>OZ253559.1:875000-4253081 GCA_965262785.1 Rhodothermales bacterium
GTGCGAAAGCAGGACTTAGTGATCCGGCGGTTCCTTATGGATGGGCCGTCGCTCAAAGGATAAAAGGTACGCCGGGGATAACAGGCTAATCTCCCCCAAGAGTTCACATCGACGGGGAGGTTTGGCACCTCGATGTCGGCTCGTCGCATCCTGGGGCTGGAGAAGGTCCCAAGGGTTGGGCTGTTCGCCCATTAAAGCGGCACGCGAGCTGGGTTCAGAACGTCGTGAGACAGTTCGGTCCCTATCTACCGTGGGCGTTGGAGACTTGCGCGGATCTGCTCCTAGTACGAGAGGACCGGAGTGGACGAACCTCTAGTGCACCTGTTGTGGCGCCAGCTGCATCGCAGGGTAGCTATGTTCGGCAGGAATAAGCGCTGAAAGCATCTAAGCACGAAGTCCACCGCAAGACTAGGTCTCCCCTATGGGTCGTTCGAGACGAGGACGTTGATAGGCGGTAGGTGTACGCATGGTAACATGTTCAGCCGAGCCGTACTAATAGCCCATCAGGCTTAAACCTTTGACTTTTTGATACAGTTAGGTCGTTTGCACGAGCAGCGTTTAGGAGGCGAAGTCATCGTGTCAAGACTTCTTGCCAGCATTTGGCACACGAGTTTTCTGGTGCTTATTGCGCGGGGGACACACCTCTTCTCATTCCGAACAGAGCCGTTAAGTCCCGCAGCGCCGATGGTACTGCCCTTCGTGGTGGGAGAGTAGGACGGTGCCAGGAATCCTCAGGTCGGTGCAAGGGCCTCACCCATCCGGGCGGGGCCCGCACCGTGGCTGGCATCTGTTCTTTGTCGCTTTTCGATGCTCACATCGATAGGGGTGCCTTCGGCAGGAAGGCTGAGATTAGACCCTTTGAACCTGATCCGGATGATGCCGGCGTAGGGAACACGAGTCGACATGGCTAAAAGCCGCCTCACGATAGTGGGTGGCTTTTTTTGTTTGCAACGACTTATGGCCATGATCAGACGCTTCGCACTGCTTTTGGGCCTGTGCGCCCTACCCCTGTCAACCCTTGCCCAGGTTGTGGGAACGGTTTCTGGCGACGAGGACCAGCTCCTGGAAGCGGCAGCAATACAGCTGTTTGACCGAGCGACGGGTCAGGAACGCTATGCCGCAGTAACCAGCCGCGACGGGCGGTTTGAGATTGGCAACGTTCGGCCCGGGCGCTATCTAATGGTAGCTACCTACTTGGGATATGCGCCGCATCGGAGGCCGCTAACGGTGGCAGCGGAGCCCGTCATGCTCCGCATCGTGCTGTCGGCAATGGCGCTGGAAACGCCCGCGGTGGTGGTCAGCACTGATCGAGCACGGCGGCAGCTGTCACCCATCACACACAGCAACGTTACCGCGCGGGAATTGGCGCTACTCCCGGGCATGAAAGACTTGCCGGCAAATCTGCGGCGCAGCACGTCGGTCACCTACTACTCCGAAAATGGCAACGATCTTGGCTATACCCATCTTAGGCTGCGCGGCTTTGGGCAGCGCCGCGTAGCGGTAGCCATCAATGGGGTGCCCCAGAATGATCCAGAAGGGCACAACGTGTACTGGATCAACTTTTACGACCTGCAGGGCGCGGTCAAAGACATCCAGCTGCAGCGTGGAGCGGGCTCGTCATTCTATGGCTCCGCAGGCATTGGCGGGGCCATCAACGTTATTGCCTCTCCGTATGAGGCAGAGCCGTACGGGAGATTTGAAATCGGCTACGGGTCCTACAACACGCAGCGGTACACGCTTGAGGGCAACACCGGTCTTCTAGGCGGAAAATATGTCGCATACGGGCGCCATAGTTACCTGCTCTCCGACGGGTATCGGGATTGGTCGTGGTCGAAGTTTTGGCGCTACTTTGTGGGGGTCACCCGCTACGGCGAGCGCCATACGGTAACGTTGCAGGCCTACGGTGGCCCGCAGACTGACGGACTGGCCTATGTAGGCATACCCAAAGCGGCGAACAAATCCACGGTCACCGATGTCTTCGGCACGAAGATTGACCGTCGGTACAACTTCAGCGCGGCCACGCAAGATCAGGAGTGGTTTCACCAGCCGCACTCAGAGCTGCTTCACGAATGGGTCGTGAAGCCTTCGCTGCTCTTTAAGCAGACACTGTTTTGGATCGGAGGCATTGGGCATTTTGATTTTGATGGTACGTTTCGCTCGGCTGACTTCCTGCGTCTACCGGACCAGTGGCGCGGCTTGACCAAGAACGAGCGTGCCCTGCCCTTGTATCTGTCGGCGCCCAATACACAGGTGCTTTTTAGGGCGGCGCTTGACCAGCACCAGTATGGGTGGTTGCCGCGCGCGACCTGGGTCCAAAGGGGCGGCGAAACTACAGTTGGCCTGGAGGCCCGGCTGCATCAGTCGCTACGCTGGGGACGTGTTCAGGAGGCAAGAGGGCTTCCGGCGGAGGTGGTAGGGCCAAGCAGCAACTATCGTGTATATAGTGTGCGAGGCGAAAAGGTCGTGGCCTCCGCCTTTGGCAGCCACCTTGCCCGCGTGCACGAGCGGCTGGCCGTGCAGGCCGATGTACAGCTTACCTGGCGCCGGTACCGCACCTACGACGAGGCGTTTTTTGGCAACACCTTCAGGGTGCCCTATCTGTTTGTAAACCCGCGCCTCGGCGTAACCGTCAACCCGGACCGCCCGCTAAGCGCGTATGCCAGCGTAGCGCTGGCGAACCGGGAGCCACGGCACAAATCCTTGTACGAGGGCGAAGAAGCGGGCGCCGGTGCTACGCCGCAGTTTAAGCAGACCAGCGCGGGCACGTATGACTATGGAGCGCCGCTTGTCGGGCCTGAGCGCTTGGTTGACTTCGAGTTGGGTGCCGGAGCTTCGCAGACATCCTGGCGCATGGAAGTGAATGTATACTTAATGCAGTTCGCTGACGAGATCGTACCTAGTGGTGGCCTTGACCAGTTTGGCGTTCCGCGTACAGGTAATGCTGACCAGACGCGTCACCTGGGCTTGGAGCTTGAGGCTGCGGCGCGTCTGGCTCCCGGCCTGGATGTGTATGGCAATGCGACCATCAGCAGGAGCCGATTTATTCACTTTGTCGAATATGTGACTCCTGAGGGTGTTGATCGCGCGAACAGTCCGATCGCGGGCTTTCCGTCACCGGTAGCGAATGTAGGGGTGACGTACGAGTGGAGGGGACTGCGAGCGCGTACAGACCTTCTGTATTCAGGTGCACAGTATGTGGACAATGGCGGCGGCCAGGACGCGAGCGGTGCCAGCAACCCGGAATACGAGGTCGATGCCCACGCGCTGGTCAACGGGTCAATTCGATACCACTTTGCGCAGCCGTCATCATTGTCGGGGCTTGAGGTCTACATGGACGTCAACAACGTCCTCAATGACAGGGTCCTGCTGTACGGCAACGCAGGCTTCGGAGCTCCGCAGTTTTTTCCGGCAGCAACGCGCCACGTGTTCTTTGGCGCAAGGTTTACGCTGCGATAGGTCGCATTGCCAGTAGGTTGCGGTGCGGATCATGGGGTCGCCCCGCACCAATTCGATGCTTCACAGCCAGCATTCGTGGCAGGGCATCGGTTGGATACCGACATTAATGCCGGAGCGCAAATGCCAGCCGACGCGGCGTCGCAGTCAGCGAAGTAGGCTGAACGAGTGTGCGGCCATTGCGCAGTCAAGCCGCAATCCCGGGCACGGGGCCGGTCTGGACAGCAAGTCTTCAGCAGCCGGCCTTGGAAGGCCGATTCAGGCGTACAATGACCTGTCGTACCTTTCGGCAACATAATTCGCATTCCCACACGAACCACGCACATTAGTCATATGGCACGGATCACGGTTTACGGTATTTCTTCCTGCGGTACCGTAAAGAAGGCGCGGCGGTGGCTTGACTCAGCCGGCCATTCGCACTACTGGGTAGACTTTAGAAGCACCCCGCCCGGCGCGGAGCGCATAGCGATGTGGGTCGACGTATTTGGCTACCGGCCCCTTCGTAATACCAGCGGTCGTGCATACAGAGCACTGCCCGCCGACCGGCAATCCTGGGAGGGCGAGGAATGGACTAGTGCTTTTGCGACGGACCCCATGCTGATCCGGCGCCCGGTAGTGGAGGTGGATGGCAAGCCTTTTCTGGTGGGCTTCAAGCCTGAAGTGTGGAGTCAACGATTTGGCCTCCTTCAGCAGTAAGCGGACCTGGCTCCGGCGCCGCTTGAGCGGGATGTCGCGTGCAAGAGCCGGTTTTGGACTCAAGTCCGGCCACCGTCCAATCAGATGACCATACCTGCACGGAATTCCAAAGGCGCCGGACAAAAGAAGCCGTGAACACGCGCATAAGCCTTTCAAATGCTGCGCGTGCGCCCTACCTTTCGGGCAGCCCGAATCGATGCCGGACGTGGGCTATCAGCTGCAGGGCGCTGGCCGGATTGAGTTGCAAACGCGTGGGCTCGGGACTCGGGCGTGCGCGGGAGCCGATTCGTACAGGTCCCGCGGAGTCATTCGTGCCAAGGCACAGGAAGATCACGCACTCCCCTTTTCCGATCCATGTATTACCGATTTAAGCAAAAGCAGTCCGCACCCCAGCCTCCTCACACCCTCGAGCGCCCGTCGGGACTGATAGGTGGAACGCTCCTGGCGCAGACGCGCATTGCGCTGAAGGTCGGTGTGCTACTGGTGGTACCGCTCATGGCGGGCGCCATTCTTTCCGGCTGCACTGACAAGGAAGCGGCGGGCGTGTTGCCTCAGATAGGGCTGGTGGAAATGCTGCGCCTGGGGGACGAGTCTGCAGGCGATACCGTACTCTTTGGCTGGATCGACGGTTTTGTCACGGTGGACGGCGCTGGCCGCATCTTCGTGGGAGAAACTCAGGAGGCCAAGATCTACGTCTTTTCGGCAACCGGCGAGCTTCTGACCGTGGTGGGGCAGCCTGGAGAGGGTCCTGGCGAGTTTAAGCAGTTCGGGCGGTATATGCGCGCAGGGCTGGGTGATTCGCTCTACGTGTATGATTTTTCGCAAGAAAGAGTATCGGTCTTTGAGCCCGAGTCGTTCGCATTGGCGTATGTCGTCAGGGTGCCGCGCGATGTCCAGTACAGCCCGAACCGATTCATAGGCGTGGCCAACGCTGGGTTTGTATTCAACTACTTACTGCCGTTTTGGGGAAGGTCAGGCGAGGAAATGGAGGTTGAAACACGCGTGGTGGTGGTAGATCGACAAGGCCGCATCAAGGGGACGCCCCTGATCACCCTGCCAGCCCTTGAAGAATTCATTGCCACGGGCCCGTCCGGCGCCTCTTCTCTGAGTGTTCCGTTTGGCCGCGCGCCATTTGTTCGCATGGGCCCAGGCCAAAGCGTGTACACGGGGTGGAATGAGTCACTGGATATAGCCATTATTGATGCCACGGGATTAACCCGCGGGTCAATCAGCCTTGAGCATGAGCCCGTTTCAGTTACCGCTGCCGACATAGACAAGTGGCTCGAAGGCAGAGGGTCATTTATCAGAGACGCAGTCCTGCAGTCCGACCGGCATGACACCAAGCCCGCCTACGACGATTTCCTGGTAGACGATTTGGGCCAGGTCTGGTTCAAGACCACAAGGTCCGCAGTCACGGCGGCCACGGAGTGGCTCTTGCTAGATACCGATAGCAGAGTTCGCGGCACCCTTACCGCACCCCCTGGAATTCGCCTGCAGGCGATCAGAGGGGGCAGGGTATACGCTGTGGACCGGACCGGCAGTCATGCGGTTGTGGTGTATAAGCTTGAGGATTAGGAGCAGCTCCGAATCAAACAGCTGACTGCTGCGCCAGGGGACGTAGCGCCCTAGCCGAGAGGAACAAAGGTGCTCGAAGGGGTGAAACAGCCCACATCAGCTCTCGTCGCGCGACCTACACAATCCGCTCGGACCAATGCAATTCGAATACGCGCACTTGGCATATTCCGCGGGCATCAAGAGTATAACTGGCCCAGTCCCGTAAAGCACGCCCGCCGATATCCACTGGCGCGCGTATCTTGCCGCGCCAGAGACTACCCTACACACATGCGCGTTTCCACGCACCCTGCCGTAAACGAAGCGATCGCTATAGAGCATGGGCTAACGGCAGAGGAATACGGTTGGATCACGGAGCGTCTGGGCCGAACGCCTACGTACACCGAGCTGGGCATCTATTCCGTGATGTGGAGTGAACACTGCTCCTACAAGAACTCTATCACGGTGCTGAAGACGCTGCCGCGCGAGGGAGAGGCGCTCTTGGTAGGCGCAGGCGATGAGAACGCAGGACTTGTGGACATCGGGGGCGGGCTAGCTGTGGCGTTTAAGATTGAAAGCCACAACCACCCGTCGGCTGTAGAACCATACCAAGGTGCAGCGACCGGGGTTGGGGGAATCCATCGCGACATCTTCACTATGGGAGCCCGCCCCATCTGTGCACTTAATTCACTGCGCTTTGGAGCGCTCACAAGTCCCCGCGTGCGATACCTATTTGACGGCGTGGTGCGCGGCATTGGCGACTATGGCAACAGCTTTGGCGTGCCGACGGTAGCAGGTGAGGTGTTTTTCGATCCGTCGTACGAAGGCAACCCTCTGGTAAATGCCATGAGTGTGGGGGTGGTGAAGGCGGGGCGCACAGCCAGCGCGACGGCCGCCGGAGTTGGCAACATCATATATATCGTCGGCTCGGCCACCGGGCGCGACGGTATTCACGGAGCCACCTTTGCTTCGGAAGAGATTTCAGAGGAAAGCGAAGCGAGGCGACCAAGCGTCCAGGTTGGTGACCCCTTCACAGAGAAGCTTCTACTGGAAGCAACGCTGGAAGCGATCAGTGAGGGCGTCGTCTCGGGCATTCAGGACATGGGAGCCGCGGGCTTGACCTGTTCCTCGTGCGAGATGAGTGCCAAGGGCGGCGTGGGCATGGACCTGGACCTGGACCTTGTGCCGGTGCGCGAGCCAGGCATGAGCGCTTACGAAATTATGCTGTCCGAGAGCCAGGAGCGCATGCTCGTCAACTGCGCGCCCGGTCGCGAAGCAGACCTTGAAGCGATTTTTGAAAAATGGGATTTGCACGCGGTGGCTATCGGGACGGTCACCGACGGTGGGCGTGTGAAGGTGTACCATGGGAGGCAGCTGGTGGCGGACGTCCCGGCAGAGCACCTGGTGCTGGGTGGCAGCGCACCTGTGTACCATCGTGCGGCGCGCCGGCCAGGCTACCTGGATGTCGTGCACAAGTTTGACGCACCCCCGGATGTCGATGCGACCACGGCAACGGATGCGCTGGCGACCCTTCTCGCATCGCCCAACATCGCCTCCAAACGCTGGGTCTATGAGCAGTACGACACCATGGTGCGCACGGGCACAGTCCAGGGCCCGGGAAGCAGTGATGCCGCTCTGGTACGGCTTAAGGGTTCGCCCAAAGCGCTGGCGGTCAAGACGGATTGCAATGGTCGCTATGTCTACCTGGATCCGCGTCGCGGCGGCCAGATCGCGGTGGCAGAATCGGCTCGCAATGTGGTCTGCTCGGGTGGGCGGCCCTTGGCAATCACCAATTGCCTGAACTTCGGCAATCCGTACAAGCCGGAAGTCTACTGGACATTCAAGGAGGCCGTCGGCGGCATGAGTGATGCGTGCCGCGCACTTGGAACGCCCGTTACGGGAGGCAACGTGTCCTTCTACAACGAAAACCCAGACGGCGCAGTGTTTCCTACGCCCACCATCGGAATGCTGGGACTGGTCGAGGACCTTAAGGCACACGGCACAGGGGCAGCGCTGCAGGCCAAGGGCGATGTCGTGTATCTGTTGACGCCGCGCGCATGGGCGCATCGGGCGGCTGCAAGTGACCTGGGCGGTACCGAATACCTGGCCTTTGCCCACGGGCTGACGGCTGGCCATGCGCCACACCTTGACCTGAGCGAAGAACAGGCCGTTCAGGATGCAATGTTACGCCTCATTCACGCACAGCTGGTGCGGAGTGCGCATGACATTTCCGACGGCGGCTTAGCTGTGTGCCTGGCGGAAGCGGCAGTCTTTTCGGGGATGCTGGGGGCGACCGTCGACTTAGTCGTTGCCAAGCCTTACCGGCTTGATGCGCTGCTTTTTGGAGAGGCGCAGTCGCGCATCGTGTTCACGACACGTGCAGGCGCCGAGAATGCAGTCAAACAAACCCTTGTGAACATAGGTGCGCAGGCGCACCCCATTGGTCATGTCACTCGGGGACCGCTTGAAATCAAGCTAAACGGCGGAATTGTCATACGGGAGGCCGTCGAAGTGCTCCATCGCGTATATGACCAGGCGATAGTGCGACAAATGGGCGGCGAATGACCGCAGGCATCTGCCACTGATGGCATGGGCACTGTTCTTTCTAGAAACAGCAACACGCGTGACATGTTGGAAGGACTCCACCACGCGAAACACACATTTTGATAAATGGAGACCATTATGGCAGCAAAATACATTGAGGTTACAGACGCCACGTTTAAGGCGGAAGTGCTGGAATCCCCGGTGCCGGTTCTGGTAGACTTCTGGGCAGCCTGGTGCGGCCCGTGCCGTGCGATTGCGCCGACCATCGCAGCGGTGGCGGAGGAGTATGAAGATAGGGCTAGGGTGGCCAAGGTCAATGTCGACCACAATCAAGTGCTACCGATGCATTACAACGTCCGATCGATCCCGACGTTGCTCTTCTTTGACCAGGGCAAGGTGGTGGATCAGGTCATCGGTGCGGTTTCGAAGCGAGAGCTGACCAAGCGCCTCGACAACCTGGTGGGTCAGGCGGCGTAGCGGAGCAGCGATTGTATCTGCGGGCAGGCCGCCGAGATTACTGATGCGACGGATGCGCCTGGGCCGTTCCCCACTACGGTTGAAATCGGTGCCGGCTTGGCAGCGCTGCGCGCATGCCCAGAATGACCCCTGACTATGAACGAACTCCCGACACACGTTGAGTTTTCGGACGCCGAGCGGCACCGCTTGGTCATCACTGGGTCGGGCCCGGCGGGCTATACGGCAGCTCTCTACGCGGCGCGCGCCAACCTTAGTCCCGTGGTGCTGATCGGCCTTGAGCCCGGTGGGCAGTTGACGACGACCACCGATGTTGAGAATTACCCCGGGTATGCAGACGGTGTGATGGGGCCCGAGATGATGGAGGACTTTCAGCGCCAGGCCGCGCGCTTCGGAGCAGACATTCGTCCAGGCATCGTGACGCACGTGGATTTGTCTGAACGTCCATTCCGTCTAGTGGTAGACGACGAGCTTCCGATGCTCGCGGACGCGGTCATCATCGCTACGGGCGCCAGCGCCAGGTACCTTGGCCTAGAAAACGAGAAACGGCTGCTGGGCCGGGGCGTGTCGGCTTGCGCCACGTGCGATGGGGCGTTCTTTCGGGGCGTGGACCTGGCCGTAGTCGGCGGCGGCGATTCGGCGATGGAGGAGTCGCTCTTCTTGACACGCTTTGCCACGAAGGTAACGCTGCTTCACCGGCGAGATGCCCTGCGCGCGTCAAAGATTATGCAGCAGCGCGTCTTTGATAACGATAAGATTGAAATCCTCTGGAACACGACGGTGGTCGATGTCCTCGGAGAGAACGAGGTGAATGGCGTTCGGCTCCGAAACGTGCACTCGGGACAGGAGCGGGACCTGCCCGTAGGCGGCTTTTTTGTAGCGATCGGTCACACGCCCAACACTTCGCTATTCAAAGGCTGGTTGGAGATGGATGACCAGGGCTACCTGGTGACGGAGCCGCGTTCGACCCGTACCAACATTAACGGCATCTTCGCAAGCGGCGACGCGCAGGACCACGTTTACCGTCAAGCGGTCACTGCTGCCGGCACAGGCTGCATGGCCGCGATTGATGCGGAGCGATTCCTGGCAGCGGAGGACGCGAAAGTCAGCTAGTCGGGCAGCAATGTGCTGCCTTAAGTATTAAGATCAGCCCCGGGCCTTTAGGCCAAATCGGCGAAGTTCTTACCCGCCCGTTGGCCAGTCTACCACAGAAGCGTCTGTATGGATCTTGACTGGTCAAATCTCCAACCCGATAGGGCCTTTGCAAGGTATTCCCGACTTCCGCGGTTTCGCCGAGGGAGGGGCTCCGCCGCCAGCCAAGATGAGGCGCTGAATCGATCATTGGTCGATTCATCCTGAGGTGTTGAGACTACGTGTGGATTAGCCGCATTGGGGGCTTCATTGCCCGATTTGGGCCTCTTTTTGCGCTTTTCTAGGGCTAATCGATCCATTGTGGTACTCCTGGCGTGCGTTGATACACCAAGGGCGGTAGTGTGCAGTGTTGGATGTGACCCCCAAAACATGTGCCAGGGCATCACGCGGGCCGTGTCGATTCGGGCAATGTTGATTTGTAGTGTTCAGTACTATTTAGTGCTTGACATTGTTAAGATGCTGATGTACCTTAGGGTGTAGCGATACTCGCAGCCATCCCGCGCTCAGCATGTTCGTCCGTACCGTCCGACGCAAGACCACCCAGAACGTTAGCGTACAGATTGTCGAATCAACCCGCGTACCCGGCAAGGGACCGCGGCAGCGGATCGTCAAGCATATGGGCTCTGCTCCTGAAGGGCCGCTGCTGGAGGCGCTGGTGCGGTTGGCGCACCGGGCGAAGCTGCGGCTCCTGGAAGAGAGACAGCCTTCCTTGTTTCCTATAGATATTATAGAAGGGGCCGGAGAGGGGGCACAGGCTATTTTGCCTGTGAGGCGCAGGCGCCTGGACTTCATCCTTCTCCATAGACCTTACAACCCCATGAACCACACCATAAGTGTCATCCCTTCTCAGAAGTCGGTCTTCGTCGGGCTGGACGTACATAGAGACACGATCGCGGCGTGCGTATACGATCCGGCTTCGAAGAGGGTCTGTCTTGAAGTGGAGCTGCCCAGCGACGACAGGGCCAAGCTGCGTAAGCTTATGGCCCGTATTCGTGGTTCCTTTGGCGAACCCCGGTGTTGTTACGAAGCGTCCTCGTGTGGCTACACGCTCTATAGAACGCTCAGTGACGACGGAGTCGCCTGCGCGGTCATTGCACCTTCGTCGATTCCACGGCGTGCCGGTGATCGAGTCAAGACGGACCGTCGTGACGCGGAAAAGTTGGCCCGCTACTACGCGGCGGGCCTACTGACGGCGGTTCACATCCCCGATAAGGCGTTGCTTGCCGCCCGAACGCTGGTGCGCCGCCGGGTTACTCTGGTCGAAGATTTGACCCGCACCAAGCAGCGCTCCGTGCTCTTGCTGCAAAGCCGCGGGTATGTGTACCGGGCGGGCAAGAACTGGACGCAGAAATTCTGGCGGTGGCTGGAAGGCCTCGCGCTTGACCCCGTTGATGCGTGTACGCTGCAAAGCTTGTTGAACCAATGCCAGATGCTCGAAGCCCAGATCCGGGAGATAGAGCAACATATCGAAGAAGAGGCACAGAAGGCATGCTATCAGCGCACGGTGCAGGTATTGCAAGCCTTCCGTGGCATCGGGCTGTTTACAGCGATGCAGCTGACTTGTGAAATCGGTGACATTCGGCGTTTTGCACACCCGAAAGCACTGATGGCATATCTGGGATTGGTGCCCTCGGAGCATTCCTCCGGCCACCGCACCCGGCACGGCTCGATTACCAAGGCCGGTAACACCCATGCCCGCAAGGCTCTGGTCTCTGCGGCCTGGAAATATACCCACTACCCCCGGCGTAGCCAGGCGCTGCACCAGCGCCAGCACCACTGCGCTGCGGAAGTGATTACCATCAGCTGGAAGGCTCAGCGGAGACTACACAAACGATACCGCAGCCTGATTCAGCGTAAAGCGCCCACGAAAGCCATCGTGGCCCTTGCGCGCGAACTCGTGGGCTTTCTCTGGGAAGCCATGCAGACGGTGCCGCCAACACCGGTGGCCCTTGCGGCCTAAACATGTCCGAAACGCTTCCGAGAAAAGCTATGGGAAAAGGGGCTCTGCGCACGGATGGAGAGTCCATGCCGGTACTCTGCGATAGCCCTTGTGGCGAGCTCGCGAAGATAGATTATGGTAGCTCCCGACGAATTCAATATCAGGCGTTACGGTCGGCATTGCCGACCCAGCACGCGGACACCAGTTTGATAAGCCGTCGAAGATGCCAGGGCCCCTTTTCCGATAGCCAGCTCATGAAGATTATGTGAACTTACCGCACACATATCACCGCCCCCTTGACCCGGCCCCTTCTACACCAGAGTATCTGGCCGAACGCGTGCAAGGGGCCCGCCATAGCAGCCAGAGCGACCAGCCGCTTCCCATACCCGATGCACGCAAGCTGGCGGAGACCAAGCGTCTGACTATGGGCTTTCACGAGGTCTTCGGAGCGCTGTACGATCGGCTGCACTTTCAGAAGGTCTTCGGGGCCCGCAAAAAGATGGCGGCGCGCCTGTTTCGCCAGGCCGTGCTGATGCGACTGGCCGCGCCGGGCTCCAGCAAGCGCGCGTGCTGTGACAAGCTTTCCAAGCACCATGGCGTGGAAGTGAACCCGGACAAGTTCTACCGCATGATGGACGCGGTCAATGACGACCGGATTGCACGGCTGCAGTCGATCGTCTCGCATGAAGTGCGCGGACTCTTGCAAGAGCGGGTGGACGTCCTCTTCTTCGACGTAACCACGCTTTTCTTCGCCAGCGACAAGGCCGATGATCTTCGCAAGAAGGGATTCAGCAAAGACGGTAAGCCGCAGAAGGTGCAGGTCGTTCTGGCCTTGTTCCAGAGCGTGGAGGGGCTGCCGATAGGATATGAGTTGTTTCCAGGTAGCACGACCGATGTGCGCACGCTCAAGCCGGCACTGAAGGCCCTGCGGGAGCGCTTTGAGATAGGCCGGGTGGTCTTGGTTGCGGACGCCGGGATGCTGAGCCAGGGCAACCTGGACCTGCTCGCCTCCCAGGGTTGGGACTGGGTGGTCGCGGCGCGCCTACGCAGCTTGCCACGCAGGATGGAGGCCGAGCTTTTTGAGTCCCATGACTGGGTCGCGGTCAGCGAAGATATCAGCGTAACAGAATTGCAATTAAAGGGCCAGCGTCTGGTGTTGCGCCACAGCAAGAAGCGGGCGGCCAAGGATGTCCATGAACGTGATAGAATCGTAGAGAAGCTCAAGCGTCGCCTAACGCAAGGCATTAAGGGAAGCGGCAAACGAGGCCGCTTTCTCAAGGTGGACCGCGATGCCGTGGAGCTGAACCAGGATGCCATTGACCGGGACGCATGCTTTGACGGGCTCCACGGTGTTTGGACCAGCCTGGATCGCGAAAGCCATCCAGCACAACACATCTATGCGTACTACGGGGAGCTGTGGCGCATCGAAGAGGGCTTTCGCGTGCTCAAGCACACCATGGCGACGCGGCCCATCTATCACTGGACCCCCAGCCGCGTCAAGGCCCACATCGCGATTTGCTTCGTCGCTTTTGCCTTGCTGCGCCTGCTGCGCTACCAGCACAACACCATGCATGCGGGCCAGGAGCCACTCAGCGAGGCTCGTATCCTGACAGAGCTGAGCGGCGCTCAAGTCTCCCTCATTACCGACACCAGCACGCTGAAGCAGTATCTGCTCGCCTCCCCCGCCACCGCAGCACAGCGGACGCTCTACAGCGTAGCCGGACTAAAGTACCCCAGCAGGACCCGCGAGCTGGCCACCCCCGACCAGCTCCCCTAAGAAGTCCGGCTACGATCGAGAGGAGCCTCAAGGGTTCTCTCAAAATCGGCACGTGTAGTGTTCAGTATTGTATGTTGGTCAAGTATCACTCATACTATTTTACATCTAAACCGCGGAAGTCAGGATCAGCCCCGGGCCTTTAGGCCAATTCGGCGAAGTTCTTACCCGCCCGTTGGCCAGTCTACCACAGAAGCGTCTGTATGGATCTTGACTGGTCAAATCTCCAACCCGATAGGGCCTTTGCAAGGTATTGTTACTACGATTTGCAAGCCTTTCGGCCTCTTGGCGGTGGCTTGCCCGCGTGGGTAGCACACCTAGCGACGGATTCTAATAGATATTATAGAAGGGGCCGGAGAGGGGGCACAGGCTATTTTGCCTGTGAGGCGCAGGCGCCTGGACTTCATCCTTCTCCATAGACCTTACAACCCCATGAACCACACCATAAGTGTCATCCCTTCTCAGAAGTCGGTCTTCGTCGGGCTGGACGTACATAGAGACACGATCGCGGCGTGCGTATACGATCCGGCTTCGAAGAGGGTCTGTCTTGAAGTGGAGCTGCCCAGCGACGACAGGGCCAAGCTGCGTAAGCTTATGGCCCGTATTCGTGGTTCCTTTGGCGAACCCCGGTGTTGTTACGAAGCGTCCTCGTGTGGCTACACGCTCTATAGAACGCTCAGTGACGACGGAGTCGCCTGCGCGGTCATTGCACCTTCGTCGATTCCACGGCGTGCCGGTGATCGAGTCAAGACGGACCGTCGTGACGCGGAAAAGTTGGCCCGCTACTACGCGGCGGGCCTACTGACGGCGGTTCACATCCCCGATAAGGCGTTGCTTGCCGCCCGAACGCTGGTGCGCCGCCGCGTTACTCTGGTCGAAGATTTGACCCGCACCAAGCAGCGCTCCGTGCTCTTGCTGCAAAGCCGCGGGTATGTGTACCGGGCGGGCAAGAACTGGACGCAGAAATTCTGGCGGTGGCTGGAAGGCCTCGCGCTTGACCCCGTTGATGCGTGTACGCTGCAAAGCTTGTTGAACCAATGCCAGATGCTCGAAGCCCAGATCCGGGAGATAGAGCAACATATCGAAGAAGAGGCACAGAAGGCATGCTATCAGCCCACGGTGCAGGTATTGCAAGCCTTCCGTGGCATCGGGCTGTTTACAGCGATGCAGCTGACTTGTGAAATCGGTGACATTCGGCGTTTTGCACACCCGAAAGCACTGATGGCATATCTGGGATTGGTGCCCTCGGAGCATTCCTCCGGCCACCGCACCCGGCACGGCTCGATTACCAAGGCCGGTAACACCCATGCCCGCAAGGCTCTGGTCTCTGCGGCCTGGAAATATACCCACTACCCCCGGCGTAGCCAGGCGCTGCACCAGCGCCAGCACCACTGCGCTGCGGAAGTGATTACCATCAGCTGGAAGGCTCAGCGGAGACTACACAAACGATACCGCAGCCTGATTCAGCGTAAAGCGCCCACGAAAGCCATCGTGGCCCTTGCGCGCGAACTCGTGGGCTTTCTCTGGGAAGCCATGCAGACGGTGCCGCCAACACCGGTGGCCCTTGCGGCCTAAACATGCCCGAAACGCTTCCGAGAACAGAACAGCTATGGGAAAAGGGGCCCTGCGCACGGATGGAGAGTCCATGCCGATACTCTGCGATAGCCCTTGTGGCGAGCTCGCGAAAATAGATTATGGTAGCTCCCGACGAATTCAATATCAGGCGTTACGGCCAGCACTGCTGGCTTAGCACGCGGACACCAGTTTGATAAGCCGTCGAAGATGCCAGGGCCCCTTTTCCGATAGCCAGCTCATGAAGATTATGTGAACTTACCGCACACATATCACCGCCCCCTTGACCCGGCCCCTTCTACACCAGTATCGGGCCAGCGCAAAGGCGGATAAGGCCCCGCTATGCGACCACCACGTTCCAGCTAGGTATGGCGTACCGCCCCATTCTCTCCAAATTCTGGATAGTGAACGAGGGCAAGACTACGTCGAGGCAATCACACCAAGTGGCTTGCTAACCGAGTGCACCAGTCTACGACCGGCAGCACCGAGCAAGTCCGCTAAACTTTGTGGGCTCTTACCCTAATTAGATGGGTGCAGTGTTGTATTCAACGGGAAACGAAATGAGATGATGCGGATTCATACCCGCTTCTTGTCTGTTTCAAGGCCATCAACACGATGGCGCACACGTTCTCTAACCCCAGCAGCGATATGTCACAACTAAAGACTGATATCGGTTGCCTCTTGGGCATCCAGGCTCCCTGGAAGGTTTCCGAGGTGACGTTTGCGCATGAGGCGCAAGAAGTCCGGATTCATGTAGCTTGCGAGGACGGCCATCAGCTGCCTTGCCCGGAGTGCGGCTCGGCGTCTCCGGGCTACGACCACCGTCGTCGGCAATGGCGTCACCTGGATTTGTGCGAGTATCGCACCATGGTGGTTGCGGAACTTCCCCGCGTGGAATGTCCGGAGCATGGAGTGCGCACCGTGTCGGTTCCGTGGGCGGAACCTATGTCACGGTTCACTGCAGGGTTTGAGACGCTGGTGATTGATTGGCTGCAGGAGGCGAGTGTATCGGCGGTGTCTCGTCTGATGGGGGTGAGCTGGAATGCGATAGACGGGATCATGCAGCGCGCGGTGCAACGCGGCCTTGCGCGGAGGAAGGAACGGAATGTAGCCCATATTGGCGTGGATGAGACCTCTTTTCGCAAGCGCCATGCGTATGTCACCATTGTTTCGGATGCAAAGGCGGGTACGGTGCTGCATGTGGGCGAAGACCGTAAGAAAGAAACACTTACGCGTTGGTATGCTGGGCTCACTTTGGAGCAACTGGAGGGCATCGAGAGTGTCAGCATGGACATGTGGCCGGCCTACATCAACGCCACGCTGGAGCATGTGCCAGAGGCGCAACGGAAGGTGGCCTTTGACAAATTCCACGTAGTGAAATGTCTGGGAACTGCCGTGGACAAGGTTCGGCGCCAGGAGCACCGGGCATTGATGAAGGAAGGCCTGGAAGACCTCAAGGGAACCAAGTATGATTGGTTGACTCACCCGGCCAACATGTCTGGTAAGCAGAAGGCGCGCTTCCAGCGGTTGCGTACCAGCACGTTGAAGACGGCCCGCGCGTTGGCTATCAAGGAAATGGCCCTGCAGTTGTGGCACTATGTCCACCGCACATGGGCGCGTAAGGGTTGGGAGCGATGGTTGTCGTGGGCCATGCGGTGTCGGCTGGACCCGGTCAAGGCAGCCGCCAGAACCATCAAAACACACCTGTGGGGTATCCTCAATGCGATCATCCTGAAGGTGAGCAATGGCCCTGCGGAAGGCATCAACAGCCGGATCAAAACAATCAAAGTGCGCAGTAGGGGTTTCCGCAACAAATGGCGATTTGCTAATGCCATTTACTTTCACCTCGGAGGCCTAGATCTATACCCCGAAAGCGTCCGCAGGTGAGCTTACCCACTAAAAGAGGGGTAGAGCCACTTTGTGATACCCGCAACTTGACCACTTTTGGATTGATGAACGGCCAAGATCAGTAGCGAAAATTCAAACGGCTGATAGTGGATCAGCTGTCACTGGGAGTGCTCCCGCGCGCCGTTTTGCGCTGTTGCAGCGCAGTCGGCGCTGATTCAGGTTTCTGCCGTCGACAGGTTCGAAGGCAAGTGCCAGCGAAGGAGGTCACGTCCGCCATGTTTTGCCACTTGCACCGAAGTGGCAGCGAATAGCCTGGCGGCTGCGCTGCGCAAGGTCAGCACATCAGCACGGCGCAGAGGGCGACTGTGGCCAATTGCATTGCGAACTGGGAGGAGCCAGCAAAATGACGCCCTCACATCCTCTTTGTCCCAAACAAACAGTTTTGGACTCGTCATCCGGTACTTCCTTTTTAGACAATCTCCTGCAAATTCATCTAATCAGCATACTGGATAGCGCCTAGGGGTGACCACCCCGCATTACACACTTCTCCTCGGCGCTTCCCCAAAGCGCCGGCGCCGGGTTAACTCCGCATATGGACTCGCACAATTAAGCGCGTGTCGTTCTACTGCGCTGCCGTGCACTGCGCCCGCCACTCTCGTCGATGTCTCGCCAACTATCGTTATTCTCGCACTGAACGGGGAACTCGGCTACATCGTAGTAGGTGCGTGGTGCGCCGAGCTGGTCTTCGCATCTGCGCTGCTACCGCATGAAGATTGTGGACAAGCCAAATCCATGCCAACTCTCGAATTCAACAGCAAGTCGAAAAGGACAGCACCAAGACCTGCCAGTACGCTAGTGCGTGCACAGGTAGATGTGACGGGGAACAGGTGTGGTGCAACGCAGGGGCTGATGTGGGCTGGACCGGCCTGGCCTGTGACTGGGCAGCCCAGGCTCGCTCTGGGGGCTTGTTTCCTATGGCTGGCATGCGTTGTGGCATGCCAGCCTGCGGGGCTGTCCTACCGCGTGGTTGATTCGAACTTCATGGAGTTCGAAGACCTCTTCAGGCCCGTAGACACCGTCCGCTTTGATGCTTCGGTGCTCATTGGCACGATGCGCTTTGTGGATGTGTCCGACCAGGGCGACTTCCTGATAACGGACGACGTATCGAAGGCACTCCATGTCTTTACGGCTTCTGGCAATCACGTCCGCACATTCACTGCCGAGCAGTGCAATCCGGAAGATAGTGGGTGGCTGCTCAGTGCCCGGTTTCTTGAGGGTGGCGGAATGATTGCCACTACATCAAGCGGGATCTACGCCTTCAATGCAGACGGATCTTGCGAGAAGCGGCTGCTTGATCTGCCTACCAATCGCGCCTCATTCTGCGAGTGGCGGGGTTCTGCCTACTTTCTGGAACCCAAACTACCGACCCCTAAGATCTATGCCTATTCTGTTGAATCGGGCATTATTCGGGACTATGATCTCAGGAAACCCCAGTTCCCAGGAGTAACGACCGTAAACATGGGCCGGATAGGACATCAGATAGCCTGCTTTGATCACGGCGTCTTCTATCGCTATCCAGAGAGCAGTGACGGTGAACCTCTTTGGCCTGGTAATACCCCGGTGATTCATCGGCCGACGTTCTTTCGTCCTCCCCAACGTGATGTGATGGAGACCAAAAACATGTCCGCCTACATAGACGACTTGAGGGAGCTGTCGCGTGAGGCAACCTATTCGAGCGGCCTCTTTGACCTCGATGAGACCCACCGGTTGGTTACGTTTGAGTCCTCACGAGCCGGGGTGCCACTTAACATAGTCAATACGGAGATTCAAACCAGTGTGAGTACCGTGACAGATCTGCGTTTCATACTGGCCAAGCATGGCTCTCTCTATGTGCTAGGAGACCATGAACCACTTCCGTCGGGCGAGGTTGGCAATAGAATGCTTGAGCTCTGGCGATTCAGTCCATTTGAAGCGCCAAATGACGAGGTGACGGAGTGAGGGCTATTCACGATACCGCTCAGGTTCATTTGGGTGAGGGGTCTTGCTCAATTAGGTACTTCGTCCAGTACGGGAGTCCATGACAAAGTCTCTCTGGTTTATCGGGTCATTCGCCGGCATGCTGCTTGTGTGCCTTGCCGGATGGGGACTGGTCACGGCACAAATGGGCACCCGCAAAGCCGCCGATGCGGATAATGCCAACGCTTCTCTCTTGAATCTGGAGATTCCGACCAGTGACGTAACCGATGCAAAGACCGGTGAGCCAGTGTTATTGATGGAGGCTCTATTGTCGGATGGCGTGGTGATATTGCTTGGCGGTATGGGCTGCTCGCTGGACCAAGTAGAAGTGCTAGAGTGGTGGCAAGGGTACAAGGCAGCGACAGATGCAGCACAACAGGAAATTATCGCCCTGTACGCCGATCCCTTGTTGGGCGTTGAAAGAAGCCAGTATGAAACCCTTGTGCTGCGGCGCGCAAGGGAAGTACATTTCCCCACGCCGTCACGATTTCTGGTGCTATGAGCCGGACGTGGTGCCTGCGCAGCTCAACCACGACCGTATGGCCCTGAATCGGGTGCTGAGCGGCGAGGAAACGGCACTCAATGCGCTGCTGCTCTGGCAACCCGATCTCGGGCGCAAGATCCGCAAGAATGCCAACGTGGCGGCGAGCATGACCTGCACGCTCCCGAATGGCTGACCCCCGACTATGTCGCCGTGGTGGACGCATGGGTGGAGGCCACTATGGTTCGGCCAGCCGGCGTTTCAACAGTGTCCAATACTGCATGCTCAAGAGTTGACGCTGCGCCCGGCGTGTGGTGGCCAAAGCGGAGTGGTTGCCCGGGCGACGCGCCTACGATGCGCGTCACGCGTACGAAGACCTGTGCTGCGCGCTGAGACGTGGAGAATCGCATCAATGAGAAGCAGCCCATGCCGAATGTACACCTGAGTGGAAACATGACGGATACCCATGGCCAGTCAAGCATACGATCCTGTGTAGCAGAAAGGCAAAGGCACTTCTGGAGCAGAGCCCAGAGGCCTTCCTTGCGCGGCCCGAACCGCTTCTGTGCTGCATGGCAGCATCCGCCCTGCCACCCCAGAGGGGCTACCCCCGTATGCGCTAATGTGTCTTTGCTCACGAAAAGCCATGACCGGGCAATCACGAATTGCGAGGAGTTAGCAGCGGAGCTCAACAGCGGCGTGGACAAGGTCCGTGAAACCATGCAGCATACAAGGCAGTACTTTTCCATGAACGCGCCCTTAAACGAGGATGACGACAATAGCCTGTTGGATCCTATGCCGAGCAGCGAATTCGTCGTGCCAGACGACGCGGTGCTCGACGAGTCGGACACAACCGACATCGAAAATGCGTTAAGCGTGCTGGAAGCCAAAGAAGCGGAATTCACGCGGCTCTACTTTCGCATAGGCCACGAGCATCCGTAAACGCCGGAAGAGATCGGGCAGCGCTTTGAGCTGACCCGTGAGCGTGTCCAACTGGTCAAGGGAAAAGCCCTCCGTATGCTGCGCCAGAAGCATCGGAGTGATTATCTCAAGGCACATAACGGATAACCGAGTTCTGCAGCGTAGTCCGACTCTGCTGACGGGTCGCCCCTCGTGCGCACGCGCATTAAAATAAAGCTGCATGCTGAAGCGTCCTATGCGGACCAGCGTACGATGCGGTGTGTACCACTGCGCGTGCTTTGTCGCAATCTCCATACACAATCACCGGCCCGAAGCACGCAAGTCACCTTTAACGCCTTCACTGCCATGTATGCACTCACCCGGCGGATCATCCCGCTTTCCTTCGTAGCCGTTCTTGCCGTGGGTCTGGTTCAGGCCCAGGCTGTTCAGACGATCACCCTCAACGATGCGGTGCGAATTGCACTGGATCAGAATCACGAGCTCAAGGTCAGCGCCAACCAAGTGCGGCAGGGGGAGAATTCCCTGCGCAAGGCCAAGTACTTTCTGACTCCAAACATCAGCTTCTATACCAGTACCAGCCGCAGATTCGGGCTGTACTTTGACCAGACCGCGGCGACGCTCGTCCACAAATCGAGCGAGTATTTCAACCTCAGCACCAGCACAAGCATTACTGTGTTTGATGGATTCAGGGAATGGGCGACACTAAAGCAGGCCCGGCTGACCGTGGCGGAAACCGGACTAGTGCACGAGCAGAAGCGGCAGCAGGTGGTGTTCCTGGTAATGAATCAGTACCTGGTCTTGCTCAAGGCGCGATCTCAGGTCGCTATACAGCAGGAAAATCTCGCGGCACAGGAGCAGTTATTGGAGCAGGTTGAACAGTTTGCCAACGCTGGCTTGCGTCCGGTAGCCGATCTCTTCCAGCAGCAGGCGGCAACCGCCCGGGCGGAGCTGGTGCTCCTGGGTGCGCAGCGTGACGCGGGGGCGGCCGAAAATCTCCTGATCCAGACGCTCCAGCTTGATCCCTTTGGAGAATATGACTTTGTGGTGCCGGACCTTTCGGCGCGTGCACCGGTGGCGGAGGTCTATGATGTTGAAGACATGGTGCGCACGGCCTTTGAGCGGCGCTCGGACCTGCGTGCGCGGGAGGCTGCCATTGGTGTCAGTGAACAGGGGATCAGGATCGCACGTGCCGGTTGGATGCCGCAAGTGAGCCTTTCGGCGGGCGCCGGCAGCGGCTACTCAAGCGTGCAGGGCTTCGCCAGTGGGCGAACGACGCCTTTTGGCACGCAGCTCCAGAACAACAGGAGCGAGAATCTGGGGCTCAGCCTGTCGATTCCCATCCTTGACAAGTTCAAGTCCAGAACGGATATCCAGAGCGCGCGGATTCAGCATAACAATGCGCAGCTCGACCTCGAGAGCCTGCGCCAGAAGATCCGGTTGGATGTGCGACAAGCCTATCTGGACTACCTGTGGGACGAGAAGTCCCTCGACGTATCAGAAAAGCAGCTCGTGGCAGCGCAGCAAGCGCTGGAAGCAGCGCAGAAGCAGTTCAATGCGGGCTCAAAGACTCTGATAGAGCTTGCGGAGGTGCGGTCCAGCTACGTGGAAGCCGCCAACAACCGGGCTGACGCGATCAGCAGTTTCTTCTTCCGCAAGCTGCTGATCGACTACTACATCGGCGTGCTTGACCCAGGCAAGCCGCTATTCGATTAACCCAGTAGGTTCATGGCAAAGAAGAAAAAGAAAACATAGCCCATCACCCGGCGTCTGCGCTTCAGACTCGGTGACGGACTGTTTTTGGCACCCATCCTGGCGTTGGCTGCGGGGCAGCTTGGGGGTAATCAGACCTGCGGCACGGGTGTTGAAATTGCTCGTGTGGGATTCGGTACTATCACACGGTGCATATTCCGACGATGTGGGCCACCAGTGGTTGGGTGCGAAGTTAGCAACTTTATCTCTTTTTTTGTGGTGTGTTGGAGGGCCATAAGGACTTCTTCTTCCGCATAGATTCTCCGACCAGTTCGATTTTGTGCGCGTTGTGGATTAGACGATCGAGCACGGCGTCGGCCAAGGTAGGATCCTCCATGGTTTCATGCCATTGTTCCACTGGATACTGACTCGTCGCAATGGTGGATCGTGTGTCATACCGATCGTCGAGGAGCTCCAGCAGATGCCGTTGCTGTTCTGCGGAAAGGTGCCCGAGACTCCAATCATCCAACACCAGCACGTCCATTTTGGCGAGCTTGTTCAAGAGTTGCTGATAGCGTCCATCGGCGTGAGCGATCTGCAAATCCTCCATGAGTCGGGGCAGTCGGTGATACTGTGCCCGAAAGTTCTCCAGGCACGCCTTGTGTGCAAACGCGCAGGCCAAGTAGCTTTTTCCGACTCCGGTTGCGCCGGTGATGACGATGTTCTGGTGACGTCGTACCCATTGACAACTGGCCAGATGCAGCATGAGATGCTTATCGAGTCCGCGGCCCTGCCCGTAGTCGATATCCGCCACAGAGGCCTGATGCTTCAACCTAGCGCGCCCCAGCCGCTGCGCCAGGCGACGCGAGTCACGCACAGCCATCTCGTTGTCGACCATCAGTGCGAGGCGGTCCGTAAAGGTCAGCTCGTCCATGTCGGCGGTGACCAACTGGTCACGCAGGGCATTGGCCATGCCGAACAGACGCATGTGTTCAAGTTTGGCTACGGTAGGATGGGTGAGCATTCCTCTTCCTCCTTTGGGGATGAATTACTGTAATAGGCGGCACCGCGAATGTTGTTGTGCTCAACGACACAGGGCCGCTGACTGCCTGCGGCGCTTGCGATCTTCTCAACGATCTGCTTGACCGCGGGGTAACTGAAGACTTGCTGTCCAGCGCTTCTTTCGCCGCTGCCTCCATGGCGCGCGCACCATGCTTCTTCGCCAGGCCCAGAAGGCTTCTGCATCGCGCGAAGCACTGCTCTGGGATATCGAATCGGTGGAAGTTGGCTTGGATCAACGCCTGGGTGTGCGTGCCGACTTCGGCGGCCCAATTCACAAAGCGCTCTGGCGTCCACGCGGCGTAGGCTTGATGGTGCGAGGGCATGTGATGCTGGTTCGTCACATGTTGACCTCGCAAAAGACCACGACGATGCGCTGCTATGTACGTATCATCCTGCCGATCGAGGTAAATCTCCACCGTGTCCTGGTGTACCAGCGCGTAGACGGTCTTTCCTGCATACTTGAAGGGTACGCTGTAGTAGCATTTGTCGATCGACACGTGATAATTGAACTGCACCTTACGCTTGCTCGTCCACTCACCGTACCGGTAAGGCGTGCGTGGTAGCGGGCGTAGCGCAGGCTTGTCCAGATCTACAAACCAGCTGTGACGACTGCCATCCTTTTTCTGGAAGGGCTGGGCGTTGAGTGCTTCCAGCAACGGGGCGATGGCTGCATTCAGGTCTTGTAGACTGGAGAAGTGACGATTGCGAAGTGGCGCCAGGATGCGCCTTTGAGCCTGCAACACGGCGTTCTCAACGGCGGCTTTATCTCAGGTTGCCAAATGCGAAGCAGCCGGAATCATCGTTAGCCCAAGCCAGCGGATCATCCTGGCCGGATGCCGGTCGGCGGCAGCATGTCGCGGCGGCCAGCTCAGACGGCTATGTGGAAGTCACGCATCCCTTCCATCCGTGGCGCAGGCGCAGATTCCCGCGCCAATACTGCCTGACGACCGGTAATGTGCAGCTGGTGCGCTGCATCGTGGATGAGGAAACGCTGCGGTGCTTGCCCAGAGCGTGGACAGACCTGCGCGTGGTAGACGACTTCGAGCGGGCATCGGCGGGCCGTGCACTCTTTCGGGCAGACGATCTTGTGGCACTGAGGTCGCTGGTGGACACACTTCTGGATGATCACCATTAATTCAACATATGATCAAGAATTACGCAACATTACTGCAAATGAAGCGTCATATAGCTCCAATATATCGCTGTTCTGTGCGTATTGTTGTCGCATTCCGAAGCAGTGTGTATATTCCATGGTGATCAATACTTCTGACGGTATGCCCAACAACAAAAGCGAACGCCTACGCAAGTCCGGAACCCTCAACCCGCACCCGGAAGCGGTCTCCGATCCCCTGTTTGAAGGCAGCCCCTTCTTCGATCCGCGAGACCTCCTGCAGGTCCGCTACGAGATGATACGCTCTCATAAGAAAGACACGACCCTCGAAGAGACTGCGGCCCGGTTCGGCATGTCCGTACCTACCTGTGTGCGCGCAAAGCGCGCCTTCCGGAAAGGCGGCCTGCAGGCCCTGATTCCGGGGCGCCGCGGGCCACGGGGACCCCGCAAGATCACCCCCGAGATCCTGGATTTTGCCGAGGACTACCGGGCCACGCATGGCGCCGTCAGCGTCCGCAAACTCGCCGAGCTGATACGCGAACGCTTCGATGTGACCATCCACTTCAGCGGCCTTCACCGGGCGCTGTCAAAAAAAAACTCCGGAAAGCGCTCATGACGCAGTGCTCGATTGCCAGGACACCCATCGCTATGGCCGGTGGCGCCAGCGGTGGCTCAGTGGCCTGCACAGCCAGGCCATCTCCATCCTGTGCCACCATGGCCTGGCGCGCGCGCTGGTGCTTACTGCACGGGTGCCGGGCATCTATGCTCCGAGCGTGCCTGCACCCATCGCACCATCAGCTCCACTGCTTAGGCAGGCCGCGTCCATGAGCTGCCATCTCATCCACTCATTGCGTGTTGCCTATGCCCAGACCCTCATCCCATAAGATCACCGCCGACCATCTCAACCGCCGGGCCTGCCTGTATATCCGCCAGTCCTCGCTTCATCAGGTGCAGACCAACAAGGAAAGTCAATTCCGCCAGTATGATCTGCGCAGGCGCGCCATTGCCTTGGGCTGGCCCGAGGACCGGATTGACATCATAGACGAGGATCAGGGCAAGTCCGGCGCCACCAGTGCCCAGCGTACGGGATTCCAGGATCTGCGTGCGCGTGTCGGCGCCGGAGAAGTAGGCATGGTGCTTAGCCTCGAAGTATCACGCCTGTGCCGGGACAGTGCCGAATGGCATCAATTGCTTCGGATCGCAGCCGTGGCGAAGACCCTCATCCTGGACGAACATGGCATCTACGACGTAAGTGACATCAACGATTGGATGCTGCTCGGGCTCAAGGGGCAGCTCTCGGAGTACGAACTGCGCGGCATACGCGAACGCATGGTCGGGGGCCAGCGCTCGAAGGCGCTGCGCGGAGAGCTCAAGCTGCCCTTGCCCATCGGGTTGGCATACACCGATGCAGACAAGATCGTATTGGATCCGAATCAATCCATCACCGAAGCGATTGCCTTGGTATTCAAGACCTTCCGGCGACTGGGATCAGCCATGCAGGCCACCAAGTGGTTCCGGCGACAAGCGATTCGCCTGCCTTCGCGGCCCCGAACGGGTAGCGGTGAAGTGCACTGGGGCGTGCCCAATCAAAACCAGATTCAGCGCATCCTCCATAACCCCCGCTATGCCGGCTGGGGATCGCACAAATTCAAGTTGGGAATTGGAGAGTTGCTGTGGAGGTGGACCCTAGCCTCCACCACTCCTTTCCAACCATATGAACCCCTCACAGCCTGTTTTGGGGAGCACTGAGGCGCCTGCAGACGCCCAGATCAATCCCTCCGGTGACTCGCGGCGGCTTCTGATGAAGCTCTGCACGCACATACTGCAACAATTGACCACCGACTGGCCCATTCCGGCAGCGCAGCAGCAGCCGGCGCCACCGCCCGTAGTGATCAAGGCTTCTGCTGCGGCGCAGGACACAAAGCCAGACTCGGCGCAGTTGAATGAAGCGTGGCAGCTGTTGCATTCGCGCAGTCTGCAAGACGACCCGATCGTTGCGATCTGGCTGCGCGGGCTGTGCCCACGCGGCGTTAACATCGTTCTTGGAGCGGGTCTGACCATCACGGGCTATCGCCGCATACTTGGCCTTGTAGCGTGCTACCCTGAAAACGTCTCTGCTCTTACGTCCTTTGTGCAGTCGCTGTGCGATCGTGGTCTTTCGGCCGCCGATGGGCTGCTCTGTGTGCTGCCCAGCAGTACGGGACTTCAATCGGCGGTGCGCCAGGTGTTCGGCGCCAAGGTCGCTATACAGCGCTGTCTCAATTCGCTGTTGGATCAAATCACCTGCGGTCTTCCGGAAGACCTTGTTCCTGTGTATCGCAATCGCCTCCGCCAGGCATGGAATGGGTTCGATGCCCGGGAAGCTGAACGCGCACTCACCCGTATTCACCAGGACTTGACGCGCGTCAATCGGTCCGCAGCGAAGGTTTTATGGGAGGGCCTGGAGCAATCTCTGACGATTCAACGTACGGGCATGCTGCTCAAGCTCGACCGGGGGCTACGCGTGATGCGCTTCATGGATGCCATCAGTCGCAGGTTGCAGACCCCGGCCAGCGCCGTTTTCCAGCAACGCGAACAGATGGCACTGGCACTGTTGGAACACGAGGCTCATCTGCGCCGTGTGGCCCATGCGGCCCATCTGCCACAACTTCGTGAGATTCTCATCAAC
Organism: Rhodothermales bacterium; assembly: GCA_965262785.1. GTDB lineage: Bacteria > Bacteroidota > Rhodothermia > Rhodothermales > Bin80. The sequence goes on from OZ253559.1 coordinate 901,949, forward strand.
CTCAACGCCGTATGATGACCCATACCCCTATGCTGGATCAATCACTCATCGAGGACCTTCGCGGGCTTGCGCAAAGGAATTTCATCGGCCTGGCCAGCTGCCTTGGAAGTCTTGATCATCTTCTTACCAAGATGGCCACATGGGTCATGGAAGCCGAGGCCCACTTCATATGCGGCGCACGTGGGAAGCACCATAAGACCGGCTTTCAGCGCTGGGGGGCGAATCCGGGTTCCATCCGCGTCGGTTTGGAGCGCATTGCGGTCCGCGTTCCGCGCGTGCGGAATGTACGAACCCGAAAGGAGCGTCCTCTGCAAACGTACCGCCTCTTGCGCGAGCGTGGGCTTATGGACCGGGAAAGCGTGGTAAGAAGGTTGCTGTGTGGACTGTCGCGGCGCAATTACAGGCAGGCGGCCCAAGTCTTCACCGATAGTCTGGGGTTGAGTGCCAGCAGCATAGGCAACGCCTTCATAACGCAGACGGCAGCGCTACTGGAGGCATTTGAGACGCGCCGCTTCGATCAGCACACCTTTGCGGTGCTCCTGCTTGATGGCAAGTATTTGGCTGGTATGCAGATGACCGTAGCGATGGGCATCACGACCGAGGGCGAGAAGGTCGTACTGGGCTTTGCGGAAAGCCGTACCGAGAACAGTGCGCAGGTGGAGTCGCTGCTGCAGGATCTGTTGCGTCGGGGCTTCACCCATACCGACAAGCTGTTGGTGCAGGTGGACGGCAGCCGCGGGCTTCGCAAGGGGATCAGCGCGGTGTTTGGGGATGCGGTCGAATTCCAGCGCTGCCAGTGGCACAAGCGTACCAATGTGACGCGTCACATCAAAAGCAAGCCAGCGGCCACGCAAATGAAGCGCCGGCTTCAGGCGGCTTGGGAACTGCCCACGTACGCGGAGGCACGGGCGGCGCTTGCGTCGCTGCATGAAGCGCTGCAGCGATCGTGTCCGAAAGCCGCACGCAGTCTGGAGGAGGGTTTGGAGGATACGCTGACGCTTCACCGGTTGGGGGTGCGGAACCAGGCTGTCAGAGACAGCCTGAAGACGACGAACATCATCGAGAACCTCAACAGCATTATTGCGAACCGATCACGGAACGTGAAGCGCTGGGGATCATCGGGGATGCGTCAGCGCTGGTGCGGGGCGATATTCATGCAGTACGAGTCGAATCTGAAGCCGATACGCCGGGAGGACATGAAGGAGCTGACCCAGGTCCTGAGCACCTCCGGGGGTCGATGGGTTAGTGGGGATTCGGTCTGCCAGCCCCAGGGGGCTGCAAAGGCAACACCTGCCGCTGGATGCCACAGCGCAGTAGTGCGCTGCTGACGCTGGCATAACGCAAAACCCGCAGCTGTCTGGACGCTCTGAGGCGCTGCACCCTGCCAAGATCGCCGCTTACGCGTGCGATCAGAGGATCCCTGCGGGATATCGTGCCCGGAAAGTCACTCCACGAGCCTGCCTACGCCCGAAAATCCGCGTGTGAGCACGCAATTGGGCCCGCATTGGCATGCACCGTCCCATTTGCACCCACACACTCGACCCGAAGCCCAATCCATTGCCAAAAGATATCTACTTTGAGGGCCCATCTCGGCAGAAGCTGCCGAAACCCAACTTAAAAATGTGCAATCCCGCCGGCTGCTACGCCTACGGCCGTACGAGCACGCGCACACGCCCGGACGGGTCCGTGCAGCATTCCCGCCTGCCCATGGACCAGTGGCTGGTGTGTATCCCTGATGCCCATGTGCGGTACATTGACTGGGAGGAATATCTGCACAACCAGGAGACCCTGCGCATGAACGCGGCGAGCTTCCTTCGAGGGGCCGAGCGTATGCCGTCGCCACGCAAGGGGGCGGCCTTGCTTCAATCCCGGATCATTTGCGGCCTGTGTGGTCACAGGATGCGCGTGAACTACAACTATTCCGGCTGCAAGGATACCAACTGGTACTATCTGTGCAAGGAGAACATCGTTCGCCGCGGCACGCGTACATGCCAAAGCATGCGCGGGGACGTGCTGGATGCGGCGGTATGCGGCTTTGTTGTCGCCGCGGTTAACCGGGAGAACCTGGCGCTTTCCCTGATGGTACGCGAGCAGCTGCGAAGCGACTTTGCCGCAGCAGACCGCCAGAGAATCAACCATATTGAAGGCTTGCGGCACCAGGTGGATCTGGCCCGTCGAAGGTACATGGAAGTGGACCCGTCGAACCGCCTCGTGTCCGCGACGCTGGAGGCCGAATGGGAAGCCCGCCTGAAAGCCCATGGTGAAGCCGTCAGAGAACGAGAACGGTATGTAAAAGCCCAAATGAGCATGCCCGATGCCGAGTTGGACCAGCGCATCCTTGCGCTGGCCAGCGACTTTGGCAGGGTGTGGGAAGCGGCCGGTACCACCAACGAGGACCGGAAGCGTCTCTTGGGACTGCTCATCGAGGACATCACCGTGACCCGAAGGGGATACCAGGTGGCAGTCGGATTGCGTTTGCGTGGCGGACGCACCCACGAGCTACCTCCGGTAGAGTTGCCCCGACCCCGCGCAATGGCCATCCGTCGCGATGCCTCGAAGCAGGCCCTGGCCGAACTGGACGCACTGCTTGAAGCAGGCTACGATGATGCCCGAGCCGCCGAGGAACTGGACCTGCGCGGGCACCGCGACAGCCTGGGAGGACGGTTCAACGCAAAACGCATTCGCAACATTCGCGTACGGAATAACCTGCCGGGAGGAATCGAGCGGCAACGCGAAAAGATGCGCGCACAGGGGTACAAAACTGCCACAGAACTCGCCGCCGAACTCGCCATACACGCTACCACGGTAGCACTGCGAGCCCGGGAGGGCAGAGGCATTGACCTCCACCAGATTCCTGCCAGAAAGCGCGCCTTCGCAATGTACAGAATCAGCCCCAAAACACAAATCACACCTGCGGCCTCATCATGAATCCTACAGGTCGCATCCAGACTCCAAAGACTTATCCTTTGGTTTTCCTGGTCGAGTAGGCAGCACACAGACCTGGTAGTGATCCGCCAATTCCTGAAACGTTGCGTTGATCTTCGCTACGTCACCCCTGTTTATCGCCGTCACGGCGGTCTTCATGTTGTCCGGAACCAACACGCGAGGCGTGCCACCTAAAAACTCGAAGCATCGCCGAAGCGATCCGCAGACATCTTTCAGCTGCTGCGTTAAGGTCGCCTCTACAAAGGTGTAATGGGACGCGCCCAGCGTTGCGACAAAGAGCTCAACCTCGCGTGACTTGCCCGTGCGAGGGTCTACGATGGAGGGCCTTTTTCCTGAGTAGTCCACGAAGAGCTTCTCGCCCGCCCGGTGTTCCAGACGCATCTCCAAGTGCCTGTCGCTGCCACGCCACTGGCGGTACCGCAGGCAAAACTGGCTATACTCCAGGCCATCAGGATGGCCCGCTTTGTACTCAAGCCACAGTTGCCGTACCGTCATATACGAGTGCTTGGCCAAGGCCTTGTGAACCTGCTCCCAATCGGGCAGCGGCCGCTGAGGCACCTGTTGCTTGTCGTCCGAAGGGAAGAGCTGCTGCTGCAGCTCTGCATCGCTCAATGCTGCGCACTGCGACCAGGTCAACCCCGTCTGCTGTACACGCGCCAACGTACGAGATACCGTGCTGCGACCGACTCCTACTTGCTGCGCGATGCGCCGCTCAGAGTAATTCTGCTCGTAGCGTAGGGAGAGGATATACTTGATTCTGCGCATCGGTATGCGGTGTGCTGCCATGTTGCTGTGCCTCCAATTTGTTAGGGAAGACACAACTTATTCAGTGTTACTAGATGCCCAACGTCACGCTCTGCGGGGGCACCCAAGCGGCCCTATGGTATCGGATCTGGTGGCCCACATGGATCGGATTCGGTGGCCCACATGCGCCGGATTCGGTGGCCCACACATGCATCGTAGTATGCACACACGGACCGTTACGGCTTTCGGCCGTGTCCACCCTGGCGTGGAGGTCAGCGTCAGGCGAGACGCCCCTGGAGCGATCATCGTGCTCCCGGTTATCGAGGGGACAGAGGTGGTTCAGGGTCAGCTCCTTGCGCGGGTCCGCCGAAGGTTCAAGGCCGCACAGGTGGAGCAAGCACAGACTGCGCTTCAGCTGGCGCGCTCAGGCGCATCCCAGCTGCAGGCGGACCTCGCGCTGTCCTACCGGGAGCTAACGCGCCACCGTCAGCCTTTTGAGCGCAAGTTGGCTTGCGTACCTAGTGATTGCCCGAAAAAGGCCTATTGGGAGCAATATGCGGGCAGATTGTGGGTGGGCGGTAGGCTTGTAGTCGCGGTCAGGGGTGTCCGCAAAGCGCGCAACCCCCGAATATGAGTGGATTTGGCACAAAGCTGCGGCCTTCAGCCAGCTTTTCATGCCATTGCACTACAAACACGATATAGGTTTGCGCTCTCCCCATTGCAAGGAGTCTGGCTTGCTCCCGTGACGGCGCTGGTAGGGCCTTACTGCGCCCTACTGCGTGCCTGGTACCACTTTCGTCGGCGCGCTTCCTTCTGCTTCAGAACCTGACCTATGCGGTGCACATTAGTGGCCACCACTACCAGTGCCAGCGTCCTGTCGAAGCCGGCCTTGCCGTGGGTGCGCACTAGTGACATCCCCCGGTGATCGAGATTATTGATCGCCGACTCTATGGCCGGATGTTGACGCCGGGCTGCCACGAAGTCCGGATGGGTCTCTCGTTCGCGGTCCGCTTTACGGAGCCGCCCCTTTCGGGGCATCACGTTCAGGTCCAACAACTTGTCAAGCTGCTCGCGATTCTCTGGCGTGTAAAACCCCTTGTCCATACTGCATGATGCCAGCGCCGGGTAGCGCCGCTTCGCCTCTGCAAGGAATGGTACGATCATGTCCTGGTCGCCACCTTCGTGCTGCACGTGGTGGCGCAGAATGAATTGGTGCTGATCCTCCAACACGCAGACCGGTACGCCCAACTCTGCCATCACGCCCGCCTTCCCTTTGTTGATCCAGCGCGTGTGGGGCTCATGCACGGAGAAGAGCTTCTGGCCGTGCGGAATCTTCTCGCCCTTGATCAAACGGCGCGATACCTGGTCTATCAGCTTGCCTCCAGTCCGCAAATACCACGACACCTCCGCGCTTTCAACATCGTTTTGCCTCAATATCGCTTGCGTAGCCGCTGCCTTAGACACGATAGTGCGGCACAGTGCAAGGTAGTCTGCCACTTTCGATGCACTACGACACTGCCGGGAAGTGCGCACGCGATAAAAGGCGCGCTCTATTTTCTTGATCCAGGCCTGCGACTTGCGCCAGCCCGCTATCGCATGCTGCTGGCAAAGACGCGCCAGCTTCCTGATCAGACGGCGCAGCGCATCCCACAGCAAACGGACATCAGTGGGCCACTCCACATGGGTCTTCGCAACCGCTGAGTCGGCCCGGCAGTGAAGCGGATCAGAGCTCTTGTGCTTCAACAGCTGATGCCCACGGGCCACCACCACCGCATTGATCTGCTGCAGCGCCTCCTCGGTAAGCAGACGCACGTTGTCAATAACGGTCTGCAGGCGATACTGGTGCTTATCTCCAAAATCTGCATGCCCCAGCATCTGGCGCAGCGCCGTGTGAAAGTTCGCCAATTCTACCAGACGGTCGAAATCGCAGTCGAGCGCCTTCTGCAGCGTGCCTAAAACGAAGATCCGCCACAGACACAGTCCCGGGCGACCACGCCGCAAATTGACCTTCGCGCCTAACTGCTCCCGCAGGATCGCGAACACCCGCTCGCGTGTCGCACGGTGCGTGAAGATGTCCTGCAGTCCACGGAGCGCAGCCGGAATATCGTCTCTGGACCGAGCGTCAAAGCTGATCTCTCCAATGGGCGTGTGCCCAAGCTCAAACTGTGACTCGAAGATCGCGCGCATGGCAGTAAATCGGGCGAATGTTGGGGCAGAAGCGTACTAATCACGCCAATAACGGTACTAAGATCGGACAATGACGCAACATTCGCCAAAACAACGTGCAACCGGAGTTGGGGCGATCGCCCTGAAAACACCCGCTCGGGGCACTATAATGCCCGATTTGTTGCCGTTCTCACCCGTACATCCGCCCTATACTCCCAAAATTGCTGACCTGCAGAGCCCTTCACGTATTTTTCGGGCAACCACTACCTATCTTTACGCCCGCTGCCGTGCGTCTGGTCTACATCCCATCGCTTCTTTCCCAACCGTTACACGCGTTGCCTCAGCGGAAAATGGTGCCGGTGGTTCTTGGCAGCTGCCATTGCGGAAGCCTGGAAGTATTGCGTGCCGACAGCGAATGGCGCGGCCTGCGTGGCGTGCCTGAGGCACGCCGCGGCGCTCCATTCGGCGGCGCAGTGCGCCACTATGGAGGGAAACTTCCGGGTGCCGGCCTGTTGAGCCTCAGGCAGCGTGGCCCCCGCTAAGCGCTACGGTCGGCGCTGCGGTGGCGGTAGAAGTGATCACGCATTCTTCGCCCCGTGCGACAGTGTGCTGGGCAGCATTTGAATCCTGCCGAATCGTTCTAGAAAGTCGAGGGGGTAGGCCGGCGGCAATATAGGGCCACCGTCCAGGATTTTCTGTAGGATGCTTGGTGCCCATTGATCCAGGGCCCCGGCCCTCACTTGAAACGAATCCGCATCTGCGGCTAAGCGCTCAACTCACTCGCGGGCCTTCGCATCCTCCAGCACCAAAGCCAGCTGGGCTGCGCCGTTCAGCGAATCGGCTCTCTCGACATTATTCCAGCCCGCCGGGTTCTCATGGCGACAGCGTAAGGGCATCGACCGCCCTAGGCAGGGCCCGTTCCTGCGTGTTGAAGTATCCCGTCCCCACTCTTCTGCCATTGTCCGCAAAGTAATCAGGCAGCCTGATGCCTCGCGATAGTCTTCAATCCCTTGGCAACCCACATCGCTCCGGGGAACGCCTGCCGCCCGTTGGCGGCCAGGGCGCTTGGCGTGACAGGTAGCTCCCTGCAATCAGAGCCAGAGAAGGGGTCGCTGCAGGGTCTTGCATAACAATCGCGCGGCGAGCCAGACGAGTTGACTTGTCGTCGTCGTCGAATCGATATGCCGCCGCCCGCGCGGCTTCCAAGCCCCATTGTATATCACTCTGTAGCACGCAGAGTATCGCGCTGCGCAACGTGGGCGTCCACGCTTTATACGCAGTGCGACGATTGCCGCCTATCGGCCTGTCAATGGCCTGGATCTCCGTACTCCGAAGGTCCACGGCGATCGCTTCCTGCTAGAAGGCACTTGGGGCCTTTGTCCAGCTGCCTCCGAAAGCGTCCATGCAACGCCCAGCAGCAGGTAGACAACGAAGGTTTTCAAGGCGCGCAATGGGTATCTGATTCCGGCGTGAAGGTGACGGTTGCTTTATTTTAAAAAAAGGGAAGTACTCATTAAAGCCGGCGCGTTCCACCAATTCTTTTATGCTGTTATACCGCATTTCCCACTCTGGTTTTGGCAGGTGCCCCCAAAGGGGCCTGGCGCCTATATCGACGGCAGGGCCGGTTCGGTGGACACTGGTCCGCGCCGCTTCAGGTATTGTTCGATTTCCACCGGGCTCTGATTGCCGCTTGGAAGCGGAAATCCGTCAGCGAAATGCAGCGTCGTAGGCGATCACCAACGGAGCACCATCATCAGCCGCGACAGTTCCGTACGCTCTATTACCCCGGACAGCCCTGATATTTAGCCCTTTAGGCAGGTCAATTCGTCCTAGTTCCTGACTGGTCGAGTCCAGAACAACCCAAGTGGTTTCCTGTGCCCCAAAGGCGGTGCTGAGCTTCAGCCAGACACGCGCTTGATCATCCACAACGAAGCGTTCGTATGCTGGCTTGTACCGGGGATATGTGACAGATGCTAAAGCCTTCAGTAAATAAGCACGCTCCCCCACCTTCTTTCGTAGTTCATCCCGGTCTGATCGGGTAACCGGTACCGGCGAATGTTGCCAGGCGACAATTCCACGATCACGGAAATTCAGTGACACGATGCGAATACTCACTGAATCACTCATTCCATAGTACACAAGTCCTCCGGGCCCCGCTCTAACATTCGGCCTGCGGCCGAACGGCAGATTGATCCCGTATGAATCGCCGGAAGGGGTGCGATAATCCACGAATTCAATGTCCGGCAGCACAGCAAGTGGTCGCGTATGCCGTTTGCCGTCACCAAGGCTAACCACGTATACGCTTACAGCGCGTCCGGCATCCTCCGGGTCAGGACTCCGAACGACACGGCGGTACAGAATAGCCGCCATGCCTTGACTTGTTACACTCACCAGCCCCGCAGGACTACTGATTTCGCCATGCGGCACTTTCAGTGTTCGTACGAACCGAAAGTCATCGGGTGCAAACACTGTGAGGCGTCGCAATCGAGTATCGAGAACGTACACGGAGTCCATTGGACCGAAGACTGCGGATGATGCGGACTGGAATTCTCCAGGTCCTTCACCTGTCTCCCCGAACAGTCCCACCACATCTCCTGTTGACGACACCACGTTGAATACATGCCCGTCTTTGATAAAGACTCTGTTCCTGGAATCCACCGAGACGACCGGTATTGAGGCAAAGAACATATCACCGGGAGCATCTCCGATGCGGAATGCCTCCGTGAGCGTGATCCTGTGCTGGCCACTGCCTGAAGGCACAGCAATCAGAATGCATAAGCCTAGCGCAATGATTCTTCCACAAACATGCATTGGATTCAATTTACACATGCGGAGAAGATACCTCACCAAAAGTGAATCATGCACAAGCTCCGCAGATTTAATAGCGGGCAGGGCCACCTGCCTAGGCTTACCTTGCAGGTTTATCCCACTCACCTGTTGCTACCTACAGCCATGCCCAGCAGCAACATCCAAAATTCTGCCAAATCCACGATCTTCGCGGACCTGATGTCCAGGAGATCTCCAATTCAACCTGCGTCAAAGACTGCGACATTGGGAAAGTCTGTGCGGAACGCAGGCCGCCCACATCCCCCGGGGCGAGCGAGCGTTTTCGCGCCGCGACACAATTGCCCACTCAGCAGTCGATTCGCGGCAGCAGAGAGGCCGGATGCCCCGTTCCGCTCCGTGCGACCGATGTCCCGCTTCGCCGCTTCGTGGCGAGACCGCTGCACGCGCTGTCACAGCGGCAAATGGCTATTTGACCCGGAATGCACAGAGCACACTCACTCAATGGCCGCCAGTTCGAATCCCAACACCTTCCGCAGCATGATTTTGCTACTTCTTGCAGTGACAGCAGTGACAGCAGGCAGTGCAGCCGGGCAATCCGAACCAAGAGAGGTTGATTCGCCCGTAGTGCCGTTTGAAGAACTCTTTGTTTTTGAAGACACGATCCGGCTTGATGCATCTGTACTGCTGGGGCAAATCAGATCCATTCATGTCAACGACGCCGGGGAGCTTCTAGTAGACGACGGTACAGAGACGGGTATTCACGTGTTTAGCCCGTCTGGAAGTCTAGTTCAGTCTCTCGCCTTTTCCAGTTGTTTTCCGGGAGAACGCGATTACGAGCTTCCCCTGACCCGCTACATTGGACGAGACCAAATAATGTCCCTAAGGGGCGTGAGTGCGGTTATCTTCGATCGTGACGGTCAATGTGGTAGCTCCCAGCGTCTAGACGCTTTTTATCGCGCGTTTTGTGGATTGAATGACACGATTATTGCGTACAGGCTTGGCCACGAAGGTAAATCATTCTTTGACACGTATACGTGGGACCTTCAACTTGCAAATACTGAGCAGTCAGAGCAGACTCCGTTTCGTGATTTAAATTTAGGTAATATGGGGTACTGGGGACGCGCCATGGCCTGTTTTGATGATGGACCATACTTTGTCTTTCTAGAAAATATGGATGGAGTCCCTGTGTTTCCCAGCGAGCAAATTGTCCGCAACCGGCCGGAGTTCTTCCGGCAGCGTAAGAGAGATGTGCCGATAGGCCATCCAGATCAAAGCGAGATGCGAATGGCTTTTCCGCAAAGTGTAGGAATCATTGCGTTGGACAGTACTACGCGTATTGTGCAGTTCAGAACCTGGGACGAGAGGTGGCGCCTGGACGGCAGGCAGGCCGGGCCCATATCGGCATTCAGCGTTTCGAGCAATACCGGACTCGTCCCTTCCCGAAGTACCATTTCGACCGTGTTTCCAGCTACCACTGGCAACGGCTTTCTCTATACCATCGGAGACGTCGAGCAGCTGCCAAATGGCGAATTCGGCAATCCCGTCATTGTGCGGTATCGATTCATACCTCCTGCGAATACTGCCGAGTAGCGCGGCTATGCAAACGTCACGCCCAGTATGCCAATTGTCGACGGTTAACCAAAACAAGAGCGGCTTGAAAGAAACCCGACGCCAAGCCTAGTGTGCTCTCTGTGCTGCGCTAGTTTTCAGTAGGCAATGCAGTCGGGCCGTCCGAGCCGCAGGTGCTTGACTCACCAGTGGTATCATTCGAAAATCTCTTTGTGATAGAGAATATGGTCAGAGTCCAGTCTCTTTAACAGCATTTACAAAATAAGTGCCTAAGCCAGCTTCGATACGCGGCTGAACAAGAATGGGACTTCGGAGTATTGTCGCTTGCAGCGGTGTGCAGAAGAGAAGAATAGTGACCTATTCAAAATCCAATCTAATCCAATGACTCGAAATATCCATCGCCCGCGCCATTGGCTGGCTATAGTCGGGGGTGCGTGTGTGTTGGGATACATAGGGGCAGGTGTAGGGCTGCTTTTGCAGTCCCCGGTGACTGGGACTACGTCAATGTTACAGTGGAGTTTGCTTCCTTGGATTCTGGGACTTGGTGCGGTGGTCGCCATATTGATCTATTGCGTACAGTGGGCGGTGACGCTGGCACTACACGTAGTTGATCATGCGGCCAAGAGCAATTCAGAATAGCCTTTCCGAGTAGGGACTACGAAACCCTTAACTCCCTAGCGTTGGTGCCAATGCCCGGCAGCACGTGGTTCGCCGCGTCCTTGACCATCCGACTCAGCCAGGCGCCGAGCCCCGCGTCGCGCAGATAAACCCTGGGGTGGGAGGCTGCCCGTGCGGCCTTTTCCGAGACGCTAGCCAGCCCCCGGTCGTTCAGATTCACCGTCAGCTGTTATCGCCGGCGCCTGGGCGGATGCCGTATTGCTTCGCTAGGCAGACGTCCGCAGCGGGAGGTGTGCTATGGCCAGTCTTAACGGCGGTCAGTCTACGTTGAGGTGTGCGTCTTTGAGGCCGTGTGTGCACAGCACTGCGAAGCGGGCCGGGTGCGCCGCACTGGATCACGCCGCACCTGCCCACGAGGCCAAAGATTCCCTCGGGCACACGTCGCTGGCGACCACTTGCCGTTACATCCACGCCCGCCCGGGATTCTCCAGCACTACGTACCTGTCCGTCTAGCAGTCTGTGTCGGATACTGCTAGACGGAACAAATAACAAGGTACCAAGAATTGAAAACCAAACAATCCGTAAGTGTCTGATACACCATCATTTATAATCATCCTGTGCATCGCGCGTGAATAACACAGACAGTCATTCTGAAGCGTTTAGTTTCGCGGACTTGGGGCGGCGTAGAGTTGTCGGAAAGTTCGACGACGGCCCAAGGTCATCTGACGCAGGCTTGCTGCTGTTACAAGAGGCCGACTAGCGGCCCGAAGTCGTTTTCATGGCCCATAAATCCTCGAATGAGGCAGGTACATCATAGTTGAACCAGGCTGCACGTGCCTCGCGTTGCGCCCGCATATCACCACGGGTCGGATCAGTTTCTGGTGCCTCCATAGTGCTCTTCCATCAGGCGTGTGGGTGTACGGGTCTGTGCCAGAATGCAGTCCAACTCCGGGCATGCAAGCTCGATTTTGGGGCGCCGAGCCTCATTCGTGCTGGGCTTTAAGTTCCATGTCATCAGACAATCTCCGCCGTTGGTAGCGGCTATGTCTATGTGGGCAGCATATTTGACCGCCTTGCGCGGCATCGCGCCGTGAGCAAGCAGTTGCCTTGTAAGCCTATCCGCCGCTGTCGAGGGGTCAAGCAGCTTGACTCCGCCCGGTAGTGCCAAGCGCGGTCACGCGCCACATGGGGGCCGCCGGTACGGGCTTCCGCTACTACCAACTCCAGGCGAGTCATCGCTGTACGGGGTCACGGTCTGTGCGCTGTGGGGTCGCTGTGCCTGGGATTTGAGGCATCGTCATGAATGAGCCAAAGGTTTGTTAGATTGACCTTCTGCGGCGTTTCAGCACGGGAGCTTGCGGTGTCGTCAAGCTGTCCAGATTTGCACACACTGGCACTATGAGTCGTCCCACGTACCTGGCCCTTGTGACAGCCCTTGCGGCATTCGCTGTGTTTACGCTCGCGTACACGATTACGAAGGTTACGGCGCCCGCGTACGACATCGTGATCCGTGGGGGCACAATCTATGACGGTTCCGGCGAGCAGCCGTACGAAGGAGATGTGGCCATCAGTGGCGACACCATCGCGGCGCTGGGGATAGTCGAGGGCCGCGGCAAGCGTGAGATCGAAGCAGTGGGTCTGGCCGTGGCACCAGGCTTCATCAACATGCTCAGCTGGGCCACGGAGTCTCTCATCATTGATGGCAGCTCGCAGAGCGACCTGAGGCAGGGCGTCACGCTGGAGGTCTTCGGTGAAGGGTGGTCCATGGGACCGCTGACTGAGGGCATGCGGCAAGACCAGTTGCGCGATCTGGTCGACTATGTGGGCTCCGAATCAGAAGTGGCGCGGCTCTTTGGCCAGCCGGAAACCGGGCCGCTCACCCTGCCTTGGACCACGCTTGGGGAGTACCTGGAGTTCCTGGAAGAGAAGGGTGTGGCGCCCAATGTGGCATCGTTTGTTGGGGCAACAACCGTACGAATCCATGAAATCGGACATGCGTACCGCTCGCCGACGCCACAAGAGCTTGCGCGCATGCAGGAATTGGTTCGGCTGGCCATGCGTGAGGGGGCACTGGGGGTGGGATCATCTCTGATCTATGCGCCTGCATTCTACGCGGACACCGCGGAGCTTATTGCGCTGACAAAGGCGGCGGCCGAGTACGACGGCATGTACATCTCGCACATCCGAAGCGAAGGATGGCAACTGGTAGAAGCGGTTGAGGAGCTGATAGACATTGCACGGGCGACGGGCGCGGCGGCCGAGATCTATCACCTCAAAGCGTCGGGGCGCACGAACTGGCACAAGCTGGATACGGTCATCGCTCGCGTCGAAGCCGCACGCGCGGAGGGACTTCAGATTACGGCAGATGTCTATCCGTACATAGCAAGTTCGACGGGGCTCAATGCGGCGATGCCACTTTGGGTTCAGGAAGGCGGGTTTGCTGCCTGGCGCGAACGGATGATGGACCCGGCCACAGCCGACAGGCTGGAGAAAGAGATGATGACGGCGTCAGACACCTCAGAAAGCCGCCTAGTGCTGGCAGGTCCCCAGAATGTGATGGTCGTTGATTTCCGAACCGATAGCCTGCGCCGCTACATTGGCATGCGGTTATCAGATATAGCGGCGAGCCGCGGCGTCACGCCGGCACGTGCGGCCATTGACCTGGTGGTGGCCGATAGCAGTCGTGTAGGAGCAGTATACTTTATGATGTCGGAGGAAAACGTCAAGAAGAAGCTCGCGTTGCCCTGGGTCAGTATCGACTCGGATGCGGGGTCCATTGCTCCCGAGGGCATCTTTCTGAGGAGCAACCCGCATCCGCGCGCATATGGCACCTTCGCCAGGGTGCTTGGCAAGTATGCTCGCGATGAAGGTGTCCTCTCGCTGCAAGACGCGGTCAGGCGCATGACTCTGCTTCCAGCAACAAATCTCAAGCTTCACCGCCGCGGCGCACTGCGCCACGGGTACTATGCGGATGTAGCGATCTTCGACCCCGATACCATTATTGACCATGCGACGTTTGAGGAGCCGCATCAGCTCGCTACCGGGATGGTGCACGTATTCGTCAATGGCACACCTGCCCTACTTGACGGCGAGGTCACGGGTGCGCTTCCGGGCCGCGTCGTACGTGGCCCAGCATGGCACCGGTAGCATGGGTGCCGGCACTCTGGGAAGTAATGCAGGGCCGCGAGCCCCCAAGCGGCCCAGCCAGCAAGGCTTGAATTGTGCGTGTGAGTGCGTGTTTCGAAAATTGCTTTCTTTCAAGCGGTTATCTATGGGCTTAGCATGACGAGTCTCAAGAAACTTGGGCAGCGCCGCGCCGCCGCGCTTCTAGGCGGCGGCGAAGGGCGTATCAAGCGCCAAAAGGCCAAGGGCAAGCTTACCGCGCGAGAGCGGTTGGATGTGCTGCTCGACGATGGGTCCTTTGAAGAGATCGGGATGTTCGTTCGCCACCAGTGTACGGACTTTGGTCTTGAGAACAACCGTCCAGCCGGGGATGGCGTCGTGACGGGATACGGGACGATTCACGGACGCCTAGTCTACGCCTACAGCCAGGACTTTACCGTGTTTGGCGGGTCTTTGGGCCGAAGCCATGCAAACAAAATTGTCAACATTTTGCGGTTGGCCATGGAAAATGGTGCGCCCGTCATCGGATTGAACGATTCTGGAGGCGCCAGAATACAGGAAGGCGTCGTGTCCCTGGGTGGCTATGCCGACATCTTTCTCCAGAACACGCTGGCCTCCGGCGTAGTGCCGCAGATCTCGGCAATCATGGGCCCATGCGCCGGCGGAGCGGTCTACAGCCCGGCTATTACTGACCTCATATTCATGGTGCAGGGCACGAGCTACATGTTCGTTACTGGACCGGATGTGGTAAAGACCGTAACACAGGAGTCGGTGACTGCGGAGGAGTTGGGCGGCGCCGGCACGCATGCGTCCAAGAGCGGCGTGGCGCACGTTACGAGCGACAACGATGTGGAGTGCCTGCTTCGCATTCGAGAGCTCATGGGCTATTTGCCCCAGAATTGTGAAGAGCCGCCCCCAAAAAGGTCAACAGAGGATCCCGGGGACCGCAAGCCGAAGGCGCTCGATACGCTGATTCCCGAGAACCCGAACCAGCCGTACGACATGTGCGAGGTGATCCAGAGTGTGGTAGATGACGGCCAATTCTTTGAGATCCACAAAGACTTCGCGGCCAACATTCTCTGCGGCTTTGCACATGTAGATCGCCGGTCGGTGGGTATCATAGCGAACCAGCCTGCTGTGCTCGCCGGGGTTCTGGACATTAGCGCGTCGCTGAAAGGGGCGCGTTTCGTGCGATTCTGTGATGCATTTAACATCCCTGTAGTGGTCTTTGAAGACGTTCCGGGGTTCTTGCCCGGTACTGACCAGGAGTGGGGTGGCATCATCAAGCATGGTGCGAAGCTGCTGTTTGCATTCTGCGAAGCGACTGTACCCAAGATCACTGTAATCACGCGGAAGGCCTACGGCGGCGCATATGATGTGATGAACTCGAAACATATCCGTGGAGATTTGAACTTCGCTTGGCCCACCGCGGAAATCGCAGTCATGGGCCCCAAAGGCGCGGTCGAAATCATCTACCGAAAGGAGCTGGAAGGCACGCACGATCCTGACTCACTACGGTCTTCGTTCACCGAGGCGTACCGCGACAAGTTTGCCAACCCGTATGTAGCTGCCGAGCACGGCTATATAGACGAAGTGATAGAGCCCAGCCAGACGCGATCAAAGATTGCGCGCGGCTTGCAGATGCTCCAGAACAAGGTCGTCAACAATCCTCGAAAGAAGCACGGCAACCTACCTCTTTAGGCAGTTGCCCCCAACGTACATCACGTTTTGGACGTATGGTTGCACACTGGCACCGCAGTATCGGTCGTTTCCACGCGCGGGAACTTCTAGTTACGGTTGATGTTGGGCCCACTACTTTCCTAACTTAAAGATGCAAACGTTGCATAGGATAAGGAAGTACTTTAACTTGAGGTGCCGCCACTGAGTACGAGTTGTCCCGTGAACGGAAGGAGGAAACCGTGACAAAAACGCTATGGATCGTTGCTATTGCCGTGTGGGCCGTGCAGTCCGCATCCTCCCAACAGCCGGGAAGCCAGTGGCCACCCCCGCTGGAGCCGATACCTGTAGAAGAGCTGGCCGGATTCGATTGGTGGGTTGCGCAGCAGGACCTGGGTTCTCTAGAGGATTCCCTAACCGATGATCAGCTTGCCCGTCGGCTGAGCCGGCTGTATCGCTACCAGGCGCAGCTACTGTTGGCGCAGGCGGATGGCAACATCGCGGAAGGGGCCATGATTCTGCACAGTGCCTTGGCGGAAGTTGAGGCCCTGGCGGAGCAGCCGGGCATCGCCGACAATGTGCGCTTCCGCGAGTTGTTCCGCTCCATTGTTGCCGAGCACGACTACTATTACGGCAGGCACATGGAAGGGGATTATGGCAGCGTCTTTGAACTCCGTGCGGAGATCTTTGAGACGCTGAGCCACCTGGAAGACCCGCTCGCGCCCCCCACAACCGAGCTAAAGGTGCTTCGAGCCATTCGTACGACGATACCTATGACCGAGAACCGGAGCGTGGAACAGGTTCGCAACAGGTTACTCGAGAGACGGCGGGATTGGCTGATCGAGCAGATGCGCCTGGCAGACGCCTACTTCCCGATGATAGAGAGCATTCTTGAAGAGGAAGGTCTACCCGATGAGCTGAAATACCTTGCGGTCATTGAGAGCGGACTTGATCCGCGGGTGCGGAGCAGATCGAGCGCCGTTGGGATGTGGCAATTCATGCGCGCCACGGGGCAGGCCTACGGGCTGGAATCAGATTCCTGGACAGACAATCGCATGGACCCCGTAAAGGCCACTCGTGCGGCAGCCCGACACCTAAAGGATCTCTATGCGCAGTATGACAATAACTGGCATGTGGCCATGGCGGGATACAACTGCAGTCCCACGTGCATCATGCGCGCCGTCCGAAGGAATGGCGGCAAGGTGGACTACTGGGGCATGGTTCGCCACTTGCCAGCAGAGACGCGTACCTACATACCCACCTTCATCGCGGCCGCCCAGATCATGTCGAATCCCACCGCATTCGGGTTGCCTGGAGACGTTTCGGGCCCGGAGTACGCGTACGATGTAGTGCCGGTGACGGGAATGCTTTCGATTGAAACTATAGCCAGCATGGTAGGCGCGAATGAAATAGAGATTCGGCAGCTCAACCCGGAGTTGCTGCGCAACTACTTGCCGCCGGGCAACAGGCCCTATGAGCTTCGTATCCCGCCAGGCACGGCATCCAGATTTGCAGCAGCATTTGCGAACCTGCCCGAAGAGGAAAAGCGGACGGCAGCCGAGCATACCGTGCGGCGCGGTGAAAGCTTGGGAAGAATCGGGAGTCGGTACGGAGTTACTGTGCGAGACCTTATGACTGCAAATAGCCTGCGGAAAACCACGATCTACCCGGGGCAGCGCTTAGTGGTGCCTGTAGCCGGCAAAAGCGGAAATCCAGCGTCGCTGGCTAGCGCGGGCATTCGTACAGTGAATTGGGGTATGCACGTGAACCAGCCAATAGCGCTCGACTTTGAACCCAAGCCCGTGATGGCGCGAGTTTCACCACCGGTGCGACATGCCAGTCAGCCAGCACGATCAAATTCCTCTACGGCGCAGGCGAGCCAACCTAAGACCGTTACCCACTCGGTACGCCGCGGTGATACGCTGAGCGAACTCGCAGAGGAATACGGCACATCCATCTCGAGCATCAAACGCCTAAATGGTCTGCGCAGCAGCAGGATTAGGCGTGGTCAAACGCTTAAGATTGCCCCTGGCAAGAGCAGGACGGTAGTTCACGAAGTCAAGCGAGGAGAGAATCTGTCAAGGATTGCCCAGAAGTACCGGACGACGGTGAGTCGTATACGCTCGGCCAACAACCTTAGAAGCTCCACCATCCACCCAGGCCAGAAGCTAACCATCATCATGCCGTAACGCTTATGCGAATAGCAGCAACATAAATGTTAAGAAGGCCATCACCAACAGCACGCCCGGCAGCAGCTTGATGCGACGTGTCCATATGATCGGGATGATGGCCACGGTGAATAGCACGGAGCAGAGGATGGACAAGCCAGCCTCAAAGCTGTAGCCGGTGATAAGGGGCGCCATCACTCCACAGACACCCATGGCTAGGAACACGTCGAACGTGTTCGACTGCAGGATGTGACCGAACAGGAGCATGTGCCGTCCTTGCCGGGCCACCTTAATCGCCACAACAATGTCTGGTAGTGAGGTGCCTACGGCCAATGCAGAAGCTGCAAGGACTGTATCCCCAATGCCGAAGAGCTGGGAAGTCCATTCTACTGCCTCAACGATTGCGACTCCGGAGTAGTAGACGACTACAATCGTAACGGCCAGAGAAGCCACCAGCATCGTGCGTGGCATCGCCGATAGTGAAGTGGCCACGGAGGAAGCAAAATCTGATCGCGGCACCTGACGCTTCCATTTGTAGACAGTCCAAACCAGGAAAGCCAAAATCAGGGCAAGCCCAGCCAGAAAGGTCACTTCGGCAGCCGGATTGTCGCGAAACACCTCTAGGTGCTCATGTATTGGGTCAATCGCTACGACCAGAAAGAGCACGAATGTTGCCGCCAGCGGAACTAGCTGAATGAGGGATTCCCAGCCTGCCGACCGTGTTCTGACGCCTTGACGCGTCCCTCCCGGGGTACTTAGCAAGGGAATGTCGTCGTTGTCGGACTGAGGGTGCTCAGAGCTTTTTCTTTTCAGCTCAGATGCAATGAAGACCGAATACAGAATCAGAAAGCTGACGGCATGCCAAGTGCCAAAGTATCCGAACAGGTAAAACACGCCGGTCAGCACTACCGAGCCGACGGCGAATGCGACCGGGACGCCCAGGAATCGTTTTGGCCAATCCTTTGTGCCAAATGTGAGTGATCCACCGGCTAGTGGTGCGCGCCATGAGACCAGGTGCACGCGTTGGTTTCTCCGCACAAAGCAGAATAGTGCTATCACACCAAGACCAAAACCCGCGGCAATGTTGGCTACGATCGTGCCGTAAATCGTGGGCACCACCAGCTGCGGCACGTTGCTGAACACCGCAGCAATGGACGTGAACAATTCCGGCAGCGAAGTACCAATGCCTACTATGAAGCTGCCAATGAAGTAATCGCTCAGCGCGAGCTTCCGGCCCAGGCTGCTGGCGATGTCGATCAGCAGGTCCGATGACTTCAGGATCACATAGATCGCAGCCACCAGGATTAGAACCGGATACAGAGGCTCGATGCTTCTTGCGTCAGTTTATGGGCCGGTCGTCCCCTGCGGGGAAAGTGCTCACCTCGGCAGTCTCGCTCAGCGCAGGACCGCTTTAACGTATTCCCTGCGCATACGAGCGATACCCGCGATTGAGATTCCTTTCGGGCATACCGCCTCGCACTCTGCGTGGTTGGAGCAGTCCCCAAAGCCTTCCGCCGACATCTGGTCAACCATGGCGGTCACGCGGCGGGAGGCCTCTACGCGGCCCTGTGGCAGTAAGGCCAGATGCGAAATCTTGGCAGCCGTAAACAGTGAAGCCGAAGCGTTGGGGCAAGCGGCCACGCACGCACCGCACCCGATGCAGGCCGCATAGTCCATAGCTTCATCGGCGGCGTCTTTGCTGATCGGCAGCGCATTGGCGTCGGGTGCCCCACCGGTCGTGCTCGAGACGTAGCCTCCTGCGGCAATGATCCGGTCAAAGGCACTGCGGTCGACCACCAAGTCCTTTACAATGGGGAAGGCCTTAGCCCTGAAGGGCTCCACGACGATACTGTCTCCGTCCCTAAAGGTACGCATGTGGAGCTGGCAAACAGCCGTACGCTGCTGAGGGCCGTGCGCGACACCGCCTACCATCACACCGCAGGAGCCGCAAATTCCTTCCCGGCAGTCATTGTCGAATTCTACCGGGTCTTCTCCGCGCCGGATAAGCTGCTCATTCAGTACATCCAGGAGCTCCAAGAACGACATGTGCCCGTTGGCGTCCGCAACGGTGTAGTCAACCAGCTGGCCTGGAGCGTTTGGTCCGGCCTGACGCCACACTCTCAGATGGATGGTCATGTTGTCAGCCATGCCCGTGCGCTTGGGGTCACTGATTACTTGTAGCTCCGGCTCGTAGGCTCGACAGTGTCGAACACGAGCGGCTCCTGGTGATGTACGGCAACAGTGTCGCCACCGGCATACTGCCAGGCAGAGACATGGGTAAAGTCCTCATCGTTGCGCTGGGCCTCTCCCTCTGCGCTCTGGAACTCCTCCCGAAAGTGCCCGCCGCACGACTCTTCGCGCGCCAGCGCATCGCGCGCCATGAGCTCGCCGAGCTCCATAAAATCCGCTACACGCCCTGCGAATTCCAGGTTCTTGTTGTACGTCCCGTTTTCGCCAGGGACTCGCACACGTTCCCAGAATTCTTGGCGCAGTGCGGCAATCTCCACTGCGGCGGTTTCGAGCCCTTTATGGTTGCGCGCCATGCCTACATGGTTCCACAGTAGTTGGCCGAGCTCGCGGTGATACTCCGTGACCGTCTTGTCACCCTGGATGGCCAGAAGCGCATTGAGCCGATCCGCGGATTCGCGCTCTGCTCGGACGAACGCGTCATGGCTTGTCGTCACACTGCCATCAAGCCGCGTTCCGCTGATGTAGGCCCCCAGTGTGAACGGAATGACGAAATAACCGTCTGCGAGCCCTTGCATCAGAGCACTGGCCCCGAGGCGGTTGGCGCCGTGGTCGGAAAAGTTGGCCTCTCCCAACACGAATAGTCCATTTATAGTGCTCTGCAGCTCATAGTCTACCCACAAACCCCCCATCGTATAGTGCACCGCCGGATAGATGCGCATAGGAACTTCGTACGGGTTTTCACCTGTGATGCGCTGGTACATCTCAAAGAGGTTACCGTAGCGCTCGCGGATGGCCTTTTCGCCTAGGCGTGCGATAGCATTGGCAAAGTCCAGGTATACGGCCAACCGGGTTTCTCCGACGCCCCGTCCGTCGTCACACTCTTTTTTGGCAGCCCGTGAAGCCACATCGCGCGGCACCAGGTTACCAAAGCTCGGGTACCGCCGCTCAAGGTAGAAGTCACGTTCGGCTTCCGGGATCTGACTTGGCGGCCGCCGGTCCGAAGCGTTCTTGGGCACCCACACGCGCCCGTCGTTGCGTAAGCTCTCGCTCATGAGCGTAAGCTTTGACTGGTAACTGCCCGAGACCGGGATACAGGTCGGATGGATCTGCGTGAAACACGGGTTGGCGAAGTACGCGCCGCGCTTGTAGCAACGCCAGGCCGCA
Organism: Rhodothermales bacterium; assembly: GCA_965262785.1. GTDB lineage: Bacteria > Bacteroidota > Rhodothermia > Rhodothermales > Bin80. The sequence goes on from OZ253559.1 coordinate 923,101, forward strand.
GTTACATTGGAGTTCTTGGCGTTGGTGGAAAGGTAGTAGGCGTTGCCGTATCCGCCGGTACAAAGAAGAACGGCGTCGCCCAGGTGGCGCTCAAGCTTGCCGGTGACCAGGTCCCTGGTGATGATGCCGCGCGCATGGTCGTCCACCACGACCAAGTCGAGCATTTCCCGGCGCGGAAGCATAGTGACATTGCCGGCAGCGACTTGGTGGCTAAGTGCCTGGTAGGCGCCGAGCAGTAGCTGCTGTCCGGTTTGGCCGCGCGCGTAGAACGTTCGCGACACCTGCGCACCGCCAAACGACCGGTTAGCCAGCAGCCCCCCGTATTCTCGGGCAAAGGGAACCCCCTGAGCAACGGCCTGATCGATGATGTTGTTGGATACCTGTGCGAGGCGGTATACGTTGGCCTCGCGAGAGCGGTAGTCGCCGCCCTTGATGGTGTCATAGAACAGGCGCCAGATCGTGTCTCCGTCGTTGGGGTAATTCTTGGCAGCGTTGATGCCCCCTTGCGCCGCTATGGAGTGCGCACGCCGAGCAGAGTCCTGAATACAAAAATTCTTGACCTTGTAGCCGAGGCCCGCCAGGGTCGCCGCAGCGGAGCCGCCGGCCAGTCCCGTTCCCACCACGACGATGGTGTGCTTACGCTTGTTGGCCGGGCTTACGAGCCCTACTGTGTCCTTGTAGGCGTCCCATTTGTCCTGTAGCCGACCGGAGGGCACCTTGGCTTGCAGCGTGCTACGGGTAGGATTCTCCATCACGAAAACTGGCTGAAGTAGATCCAGAGAGGGACAACAACAAAGCCGACCCCTACAAAAAGGCCAAGTGCTGCGCCTGCCGGATACAAAATGGTGCTCAGCTTGGGTGATGTGAGACTCAGTGACTGCAAGGCGCTCCAGAAGCCGTGCCGCAGGTGGAACCCCAACAGGATGATGACTGCCGGGTATCCGAATGCATACAGTGGAGATTGAAACTTCTCCGTCATCAGGCGCCGCAAGTCGCGAATCTGCTCTCCATCCACCGTAGCCACATAGCCTTCCGTCATGCCCGGTCCGAACTTGAAGTGGATCAGGTGCAGTACAAGAAATACCAGGAGCACGATGCCCGAAATGATCATCGTCTTTGATGCTAGCGTCTGCCGACTCGGCGTGCCCGCGCTTCTGTACCTGGCATAGCTGCCTCCTCGTGCCTTCCGCTTGCGGAGATATATGTTGACGCCAATGTAGGCGTGCAAGGCAAAGAATGCTGCCAGTCCGATTTCCAGGATGTAGAGTACGACGCCGTAGCTGGCCAGCTTATGCGCATACAGATTATACGCGTCTCCGCCTTGGAGGTAGGTGAGGTTGCCCAACATATGTACGATCACAAAAAGCACCAAGCCGAGGCCCGTAAGGCCGGTAAGCACCTTACGGCCTACAGGCGACACGAGCGCATGGAGCAAGGACTTTGCGCGGTTCGACATAGCGTATCAGACGGACGGCGATAAAGGTAGCAGAATTACGACTATCATGCATCTCGGCGCCGTTGGTCAGCTTGCATCACCGAACGGGTGTCAGGCAGGGTCCTACGTGGCGCCTCGGTGATACGATGTGGGCCGTACTGAGGTCCGGCCTGCGGTACCGTGCGCATGGCAACGCGAGCAGAAGACTCCTCCAGAAGTCATGGACATGCGGCGTCAGCAACCGGCCAAAGAGCCCTAGATCAGCAACCTTGATCACAAGGGGGCGTCACTGGTTTGCACCTGTGGTTACGTCCGGATTCAGTGCGAAGCTGGCACTGGTAGATGTGGCCACCAATGTGAATCGCTTATGCCGAGTATAGAGCGCAAGTGCATCGCATACCGAATGGTCCGCCCGCAGATGGTAGCGCAACTGAGCGAGAGGACACGCGCGCATGCGCCATCAGGCACGACTCGGTAGGGCTATCCTGAAGAAAGCATCCATCGGGAGGTGCCGGGACATCGGATGCCCGGCGTGTTGTCAGCGCATGGTCGCACACGTGGCCGTGTCCAGCGCGGGGCGCCACGCACCACTGAATTGGCAAGTAGTCGGGATGAGCTGTTCCGGAGGCCAGACTCTGGCGGGCGAAGAGGACACCAATTCGTGCAAATGACGCAATACGTGCCCACTGGGCGCCCGGCCAGACAACACCTACCGATGGCCAATGGGTACCACGCTCAAGTGGCGCGGCCCGCTGTAGCGAGCCCGCGGCCGGATCAGCCGATTCTCGTGCCACTGCTCCAGCAGATGCGCCATCCAGCCGGTGATGCGGCTCATGGCGAAGATCGGCGTATAGAGGTCTACTTCAATGCCGAGCATGTAGTACATGGGCGCGGTGTAGAAGTCCACATTCGGGTTGAGGCCCTTCTCCGTTTCCATCACATGCCGAATCTCCTCGCAGATCTTGCCCCACTTCTCTGCGTTACGCTCCTTGGCCAAGGCCATCATCATCTCACGCAGAATGGTGGCACGCGGGTCAATGACCCTGTAAACTCGATGCCCAAACCCCATAATGCGCTCCTTGCGTGCAAGCCTTGTGCGCACATAACTGGCCGGACTCTCGCCGGACTGATCGATCTGGAGCAGCATCTTCATCACGCGCATGTTGGCACCACCGTGGAGTGGGCCGGAAAGGGCGCCGATAGCCCCCGAAGCCGCCGCATATACATCTGCCAACGTGGAGCCGACAACGCGACCCGCGAAGGTGGACGCGTTAAGGCTGTGCTCAGCATGTAAGACGAGCGCGGTGTCCAAGGTCTTCTCGGCCTGCGGTCCTGGCCGCTCGCCGCTTAGCATGTATAGAAAGTTGAATGCGGTGGATCCGGTTCTAAGCGGCGTGATGGGGTCCTTACCGCAGCGCAGACGCGCAAAGGCCGCAACAATAGCCGGAATCCTGGCGGTCAGCCGAATTGACTTGCGGAGGTTGGCCTCTGCGCTCATGTCGCCCGCTTCCCCGTCAAAGTGGGCCAGCGCCGAAACACATGTGCGCATTGCCGCCATAGGCGCCGCGTCTTCGGGCGTCAGCCGCAAGATGTCCAGTACCATTGGCGGCAGAATTCGCTCTGCACACAGGCGTGCCTCAAGGTCTTCCAGCTGGCTTCGCGTTGGCAGCGCGTCGCGCCAAAGCAGGTAAGCCACCTCTTCAAATGAGACATGGCGTGCCAGCGTGCGGATATCGTAACCCCGGTAGACAAGCTCGCCCTTTTGGCCGTCAATAAAGCAAATCGACGACTCCAGTGCGACTACGCCCTCTAGACCAGGTGTGCTTCGTGCCGGAGCAGCATTGCGCTTGATGCCATCACGTGCGGGGGCGGTCGAAAGGGCCATTGAGGAAGTGCACACTTACGTTGAACGGTATACGCAGGCAAGGGAACAAAGTGCCTGCATTGAGCAAGCGGGATCCTACGGGCACCCCGGCGGGTAGTACGACGGATCGCGTATCAGAAATACCCGAATTAAGCGCGATGAACCCGACTTCAATGGCCCGTTTTGTGGCCCTTTTCTTAATAACTCCAAGCCTTTGCGCGCTTTGTAGCGAGCGGCGCACCGTGTTGATTCTGCGCTCCCTCTGGAGCTGGATCCGCACGGGCTTGCACATCCGCCCGAGGATACGCCTGAGCATGCCTGAATTTTCAAGGGGTATGCACAGCACGCGCGCGCACCAGTTTTTGTCATGGCCAAAGAGATCATCATCAACGCGGAGAAAGCACAGACGCAGATTGCCATCGTGGAAGATGGCACGCTGGCGGAACTCCATGTGGAGCACGCCAAGAGTGAGCGAACCGTGGGCGACATTTACCTCGGTCGGATCCGACGCCTTGTGCCAAGCATCAAGGCTGCCTTTGTAGACATTGGGCAGTCTCAAGATGCCTTTTTGCACTACACCGACTTGGATGAAAATCTGGCGCAGTTACTTTCTTATGCACAGGAAGAGGCGCCCAGCCTGCAGGAGAATCCTCCGCAGCTAGCGACACCGAAGCCCAAACGAAGCGCACGGCCCGGTTGGAAGCGCCGTAAACACGGGTCGCTGGACCTTCTGAAGAAGAACCAGCGCATCCTCGTGCAAGTCGTCAAAGAACCGATCTCGACCAAGGGTACACGTGTGACCACCCGCATATCGCTGGCCGGTCGCTTTCTGGTGCTGGTTCCAGTGGCGGACCTCACCGCCGTGTCGCGCAAAATTTCTTCTCAGAAAGAACGCCGCCGCCTGCGTACCCTGGTGCAGCGACTCCGGCCGGCAGGCTTCGGCATCATTGTGCGCACGGTGGCCAAGGGAAAGGATCGCGCTGCGATAGAAAACGACCTGAAGTTGCTCTTGAAACGGTGGAGGCAACTGGAAAAGCAGATAGCCGGTACCGAGAAGGTGCCCGCCAAGGTGCATGCGGATGTCAACATGGTTTCGTCGATTATCCGGGACCTCTTTTCCAATGATTACGACCGAATCCTGGTCGATGAGCCTCGTATGCATCGCAACATTCAGCGGTACATCCAGGCTGTAGCGCCGCATCTGGCCCGTGTCGTGAAGCTGCACAAAGACAGTCGCCCCATATTCCAGGTTACCAAGCTCCAGTCGACCATTGAAGACGTCTTTAGCCAGAACGTGCAGCTGCCCTCGGGTGGTTACCTCGTCATTGAGCAGACGGAGGCGATGCATGTCATTGACGTAAACTCGGGAAGCGGTCGACAGACGAGAAACATGAGTCACGAGGAATACGCGCTCAAGGTGAACCTGGAGGCCGCGCGCGTTGTGGCTCGACAGGCGCGACTGCGCGACCTGGGCGGCATCATTGTGGTCGACTTTATTGATATCCGCGACTTGAAAGATCGCCAGAAGGTCTTTGAGGTGCTCAAGGAGGGTTTTCAATCGGACCGCGCGGCGACCAAAGTCTTGCCGATGAGCGACATCTGTCTCATCCAGATCACGCGGCAGCGCACGCGCCCGAGCATCACAGCGCGAGACGGCTCGGCGTCCGATGAACCGCTCCGAGGCGGACATGCCTCGCCACGAGACCTGGTCGCCTCAATGGAGGCATGGTTGGGTGCCCATTGTAACGGCTCCTCCGCTAAGCTCTTCCTGCATGTGCATCCCTTTACGGCGGCTTACCTCAAGCGCGGAGTTACGAGCCTATGGCTCCAGTGGCAGCTGCGCCACAAGGTGCGTATAGTACTTAAGGAAAAGCCCAAAATGAATGTGATGGGCTATCGTTTTGAATTGCCCAGCGGTCCGCGCCAGAATCGCGCACCGGTTGACGTTTCACAGCAGCGCAGCGGGAGCGGCAACGGAGCGAGGCACTCCAGGAAGCGGCCGGTAGTAGCAGCCGAGGAGGATGCAGCGTGAAGAGCCGCCCAGCCGCTCTTGCTGTTGCGCTAGGCCTGTGCCTGCTGGCGCCTGTGCCAGTGGCTTCACAGCCCGTCGCAGTGCGTGCAGTGAGTGTGGCAGTCGGCGCCGTGGGCTTTGCCCATACCGGAAACAGCGCTGCGGGCCGGCACTACGAATACGAAGGGCCGGTGCTGGCGGTTGTTTACCAGCAGCCCAGCCTAATTGCTTCGGCTGCGCTGGGAACGGGTAGCCCTACGCTGCTGGACTTAGCAATATCCGGCTGGTTGGGCTTGCGCGCGCTGGAAGTCCAGAAACGCGGCCTGAAAGTACCCGTAATTCTGACAATCGGCCACCGTCGCGCCTACACAAGTAGTAAGGCATGGTGGGACGCTACGCGGTTTGGGGTGGGCGTGGGCGTTCAATGGGCGCCCCCGCAAACAGATCTGACAGTGCGTGCCAACCCTACGCTAAGCGTGGTGACGAGTACGTTGGCTACAGGCTATGGCTTTGCTCCAGGGGCGGAAGCGGACGCAGCCCTGGTGCTAGCGCAGGTGCGACCTGGAATGTACCTGGAGCTGGGTTACAACTTCAGGTTTCAGGTTTGGAATATCAATCCGCCACGGGATGTGACCTCAGAGCTAAGTCGCTCCCTTGACTATGAGTGCGTGATGCATGTCGCGCGTCTGGGGCTCCGCTTCTAGTATGCGTCTTAAGCCACGGCGGCTGGTTCGGGCAATGGAAGACGCTGCCACGCGGCTCGGCGTCACCATTCGGTGGGAAAAAGGACAGTTCCACGGGGGACGCTGTACAATTGAAGGCAAGGAAATCGTAGTCCTCAACAAGCGGAATCCAGCAGAAACGCAATTGGCCATCCTTGCGGAAGTGCTGCAAGAACTCCCCTTGGATTCCATATACATTCGTCCGGCCGTGCGCGAGGACATCAACGCCCTCCTTGTAAAGGACTGACATGCGGGTCACTCTCCTGGGGACGGGGACATCGGTAGGCATTCCGATTATCGGCTGTACCTGCACGGTCTGTACGTCAACAGATCCGCGGGACGTGCGTACGCGCTGCTCCTGCCACATCCAGATGCCCGGGCTAAGCATCGTCATTGATGCGGGCCCCGACTTCCGGCAGCAAGCGCTCCGTGAAAGTCTTATCTCCATTGACGCGCTGCTGATCACCCATCACCACAATGACCATGTCGCGGGGCTGGATGAACTCAGGCCGTATTTCTTTGACAACCGGAAGCCCTTGCCGTGCTACGCCAGCGACGCGGCGCAGCGAACACTGCGGCAGATGTTTCCATGGATATTTGATCCTCACGCCAGGTACGCCGCGGCACCCAAACTGCAGCTGAAGGCATGTACGCACCCGTTTCAGGTGCGTAGCCGTTACGGCGGCCCTGCATCGGTACTCGTTTGGCCCATAGAACTGCGCCACGGAAACATGGACGTGCTCGGCTTCCGGATCGAACGTTTTGCGTACCTTACTGACACCAGCCATGTGCCCGAGAAAGCATACGACGACCTGCAAGACCTGGATGTACTTGTCATAGATGCCTTGAGGCATAAGCCGCACAGCAAGCACCTAACTATCGGAGAGGCGGTTGCGGTGGCGGCACGTGTGAGAGCGCGCCAGACGATTTTGATTCATATGACCCACGGCGTAAAGCATTCCGAGGAGGATGCCAAGCTGCCTGACGGGGTCATGTTAGGGTATGACGGCCTTTCCTTTGGTGTGCACTGACTACTGTGAAGATTCTCATTCTTAATGGACCCAACCTTAACCTGCTCGGCGAGCGGGACCCCGGAGTCTATGGGTTTTTTTCGCTCAAGACCATTGAGGAGAACCTGGTCCGGGCATTTGAACAGGTGGATTTCGAGTTTTTTCAGAGCAACTCGGAGGGCGCCTTGATCGATCGGTTGCACGCAGCGCATGCCGACAAGGTGGTTGGTGTGGTGTTTAACCCAGGCGCGTATACTCACACATCGGTGGCGCTTCGGGATGCCATTGCAGCCATCACGCCGCCGGTCGTGGAGGTGCACATCTCCAACATCTACGCGCGCGAGGAATATCGGCACCGCTCAATAACTGCGCCCGCGTGTGCAGGACAGATTTCAGGTCTTGGTACGCGCGGCTACATCCTGGCCGTGGCCTACCTCATCCAATAAGGCTGACCGGTGGTCCCAGCGCATGACGACGGGCAGGTGCCTCCCCGCACCAAAGGCTTTGGATGTGACTCTCAGGCAAGGTGAAGCCTGCCTTCTTTTGTATTCGTTGCGATCAACCTGGCGGAGCGTCTTTGCTACGAGGGCTTCGTCAAAACCTGTGGCTTGAGAAATCTGCTGCAAATTCTGCTGCTCTTCTATGTACCTGCGCAGCACTTCATCGAGAACCTCGTAAGGAGGCAGGGAATCCTGGTCCGTCTGGTTGGGGCGCAGCTCAGCGGAGGGCGCCTTGCAGATGGTGTTCTCCGGGATTCTTGTACCGCACCGGTTTATGAAGCGGGCAAGCCGGTAGACGTGGCCCTTCAATACATCGCCGAGCACACTCAGCCCGCCATTCATGTCACCATAGAGCGTGGCATAGCCCACCGACAACTCGCTCTTGTTGCCAGTAGACAGCAGGAGGTAGTTGAACTTGTTGGATAGCGCCATCAGGATAGTACCCCGTGCCCTGGCCTGGATGTTCTCTTCGGCAACATCCGGCGCGGTGCCCGCAAAGGAACTTGCCAGCGCCTTGCCAAAGGCGGCCACGGCACCCTTGATCGGAATGGTGACCAGCGGGATCTCCAGCGCACCCGCCAGGGCCGCGGCATCATCGACGCTGTGCGCTGAAGAATACTTTGACGGCATAGACACACCTACAACCCTGTCTGAACCCAGAGCGCGCACGGCCAGCGCACAGGTGACGGCGGAGTCAATGCCACCCGAAAGCCCGATTACTACCTTGGTAAAGACATCCGCCTTGCAGAAGTAGTCACGTATTCCGAGCACCAGGGCATCGTGGAGCCGAGCAATGGAATCCGCTGGCGGCGCAGGCGTGCCAGCAGACCCGTCTGTGTCCCAGAGTGCCAGTGCTTCCTCAAACGCCTTCATGCGCAGCAGCACCTGGCCGCCCGGCCCAAAAACGCAGCTGGTTCCATCAAAGACGAGCTCCGTATTCGCGCCGACCTGGTTCACGAAGACGTACGGGATGCCGTGCGTCCTGGTGCTATGGGCGATAAGCTCCTCGCTTCCAGCGCGCGTGCCAATTGCAAAGGGGGACGCGCAGATGTTTACGAATAAGTCTGCCCCGGCGGCAGCAAGCTCTGCGACGGGATTCGCGTCATACAACATGTGGGCCGCGGGCTTGGTGTTCCAGAGGTCTTCGCAGACATGAATGCCAAGGGCCAAGCCGCGCCAGCGGACGGCATCGCGGCGAACGCCCGGCTCGAAGTGGCGGCGCTCGTCAAACACGTCATATGTAGGCAACAGTGCCTTATGTACTTCGCCTAGCTTTTTGCCGTCTTCGTACAGAAACGCGGCATTGTGCAGGGGCTTGCCTGCCCCGCGCTCATTTGGCGCGAGCCCGCCCACGATGAGGCCCAGCGAGGGTGCGATGGCCTTGGCCAGTGCCTCGCGCGTCCTTTTCTCTTCTCTTACGAAGGGGGCGTGCTCAAGCAAGTCGTGCGGCGGGTAGCCGACCAGCGAGAGTTCAGGAAATACCACCAGGTCCGCCGATTGCTCGTGTGCCTTGTGGCAAAAGGCAAGTATTTTGTCGGCATTACCGCGCAGGTCTCCGACAAGGGGGTTAATCTGGGCCAGTGCTATTTTCACGCGGGATCAACGCTTTGATGCTCCTGTACCACTTCATTCACCGATAGGCCGAGCCATGAAACTCCTTTGCACCTTCTTACTATCGGCAACCGTTTTTGCTGCCTCTGCGGGCGCGGCGCAGGATGTTGCTTTTGTGAACGCTAACGTGATCACGATGGAAGATCATGAAGTGACGCCCGGCGCAACGGTGCTGGTCAGTGGGGACCGCATAGTAGCGGTGGGTCCGGACGTTGCGGTGCCGGCAGGTGCCTTGCGCGTCGACGCCACCGGAAAATTCCTGTTGCCGGGTCTTGCCGAGATGCACGGGCATGTGCCGCGCCCGGATGAACCAGCACAGTATACCGAGGATGTGCTCTTCCTGTATGTGGCCAACGGTATCACAACTGTGCGCGGCATGCTTGGCGCCCCGGGACAGCTGGAATTGCGCAGGCGTGCCAACAGCAGCGAAATCGTTGCGCCTACCTTGTATCTGGCCGGCCCTAGCTTCAGCGGTGGTTCCATCAGTTCGCCGGAGCAAGCCGTGGAACGGGCGCGCCGCCAGAAGGAAGAAGGGTGGAATTTGCTTAAGATCCACCCCGGTTTGACTATGGAGGAGTACGACGCCATGGCCACCACGGCGCAGGAAGTCGGCATACGCTTTGGCGGCCATGTGCCGGCAGATGTGGGCCTGATGCACGCCATAGACCGGGGTCAGGAGACCTTCGACCATGTCGACGGGTACGTGGAGTATCTGCGGACCATGAATGCCGACGAGATCGATGAAGAGGCACTGGCGCACGCAATAGCACGTACGAAAGAGGCTGGGGCGTGGGTCGTGCCAACCATGGCGTTATGGGAATATCTCTTTGGTTATGTTGACGCCGATGTCCTCGACGCTTATCCAGAGCTCAAGTACATGCCGCCGGGCGTGGTCGAAAGCTGGTCCCGTCGTACCCGCCGCGTGCAGAGTGATTTGGATCGCGCGGCTGCGGAGGAGCTTATCGCTTGGCGCATGCACGTTCTGGGTGCGTTGCATCGTGAGGGCGCGCGTATCCTGATGGGTACCGATGCACCACAGGTTTTCAGCGTTCCGGGTTTTTCGCTGCACCGCGAACTCACGCGCATGGTGGATGCCGGCATGGATCCGTATTCAATTCTCGTTTCAGGGACGGTTAATGTCGGTGAGTACTTTTCCAATGAGGACACGTTTGGCACGGTGACGGCAGGCGCACGTGCGGACTTGCTCTTGGTCGACGGCAACCCACTGGAAGATGTAGCACATCTTGCGGGGCCTTCGGGAGTGATGGTCCGTGGCCATTGGCTTTCGCGGGAGGCGCTTGATGCTGGCTTGGCAGCCATCGCTGCCCGCTACGCGATTAACCCTTAGCGGTATGCTGCCTCCCTTGCGCCGCTTGGCATGCGGGGTCATTGCCTTGTGCGTAGCGTGGTGCTGCGACTGCGCCTGGGCACAGCCGGCGAGTGAGCTGCTCAACACTGGGCAGTACAGCCGGGCCCGGGCGGAATTTCAAGGCTTGCTGGCCCCGGAGGCTGGCGATGCCATCGAAGGGTACTTTGAGACGTTCCTCCAAACGGGGGACTACGAGGCCGGTCTGGCACAGGCGGAGCGCTTCCATTCCCGTTGGCCCAACAACGCACATGTACACTATGCTCAGGGTCGCCTGCTGTGGGCCGTGGGCCGTCTGGCCGAGGCTGAAGCGGCCTTTGTCAACGCTATCCGAGCAAAGCCCGACTACTGGCGTGCAGGGTTTGAAGTGGCCGACCTGTTTGCCGCCACGGGGCAGGAGCGGCGCGCCCGCGGGCTGTATTCCACACTTCGCAACAACCTTCGGCAGGGCATATTTACCACGGCAGCCGATATGGCGGTGGGTGCGCAGGCTGCAGCGCGGCTTGAGGAGTACCACGATGCCAACGATGCGCTGTCGACGGCGCTGGCGCTGGACGAAGGCAACGTTCAGCATCTCCTCTGGCGTGGCGATTTGTACCGCATCACGTACGACGCGGCGCAGGCGCAGGCGCTGTACGAGGAAGCAATGGCGATCAACCCCCACCGGGCCGAGCTTAGTGTAGCGCTCGCACAGGCTACTGGCAGCTACGCGCGCAAAGAGTCGCTTGCACGTGACGCGCTCAAGAATATGCCAAACAGCGTCGATGCGCTCAGCCTGCTGGCGTACCTGCATATACTGGACGGACAGATGGACGCGGCCACCTTGCGCCTTCAGGAGGCCCTGGACATTAATCCTGCGTCCATGACCGCGCTGGCCCACCTGGCAACAGCACACCATCTGCGGGGCGACACTGCCGCCTTTGCCGAGGTTGAGCTGCGGGCGCACAAGATCAACGCGCGACCTTCGGACTTTTATCTGGCGATCAGTGAGGGACTTGCGCTGCGGTTTCGGTACCCGGACGCGGCGTCTATGGCGCTCAAGGCGGTTGAGGCGGACGCCAACAATGCGGCTGCCAATGCTGAGCTGGGCACCGCGCTTCTGCGGCTCGGCAACAGCGGGCAAGCCCGGCGCTACCTGGAGCGGGCCTATGAGCGAGACGCATTCAATCTCTTTGTGGCGAACACGCTGAGCCTTTTGGATGAGGCTACGGAGTTTCGGGAGATGGAGAGTGAACACATACGGCTTCGCATCCACCACTCGGAGGCAGACGTCTTGGGGCCGGCCATGCTTCGCGAGGCTGAAGCCGCATTCCGGGCGATGGCCTCGCGCTATCCATACCGACCCCAACACAAGATTGTTATTGAGGCCTACAACGATGCTGATGACTTTGCTGTCCGCGTTGCGGGAGTCCCGCATATCGGGCTGTTGGGCGTGAGCTTTGGCGACGTCCTTGCCGTCAATACTCCAGAGGCGCGGGGTGACACGCCGTACAACTGGGCACGGACGCTATGGCATGAAATCGCCCACACGATGGCGATTGGAACGAGCGAATTCCATGTGCCGAGGTGGCTTACAGAAGGGCTGTCGGTCTACGAGGAGCAGCGTGCGCACCCTGAGTGGGCGCGCGAGTACGAGCTTCGCTTCTTTATGGCCTTCGACCGGGACCGGTTGCACCGCCTGGAGGAAATTGACCGGGGGTTTACACGTCCGGCTTTTCCGGGGCAGGTAATGATGAGCTACTACCACGCCTACAAGGTCGTGGACTATGTCGTGGAGCATCACGGCTTCGATGCTGTGCTGGATCTCTTGCGTGCGCTGCGCAGCGGCACCACCGAGGAGCAGGCGGTGCAAGACATTCTGGGTATGACGCGTGCCGCGCTGGATGATGAGTTTCGGAGATCGCTGCGTGTCAGGCGGGCTGAGCTTGCTGATGTGCTGCAGGGATGGCCTGACATGCTGGCGGAGGAGGTAGCCGGCGGTTCATTGGAGGAGTGGCTGAAGCAGCAGGGGAAGAATTCACTTCTTGGCAGCCTGCAGGCAGGAGCGGAGGCGCTCTCGCGCAACGAGGACGATGAGGCCGAGGCACGCTTCAAGGAGGCACTGGAAGTCTACCCGCATTTCACCAGTGCGGGCAATGCGTATCAGGGCCTGGCTGCCGTATACCGGCGGCGCGGCGACGAAGCGGCCCTGGCGAATACGCTGGAGGCCTACCTTGCAGTGACGCCATTCGGGGCAGAAGAGGCGCGAGAGCTCAGCGCGTTGCATGAGAAGCGCGGGGATTTGGACCGAGCCTTGGAACTCTTGCAGCGCTCGCGCATGACGGCGCCGTATAGTGAGGACGCGCTAACAAGGGTGGCGGAGCTGTCTGCAGCTCAGGGAGATTTTGCGGCCGAGGTCGAGGCGCGCCGGGCGCTCTTGGCACTGAGTCCGGTGGATATGGCGAGTGCATACTTTGAGCTGGCCCAGAGCCTGTATAACGACGATCAGGTTGCCCAAGCCAAGCGGGCAGTGCTGCAGTCGCTGGAGATTGCACCGGGATTTCGGGAGGCACAGCAGCTGCTTCTCGCCTGCGTCGGGGAGGGGCGATAGCGCATGGCAGCCATCGGTATCTTGCGTTTAGCGCTGTGCGGGCTCGCGCTCCTGGTAGCGGGCGAGGTGTACGCCCAGGCAGACTATGGCTTTCGCTTTGCGCGCATACGGTTTGAGAGCCCCTACGGAGGGCGCGGCAGGGGAGGCGCCGTCTGGGCGCACGACTACCCCACGGCAGAGGAAAACTTCTACACCGCACTGGAGCGCACCACGACCATCCATGTTGAAGAGCCCTACCTGGTACTTGATCTTAAGGATGATCGCATCTTTGATAACCCCGTGCTGTACCTGTGTGAGCCTGGCTACTGGCAGATGGATGACGAGGATGCTGCGCAGCTGCGCAAGTATCTGGAGCGTGGCGGGTTTATCCTGTTTGATGATTTCAGAGGGGACTACGAGTGGGTCAACCTCTATGAGCAGATGCAGCGTGTCCTCCCGGGCAACGAGCCTGTGGAGCTCCCTCCAACACATCCCATATGGTCGATCTATTTTGACATCGATCCGGTGGCGGCTCCGTCCCTTGTCAGCGGATACCAAGGTTCCACGACGGCGGATCGGTATATGGGCTATTTTGACGAGGCGGGGCGCCTGATGGCGTTGGCAAATCACAACCAGGACATTGGAGACGGCTGGGAGTATCCCAACAGAGACTTCGCCAACGCGTCCACGGTGAGCTTTCAGATGGGCATCAACTTCGTCATGTATGCGCTGACGCACTAGCCTCCGCGGGCAGTGGCACATTCGCGGCAGCACCGTGTATTACTGCCGCTGCAACGCAGGCCGGCGACAGCACGTTTTCGCAGGCTGATCCCGAGCAGCATTCATAGAACACTACATATACCCGGTGGCTTTTTCAACGAACAACGATAGCACGCAGCTGGAGCGCATGCGTGAAGGCAAGGCGCGCATTCTGAACCAAGTGCGCCGGCGGATTGTAGGCCAGGAGGCGGTCATTGAGCAGGTGCTCATGGCGCTGTTTGCCGGAGGGCACTGCCTGATCACGGGCGTTCCGGGCTTGGCCAAGACGCTTCTGATTAAGTCGCTGGGAGAGATCCTCGACCTGTCTTACAAGCGGATTCAGTTCACGCCGGACCTCATGCCCGCTGACATTACGGGCATAGAGATGCTGGAGGACGATCCGGCCACCGGTACGCGCCATCTGCGCTTTGTGAAAGGCCCCGTCTTTGCAAACATAATTCTGGCGGACGAAATCAACAGGACCTCGCCTAAAACACAGGCGGCGCTACTTGAGGCCATGCAGGAGTACCAAGTGACCAGCGGCGGCGATGTCTACGTGCTCGACAAGCCGTTTTTCGTGCTTGCTACGCAGAACCCGATTGAGCTTGAAGGCACTTACCCCCTGCCTGAGGCGCAACTCGACCGGTTCATGTTCAACATCGTGATTGACTACCTGTCGGCCGACGATGAGCTTGAGGTCGCTCTGCAGACTACCTCGCGCGAAGAGGCAATGCTGGAGACTGTGCTCAGCGGCAAGGACATCTTGGACTTCCAGTCTTTGGTCAAGAAAGTATACGTTCCACAGAATGTCGCGCAGTTTGCGGTGGACCTCGTGCGCGGCACGCGCCCGAAAGAGCCCGCTGCGCCAGACTTCATCAAGAACTGGGTGAGTTGGGGCGCGGGGCTGCGCGCCGCGCAGTACCTGCTCTTGGGCGGGAAGGTACGGGCAGCGTTTCGCGGACGCTACAACGTAGCCATTGAGGACATCCGCGCGTTGGCGCACCCGGTACTGCGGCACCGCGTCATCACGAACTTCTACGCGGAGAGCGAAGGTGAGACGGTAGAGGGTGTCATCGACCGGTTGCTGGAGGTGGTGCGGGAGCCGGTATCTGGGCTGGTATAGCGGGCACGGGTGGCCATAACGTTGCATCCAGCATCCATTGAATTCGGCCTTGTTGGCGCTGCTGTACGGAACTTTGTCACTTTATTTTTTCCAAGAGCCAGTAAGTACCCTTCAGACAGTCACTTACGAAAACTGTCTTTTTCTATAGCACTACCATTTCAGGGTCGTTTTGTGTGCGCCTTGTAGGTGTAGTTGTGAGGCTTGAGGCCCATAATCATGGCGATCTGGCGCTGGAGCGGACCTTGGTCTGCATCCTTCTTCAACAGAATGCAGGAGCGCCGGTCTGTTGGCAATACGGTCGTGATCCGGTGCCACCGGTTCAGCTCAAACTGCAGCGTGGTCCAGCTGCTGTGGAGGTCATACTGCTTCAGCTTCGTGCGAATGAGTTGCACCGCCTGATAGGCCAGTACCGAGAGGAAGATGTGTGTCCGGATGCGCTCATCCTTGCTGTGGTATAGGGGACGCATGCCCAACTCGGACTTCAGCGAACGAAACGTGCGCTCGATGTCTGCAAGCTTCCAGTATGTGCGTGCGATTTGCGAGGCAGACCAGTCCGTGTGGCTGGTATGCAGGATGTAGCCGCCCGATGCTTGCGTCTGCTGCTCAAACGCAGACAGGTGCGTAAAGGTGACCGCCTTCGCGTGCGTACTGTCCTTTTTGCGCAAGACATCGATCTTGTACTGGTACGAGACGCGCTTATGCCTTTCGAGCTCGCGACCGAGTCTGCGTTGCACCTTGTCGTATTCCTTGACGCAGCGGGGCTTGGAGAGTCCCTCGTGCAGGGTCTTCAGCGCAGCCTCGAACTTTGCGCGCCTGGTGTTCAGTATGCGATCACCGGTGGCCTTGCGTGCCTCGCTATGCAGGTAGACTTGCAGCGTTCCCTCTTGCTGCTCCAGGCGCCAGGCTTTGATGGAGACCCCGCTTTGTGTATTCCAGCACTCCTCCGGCGGGCGTTCAGGGGGTGGCGGCGCCTGCGTGCGCTGCACACAGATCCAATCCAGTCCCTTCGACCGCAAGTACGCCACATTGGCGCGCGTGGCTATGCCCGCGTCCATGATGACGGTCGCACGAGCGCCATTGAGCCTCTCCATGGCCTGTTGAAGCGTCTTTGGTTCGCTGGCATTGCCAGCAAGGACGGCTGCGCCACGCACAAAGCCGGACGCGTCCAGCATTAAGGCCAACGTCACCAACGGACAATCCGATCGCTTTTCCTTGCTTCGTCCATACGCCAGGAGCGCGCCTTTCTTGCGACCCGTGTAGAATGTGTTGGTCAGATCATACAAGATGAGCGTCTCACTAAAGCCCAACAGCCGCTGCGCATTGCCATAGAGTCCGTCCATAAGCGCTTCGCGCAGCGCATACAGCCGATCGCCTACGCGGTACAGCGTACTTGCGCACGGGGCCTCCAGCTGCACCAGCTCCAAAATGGCGGAGGCCTTCATCATCCACTGGTACGTATGCGCCTCACTTCCGGGCGACAACATGCGCCCAACCACCAGAACCAGGGCCATGCGAATAGCATCTTCTCGCATGCCCAGCGCGCGTAGCAGCGCCGTGAAGCCGAGTTGCTCCAAGGCTTGCAGGCATACGCGCTCGCCGCCGACCGTGCGTGTATCCGGATGATGCACTGCGTCGGTAATGATGGCGTCGCGGTCGTCGCGTCCGGCGTCCACATCGTAGTCCTTCTCACGCAGCCGGCGCACGATCTCGTCCACGGCGCATTCGATCTTCTCATCCTCCAGCGGTAGTGCGCGCTGTCCGCGCAGTGCCAGCTCAACCCGCTTGGTTACGGTGGGCCAGTCGGCTTCGGCAATGTCAAAGTCCTGTCCAAGGTTCAGGATGGTTTTTTGATTGGGCTGGCCATTGACACGTCGGCATTCGAGCAGTCCGTATCCGGTGCGTTGCGTTGCATCTTTGAGCTTGTAGACTCTCCTGCGGATGTACACGGCGCAGTCGTATTGGCCTGCGCCCAATATAGCGGGTGGGGGCGTTGTCTGTGTGAAGTATTGATGAATAACACTAAAATAGCACTACAACAGACTTCGTCAATAATAACGGTTATAAACCCTATGAGTAATAGATGATACTCGAATTCAAATCGCCTATTTTACCCGTGCCAACACCTCGTCCCTCGGCAAAAGTGACAAACTTCCGTGTAGAATTGCTGGCCGGTGCTCGGTGCCAGGAATCGGGGTTGGCACTGGTCCAGCTATGGCGCAGCCACGTCGATCCCTCCATGCTGGCCGCGCGCGGATCAGCCAGATGATATTTTGGTGCCCAGGTGGGCCGGAATGAGGCGTTGCGGAGCGACACCGCAGCCGCTGGACTTCGTCCGCGACGTGCCCTACAGCTCTATGCCCTGACCCATTTCGGGCACCAGTACCTCCGTGCCAGGGCATGCTTTGGCAATGGCTTCGGCCATCCATGCGCGGGCTGCGGTTTCCCCGTGGACCAGGACGGTCTTTTTCGGGCGCAGGTGGCCGACCAAACCGACCAGCTCCCTGCGGGTGCTGTGACCGCTGAACCGGAACCGCTCAACCTGACAGGCAAGCGGCTGCATGCCCGTTTGCCGGTCCAGGATTACGCCGTCCTGACCTTGCTCGTTAGCCTGTAGCAGGCGGCCGCCCGGTGAGTCTTCCTTGCAAAAGCCGACCATCAGAATGGCATGCTTTTCTTCCTCCACGAGTAGCTGCGCGAGCTTGTTCGACATCGTTTTTTCGAACAGCATCCCGCTGGCTAAGACAAAGATGGATGGCTGGTGCGTAGCTTTCAGAATCTTGGCCTGCTTAAATGGAAAGCGCCGCTGGTCAACCTGATAGACTTCAAACTCCTCATTGATACGCGGCGTGTCATGTCGCGTCTGGTCATAGATCCTGGACACCTCGCGCAGCCCGCCCGCGGTATACACGGGTACATTCTTGGGTAGCCGTCCCTGTCGTTTGAATCGATCGATAACAGCCAAAACTTCCTGCGCGCGTCCCAGCATGAACACCGGCACCAGTGCACATCCTTCGCGTGCAATAACGCCTTGGAGTGCCTCGCAGAATCGGTGCTCTTCGGCCTTGCGCGTGGTTAACTCCGCGCGAGGGTCGGCGCCAAGCGTCGTCTCCGTAATCAGTATATCAATGGGGGGCTCGGGGTAGCACCCGCCGGGGATAATTGCCTGCGAACGCGTATTGGTGTCGCTGGTGTAGAAGAGCCGACGCTCGCTTCCCTTTTCTGAAAACTGGATCAATACGCCCGAAGATCCAAGCACATGGCCCGCGCTATAGAATTCCGCGGACACTTGTTGGTGGCCCTGCTGAAGCACGAACGGTGCCTCGTAGTCATGCGTGGAAAAGCGCGCCAGCGTATCCTCCAGTTGTTCTGCATCGAATAGCGGCAAATGCATCGAGGAACCCTCCCGATACTTGCGCTCCTGCAAGCGTGCGGAAGCAAACAGCATGAATTCCACCAGCGCACGAGTCGCATGCGTCAGGTGCACGTGGACCTGCGGAAAGTTCTCCACCAATGTGGGCAACCCACCAATATGGTCATGGTGGGCATGCGTGACAAAGACATGGCTGGCATGGTCTGCACCGTAGAGGCTCCGAATCAGGTCGTACCGTGGCAGGCTGGGAACACCCTCGGCGTTTGGGTCCGCACCGGCATCCAGAACCAGACCGCCCCCGGCAATAGACAGAAAGTGACAACTGGCTCCGATCTCGTCGGAGCCGCCTAAGCTCAAGAATTGCATGCAGTATGATAGGCCGCCCGTGCCTTGGCCCGGGCGGCCTGCTAAAGAGTTTGCTACGGCATTGGCCTAGGACTTGAAGCTCTTCCAGTCTGCCAGAAAGCGCGCCAGGCCAATGTCCGTGAGCGGGTGTTTGAGCAGCTTTTTGATGACGCCCAGCGGCATCGTGGCCACGTGCGCTCCCATTAGTGCCGCCTCAACGACATGAATGGGATGTCGAATCGAAGCGGCCAGCACCTCCGTCTGGAAGTCGTATTGGTTGTATATGGTGATGATTTCTTCCAGCAGCTTCAGGCCGTCGGATGAAATGTCGTCAACGCGTCCAAGAAAGGGGCTGATATAGGCGGCACCGGCCTTCGCTGCAATCAGCGCCTGCGATGGCGAAAAGCACAGAGTGCAGTTGACGCGGATGCCTTCTGCATCCAGCGCCTTGATAGCTTTGATGCCTTCAAGGATAAGCGGGACCTTTACCACGACATTGCTGTGGATGGCAGCGAGCGCATGCGCCTCGTGCATGATGCCGGCAAAGTCGACAGCCGTAACCTCCGCGGACACGTCACCGTCGACCATCTCGCAGATTCGCAATATTTGCGCATGAAAGTCCAGCGTGCGGCCCACCTTGTCGGCGGCCTTCCTCATGAGCGAAGGGTTGGTGGTGACGCCATCAAGGACGCCCATATCCTGGGCTTCTTTGACCTCGTCAAGGTCTGCGGTGTCAATGAAGAATTTCATGTCTGCTCATTGTTGCGAAACGACCCGTTTTGTCTGCTGTCCTCGGCCTTCAAGATAATCATTGTCCGGTCATCGCTTAGAAAGCTCACTGGCCCCGTAAACGACTCGACATCTTCCTGGATCAGCTCCAACAACTCGTGCGCGCTCCTGGTGCGGTGTTGCAGGGCAAAAGACTGCAGGCGGCGGTCCGTGTACTCTTCCTGCTCCTTGCCCATGGCCTCGGTTACGCCATCGGTAAACAAAATCACTACATCGCCGGGGTTGAGCGTCACGCTGCCTCGCGCATAAGCAAGCGCCGGCAGGATGCCCAGAAGCAGGCCGCCGGCCTCCAACTGCGCGATGCTGCCGTCTGCGCGGATGAGCAGTGGCGGCTCATGGCCGGCATTGACATACTCGAACCGGCGTGTCTCGGCCTCGTAAACCCCCGCAAAGGCGGTAATGAACTTGTCAGGGGGTGTGTTTTCGTAAATGACGCGGTTGATGTTGCCTACCGCCTGGTCCAGTGCCATGCGCATCGGTAGCATGATGTGCGTGCACGCGTGGATGCTGGACATCAGCAGTGCAGCGGGCATGCCTTTGCCTGTGACATCGGCGATGATGACATGGACTCTCCCTCCCTCCAGCGACAACACATCAAAGTAGTCTCCGCCTACCTCGCGGCTGGGCAGTGCCATCGTCGCGATCTGCAAACCCTCAACTTTTGGGATTGCGCTGGGCAGGAGGCCCTGCTGGATGTCGCGGGCGAGACGCAGCTCCTCTTCAAGGCGCTCTTTTTCGATACGCTCTTCGACCAGATCCGCGTTCTGTATTGACACGCTGGCCAAGCTGCCAAGCGAGTACAAGAACTCTATCTCGTTGGCCTCGTAGCTCTGCCTGGTCATCTTGGGACCCAGGCACAGTACGCCTTGCACCTTGCCCTGCTGTTTCAGCGGGAGGGCCAGCACCAGGCCGTGACGGTTAAGTGCGTCGCGTACCAAGGTGGAGCCGGAGGGTCCATCGGCCAGGGTCAGCTCCGTGACCGCGTCAAAAAAAGCCGCCGCAAACGAGGGGTTGGGGACACCTTGCGCCGAGACTACGTCAAAAGAAGGCTGGGCCCGCTTCAAAAAAAAGATGTGCTTGCTGACCATCATCTGTCCCATGAGGGCAAACGAGAACAGGCGCACCAGGCGGGAACGCTCTGGCGTAGCATTGAATTCCTGTGACAGGTCAAACAGCGTGTTGAGCTGCTGCACGCGGTAGTCCAAATCACGGTTGGCCTGCTGAAGCTCTTCAACAACCATAGAGTTGTGAATGGCCGCGGCGGAAATGTGCACCAGTGACTGGACAAATTTCAGCTCAGCTTTGTCAAAAGGCTGGCGTGTGGCTTTGCGCCCCAGCCCGACAAGGCCGATGTGGCGGTCCTGGTAGCGTATCGACAACACCAAGGCGATGCCGTGGGTCATCAGCTTCTGCGGAATTGCATCATTCTGTAGCATCTCGCCGGTGGAATGGTCTCCAAGTGCGAGTTGCGTGTCTTTCTGAATGTCCCGTATCCCTTTGACAATCGCCACGCGGTATCGCGATTCAATCGGCATGTACAAGAGAACCATGCCGCGCGTCACCAAGAGCTTGCTCATGGTGGTCAGCAGCAGGTTTCGCAGCACAAAGTCCAAGTCCAAAGAGCTGCTCAGGACCCGACTTGTCTCAAATAGCGAATGAAGGTCGTAGCGCTGCGTGCGCTCCGCGCGTCGCATAGCCGTTACTGCGTCCACCTTATCTTGTATTGATGGGAGTTGCCTAGTGCACTACAGCGAAAGGCTTTCGCCGGGAGCCAGCACCCGCGCGGGCAGCCCGGCACGGTCCATGGCAGATGTCCACGTGCCAATGTCCATCTCAATGGGAGGGAATGTGTTGTAATGCATTGGAACATTCAGCTTGGCCTGCACCATCCGTGCGGCGCGCACGCTGCCTTGAATTCCCATCGTGAAGCAGTCGCCCACGGGCATCATCATTACATCGACCGCGTGGTCCTCGCCAATCCAGGCCATCTCGCCAAATGCGTCGGTGTCTCCCGCGTTGTAGATGCATTTTCCCTCGGCATGTATCAGGTACCCATTCGGATTGCCGCCGTAGGTGCCATCCGGAAAGGACGATGAATGGCGCGCGTAGGTCTGCGTCGCACGGCCCCACGGAAACTGCCAAGTGCCGCCGGTGTTGAGCGAGAGGACGTTGGCGTGTCCTTGCGCCTGGACGTAGTTGGCGATTTCAAAGTTTGCCACCACGAGGGCGCCGCTGCGCCTGGCGATATCCATGGTATCGCCCCAATGGTCACCGTGTGCATGTGTCAGAACAATTACATCGGGGTGCAGCTCGGCCGGTGTGATGACACCTTCGGAGTGCTTGTTACCCGTCAGAAATGGGTCGAAGAGCAGAGTGGTTTTCCCCGCTGCGAGTTGGAAAGTAGAGTGCCCGTAATAGGTGAGCGTCATGGCAGCTGTGCTACTTCATCAGTAATATCTTGCGGGTCTGCGCCCGCCCGTCTTTGCCTACCAGCCGCACAAAGTAGGTGCCGCTGGGCAGGTCTTCTCCGTTGAACCCCACTTGCCAGATGCCTGGCTTGCGCGAACCCGACACGAGGTTTTGTACGAGCTGTCCGGATACGTCCCATACTGAAAGGCGCACGGTTTGCTCCTCGGTGATTTCGAAGCTGATGGTCGTTGCCGGATTAAACGGATTGGGGTAGTTGTCCAGAATCTGCGCGGTGAGCGCATTACCCGCGCCCACGGCGAGTCCAAGCTTTATGGTTCCCGACAGTTGCTCCAAGCCATTGCCATACCGTTGGCGCAGCCGATAAAACACTACCTGACTCGCTACGCTTTCATCGACGAAAGAGAATTTGTTTTCTCCTTTAGCATACACGACATCTACCTCATCAAAGTCCTTGCCGTTAAAGGAGCGCTCGATAATATAGGCGGGCTTTAGGCCTTGGGGGGCATCCCACGAAAGGCTGACGCCAAGCGGCGTAACTTCGCCCCTGAAGTTCTGGGCTGGCACGTAGAAGGCAAGGTTTGTCCCTACGGCGGTACTCCCTGTGGCGGGCCGAAAGACCAGGGGTGAGGTTTCTGGTCGGTCGAAGCTTAGAACTGCCAGACCTTCACGTGTTGATTCGGACCGGCGCATCGTGGAGCGGATATCAGTCCTGCTGCGCGCAGTGGACCAGACTCTGACTTCATCAATCTCGCCCTCAAACCGCGGGATTCTTGCGTTTCGATCTGCGCCGGCCTCCAGGCGGTGACCCACGGCAAGGTGCAAAGCTTCGTCTGGTCCCTGTGTTGCTGCATCGTGAATGGAGTCGGCGGGCTCACCGTCAAGATACAGGCGCGTTGACCAGTCTTCAGGGTTATGTACCAAGGCCACATGATGCCACTGGCCATCGGCAACGGGCCGGTGCGAGGCTATGGATACGTGGTTTGGTCCCTGTTTGTGGTAGCTGCGAACGCGGCCGTAGGTGTCAATGATGAGCTCCAGCGGATAGCGCGACTCGTTTACTCCATTCCACGTAGAAAGCACGATGCGCTCGCGTGCAACGGTCTTTATCCAAGCTTCTACCGTGAAGGCTGCGTCCCTGCGGATCGGCGGCAACCGCTCCTTATCAAGCACAAGCGGCGTGCCGGGCCGATTTAGGCGCAATGCTCGGTTTGTCCAGCGAATAAGCGGTGTGTCCTGCCGTACCTCCTGCATGACACGATACGCGTCCTGCGGTGCTGGCCGGCCTTCGTCGGTTGCCAAGGCGGGTGCCAAGCTCCAGGTGGCAAGGCCTCCGGAGCCGTGCGTACCGGCGCCAAGCACCAGCTCAAAGGAACCTCTAAGCGGCCGAGCAGCTGAGACCCAGTAACGCCCAGACTGCTGTTCCTTTACCTCCAGCGGTATCTGAAGGTACCCGTGACGCAGCACGAAAGCGTCGTTGAGGGTCCAGCCGGGCGGAAAGTCAACGAAGAAACCTGCCACCGCAAGCCGTCCCGTCCATTGCGCGAAAATGGTACAGGGCTCCCCCGCCACTACTTCGTCGGGACCCCAGACCTCGGAAAACTGTCCAACGGCGGGCATCACCGCGCAGCAGCCTAGTGCCCACAGCATGGAAACACGCGCAGAAGCGCCAATAGCGCCCATCTTCCGGGTATTTTTCTGAGCGAAAGGCCCTCAAGAATACGCAATCGGGCTGGCAAACGCTAACCGCACAGCGTTCGGACGGGTTCAGCTATGAATGCAAACCACAGGGCCCGGATGGAAGCTATTCCCAGCTTGCCGCGTTGAGCTGGGTGACATCAGGCGTAGCCGACCCAATATGGTCTTCAGAATCGGGGTCCCCAAGGAGGTAAATGGCGACGCGGCCCGTGTCGTTTAACGAATACTCAAACTTTGAGCCGGTACGAGGCGAATAGACAAGCGAATCGAGAGCTAGGCCCTCTGTTCCAAAGAGACTGTCGGTGGCGACCAGCACCAGAGAGTCCTGCGCCAGCCACATCATCAGCGAGTCGAGCGAGCCGGGGAATTCGTCTAACTGCTGCTCATAGTAAACAAGCGCTGCGCGTACGTTGCCCATGCGGGCTTGCGTCATCTCGGTGACGGCGCGCGCTCGCTCTACCTCTTTCCAAGGTCCGGTGATGGATTGGACAAGCCAATAGCTCAAGAAGATAATTAGGAGGCCCAGACCGACCTGTATCGCGACCTTCATGCCTTGAATTCCCATAGGATAGCGCAGAGAGTAGCGCAGTATATCGCGTGGATGTGCGGCCAAAATACACGTTGCAGAACTGCAATTGCAACCGCGGGGTCGCGGTTTCATACAAAGGCCGCACGGGATATGTACCGAGGATGCACGAAGCCCTGAAAAGTTGCCCGGACGGCAGCGGAAAGCCTTGACGCGCCTGTTGATCAACATTGACCATGTCGCCACGCTGCGCAATGCGCGCAGGGAGTCCTTTCCCGATCCTGTAGCGGCAGCCGTGCTTTGTGAGGCGGCCGGTGCAGACGGGATCGTATTTCATCTGCGGGAGGATCGCCGGCATATCAATGAACACGACGTGGCGCGCCTGAGGGAATCCGTGCGGGGAACGCTGGACTTTGAGCTCTCGGTGGCTCCCGAGGTTGTCAGCATCTGTTGTGCCACGCGCCCCGGCCTGGCGACGCTTGTGCCGGAGCGCCGCGAGGAGGTAACCACCGAAGGGGGTTTGGATGTGCTGCGTCATCTGGACACGATTCAGACCACTACGACGCGACTTTTTGATGCTGGAATTCCGAAAGTGGCGCTGTTTGTAGATCCAGATGAGGCGCAGCTCGAGGCGGTCTGTGCAACCGGCGCGAACGCTATTGAGCTGCATACCGGAGACTTTGCTACGGCGCCTACGCTGGCTGCCCAGCACGCCGAGGCGCGGCGGCTGGCCCAGGCCGCCGCGCAGGCCCGGGCCTTGGGGCTATCGATTCATGCAGGGCATGGGCTTGATTATCACAACTATCCCGTATTTGCGGCAGCAGTGCCACATGTGGAGGAGGTATCAATAGGGTTTGCGGTCATGGCCCGAGCGATCCTGGTCGGCATGGACGAGGCCGTGCGCACGATGCGGTACCTTGTTAAAGGATACTAGGCGGGCGATGGTTGAATTCCGCTGTGGCTACGTCGTGCTGGTGGGGAAGCCCAACGTGGGAAAGAGCACGCTGCTCAATCAACTGTTGGGCAGGAAGCTTTCAATCGTTACCCCGAAGGCACAGACGACGCGACACCGCATTCTTGGCATCCTGTCGGAGCCTGCGCTGCAGATCATCTTTCTGGACACGCCGGGCGTGATCCGACCCCGCACGCGTCTGCAGCAATCCATGATGCGGCGCGTCACGGGAGCAGTTGGCGAAGCGGACCTGCTCCTGTTCCTGGCGGATGCTCGTGCGGACAGCCCGGACACGCTGAGCCTGGGCCGAACCAGCGGGCAGCCTGCCATTCTCGTAGTCAACAAGATCGACTTGATTCGACAGGCCGAGGTGCTGCCGCTAGTGCAAGCGTACCTCGACCTGCGGGCCTTTGAGGCGGTTGTGCCGGTGTCCGCGCTAAAGGGGTTTAACGTAGATGTGCTGCGTGCGGAACTCAAGGCCCGCTTACCCCTTGGTGGGCCGTTGTATCCTGCCGACATGATCAGCGAGCATCCAGAGCGCTTTTTTGTCAGCGAGATCATCCGCGAAAAACTTTTTGAGCGCTTTCGGCAGGAAATTCCCTATTCCGTGGCGGTCAATATAAGTCGGTACGAAGAGCACCCAGGCCGCAAAGACTTCATCCAAGCGGACATCGTAGTGGAGCGCCAATCGCAGAAGGGCATCCTAATCGGAGCCGGCGGCCGCGCCCTCAAGGCCGCGGGCATCGCGGCGCGCAAGGATATTGAGGAATTTCTGGGCCGCCGCGTTTTCCTGAAGCTTTTCGTGCAGGTGCGTCCTAACTGGCGCAACCAGGACACGTTGCTGCGCTCCTACGGGTACTAGGGCACCAGGTGGACGCCCAGCCCATCTTTCACAGCCACATGCAGAGCACTTGGCACCGAATTGGCGGGAATTTGGTGCCAACGAAACGCCCGCCGCCGAGGGTAGCTGATTCTGAGCGCACTAAAGCGTGTAGCCAGTGCATGGGGTGGCGCATTCAAGAGCGTCTTTGTGCGTGCATCGTCTGCGCGCAGGTCATACATGCGGCGCGTCAGTCCATCGAGCCATGCGGTCGCGTCCTTCGCATCGGCCGGCGGCGTCAGCACCAGCCGCGATGGGGGGCGCTCAACCGCTGCAAAGTTCCACAGAGGTACCAGCCCGAAATGCCGCGTAACGGCCTGGTACAGTAGTATGGTGCCTCGGAGCTTTCCATCGTACGAGTGCCCCGCGATGTGGGGTGTGGCCAAACTGGCCGCGCGCATAAGGGAGAGGCTGGGGGCGGGTTCATTCTCCCAAACGTCCAGCACAGCGCCGCCAAGTGTGCCGTGACCAAGCGCTGAGCCTAGCGCAGCGCTATCGACAACAGCACCGCGCGCCGTGTTGATGAGCCAGGCACCCGGTTTCATCCGGCTAAGGGCAGATTGGCTTATGAGGTGGCGCGTGGCGTTTGACCCCGTGACCGTCAGCGGCACATGGAGCGTGACGACATCGGATTCGCCAAGCAGCTTGTTCAACTCCACGTAGCTATGCGGCCCGCTGGATGCATCTGCCAGCGGGGGATCATTCCGCAGCACGCGCATGCCAAGCGCTCGCGCACGACGTAGGACGCGGCTGCCGATGTCACCGCAGCCTACAATTCCCAGGGTTTTGACTTCCGGAGAAATTTTTTCCTGGCTGGCTATAACAATCAGGGCGGTAGTTACGTATTCAACGACCGCTTCGGCGCCAGCGCCTCGCGCGTGTGCAAAGGCTATGCCGCGCTCATGAAGTGCCGGGCGGTCGATGTGATCCGTGCCAATGGTAGCAGAGCCAACAAACTGGACGCAAGTGCCGGCAAGCAAATTGGCGTCAACGCGCGTGATGCTTCTTACCAGGAGGATGTCCGCTCCTTGGACGGCGGTGCGCGTGATGGCGCGTCCCGGCATCGTTCGCACGTTTCCGACATGCCGAAAGGCCTCATGCACATGCGGGATGTTCTTGTCAGCCAGGACGGTCAGTGCCATGTCGCGCGCGTTGCCGTTACGTATTTGTCAGCGCTAACGTGTACTTAGCGAACCGTTGCGCATGTTTCAGGAATTATTAGCATTTCAGTAGCATGACTAGGGCCTTCAATTTGGTAACAAAGTGGGTAAGCGCTTCATTGATAGCGCTGGCCTGCGTCCTTGCCCCTTTCCGGTCTGCAGTAGCCCCACCGGCATCCGTTGACGATGTCCGGATCCTCCATCTGCCCCCATCCGAAGAGGCCGTTCGCGAAGCACTGTTCAACCCGTGGCACGTGCAGCCGTTGCCAGCTGAATTAGTTGACTTGGAGACTCTATGGCTTGCGCGCCTAATGTATTCTGAGTCAAAGAGGGCCGGCGAGCAGGAATTGGTAGGCTGGGTGGCCCGCAACCGCGCGGAGACTGGTTTTCGTGGCCGGCATACCATCGAAGATGTCGCCCAGGATCCTTATCAGTTCAGCCCGTTTGTGGTGGGAAAAAGCACCTGGCACTATTACACCAGCCTGACGGTTGAGTCTAGTGCTCCAGGATGGCAGCGGGCACTGGCGCTGGCCTACTATGTGCGGCATGCCGACGCATCACTACGCCCGTTTTCCCTGGACACGCGTCATTTCTTCAGTGAGCAGTCACTGGTCGTCGCAGACAGCCTGCCCGAATGGACGATTGGCCGGGAGGCGGTCGTACCGGCACGCCCAATGCAGTTGGAGCCCCAACGGTTTCGCTTCTTTGCGGGCGTATCATAACCCCACCGAAAGGCGGAGCATGGCGGTGTTTAGCCGCTGCTGTCCTTCTGGAGTCAGCGTGACGAAATCAATCACGAGTTCATCTTGAATGAAATTGGTGAGCCCGAACGTGTACGCAATCTCCGGGTAAAGGCGGAGACCACCGATGGTGATCTGCAGGCCCAGGCCGGCCTCGGCTGCAACGGAGACGGGGGCAAGGTCATTGCTTAACACCTTGTCCGTGAATGACGGAAACCGAAAGACAGGTCCCGCGAACGCGTACGGCCCGATCACCGGCGAACTGATGCCGTAGCGGAAGAGCAGCGGTATTTCCACCATGCTCACGTCGAACTGGTCGCGCGTGGCCGGAAAGGTGTCGTTGAGCCCCTCAAACAGATGGCCAGCGTCCAGATAGCGCAGGCCGGGTCGAACGCCCACGGGGCCTAGCGAAAACTCGAACCAGGCGCCCACATGCCAGCCTTCCTTGCTCTTGAATCGGGTTTCAAGGCTGTTATAGGAGACGTCGGAAAGCTGCTGATAGTTCAGGCCGACGGTAACGCCGAAGCGCTGGGCGGTGGCTTCGGGGCCGCGCACTGCGCTTACCAGCAGGATGCCACATACGAGGAAGCGAAGCTTCATAGCAGGAAGATTGGGACAAGCCTGCAACAAGAGCGGTTGATTCGTGTTTCCGTGAGAGCTATGTGACGGAAACTATGAACATCGGAATCACTTGTTATCCGATCTATGGTGGTAGCGGCGTAGTTGCAACGGAGCTCGGCAAGGCGCTTGCACGCCGCGGGCATCAGATCCATTTCATCTCGTATCAGATGCCGTTTCGTCTGGGTGCGCTAACGGATAACATCTATTTCCACGAGGTTGGTGTTAGGAGATACCCGATTTTTGAATACCATCCCTATTCGCTTGCGCTTAGCAGCACGATGGTGGATGTTGCTCGTTACCATGCGCTGGATCTGCTGCATGTTCATTACGCAATTCCGCATGCCACCAGCGCCATCCTTGCGCGGGACATCCTCCGCGGCCATGGAATCGAGGTGCCGGTCGTGACAACGCTGCACGGCACGGACATCACCATCGTGGGTCAGGATCCGAACTTTGCGCCGGTGGTGACACACTCGATCAACGCGTCCGATGGTGTGACGGCGGTTTCCGAAGCGCTTAGGCAGGAGACGTATCAGGCGTTTGGGGTGTGTGGCGACATCACAGTCATCCCCAACTTCATCAATGCAGACCAGTTTTCCAGGCGTACCGCCTGTGCAATTCGTGACCGGTTTTGCCCCAAAGGCGAGAAGGTCCTTGTGCATGTCTCGAATTTCCGGAAGGTCAAGAACACGCCTCACGTAGTTCAGGTTTTTAGCAACTTGCGACGCCGGGGGATTGCGGTAAAGCTGCTTCTGGTCGGTGATGGGCCTGACCGTTCTTCGACCGAGCGCCTAGCGCGGTCACTTCACGTGCACGAGCACGTGCGGTTTTTGGGCAAGCAGGATCCAGTCTCTGAGATTCTTTCGATGTCGGATGTCTTCATTATGCCGAGTGGATTCGAGTCCTTCGGACTTGCGGCATTGGAGGCCATGGCCTGTGGGGTGCCCGTCGTGTGCTCCGACATCGGTGGTCTACCAGAGTTGTTGGCCGGAAGCGGTGGCGGGTTTCTTTGCCCGCTGGATGACATTGCGGCTTTTACAGATTGCACCGCGCTCCTTCTTCAGGACGATGCGCTGCGTGAAAAGATGTCCACCGCGGCCCGCACCCATGCGGTGCGCTATTTTAACGAGGATTCTATAGTCCCGCGCTACGAGGCTTACTATGACAGCGTGCGTGTTGGCGTGGCCGCTTAGCCCTTTGGTGGCCGAGCGTCTATGGCGTGCTTGGCGGCGGATCGCTGTGCGCATTGCAGCGGCTGCGGTATGTCACAAAGGAACAGCCATCACCAGGTTCTTCGGCGACCCATTCGTACCGAGTTCCAATGAGGTGCGCGTAGGGCGGAAAGTACGTGTCCCCTTCGAAGGTTCCCTCTACCAGCGTGAGCTCAAGCCGGTCGGCCAGCAGCAGCGCTTCGGTGTACGGGCGCGCACCGCCGCCAATGAAGACAATGGACTCGTTTCTTGCGGCCCGGATAGCCTGGGGCAGTGAAGAAAAGGTCTCTACGTCGGGAAAGTCCGGGACCGGGCCCCGGGACGTGAGCACAACCATGCGGCGCTCAGGCAACGGCTTGCCAAACTGGCGGATGATGCTTTCGAACGTTGTGCGACCCACGATTAGCGCGTGCCCGCGCGTGAGCCACTTGAAGCGCTTCAAGTCGTCCCTGAGCGGGGGCCAAGGCAAATTGTGGCCGCGTCCTATCAGGCGATCTCGCGAGGCGAGGGCAGCGATGATAACGGTTTCCGGGCGCGTGGAGGCGGAAGGCATCCAACCTACATGTCTTCCCAGTACTGCTTCGGCATATCCTCTGCCAGCGCGAGAGCTCCTTCCGCACCGACAAAGAGCGGATCTTCCACGGTCGTGATTCGAAAGCTGCCATAGTCTGCCAAGGCCGTTGCGATGGCATCAGCTAGGCCCTTGGTCTGGCTGCCGCCGCCAGCCAGGTAGATGTTCTTATGCACGCGTTCTTGCAGCATGGGCTCGTAGCGCCCGACCAGGTCGATTAGCGTTTCGGCTATGGGTTCCACCAGGCTTTCGCACGCCTGGGTGACCTCGGAAGTGATGTCGTGCTCGACGAACTTGCCAGATACCGGCATCATTACCTTGATGCGACCCTTAGCTTTACCAACCCTGCCGAACTCTTCCTTAAATTGGCGAATCATTGTTGCACTCATCCGCGTGTCCGGGTACTTCTCGCGCAAGAGGTCACATAGCTGCTTGTCGACAAAGTCGCCTGCGCTAAGTAGCGACCGCTGGTCATCTTCGGAGGGCATGGTCCCGTGCATGATGCAGAAGTCGACCGTGCCCGCACCAATGTCAACTACACAGGCGTTACTCAGGGCGCCCAAGCGGTACGCCACTGCAAACGGTTCGGAGACGACCATGAGCGTGTCTGCGTGTTCGCGCGCAGCTTCACGGATGGCCAGCTTGTTTACGTTCAGCGCTTCGGCCGGGACCCCGATGGCAGCGTATATTTTCTGACCCTTGAGCGGTTTGGCCAGCTGGATAAGGTGGTGAATCAGCTGCTTGACAGCTTCCTCGTCGCGCTGCACACCATCGCGTATCACGCCAAACTCCAGCGGGCGTACCAGGTTCACCGAGAGCCGGTGTTTTATCGCCTCTTCGCCGAAGATGATGTCTTTGCCCAGCATTTTGCGCGCGATGAAGTCTTTGGGCCAGCCCACATAGCTGTACTCCCAGTGCCGCTGTCCGTTATTGGCTGCGACAGCACTTCGCGAAGTGCCGAGGTCGATGCCGATGCGCAGGACTTCCGGAGCCTGCTTTTCGTTGTTACCCGAGCTGTTGGTAGCCATTTCCAAGGCCTTATAGTGATGGGTTTGGCGCGCCTGTTCAGCGATCAACCACGTGTCTGCTGCTGTAAGTTACAAAGTCTTGGGCGTTTTCGGAAGGGGTTTATATACTTACCTGTAACTTTTCTCCGATTGAGTCGTATGAGGATTAGACCAGATCGGGGGAATCATGACAGGGCCAGGCAGATCACACCGCAAGGGAATCACACTTTTAGCGTTGGCACGGCGGTATCCGAGCGAGGGGGCCGCCCGGGAATGGTTTGAGGCCATCTATTGGCCGGAAGGCCGCTTTTGCCCGCAATGCAGGGGCACCGATACCTATGCTTGCCCGAAACAGACCATGCCGTACCGTTGCCGCACGTGCCGCAAGCGGTTCAGTGTTCGGACGGGAACGGTGCTGCAAGCCTCACGGTTGCCATTGCTCAAGTGGACCTACGCCATTTATATTGAAATGACCTCGCTCAAGGGCGTATCCAGCATGAAGCTTCACCGCGACCTGGGCATAACGCAAAAGTCGGCGTGGTTCATGCTGCAACGGATTCGGGAGGCGTTCGTGCCGTTAGCCGCCGCCGCGTTTGAAGGCCCGGTTGAAGCCGACGAGACGTATGTTGGGGGCAAGGAGGCCAACAAGCACGCGCACAAGAAGCTGAAAGCGGGACGCGGAACGGTTGGCAAGACGGCTGTAGCGGGGCTGAAAGACCGCGGTACCGGCCAGATTCGGGCCAAGGTCGTTGAGGACACAAGCGGCCCGACGTTGAAGCAGTTCGTGTATAACCACACCGAAATCGGCGCAACGGTCTACACGGATGACGCCACCGCTTACAAGGGCATGATCGGTATGGAGCATGAGACGGTCAAACACAGCGTGGGCGCATGGGTCAACGGCATGGCCCACACGAACGGGCTGGAGTCGTTCTGGGCCACGCTGAAGCGGGCGTACCATGGCGTGTACCACAGAATGAGCGCCAAGCACTTGCAGCGGTACGTGCACCAGTTTGCGCAAAAGCACAACGTCCGGGACATGGACACGCTCGAACAAATGCAGCACGTGGTGGCCGCACTGGCAGGGCGGCGGCTTATGTACAAAGATCTGATTGAGAAATGAGAAGGGTCAAGGATACGAAGGACGCGTTACACGCTGTGTTTGAGCGGATCGACAACACGCCCAGTCCGAATCCGCGCTATCGCGGACTAACGATACAGAAGGCGGTAAGGCAACTGGTGAAGGCCAAGCCGAAACCAAAGCAAGCGGCAGATTTGAGGGCAAGAAACGACGAGCTTCGGCACGTCTAAGCCCCAAGCAGTGTACAGTTAAGTATATATTCCCCTTTCGGAATCCCAGCTGGAGAAAACCCAGTGTGTCATTTTACCAGCGGACGTGGGCGCTCGAAGTTGTTTCCCGGCGGATTTCAACGGGCGGATCAGCCGCCCTGTGTGGGTGTGCGCATAGACGTATGCAAACAGGCGGTAGCATGTAGTCAGGTTTTCTGCTGCGCGAATGCGCAGAGGAGAAGCATTTCCCTGGCGGAGTCTGCTTCCGAGTTGGCACTCCCGCGGACTGACTGGCTGCACACGGTGACAAAGCTGGCAGTCACGCCGTAAGCACAGCAATTCAATGCACGACCGAATGAAGCCTTCAACCGGCATAGCACCGGATGGGGCCACAAATTCTCGAAGTGCCTCCAGTCCGGCTTGTGTCGAAGTACGGGCCGCGACTTCCTGGTGACTGTCACAATTCCAGTCTGCTACTGGCGATTGTTACTTGGTGTCATTCTGGCCTTGCGCAACCTGGGACTCAGTCGCTACAGCGACTGCATCTCGCGGAGCGTTTTCATGGTCCTCCGCGACACCAGTATCTGGAGACGATACGAATCTAATTATACCTTCAAACAGCGCACCCGCGATCGCTTCCCGGAACTCATCGGACTCGAGTAGCGCTTCGTCATGCCGATAGTTGATGACAGAGATCTCGGTCAGGATCGACGGGATCGCGAGCGCTGCCGGGCCTTCCTCGAAGCGCCACCGGTCTGAAAGCACGGCAAACGGTCCGCCCTTGGTGCCCCAGTCTTCCACCGTCGGACTGAACTGCCGTACGGTCTCATATAACTCCGTCTGAACGGATTTCGCCAGGCGCTGCGACTCTTCCTGCTTTACGGTGTTTGCCAACTCGCGTACACTACTTCGCCAGTTCGCGATGGTATAGCCGGAGTTGACATTTTCACGCCGGGCAAGACGCTCTGTGGTTTCCGAACCTCGCGGACTGAAATAGAACGTCTCAACGACCGACCTTGGCGAGGACACCAGGGCATTAACGTGGATTGAGATCAGTATGTCTGCGTTCTCTTCCACGGCGAATTTCACGCGTTCTTTGATGGTCATGCTGACGTCGGTGCGTCTGGTCAGACGTACCTGAAAGCCGTGCGCTGTCAGACGCCGCTCCAGGCGACGGGAGACATCAAGTGCAATGACCTTCTCCGTCAGTCCCGATGGCCCGACAGCGCCGGGGTCTCGCCCTCCATGGCCAGGGTCCAGAATGATCGTTCTGATGCCAAGGCCGAAAACGCTCGCCAGCGATACGTCAGCATCCGCTGACAGCTGCAGTCCCGGATCGTCCTCGGCTCCAAAGCGCTGCTCAATTTGCTCTTCCGTCGTTACGGGTGCCACCGGCTCCAGCTGGCTGGTGGAGGGCCCAATGCCGCCGAATATGGTGACCACCAGTGCAGCCAGGAAGAAAATGCGGTTTCCCCATCCTGGCCCAAGGTCTTCCTTCGACCGGGTTCGCGATGATGACTTGGTGAGTCCGAGGTTGTCCTCGTACACACCGCGCAAAAGTGCCGCGTTGGCTTTGGGGCGTCTTGTTGGCATCGCTCGCTAAACGGCTACTGGCGCCTTGATAGCTGGATGATGGCAATATTCATGCAACACAAAGTCTTCGAATTGGTATTCAAACATGGACGGAGCACGCCGGACGATTTCCAATCGCGGTAAAGCATACGGCGTACGGGTCAGCTGCTCCCTGATCTGAACCAGATGGTTCAGGTAGGCGTGTGCATCCCCAATTGTATAAACCAATTCCCCCACTTCAAGATCAACCTGCTGCGCCACCATGTGTGTGAGCAGCGCATACTGCGCGATGTTGAATGGTGCGCCCAGAAAGAGGTCATTGGATCGCACGTAAAGCTGACACGACAAGCGTCCGCCTGCCACGTAGAACTGGTAGAACATATGGCAGGGAGGAAGTGCCATCTCGGGCGTCTCCGGCGGGTTCCACGCACACACTATATGTCTTCGGCTGTAGGGGTTTGCGCACAGGCTCTCTATGACACGGGTTATCTGGTCAGCACCTTGAAAATCACGCCACTGCTTGCCATAAACGGGTCCAAGCACTCCGTGTTGGGCCGCAAACTCCTCCTCGTTGCGGACACGCGTCTCAAAATGTTTCATCCAAGCCATCCACTCCTTCGAGCCAGAGGACGGGACTGGATGCCCATTGCTCTCCAGGTACCGCCTAAGCGGCCAGGCGGTCCAGATGGAGATCTTCCGGTCTACCAGCCATTTGATGTTGGTATCGCCAGACAGGAACCAAAGCATCTCGCAGGCGAGCCCGCGAAACCACACGCGCTTGGTAGTGCAAAGCGGGAAGCCTTCGGCAAGATCAAACCGCATCTGGTAGCCGAACACGCTAAGCGTGCCCGTCCCGGTCCGGTCTTCTCTACGGACGCCCTTTTTCAGCACGGTGTGGAGCAACTCCAAGTACGGTCTCATTCGCTATGCGGAACGCCTGAGGACTCCCGTGGGTTCTTCGCGGCTAATAACCATGCCATGCAGTCGAGGCATTCTATCACGGCTGCACCCTAGAGTAAAATATACTATTCGACGCTGATGGATCCCAATCTGCACCAAAAGAAGGGCATTGAGCACCTGAACAAGGTTTTGCGGTACGCTCCGATGGTTGCCACGGACGGTAAGGCCACCATACACCTAACCCATGAGGACTGGCATGTTGTCGCCGACACGCTCTTCCGAATGAATACGTCGCGGAAGGCGTTGCCGGAGGCAATTGTGGACTACCGCCTAGGGCCGCAGCACAGGAGCATCGAGCTTGTTACCACTGCGCTGGAAATCACGGTTGAGATGTTCTAGAACAGGAGCCGGTACGTTAGCCGGATGTCGCGTCCTGGCAGTGGCACGATATCCTTCAAGAATGAAGTGTGCGGCCGGCCTATCACGTTGGTCAGGTTGCGACCCTGCAGCGAAATCACGTGGCCCGTGTTGCCGGGAAAAAGCTTGTACTGCGCCGACGCGCCCAAGTCCATGTATCCGTCAGTGGACGTCTCGAACTGCGCAACACGTTTCTGGGCGCTTATAGACTTCATCGAAACGGCGAGCTTGAGCGCGCCCACCTCGTAGGACAGCTTGCCACCTATCCTCATGGGTGGAATGCGCGGCAGAGGCTCATCGCTGTCTGTCCGATGCGCGCGCGTATAGTCACTCCAAATGCGTACGGCCGCATGCTGGTTGCCAATGTGAAACAGCTCACCTTCGACCTCGACCTCAAAGCCAGTGAAGGATGCTTCACCTTGGGACACGCGAAACACGGCCTCCCCGTCCTCCCGCTCCTGCGTGTGGCGCAGGTAGATAAAGTCTGAGTACCGGTTCGAAAAGCCCGAAGCACTCGCTTCAAACCTTTCGTGGTGCACATGAACGGAGGCATCAAGGCTGAATGCCATTTCAACGTTCAGGTCTGCATTACCAATCTCAAAGGCCTGCGTTGCCACGTGATGGCCATTGGCATAGAGTTCGCCAGGGTGTGGAATCTTGATGTTCCTGGCTGACCTAAGGGCCATGGTCAGCATTTCAGAGTACTGATAATTGACACCGACGCCTGCAGAAACGCCCGAGAACGTCCGCTCTCTGCCTATGTCGGGGGTGAGACTGGCACGCTCATAACGCAGGCCGCCTTCCAGACTGAAGGGCCCAGCGTCCAGTCTTTCCAGCAGGAAGGCGGCGAACCTGTTGCTTTCGGAGCCGGGCATAAACGCCTCGTGGCCAGCGAGCACCAGCATTCGCTGATCCATTTGCAGGCCCGCCACACCGTGAAAACCACTTGAAAGCGCATGATCAATTTCCAGCCGGCCCTCCACCACATCATTGTCAAAGGTGGTTCCCACGTCACCGTGTTCCAGCTCATCATGCGCGTAGTCACTAGACCCAAGACGGAAGCGCACGCCATGTAGAAACTCCCGGTCCGCGCGCCAGAGTCCTTCAAAATCGACGGAGACTTTTGCCATGTCAACACGGACACCTTCTTCTTCCTCCTCCTCTTCGTGTCCATTCCCATCGTCGTGATCGTCGTCGTGGTCTTCATGCCCCGGAAGTCCGTATTTGGTGCCATGCAGCGTAACTGCTGCACCAACGAATCCCCAAGATTCAATGTAAGACAGTCCGCCAAAGCCACTATTCAGCGTAACGTTGCTGTTGACGATAGTGTTCTCATCGTGATCTTCATGCCCGTCAATACTGCCTGCGGGCACTTTGAATTCTTCCGTGGCCCGGGAGAGGCCCCCAAGGGTCCAGGCAATATTGCCACGGGTGCCACGAAGCTTCAGGGCACCTGTGCGCCCTAGCGAAACGGAGTTCAGACGACCTGTAAAGACGCCCGTGATGGGGCTGGTGGGCTTCTCGTTTGGTACGCGACCGTCCAGCACATTGATAACGCCTCCAATCGCGTTACTTCCGTAAAGAAGCGTGGCCGGTCCCCGTATAAACTCAATGCGTTCCGCCAGTAGTGCCTCGACTGCCGGTGCGTGGTCCGGGCCGATATCTGATGCGTCTGCGTTGCTCAGTCCTTGTTGAAGAATGCTGACGCGGTTGCCGCCAACCCCGCGAATAACCGGTCGGCTTGACCCCGGACCAAAGTAAGTTGAATTGATGCCAACCTTGCCTTTGAGGCTTTCCCCCAAACTCGCTGCACTGGCATCTACGAGATCCTGGTAGGACAGTGCGTCGGCGGGACGAACGGCTTCGGAACGCGTCATTTCTATGGGTCCAGCCGATACGACGACCTCGTCAAGACCGACATGCGCCAGCACCTCGAAGGTTACGTCTGTGGTTTGGCCGCTCTCAACGCTAACTTCGAGGATGCTGCGTCCCCATCGTGGACTCAGCGCCTCCAAGAGATGTGGTCCGCTCCGAAGATCGTTAAACTCAAAGGCGGCTGCCTCATCGACTGCAGTCAGAATTCCCTTAGCAACAAGGCGAACTTCTGCGTCGATGGCAAGGTCGCCGCTGGAATTGTATACGACGCCTTGAATTCGCCCGGTGTCCTGGGCCTGGGCGGCTGTCGATGCGGCAAAGAAAAGGCCAACGGCAACTGCGACTCGGCGGGCGCATTCGTAAAATCGGGTTCTGCTGTGCATTAAATCTATCCGGCTGGACCACCCGCCAGAGTAAATCTATGCCGTGCTTAGCGCAAGAATACCCGGCGGCGGCCATGAATGGGCATGTTCAGAGTTTACGGTATTCGCCGCCGGAGGAGCCCGTATAGGCCGCTGCGTGAGAACCGAGTGTACCGCGGCTATGAGTGGCGCCGAGGCTATGCGCGTTTCGAAGGCCCAGATTTCGGTATTCCGGAGCCCAATCTGATATTCGTCCACGTCACGTCGGCAAAGCAGACAATCGTCCTCAGCTAGAAACTCAAAGTCAGGATGCCAGCCACTATGTGTGTGGTCGCAGTCGCCACTGTAGTGCGACGCCAAGCGGAGCCCGTGATGTACGAGGTGAACGGAGGGCGAAACTGTGCCTCCCACGAGGAACGCCACGAGAAGAACCGTGGCTCTCTTACGGACTGTATGGACGAAAGCTAGTTGCATTGACTTCTGATCAAAAGCTTCCAGAATCAAGTAGCAGGAAAATGCCCATACCACAGGCAAACGGAATACAGGGCGCAAGTTCCATGTCTCGGCTGAATCACCTTTCCCATACTCCATGTGCTTTCACCGAATTGACAGCGGCATGTTTCCGGCGAGGTGGTCGGTTGCAGACCGAAATTCCACATTATGGGGTGAACCTTCGGCAGAGCATGGGCGTCCACTGATCACTATGAGGGTCGGACTGCTGTGGGCGCCTGGCGCGCGGCCCGACTGAGGACGGAGGTTGCCCTGCGACCTGTCGTGTGAGGGCAGGCATTGAGCCCGCAAATAGCGTCTTGCGAAATGCATCGACGGAACCAAGGGGCGCAAGGTCACAGCGCAACTGATCAATGGTGACCAGCATGCCGCCGTGTGGCCGACCATTTGCACAGCTGCATCTCATCAGACTCTGCCCGAGATGATCATTTAGCGATTCCGTGAGCAGCGGTACCCGGGCACGAGGTCTGTTTCCCCTGGGCTGCAACCCACTGATGTTCTAGAACAGAAGTCGGTATGTCAGCCGGATATCCCGCCCCGGCAGTGGAACGAGATCCTTCAGGAATGAAGTATGCGGCCGGGCAACGGCATTGGTCAGGTTGCGACCCTGCAGGGAAATCACGTGGCCCGTGACGGTTTGGAAGAACCGGTATTGAATGGCCGCGCCCAAGTCTATATAACTGTCGGTAGTTTCCTCGAATTGTGCGACACGCTTTTGTGCGCTTACGGACTTGATTGAGGCGCTGAATTCCAACGAGCCGGTGTCAAAGGTCATTTCGCCACCGACTCTAAGTGGCGGGATCCGCGGCAGCGGCTCGTCATTGATGGACCGCTGCGCGCGCGTATAGTCACTCATGAGGCGCAAGGCCACATGGTGATAGCCCTCATGATACAACTCGAATTCGGCTTCTACCTCGAAACCTCTGAAGGAGGCCTCCCCCTGCGACACGCGATACACCGCCGCTCCGTCCTCTGTGTCCTGCGTGTGACGTAGATAGATGAAGTCTGAGTACTGGTTGGAGAAAACCGAAGCCGTGGCTTCAAACCGATCGTGATGCACATGGGCGGACAAGTCAACGCTTAAGGCCGTTTCGACGCCAAGGTCTTCGTCGCCGACCTCGAACGCTTGGGTAGCAACATGGAGGCCGTGGGCATAGAGTTCGCCCGGGTGCGGAAATTTGATGCTCCTAGCCACGCCAATCGACACGGACACGTCATCGGTGTACTGATAGTTGACGCCTCCCCCAACAGAAACAGCGGAAAAGGTCCGATTTCTTCCCTGGTCCGGCGAGATGTTGGCACGCTCGTAGCGCAAGCCGCCTTCCAGTCCAAAGGCGCCCGTGTTCAGCCGCTCAAGCAGGAACAGGGATGCCCGGCTGGTTGAGGATCCGGGCATGAATGCCTCGTGGCCTGTCAGCGTCAGTGTTCGCCGGTCCAACTGCATGCCTACGACTCCGTTGAATCCAGCGGCAAGGACATGATCCATCTCCAGGCGGCCCTCAATCAAATCATTTTCGAAGGTGGTTCCCACTTCACCGCCTTCTAACTCATCGTGCGCGTAGGCTGAGGAGCCAAGTCGAAAGCGCAGGCCTCGCAGAAAATCCCCGTGCGCGCGCCAGTGCCCTTCCAGGTCAACGGATATCTGCCCCATGTCGACGCGAACATCTTCATCTTGTTCTTCGTGACCATGACCCTCATCATCTTCTTCCTCCTCCTCTTCATGTTCGCCTTCTTCTTCGTGGTGCTCCCTGTGCCCCGGAAGCCCGTACTTAGTGCCGTGCAGCGTAATGGCTGCGCCGATGTAGCCCCAGGACTCAACATAGGACAGTCCTGCAGAGCCTCTGTTCAGCGAGACATTGCTGTTTGCGATTGAATTCACAACTTCATCCTGATCATTATCGTTGTCGTGACTATTGCCATTTTCATCGTCGTGGTCCTCTTCCTCTACGATGCTTCCCTTGGGTACTCTGAATTCTTCCGTTGCCCGTGTCAGGCCGCTAAGGGCCCAGGCAAGGTTACCACGGCCACCGCGCAGCTTGAGCGCACCCGTGCGACCCCGCGAAACGGAGCTGAGACGCCCTGTAAACGTGCCCGAAATGACGCTGGTGGACTCTTCGCTCGGAACGCGGCCATCGTACAGGTTAACCACGCCACCGATTGCGCTGCTGCCATAGAGCAGTGTGGCCGGACCGCGAATGATTTCGATGCGATCAGTCAAGAGTGCCTCAACTGCCGGGGCGTGGTCCGGGCTGATGTCCGACACATCCGCAACCGTGAGGCCCTGCTGCAAGACGCTTACCCTATTGCCCCCTACGCCGCGAATGATCGGCCGACTGGAGCCTGGCCCGAAATAGGTAGCTGTGATTCCGACCTTATTTCTTAGGGTTTCGCCCAAGCTCCCCTCGCTGGCCTCAACCAGGTCCTGATGCGACAGTGCGTCGGCAGGTTGAACGGCACCTGAACGCGTCACCGCCACCGGTCCTGCTGACACGACGACTTCTTCCAGATCGACATGCACTACGACTTCAAGGGTGACCTCACTGGTCTGACCGTCTTTG
The DNA here is from genome assembly GCA_965262785.1 of Rhodothermales bacterium. GTDB lineage: Bacteria > Bacteroidota > Rhodothermia > Rhodothermales > Bin80. The sequence goes on from OZ253559.1 coordinate 963,852, forward strand.
ACGGATACCTCCAGAATGCCACGCCCCCATCGTGGGCTGACTGCCTCCAGGATGTGCGCTCCATCAGGCAGATAGCTAAAAGAAAAGCTGGCTTCTTCGTCCACTTTGGTTAGGAGTCCCATCCCTACGACGCGGACCTCCGCATCCAGGGCCAGGTCACCGGCGGTGTTGTAGACAATGCCCTGAATATGCCCACCTTTCTGAGCCCAAGCGGTATTGGTACAGGCAGCGATTAGCGGAATGGCAAGCGCGACGCAAAAAAGTGCGCCGGTATATTGATTTTTGCAAAGCATGATGTCTGTCTGTCTGCGCCGCTGCCAGAGGACATCAGTACTGCGCTAAGCGTACAGCAAAGTAGCGGGCGCCCCGGCGGCGGCCGTGAATTGGAGTCTCACTGTGTGTGCTGACATGACTACCGGGGGGCCGCGAATAGACTTCGGCGAATGACGGACGAGCGCCACTGTGCCGGCCGGCGCCTTTGAAGCGCCTGCTTCGCCATGGAAGACCGCTGTTGACGCCAGCATAACCTGTGAAACGTCCAGGTCGCGCTGGCAGAGAAGGCAGTCTTCCTCGTCTAGAAACTCAAAGTCCGGATGCCAACCACCGTGCGTGTGGTCGCAGTCGAGACCATAATGCGCCGCAAGTTGATAACCGTGGTGGACGCGGTGCACGACCGGAAGCACGGTGCCGCCCAGCAGAAACGTCACCAGAAGGACGGCCGCACTCCTACAGACGGTATGGGTGTTTCCCAGACGCACGAATTTCAGATAAGGAGCTCAGATAAGGAGCAACAAGGCATGCGGATCCGATGGATCCCACTTGAAAAGTATTACGAATCGCATGAGACAGGTTCCGATTCGCTAGTGAAATTCTTCCGCGTGTCGAATAACTTACGAAGACAATCGACACGGAATGGACCCAGCGATCTTACTGGTTGGCACGCTAGACACCAAGGGGCGTGAGTTTGCCTTTGCACGCGAGCTGATAAATGCGCGTGGGATTCCCACGACCCTGATGGATGCCGGTGTGCTCGGCGCGCCCGGCGCGGAGCCGGACATCGGCGCGGAGGCCGTCGCCCGCTCGGGTGGAGGGAGCCTTGAGGTCCTCAGGGCAGGTGGCGACCGTGGCGCAGCGCTGGATGTCATGACACGCGGCGCGTGTGCGCTGGCCGAAGAGCTGTACGGCCAACGGCGGCTCGCCGGGGTCCTGGGACTTGGAGGAAGCGGGGGCACGGCGATTGCTACCGCAGTCATGCGCGCGTTGCCGGTGGGCGTGCCCAAGGTCATGCTTTCCACCCTGGCATCCGGCGATGTGGGGCCGTATGTGGGGGCAATTGATATCGCGATGATGCATTCGGTGGTGGACATCGCGGGTCTGAACAGGATTTCGCGACCCATAATCGCCAATGCGGTGGGGGCGGTCTGCGGAATGGTGGAGCAGGATGTGCCAGCGAGCATGGACAAGCCGCTGATAGCGGCGACGATGTTTGGCGTCACGACGCCATGCGTGATGCGCCTGCAGCAGGCGATGGCGGAGGAAGGCTACGAGCTTGTCGTTTTCCACGCGACCGGCACCGGCGGACGTGCCATGGAAGCCCTGATCGATAGCGGGTTCTTCGTCGCGGTGGCGGACGTCACGACCACTGAATGGTGCGATGAAGTGGTGGGCGGCGTGCTGAGTGCGGGCCCGGATCGTTTGGGGGCCGCCGCGAGGAGCGGCATCCCCCAGGTAGTGTCGTGTGGAGCGCTTGATATGGTGAACTTCCGCGGGCCGGACACCGTGCCAGTGCAGTTTCAGGCGCGCAACCTGTTCAAGCACAACGCCAACGTGACGCTCATGCGCACGAGTCCGGCGGAGTGCCAGGTGATAGGAGAGCGCATTGCCCGGCAGATCAGCCGCGCAAAAGGGCCGGTCAAGCTTCTGCTTCCGCTACAGGGCGTGAGCGCAATTGACAAGGAGGGCAAGGCGTTTCATGACCCGGCGGCCGATGCGGCGCTCTTTGGTGCGCTGCGTAAGAATGTGGCGGCGAGCGTGGAAGTGGTGGCGCTCGACCTTCACATCAACGATGAGGCCTTTGCGCTTTCCCTTGCGGAACACCTATTGGCACTCTTGGCCGCAACCTGAACTACGGAGGACATGGCGTGTCGCCTTTACACGGCGCCGCACTATATTGCGACAAGGAAGCACGGCCCTTTGGAGCGCCGACGCTTGCCTGCAAACGACAACAGGAATGCAAAGTATTGGTAGCTGCAAGGTCGTCTATGGCGCCGATGTGGAAACGCTTGTATTCGACTGGGGCACGATCCGGATTCTGGGGGAGCCTGCGCTTACGGGGGGCACCACGATGACCTTTGCTGAGGTCGAAGTGCTGCCTGGCACGGGCCATGAACGTCATAAGCACGACGACGCGGATGAGGTCATCTACGTCATTGAGGGGGAAGCGCTGCAGATGCTGGATGACCTGCCGCCGGTGCCAGTGGGTCCAGGTGCAAGCATATTCGTTCCGCGGGGTACCTTCCATGGAACGCAGAACACGGGCCAGAACGTGCTGCGACTGGTAGTCGTCTACGCCCCTGCGGGCGAAGAAAAGGTACTGAGGGCGCTGCCAGGCGTGCGGCTCAAACCTGCCATACGATGAGACGCATACTTTTTTTGCTCATTTTTTGCGCTGCCTGCCAAGCGCCGCAGCCAGATGACCGGGTACCCCGCCGCATTGAGGTACTGTTTTTGGGGCACGAGAGCCAGCACCACGATGCCCAGACCTATGCGCCACTGCTGGCGTCGGCATTGGCCACGCACGGCATCAATATCTCCTACACCAACGAGGTGTCATCGCTGAACAGGGAAACCCTTCAGCACTACGACGCGCTCCTGCTGTATGCCAACCACGACTCCATCACGAAGTCTCAGGAGCGGGCATTGCTCGACTTTGTCGCCTCCGGCAAGGGCTTCTTGCCGGTACACGCTGCCAGCTACTGCTTCCGAAACTCGGACGCATTCGTGCAACTGGTAGGTGCGCAGTTTGAGAGCCACGGCACGGGCACGTTTGTTGCCGACATCGTGGCGCCGGACCACGCAGCAATGGTAGGCGTGGCGGCATTTGAGACATGGGACGAGACGTATGAGCATACGCTGCACGGGGAGGACCGTACGATCCTGATGGAGCGCCGGGAAGGTGAGCATGCTGAGCCTTGGACCTGGACGCGCACGCACGGCAAGGGACGCGTATTTTATACGGCCTACGGACACGACGAACGCACGTGGAACAGCCCTGGGTTCCACGCACTGATGCGCCGCGGAATCCTGTGGGCGGTAGGTGATCCTGTGCGGGCTTTGGCTGAAGCCTACGAAATAGCAGATCTGGGGTACATCCCGCACGACAGCATTCCCAACTATGAGCGGCGGGATCCGCCGCCGATGTTCCAGTTGCCGCTGGGTCCGGAAGCCTCACAGCGGCACATTCAGATCCCGCCCGGCTTTTCACTGGAGGTCTTTGCTGCCGAGCCTGACATAGTGAACCCTATGGCGATGGCCTGGGATGATAAAGGCCGTCTCTTTGTGATCGAAACAGTTGATTATCCCAATGCACGCAAGGACTGGCCCGATGGTGAAGACAGGATCAAAATCCTGGAGGATACAGATGGCGACGGGCGGGCCGACACGGTAAAGGTGTTTGCCGATGGGTTAAGCGTCCCGACCAGCCTGACCTACGCCAAAGGCGGCTGGGTTGTGTCGCAGGCTCCAGACATGCTTTTTTTGAAGGATACCGACGGAGATGACCGCGCGGATGTGCGCGAGGTGCTCTTTACAGGCTTCGGCACGTACGACACCCACGCGGGCCCGTCAAACCTGCGGTACGGCATTGACAACTGGATATGGGGCACGGTGGGGTACGCCGGCTTCAGGGGCGCTGTCGGCGCGGATTCTTTCCGTCTGGGTCAGGGAGTCTACCGCTTTTCGCCGGCAGGCGAACAGCTCGAACCCATAGCGACATTTACCAACAACACGTGGGGTCTGGGATTCTCGGAGACATTCGACGTATTTGGTTCTACGGCCAACAACGAGCACAGCGTTTTTGTGGCCATCTTTGATCGCTACTACGCCGGGGTGCGGGGCCTTACGGGCGATGGAAAGGTCAAGATTGATGGTCACTACGCCATTCGACCGGTAACGAAGAACATCCGCCAGGTTGATGTCTGGAACGGTCTCACGGCAGCGGCGGGCCACAGCCTTTACACTGCAAGAGACTTTCCGGAGGAATACTGGAATCGTATTGCTTTTGTCAGCGAGCCGACTGGGCATCTGCTGCATCAGGCTATTGTTGAGCCCAGCGGCGCAGGCTATGCGGAGCGGGATGGTTGGAACCTCCTGGCAAGTAGCGACGAATGGGTTTCACCGGTTCAGGCGGAGGTGGGGCCGGATGGTGCAGTATGGATCCTCGATTGGTACAACTTCATTGTGCAGCACAACCCCACGCCGGAAGGCTTTGGCACCGGCGCAGGCAACGCGCACATCAATATGTTGCGCGACAAGCAGCATGGTCGCATCTACCGGCTTGCCTACAAAGGCGCGGCGCCGGAGCCGTATCCCGAACTTAGCGGGGCCGAGGACCTGGTACAGGCGCTAAAGCACACGAACATGTTTTGGCGCACGGTGGCGCAGCGCCGAATCGTAGAGGGCGAGATGGTAGCTGCAGGGCCGGGCCTTGTCAGGCTTATCAAGTCGCGCGGAATGGATGAAGTCGGCCTAAACAGTCCCGCCGTGCACGCGCTATGGACGTTGCGCGGTCTGGGCCTTTTGAACGGCTCCGATCAGGCAGCGCTTTCGGCGGCGTACGGCGCCCTAGCGCATCCGGCTTCAGGAGTCCGGAAGAATGCCTTGCGCGTGGTGCCCCGCGACGCCGCATCGCTGCAGGCAATCATGGATTCGGGCACCTTGGAAGACGAGGATCTTGGCGTTCGCCTTGCAGCGCTGTTAGCAGTGAGCGAAATGCCCCCGTCGGATGCAGCCGGACGGCGCCTCTACGCGATAAGCACTCACGAAGTAGCGAGGGAGGATGTTTGGCTTTCGGAGGCGCTGTACATTGCGGCCAGCGCGCATCGGGACGGCTTCCTTGCTGCCTATGCGGAAGATGAAGGGCAAGTCGACGCTGACGCGTTTGCTACTGCAGACTGGTCCGGCATGGACCTTGACGACAGCGACTGGCGGACCATGACGCTCCCCGTGGCATGGCGCCAAACCGAGCATCTGCAGTCCTTTGACGGCGTGGTTTGGTTCAGAAAGGAGGTGACACTGCCGGCCACCACGCACGCCCTATCGCTGGGCCTTGGCGGGATTTACGACAGCGATGTGGCGTACGTCAACGGGACGGTAGTCGGGGCATCCAAGAATGCATATGCCACCAAGCGGGCCTATTCCGTACCGCAGTCAGTCCTTCGCGAAGGGCGCAACGTGATTGCCATTCGCGTAGAAGACATCTTCGGAAATGGAGGTTTTCGGGGCGAACCTGAGGACTTGCACCTGCGTGGCGGGGGCTTGGACATGCCCTTGGCCGAGGTATGGCGATACAAGGTTGAAACCGAGTATCCGGGCGGCAAGAAGGCCGACCTTAGCAGCCGCATCCCGTTGGCGGCCCAGTTTGCACAGAGGCATCAGGAAGGCGCCGCCGGCGAAGAGGAAGACATTGCTGTATCTCAGGAGGTGGCGCTTTCGGTCTTGCCGGGTCTTTTGCGGTTTGATATGCCATCGTTTACGGTAACGGCTGGCACCATCGTGCGACTGACCTTCACCAATCCGGGTGACATGCCGCACAATACCGTGTTCATTGCGCCGGGCAGCACAGATGCTGTGGGGATGGCCGCGGACCGGCTGACCGCCGGTGATTACGTGCCGGACATGGAGGCGGTGCTCTTTGCTACGCCGATGCTGGATCCTGGCGGATCGGCCTCTAGAGTATTTGAGGCACCGGCGGAGCCGGGCGACTATCCGTACCTCTGCACCTTTCCCGGGCATTGGCGTCTGATGCAGGGTACGATGATTGTGACTGCCCCGTAGCGCAGATACCCGACCGAGAGGCGCGCGCTCCCTGCACGAATTCGTGGCTTCGCCTGATGCATTCAAATGCCAGCGCGAACAATTCAAAAAGGTCGGGAGTGCAGGGCGGCGAGGCACCCGCTGTACATGGTTGCCGCTCAGGTGCCAGCTTTGTCAGGTACGGCCGCATGTGAATCACGAACATCAGGTCCGGGCGAAGCACAAGATCCACCCCCAGTGCAAAAAGGGCGCAGGGCGGGCACAAATGTGCCTCGTCTCAAGATTACGGACAGCCTACTCGTATTCCGTCCCGAGAGAATGTGCGATTCTGCAGGACAACCCATTTTATCAGTCGGGTCGGTAAGATGGTAGCCTGCAAGAGATCAAACAGGGCCAATTGCGCTGCTTTGCTGGCGACGGTGTAGCATTCGGGACCTAGAGGCCTCACGTTTGACTACGCAACAGGCCTAGCCTTCAGCTCATTTGGTGGCGTGCGCGTAGAGTGCCCCCGTGCCTGTGGCCGCGCCGCGCTCCAAAGTCCTTGGCTACCTCCCATCTCGTGTGGAGTAAGCGAATGGTCTGATGAGCATAATGCCGAAGATAGCGACCTGACAAAAGGCGGCGCGGAGCTGCGACCTTGCGAGCGAATCAGTTTTCATTCGTTTTGCAGAAGAATTTAATACCCCCATTCTCTCTGTCAGCAACGCGCGTTTGATTCTTGCAAGGTAAACTCATCACGCACTCACTAAATTCGATGCGCTGCTGCCTAGTTGCAGTGCCCGATAACACACACACGGAGGGGACGGGCTTACTACAGTAGACTGCCTCATTTCCATTCTCTTCATCAAGGAAGCGCGTAGGGTTCTCACATGGTAGTTTCTTCTTGCACTCAGCGAATTTGGCGCGCCGCCGCTTCGTTGCGTTGCCCGGCAATACGCATAAGGGGGCAGAGGCCGGCTGGACGAAAGGCATAGCTCCCACCGGCAGCCGTGGCTGGCTGCCATTGACCGTTAGTCGGGCTGGCATGCCATAGCCAAGCGGTGCGTGTTTGCTGTCAATGTTGTCTGAGAGGATCCCCAGCATGGGTTTGCCTGGCTGAATTGTCATCGGCGAGCTGGCGAAGCCGGTTTCGGCAGCACTGACCAGGGTGTGTCTTGGCGCACATGAAACCATCGGATTCTGGCAGCTGCTGGAATAGTCTCCACTACCGATGCCTTCGACGGCATTGTGATATGCATGTTGTTGACCAAGCGCCTCTACAGAAAACGCCCCTCCCAGCAGTATTGGCACCGCCGCAAAGAGGAAAAGGTTGCAAGTGGTCTTCATGGCATAAGGTCCCTCTCGGAACAGGTTAGTGGATGCGCAAAGCGTCTGGTATTTCCAGCAATTCGGCGCAAGGGAGCAGCAGGCTCCCTCTTGGACCCTGCCACTGCACTTATACTACTACCCGCTGCACAGCTACACGTAGTCCGCAGAAACAAAAACTCTTAGCCCACGCGCGACTTTGCACCGGACCTAAATATTCTCCGTAACCACCTGGTAGTCCGAAGAACGTTACTAACCCGCATCGCTCACCAGGGTCTTGAATGGCCATGATTCGAGGCGTCTGCAGCCAATGGGTCACGGTCTGGGCATGCATATGCTGATTCCCGCCTTCTGGAGCGTTTAGTTGGCGGCAGTAAGCGCCGCTTCGGGCACGCTTCGAGCGGGAATCAGCCCTTTTGTTCGTGCACCGGTGCTTCTTGGATACACGTATCCAGCAACCACCATGTGGCTCCTGGCAATCTGTGGGACAAGTCGTGTCAGGAAGTGCCTATGAGGGTGAGGCGCGCGCGCCGACCGTGGTGGCGTGCACAGCGCCGCGCAGGTTGCTTAGTACGCGCGCGAACAATTGCTGCCACGGATACGTCTTGGGGAAGTACAGGCGGACTCTGCGCACGCTTACCATGACCAGTGCGGCGATCTTCAGCAGCCGCACTCGGATGGTGCCGCACTGCGCCTTAGCCATCGCGGTGCCCTGCAAGCCAACGGTCTTGATGATGGTCATCAGGGTGTTGGCGACCGTAGAGAAGTACAGGCGCAGCTGGCTGCTCTGCATCATGGACGTAGAGGTTCGGTCAGCGAACAGGGTCTGCTGCTGCTCCTTGAGCCGGTTCTCCATGTCTCCACGCGCACAATACAAATCCTCGTATAGCGTGCGCGCGTCGTACGCGTCTTCGCTGAAACTGGTGACCACGAATCGTGCGTTGTAGCCGCGCGGTCCAGGCAGCCATTCCGCCTTGGCTATCACGCGCCGCGCACAGCTCCAGCTGTCCTTCGTTCGGTACTCGAAGCTGCGGAAGCGCCGCGAAGGCTGCCCGCTGGCCTCGCAGGTGGCCTGACTCTGCTGCATAGCCCCCTCAATGATGCGTGTCAGCCGCGCATTGCGCGGCATACCAATGATGTAGTGCAGGCCCTGCGCTTCGCACCATGCCATGATATCATCGCGGCAGAATCCTGCATCTGCACGAATCCAGATGGGCACCTGCGGCCACCGCGCTCGGATACGCGCTACCACGGGCGCCAACTCCTCTATCGTGCCCGCTGATGCATCAATGTTGGAGGGGCGCAGACGAGCGGCCAGCACATGCTTACCGCTAACGATGTACAGCGGTAAGTAGCAATAGTGGCCATAGTAACCATGAAAGAAGCGCCCCTCCTGCTGGCCGTGTATCGCGTCATCGGTAGCATCGAGATCCAACACGATGTTCTCTGGCTCCTCGCCCGTGATATCCATGAACAAGTCCGCGAGCATGGTGTCGATCTTTTCAGGGTCCGCTACGATGCGCTTGTACCTGTGCGATGCGGCCCCTTCTTTTGAGCCGAGCTCCAGTCGGTTCAGTGTACTGGAACTCGCCAGCGGATGTCCCTGGTCGCGTTCCCGTGCCCGGTGCGCACCTGTTACATCCTCGCAGCCCACGCCCATGGCCAACACGGGATCGTCCCGCAGGCGGTCATGGTCGTTCACGTCTTCGTAGCCCAAGCATATCGCGAAAACCCGTTGCCTGAGCATCGCCTCCACGGTGTGCTCGACCCTGCTGGGATCACGGTGGTCGGTGAAGCAGGCGGCCAAGCGGCCAATGACGTCGAACATCCGGTCGGCCTCCCGTAACAGCAGTGCACCTGCGTCCGAGGACATAGGGCCGCCATCGAACTTTCCGACCACTTTCCGCCGTCCCAAGTCCTCGAAACGAAGCGCTTCAGTATGACAGTCTGTGTTGTTCACTCGCAGTGCAGAAGGGGGTTATAAATGACTAAATATCCTACACTTACGTGACGCTATGGTTCCAATTATCGCTACCCTGGTGATTTATCCGGGCTAAGGCACGCATGTCTTTCATTAGCAGACTAAGATCACATCGCATAGCTGCCTGCGTATGCGATACCGGCCGACCATCGTTGCCAAGAACGCGATCCTGCGCCGCAGCCTCCTAGTCTCGAATCTCGCCGCCCTCTTCATGTAACTTTCATTGTTGCTGGCCCCAATTACAGTTGATGTTGGAGAGGCATATCAAGCAGTTGAGGGACAGCCAGCCGAAAAGCGACTGCTCAAAGAGGGGGAAAGCCTGTGCGGACACGGGATCGGAATTCCCCTGGTCCAACGTTCGCCATTTTGGGAACCCACTGCTGCTCAGGTTTTGTCTCAGCCGACCCAGGTATTCAACGGCTGGTCGATGTCGAATGGATCGCTCTTGGGAGCCCATGCCACAAACCGGACTCGAGGTGGCAGAGGCAGGTGCCGGGTCCGGTAGTCGGATTCTTGCCCGCGTCGGGACGTTGAAAGCGCTGCCAACGACAATTGCTTCCCCAGGGGCCAGGATGGTAATCTGATCCATCAACCTCCGAGATTGGAAGGGTACGATCTTGCGGAAGTGATCGATGTCTTCAGGATTCTGGAGGCGGTGAACAACGAAGTTTGCGCACTGCGATCCCCGATGACGAGCACGTTCTTGGCGAACCGGGCATCTCGAGGGTTTGCCACCTTGTTGAGGGCATGCCAGGCGATGACTATTGCCATGACGACGGTCTTGCCCGAGCCGGTCGCCATCTTGGCGCATAGCCGGGTATATGCGCCGCCGTCGGACGGGATATCGATGCCCACTCGCTCGACCGGCGGCGCTTCGGTGAGCCAGATCAGCGTTTCGGGCGCCTCGAGCTGGCAGAAGAAGAACCGGCGGTTCTCGAACTCCTCGGGATCGTGCCAGTGCTCCAACAGGCGCTTCGTAATTCCCGTCACGCCGGCGTAGCCAGCGGCGCGCCACGCCTAAACCCGCGCTCGAATTCGATTGACCAGGGGAATCTCACGGAACACGCCGGGATCGTCGAACACCCGGGACTCTCCCGATGCTACCACGTATCCAGCAGGCCTGCGACCATCCAAAAGATCGAACAGGCGTGTCGCCCGATCATACCGCCCATGCTGCGTCGGCTCCTCGTAAGGAGAATTGACAATCAGCCGGTCGATGGCCGCGCGCGGCACTATCCAGCCTCCGGTGGAATCAGAGGCTCCAATCGGGCAATCAGAACCGGGAGGTCGTCGCACACCGTATCCCAGACGAGCCGCAGGTCGATGTCGAAGTAGGCATGCACGAGGCGATTGCGCATGCCTACGATTTCCCGCCACGGGATGGCCGGGTGCGCCCGCGCCGTGTCTTCGCCCACATGCGCGGCAGCCTCGCCAACGATCTCCACCGACTTCAGAACAGAGAGCTGAGTCCGCCGGTCCCGCACGAATTCGTCGTACGACATGCCTTCCGTGAAGGACAATGCATCACGTGCGGCAAGCAGCATGTCCAACAGGTATGCCAAGTCATCACGCGGCATAGACCACCTGCGCGGTTTCCAGAATCGCCTTCCGGCGAATGTAGTTTCGGCTTGCCTCGATGGCCGCGCGGGTTACCAAATCGACCTTGCGACCGAACAAGTCGCCCAGTTCCCACTCCATTTCGGCGATCCCGAACAGGCCCGGCGTGCGTACGGTCCTGAAACGGATCAGGACGTCTATGTCACTGTGAGGCCCAAAGTCATCACGCAGCAGGGAGCCGAACAGTGCCAGTTCCTCCACTTGCCAACGGTCGCAAAACGCCGCGATGGCATTCATAGGTACGCCGATACGGGAAGCCAGCCGCTCCTGATCGTGGAAAGTATTGGTCTCCGGTTGCACTGAAGCCTCCATTACTCCAACTCCACGATCTTGACCGCTCCGCGTTCGTGCTCGCCACGCTCGAAGGATAGCGAAACAGTACCCTTATAAGCTGCCATTAGAGTCGCGTCGAGCTCTGCCTTGAGGCTCCGCGCCAGCTTGGCCCAACCATTCTTCGTGCTAGCCATCGGGAAGCATTGCTTGGCCAAAGCGGCTGCCACTCGCGACGTATCGCAGGCGGCCCAGATGTTGTTGATCCGCCGACCAGGAATCTCGTCCTCGTACTTCTTCCACATCAACGAAGTCTGCCCCTCCAAGTCCTCCAGCCTCTTCAGCTTGGCCAGCCGGTCCATGCCCTCCTGGGGGACCGCCCATTGCCGGGCAGTGCCGCAACGGAAGACGCGACCCTCGTATTGATAGGGCTCTGAACGTCCGGCTGTGGAGACGCCCTGCGAGTCAAGGGGCATCCGCCTGTAGACACGTGCATCTGGGGGCAGGTGCCTGTCAGGGTAGAAGCGTTTTTCCGGCGTCGGCTTGCGGCATTGCCCGTGGGGCAATTCCACCATCACGTGCCAACTGAAGGACCCGATCACCTCGCGCCGGGTGAGTGGCTCGTACAACTGACGGTACTTTGGCAGTTTCCGGTCCTTCGCGTACCAGAGCAGATAGTCGGCCACTTGCGGCAGTGTGTTGGCCGAACTGCCCCCGGTGGTCGCGTAGGAGATGGTAGCCATCCAGTTGTCTGCACCGAAGATGTCGTCCATGACCACGTTGACGCGATGGACGTTCTCGTCGCCGATCCGCACAAAGCAGCTTCCGCTCTCATGCAGGAGCTCGCGCGTTAGCAACAGGCGGTCCTGCAGATAGGAGAGACAGGAATGAATCCCGAGCTCCCAGGTGTCGCGGAATGCACGAATCTGCTCGGGTTCAGCCGATAGGTCTGCATCCATGCCGTCCGTCACGTCGCGCCGATTCACGAAAGGCTGGATGTTGGAGCCGTAGCGGATGCGGTAGGGTGGGTCCATGTAGACCATCTGGGCCTGTTCGCCCATACCCTCCTTTTCGATCAGGCTTTTCATGACCAGAATGCTGTCGCCGGCGATTAGCCGGTTGCTCCAGTTGTACCGGTGCCTGTAGAACCCGATGGCTTGGCGGAGCGGCGGATTCTCCTCCGGTGCGTCAAACAGGGGTAATTGGTGCTTGGTGACGCCTCGCTTCTGCACTGCTTCAATGATGGTGCGCGGGTCGATTCGCTCGTGTACGTGGAGCGAGACGGTCGGAAACTCGAACGAAGTGTACTCCGCCTTGCCGGACCAGGAGAGCTGAAGGTCGAGATGCGGGTCATAGGCGTAGGATTTGGCGCCGGCGCCACCATCCGTTTTCGGCGTGACGAGACCGACAGGCAGGTTATTCACGGGCTCCTTGCCACTGTGCACGAAAGTGTCAGTGTCCCGCCCTACCTTGTTGCGCCGCCGCGCCATGATGATCCTGGGATGCCGGGGCACTGGGTCGGGAGTGCCGGTGCCCGCCTTGACTGTGGGGCGAGCCGCTTGCCCATTCGCGTCTCGCGAAATGCCTCGAAGATCAATACCAAAATTCGCTCGTTTCGCTCGTTTCGCTCGTTTCGGGCGAGGCACCAAGCGAACGAACTCGGGGGCGCCAGGATCCCAGCCTGCTTCAAAGCATCGGCCTGGCACCTCATGCGTAGACTGGGTGGCATCAAGGCATTGGACGCATTACTGGGCCGTGGCACCTCCTTCGATTTGGACTTCCACACCATTCCCTATCACGGCGACCGGGCCCTGGTCGAGAAGCACTACGTCTCCAAGCGCAGCCGGCGCCAGCGGGGCATCCTGGCCTTCGTGGCCCGCGATGCCGCCAGCCGCACCTTCGCCTATGCCCACGCCCAGGTCCGCAAGGAAGGGCAAATGGACGAGATCCTGCACTTTGTCGATGGCTGGCAGCAGCGGACGGGCCGCAGGCCGGCCGAGCTGGTCTTCGACAGTCGCCTGACCACCTACGCCAATCTGGCCAAGCTCCATCAGTGGGGCATCCGCTTCCTTACCCTGCGCCGGCGGACGGCTAAGCTGCTGGAGACGCTGATGGCCCTGCCCGCGGAGTCCTGGCGCACCATCCGGCTCTCCAACGTAGGGCGGGCCTATCGCACTCCGCGCGTGTTTGAAGAAATGATTCAGCTGAAAGGCTACCCCGAAAAGCTCCGGCAAATCGCCATCACGCAGCTGGGACATGAAAAGCCGACGCTGCTGATAACCAATGACATGAAGACCTCGGCGGCGAAGCTCATAGACCGCTATGCCCGACGCATGATCATTGAAAACAACCTTGCCGATGCCATCGACTTCTTCCATATGGACGCGCTCTCCGCGGCGGTGCCCAAGAAGGTCGACGTCGACCTGCAGCTGACCCTCATGGCCAGCGCGCTCTAGCGAATGCTGGCCCACCGCGTAGGCGAGTTCTATGCTAAGAGCAAGGCGCGCACGCTCTTCCGCAAATTCGTCCACGCCTCCGCCTCCGCCACCGTCACGCTGAGCGAAGAGCAGGTCACCGTACGGCTGGGAATGCGCGCCCACAACGGAGCACTGCTCAAAGCCGGCTACCTGGACATGACCGATCCCATCCCGTGGCTCCAGAATCGATGGCTGCGCATCGACTTTGTCTGACGGGGAAACACGGCGTCCTTAATGCGAGTTGCTGCTCATGGAGATTCCGGCTAGGCAAGGATGCCCCGAACGACATGCGCCTGCTCAACACCTGTAAGTTTGTGGTCCAGTCCGCGAAACTTCACGGTCAGGTGCTCGTGGTCTATGCCAAGTTGATGTAGCAACGTGGCGTTAAGGTCGCGAATGTGTACGGGATTCTCCAAAATGTTGTACGAAAAGTCATCGGTTATTCCGTACTCAAATCCTGGTTTGATACCTCCTCCTGCCATCCACAGCGAAAAGCACCGCCCATGGTGATCCCTTCCGGAACTGGGATGGCCCAAGGCGCCCTGGCTGTACACCGTGCGTCCAAATTCGCCGCCCCAGACGACTAGGGTTTCGTCAAGCAAACCGCGCCGCTTAAGGTCTTTTACCAGGGCCGCGGAGGCCTGGTCTACGTCCCGGCACTGAGAAGGGAGCTGCTGCTGCAGGGCGATGTGCTGATCCCAGCCGCGGTGGAATAGCTGCACAAAGCGTACGCCCCGTTCGATCATGCGTCGCGCAAGCAGGCAGTTGGCGCTGTAGCTGCCTGGCTTGCGCGATTGGGGACCATACAACTCAAAAACCTCGGAGGGCTCATCGGACAGGTCCATGAGCTCTGGAACTGCCGTCTGCATCCGGAAGGCCATCTCATAGGCTTCCACACGCGCCAGCGTTTCTGCATCGCCAACCTCCGCCGCCTGCCGAAGGTTGAGCGCAGCCAAGTCGTCCAGCATCTTCCTACGTTGGACTCGAGTGACTCCCGGCGGGTCTTGCAGGTATAGCACCGGGTTGACACCAGGTCTAAGAAGCACACCTTGATGGCTGGAAGGCAAGTAGCCACTGCCCCAAAGGCGAGCGAAGATGGGCTGACCCGGATTCTTGCCGCTTCCCTGCGAAAGCAGTACCACGTACGCTGGAAGGTTTTCATTTTCCCTGCCCAGCCCGTAACTGAGCCATGCGCCGAGGCTGGCATGCCCAATTTGCTGGGACCCCGTGTTGATGAAGGTGATGGCAGGGTCGTGGTTGATAGCCTCCGTATACATCGACTTGACGATGCATATGTCGTCGGCTATTGTCTGAATGTGCGGCAGCAGGTCGCTGATCCATGTGCCGTGTGTTCCGCATCGTCGCATAGGCCACCACAGGAAACGAGTTCTGCCCCGCCGTCATGCCTGTCAGCCGCTGCTGTCCGCGCACCGAAGGCGGGAGCTCCGACGCGTGAAGATCTCGCTGCGCAGGCTTGTAGTCAAAGAGATCTACGTGCGACGGACCGCCCGACTGAAAGAGGTAGATGACGTGCTTGGCCTTGGGCACAAAGTGCGGCCCGCGCGTTGGCCGGCCCGACCCCGGAATAACAGGCTGGGATGCCGGTGAGAAAAGTCCAGGAAAGAGCAGCGAGGCAAGTCCCAAGCGGCCGATGCCGCGCGACGCCTGGCCCAAAAACGTACGCCGCGTCAGGACCTGTTCGTGCTCGCAAAGAGGATGCATCAGCTGCGTGTAATGGTCTCGCTTAGGTTTAGCAACAGGCTGGCTACGACCGTCCAAGCCGCATGCTCGGCTATGTCCAATGCCTCATTGCGGGGGGACTCGCCTACGCTCAGGTAGGATAGCGCGCGCTGCGGGTCAACACTGAAAGTCGCACGCTCTTCTTCAAGGCGTTGTGCAAGGATTCTCTTCATCTCCCGACCAGCCTCCCGGCCGGTAACTTCATTGACGGCGAACGCTATTCGCTCTTCTGGCGGAACCAGCAGGATCCGTTCGGCGAGCGCTCGGCTGGCTTCCACGAACTGCGGATCGTTAAGCAGCACCAGGGCCTGGAGCGGCGTGTTGGTTCCACCTCTGGTCACCGTACACACCTCGCGCGTAGGCGCGTCAAATGCCATCATTGCTGGCGGCGGCGCGGTGCGTTTCCAATACGTATAGAGGCTGCGGCGGTACAGTTTCTCTCCGTGATCCTGCACGAAGGCCTGGGCGGTGGCCGGTGTGCTGCCGTAGTGGCTTACCTCCTTCCATAAGCCAGGTGGCTGGTATGGATTGACACTGGGGCCGCCCAGGCGGGGCACAAGCAGCCCGCTGACTTTGAGCGCACCGTCACGAATGAATTCCGCCGGCAAGCGGAACCGCGCACCGCGTGCAAGGAGCTCGTTGTTGGGATCGGCCGCCAATAGCTCAGGCGAGGCGCTGGAAGACTGGCGGTAGGTGGCCGACATCACAATCATCTTGAGCAAGCCCTTGACGTCATAGCCAGACGCAATGAATGCCGTTGCCAGGTGGTCCAGCAGCGCCGGGTGGGAGGGCAGTGCGCCGCGTGCTCCGAAGTCTGCAGGTGTTGCGACCAGGCCGCGGCCAAAAAGCAGGTGCCAGAACCTGTTGACGGCCACACGGGCCGTGAGCGGATGGTCTGGCCGGAAGAGCCACTCGGCCAGCTCCAGGCGCGAGAGCGATGAGTCTGCGGACACTGGGGGCAAGAATGCCGGCACGCCAGGCGATACCGTCTCCGTGGGCTGATCATATTGCCCGCGGTGCAGCACATGCGTTGGGCGCGCTGCCGCTGCACGCGCCATCACCATGGTCGGGAATGCCTCTGTCAAGACCGCCAGACGCTCCTCCAGGTTCTCTTCCTCGTACCTGAGTGACGCGGCAGCATCGGAGGTGGAGGCAAACGTGGCCTGCAGAAGCTCCTGCTGCGCAACATCGCGCGCCTCGGGGGCGGTCAGTAGCGCAGCCTGTACCGGTGGCGGGTGAACCGATCCGTCGTCCTTGCCCTCCATCGCAAAGATGCGAAAATGCCCCGCGATCTGATTGTTGCCCTCACCAAAGCTGAACATCACGGTAATATGCCGCGTCACTGCGGGATCAAGCGGGGCTTCCAGCGTCAGGGTGATGTGCTGCGCTTCGCTATTGTTGGACGAAGGTGACCATCCGTTGATGCGCCGGTCATCCAGTGCATCCAGCGCAGGATAGTCGGCGCTCGCAGATGTAGCCGTTATGCGATGGATTGGCAGGGCCAAGTGCGGATCTACCTGCTCAGAAGGCTGCGAGCCCGCACTCACATGGACACTGGTCAGAATGAAGCCGCCCTCCGGGCCATGGCCGACGCGTCCGGCTTGGGATGGATAAAACACTATTCGCAGTCCCGTGATGGGCTGCCCGAGACCTTCGGAACCCAGCGAAACATTGTACGCAGCCAGCCAACCCGGCTCCGCGATACGTACCGATCCATCCTCAAGCACCTCTCCAGTATACCCACTGTTTGGTGTCGTTACGCCCCGAGCACGAAGCGCATGCAGGGCCAATCCCTCTCCGCGCTGTGCCAAGACCGCGCGTTGCCGTTCCTCCCAAGCTCTCTGTCTTGGACTGGGCGCGCGAAGCTCTTCGCGGACACGAGCCAAAGCAGCTTTGACTTCAGCGATCTCCTCTTCTGTAGCAAGAACGGTCCTGGCCTTAAGAGAAGGAACAGGGTTGATGCCGCTGTTGCCATCCAGCCCGCGCTCCTCGATCGTGTTGAAGAACGCAAAGAGCCGGTAGTAGTCGCGCTGTGTGATTGGATCGTACTTATGGTCGTGGCACTGCGCACAAGCCAACGTAAGTCCCAAAAACACTTCTCCCGTCGTCTTTACGCGGTCCGCGACGTAGTTGGTGAGGTTTTCTTCAGGTATTGTTCCGCCCTCATGCGTGATCATGTGATTCCGATGGAATCCCGTAGCCACGTGCTGCATCTCGGTCGAATTGGGCAGCAAATCGCCGGCCAGCTGCTCCGTAACGAATGCATCAAAGGGCATGTTGGCGTTAAAGGCACCTATGACCCAGTCCCGCCAAATCCACATGTGCCGCCCGCCGTCTATAGAATAGCCATTGGTGTCAGCATAGCGCGCGAGGTCCAGCCAATGCAGCGCCATACGCTCACCATAGTGAGGCGAGGACAATAGCCGATCCACCAGGACTTCGTAGGCGCCGCGATTCCCCCTCGACACAAACTCGCGTACCTCTTCCGCTGACGGCGGCAGTCCGGTAAGGTCCCAATACAGTCGTCGAATCAGTGTTCGGCGGTCAGCTACTTTGGACGGCTTCATCCCCTCGCGCTCCAGGCGAGACAGAACGAATCGATCGATGCCATTCCGCGGCCAGCTCCCATCCCGTATGGAGGGTGAGGCCACTGCTTCAGGCGGCAGGAATGCCCAATGAGGCTTCCACTTAGCGCCCTGTTCAATCCAGCGCCGCAAGATGGCGATGTCCGCGTCCGAAAGCTGCCGCGGCGCTTCCGGCGGCGGCATGCGCTCCTTCGCTATGGGCGAAGCAATGCGCCGTACAAGCTCGCTTTCGGCCGCCATGTTCGGCACGATGACAAATCGGCTGGAGTCATCTTTAAGTGCAGCAAAAAGCCCTTCCTGCGTGTGCAATGAGAGGTCTTTCTTGCGGCTCTCTGGATCGTGGCCATGGCACAAAAAGCAATGCTCCGCCAGGATCGGCTTGACGTGGAAGTTGTAGTCAACGACCTCCGGCGGCTGACCGTGCTCACGCGGCGCACACGACATGACGCACAGGACGCTGAGAACGGCGACGTAGCCTGCGATCCTTATGTGCCACAGCGAAGCCACGGGGGTATTGCAGTACAATTACCAGGCGATACCGTAGTCTTCACCGTGATGGCTGGCACCGCCCCAGAGAGTGCCATGCTCCCGGTCAAAGAAAATGGCAGTGATGGGCCCGGAGGTTCGGGCACTAAACGTGGTAGTATACCCCATTTCGCGCAACTCTGCCCGTACCCATGGCGGCGTGGCGTCCTGAAGCAGCAGGCGCCCCGGGCGCGACGTGTGCTCCCCAAAGGAGCCGCGCAGCTGGAAGCTGTTGATGTTGGCGGCCTCCACGGACTGCTGCACGTTCATGTCGAACTCCACGACATTCAGAAAAAACTGAAGCAGATTCTGATCCTGACTGTCACCGCCCTGTACTGCGAAAGACAGGTACGGCTTGCCGTCTTTCAGCGCCATTCCCGGCGTCAAGGTGGCGCGTGGACGCTTGCCGGGTTCCACAACGTTATAAGGATTCTCTGCCGGGTCCAGCACAAAGCTCTGCATCCTTTGACTGAGGCCGATGCCGGTCCTGCCGGCGATGACTGCCGGTATCCACCCGCCGCTGGGCGTCACCGATACAACCCATCCTTCTTTGTCTGCAGCCTGAATCGAGGTGGTGCCGGCGTAGAAGTCGGCCTCGTAGCCAGCGTCGCTGGTCTCTCCTCCAGGATCCGGTGTCCACTCGTCCAGATAGTGGAGGAACGGGTTTTCGCCGCCCTGGAAGGGATACGGGTCGCCCGGTTTGGCGTCAGGATTATTCTGTTCCCAGTCGATGGTCTCACTGCGCGACTTGGCGTATTCTTTGGACAGGAGGCCTTCGAGCGGCTCGGCGGGAGGGTAGTAGGGGTCACCGTAGTAGAAGTCGCGATCCGCAAACGCCATATTCATGACCTGATACAGGGTATGGATGTAGCGGGTACTATTGTACCCCATCGCCTTCAAGTCGAAGTTTTCGAGCATGTTGAGCGCCTGAAGCATGACCGGGCCTTGCACCCAAGACGTTAACTTGTACACCTCGATGCCGCTATAGGTAGTCATGGCGGGCTCTTCCTGGTACACTTGCCACTGATCCAGGTCCTCCATGGTGATCAGGCCGCCTTGCTCCTGCGTTCCCCGTACGATCTCTTCGGCTATGTCTCCGCGGTAGAAGCGGTCGTAGGCCGCGTAGATCGCTGCTTGGCGAGACTTGCCTGCCGCCAGCGCCTCGGCTTCGGCGTCAATTAGCCTTTGCAGGGTCTTCGCGAGGTCCTTCTGCCTGAAGATCTCCCCAGGTTTGGGAGCTTCGAACTCCTCGCCAAAGTTGGGCAGCATCACGCTCCGTGAATACGGCCACTGTTTCAGCTTATCCTTTTGTCCCTCAATGCTTTGCGAAGCTTGAGCCTCGATGGCATACCCTTCAGCCATCTGGAGCGAGGGCCCAAGAACATCGGCGAGGCTGAGCGAGCCATACTCCGCGAGCATGACCATGAGTCCGCCGGGCGTGCCGGGGGTTACAGCGGCCAGTGGCCCGAACTCTGGAGGGTACTTCAGGTCCTTTTCCTTGAAGAATATCGCAGTCGCACCCGAGGGTGCAGTGCCCAGGGCATTGATGCCGATGACCTTGCCCGTGTTGGGGTTGTAGATGAGCGCCTGGGTTTCGCCGCCCCAGCTTAGGACATCCCACATCGTGGCGGTGGCCCCGAGCATCGCGCACGCGGCATCAACGGCATTGCCACCTTTGGCAAACATCATCGCGCCGGCGGTGGCCCCAAGCGGCTTGCCGGTAATGGCCACCCAATGTCGTCCATGAAGAACGGGTTTCACTGTACGCTGGGCTAGGGCCGCCGAAGGCAGCAGCAGCGCAATGGCTGCCAGCGCAGAAATGCAGCGTGCCTGGTTCATGGCAATAGGAGTTGTGTTACAGCTATGGTGCTATCCCCAAGAAGGTAATCCAAACAAAGTACTGTCCTTGCAGTGGACTCACAGGGTGCGCCGTAGCGGGGCGCCTTCTCCGAGGTCCGGCAGGATGTGGCCCATCCTGTCGCGCTTAGTGCGCAGGTAGGATGCATTCGTCTCATTGGCGGGAACCTCAATAGGCACGCGCTCTGTTATTTCGAGCCCGTATCCATGCAGCCCGACCCGCTTGGTCGGGTTGTTCGTCATCAGCTTCAGCTTCTTGATCCCAAGGGCTCGCAGGATCTGGCAACCGATGCCGTAGTCCCGGTGATCCATCCTGAACCCAAGTGCTTCGTTTGCCTCAACGGTATCCAGGCCCTGCTCTTGAAGCTCGTAGGCGCGCAGCTTGTTCAGCAGCCCGATGCCGCGCCCCTCTTGTTTCATATAGAGAATGACGCCTGCGCCTTCGGACTCGACATGCTGGATGGCCTTTCGCAACTGGTCGCCGCAGTCGCAGCGATGCGATCCGAAAATGTCGCCCGTGACGCATTGGGAATGGACGCGCGTAAGCACCGGATCCTTCTCGGTCCAGGTTCCCTTGTAGAGGGCCAGGTGCACCTCTTGCGTAAGTTCTTCCTCAAAGGCGGCCAGTTTGAAATGTCCGAATTTTGTCGGCAGTTTCACATCTGCCACGCGACGAATCAACGTCGTGCGCTGCATCCTGTACGCGACCAGATCGCTGATCGTGACGATCCGCATGGCATGGCGCCGGGCCATGTTCAAGAGCTCCGGCACGCGGGCCATGGTGCCGTCCTCGTTCATGATTTCGACCAGCGTGCCTACGGGCTGAAGTCCGGCGAGCCGGCAGAGGTCCACAGTGGCTTCAGTATGCCCGGTGCGCCGAAGCACGCCACCTCGGTGTGCCCGCAGGGGAAAGACATGGCCGGGCCTTGCAAAGTCACCCGGCTTGGCCGCCGGGTCAGCGAGCGCGCGGATCGTCGCCGCACGATCTGCGGCGCTGATGCCCGTGGAGGTGTTGCGCCGGTAGTCTACCGAAACCGTAAAAGGCGTGTCGTACAGGCCTGTATTGCGCTGGACCATCATGTCCAACTCGAGCGCGTTCGTGCGCTCCGCGGTCATCGGAACACAGATGAGGCCGCGCCCGATGGTGGCCATAAAGTTGACCAGTTCGGGCGTGATAGTTTGAGCTGCGCCGATGAAGTCGCCTTCGTTCTCGCGATCTTCGTCGTCAACGACAATGACGAGCTTGCCGGCGCGAATGTCGGCGATAGCATCTTCGATGGCATCGAAGGTATCGCTCTGCATGGCATGCGGCTTTATGCGGCCCGCACCGGCGTTGGTACCGCATGGGAGAGCGGTATGGGCGCGGCGCCACTCCCCGGGGATTACCCTCTTGGTTTCACAGTAGCGAGGGCGCTCTTTTCAATACGCAGCTTGACGTTGGTGTACACCTCGGCCAGAACGCTTTCGTCGTCTACCTGGAGCACTGTGCCATGGATGCCGCCGGCGGTTATCACCTTGTCATGCTTACGTACTGCCGCAATCATGGCCTTGCGGTCCTTTTCGCGCTTCTTCTGCGGGCGAATGATAAAAAAGTAGAAGATCAGAAAGAGAAGGAGGATCGGCAGCAGCATAGTAGCGAAGCTACCCTGGCCTGTCCCTGCCTGAATCAAAACAAGAGTGAGAAACATGATGCTGGCGCTGGGGAAATTAGCCCATGAAAATACGATGCCATCGCCCCATTTGCACGGGACGTCCGCTGCATGTATCTGAGTAAAAAAAAGAAGGGTAAGCGTACCGCATCGCATCGCTACGACCTCCTACCGCTGCTGCCTTCCGGCCCTGACGGGGTTCAGAGGGAGCTGACCGCGCGGGACTCACCCTTCAGCCCCCCAAACGTACCACGTTGGGGACGGTTCCGCGCCCTTTAGAAAGTGCCAATGGCGTCGACATTGATGGCGACGCGGTAGCCACCGGGAACGGCGCCAAAGTCGTTCCTTACCTGCCGCAACCAGCTGCTGAGACCGCGGAATGATCGTGGCGCCTTGATCATTATGTGAAATCGCCACTTGGTCTTCACGCGTGCGATAAAAGCCGGTTCTGGTCCCAGCATCTGGAGACCAGTGGGGAGCTGCTTGGCCGCCAGGTCCCTCCACTGCTTCGCGATTTTGGCGGTGCGCCCCTCATCCGGTCCTCGTACCTCTATGTTGACCAGGCGCCCGAACGGTGGGTAGAACAGCTGGTCCCGCGCCTCCAGGAGCGTTTGAGCAAATCCGCTGTAGTCATGCTCTCTGACGTGATCGAAGATGGGATGGTCCGGGCGGCGGGTCTGGAGCATGACTTCGCCGCGTAGCGCATGACGCCCGGCACGTCCGGAGACCTGCATCAGCAGTTGGGCCGCGCGTTCTTCAGCCCTGAAGTCCGGCAGTCCCATGCCTACGTCGGCGCTGACCACGCCGACCAGCGTTACGCGGCCAAAGTCGAGTCCCTTGGCCACCATTTGCGTCCCCACCAGGATGTCTGCGTGGCCTTGCCCGAATTCGCTCAGGATGGCGTAGTGCGCGTCTTTTCGGTGGGTAGTATCCAGATCCATGCGCAGCACCCGCGCATCGGGAAAGAAGCGCTTGAGTTCTTCCTGGACGCGCTGCGTACCGGCCCCCAGCTGTGCAAAGTCGTCGGCCCCGCACTCGGGGCACGCAGGCGGCAGGCGCGTAGAGTAGCCACAGTAGTGGCAACGCAGTGTTTCTCTTGCCCGGTGATACGTAAGCGTAACCGAGCAGTCGGTGCACGCAGGCAGCCAGCCGCAACGCTGGCATTCCCATATCGGTGAGTATCCACGTCGATTCTGAAGCAGGATTACCTGCTCCTT
The DNA here is from genome assembly GCA_965262785.1 of Rhodothermales bacterium. Classification (GTDB taxonomy): domain Bacteria; phylum Bacteroidota; class Rhodothermia; order Rhodothermales; family Bin80. Next base: position 987,108 of record OZ253559.1, read on the forward strand.
GCGTTCAAGGCGCAGCGCTATGGCTTGGCGCAAGGATTTTGACAACGCACTTTGCCGTCGGCCGGAGCGCCGCTCGGCCCGAAGATCTATGAGCTGAATGTCTGGCAATGGCGCGGCCTCCAAGCCTGGCACTGGTACCCGTTCCTTCATGGTGAGGAGACCATACTTGCCGGTGTGCACATTGTGCAGGCTTTCCAGCGACGGCGTTGCCGAGCCCAAAATGCATACTGCGCCGTCCATCTTAGCGCGCATCACGGCGACATCCCGCGCGTGATAGCGAGGCGCCGGGTCATGCTGCTTGTATGACGAGTCGTGCTCTTCATCGACCACGATGAGGCCGAGGTTGGACATGGGCGCCAGAATGGCAGACCGCGGCCCAATTGCTACGGAGCAGCGGCCGCTGCGCAACAGGCGCCACGCATCGTAGCGCTCGCCGAAGCTCATTCGTGAGTGCAGCACTGCGATCTGGTCCCCGAACCGAGCCCGAAATCGCTGAACGGTCTGCGGGGTAAGTGAGATTTCGGGAACAAGGACGATGGCGGTCTTGCCCTGCGCAAGCGTGGCCCCCAATGCGGCGAGGTAGACCTCCGTCTTGCCGGATCCCGTTACACCATGGAGCAGAAACGTGGCGTAGGCCTCGGCCCTGATCGCGGCCTTCAGTTGTTCTCGCGCCTGCGACTGCGCGGCGTTAAAGGTGGGCGGCCTGGAACGCCCGGGTGGCATTGCACCATAGTCTGGCATGCGCAACACCTCTTCTTCCGACTCCTCCAAGATGCCCTTGGCCACCAGGCGTCTGGCCGTCGCGGCACTGGCCTCGGCCTGTGCAAGAAGCAGTGCTCTGCGGGGCATCCGCTGGCCCACCTGGAGGTGGTGCAGGCAGGTGCGAACGAGCGCCTTCTGCTTGGGGCCCCGTAGCTGCATAATGACGTCTTTGAGTGCGGCGGGCGCCGAAAACGCAGGCGTGGGACGCAGGTAGCGCTGCTTCATGGGGCGCTGTTGGCCCCGCTGCTCGCTTGGCAACGCGGCGCGCAGGACCTCGCCCCAGGCGCACACATAAAAGTTGGCTATCCAGCGGGTCAGAGCCAGCACGGGCGCGCTGACCGACGGCGTTTTATCCAGGATGGCTGTGATGGGCCGCAGCGTATACTTGCCTTTAGGCGGATCGCCGCGTTCGGTGATGACGCCTACCACCGACCGCTGCTTCAGCGGTACGCGTACCAGGCATCCAATCTGCGCGGCCGCTTCCTGCCCAGGCGGCACCTGGTAGTGGTACAAGTGGTCTACGGGGAAGGGTAGCGCAACACCGACGGTCACAAAATGGCAGCGCTTAGCGCGTTTGCAGGTGGGGTGGCCCCAGTTTGCAATGACGCGTTCGGGTCGTACAGCATGCCCGTACACAGGCACATCCTGCGCTTCATTCGCGTGAGCACATCGTAGTTCGGGCAGCTTTGACAGCCATTCCAGAAGACATCGTCCGAAGTCAATTCCGAAAACGTCACGGGCCTGTACCCAAGCTCTGAATTGATCTTCATCACGGCGAGGCTTGTCGTGATTCCAAAAAGCTTGGCGTTGGGGTATCGCACACGCGAAAGCTCAAAGGCGCAGCGTTTGATGCGGCGCGCCAGCCCCATCTTCCGGAACCGTGGCGCGACAATGAGTCCGGAGTTGGCTGCGTACTTGCCGTGGTCCCAAGTTTCGATGTAGCAGAAGCCTGCCACCTCGCTACCGGGCCCCAAGGCGACAACCGCCTTGCCTTCGGCCATCTTGCCACGCACATAGGCTTCTTCCCGCCGGGCTATGCCCGTGCCACGCGCCGCGGCCGCGCGCTCAATCAGCTCGCAGATCCGCTCCGCAAAGGCAAAGTGCTTCTCGGTGGCTACCTGAACCTCAACACCGGCAGCAATGCTCCTCTCTATAATGGGTAAGGCCAGCGCCTCCGCACCTACAGCACTCACAACAGTAAACACTCTTGCAAAAAGATGAACGCACGTATAAGCGTATCAGTGCGTTGTGTTTCCAAGCGGAGGTATGATTGCTGAACGCCGGATCCTTCCAGGCGTTTACTGCCCATGATTTCTGCTTCAAAGGCGAGTATGGAGTGCCCTTCGTGCGCGTTGCCCGTCGAGGGTGCGCCGGTGCAGTGCCCATACTGTCAATACGAGTACCCCCGGCGGACCATGAAGTCACGGATCATCGTGGTGGTTGCCGTTCTGGTGGCCGTCGTATGGCTCGTTGACATTCTCGTATCTGCAATTCGGTAACGCTGCATGGGCCTAAGGGTGTTAGGGGGGCTTACGCCGGCGACTTTTCTGTCTAATTATTGGCAGAAGAAGCCATTGTTGATTCGCGGGGCGTTTCCGGGATTCGTCTCGCCTATTGCGCTGCAAGACCTTTTGGCTCTGGCTTGTCAGGACGACGTATTTCCTCGGCTAATTCTTGAAGATGCTGGCGAGTGCCCGTGGGAGCTGCTCACCGGACCGTTTGAAGCCGATGAGCTCCAGGGCCTTCCTGAGACGGGATGGACGATTCTGGTCGGGGACGTGGATCGGCATGTGGCGGCGGTAGCGGATGTCCTGGCACCATTCCGCTTCCTGCCAAACTGGAGGATTGATGACGTGCAAGCAAGTTTCGCCCCTCCCGGTGGAAATGCGGGTCCTCACGTAGACAACTACGATGTGTTTCTTGTGCAGGGCTACGGCCGCCGACGCTGGCAGATCAGTCATACTCCGGCGCCGGATGATGTGGCCTTTGTGCCTGAAGTTGATGTGGCAATTCTGGAGGAGTTCGTGCCGGATGCCGAGTGGATTCTATCGCCAGGTGATTTGCTCTACCTGCCACCGCGCATTCCACACTGGGGCGTCGCGGTGGACCCTTGCATGACGTTTTCGGTGGGTTTCCGCGCGCCTACTGAGCAGGACATCCTGCACGGCTTGCTGGATGCAGCTGCCGCGAGCGTTGACGGGACGGCGCGCTTTGGCGACCCCGGGCGCGCCCCAACTGACGATCCCGGTCGAATTGATGCGGCCGACCTGGCGTGGGTGCGCAAGACGGCGCGGCGCTTCCTGGCTGCAGGAGAAGATTTAGACAGGTGGTTTGGTGCCTACATTACGCAGCCTGCAGATGCGCTGGCCTTGCCCCAGGAGCCACTGAGCACGGCGGATGTGCAAAGTCTGCTGGAATCCGGCCATGGACTGCGCCGCCTTTCGGTCGGATACTTCGCGCACCTCGAGGGCACTGGCTGTTTGCACCTTTTTGCCTGCGGCCAGCAATACGCGTTTGAAGGTGAACTGGTGGACGCTGTCCTGCTGCTTACCGGAACCCAACCCCTTACGCTTGACACGCTCAAGCCGTACCTTGCCGTGCCCGCCTTTGCGTGCGTGCTCACGGAACTTATCAATTCGGGATGCTTGGTTGTTGAGTAGTGATGATCAGGTCATGGGATCGCGTCGGTAGCAGGCCCTGCGGTGACTATTCCGTCTTCGCCGTACGAGAGGATCGGAGTCGCTCGCCCCGCACGGGGCAGGTACATCCATTCTACGTACTTGAGTCAGCGGACTGGGTGAACTGCCTTCCCGTAACGGCGGATGGGAACCTGGTCTGCATTCGGCAATACCGGCACGGCACGCAGTCGGTCGCTCTTGAAATCCCCGGCGGCTTGGTGGACGAGGGCGAAGCGCCGGAAGCGGCCGCGCGACGCGAGATGCGTGAAGAAACCGGCTACGTGGCTGAAGAAATTGTACATTTGGGCACAATGCGGCCCAACCCTGCGATTCTGAACAACGCCTGCCACTTCTATATGGGCCGGCATGCTACCAGGCGGCATGGGCAGCAACTGGACAGCGCCGAAGACATCGAAGTTGTGCTCATTAGTTTAGCGGAAATACCACAAATGGTATCGGCCGGCGAGATTACACACGGCATCTCCCTGGCGGGGTTATTCTATCTGGACTTGCATCGGCGCGGCATCAGGCCAGACGGTGTACGCGCTTCATGAAGCCCGACCATGGCCATAGCTGATACGGAAGTAGGTTCTGGCGGGTCGAAGGGTCCAAATATCCTTTTGCTTTGGCGGCGCAGGGTCCACTACGCCCTGTTTGGTGGTGCGTCGAAGACATCCAAGGTGTTCGATGTCACAGTAATCTGCGCCATCCTGGCCAGCGTAGCTGTGGTGATGCTCGAAAGTATAGCGACGGTCAATCAGCTCTACGGGGAATACCTGCTCGGTGCTGAATGGGTGTTTACGATCATCTTCACCGTCGAATACGCTTTGAGGCTCATGTGCGCGAAGTCTAGTGTGCGCTATGCGCGCAGCTTCTATGGCGTCATTGACGTACTGGCTGTCGTGCCCACCTACGCGAGTGTCATTCTTCCGGGCGCCCATGCCCTGCTTGTCATAAGGCTCTTGCGCATCCTGCGTGTGTTTAGGGTTCTCAAGCTGGTACACTATCTGTCTGCTGGAGACCTGCTGATGGATGCCTTGCGCGCAAGTTGGCGCAAGATTATGATCTTCCTTATCGCCGTCTTTGCGCTGGTGACCATCCTGGGCTCGCTCATCTACCTCATCGAAGGCGCGGAAAACGGCTACGACAGCATTCCGCGCAGCATATATTGGGCTATTGTGACGCTCACAACGGTAGGCTACGGAGACATCTCCCCCCAGACGCCCGCGGGGCAAGCGCTTGCGGCGGTCGTGATGATAATCGGGTACGCGATCATTGCCGTGCCAACAGGCATAGTATCGTCCGAGATTGCCCTGGCGCGGCGGCCCAAGAAGGCAGGTACGATATGCGGCCAGTGCTACGAGTCAAGCCACGAACAGAATGCACGGTTCTGTCACGGCTGTGGGGATTCGCTGTAGCCCTGCGGGAGCAAGTGCTCGCTGGCCGGCTCGCGCAGGTTATAGCGTGAGCTCATGACTTGGCCGTAGGCCCCGACCGTGGCAACTAGGAGTATGTCGCCTTCAAGAGTCCGGGGAAGGCGACGCCCATGGCCAAGGACGTCGCCGGTTTCGCAAATGGGGCCTACTACCTCAGCGGTGATGGCGGGCGACTCATTCAGGCGCGTGAGGTTCACGATGGAGTGGTACGAACCGTAGAGGGCTGGGCGAATCAGCGAATTCATCCCGGCTTCCACGCCGACGTAGTGCGTGGCGCCTTTTTGTTTGACCTGCGTGACGCGGGCCAGCAACACGCCGGATTCCGCTACCAGGTAGCGGCCGGGCTCTATCCACAACGCCAGGTTGGGGTATGTCAGTCGAAAGCGGTGCAATCCTTCGGCGAGCGCATCGAAATCGAGCGCGCTAGCGCCGAGCCGCTCAGGTACCCCGAAGCCGCCGCCGATGTTGAGTAACCGCACATCGCTGAATCCCTCTGCGAGCGAGGCTAGAAAGTAGGCGGTTTCGGGCCAAGTGCTGCTCATCAGGATGCCACTGCCAACGTGCGCATGCAACCCTACAATGGCCAAACCTGCGCGAGCCGCCAGGCGCTGCAGGCGTGGCAACGCGCTGGGAATGATGCCGAACTTGGACTGCGCGCCTGCGGTTCGGACATGCTTGTGGTGCCCGTGCCCGCGGCCGGGGTCGACCCTCACGATAACTTCTTGGCCGGCAAACACGTCGGGCCACAACTCAAGAGGCCGAATGCTGTCAAGCGTTGTGTGGCCCGCCAGGCGGAATCCGGCCTCATACTCCTGGCGCGGCGCGAAATTGGGTGTAAAGAGGACGCGGTCCTTGTCGAGCCCGGGAAACACTTCGTGAATAAATTCAAGCTCCCCAGGCGAAACGCACTCAAAACCCAGGCCCGCGTCATAGAAGACGCGCAGGACATCCGGATGGTGGCTGGCTTTCATCGCATAAAAGCAGCGGTCCACGGTATCCAGCCCCAGGACACGGCTGGCGGCCTCGCGAAGCGTGGTTTCATCGTACACATAGCAGGGAGCGTCATGCTGCGCGATGCGCAAGAGGTCCTGGCGGCGCTGCTTCCACCAGACTGAGAGGTCTGGGCGAAGATCGTTATCGAAAAGCTCGCGAAACGTTCGTCCAAACAGGTCGCTGCTGCTGACGTGGCCGAAAATCTGGCTATGCAGTTTGGCTACCAGGCGCACGGCTTGGGATTCTTCGACGACAAAGGTGAAGTTGCGGTCACTGGCGGCCTGTGTGACGAGGTAAATCTGCTGTTCACTAAGGGCTTCGAGCGCAGGTGCAAGCTCGTGCAGCACGCTTCGGATCTGGCGACCTACGAGGCTGACCGCCGCGCACGACTGGATTTCTCGTGCGCCGCTGAAGGCGCGCAGATCTGACAGCAAGGCCTCAAGTTTGGATGGTGTCACCTTAACCCCATGGATGGGGTCAATGGACATGGTGACGTTAGTTTCCGAAGTAGCCACCAAGCCTATAGAGAGGCCATGGCGTTCGAAAACGCTACACACGCGCGCCAGAAAACCTACCGAGTGCCACATGCGCGGCGTTTCGATGGCAATAAGGGTCAGCCCGCGGAGCGTAGAGATGGCCTTGACCTGTGCACCAGATGCATCGACATCTGGAGCGATGACGGTTCCTTGCACGTGCGGCGCATGCGTCGAGCGGATGTGGAGTGGGATTCCGGCAGCACGCAGCGGATCAATGCAGCGAGGGTGCAGCACTTCAGCGCCGGTACTGGCTAGTTCTTCCGCTTCGTCATATTCGAGATGCTTTAGCAGGCGGGCCGACGGGATGGAGTGCGGGTCGGCCGTGAACATCCCGGGCACGTCTGTCCAGATTTCTACACGCTCTGCTTCGAGTTTCGCGGCAAGGTACGAAGCTGACGTATCGGAGCCGCCCCAGCCAATGAGCACCGTTTCGCCGCGCCGGTTGCTTGCAATAAAGCCCTGCGTCAGCGTAATGACGTCGGCAGCCAGCTCAGCTTGCAATGCTTTGTCTGGATCATGCTGACACTGGTTGGACAGGTACTGTTCATAGAGCGGGGCGCGCAAGTCCGTCTGCGCCTTGAGCATGGCGCGCGCGTCACGCCATGACGTCTTGAGCCCTTGGCGATTCAGGAAGGCCGCGCCGAGCGTGGAGATCATGAGTTCACCTCCCGACAAGACGCGCGCCCACACCGCAGGCCCCACCTCGCGGGTCAGCGAGATGCCGTAGGCAAGGCGGGTGATGCTGTCGAAGTAGCGTGCCAACAGCTTGGTGCCATCAACTTCCAGCTGCCTGGCCAGGTACAGATGTCGATCCTTGATTGCCTGAAGCGGCATTTCATGCGCGTTGGCCAGCGCAGCGTCGAGAAGTGCTTCAAGCTCGCGCGAGACCCTTCCCATAGCCGAACACACCAGGACAGGGTGTTGGCCCGCCTCAAGATGGCGTCTTGTGATCGAAGCTACGGCGTCCCAGTGTGCACGGGTGGACAAACTGGTGCCACCAAACTTGAGTACTACGCGCGGTAACGAATCCACGGTGGCCAAAGAAATTGGTTGAAGCGAGCAGCCCGGCGGTGCCGATGTCATGCATCGCCAAGGCAAGCCATTCTGCCATCAGGCCCAGATGCAGCCGCTTGGCACGCGCGATGAAACGCCGCCAGTCATCGCGGGATTCTAGGCGCGCCTGGTTCACCACTTTACCGAATTGGCCGAGGTGCCCTAAAACGGGAAAGAGTGCGAGAGGTCTGTCGGAGCAGCAGCAAGTCAGGTTGCGTGGCAGCTGCGGGTTGGTGTCGGTCTGCCGTTTCGCGGAAGGAGCGCGCATAGTTGCCGTCGCACGGCATGCTGCTGCTGGCCGTAGCCCGGCATGTTCAAGCACTTTTATTTTCTGCGAGAGAACGAAAGGACACTGGCTTACCCTAAGAGTGGGCATATGTTGGCGGAGGCGCATCCAGTGCCTTTTGCCAGCGTGCGATCGGTGAGGGGTCGCTGTTGCCCTCTCCGAAGCCGCGCAGTGCTTTGTGATTGCGGCTAGCTGGCACCCAAGTCGTCCGGCTTGCTACATCCGAATGAATCGAACCGCTCCTTAGCTGGCCGGTGCGCATTCACCGACCGCGCTATGGGACAGTCCCAACCCACTTTTGGCACAGGCTGTGTCCGGACGAAAATGCATTTGCTGCACATTCTGCTCTGCTGCTCGCCGTTACCAGTAGAAGGCTTCTGCCTTATCTTTCGCCAAGCCATGCCCGTTGTCGTAGGCTGCCCCCACGGAAAACGGCGCTCTCGCCACGCCCTGTTCTGCCGCACGCCGAAACTAGCGGGCCGCTTCCGCCCGGTTTTGTGAAAGCTCCCGTCCCTGGTGAAATTCACAGCCTAGTTGGTACTGCGCTCTGGGGTGGCCCTGGCTGGCAGCCAATTGGACCCACTACACCGTTTCTTTCCGACCCTGCGACATAATCCACCCACTGCAAAGGCCAGTGGCAATCTTGAGCTGCGCAGGGCATGCCCCTGCTTGCTGCAGCCAGATACCAATGGGTGCGGCCAACTCGAGGTCCTCTTCAGCGAGCAGGCCGATTGAATACACCTCCCCCGGATGAAGCGCGATTCTACGTTGCCGCACCCAACTAACTGCTAACACCAGTGAAGAGCCAACGCGGGAATCCGTGCCAACCCTTCGCCTTTTCACACATCTTTTCCAGACTCCGTTGAGACTCGCCGTCACCTTGCCTGGCGGCATCCGCTAGTGCGGACACGAATTCTCCCATGATTTCTTGCCATAGGTCATGAAGGCACAACGCACATCGTGCCTGGCGGAATTTGCCATGGTACGGGCACGCAAATGCACCTGATGCCGCAAAGGCAGTGGACCCGAGCCAGGATAGATGCGTGTCCAACTGGATTCGCTATGAGCAATCTAGCCTGAACTCCCATGCGCAATTTTTGTCCAAATCGCCATGACATTTCGTCGGGGTTGGTCATGCTATGCGGATGTGGAGTCTCTTGTCTGCTAGCCAGGGAATGGCCTCGACGGCATCGTTATATCCTGCTGCGAGCAGATACGGGCTGTTTGCCCGCCGCGGCAGTGTAACGATGAGGTCGTCGGCTTGTATGTCGACCTTTGCGCGGGTGCGCACCAGCTTTCGGAAGAGGGTACGGGGCTTGGCGTTCTCCATGCCGTTGCCGATTCGTTTTGCCAGGATGCGGTAGAGGGTACTGGCCATGAGCGTCAGTTGCAGATCCACATCAATTTTCAAGGGTACGGCTGCGCTGAGGGCATCCATGTGGAAGAAGTCGATGGCATCGGCGAGGGTGTTTTCTATGAGCATCCGCCGTGCGTAGCGGTCGATCAGCCGGGAGGCCGCGCCGTGCATCTGATTGGTGAGCAGCAGCGTGGGCTTCTCATGTCCGAGCTCTGTAATGGCAATCTGGCGCAGTTTTCCGGGATAGCCGCGGATGCGGACCTTTTGCTCCAGGATGCGCGGATGGCGGAAGGTGCGGCCCACGTTGTGCAGCCGTATGCGGCGCCACTGGTCCGGTGGCACCTGTGCCAGGGTGGCCAGCATCTTTTGGGAGCGGCGTCGTAGCGTGAGGAAGTCAATGCCCTGCGCGGTGAGCTGTGCCAGGTTGGCATACGTGGTAAAGGTGCTGTCAAAGACCAGTTCTTTGGGCAGGGTCCCGGAGCGTGCGTGCCACCAATCGACAAAGTGCTGGAGTTGGTCGTGGCGGTTCTCCTTGCGCACCTGTGCGTCTGCGTAGACGAAGAGCCGGGCTTCGGCATCCCGCACGACCAGAGACAGGATGCCTTTCTGGCTGCGGCTGCGCTTGGAGACGTAGTGCTTCTGGAGCAGGACGTCGTCGCCGTGGTAGGGAATCGTGTGGAAGTCCAGGTCGAAGGACTGCCCCTGGCCCAGGCATACGTCCAGGGAGCGCGTAGCGGTGTGCCAGGCCTCCATGAGTCTTGTGCACTGTTCGGGGTGGACCCGGCAGGAATACTCCGAAAGAGTGGAGCGCTTGGGCATGACGTTGAGTCCGGCAAACAGGGCCAGCCCCGGATCCAGGACCTCGGCCATGACATGGGCGCTACGTCGCAGGCCCCAGAGCTTCAGGGCCAACAGAGCGCGCACGGCACAGCCAGCGGGTATCCCTTGGCTGCCAGGCATCTTGCTTTGCGTAAGCAGGGTGTCCAGCTGGACGCGGGCCAGGTCGTGCACAAACAGAAAGAGGCCCCCAAAGTCGGTTTGGAACTGGCGGGGCGCAAGATCCAGCTTGCGGTAGTTGGCCACGGCCGCCCGCTGCGGAACTGGCGCATCGAGTCGTTGCCGTAGGGTGCGTCGGTGCAGTTTGGCCACGCCGGACAAGCGCAGGGTGCGCATGACGGTGGAGTCGCTTACGCGCTGCCCTTCCTAGCGGAGCGTCGCGGCAATCTCCACTGCGGACAGGTTCTTTTCTGCACGCATCGAGATAATGCGCTGGGTGCGCTGCTGCAAAGCCTCCGATGTCTTTCTGCGGGTCGGCGTGGATGCATTCTCAGGGTCTTTCTTCTTGCCTCGCTGTGCGGGCATGAAAAAAGCTGGCGTGGGGTTGCGGCGGAACTCAGAGCAGAGATTGCGGACGGTGCCGTAGGAGTATCCGAAGCGTTCCGCGACTGCTTGCAGGGGCTCCTTATCGACAAAGCACGCGCGGAGCAATTCGTAGCGCCGCTGTGCGGAGTTGGAGGGATCGAGGAAGACCTGCGCGAGATCAGTCATTATTTATAAGTTACTGTTAGGTATAGTACACATGATCTATCCGTTACACGTAACATTTACCTCTAAAACCTCGACTTGCTTCGATATTGGCTTCATACTGCGTGAACTTGGCCTCAATTGTGTGTATTCTGACGAAAGTGCCAGGGTAATCTGATTTAAAGTTACCACCCTGCAGCCATGTGGACGCGCTGGGTTAGATGCATGTTTTCGGAGGTTGAATTGAACGAGTTTACGGATTTTATTGATGCGTGTGGGCTGGCGTTTTCAGCAGTCGTTTTCGCATCGATTCGCCTTTGAGTTTGATGCGGTACGCGGGTTGTACGAGCCGGTCGAGGATGGCGTCCGCGAGCGTGGGGTTAGGCATGGTCTCGTGCCAGTGTTCGACCGGCATTTGACCGGTAGCGATCGTGGAGCGTTTCTGGATCCGGTCATCGAGAATCTGAAAGAGGCATTCCTGCTGCGCGCTCGTCACACTTTGCAGGCCCCAATCATCGAGCACGAGCACATCCAGCCGGGACAGCGTGTGCAGGACTTGCAGATAGCGGCCGCTCGCGCGGGCGAGCGCGAGTTCTTCGAGCAGGCGCGGCAGGCGGTGGTAGCGGGCCTTGAAGCCTTCCAGGCATGCCTTGTGGGCGAGGGCACAGGCAATGAAGCTCTTGCCCGCACCGGTGGGGCCGGTAATGATCACATTGAGATGGTGGCGGATCCAGTCGCAACTGGCCAGATCGAGCATCAGCCTTTGATCCAGCCCGCGCGGCGCGCAAAAGTCCAAATCTTCGATGCAGGCCGCCTGGTGCAAGTGCGCGCGCCGCAATCGAAGCTTCAGGGCTCTGTTTGCGCGGGCACTGGCTTCCCGATCGACCATGAGGCCTATGCGCTCCATGAAGCTCAGCCGGTCGCTTTCGGGCTGTGCCAACTGGTCACGCAGCGCGTTGGCCATGCCGTAGAAGCGAAGTTGTTCGAGTTTGTCAATAATGGGATGGTGTAGCATAGGCTCAGGGCGTTTCAGGTTCAGGGTTGGCAAACAGTGATCCGTCGGCGAAGTAATCTCCGCCGCGAAGGTTTTCATGCAGGATGGCTGGGGGATTGGCCGCGGGCGCTTCCCGCAGGTCACGCCCGCTCTTAAGCAGGGCAGCGACACTGGGATAGTTGTAGGTGCCGAGCTTTAGTGCAAGGCGACAGGCCGCTTCCAGGCGCTCCTTCGGATAGGTGTGTTGTAGCCGTACAAGCCCCATGATCGTGCGGTAGCCGTGCTCCGGGCGCTTGCGGTTTGCCAGGATTGCAAAGGCCAGCGCCGAGGTATCAGGTCCAATCTTGCGGGTCTGGTCCAGGTGGTATTCCTGATCGATAAACTGGCGATGCCCCTTGGGCATGTGATCGTTATGTGTGCTGCGCTGTCCCCGCTGCCGCAAGCGCGCATGAGCGGCGATGAGCTTTGACTTCAGGAAGCATTCCACCACGTTTTCCGTGATGCAGACATCCACTTTCTTGCGCGCATAGCGGTAGGGGACGCTGTAGTAGGCGTGGTCCAGCTGTATGTGGTAATCGATATGGACGGTCAGCTTCTTCCAGTCCCTGTAGGTGAACGGCACGGCTGGCAGTGCACGCATGGCGGGCAAGTCGCGCTCCACAAAATGACTGCGTCGTGAGCCGGACTTTTTCTGGAAGGGCTTGTCGTTAAGCTTGCATATTCCGACGATGTGGGCCACCAGATTCGCTCTGAAGTGGGCCATCAAATCCGGCGCAAGTGGGCCACCGAATCCGATGCAAGTGGGCCACCGAATCCGGCGCATGTGGGCCACCAGTGGTTGGGTGCGAAGTTAGCAACTTTATCTCTTTTTTTGTGGTGTGTTGGAGGGCCATAAGGACTTCTTCTTCCGCATAGATTCTCCGACCAGTTCGATTTTGTGCGCGTTGTGGATTAGACGATCGAGCACGGCGTCGGCCAAGGTAGGATCCTCCATGGTTTCATGCCATTGTTCCACTGGATACTGACTCGTCGCAATGGTGGATCGTGTGTCATACCGATCGTCGAGGAGCTCCAGCAGATGCCGTTGCTGCTCGGCGGAAAGGTGCCCGAGACTCCAATCATCCAACACCAGCACGTCCATTTTGGCGAGCTTGTTCAAGAGTTGCTGATAGCGTCCATCGGCGTGAGCGATCTGCAAATCCTCCATGAGTCGGGGCAGTCGGTGATACTGTGCCCGAAAGTTCTCCAGGCACGCCTTGTGTGCAAACGCGCAGGCCAAGTAGCTTTTTCCGACTCCGGTTGCGCCGGTGATGACGATGTTCTGGTGACGTCGTACCCATTGACAACTGGCCAGATGCAGCATGAGATGCTTATCGAGTCCGCGGCCCTGCCCGTAGTCGATATCCGCCACAGAGGCCTGATGCTTCAACCTGGCGCGCCCCAGCCGCTGCGCCAGGCGACGCGAGTCACGCACAGCCATCTCGTTGTCGACCATCAGTGCGAGGCGGTCCGTAAAGGTCAGCTCGTCCATGTCGGCGGTGACCAACTGGTCACGCAGGGCATTGGCCATGCCGAACAGACGCATGTGTTCAAGTTTGGCTACGGTAGGATGGGTGAGCATTCCTCTTCCTCCTTTGGGGATGAATTACTGTAATAGGCGGCACCGCGAATGTTGTTGTGCTCAACGACACAGGGCCGCTGACTGCCTGCGGCGCTTGCGATCTTCTCAACGATCTGCTTGACCGCGGGGTAACTGAAGACTTGCTGGTCCAGCGCTTCTTTCGCCGCTGCCTCCATGGCGCGCGCACCATGCTTCTTCGCCAGGCCCAGAAGGCTTCTGCATCGCGCGAAGCACTGCTCTGGGATATCGAATCGGTGGAAGTTGGCTTGGATCAACGCCTGGGTGTGCGTGCCGACTTCGGCGGCCCAATTCACAAAGCGCTCTGGCGTCCACGCGGCGTAGGCTTGATGGTGCGAGGGCATGTGATGCTGGTTCGTCACATGTTGACCTCGCAAAAGACCACGACGATGCGCTGCTATGTACGTATCATCCTGCCGATCGAGGTAAATCTCCACCGTGTCCTGGTGTACCAGCGCGTAGACGGTCTTTCCTGCATACTTGAAGGGTACGCTGTAGTAGCATTTGTCGATCGACACGTGATAATTGAACTGCACCTTACGCTTGCTCGTCCACTCACCGTACCGGTAAGGCGTGCGTGGTAGCGGGCGTAGCGCAGGCTTGTCCAGATCTACAAACCAGCTGTGACGACTGCCATCCTTTTTCTGGAAGGGCTGGGCGTTGAGTGCTTCCAGCAACGGGGCGATGGCTGCATTCAGGTCTTGTAGACTGGAGAAGTGACGATTGCGAAGTGGCGCCAGGATGCGCCTTTGAGCCTGCAACACGGCGTTCTCAACGGCGGCTTTATCCTTTGGTTTTCCTGGTCGAGTAGGCAGCACACAGACCTGGTAGTGATCCGCCAATTCCTGAAACGTTGCGTTGATCTTCGCTACGTCACCCCTGTTTATCGCCGTCACGGCGGTCTTCATGTTGTCCGGAACCAACACGCGAGGCGTGCCACCTAAAAACTCGAAGCATCGCCGAAGCGATCCGCAGACATCTTTCAGCTGCTGCGTTAAGGTCGCCTCTACAAAGGTGTAATGGGACGCGCCCAGCGTTGCGACAAAGAGCTCAACCTCGCGTGACTTGCCCGTGCGAGGGTCTACGATGGAGGGCCTTTTTCCTGAGTAGTCCACGAAGAGCTTCTCGCCCGCCCGGTGTTCCAGACGCATCTCCAAGTGCCTGTCGCTGCCACGCCACTGGCGGTACCGCAGGCAAAACTGGCTATACTCCAGGCCATCAGGATGGCCCGCTTTGTACTCAAGCCACAGTTGCCGTACCGTCATATACGAGTGCTTGGCCAAGGCCTTGTGAACCTGCTCCCAATCGGGCAGCGGCCGCTGAGGCACCTGTTGCTTGTCGTCCGAAGGGAAGAGCTGCTGCTGCAGCTCTGCATCGCTCAATGCTGCGCACTGCGACCAGGTCAACCCCGTCTGCTGTACACGCGCCAACGTACGAGATACCGTGCTGCGACCGACTCCTACTTGCTGCGCGATGCGCCGCTCAGAGTAATTCTGCTCGTAGCGTAGGGAGAGGATATACTTGATTCTGCGCATCGGTATGCGGTGTGCTGCCATGTTGCTGTGCCTCCAATTTGTTAGGGAAGACACAACTTATTCAGTGTTACTAGATGCCCAACGTCACGCTCTGCGGGGGCACCCAAGCGGCCCTATGGTATCGGATCTGGTGGCCCACATGCGCCGGATTCGGTGGCCCACATGGATCGGATTCGGTGGCTCACTTGCATCGGATTCGGTGGCCCACTTGCGCCGGATTCGGTGGCCCACATGCATCGTAGTATGCATTAAGCTCTTCCAGTAGCGGGGCAATCGCTTTATTGAGCTCCGCAATGCTGAAGAACCGGCGATCGTGGAGCTTCGCCAGAATCCACCCCCCGACCAGCTTCACGGCTTGTTCCGCTGGGGCCTTGTCCCGAGGTTTTCGAACGCGGGCGGGCAAAATGCTGGTGTCGTAGTAGGTAGCGAAGTCCTGGTAGGTTGGATTGAGCTCTGGATCGTAGCGGTGCGCCTTCTTGACGGCAGCCTTCAAATTGTCACAGACGATCGCCTTCGGCACAGCGCCGAAGTACGATAAGGCGCGCGCGTGCGCCGTGATCCAGCTGCACAGCGATTGATCCGGGACGGCTTCCGCATACGTGAAGTTGGAGCAGCCCAGCGTGGCTACGAAGATCTGGGCCTTGGTAGCCTTGCCCGTGACCGGATGAATGAGGTTTACGGTGGTGCCGGCAAAGTCCACAAACAGCTTGTCGCCCGCCTTGTGCTCCAGGCGCATGACCACCTCCTGAGACGCGCTCCACGTCTTGTAGAGTGCGCAGAAGTGGCTGTAGCTGTAGCCGTCCGGGAAGGCGGCATGGTACGACTCCCACACCATTCGTAAAGTGACATGCTTCCTGGACATTTGCTTGTTAACCGCCTCCCAGTCCGGCTGGTACCGGGCCTTGGCCGCGGACCGGGACTCCGGAAAGAACATCGCTTCCAACACATCGTCGGTGAGCCCGTCCGGCAGCGGCCAACGCAGTCCCAACACCTCTGCACGGCAGAGGTATTTGCGCACCGTGGCTCGGGCAAGATGCAACGAGTCTCCGATCAGGCGCTTGCTGTAGCCTTCCCGGTGATAGTAGCGAAGTACGTCTCGGATTTGTCGCATGGAGGTTCGTGCTTGGGGCATCGTTGTGCGCTCGTTTGGTGGAAAAGCACAACGAAAGCCCTCAGGCTTGGCAAAGCTCCAGCGCCCCACAAGACGCCCTGATTCGATAGAACACACCCCGGCAAAATCCGGCCGCCAGGGGTGGCACTTTCAATCAGATTAGGGTGGCACCTTCAATCAGACTGGGGTGGCACTTTCAATCAGAATATGCACAATTGACCACATTCAGGGATAATGCGACATTTTCGGAGGGGTACATCCTGGCCAGGCCGACGTATAGTGTACTGTATAGACACGTGACACTATACGCCATAGTCACGTAACACGTGACAGATATAGTCAATTACGGCCGTACAGGCACCACATTTGCTTCTGCAAATGTCACCCACCTAGTCCGCGTGGGATTTCAGGCTAGCATACTGCTCGGCTACTTTTATCGCTCGTAGGAATGGCCGCCTACGTAGGACGCCGCAGAGGTGCTACGACGGTTTGGCTTGCCTGCGTTTTTCGAACACCTTGGCCTTCTTGGAGGCGAGACGCCTGGCACGGGCGAGTTCACGCGGCACGAATGCGCCCTTCACCTGCGCCAAGTAGTATACTGCTTCTGCGTCGCCCTGCTCTGCGGCCAGCGAATACCATACGAATGCTTCGACATGGTCCTTCGTTACGCCCAGTCCATATTCGATCATCCGGCCTAGGTTGCGCTGGGCGGGCGCGTACCCGCTGTCGGCTGCCCACCGGTACAAGCGCACAGCCTCTGCGTAGTCCAAGCGTGTGCCCTCTCCGCGTTCATGGCATCCCGCAAGGCTGAATTGCGCACTGACTGAGCCCTGCCTGGCCGCGTGCGAGAGCCACCGGACTGCTTCTGCATAGTCCTGCTGCACCCCGTTACCGCTGTGGAATAAGACACCCAGGTTGCACTGGGCGCCGGTATGCCCCTGGTTGGCAGCGGCCCAATACCATTGCGCTGCCTCGGCGCAATCTTGTTGAACGCCCTTACCCAGGTGGAATGCGCATCCAAGAAGAAATTGCGCCTCGGGATCACCACGCTCGGCGGCAGGCCCATGGCGCTGGAGCACTGTCGAGTAGTTGTGCTGCCGGATGCCATCTGTTACGTGCTTCTTGGCGTGGCCAAGAACCTCTCGGGATTGCTGCTTGAGAAATGCCCCGGCGAACCAGCGAATCCACCACATGCCACTACAGGTAATTACGAAGGGTTTGGTTCTATCCTCAGTTGGCCGATCGCGAGCCGCTACACACCCGTCAATTCCTCTGGGGACTCACCCCAACGTATCCTGCAAGAATTCCAGTCACGGCTATTGTTTTACCGATAGGAAGATCTTAGCACTATCGAGCAGTGCATGCGCATCGTCATGTCCCTGATCGGACTTCGTGCCCCGCAGAGCTTGCTGTTTGCCGTCACTCGACCCCAAGGCGCCAACTGTGGTCAGCAACCTGGTGTCCGTCATGGGCCCTAGGCAGCGTCAGCAGTTGTGAAGGTCATAGGAAAAGCTTGGCAACAAATGGCCGCGAGTAGCGCTGGATCACGATGGCGCAGTATAGCCCAATTTCCAGAGAAATGCCGGATGTTGCGGTAGGCCACGCGTGCGCGTGATGTAGTGAGCCAGGGAAGGGTCACATGTGCGCGGTACATTCAACACCTACAGTCGCGTACGAACCATCCATGCGGACCGTGCGGCAGCACGGCTACTGCGGATAGCTGATCACAAAGCGTCAAATTCACAAGCGGCCCGCCCCGATTGAGCTTCCTGAATATGCTGGGGCAACTCCGTGTTGCGCTAAGGCTCAGGGACCGCTCTGCAGACAGCCGTGCCGCTTATGGTCGCTTAGCCATAGCGATTCGGCCACTACTCCTCCAGACTCCTGACAATGTGCTCCGCTCGGGCCTTCAGGCGAGCCGTGATTTTCCCAAGGTCGATTGGGTTTATGTGCCGCTCCACATCGGCCTTGCCATGCAGACCTTCGTCATTGCCTTGGTCAGCTGCCAGTGAATACCAGATATAGGACTCGGCGGCATCCTCAGGCACGCCATGCCCTATGCTGTACAAATAGCCAAGGCGCGCTTGGGCCTCGGCATGCCCATGCTCCGCTGCTTTCAGGTACCACTTGGTGGCCTGCTCGGAATCTGCAGGCCCGTCGTAGCCGATAAAGCAAAGGTTGCCGAGCTTAAACTGGGCGTCTGCATGTCCCTGCGCGGCGGCGTGCAGATACCATCTGCCCGCCTCTTTATCGTACTTGGCAACACCGTCGCCGTCGTAGTACAGCTCGCCCAAGCGGTACTGAGCTTCCGGCATGCCCTGTTCAGCAGCGTCGCGAAGCAACGCTGCCGCTATGACACTATCTTGCGGCACGCCCAATCCGGTGTGGTACATATATGCCAAGTCGTACTGGGCCTCGGCATCGCCCTGCTCTGCAGCTTTCGTAAGCCAGTGTAACGCTTCAGCTTGGTCCTCTTCAACAAACATACCCATGTGATACAGACTTCCCAAGGTCTGCTGTGCATGCGCATCGCCGCCTCCGGCAGCCCGTTGCAGCCAGACAATGGCTTCCGCCGCGTCTTCGGGTACGCCCCGGCCCGACAGGTAGCATGTGGCAAGCAAAGCCTGCGCTTTTGAAAAGCCCTGGTCCGCAGAACGTCGCAACCAGAGCACAGCTTCGGCAGGATCCTCTTCCTCGCCGAGCCCTTGCAGGTAGCTTAGGGCAAGCTTGTACTGCGACTGTGCGTCACCCTGCTCCGCAGCCAAGCGCATCCAATGTGTGGACTCAGCAAAGTCCTGCGCCACGCCCTCGCCCGAGTAGTAGCTGACTGCAAGGTCGTGCTGTGCCGCAAGCTGCCCGTTGGAGGCGGAACGCTTCAGCCACCCCAGAGACTTCTTAAGGCTTGCCTTGACTCCCGCCCCCGAACGGTATGCAAGGGCCAGAAAGTACTGGGCGCCGGCATGGTCTTTCGTCGCCGCACGTAGGGCCCAGCGTACCGACTTGTTAAGGTCTTGCGGCACGCCCTCGCCTCGAGCGAACATGTACGCCAGACAATTCTGCGCTTCCAGATGGCCCTTCTTAGCGGCCTTGCGGAACCACCGTGCAGCCTCTACCATGTTCTCCGGCACCTCCTTTCCCACCAGGAAGAGGTGCCCAAGCGACCATTGGGCTTCAGGGTCGCCACCTTCCGCGTGGTCTATCAGCTGCCGGTGCTCTGGAGAGTTAGCAAGCATAGCCCCCAAAAAACGGGTATCCCTTCGACGGGGCAGCCATGCATTGGCAGGTGGAAAAGCGCAAGTATGCCCCCGATTGTGGTGCTCATAGTATATCCGAAGCCAGCCTATTTGTTGCACGGCAATGGACAAGAAAAGCAGCCCAAGCCTAGTGCACGGACGCCTGTCGCAACGTTACTGCCAACGGCAGCGCTCCCACCGCTGCGCCAGGCATCAGGTGCTGCTGTTGGGTGTTGCCTCCACCGTGGCGCCACCTGCTCCCCTGGCGAATTGACCAATGTCTGGCAGGCATTGTACATTGCCAAGTGTAAGTGCCCCGAATGCGGGTCGCAGGTACGCCCCAGCACATAAGCCATGAAGCATAGAATCCGCCGAAGGGCTGTAATCGCGGAGCTCAAGCGGCATCCGTGGCTCCGCGCAGCGGATATTGCCGGGACCCTCGGCGTGAGCGAGCGCACCATCCAGCGTGACTTCACGGCGCTCCGCAAGCAGGGCATTCCGGTTGAGGGGCGTAAAGGCAAAGGCACGCGGCTCGCAGAAGGGTTCGTACTTGATCCTGTAGCCTTGACGAGCGATGAGGCAGCGCTGATGGTGGTTGGCAGTACGGTCGTGGCCGAGCAGCTGGACAAAGACATGCAGCTGGTGGCCCGGGCCGCACGCAAGCGGCTAATGGATGTCGGCGCAAGCCAGCTTGCAACGGATGTCGCAGCACTGGAAGTGAAGTTGCGACTGGCTCCAGGTGGCATGGGTGAGGCTGCGCACGAGCGCGAAGCCCTCGAACTCCTTCGTCAAGCGCTGATTAGCCAAACGGCAATTCAATTCATTCTCGAGAATAGCACGGAGCCGCAGACTTTCTATCCATACGGATTGAGCCGCGTCGGCGCGCGGTGGCACGCAGTGGGATACTGCGTTTTGCAGGGCGTCGTTTGCAACTACCTGGTGGATGCCATGCTTAGCATTGTTCTACAGAAAGAGACGTTTACGCGTCCCGGAGGGTATGCGCCGGATGGAACTGCTGTGCTCAAGGATGCCAAGGTGCCGGTACGGGTCCAGTTTGATGCGGTTAGCTCCCAGTGGATCGTTGCGGCCACGCCCAGCTTTGTCACAACGATCCAAAAGAAAGACGACGGTATCGTGGTGACGCTGGGAAGTGCGCCGGAAGCTCAGGTGTTCGCATGGATATTGGGGTGGGGCGCCCATGCCCGCGTGCTCTCTCCCGTAGCGGTCCAGAGGCGTGTGGCGTCCGAAGCGACCGCTATGGCAATGCTGTACGAGGACACCACGGATGGACGCAAGCGGCAGCCTACGCTGTTTTGACAGAGAATGTCGACCAATAGCGGCTACCCACTTTCTTTCGCGCCAAACCGTCAGCGGTTGCAATGAATCCACTTTGGCTACGAACGGCCGCTTGGATCGATCGCCTCAATGAACGCGTCGGACGCGTGATGTGGTACCTCACGCTGGGCATGATCTTAGCCGGGGCCTACAATGCTATCACGCGCTACCTGTCTCGAAATGCTCGCATAGAACACGAAACTGCTACTGGAATTCAGCACGTCCTGCACACGATTGGGACCGTGGCCTTGAAGATGAATTCCAATGTGTTTATAGAGCTGCAGTGGTACATGTTCAGTGTGGTGTTTTTGCTGGGAGCCGCATACACGCTAAAGAATAATGCGCATGTACGTGTGGATGTCTTCTACAGCCGTTTGTCCAGGAGGCATCAAGCGTGGGTGAATCTGTTGGGAGCAGCGCTTTTTCTGGTTCCCTTCTGTGTGCTCATGTTATGGACATCGTGGCCTGTGGTGGTGGATTCCGTTGCGCGCCTTGAAGGCTCGCCCGACCCGGGAGGGCTACCGCGCTATCCGCTCCTGGCTGTGATTCCTTTGGCCTTTGTATTGCTGCTCATGCAAGGCGCCTCACAGATCATCAAAGACATCGCGTTTCTTCGCACACAGACCTAGGCGGCTATGGGATACGAGTGGTTGGCCCCACTGATGTTCGCAGCGGCGCTGCTATTCATTTTTTCCGGATACCCGGTTGCTTTTGCCCTGGGCGGAGTGACAATCATTTTTGCCATCATCGGCGTTGCCACCGGCTACTTCGACTGGCTGCTATTGCTCGCGCTACCCGACCGCCTAACGGGCATCATGTCCAACTACATCCTGCTGGCGATTCCGTTTTTCATCTTTATGGGAACCATGCTGGAGCGAAGTGGCCTTGCGGAGGATCTGCTCAAGACCATTGGGCAGCTATTCGGGCCGATGCGTGGTGGTCTGGCGCTGGCTGTCGTGTTTGTAGGTGCGCTCCTTGCCGCTGCTACGGGCGTGGTGGGCGCTTCAGTGGTGGCCATGGGAGTGATTTCGCTGCCAGTCATGCTGCGCTACGGCTACTCAAAGGAGTTGGCTTCGGGCGTCATCTCAGCGGCAGGGACGCTGGGACAGATTATTCCGCCCAGCATCGTGCTTATCGTGCTCGCCGACCAGATGGGCGTCTCGGTGGGCAGCCTATTCGCCGGAGCCCTGGTGCCCGGGCTGGTTCTGGCGGGGCTCTATGGCCTCTATGCCATAGCAGTTGCCATTGTGCGTCCAAAGCAAGCGCCTGCACTGCCCGTATCCGAGCGCAACATTACGCACGGCGAACTAACCAGGCGAGTCTTGCTGGTGATGCTGCCACCGCTGCTATTGATACTGGTAGTGCTCGGCAGCATCTTTGCCGGCATTGCCACGCCTACCGAGTCCGGTGCGCTAGGGGCTACGGGGGTGATCGTTCTGGCGGCAGCGAATCGGCGCCTCACCAGGCAAAAGCTTCGAGAGGCGCTGGAAGAGACCACGAAGCTGACCGCTATGGTGATGCTGCTCCTCATAGCGTCGACGGCCTTTGCCCTGGTGTTTCGCGGGCTGGACGGGGGGTTCTGGATTGAAGGAATCCTTTCAAATCTCCCGGGCGGCGTGATTGGATTCTTGATCGCAGCCAACCTCGCGATTTTCGTCCTTGGATTCTTTCTCGATTTCTTCGAGATTGCATTTATCGTTATCCCCCTTCTCATCGCGCCTGCAGCACAGCTCTTGTCGCCGATGCTGGGCGTTCCCGCAAGCCTGGCACTGATCTGGTTCGGTGTCATGGTGGGGATGAACCTGCAGACCTCATTCTTGACTCCGCCCTTCGGGTTCGCCCTCTTCTACTTACGCGGGGTGGCGCCACCCAGCGTCACTACGCCAGATATCTACCGGGGCGTCCTTCCATTCATCGTGATCCAGCTGGTGGGGCTACTGCTCCTGATTCTCTTTCCGCAGATAGTTCTCTGGTCCTTTTAACGGCACTGTCGCTATGTCGTGCTGCCCTGCAGCATTTCGCGGATGAATGCCGTCGGGTCGCAACAGGCGCCAGACTGTTCCAATTTCCACTCGCATCGGTCAAGCCAGTAGCGCGTAGCGCGGGCAGCGAAAGGCGGACTGCCGCTTTTTGAATCCCCGGCGCGGACGGGGCGGCCGAGGCTTGCAGGGTGGCTGTACCTCGAGGAGCGAAGCGGGTCGCCTCCGCTCTTCACAGAAAGTTTGATGTCAGGCAGCCACGTCTACCGGCCGGTGCAGCAGGGCAGCAACCGGCACCGAACCAGCTGCAATGTGTCGCAACGCCTCTGAAGGACTATTGGTCGCGGAATGCCGAATGAATTCCGATGGCAAGAGGCGCGATGCCACGGTTAGCGTGAAGTGCCAACTTCCCTATAGCGAAACGGACGGGGAGTGCGGCAATACCCCGCCGATCCCCGGCATTTGTGACACTGTGGTGCAAACTACCAAAGCTGCACGTAGCCACGCCGACCCTGCTTCGCCACTGACGAGTCTTGGGGCGGCCCAAGCACGGCGCAATCAATGGAGCAGCCATTCACAGATCTTTAGGTGCTGTCTGCCCCCGACGGCTAGTTGCTCCCTAGCCTGGATTTCCAAGAGCAATAATTCGCATTAACGACGCGATTGCTTCCCGTCAGACGAAGTCGATGCGCAGCCGTCGATTCTGGAGCCACGGGATGGGCTCGGTCATGTCCAGGTAGCCGGCTTTGAGCAGTGCTCCGTTATGGGCGCGCCTTCCCAGCCGTACGGTGACCTGCTCTTCGCTCAGCGTGACGGTGGCGGAGGCAGCGACGAATTCGCGGAAGAGCGTGCGTGCCTTGCTTTTGGCATAGAGCCCGCCTACGCGGTGGGCCAGCATGCGATAGAGCGTGCTGGCCATGAGGGTCAGCTGCAGGTCGACGTCGATCTTCATGGGCACCGCCGCGGAGAGTGCGTCCATATGGAAGAAGTCGATGGCATCGGCAAGGTTGTTTTCAATGATCATGCGTCGGGCATAGCGGTCAATGAGCTTCGCCGCCGAGGTTTTCATGTCATTGGTTATCAGCAGCGTCGGCTTTTCATGCCCCAGGTGCGTGATGGCGATTTGCCGGAGCTTTTCGGGGTAGCCCTTCAGCTGAATCATTTCTTCAAACACGCGCGGTGTGCGATAGGCCCGTCCTACGTTGGAGAGCCGAGTGGTGCGCCAGGACTCCGCGGGCAGGGCCATCAGGGTCTCCAGCAGCTTTGCCGTCCGCCTGCGCAGGGTAAGGAAGCGGATGTCCCACTGATGGAGCTTGGCCAGATTGGCGTAGGTGGTCAGGCGACTGTCGAAGACCAGCTCGGCCGGCCGCCGGCCCGTCCGCTTCTGCCAGCCATCGACAAAGCGCAGGATCTCGTCATTCTGCCCTTCCTTGCAGACCTGGGCGTGGGCATAGGCGAAGGTGCGGCCGGCGGCATCGCGGGCCACGAAGGCCAGGATGCCCCGCTGGCGCCGGCTGCGCTTGGAGACGTAGTGCTTCTCGACCAGGGCCCGGTCGCCGTGATAGGGAATGGTGTGGAAGTCCAGGTCGAAAGAGGTGCCACGGCCCAGTCGTGCGTCCAATGCCATGATGCCGTGATGCCACTGGTCCATCAAAGGTGGCAGCCGCCGGGGATCCACCCGGCAGCTGTATTCAGAGAGCGTGGACCGTTTAGGCATGACATTGAGCCCGGCAAACAGGGCGGGTCCCTCATCCAGGATGTCCGGCATCACGTGATGGGGCCGGCCTATGCCCCAGAGCTTCAAGGCCAGTAGGGCGCGGAAGGCGCAGCCGGCGGGCAGCCGCTGACTGCCGGGCATGCCGCCAGCTTCCAGCAGGGGGTCTATCGGCAGGCGTGCCAGGTCAAAGGCGAACAGAAACAGGCCTCCGAAGCGGGTACGGAAGCGGCGGGGGGTCAGGTCCAGCCTGCGGACATCGGCCGCGGGTGCCCGCCGAGCATGGTGCTCTTCACGCATCTCTCGCGTACGGCGCCAGAGCCGGGGCAGCCCAGCTTGCTTGATGGTGCGGGCAATGGTGGAGATGCCGGCCGGGATGTTCTCTTGAGCCAGCCGCTGCTGAATCTCACTGGCGGAGAGGTTCTCCTGCTTGCGCAGTGCGAGAATGCGCTCAGTGCGCCGGATATGCAGGGGCGCTGCAGGCTGCGGCTTGCGGCCGGGCTTACTGGTACGGAAGAAGTCGATCGCGGGCTTCTTGCGGAACTGGGCTGCAAGGTTCCGGACGCTGCCTTTGTGATAATCGAAGCGTCGCGCCGCCTCTTCTGCGGAGAGGCCCTCGACGTGCATGGCACGCAGGGCCTCATACCGGCGGTGGTTGGGGTTGGAGGGTTGTAGGAAGAGATGGGCAAGGGAGGACATACGACACAGTATAGGTAAGTAGTATATACCAATGTAGTACAGTAGCAACACAGATGCAAGCCACTGCGGCCATTAGTGGCCAAAAAAGATCACAATGCCTCCAAAGATATCTTAATATCCGCCAAATACCGTCCGGAAGGCGTTCGAATACACGCAGGCCCTTGATGCCTTCGTCAATATAATAGAGTGGTATATACTAGCTAATAGTGTTTGGACGTATGCCGCCTGATCAATAGATATTGAGCCAGAGAACCAAAAAGCCCGTGTCAGGGCGCACAAAGGGCTTGTATCGACGGGCGAGGACTCACTTTAATTCTGACTCTTGGAAATCGAGGCTAGCGGCCATGCACGTAGTCTGCAAAGGTCTGCTCGCTCGTCCCAAACCAGGCGGTCGCATCCTTCTGCCATGCCGTATACGAATCATAGATCTTGGCATACTCGGGGTCGCTCGTCCCCTCTTTCAGCAGTTCTTGTGCGCTGGCATAGGCGGCATCCAGTACGTCTTTCGGGAATGCGCGAACCTCAGTGCCGCCTTCAATGAGCCGGCGAAAGGAAGGCGGGTTGACAGCGTCGTAGCGGGACAACATGTAGAGATTTGCCTCGGCGGCTGCTACCTCGAGTACATGTTGGTAGTTTGCGGGTAGCTGATTCCAGACATCCCTGTTGATATAGAAGGAGAGGTTGGCACCAGGCTCCCACCACCCTGGGTAGTAATAGTAGCGGGCTACTTGGGCAAAGCCCAACTTTTCGTCGTCATATGGGCCGACCCATTCCGCGGCGTCGATGGCACCGCGCTCAAGCGCAGGGTAGATTTCGCCCCCAGGAATCTGCTGTACGGTAACACCCAGGCGGTCCATTACCCGTCCACCCATGCCCGGGATTCGCATGGAGAGGCCCTTGAGGTCACCCGCAGAGTTGACTTCCCGGTTAAACCAGCCGCCCATCTGGACCCCGGTGTTCCCGCCTGGAAGGTTGAGGATGTTGTAGTCTGCAAAGAGACTCCTCAAGAGCTCCATGCCGCCGCCGTGATACGCCCAGCTGTTAAACTGGCGCGCCGTAAGTCCGAATGGCACCGTAGTATCAAATGCCAAGGCGGGGCTCTTTCCGATATAGTAGTATGACGCGGTGTGTCCCATCTGGGCGGTGCCCTTCTGGACGGACTCAAGCACTTCGAAGGCGGGCACGAGCTCGCCGGCAGGGTATACCAGAATCTTGAACCGGCCGCCGGTAAGGTTGCCGACCCGCTCTGCAAGTACCTCGGCGGCGCCGTAAATGGTGTCCAGCCCTCGGGAGTAGCTTGACACTAGACGCCACCGAAGTGAAGGATCGCCAGTCTGAACGGCTGGAGCGCCGCCATCGCCGGAGGCGCAGGAGGAAAGAAGCAGGCTGGCGGATGAACCGAGCGCTGCGGCTTTGACGAAGTCACGCCTCTGCATGGGTAGTGTGGGTTAAAATGGTCTACCCGCGCGGCCGAAGCGGGCGCATGACGACTTCCGATATCAGGTAGTTATCCGGGCCCTCAAGGATATGAACAACCGTATTGGCAATGTCTTCTGGATGCATCGGGTTTTGGGCACCGCTGCTGCCTGCCAGGCGGCCGAAGTCAGTCTGCACGGAGCCAGGGCACACACTAGTGACCTTGATGCCATCAGTACGCAGCTCCTTCATCAGAGCCTCGCTGAATCCGCGCAGCCCGAACTTGGTGGCATTGTAGGCGCTGATGTTGGCGTTTCCGATGATCCCCGCTATGGAAGCGATGTTGATGATATGGCCTCCAAAGCCGGACCGTCCGTTCTGTGCTTGCATCAGCGGAATCACCGCACGCGTACAGAAGAATACTCCGCTGAGGTTTGTATCGATCTGGAGGGCCCAGCTTTTTGACGACAGCGTACTGAGCGGCCCGAAGCGGGCCAGTCCGGCGTTGTTTATCAGCACGTCAACCTGCCCGGGGTCTTCAGCAAGGGCAGAAAAAGCGGCATGGACCTGTTCTTCGCTGGTTACATCACAGCACACAGGTGCAAAGAGTTCACCCAGCTCCCTGCGCAGCTCCGCTAGCTTTGCTTCACGGCGTGCAAGCCCATATACACGGCAGCCGCGTGCTATCAGCTTTTGAGCAAAGGTGCGTCCGAGCCCCGCGCTGGCACCGGTCACCACCACGACCTTTCCTTGGAGGTCCATCTCGTCGCAGTCTACGTTCGCTGCAGCTGTAACGATAATCGTCTGACGCGGTTCAAAGGGAAAGCTTTGCCCGTTTACATCCCATGCAGCTAACGCGTCCCGAGCTCTTTGCCCGACACGTCGCCTGGACCAGCGATACGCCACTAGGGCTTGAGGTATCACGCGCCGCCGGTCCGTACATCACGCTAGCAGACGGGCGTCGCCTCATCGACTGCATTAGCGGCATCGCGGTGTCGAATATTGGCCACCGGCATCCGCGGGTGGTTCAAGCAGCGAAAGAGCAATTGGATCGCCACCTGCATGTAATGGTGTACGGAGAGCTTATTCAGCGGCCGCAGGTTGACTATGCGGCACGGCTTTGCCGCGAGCTGCCTGGGTCCTTGCAGACGGTGTATTACACCATGACCGGTACCGAGGCCAACGAGGGAGCGCTCAAGGTGGCCAAAAAGTACACCGGCCGCACCAAGATGGTCGCATTCGAACGTTCGTTTCACGGAGACACGCACGGATCGCTCAGCGTCACGGGTCGCGACGTGTATCGCAAGCCGTTTCAGCCCTTGCTGCCCGATGTCTCGTTCCTGCCATTCGGCGATATCGAGGCTCTGGACAGCATAGATGCAGAGACAGCGTGTGTCATCACGGAGCCCATCCAGGGGGAGGGCGGCATGAATGTGCCGTCTGATGCGTGGATGCAGGCGCTCCGTGCCCGGTGCACCAATACGGGTTCCCTGCTCATCTTTGACGAAATTCAGACCGGCTTTGGACGGACGGGTACCCTTTTTGCCTTTGAGGGCTTTGGCGTAGTGCCCGACATTATGACCGTGGCCAAGGCGATGGGCGGCGGCATGCCACTGGGCGCGTTCATTTCAAGTCATGACATTCTCGGGACTCTGCGCGCAGATCCGCCGCTCAGCCATGTGACCACCTTTGGCGGACATCCGGTATCGTGTGCCGCGGCGCACGCCGCCCTGGCAGTGATACTGGAAGAGGAACTGCCCGCACGGGCTCGCGAGATCGGGCGTACCGTACGTACGCGGCTAAGGCACCAGCGCCTAATGGAGGTAAGGGGACGCGGGGCGATGCTTGGACTTGCGCTGGAGAGCGAAGCCTTGGCAAGACAGCTGGTTCAGTCATGCCTTGAGCAGGGCGTCCTGTTAGGCTGGACGCTGCATGCCGGAAGCCTCATACGCCTGGCTCCGCCCCTAAACATTCCGTTTGACTTGCTCAGCCACGCGCTGGACACCATCTTGCTCGCGCTTGACAGGTAGTGCATCAAGAAAGCGGGCAAAGGCCTCGTCGTAGGCCGGGTGCGGCACTGGCTCAAAGGTTCGTTCAATGCGCGTCATGGCGGCCATTGCGCATTCCAGCTCTCCGAGCTCGGTGCCGGTCGCGGCCAGGATAGCCGCACCCATGGCGGCCTCCGGGTGTGCCACGCGATGCATGACGCGGCGGCATACATTGGCTCGGCACTGCGTCCATACGTCACTACGGCTACCCCCGCCCGTGGCATAGACATCACCTCCGCCCGTCCCGGCGGCGCTGTCCAGTACATCATATGCCAAGCGTTCCACAAAGGCCGTTCCCTGAAGGCAAGACGCGTAGCGCGCAAGAAGGCCCTCTGCCGGCTTCACGAATCCGCATACCTCGGCATCGGCAAATGGAAAGCGTTCCCCCTGGCCGGTGAGCGGATACGACACATGCGGCGTCGGAATGAGCGCCAAAGCCTTTCGGTCAAGTAGCTTGGGGTCATGCCCGGCAAACCATTTGCCAATCCAGGCAGCCCCCGTATTGCTGGCACCACCAGGCAACCACAGTCCGCCTGGCAGCTTATGCGAATAGAGATTCTGCCCTTGTACCACCAAGGGGCTCAGCCCCTTGAAGATCAGGGTTGTTCCGAGGGCAGCGTTGTAATCGCCGATGCGGCGCATGCCACTGGCGATGGCACCTGCGACGCCGTCGGTGGCGCCGGCTACCACCGGCAGGCCTTCGGGCAAATGCGTTTCCATACTAGCGGCGCGCGAGATTCGGCCCATGACGGTGCCGGGGGCGATCACGGGAGGCAGTCTGTCCCGGATAGCGGCGTCAATCCAAGTGGGCCACGCCTCGTGCTCTAGGTCGTAGCCCATCTTCAGGGCATTGGAGTAATCCGATGTGAATGTGTCCGTGAAGCGGCTCGAAAGCCAATCCGCAGGATGGCAAAGGCGCGTGGCCTGTGCAAACAACTTCGGGCGGTGGCGCTGGATCCACAAAGCCTTCGGCAACGAGAACGATGCCGAGAACTTGTATGGCATCCCATGGCCGGTGGCCTCAAGCGCAGTCGCCTCCTCCCGCGCCCGAGCATCATAGTACATGAGTGCAGGGGCCAGCGCGCGGCCACGGTCATCTGAGCAAACCAGCGTGCCGGAGGTGGAAACTACCGACAAGCCCCGAAGGCGCACCTTACCGGTTCCTATTTTGCGCAGCACAGCCTTCGTCACGGCTGTGAGTGCTTCCCACCAGCGGTCTGGCTCCACGGTTGCCTGCGGCCACGCGTTGCGGGCTTCGGCAACTACGAGGCCGGTGGCCGTTGCTACGATGCCGCGTAGGCCACTTGTGCCCAAGTCAAGCCCAAGAAAGAGCGAACCTTGGTGCATGGCGGAGGGGGAGGGATTCGAACCCCCGGTGCCTGACGGCACGCTGGTTTTCAAGACCAGTGCATTCGACCACTCTGCCACCCCTCCAGACAAAAAAAGAGCCGGACCTAGGTCCGGCCCATGTTGAGCGGAGAGGGTGGGATTCGAACCCACGATGAGCTGTAAACCCATACTCCCTTAGCAGGGGAGCGCCTTCAGCCGCTCGGCCACCTCTCCGAGCATCTGGTGCGATAACTACCGTTCAGTAAGTGATAACACGTAACCGAGGCCTAGTTCAGTAGTTCCTCTGGCCCTCACATCGGTGTTCCAGAGTAGCAGGCGCCTGCACGCTGCGTGCCCTCTGTGCCAATAAGAAGTGAGACAGTTCAATACATTAATAGTGTAGCCGCGTTGGGGTTCAAGCGGCAGGCATTCCGCCCACACTATCGTTTGATATTCAGTGGGCGGGTCGATCCGCCGCGGACTTCGACCGCTCCGCCATCCGGTAGCAGCGTGTCGTTGTTTCCGGGGTCATTGCCCTTCTGGCACGCCAGCGCTATGTACTGGCGCACTGCCATCTCAACCAAGTCCAGTCCAATCTCACCAATGGGGCCTTGGTGACCGCGCTGGCGAGACGTGCACCTGAGCCACTATTCTGCGCCTTTACGTTTGTGTATGATGACGCGTGGGTAAGGGTTGTGGCTGGTCACGACGACGAAGTCACCGCCTACCGCGGCCACGCGGCCAGTACCGAGATGTTCGCCTTTTCCCGTACGAACATCTATTCTGAATATGTGATTTGCATATTCCTGCTCGTCGTCGCTCTCGGTGTAGTAACCCAAATAAAAATGGTCAGCGCCATCCGAAAACAGCGTATGTACGTTGCCTTCTCCCACACCAGGGGCCCCTTGGCGAATCATAGCTCGCCCCCACTCCCTCTCTATATCCTCCTCCATGACTCTGGGCTTAAAGTCGGCCAGCCGCGTCCGCCATACTACGACTCCATCTTCCGTGTAGGCAGTAAGAGCCGGAATGTTGTCCTTGATCACACCAACTATCCGGTGCTTTTCGCTGCATGCCAATAAACTTTCCAAGGACATCGTTGTCTGGACGGATGTATTGGCAGACGCGTAGACCTCAACAAAAGAATTCTTACGTACCCCGTCCGCTGTCAATCTGTGGACAAGATGCTCCGCCTTTGGTTTGTAGCCAGAGGTGTACAAGTGGCCATTTATGGCACAGTTGCCGCTGAAGCCCATGAAATCCCTGCTGAAGGAGTCTTTCAGCATGACGCCAGACGCCTGATGCTCAAAAACATGGATCCGGATATCTTCAACGACAAAAATGGTCCGCCCTGAGACGGCGATTTCCTGGGGAGTGCGAAACTCGCCTGGTCCCTCTCCTGGGCCTCCAAATGAGCCCAGCAAATTGCCACTAAAGTCAAACATCCGGACTTCGTTGTACTCCGAGTCCAGGATGTACAGGGTCTCGTTGCCGTCCGTAGCTACATCGGCGATGTAGCCGAACATCTCTTGATGCTCCCCCTCAAGCACGCCGAGGACGACGGAGTCCGCATCAATGCCTCCTGGGAACACATGCTTGATTCCAGCGGCATTCCTGCACTCACGTAACGCCAGATCAGGAGGGTATGCTTCCGGAATGTTTTCTGGCGTCGGATGACGCGTACCGGGGGATACAAGAATGCCTTTGCGGTCTATGATGCGTCCACGGTTTTGCGCACTGACCTGAATAGACGAGGCTAGTGCAAGCAGCAGCAAACAAATACCTGGACCTGGTGTATTCAGCATACGTCCCCAATTCAGTCGAATTTGCCGTCCGGTGCGGTTGTCTCAGCCCAGCACTTGAAGGCTATGCGCTCGAAAACCGCTGGCGGATCGGTGCCTCGGTTGCATGCCCTGCATTGGAGTTAACGGAACACGCCAGGAAGGCGCTACTTGGCCGCGTCTTCCAGCGCGTTGGCGCCGGAGATGATCTCGAGGATTTCAGTGGTGATCGCGCTCTGCCGCGCCCGGTTATACTGCAGCCGCAGCGAGCGCAGCAGCTCGTTGGCATTGGAGGTTGCGTTGTCCATGGCGACCATGCGTGCACCCTGCTCTGCTGCATTGGACTCCAGAAGCGCCCGCCAGATCTGGTAGTTTACTTGCTGCGGCAACAGCCTGTCAAATATCGTCCGGGCGTCCGGCTCAAAGAGATAGTTTGCGACAAACCGCTCCTTGATGTCCGGGGCCGTTCGGTCCTTCGCTGCCATGACAGGCGTCATGAATTGTTCTGAAGGGATGGGAAGGAGAGGCTCGACGATGCGGTTCTGACTGATTGTGTTCTTGAATTCGTTGTAGACAATCTTGACCTCGTCCCAGCGGCCACTCAGAAATCCTTCGGAGGCTATGCCGCCGATCTCTTGTGCAGTGGAAAAGCGCAAGTCGCGAAACACGCCGCTGTAGTCACCCTCCATCTGGTAGCGCCGCCTGGAAAAATACTCTTGGCCTTTGCGGCCCGCGGCCAGCATGTGCAGCCCGCCGGCCTCCTGCACGGCATGGTACGAAGACCTGACAAGCTGCTCCGTACTCTTAAAGATGTTACTGTTGAATGCGCCAGCAAGGCCACGGTCGCCGGTCACCACGATGACTAGGGCAGCGTCAGCGGATTCGCGCCGGGCAAAAAGCGGGTGCACTTCCTCGTCGAAATCACCGTGCCGAACAAGGTGGCTGATGGTTTCGGCGATCTTGTTCGCATACGGCCGTGTCTTGAATATACGTTCCTGTGCGCGGCGCAGCTTGGCCGCCGCCACCATCTTCATGGCGCGCGTGACCTGCTGCGTATTCTTGACACTCCCGATCCGCGTGCGTATGTCGCGCAGCGTAGCCATAGCGTTTTAAGCTTTGGTCATATACAGCGCAACCAGGCGCCTGGCTTCTTCGCGAAATGTGTCCTTGGTCTCATCGCTGAGTTTGCCTGTCTCTCTGATGGCGGCAAGTGCCTCTGGATGGCGCGTGCGCAGGTTATCAACGAATTCCTCCTCGAAGCGCCTGATGTCGCTGACCGATACGGCGTCCAACAGGCCTTCGCTGCCCACAAAGATTACTGCAACCTGTTCTTCCACCGGCACCGGCGCAAACTGGCCCTGCTTCAGCAGCTCCACAAGGCGTTCGCCACGGCGAATTTGGCGCTGCGTGGCCGGGTCTAGGTCTGACCCGAATTTGGCAAAAGCTTCGAGTTCCCGGAACTGCGCCAAGTCGAGGCGGAGCATGCCGGCGGCACTCTTCATGGCCTTGATCTGGGCGTTGCCCCCGACGCGGCTGACCGAAATGCCGACGTTGATGGCGGGGCGCACCCCTGCGTTGAAGAGATCTGGTTCCAAATAGATTTGTCCGTCCGTGATGGAAATCACGTTGGTAGGAATGTAGGCATCCACCGCCCCGGCCTGCGTCTCAATGACAGGTAGTGCTGTCAGGGAGCCACCACCCTTAACGTGGCCTCTCAGGGAATCAGGCAGGTCGTTCATCTGGCGGGCAATGACCTCACTACGCGTAATCTTCGCCGCGCGCTCCAACAGGCGTGAGTGGAGGTAGAAGACATCGCCGGGGTACGCTTCACGCCCCGGCGGGCGCCTCAACAGCAGCGACACCTGGCGGTATGCTACGGCCTGCTTGGAAAGGTCGTCATAGATCACCAACGCGTGCCGTCCGGTGTCGCGGAAGTACTCCCCAATGCATGCCCCGGTGAAGGGTGCAATAAACTGGAGCGGGGCCGCGATAGAAGCGGGTGCGTTGACGATCACCGTGAAGTCACGGGCACCGTTTTCATCAAGTGCCTTGGCTACTTGGGCCACTGTTGATGCCTTCTGGCCGATAGCTACATATATGCAGTATACGGGCTCATCTGTCTCGTGCGTGCGCTTCTGGCTAATGATGGTGTCAACGAGGACGGCGGTCTTGCCTGTCTGCCGGTCGCCGATGACCAGCTCACGCTGACCGCGCCCGATGGGAATCATCGAGTCAATGGCCTTGATGCCGGTCACCAGTGGCTGCGACACAGGCTCACGAAAAATCACCCCAGGTGCTTTGCGCTCCAGCGGCATCTCCCACACCTTACCCGTTAGGGGGCCTTGGCCATCAACAGGCTGCCCGAGCGGATCAATGACGCGGCCGAGCATGCTTTCGGTTACCTGGATGGACGCTATGCGTTGCGTGCGGCGTGCCTCGTCACCCTCTTTGACTTCGTGAACCGCGCCAAAGAGCACGACGCCGACGTTGTCCTCCTCAAGATTAAGCACCATGCCGGTGACATTCCGCTCCGGGAATTCGACCAACTCACCGGCTTGGACTTGGGACAGCCCGTACAGCCGTGCGATGCCGTCGCCCACCTGAAGGACTGTGCCGACTTCGTAGATGTCTGCAGCAGCATCAAAGCCGCTCAGCTCACGGCGCAAGATTGCCGTTACTTCGTCCGGTCGCATTGCCGTTGCCATAGGACTCTTATGCCTCCTGTCGGTTTATCTGCCTGCGAAGCTGCGCAAGTTGGTGTGTCACGCTCCCATCGTAGACGACATCACCAACACGCAAAACAATGCCGCCTATCAACGACGCGTCTTCCGTGACGCTGAGCCGCACTCTTGTGCCGAGTAATTTCTCCAAGACGCGCTCTGCGCGGCGCGCTTCGTCCTCAGAAAGTTCAAATTGAACACGCGCGTGCACGTTGGTGATGCCAAGCCGCTCATCCCGAATTCCTAGGTAGGCGTGGGCGATTGGTAGCAGCAACGCTTCACGCTTACGTTGCATGAGCAGCTGCGCAAAACGCTGGGTAGCGTCATGGACGTGGTCTGCCAAGACAGCTTCCAGCACCGCCGCCTTCTTTTCTTTCGAAACAATGGGACTGGCTAGACATAGCCGGAGGTCGCGAGAGCCTTGCAGGGTCTCGCGGATAAACTCCATATCCTCATGTACGGTCGCCTCGGCCTCATCATAGAGGACCTCCGCATAGCGGCGCACAATAACCTGTTCGGACATGCGCTAATTCTTGGACAGTCCGGCGAGGAACTGGTCCACTAGGGATCGCTGGCGCGGGGAGTCAAGGTTTTCCCGCAGAATGCGCTCGGCGGCCAGGATTGCAAGGTCTGCGACCTCACTACGGAGCTCCTGGAGCGCTACCTCCTTGTCGCGAGCAATCTCTTCCAGTGCTTTCGCACGAAGCGCACTGATCTCTTCGCGGGTCCGCTGGACCTCTGCGGTCCGGACGCCTTCAGCTTCTTCACGTGCCGCGCGCAAAAGGCGCTGGACCTCCTGTTCCGCTTCACGGCGAGTCTGATCATTCTCCGCTTGCAGCCGCCGCGCCTCCTCCATGGCCGATTCCGCCCTAGACAAAGAGGTGGCAATATTCTCTTCGCGTTGCTCAAGGGCCGTGGTGATCGGTCCCCAAGCATAACGCCGCAGCAAATAGAGCAAAAGCCCGAAGACTATCAGCAGCCAGACGAAGAGTCCGAGGCTCGGCGAAAGCAGATCGGCAGCTAGATACATCGATCCTTAAGAATTAAACCAGCTTAACCCTTGACGGTGAGCAGGAAGGCAATGACCAGCCCAAAAAATGCCACGCCCTCAATGAGCGCAGCGGCAATGATCATCGATGTACGGATGTCATTTGTGGCTTCCGGCTGGCGTGCGGTGCCCTCCATTGCAGGTCCGGCGAGCTTGCCGATTCCAAGACCGGCGCCAAGGGTGATAAGGCCAACTCCAAGGCCTGCACCAAGCCATGCCAATGCGGTAGGTTCCATAGTGGTTATAACGACGCTTTGCGTGAAAAAAAGTGGATTGGTTTAGGCGCCTGTCAGTGCGCCTCTTTGTGTTCATGCTCAGCCATGGCCATGCCAATAAACAGCGCGGACAAGAAGGTAAAGATGTACGCCTGTATAAAGGCGATCAGTAACTCAAGCACGTTGATGAAGAGCGTGAAACCCACGGCGACAGGCGCCACGCCATAGCCCCCAACCGGCCCGAAAAGTGCCCTGAATGTGAAGATCATACCGATGAGGCTCAGGATAACCAAGTGCCCAGCGGTCATGTTCGCAAACAGCCGGATGGCCAGCACGACCGGCTTTATGAAGATTCCCATGATTTCTGTCGGAATCAGCAGCAGCTTGACCGCTATCGGCATGTCCGGCGGCCAGAAGATGTGTCGCCAATAGGACTTGGAGCCGTTTACTTGTGTCAGCACGAACGTGAACAAGGCCAGCGCAGCGGTGATGTTTATGTTCGAACTCGCGGTTGCTCCCCACGGCACGAGCCCAAGGAGGTTGCACGTGGCGATGAAGAAAAAGACCGTCAGCAGAAACGGCAGGAATCGCTTGTAGTGCGCCCGGCCCAAGTTGGGGACGGCGATGTCGTCGCGAACAAAGACTATGAGCAGCTCAAGCGTATTCTGGAGCAGCCCGCGCGGGGCGCTGGTACGTCCGATGCCCTGGGCGTAGCGACGAGCCATGGCAATGAAGGCCCAAAGTAGTAGTCCGGCAGAAAGGAGGGCAAACATGAGGTGCCGCGTAAGAGACAAATCGATGATCACGGTGCCGGCAACCGGTTCCAAGTGAGCATCCAAGTGGTGGCCGCTATCGATGAGCGCTTCAATGTCGGTCGGGTGCTCCTCTTCCTCGGCCTCGCCGGACACGGAAGGTGCTGCCGCCTCATGTCCCGGCACGAACTCGTGGCTGCGAAGCGCCGTTGCAGTGCTCCTATAGGCACGCAGCCCGTAAGTGCCGTTTGCCGAACGAATCACAAAGAAACGGGGCAGCTCAACCTTTCCAATGGGAGAGAAGTCGAGGTAGTACCCGTTCGCGGAGTGATGGACCGGGTCAAACTCCTCCTCGTCCTCAGCCGCACGGCTCTCTGAGGTAAGGCCCAAGAGCAGCACGGCGCACAAAATCATGCGCATCAGGCTGGCAGTGGGCGTCGCCGAATAAGCCATAGGATTTCTAGGACGAGTGAGACGATCAGTGCTCCCAAGAGCGAGGCCACAAAGATTGGTACATCAATAGCAAACCAGATTACGATGACCGCAACGGCGGCGAGGGCCAGCAGCATCCGTGCGAACATGCCACCAAAGTAAAGCACCATGAATGTGTTCGTGTCGCGCTGGAGGGCGATCGCGGCCACTAGGAAACTGGAAGCGCCATAGACACAACCGACCGCGACACCAAGACCGGCACTCAATACAATAGGCATGGCCTTCCACGCTAGACTCTTACTTAAACCACCGAAAACGTAAAGGCATCCCGTAGCCCTCTGGGATCGCAGGTGAAATCTTATTGAAGCGGTCTACGCTCGCTTAATCAGATAGGCGATGCGCACGAAGATGGCCACCATACCCAGAACTACGCCGACACCGAGCAGCCACGGTTCTGTGCCCAGACGGCGATCTGCCCAATAGCCGATTGCCACAAAAGCCAGCAGACTGACGGCGAGTTGCAGGCCAAGGCCCAGGTATGGGCCCGCATCCCGCATGGCGTCATACATCGAAGGCATGGATCCCTAGCGAAACCTCCATGCCGCTGGCGTCGCCCCATCCATTTCTGCGTCAGAGGCAGAGACGGTGATTTCCACTTTTGGTCCCAGCGACTGCGCCGCGCCGTCCATCATGCATTCACCATTGAATATGGCGCCTTCTTCGACAATAAGGCGCGCTGTGCGGATCGTGCCCTCAACGTGGGCAGAGCCCTTGAGCATGAGGCGCTCCTTGACTATGATCTTACCCTTGACCGTACCTGCAATGGTGGCTTCTTCGGCATGAAGGTCGCCTTCCACCGCGGCACCTGATGCAACGACAACCCTGGCCGAACCCTTGAGTGTACCGGTTACGGTACCACTTATGCGAATGTCGCACGCAGCGGCAACGGTGCCCTCAAGGGTCGTTCCCTCGGCTATGACGTTGACTCTGGGCGTTTCGGAGTTGACTGCTTGCTTTGGCATCGGCTTCATGTGAAATAAGGTGGTGGCGTGCGCTGGAATCGCTCCTACTAATTGGGGGTACCCACGGTTCACCATGCTTCTCTAAAGGCCGAGCAGATAGGGCTGCGGGTCTTGGGCTAGTCCACTGTTCCAGAGCTCGAAATGCAAGTGTGGGCCGGTAGAGTGTTGTCCGGTATTGCCGGTGATGGCCACGCCCTCTCGCGCTTGCACGCGGTCGGCCACGCGCTTGAGGAGGCGCCGGTTGTGCTTAAAGACCGTGATAAAGCCATCCGCATGTTGAACCATGATGGTGTGGCCTCCGCTATGCGTCCAATCTGCAAAGACCACATGGCCCTCACCGATGCTACGTACGATTTTTCCCTCTTCAGTCGCGATGTCGATGCCGTAGTGTCCGGTGCGCGCGTCGAATGACTGCGTAGTATACCCCCCTACGGGCGTGATCGCAGGCAGAAGCAGGCTGGGCGGCGTGTGCGCCGGGCCAGCATTCGCGGATGCGGGCCGAACCGCAAGCCGGTCTACAAAGACGGCGGGTTGTTCGTGGTCCTCCCAGTTTTCCGAAAACGGCCCCACATCCACCGCCAGACGTTCGTCCGTCGCGCCGATGGATTCGCCACTAGTCGACTCAATCATGAGCGCGCTGTCAACCTGGCTGGTCAGAATCTGCTTCAAGTCCGCCATGTATTGGAGTTGCACGGTGACCGAATCTTCCAGTGCCGCAAGGCGCATGGAGGCCAAGACAGCATCGCGGCGGAGCTCAGCCGTGCTGAGACCAGGAACTAAATTGCGCACTGGCAAATAGGCCACAATCAGCGCTGTCACCAGCACCAGCGCACCGCTTGTGCACAAGGCCGCAATGCGCACCGGGCCGGCCTGCACGCTGTACGATCGCTCTGCTAGGCTATCGGACTCAATGAAGACGATCCTGCGCTGCGGCGAGTGCCGAAACAGCTCGGTTACAAACGCAAACAGTTCTCTCATTAGGATGTTGTCTTATGGAAACGTCGACTATATCATTGCTGAAAGCAATCGGCATGCTGTGTACTTCGCTTGGTGTCCCAGTACGAGGTTTTGC
The DNA here is from genome assembly GCA_965262785.1 of Rhodothermales bacterium. Taxonomy (GTDB): domain Bacteria; phylum Bacteroidota; class Rhodothermia; order Rhodothermales; family Bin80. The sequence goes on from OZ253559.1 coordinate 1,025,807, forward strand.
GTCGCTGCACACGTAGAAAAGGTGGCAGCACGTCTTGCACGATCGTTTTGCAATGAAAGCTCACAGGTAGTACAAGTTGCTTTCTGGCCAGACTAGATCAAAATTGCTTGGCAGCTCCGGAGGCTGAGGGGAAGCGTGCAAGCAGGCCTCCTTGGCCTAGCGGAAGACTATTTCGGACACCACGTCCTTGCCGAGTGCTTCATTGAGGCGTTTCAGCCATAGGCTGCGCTGCAGATGGAGTTCATGGCGCCAAACGGAAGACGATAGCACCACGTAAAGCTGACCGTTCTTGATCCAGGTTTTCGTAGTGTGCCTGTTGATGTGCTCCCCGGCCAGAATGGTCCACATCTCAACCGCTCTCATCTCATCGATTTTCTGGCCGATGCCCATCTCATCGATGAGCTCTTTCAAGACTGTCGCGAGGCTGCGAGGCTTGATGTCGTCACGCATGGTACTATGCCACTAGGAAGATATATTAATTTAAACCCTGCAGGTAAGGATTACGCACGAATCGACTTGACTCAATCGTCCGAATCTCCGGTTTCCGTGCCCCCGCATGGCCGCTTTGCTCCCTCGCCCACGGGGCTGTTGCATGTCGGCGGTGCACGGACGGCGCTGGTGGCCTGGCTTTCCACGCGCAGCGTGGGCGGGCGCTTCACTTTGCGCATAGAGGACTTGGATGTGCATCGTGCGGTTCCGGGAATTGCTCGCCAGATCACCGACGATCTGGCGTGGCTGGGCATCGACTTCGACTCCTCGCCTGATTTGGGTGGACCGCACGTGCCCTACGTGCAATCGGCGGCAGATTCGCTGTACGAACAGGCGCTGAACAAGCTGCATCGAGCGGGGTGTCTTTTTCCGTGCAGGATTTCGCGAAAGGACCTGCAGAATTTGGCAACGGCGCCGCACGGCCCGGAGCGGGGACCGCCTTACCCGGCGCACTTGAGGCCAAAGATGCTGGGCCCGGAGTGGCTCCACAATACTAAAGACGCGGCCGTCCGCTTTTTGGTGCCGGACAAAGACATTTCTTTCTTAGATCGTTTATTCGGCCTGCAAACAGAGAACGTGTCCAAGACCGTAGGTGACTTCGTGCTTCGGCGCCGCGACGACCTGTTTGCCTACCAACTCGCGGTGGTGGTGGACGACTTGCGGATGGGCATCACGGAGGTGGTGCGAGGCGAGGACCTGCTCTCGTCCACCGCGCGCCAAATTATGCTGATTGAGGCCTTGGGCGGGACGCTGCCAGCCTACGGCCACGTACCGCTCGTCCTAAACGAGGACGGCGAGAAGCTGTCCAAACGGGACGAGGGGCTGACTGTCCATTCATTGCGTAGCGCGGGCGTGTCGCCGGAATCACTGGTCGGGTACTTTGCATTTTCTCTTGGGCTGGTGGCCGCGCCAGGCCCGCAAAAGCCGGGTGACCTCGCCCGGTCCTTTGCCTGGCACCGCATCGCCGGCACTGACCCCTGGCGCATGCCCAGGGACCTGGTCGCCACGCTTGGTTACCAAGATGGAGTCGCATGCGGCTAACAGCATACCAGAAGACGGAAAAAATATGACACGCAGCGTCGGATACTCGTTCGTATTGGCACTGGTCCTGATGGTACCGGCCGCCAGCGCCCAGGAGGACACCGTTCGGGTGAGCGTGCAGCAGGTTATTGCGCGGGCCTTGGAGGTAAGCCCGGACCTCGAGGCTGCCCGGGCACGGGCCCGCTATGCGGAAGCGCGCACTGGTATGGCCCGAAGCAGCCGATATCTTACTGAGATGAAAATCGAGTCGGCGTTTGCGATGGTGCCCGGCCTCACCAATCCCAATGGTGTTCCTGTAAGTCAGCTGTACTTGGATCCATCGGTGCGCAATGACTATTCCAACCTGAGCCCCTACGCACAATCGGAGTTTGAACTTCTCCAGCCGATCTACACCTTTGGTGCACTAAGTGGCAGCATCCGCGCTGCCGCGTATGGCGCCGAAGCGGAAGTCGGCGCCGCACAGACGCTCGAGTTGGATGTTGCCCTCCGCGCGGCCGATCTGTATTACGGCGTCCTTCTGGCTAATGATCTGTTTGCCCTCACGGGTAAGGCCACCGATGTACTGGCCCAGGCTACGCGTGAGATCGACCGCTTGCTGGAGGAAGGGGACCCGGAGGTTGATGATGCGGACAAGTACCAGGTGCTGATTACCGAACAGGAGCTCCACCGGCGTATAACGGAAGTCACGGAAATGCGTGCTTTGGCGCTTGCGGGACTTCGCCGGCAGCTGCTCCTGGGCGAGGGTGCAGTCGCATTGCCAGCGGAAGCAGAATTGCAGCCGCTGGATTTTGTACCGCTAGCGCTAAGCGAGTACTATACCCTGGCGCGCGCAAACCGCCCGGAGCTGGCCCGTGCACGCGCGGGGCTGCACGCCCGGGAGGCGCTCGTCCAGGTAGCGCGCGCAGATTACTATCCTCAGATCGTGTTTGGGTTCTCGCTCACGGTAACGGGTGCCGCGAACCGGCATCGCCAGTCCAACCCGTTTATCAGCGACGGCTTTCGGCGCAGCAGCGCGCGAACGGGGATTGGGTTCAGGCAGAAACTCAACTTTGCGCAAACCAAGGCGCGTGTCGCGCAGGCCAGGGCCCAGCGCGACGAGGTGGGGCACTGGCTGACGGCCGCGGAGCAGCTTGTGCTCCTCAGTGTGGAGCAGGCCTACCGGGAGCTATCCATTGCTGAAGCAGTGCTTACGGCACAAGACTCCTCGCTTGCAATCAGCAAGGAGTGGCTGCGAGTAGAAACCATCAACTTTGACCTGGATCTCGGTAGCACCGAGAACCTCATTGACGCGGTGCAGGCGAATCTGGAACTTGAGGCACGTCATCTTGAGGCGGTCCGGCGATTCAACATGGCAGTGCTCCAGTTGCATCGTGCTGCAGGCATTCTGGGCCGCCAGGTGGGGTGGTAGGCGGTACTAATGGTAGATTGAGCCTCGGCTGTCCACTGCTAGAACGATACTGTCGCGGTCATCGAGATTGACCTAGGAGCGCCGAGCCAAGCGGCATTCTCGGTGATGGCGGACAGATAGGCCTGATCAAACAGATTATTCGCCACGATCGAAAACTCCGTCGACCTGAATACATGGCCCAGGGCCTCGGCTGAGAATCCCACATAAGCATCCGCCAGCCAGTAAGCGTCCGCGTACCAGTCCGCCGTTAGGCTAACACGCCGCGGTGATGTGTACTTTACTGTCAGCCCCATGCGCAGGGGCGCGACTCGATCAAGCGATATGACCCACAGTCGTTCGGGTACGCCGGTGACGTCAGCCCCTGCGATGATATTCTGGCTTGCGTCGACGAGCGGGTCACCACTGCCTAAGTATTCCGAATTGTTGGAAGTAAGGGTGGTGTAGAGTGACATGTGCTGCGGCAATTGTACAGTCGCTGAAAGCTCAAGGCCGCTCGTACGGATGCCGCCTGCGTTAAAGTAAGCGCCGCCACCCGGGATGAGGTAGTTAGGGCCGGCGGGCGTTTGCGGGCCTAGGTAGACGATTCTGTTTTGGAAATCGATGAAGTATCCAGTGGCACCTAGTGCAATCCACTTCCCCGTGTACTGAAGTCCGACATCGATGTTGGACGCGGATTCCGGTTCGAGAGCGTCGAGGCTCCGTCCGGGGACCTCGAGCAGGGTGCTGCTGATTGCCTTGAAATTCTGGGCATAGCCTGCAAAAAGGTGCAGGCCCTCGACTGGCGTCTCGTATGTGACACCGCCGGAGGCGAGCAGTTTCGAATCGGAATTGGCCTCCAGATCCGCATCGACGCCAAACAAGTCTATGCGCGATACTCTAACCAAGAACTGCTTCAGGCCTCCGCTCAGCGCGAACGGGCCGGCATAAAACGTCTCCTCGACGTACCACCGGAAGACGTGCTGCGGGAAGTCCCACTCGTACTGGTGCCAATAAGCCTGCTGATTCCACGCGAAGCTGACCGTAGGATCCAGTATCTGGTGCCAATCCCTACCAAGGTCGCGTCGCGATCTTTCGTACCAAAGGCCAGTGCGCAACTTGCTGACGGCCGCGCCAACATCGGCGAACCACTCTTCGTCCAGCGTTAGGCCGATGCGGTCCTTACCATAGTGGCTGTGGCGGTATGACTGCACCGCCGTGGCACCCGGGTGGCATGCCGGGTCGACCTCTGCGCCGCCTGATCCGTAGTAGTTGAATATGTAAGATGACGAACACCCAGGCGTCGGTCCAACAGCGACTCCGCCCGTGTTTACGAATCGGATCAGCCCGAGCTGTGTGCCTCCTCGCACCGGCGTTGTTCCCGTGAGCTCCGATTCGGGTCCTGCGCCGTCATCGGTGATATCCACAACATAGGGTGGAAGCCAGTCGCCGCGGCCCCGGTGCCGGTGGACATAGGCCCCGGCGCTCAGCGACGTGCCGCCCTTAAGCGGCAGCTCCGCTTTCAGGTAGGCTAGCGTGTTACTCCTCCGGGTCTCCCACCCCGGCCGGTAAAACTGATTCAGGTACGGCACGCCGGGCCATTCGCCAATCAAGCGGTCCGAACGGGGGCTGGCCCTGAAATCGGCCTCGCTATAGATCCTCTGGAAGTTGTTTTCATAGATGTTGTCGTATGAAAGGTAGCTGGTGACCTCGACTCGCCCATGCGATAAGGCGAGCTTGGCTGCGACATGCTCACGCTCGTTTCGCGCCGAACCTTCCACCCAATCAGTCGATTCCTGACGAATGGCAGCAATCCATGCACGTGCCTGGCCACCGGAAAACGGTCCCGTGTCAATCCGCATATGAAACCTCTTGCCCTCGTATTCGCCAATGGTGGCTGACGCCGTATAGGTACGCTCTTCTGCCGGATCATTTGTCTGATAGTTAAAGGTGCCACCGAGCGCTTCGACAGACCGCGAAGCGATGTCGGCTGTTCCTTGGGACACCTCAACGGTGCGGAGGTTCGTCGGATCAACGAACCGGTTCGCCTTTGCCCCGCTGAAGTAGTCGGAAGTGCCATTCGGGAAACCGTCGATGGTCGTGCCGATCTGCGCCTCGCTGATGGTAACTTGGAAGCCACGCATAGCAATGTTGCTTGACCAATCATCAAAGCCGTACGCATCACCCTCCTGGATGGATACGCCAGGCAGGTTGTCGACCACCGACGTCACGTTCGTGATGTTGGAATGTTGATACTTCATCGGCTCGGCAACGACGTTGCTTGCGAAGGTTCGGGTCTCCTCAGCAACGACGCTGATTTCCTCGAGTCTGGCGACACTGGTTTCCATTCGCACATCAAGGGTGGTGACTCCGGGACTCAAGCTGTATCGCCGTGTTCTGAATCCCACAATTGAAAAAACCAGAACATCCTTCAGTGTCCGAAGGTCGATGAAATACGCACCATTCCTGTCCGTCACCGTCCCGATGAATGTGCCCTCAATGACAACTGTTACGCCTGGCAGGACCTCTCCGGTATCATCCGCAACCACAATACCGGAAACTGCAATCTGTCCCCTGGCATCCTGGTGCACTTGAAATGCGAGCATGATGGCGGCAATGGCGATAGCGATTCTCATGGGGCCGGCTGCTGTTGGACAACAAGAACTCTAGGTATAAGCCAAAATCCTAGTAAATACAAGATGTTGTGCTGTGCCAAGGGATTGCACATTTTCAAGTTGGGTTTCGGCGGCTTCTGCCGAGATGGGCCCTCAATGTAGATATCTTTTGGCAATGGATTGCGCTACGGGCCGTGTGTGTGGGTGCAAATGGGACGGTGCATGCTTATATGGGCCCAAATGCGTGCTCACACGCGGATTTTCGGGCGTAGGCAGGCTCGTGGAGTGACTTTCCGGGCACGATATCCCGCAGGTATCCTCTGATTGCACGCGTAAGCGGCGATCTTGGCACGGTGCAGCGCCTCAGAGCGCCCAGACAGCTGCGGGTTTTGCGTTGTGCCAGCGTCAGCAGCGCACTACTGCGCTGGGGCATTGAGCGCCAGGTGTTGCCTTTGCAGTCCTTTGGGGCCGGCAGACCGAATCCCCACTAACCCATCGATCCCCGGAGGTGGTCAGCGCCTGGGTCAGCTCCTTCATGTCCTCCCGGCGTATCGGCTTCAGATTCGACTCGTACTGCATGAATATCGCCCCGCACCAGCGCTGACGCATCCCCGATGATCCCCAGCGCTTCACGTTCCGTGATCGGTTCGCAATAATGCTGTTGAGGTTCTCGATGATGTTCGTCGTCTTCAGACTGTCTCTGACAGCCTGGTTCCGCACCCCCAACCGGTGAAGCGTCAGCGTATCCTCCAAACCCTCCTCCAGACTGCGTGCGGCTTTCGGACACGATCGCTGCAGCGCTTCATGCAGCGACGCAAGCGCCGCCCGTGCCTCCGCGTACGTGGGTAGCTCCCAAGCCGCCTGAAGCCGGCGCTTCATTTGCGTGGCCGCTGGCTTGCTTTTGATGTGACGCGTCACATTGGTACGCTTGTGCCACTGGCAGCGCTGGAACACGACCGCATCCCCAAACACCGCGCTGATCCCCTTGCGAAGCCCGCGGCTGCCGTCCACCTGCACCAACAGCTTGTCGGTATGGGTGAAGCCCCGACGCAACAGATCCTGCAGCAGCGACTCCACCTGCGCACTGTTCTCGGTACGGCTTTCCGCAAAGCCCAGTACGACCTTCTCGCCCTCGGTCGTGATGCCCATCGCTACGGTCATCTGCATACCAGCCAAATACTTGCCATCAAGCAGGAGCACCGCAAAGGTGTGCTGATCGAATCGGCGCGTCTCAAATGCCTTCAGTAGCGCTGCCGTCTGCGTAATGAAGGCGTTGCCAATGCTGCTGGCACTCAACCCCAGACTATCGGTAAAGACTTGGGCCGCCTGCCTGTAATTGCGCCGCGACAGTCCACACAGCAACCCTCGTGTCACGCTTTCCCGGTCCATAAGCCCACGCTCGCGCAAGAGGCGGTACGTTTGCAGAGGACGCTCCTTTCGGGTTCGTACATTCCGCACGCGCGGAACGCGGACCGCAATGCGCTCCAAACCGACGCGGATGGAACCCGGATTCGCCCCCCAGCGCTGAAAGCCGGTCTTATGGTGCTTCCCACGTGCGCCGCATATGAAGTGGGCCTCGGCTTCCATGACCCATGTGGCCATCTTGGTAAGAAGATGATCAAGACACCCAAGGCAGCTGGCCAGGCCGATGAAGTTCCTTTGCGCAAGCCCCCGAAAGTCCTCGATGAGTGATTGATCCAGCATAGGGGTATGGGGCATCAGACGGCGTTAAGGTTGATGAGACTCTCACGAAGTTGTGGCAGAAAGGCCGCATGGGCCACACGGCGCAGCTGAGCCTCGTGTTCCAACAGTGCCAGTGCCATCTGTTCGCGTTGCTGGAAAACGGCGCTGGCCGGGGTCTGCAACCTGCGACTGATGGCATCCATGAAGCGCATCACGCGTAGCCCCCGGTCGAGCTTGAGCAGCATGCCCGTGCGTTGAATCGTCAGAGATTGCTCCAGACCCTCCCATAAAACCTTCGCTGCGGACCGATTGACGCGCGTCAAGTCCTGGTGAATACGGGTGAGTGCGCGTTCAGCTTCCCGGGCATCGAACCCATTCCATGCCTGGCGGAGGCGATTGCGATACACAGGAACAAGGTCTTCCGGAAGACCGCAGGTGATTTGATCCAACAGCGAATTGAGACAGCGCTGTATAGCGACCTTGGCGCCGAACACCTGGCGCACCGCCGATTGAAGTCCCGTACTGCTGGGCAGCACACAGAGCAGCCCGGCGGCGGCCGAAAGACCACGATCGGACAGCGACTGCACAAAGGACGTAAGAGCAGAGACGTTTTCAGGGTAGCACGCTACCAGGCCAAGTATGCGGCGATAGCCCGTGATGGTCAGACCCGCTCCAAGAACGATGTTAACGCCGCGTGGGCACAGCCCGCGCAGCCAGATCGCAACGATCGGGTCGTCTTGCAGACTGCGCGAATGCAACAGCTGCCACGCTTCATTCAACTGCGCCGAGTCCGGCTTTGTGTCCTGGGCCGCAGCAGAAGCCTTCATCACTACGGGCGGTGGCGCCGGCTGCTGATGCGCTGCCGGAATGGGCCAGTCGGTGGTCAATTGTTGCAGTATGTGCGTGCAGAGCTTCATCAGAAGCCGTCGCGAGTCACCGGAGGGATTGATCTGGGCGTCTAAAGGTGCCTCAGCCCTCCCCAAAACAGGCTGTGAGGGGTTCATATGATTGGAAAGGAATGGTGGAGACTAGGGTCCACCTCCACAGCAACTCTCCAATTCCCAACTTGAATTTGTGCAATGCCTGTGCCAAAGTCGGGGTGATAGAGGGAAGGAGCCCCGCATACGAGTCCAACTGCGGCCCGTGCGCTCGGATCATGGGGCACAGCAAAGGAGAAATCTCTTGGAAGTTGACTAGGGCAATTGAAATCCCGGGCCTTGGCCCCCGCATGAGCAGGTATACAGATTGGGAGCATCATGGCCAGGCCTGGACGCTTACCCCGCAAGGGGATGACGTTGTAGAAGCCACCGACACCCCGCAACACGGACGCGGCGCGCAAGTGGTTTGAGGCCGCGCACTGGCCGGACGGCGGGAAGGCCTGCCTGCGTTGCGGAAGCTCCAACGTGTATTACCTCGAGCGCTTCAACGCCGCGGTAGTTGAGCGGGACCAGGGCATTGTGTCGGGAGGCTGGCAGCCAGCGATACCGGTAGCAGAGAGGTGTCCACACCGCGGGGTCAGGAGCGGCGGGATCAGGACCATCACGTCCACCATACAGCAGGACATTGCCTGCTTGACACCACACAGATTTGTTGGGGCACCACTCATTCTCCGGAGGCGGGGCCACTCCCGGCGGCAGCGTACTGTGTGGCTGGAAGCAGGGCGGAGGCTTTTCGCTTGCCTTGAACAGGTCACGGACGTAGTCAACGCCGCCTGTATTGAAGACCCCGTACAAGGCTCTTGACGCCTTTTGGCTGGTCCGGTCCTCGAACGATTCGTATAAGCGCACGAAGACGTCCTTTGCTCTGGTATACGGGTTACCAAGGTCGGCATTTTCAAATGAGGCCGCGGCAGAGGTCAACACTATACTCGCCTTGGTTTCCTGCCACTTGGTACCGTCGCGCATAAGCCGCAGGAGATCCCCGACGAATGCATCCAGTTCGGTAGCCGGGCGGGTATCGAACTGCTTTCGCAGCACGGCCGCAGCCGCCAATTGGCCGTACCTGGGGTCGACGGTTGCCACCTCCATCAGAGCACGCAGCGCCGTCGCGGGCGCCTGCCCTACGCCATTCTCAATTGCCTTACCGTGCCTAGGCGTGATACACAGAGAATCCTGTGCCCCTGCACCAACCGGAAGCAAGAGGACCAGCAGTGAAAGCATCAGATGCTTCAATTTGTCCTCCTTCAGCAGGCATGCCGACTAGATGCGGCCTGTAACCGGGGAAAACGGTACAACCAGCGAGGTGGATGATTCAAGAAGCTACTACCGTTTTTGAACCCCCTTGCCCTGTATCCTGCATTCAGACACGAATCCTGGCAGAAACAGTACCATACATCCCCTACCTCGCGGTGCACATGACTCTCGGTGTCGGCAACCTATTCTATCATCCATCGACGTACGGATCTTCGAACTGCTCAGGCCGGCGTTGAACTCTCCTCATGCTTCGATTCATGTTCGAGGTTGCCGGACCTGAATGTGTTCATGGCGGACAGGAGTCCGCAGCGGGCATGCACCAGGCTGTAGCTAGCGTTGGTCGGGAGGGCGGAGGACGAAGAGCATGTTTTGCTCGCACCCGCGTTCGCCGACCTAGATCTGGAGCATACGGCATGGATGTAGATCGTGGTTCGAATCGATGGAGCACTACTCGCCGCATTGATTCCCACGGCGACTAGCAGCATACCAAGAGAAGGCGACTATTTGCCCCTATCATGGCACGCCTTTCGTCACCTAGTCCGCGGGGATGTCGCACATGCTCGACCGAATCCACCTTGACCTGGACGCCCATGCCAGCTGTCTGACAGAAGCGCCTAAACTGCGGCTTCAGCGGCTCTTGGATTCAGCCACATCTGAACTCGGACAGACTTGGAGGGCCAGCTCTCACACCATTCCCGTATCCACCCTTGAAGAGGGAGCTGGCTCGGCAGAATATGGAGCGGAAGATCTGGGTCCGCGCAACTCTTGGTCGCGCAGCTAGAAGTCCGTATCGGGCGTTGTCAGGTCCAGCTCCCGGATCCAGATGTTACGGTAGCGTACATCGTGCCCCTCGGCCTGTAGCTTGAGGCCACCGGGCGTGTCCGTGATGCCGATGCCGTTGTCATTGCCCCCGTCTATACCCGAGTTCGGGCCGCCCCATACCTTTTCAATCGGCTGGTTCCGGTGCACCTTTACTCCGTTGAAGTACATCGTGACATGGGCGCGCTCTGTACGCACCCCGTCCTCAAAGCGTGCTGCCCGAAATACGATGTCATATGCATTCCAGGTCCCGGTGCCGTTGTACGGGTGGTACGGCGCTGCCGCTTCGTTGATGACCGCCGCCATCCCGTGGGTCGTAGAGTCACCGTCCAGCACCTGGATTTCGTAGCGGTTTTGCAGATATACGCCGCTATTGCCACCATTCTGCGCAATAAGAAACTCTATGTGCAGGCGAAAGTCACGGAACTTCTGCTTCGTGACGATATCGGCCGCCCCGTAAAGGCCACCGATCGCGGCGGAATCGTAACTGCTCACGACCGTACCCTTACCTACAGGGTCCTCAACGATTTGCCACTTGATCGGCAGCTCCGCAGCGAAGCGCGGGCCTTCCCAATATGTCCAGTTGGCGTCCAGCGTTTCCCGTGAGCCATCAAACAGTACCGTTGTACCCTCCGGTGCCTCTGCTCCTACGCCTATCTGGGCCTGTACCGGCAGCGCCGCAATCAGCGCAGATACTACGACTGTAAGGGCTAACGAGCATCTATTCATTTTATCAAACGATGGTACGCAGAACTCAGGTAGAATATAGTACACTCTGGTCTAAGTGGTCGAAGCGGGTACGTACGGGCGAGGCGTATGGCCCACTGACGAGTTTTGCCCTAGAACTGGCTCGAAAGTGCCTCATTTGAGCAATAGGGTCAAGCCGTGCGCATCCTGGCCCGCAATCGGGGTGCCGCTTTGTGGGACCCTTGCTTTGCTTTTCCGTGCAGGACTCGAGCGTGGCGCTCTTGGCGACGCTTCGGTGCGAATTCCTAGCTATCCTCCCCCACGCACAAAGGCTGCTACTCCAACGTTAATCAACCCCAAGCTGAATGATCCAACCGGTGGAAGGCGTCAGTCGTGACAGGTGGGCGAACTACGCCGGCACAAGTGGACGATATCGCTCGGAATGCCTGGAAGGTATATGTCGGCGCAAGTGGGCGAATTCAACGGAAAATGCAACTCTAGCGGCAGGCCTACTGGTTGGGCTTTTTCCAGACGCGACAAATCGCTGCCATGTGGCATTCTGAACAATGCCAAGGCCGCGGTGCGACCCCAAGGAAAGGCCACCCGGGAGGCTGGTCGTCACTTGACGGATGGCGATGAGCAGGTTCTGTTACGACAGCGGCCGGCTGCGCAAGAGCGTGGAGGAATGCGCGGAGCAGTCACGGCGGCAATTGCGGCACCGATAGGGCCGGGGCATCCTGGTCTCCCGTTTCTGGATTAATTCAGAGCCGCATGTCGGGCTGCAAGTCCCAGCCAGCCAACTCGTCAGCGGGCTGCAGAAACAGGCCCGTAAGGCCGATCCGATGCAGCAAGAATTTGCCGCGTTCCTCCGTGATTGTCTCGTGGTTGCAATGCACGCGAACGGGGCGGCTCAGCTGGGCAATCTGACTCCCTGAACTCAAGTTCTTATTTTCGAAGTATTGCAAGTATCTTGCGACGCATGGTGCACAGGCAAAGCAGCCACGGTACGCTACTGACCGACATGGCCGTGACAACGCATTGAGAATAGATCCGTGCCTGCCCCTACCTCTGCGGAGGATGTCAGGCACCTTGCAGGGCTGGCTACATGTTAACTTCGTAGGCCACTACCAAGAGGGCCTTATCTTCGTCTTTCAGTACACAGGCCGGCAATGCAAGCGTATTTATAACGCTGCCGTCCTCCTGATGCACAATCACTCCCGAGACCGTTGTTGCATGCCACGCCATGCTGTTCTGAATTCATCTGTGGAATGCATCCTAGCCCACCGGCCTGTTAGGCGGGCTTAGTCGCTGGTTCTGAAGTATTCCGGTTTCTTGTTGCTCAGTAGGCGATGCTGGCCTATGGGGAGATTGCTGCGGGCACAGTCACATTGGACTAGAAATGAATCCTGTGACGCAACCTCCGGTTCAAGCGGTCAGCCAGCACGAAGCAGATATGGAAAAGGCAACTTTTGGCGCAGGGTGCTTTTGGGGCGTCGAAGCGCTGTTCCGGCTAACGGAGGGTGTAACCGACACGCAGGTCGGCTACGCAGGCGGAACGCTTGCCAGCCCCACGTATCGGGATGTCTGCACAAAGCGGACAGGCCATGCCGAGGTGGTTGAGGTCACCTACGACCCGGGCCACACGACATATGACCGGCTTTTGGACCTGTTCTTCGAGAATCACAACCCTACCACGCGCAACCGCCAAGGACCGGACATCGGCACGCAGTATCGCTCGGTGATCTTTTACCACACGCCGGAGCAGGAAGCATTGGCCCGGGAAGCCGTCACGCGGCATGCGCCGAGGTTCGGCCGGCCTATCGTGACCGATATTGTTCCGGCGCCTCCGTTCTATCGCGCGGAAGAGTACCACCAGCGCTATTTGGAAAAGCGCGGGCTGGCCCACTGCCACCTATAGACTACAGCGTGTACGAGGTCACGAAGGCCTCTGCCGCATAGAATTCCGGTAACCCCAGCCGATTAAGGGCCGTTGCAGTGGCCGTGTTGCGGTCGCGTGCACGCTGCCAGAACTCGCGTTCGTCGTGCGCACCGGGAAACATTGCCCGGTCCTTCTGGCTCTCATGCTTGAAGATGGCCTCAATTTTGCGCGTCATCTCTGCCTTGGACATCGGCATAAACACGTCCGCACGGTGGATTTCCCACTCCTGCCAGGCGCCGCGGTAGAGCCAAACCTTCGGCGTCTCGCGCTGTTCGTTGCTGTAACGCTCGAGCGCGCCCTGAACTGCGACGTAGCACATGCGGTGCGTGCCATGTGGATCGGACAAGTCGCCAGCCACAAAAATGTGCTGCGGACGACGCGCACACAGCAGATCCAGCACAAGTTCCACATCCGCGTCGCTTATCGGCTTTTTCTTGACGCGTCCCGTCTGGTAAAACGGAAGGTCAAGGAAGCGGGCATGTTCGTCGGAAAGTCCCATAACCTTGATACCCGCGATCGCCTCCAAGTAACGGATGTTGGCCTTTAGGTGCTGGATTTCCTCCAAATCTACTTCCCCTGGCTTCTTGGACTGCAGGAAGCGTTCGATGCGCCCCTTGCGTGCACGAAACTCCGCAACCATTTCCTGCGTGAGCCCCATCTCCCGATAACTCATCTCTACAAAGCCCAAGTAGCGCGAGACATCTTCGTCGAATACGGCTACGGACCCGTTGGTCATATAGGCGACGACAATATCGTTGCCATTGCGGACCAGCTTGTCCAGCATACCACCCATTGAAATAACGTCATCATCCGGGTGAGGGCTGAACAGTATCACACGCTCGTTCTTGGGCAGCCCATCCTGATAAACGATGCGCTGCCGAAGGTCTTCAAATACGGCGAGGCACAACTCATCAATGTCCGGATAGGCATAGACCAGCGTATGCAGATGATTGTTGTGAAAGTCTGCGGCCTCCAGTCGCAGTAGCGCCTTACCCAGGTTCTCGGAAAGCCACAAGACCGCCCGCTTGGCCATGTCGTAGTCCCACGCCGGATCGCGAACCAGCCACGGCTTCTTCTCGCGCGTCAGTTCGCCTGCAGCAGCACGGTCAACATAGATGGAAGCCCGCCTGTGCTCCTGCAGAAACGAGGCGACGACCTCCTCCGAGATCGGGCCTTCGACCGATCGCATAATGATGCCGGCTTTGTGTTCGCCGGTGGCCATGAGAATAATCTCATGGGCGTCTAGGATTGTACTCACCCCAATGGTGAGTGCTTGCCGCGGCACGTTGGCATCGCCAAAAAAGTTGCTGGCGGCGTCCTTGCGGGTCAGCTCGGTCAGAATCACAACCCGAGTTCGCGTGGTGCGACGCGACCCAGGCTCGTTGAACCCAATGTGTCCGCTACGCCCAATGCCCAATAGCACCAGGTCCAGGCCACCGTATGCTCTAATCTTGGCCTCGTATGCTTCGCAAAACGCGTCCAGCTCATCCGTAGGCAGATCGCCTCGTGGAATGTGGATCTGATCCGACGGGACGTTGATGTGATCAAACAGGTTCTCGTGAATAAATCGGCGATAGCTCTGCAGGCTATCCGAACTGATCGGGTAATACTCGTCGAGGTTGAATGTGACCACCGTCGAAAAGTCCAGTCCTTCTTCCCGGTGCAGGCGGATAAGCTCCTTATAGACATCAATGGGTGTGGATCCCGTGGGCAGCCCCAGCACCGTCTGTTGCCCAGCTTGCGCATGCGTAGAGATTAAGTTGCTGATGCGACGCGCCACCTCTTGCGCGACCTGGGCAGGATCCTCAAAGATGTGGACGGGGGTGTGCTCGAATTGCGTTTCTTTTTTTTCGATACGTTGTTCGTTGTCTTTCATGTTTGCAGAGCAGTGAGTACCGTTTGAGCGGCGCCATTGTGCGCCCGAATTAGGGCTTGTGCTGGCCAGGAAGCTCTATCAGGAGGCTCTCGGCCGTCTTACGCAGTTGTCCACGCGGCGACTAATGCGCCAAACGATTTCGCAGAAACCCAACAATCCCCGTCCCGCGGGCATCTTGAAGAAGTGGTCGTGGTGCCGTAATTTATGCCAGATCCTACATCATTGTTGAACTCGAACTCATCGTCGCCACGCTCCAGGTTCCGCGCTTCCCCGTGCATGTGAATGTGCTCAGAACGTGTCGCGGCAAGAGACTAGTGCCTTAGGTCGTATGGGACAGCCCACGAGAGTACTCTTCGTAAGTGGAGAAGTAGAACCTTTTGCCAAATCAAGTGAAATAGCCTCGATTGTCCGGCATCTGCCGCAGCTACTGCACGAGAATGGGGGATTCGAAGTGCGGATCATGATGCCGCGCTACGGCACAATCAGCGAGCGTCGCAACCGGCTGCACGAGGTAATTCGCCTATGCGGCACACCCGTCAAGATGGGAAACAAGGTCGAGACCCTGAAGGTCAAGGTGGCTTCCATCCCGGGAATCCGGCTGCAGGTCTACTTCATGGACAACACGCATTTCTTTAAGCGCAAGGGCTTGCACCAGGACAACCAGGGCGTCGTGTTCAAGGATAACGCTGCACGGAGCCTCTTCTTTTCCCGTGCGGTGCTGGAAACCATTCGCAAGCTGCGCTGGAAGCCCGATGTCGTCCACGCCTTTGGCTGGATCAGCGGGCTGCTTCCGCTCGTGGTTGCCGCAGAGGGCAGGGATGACGAGTTATTTCAGGGGACCAGAGTGGTGTACACCCCGGACGACATTGAAGCCGATGCGACGCTGACCCAGGAACTCATCAGCAAGATGGGCCTGACCCTAAACGGTGAGGATTCGGGGCTCAGCATGTGCGATATCGGCATGAAGTATGCAGATTCGACTGCGTACCCGTCCTCGGTGGAGCCCACCTTGAGCGCAAGCGAGCACGTGAACGGGCACGTGCACTTCAGTTCGGAACGTGCCCCGATGGTAGGGCAGGCTATCGCGTTGTATACGGCCTAGTCCGCAGGTTTGGCACAATAGTTGTAGTTCCAAGCTGGAAGGGGCTGCCCTGAACCAAAGGCGGCCTTATTCATTACATCAACCCGCGCGTACGAAACTCAATCCAGACGCGTTCTATACGCGCGCTGTCGCACTTCGCATCCCGGTCACCCTATGCCTCGACTTCGCCTGCTCGCTTGGCTGGCGCTCCTGCTGCCTGTAGTTGCCTGTGAAGACCCCGCGTCCGACCTTGGCTCCGATCTTCTCGCCAGTGGCCAGGAACCGGAAGTCCGACCGGTAAAGCCCACGCTGTTTTCTTCGATGCCCTTCGCGGACATAACAGGTCAAGAGCCTGCAGGTCAGGAGCTGCGCGTGTTAGCGGGCACGGTCGATGATCCGCTTTTGGGTTCCGTAGCCGTGACGGGGCATATCGACTTTGATGCGGGCTTTAGCGGCACTGGGCCGGCAGTCACGGGAGCCGCGCTGCGCCTGAGACGCACCTACGCCTATGGGGACACGACGAGCATGCTAACCGTGGCCTTGCACGATATCCTTGAAGATTGGACTGCTACTCGCGCTAAGGCCGACACGATGCTGGTGCTTGGCCCCGAAATTACCACGCATACCTTCTTGAGCACCGATACCGTCGTGGTAATTCCGATGCCCATGACCTGGGTGGACACGTATGCCGACACG
Source organism: Rhodothermales bacterium (assembly GCA_965262785.1). Classification (GTDB taxonomy): domain Bacteria; phylum Bacteroidota; class Rhodothermia; order Rhodothermales; family Bin80. The sequence continues at coordinate 1,042,309 of OZ253559.1, forward strand.
CTACGGCATGCGCAGGTTGATTCCTTGTTTCACGGGTTGGCACTTGCGCCGCTGAGCGGTCAATCCGTTCTAGGATTCAACAGTACTGGGACGAGCCTACAGGTCCATACCGCGGCCGATACAACAGATTTCGACTTTCAGAAAGCGCTAACCACCACCAGCCGTCTGGCAGAGCCGACGTTGCCTGAGAATCGGGTCGCGATCCAGGACGGGGCGGGGCCCGGGGTGCGCATTGAGTTTGACCTGACCGAGTTAGACTCGCAGCCGATCAATGGGGCCGTATTCCTTGTCTATGCCGACACGCTGGCAATGCAGGAGGCTCCCATGGATTTTGTGCGACCAATCATCCAGGAGTTGCAGATGGTTGCGGTCCGAGATGAAGGAGCGCTGGCCATCCTGGTGGGAGAGGCGACGATGTCCGAGGAAGGCATTTTTGTGTTCAGCGGCAGTGAAATGGCCGCCTTTTTCTACCGGGTATTGTTTGGCCTTGAGGAATACCAATACTTGGAACTGCGTGTGCCGGTGCTGGAGAACAGCATAAACGGCCTACTGCTGCATAACGCGGCAAGCACAGAATACGCGCCTGAACTGCGCCTCATATTGGGTTCGTAGCAATGCAAAGACTCCGACCGCTCATAGTTGCCGGCCTACTGGTGCTGCTTACCTTGCCGGCTGCGGGCCAAGGCCGCGATGACGGCTCTCTTTACTCGCAGTACGGGCTGGGAGAGCTACGCTCGTTTCCATCTTCCCGAGCTCGAGCGATGGGTGGCGGCGGAACCGCCTTGTGGTCGCTCAACTATGCCAACTATGCCAACCCGGCCGCGCTGAGCCGGCAGTTTCTGGTTCGTGCGTCCGCAGGCATGCGCTTTGACAACATCAGCACGGTCGACGCCAGCAACCAAAGCAAGAATCTCCGTGCCGGCTCCTTCAGCGCCATCCAGTTTGGTTTGCCTCTCATCAGCAACAAGCTAGGCCTGGGGTTCGCTTTCGAGCCATATTCACGTGTGAATTACAGGGTGACCACCACCGGGACCCTTCCGCTTGATCCCACGCGGAGCCCAGCGTCCTACGCGGTGGTCACGCAGGGCTCCGGTGGCCTGCAGCAGGTGCGACTCGGCATCGGCGTAAAACCGGTGTCTTTTTTCAGCCTGGGCTTGAGCGTTGACTACCTGTTCGGGATCACGGAGGAGTCTAGGCGCACCGCATTTGACCAGGTTTCCTTGGTTACAACCAACGTTGCAACGAGCACGCGCATGCGTGGAGTTACCACGACAGGCGGCGCCATAATTGCCATACCGGTTGGGGAAGATGGAGAGTTCTCGGTGGCCGCCACTGCGACCTTGCCGGCTACTCTAAGAGCAAAGCGAGCTCGTACGCTCGGTGAAAGCTTGGACCTGGATACGCTGGGCACGGAGATTTCCGGCGACATAACGCTGCCTGTCAGCACCGCTGCTGGCATTTCCTACACAACGCAGAGCCGCTGGACCTTTGCAGCCGATGTGCGCTACGAGCCGTGGACGCAGTTCGAAAGCGAAATGGACCTGACCGGGTACACGCCAAGTGCCATGCGGGACCGGAAGCGGATCTCTGCCGGCGTTGAGTTCCTGCCGGCCGGCAACAGCACAAACGAGCCCTACATCCAGCGAACAGCCTACCGCCTCGGCTTCTATTTGGACAACTCCTACATAAGCCCCGTGGTGGGCGAGAGCATCACCACGCAGGCGGTTACGGCGGGTGTAAGCCTGCCGACCTTGTTTGGCGGTACGCGTCTGGATCTAAACATTCACGTGGGACGCCGCGGCAGCGCGTCAGGCATACTGGTAAAGGATCGGTTTGTAACAGTTTCGGCTACCCTCAACGTCGGCGAACGCTGGTTCCTGAAGCGCAGACTCGGATAAAGCCGTTTTGTCTTCGTGCTCTAAACGCTCACACTTTCGCCACTGCACCATGAAGCGCGCCGTTATTGCCTCTATTGCAGCACTGTTCCTGCTGATTCTTGCGGCGCCTCCGGCCTTGAATGCCCAAGTGAGCCAGCAGCTTGACCCAGTGTCGCTGGAGAAATACACGCTCTACTACGAGAACTTCAAGGCCAAGAATTATGCGGATGCGCAGCCATTCCTGGATTGGATTCTACAGAATGATCCAGCCTTCTACCACAACGATGATCGGAACTTCGATCGTGGCGTGGAGATGTACACGGCGTTTGCAGACGCCGAAGCAGATCCGACGCGAAAGCGTGTGCACCTTGACAGCGCTTTGGCCATCCTCGACCGCGCTGTCCCGGTCATGCAGGCAGCCGGGGGCGAGATCGACGTGTTTGAGTGGACGCTGCGAAAGGGACGCTTCATTCAAGCGTACATTGACGTGCTGGAGGACATCAAGGATCAGGCTATTGATGCGTACTGGGCGTGCTATCGGCTCGACCCGATGCAGCTGGACCCGTATTACCTGAATGTGCTGGTAGGCGACCTGTACACCGGTGGAGACATTGGTGGCGCGCTGGACCTTTTGCGCGAAATCAAAGACACGCGCGGCGAAGAGGTCGGGGTCAAGGGGATAGTGACCAAGTATTTTGTGGCGATTCCGCCCGAGGAGCAGATTGCTTTCCTGGAGGAACAGCTTGCGGAGAAAGCGGGAGACGCGGAAATCACTCTCCAGCTATTCGATTTGTACCAGCAGGAGGCGTATCACGGCAAGATGATGGAGTTAGCGCCGCAGGTGCTGGCTTTGGATCCCACGCCAGAGGTGCTTCGACTCGTCTCCAGGATGTACCTGGAGGACGGGGACGCGGAGCAGGCGATGGCGGTGTTTGAGCAGCTTAAGGCGCTGCCGGGTGTAGAGATCGTGGCGCAGGACTATCACAACATGGGCATTGCGCACCAGGACCAGGAGAGCTTCGGAAAAGCGATGTCTTTCTATCAGCAAGCATTGGAGCTCGATCCCGAGTACGACGAGGCCAAGGTGGCTATTGCCAACTTGTACGCTACGGCGGCTTCCACCTGCGGCATTGACGGGCGGGAGCAGGCTGCTGTATTCTGGCTTATTGCCGACGCGTACAGCCGCGCTGGCGATGCAGCGGGGGCGGCGCGAATGAGGACTGCCTTTCCGACGGCAGAGGACATCTTTTACGTCCAGAAGTGGACGGTAGGAGAGAGCACCCAGATCAGCTACTCGTGCCGTGGCCTGAACATCAGTGGGACCACTACGGTACGGCAGCAATAGGCGTCCCGCTGCAACAAAGCGGTTTCGGCCGGCGTCAGCCTGACAACCCAATTCACCGGCATGGGTCTGGTTCTCAACTTACACGAGGGGTGGAGCGGGAGCTCGACAGGCATACTGGTTAAAGACCGGTATGCAGCAGTTTCGACTAACCTCAACGCAGGCGAATGCTAGTTCCCGAAGCACAGACTCGGATAATGCCATTCCGTTTCGCTACTTTATACAGTCACACTTTCGCCTCAGCATCATGAAACGCGTCGCTATCGCCTTTACTGCTGTACTATTTCTGATGATTCTTGCTGCGCCCAAGGCCGTAAATGCCCAGGCTGGGCAGCAGCTAAATCAGGAATCGGCCATGCACTACAGCCTTTACTACGAGAACTTTAAGGCCAAAAACTACGCGGATGCGGTGCAAGATCTGCACTGGATTCTACAGCATGATCCAGCCTTTCCACGTAACAAGGATCAGAATTTCGACCGCGGCGTGGAGCTATATACGGCGTTAGCTGATGCCGAAGCAGATCCGACGCGAAGGCGTGTGCACCTTGACAGCGCTTTGGCCATCCTCGACCGCGCTGTCCCGGTCATGCAGGCAGCCGGGGGCGAGATCGACGTGTTTGAGTGGACGCTGCGAAAGGGACGCTTCATTCAAGCGTACATTGACGTGCTGGAGGACATCAAGGATCAGGCTATTGATGCGTACTGGGCGTGCTATCGGCTCGACCCGATGCAGCTGGACCCGTATTACCTGAATGTGCTGGTAGGCGACCTGTACACCGGTGGAGACATTGGTGGCGCGCTGGACCTTTTGCGCGAAATCAAAGACACGCGCGGCGAAGAGGTCGGGGTCAAGGGGATAGTGACCAAGTATTTTGTGGCGATTCCGCCCGAGGAGCAGATTGCTTTCCTGGAGGAACAGCTTGCGGAGAAAGCGGGAGACGCGGAAATCACTCTCCAGCTATTCGATTTGTACCAGCAGGAGGCGTATCACGGCAAGATGATGGAGTTAGCGCCGCAGGTGCTGGCTTTGGATCCCACGCCAGAGGTGCTTCGACTCGTCTCCAGGATGTACCTGGAGGACGGGGACGCGGAGCAGGCGATGGCGGTGTTTGAGCAGCTTAAGGCGCTGCCGGGTGTAGAGATCGTGGCGCAGGACTATCACAACATGGGCATTGCGCACCAGGACCAGGAGAGCTTCGGAAAAGCGATGTCTTTCTATCAGCAAGCATTGGAGCTCGATCCCGAGTACGACGAGGCCAAGGTGGCTATTGCCAACTTGTACGCTACGGCGGCTTCCACCTGCGGCATTGACGGGCGGGAGCAGGCTGCTGTATTCTGGCTTATTGCCGACGCGTACAGCCGCGCTGGCGATGCAGCGGGGGCGGCGCGAATGAGGACTGCCTTTCCGACGGCAGAGGACATCTTTTACGTCCAGAAGTGGACGGTAGGAGAGAGCACCCAGATCAGCTACTCGTGCCGTGGCCTGAACATCAGTGGGACCACTACGGTACGGCAGCAATAGGGTGCTGCTCCAGTCCACAAGCGAAACCGGCGATTCCTTCGGTGGGATGGCCGGTTTTTTGTTGGCATGGCCGGGCCAGGCAGACTTGAAGAAATACTCCCCATTGTCGACTTGTCCTTTGGAAGCAATCGTTAAATCAGCGGATGGCCAGTATTGAGAAGGTAGTTGCGCGGCAGATTCTTGACAGCCGAGGCAATCCCACGCTGGAGGTTGATGTGACGACGTCACAGGGCGAGACAGGCCGCGCGGCTGTGCCAAGCGGGGCTTCAACCGGGGAGCACGAGGCGGTGGAGCTTCGTGACAACGACCCCTCTTGTTACCTCGGCAAGAGCGTTTTTTGCGCGGTCGAAAACGTCAATGAGGCCATCGCCGGTGCCCTCGTTGGACGTAGCCTTTTGGACCAGGTGGCCGTGGACCTCGCCCTCATTGCGCTTGATGGAACGCCCAACAAAGCGAAGCTGGGTGCGAACGCCATCCTGGGTGTTTCGCTGGCAGTAGCCAAGGCGGCGGCGGCCACCGTGGGGCTTCCACTTTACCGCTATATCGGAGGCCAGGGCGCGACAACGCTTCCGGTGCCCATGATGAACATCATCAACGGGGGGCGCCATGCGGACAACCGCGTGGACATGCAGGAATTCATGATTATGCCGACGGGTGCAAAGACGTTCAGCGAGGGCCTACGCATGGGCACCGAGGTCTTTCACCATCTCAAAAAGGTCCTTGGAAACAGAGGATACAGCACGGCCGTTGGCGACGAGGGAGGCTTCGCGCCAAACCTTCGCTCCAACGAAGAGGCTATCGAAGTCATCCTTGAGGCCATAGAAAAGGCCGGCTATGCGCCGGGAGACCAAATCTCCTTGGCGCTCGACCCCGCCGTTTCGGAGATGTATCAGGATGGGGGCTACGTGTTCTGGAAGAGTGACCCGGACGCAAAGCGCACCTCGGAATACATGGTCGCTATGTGGGAGCGTTGGGTGGATGCCTATCCGATCGTGTCGATTGAAGATGGAATGGACGAAAACGACTGGGAGGGCTGGGCGCTGCTCACCCGAACGCTGGGCAGTCGGGTGCAACTGGTGGGGGATGACCTATTCGTTACCAATACTGACCGCCTCCAGCAGGGCATAGACTGTGGGGCCGGCAACTCTATACTTATCAAGTTGAATCAAATCGGGACCCTGACGGAGACCCTTCGCGCCATCGATATGGCGCACGCCCACAACTATACCGCCGTCATCAGCCATCGGTCGGGCGAAACCGAAGACACGACCATCGCTGATCTGGCAGTAGCCACCAACAGCGGGCAGATCAAGACGGGATCCGTCAGCCGCAGCGATCGGCTAGCAAAGTACAACCAGCTGCTTCGTATCGAAGAACAGCTTGGCAGCTCCGCCGTGTACCCGGGAAAGCGGGCCTTCAAGTACGGCTCAGCTGACGTGACCTCGTAACCATGACAAAACGCAAGGCGGACTCCACTCGGTATCCGCGTGCCTATCTGCTGCTGGCGCTGGCATTGGTGGGAATACTCTGGTTCATCTACTTTGACAGCTACAGCCTCGTGAAGCGGCAGCAGTGGAGTCGTGAGTTTGTGGAGTTGCAGGCGGAGAATGACAGACTGAAGGCGGAAATCCAAGCGCTGGAAGCTCGGCTCGAAGCACCTCCGACGGATGACGAGATAGAAAAGATTGCGCGTGAGAAGTACGGCATGCGCCGGGAAGGCGAAACCGTTTACCGCGTTGCGGAGTAGCCCGTGGCAGAGTACGCAATAGGGATTGACCTGGGCGGTACCAGCATCAAAGCTGCGCTGGTGGAACGCAGGGCCGGAGTAATTGATACCGCGCGTGCTGCCACCGGCGCCGCACGTGGCCCGGACCATGTCTTGAGCCAAATAAGCATGGTGGCACATCAGCTCCTGGGTGCGGTACCGGACGGGCAGGTTCTCGGCATAGGCATTGGTGCCCCCGGAACTATTGACCTGGCCCGCACGACACTCATACATCCCCCGAACATTAGTGGCTGGGGTCGGATCAACCTCCGCTCAGTGCTGCAGGAGCGGCACGGGCTCAACCTTCACGTGGTGCTTGAAAATGACGCCAACGCCGCGGCCTTGGGCTCGGCGCACTATGGGGCAGGGCGCCCCTACAACACCTTTATCATGGTTACGCTGGGTACGGGTGTTGGGGGTGCCATCATTGTCAAAAAAAAGGTGTTTCGCGGTACTACCGGTGCGGCCGGTGAGATCGGCCACATGACTATTGACTACGATGGTCCCAAGGACCGCACGGGGGTAGCCGGCGCTATTGAAGCGTACATAGGACACCGGTACCTTTCCGAGCACGCCCGTGCGCAGTTGGCACCGCATGCTACCAGCACGCTCTTCAAGATGGCCGGCCCGGACCTAGCTGATCTCACTCCGGCGATGCTGTCAGCCGCGGCTCAGGACGGCGACACCGCTGCCATAGCGGTGCTGCGTTGGGCTGGCCACAAGCTCGGCTGCGTACTTGGCAGCTGCATCAACCTCTTGGACATCCGCGTGGTGATTGTAGGGGGCGGCGTATCCAAGGCGGGCGCGTACATCCTGGCGCCTGCCAGAGAGGCGGTACTGCATTTCATCAAGCCCGGCATGCGAGATGGCGTGACCATCGTGCAGGAAACCCTTGGGAATGAAGCGGGTACGTTAGGCGCTGCCTACCTCGTGTTCGAGCACGTTGATTCGCATGTGTTTACCTCCGGGGGTACGTAGCGTCAAGTGGCATGGGATCCGCCGGGCTTTCTTGTTTCTGATTCTGGCTCTTACGGTTGCGCCGCAGAGCCGTGCGCAGGACCAGCTTTCCCAACCCGTCACCTTTAGCGCCACGGACTCGCTCATCATTCGCTTTTCTAAGGAAACGGGCGATCGCGGTCGCCTGGTTGGGGCTGCGTCGGTCAACTATGGCGATGCGCAGCTTGAGGCCCACGCCATCGCGATCCTGTTTGACCTGGACGAGCTCCAGGCGAGCGGACTGGTCACTGACACTGGCACCGTTGGCAGACCGCGGTTCACGCAGGGTGGCGAATCATTTGAGGGCGAGTCCTTGTCCTACAACATGGGCACGGGCCGGGGCCGCATCAAGCAGGCCAGAACCCAATTCAGTGAAGGCTTTATCCAGGCCGGCATTGCCAAGGTGCGTGAAGACAGCACCGTATTTGTCCAGGATGGAATCTATACCACGTGCAACTGTGCGCCGGGCGAGACGCCGTCCTACTCGCTTCGCGCATCGAAGATGAAGGTCGTTGATCAAAAGTGGGTCTATACCGGGCCGATCCAGCTCTACATTTACAACATCCCGATGCTGTTCTGGCTGCCATTCGGCTTCTTGCCGTACCAGGAAGGGCGCCGCAGCGGGCTGCTGGCACCGGAGTACGGAGAGGACCAGCGCGGATTCTACCTGCGCAATTGGGGCTGGTATTGGGCGATCAACGACTATCTCGACCTTCAGATGCGGTTTGGGCTGTGGACCAAGGGCAGCTGGCAGGTACATCCTACCTTCAGCTACAACCGGCGGGATCGCTACTCCGGGAACCTGGATTTCGACATGGTCCGCGAGCGCAGCGGCGAACGGGACGACCCGGACGTGGAGATACGTAACAGCATTCGTCTGGCGTGGAGGCACAACCAGACGCTGAGTCCGACCGCTTCGCTTACGGGTAACGTCAACCTGACCACAAGCAGCTACCTGCAGACAGTTTCTGACCAGTACAATGATAACGTGCGCCAGTCTGTGGGTTCTTCCGTCCGGTACAGCAAACGCTTTGGCAGCGGCCGGTCCCTGACAATCAACATGCGCCAGAATCAGGTCCTTTCCACGGGCGCAACGGATCTGGCGCTGCCGGAGTTGTCGTTTTCGCAGACTGCCAAGACGCCCTTTAAGCGAGGGGGGCCCTCTCGCAATGCGCGCTGGTACGAACGACTGCAGTACAGTCTCAATTCGCGCGTCACGAACCGCTTCAACTTTAGGCCACTGACCGACGCAGAGCTGATCGCGCGTGGTGACACGCTGGCTGACGGCACGCCTGTCTCCTACCAGTGGTGGGATGCGCTGTTTGACCAAGCGCTCTACGAGCGTGCCACGGGGCGAGAAGGAGGCGGGATAGATTTTCGCGCTTTACACCGCGTTCCTTTGGCCATGCCGTTCACCATCAATAGGCTTCCGCTGATGGGTCAGTTTAGGCTGAACGTATCACCCAATGCCAACTACACCGAGAACTGGTACCTGGAGACCGAGCGCCGGACGCTGGACTCCACTGGTGTGACCCGGCGCCAGGAAGTCCAGGGATTCTTCGCGCTCAGGCAATTTAATATGGGCGTTTCGGCCAACACGACCTTGTACGGACTCTTTCCATTAGTGGCGGGCCAGTATCGGGGGCTCCGCCACACCGTGCGGCCCCGTGTGGGGTTTCAGTGGCGGCCAGACTTTGCGTCGCCCGACTGGGGCTATTCGCGTGCACTCTACGATACGGACGGGTTCCCGGTGGTTGATACACTGTTTTCTGGTGAGGTAGAACCGCGGCGCTACAACGTTGTCACCGGAGTCCAGACCGGACTCTCACGGTCGATCTCCTTCGGCATTAACAACATATTCGAAACAAAACGCATCCGCGCCGACTCCACGGGCGAAGAGCAGAGCCGCGTGCTTAAGCTTTTTAACGTCAACGTCACCAGCAGCTACAACATGGCTGCGGACTCGTTGAACTTGGCACCCATTCGCATATCGGCGCGCACGAATGTGTTGGGCAGGCTCAACCTCAACATTTCGGGGGTGTTTTCACCGTACGGCCTAAATGAGGCGGGGACGCGTATGGTGCACGACTATGTGTTTTCGCTGGGCGATTTGCGGTTAGCGCGCCTGACACAGCTTAGCGTGACCGGCGACGTAAAACTTCGTGGGCAGGGCAGGGCGCCGCGCGCAGGTTCCAGGTCACAGGTACAGCAGGATGTGCCGCGCTTTGATGGACCCTCGTCCATAGGGGTCGGCAACCCTTTTTCCAGCAGCCTGGGCCAGACGTCCATGCAGGGCTGGACACTGAATGTGAGCCTTAGCTATCGCATCAGCCGTCCGCTGTCAAAACTGACGCGGAGTGCCACCATCAACCCACGCTTCGGGTTTTCGCTGACGCCGACATGGCGCGTACAGGGACAGACTGGCTACGACTTTGAGCGAGGCGAAGTTGTCACCACCACGCTGAACTTGGCCAAGGAGTTTGAATGCTGGGAGATGGGCTTTCGGTGGATACCGTTTGGCACGTTCCAGTCGTGGGGCTTTGACCTGCATGTCAAAAGCGGGCGCCTTAGCGAGTTTCTGCGCCTGCGGCAGCCCAAGGCGGAGCGGGACCGCGGATTTGGCCGCCGCTATTAGTGTTTACCTGCGAGCCGGCACGGCCCAGGCATCGGTCACGACTTCCAGGCCCTCGTGTCTGAAGAGGCGTCCAAGGTTTCCGCGTACCAATAGGTCCGTGTTCTGGCAGCGATCCAGGACGGAATGCACGAGGAGCCTGCCGATGCCGAGACCTTGAACATCAGGCTCCACGGCCAGATCGACGAGGTAGCTGTATAGCACACTGTCCGTAAGCACCCGTGCGATACCGACAAGCCGATTACCCTTCCAGGCGGTGAGTACCAGAGAAGCGCACTCGAACATCGTCCAGACCTTTTCAGGGTCCGACACAGGGCGCAGTAGCGGTGCCCGGCGGTACAGGACGGCTATGCGACCCGGCGTGAGCCCTTCGAGCCCTTCGCGGATCTGGATTTCGCTTGTGGCCTGCGGGGTCTGGCCGCGAATATTGTTTACACCTGTCATGCTGCGAGCGCAAGGCGCACTTTGGTGGAAGCGTCTGCAAAATGCGTGGCGGTCTGGAGCTGCAAGCCACTCTCCTCCAACACGCGCTGCCCTTCTACCGCATTTGTCCCCTGCAGGCGAACGATAAGGGGCAAGTTGATGCCAACGTTTTTTGCGGCTTCCACTATGCCACGTGCTACGCGGTCACAGCGAACGATGCCGCCAAAGATGTTCACCAGTACGGCCTTGACGTTGGCATCGCTCAGGATAATCCTGAAGCCCGCTTCGACGGTGGTGGCGCTGGCAGTCCCACCCACATCCAAAAAGTTAGCCGGGTTGCCACCGGAAAGCTTGATGATGTCCATAGTTGCCATGGCGAGCCCTGCGCCGTTGACCATGCAGCCCACGTTGCCATCAAGTTTGACGTAGTTCAGGTGGTGTTCGCTGGCTGCGACCTCCAACGGATCTTCTTCGGCTTGATCCCGCAGCGCGGCCAGGTCCCGGTGGCGAAACAAGGCGTTGTCATCAAGTGACAGCTTCGCGTCCAGAGCCAGTACCTCGCCCTGCTTGGTGAGTACCAGCGGGTTGATTTCCGCCAATGAAGCGTCGCTGCCTACGTACGCGTTATAGAGTGCGATGACAAACCGCGCGGCCGCGCGGGCGGCCTTGTTGCTAAAGCCAAGCCCGTAGGCCAGCTGCCGGGCCTGGAAGGGGAGCAGGCCGCTTCCAGGGTCCACCCAAATTTTTTGGATTTTTTCGGGCGTCTCTTCTGCAACCTTTTCTATCTCAACGCCACCTTCTGTGGACGCCATGATGACGTTCATGCTGCGGCTTCTGTCCAGCGTGACACCCACGTAGAATTCTTTTGCGATGTCAACGGCCTGTGCCACCAGGACTTTACGGACCAGCTGACCTTCCGGCCCGGTCTGGTGCGTGACCAGGTTCATCCCGAGGATCTTGCCTGCTACCTCCCGCACGCCGCTGATGCCGCGCGCAAGCTTGACGCCTCCACCCTTCCCGCGACCGCCCGCGTGAATCTGAGCTTTAACGACAAAGAGGTCCGTTCCATCGGCAGACAGCTTCTCTGCGGCTTGCACGGCTGCTTCAACGGTCGAAGCGACCTCGCCGCGCAGCTGTGCTACGCCGAACGATTCAAGGATTTCCTTGGCTTGGTACTCATGAACCTTCATGGCAAGCGGGGACTGTGCGAACAGTAGGAGTCGGCAAAGGTACACTTTCGCCGTTTCACTTGTTCGGACCTTGTGTGACTGTCATTGATCGCCACATTTTGCTGCGTGTGCTCCGGGCATATGTGCTCCTTATGGTCGCGCTGGTGGTATTCTTCATCCTTTTGCACTACCTGGAATATGTAGACGACTTTCTGGATCGCAGAGCGCCGCTCAGTCAGCTTTATACGCACTACTACCCCAGCTACATCCCGGAGATTGTTCGCCTCGTCTCGCCCCTGGCGCTGTTCTTGGCGGCTATCTACATCACGGGATCGCTGGCCCAGTCCTTGCAGCTGACTGCGCTGCAGACGAATGGCGTATCGCTCTATCGCCTGTTCGTGCCGTATGCACTCTTGGGCGCGTGTGTTACCTCCGTGATGCTACTGTTCAATGGATATGTTGCGCCAGTCACGAATCAGACCGTGCTGCGGTGGGATGCCCTGTACCTCAAGGACGCGCCCAAGCGACTTGACGTCAACGATATTCACCGCCAAAACAGTCCCGGCAGCGTAGTGTCGGTTGGGTACTTCGATAGGAGTGGAGAGATTGCGCACCAGGTGGTGCTTCAGCGGTTCGACTACGACGGACACCTGCTGGAGCGCGTTGACGCGCAGCAAATGATGTGGAAGGACTCGCTCTGGCGCATCCCGTTTGCCACGGTACGCACGTTCGCGGGCGAAATCGAGCAGCGGCGAGAAGTTACGGATCTGGACACCATGCTTCTGGTGTACCCACGCGACCTGGCCCGTACGGAACGGGACGTCGAGGCCATGACGTTGCCTGTAGCGGCGCACTATGTCGACGCGCTAAGGCGCAGTGGTGCCACCAACACCGGCCCTGCCGAAGTAGGCTACTACACCAAGTACACGTATCCGCTAGCGAATTTTGTCGTCGTGCTAATTGCGGTGCCGTTAGCGTTTCGGCGGCGGCGCGGCGGGCAGACCTTCCAGATAGGTTTCGGGCTGCTGTTTGCTTTCTGCTACCTGGCGGCCCAGAAGCTTACGGAGCCTTTCGGTTACTCGGGCGAGTTGCATCCTATTGCGACCGCCGTCCTACCACACGCGTTATTCGCGCTCTTGGCAGTTGCCATGATCATACGTGCACGCAAGTGAAGCCACAGTGCTTCCTCGGCCGGCCGGCGGATCCCCGAGGATGTGGCCGGTGACTTCGGCGAAAGGTGGTACGGGGTACGGCGTAAGTCTCCTGTGGTTACGCCTCGCCGACGGTGCCGCCCCCGAACTGGATGGGCTGGTCCCGCACGGAGCGCTCCGGGACCGTGCCGTATGCCTTTTCGTAGCGTGCGATGTTGTCGCCCAGCGCCCGGAGGAAGCGCTTCGCATGCTGTGGCGTAACGATAATGCGGCTATGCACACGCGCTGATTTGATGCCTGGCATAATACGTATGAAGTCGAGGATGAACTCCTCCGGAGAATGCGCGATCATGACGAGGTTCGAGTACTCGCCGTCCGCGACGGATTCGGTCAGCTCTATGCTGCGTTGCCCCTCCTTGGGGTCAGGCGTTTCGTTTTCTGCCATTGTGCCAGGGTATGTGGTTGAGGCTGTTTCCCGACTGTTCGGGTAGGTGCCTGCGACACGCTACAGCAGGTTGTGCATTCGCATCCAGTCGTCATTGTACGTTTTGCGAAGGTAACGAAAACCGCTGTCAGGCAAGATCACCACCGCCACGTTGTCCGAGGACAGCGTAGCCAGGTTTTCCCGCATCCACTGCAGCGCACCGGCCATCGCGAGCCCGCTGGACTGTCCGGCGAAGATGCCTTCTTCACGGGCTAGGCGCCGCGCCATCTGCATGGTCTGCTTATCGTTGACCCGGGTATAGTCATCTAGGAGGCCAAAGTCCATATTCTTTGCCATGATGTCTTCGCCGGCACCTTCGGTGAGGTAAGGTTGAATTTCGTTTGGGTCCACTTCTCCGGTGTGGAAATACTTGTGGTACAGCGACCCGTACGGGTCCACGCCGATGATCCTGACCGACGGGTTTTGCTCCTTCAGGTAGCGGGCAATGCCGGAGATGGTGCCTCCAGTGCCGGCTCCCGAAAACAGGTGAGTGATGCGCCCCTCGGTCTGCTGCCAGATCTCCGGTCCGGTGGTCAGGTAGTGTGCTTTGGTATTATCAAGGTTGTCATACTGATTCATGTAGTGCGAATCCGGTGTCTGCTGGGCCAGACGCCGGGCTACGCTGTAATAGGACCGCGGATCATCCGGCTCCACGTCATTCGGGCAGATGATCACTTTGGCGCCTAGTGCTTCCAGCACATCAATCTTTTCCTTACTCTGCTTGCTGGTGGTCGTACAGATGCATTTGTAGCCTTTGGCGATTGCTACGAGTGCGAGGCCGGCGCCGGTGTTGCCGCTGGTCCCTTCGATAATGGTTCCACCCGGCCTCAGGTCGCCGCGCGCCTCGGCCTCCTCCACCATAACCACGGCGATGCGATCTTTTAGGGAGGCTCCCGGGTTAAAAGACTCCACCTTGGCCAGGACGGTGCAGGGAAGTCCGGCCGACACCTGGTTGATCTGAATCAGGGGCGTGTTGCCTATCGCTCCCAGTACGTCTTTATACCACATGGCAAGATCGTGTGCTTTTGGCAAGGTGCATTCTAACAACTCTGGCGCAATTTTGTGCAACGCGCCGTGTATGGTGCGAGTATTGCGACGAATCGCACAAAGTGGCAGACTATCGCCTTGGCTTGATTTTTGAAAGCGCATGGACTAAATCAATTCAATTCCATCATCCCAGACGCTACATGACGGACCGCCTGACTTTGGACTTTTTGCCAAACGAGGAAGTCGAACACAGCATTCCGCTGCCAACCGAGGAAGAAGAGCGGATGATGTACAAGTCTCCCGTTCCGGAGACTTTACCGGTTCTGGCCCTCCGCAACACGGTGCTGTTTCCCGGCGCAGTGCTGCCCATCACGGTCGGGCGCGAGGCCTCGTTACAGCTTGTCCAGGACGCGTTCGATGGGGACCGGAATATTGGCGTGGTGTCGCAGCGGAAGAGTGATACCGAAGACCCCACGCCGGAAGACCTTTACGCCATTGGTACGCTGGCGTCAATCATCAGGCTGATCACGATGCCCGATGGGTCCAAGAGTATCGTTATCCAGGCCAAGCGCCGTTTTAGGATCATCCAATTTGTCCAGGAGCAGCCGTACCTGCGGGCCAAGGTACTCCCAGTAGAAGAACTGATCAGCGAAGAAGAGGAACTGGAGCTCAAGGCGCTGATCGACACTGTTAAGGAGCTGGCTAAAGTAATCGTTGGCATCTCACCCAACTTGCCCAACGAAGCCGCCCTGGCCATTGACAAGATCCAGTCACCTGCGTTTCTCATTGCCTTCATTGCCTCCAGCTCGGAAATCAAGGTATCCGTCAAGCAGGATATGCTGGAGACCGATTCGCTGGTAGAGCGTGCGAAGCTGATCATCGAGCACCTGCAGCGCGAAATCAAAGCGCTCAAGGTGTCGCAGGAGATCCGCTCGAAGATGAAAGACGAGGTCGATCAGCAGCAGCGGGAATTCTTCTTGCGGCAGCAGCTTAAAGCCATTCAGGAGGAGCTTGGAGAGGGTGACGGCTCCAGCGAACTAGCGGCGCTGCGTGAGCGCGCCGCGGAAAAGAAACTGCCGGAGCACGCCCAGGAAGCATTCGAACGGGAGATGAAGAAGCTGGAGCGCACCAATCCGGCCGCGCCCGATTTTGCCGTCACACGCAACTATGTGGACTGGATATTGGATCTGCCCTGGTCGGAGTACACGGAAGATCACCTGGACCTCGCCAACACCGAGAAGGTTCTTGACGAGGATCACTACGGATTGGAAAAGGTCAAGAAACGCATCGTGGAATATCTGGCGGTGCTCAAGCTAAAGGGCGACATGAAGGCGCCCATCCTGTGCTTTCATGGGCCACCGGGGGTCGGCAAGACCAGTCTCGGCAAGAGTATTGCCCGTGCGCTAGGCCGCAAATTCGCGCGCATGAGCCTGGGTGGCGTCCGCGATGAGGCGGAGATCCGCGGCCACCGCCGAACCTATATCGGTGCTTTGCCCGGCCGGATCCTGCAGGGGCTGAAGAAGGCGGGATCCAGCAACCCGGTCTTTATGCTGGATGAGATTGACAAGGTTGGTGCATCCTGGCGCGGGGATCCGTCCAGTGCACTGCTGGAGGTGCTGGACCCGGAGCAGAATATCGCTTTCAGCGATCACTACCTAGAGCTTGACTTCGATCTGTCCAAGGTCCTCTTTATCGCGACGGGCAACTTCCTGGAGAGAATCCCTGCCCCTCTGCGTGACCGTATGGAGCTTATCGAGCTCACCGGCTATTCACAGGACGAGAAGCTCCGGATCGCCAAGGGCTACCTGGTTCCGCGCCAGATTGAGCGCAACGGCCTGACGCCGGAGCAACTTGCCATAAGCGATGAGGCCGTCAGTGCCATGATCGACGGGTACACGCGAGAGTCAGGCGTGCGGCAATTGGAGCGCACCATAGGCGGGGTGGCCCGTGGCGTCGCCAAAAAGGTGGCTGCCGAAGAAGTGGACAAGGCCGAAGTGGGGCAGGCGGATTTGGAAGACTACTTAGGCGGGCGCAAGTACTTTAGCGAGGTGGCCGAGCGCACCGAGGTGCCGGGTGTCGCAACCGGTTTGGCTTGGACCCCGGTAGGCGGTGACATATTGTTTGTAGAGGCTTCGGTGTCCCCGGGATCCGGAAAGCTTCTACTCACCGGGCAGCTCGGCGATGTCATGAAAGAGTCAGCGCATGCTGCGCTGAGCTACGTAAAGGCGAACGCACAGGAGCTGAACATTCCGGCGAGCGCCTTCAAGCACTGGGACTTGCACGTGCATGTTCCCTCAGGCGCCGTGCCCAAAGATGGACCCAGTGCCGGTGTGGCCCTGCTTTCGGCGCTGGTATCCATATACACGCAGCGCCGCGTTAAGCACGATGTAGCCATGACGGGCGAGGTCACGCTACGTGGGCTGGTGCTGCCCGTGGGAGGCATCAAAGAAAAAGTGCTTGCGGCCAAGCGTGCCGGCATCAAGCAGGTGCTTTTGCCCCATAAGAATGAAAAGGATATCAAGGAGATACGTGGCGATGCCCTAAACGGGCTTGAGGTAGCGTATATCAAACGGATGGACCAGGTGGTGCACTGTAACTTGGAGGAAACGCCGATTCGGGATCCAGCGAAGCTTTTTGCCTCGGCAGTCCCGCGCAACACCAATGGCCGGGTCGAAGAAACGGAGGTTTTCGAGTCCTAGCCGGCAGGCGGAATGTGCTCCTTGCCACGTGAATCCGACGCGCCGTTTTTCGGGGTGCGATTCAGCCCTTCGAGAAAGGCCTGCCTGGTATCGATGGCGACGCGGCCGACGCGCCGCACCGAGGATTCTACCACGCGGGTGCCCAGGTGCACGGCCGCACCTGCGAGCCACACAGCTTGACCCAAGGGGGTCAGCTGATCGTATTGGACAATCTTCCGCCTCTTTTCTGAATCCATGCGGTTGCTGGTGGCGCGGACAAGGGTGCGCACTAGGCGTCTTCGGACTCCGACGCAGTGTCCGCGTTGTCGGCTTTGCTCTTTGCTGCGCCGAAAATAGTTGCGCAGTCGTGCTCGATAGTTTCCGCGGCCATTTCTAGTGCGCGCGCGATGGTATTCACGGACTCCTTGACCAAAAATGCCACGCGACCGTTCATGTCCAGGTCGTTGAACGCTTGCCGCGCTTGATCGTACGTATTGCCTTGAGATTTGTCCTGGTCTTCCATAACTACTCGTCGGTATTCGTGTTCTTAACAGCGTAGACGAAGCCGCAACAAACAAGTTTCATCGTGGACCTGTACCCGCCAGTGCCGGCTGCCTCGGCCAAAGACGTTGAAGGCGTGGTTATCCGCTCCACCGGGAGCTGGGTGCACGTAAAGGCCGGTAACGAGGTTGTGCGTTCCCGCGTACGGGGGCGGTTTCGGCTGCGTGGTCGCGGGCCGACCAATCCCGTTGCGGTGGGTGATAACGTGTCCGTGCGCATCGACAAGGATGGAACGGGCTATATCACGCAAGTTCACGAGCGTGCCAACCACCTCACCCGCCGGGCGGCCGGCCGCCGTGTCGGTCGGGAGCAGGTCTTGGTGTCCAATGTAGATCAGGCATGGATTATCCAATCCGTTTTGCTGCCCAAGCCCAACCCTGGCCTCATGGACCGCGTTCTGGTTGCCGCAGAAGCCCAGGAAATCAGGGCCGGCATCGTATTCAACAAAATGGATTTGTCCGACGCCGGGCTGCGGAGCCATGTATTGACACTGCAGCGCCGCTACATGCAGCTGGGCTACCCGGTTGTTCTCACCAGCGCCGCCACCGGCGAAGGAGTTGCTGCGCTTCGTGCGGCGCTAGTTGGCCAAATCACCATATTTACGGGACCCTCCGGCGTGGGCAAGTCCACGCTTCTTAATGTGCTGGAGCCGGGGCTAACTCTTCGTACCGGAAGGGTAAGCCTGAAGACGCGCAAGGGGCGCCACACTACTGCGAACGCGGAGTTGTTTCTTCTTACTGGCGGCGGTGGCGTGGTGGATACGCCCGGCATTCGCGAGTTTGGGGTGCTGAATATGGAGCCGTGGGAGCTTTCGCACCATTTCCCTGAGTTCCGCCCCTATCTGGCGCGCTGCCGCTTTCGGGCCTGTACGCACGATCATGAGCCGGGGTGCAGTGTGAAGGAGGCCTACACGGCTCAAGCGATCACCGAAGAGCGCTATCATAGCTACCTGAATATTCTGCTTTCCATCCACAACGGCGAGGCGGACGTTGGCCGCTAACTCAATGCTGCCGTGCGCACTGTTAGCAGCAAAGCTCGTGATGCTTGCAGGGATCTTGCCAGGTACGGCCTGGGGTCAGGTGCATCGCCTGGCACCGGCGGGCAGCCTGTCCTTTGGCTCTGCGGTCAGTGCCAGTGATGATCGAGTCGCCGTCGGCGCGCCGGAGGAGGGGGCGGGCGCCGGTGCTGTCTACGTGTACGCGTTCGACATGGCGACCGGCTGGACGGAAGAAGCGCGCTTTGGTGGCAGTCAGCACGAGGCCCTTGGGCGCAGCGTGGCGTTGCATGATCGATATCTCTTGGTGGGCGCGCCCGGTGGCGGGAATGTCGCCGGCGGCACGGCGTACATTTTTCGGCGCGACAGCGTTGCCTGGCAGCAGGTGGCGCAGCTGGAGGCTCCAAATTCAGCGCAGGGCGATGCTTTTGGTGCAGCAGTGGCCTTGCTGAATATCTATGTGTTCGTTGGAGCCCCGCGGCGCACAGTGGGCGCACCGGATGCAGGCATGGTATATGTTTTTGAGCAGTCCGGTCAGGACCAGTGGGGCTTCACGCAGGCGCTTACAAGTTCCGACGGTGGCAGCCTTTTCGGCAGTGCTGTCGCGCTCGAGAGTGAGCTTGCTCTTATTGGGGCACCGCATGCCGATGAGCCACGTGGTCAGGCTGCGGGCAAAGCATACATATACGCGCGCACGGGTGGATCCACCTGGGCTGAACGGGCTACGCTGGTAGCCGGGGATGCACGCACGGAAAGTGGCTTCGGCGCAGCGGTGTCGATTGATTCACACGACCTGACGGGAGCGCATACCGTCTTCGTGGGCGCACCGTCGGCTGGACCGCTGAAGGCCGGCGCAGCGTACCTCTTTACAGAGACTGGCGGCATGTGGATCCAACGCGCCCGGTACGAACCCGCGATGCGCACAGCAGGCGACCGCGTTGGGCATGCAGTGGTGCTGGATGAGGACAACTTCCTGGTAGGGATGCCAGGAAGGGACGCAGGTGCGGGTGTCAGCGTAGCGCTTGCCGTTGATACCACCGCGTACGCGTGGCAGGAGCGGGCATGGCACGAAGCGCCGCAGCGACAGGTGGCCGCCAGCTTTGCATACGCAATGGCCATGAGCAGGCGGTTTGTTGTCGTGGGGGCGCCGGGTGAGGCGAAGACAGACTCCACATCCGGTGCCGCGTACGTGTACGCGCGACCGGTAGCGCTCACGCGCGAACGCGCGCCAGCAGAGACCCGCAAAAGATTGGTCAGCTATCCCAACCCGTTTAGAGATGTCGTGACCATAACCCTTGGCGGCAGGTACGATGTGCAGCCAACCCTAGAAGTGTATGACACGCTGGGCCGACGGGTTGCTGTACTACGTGCATCGGAGCTCCCAGGTGGCAAGCACGAAGTGGTGTGGAGGCCTCAGGGAGGATTACCGAACGGCGTCTACGCCGCAGTGGTGCGCGGCGGTACCAGCCATGCGCTCCATCTGATGACGCGTGTTCGGTGAGGATTTGCTACACGATGACTCTGCGGAGGCGGGACGGGATGCCGGTAAGTACGATGTGCTGACTCGTTCCTATCATGCGAGCTATGTTGGCCACAGAGTTAGGATCGTCTGCAGAGCTGCTGATGATCGTGACGGGGTCCCCCGCTCGCGCGCTTGGCACGGCGGTGACGTCAATCATTGTGCCGTTCATGCATACCCGGCCTACAATCGGGCACGTGATTCCGCGAACAGTGACCACACCGCGATTAGACAAGCGTACGTCTAAGCCAGCGTAGTATCCGCTTGCTACGGTAGCGACGGTCATGGCGCGTTCGGCTGCATAGGTATGGCCGTAGCCAATTCCGTCGCCCGGCGCTACATGACGCACCGCCCCGATGGTGGACACGACGCTGAGGGCCTCTCTAAGAGGTAGGCTGCGCCTCGGGCTGTTGTCAAAGCCGTAGGCGCCCAGACCCAGACGGATGACATTGGCATCGATCTCTTCTGATCAAAAGCTGCCGCCGGTGCTGGCAAGATGCAGGTAGGGGATTTCGGGAAAGGATTGCCGCACGGTGTTTGCCACGCTATTCCAGGCTGCGATCTGGGCCTTTGCCACGCTGTCGTCCGCGCTTATGGTCTTCGCCATGTGGGAGCATGCCCCCTCCAAAACGATGTTGGGCGATGCCTTGATGATGTCCAGCGCTATGGCCAGCTGATCTACGCTGATGCCGTAGCGCCGCATACCGGTATCCACCTTGAGATGGAAATGCTGCCGGCGCTTCAGCCTTGTTGCGAGCTCTGACAGTTGCGTGAAGTCAACCAGGGTGTAGGCGACGCCTGCCAGTCGGCTTTTCAGGATGTTTTCGGTTGCGGTGTAGCCTACAACAAGAATTGGCGTACGTATACCCTCGTTACGGAGTATCAGGGCCTCGTAGTAACCTTCCACAACAAGAAACGGCGGATTGGCTCCCGAGAAGATGCGAGCGGCTTGCACGAGGCCGTGGCCGTATGCGTCGCTCTTCAGCACGGGGGCCATCCGTGCAGGTGCGTACGCATCCTGGAATATGTCGTAGTTGTGCAGCAGGCAGTCGCGCGAGATGCGGACCTCTACCAGCCGCTTATAGCCATATTGGCGTGCTCGCGTGACCCGAAAGGCCGCACGTACCTTGCGCCGCATAGCGAAATAGATAGACATTGACAATGGTTCACGGATGCACTACGCGCTCTGTTTACGAAGGACCGCGCCCGATTATCCACAGAATGCCGATCGCGATCTGGACCGAATGCAGCACAAAGATGCCTGCCAAATAGTCATGCGGCAGGTGGACATTGAGAAACAAATCCGTCCGCGACGAGCTGCCCGTTTCTGAAGGCTCTCCCTGCGCGAGCAGGGTTGAGCACCGCGCTGACTCAAGTCATTTGAAGATTCGCGGCGTCCCACGCAAAGGCAAGGATGGACCTCAAGGCGGCCGCCAAGGCGTACGGGCTGACGTTCAATCAACTTGCCATGCTCGCGCTGGATGCGCAACGGCCACTATTCTGAACTACGCCTATGGCAGTTTTCGTAGTCCAGACGCCGAACGCGGCATCCGGGTGCATGCGGCTGCGATAGCATTTGATAGGGTATCCTTCAGCAAGTCTCGGACTGGCGCCAGATCGGGACGGATTCGTCGCAATCCTGTGCGCTTTGTGGGCCCGCAAAGGGCTTGCTGACATGTTGATGCTCGCGCGGGCTCAAGCCAAGCATGCAGTTGAGAGCATCTGGCATGATTGCCACAACCCTGTTCACATTCGGGTAGGAGGGCCAACTATCAAGTCGAATGATATGGGCAGTCTTGCAGGACGGGCCCGGCGTGGCAGGCCACGGTGGCAACGGCTCCCAAATCCGGTAGAGCGGCCGGCCCGCAGAAGGGGAACTGCAAAACTTTTCATAGCTGTGGAGACGTCCTGGCAAGGTTTCTTAGGGGGTTGAATGTGCAAACAACCAAGGGAGGCACCTTCGTTCTCGTGCAGGGCGCCCCCGGGGCTGGCAAAACCGCCCCACTCGTAGAAAGCGCTAGGCGTGCCATATAGGATGCACAAAGCGTCGCGGAGATCCACTACGAAGCCTTTTATATTTTTGCCTACCTATCCGGGAGGCAGAGACATCTTGGTGAACGCACCATACTAACCAAGGGGCTCAGGTCCGCGGTGTAAAGTTCCATTGGAGGTTAGCGTACAGAACCGCAAGCAAGAATCGACACGTTATTAGCAGGACGCTTAGACTGGCGCGACCAGACATACTGGCTGTTGGAAAGGTACTCACTCAGCTGGCTCCGAATCCTGTTCAAGAGAAAGGCTCCCAAGAAGCCTGTGTCGCGGAAATGCCGAATCCACATGAGTGGGGCTGCCGTCCAACGTTCGCGCGCTACGAGACGTCTGGTAGAGCATGTGCCCTATGTGGACCACTTCGGCCGTCACTCAATCGATAGTGGTGGTGAACAGGGCCCCCCAATGTTTTGTGCAGCGAATCCCGCTAGGGCTTTACGACCCGTGCTCGCACAAGAACAGGGGCACCGAGCTCATCGGTGGTTTTGCCATAGAGAATTCCATTCCGCACGATCGTGTCACGAGACACCTGCAACGAAAAGGGAAGCCGGAGCGTCCCCAGATAGCGTCCCTCGGGGTCGAAGATATCGAAGAGATAGCCTTCATCCTCAGAGTTTTCTGCTGTCTGTTGCACCCATAAGTTGCCCTCATCATCGCAGAAGAAGGTGACTACGGCTGGCTTGGTTGCGGGAATTCTTGACCAGTCGATCTTCCCTCCTTGGCTGGTGAACCACTTGGCGTTCTCCTCGTAATCTCGCCTGTCCGCGGCGGTCACCGGAAGCGATTCATGCTCCTTGGTGACTCTCCGAAGCACTTCTCCGCTGGTCGTGATCTCAACGAGCTCATAGCGGTCGGCTAGTAGCGTCCATAGATTGCCCTTAGGGGCGAAGCGCCATTGGAAGGATCCCTGGAAGGGAATTCCCATGCTACGTGAGCTACCATCATCACCAACGAGTTCGAAGTACTTTCTTTCGGTAGGACTCCTTGGAATAGGGATCGTATCGATCGGTGAAAAAGATTGGTCGAATCGAGCCAACACCCAAGTGAAATCCTCCTCGTAAGGATCGATGAACACTACATTGAAGCGACCCGCTCGGTCGAAACCGCCAGGGTATGGTAGAATTATTGAGCCTGGTGAATTGCTCCTCTCTACTCTCAGGAGGCTCCCGGTCGAGTCAAATATGTTGAGCTGGCCCTGTTGCATTTCTGTCACCCAGATCTCTCCGTTGCTGCTCACATCGACCGAGGTCGCTTGGACGAACTCCCCTGGTCCTTCTCCCTTGCTTCCAACCGTGCGGACAAATGCACCCTCAGAGTCGAATATGCGGATCTCCTGTGCTTGGTCGTCAAGGATAAAGGCCCTGCCCTGCGCATCGACATCAAAAGAGCCAATGTTCCCAAAGAGCTCGGGTCCGCCACTCGTATCGCTTCCGATCCTCCACTCTTCCTCTACCTGCCACGGTTGCGTCCAGAGTGGGTCATCGGTATTTTGGACCTCAACCACGGCGGAGGCAAGGGTATCCATCGTGCCGGACCAGGATCCGCTCATATCGGAGTCGGGCGTCCCGCAGCCGACGGCAAGCAAGAGAAGCGCCAAGGCGAGGGAGAAGGTGGTTGGAGCGGGAGTAGGCGACATGGCTAAACTCTATTCAGACAAATGAGCGAGTAAGAGGGCTCGAAGCGAGTCTTTCTTGTTCAAACGGGACGGACACAGAATGTTGCAGGGGATTGCACAAAATTTAGTTGGGTTTCGGCGGCTTCTGCCGAGATGGGCCCTCAAAGTAGATATCTTTTGGCAATGGATTGCGCTTCGGGCCGAGAGTGTGGGTGCAAATGGGGCGGTGCATGCCTATGTGGGCCCAATTGCGTGCTCACACGCGGATTTTCGGGCGTAGGTAGGCTCGTGGAGTGACTTTCCGGGCACGATATCCCGCAGGTATCCTCTGATCGCACGCGTAAGCGGCGATCTTGGCAGGGTGCAGCGCCTCAGAGCGTCCAGGCAGCTGCGGGTTTTGCGTTATGCCAGCGTCAGCAGCGCACTACTGCGCGGGGGCATCCAGCGGCAGGTGTTGCCTTTGCAGCCCCTTGGGGCTGGCAGACCGAATCCCCACTAACCCATCGACCCCCGGAGGTGCTCAGCACCTTGGTCAGCTCCTTCATGTCCTCCCGGCGTATCGGCTTCAGATTCGACTCGTACTGCATGAATATCGCCCCGCACCAGCGCTGACGCATCCCCGATGATCCCCAGCGCTTCACGTTCCGTGATCGGTTCGCAATAATGCTGTTGAGGTTCTCGATGATGTTCGTCGTCTTCAGACTGTCTCTGACAGCCTGGTTCCGCACCCCCAACCGGTGAAGCGTCAGCGTATCCTCCAAACCCTCCTCCAGACTGCGTGCGGCTTTCGGGCACGACCGCTGCAGCGCTTCATGCAGCGACACAAGCGCCGCCCGTGCCTCCTTGTACGTGGGTAGCTCCCAAGCCGCCTGAAGCCGACGCTTCATTTGCGTGGCCGCTGGCTTGCTTTTGATGTGACGCGTCACATTGGTACGCTTGTGCCACTGGCAGCGCTGGAATTCGACCGCATCCCCAAACACCGCGCTGATCCCCTTGCGAAGCCCGCGGCTGCCGTCCACCTGTACCAACAGCTTGTCGGTATGGGTGAAGCCCCGACGCAACAGATCCTGCAGCAGCGACTCCACCTGCGCACTGTTCTCGGTACGGCTTTCCGCAAAGCCCAGTACGACCTTCTCGCCCTCGGTCGTGATGCCCATCGCTACGATCATCTGCATACCAGCCAAATACTTGCCATCAAGCAGGAGCACCGCAAAGGTGTGCTGATCGAATCGGCGCGTCTCAAATGCCTTCAGTAGCGCTGCCGTCTGCGTAATGAAGGCGTTGCCTATGCTGCTGGCACTCAACCCCAGACTATCGGTGAAGACTTGGGCCGCCTGCCTGTAATTGCGCCGCGACAGTCCACACAGCAACCTTCGTGTCACGCTTTCCCGGTCCATAAGCCCACGCTCGCGCAAGAGGCGGTACGTTTGCAGAGGACGCTCCTTTCGGGTTCGTACATTCCGCACGCGCGGAACGCGGACCGCAATGCGCTCCAAACCGACGCGGATGGAACCCGGATTCGCCCCCCAGCGCTGAAAGCCGGTCTTATGGTGCTTCCCACGTGCGCCGCATATGAAGTGGGCCTCGGCTTCCATGACCCATGTGGCCATCTTGGTAAGAAGATGATCAAGACTTCCAAGGCAGCTGGCCAGGCCGATGAAATTCCTTTGCGCAAGCCCGCGAAGGTCCTCGATGAGTGATTGATCCAGCATAGGGGTATGGGTCATCATACGGCGTTGAGGTTGATGAGAATCTCACGAAGTTGTGGCAGATGGGCCGCATGGGCCACACGGCGCAGCTGAGCCTCGTGTTCCAACAGTGCCAGTGCCATCTGTTCGCGTTGCTGGAAAACGGCGCTGGCCGGGGTCTGCAACCTGCGACTGATGGCATCCATGAAGCGCATCACGCGCAGCCCCCGGTCGAGCTTGAGCAGCATGCCCGTGCGTTGAATCGTCAGAGATTGCTCCAGGCCCTCCCATAAAACCTTCGCTGCGGACCGATTGACGCGCGTCAAGTCCTGGTGAATACGGGTGAGTGCGCGTTCAGCTTCCCGGGCATCGAACCCATTCCATGCCTGGCGGAGGCGATTGCGATACACAGGAACAAGGTCTTCCGGAAGACCACAGGTGACTTGATCCAGTAGCGTATTGAGACAGCGCTGTATAGCGACCCTGGGGCCGAACACCTGGCGCACCGCCGATTGAAGTCCCGTACTGCTGGGCAGCACACAGAGCAGCCCATCGGCGGCCGAAAGACCACGATCGCACAGCGACTGCACAAAGGACGTAAGAGCAGAGACGTTTTCAGGGTAGCACGCTACCAGGCCAAGTATGCGGCGATAGCCCGTGATGGTCAGACCCGCTCCAAGAACGATGCTAACGCCGCGTGGGCACAGCCCGCGCAGCCAGATCGCAACGATCGGGTCGTCTTGCAGACTGCGCGAATGCAACAGCTGCCACGCTTCATTCAACTGCGCCGAGTCTGGCTTTGTGTCCTGGGCCGCAGCAGAAGCCTTGATCACTACGGGCGGTGGCACCGGCTGCTGATGCGCTGCCGGAATGGGCCAGTCGGTGGTCAATTGTTGCAGTATGTGCGTGCAGAGCTTCATCAGAAGCCGCCGCGCGTCACCGGAGGGATTGATCTGGGCGTCTGCAGGCGCCTCAGTGCTCCCCAAAACAGGCTGTGAGGGGTTCATATGGTTGGAAAGGAGTGGTGGAGGCTAGGGTCCACCTCCACAGCAACTTTCCAATTCCCAACTTGAATTTGTGCAATCCCTGTTGCAGTCTCACCCCTTCTTCAACAGCATTGTCCACGAGCGTACGGTGGATACTCGGCTGCGCCAGACGTAGTGGGCGGTTAGCGCGGGTCGGTCTGGTCTGCTGATGGCCGCATCAGCTTTGGCATGACCATCCGGCCACTGGGCATGGAGTGGGACCTGAGCAATCCTGTTGATGTGGAGGCAGGCACGGAGTTTGTCAACGGCGAAGAAAACGACAGCCGGGCGCTGCGCGACAGGCTGCGCCTTGACACCAATCATTATCACGGTGCTGCGGTCGACATTCCCACAAGGAGCAGCATGACCTTCCACAGGGTCCTCTACTCATTGAACGAGGAGCTGAATCAGAGCTATATCAACAGCACAGTGGATTTGGAGGCCTACTGGCATCCTACCGACAACTGGTCGTTTGAGTCGTCGCTGCTGTACCGCATATTCGACCGGGACCTCTTCGGCGCCGGCCAGGACATGGCCCTGCTGAACCTGTCGCTGTCGCGCCTGCTCTTCGCGGGCCTTGGCAACCTGCAGTTTGCATTCAGCGATGTGCTCAACCGCAGTCAGGGCGTGACCATTGCCAACGGGGCCACCTACTTCGAGGAGGCTCGCGTCGTATCACTGTGCCGCAATGCGATGCTGAATTTCACCTACAAACCCCCGCTGATGAAGCGCCACCGCTACGCCCCGTACCTGAACCGTGCAGCCGGGCATCGTGGGGTGCACCTGGCGAAATAGCAACGTTGGTCCAATGCCCTGGACCGTAAACCCAGTTCATGGCCACAACATCGTAGTTGAACCGGGCGGCGTGCACTTCGCGCCCAGTCGAGCCAGAATCGGGTCGTCGTCGGATGATCCGCAGGATTCCTCCATCAATGAAGCCGGAGCACAGATGACCACGTGTCCGTGGTCCAGGGCATGACACACGCGATCAATTCTCGTAAGCGGAGGCGGGTTTGCAATGTACTTTAAGTTCCACGATATCAGACAACTAGTAATATCTACAATTAGTATTATCTTGGGAATGGCTTGCCCCCCGCACGCTTCAGCCGTGACCTTTGCTGTCCTCGTTCCCGGACGCGAAGCCCCGCCTGTGGCACCCCACTCGAGCGTCCTCTGGTGTACACCTTTTGGCCCCGTGGTTCTACGGCAAGAGCCCCCACTGCCAGCGGTCATACCAGCGGACCACGCTTCTCATTCTGACCGATGATGCGCCTACGACCTACGATTTTCATTCTGCTATGCCTATCCTTGGCGGCTTGCCAGAGGGATGGCGGTGACGCGAGCCCCAGTGAGGAAAACTATCCACAGATAGATCTTTCCGAGGTCTTCCGCATAGGTGATGAGGCAGCCGGAGACACCGTTTTGTTTGGTGGCATTAATGGCTTGGCTGTCAATGCCGCCGGCCAACTCTTTGTTGGTGACAACTCTTCCATGGACATCTCGGTGTTTTCCGCGGAAGGCGTCCTGATAGGAACTTTTGGCAGTCGTGGCGCTGGCCCTGGCGAATTCAGCTACATTGGAGACATGCTCGTAGGCCGCAGTGACTCGATCTACGTATTTGATTCCCGTCAGCACGTACTCTCGGTTTTCGCTCCCGAAACCTGGGTGTTCCAACGCAGCAGCAAAGTCGTGGACAACGATTCCGTGGGCAGTCCCTCCATCATTGGGATCACGGACATGGGGCTCATTACCCTGTATCATTTCGATGTCACTCCGGGGAACTTCGACGCGGAACGCTTTGCGGTGGCCGCGCAGACGAGTTGGGATGGCACAATGGTGCGGACCTTGGCGCGCCTGCCTGCTCGGCAGATGCTGTTCGACTCACCGGGAGGGAGAAGTCTTATTATACACCGCGTCCCCTTTGCTCGCAGCCCTACTTTTAGCTTCAGTCCGAGTGGAAAACTTTTCTCTGGATGGAACGAGACCATTGACATCGCTATTACCTCGGTGGACGGAGAGGTGTTGGGATCCATCCAGCGAGCCCAAGCTCCCATACCTGTCACGAGCGCAGAGTTGGATGCGATAACAAACCCCGATGAGTTTGATTCGATTCACAAAGTGAGGCCGGCGTACAAGACCTTCGTTGTTGACGACAAGGATCAGGTATGGCTCAAAAGCGAGTTCCGAGGGGAACCGCCGACCGCAGAGTGGATGATTCTGGACTCTGCCGGAGGGGTAGTGGGCAGGACAGAGCTGCCGGCGAATCTAACGCTGAGGGTCATCCGGTCTGGCCGTGCCTACGGGTCCATTGATGTCGAATCCGTTCTATTTGACCCCACCCCTGTGATCCCTATGGTTGTGGTGTATTCGGTGGACTTATGATGCACGATGCCAAGTGCTATATAGACGCAGCGCAAGCTTTTTGCAGCGCTGTGGGCGACGCCGAAGGGCGTTCAGCATTGTCCGTATCAGCCATTCGAAAACCGCCCGCTTGTGCCTCTCCCATCCTCAAGTCTCTGTAACTTCGCCGTAGCTCGCGCTACACCGTGTGTTCGTTCCTGTTGAAATGAGCACCAGTAGAGGGTATCTTGCAGGTGGGCGGCCGCGCTTCTGCCTGTAGCGCAGGCCTGCGAGTCGCTCTGTCGCACAAGCCCGCGTCCTGTGCGCACTCGCAGGCATCGTCTGCGCAGTTGTTGAGTCCGCGCTTATTGTGCCAAATCCCCAGCATATGGAGGCCAGAATTGTGCCGGCGGGACACAACGTATCTCAGAGAAATTCATCTGGCTGTCGCATGGAATGCATTCTCATGGTGGGATGTTGGGTCCTTTCCGGCGGACATGAGAAAGCGGCTCGCTATACAGCCGTTAGGGACGTCGAACCGAGCGTCTTCTATTGTGGCCCGTGGCTGGCCAAATTGTGGTAGACATGAGACATCTCTTGATGCTGTTGATGGCTGTGCTATCGGTTGGATGCACTTCCGATCCACAACGGAGCCAGATCGTTGACTCGCCTGTAGTGCCCTTCGAAGAGCTTTTCGCTCCCGCGGATACCATACGTTTGGATCCGTCCATCATCATCGGTGGGACTTTGTTCATGGATGTCAGTCAGGAGGGAGACTTTTTGGTGTCCGACGGCATAGGGAACAGCGTTAACCTCTTTTCGTCGTCAGGAGAACATCTCAGGACCTACTCGGCGCGGGAATGCTTGCCTGATTTAGAGTCTTTTCAGCCTTTCAGTTCGCGCTTCATGGGTATGGGTCGCGTAGTCACCATGGGATCCGGGGGTGCTGTGGTGGTATTCAGCGCAGATGGCCGCTGTGTTGGTGCCACCCGGCACCTGTCAGTCCCCTCCTTCGGGTTTTGTGCGAGCGGCGATTCCATCTTCTTCTTAGGCCTTCCTTTGAGCAAGGACCTACGTCCTACCATAGTGGTGAATTCGCCAGAACTCCAAAGACTGCGTGAAATCCCTGTGGAATGGCCTGAATTCCCTGTGCTTAATGCGGGCCGTGGCGGGATGCCGGGGCGCAACATTGACTGTTTTGATGACGGACCGTACTACACGTACTTAGGGAGCATGGACGCCATGCCTGCACGCTTCGATGCGGAGTTAGCACAACAGCGTCCAGAGTTTTTTGCAGAGCGGCCAAGGGATTTATTGCCAAGTATGTCTAGAGAGGCGAAAAGAGCGGAATGGGATAAGTATCTCACGACAACGGCTTTCTTTGCGCTGGACAGTCAAACGCGTATGGTAGTGTATCGCAACCTGGACGATCGGTGGCAGCCGAAGGGGGTAGAAGACGCTCGGATTCGCCGGGGCATCAGCGTTGCAAGTAATGTCGGGCGGTTTCCCCCTCGCAGTACGATCTCTTCTTTCACGCCTATAGCCGCAGGCTATGGTTACATCTATGACCTGGGAGACCATGAGCCATTGCCTGAAGGTGAGGTAGGTAATCGTTTGATCCTCCGGCACCGCTTTATTCCACCCCAGGATTCGGATGACTAGTCGTTTGCAGTACACAGGGTGGCTTGCCGCGCCATTCCTGGTGGCACTGATTGCGCGCTCTGGCCTGCGGGGGGCAATCCAGTGCCGCCGGTACATGATCAGCGCTTGTCCCAGGCTGCTCACTGCTTGTAAGGCACGCGCTCCCCAATCCGGGACTCTCGAAGCGTAGTACCTGGCTTGGGCGCCATGCTGGGATTGGCCATTCCAGGTACGGCGGTGGTTGTTTTGTCGGGAGGTGCGGGCTGCTCGGGAAACCAAGTAAGGTGACTCCGCTATGGGTCAGTCAGCGCAGCACTCGGAAACTGGTCTACAGAGCCCTCCTGTGCGGGCTATCTATGCCGACCCTCTCCTGGGAGTTGGGCCGGGAAACTATGAATCGGTGCCCTTGCGGCGCGTGAGTCAGGCGTCATTCCCCTTTCCCGTATCGCAGGACGCGGAGTTCAACCTGCAGGCATGGGGTCCTCGCGCCGCAGGTGGTCTCGGCTGAGTCGCAGGTCATCACGCACGTGTTCGACCATCCGACGGAGTTCAGCTCGCCAGCAATTCTATGAACAGGCGTCTGCCCTTGCGGGACATGGATTTGTAGAGCTACGCACGGTCGTCCATTCCACGCTCGGCATCACCGGGTGGGCCGAATGGTAACGCCTTGCGCTGGTCTTTTCACGTACCATTGTCAAACGCAACTCCCGGGAGTACAGTGGCCGACTACGGGCGCGAAATCCTGCGCGCTTCAACCCCAATCCCGAAGGCGTGTCCGGTACTGCCCCGGAAATATGGAGTAGCCGCGACACCGCGCTGGTAGCACCGGGGCGAACAGAGTCCCTACCACTTCCTCGCTGAAGGAAGACGGCTACGAGGCGGTGGCAAGCCTGCGGCACATTCGCGGCGGAGCGTCCTCCTTTTTTGCGCGCTTCTTCCGGTAACAGGCGTGCCCAGGCCGGCTGGGAGCAGATCCAGACAGCGCAGCCAGCATGAACATGAACGCTAACCACGCCGGGACAGTCTGGTCCCGCTAGTACCCGTCATCCTAGAGGCAAGAACCTCTTAGAATGAGCGTAGTCGTGTCCAGCGATTGGGGAACACTTCAATGCTTCGACTGCTGCTCGGTCAGAGGACCGAGCAATGCTTCATCGCAGGAAAAGAGCACCATCTGACGATTAACCCAAGAACACAGTATCGTTCATACAAGGAACATGGCTGCATTCGTTGCGTTAGAGATTTAGGACACCTCTGGTGATACCAGAATCGGAGGCGCCTGTCCCCCTATCTCACTCGCCTGCAAAGGGAAAAACCGCCTGTTTCGTGGGTTTTGCAAGAGGCTCATTCCAACAAATCTGGAAGCTGCAATGAAGGGACTGAACGTAATACTTGTGGGGTGCCTGCTCACTGCTTTAGCCATGAGAAACGCAGATCTACCCTCCCCTAGCGGTCACGTGCCCGAGATCGAACTACGCGAGTTATTTACCATCGGCAGCGAAACTGGCGAGGATGGAGTCATTTTCGGAAATATCGGAGGCCTCGTTGCAGTAGATGATGCGGGCCGCATCTTCATTGGCGAGAAGCAGAGCCCGAAGATCCAGGCCTTTACCGCTAAAGGTGACCTGATCAATGAAATCGGCCGGGAAGGCGAGGCTCCTGTTGAATTCAGATCGCTAGGTGCCATACACACGGGCCCGGGCGATACATTGTATACGTTTGATCCCGTCCTCAGAAGAATATCGGCGTTCGCACCAAACACACTTGATCTGGCCTATGCGTTTGCCGTTTCGGAGAACTCAACGGGCAGCTATCCTTCTGAGTTCTTCGGTGCAATAGACAGGGGTTTTCTGGTGGTATTCGAAGAACCGGGATCGGACTCACCGCGGTCGTTAGACGCCAATGTCGTAGGCTGGGCGGGGGACGTCATCCAAGACCCGCTTATGCGTTTGCCTGCGGTAGAGTGGGTGTTCCTGCAAGGCCCATACAGAGCAATGGGTACTCACATGCCATTTGGTCGCTATTCATTTTTCCGCTTGGGCCCCGCAGATCAAATCTATGCGGGCTCAAGCGGCTCCATTGACGTAACCATCGTGGCAGCAGACGGGACATCGCGTGGATCCATTACCCATCCGCTCAAAGGCGCACCGGTGACGAGGAGTGACATAGACGAGTACGTAAAAGACTATGAAGCCGATATCGCAAGACAAGTCCGACGTGCCATGCGATACAAGTCTAGGCCCGTGTACTCTACGCTTATCGTTGACGATAGAGGCCGAATTTGGATTCGACTTACATCCGCAGACAAGGATGCTGATGCCTCGCGGTGGCTCGTCCTGGATGCCGAAAGCCAGGAAGTAGGTGAATTGACCCTACCTTCTCGTACTAGCATTCAGGCCGTGGTTGGTGGACGGGCATACGCTACGGTGGACGGCATCAGTTTGCTGGTCTACGAGGTTAGCGAGTAGGAATTGCATACGCTTGTCAGTCAAAGAGACCTGCAACGCTGCCGCAAAATACCGTCCGGTGAACTCCCTTCCTGCGCAAGCGGAGCGGCAATGGGGGCCGTGCAGGATCAGGTTCGGCCGGTTGCGTCGACTTGGCCGCTACCGCCAGCTGGACGGTGCGCGTACCCGTAGGGCGAGGCCGTTAAAGTCCGACAAATACAACTACCTGCACCATAGCCATGCCCTGCTTAGCGTATGCTTCCGCGGGGGCCGAATTGGCCGTGTCTCCATGAGTTTCTCGGCAGCCTTGGGCGCGAAGCCATAAATCAGACCTACGAACGGGCAGACACGTACCTACGCAAGTGACGGCGCTAACCATCGCCGGGAGTCGCGGCCAAGGCTACCGCGCGTCGCCCGAGTACCGGCCCGTCTGGAGGAGCACAGTCAAAGCCCGTGGCGCTGCGTCGTGGGTTGGTGAATGTTGCGCTGGTACGCCTATTGGGCGACGCACTACTAAGGCGCAGAGCGGCCGCCACACTCGCATGGGACGATATGCTGGTGGAATTCGGTAGTACTCCGATGGCCCACTCTCGTGGAATGCTACGCCGTCAGATACCGAGCGGCCCCACACAAAAAGCCCAGGCTACATTACGCGGTCCACGAAATCCCGTGTGTGTACCTCGACAGGGACCTTCATAAGCTCAAGGACGCCGCGGGCGACATATTCAGACAGGCGCCGGAAGGCCTCTTCGCCCTTTTCTTTGGTAGCACGCAGCGGGTTGCCAATCACGCCGCTTTCGATGAATTCGTGGTGGTCCATGGGAAAGGTGAAGTAGTTGTACCCCTCGAATTCCACATCGGGCATGCCGTCTTTCTTTTCGAACGAGCGCGGGAGGAATTCCGGGATGTGCGCCCGCGTAAACTCTGCACGCTCCATGCGCACGAGGCGCTCATTCCAGGCCAGATCCTGTGAGGTCTCCAGTTCGCTGGCATGCCAGCCGGGCGTTTCGTCGGGTGGGTTTTCCATCAGGCCATGCAGGATGCCCGTGTAGCGCTCCATGTACGGCTTGACGAAACTGATGAGAGCGCCCGTCTCATAGCGAAGCTTGCGCAGGACAGGGTCAACGACTTTCACGTTGGATCCGTGCCCGTTGATGAAGATGATGCGGTTAAACCCATGGTGTATGAGGCTGCGTGCGACATCGTGCATGACCGCCAGTAGTGTGGTGCTCCGCACAGTGATGGTGCCACGCCCTTCACCCGGCGCGTGCATATGCTGCGGCGAATAGCCCATCCAGATGGCGGGTGTGTGAATCACTCCAATCATGTGGGCTACGCGCATGGACATGTGTACTGCCGTGACTGTGTCGGTATACAGCGGCAGGTGGGGGCCATGCTGCTCCAGGCTGGCAACCGGGACCAGGACCGCGTCCTTGTGCCTGAGGTACTCCTTGACATCTGTCATGGTGAGGTCACCCAGGTCCCACGAAAGGAACTTGGCCCTGAACTCATCATCGCCCTCAGTAAGGCGTGCCAAGTGGCTGTAGTCGTGCGTTGTTGTGGCAATCATTTTTTGCTGAGCATTTCGATGAATCGGTCGGCTGCGGTGCGCCCAAAGTCAGGGTCATTGACATGGCACGCGTATTTGGCCACAGGGATGCGGTCGGGAAGCCCGGCGGTAAGTCGTTCCAGGAAGTGGCGGTCTGCCGTCGGGTTCCAGAACACGCCGCCAGGCACGTTGGGGATGGAGAGCCCTTCGGTGGGCACCATTACCTGAACGGGGCCAGTAGCGGCGGCAAGCTTTCTGGCGAAGATGTCCCCAAGCTGCCCCATTTCCTCAAACGTGGCGCGGACCAAGACATACTCCGGGTTGTGGTCATATTTCGGGCGCGCCTGCAGCGCTGCGGGCACAGTGCCGCGATTCCACACGCTGAAATCTATGCAGCCGGGAACGATAACCTGTGGCAACCCCAGACGGCCAGCAACCTCCAGACGCCGTGGTCCGCCATCGTGGATACCACCGACCAGCGGGTCATAAACCTCATTGGTGGTATAGTCGATGATGCCGACAAACTGGCCGCTTTCTGCCAGTTCTTCCATGGCCGGTCCGCCGACGCCATTGGAGTGAAAAATCACCGCTTCATATCCAGCCGATTCCAGCCGCTCTTTGGCAGCCATTACCGCCGTGGTGGTGTTGCCGAGCATGGTCACGGCTACGTACTTTCCCTCGGGCTGCTGTAGAGAGCGTCCGTGCTCCACCATACCCTTCAGCGCTGCAGCCACATTATCGAAGACGGTGCATGCCACCGGGTTTAGCCCCAGGATGTCGACCACAGAATGGACGACCATCATGTCGCGTGTACCGACTAGTGGCGCAAAATAGTGGTATCCGGATGCTATGGGCGATACTAGAACCTTGGGTACACCGACGGGCAGAACCATCATGGCTGCTGCGCCCATCACCGCTCCTTCCGCGCCCCCCATACTTACCATGGCGTGCAATTGGCCGTCGGCAAACAGCTGTCGCGTAAGGACTTGAAGCGCATCACGCATAAGAGCCACTGCGCGCCCGCGGCTGCCTGCCGCGCGCATCGCTTCAATCGTCGTTCCACCGGCTACAGCCACTGCGGCATGGTCGATGTCGGGTTCGATGTCGAGCGGCTCGCCGAGGATGCCCGAGTCGATGACGAGCGTCGCGAGCCCTAGCTCCTGTAGCCGGTCCCGCAGGTAGCCGATCTCGGGACCCTTGGTGTCAAGTGTGCCAACGATTACGACGGCCATGGTACGTTAGGCGCGTGCGAGGGCTGCGAGCGCTTCGAACAGGCCTTGGACCTGCAAGTCATACTCGGGTGCATAGCGCTCAAGGTGGTAGAGTGTGCCAGGGTCTTCACAAAGTACGGAAGCAGCCTGTGCGGCCTTCGCATCTTCGAGCCGTGCCCGGGTAAGCGTTTCCGCGATGTCCGGCCGCGAAAACTGCAGGGCGGTACTTCCGACGGGGTGTGCCCGTTCTTTGCGCCAGAAGAGCTCGCGCGGCGCCTGTCCCAGGACCGCATTGCAGAGCGCACGCACGGGACCAAAACGCTCTTGCGTACGGACGGCGTGTGTAGGATCAACGTATGCTGCGTCGCCCTGACCTGTATGGAGTCGGAGCGTGCCACTAGCGAGTTGCTCTGCCAAGAATGTGGCCAGATCGATCAATTCAATGTCCGAAGGCCAGGAGATGCTCAGCCGCTCGGGGTACAGCTGCCGAAACGTGAAAAGGTCCCCCGGCGACAACACCAGGAGCTTTCGTGCGCCGGTGGCCCGTACCTCGTCGATACAGGTGCGGGCATGTTCACGCGCAGTATCGGGGAATCCTAGTGAGCATGCCATATATCCGGGGCTGGCACCCATGCCGACGGGCACGGCTTCGGTGCCGCACGCTCGCAAGAGGCTGCGCGCGCTAGCGGCGCTGTCAGGCCACAAGTTGTGTGCCTCATCACCCACAAAGAGGGCTGTGTCAGCTGCGCCTGAGGCATGAACATGTTCGCCAAATGCAGATCCGGTAAGCTTCAGCTTTTCGTGGATCGCGTACACGGACTGCGGCGCCAAGCCTGCGGAGCACAGTTCGGCGCGCACGGCCGCGATCCCGGCCGGAAGCCGCTGATCTGTCACACAATGTGCCCGGCAGTTGCCTGAATCCGGTTCGGCGTACAGCACATCGATAGATGAGGGGTTCCAGTCCAAGAGCCTACGCCGCTGCGAGGCCACCACCAGCGCAATGCCGTGTGGCGTGACCGACTCGTTGTGCATGACATGCCCGACCGGTGCGGCGTGGCGGCACATCAGGCAAAAGCGGCAGTTTTCGATGGCTGAAGTGGACATCAGAATCCAAAGCCGACTTTGCCGGGATTCATGATTCCGTTGGGGTCCAAGGTCCGCTTGATTCGCTCCAGTAGCGGCCACGCATCCCCATACTGGCGCCGCATGAAGCGCGAAAGCTTGAGGCCTACGCCGTGGTGCTCGTTGACCATGCCGCCGTTTTCAAGGACTGCGGTCATGGCCGTGTTCCACACGCGATTGTGCAGGCGCACCGCCTCTCTTGCGTCCTCGGGCGGGTCTTTGATGATGAAGCGGGTATAGACCATCACGCCCCAATGAAACCAGTGCGAAAAGTGGCCAATGAAGTCAATGTCCCACTCTTTGAAGCCTTCTTCGACAGCGCGCTTTTCGGCGTAGTAGAGCTTTTCGATTTTGTCATAGGTGGTGACAGTTTCCGTAGTCCCGTACATCCACGGCAGTTTGAGGCTCTGGGGAGGGTAGTAGAAGTCGTAGCGGTGCTTCCACCATGACTCGCCGGGCTTTCGTCCCAGGTCTTTTGCGCCAAAGCGACCTATGATCTCCATAGCCTTCTGCTCCTGCAAAGCGGCAAGGTCGGGGTCGCCATCAAATCCGATCACCATGTACGCGCCCTCGAGCTCATACCCGAGGATTTTTTTGACTCTGGACGCCGTTGATTGTGGATCATACAGTCGTATCACAAAGGGATCCAGCCGGCGCGTCATGATCTGCCTGCCGGCTTCGATGGCTGCACTCAGGTCATCAAAGAGCACGGCTCTCAGCAGGCGTGCCTCCGGCAGGTAGTCCAGCTGCATCGTGGCTTCCGTGATGACGCCCAGGGTGCCCTCTGAGCCCAGGAACAGGCGATAGAAGTCTGGACCTGCCGCGTGTTGCGGGACGATGGGCGTGCGCAGAATATGCCCATCCGGCAGTACCACCTGCATGCGCAGCACCAGGTCTTCGGCTTTACCGTACTTGGTGCTGATGGTGCCGGTCCCTCGCGGCGCCAGGTATCCGCCCAAAGTGGCGCAGTTTGCAGATGCCGGATAGTGCGGCAGCATCAGGCCTTTGTCGTTGAGAGCCCACTCCAGCTGGGTGCCATTGATGCCGGCCTGTGCCGTGACGGTGAGTGAGCGCTCATCGATTTCGATGATGCGGTTCATCCGCTTGGTGTCAAGGATGATGCCGCCGTAAATGCTCAGGGCACCGCCCTGTGATCCCGATCCACCGCCCCACGGGATTACGGGAATTCGATAGGCGTTGGCGATCTGGAGTATCGAGGAGATCTCTTCAGCGCTGTTGGGTCGGACGATGAAGTCCGGCTTGCGCGGCGCCTCGCCCCGGTCGAGCCACATCTGTGGTAGCCAGAACCAGTCGGTCGCGTACACCAATCGGTCGGTGTCGTCTGTAGAGATGTACTTTGTGCCTACGACCTCTTCGATCTCGCTGCGAATCATTTCGGCCTGAAGGCCCTCCATAGCATACCCCCTAGCTTTTGCCGCGCAAATACGCGGGCTGCAAGCGAAAGTGTCTTCCAGATTGCTATAATACGGCTTACGAGCAGGCTATCACTAATCCTTCAGGTATCATGCTATCACTGGCCTCCATTCTTGCATTATTCACGGCACTCGCGAGTCCTTCGGTGCTCCTTATCTCTGGGCAAAACAACCATGACTGGGAGCGAACGACGCCACAGCTTAAGGCAATCCTGCAGGCCACAGACCTGTTTGAGGTCACGGTATCCCTCACGCCGCCAAAGGGTGCAGAGGCTACGACTTGGGATGCGTGGCGCCCGGACTTTGGTGCTTACGATGTGGTGGTTTTGACTTACAATGGAGAGATGTGGCCGGAGGCCGTTAAGGCCGACTTCGAAGCGTATGTGGCAGGAGGTGGCGCGGTGCTGGTTCAGCATGCGGCCAACAATCCGTTTCGGGGCTGGGAAGCATTTGAGTCTATGGTGGGGCTTCTATGGCGCGGCGCCAACGCTGGTAGTGGGGCCTACCTGGACGAAAAGGGTGCAATGGTGCATGTGCCTGCGGGGGAGGGCCGGGGCGCAGGGCACGGCAGGCTGCACGACTGGCAGATAATGACCCGCGACGCGATGCACCCTATTATGCAGGGCTTGCCTCCGGTGTGGATGCATCCGCATGACGAGCTGTACCACGGCCAGCGCGGCCCGGCGGAGAATATGAATGTCCTTGCGACTGCATGGTCGGACCCGGAGCATGGTGGCACTGGAGAACATGAGCTCATGGTGTGGTGGATTCCTTTTGGAGAAGGCAAGGTGTTGACGCTACTCCCGGGGCACCTCTGGGGCGGCCAGGAAGACGATCGCGCCCTGCGGTGCGCGGGCTTTCAGACGCTATTGCAGCGCAGCGTGCAGTGGCTGGCGACGGGCGAGGTGACGTTGCCTATACCAGAAGACTTTCCGACGGCTGAGGTGTCCAGCGTACGCTCCAAGTAGCAGCGCACAAAGGGTTGCCTAGCGCGAGATCATCACCCAAGCTGCTTGACGAATCCCATACACCTGCGCTAAAGGTCACCCGGACGCATTCCAGGCTTAAACTTGTCGCCGAAGCCGGAATTGTTAGGCTCGAACGGCGAAGCCAGCTCGGCGTTGGCACCGTCCTGCGGCACTTCATGGCCCAGCGCCCAGAGAATCCCATTCAGGGCGAGGCGTCGCATGGAGGCTTCTCTGAAGTCGTACGGGTGGCCCAGCGTTGTAAAGAACACACGTGCTGAGGTGCCCGACGCTCCCGTATAGGTCTTGGTCCATGCTACGGGATTGGTTAGCGGAAATCTGTCAAGGCGATTGTTGTTGGCGTGGCCGGACTTCAGTGCGCGGCCCACTAGAAGTGGCTCGCTGTCTCCGTAGAGCTCGTAGTCGCCACCGTGGACATGGTACAGCCACGAGTATGCCTGAAACGGCTCCACGCCGCTGAGCACGGGGTGGTCGACCACGTTCTCAATCAGCGTCACGTCCGTGAGCGGGTTGGCCCCGTCATCAAAGTGGCCGTGGTGCGTGATCCATTTCTGGCCGAAGACCTTGATGGGCCAGTCGTCGTTGAGGTGCGCACGCGTCGAGTCGTTCCTGTAAAGGAAGGCATGCGTAGCCGTTCGGAAGCCTGCCATGGGTTTGCCAGACTCCGCAAAGTCAAGAATGTATTGAGTCTGGCTGTCCGGGAGCGCCCTGAACCGAGTGAACATCACCATCATGTCCGCGTCTTCCAGTGCCTGGAGCCCGGCGATGTTGTCCAGCACATTCGGATCGATGAATCCTTCGTCGTTGATCGCATAGAGCACGGTGGTCTGAAGGCCGTAGTCCCGCTCCAGGATTCTTGCGAGCATGGGCATGGATTCTTCTGATCGGTACTCTTCATCACCGGTTACGAAGACGATATGGGCGGGAGGATCGGCCGCCTGCGGGGTCGCGCAGCCGGCGAGAAGGAGGGCAACGAATACGTAGCGCATAGTAGCTGTAGTGAGCCTAGGCCGAAGGATGGCCCTCAAAGGTACGATAGGGTAGGGCTGAACGGCAATGGTGCGGATTTCCGCCTGCAGCAATACAGTTGGAGCAGGGGCAAGGTCTCGGGGGGCACACGTAAGAACTATCCGCTCCTTGATGAAATTCGGACTTATAGAGGTGGCGGACAGCCGGGTGTTTCAGGCCACTGCATTCGTTACGTAGTGATTGCCCGAAAAAGGCCTATTGGGAGCAATATGCGGGCAGATTGTGGGTGGGCGGTAGGCTTGTAGTCGCGGTCAGGGGTGTCCGCAAAGCGCACAACCCCCGAATATGAGTGGATTTGGCACAAAGCTGCGGCCTTCAGCCAGCTTTTCATGCCATTGCACTACAAGCACGATATAGGTTTGCGCTCTCCCCACTGCAAGGAGTCTGGCTTGGTCCGGTGGCGGCGCTGGTAGGGCCTTACTGCGCCCTACTGCGTGCCTGGTACCACTTTCGTCGGCGCGCTTCCTTCTGTTTCAGAACCTGACCTATGCGGTGCACATTAGTGGCCACCACTACCAGTGCCAGCGTCCTGTCGAAGCCGGCCTTGCCATGGGTGCGCACTAGTGACATGCCCCGGTGATGGAGGTTGTTGATCGCTGACTCTACGGCCGGGTGTTGACACCGGGCTGCCACGAAGTCCGGATGGGTCTCCCGCTCGCGGTCCGCTTTGCGGTGCCGCCCCTCTCGGGGCATCACGTTCAGGTCCAACAACTTGTCAAGCTGCTCGCGATTCTCTGGCGTGTAAAATCCCTTGTCCATGCTGCATGATGCCAGCGCCGGATAGCGCCGCTTCGCCTCTGCAAGGAACGGCACGATCATATCCTGGTCGCCGCCTTCGTGCTGCACGTGGTGGCGCAGAATGAATTGATGCTGATCCTCCAACACGCACACCGGTACCCCCAGCTCTGCCATCACGCCCGCCTTCCCTTTGTTGATCCAGCGCGTGTGGGGCTCATGCACAGAGAAGAGCTTCTGGCCGTGCGGAATCTTCTCGCCCTTGATCAAACGGCGCGATACCTGGTCTATCAGCTTGCCTCCAGTCCGCAAATACCACGACACCTCCGCGCTTTCAACATCGTTTTGCCTCAATATCGCTTGCGTAGCCGCTGCCTTAGACACGATAGTGCGGCAAAGTGCAAGGTAGTCTGCCACTTTCGATGCACTACGACACTGCCGGGAAGTGCGCACGCGATAAAAGGCGCGCTCTATTTTCTTGATCCAGGCCTGCGACTTGCGCCAGCCCGCTATCGCATGCTGCTGGCACAGACGCGCCAGCTTCCTGATCAGACGGCGCAGCGCATCCCACAGCAAACGGACATCAGTGGGCCACTCCACATGGGTCTTCGCAACCGCTGAGTCGGCCCGGCAGTGAAGCGGATCAGAGCTCTTGTGCTTCAACAGCTGATGCCCACGGGCCACCACCACCGCATTGATCTGCTGCAGCGCTTCCTCGGTAAGCAGACTCACGTTGTCAATAACGGTCTGCAGGCGATACTGGTGCTTATCTCCAAAATCTGCATGCCCCAGCATCTGGCGCAGCGCCGTGTGAAAGTTCGCCAATTCTACCAGACGGTCGAAATCGCAGTCGAGCGCCTTCTGCAGCGTGCCTAAAACGAAGATCCGCCACAGACACAGTCCCGGGCGACCACGCCGCAAATTGACCTTCGCGCCTAACTGCTCCCGCAGGATCGCGAACACCCGCTCGCGTGTCGCACGGTGCGTGAAGATGTCCTGCAGTCCACGGAGCGCAGCCGGAATATCGTCTCTGGACCGAGGGTCAAAGCTGATCTCTCCAATGGGCGTGTGCCCAAGCTCAAACTGTGACTCGAAGATCGCGCGCATAGCAGTAAATCAGGCGAATGTTGGGGCAAAAGCGTTCTAATCACGCCAATAACGGGCCTAAGATCGGACAATGACGCAACATTCGCCAAAACAACGTGCAACCGGAGTTGGGGCGATCGCCCTGAAAACACCCGCTCGGGGCACTATAATGCCCGATTTGTTGCCGTTCTCACCCGTACATCCGCCCTATACTCCCAAAATTGCTGACCTGCAGAGCCCTTCACGTATTTTTCGGGCAACCACTACGTAACTGCGGATTCTAGTTTGGGCCACGGTGCGAGAAGGATCTTAGCGCCGATTACGCGCCCAAAACCGACTTCGATCTCTCAGCGTCCTTTGGCTGCTTAGCGTCGACCACGCAGCAAACCTTCCAGCTTGTGACTGTCTCAAGTTGCGGGGCAATGATGCTTTTTACATACTCGAGGACGTTGTTGCTT
This sequence comes from Rhodothermales bacterium, assembly GCA_965262785.1. Lineage (GTDB taxonomy): Bacteria > Bacteroidota > Rhodothermia > Rhodothermales > Bin80. Next base: position 1,084,820 of record OZ253559.1, read on the forward strand.
CGCATGCTCACGCGTACCCACATGGCCGGTCGAACGCAGTACTGATAGATGCAACTACCGTCACCGCAGGAGGCAATTCCATTGAAGGTACAAGGGTGGGGGTAGGATCGTGGCACATAGTCTCGAAGTCTCGCCGCGTCCACTGATCACGGGAATCTGGTGCTCAAATCGAACGGCTCGCCACATCCGATTGAAGCGAAGCACTCATGTGCAGGCCAGTGCGAACTTACCGATCGGCTAATCCCGACCTCTTCCTCGGTTCAAGCTGCTTGCGGCAATGTTCGAGTCAACTCGGTCTTGTGCGCACTTTGACCTCGGCGCGCAAAACGAGACCAAGTACTTCGGCATGGTCGATAAAGTGCTCTAATCTCATGGACTGCCCGCAGACATGAATCGGAGCAGAGTGTGCCGATGGGCTGCCAGTGGCAGCTAGCCTTAGTGACACCCTCTATTGGCAGGTGTGTTTCCGGGACGGCTTCCTGAATCCCGCCACCACTTGGCATTCATTCTGCACCGTTTAGATGCCAGACCCCGAACAAGTGGAAGTTTCAACTCTTCGGCATTCGCCAGATGTCAGTCATGGTGTACGCGCACACACTTTCCGGCTGGCCTTTTGCTGATGCGCGTCGCAGAGCAGGAACTAACTCACACCCTGGTCCAAGATGCAGGCGCAACGGGCATATGAGAGCGCCGACCCTCAATGGCCCTCGCAAAGGCTAAGGCCGAATTCGAATTACTGACCCAAGTGTATCGGAGAGGGCAAAGAATTAGTCGCCAGCAACGGTCATGTACCGCCATAGACCTGGTGTATCGAACGAGTAAATTGCAAGATCCGTCGTCAGCAGAGTATACATCGGTGACGTTGGCGCCTCGCTCGGAGGACCGAGGGAACGAATCCAAACACAGATTTCCATTGGAATACGCTAGGATGCGTTTGGCCGCGACACCGCCATTTCCACGATCGGTGTTCCCGCAATAGACCTCGACGAAGGTGAGTTGAAGTTGCATAGCGCCTCAGTGCGGTTATGCATAGTAGTTGCCTACAGTAGCCTCACGAATGGCTTGAGACAACTCACCAATCGCTCATTCTTGCCCAACTTGGCATTCATGAATAGGATGGGAACTTGAATTGCCGGTCTTGCTTGAACTTGAGTCGCCGGGTCAGAAAGGGTTGAGCCCACTGTGCCACAGGGCAACAATGCACCAGAAAGCAGACCCCGACTTGAGGCAACAGACGCCGTTGCGACACTTTCCATATGCAGCCACATTCGCTCTAGCAAAGCAACCAGGCTTCAAGGAACGGCGGTCTCGGGGCATGCAGTGAAGTAGTTTGGTTCAGACCTCCCGATATGGCGCGTGTAAAAGCCTGGGCACTAGTGCTGGTCCTGCTGAGCTTCGCAGGGGCTATTGGTACGCTGGATCTGGCAGCGCAGGTGCACACCTTGAGCGGCTATGTGGAAGACGCAACGAGCGGTGAGCGCATTCCGGGAGCGGCCCTTTATGTGTCGGAGCTGGGCACTGGTGCAACCTCGAACCAATTTGGCTTTTACAGCCTGACCGTCAAATCCGCAACGGTCCGTTTCGTGGTTTCGCACCTGGCGTATGAGCCCGTACCGTTTGAAGTGTCGCTCACGGCGGATTCCACGCTCCTGATTCTGATGACGCCGCGCGTGATTGGGCTGGACCAGGTCGAGGTGGTCGCGGAGGGCGAATCGTCTGTAGAGGCGATCCAGATGAGCTTGCATGATGTCCAGATACACCAGATCGAAACCCTGCCTGTCTTCCTGGGAGAGGTGGACATTCAAAAGACCTTGCAGCTGCTGCCCGGCGTGCAGTCAGGCACCGAAGGCACAACCGGGCTCTACGTGCGCGGAGGCCGTCCCGACCAGAACCTGATCCTGATGGACGGCGTGCCACTCTACAACCCGGCACACATCTTTGGCTTCCTGAGCGTCTTCAACGCGCCGGCTATGAAACGAGTGGAGTTCATAAAAGGGGCCTTCCCCGCCCGTTACGGCGGGCGCCTCTCATCCGTGGTGAACTACACCATGAAGGAAGGCAACCTTAAAGAGTTCGCAGGTGAAGCGGGCATTGGCATACTCTCCTCGCGTGTGATGGTGGAAGGGCCTATTAAGAGAGAAAAAGCATCGTTTGTTGTTTCCGCAAGGCGGAGCTATCTGGATGCGATCGTGGCGCCATTTGTCACCGACGGGTCTGAAAGGCCCGTGCTCTATTTTTACGATCTGAATGCAAAAGCCAACGCGATTCTGTCGAAGCGGGACCGCATCTACCTGAGTGGATTCTCCAGCCAAGACAAGTATGGAGGAGTTGTTGAGGATTCGGACGACAGAATCGAGGCCAACCTCCGTTGGCACAATCGTCTGGTTTCACTACGCTGGAATCATCAGTTCAGTGACCGAATGTTTGCCAACACGCTGTTAGGCGGCACCAACTACGAAATGCTGAACCGAACCTACCAAAGGGACGACTACGACAACGGCCGGACCATCTTTACCTCGAAGTATCGGTCGGAAATCGTCGACTGGATCGGGAAGGTGGACTTCGAATACGTCCATAGCCTGCGGCACTACGTGCGCTTTGGTGCGGAAGGGGTTATCCACCACTTTAATCCCGGTACCGCAAGCGCGCGCTTTCAGGATTTCAATTCTAAGATTGACGCTTCCTTTAAGTCGGCCGCGGGCAAGCTGCGCTCAACAGAGATTGCTGCCTACGCCGAAGATGAAACCCGGCTGGGCAGCAGGGTCCGTGCCACTATTGGCATTCGCTTCTCATCGTACTTTGCTGAAGGCGCGACCTATAGCGGCATTGAGCCGCGCCTCGCGGCCAACATTCGTCTCACCGAAACTATGGCCGCGAAGGCGTCCTGGGCCTGGGCGAATCAGTACGTTCACCTGCTCACGCAAGGCGCCGTGACTCTGCCGACTGACATATGGGTGCCAACCCTTGACTCCGTAGAGCCGCAACGGGGATACCAGGCGGCCTTAGGCCTAGTGAGGGCATTCAATGGCAATGCATTTGAGCTCTCACTTGAAACGTACTTCAAGCGCCTCAATAACTACCTGGAATATGAAGAAGGCTCAAGCACGTTTGAGTCGGCCAGCCTTTCATGGACGGACTTTATCGAAAAGGGCAGTGGTGACGCCTACGGGCTGGAGTTGTTTTTGCAAAAGAAGACGGGTCGCCTAACCGGCTGGGCTGCCTATACGCTGGCCAAGGCTACGCGAACGTTTGAGAAACTGAACAGAGGCAAGCCTTTCCCAGACGGCTTTGATCGGCGCCACGATGTTGCGATCGTTGGGCAGTACAACCTCACGCGAACGGTCTTGGTGTCAGCGAACTGGATTTATGGAAGCGGTTATCCGGTATGGGTGCCGGTAGGGCGATTCAATGCCAGAGATCATCTAGATGACGGTTCGGACTATAACTATTCGACTGTGGTGGACTACGGCCCCGCCAACAGCGCGCGAGCCCCTGCGTCCCATCGGCTCGATGTGAGTTCCCAGATCCGATTCGACCGGAGCTGGGGCGGGCACGCCGTCGTCGTTGGTTGCTACAACATTTATGCTCGGCAGAATCCCATGATCGTCTTCTCCGAAATAGAAGGTGACGAAGTCACGTTCAAACAGCTTAGCCTGCTTCGGATCGTGCCTTCCATTTCCTACCAGATTCGATTCTAGAGCCATGCATAGGAAGCTATGCCTTGCCTTACTGGTGGTGCTTTGCGCCTGCGAAAGCGTCATTGAAGTGGACATAGACAGCCAGTACTCTTCGCAACTCGTAGTGGACGGTGCATTCAGAGCAGATAGTAGCTGGGTCATTCGCCTGACGAAAAGCATACCATTCGGCTCCAGCTTCGATGATGTGGATATCGCTATCGAAAACGCGACGCTCCAGCTCTCAGATAGCCAGGGGTACTCCGAATTCCTGGCTCACATTGATGCGGGATTCTACATTTCTCCGAGTGGCTATCGTCCTGCGGCCGGCGTCAATTACTACTTGCGCGCAGAGGCTGAATCGCTGCCGGAAGTGGCCGCTTCGTCCACCATTCCCCTCGCACAGGTGGAGATAGTAGACGCTACGGCCTCTTCGAATGGCGAATCACACCTGCGCTTTGCGGTTAAGGACACCCCGGGGAAGCACTATTTCCGACTGGTGCTCTGGCAGTTGACTCAGCGGCCTGACGACGATCCTGAACGCGTCCGCTTGAGATTTAACAGCAACAACAGAATTCTTCGCGAATACATAGACCAAGTTGGTGACGCATCGGTATTCAATACCGATCGCGACTTCAGAAGGGCCTTTTTCTCGGATGAACTATTTGAAGATGGTACAATTGAGCTCGCTATCACGCACCAAGGGGACGGCGACATGTTCGAGCTTGAGCTGGTACTGATGAGTCAAGCGTTTTTTGGTTACCAGCGCTCACTCGCCCGTCATGGCCGATTTGGTGGCGGATTCGAAAGTCGGCCTACCCCAGTGTATTCCAACGTCGAAAGCGGGCTCGGTGTTTTTGCGGGTTACGACGTTCTGACGCTTCCTTTTGGACACGGAGGCGGCCAGTAGCCTGGAAATGTGAGGAGCAGAGTCCCCAAGCTCCGCGCGACATGACAAGCCGCAGCCGGGTGGTTCAAATTAGATTCTTAACGCGCTGCGACCATCGGAGACGGGTGCGGCGCCAGGCGGCATGGAGCGAGGGTTTTCATCAGGGCTTTACCGATATTAGCCCGAGCCTCCTTCCGCCGAGTAGCTATGCGCCTTAGTCTCCTGATACTGGCATGGATCTGCGCCGCCTGCCAGACTGACGTGCGTGAAGAAGGTCCGCTCAACGTGTTGGTGCTGTATACCGATGATCAGCGCTTCAACACGATAGCAGCTCTCGGCAACGTGGAAATCATCACACCCAACATGGACCGGTTGGTTCGCGAAGGCACCGCCTTTACGCGCACATTCACGATGGGAAGCCTCAGGCCTGCGCTCTGCGTGCCGAGCCGTGCCATGCTGATGACAGGTCGCCCTCTTTTCGGCCTGTTGAACGGAGGGGGTACCATCCCGGCCGAGCATGTCATGATGCCGGAGCTCCTGCGAATGGCGGGCTATAGGACATTCGCAACAGGTAAATGGCACAACGACCGCGCGGCATTCGCACGCGCCTTTCAGACTGCCGATAACATTTATTTTGGGGGTATGCACGGGCCAAGTCACGGCGGGCATGAGGCGCCTTTGCTCAACGCGTTTGACTCCACCGGCACCTATGCCAGGGAGGATCGGCGCTCGGTCGAAGGCTTTTCCAGTACGCTATATGCCGATGCGGCGATTGAATTCCTTCGCCAGCCACACGGCGAGCCCTTCTTTGCGTACGTCTCGTTCACCTCGCCACACGATCCGCGCACGCCGCCGCCGCCATATGACAGCTGGTACAGTCCGGCTACGGTGTCTACGCCACCTAATTTCATGCCAGTGCACCCCTTCGACACTGGGGGGCTGAGGATTCGTGGTGAGTTGCTGCGCGAACACCCGCGCACAGAGCAAATCGCTCGGGAGGAACTTGCCTTGTACTACGGCATGATCAGCGAGGTTGACGCGCAGATTGGTCGTATCCTGGACGTGCTGGACGAAACGAACTTACGCGCCCGTACGCTGATTGTATTTGCCGGAGACAATGGTTTGGCAGTAGGTAGCCACGGCCTGCTGGCTAAGCAGAGCCTATATGATCACAGCCTGCGTGTCCCGCTCGTCTTTGCGGGGCCTGGCATCCCGCAGGGCGAGACGCGAGACGCCTTGGCGTATATCCACGACGTATTCCCTACGGTAGCTAGTGTTCTGGGACTTGAGCTACCGGCGACAGCCGGAGGGCATACCCTCCTGCCGAACATACAGGATGCAAATGCTCCCTCTCGCGAGGCCGTGTTCCTTTTGTACCGGAACCTGCAGCGCGGGGTACGCACGGCTGACAACTGGAAGCTTATCCAGTACAACGTGAACGGAGAGCGCACAGATCAGCTCTTCAATTTGAATGAGGATCCACACGAAGTGCGCAACCTCGCCGATGATCCAGATCTTTCGGACCGAAAGGCCGCCATGGAGGCGGAGCTCCTCAGGATTAGTCAACTCTACAACGACCCGCTGGACCTAACCGATTACAACTGGGGGAAGCAGTAGGTCCTAATCTCTGGACTGGCTGCCGATATTGTGCTCGAAGAGTTTGAGGATGCGGCGGTACTCGTCGCGCCAGCTCGAAGGCTCCTGAAAGCCATGTCCCTCAATGGGATACAGCGCGATCTCCCAGTCATTTTTGCCCAACTCTATCAGGCGTTGGCCAAGTCGTACGATATCTTGGAATTGCACATTCAGGTCCAAGATGCCGTGAGGCATGAGGAGCGGGTCTTCAAGCCCGTCTGCAAAGTTTATCGGTGAGCTGCGCGCAAACGACAGGGAGTCGGCTTCAGGCGTGTTGAGGATGTTTGAAGTGTAGGGGTCGTTGTAGTGGGCCCAATCTGTTACGCTGCGCAGGGCGGCGCCTGCGCCAAAGTGCTCAGGCTCGGTAAAGAGTGCCATCAGCGTGATGAATCCACCGTATGACCCGCCATAGATGCCAATGCGATTGGCCTCTATGTCGAACCGCTGCTGCAGATACTTCGAGGCATCGACGTAGTCCTGCAGGTCACGACCACCCATATGCCGGTAGATGGCGGTACGCCAGTCACGACCATAACCCGATGACGCCCGAAAGTCTACCTGCATCACCGTGTATCCGAGGTCGGTGAGCAGGTTGTGAAACATGTATTCTCGGTAGTAGCTGCTCCATCCGCGATGCACATTCTGCGCGTAGCCGGCGCCGTGCACAAAGAGGACTGCCGCTGCGTTGCTCACGTCTGGAGAGAAGAGATGGGCGGGGACCATAATGCCGTCGGATGCCTCGTAGTAGACGGTTTCAGGAATGCGCCAAGGGTACGATTGCCACTCCTCGGTCTGCGAATTCGTGATGCGCTCCGGATTACCGCCCGGGGCTTGAAGGAAGACCTCTGGTAGCTGTGTGGTAAATGAATGCAGCACACCAAGCATTTCGCCGTCGGGGCTGATTGCCGAAGTGTTGCGGCCATCCATGGAGGTGAGTTGCGCACGGTCACCCCCGCCAATAGGCATCTCGTACAGGTGCCGCACAAACGGTGATCCCTCTGTGCTGGTAAAGTACCAGCGGGTCCCGTCCTGGGATATCTGCGGACTAAACACCTCGAATTCGCCGCTGGTAAGCTGCTCCTTCCTGCCAGTATTAACATTTACGGTATAGAGGTGGCTGTAGCCGGACGCTTCGCTCTGAAACCAGTAGTGCTTGCCATCCGGCATCCATCCGCCGGCACTCGCCCCGCCGAACCATGAAATTCCAGGCCCCGCAATCCAGGCATCATCATGCTGCCGATCAAGCACGGTCAGCACGCCGGATTCAGCGTCCAGGCGCAAAAGCCAGCGGTCCTTGTGGTCTCGAGCCCGTATCTCCAGTACTGCCAGGCTTCCATCGCCATTCCAATCAGGCCCGTAGCTGTACAGCGTGCGCTTTGTCTTGGCCGAATCGACTTCAACGCCCTGCTCCTCCAAGTACTTGGGCACGTCATAAGCGCCTGCAATCTGGTGCAGGTCGACTGCATAGGAGGTGTCGCGCACAAGGTCCTGAATGTGAAGCGTGGCCCTACCATAGGGCATTCCCACTTTCGGTCGCGCTGAGCGGTCTACGGAATACCCGCTTTCGGTGACGTAGTCCATACCGGCGGTGCGCTTAGCGTTGGCATCTGCGGTCGTGACAAACGATACAAAGCGCTCTGTTGGGTCTACGCGAAGCTGGGCGGGGTTCTTGCCATCCAGCCAGAAGGTAGTGGGCGGATTTCTGGCGTCTTCATCGCGCTCCCGTGCCTCTTCACGCATTTTGTCTTCTTCTTGTTGCGAACGGACGTAGTCAAAGAGATCCCTTTGCTGTTCTTCCAGAAACTCCGCCTGTGCATCGGCCTTTGGCTCTCTGGGCTCTTTGCCGCTGCGGAGATCTGTTAGCTGTCGCACAGCCCCACTTTCCAAGTCTTGACGAAACAGGTTATTGTCGGACGCGAAAACGATGGCAGTGCCGTCGGGCGTGAACCGAGGGCTACCTTCAAACTCGCGCGTGCGGGTGAGGCGAATGGTTTCTCCCGTGTCGCGGTAGTGGAGGTGCAGATCTCCGCCCTGAGCGTATACCCTTCGGCTGAAGGTAGAATCATAGACATGCTCATGATGATGCCAGCCGTTAAATGAAGGCCCCAGGTTGCGGCGCTCTTCCGGCGAAAGCTGGACGGGTTCACCTCCGTTGCGTGGCACCATGAAGAGTGAGTCGGCGGGGTATGCACCCATCGGATTCCACCGGAAGTATAGCGTCTGGCCATCCTCCGACCAGAAGGGGGCTCTGGGCCACGAGCCAATCCAGGTGTCCGGGTCCTGCATAATCTTGTCTACCGTCAGCGCGGACTGCTGCGCGAGGAGCGGGCTTGCCATCAACCCCAATGCGAGTACGAAAATCGGCCGCTGAGTCATAACTGCGAATCGGTTGCTTAGGACGGTGGTGCCAGCGCACAAACTTACGGGAGCGCAATGGATTCTAGTGCGCAAAGCGGATTCATCATGCGTATCTGGTTGACTGTGCTGCACTGAGCTTGAAGCAACTTGGGGGACGCAAACGCTATGCTCAGCGCTTGACCTCGGCTCATGGCGACGTTGATGCGCTCGCGTGAAAACACGAACTCCAGGCCGCGAGGGGTCTCTTCAGCTGAGGAGGAGGTCATAGACAGAAGGGCCACTGGAGCTTCCTGGCCCTGAAACTTGTCCACGGTGCCAACGCGAATGCCCTCCAGCTCATCCGTAAGCCTGTTGACTTGCGCATTAAAGGGTGCGACGACGATGATATCTTCCGTTTGCAGCGGACGCGTCCTGCCTTTCTTGTTGGTCCAAGTGCCTTGGAGGAGCGCATCAATAAAGACCCGAATGGCTTCTGCTTCTTCGGCGCATTCCTGAGAACGACCCTCGTGGACTACGTCCACGCGGTAGGCGCCGGCCGTCGGTATGCCAGGTGCATGAACGGCCTGCCTGGCCGTAGTGGCGTGTGCCTTGAGCTTGTTTTCATAGAATTGTGCAGAAATGAATCTGCACAGTTTGGGGTGCATCCGGTACGTGTCTGGAAGAAAAATACCACGGTCCTCGGATACCATGCGCATCCCCTGCAGCATCCACTCCAGGCAGGACAAGTTGGCCGGGGGCGGGTGCGCTCCCTGAATGACCTGGGGCAGTTGGCATGGATCGCCGACCAGTACGACGTTGGCGGCACATGAGGTCATGCCCACGAGATTTGCGAGCGACACTTGCCCTGCTTCGTCCACAAACAAATAGTCGAAATTGGCGCTAAACTCGTCTCGGCAGAATAGCCAAGCGGTGCCCCCAACGATATTTGAATACATCAGCGCAGGGTCGTCGTTCTTTGTCGCATAGTAGATTGCATCCTCGCGCTTTCTATCGGTAGGACGCTGCCCGATCTTGTGTGCTATCGTTACTGCGCCGCGGAGGCCTTCATAGTTTTCATCCAGCGCTATTGCGCAGCCCTCAAGGACGTTGATTATCGCCGCATGGCTATTGGAGGCCACGGCCACCTGCTTTCCCTTGTTGACCAACGAGAGGATGGCACGTGCGGTCACATAGGTCTTGCCAGTTCCGGGCGGGCCCTGAACAGGCAGCACCGAGTTGTCCAATTGAGACGTCGCTTGAAGAAGGCGTTCAAGTGCGTCCGCGCTGCCTTGCGCAAGAGTCCATCCATCCCTAAACCGCGGCTCGTGCCACGTGAGCAGATCGCGTGCGGCGTCTATGGAACCGTCGGTGCATTGGTGCTTCAAGACATCCCAAATGGCCTTCTGGATGACTTTTGAGGGTACAGCAAAGTTAGGAAGCAGGTCAAGGCGGTCTACTAGGTCACGAGCGTGCCGCTTACTGATTTTGAGCGTTACGGAATGTTGCCTGCGATCATGTTCTACGACATCCACCTTTCGAAACCCAAAATTGTCGTCCTCAACCTTGATCTGCATTTGGCTCCCAGTACGAACCTTATTGGATTGCGGCGCATAGCGGTACTGGCGACCCATTGACCGCTTTATGGAAAAGACCTCGCCTAACGGCTGGAGTGCGGCAAGGTAATCCGTATCACGCAGGAGATCATCAGGCTGCTTGTTCCTGGAGTCAAAGACTTTCCAGGCCGCCGGTTTTGCTTCCCGGCTATGGAAGCGGATTAGGTTTTTCATCAGGTACCGGGCGCTCTCGCCAAAGCGGGAAGCGCCATCGATAACGGATCCTACGCTCGCGAATTCCGCCTCTCTTGCCGCCGCCCTTTGCCTGGCTTCATTGCTCTGGTGCACTGTGCCCGGTGAGAGTGGCAAGTTGGGCCTGCGCGCCCACAGCCAGTCCCGCAACTCTTGCGTCGATATGCAGTCTACCTTGTTATACTCTTCCAGGTTTGCGAGCAGCAATCGCTTCATTTCTTCGTCTTTCTCTGCGATCCATTTGCTATATGCGACGACAGATGCTCCTCCTTCCTTGACACCCTCGCGGCGTTTACGGCGGTAGAAGGCCTCCAGGTTCTTTATGGAGTAGCCGGGCTCCGAGACTACGATGCCACCGCGAACCACGGCGTAGAGATCGACAAACCGTTCTTCTCGAAGCCAGGTGTCCAGTATGTCTTCACCGTAACCGTGACGGACCGTGATTTTGCGAAGCGCGGTGATCTCGTAGGGAGCGTAGTGATAGATGTGCGCTTGCAGGTTTGGCATGAGGTGCGTAGAAAACAGCTCAAACAGGCCAATAAGCGCCTCCCTTTCCTCGGCCAGATTGTGCGCCCAGAATGCGGAAAAGCCGTTGCCGTTCCAAACGCCATGGAGGTATTCCAAGCCATGTTGGCCGGCTTCTTCGTAATGCGGATAGCCTTCAATGTCATAGAACAGGTCACCCGGGCTTGGAGAAGGCAAGAGGTAGTACCCCTTTCCGGGTAGTACTTGGCGCAGTTTCCAGATCCGCCTGTTTGTTGTCTGCGCCTCATGCTGAAGTCGTGCCTGCTCGCGAAGTGTCTCCAGCGTAGTGCTCGCCAGTCTCGGGACCTCTCCCTCGTGCCGTGCCAGCGCCTCCAGAGTCTTGATGCCTGCCGCTTCCAGCTTAGCAACTTGGGTCCTCCGGATGCCTGCTACCAGAAACAAGCTGTTGTCCTGTCTCCAGTCCACGTCGCATTTGTCTTTCCATCGGCAAGAGCCGCAGGCTTTGCACGGGACGGGCCGCGTAACAGGTTTCTTGGCCACGAACTCTTCAAGTCGACCCTGCATCTGCAAGACATAGTCTGCGAATTCTCGGACGGTGTGGGTGGACCGTATGCCATTGCCGAGTTGAACATGCATATGCGTCGGCAGGCGGCCCTGCACTAGTCCTACCAGGTGCGAATATATTACCAGCTGAATGATATGAGACGGGTCTGGCTTGCGCTTGAGCTTGGAATCAATGACCTCATACGAATAGTCGCCTAGCTCTGATGGCTCGTTGACGCGTAGCAAGAAGTCAGTGTATCCAGCCCAGGATCCATTCTTAATAGTTCCCTGGTATATGACTTCAGCTCCACTTTGCATGGCTGCCAACGTCCGCCAAACGTCTTTGTCAAGGTCTTTGGACCGCTCTATTTCCACGATCTGCTTCCCCTTGGATCTAAGCTCCTCCAAAAATTCCTTTTCGTGCTCGATTCCGAGGTCCGCAACCAGCTTCAACTCTTCCGGGGGCTCGCGCGGTGACAGCTCTTCGCCATTAGCGTAGCGTAGGTCTAGCGCAGACTGATGTTCACACGCCGCAAATTTCGTGAGATCTGTTGGCGAGAGCCTGTATGTCCGATCGATTTTTTGCATAGCGGCATTCTTGGAGCGATTGTAGGCCTTACCCGGAGTCAGCGACATTTGCGGGTCGCCCACCGCTCATTTCAGCAAGGAATGACCGTGCCATAAGACTGCGCTCGAGGAGTATACCTGGAATTAAGCGGCGCGGTACAGGGTCTAACTTCGGTGTAGATACAACGGTGACTAAGTTCGGTGATTGTATCTACAATGTATGCCAGCGAGGACCTCAAAGTCACGGTTGTTCCGGATACAGTAAGAACGTCGGTGAAAGCCCGATGGGTATTGGCGGGCGCGAATGTTCAATCCGCTGGGAGGCGATCCTGTCGCTCTGATCGAACTCAGGAACAGCCTAGTCCGGTCTTGGCCACTGCCCCTCTCCGGCCAGCCCGTCGGCAGCGCGCCCGTGTCTACCAGTCGCTGCAGCGTACCCCGATGATGAGGGGGTTCCCACAGGACGTGGTGCTCCTGGGCGGATTCGCCATCCTGGTGACCGTAGTGGCGGCACGCATGTCGTTAATGGTCATCGCGCTGTGCATAGCGATCGCGTTCAAAGCGATGCCCTTACTGCGCCACCTGTTTGCCGGCGAGCCAGGCTTCATGGAGATCCTGCCCGCGCTTTCCGCTACGGACATCTTTATCCGCGCCAGGCGTGGACGGTCCCCACCCCGTATCAGGACACGGTGGGGGTTGAGGTAGGATGGTGGAGCGCCAGGATCGCGCGCTGGCAGTCCACCGGTGGCGCCCCACCCCCGAAAGACCATGGGTGGGCGGTACTGTCCACGCTGATCGCCGCCATAGTGACCACGGGAGCGATAGTCTACGTGGTGACGATGGCTCCCGGGGTCCTCAACCGCCTGCCGCTGCACTACAGCTGATCCCCCTCGCTGCCCACAGGGTTCTACCGCCCCAGCTTTCCGGACGCGCTGGCCCGCGGGGACCTGGTGCGCGTGTGCCTGCCCGCGGCGCATGCAGCGCTGGCGCTGGAGCGCGGGTATCTCAACCCCCGCCGATGCCCGGGCAGCACGGAGCTGCTGGCCAAGGTGCTGGTCGCGCTTCCAGGGGACACGGTGCACGTCTGTTCCACGAACACGCGCGAAAGCGAGGGCCTGGTGATGCGCGCCCCTGTGGTGGTGCTGGACTCCAAAAGCCGCCCTGTCCCAGCCCTGCTCGGTCCGCGGGTCATGGGCGCCGACGAGTGCTTCGTGCTGAGCAAGTAAATTCCTCACAGCTACTACAGCCGCTACTTCGGGCCGGTGGACTGCAGCTCGCTACACGTGATCCTGACGGCTGTGGATGGCGCGGTGCAGGCCGCGATAGACACCATGCGCCGGGCCATGCTCAGAGAATAGGGGAGAAAGGCGGAACGCGCCCGCAGGTTGCTTGGCCAAGTCGCTAGTGTCTTGCTCTTATTGGAATCCATCGTCTTAATTCGACTGAGCCAGAATGATTGACAGGATATGTACAGGTTGTTATATTTGCCAGCGGTTTCAAGGTCTAGGGAGTTTTCCCTAAGCAAGGATGCGTGTCGAGAGTAATGGCCAGCTAAGCCGACCGCTGCGGCGTGGCTGACTAAGGCACTGGTTAAGGCGCCTTTCCGGTCCCTGACGCCGCCCCAAAACGGTGGAAGTCTTCACGGCACGAGAGCTTAGTCAGTGCTAGTATATTCGAGGCAACCATCCGTTCCGGTTAATGTATCAGCAATGACTTGCGATGATCAATATCCGATCAGGGGCGCAGTAACGGTTTATCGTGGACCCTTTGCCATCTTTCAAGAATCCACCAGTGATCGAGGTTGCGATCTCTGCTCAATTTAGACCCCTTGACGATCTGACCAGCCCACGTGTGGGATTGCTTTGGCAGAGATACCGCGACGACTTCCCTAATCTTGAAGTCCATCCTGTCCTTGAGTCTCGGTTTGAGCAATCCAGTCCAGTCCCACCCCAGAATTTCCACATAGAGATCGGGAGGCCCCCCACCTCCCGCGTATGGCTTGTCACGGATGACAGGTCGAATCTGATCCAGATCCAACAGGATCGATTCGTCTTCAATTGGCGTAGGATCGGCAGCCAGGATTATCCTAGGTATGAACATGTGCGTGCAGAGTTCGAGAAGAACTTTGGCGTTTTCCTGGAATTCCTCGCGGAAGAACAACTAGGTGAGCCGAAACTGAATCAATGGGAATTAACCTATGTTAATCATATCCATGCTGGCATTGGATGGCACCAGCATGGTGAACTCAACTCGGTAGTCCCGTTACTAGTGGGGGAAATGAAGAGAAAGTTTCTGCCTGAGCCGGAAGACATTGCACTACGGGTGCGGTATCCAATTCAGGGCGGGAGGTCTCTCTCTAGGCTGTATGTCGAGGCCACCCCCATGGTTACCCCCCCATCTGGCGAGCTGGCCTTTAGGCTCACGCTTACCGCAAGGGGGAAACTAGGAGATGCAGATCTGAGATCGCAGCTGGACATGGGCCGCGAATGGATTGTGCGAGGTTTCACAGAAGTGACTTCAGAAAAAATGCACCAACTCTGGAAGCGAGAGCGATGACATCAAATGCGCTAGCTGCGGTTGATACCACGGCCAACCCAAAGTTTCTCTCGGACCGGCCTTACCTTCGAGGCATTGCCCCGTCCTGTCGTCTATTGTTCAACCCGCGCCCGATCAGTTACCTGACTGAGCAGCCGCAGTTGGCCTCGTGGTTTCGCGACACGAGGGACAAGATACGAGGCTATATGGACCTGGTCCCCAACTGGGATTCGTATGGTGGTGGGGCGATATCTAGCAAGGTAGTTGATATGGCGGAGAGGTTTGCAGAGATGATGGCCCGTATTGGTTTCTCGCGCCCGACCGTTTGCCCTGAGTCTTCGGGGGGAATCCTCCTTGAATGGCAGAGCCTTGGTCAGGTCTTGACAGTGGATATCGCCATTGACAAAGAGGGATTTTCTTTCTCATACGAGTCTGCCGAATCACTTGAGTTGGAAGGTGATGTTTGGGATTTCTTAAAGTTAGTTCGGGGAGGTTTTTTGCAACATCCCTTCTAAGGTTGCTGGTTTGAACTCTGCCGATGCCATCGCCAAAGTATGCAGACGATCCGTCTATTGATAGTGACGAGGTGATCTGGCGGAGGATCCCTAAAGGGATGGCTTTCTTGGATTCCTCCATGGGTAGATGGCGACCTCAAAGTGGGCTATTCAGCGACTCTAGGGACAAAACGCCGATGTCAGCGCATCGGGCGAAATGCTACGGTAGTCCCGAAGAGGCGAATGTCGGAGACAATTTGATGGTTGGGCTATGCGTACGGTTTCTGCGTGATCTGGGCTTGGGGGTTGCGACGGAACCCCCGCAGCCAGATGACGCAGGCCATGTTTTTGTGTTCGAGAGTAAGTCAGCCTCAGTCAAGAGAAAGTTGGCAGTGCGCGCGAAGTGGGTGATCCCGCCACATCAGGACTCGCAACAATTCTTCGAGAACATTGAGCCCGACTAGCCGGGTATAGTAGGAATGTATGTCAAGCTTTCTATATAGGCCCCGCTCGCGATCAGTGACTGGACCGGTAACCCCTCCGTGTTGCGCGCGTCCTAGGATTTTCCACAGCGATCAGGGTGTGCAGTACACCAGCGACGAGATGACCGTCATCTCGCTGGAGGCCGACATCAGGATCTCGATGTGTGGTCGCGGTCGGTGCTACGACAACATCCTGAACGAGCGCCTTTGGCGTAGCGTAAAAAACGAAGAGGTGTACCTGAACGAGTACGCGACACTGCACGAAGCGCGGGCACGGCTACAGGCATACTTCGCCTGCCACAAGCATCAGCGTTCGCACCAAGGGTGCAGGTTGGACGCCGTGCGTGGTGTACACAGGCCGGCTGGGAGCCGACCAGACAGCGCAGCCAGCATGAACGTAAACGCTATCCACACCGGGACAGCCTAATCCCGCTATTACCCTTCATCCAGGAGGCAAGATTTTCCTTAAGTGAGCAAAATTGTGTCCAGCGATTCGTTTCAAAAACAAAGTCAAGCCACTAGTGACGAATCGCGTAACAGACTTCAGAATACGATGTATGGTTGTCGGTTGTTGGGACAATGCTGTGACGTCACACTGTCCAGCACATCTGGACCATGCCGATCAACAGGACTCTTGCGAGGAGCGCACACAACAGTATGAAGGGCAAGCCACACGTTAGCCACGCCCCTGCCTTCATGAGCTGGTCTGCGAAATTGTTCATCGTCGCTGGATTACGCCGTTGCGCAACAGGTCGGCAGCCCGCTCTCAGTCAATTCGCCCCGATTATATCCACAAGCACCATCGGCTCGATGTTGCCGGAGCGCGGGAAGTAGCTGCACTCGTAATCGACCTGCTTCAATGCGCCAAAGCCATTTCGCAACTCCACTTGGCCAGCTATAACCACCAGGGATCCATTTGAGTTGAGCGATGTGCCCCACATGCCAAGCGTGTTAGGGAACCGCATGCCAAAGGTTGCCCGGTTACGCACGGCCTCCTAACAGGCCATCCGGGCTTTGGGCTGTAATAGGCCGCAGGTCAATAGTAGAATGACAACAACCAGAATGGAAATCCAAATATGCGTTTGGATCGCAAATCCACAGCTTTTATCTGATCGCCCATTCTACACCGCGAAGCCCGGTGCCGACGACAGGGAAGTGCGTGTGCCTATAGACACGAGCACTATTAGCACAACGAATCCGCCCCCAGTACTCTTGACCTGGCGGGCCTATAAGCCCTCGACATTGGCCCGTTCGTGAACCTGCAGCTCACTAAAGTCCGGGTAGTCGGCTATTGCATCCGCAGGCACCGCTGGTGATTGTTGGTATGCTATCAGCAGACCAATGATGCCCAAGAGCAACCCAACGCAGAACCATCCGGCGACCGGGGGGTCTGCTCGGGATTGGCCATCGGTTAATGGCCCAGTTTGAGGAATAGGCTCGTTGTTCATGATTAAGGCTCTACCCCTGTTTTAGTGGGTAAGCTCACCTGTGGACGCTTTCGGGGTATAGATTCAGGCCTCCGAGGTGAATGTAAATGGCGTTGGCAAACCGCCGTTTGTTGCGGAAGCCCCTACTGCGCACTTTGATTGTTTTGATCCGGCTGTTGATGCCTTCCGCAGGGCCATTGCTCACCTTCAGGATGATCGCATTGAGGATACCCCACAGGTGTGTTTTGATGGTTCTGGCGGCTGCCTTGACCGGTTCCAGCCGACACCGCATGGCCCACGACAACCATCGCTCCCAACCCTTGCGCGCCCATGTGCGGTGGACATAGTGCCACAACTGCAGGGCCATTTCCTTGATAGCCCACGCGCGGGCCGTCTTCAACGTGCTGGTACGCAACTGCTGGAAGCGCGCCTTCTGCTTAGCAGACATGTTGGCCGGGTGAGTCAACCAATCATACTTGGTTCCCTTGAGGTCTTCCAGGCCTTCCTTCATCAATGCCCGGTGCTCCTGGCGCCGAACCTTGTCCACGGCAGTTCCCAGACATTTCACTACGTGGAACTTGTCAAAGGCCACCTTCCGTTGCGCCTCTGGCACATGCTCCAGCGTGGCGTTGATGTAGGCCGGCCACATGTCCATGCTGACACTCTCGATGCCCTCCAGTTGCTCCAAAGTGAGCCCAGCATACCAGCGCGTAAGTGTTTCTTTCCTACGGTCTTCGCCCACATGCAGCACCGTACCCGCCTTCGCATCCGAAACAATGGTGACATACGCATGGCGCTTGCGAAAAGAGGTCTCATCCACGCCAATATGGGCAACATTCCGTTCCTTCCTCCGCGCAAGGCCGCATTGCACCGCGCGCTGCATGATCCCGTCTATCGCATTCCAGCTCACCCCCATCAGACGAGATACCGCCTATACACTCGCCTCCTGCAGCCAATCAATCACCAGCGTCTCAAACCCTGCAGTGAACCGTGACATAGGTTCCGCCCACGGAACCGACACTGTGCGCACTCCATGCTCCGGACATTCCACGCGGGGAAGCTCCGCAACCACCATGGTGCGATACTCGCACAGGTCCAGGTGACGCCATTGCCGACGACGGTGGTCGTAGCCCGGAGACGCCGAGCCGCACTCCGGGCAAGGCAGCTGATGGCCGTCCTCGCAATCTACATGTATCCGGACTTCTTGCGCCTCATGCGCAAACGTCACCTCGGATACCTTCCAGGGAGCCTGGATGCCCAAGAGGCAAGCGATATCTTTGGGAATTATATAGTTGAGTTGAGGTCTGTGACAGGCCGAACCAATACGTGAAGATCAGGGCCAGACGTATTTTCGTTTGAGCATTCGAAGAAGTATGCTAGGCCGACACCTTACGTTCAGCCTTCTTTGGCACCGTCCGCAACAGCCTCCGTGTTGCCTCAATCACGCTAAGCCCTGCGTAGCGCGGATTCGGACTTGGCGCGTTGCTTATGCGCTCGAATTCGGCTTGTTGCTGCTTCTCGGTTTTCATTGGTCACTCTCCGTTTTAGAGGGCAAGACACGGCAGAACCGTGGGGGCTGTTTCTTGCTAAATCGGGTAACTGGCTACCTGGAACTTGAAGCCGAATACGAGAGCCGCAAGGTAAATACGCGGGACGAACACAGAACGTTGGTCGGGTAACAACGCCCGAATTCTGCCCCCAGGTCCCGGTATTTCACACCTAATACGTCCAGTGGGCCCTGCTTTATGCGGGCGCCCTTGTCGTTAACTCCGGCGATGTCCAACGCGTTTCCCAATGCGATTTCCGATAATGCCGCCTATGGCCCCCACAATTATGCCCAGTGGAATTGTGGCCGGAATGGCCCACCCTCCACTCGCAATGCCTATGCTTGCACCTATCTTGGCACCTGCAGCCCCGCCACCTATTAACCCCGTAGCGGTTCCGATACGCTCGCTTCGCCTACTTACTCTGGACGTGTTTTTCATTAGCTCGAAATGCAAGGTGTATTAGGTGCGCCATACTGCGCGCTAGTGAGTCGGCAGTCTACGACAATACCGACACTTGAGCTCAGCCCACCAATTCCTTGTACATTACCCTGCGCCCCACCAGCCCAGCTACCACACATTTCATCTGTGCTTCCGTGTCCATTGGGCGAAGGTTGTGCTTGCCAGCGAATTGAACAATGTAGCGGTTCAAATGCTTCTTGCTTATCTGGTGGTACACGCCGTGATACGCCCGTTTGAGTGCAGCCCAAAACGATTCCATGCCGTTTGTGTGGGCCTGCCCGTTCACGAACTCCGAAACAGAGTGCTTCACCGTTTCATGCCGCACTCCGACCATGTTCTGGTACGCCCGAGCTTCGTCCGTGTACACCGTAGCGTCAATCTCTGTGCTGTCACACACGAAGCCCTGCAACGTAGCCGCCGACGTGTCCGGCACTACTTGCGCTTTGATCTTGCCTGTCTTGCGGTCTTTCATACCCACTACAGGAGCCTTGTCCACAGGCCCACGTCCGAGATTGGCTTTCTTGTGCTCATGCTTGTTCTTTTCAAGCCCGCCAAAGTACGCTTCGTCCACCTCGACCGGCCCCTCAAACTCCGTTGGCATGGAAGCCACCAAGCCCTCACGAATGCGCTGCAACATGAACCACGCCGTAGTTTGCGTGACACCTAAATCGCGGTGGAGCTTCATGCTGGACACGCCTTTCAGAGAAGTCAGTTCCAGATAGATCGCCCACACCCAGGTTCTAAGCGGTAACGGAGACTGCTCGATCGCCGTACCCGTCTTGACGCTGAAGTACTTCTTGCAACCGCGGCAACGATACGGCATGGTCTTGTGCCTGCAGGCATAGATATTCACGCTGCCGCAACGCAAGCAGTACTTCTCATCGTCCGGCCAGTGTGCCGACTCAAACCATTTTCGCGCAGCTGCCTCGTCCGGTATGCGACTGGCCAACTGCATTAGTGTGATTCCCTGTCTGTGTGAACGTCCTGGTGCAGCCATGGTCTTGGTCGTTGGACTGCGCAAAATATACGAAAAACTCTCGTAAAGGTCAACTCAACTATATAATTCCCATATCTTTCTTCAATTGCGACATATCGTTGATGGGGTTGGTGAACATGTGTACCATCGTGATGATGGCCTGGAAACAAGCCAGAAACGGCAATGAATCCGCATCATCTCATATCGTTTCCCATTGAATACAACACTGTACCCATCAAATTAGGGGAAGAGCCATGATTAATGGCCGCTACTCGAATGAGCGTTTCCAGATGTCCCGCCTATTTGCTGGAGCGGGTGATCGGCCCGCGCCAGTTAGCGGGTGTTGTATTTGGCGAGTAACCCGAGGAGTCGGGCTCCTACGCGCGAGGATGCGAAGGCCAATATACTCACTTTTCAACCCAAGGTCTGCAACTCTTTGTGGTCTGGCGTGCTATACTCCAGTTGTCTGCCCTCAGTCCAACAGCTTTACACAATGGCCAAATCACTTATGAGACACGTTCGATAGGCCCTCACGACGCTCTTTTCCGACCAGAAGGCGATGCTCGCGGATATACGGGAGCTCAAGGCGGATGTCGCGGAGCTCAAGACTAACATGAAGATGGTGAAGGAATTGCTAACGCTCTTGGCCGACAAGGTGCTAGAGAGGGCTTGATTGATGATAGACCCCTTGAGTTTTGCCCAGATCATCTGGTTGGTGGTGGCGTTGGTTGGTGGTATTGTGGCGGTAACGTTTTCGGTGCGATTCAATGTGACGAAGTATCTGCGGGACCGCCGAGACCGGCAGAAAGACAAATTGAAGATCGTGTGTCCCCATGTGGAAATAACCGACAACCATGAAGGTGCCTTCACCCAACCGACATTCAGCCAGTTACCGGACTCACCCGCATTCCAGTGCTGGGTGTGTGGCTTTACCACACACCAGCAACAAGCAATCTACGATCTGGCGAAAGGCTACGAGCAAGACCGGGATCTGTATGTGAAACGACAGCGCCAAGCAAATGCACTCTGTCGAAAGTTGTATGGTGTTAAAGCATGGCCACATATCTAATGGAGCACACATAAAATCAACCTTTCGCAGCCCGACTCGACGATCCCCAAGCAAAAGTCTGACGCCCCAGAAGAAACCGAAGCCAAAGCCCGCAAACAGCGCAAGCGCCTACTGGACAAGGGGTCGAGCACGCCCGCCCAGAACCACTTTTACCAAGGCAAGACACCCGCGGAGGTAGCGCGAATGCTCGCAAGGGCGAAGCCGGCGAAACGTGGGTCGGCCTGAAACCTGCGTTCAGTTGAGGCTCTTGCATAAATGGGCTGCCGGGATTGTCAGTATAGACAATCGGCGCTGAAATTCAGCATGCATTCAGTGGATTGAAGAAAGAAAGGCGCCGGTGTGGTTTGCGCACTCCGAAAACTCTAAGTGTTGCAGTGATTGCGACCCGGAAGGGCAGATGTCGGCGATGGGCTGTGACAATCAAGCACACCTATCCTGCACACCTGGCACGACAGGCGCCTTTCTGCGCTCAGCTGAGGTCGTTTAGCCCAGCATTCGCACCATCTGGTCCACGGTCAGCGCGAGCATACCGAACATGAGGTGACACTGCACCTTCGCGTTGCCACGTACGCGAACGTGACGACCGCCATACTCGTCTTTGAGGCGACCAAAGACGCGCTCGACGGTCGAACGCTCCTTGTAGCGCTCACGCACGGGCGATACAAACCCAGTCGTACGCTGGGCCTTCGCCTCACGCTTTAGCGCCTCCTTCCCAGCGCGTGTACGCGGGTGCTGGTCAATGATCGGTACATGTCCAAGACGCTGGCTGTGAAGGCGTATCTCCTCCACGTCATAGGCGCTATCCATCAAATCGTATAAACTCGTGACCAGCTCTGCGGACCTGGTCCCCAGCGGAATGGCCACCTGACTGTCATGCACGGACGCGGACGTCACGATGCAACGGATCGGTATGCCCCCGTCTGCCACATCAGCGTGCAGCTTGTAGCCGCTCCAGCTTTGCTTGTAGCCCTTGGAATTGCGCTTGACGCCCCGGTTGCACTTCTTTGGCAGGTCTTCTTCCGTCTCCTGCAGGCTCATACCCGACTGGCGTACGACGCGCCGCTCCTTCTTTGCAGGTTCCTCTCCCTTACGCGGTCGCCCAGGCTTGCGCTTGGCAGGTGCCCGCTCCTTTGCAGCAGAGCGCTCGCGCGCCTGGATCGCCGTATAATCACGTGAGATATGTTCAACAACCTCCTCCTGGTAGCTCTATACGATCAGTGCACGATGCATCCGATCTGGAAGACTGGTCACGGCAAACTCTGCGAATGCGCGTGAAAAAGTCGCCTCGCTTGGAACCTGGTCTTGACGTTCCCACCTACACAAGCAGCGCAACTGGGGGTCCGAGCACACCCGGTCGATCAACGCGCGGGTCGTACCAATATTGTAGACCGCCTTCGGCAGAAACGCCCGCGCAAGCTCCGTACGATCCTGCAGCGGACGCCCGCACGCTGCCGTGGGATCGCTGCGCAGTTAGGACTCAACGCGAACGATATCCAACACGTTCAGCAGCTTCGTCTGCAACTCGGTCAAAGGACCGAGCAACTCCTCCGCACAGGAGAAGAGCGTCTTTTGGTGACTTATCCAAGAACACAGTATCTTCCTTCCAAGGGACACGGCTGCCTCCGTTGTCTTAGAGATTTAGACGGCAGTTTGTCACTTTTGCCGAGGGACGAGGTGTTGGCACGGTTAAAATAGGCGACTTTAACTCGATTATCATCTAGTACTCATAGGGTTTATAACCGTTATTATTGATGAAGTCTGTTGTAGTGCTATTTTAGTGTTATTCATCAATACTTCACACAGACAACGCCCCCACCCGCTATATTGGGCGCAGGCCAATACGACTGCGCCGTGTACATCCGCAGGAGAGTCTACAAGCTTAAAAACGAAACGCAACGCACCGGATACGGACTGCTCGAATGCCGACGTGTCAATGGCCAGCCCAATCAAAAAACCATCCTGAACCTTGGCCAGGACTTTGACATTGCCGAAGCCGACTGGCCCACCGTAACCAAGCGGGTTGAGCTGGCACTGCGCGGACAGCGCGCACTACCGCTGGAGGATGAGAAGATCGAATGCGCCGTGGACGAGATCGTGCGCCGGCTGCGTGAGAAGGACTACGATGTGGACGCCGGACGCGACGACCGCGACGCCATCATTACCGACGCAGTGCATCATCCGGATACACGCACGGTCGGCGGCGAGCGCGTATGCCTGCAAGCCTTGGAGCAACTCGGCTTCACGGCGCTGCTACGCGCGCTGGGCATGCGAGAAGATGCTATTCGCATGGCCCTGGTTCTGGTGGTTGGGCGCATGTTGTCGCCCGGAAGTGAGGCGCATACGTACCAGTGGATGATGAAGGCCTCCGCCATTTTGGAGCTGGTGCAGCTGGAGGCCCCGTGCGCAAGTACGCTGTACCGCGTAGGCGATCGGCTGTATGCGCTGCGCGAAGCGCTTATGGACGGACTCTATGGCAATGCGCAGCGGCTGTTGGGCTTTAGTGAGACGCTCATCTTGTATGATCTGACCACAACGTGGAATCAAAAGTTCCGCGGCGCTGTCGCTCGATCGCGGCGGCGGACTGGAGCCTGGTGCGGCGTCGGGGTCTGCTGAAGGCGTGAGCGGTATGCAATGGCACACCGTGACGTCGGTCTTGCCGACGCGTACTTCGCTAACCAGTAGTCGAATCAGCTGCTGACGCTCCGTGATGGACAATGCTTTTTCGCCTTCGGACATCCGCGCCAGGAATTGCTGCACACTATGGGCAAGCGTCAGGGTTGTCGAGCGATCCAGCTCCTGGGCCTGCAGCGTTTTGAGCTCGGATTCAATCGCCCGCTGACGCGTACGCAACGGTCCGGTTCGCGTACGTAACGCATCCAGACTGAGCAGACTTTCCTGATACGCGTCAATCAGCCGCCGGCTTTTTGCTTCACACTGGGTGCGCTCCTTCTGCAATTCGTCCATACGGCGCTGTGCAGGACCTTGGTCCTTGGCCGCCTGGATGCGGCGACGAATCTCGTTCTGAATGAGGTCGGGGCTCTTGAGCACCTCCATCACCGCATTCCACACCGCTTCGTCGAGATCCTGGACATTGGCGTAAGGGTTGTCACAGACCGCGCCGTCAGGAAAATGCCAGGAGTTGGTCCCCAAACACCGGTAGTAATGGTTGCGCCTGCCTTTGGGAGCGTGGCGTGACATCGCATACCCGCACTGCGCACAGACACAGAGTCCCTGCAAGAGCGAAGGCGTGCGCGTGTTGCGGGGGGAGAAGCGCCGGTTCGTCTTGCGTTGCGCTTGCGCACGCTGGAAGGTCTGCTCATCTACGATGGCGGGCACCGGCAGGATGATCCATTCTTCGCGCGGACGAGTCGTGCGCCCGTTCAAACGCCGGACGGCCCCCTTCTTGCTGCGTCCGATGCGATTGCGCCGAGCCCGACGGCCCGTGTTCATCGTCTTCTGGTAGGCGGCCCTGCCAATGTAGGCCTCGTTGCGCAGGATGACCGCCACCGTGGATATACTCCAATGCTTCCCATGCCGGGGCACGTAGCCCAAGGCGCGCAACTTGCGCGTTACCGTCGTCATCGTGCCGCCTTTCTGGATATACAGCGAGAAAATCAGACGTACCACCGCTGCTTCGTCCGCGTTGATCACCAGCTGTGCTCCACAGGTCTCCGTCTTGCGGATCAGGTCATAGCCGTACGGGGGTCGGCTGATCATGTTCAGGGAGCCCTGGCGTGCCCGATAAATCTTGCCTCGGCGCGAGCGTTCGGCCATCTGCGCACGTTCATACTCGGACAGTACGGACAGGATCTGACGCAGCAGCACTTGCTGCGGCGTCGCCTCCTCGGGCGCTTCCACGAACACGAGCTTCGTGTCATAGCGCTCGAACTCTTCCTGCAGCAGCACCTGATAGGCAAACTTGCGGCTGACCCGGTCCGGCGACAAGGCCAGCACATACGCAAGCGCACCTTGGGCGACCTGGTCGCGCAGGGCGTCCAGACCGGGACGAACCAGGCTCGCACCGCTGTAGCCGTTGTCGGTGAAGATCAACTCCGGCGCGATGGTCCAGCCCCGTTCACGCGCACTGGTGAGTACCGCCTCGAGCTGGCTCTCAATGGTCTGCTGCCGCCGCTGACTTTCGCTCGAGACGCGCACGTAGGCTGCCGCAATCTTTTGTGCTTCGTGCTTCATGCGCCGCTGTCTTGCGCTGTGAGGTTCGGTGGTGTACCAGTAGCGCGTAGGCCTGCTCCAGGCGTTGATGCGCCAGCCGGTTCGGTACGGATAACAGGCGAAGGGGGCCCATTCACGGTGGATCGTTGTCCAACAAGCGTGCCATGGCCCGAGCCACCAGTACACCGAGGCTCACGCCGGTATGGCGCGCCCGGGCACGCACACGCGCGAGTAAGGCCGCGGGGATCCGGACGTTCAGGGGCGCGGTAGCCTCGGCACGAGCCAGAGACGAATCCTCCTGCGCCGCGCGGACATAGCGCCAAGCCTGCGCTCTGGAGAGCGCGTACCGGGCCGCCAGCATGCGCGCCACCTCCGTAGCGCTGTGCTCTTGGCAGAGCGCTTGGGCTGTGGCCACGCGCGCGGCGCGTTCGGTTAGGGACGCTCGTTTCATGTATCATAAGATACAACACGTATATGATCATTTTCAACTTATTCGCCGTGAAGGCCGGGCAATGACACGATCCAAACGGAGTGGCGCTTTTGATTCCACGTTGTTACCAACACATTCTACACGGGTCGCAAGAAAGGCGCGCTCCTGGCGTATGGACGAAGCAAGGAAAAGCGATCGGATTGTCCGTTGGTGACGTTGGCCTTAATGCTGGACGCGTCCGGCTTTGTGCGTGGCGCAGCCGTCCTTGCTGGCAATGCCAGCGAACCAAAGACGCTTCAACAGGCCATGGAGCGGCTCAATGGCGCTCGTGCGACCGTCATCATGGACGCGGGCATAGCCACGCGCGCCAATGTGGCGTACTTGCGGTCGAAGGGACTGGATTGGATCTGTGTGCAGCGCACGCAGGCGCCGCCACCCCCTGAACGCGCGCCGGAGGAGTGCTGGAATACACAAAGCGGGGTCTCCATCAAAGCCTGGCGCCTGGAGCAGCAAGAGGGAACGCTGCAAGTCTACCTGCATAGCGAGGCACGCAAGGCCACCGGTGATCGCATACTGAACACCAGGCGCGCAAAGTTCGAGGCTGCGCTGAAAACCCTGCACGAGGGACTCTCCAAGCCCCGCTGCGTCAAGGAATACGACAAGGTGCAACGCAGACTCGGTCGCGAGCTCGAAAGGCATAAGCGCGTCTCGTACCAGTACAAGATCGATGTCTTGCGCAAAAAGGACAGTACGCACGCGAAGGCGGTCACCTTTACGCACCTGTCTGCGTTTGAGCAGCAGACGCAAGCATCGGGCGGCTACATCCTGCATACCAGCCACACGGACTGGTCTGCCTCGCAAATCGCACGCACATACTGGAAGCTTGCAGACATCGAGCGCACGTTTCGTTCGCTGAAGTCCGAGTTGGGCATGCGTCCCCTATACCACAGCAAGGATGAGCGCATCCGGACACACATCTTCCTCTCGGTACTGGCCTATCAGGCGGTGCAACTCATTCGCACGAAGCTGAAGCAGTATGACCTCCACAGCAGCTGGACCACGCTGCAGTTTGAGCTGAACCGGTGGCACCGGATCACGACCGTATTGCCAACAGACCGGCGCTCCTGCATTCTGTTGAAGAAGGATGCAGACCAAGGTCCGCTCCAGCGCCAGATCGCCATGATTATGGGCCTCAAGCCTCACAACTACACCTACAAGGCGCACACAAAACGACCCTGAAATGGTAGTGCTATAGAAAAAGACAGTTTTCGTAAGTGACTGTCTGAAGGGTACTTACTGGCTCTTGGAAAAAATAAAGTGACAAAGTTCCGTAGAGTATCTCTGAAGATACCAAAATCGGAGGCGCCAGTCCCTTATCTCCCTCGCCCGCAAAGGGAAAAACCACCTGTTTCGTGGTTTTGCAAGAGGCTCAGTTAAACGGGTATTTCCCATTCCTTGGGCAATCACCAATTAGGGGAAGAGCCAAAGAGGTAAGTCAAATTGAAACGATATTGATGATTCTTAAGACAATGGTGACCAGTCGCCTTCACGAAAATCTGTTGCTTCGGGGGAAAATCGAACAAGTCGTACGACCGGACTGACCCGGTGCTCGGGTCGCGTTGTAGCCTTTCGGAAGGGGAGCACCGGAGTTAGCGATCGACCCTCGGCGTCGTCGGTCCAGACCTACTCCGCAGCTAGCATCTCCTCAAGATAGTCACCACTCTCGTCTGGGAAGAGAATGTGCCGCGTCGCGAATTCCTCCTGCGTCCAAGACCCATCTCCGTAGCGCGGCCGTAGCTCTCTGTACTTCGTCGCCGACACGATGAACGAATCAAGGCTCACCTTCCCGGCCACCCCACTCCGGCGTGCAATCCCGGCCGAAAGTACCGGCAACCGCTTGTGCAGCCGTGCCTTCTCGTCGTCGTCGTAGGCCTTCGCGTGCATCATCCCGTGAGGCTCGACGAAGACCACGCGCTGCCGGTCGCCCGAAATCATCCACAGGATGAAGTCCGGGTAGAAGCCGGTTCCTTCCAGAGAGAAGCCCACACCTCGGCCACGTCCCTGGTTCCGCAGCAAGAATAGCTCCGTGTCGGGGTGAAGAGCGTTTCCGCGCTCCTGCCAGAAGTCCCGCAGTTGGCGCACAAACTTCGTTTCGCTCTCGTTGAGGGGAGGGGGTGAGACCGTCACCGCCGGATTCGAGCCCTGGATCAGCAGGGGCTGATACAGGTGACGGTCGAAGTGGATGCGAGCCAGCGCGCCGAGGTCCTGCTCGTAGAGCTTCGCTCGCTGCTCAATCAGTTCCGCAATCTGGACTAGGAGAGTGGTTTTCTCGCGCGGGACACTCACCACGTAATGGGACTGTTGGCGGGCGTCCGGCAGCGCCGCCACGGCAGGGTTGACGTTGAGTAGCAGGTTCAGGTCGGAGTCGTCCACCTCACGGTAGTTCATGCGCTCGCCCTCCCACTGCTGACGCGCGCGCTGCCAGCACTTGTCCGCGCAGCGCCGGAGCACCATATGCACAATCGCCTGAAGATCTTCTCGGTCGTGCCAGTTCCTGGGCTCGAAGACGTGCTTGTCGGCCCATACGGTGACAGGTGCGCTCTCGACAATAATCTTCAGAGCGGCCACCCGGGGGACGGCTAGAGGTCGCATGCCCTTGACGCGCCGATGTTCCATCAGATCGAGGTACGCCTCCTCCCAGTCCACCAGTCCCAGCGGCAGTTTTCCCGCAGGCCGCTCGTAGCCGGCCGACCCCTCGGTCGTCTGCTGCCCGCCGGTCCCGCTTTCCCAAAAGGACGCCCGCGTTGCACGGTCGATCCGCACTGGAGTCGTAGTGCTCGGGTCGAGCGCAAAGTTGGCGTCCGCCTCGAATTCGCTTCCATCGGGAAGCGCGGGAACTATCAGCCCCCTCCCCAGGAAGTCCTTGTTGGCCCGTATCGGCACCCGTAGCACGACCGGATCCTGCGCTTCCAGCCCTTCCCGCTCCAGATATTCCCGAAACTTCGTCATGTAGTCGGCGCGAATTGCGAATATATTGAGGGTTTCCAAGAGGCCGACGTTGTTCGGATGCGGACCCTCCAAGTGCGTGCTGCGCTTGAGCGACATCCCCCTGCCCTTGAGCCTCACCCCTCGCCCGAAGAGTTGGATGATCTCCGAGCCTTCGGCCCTGCCCACATTCATGAGACCCATGTTCGAGACGCGCCACGAATTCCATCCTTCCACGAACT
The DNA here is from genome assembly GCA_965262785.1 of Rhodothermales bacterium. Taxonomy (GTDB): domain Bacteria; phylum Bacteroidota; class Rhodothermia; order Rhodothermales; family Bin80. Next base: position 1,113,572 of record OZ253559.1, read on the forward strand.
TCTTGGCGCCAATCAGCACGTTGACCGTCGCCTCGGCCTCGTTGACCCGATCGAACATTGAGCCGCCCACGGCATCCTCCTCGAGGATGATCCCCGCCCCCGCGTTCTGCGCGAGTCTCTTGAACTTTGCGGTGTCCCCGATGTACGTCAGGCCAAAGTAGTGATCGGATGCGAACGCCTTCAGGCCGAGCTCGCCGGGGGCACCCCGGATGTCGCACAGACGGAGACCGCCCGGTCCGTCGGTGTGGAAGACGGTTCGCAGCACGTCGGCGTAGATATGTTCGGGAGATTCAACCGACTTCGCCAACTCGTTGAAGCGCTCTGCGAACAAATCCACGTTCCACGCCGCATGCAGTCCGGACTCTCCGCGTAGCAGCTTTCCGATGGCATCTTGAGCCCACTCAGGCTCGCTCAGCACCCGGTGGAGGAAGAGCTGGACGGTAAGCACATCGCTGGTGTCACGCCCGCGCCTCCTGTAGACCGCATTTACACTACCCCCCACGAAGACCCAGAGCGGCTGCTCCAGATTGTAGTTGCGCAGGTCAGAGGCGTTGTCGCGGTAGCCACGCAGTTGTTCGTAAAACGAGAGCAGGTTGCCGAGGAGGAGCAGGTCCGTGAGTTCCGGCGACGGCTCGCTCCCCGATACGTTGAGAACGCGAAAGTCCTTGCCGAACCCGTCCCGGTGAAAGTAGCGGTAGGAGTAGTCGAATACAATGGATTTGCCGTAATCTAGGGTGAGCCTGCTGTCCTGCGCCGCCGCCAGCGCCTGCCCAAAGGTGGCGCTGTACTCGAAGGTGAATCCGCGGGCGGCCACTGCGTCGCGAACCGAACGCCAGGCTTCGCCGCTCGCGCCACGGTGGCCTTCGTCCACGAATACGAGGTTGCGGTCGCCGAGCGCGTCTACTTCGATGCTGACCCCCGTGCCTTTCCCCTTGCGCTTTTCGACCAGCTTGGTGATCTCGGTCACTCGCACGGTTCGGCGGCGACCCGCGAGCAATCCAGCCTCGCCGAAACGGGCCGACGGAATGCCGGATGCCGTCATCTCGGCCATGTGCTGGGCGCTCAGCCCTTCGTTAGGCGTGATCAATATGATGTTGTCCAGGCGCTCGCTTCCGTTGTAGTGCAGGAACTGCAGGTAGTTAAGGTGCATGATGAGCGTCTTGCCGCTGCCGGTTGCCATCCAGAACGCGAGCTTATTCAGGTCGTTTGGTTCGATTCCGCGGATCGGGTAGCTGCTGTGCAGGGAATGGACCTGCTGCCGCACGTAACAGTGAATCTCACGCGCGAGCGCCTCAGGGGCCGTGGCACGCCGGTCCAGGAACAGTTCGGCGTAAAGTGCGGCAAGCTGCTGGAAATACCGCAAGGTGATTGGCTCGTGCCTACACGAGTTGATGGACCGCAGGTGACGGCGCACGTTGTCGTCGTAGCGGGCCAGATTGCCGGACAGAATCCGGCAGCGGTCCCGGCCGCCGAGCAAGCGTGCCACATGGCTGCGACCGTTCGAATCATACCCTTCTCGTGCTTCCTTCAGCGTATCGAACAGCTTCTGGTTCGACTCGAACCCGAATTGGTAATTGGCCCAACCAAGCAGCAGCAGTTTCGACTCGAGCTGGTACAGCGTCTTGGAAGAAGTCATCGGGGGCGTCCCGCTCGTTTCCCTCGGGCCATCAGCTAATAGCGGAGGCGAACATCCGCCGCTTGAAGAGGATGTCCAGCGGCCGCGCGTCCTTTACCAGCGAGTCGCCATTCATCCAGATCTCGTCCACACCAGAAGCCATGTCGTTTGCCGCCACGAAGTCCCGGTCTCGCTCACGGTCCTTCAGCGTCCACCCCAAGGTGTTCCTCCAGATGACAACCGCATTGAGTCTGTCCCTTGTGCTACCTTTATAGACGAGGTAGCGGCGGCCATCATCGTCGTAGACGCGGCGAGTGCTAACCGCGAGGCCCAGCAGATAGTTGAAGGTCTCCGGCAAATCGACCGGCACCTCAGTGTCTTGCCCACCGCCGTTTTGCCGCATGCAGTAGTCGAAGGGACGGTCTAGCGCCGCGACGTTCAGAAGAGTCGCACTGCCCTTCGTCTCCCACTGGAGCATGTAGCGCAGCATGTAATCTTCGAACCCGAACAGACCCTCGTCCGCCTTGTCGAACTCGATGTTGCTGAGCGCATCCTCGTAGCTCTCCATGCGGAAGTACTTGATGATCCGGGGGCCGCGTTCTGCTTCCTCGCTGGTCGCCTCCCGCTTGGCGATTCCCCCCTTCCATTCCGGCGAGAACGCCACCTTCTTGAGGCGCGGCAGAAGCACCGTGTCGAAGTGGTCGCCCATCTCCACCAGGATGAATTTGCGGCGACCGCTATCCTCGCGGTTAAGGTTGATGACGGCGTGGCCGGTTGTGCCGGAGCCAGCAAAGTAGTCGAGGATGTAGCCATCGGTCTTGTTGCCTAGGGCCGCATCAATCGAGTCTCGCACCGTAAATATCGACTTAGGGAACGTAAAACTAGTGCCAGGCAGCAGTCTGCGTAGGAGGACAGTGCCATGACTATTCGCCGAGTACTTCTTCCCTGACCATACAGTCTTGTAGTTGAACTTGCTTTTCGTCCGTATTATGTCCCAGAATCCAGCTTTTGTATCGTGCTTCGCTACCAAACTCCCCCTTATCCCCTCGACGGTCTTACGCGCAAACACCCACTTTCGCTCCTGACCTGTTGCATCGATTGGATAGACCGCAATGGTTCCGTCCTCTTCTATGACATTCCTGCACCCTGGATGGAATTCGTCATCGCACACGTCCCCAAAACCCGCGATTTTCCCGAGGCGAATGTAGATCGGATAGAAGCAGTTCGCCGCATCTGTCCTCAGATGAGATCCCTTCGACACATCACGCAAAGGTCGGATATCTGGCGTAGATCGCGTCTGGAGACCGATAAAGGTCCCCGTCTTCGGGAATACAAAGTATGCAAATTCATGTGTGTATGAGAAATTGGAACCCTGCTGCCCTGTCGCGTTGTGCACAACTGTAATGCAACTTTTTTGGTGGTCGGGGTAGAGGCGGCTCAACAACTGTCCCAGGACTTCCTGCTCCACCTCGTCAATGGCTACTACGACTACGGCATCCGATGACATGAGGCTGCGGGCCAATGAGATGCGGTTTTCCATCAGTGTCAACCAAGAGGAGTGCTTATATGTGTTTTTATAGGCAATTTCTGATGACTTAGCATTGTAGGGTGGGTCGATGTAAGCCGTTTGCAATGAGGCCCGATATCGCTCTTGCAACAGGTTTAGTGCTTGCCAATTCTCACTCTTGATGGCCACCCCGTCCATCATGTCGTCAATATTTTCCAACGCCCCGAGCAACTTGTCAACAAACCCCGAGTCGAAGTGCCGGGTATCCAGCAGGATCCCCGGATTGCGCTTCAGAAAACTGCGTCTGGCCGCCGGATCGGCACCGTTGGCGAATAGGAGGGTGTCGTCGTCACTTACACATCCCTGTGCGCACCACTCCTCCCACTGTGCGTCGCACTCCAGAACACGGGAAACAAGTGCCTCCGAAACCAGCCCTGCTGCCACGCAGTACTGAATATCCACGACGAATTTTCGCTTTTCCCAAAGCATCTTCTGGAAACCCTCAATCTGCGCGAGGAACTCGATGATGTTTCGGCCGACTTCGCGGATCACGCGCATCTTGTCGAGCCATGCATCGGCCCGCGCCTCGCCACCTGCCGCGAGCGAGCTAAGGCTAAGGACTTCAGACTTGAGATAGTATTCGAGTTCCCTTGTAAGAAATTCTTCAAGATCTCGGTGAACGAAGAAGTCCGAGGTCCTGCGGCGCGCGAAGCGGCAGGCGTGGTATGTGAAGAACGTTGGGGCGTCTTCGTCGCCGGCGTCACCTGCCCGGCGATCAAGCAGAGCCTTTGCCGCCTCCGGCACGGCCGCGAGTGCTTCGGGAATTGACGCTTCCGCTCGCTCGATGATGGCATCCTGCTGCCTGGTGCTGCCGAACTCCTTGACCTCGGCGTATTTGAGTGGGCGGTACTCAAATGGCATATCCAGGATGCGACCATATTCTTTCCAAGTCGCTCCTTCCGGCACCGGGAAGAAGAAGCGCTTCTGTCCCTGGACGTCGTTCTGTTCCACGTTCGCTGAGCGCAGGAAAAAGTGAACCGAGATGCCGGAGCGAGTCCGGTACTTGTAGTCCCTGAATTGCTCTACAGTCTTCACGTAGTACTGGTCGCGATTCGCCCAGTGGAAATGCACTTCTTCGCCATTGTAGGGAACGACATACGGATGCTCCCAGGAGTAACGGCGCTTCGGTACGAAGTCGCCGTCTTGGTAGTACCGACTGAAGAAGGTAAAGAGGTGGTTGTAGATGTCCCGCCGCACTTCTCCGGCCGATTCCGAGTGGCTTGCTCGCTTGCGCCACTTTGTGTACTTCTGCCCCAACGGGGTCTCTTGGTACTTTATGAGCTCACCGCTCGGAGCGATCGCGTCTTCTCCGAAGGCCTCGATTGCATCCTTTCGTGCTTCCTCGAAGCCACAGGAGCGCTCTGCCTCCGTTTGAATGGCTCCCTGAGCCACGGCTTCCTCTATCGCGCCAGGCAGCTCCCAGTCGATGTACCTGTCGATGACCCCGCGCTTGTGGTTCATGATCCGGTATATTCCGAAATCCAAGTCCGCACAGTCAAACTGGAAAAGCTCCCGCAGGAGCTCTTGGAATTTGGCCTGCTCGGCCGATGGGGTAGTCGGCTTTTCCAAGGCCTTCCTTGGCGTCCATTTGGTGTGCAATACGGTTCGCACGGCTTTACCGTTTGGAACAAGGTCTGCGGTTAGGAAGAACCACCGGCAGGTCGGAGTCAGAACTCGTTGGAGTCATACCAAGGATTCTGGTCGAGAATACCGCCTCGGGCATTGTCACTGGTTGGGAGAAGGCGGGTTTCGTTCGAAGGTCTTGAGAGAGCCGGGCCTGCGGCTCGGCCATGACGCGTCCGTTGGCATCCACGAATTCCGTGTTGGAATTCATGCCGCGCAGCATGTCCAAATTGTCACCATTAAAGAGCGTGCGGTTGCACCAGTTCGGAGATTGCATGTGTATGGCAGACAAAGTGTCAATCGCGTGCGGGATAATTTTGCAAGAGGCTCCCTTTGTCACTATACTGCTTCCCGCACCAAATCGCAACGCTTCAATGGAGACTCCGATCCCCAGCAGGATACCGCTCGACGCGGAATCCCCCGGCCTTCTCCGATCCCAAAACGTCCGGCGGCGACGCCTGCAGCGCGTGTTCCCCTATCACATCGCCCTACAGCTCACGGCGGAGGCCGGACACCAGATCGAGGAGGCAAGCCAGCTGCTTGACTTGGCCCGCGGCGTGGTTGGCCACGGTGCCGTCCGGCGCGGACTTACGGTGGAGATCTCAAACACCTGCAAAGACTCGCGGCTCAAGAGCAGGAGGAAGACACATGACCACGCCCAACATTGACATGGACCGGGCCGGGCCGTCCGCTGATACTACGGTGCCCACCCCGTTAGGTCTCCATCGCGGACTGGCCCGTCTACGAGGAATGTGCGGATCAGCTGGCGGTCAGGCCGAAGAGGAGGCCCAGGAATGAAGGCAGTCGCTTTGGCGTTGGCGTTGCTGCTGTGCACGGCAGCAACGAGCAGCTACGGGCAACTCTCCGAGCCGCGCTGGTTTAGCGCTCCAGAAGAGAATGGGGAAGTCCGATGGATTGCTAAATCCGCGGAAGATAGAGGAGATATAGGAAGGGGTGCCCTAGCCGTCGGATACAAAGGGAAGGCTTATGTAGACCTCCAGTATATGGCCTAGCCCGCTCCTCGGCGGTACCGCAGAGGCGAGAGCGAATGTAGGGGGCCGAGACTACACGATGACGGTGAAGCTCAGAGGGAAGGGACCCTACGGCCTAAACTACAAGGCTGAGTTGGCAGGACCTACTGATGACCCGCTGAACCCAGACTACGAGGGATTCCTTAAAGATCTTCATAGTGGAACCGTCTTGTTCGTCAAATTTGATTACGATACATGGCCACTGAGACATTTCAATCTCTTTGTGCACCTCAACGGTCTGAATAGCGCCCTGACGGAGCTCTGCAATCCGCCGTACCGGCCACCAGGTAAGCGATGACCGGCGGAAATTCCATTCTCGCCGTCCTATGGGGCTTCGACGCTACCCTGCGCCGATGTGTGGGTCGACCTGCTTTGAGTCGGAACCGCCCTACGATTCTTCACAGCGACCAGGGCGTGCAGTACACCAACGGTGAGATGGCTTCCATCTCGCTGGATGCCGACATCAAGAGCTCGATGAATGGTCGCGGTCGGTGCTGCGACAACTTCCTGATGGAGCGCCTCTGGCGTAGCGTTAATTATGAGGATGTGAACCTGAACTTGTACGCGACCCTGCACAAGGCGCGGGCCCGGCTGCAGGCCTACTTTCACCTACTACAACCATCAGCGTCCGCATCAAGGCCTAGCGCACCGCACACCGTATGCGGTGTACTCAGGCCTTCGAGGAGTCGACCAGACAGCGCAGCCAGCATGAAAGTGGACGCTATACGCATCGGGGCAGCTTGGTTGCGCTCTTACCCGTCATCCAGGAGGCAATAATTCTGTAGCATGGGCGAAATCGTGTTCAACGATTGGGGTACACCTCACCTACGGAAAAATCGTTGTTTTTGGCACGTTGTTGTGCATATCGTTGCGATTGCTACGTAAAGGCAATTAGATTCCCACTATAGTTTGCATGATGCTGGCAGTAAACCACGAGATCCTCGTTTGGGCACGCGAGACCGCAGGTCTGACGCGCCAAGAAGCTGTCAGGAAGATCGGCATATGCGATTCCCGGGGCATGACGGCCGTTGACAAGCTCACTGCACTGGAGCGCGGTGATAAAGATCCAACACGGCCTGTTTTGCTTAAGATGGCACGGCAATATCGCAGGCCGCTACTCACATTCTACTTGCCCCAGCCGCCGCGTACGGGGAACCGGGGCGCCGACTTTCGCACGATTTCTGGGGCGCAATCCAACAAGATGATCCCCTTGGTCGATGCCCTCGTCCGCGATGTTCGGAGTCGCCAGAGCATGGTTCGAGCCGTGCTGGAAGCCGAGGACGAGGCTGGGCCCTTGCCGTTCGTGGGCGCTTTGAAAGAGCTCGAAGGTGTATCAGCAGGCACTGGTCAATCGTTACGCTGCGCCGTTGAGGCTCTGTATCAGGTGCTCGATCTCGAACTACCCGCCCAGTACTACGCGCAGCCCAACTCAAGAGCAGCGTTCAAGCTGCTCCGATCCAAAGCCGAGGCGGCCGGTGTATTCGTCCTGCTCAAGGGGGACTTGGGAAGCTACCATACCGCCCTCCCTGTGGATGTCTTTCGTGGTTTCGTCATCGCTGACGATATCGCCCCGTTTGTGATCATCAACAACCAAGACTCGTCATCAGCTTGGTCTTTCACGCTCTTACATGAACTGGTCCACCTGCTGCTTGGCCAGACTGGCATCAGCGGAAATTATTCAGAGACGGCAAGCGAGGTATTCTGCAACACCGTCGCTTCGGCGTGTATGCTGCCGGCAGAGGAACTCGAACAGATCAGTATCGAACCAAATCAGGACATCACCGAACAGGAACAGCATATTAGCTCGTTTGCCCAGCGTCGAAATCTGAGTCACACGATGGTCGCCTACCGACTCCTGCGCTCCGGGAGCATCGATCAGCCAGCCTTTAACCACCTCCGTGCCCGCTTCATCGAACGGTGGAAGCTCGAGCGCGAGAATCGACGCGAATCAACTCGCGAATCGTCTGGCGGCCCTAGTTACTACGTTGTTCGGCGCCACAGAGTCGGAGCGGCGCTGTTGTCGCTGACTGGGCGTATGATGGGCTCCGGTGCGCTGTCCACGACCAAGGCTGCAAAAATCTTGGGTGTCAAGCCCGCGCAGGTGGGCACAATGCTGCACTCCTCCAAGAATCTGTAGGCATCCGTGCATGCTCTACCTGCTCGACGCCAACGTCCTAATCGACGCAAATCGCGACTATTACCCGATTGAACGGGTTCCCGAGTTCTGGGACTGGCTCGCTGACTGTGCAGTCAACCAGCAAACGAAGATTCCGTTGGAGATGTATGAAGAGGTTATTGAGGGAAGGCCAGATCAGCTCACATGTTGGCTGAAGCAAAAGAAGAGCACGATCGTACTTGATGAGAACGTTGACAGAGGACTCATCGCCCAAGTGATGGCATGCTACGGGTCAGATTTGAACGACGAGGATATAAGGAAGCTTGGCCGAGACCCATTCCTGATCGCCTGCGCCCTCCGCGACCCCACGCAACGCTTTGTTGTTACCACTGAGGTCTCGAAGCCGAAGAGAATAGGCGCAAATCGCCACATCCCCGACGTGTGTTGGGATCTAGAGCTACGTTGCTGCAACACCTTTGAGTTCATCAGGACACTTAACTTCAGGACCGCTTGGCGGATTCAAGGCGGTGGGAACATGGCGTAGGAGCTATCAAGTACGCTGCGTCAATCCCCTTGCATTGGTAGAGGGCATTGCCAGCCGATTCAACGTGTACTCACGACTCCTGAGCAGATTGCCTATCAGTGCGCCTCCCCCTAGTCAACTCTCCTACGTAATTTCCCAAGTAAAACACCTGTGGATGGAGGCGTTCTCACAAGGATTTGCGGGCAAATGTCGAGTGGGAGTCACACTAGTTGGTAAGGCGGATCCCCTCAAATTGCCCTCAAACATGCTTCAATTTGAAAGTACAACGAAAGGACCGCGGCCATGTCTCCGATCGGCGCCATGCCACGCATTGAAATACAACCCGCCAGAAATCCGGCAATATTGCGCGGGAACTGCTTAAATTCCAGCTTTCCGTTTCGCAACGTGCGGAGTGGCAATCAGAGACGCAGCTCAATACACGATTATGTCTACATCCAAGTGGCTTTTCATGGTCCCCGTGCTTCTTGCCGGTACCCATTCACCAGACCTGCCTCTGGAGAAAATCAAGCTTCCCGATGGCTTCAAGATAGAGGTCTTTTCAGATGAGGTACCCAATGCCCGCCAGCTGGCTGTGGCGTCAGGCGGCACCGTGTTTGTCGGCTCTCGCCGAGGCGGCAAGGTGCATGCCGTTGTGGACCGCGACGGTGACTACAAGGCGGACGAGGTCCTGGTCATCGCAGAAGATCTTACCATGCCGTCAGGGCTAGCGATCCACGAGGGGGACCTATATGTGGCAGCGGTTAGCAGAATTTTGCGCTACGACGACATTGAGGCCAACCTGACGAATCCGCCAGAGCCCGTAGTGGTGGTTGATGACTTGCCGAGTGACAGGATGCACGGATGGAAATTCATCTCATTCGGCCCCGATGGCCTGTTATACGTTCCGGTTGGCACCCCGTGCAACACATGCGAGCGCCCCGACCCGTATGCCACTGTGCTACGAATGAACAAAGATGGCAGCGGCCGAGAGGTCTATGCGCGCGGCATTCGTAACTCTGTGGGATTCGATTGGCACCCGGTCACTGGTGACCTGTGGATTACCGACAATGGGAGGGACAACATCAGCTCGGATCCGGCCATCACGGACGAGCTGCCATCCTGTGAGCTAAATCATGCGCCGGAGCCGGGTATGCACTTCGGCTACCCCTACGGAAGTTTGTCACTTTTGCCGAGGGACGAGGTGTGGGCACGGTTAAAATAGGCGACTTTAACTCGATTATCATCTAGTACTCATAGGGTTTATAACCGTTATTATTGATGAAGTCTGTTGTAGTGCTATTTTAGTGTTATTCATCAATACTTCACACAGGCAACGCCCCCACCCGCTATATTGGGCGCAGGCCAATACGACTGCGCCGTGTACATCCGCAGGAGAGTCTACAAGCTCAAAGATGCAACGCAACGCACCGGATACGGACTGCTCGAATGCCGACGTGTCAATGGCCAGCCCAATCAAAAAACCATCCTGAACCTTGGACAGGACTTTGACATTGCCGAAGCCGACTGGCCCACCGTAACCAAGCGGGTTGAGCTGGCACTGCGCGGACAGCGCGCACTACCGCTGGAGGATGAGAAGATCGAATGCGCCGTGGACGAGATCGTGCGCCGGCTGCGTGAGAAGGACTACGATGTGGACGCCGGACGCGACGACCGCGACGCCATCATTACCGACGCAGTGCATCATCCGGATACACGCACGGTCGGCGGCGAGCGCGTATGCCTGCAAGCCTTGGAGCAACTCGGCTTCACGGCGCTGCTACGCGCGCTGGGCATGCGAGAAGATGCTATTCGCATGGCCCTGGTTCTGGTGGTTGGGCGCATGTTGTCGCCCGGAAGTGAGGCGCATACGTACCAGTGGATGATGAAGGCCTCCGCCATTTTGGAGCTGGTGCAGCTGGAGGCCCCGTGCGCAAGTACGCTGTACCGGGTAGGCGATCGGCTGTATGCGCTGCGCGAAGCGCTTATGGACGGACTCTATGGCAATGCGCAGCGGCTGTTGGGCTTTAGTGAGACGCTCATCTTGTATGATCTGACCAACACATTCTACACGGGTCGCAAGAAAGGCGCGCTCCTGGCGTATGGACGAAGCAAGGAAAAGCGATCGGATTGTCCGTTGGTGACGTTGGCCTTAATGCTGGACGCGTCCGGCTTTGTGCGTGGCGCAGCCGTCCTTGCTGGCAATGCCAGCGAACCAAAGACGCTTCAACAGGCCATGGAGCGGCTCAATGGCGCTCGTGCGACCGTCATCATGGACGCGGGCATAGCCACGCGCGCCAATGTGGCGTACTTGCGGTCGAAGGGACTGGATTGGATCTGTGTGCAGCGCACGCAGGCGCCGCCACCCCCTGAACGCGCGCCGGAGGAGTGCTGGAATACACAAAGCGGGGTCTCCATCAAAGCCTGGCGCCTGGAGCAGCAAGAGGGAACGCTGCAAGTCTACCTGCATAGCGAGGCACGCAAGGCCACCGGTGATCGCATACTGAACACCAGGCGCGCAAAGTTCGAGGCTGCGCTGAAAACCCTGCACGAGGGACTCTCCAAGCCCCGCTGCGTCAAGGAATACGACAAGGTGCAACGCAGACTCGGTCGCGAGCTCGAAAGGCATAAGCGCGTCTCGTACCAGTACAAGATCGATGTCTTGCGCAAAAAGGACAGTACGCACGCGAAGGCGGTCACCTTTACGCACCTGTCTGCGTTTGAGCAGCAGACGCAAGCATCGGGCGGCTACATCCTGCATACCAGCCACACGGACTGGTCTGCCTCGCAAATCGCACGCACATACTGGAAGCTTGCAGACATCGAGCGCACGTTTCGTTCGCTGAAGTCCGAGTTGGGCATGCGTCCCCTATACCACAGCAAGGATGAGCGCATCCGGACACACATCTTCCTCTCGGTACTGGCCTATCAGGCGGTGCAACTCATTCGCACGAAGCTGAAGCAGTATGACCTCCACAGCAGCTGGACCACGCTGCAGTTTGAGCTGAACCGGTGGCACCGGATCACGACCGTATTGCCAACAGACCGGCGCTCCTGCATTCTGTTGAAGAAGGATGCAGACCAAGGTCCGCTCCAGCGCCAGATCGCCATGATTATGGGCCTCAAGCCTCACAACTACACCTACAAGGCGCACACAAAACGACCCTGAAATGGTAGTGCTATAGAAAAAGACAGTTTTCGTAAGTGACTGTCTGAAGGGTACTTACTGGCTCTTGGAAAAAATAAAGTGACAAAGTTCCGCCTACTACCACCAGGGAGATACGCCTGATCCTGAGTTTGGCGAAAGCCGCAGCGCTGACGACTTTCATGTGCCTGCCATTCTGCTTGGCCCGCACGTGGCGCCGCTGGGCATTGAGTTTTATGAGGGGGCGATGTTTCCTGAAACTTACAAGCACCAAGCGTTCATTGCGGAGCACGGGTCTTGGAACCGTAGGGAGAAGATCGGATACCGCGTCAAGCTGGTGCACTTTGACGAAGCAGGCATGACGACTGGCCAAGAAGTATTCGCAAAAGGGTGGCTTGATGGCCAAGAGGCCTGGGGACGACCCGTGGATCTGGAAACTCTTCCGGATGGCTCGCTGCTGATCTCCGACGATCAGGCGGACGCGATCTACCGAATCACCTACCAGCAGTAGTCACTGCGCAGGCTCGACGAAAATGGCCTTGTCCAAGTGCATGGAAACCAGCATGTTCGGAACGTCGACGACTTCCGCTATGTGCAGGTCTGCCGCAAGTGAGGCTAGGACATACGCGTCGTTGCGCGCCAAGCCGCGGACAGACTCCAAGTAGTCTATCATGTAAAGGGTGGCCTTGCGTGCCGCTTCGTCGATGGTGGGTGCGAAGCCTGTGACGGCGTAGTAGGACTCCGTTTCGTACTGCGGCTCCTGGACGTAGGGCATGTCTTTGAGGACATTTACCTCATAGATAATACGCATGGGCGCTTCAATGGCGGTGCCACACACCTCGCCCATGCCCTGCGCGGCGTGCGTGTCCCCAATCGAAAAGAGCGCCCCCGGGACCAAGACCGGAAAATACACGGTCGTACCCTCAACCATGTTCGGATCGTCCATATTGCCGCCGTTCTTGCGGGGCGGTACAGTGCTCAGCATGGAGTCCGTCGCAGGAGCCACCCCCATCACTCCCGGGAAGGGCTCCAATGGGATGCGGATGCCGTCAGCAAAGGTCGCGTATGTGTCTCCATCTTTGAATTCGTACATCTTCACATACGGCTCAGTGAACTCGTCCGCCAAGAACCCGAACCCGGGAACGATGGCGGACCATCCCATGGCGCCAATCTCAATGGTGTGGAGCGTGACCGCCAAGACATCGCCAACTTCGGCACCCTCAACGAAGACGGGGCCCGTCAGTGGGTGGATGGGCTCAAAGTCGAGATTGGCGGCAGCCTCGGCCGTGGAGTTCAGGTCAAATTGACCGTCCGAAGCTTCCTTCGTGTAAACCTCTACTATGGCGCCCGAGGGTACGGTCAGGATGGGAGGGATGGCTGCGCTGAACTTGTTGTGCGTTTGGGACACATCGAGCGAGTAATCTGCCGTGACAGGCGCGGCGTCTTCCAATTCAGGCACCGCCGTGCGCTCGCAGGCAGCAGCCAGTAGCAGAATACAAACGAAAAGAAGGTATTTCATGACCGTCTAAGGATGGTTCGTTCACAATCTATGCATTCGCGGACGAACGGGCCTGATTTCCGCCGTGAATCTATCGGCGCAGCTACGGGTTTACGCCCGCGCAAACAAGAACTCGAGGAGCCGGTGAACGATACTCAGAACAGACCTACTGCCTTGCACTATGCTGCGGGCGACCTCATGGATGAACTTGCGACCACGCGCCGGATGATGGCGCGGGCCCCGGTGGAGCACTACGCGTGGCGGCCCCACGAAAAGTCGTTTAGCTTGGGCCACCTTCTGGTCCACCTGTCGGAATCGGTCGGATGGGGAGTCGTCAATCTGAACGAGGGCTACTACGACATCGGCGTGCCGCGCAAGCCGCGGCAGATTCCCGAAAGCAAAGAAGCACTCCTTGCACTTTTTGACGAGCGTGTGGAAGCCCTCTCCGGCGAGCTGGAAAAGGCGACGGAGGAGGTATTGGCACAGCCCTGGACGCTGCGCCGGGGCGAAGTTGACCTGTTCACCGACACAAAAGGAAACGTGCTGCGCCGCTGGTGCACCAGTCACATAGTGCATCACCGTGGCCAGCTGAGCGTGTATCTTCGGCTTTTGGATGTTGCCGTGCCGCCCAGTTACGGCCCTACTGCTGACGAGGGCTGGTAGGTGAGCGGTTCACGCTGCGGCCAGTCCGGCTGAGAGTTCGCGCAGCACCTGCAGCGTGATGTCAATGTCGGCGAGGTGCGTGCGAAAGCCCACTACGGCGAGGCGCAGCATCACTCGGCCGTCAAGGCGGGTTGAGGTTACAAACACTCGGCCGTCGCGCAGAATCCGCTTAACTAGTGCAAGGTTGAATTCATTGGCGTCTCCACGAGCCGGGACGTACCGGTAGGTGGCAATAGAAAGGTCGGGATACGGGCCCATCTCGAAGCCCTCGTACGTGCTGAGTTCCTCATGGAAGTACCGTGCGAGGCGGATCTTTTCGGATAGCGCCGCCCGAAAGGGCGTTAGCCCCAACACCTTAAGAGGTAGCCACATCCGCAGTGCGCGGAAGTGCCGCGTAAGCTCTGGCGACAAGTACGCAGGGGACAATTCGGTGGGGTGGGAAACGACGTCCTGAAAGTATGAACTCCATCCCCGGTGAGCCCTGCCAAGAAGCTCACGATCTCTAACGAGCAAAGCACCTGTTCCGTAGGGGACAAACAGCGTCTTGTGCGGATCCAGCACTAAGGAGTCCGAAAGATCCATGCCATCAAGCACCGGCGTGCCTTCCGGGCACAAGATGAAGAATGCACCGTAAGCGCCGTCCACATGATACCACAGGCCGTGGGCATCGGCGATTTGGTGAATGTCGCGCAATGGATCCACCGTTCCCGTGTCCGTGGTCCCGGCCGATGCCACGACAAGCCAAGGCGAGAGTCCTTTGGCCTTGTCTGCAGTGATAGCCTCCTCAAGTGCGGGCGCTGACATCCGATACTGGCCATCAACGGGAACGCGTCGCATGACACATTCCTGCAATCCCATAATACGGAGGGCCTTGTCCACGCAGTGGTGTGCTTGCTTAGTCAGATAAACGACGACTTTGGGCACATCGGCGCTTTTTACTCCGTGCGCCTCACGTGCCGTAACAATTGCCGACAGGTTCGCCAGACTCCCTCCGGACGACAGGTAGCCACCGGCGGATGCAGGGTAACCCACCGTACCTGCCATCCAGCGGACCATCATGTTCTCCATGCGGACGGCTCCGGGCGAGGAAAAAAACATGCCAGAGTACCGATTGAATATGGCCGCCAAGAAGTCTCCGAAACCGGAGACAGGAATGGCCCCGCCTGGGATGTAGCCCAGGAATCGGCCTGAGCCGGGATTGATACCTACGGTGTCGACATTTCGCTTGAGCAATGTGAGTGCCTCGTCGATCGAAATGCCAGCCTCGGTAACAGGAGAGGCCAGAAGGCCGGCACCACTGCGACCGCCTTCTGTATAGGCTTGTCCCAACGGCATTCCTCTGATGAAACCATGCGCGTAGTCCAGTACCTTGGAAGCCAACTCATCCCACTCCTCGGGGGTCGGCTCAAGTCTTCTGGCTATGCCTTCAAGATGCTCAATTCGTGCTAGACTGGCAGTTTGTTGCTCCATTGCAGGTTAGTATCTTAGGTGAAGGGACGGGCCGGCAAATCAGGAACGCAGATGTGGCTACCGAGGCCTTGCGCAGTGAATCAGGGCGGCCGCGGGTGGATGAGCACGTCACCGGAAATGAGCATTATTATTATTCGCACTCGTCTTTTAGTGGTAAAGCACTAGGTGTTCTCTGTCACGATGTCCCGGGCTGAAACCACCCAGCGCATCGTGACGGCAGGTGCCGTTGCCATCCTGCGCCTGAAGTCCAGCCGTCGGGTGCTGCCCGTCGCAGAAGCGATGCTGCGCGGCGGCGTGACAATTCTTGAGGTCACGCTGACCACACCTGACGCGCTGGCTGCCACTGAGCGGCTCGCCAGCCAGCTGTCACCAGCAGTCCTTGTCGGCGTGGGATCCGTTCTGAACGCAAACGATGTGGCACAGGCCGCAGACAGCGGGGCGCGGTACATCGTCAGCCCCATTGCAACGCCGGAGATCATTGAAAGTGCCCACAAAAGGGGCTTGCCGGTGATGCCGGGTGCGTTCACGCCCACGGAAGTGCAGCGTGCTCAGGCGCTGGGGGCTGACCTGGTAAAAGTGTTTCCTGCAGGGTTCTGGGGGCCCAAGTACCTGAAGGCTCTTCTTGCGCCGATGCCAAAGCTGCGGCTCTGTCCAACCGGCGGGATTACGCCGGAGAACGCCGGCGCCTGGATCCAAGCCGGTGCCTTGGCCGTTGGGGTTGGCAGCGCACTCATTGACAGCGCGACAGTAGAAGCAGGCAACTTTGAAGAGCTTACGCGACGTGCGCGCGTCCTTGTTCAGTCCATCGAATCGGTCCGCTGATACTCAGCTATTGTTTTGCATGTAGTCACTGTAGGTGAATTGATGCTGCGGCTCTCGCCGCCTGGTCACGATCGCCTGGCCCAAGCCCATGCCTTTGACGTCACCTTTGGCGGCAGCGAAGCGAATGTCGCGGCAACGCTGGCGCAGTTCGGACTGTGCGCCGAATACGTCACGCGTTTGCCAGTAAATGCGATTGGAGATGCGGCCCTAGCCCATTTGCGGCAACACGGCATCCGAACCGAGCATGTGCAGCGGGGCGGCGGGCGCCTGGGCATATACTTTCTGGAGCACGGCGCCAGTCAGCGTCCGTCGCTGGTGGTCTACGACCGGGCCGGATCGGCCTTCAGCGAGATGGAGTCGCATGTGGTAGACTGGGAGTCGGTTATGGCAGGAGCGCAGTGGTTCCACTTTTCGGGCATCACGCCCGCGCTCGGCGCGCGCGCAAGGATGCTTACACAGGACGCGTGCCAGGCGGCACAGCGGGCTGGCGTGACAGTGAGTTGCGATCTGAATTATCGCAAGAAGCTCTGGAGCGTGCGGGAGGCGCAGCGAGTCATGAATCCGCTGATGGAACGCGTGGATGTATGCATTGCCAATGAGGAGGACGCCTGGCGCTGCCTAGGCATGCGTGCTGAGGGAGCCGACATTGAATCCGGCCGTCTTAGTGAATCGGGCTATGCCACGCTTGCGCGACAGATGAAGCGCCAATACGGCTTCCAAACGGTTGCCATCACGCTCCGCGAAAGCATTTCGGCCTCGTTCAACGCGTGGAGTGCCATCATGCTGGATGACAAAGACTGCCGCGTGCCCCACCGGTCGAAGCGTTACGAAATCCAGATAGTGGACCGCGTCGGCGCCGGAGACGCCTTTTCTGGCGGTCTAATCGCTGGCCTTCTGACCCGAGAGGACACCAAGCAGGCGCTGGAGTTTGCCGTGGCCTCTTCCTGTCTGGCCCATTCTTTCCGTGGCGACTTCAACTTGGCTACAAAGGCAGAAGTGGAAAAACTCGTAGGAGGCAGCGGCTCTGGCCGCGTAGAACGATAGAGTGCCTTGCATACGCCAACTGCCTTGCCGCACGCCGATGAGAGGCTTCTGTCTTGGTTTGCCGCTGGAATGATTCCGACGCAAATCTGCCCAGGCGCATGGGACGCTGCGCAAGTCTCTGCTCTCATTGCGTACTGAACGCCGCACCCGATGTACCGGAGATACATTCCGGTGCCGTGCAGTCGGACCTCAGGACGCGGTAGCTGCCAATGCGATGCCACCCAGCACGCCCGCATCATCTCCCAAGGCTGGAGGCACAATGAAAGTGGCGATGGACTGCGTGATGGCAGGAACCTTGTAATAGTCGTTCAGGCGCCGCTGGACCGTTGCCCGGATCATCGGAAAGAGTTGCTGCTGCTTCATCACGCCACCGCCCAAAATCACGCACTCAGGTGCGAGCGCCAGGATAAAACCGATGATGGCCAGCCCAAGGTAGTGTGCCTCCAGCTGCCATGCCGGGTGGGCGGGCGGGAGCGATGCACCGGGTTGGCCCCACCGCGCGGCGATCGCAGGGCCCGAGGCCATGCCTTCCAGGCAGTCACCATGGTACGGGCAGCAGCCAGCAAACACGTCACCCGGGGCCCGAGGCACAAAGACGTGCCCCATCTCCGGGTGCAGGGCCCCATGGAGCCTGTGCCCGTGGACTATGGCTCCGCCGCCGATGCCAGTCCCGACCGTCAGGTACAGAAAGGTATTCTTGCCGCGCGCGACGCCCCAGGTATGTTCGGCCAGCGCCGCAGCATTGACGTCAGTGTCAAAGGCAACAGGCACGCCAAGGCACTGGCCTATCTCATCAACGATCGAGGTGTATGCCCATCCCTTCTTGGGGGTACTTGTGATCTGCCCGTATGTTGGGGATCCGATTCGCGGATCTATTGGGCCGAAAGAGCCAATCCCGACGGCTGCGATGCGTTCCGGCTGCGCGCGGAAGAATGCCACGGCCTCGGCTAGCGTTTCTCCAGGGCTGCGGGTGGCAAAGCGCGCAGAGGCGCGTATATCGTCGGGGGATGTGCCGACCGCGCAGGCGAACTTTGTGCCGCCTGCCTCCATGCCCCCGTACAGTGCCATGAGCTACTGTTCCCGCGGGCGTGTGGCCTCAGCCAAAAGGTCGGTCATACGCTGTACAAAGGTGGCTGGGTCCTTAAGGTCACCGTCAACGAGAAGGGCGCCCTCATAGACCTGATGCACCGCCTTGTCTACAAGATCCTCGTTCGTTGACTCGTTTTTTAGCGCGAGGATATTCTGCATCAGAGGATGAGTCAGATTGAGCTCCAGGATCTTCTTTGAAGACATTCCGAAGTCTTGACCCATCAGTTTCATCATTTTTTCTACCTGTGTGTCCATGCCCCCTGTTCCCACTACCAGGGTGGCTGCCGAATTCACCAGGCGTTTGGATGCGACGACATCCTGAACCTTGTCGCTCAGCTTAAGCCGGAAGAGCGATAACAGCGTATCCTGCTCATCTCCTGGAAGTGAGGTGCCGTCGTCTTCAGTACCGAGTTCCAAGTCAGCGGACTCAATGCTCTTGAGCGGCTTCTCATCATATGTTGGGATGTGGGAAATCGTAAAGACGTCGATCGGCTCAGCCAGCAGCAAAACCTCAAGGTCTTTGCGCCTGAAGTATTCCAGGTTGGGGTTTTGTCGCGCAAGGTCAAGGTTGTCCGCCAACAGGTAGAAGATCGTGTCCTGCTCTTCAGGCATGCGCTCAACATATGCCTTCAGCGAGGTAAAGCTGTCTTCTTCGGTCTTAGTGGACGGATAACGAAGCAGCTCAATCAGGTCGTCGTGCCTCTTATGCTCGGTGACGATGCCTGTCTTGAAGGCCCTCCCGAACTCCCTAAAGAAGGTCGTGTAACGTTCCTTGTCTTCGTCCTCGGACCAGTCGCGCAGGAGGTTCAGCACCTTGCCGGTGAGGATGTTTCTGATCTTAGCCGTTACCGGGCTGTTCTGGGTTACCTCTCGTGACACATTCAGCGGCAAGTCATCGGTATCCACTACACCGCGCACGAAAAGCAAGTGGTTCGGCAGGAGATGCTTGGCATTGCTCTGAATGAGCACGCCCGACGAATAGAGTTGAAGAAACTGGTCGTAGTCCTCGCGAAAAAGTCCTGGAGGCGCCTTCGCCGGAATAAACAGCAGCGCATCAAAGTTGACCAGCCCTTCTATGTGAAGGTGCAGGTGCCCGAGAGGCTCTCTGAAGTCGGTTGAAACGAACTTATAGAACTCATTACGCTCCTCCTGCGCGATGTCCTCTTTCCGCTGCTTCCACAGCGCCTTGACGGTGTTGACCTGGTCGTTCCCTACGAAAATGGGGAAATCAACGAAGTTGGAGTACTTACGGATGATCCGCTTGACGCGATGCTCCTCACTGAATTCCTTCTCTTCTTCTTTGAGGTGCAATGTTACCGTAGTACCATGCTCCGTGCGGTCAATTTCTTCTATGGTATAGTGCTCTCCGCCGTCTGACGACCAGCGGTGCCCTGGGCCCTCCGCGGTTGCGTGCTTTGTCTCGACGACGACCTGCCCCGCGACCATGAATGACGCGTAGAATCCAACTCCAAATTGGCCTATGAGTGACGCGTCAAGTGGCTTGTCTGATTGCTTCAACTCTTCCAGGAAGGAGAGCGTGCCGCTGCTGGCTATGGTGCCAATGCGATCAATGAGATCCTCCCGCGTCATTCCGATGCCTGTATCCTCGATGACGAGCGTGTTGGCATCGGAATCCAGTGTGACAGTGACTTTGTGTTCGATCTCCGCCAGGGAGGGGTCAGAAAGCGACAGAAAACGCACCTTGTTGAGCGCGTCGCTGGCATTGGAAATCAGCTCCCGGAGGAATATCTCCTTGTGCGTATAGAGCGAATGAACTATCAGGCGCAGCAGTTGCTGCATCTGTGCGCGGTACTCAAATTCCTGTGCCGCGTCCGTAGCAGTGTTGGGCATAGATACTTTGCTACTCAGAAAGGAAGGAAGCGGGCTCTGGGAAGTAGCTCTCCAGGCGGCTCGCCATAAGTCGGAATGTCGGGTCTTTCGCTGACGAAGAAATAGCCAGCGCGTCCTCGGTCTGCACGAGGTTCAGCCGGTCGGTCATGCCCGAGGTATAACTAAAGCTGATCTGATAAGACGCGTCCTGCAGGACCTGCTTCGGAATGTCATCGAAAAAGCCGTCCGCATTAAATACGGAGAAGCGACGAAGCCAGTTTTCTACCGAAAGGCTATCGGCCGCCTGCGCGTTAAGATCCCACCCTGTGTCCGTGCGCGTGATCTCGTAGCTGCCTTCGGGCCGAGACACGGTGGCTGACTGTACCGTTGCGCTGGCAAGGGACATAATGCGTCGATCTCGCCACTGGTCGGTGTTCTGTCGTACCGTGATGCGTCGCCGCGTGGAGTATATCCGGGGATCCTCTCCTATCTGGACGTACACGGACTGGTAGTCCGGGCCTTGGCGAGAGACGGTCAGGTCGAAGGAGTCATCGCCCCACGAGGCGTGAATTCGGGCGGCGGTAGAGTCAAATCCATAGTAAGCGTGCCGCGCAATATCACTCGTGACCGGAGCATCTAATGCCAAATCACCAAGCTGCTGCAGCAGGCGCGACACGGTAGTGGAATCCGCCACCGTCGTGACTGGGCGTAGCATCAACCAGCGCGTACCCTGCCGCTCAACCACGACCGTATCCGCTGGGAATTCCACTGTCAGTCTCTGGACCTGATCTGTCGGGACATCAATTGCAGGCAGGTCTCCGATGGTAGTGGGATTGGTGTCCCGGATGAATAACAGCCAGACCAAAAAAAGCAGGACGAATCCGCCGCCGAGGTAAAGGAGCTGTTGCTGCTTCATGCCAGTTAGGATGCTGTTACTTACTGTACTACTACGATTTGCCTTCCGCGTCGACGCCGCCAGCGGGCCAGCCCGAACAACATGACGAGCAGGAGTGGGCCGGCCATGTTGGCGTACTTTACGAAGGTTTTAGTGCCGTCAGATGTTTCGCGCAGCGTGCGCGCCTGCAGGCTCTTGGAGCGGATAGTCAGCAGCGCATCATCCTGGATTAGCCAGTCCACCATGTTGAGCCCAAACGTAGCATGGGCGGCCGCACTACCCCCGAGGAGAGTCTGATTGAAGAGGTCCCCATCCCCAACAACCACCACGCGCGTGGCCAAGCTGGTGCGGCCCGGGCTAAAGGCGCTGGGGAAGGTGCCAGAATATGCCGCGCCCAGGACGAACGGGCCGCCGGAAAGCGTAGCCGTGGTCTGCGTTGGCTGCAGCATAAAGAAGCCGCGCTGCTCGCCGCTCTGGTTTGAGGAGTAAATCAGCGGCTCGCGTGTCACCCCCGGCGGCAATACCAGTGACGTGTCTATCGAGCTGACAAAGTAGAACATGAGGTTCGGCAGGCGACTCACCATCATGTTGTTTTGGTTGAAGTTCGTTGCTACGGGAAAGAGCGGATACTGGATCTGCTGCGAAACCCTGAAGATGCCCTGCTGGCTCTGCACGTTGATCACGGAATTCACCTCATCCATGATCAGGTTGGGCGTCAGGGCTGCCCCGTAAGGGCCCAGCAGCGTCTCCAGACCTATATTCAATTCCACAGCTTGCCCCATCTGCAAATTACCTGCCACGCGGTTGATCAGCAGCCCGAGGCGGCCTCCGTCCATCACATAGTTGTCTATCGCGGCCAGGTCTACCGGCGGGATTGTGTCGGTTGGTGCAATGACTAGCAGCACATCCGGCTTGTCTTCGCCTGCAAGGGCCGACGCCTCTACAGCACGGGCATCATAGTTTGCCCCGAGTCCTTCGTATAGCGCCGCCATATCCTGAGTGGGACTGAGCTCACCGTGGCCGGAGAGAAAGCCTACCACAGGTTTGCGCTCGCGTGTCATGCGCCGGATGGCGCTGGTCAGGTCATATTCCAGGCGCGACAGATCCTGAATGACGGGGATGACCTCACGTTTGCTTTCGTACTGGATGGCGACGCCCATGTACGCGTTTCTGAGCTGCACGCTGTTCTCTTCAAAAACTTGGATCTGTACCGGTTGGATGTTATACCGCAGGGCTTCGGCCTGCAGCGATTCATCTTCGTTAGGGTCCACGAACCGGTACTGTACATTGGCGCCGCCGTAGGCGCGATAGTCATCCAGCTTGTCCTTCAGGAATCGCCGGTTGGCGGCGAATTGCGCTGGCAGGTCCGCCGTGAAGAACGCAGTGATGGTGACCGGGTCGTTAAGTCTCTGGACAAGCTCCTTGGAGGCGTCCGAGAGCGAATAAACTTTGTCGTCGGTAAAGTCTAGTCGCAGAAATATGCTCAGACCGATCAGGTTAACCAGGACCAGGATCCCGCCTGCAAGCAGGATGCCGGTCTGCGATGTCCAATCTCTCTTCATTTCGTCTGCGTGATTAGGCGCAAGGCGCTATTCCGGGCGTTTGGCAAGGTTGTAGATCGTCACCAGAAACGCGAATGCCGACAGTGACAGGTAGAACAGGACGTCTCTGGAGTCGATGACGCCGCGCATCAGGTTTTGAAAATGGTAGTCCGTGCTGAGGTATTGCAGAATACTACCCAGCCAAGTGGGCACAAAGTCCACGACTTTGTCAAAAAGGAAGAAGGCGAAGATGGTTCCAAAGGCCAGAATGAATGCGACGATCTGGTTGCGCGTGAGGCTTGATGCACATATGCCGATGGCGCCGTAGGTGACGCCCAGCAGGAAAAGCCCCAGATAGCCACCTACCGTGGCACCGAAGTCCAGGTCCCCCAAGAGCGACAGCGTCACTACGTACAAGAATGTCATGCTGATGGCGACCAATAGCAGCAGCGCTACCGAAAGCAACTTGCCCAGGACTACCTGCCAGTCCCGCACGGGGAAGGTCAAAAGGAGCTCCAGTGTGCCTGCCCGACGCTCTTCGGCAAAGGAGGACATAGTCAGAGCAGGTACAAAAAACAAGAACACGAAAGAAGCGATGCTGAACATCGAGCGAAGCGAGGCCTCGTTCTGCAGAAACAGCGGGTTGGCAAAGAACCAGCCCGTGATGGCCAGAAAAACGCTGAGCACGACGTAGGCTGCAGGGCCGTCAAAGTAGGCCTGCAATTCGCGCTTGGTTAGAGTCCAGGTCTGGTGCATGATGCGGCTTGATGGTTCAGACTGATGTCAACTGCCGGAACACGTCTTCTAGGTTACCTTCTTCGCGATGCAGATCGGTGAGCGCCCAGTCTTGCTGTACCGCCAGCCGGAAGAGGTCATCGCGGATGTCTCGCTTTGCATTCAGCAAGAAGCGGGCTTCACCGTCTACGCTTCGCTGCTCTACGATCTTGATGTCGTTCTCGGCCAGCACCGCGCTCACGGCGTCGGCACTGCCTCTGACGCCATAGTGCACGCGGTGGCCGCCCACGAAGCTCTCCTGCAAGAGCTGCGGCGTACCGTCGGCCACGATCTTTCCTCTGTGGATGATCAGGACCCGGTCGCAAGATGCCTGCACCTCGGGGAGGATGTGGGTGGAGAGGACCACGGTCTTTTCGCGCCCGATCTTGCGAATCAACTCCCGGATTTCCACAATCTGATTAGGGTCCAGCCCGGAGGTGGGCTCGTCCAGGATCAGGATCGGTGGGTTGTGGATCATGGCCTGAGCCAGGCCGACACGCTGGCGGTAGCCATTTGAAAGTGCATCGATCTTTTTGCCGAGCACTTCATGCAGCCCGCACGCATTGGTCATTTCCTTGATGCGTGCGCCGCGCCGATCCTTGGGAATGCCGCGCATGGCTGCTACAAACTCCAGATAGTCGTAGGTCACCATTTCGCGATAAAGCGGGGTGCTTTCCGGCAGGTAGCCGATGCGGCGCCGGATGGAGAGGGTATCCTCACGCACGTCCAGGCCGTCAACCAGCACGGTGCCTTCGGTGGGGTTGAGGTACCCGGTGATCACCTTCAAGGTTGTGGTCTTGCCCGCCCCATTAGGCCCGAGAAAGCCTACGACCTCACCGGGCCGCACGTCAAATGTGATGGTGTCAACGGCCCGCTCCGGGCCATAGGTCTTGGTCAATCCCTGCACACTGATTGTGCCTTCAGGAGCGCCTATGCCGTTAGTGGTGCCAAGAAGTGTGTCTTTCATATATCAGAAATACACGTTATATATCGGACGTGAAATACCGGAACCATAACGTTCATGCACTCCCTTTCGTATACAGCCTGAAAAGATACAGGGATTGCCTTGCGTGGTTCAAGAGGTGTTTATCGAAAATTTCTCTAAAACCGCCTGCGAAGCCTGTGCTGTATCTTGAACTCTATCGTCTACAGCTAGCCTTAGCGGTTTGCAGCGGTGATTGATGTCAACCAGCATCTTACGCCAGCCTCATTGGCTCCTGATCTGAGGCGGTTGTGGGCACTTTCCGGGGAGAAGGTTCGCGCGCTCGCATTGCGTCGTGACCCGCCGCCGGGCGCGCTGGTGCATACGGTACAGGGTCGCTATCAGCCACGCGGCTGGACGGAGTGGACGCTGGGATTCGAGGTGGGCTCGGCACTCCTGCAGTTCGATGCTACCGGCGACGAGGAATTTCTGTCGGTCGGTCGGCGACAGGTCCTGGAGAAGATGGAACCGTTCCTCACGCACTTTGGCGTTCATGACCACGGCTTCACCTGTATCAGCACCTTTGGCACGCTGCTCCGCCTGATGCATGAAGGGCGCATCCCCAGTGCGAAATGGGAGCAGGCCTACTATGCGCTTGCGCTTAAGGTGAGTGGGGCGGTCCAGGCGCGCCGCTGGACACAGCTCTCGGACAATGAGGGCTATATCTACTCTTTCAACGGCCCGCACTCCCTGTTTGCTGACACCATTCGGTCTTTGCGTGCACTTGCGCTGGCCCATCGACTGGGCGCAGTTCTCGGCGGAGAGCAGGACCGCCAGGTATCCCTATTGGAGCGCCTGGTTCAGCATGCACGCGTGACAGCGAAGTACATAGTCTACTATGGCGCGGGTCGTGACGGGTTCGACGTCTCGGGCCGCGTAGCGCATGAAGCGCTCTTCAACACTAATTCAGGGACGTTCCGATGCCCGAGTACGCAGCAGGGATACGCTCCGGTAACGACCTGGACTCGGGGACTTGCGTGGATCCTATGCGGCTACGCCGAACTCCTGGAATTTGCAGGCACACTGAGCGATCAGGATGCCGCGCTCTTTGGCGGACATGAGGCCTTGCGTGCCCTGTTCTACCGACCGCTGGCGGCGACGAGCGACTTCTACTTGCGTGAAATGCCGGCATGCGGCGTACCGTACTGGGACACGGGGGCGCCAGGATTAGCCAAGATTGCAGGCTATCATGAGCGCACAGCAGACCCATTCAATGACTTCGAGCCGGTTGACAGCTCTGCGGCCGCTATTGCGGCCCAAGGACTCTTGCGCTTCGGGCATTTTCTGGGAAGGTATGGCGCCGGCGCACGCTACTGGCAGGCGGGACTAAAAGTCACGCAGACGCTCCTGTCGGATCTGTATCTGAGCCGTGCGCCGAGCCATCAGGGCTTGCTGCTGCACAGCGTATACCACTGGCCAAGGCGCTGGGACCACGTGCCCAAGGGACGAAAGGTTGCGTGCGGAGAGTCTGTGATGTGGGGGGACTACCACCTTCGGGAGCTCGCGCTGTACTTGCAGCGGGTGGAGCGCGGGCCCTATCTCTCCTTTTTCAATGTTAGCTAACGGCGTGGACCCAGCTCTACGCGCGCACTGTCGATCAAAGCAGAAAGGTGCTGCGCGACCTCCGGGTGATCTTGGATGACATTGTGGCGCTCTCCGACGTCGGTGGCAAGGTCAAATAGGGCAAGCTCCACGGAGTCCCGGACGTACGACCCGGGGTGCTTGGCCGTAGAAAGGAAGGCGCCGTGGATGCTCCGGTACCGGTGCGGCACATGCAGCTTCCAGTGTCCAGCGCGGACTGCCTGGACTTGTCGTCCCTGGACAAAGAAAAATGCTTCGTAGGGAGTGGCAGCATTGGGCACACCTCGGAGAAGTGCCGAGATATCGTGGCCATCCCAGGGCAGTGTACCTGGACTGATGCCCGCAAGGGCACCGATGGTGGGCATAAGGTCCATAGCAGTAGCCATCTCCCGGTTCACCCTTCCCTCTGGGATGACGCCCGGCCAATATGCAAGAAGCGGAACGCGGTGGCCGCCTTCGAAAGTTGTGCCCTTGCCTTCTCTAAGTGGTAATGCTGCGCCGCTGCCAGCTCCCTTGACTAGCCATGGCCCATTGTCTGAAGTGAAGATTACGAGCGTCGACCCATCGATTCCCTGGCGCGCAAGCGCGTCCAGGATCTGGCCCACGGACCAGTCGATTTCCAGGAGCACATCGCTGTAGAGCCCGCGCCCCGAGGCGCCTTCAAACGCCTCGGTAACGAACAGAGGCATGTGGGGCGCAGCATAGGGCACGAATAGGAAAAAGGGTCGGTTCGCGTTGCGCTCGATAAAGCTGACGGCCCGCTCCGTATAGCGCTGGGTTAGAAATCGCTGGTCGGGCTCCGTTTCTACCGTGGTCGCTCCGTCGACGAGCGGCAAGGGAGGGTGGCGCCGCGCGTAGGGATTGGGGTTCATTGTGGAATCCGGCGTCATGTCGTTGGAATACGGGATTCCGAAGTACTCATCAAAGCCGTGATGGTGTGGGAGGTTCGGCTCGAGGTGTCCAAGGTGCCATTTGCCGAAGCAGGCTGTGGCGTACCCCTCGTTGCGCAGCATCTCCGCGATTGTGACGGCCTCTGGCGGCAGCCCGTTTTGAGACTGGGGCATGAGGACGCCGGGGATGCCAACCCGCTGGGGGTACTTGCCCGTAAGCAGCGCCGCTCGCGATGGAGAGCACGAGGCCGCGGCCATATAGAAGTCCGTGAACTGCATGCCGCCGCGAGCCATGCGTTCCAGGTTGGGCGTTGTCAAGCCCGTGTCTGCGTAGAGCGCAAGGTCGGAATAGCCAAGGTCATCCGCTAGCAGGATGACGATGTTGGGCTGTTTTGGAACAGTGGTGTGCGTGCAGCCCCAGGCCAAGGCTGTCAGGCTCAGCAGCAAAATCGATCGAAGCATAGGCTAAGGGTGGCTACGTTTGGAAAGGTACGCCTTCAGGGGTACCTGTATGGGCGAATCAGGCTAACACCAACTACATGTAACCGTGCAGGAGCGCCTTCGAGGCGAGTTGCCAGTAGCTGACGGACCAGTCACGTGCACGGCAACGCTAGGTGGAGATGCGAAATATGGCGCAAGCTTAGACTGAACTTCATAGTAGTCGGGCGCAGCCTCACCCTCGCGGCGCAGTCAGAAGACCCATTTTGGCACCTTTTTGAGTCGTTTTCGGCCCGATTTGGGCGCAAATGGCTCTGAAAGTGGGGTTATCGCCGTGATTTGAGGTAATTGTTTACTGGGTTGATTGATTTTATGACTGCCCATGTTTCATTAGGTAACCTTGAGCCACGAACTGACACGTTTTGCGGGATTAATGCAACTATTTTCACCTTTACTTGCATATATCGCTCTCATTGCGTACCTTATGGGCATGCCAAATCCTTCAATATCTGTCCATGTATATAGAGCGTATTCCGAACCGGGACTCGAACTCCACCTGGCTGCTGCGACAGTCCACCTGGAAGAACGGCAAGAGCGTGAAAACCACCCTCAGCAACCTGACCCAGGTGCCGCACGAGCTGCGTATGCAGTTCCGGGAGGTCTGCAGGGGTGGCATAGTCGTGCGCGACGTGCTGGGGTTTTTCAAGGAGGTGTACCAGAGTGCGCAAAGCGCGCCGCACGGACATGTGGCCGCTACGCTGGGGACCCTGCGCAAGCTGAAGCTCGATCAGCTCATCAGCTCGCGCACCACGCGGGTGCGTAACATCGTGCTGGCCCTCATTGTCAGCCGCATTCTCAACCCCGGCAGCAAGTATGCCAGCGCCAGCGCGCTTCGGGAGGAAGACCAGACCAGCAGCCTGGGAGGGGAGCTCGCACTGGAGAACGTGCACGAGAACGAGATCTACCAGGCCATGGATTGGCTCTACAAGCGCAAGGACGCCATTGAGCAGGAGCTCGCGGCCCGTCATCTGGAGGAGGGATCAGTGGTGCTTTGTGACGTCACATCCACGTACGTAGTAGGCCACGGCGCCGATCTGGCTGAATTCGGCTACTCCAGAGACAAGAAGAAGGGCACCAAGCAGATCAACTTCGGTCTGCTCTGCGATAAGGAGGGCCGGCCGGTGGGGGTGGAGGTGTTTTCGGGCAATACGGCCGATCCTGCTACGCTTACTGCGCAGCTGCAGAAGCTCAAGGAGCGTTTTGGCCTGAACCGCGTCATGATTGTAGGAGACCGCGGACTGCTGACGCACGCGCGGCTCACCGAAGAAGTGCAGCCTGCGGGCTATGACTGGATCACCGGCCTGCGCAAGGGAGCCATCCGTCGCCTGGTGCAAAAAGAGGACCTGCAGCTGACGCTGTTTGACGAGATGGATCTCGCGGAGATCACCAGCGACGACTATCCCGGCGAACGGCTCATCGTGCGCCGCAACCCGCTGATGGCCGAGCGTGCAAAGGATAAACGCGAGGCATTGCTCCAGGCTACTGAAAAGAAGCTGGACGCACTGGTGGCGGCCACCGTGCGCAAGCGGAGGCCGCCACGGGGCACTGACAAGATTGCCCTGCGCGCAGGCGCCATCCTGGGCCGTTACAAAATGCAGAAGCACATCACGGTTGTCATCGCCGACGATGCCTTCAGCTACAAGCGCGACGAAGCGTCCATAGCGCAGGAAGCCAGTCTGGACGGCATGTACGCGATTCGCACCAATGTGAAGAAGGACGCGCTCGCATCCGAAGAGGCCGTCGCTTCCTACAAGCAGCTGGCGGTAGTGGAGAAGGCCTTCCGAAGCTTCAAGACTGTCGATCTGAAGGTGCGGCCCATCTACCACTATCGGGCCCGCCGCATCAAGAGTCACATCTTCCTGTGTATGCTGGCCTACTACGTACAGTGGCACATGAAGGAGAAGCTGGCCCCCATGCTGTTCGCGGAGGAGGACCCGGCGGCGGCCAAGGCGGCCCGCGCCAGCGTGGTGGCGCCGGCGGAACCCTCCCCTGAAGCACAAAGCAAGGCACGTACCAAAAAGACCAGCGACGGCGCTCGCGCTACCAGCTTCCAGTCGCTGATGAGCCACCTGGCTCAGCTGGGCAAGTTCAAGCTGGTAGAGAAAAACAAGCCCGAGAAGACGACCAGGCTGGTGCTGCAGACGCTTAGCCCCAAGCAGAAGAAGGCCTTCAGGCTGCTCGGCGTAAGCCACCACTAGGCTGGCTGACAGCGCAGCCAGCCACCTGCACTAGTCGCAAATTCCACAAAAAACCAAGCGCCTTCTCGGCCCCCTTGCCAGCTAAACTACTATGAAGTTCAGTTTAGGTGCGGTCTGGGGCGATTTCGGGGACCTTGCCCAGATTACCTTGTGGGGGAACAGAAGCCGTAGGAGCGGACTCTAGAACCCGTGGGCCGCATTTTCACGGGTTCAGGCGCACAATTGGACTAAACGCACGTAACCACGATGAAGGTAATGACCCGAACGCCCGTGCTGCTTGTACCGGGCGCCTTGCCCGTCTGAAACCAGTAAGACCGCAAGCGACTGGTTAAGAACATTCCCAGTACGCGTAGAAGAGGGTGCCAAGAGCATCGAAGTCCTGCTTATCCAGCAGGACGATCATTACCGAAGCAAATTACCGTGCATCCCGTGTACAGGCAGGCACATTAGAAAGACTCGACGGCTCTATGGGCGACCCGGAGAGACAAGGCTCAGCAACCGTAGCGCCTGGGGCCGGCCGTCACATGTCCACCGAATACACCACAACCGTGGGGACCACCGGGGCGGGATCAAATACGGATGCGGATTCAATGGATCCGTAAGCACGGCCAGATCGGACGGCTTCCAGCGTAAGGTTCGTCGGCAACTCTGTCCGGCCTACCACCTTTCCGGCTGCGTTAAGAATCAGCCACTCTGCGGTCGGCATTTCCCCTTGGGACTCGCCTTTGATCCATACCTGATCCTTATCGTCCACAATGAAGGTCTTGTACGCCGGCTTCACCTCGTGAATCGATCCGAATGCAGAAGGATTTATTATCGCATCAAATTCTGTTGTCGTGACGGGTATGGGTACGTGGTTTTTCCGGACAGCTCCTAACGCCTCTCCATCCACCGAGGTAATAGCTATGTCAATGGTCTCGTTCCATCCGGAGTACAGCTTTCCACTCGGACCGAAGCTAAAAGTCGGCCTGCGACCGAAGGGAACGTAGCGTAGCGCAGGAGTCTGTTCCGGTGACATGAAAAGCAGCAGCTGCCGATCATGCAAGCGCGCCAAGATCCGCACCATCGTGCCAGCCCAACTCGTCAGCGCGGCCACCCTAAAGCGATCCGCGTCCAGGTTATCGACACCAATACTGAAACCATGCAGGGTAATGGGGCCCATGTCCGTGATTCCAATGACGGACATGGCATAGCCCGCGGAATCGTTTCTCACGATCTTGATGCGACGTTGGAACAACCAGGTTTCTGGAGCGAAAACCGAGAGGCCCTGACGGACATCAAATACATAGATCGAGTCATTGCGGCCAACGAGCACGTTCGAAATGTCTCTGAACTCGCCAGGGGCGACGCCACGACTGCCCAATGTTCCTATCAGGACGCCTCCCGCGGAAAATACCGAGATGTCCATGGAAGACTCGTCGCCAACGAAGAGTTGGCCGGCGGCATTGACAGCCATGCCATCAATGCGGCCGAACACAACGGTGTCTCCGGCTGCTTCATCTCCTATGCGGAAGATCTCGGAGAGAATTATCTGAGGATAGCTTTCCTCACTGGGGCTCGCGCCACCGCCACCCCTCTGGCAAGCCGCCAAGGACAGGCATAGCAGAAGGACAACCGCAGGCCTTAGGGCGTGAACGGTGTACATGTGTTGCCTCCTACCAGCTTACTCGCAAGGGTTTTCGTTATTGCCGCTGATGAATGGCAATAGCCTTTACCGGTCTGCGACAATTGAAGGTAGTGATTCTTGGAGGATAAGGAGGAGGCGCGTGTCTTGGGCCAGCCGGGGCTGAGGGCGCTCAATTCTTTCCCCCGACGTGTTATTATCGGAAATGTTTTAGCCCTCAAAAACCGGCACTAAACGACCGGCAGAGAACCCTGCACGGCGCCTGAGGTCACCGCGCGCAAACAAGGGTATGGAGCACGTCAGAATCTCCGCGGATCGCGCTCGATCGAAGAGAACTCCAGATTGGTGGAGGAGAAAGCCAAGGTGGATGAACTCATTGAGCTCACGAAAACACGCAGACCTATTCGATCACGCATCAGGTGGGGAGTAGGCACTTCTGCTAAGAGCCTTCCGCCTAGGTCGTTAGGGTAGGACATTTCAGGTATAACCAAGGGCGACGGGTTGGCAGCCGTGGTCTGACTGATCGCGGTAGTGGCGAGAGGCCATTTAGCCAGTAAAATGGCACCAACCACGGATATTACACCATGATACACGCATCCGCCGACACTCAACCGCCGAATTTAGCCTCGGGTGATGAATGTCAATAGTCTTTCCCGGTATGCGACAATTAAAAGGGCTCTTCCCCCAACTATATGGGTGCAATGTTGTATTCACCGGGGAACGAGTGAGACGATGCGGATTCATGCCCGCTTGGCGTGTCCTGGCTACGAGCGCCGTGTTTATCGGGGATCAGTTCATCTTCCTTGACCCCCCGTATTCTGCGGCGCAGGCTCCTACGGCTTTACGATCCGTGCTCGCACAACCACGGGAGCGCCGAGCTCATCTGTGGTGGCACCGTAGAGTATTCCACCCCGCACGATCGGCTCAGGAGACAACTGTAACGAGAAGGGCAGCCGGAGCGCCCCCAGATAGCGCCCCTCGGGGTCGAAGATGTCAAAGAGATAGCCGTCATCCTCAGCAGTTGTAGCTGTCAGTTCCACCCACAAGTTGCCCTCGTCGTCGCAGAAGAAGGAGACCACGGCTGGCTTGGTTGCGGGAACCCTTGACCAGTCAATCTCCCCTCCCTGGCTGGTGAACCACTCTGCGCTCTCCTCGAACTCTCGCCTGTCTGTGGCGGTCACTGGTAGCAATTCATGCTCCCTGGTTACTCTCCGGAGCACTTCTCCGCTGGTCGTGATCTCGACGAGTTCATAGCGGTCGGCTCGAAACGTCCAGAAATTACCCTTTGGTGAAAAGCGCCAACGGAATGATGTCCAGAAGGGAACACCCATCCTCGCCCTCGACCCTCCATCATCGCTTCGGACTTCGAAGAACTTACCCTTAACAGGGCTCTTTGGAGTTGGGATCGTATCAATCGGGGTGAAGGACTGGTCGAACCGAGCCAACGCCCAAGTGATGTCCTCCTCGTAAGGACCGAGGATCACGACGTTGAAGCGACCCACTCGGTCGAATCCGCCAGGGTATCCCGTCATCATTGAGCCTGGGGAGTTGCTCCTCTCCTCTCTCAGGAAGCTTCCGGTCGAGTCGAAGATGGAGAGCTGCCCCTGTAGCATTTCTATTACCCAAATCTCTCCGTTCCGGCTTAGATCCACAGAACTGGCTCGGCTAAACTCTCCCGGCCCGTCTCCTTTGCTCCCGGCTGTGCGGACGAACGCACCCTCTGAGTCGAAAATACGGACCTCCTGTGCCTGGCCGTCCAGGATATAGACCCGCCCCTGCGCATCGACATCGAAGGAGATGATGCTTCCAAAGAGTTCGGGTCCGTCACTCGTATCGCTTCCGATCCTCCATTCTTCCTCGACCCGCCACTCCTGCGCCCAGAGGGGATCGTCGGAATTTCGGACCTCAACCTCGCCGGAGGAAAGGGTATCCATCGTGCCCGACCAGGCTCCGCTCATATCGGATCCGGGAGAGCCGCAGGCGATGGCAAGCAAAGGCAGCGCCACGGCCAGAGAGAATACGATGGGAGCAGAATTAGGCAACATGACCTTTATTGGTACAGATGAATGAGCGGCTCCGGGTGGTCGAATCGAGTCTTTCGAGCCTTTTGCACAATTCACTTCACTCTACTTCGCCATTTTATGACTCAAACAGTATAGGTGGACACATTCTCCACATATAAGAAAAGGGTGTACTCCCGCCTGGCTGGCACTACTTTTCTAACGCCGTGCGCCTGCCTTAGTCCTGGCGCACGTAGCGTTGCCGATGCAGGCTGGGCGTGACGCCGCAGATGCGCGCTATCTGAGCCAGCTCTGCCCTTGGGCGCTCGTCCTGCACGTTGACAATCACCTGGCCCTGGGTGTCCTTTACGGTTGTCATCACCCGTTGCCAGGCGCTCAGCTTCTGGCGAAGCGTCTTCCAGCTGGTGTGGATGTCTTGCGCCTTCAATCGGGTCCGGATCAGGTGCACGGCGTGATAGGCATACACAGCTATACTGATGTGCGCTGCGATGCGTGCGTCCTTGCTGTGGTATAGCGGCCGCATCCCCAGTTCCGACTTCAACGAGCGGAAGGTGGCCTCCACCTCGGACAGCCGCCAATACGTGGCTACAATGTGCTTAAGGTCCCATCCCGTCTGACTGGTGCGCAGCACGTAGCCCCCCAGGGCCTCATCGGCCTCTTCCCACTGCGTCTTGCGTGCAAACTTCACGGCCTTGGCGTTGGGGCCACTCCCTTCTACAACCGTCACTTCGTACTGATGAGATACGCGGGCATATCGCTCTTTTATGCGTCCGACCTGCTCTACGACCTTCTTGAGCCGCTTGGTATGGTAGGGCTTCTGCAGCCCTTCGTGCAGCGAGGTGAGGGCTGCTTCCAGTAGCGTGCGCCGGCGCTGGAGGATCTGCTCTTCCTTGTGCTTTCTGGCTTCGCTGACGGCATAGAGCAGCATCTCCTGCTTCTTTTGCTGCAACTGCCACACGCGTACGGCGTGTCCAGCCTGCGTGGTCAGCGTACTGTCGGGCTCCCGCTCTGGCGGCAGGGGCCGCTTACCCCGGTGTACGCAGATCCAGTCGTAGCCCTGTTCTGCCAGCCAGGACACGTTTGCTTCCGTAGCGATCCCTGCATCCATGACCACCGTCGGCTTCTGGCCGTCCACGCTGGCGTTCAGACGCTCGATAGCGTCCTGCAGCGTGCCGGGCTCCGAGACGTTGCCGGGCAAGATCTCGCAGGTGCGCGGGAAGCCCGCGCCATCGAGCACCAGCCCGAGCGTCACCAGCGGACAATCGGAACGCTTTTGCTTCGAACGTCCATAGGCCAGGTACTCGCCGTGCTGTCGGCCATGGTAATGGGTGTTGGTCAGGTCATAAAAAACAGGCTCTTCCCCTGATTAGATGGGTGCAGTGTTGTATTCAACGGGAAACGAAATGAGTTTATGCGGATTCATACCCGCTTCTTGTCTGTTTCAAGGCCATCAACACGATGGCGCACACGTTCTCTAACCCCAGCAGCGATATGTCACAACTAAAGACTGATATCGGTTGCCTCTTGGGCATCCAGGCTCCCTGGAAGGTTTCCGAGGTGACGTTTGCGCATGAGGCGCAAGAAGTCCGGATTCATGTAGCTTGCGAGGAAGGCCATCAGCTGCCTTGTCCGGAGTGCGGCACGGCGTCTCCGGGCTACGACCACCGTCGTCGGCAATGGCGTCACTTGGATCTGTGTGCGTATCGCACCATGGTGGTTGCGCAACTTCCCCGCGTGGAGTGTCCAGAGCATGGAGTGCGCACCGTGTCGGTTCCGTGGGCGGAACCTATGTCACGGTTCACTGCGGAGTTTGAGGCGCTGGTGATTGATTGGCTGCAGGAGGCGAGCGTATCGGCGGTGTCCCGTCTGATGGGGGTGAGCTGGAATGCGATAGACGGGATCATGCAGCGCGCGGTGCAACGCGGCCTTGCGCGGAGGAAGGAACGGAATGTTGCCCATATTGGCGTGGATGAGACCTCTTTTCGCAAGCGCCATGCGTATGTCACCATTGTTTCGGATGCAAAGGCGGGTACGGTGCTGCATGTGGGCGAAGACCGTAGGAAAGAAACACTTACGCGTTGGTATGCTGGACTCACTGTGGAGCAGCTGGAGGGCATCGAGAGTGTCAGCATGGACATGTGGCCAGCCTACATCAACGCCACGCTGGAGCATGTGCCAGAGGCGCAGCGGAAGGTGGCCTTTGACAAGTTTCACGTAGTGAAGTGTCTGGGAGTTGCCGTGGACAAGGTTCGGCGACAGGAGCACCGGGCATTGATGAAGGAAGGCCTGGAGGACCTCAAGGGGACCAAGTATGATTGGTTGACTCACCGGGCCAACATGTCTGCTAAGCAGAAGGCGCGCTTCCAGCAGTTGCGTACCAGCACGTTGAAGACGGCCCGCGCGTGGGCTATCAAGGAAATGGCCCTGCAGCTGTGGCACTATGTCCACCGCACATGGGCGCGCAAGGGTTGGGAGCGATGGTTGTCGTGGGCCATGCGGTGCCGGCTGGAACCGGTCAAAGCGGCCGCCAGAACCATCAAGAAACACCTGTGGGGTATCCTCAATGCGATCATCCTGAAGGTGAGCAATGGCCCTGCGGAAGGCATCAACAGCCGGATCAAAACCATCAAAGTGCGCAGTAGGGGCTTCCGCAACAAAAGGCGGTTTGCCAACGCCATTTACTTTCACCTCGGAGGCCTGGATCTATACCCGAAAGCGTCCGCAGGTGAGCTTACCCACTAAAAGAGGGGTAGAGCCAAAAAACAACGGTCTCCGGCAGGCTCAAGAGCGTCCGCTCCTTTTGGAAGAGCGCTTGCTGAATCGCTTGGTTGTGCTCCCAGAGCAGGTCCCCAATGCGATACAGCTTCGCTAACGACACTTTCCTGCCGGGGCGCAGCCCCAGCAGGTCCAGCGTCGTCGACCTGCTTTGCAACCACTGAAGCGTAGCCCGTTCGCTGTTGGGATGCAGCATGCGTGCGACCACCAGGGCTACGGCCAGACGCGCGTCGCGCTCCTTGGCGCCGGCCTGGATCAGCGTGTCTTTCAGTCCCAGATCCTCGAGCGCCTGAAGGCAGACACGCTCTGCGCCCACGCTGCGGGCATGCTCCGGGTGCTCAAGGGAGTCCATGTCCACCGTCATGACGCTGTCAGGCTCACCCTCCGGCTTCGCGTGTGCACCTATGCCGCGTGCGCGCAGCTGCGCGACAATGGCTTCGGCCGTGTGCTGCAGGTCGGGATCGAACACGAGTGTCGGCTGCCCCTGCAACAAATTCTCTATGTGAAGCACCAAGGTCCCCCACTGCTCACGGGGCGTGTCAAAGTGGACGCCCAGGTTCAGCAGGGTAGACTGGCGCACCTTCCCGCCGATGCGGTCGCTGCGTACCAGGCGGTAGCTGTGTCGCGCTTCGCCTTTCTTTGCGTGGGTCTTGGTCGCCCGTATGTACATGGTGTCTGCAGTTCAATGCCGACTCCAAGATAGTGCATGGGCGCACCTGTAGCAAGTCCCCACCAATAATCCTGGCACTACAATGGCCTTTTTCAGCCGAATACGCTAAACTTCACGCATTCTTCACCATATAGCCGAGAAATACGGCTGAAAAGGGGCTGAAAAGGGCGAAAAGTGGGCTGGGAGTACCTGGTTTAGCCCCCCTTCGGCCACGGTTGGTTCCCAAAATGGCGAAGTCGGGTTCAGCCCTTGATTTGGGAGTAGGAGCTTCGTCAAGCCAGTGTGATTCTGCACGTATCAACTTGTTCGACCTTTGTATTGCGGAAGTCTTGCTCGAATGGGGGTGACGAACTGCGCAGGGAGGCATGACACGGCATAGCTGACCCGGCCCGCGCTGATGGCGAGACGGGGGATTGCACAAATTCAAGTTGGGAATTGGAAAGTTGCTGTGGAGGTGGACCCTAGTCTCCACCATTCCTTTCCAATCATATGAACCCCTCACAGCCTGTTTTGGGGAGGGCTGAGGCACCTTTAGACGCCCAGATCAATCCCTCCGGCGACTCGCGACGGCTTCTGATGAAGCTCTGCACGCACATACTGCAACAATTGACCACCGACTGGCCCATTCCGGCAGCGCAGCAGCAGCCGGCGCCACCGCCCGTAGTGATCAAGGCTTCTGCTGCGGCCCAGGACACAAAGCCAGACTCGGCGCAGTTGAATGAAGCGTGGCAGCTGTTGCATTCGCGTAGTCTGCAAGACGACCCGATCGTTGCGATCTGGCTGCGCGGGCTGTGCCCACGCGGCGTTAGCATCGTTCTTGGAGCGGGTCTGACCATCACGGGCTATCGCCGCATACTTGGCCTTGTAGCGTGCTACCCTGAAAACGTCTCTGCTCTTACGTCCTTTGTGCAGTCGCTGTGCGATCGTGGTCTTTCGGCCGCCGATGGGCTGCTCTGTGTGCTGCCCAGCAGTACGGGACTTCAATCGGCGGTGCGCCAGGTGTTCGGCCCCAGGGTCGCTATACAGCGCTGTCTCAATACGCTACTGGATCAAGTCACCTGTGGTCTTCCGGAAGACCTTGTTCCTGTGTATCGCAATCGCCTCCGCCAGGCATGGAATGGGTTCGATGCCCGGGAAGCTGAACGCGCACTCACCCGTATTCACCAGGACTTGACGCGCGTCAATCGGTCCGCAGCGAAGGTTTTATGGGAGGGCCTGGAGCAATCTCTGACGATTCAGCGCACGGGCATGCTGCTCAAGCTCGACCGGGGGCTGCGCGTGATGCGCTTCATGGATGCCATCAGTCGCAGGTTGCAGACCCCGGCCAGCGCCGTTTTCCAGCAACGCGAACAGATGGCACTGGCACTGTTGGAACACGAGGCTCAGCTGCGCCGTGTGGCCCATGCGGCCTTTCTGCCACAACTTCGTGAGAGTCTCATCAACCTTAACGCCGTCTGATGCCCCATACCCCTATGCTGGATCAATCACTCATCGAGGACTTTCGGGGGCTTGCGCAAAGGAACTTCATCGGTCTGGCCAGCTGCCTTGGATGTCTTGATCATCTTCTTACCAAGATGGCCACATGGGTCATGGAAGCCGAGGTCCGCTTCATATGCGGCGCACGTGGGAAGCACCATAAGACCGGCTTTCAGCGCTGGGGGGCGAATCCGGGTTCCATCCGCGTCGGTTTGGAGCGCATTGCGGTCCGCGTTCCGCGCGTGCGGAATGTACGAACCCGAAAGGAGCGTCCTCTGCAAACGTACCGCCTCTTGCGCGAGCGTGGGCTTATGGACCGGGAAAGCGTGACACGAGGGTTGCTGTGTGGACTCTCGCGGCGCAATTACAGGCAGGCGGCCCAAGTCTTTACCGATAGTCTGGGGTTGAGCGCCAGCAGCATTGGCAACGCCTTCATTACGCAGACGGCAGCGCTACTGGAGGCATTTGAGACGCGCCGATTCGATCAGCACACCTTTGCGGCGCTCCTGCTTGATGGCAAGTATTTGGCTGGTATGCAGATGATCGTAGCGATGGGCATCACGACCGAGGGCGAGAAGGTCGTACTGGGCTTTGCGGAAAGCCGTACCGAGAACAGTGCGCAGGTGGAGTCGCTGCTGCAGGATCTGTTGCGTCGGGGCTTCACCCATACCGACAAGCTGTTGGTACAGGTGGACGGCAGCCGCGGGCTTCGCAAGGGAATCAGTGCGGTGTTTGGGGATGCGGTCGTATTCCAGCGCTGCCAATGGCACAAGCGTACCAATGTGACGCGTCACATCAAGAGCGAGCCAGCGGCCACGCAAATGAAGCGTCGGCTTCAGGCGGCTTGGGAACTGCCCACGTACGCAGAGGCACGGGCGGCGCTTGTGTCGCTGCATGAAGCGCTGCAGCGGTCGTGCCCGAAAGCCGCACGCAGTCTGGAGGAGGGTATGGAGGATACGCTGGCGCTTCACCGGTTGGGGGTGCGGAACCAGGCTGTCAGAGACAGTCTGAAGACGACAAACATCATCGAGAACCTCAACAGCATTATTGCGAACCGATCACGGAACGTGAAGCGCTGGGGATCATCGGGGATGCGTCAGCGCTGGTGCGGGGCGATATTCATGCAGTACGAGTCGAATCTGAAGCCGATACGCCGGGAGGACATGAAGGAACTGACCCAGGTCCTAAGCACCTCCGGGGGTCAATGGGTTAGTGGGGATTCGGTCTGCCAGCCCCAGAGGACTGCAAAGGCAACACCTGCCGCTGGACGCCCCCGCGCAGTAGTGCGCTGCTGACGCTGGCATAACGCAAAACCCGCAGCTGCCTGGACGCTCTGAGGCGCTGCACCGTGCCAAGATCGCCGCTTACGCGTGCGATCAGAGGATCCCTGCGGGATATCGTGCCCGGAAAGTCACTCCACGAGCCTGCCTACGCCCGAAAATCCGCGTGTGAGCACGCAATTGGGCCCACATTGGCATGCACCGTCCCATTTGCACCCACACACTCGACCCGAAGCCCAATCCATTGCCAAAAGATATCTACTTTGAGGGCCCATCTCGGCAGAAGCCGCCGAAACCCAACTAAAATTTGTGCAATCCCCGAGACGGGCCCTACGTGAGGGTACGGGTGCGCTTAGAGCACCAGGCGCATCAACTGGTCGACGGTCAGCGCCAGGATGCCGAACATCAGGTGGCAGTAGACCTTGGTATGCCCGCGTACCCGCACATACCGTCCGCCGAACTCGTCTTTGAGTCGTCCATTGACCCGCTCCACCGTCGAGCGCTCTCTGAAGCGTCTCCTCTCTGGCGTAACGTGTCCGATGCTGCGTTGCGCCCGCGCCTCGCGCTTCAGCTCCTCATTGCCACGCAGGTTGATATCAATGATCGGCACATGCCCCAGCGATCTGCTATGCTCTCGGATTTCCTTAGCATCGTACGCACTGTCCATCAAGTCGTACAGACTTTGTACCCGAGCGGCCGTCATCACTGCCAGCGGGATCGCCACCTGGCTGTCATGGACCGAAGCCGATGTTAGCGCAGCGCTGATCGGAATCCCCCCGTCAATCACATCCAAGTGCAGCTTGAAGCCGACCCAGCAGTGCCCGTGACCCTTCGAATTGCGTTTTGTCCCGACATTGCAGTCCTTCGGCAGTTCTTCCAGCATATCATCCAGCTCCATGGAGCGTTGACGCTGCAGGCGGGTAGGGGTTTTCGGTTGGTTGCCGTCGTTGGCCTTGGGCACAGACCGCTTCGGCTTCTCGCGTGCCGGAATCGCGGTCGCGTCCCGCGAAACGTGCCCGGCCAGATGATCCTCCAGCGCGCACTCCAGCAGCACTGCGTGCAGCCGCCCCGGCAGGTCACTGTTGGCAAATTCCGCGAACGCCCGCGAAAACGACGATTCGCTCGGTACCATGTACGACCACTCCCAGCCGCATAGCTGGTGCAGTACCGGATCGCTCTTTAGTCGCTCCACCAACGCCCGCGTGGTCGGGATATCGAATACGGACTTAGCCAAAAAAGCCCGCGCCAGCGCAGCCCGGTCCGCCTTCGGACGGCCTGGACCCTTGGACTCGCACCCCGACAACAGCTCCTCCACGCGCACTAATTCCACCACAGAAACGAATCGTCTGTGCTGTTCACTGAGCTCGCCAATAGTGAGCTCCAGCAATGGAAACAATCTGAGCTGGAATGTGGACCAGTACCTGGACAACTCTGATCGCAATTGCATCTGCACGTTTATTGTATACATTTATGATTCTCACGTGTTCAAGTATACGACTCACGACGCACTTAATCCGCATTATTCTCACCCACGCCCTAACTTTCTACGCCCGGTTTCGCGCTCTCAGCCTATTTTTGCAAAAGGCTCTTTCGTTCTTGTTCAAGCGGGACGGGCGCGGAATGTTGCAGTTTCGTTCCCTCTCCCCAGTAGTACTGGCCAAGCGCGCATGGTGGGTATCCGGCTGCGCCAGACGTTGCGGGCGGCCAACGCGGAGTCGATCTGGCCTGCGGACGGCAAGTGCAGCTTTCGCATACCCATCCGGCCACAGTTGGAGGGGTGGGAGTGCGGAGGTGAGGGTTCCGACTATCGGGTGGGGTGCGATCGGACAGGATATCGCGCCGATTTGTGGCACCTTTCAGGCACCAGAGTTAGCTTTCGATAATTGTACCTGTTGTGGTAGCCGAGTCCTCTACCGGGCTTACACGTGACATTGCGCTTCCGGTCCGTACCTGCACCTACCGGCGCGCGCCTCACCCAGACCGCGCAAAAAGGCTAATCCCAAGTCACTCAAGCGGAAATTCTAGGCCCATTGAACCTTCCCTATTCTATATAAGTCCCAATAAAATGCCCACACCCTTTCGCCGCACGATAAGCTTTGTCACCGCACTTGTCTTGCCCCTCAGTGTCTGTGCTGCCCAGCAAGTCCCATTCGAATCCATACCCATCGACAGCGTCGGCGTGCAGATCGTCACCAGCGACCCAGCAAGTTCGGACGCAATCTGCACGATCAGCGAGGAGCCCGTCCTGATTATCGGCGAGGACGAGGAAGACGAAAACCAATGGTTCACCTCCGTCCGCGGCATGGGCCGGTTGTCCGGCGGATCCGTCGTGGCGGTCGACTACCAGACCGCCGAGGTCCGCATCTTCGACGAGACCGGCCGGCACCTACGGTCAATGGGCGCACGCGGCGAAGGACCCGGTGAGTTTTTGCATCCCTCCACCCTGTGGATTTCCGCAGGCGACACCCTATGGGTGGGCAACACCCGCCCATGGCACTACAATGTTTTCACGGCACAGGGCCAATTCGTGCGGCGCGCGAGTCTCAGTCCGGCGTATCTGAATCCGTCCCATGCTGGAGGCGTGCTCGACAACGGATACACGGTGAATGCGAGAAGGGAATGGGTGGCGCGCGCGAATTTCTCTGTTCCAGACACCTTGATAGTGGAAGTCCACAATCCCAGCGGCGAGCTTGTCGGCAGCCTCGC
The DNA here is from genome assembly GCA_965262785.1 of Rhodothermales bacterium. GTDB lineage: Bacteria > Bacteroidota > Rhodothermia > Rhodothermales > Bin80. Next base: position 1,155,516 of record OZ253559.1, read on the forward strand.
CAAGATCCCTGACAGAATCAGCGGCACGGTCAAGGAAGACCCGGACCTCGGGCTGGACCTAATTTTCCAGTCGTTCGCGGAAGTTGACGCGCGAGGATCAATCATCGTGCTGGCACACGGAAGTGAACCGGAGGTCCGGGTGCTGGACGATGAATTCAACTTGCGGACGATCATCCGCTGGCTCGAACCGGTTCGCAGAGTCACGAGTACGGACGTACGCGCCTGGCGCGAAGATTTGGAGGAGCGCCGCACCCAACAGGAGTCATCGTTATTGCGGCAGAGTTACAACACTGCCCTTAGCCGGGACCGCCCCGTGGCTGAAGTTTTTCCGGCTATGTCGAATGTAGTGATCGGCCGCGACGACCGCATATGGGTCCGGAAATACGACCGGCCGCGAGAAGACCGCGGATGGCTCGCCTTTGGCGCTGACGGCGAATTCATTTGCCACTTGGCCCAGCTCCCCGGCAGCGTCAGGGAATTCGGCGCCGACTACGTGCTTCTTCTCCACAGATCCGAGCTTGGGATCCAATCAATTCGGATGCACCGTCTCTCGACACATCCTTGATGTTCCTCGGCGCAATCTGCTTGTTCAACAGGGCCTCCCTCTGCGAGAGGACCCTGTCCACCTCGGATTCCGTGCAATCCTCAGTCTTTAGAAACGTGCGTAAGACCTCTGGATCGTAAAGATACTCCCTGAGCTACCGTCGACGCAGCAGTGATCGGGTAGCAATTGTTTCCTCCGACGTGTTATTATCGGAAATGTGTTAGGACCCGAAAAACGGGGATGAACGAACGACAAGGCACCCCCTGCACGCCCAGCGCGGCACCGTTCAATCGGTAAAAACTTTGCCGCTGAAAACGGTATAAATATATGTCGTACATCAACTGAAACAGGCACCATCCCGCGCACAGCCGCAGGAAGCGGTCTGGCAGGGACGGCGCGGACCACTGACCCGCAAAGGACTGTGGGGCATCGTCAAAAAAGCGGCGAATCGAGCCGGACTAAGCGAAGACGTGTCCTTACACTGGCTCCGGCATGCCGCTGCCAGCCATGCCATGGATCGAGGTGCCCCCGTACACGTCGTGCAAAGCACCCTCGGACACCAAAGCCTTACCACCACCTCCCGACACATGCACGCAAGGCCCCACGACGCCATCGGAAACTACCTGGCGCTCTAAAGACCGCGTCAGTCCGTCTCCCGAGGGCGACCACACAAGCAAGCAAGCATAGCAATGCCCGGGGGCGTTACCGGCTTCGACGACAACGTAATGTACTCCCCATCCGAAGTGGCTTTCATGGCCTGAATGTCCTTAGCAATGGCAGCAGGATCGTAATTGAACTTCGCTGCATATGCCTCGCGTAATGCACGCAACTCGGCTAGAATCGGGTCCGCCGGTGGGTTGTCCATTGGATTCCTCCATTAATGCAGCCGGTGTACAGATAACTTCCGGTCCATAGTTCAACGCACGACACATGCGATTAATCCTTGGGAGTTGCACTGGGTTCGCAATGTGCTTGAAGATCCACGTCACCAGATAGTCCACACTATTGACCGCGGCGATGGCGATACGGGTCGCATCGGCGGCTGCCTTGTGTGGCAAAGCGCCTTGAATCAGCAATTCATCAACCAGCGCTATCACCGCTGCCGTAGTCAGAGAGCAGCTCGATTCTGATTCATGCACGTGTATTACCGGCCTCGCATGGCGGTTTTACATCCCCAAGCCCCGATCTTGCTCACGCATGCGCTCTTGGTGCACGCGGTAGTCCACCATATCCAGGATTCCGCTTTCAATGCCGCGCTCGTGCGCCTCTTTTGCCAAATCCAGATGCTGATGCTCCGGTGTCCGCTCCAACGCCATGCCGGTCGCCTGGTCGCGCTGCTGGTCCAGCTGCTGTCTGTCGCGTTGGTGCTCCTTCCGCGCTAGGGTAAGTGTCTCTTCGGCCAGTTCTGCGCGCCGGCGCCAGGCGTCCCGGTGCTGATGCAAGCCCTGGATCTGCGGGCGCATACGCGCCCACATGCTCTTGGCCGTTTCCCTCCATGAGACCTCCTTCAAGTGCGGCGCCTCCGCTGGTGCCAAGGTCTGAATCCGTAGCGCTGCCGCCCGCACCCGTTCTTGCACGAACCTCGGTACGCGCCAACCGTCAATGCCCTTCGTTTACTGCGTACGCCGCACGGCCTTGACCATGTCCGAGTTGGAGGCTACGCCTAACGGCTCGAGTGCCTGCGCGTAGGTCTGCTGCATCTCGCGCAGCTTGTGGGCACCGCTGAAATACACCTTGTAGGACAGGTGCCCCTGGAATTGGTCGGGATGACCGCGGCGTGGATGTGGGGGCGTGTTTCGTCCAGGTGCAGCACGGCATAGGCCAGCTTTCCCGGGCACTGTTGCACCAGCCACTCCAGTGTGGCCTTCGCCCACGCATCTACCGCGGGCACATCATGATTATCGTGATACCACTCGTCTCGCACGTCTTCGCCCGGGCCAGAGTCCACTCCGACAGATCCAACTTGGCCAAGGCACGTAATCCAACCTCTGGTCTTCGGAGAAGAGTGACTCAGTGCCTGTCCACTGCTGCAAATTGCCTAATTCGGTCCGAAGCAGCATCCCCGACCAGGCACCAGTTAGAACTCGAGTCTCCCTGTTACCGTCTGGATGCTTAGCGTTAACGACAGGTGAAACTCACCCTTATGCAGATGCGGATTTCTGTCGCTCATAACGCTGTCTTTGTGGATGGTATCGACCAGAAGAGCTGCGGAGTGTGTGTTCATCCTTCCACGGGATTAGCCTTCATCCGTCGTCGTCGGGCAGGTCGCAATTAACCAAATCCAAATTGCCATTATCGTTCTTAACCAGGTTGTGTCCGTCGGAATGAGTATTCCCGTCATCGTCTTTCCATGTCCATGCTCCGTCGCAGTGTTGAAACAGGTCTCGCAAGCACCGCTGGGCCCCCAAGCCTCCACCTTTCTCCAATTCGCAATCTGACGGAGGTTCCACATCGTCCGTGGATCCACTCTTGCCGAGGGCCAACCCCAACAGGAGTGCGCCTGTGTCATCTGGAGTCAGGAACCCCCAGTGGGTCCCTTTGGGCAACCGGCCAATGTCCTTGGGCTCAAATTCGGAGACAAAAACGCTACGATAGGAGGTGATCAGTGACTCTCCAGGCGTTTCAAGTTGACTAATCAGTGAGAGAAGGTCCTGTGGTGATTCGTCCACCGTGGTAGAAGACGAATCGCAGCCGGTAATGATCAGGAGACCTATGATCAGTAGGCCAGCGAAAGTGGAGAAGGCTTTCACGATTCAACGATATTCGAGTGAATGAAAGTGGTGGTATCGCTTCCATTGGCGTGTGTTCCTGAAGATTATGAGCATATTCGGGGTGCTTGTGCCTTTAACTTTGAAATGCATGGTATGTGCAAATAACGTTCCCTGGTGTCGCTGCTTGCCCCATGTCCGCCGCTCTCGTACCCGGTGATTGACCAAAAACCCTTTTTTTCAGGCTTTGGGTGCGTAGGTGCGGTCGTCACTGGGTCATATGCTTTAAGGGCCGCTCACACGGCGCGCTGAGAGCGCCTAGGTCGCACCCGAATGCGATCAAAGGCAATCTAGGCGAAAACTGACCGTTGCGGGCATATGTGCAGCATGGTGTGTAAAACGTATGGAACATGGCCCGGTCAGATAGCGCACTCCCCAGCGGTGGCACTACACACTACTATAACAAAAAGGGCAGGCATATTCTATGTCTCCCGCCCCGACCTATGGGGCACTCTCCTCGTGCAGGTGATGTACTTCACCAGACGCACATGTACAGGCACCAAGCGTTGTTGGCAGGGGACTTAAGCCCATGAGTTGACACCTTCAGGGAGTGCGTTGCGGCCAAGGAGCGGTTAAAAGTTGAACCCTACATTTACCACAGTTTCGTCCGCAATGCGTTCCAGAGGCATATCCACAAAGAGCGTTGTCAGTATAGACCGCACTCTCTCTTGGCTTCGGTATGTGCCAATAAAAATGAGGCAAGTTCTCCGCGGAATTAGTGTAGCGGGTGGCACTCATGCTAACAGTAACTGGTCGCGTGTGACTACTGCCGAAAACGACGCACCACGTGCTGCGGCATGCTCACGCACAGCGACCTTCGTGCTGTCAATCGCGTCAGGCAGAGCGGGATAGTTACACCACCCACAGGTCGCAGAACCGAAACACACTAGGACGAGTTCGTGTTCCAGCGGCCTCGTGAATGCTGTCCCCTTCCTTGCCTCTCCGATGTCCGTCCGCCGCCGTGTCAGTCATCGTGTTGCGTCCGGTATAGGATGGATCCCCAGTTGAGGATACGGGTCGGATTGGGCAGTGTACAGATACTCCTGATCTATGGCCCGCACACGCCTTCCCATTATATTTGTATTGACCGGACGCATCCCCAGATACTCGCCCCGCCCCGATAACACATCCACTTTGTAGAAGTGGCCCGCCCAACGATCTCGGTCTTTGGTCAGCTGTTCACGACGAGTCAGCCAGAACGAGTCTCCGCGCGCTTCCCCCGTAATGTCGATGTCGTTCGATTCACCAACATGTGATGGCCAATTCGCGGCACTTACCAGATGGCCTTGCTTGGAATACAGCACTAGTTTTGGTGCTATCCGTGCATCTGCAAACCTGATCCGCCAGATCATGTCTCCGGACTCGGTGAATGCGGTCGCTATTGGAGCGCTGGGCTGTGCAAACAGAAGAATGCGATGCATCTCGTTGCACTCCATGCTGCCTCCTTCGGCCATTCGCCTTCGAATCATGTAGTGGGAGTGGTTGGAGCCCACACCGAACGATGAGACGTATTTCCCGTCCAGCGTGTGCCCTGTGTGCCTATAATGTACGTTACACTTTTGCTTCAGAAATTAGGGAGCAATTCCGGATCCGCCGTTGGCATCCGACTTGGGCGATTCAGCTTTTCTGATCAACTGTTAGCCCAATGGATAACTCTACCAATACGCTCCAGAACAGCCTCCATGGCGTTCCTTCTACTGAGGTCGGGCCTCGCGCGAAGCGTAGGCAATTCACGGCCGCGTACAAGCGGCGGATTGTAGCGGAAGCCGAGGCTTGTACGGTGCCGGGGCAGATCGGTGCGCTGCTGCGCCGCGAGGGCCTCTACAGCTCAACGTTGTCGAGATGGCGTGGGCAGCAGCAGGCTTTGGCCAGCGCGCCGGGTCGTGGTCGCAAGCCTGCTTCGTCGCAAGCGGAGACGATCCGGCGGCAGCGGCAGGAGATCGCGCGGCTGAAGCGCAAGCTGACGAAGGCGGAGACGGTCATTGAGGTTCAAAAAAAACTCTGCGTGCTATTTGGGGCAGACGAGACCGCGCAGGGAGAGTAGCTATGGTGAAGGAGCTTACCATGCGGCCTGTCGCCCTGAAGAAGGCGCAAGCTTGCCGATTGATGGGCGTGTCCCGCATGTGGTACTACCGTGCTATGGCACCGAAGGCGCAGCCGCATCAGCGCAAGAAGCGACCCAGGGGACGCTACATCGGCGAAGCGGAGCGCGCGCAGATCCGCGTCGTGCTCAACAGCGAACGGTTCTACGATATGCCTCCCCGTCAGATTTACGCCACGCTTCTGGACGAAGGCCGCTACGTGTGCCACTGGCGGACCATGTACCGCATACTTTCCGAGTGCGACCAGGTCCGCGAGCGGCGCAATCAGCGCAAGCATCCGCCGTATCGTAAGCCGGAACGCTTGGCATCGGGACCCAACCAGCTATGGAGCTGGGACATTACCAAGCTTCGCGGGTCGTACAAGTGGACGCACTACTCGCTCTACGTCATCATGGATGTCTACAGCCGATACGTGGTAGGCTGGACCATTGCTCCAGGGGAGTCTTCCGCACTGGCCCGGGCCCTAATTCAGACGAGCTGCCGCCGTCAGGGCATCGCGCACCATCAGCTTATCATCCACAGCGACCGGGGCAGTGCCATGACGTCAAAGACAGTCGCCCAGCTGCTGGCGGAACTTGGCGTCGAGAAATCGCTCTCGCGGCCCTATAACTCCAATGACAACCCCTATTCGGAAGCGCAATTCAAGACGATGAAGTATCGGCCGACGTATCCGGGCCGCTTTGGCTCGCTGGAAGACGCCAAAGCCTGAACAGGGCGCTTCTTACTCTGGTACAACCACAGCCACTACCACACGGGACTCGCGCTAATGGTGCCCGCCGTGGTGCACGCTGGACAGGAGAAAGCCGTTAGGGCGGCCCGGCAACAGGTGCTGAAGGAGGCCTATGAGGCATCCGGAGCGCTTCGCACGAGGGGTGCCGAAGGTGGGAATGCCGCCAAAGAATGTCTGGATCAACAAGCCACCAGACCCAGACGCTAATTGCTCCCTAATTAAATGTCAAAAACTGTCACAAAAACGTTGACACATACCGCATCGAGCGGAACGCGCTCCCGCCCGCAACGTCAACGCGGCACTCACCGAACCGGGAGTAATTATGCAGCCAGCATGCGTGCAATCAAGGCAATCTGTCGCGGGAGCACTTAGACGATATTCGGCGCATGCTCCGGGAGCATAGTGCAATATTGCCACGATGCAGCGAATAGAATTGGTGTCGGGGTGGCGGGATTTGAACCCACGACCTCTTCGTCCCGAACGAAGCGCGCTACCGGGCTGCGCTACACCCCGTGGGCGTATATAACGCCGCAGGGCCATTGGGGATTCTGAAGGTGGCTGACGCGCAGCAAGCCGTATCTTGCCACATGATTGATCTTAACTTCCCAGGCTACCAGTTCTTTGTTCGGGGCGAAGGCAGGTCGCAAGAGATATTTGACCCCATTAGCCAAAAGTACGTCGTGCTGACCCCGGAGGAATGGGTGCGGCAGCACCTCGTGCAATACCTGGTGCAGGACAAGGGTGCGCCAATTGGTCTTTTGCGGCGGGAAATTCAGCTGAGACTAAACGGGGTGAGGCTACGGGCGGATGTGGTGGCCTATGACCGTAGTGGACGGCCGGTGATCGTGGCGGAGTGCAAGGCACCACATGTAGAACTGAATCAAGCCACCTTTGACCAGGTCGGACGCTATAACAAAAAGCTTCGTGCCCGCTACGTCATCATCACCAACGGGCTCTCTCACTACTTTTGTCAGGTAAATCACGCCCTGAGGACCCTTCACTTTATTGACGACCTGCCCGGCTTTGAATCGATTTGCACTCATGGAGACCGATCGTAGCGCAACCGAGCTGGAGGTCGCCACCACGGCGCTGCGCGAAGCGGCGCGGTTGTGCCAAGCTGTGCAGCGGAGTCTGGACTATGGCGTGATGGAAAAAGGGGATAGAAGTCCTGTTACAGTGGCCGACTTCGGCAGCCAAGCACTGATATGTTGCGCGCTCAGGGAGGCTTTCCCACGCGATGCCATAGTGGCGGAGGAAGATGCAGCTGCGCTGGGTGGCTCAAGGCAAGAAGCGATTGCTGCGGAGGTTATCCGCCGCGTACTGTTTGAACGCCCAAGTCATAGCCCGACTGATGTTCTGCAGTGGATCGACTACGGCAACGGCCAGCCGGGTCGCGACCGATTTTGGACGCTTGACCCCATTGACGGGACCAAGGGGTTTTTGCGGGGGCGACAGTATGCCATTGCCCTTGCCCTGGTGGAAGACGGCTGCTTGCGCGTAGGCGCGCTCGCTTGTCCCAATCTGGACGGAGGCCTCCTGCTGACAGCGGCGTCCGGTCAAGGATCGAGGTGCCAATCCTTGGGCGGCGATGCTAGGCCTACCCTGTCCCCAAATTAGCGACTTGACTTTGTAAATCATGCCGTGTAGCTTTGCGGCATGCTTACGCAGAGCCAGATTCTTCGCACGCTGCGGACCTCTGAGGCGCGGCTTTTGCGCACATTGGAAGCGCATACCGGTGAAAGCCGTACGGCCATCAGCCGCCAGGTGTGCCATGCATTCGGCTTTCGTGATGCTCGTGGGAATCTGCAGCAGACCGGGTGTCTGAAGGCGCTCAAGACGCTGGAATCCGAGGACAGGCTGTCGTTGCCCGCGCCCAGGCGCACCATTGCAAGCGGTACGCCCCGGCTGTTGGACCAGCCGGTGCCGAAACCAGTGGAGGTGCCCGCTTCGCTCAAACAGATCAAGGGCTTGGCCTTGGAGTTGGTGGAGGATGCGACGCAGCGTGCGCGCTGGAACACCCTGATGGCAGCGGAGCATCCGCAGGGGGTGAGGCAGTTTGCGGGCGCGCAGATAAAGTATTTGTTTCGGAGCGATCACGGGTATCTGGGCGCGATCGGGTTTGCGGCTTCCGGCCTGTATGTGGGACCGCGTGACCGGTGGATGGCTTGGACGCACGCGCAGCGCCAGCAGCATCTGATGCGCGTAGTGGGCCTGAACCGGCTGTTAATTCGGCCAGGCGTAAAGGTCAAGAACCTGGCCAGTCATCTTCTGGGGAAGGTGCTCAAGCGGTTGCCCGTGGATTTTGCGGCGCGCTACGGCTATACCCCGTGGGTCATTGAGACCTTCGTGGGGCCTGAGCAGCGGGGGACCTGTTTCCGTGCGGCGGGATTCCACTATGTGGGAAGGACCACCGGCCGGGGTCGCCATGCCGAGACCAAGGCGTGTACCCGGACGAAGAAGGCGGTGTTCGTCTATGATCTGGACCGCCGGTGGCGCAAGCATCTCGGGGTGGCGCACGTAGATGCGTATCCCAAACTGGAGGCTGGCGCGGGGCTGGATGCCGAGACCTGGGCGGCGCAGGAGTTTGGGGGCGCACAGCTGGGGGATAAGCGGCGGACTACCCGCCTGGTCAACAGTGTCACTATATTGGCACGAGCGCCCGGCGAGTCCATAACGGCCACCATGAAATCCGATCGTGCCGCGATACGGGGATATTATCGCTTCATAGAGAAGGCCAACGAGCGGGGAACCACGCCCGCGGATATCCTGGCGCCGCATCGCCGTCGTACGATCGAGCGGATGCGCACGGAAAAGACGGTGCTGTGCCTTCAGGACGGCACGGACATCAACTACAGCACCCGTCCTGCGTGCGAGGGCTTGGAAGTGATCGGGCGCAACCAGACCACCGCGAAAGCACGGGGGGTGCATTTGCATACGACGTTGGCGTTGAGTGCGCAGGGGTTGCCGCTGGGCGTGCTGCGCTGTGCCTACAGGACCCAAGCGGGAAAGCACGCAGCTAAGACGCAGCAATGGATCGACGGACTGCATGACATCGCCGAGGCGGCCACACACCTCAGCAGCAAGACCCGCGTACTCTGCGTCATGGATCGGGAAGCGGACATCTTTGCCCTGTTCGCCGCGCAGCAACAAGTGGGACGGGTGGATCTATTAGTACGGGCCAAGGCGAATCGGAGACTGGGAAGAAAGGGTCCGTTGTTGTTTGAGTTCATGCGCCAGGGGGCGCCCAAAGGTACCATTGAGGTAGCAATACAGCGGCTGAGCCGTCGCGAGAAGTCGGGCCGTGTCAAGCATAAGGGCCGTGCGGGCCGCATCGCACAGATGGAGGTACGCTACCGTACGGTCATGCTTCCGCCCACCCGTGGACAGCAGGGCGGCCCGGTGAAGGTCACCGCCATACATGTTGGAGAGGCGGACCCGCCAGAAGGACAGAAAGCGATTCAGTGGTACCTGCTCGCGACTGCGGAGGTGACCTCGGTGGCACAGGCCGTAACAATGGTCGACTATTACATGTTACGCTGGCGTGTGGAAGACGGCTTCCGGATTCTCAAGAGTGTGTGCAAGGTGCAGGAGTTGCGCTTGCAGAAGGCCGATAGTCTTCACCTGGCCATCACCATCAACATGGTGATGGCGTGGCGCCTGCACTTGATGACGTTACTGGGTCGCCAGGACCCGGAAGCACCGGCCGAGATCCTGTTTACAGATATTGAGCTGTGCGTGCTACGAGAATACGCCGAAGGATTCAACTTGGCGTCTCCCGATGATCTGGCTGCAGCCATTCTGCTGCTGGCCATGATGGGAGGATACATGAATCGGAAAAGCGATCCGCCGCCTGGCGCCAAAATCATGTCGCGCGGCTACCTCCGGCTGGAGGCCTGTGCTGTCATGTTTGCCGTGCTCCAGAAGAAGTACGGACTGTGGCCGCCGTAGGGTGTCAACACAGAAAGAAGGCCCGCAGTATTGCTCACCAGGGAGGGCTATTGATAAGGACCACGGATCGTCACGATGCCGCAAAAGCATTGGCAGGATAGGTGCGTGCCTGCGAAGCACGCACGCGCACGATACAGCTTTTGCCATTGCTGCGCCTGCCAATCCAAGCCTCTTCAACCCCAAATCAACGCCCTTAGTCGGGCATTGCGGCTGTGTTAGTTACGCTATCTACACGGACCAACCACCGCGCGAAAGGCTGGCTTCCGTGCAATCGGCCGTGAGGCCACCTTGTCAAGCCGGAAATGTTGCCGACGGGTAGTGCTAGGCCCCTGGCAATCCAGGTGAGCACAACACACGAGGTCTCCAAGGCGCGATTCTGCGAATCCGCCGAGTCCGGGCACAGCTCGCACACAGAAGCACATCGCCTGGCCAAATACCTGGGCATCAGCTCCAACAGCGTGCGTTTGGATAGCCAGGCAAAGTACGCGGTTGTGGCGCGCGGCCTCGCCGACATATACTTACGACTCCCGACGCGGCGCGACTATCAGGAAAGGATCTGGGACCATGCCGCAGGAGCGCTCATCCTGGCAGAAGCTGGGGGCACGGTCACGGACATGCATGGCCATGCGCTCGATTTTTCTAGCGGGCGAACGCTGGCGCGTAACAACGGCGTCGTAGCAACCAACGGACTCCTGCACGCCCAAGTGGTTGAGGCCATCTCCGAATTGGGCATCGGACAGGGAAAGGCTTGACGAAGTGGACTTCAGCGGCACGCTGCTAGCCGGCCCTGGAGTGGCGCTCGAACGAGCCATTGCCACCCGCTGCAGAATGCCTGTGGCCCTCGTGAGTAGTCCAAGCGGTGGCTCATTCGTCCCGCATGCCGTATCGCAACGTTCCAATTCCAGTCGCTTAGCCATGGGCTCCGACGGCTTCCTCAAGCCGCCCGAATCGTAAATGAAGCTGAATTCGAAGCAAGAATCGCCGAGTGTTACCCATCCAGGTGGTCCGGGACGAATTCCTGGCCGCGATGCTGCCACATGAGTTATTTTAGGTAGGGCTCGCCCAGCAGCCCGACGGGCCTCGACGGCTGGAGAGTAGACTCAGAGCTGCACGGCATCGGGAATGCCGTTACATGCCAGCGCGCTTCTGGCTATGCACGTGTGCAGGCCGTGGAGCCGGTATGTAGAGCCCGCCCTTAGCCACAAACCACTGGTCATATGATGGGGAGGCTGGTTCGGTTCTTCGCGTTGCGGATCCTGCGGATTTTCTATTCGCCCATTGAGGTAGCCAACGACAGGCTGGCAAAAGCAGCACCCGCGGCCATCTTGGTGCTCAACCATCCTAATGGGATACTGGATCCGGCCGTCATCTTCACTGTCTTGGGTCGCCCGGTGGCGTTTTTGGCCAAGAGTACGCCATTTGGGTACCCGCTGAAGTGCTGGTTCATGCGTCAATTCGGGGCTCTGCCGATCTTTCGGGCTGTCGACCTTGGGCGTCGTGGTGGTGCCTCAGATCGGGACGACATGCACCGGCGCAACGAAGAGACGTTCGCGAAATGCCGTGCACTGCTGAATGGCGGCAATGCTGTGGCACTCTTTCCAGAAGGCACCACACACGACGAGCCCATGATGATGCCAGCGCGGACCGGGGCTGCGCGCATCGCACTTTCGGCGGCCGAGTCTTCTAACTGGAGTGTACCGCAGATAATACCCGTGGGGATCTGGTACGAGAATTCGACGCGATTTCGATCCACGGTTTTAGTAGTGCCTGGAAAACCAGTAGAAATCGCTGCCTTCAGGAATCGTTTTGTGGAGGCGCCCAGAGAAGCAGTGCACGAACTGACGGCACTATTAGAAGAGGGGCTACGCGCGGTTGTCCTCGAAGCCGAAACCACCGAGCTCCTAAAAAGCGCCCCCTTTATCGCCGCATGGACACAGCCGGAAGGGCATAAGCCTGACCTCAAGGCGCGGCAGGCGAGGGCGGCAGAACTGCTAGACGGCTACAGGACAATGCACAAGGTGGACCCGGGCCGCCTGGCAAGCATCGAAAGTGCTGTTCGCCAGTATGCGCGCATGCTTTACACGCTCGGAGTCAAAGATCCGTGGAAATTGGAAGAGCTCAGACCGGTGGCTTGGTATGCCCTGAAGCGCGCGCTATTGCTGTTGGCCTGGTCACCGCTGGCACTGTTGGGGGCTCTGATGAGCTACGTGCCCTATCGCCTTGCGGCCAGTGTCGTTCGACGCAAATTTTCATACAACCGGTCGCAGGCCGGAGCACTTAAATTGGTAGTCGGCACCATGATGGTGGCGCTGGCATGGATTCTGGAGGCCACCATCGTAGGGATTGTTGCCGGTGCCCCATGGGGCGCAGGCGTGGCCGCGCTTGCGCCCCTTTGCGGCTACGTCGCGATCCGCTGGGCGGAGGTCGCAAGAAAGCTGTATGCAGTTATTCGGGCGGGCTGGCTGCGGCGGCGGCGTGAAAGTCTGGTGAGTTATTTGGCCGAACAGCGCCAGCGGCTTGCCCAGGAAATTCAGGATGCCTTGACCCATTTGCGAACTATCGAGTGAAGACACGCGCAGCGATTGTAGAGAGCGTCGGTGGGCCCATTACCTTGCGGGAGTTGGATCTGCTGCCCCCTCGGGCTGGTGAAGTGCGGGTAAAGGTCAGTGCCGCAGGCATTTGCCGCAGCGACTGGCATGTTTGTACGGGTGCTACGCCACATCCACTGCCTGCGGCACTCGGCCACGAAGGGGCCGGCACCGTGATGGAGGTGGGGCCCGGTGTCAAGCGGCTACGGCGCGGAGATGCCGTAATCCTGAGCTGGGCACCCGGATGTGGGACGTGCTTCTACTGCGAGCGTGAACGGCCTGGATTGTGCGAAGTCTTTGATCGTACGATCTGGAAGGGCGTGATGGCCGATGGCACGCCCCGCCTGTTTCTGGACGGTGATCCCGTGTATCAATTCTGTGCGCTGGGGTGCTTTGCGGAGCATGTAGTTGTTGCCGAGCCTTCTTGCATACCGCTGGCAAAGGGCGTGCCTATGCCGGTCGCAGCCCTTATCGGTTGCTGCGTAACGACGGGCCTGGGCGCGGTCTTCAACACCGCCAGGGTCCCGCGAGGAAGCAGTGTAGCGGTGCTCGGCGCAGGGGGCGTAGGGCTTTCTATGATACTGGGTGCGCGTATTGCCGGCGCCTGCCCAATAATCGCCGTAGATAAGCTCCAGGCGCGCGCGCGGCTGGCCATGGCGAGCGGCGCAACGCACTTTCTGCCCGCCTCGCCTGACATCGCAAGCAGCATCCGGGTCCTTACACAGGGCCGCGGCGCAGACTTCGTCTTTGATGCCACGGGGATTCCCGCCGTTCAGGAGGCGTGCCTGGACGCCGCACGCCCGGGCGGAACGACTGTTCTGTCCGGGCTGGCGCCCGTGGGGAGCACAACCAATCTGCCCGGTGCTGTCATCACGCGCAAAGAAAAAATGATCAAAGGCTCCTACTACGGAAGCGCCATGCCGGAGCGAGACTTCGTCCAATTCGCACAGTGGTTTCGCGAAGGTCGCCTGGACCTTGCTCCTCTCCTGACCAAAACCTATAATCTAGTGGAAATCCATCGGGCCTACCAGGATCTTAACGCCGGGCGCATTGTGCGGGGTATACTGTCTTTTGATTCCGCATGAAGCCTCGGATTTGCGTGCCCTGGCCCTATTATTCCCAATCCTATGCGCACTACAATTCCAGCACTACTTTGCAGCCTGATCCTTGCGGCCGCTTCGTTGGCTCAGGAGGCCGATACCACAACGACTTACGCACTTGAAAGCATTGTTGTGACGGCCGACCGGTCGGAAAGCATGCTTTCGCAATCCACCGGGTCGGTGTCCGTGATGACGGGCAGCGAGCTTCGCCGCCTGCCTGGCGTGGCCAGGCTGGGAGATGTGCTGCGACAGATCCCGGGCTTTGCCATGCTCAGCATTGATGGCCAGGGGTTTGACCCCCAGGCCATCGTGCGAGGATTCTATGGAGGCGGCGAAACCGAATACGTCCTGGTCCTTTTGGACGGGCGGCCCATGAACAATATGGAAATGGGTCTGATCAACTGGAGCCAGATTCCACTGTCGGCTATCAAGTCCGTAGAGGTGATTCGCGGAGGCGCGTCATCACTATATGGAGATGCCGCGGTCGGAGGCGTATTGAATATAGTCACGAACAGGGCAGCGGCACGCTCAAGCGGTGCGCAGCTGTCGTTTTCGACAGGCTCCTTCAGAACGTACCTGGGCGAAGGGTCTGCGCATACCAACGTGCAGGGAAAGCCATTGTCGGCCTTTGTCAGCATGCTCAAGACTGCAGGGTTTCGTGAGCATTCCGCGCGAGAAGCCGGAAGCATAGGCGTTTCCGTGGGACTACTGGCAAGCGAAGCCTACGATCTCACATTTTCGGGGCTTGGCCACTGGCGCGCGTACGATATTCCCGGGCCGCTGACACCTGCCGAACTCAACAAATCACGCACGCAAGAGTCGCCATTTTTCCAATTCGACAACGTTGATGAGCAGACACTGCGCCTCACCCTCGATGGTCGCCGTGCGTTATCTGGGTCCGCAACCCTGAGCGGCGCAGTAAGTGGAGAATGGCGCAGCTCTGATCTGGTGCGCACCTTGCCGCTGGCTGCGGTATTTGCAGACACCAAGGGGCGCGCAGTCGGCACCTCTCGCTTCTTTGGAACCGTTCAGCTGGTAAAGGAAAGCCTCATTCTAAGCGCTGACAAGATCGTGGCAGGGATTGATGGCAAATTTGGTACGCTCGACAACACGTACTACGACATGCTGACAGGCACGTCTGAAGACTATCGGGCGTATTCGGGTGACCGCGGCGGAATTAGCGCGGAGGCTGAAGGAAGCCGAACCGCGATAGCAGGATTCTTGCAGTACGATTTCGCCCCGCTATCGCGTCTGCGTTTCACGCTGGGTGGCCGCTACGACGCCATCAATGACAGTTACGAGCCCAGCGGAGGAGAAAACAGCGACGCGTCGCACAGCGCCTTTAGCCCCAAGGTGGGAATGAATTTGGCGTTTGCCCGCTCAGCCAGCCATGTCGGGCACGTGTATGCCAACTATTTGGGAATCTTCAAGGCGGCTACGATGGATCAGCTTTTTGACCAGCGTCTGCTGCCCATACCTTTTCCGCCGTTTGGTATCACGATATCCAACAACGAGCTGAAACCGCAGCGGGGCACGAGCTATGAAGTGGGCCTTTACCAGCGGGTAGCATTCACGAGCACCGTCGCCAGCGAGCTGACCTTGTCTGTATACCAGGTGAACATGAAAGATGAGTTGGACTTTTCGTTCGAGACGTTCAGTTATGCCAACATAGCCTCCAGCCAGCACTCGGGCGTTGAATCAGGCTTGCGGCTACATGTGGGGGCGCATGCGACGGCGCACGTCAACTACACGCTCCAGAACGTCACCTACGAGGAAGGCGAAAACAAGGGCAAGTACGTAAAGGCCATCCCCAGGGACTACCTCAACGCGGGAGTGAGCGCAAACCTTCCGATGGGAATCAACATCGGTGCAGTCATGCATTCCACCGCCCGGATTTATCTGGATGACGCCAACACGATGCCGCTGGGCAACTACACTACGCTTGATGCCGTCGTTTCTTATCGGTGGCGCCAGCATGGCGCCTTGGTAAAGCTAGAATCCACGAACCTGCTGGATGCCACGTACAGCACAACGGGCTTTCCGGACCCTGACAGCTCGTCTGAATCCGGGATAGTATTCTTGTATCCGGCAGCCGGGCGCGCCTTGCGCCTTGGTGTCACCGTTTCGCTATAAACTGATACGAGCTATGGGGAAGCGAGTGCTTTCTGTCGTGAATTGGTTCTGTGTGGTGTGCTTTGCGGCGTTCGCCGTGATGCAGCTCAATGACCCGGACCCGATGTACTGGGTCACCTTCTATGCGTTAGGTGCGCTGGCATGCGTGTTGTTTCACCTGAGACGGCTTCCGGCCGCGGCGGCCGGAAGCTATGCTATCATCTGTGTGGCGATGGCCCTGCTGTGGATCATCCTGGGTGCACTGGGGCAGCCATTGCCCGGCGAGATTGCAGGCATGGCTTACGAGGAAGAAAAGGAGGCTTCCGGCTTCATTTTGGTGGGGATCTGGATGGCCGTGCTGTACCACCGCGCCAAGCGCGTGAGCAGGCATTAGGGCCTATTCGACCTTCTCGTACAAAACGTCGCCCCCAACGATCGTATAGAGCACCTGGGCGTCAAGAATTTCCTCTTCGGGTACAGTAAGAATGTCGTGGGACAACACGACGATGTCCGCAAGCTTGCCTGGGGTAAGGGAGCCCTTCAGGTCCTCCTCGAAGGCGGCATACGCATTATTGATAGTATATGACGCCAGTGCCTGATCCCGCGACAGCCGTTGATCCTCGTAGAATATTGATCCATCGCTAAGGCGGCGAGACACTGTCGCATAGTAGCTCGCGATGGGGTCGACATCCTCTACCGGTGCATCCGTGCCGTTGGTGACGACCGCGCCCGTTTGCCAAAGCTTCTGCCAGACGTACGCTCCTTCTTCTGCTCTTTTCTCGCCCAGGCGTCGGTATACCCAGGGGCCGTCCGATGTCGCATGCACACCTTGCATGGAAGCTATCACGCCCAAGGACCCAAAGCGCGGAATGTCTTCCACATTGAGATGCTGAGCATGTTCGATGCGCCAGCGAAGGTCGGCCCCCTCTCCGGCCGCACCGTAGGCCCGTGCGAAGATGTCCAGCACTTCGCGATTGGCTGCGTCTCCTATAGCGTGAATGTTCACTTGGAATCCGTGGGCCAGTGCGACCTCCGCGGTCCGGATCACTTCGTCGGATCTCACCGTCTGCAGGCCAAGGCTTTCGGGCTTATCACTGTAGGGCTCCAGAAGCCATGCGCCATGAGAGCCAAGTGCGCCATCAATGGACCGCTTGACGCTGCGCACCGTGAGGTGGTTGTTGCCGTAGCCTACCATCCGGTGGTCGGCCAGATTTTTGGCAAGCGTCTCCGAATCGGATAGGACCATTACGTACAGCCGCACGGGAAGGGCACCTTCATCAGCAAGCATCTTGAAAAAACGCACGGTTCCGAAACCAACCCCCGCGTCATGAAACGACGTAATCCCTTTGGCGAGACTCTCTTCAGCGGCCAGGTGGGCCTG
This sequence comes from Rhodothermales bacterium, assembly GCA_965262785.1. Taxonomy (GTDB): domain Bacteria; phylum Bacteroidota; class Rhodothermia; order Rhodothermales; family Bin80. The sequence goes on from OZ253559.1 coordinate 1,172,789, forward strand.
TTCACGTCTTTCGGCTTCACGTTCTTCGGGTGTCATGCGCGCACGATTTTCCGCCAGGGCCGCTTCAATCAGGTTCGCGGCGGTTTCCCGAAACAGGCCAGTGAGCTCTCCCCGCGCGTCGCGAATAATCTCGCCCCCGCGCGGATTTGGCGTCTCCGGGCTGACGCCAGCGGCGCGCATGGCCGCCTGATTGGCAAAGGCCGCATGGCCACTGGCATGCCCCAGCAACACAGGATTCTGCGGCGACGCGTCGCTCAGTTCATGGTGCGTGGGGACGCCCTCGACGGAACCCTCGGGCAGCGAGTCCCACTTCTCCTGGTGCCAGCCGCGGCCAGTAATCCATTCTCCAGGCTCCACGTCCGCAGCTGCCTCATTCACCATCGCCACAATCTCTTCCCAGCTGTTTACCTTGGTCAGATCAAGTATTCGCTTGGCTTCACCCAAGCCCATATAGTGGCCGTGTCCCTCGATGAAGCCGGGGATGGCAAGCCGCCCTTCGAGGTCTATGACGCGCGTGTTTTCGCCAACCAGGGCGCTGATCTCCTCGGTTGTGCCGACCGCCACAATGGTGTCACCGGCAACGGCAAGGGCCTCTGCGGACGGCATCAGCGAATCAACCGTGACGATGTTGCCGTTAATGAGCGCAAGGCGTACCTCTGACTCCTGTGGCGAAGTGCAACTGGCCCAAAGGAGGCCCAGGACAAGTGCGGCGCTAGTCAGCGCCTGGGAAGCGGTTCGCTTATGCATGGCAAAGCCAGATGTATGGCGGATTGTTCATGGTACGCAGGGCGCCGCACAATCCAAAGCCAAATCTTGGTAAGATCAGCGTTATGCTTTGCGCGTAGTATCTTTCTGCGAAACTAAAATTGACACTTCCGATGCCAGCTCTTCAGACAGCAACGCTGCACCGATGGGACGATATGCCGATAGAGGAACTCAAGCCAGGTCTGGGTCGTCGACTCATCACAGGCGACCGGATGATGCTCGCACACGTCTACTTGGACACGGGTAGTGTAGTACCGTGGCACAGCCACGACAACGAGCAGCTGACCTACGTCTTGAAGGGGGCCCTGCAGTTTTATCTGGGTCTCGAGTCCAATCCGCAGGAGGTAATAGTCCACGAGGGAGAGGTTTTGGTGATTCCGTCGAATCTGCCACACAAAGCCATTGCCTTAGAGGACACGTTGGATGTGGACATCTTTTGTCCGCCCCGGGCGGACTGGCTTGACGGTACCGACGCGTACATACGGACGAGCTGACCAGGGCGACATGAGATTCAGGTATCTATTGCTCCTGCTTCTGCTCCGCCCGCAGGGCGCCGCCAATGCCCAGGAAGCCACAACTGATCTCGGTGTGCCAGCCTGGTCCCATGACGTGGTATGGTACCAGATTTTCACGGAGCGATTTCGCAACGGCAATCCTGCCAACGACCCGACGCTGCATGACATAGAAGGATCGTGGCCCTTTCTCGCGCCCGAGGGGTGGGCGCCTACTTCGTGGACGCAGGATTGGTATCGGCAGGAAGACTGGGCACGCGCCACTGGCGAGGCCTTCTATCGTACGGTGCAGATGCGGCGCTATGGCGGCGACCTGCAAGGCGTCCTCGACAAGCTGGACTACCTGGAACACCTGGGCGTCACTGCGCTATACTTCAATCCCATAAACGATTCGCCTTCGCTGCACAAGTACGACGCCCGGAGCTACCGGCATGTCGATCGCAATTTTGGGCCCGATCCCCGAGGCGACGAGGCGATCGCGGCTGCTAAAGACCCGGCGGACCCCGCCACCTGGCAATGGACCGCTGCTGACAGCCTGTTTCTGGTGCTCATTGACGCCGTGCACGGGCGCGGCATGCGCATCATCATGGACTACTCGTGGAGCCACACGGGCAGTACCATCTGGGCGTGGAAGGATGTCCTGGAAAATCAGCAGGCGTCGCCGTTTGCCACATGGTACGACATCGAGTCCTTTGACGACCCGGCCACGCCTGATACCAACGAGTTCTTCTACCACGGCTGGGTAGGCGTGAAGACGCTACCGGAAACGCGGGAGGACGGCACTGGCGGCCAGACGCGCGGAGTCTTTGAGGGTACGCTGGATCCCGCCTTTGCCAGCCATGTCTACAGCGTCACGCGGCGGTGGATGGATCCCAATGATGACGGGGATCCTTCTGATGGGATAGACGGGTTTCGGCTGGACGTAGCCGAAAGTGTGCCCTTTGGGTTTTGGCGCGACTACCGGCGCTTTGTGCGTGAGATCAACCCGGAGGCATACCTGGTTGGTGAGGTATGGTGGACGGAGTTTCCGCATCACATGACCGATCCAGTGCCGTGGTTGCAAGGAGACATCTTTGATGCGGTAATGAACTATCGCTGGTACATGCCTACGCGAAGCTTCTTCGCAGCAGCGCCACCTCACTTGACGACAACCGGCTATGTGTCGCACCTGGATTCGGTGGAGCGCGGCATTGCGCCGGAGTATCGGAAGGCCATGATGAACCTTGGGGCGAGTCACGACTCTCCGCGCCTCGGCACTTCGCTCTACAACGGCGGACTCTACAAGTACCAGAAGCACCCCAGGGGCGATCCTGAAATCAAGGTGGATCGGCCGGATGCCCGAACGGATGCGATTCGCCAGATGGTCCTCTTACAGCAGTATACCTATCCAGGTGCACCACACATCTGGATGGGCGATGAGGTGGGCATGTGGGGCGGGGACGACCCGGACCCGCGGAAGCCGCTGGTTTGGGCCGACCTTACATACGAGGACGAAACCACACACCCCATGGGCCTGGAGCGCCGCCGCGACAAAGTGGTCCCGGACAGGGTACTCTTTGAATCCTACCGGAAGCTGATTGCATTGCGCAAAAAGCACATGCGCCTATTTGTCGATGGGCAGCTGAATTACCTGGTGGCCAATGACGCGCGGCGACTCTTGGCCTATGAGCGGGTCCTGGGGTTGGAGCGGGCCATCATCCTCTTCAACGCCTCGGATGAGGAGCATGAGATCACTGTCGAGGTCCCTGACGGGACGTACCGCCAGGCTTTTCCGGCGCCAATGACGAGGACGGTAGAGGGCGGCCGGCTCACAACGCCAATGGCACCACGAACGGGAATGCTGTGGATACGGGAATAGGACACTGGAATCGGGCGACGCTCGTTGTTCTTGTAGCATGTGCGAGTCTGGCTGCGCACCCTGCGCCGGCGCAGGTAGGCGCACTTGAGATCGTTCGAGCGATGGAAGACCTTACGCGCGGCGCCACCCAGATCGGGACGTACAGCCTCACCATCGTGCGTCCAGACTGGGAGCGGACGCTTGAATTTGAGACTTGGAACGAAGGCACAAATCGCAGCTTCATTCGCGTCACAGAGCCCGCCAAGGAGCGCGGCGTGTCGTTTCTGAAGATCGGCCGCGAAATGTGGCAGTATGTGCCTCGTATCAGCCGGGTCATCAAAATTCCCCCATCCATGATGATGCAATCATGGATGGGGAGCGGGCTCCGCAATGATGACCTTGTTCGTGAGTCCAGCCTGGTGACCGACTATGAACATACGCTGATTGGCACCGTCGACACGCTGGGCGGCAAAGCGTACCACCTTTCCCTCATCACGCGGCCTGAGGCGCCGGTGGCCTGGGCGCGCGTCGAGTTTTGCGTACGTACCGACGACTATGTCCCGCTGCGCGCGGAGTTCTTCAACGAGCGGGACGAGCGTGTGCGCACCATGACCTACGGGGACATCCGCTCCATCGGTGGGCGCATAGTTCCCGGGCGCATGGAGCTCGTGGAAGACCGATGGCCGGACCGTAAGACGGTCTTGACCATCTTGGAGGCACAGTTCGACGCAACAATCAACGATGACGTGTTCACGCAGGCCAACCTAAGGCGCCACCGCTAGGTCCTAATGCTGCGACTCCTCAAGCTCGCCTGGCGGGACATCTGGCGCAATCGGCGACGGAGTTTCCTGACGATGGGCGCGATATTCTTTGCGGTGGCATTCGTGTCGTTGGCCAACTCAGTTCAGTTCGGCACGTACGACGCAATGGAAAAGCAGGTGGTTCGTCTTTCAACCAGCGACTTGCAGGTGCAGCATCGGGACTTTAACCAGGAGCGCACGCTTGAGCACTCCTTGGAAGAGGCGGCGCTGGATGTCGCAGGGCTGAGTGCTCAGCACGCGTGGATCAAGGCTGCTACAAGGCGACTGACCGGCTTCGGTTTGGCAAGCAGCGACTCGTCCAGCGCAGGTGTTCTGATTGTAGGCGTAGACCCCGATTCTGAGCCCGCTGTCAGCAACATGCTGCGCGTAAGAGAAGGGGACAATACCCTTACGCCCGACAGCCATCAGGCGGTGCTCCTTGGAGCTTCGCTAGCCAAGAACCTGGGGCTGGCCTCGGGAGACTCCGTGGCAGTGCTGACGCAGGGATACCATAACGTCATGGGTGCCGAAATCTATGTTGTGCGGGGGCTGGTGCGGACCGGCACGCCGCAGATCGACCGGTCCATGATGATAGCGACGCTTCCGGCGGCGCAGGAGCTCTTTAGCATGCCCGGTCGCTTTACGGAGCTGGTCCTGCGGACCGATAGGCACGACAAAGCCAAGGCGCATGCCGCGCTGCTGCAGGCGTCGCTGGAAGAAACGGACTATGCGGCATTGCCGTGGCAGACGCTGATGCCTGACATGGACCAGATGCGGCGCCTGGATGACGCGTCGAACTACATCTTTTATGCGTTTCTGCTGCTTCTGATCGGGTTTGAGATATTCAACACCACAGCTATGAGCATGATGGAACGCGTGCGTGAGTTTGGTGTCATGATGGCCATTGGCCTTAAGCCCCATCAGATCAGCGGACTGGTAGCGCTGGAGCTTGCTATGAAGGTGCTGATGGGACTTGCTGTAGGCTTTCTGGCAACTGCTGTGGTAATCTACTTCCTGGGGCAAGAGCCGATCGCACTTTCGGCAAGTATGAAAGAGATGTACGATGACTTTGGCTTTGCGGTGGACGGGTTCTATTTCTCGTCGAAGCTGTCCATCTACGTGTTCCCCGTGGTGGCGGTCGGAATCATGAGCTTGGTATCGATGCTGTTTCCTGTATTGAAGATGCGCCGCTTTTCGCCGGTAAAAGCGCTGCGGGCTATCTGATGATGTCATGATCCTGGCCAAGATTGCATGGCGCAACATCTGGCGCAACCCGCGCCGGTCGTGGGTACTCGTGTCCGCCGTGGCAGTGGGTGTCTTCACCTTTGTCGGGATCTTGGCCTACATCGATGGGCTGTCGTTGCAGCTGGTACGGACGGCGATTGAGCTGCAGGGCGGGCACATCCAGATATCGGGCGCAGGGTACTTCGAAAATCCAGCTATCCGGACGCAGATCATCGGACCCGGTGAGGTCGCACAGGTCCTGGACGGAGTTGGTGAGATGAGGCATGCGCCGCAGCATCGGGCCCAGGGCATGATTAGCAGCGCAGGGCAGTCTGCGGGGATTGCTATCGTGGGAGTAGACCCGTCCCGCGAGCCGGAAGTCTCACCCATTCCTGCACTGATTGTTGAAGGCGAGTGGCTGAGGGACGACCCGGCGGCCGGCGAGATTGTTATCGGTGCCGCGCTGGCAGAACGGCTGGGTGCGCTATTGGGCGAGCGCGTAGTTCTTATGGCCAGCGACCTTGAAGGCGACATGACTGCCGGTGCATACCGCATCAAAGGCCTGTTTTCCTCCACCAGCGCGGATTTCGACAGGGCAAACGTATTCCTTCATGAAGAGCAGGTACGCACGCTCATTGGGTTTGCGCCCGATGTGGCTTCGACCATAGCGATTAACCTCGCCTTGGGCCAGGACGTTACCCAGGTAGCAGACGCAATTCGCACTGCGCTTGCCGGTCGCAACGTAGAAGTGCTCACCTGGCTTGACCGGTCGCCTATGCTGGTGATGATGGACGAGATGATGAACTTGACCAACGTGATCCTGGTGGTGATACTGTTCTCTGCTATCGGCTTTACACTCATCAACTCCTTCGCTATGGTCATTTTTGAGCGGATTCGCGAGATAGGCATCATGGCGGCAGGGGGCGTGCGGCCCGGTCAGGTGCGCCTGCTGCTCTTTCTGGAAGCCGCCTTTATCGTGATTTTGGGCATTGGGGTAGGAGTTGGGCTGGCCACAGCGCTGATTGCTTGGTGGAGCGCGGTGGGCTTGGACCTGAGTGCGTTTGCTGAAGGACTCAGCAGGTTTGGCGCAGGGGCGGTAATCTATCCGAACGTTGTACCGGAGCACATGCTTACCGGCTTTGTGCTGATCTTTGTCATGGTGTTCTTGGCCGTACTCTACCCGGCCATCAAGGCAAGCAGATTCAAGATTGTAGACGCGATGAATCATGCCTAACACGACATTGGTGCAGGCCACCAACCTGGTCAAAGTTTATCAAGACGGCAGTCATGTGCCGGTGCGTGCACTGGATGGCGTCAATTTTTCTGTGGCTGCCGGCGAATTCACTGCGATCGCCGGACCCAGCGGGAGTGGCAAGACGACCTTGCTGAACATCATCGGATCGTTGGACTCGCCTACCGAAGGCCAGGTTGTGGTGGCAGGCCGGGACCTGAGCCTGCTCAGTCGCAAGGCACGAGCGGGTTTCAGGCTTCGCAACCTGGGATTCATCTTCCAGTCGCACAACCTGATTCCAGTGCTTACCGCGGCAGAGAATGCGGAGTTCAACCTGCTTCTGCAGGGCGTGCCGGCCAGGGAACGGCGGCAACGCGTGATTGAGGAGTTTGCCGATTTGGGCATCGAGGAAGAACTCTCGCGGCGCCGACCGGCCAAGCTAAGTGGCGGCCAGCAGCAACGCGTCGCAGTCGCGCGTGCTCTCGTGGCACGCCCGAAGCTGATTCTGGCGGATGAGCCTACCGCCAGCTTGGATTCCAAAACGGGTGCGCGGCTCCTCGACAAGATGCGCGACCTGAACAAACGCACGGGCATCACATTCCTGTTTTCTACGCACGACCCAATGGTAATCGATCGAGCGAGGCGCCTGGTGACGCTCCGTGACGGTCAGATTGCCAGCGATGAGAATCACGCGTGAGTCGCCGGTGCCTTGCTCTGGCCTGTGTTTTTGCCCTGGCGCAGGAGATGCCAAGTCAGGCACGCCAGACGTCCATGGAATTCCTGGGCTACGCTAAGCATCTCGGCATACGATTTTCTTCGCCCCAGTCTGCCAAGGCATACCTGCTGAACGTCAGCCGCTTTAGAGCCAAAGGGCTGCTTGACGTTGGTAAACGTGTACGTGGCGAGGTCTGGCTCGACACCGAGGTGCTGACCGGAAGCTATCTGCAGTCCGACGAGTACGTCAAGGCGCAAGCGCATGCGCGGCCGTTACCGCTGCAACTGGAATGGACTCTTGGGTCGGGGTCAGGCTATGAGGTGCGGCAGCGCCTATTTCGTGCTTTCTTGCTGTTGCAATCCAAGGGAGCCACGCTCTCGGTGGGACGGCAGCGTATAGCTTGGGGCTCAGGCTTTGCCTGGAATCCGACGGACATCCTGAATCCCTTTGACCCCGGTGCCATTGAGCTCGGCGAGCGCGCCGGGGTTGATGCCGCGCACATAAGCGTGCCGCTCGGGCCGCTTTCGCGCCTCGAGCTGGTGGCAGCGCATACCGAAACGGGGGCTCCGGGCAGCTTTGCAGTGCGTGCAGGCACGAACTATCGCGCCTATGATATCACGGCACTGGCGGGGCGGTTTCGTCGCGACTGGGTAGTTGGCGGCGACTTTGCCGGGTACCTAAGGGGCGCGGGACTGCGTGGCGAGGTGGCGTACGTGCGCAGACGCGCCGGGCGGGCCTTCGCGCGTGCAGTGCTTAATGCGGACTACACCTTTGCGTCCGGTATGTACGGACTCGCCGAGCTCTACTACAACGGCCGCGGCAGTGCCCGAAAGGACCAATATGACTTTGCAGACCTCTTGGCGGGCGACACCTTCAACCTGGCCCAGTGGTACGCAGCAATTTCCGCGGGCGCAAGCCTGACGCCGCTGGTAGCCGCCGGCCTCTATCAGCTGGTCAACCTGACTGACGGAAGCCTTCTGGTGGGTCCGTCGGTCACGTACTCGCTAACGCAAAGCATTGAAGCTGCCGTTGCATCCTACTTTTCTGTTGGCGCTGGTGATTCCGAGTTCGGCGCCCCGCGCCACTCGTATTTTGCGACGCTGCAGTGGTATTTCTAGCCAGCCAAGGCTGCATCAACTTTAATTGTGGTTCCGGCGTAAAGCTTTGAGATGGGGCACCCCGTACGGGTTGCCTCCACGGCTGCCAGGAATGTAGCCTCATCAAGACCGGGCACATTGGCTGCCACGGTTATGTCGATAGAAGCAACGTGAAATCCACCTGCCGGATCCGGCCCGAGGTTGACGGTAGCATTGGCGTGTACGCGCTCTGGTACATGCCCGCCGGAAGACAGCTCATGGGACAGTGCCATGGCAAAGCAGCCGGCGTGGGCGGCAGCTACCAGATCTTCCGGGCTGATGTTGACCACATCTCCAAAGCGGGAGGCAAAGGTAAAGGGCGACTCGAAGCCGCCTCTTTCCGTTTTCATGGTTCCGTTGCCGGCCTTGAGGTCGCCCTGCCAAATGGCTTCTGCGGTTCTAACTGTCATGATTGCTGCGTTTAATTCTGAAGATTAGAGCTCGTAGCGCGTGCCGTTTACCGAATAAGAGACGGTGATTTCGGCCGTCTTTTCGACGATCTTGGCTACTGAGCAGTACTTGTTAATGCTGAGGTCGACGGCGCGCCTTACTTTGCCTGGGTGCAGGTCGCCGGTAAGCGCATAGTGCACATGGATTCGGGTAAAGAGCGCCGGAGTGCCTTCGCGTTCGTACTCAATGGTAGCGTCAAATCCCTGGAGGTCCTGGCGGCTCTTGCGCAGGATGTCTACGATGTCAATGCCGCTGCACCCGCCAATTGCCATGGCCACCGCCTGCATCGGGCCCACACCTTGGCCATTGCCGCTGGGTGGGTCGGTATCGAAGTGAAGCTGGTTGCCTGTCTCGTTTGTGCCGAGAAAGTGATTCTTGCTGTCCAGGCGATGGAGCGTGACTGTTGCCATAATGCAGTGCACTTGGGATTTGCCCGTTTCAACCCGTGAATGCGCGGACGGATTCTGACGGCGGTAGAATTCGGTTGGGAGTCCGTACTGCGCAGAGTACCGGCAACTCTAGCTACCCACGCGAACGCGCAATTGTAACGACAATGGGAGCCCGAACAAGGCGCACGACTCGCAAGATGCCTCTTAGTGCACAGAATCGTGGGCGGACCTTCCCGCTCAGGTCGCATCGGCGATTCCATCACGCAGACGTTTGGAACCTATTTACTGGAAGCTCTACTCACGGCCGCGGCCTTCAGGCACCCTAGGACGCCAGATGCCTACAACTACTTGGCGCACGGCCAGATCAGGAAAGATCCGCTGGATGAGGTGCCGCCTTGACGCCTTGTCTCCATGCGCCTTCAAGAGGATATCTGATCTCAATTCTTGAGGTGGCAGGCGGTTCATTCGAGTTGAAGCCGCCAGCCGTGCGTGGCGCAAGACATCGGGCTGCAGTGGCGTGTTGGCGGCACGTGAAACGCTCCAATTCGTTGTTCAGGATGGTCCATGCAGGCCCGCAAGTGGTTTGGGCACATGCATTTCGAATTGCGGGTGCAACCGGATTGTAGCCCACGCGCAAGGGGAGTTCGATTCTTGGCGCCGGCCCAGCCGCCACAGCTCCCTTTGTTATGCATACATTTGCTTTCGTCGGCTGGCTCATCAGACTTAAGTTCTCCCGGCGTTGCTTGCGGTGGGGTTACGAGCCGGACGCGACAAGGGCAGGCATGCAGGCTTGATTTAGGGACGGGCTTGCGGGAATACGGCCAGCTTAAAACCCAATCATGCTCTGGCTATTTTGTGTGCCAATTCGGCCTCGGTCCTTGGCCTCACCCTAACTGACTCGCCTAGGGTCACGTCACATCCCGCAGCATCATGAATGGACTCAAGTTGACCAGTGTCGCCATAATGGCGATCTTGCTCCTGTCTCTTTCCATCACGCTCTTGCCGGACGCCCCGACCTCAGATTTGGAATCCGGCACCCTGGCTATCCGGTCCGAGAAGTCCAAAATAATGTCAAGTCCGCAGGGCCACCCGGACTTGTACTTTGAACACTTCCGCGACATCAGGGCATCGGAAAACGGCGAAGTCGAGTACCCGCCGGGCTATAGGTATGCAGAGTATAAAAAGGCGAAAGCGGCCTTGAAGACTTCCGGCGCCACACTCAACTGGGTCGAGCGAGGCCCTGGCAACGTGGGTGGCCGAACACGCCCTATCCTGGTCGACCCGGATGATCCTGACCTGCACACGTGGTGGGTTGGCTCGGTGAGCGGCGGCCTGTGGAAGACCATAAACGGGGGTTTGGCATGGCAAAACCAGGCAGATGATCTGCCCGTCATGTCGGTCACCAGTCTGGCGATGGCTGAGAGCAACCACAACATCATATATATGGGGACTGGGGAGGGATTCGGCAACGTAGACGCCGTAGGCGGCAACGGGATTTTCCGGTCCTTCGACAAAGGCACGACCTGGGAGCACTTGGCGGCCACCACTGCGAACGCTAATTTTCGACATGTGAACCGGTTGGCCGTTGACCCTGCGAATCCGGATGTGGTAGTGGCCGCTACCGGTGCAGGCATATTTCGCACCTCCGATGGAGGCATGTCGTGGAATGGAGTATGGGAGGGATCGGAAGTTGTACAGGATTTGCGGGCGCAGCCAGGCAACTTCGATATGCAGATTGCCGGTGTTGACGGTCAAGGCATCTTTTACTCAACAGATGCAGGCATGACGTGGCAGCTCGCGTCAACGACCTGGATTGATGGCTTTGGCCGCATTGAGGTTGCGTATTCCCCTTCCCACCCGAATATCGCGTATGCTGCTGCTGAGGGAGGCGTATCGGCCCAGCTCTATCGCAGCGATGACGGTGGTATCAGTTGGGTGCCTACAGTAGACACAAATTCCAAGCCTGAAAACTGGCACCGCGGGCAGGGCTGGTACAATAACACGCTGGCAGTACACCCGTTTAAGCCTGACACCGTGTTTGTCGGAGGGATTTACTTGTGGCGGAATATTCTGTCGGACGTCACGGTGAGCGTATCTGGACCTAACGCATTCAATCCTGGTGGCACAGAGTCGTGGCTCATGTGGGTGTCTTTTCAAAGCGCGTCAGCTTTCGGAGGCACGGTGTCTTACCTGAATCCAAGTGCCGTAGATGTGGATGTGGCGGATTACACGGGCATTGAGATTCGATTTGGTCAAGGGTCGCAGAGAGCGCATCGCTTCTGGGTTTCCGAAACCGCTGGCACAAATGGAAATGGCGGCCAAGGCATCGCGTTTAGCGAATACATGTACGGTGGCTACGATGACGTGCCACTACAAGTTTGGGATACCGACAACAACCGCCAGCTGATGTTTTCCTTCCGTGATCAAGCCGACGATGGCGAATTCAACCTGATTGAGTATTTCACGCCAGCAGATCCGGAGACACGCGATGCGCATAGTCGCGAGTACATTTTCATCCATAAGTATGACTACGATGCCAATAACCCCCGGGTCAGTATCGCCCAAGATGGAGGCGTGGTAAACGGAATGCTGTATTTCATGTGGCCGACGCTTCTTGACAGCACCTCCACCTGGGATCCGACAAACCTACCCAATCAGACTATATCCATTGGGTTCAGTACTGGTGAAGGCCGTGAGCGCACTATCGACCGCGGAATTGACGGCAATCGCGTAACGCACGTAGACCACCACAACCTGGTACCCATCTCGGTTGACGCGGCCCGAGGTGACTTCTGGCTTCTCAATGCCAATGACGGCGGCGTAGCCGTATCTACGGACAACGGGCGATTATTCACAGAGCTCGACAGCCGATATTCGGGCTACAACACCGCGCAATTCTACGGGGTAGCCAAGAAGCCTGGGCGCTCAGAATACATTGCGGGCGCACAGGATAACGGAGCGTGGCGATCTTCCGGCAATCCGGACAACAGGAGCGAGTGGATTGAACAGCTTCGCGGCGACGGCATCGAAACAGTGTGGCACGCGACCGACCCAGGTAAAATCATGGGGTCCATCCAGTACAGCTATATACGAAGAAGCGAGGATGGTGGCTTGAACTGGAAAAATTCACCGGGCATGCGCTACGACACGAACAACGGGCAGTTTCTTACCACCCTGGGTAGCTCGGACCTGGCACCCGACAACGTCTATACTACCAAGCGCGGCGGCGTCTGGTATTCCAGAGACTTTGGGGGAAGCTGGACCCTGACGCCCATCACTGAAAGCTGGGGGTTGCGGTCAGGTGGTAAAGCAAGGGTATCCATTGCAGACCCGAACGTAGTTTGGGCAGGCTACGGCATGGACTCCAGCCCCAGTCGAAGGCTGCATGTCTCGAAGGATCAGGGAGTATCGTTCGAAGCGGCGTCCTTGCCCACCATGGACCAGGCACCGGAAACAGTCATTTCCGGGCTGGCTACGCATCCTACCGAGGGCGGCACGGCCTATGCGCTGTTCTCGCGCTACGGCTACGCAAAGGTCCTGGAAACAAAAGACCATGGGCAGACCTGGTCGGACCTTTCAGGCTTCGATACCACGGGAGCAAGCACGAACGGTTTTCCCGATGTGGCCGTGTATGACCTGGTGGTGATGCCGCACGCAACCAATGTGCTGTGGGTTGGCACTGGCATTGGCCTCTTCAAGTCAAAGAGCTATGGCAGGAATTGGAAATACGCGAACAACGGCCTGCCGGCCGTGGCCGTTTGGCGGATGAAGATCCGAGATGAAGAGGTCGTCCTGGGGACACATGGCCGTGGCGTATGGACCGTCCCGCTCGCTGAGGTTGACGTCGCAATAGAAGAGGAGCCTGGCGAGTTGCCGTCCGGATTCAGCCTTGCGAAGAACTACCCGAATCCGTTTAACGCCTCAACTACCATCCAGTTCAAGGTGCCAAGTGAAGCGCAGGTCCGCCTGACCGTCTTTGACGCGGTTGGAAGGAAGGTGTCCGTACTGACCGACAGAGTCTATCCTCCAGGAGAATACGACTTGAATTGGAACGCAAACAACTTCGCAAGCGGCGTCTACTTCTATCGTATGGAATCAGACGGCAGGCTCATTGATATGCAAAAGATGACGCTGCTGAAGTAGGTAGCCTGTCGTGAAAGCTCGCAAGCAAGCTCCGATGCCCCTGCCGGCCAGGGGCATATTCTAGACTTGCCCCGGCGATTGGGGCTAGGAGGGGCTTCGCGAGCCAGCTCTCCTACACCCCCGTGCGCACTAGTCCGCACGCGGCGGTGCAATGGACTCAAGCGAAACGGACTCGGAACTTGCGCCATCAGTCCAAGGTCAGCCAAGAGAGCATCCGAGGTTATGTAACATGCGGCGCGTGTAAGGCTAAGCCGGCAGGGATCATGTATGTTGCCGGGCAGACTTGGCGGCCAGTGAAGGCCGCCAGGTCGAATCGGCGAGGTGCCCGGTAACGATGTTGTGGCAATCCCGGACGGTTTCACCAGGGGGAGAAGCGGGCTTCGCCCCCGAATGCAACCCCCATGGGCACGTTTGCGTAGCAAACAATGGGAACGAATAGCCAACCACTGGCCGACTCGATGTATATAGCTATCGCCTTTTCGCTTTTTGTGTCCACGCCGCTAGTATCCGATATGGGCACCTTCGTGCCACAAGAGCGGGATGTGATCAAAAAAGAATACCCGGTAAGCCCGGGTGGTACAATCCACCTGGATATGGATCGTGGTAACATCAAGGTCGAGGTGGTGGACGAGAATCGTGTCTTCATTGAGCTGGAGCGCGTTGTAAAGGAAGACGAAAAGGCGGAGGCAAGGGATATCCTGAAGCTCCACGAGTACGCCTTCGACAAGCGTGGCAACGATGTGTTTATAAGCACGAAGTTCGATTCAGAAAGCAAGACGTGGCGCTTCCGCAGGCGGCCGCGGCTGAGGGTAAGCCTTGTCGTCCGAATTCCTGCCGAATTCAATGTTACATTCGAGAACGGCGCCGGCAACGTAGACGTGTCGGATGTGCACGGCTACGTTAGGGGAACCACCGGTGCTGGCAACATCACGATTGATGAAATTAAGGGTGAGGTCAACGTCACACTAGGGGCGGGAAACATTGACATCTCCGGCGAGCTAGTGACGGCCGAGGCAAGAACTGGGGCTGGAAACATTGCAATCTACGGGCTGCGGGGTCCGGTGCGGGCTGCGACGGGTGCCGGCAACATTGACGCAGTAATCATTCACCAGCCTGATGGAAACTCCAAGTTTTCAACCGGTGCGGGCAACGTGGTGGTGGCACTCGCGGCAGATGTTGGTGTCTATGTTCAGGCCAAAACCAAAGTGGGGTCGGCGAAGTGCGAGTTTCCCCTGGAGGTCAGCAAGAATTTTCTGTCAAAGTCATTTTCAGGTGAGATCAACGGAGGCGGCGCGGAAATAGCGTTGGAGGCCGGAATGGGAAATGTTGTACTGAAGCGCCACAGAATGTAGAATAGCCTGGCGAGGGGGGCTGCGTGCGCAGCAGCCCAAAAGGTCACCTCTGACCGTGAATTGCGGCGTACGGCTTTGTATAATATAGCTGCCGGACTTGCTTCTCTGGCGATTTGCAGGACTATATTCTGTGACCTGGTCGTCAGGCCACAAACGGGAGCCATAACGAATGGACGCACATCACAAGCCGCTGCGCAGCGCCGCGGTACTCGGTGCCGGGACTATGGGGGCGCAGATTGCGGCCCACTTGGCTAACGCGGGACTACAGGTCCATCTCCTGGACATGCCAGCTCGCGATGGTCCGCGGAATGCCTTGGTGGATCGCAATCTAAGGGCTGCCACCCGAGCCAAGCCGAGCCCGTTCTTTACCAAGAGCACCGCAGCTCGCGTCACCACCGGCAACTTTGACGATGACTTCGGGCGCATCGCGGATGTGGACTGGGTGATTGAGGCCGTTGTAGAACGTCTTGACATCAAGCAGAGGCTCATGGCGCGCATAGAGAAGCATGTGCGCGGCGATGCTATAGTTTCGACGAACACCAGCGGCATTCTGATTCGTGACATCGCGGCCGGGAGGAGTGCCGCCTTCAAGAAGCGGGTGCTCGGTACGCACTTCTTTAATCCGCCGCGCTACCTCGAGCTTCTTGAGCTGATACCAACCGCCGACACCGATCGAGCCGTCATCGAAAGGCTGGCGTCGTTCGGGCGGGTTCACCTGGGCAAGGGGATTGTGATTGCCAAAGACGTTCCCTACTTCATCGGCAACAGGATTGGTGTCTATTCGATGCTGGGCGCCATGGAATACTTCACCAGCGGACGATATACCATCGAAGAAATCGACACGCTTACTGGACCATTGGTGGGGCGCCCGAGATCTGGCACCTTTCGAACAGCTGATCTGGTTGGGCTGGATGTAATGAATGACATTGGCGCAGTGCTCTACCAGTCCTTGCCCGGCGACGAAAGCCGTCAGCGCTTCAGGATGCCCGATGTCATTGAAGAGCTGGTGGCAGGTGGCGCACTAGGGGCCAAGACCGGCGCGGGCTTCTACCGCAAGGAAGGCAGCAAAATCCTTTCGCTGAATCCACACGAGAAGACATACGAAAAAGCAAGGCCGCTGAAGCTTGGCCAGATTAAGTCGATCAAAAAGTCGAGAAAGTTGGAGGCACGACTTCATGCGCTTTACGTGGATGAAGGGAAGGCGGGCACATTTTTTCGTGAAACGACTCTTGACACACTCGCCTATGCCGCTCGACGACTTGGAGAGATTACCGACAGCCCGGCCGACATCGACAAGGCCATGCGTTGGGGCTTCGGCTGGGAGCTCGGACCATTCCAGATCTGGGATGCGCTCGGGTTTGACAGGGTGCGTAGCGACATGAAAGCTGTCGGCGTACCCCTGCCGACGTGGGTCGAGGAAATGCCGACAGGCGCGGGTTTCTACCAAGGCCGAAAAGTCTTTGTCCCGAATGCCAATGCGCCAGAGATACTGCACGTGCCGTCTGATGAAATCGGCCTGGCTGCAGTGAAGGCACGCTCTGCAACGGAATTGTGGTCTAACGACGAGGCCGGGCTTCTGGACCTTGGCGATGGTGTAGCGCTCTTTGAGTTCCGCTCAAAAGCGAATTCCTTGGGAAGGCAAGTTATATCCGGGCTTGTGGAGGCCATTGACCGAGTAGAGGATGATCCCAACCTCCGTGGCATGGTTATAGGAAACGAAGGCAAACACTTTTCCGTCGGGGCCAACCTCAGGGAGATGGAGTCGGCGGTGGTGCTGCGCAGATTCGGTGTGATTGATTCCTATATCAACGCATTTCAGCAGGCCATGCAGCGTGTGCACTATGCGGCCAAGCCGGTGGTTGTAGCTGTCCACCAGCGCGCGCTGGGCGGCGGCTGCGAGCTTGTCATGGCGAGCGCCAACCCGGTTGCCGCTGCAGAAAGCTATATCGGTCTGGTGGAGGTGGGCGTCGGGCTTATTCCGGCTGGTGGTGGCTGCATGCGACTAGCTGCCCTGGCATCCGCCACGCATGCAGGGCATGACAGCGACCTGTTGGCGGCGCTGCAGCCGAGGTTTGCGCAGGTTGCCAAAGCAGAAGTGGCCACAGGTGCGGCGCGCGCCATAGAGATGGGGTATTTGCCGCGGTATGCAAAGGTGGTAATGCGTAACGCGCGGCGCTTCCACGTGGCAAAGTGGGAGGTGATCAGCCTTTCCGAGCAGGGATACATGCCGCCCGCGCCAGCGCCCATCCGCGTGTTGGGCCAGCCCGGATACGCCGCGCTCAAAATCGGTATCCACCAGCTTTACAAAGGTGGTTTTGCCACAAAGTACGACCGCCACCTCGCTGAGCAGGTCGCCTATGTTATGACGGGTGGCGACCTTAGCGGGGCACAAGAAGTATCAGAGCAATACCTGCTCGACCTGGAAAGAGTGGTGTTCCTGAAGCTGCTGAAAAATCCCAAGACCCTGCGGCGGATCATCGGAATGCTGACAACAGGCAAGCCTGTACGCAATTGACAACAACACACTAGGCCATGGCAACCAGGGAGAGCTTTATCATCACCAGTCTTCGGACAGCTGTTGGTAAGGCCAAAAAGGGCTCACTTCGCCGCATGCGCCCGGAGCAGATGGGTGCGACCGTCGTGCGAGAGGCAGTCAAGCGCACCGGAAAATTGGAGCGAAAAGATGTGGACGATGTGCTCATCGGCTGCGCCTTTCCAGAGGGTCCGCAAGGAATGAATATGGGGCGTATCATTGCAGGCGAGGCTGGCTTGCCAGTGACCGTGCCGGGTGCAACCGTGAACCGGTTTTGCGCCTCCGGACTGCAAACCATCGCGATGGCCTGTCAGTCGATTGCTAGCAACTGCACCGATGTCGTTGTGGCCGGTGGGGCCGAGTCCATGAGTATGGTGCCTATGTCGGGATTCTACTTTCAGCCGGATCCGGAGATTGCACAGAGTTACCCGGATGCCTACATCGGCATGGGTCTCACGGCGGAGAATGTGGCCGAAAAGTACCAGATCTCGCGCCAGGAGCAGGATCGGTTTTCGCAGCAGTCTCACGACCGCGCGCTGCGCGCACAGGCCATGGGGCACTTTAATGATGAGATAATACCTCTAGAGGTTACAGAATCCTACTTCAATGGCTCCGGCATCGAAACGAAAACGACAACCTATGCGCAGGACGAGGGTCCGCGAGAAGACTCGTCACTCGAGGCACTGGCTCGACTTAAGCCAGTATTCAAGCGTGACGGGACGGTAACCGCCGGAAACTCTTCGCAGACGTCGGATGGCGCAGCGGCAACGGTGGTGATGAGCAAAGAGGTGATGTTTTTGCTGGATCTGGTGCCGATGGCGCGTATGGTCCAGTATGCAGTTCATGGCGTTTCTCCGGAGATCATGGGGATTGGGCCGGTGGGTGCCATCCGCAAAGTGCTGCGCCGTAGTGGCCTGACTCTAGACCAGATTGAGCTTATAGAACTTAACGAGGCATTTGCCTCCCAGGCACTGGCCGTGATCCAGCAAGCGCGGCTGGACGAGGAGCTAGTAAACGTCAACGGCGGTGCCATTGCACTGGGGCATCCGCTTGGATGCACCGGTGCCAAGCTAACCGCTACGCTGCTGCACGAGATGAAGCGGCGCCGCGTGCGCTACGGGATGTGCACGATGTGTGTAGGGGGCGGCATGGGCGCGGCTGCCATTTTTGAAAACCTGCAACTTTAACCGAATCGGAGTTGCGCTATGGAAGCATGGCCGTTCTTTGGAGTGCTTGAGGGACTGCCTTGGTGGGCTGTCACGCTGGGGTCCATTCTGGTATTTGGATCGCTTGGCTATTCAGGTGGACCGCTTTGGGCATGGAGTTTGGCAATCATCACCTTGCTGTATGGCGCGGGTGTGCCCCTATGGCTGCTCATCGGAGTGGTAGTGGTTCTGACACTGTTAGTCGTTAAACCTGTACGCCGCGTGCTCCTTTCGTCGAATGCGATGCGCCTGCTGGGTGCCATGGGCATCCTGCCGCGCATCTCGCCAACGGAGCGAACTGCGATTGAGGCCGGCAACGTTTGGGTAGAGGGCGAGCTTTTTTCCGGGCGGCCGGACTTCAAGCGCATCCTTGCGCAGCCGTACCCGAAACTCAACAAGGAGGAACGGGCATTTGTGGATGGCCCCGTAGAGGAATTGTGCGCGACGGTGACGGACTGGGAGGTTCATGTCCAGCGCGAATTTCCTCGAAAAGCTTGGGATATCATCCAGCGTGAGAAGTTCTTTGGTTTGATCGTGCCCAAAGAGTACGGGGGTCACAGGTTTTCGGCGACGGCCAACAGTGCCGTAGTATCCAAGCTTAGCTCCCACAGCTATCCTCTGGGTATCACGGTGATGGTTCCCAACTCATTGGGACCTGCTGAACTCCTTATCCACTACGGAACCAAGTCGCAGCAAGACTACTTCCTGCCCAAGCTCGCTGATGCCTCCCTGATACCGGCGTTTGCGCTTACAGAGCCTACGGCTGGCTCGGATGCAGGTGCGATCCGTGCCAAGGGTGTGGTGTTTCGGGACGACGACGGCGACATCAAGATTCGGCTTAACTGGAACAAACGCTACATAACGCTGGCCGCGATTTCGGACCTGCTGGGGTTGGGGTTTAAACTGCATGATCCAGACAATATTCTGGGAAAAGGGGAGGACTTGGGCATCACTTGTGCGCTGGTCCACACCGATACGCCCGGCGTGGAGATAGGCCACCGGCACGATCCGCTGGGCGTGGCCTTTGTCAACGCACCGACGCAAGGACACGACGTGGTGCTGCCCATAGATGCGATCATTGGTGGCGTCAGCGGTGCGGGCCGTGGCTGGCAGATGCTAATGGAGTGCCTTGCGGCGGGTCGTGGAATCTCGCTTCCGGCTTCGTCGGTGGGAACGGCGAAACGCATATTCTTGGCTGCTTCTGCGCATGCGACGATTCGAAAGCAGTTTGGGTTGCCGCTCGGCAGGTTCGAGGGCATCGAAGAGGCGCTCGCCCGCATAGGCGGCCTCACATACCTCATGGATGCGGCGCGCATCTATACCGTCGGTGCCCTGGACCAAGGTGCGGCGCCGGCGGTAGTGACGGCGATTGTCAAGTACAACCTCACGGAGCTAGGTCGCAAAGTCGTCATCGATGGTATGGACATCATGGCTGGCAACGGCATTTCGCTTGGGCCTCGCAACACCATTGCCAATGCCTACGTGAGCATGCCTATCGCGATCACGGTGGAGGGGGCAAACATCCTCACGCGCACGCTAATGATCTTTGGGCAAGGTGCCATACGGTGCCACCCATGGGCGTATAAGGAGATCAAAGCGTTGGACGAGCGTGATGTGCGGGGCTTCGATCACGCCTTTTGGAGCCATATCGGCCATGTTGTGCGCAACGGATGTCGATCGGTGTTGCTGAGTCTTTCTCGTGGGCACTTGGCGAGCGCTGCGGGTGTACGTGGACCGGCTGCGCGCTATGTACGCCGCTTGAAGTGGGTTTCGGCGTCGTTCGCTTTTCTGGCTGACGTTGCTATGGGCAGCCTAGGAGGAGAGCTCAAGCGAAGGGAGATGGTCACAGGCCGTTTTGCAGATATCTTTTCCTGGATGTACTTGGCGGTGGCTACCATACGGCGATTTGAGGAGGATGGCCGCCGCAAGGAAGATCGGCCATACTTCTACTGGTCCATGGAGTATGCGCTTGCGCGCATCCACGCGGCATCCAGTGGTCTGTATGCTAACATGAAGGTCCCTGGCCTGACATGGTTGCTGCGAGGCCCGATCTTGGCGTATTCGCGCTTTAACAGTGTAGGCCAAGGGCCGAGCGACAAGCTCAACCACATGGTTGCAATGCTTATGCAGACGCCCGGTGCACAGCGGTCTCGCCTGACCGCCGGTTGCTACCTGCCTCCGGCTGACCAGCCGGGGTTGGGAAAGCTGCAGGCTGCTTTTGTGCTTGCTTACGAGGCGGACAAGATCATGCGGCGGGTATCCACGGCAGTTCGGGCACGGGCGCTTGCCAAGCAGCCTAGAGACACCCTTGCTGAGCGCGCGGCGGATGCCGGGATCATCACAGCCGAGGAGTTCAGTATGATCAAGCGGGCAGACGCTGCGCGTTGGGACGCCATCCAAGTTGACTCGTTTGATCCGGGGACATACCGGCGGCATCACCAGGCAGATGCTGAGAGCGAGGTGGCTGGCGAGGAAGAATTTGCGATGGCCGTTTAGATTCGCGCATCAGTTGGTATTCTGATTGCCGGGCCATCGAGGGTCCTTATTCATTACATGGAGATTCAATATGGCTTTTCTGCACGCAGTACTGTTGCTGCTGCACGTCGTCACGGCGGCCGCATGGTTTGGGTTGGGGCTACGCCTTGGTGGGCAAGCGCGTAGGGTTGGTAGCCTTGAAAACGGGGCGGCAGCAGCCCTCGCCGAGGAAGGCGCAAGCGTCGTGCGCCTGATGGGGGTATTCTTGCTGCTGACGTTTGTCTTTTCGATGGGCGTTTTAGGTCTCGGCGGCGGGTACCCCGGGCAGTGGCAATACCACATCGCATCCGTACTCATTGTGGTGCTTGTCATCGTCCAGTACGCCATGATTCGGCCCGCATGGATAGGTCTGGCCGGAGCGGCAGCATCACATAGTGACACGGATCGGTACCGGAAGCGCATAGCGGGGTCGATTGGGATTGGGCACTTAGTTTGGTTGGCGTTGGTTGTTCTCATGTTTTGGAACCGATTCGCGGCTACAGTGTAAACGGCGGGACGCGACCAATTCACTCCACGCAGCCGTTAGTCATGGCCACACCGCGAATGAATGAGAGCTGGCGTCAAGTACGGAGCCAGATTGAAGAGATTTGGAGCGATGCGGATTTCACTGACCGGGAGATGAAGAAGGCGCGTGGCAATATGCGCGCGATGGTCAGGCTAATCCACGAGAAGACCGACGAGCCCAAGCAGGAGATCTTCGACAAGATCAGCGCGATAATTTAGGCGCTTGGATCTTAGCGCACGAGTCGCACGATTGCCGGCTCTTGGGGCGCATGCTTGAACAATGACCGTGGGCGTGCTCCGTTAGAAGCAAGTTCTGTGGCCGCATAGCCGGAATGCGGGAGCTCTATGCTGGGTGCTTCAGCAGTCGGAAAGAGCGAAGTTGTGTGGCAATTAGCGGCCGCTGCCATGGTCGCAAGTATGCGTAGCGCAGCCCTCTCCATTTCCCTTCGCAAAGCGGGGCATTCAACTATTCCACTGCCGTGACGAATGGCATCGTGGCTTTTTCATCGGCGAACAACCTGGAAGCACGACGCTGCCATAGGAATGCCGGCCGGGTCGCGTACTAGAATAAAAGCAGCGGGGCGTACTCTCGCTTTCGTGCGGCTAAAGCCTGAGAGAGAAGGTAGGAGCATCTCGGGAGGAAGCGGAACCGACTAGACGGGTACTTCATTGGGCGCGGCGTAGCGGAGTCCCGAGTGCATAGCAACTGATTGCGAGTGAATGGCTTGGCGCAGTGAGCCGTGCGTGTCGACGCGCGTGCGCTCATGCAGGAATCCAGATGCACGAACGAATAAGCAAGCGATTGGTATTTGTACGCCGGCGCGACCTTCTGCGGTGGGAAAAACGGATAGTCGGCGGAGCGTCGAATCGCAGTACTATTGAGCTCGATGGTAGAAGAGCAATTCGAATTGCTACTGCATGTAAGAAAAGCACTACCGACCGCACAGCGGCAATACGGGTATGCCAACGGGATTGATGATTCACCTATTGCAGTCAGCCTTGCGCTTTACGCCGCGTGGTGCAGCTTTGGCCACGCAGCAGAAAAAACCTGCAGACCTTCTAGCGCTGCAGCGCGCGACCTGCCGACCCGTAAGCACGGATCGGCGTCTGGCAGGCCTATGCCTGCTGGGCCACTAGGAATGAGGCTGGGCGCAGTCCAGCGCTCAAGGCGGGCCTTACCCGGGCATTGGAGTGGGGCATGAATTCAGCTTAGCTCTGGCCCGTGGGAACATACCGGTGCCTGACAGGCAAACAGAAGCTGGGTCGCAGCTTGGATTAGGTCTCAGAAAGGAGGTTAAGGCGTTGCAGGACCCTTCAGCCATTCCGCTCCTGGCGCGCGTGGGAGGCGGTTTATCTCTAGAGGGAGCGCTGCTGAGCTTCGAATGTCAGCCCCTGGTACCCTGCTGGACATCTCGGAATACCCATCGAGCATCGGCATGACCCTTGAGGCTCTGTGCACGTTGGAAGATTAGCGAGGCCTGGACTCCCTCTGCTGACGAGCGCACGGTGATGCAAGCTATCGTCGCCCGCTACAGTGCATTACGCCGGACGAATTGGCGGCTCAGGATATTGTTGGACGTTCAGATCCATCCAATCGCTTCAGTTGCGCCTTGCAGTTAGCCTGCGCGCCGCAGGATCGGGGATCGCACAAATTCAAGTTGGGAATTGGAGAGTTGCTGTGGAGGTGGACCCTAGTCTCCACCATTCCTTTCCAATCATATGAACCCCTCACAGCCTGTTTTGGGGAGGGCTGAGGCGCCTTTAGACGCCCAGATCAATCCCTCCGGTGACTCGCGGCGGCTTCTGATGAAGCTCTGCACGCACATACTTCAACAATTGACCACCGACTGGCCCATTCCGGCAGCGCAGCAGCAGCCGGCGCCACCGCCCGTAGTGATCAAGGCTTCTGCTGCGGCCCAGGACACAAAGCCGGACTCGGCGCAGTTGAATGAAGCGTGGCAGCTGTTGCATTCGCGCAGTCTGCAAGACGACCCGATCGTTGCGATCTGGCTGCGCGGGCTGTGCCCACGCGGCGTTAGCATCGTTCTTGGAGCGGGTCTGACCATCACGGGCTATCGCCGCATACTTAGCCTGGTAGCGTGCTACCCTGAGAACGTCTCTGCTCTTACGTCCTTTGTGCAGTCGCTGTCCGATCGTGGTCTTTCGGCCGCCGACGGGCTGCTCTGTGTGCTGCCCAGCAGTACGGGACTTCAATCGGCGGTGCGCCAGGTGTTCGGCGCCAAGGTCGCTATACAGCGCTGTCTCAATTCGCTGTTGGATCAAATCACCTGTGGTCTTCCGGAAGACCTTGTTCCTGTGTATCGCAATCGCCTCCGCCAGGCATGGAATGGGTTCGATGCCCGGGAAGCTGAACGCGCACTCACCCGTATTCACCAGGACTTGACGCGTGTCAATCGGTCCGCAGCGAAGGTTTTATGGGAGGGCCTGGAGCAATCTCTGACGATTCAACGCACGGGCATGCTGCTCAAGCTCGACCGGGGGCTACGCGTGATGCGCTTCATGGATGCCATCAGTCGCAGGTTGCAGACCCCGGCCAGCGCCGTTTTCCAGCAACGCGAACAGATGGCACTGGCACTGTTGGAACACGAGGCTCAGCTGCGCCGTGTGGCCCATGCGGCCTTTCTGCCACAACTTCGTGAGAGTCTCATCAACCTTAACGCCGTCTGATGCCCCATACCCCTATGCTGGATCAATCACTCATCGAGGACTTTCGGGGGCTTGCGCAAAGGAACTTCATCGGCCTGGCCAGCTGCCTTGGAAGTCTTGATCATCTTCTTACCAAGATGGCCACATGGGTCATGGAAGCCGAGGTCCGCTTCATATGCGGCGCACGTGGGAAGCACCATAAGACCGGCTTTCAGCGCTGGGGGGCGAATCCGGGTTCCATCCGCGTCGGTTTGGAGCGCATTGCGGTCCGCGTTCCGCGCGTGCGGAATGTACGAACCCGAAAGGAGCGTCCTCTGCAAACGTACCGCCTCTTGCGCGAGCGTGGGCTTATGGACCGGGAAAGCGTGACACGAGGGTTGCTGTGTGGACTCTCGCGGCGCAATTACAGGCAGGCGGCCCAAGTCTTTACCGATAGTCTGGGGTTGAGCGCCAGCAGCATTGGCAACGCCTTCATTACGCAGACGGCAGCGCTACTGGAGGCATTTGAGACGCGCCGATTCGATCAGCACACCTTTGCGGCGCTCCTGCTTGATGGCAAGTATTTGGCTGGTATGCAGATGATCGTAGCGATGGGCATCACGACCGAGGGCGAGAAGGTCGTACTGGGCTTTGCGGAAAGCCGTACCGAGAACAGTGCGCAGGTGGAGTCGCTGCTGCAGGATCTGTTGCGTCGGGGCTTCACCCATACCGACAAGCTGTTGGTACAGGTGGACGGCAGCCGCGGGCTTCGCAAGGGAATCAGTGCGGTGTTTGGGGATGCGGTCGTATTCCAGCGCTGCCAATGGCACAAGCGTACCAATGTGACGCGTCACATCAAGAGCGAGCCAGCGGCCACGCAAATGAAGCGTCGGCTTCAGGCGGCTTGGGAACTGCCCACGTACGCAGAGGCACGGGCGGCGCTTGTGTCGCTGCATGAAGCGCTGCAGCGGTCGTGCCCGAAAGCCGCACGCAGTCTGGAGGAGGGTATGGAGGATACGCTGGCGCTTCACCGGTTGGGGGTGCGGAACCAGGCTGTCAGAGACAGTCTGAAGACGACAAACATCATCGAGAACCTCAACAGCATTATTGCGAACCGATCACGGAACGTGAAGCGCTGGGGATCATCGGGGATGCGTCAGCGCTGGTGCGGGGCGATATTCATGCAGTACGAGTCGAATCTGAAGCCGATACGCCGGGAGGACATGAAGGAGCTGACCCAGGTCCTGAGCACCTCCGGGGGTCGATGGGTTAGTGGGGATTCGGTCTGCCAGCCCCAGGGGGCTGCAAAGGCAACACCTGCCGCTGGATGCCCCAGCGCAGTAGTGCGCTGCTGACGCTGGCATAACGCAAAACCCGCAGCTGCCTGGACGCTCTGAGGCGCTGCACCGTGCCAAGATCGCCGCTTACGCGTGCGATCAGAGGATCCCTGCGGGATATCGTGCCCGGAAAGTCACTCCACGAGCCTGCCTACGCCCGAAAATCCGCGTGTGAGCACGCAATTGGGCCCGCATTGGCATGCACCGTCCCATTTGCACCCACACTCTCGACCCGAAGCCCAATCCATTGCCAAAAGATATCTACTTTGAGGGCCCATCTCGGCAGAAGCTGCCGAAACCCAACTTAAAAATGTGCAATCCCCAGGATTCGGGAGTGCTATTTGTTGGCGATAGCCAAATAGAAGGACGAGGAAGCCCTCAGGATGAGGGATCCGGGACATAGTGGACGGAGCAGGGCCCGGAGGCAGGCAGAAATGAACTTGCTGGGGGGCCTCGCAGGCCCGGCTACGTAACGCGGCAGTGACTAAGGCTTGCTCCCCGGCTCCTTTGCTGCCAGCAGTGTCGGACATACAAGATTGGCCTCCGCCGAATGGACCTGTCAGTTGCCCGGTCTCTGCCAAGTGGATAGGCGCGGAGGCTTGCATCTCCTGAGCGCCACACTTCATCAGGCTGACCTGCCCGACTCCGCGCTGGAGGCTGTCCCCACGTTCGGTGCCGCGCAGCCGAGCACCGCATTGGGTCGAGTTTTGTGTCCGCATCCCTTTGCTTGGAGGCCTCCACAATCAAGGCCACCGAACAGTGATTGTGGAGCGATGCAGTGGTAGCAAATTTCATGCGCCAGACAATTGTGCCCGTAGTAGAGCATTCTCATGGCGACTATCGGCATGCTGCGCAGGAGCGTCTTCCAACATGATTGTATGCAAAATGCATATGGTGCCCGTGGGTCCACGCACCGGACCGATTGGAGCGCACCTGTGCTATGGAACAAACGCGCCATGGCACTCTGTTACTTACTTGCGACAGCCTATTTGCTTGACACCGGCTACTGTGGCGTCCAATCCTCATAGAGTTTGCCGCCGGGTCTAGCGCAACGGTCAATTGCTGTAACCTTCGGCAGGAGATCGGAAGGTACTCGCGGGGAGGATTTGGAATGGCGAGCCCAAAGGCCTGCAGGACGGGCGTAACGAGTAGGTGCTTCGCACGCCAGACAACCAAATCTTGTACGACAATGCTTCTGCCTCTACGGCTGGGCCGGGGGCTCTCGGATGCATTCGCGCCTGCGCTGGCGAAAATTAGCGTGCGTGCCGCCCGAATAGTCCAGCCAATTTGCCATATTTCAGCAGCCTGAGCAAAGCAAGAAAACGTGTGGAGGAGTGGTGCGTATCCAGTATAGCGGAGGGTTTTTGGCATGGCTTGGCTGTTCGGCATAACCGCCTCACTACTAGTTGGCCTCTATGGACCGGGATCGGACCTGGAAGCGGCACGCGATGCCATGGACGCCAAAGATTGGCGTCATGCTGTGGCGCTCCTCTCAGAGCACCTTCAGCATGAGTCGGACGATCTTGAAGGGTACTACCTTCGCGGCATATGCTATGGCGAGATCGGCAAGAGTCCCAACCTCAGGAATCGCTTGGAGCGATCATTGCACAAGGGGGTTGCTGACTTCGAAGCAGTCCTTGCACATGATTCGCTGTATCGTGATGTGGTGTTCCAACTTGGGCTGATCCGACGCTACGAGAACAACATTCAGGAGGCCATCCGGCTTGGTGAGCTGCAGGTCACGCTGCGGCCCGAGTTGGCGCATGTACGCATAGGACTTCTCAACTTTTATTGGCGCTACGTAGTGTCTACTCCACCCTCTGAGGCCCGCCTGTGGCTGAGAGGGCAGCCCGGATCCTATGCGCAGTTGTTTATCGGCAAGACCTACGAGCAGCAAAGCCTGTTTCGCCCGGCAGAAAATATTTACACGAAGCTGCAAGAGCAGGACGAGCACGACATTCCGGTTCTGCTGGCACTGGCGCGCTTGCACTTTGCGCAGCAAGAGCCCATAAGCGGCACGCGTTACATGAAGCAGGCCATTGAGGCCGTCAGAACTGACTTGGACGCCCTCATCCTATTCGATGAAATTCGCACCATCGTAACGCCTGGCGAGCAAGCGGCATTCGGGCGTCTTGCCTCCGCCAGGGAATCTCAGCACTTTTTTTCCGACTTCTGGGTCCGGCGCGACCCGATGCCAGCCGCGCCTTTCAACGCCCGGCTGGCAGAACATTACCGGCGGCTACGCCAGGCAGAGACGCACTATGTATTCAACGGCTTTCGAAACTGGTTTCGGAGCCGATATACCCACGACGAAAAATACTTTCCGTCCACCTACACCCTTGGCCACGACTTCGATGATCGGGGGATCATGTTCATCCGTCACGGTGAGCCGGATGACTTTACCATAAGTGATACCCCAACGTGGCTGTACGAAGCCTCCGAAGAGGACGAGCACTCGTTGCTGGTTTTCCATTTTGCGCCTACTTGCCACAACGGCGTTTGCGGCGTAACCAAGCACTTCGTTCCCACGCCCCACGGGGACAGCTTTCTGCCCCCCAGATGGACCGGGCTGGACCGCTTTGATGCGGAAAGAAAAACTCAAGCTTACATCACGCAAGGGCTGTCAGCTGACCGGCACCGATGGCTGTCGGGCACTAAGCAACTGGAGTTGCCTATTTTACTGGCGTCATTTCGGGGGCTGGATAACCGTACGCTTGTTGAAGCGTACTACGAGGTTCCGCTTAAGGACCTGGCCATCGGGAACGACACGCTCGTTTTCGAAGCTGGCTTTATGGTGCACGACGAATTGTGGCGGCAGCACACGTTTAGTCGCAACACGGTTCGTCTTCCTACAACCAGCGCTGGCAGGCCCTATAGAGGCCTATTCCAGGTGGACCTTCGACCGCAGCCATACCGCATTGCGCTCCATGTAAGGTCCCTGGATGTGCAGGCGCTGCGCGCGCACAGGGTTTCATACGAGCCGCTGGACTTTTCGGGGCCCGGCCTAAAGCTGAGCGATATCCTATTGGCGGACAGCGTGATAACCTTCGAGCAGGACAACGCCTCCGCGCGCGAAGATGTGTATGTGCAGGTGCGGCCGTCTGGCGATTTTGAGCCCGGGGCCTCACCGTCCGTGTACTTTGAGATCTATGACCTGGCAGTCAGCCCGGAAGGACAGACGCGCTATTCCATTTCCTACTCGCTCGCCAGTCAGCGGGGCGACGTAATCTCTCTTGCTCCCAGCGAACAGGAGGGAAGTCTCAGGTCGCCGATTGAATTTGTGAGCATTGATGTTTCCGACCTTGCAGGCGGGACCTATGAGCTCACGGTAACTGTGGAAGACCTTGGCTCCGACGCTACTGTCTCGCGATCGCGGCAGTTAGTGCTGCGCCGGTAGCCTGCGCCGGCTTCTCGTGGTCGCGCCGCGTCAACAGCCGCAAGGGGCTCCGCTCCGTGCCCTGCAGCAAATCCGTGGACGCTTAGTCTGCGTGATGTGGCGGGCCGCGCCAGCGAAGTAGCACTGATGGCGCTGACGCCGGGCGAGATGGGCCTATGGCGGAACCACCATGTGATGGCGGTGGCTATTCTGGTCGCAAGACAATTGCCGTACGTAGTGATTGCCCGAAAAAGGCCTATTGGGAGCAACATGCGGGCGGATCGTGGGTGGGCGGTAGGCCTGAAGTCGCGATCAGGGGTGTACGCAAGGTGTGCAGCCCCCAAATATGAGTGGATTCGGCACATATCCGCGGCCTTCAGCCAGCTTTTCACGCCATTGCACTACAAAGAGGATATAGGTTTGCGCTCTCCCCACTGCAAGGAGTCTGGCTTGCTCCGGTGGCGGCGCTGGTAGGGCCTTACTGCGCCCTACTGCGTGCCTGGTGCCACTTTCGTCGGCGCGCTTCCTTCTGCTTCAGGACCTGACCTATGCGGTGCACATTGGTGGCCACCACTACCAGTGCCAGCGTCCTGTCGAAGCCGGCCTTGCCATGGGTGCGCACTAGTGACATGCCCCGGTGATGGAGGTTATTGATCGCCGACTCTACGGCCGGGTGTTGACGCCGGGCTGCCACGAAGTCCGGATGGGTCTCCCGTTTGCGGTCCGCTTTTCGGTGCCGCCCCTTTCGGGGCATCACGTTCAGGTCCAACAACTTGTCAAGCTGCTCGCGATTCTCTGGCGTGTAAAACCCCTTGTCCATGCTGCATGATGCCAGCCCCGGATAGCGCCGCTTCGCCTCTGAAAGGAATGGCACGATCATATCCTGGTCGCCGCCTTCGTGCTGCACGTGGTGGCGCAGAATGAATTGATGCTGATCCTCCAACACGCACACCGGTACCCCCAACTCTGCCATCACGCCCGCCTTCCCTTTGTTGATCCAGCGCGTGTGGGGCTCGTGCACAGAGAAGAGCTTCTGGCCGTGCGGAATCTTCTCGCCCTTGATCAAACGGCGCGATACCTGGTCTATCAGCTTGCCTCCAGTCCGCAAATACCACGACACCTCCGCGCTTTCAACATCGTTTTGCCTCAATATCGCTTGCGTGGCCGCTGCCTTCGACACGATAGTGCGGCAAAGTGCCAGGTAGTCTGCCACTTTCGACGTACTACGCCACTGCCGGGAAGTGCGCACGCGATAAAAGGCGCGCTCCATTTTCTTGATCCAGGCCTGCGACTTGCGCCAGCCCGCTATCGCATGCTGCTGGCAAAGACGCGCCAGCTTCCTGATCAGACGGCGCAGCGCATCCCACAGCAAACGGACATCAGTGGGCCACTCCACATGGGTCTTCGCAACCGCTGAGTCGGCCCGACAGTGAAGCGGATCAGAGCTCTTGTGCTTCAACAGCTGATGCCCACGGGCCACCACCACCGCATTGATCTGCTGCAGCGCTTCCTCGGTAAGCAGACTCACGTTGTCAATAACGGTCTGCAGGCGATACTGGTGCTTATCTCCAAAATCTGCATGCCCCAGCATCTGGCGCAGCGCGGTGTGAAAGTTCGCCAATTCTACCAGACGGTCGAAATCGCAGTCGAGCGCCTTCTGCAGCGTGCCTAAAACGAAGATCCGCCACAGACACAGTCCCGGGCGACCACGCCGCAAATTGACCTTCGCGCCTAACTGCTCCCGCAGGATCGCGAACACCCGCTCGCGTGTCGCACGGTGCGTGAAGATGTCCTGCAGTCCACGGAGCGCAGCCGGAATATCGTCTCTGGACCGAGGGTCAAAGCTGATCTCTCCAATGGGCGTGTGCCCAAGCTCAAACTGTGACTCGAAGATCGCGCGCATAGCAATAAATCAGGCGAATGTTGGGGCAAAAGCGTTCTAATCACGCCAATAACGGGCCTAAGATCGGAAAACGGCGCAACATTCGCTGAAACAACGTAGGCAGCCGTTGGGAAGACTACGCCGAAGACAGCCGCTCCACGCTCCAAAATGCCCGACTATTCGCCGCCTGCACCCGTATATTCGCGCTATGCGCCCAAAACTGCTGGTCTGCAGGGCCAATCAGGCGTTTTTCGGGCAAGCACTACGTAGCGATTCCTTTGGCCAAAACAGTGGTCGGCAGAAGGAGTCAGCGCGCGCGCAGCAGGCACAGGACTGCACATTCGGGAATTGCAGACCACATGTTTCGTGGATTTCAAGGAATGAGAATCGAACGTGTCGTATCCCGTTCGTCGGGTTCGTAGCGAACCCCTGGGCGAGTTTGAGACTGTTTTTCCGACACGTCTCTATTGCGGCTAGTGATGGATCCGAAATCTACTGTATTTCATTGTCATGTTCCCCTCGGACTCAGTTGAGCGCACCTGGGAAGTCGAAGCGCCGCCCCCACAGGAAGCAGTGTCTAAGCCAATAGCAAGCGTCCTCCGCGGCAGAACAGGTAGCTGCCACAAGGGCCGTGACCCAATACCAACGCCCGCGGGGCCGGACAATGCGCTCGGGCAGCGGTGGTGGCCCAGCGCCGTGCATGGAACCCGCCGAGTCGTATGCACACTAGGCCCAAAGCCCAAGGCAGGGCACAAGTCTAAAAACCTTGGCCGAAGCGGTCGGAGGCACATATGCACCTTTGCAGACTCCGGCTACCGCCGCGCCTGGTTACAATGGATATGTACCGTTTTCCTCACCAATCTCTAGCGGCGAAAACACATTCTTCGCGGCCTGAAGATCTTCTTGCGCCAAATGTGGTGGCAGGTGTACCAACACGAGTTTGCCTACTTGAGCACGCCTGGCTATTTGGGCGGCCTGCAGCGCAGTTGAGTGGCCTGGCAGCGGACCCGTAGCCTCATGCAACAGCAGGTCTGAGCCTTGCGCAAGGCGCGCAATCGCCTCGGAAGGGCCTGTGTCCGAGCTATAGGTCATTACGCCACCTGAACGCCGGCTGGTAACACTTACCCCCACTACCGGGACACTGTGCACTCCACGTGCGGCGTGCACAATCCATGCCTCGTCGCGATAGACAGCTTCGGCGGTATCGGGCGAGATTGCGTGCCATTCGATAGGCGGAAGGCCTGCAAACGCCCGCGTGTCATAAGTCGCAAAGCAGCGCGCAGCCTGAATAATGGCTTCGGGAAGGCCGTAAACGGGCAGTGCGTGACGGCGGCCGGAAAGCCACAGCTTCTTGTAGAACAGTGGGAATCCACCCACATGATCGATGTGCTCATGGGTCAAGAAGAGTGCCCGAGTTGATTCGACCCCTACGCCAGCGTGCTGCATGCGCGCGACTGCGTCGCCGCCACAGTCAATGACCAGTGTCGACGTTCCGTCGGTTACGCAGATCATCGTGGTGGTACGACCGGCGCCGCTGATAGCAGCGCCCGTCCCCAAGAGGTGTACGGTGGCCACTATCGCTTGCGCGTGGTTATGTATTCAGCCAGTGAGATCATGGCTTTCCGTGCAGGTGATTCGGGGAAGGTGGCCAGAATCGATTGCGCAGAGCGGGCGCAATCTGTCATCTTGTTTCTGGCATAGTCCAGTCCCCCGAATTCCCCTGTAAATTCCAACACGGCCTTGCGGTCATCCGCGCGTCGTCCCCCGCGACGCAGGATTCTTACCATTTGTCTTCGGCGGGCAGCGTCTGCCTGGCCCAGTGCATGAATGAGTGGAAGCGTTACGAGCTTCTTTTGAAGATCCAGGCCCACAGGTTTTCCCACGCCGCGTGAACCATAGTCGAAGAGGTCGTCTCGAATCTGAAACGCTAGGCCCAACTGCTCCCCAATGGTCCGCATCCGCCGCTTGGAATCCTCGTCGTTTGTTGCACTTACTGCGCCGCACATTGTGCAGGCAGAGATCAGAGAGCCGGTCTTGTCGGAGATGATTCTGAAATAGGTCGCCTCATCCAGGTCGAGGCTGCGCGCCTTTTTGACCTGCAAGAGCTCACCTTCGGCCATGCGGCGAACCGCGTCGGACACGATGCGCAGCATCTCGATGTCGTCATGCTCCAGCGCAAGAAGTAGGCCCTGGCTCATAAAATAGTCCCCTACCAGCACCGCGACTTTGTTGCCCCAGAGGGCATTGACCGAAAATGCGCCCCTTCGCGTTTCGGCTTCGTCAACAACATCATCGTGCACAAGCGTAGCCGTATGGAGCAGCTCCACCAGGATGGCCGATCGATACGTGGCACTGGTTATGCCTCCGCACACCTTAGCAGACAGCAGCACCAACGTCGGCCGAATGCGCTTGCCCTTTTGGCGCAACACATACCGAAGTATCGTATTGAGCAGACCGCTCTTTCCCCGCACTGCGTCCCTGAACGACTTCCGGAACTCCGTGAGCTCGTCCTTGACAGCGGCCTGAATGTCGCGGAGCGTAAAGAGGTGAGGCGCAGCGGATTCTTCCGTCATTCAGGTCTTCACGATGGCAGCCGCCTAAACGATGACTAGTGGTAAGTGTTCAGATGCTCACCCAACATCGTAGGCACGTCTTCGGAGAAGCACCAAAAAGAATGGAACCCCGCACAGCGCCGTAATGATGCCTACCGGCAACTCTTGCGATGGCAGCAGCACGCGCGCAGCTACGTCTGCCCATAGTAAGAACAGTGCCCCCGCAAAAAAGCATGCAGGCAGCAATCTGCGGTGCGTGACGCCCACAAACGACCGGACCGCATGAGGGATGATAAGGCCCACAAACCCTATCGCGCCGCTGGCAGCGACCAGCGTGCCGGTAACCAGTGCGGCCACCACGATAAGCAAGCGCTTGAGTCTCTCGACGGGCACACCAAGGCCGTGTGCCGCCTCGTCCCCCAGAAGCATGGCATCCAGTGGCCTGGCAAGGGCCAGAAGTGCAACCAGTCCCGTGATCGTGACGATTGAGGGAGCCGGCAGCAGCGACCACGTCGCGCGGTGCAACGACCCCAATAGCCAGAACAGAACAGCGCGCAGCTTGTCAGGATCCGGCGACGACAGCGTGATGAATGAGGTGATAGATCCCATCAATGCCGCCATGGCGACCCCAGCCAATAGCAGCCGTGCCACGGACAGACGGGTAGCGCTCCTGGCCACAACGTACACGATTGAGATCGATAGTAGGCCACCCAAGAATGCGGCCAGTGGCATCGACAACGCCTTTGAAAGCAGCGGTGGCAAGAAGCCCAGGTAAAAAAGTGACGCACCTGCTGTAGCGCCGCTGGAGATACCCAGGATATATGGTTCGGCCAATGGGTTGCGCACCAAGGTCTGCATGGACGCGCCAATGATACCCAACCCGCCGCCTACAACTAGGGCTAGCACTGCGCGGGGCATGCGTAAGAGCCATACAATCCGATCGGCCGTCGGGTCGGGAGGCGTGCCGCTGCCCAGCAGAAGGTGGTACCGCAAGACGCGGAAGACAGCGCCGCGTTCCAAGTCTTCCCCAACGCTTACTGCGATTCCTGTGCTCACGATCAGCAGGACGGTGAGGCTCGCCACTGCCAGCCAGGCCGACTTCATGGGGATGACACCAGCCCAGGGTGCAATAGTGCAGCCATCTGCCAGGCGCCTGCCACCAGCCGGGGGCCGGGCCGCAGGAAGTAGTCTCCACGTACGCTGTATACGCGTTCCTCCTTGACAGCGGGTACAATGTCCCACGTAGCATGGTGCTCCAAGATCGCCTCTGGTTCGTAGCCCGGGCCAAAGGCTCCAATGATCACCTCGGGCCGGTGCATCAGCACATATTCATCGGTGAGGATCGGCCCAGTCATGTCATGGCTGGCAGTGATACTTTCGCCTCCGGCCAACGCGATCATGGAATGCATGTAGCTACCCTTGCCAAATCCATACAGTGTGGCATCACCTACTAGGACCAGTGTTCTGGGTCGAAAAGCTACCGTGGACGTTAGCGCAGCAAGCGCCGCCAAAGATGCGCCAAGCGAATCCGCAACTCGGTTTGCTTCACTGCCGGTGCCAAGGAGCTGGCCCACCGTGCGGATGCTGAGCAGCATGTCATCCAGAGTACGTATGCCAACAAAGTACACGGGCAGGCCAACTGCCGCCAACGAGGTGGCATCCTGTGTGCTGTTTACCTGGTCGGAAGCCAGCACGAGGTCGGGCTCTAAGGCGACGATAGCTTCAAAGTCAACAGGCAATGCGCTGAAACGCGGCAGCGAAGCCACTTCCGGTGGATAGTCGTCTGCGGTTGTGATGCCGACCACCTTCGCGCCGGCACCAGCGGCATAGAGGATCTCGGTAAGGCTGGGTGCGAGGGCGACCACTCGATTTGTGGAGACTGGCACATGCACCTGGCGGCCGAGGTCGTCAGTAGCCATGGCCATGCTGTCGCCAGTATTTGCGGGGCCGCATCCGCAGAGCAACAGACAGGATACCAGAAGCAGGCTTCCTAGGGGAATTCGGCAGGCAGGATGTGTCGGCAAACGTGGCGCTACGGGCATAAGCAACCTAGAACCACCGTCTTCGCAAAAAGAGCCACAGTGCCATACAACATTGCGCGGCGAATGGCGTTTTATGAGGCCCTCCTTCCGGCAAGTGAACGCTCTAACAGGCTATGCATGAGGCGCAGCGCGAAGCGATAGCCGAACGGCTGGCAGCTCGTGCCGGCGAGTCGGTTAAAGGCGATGGCTACATACAGGAAATGCTGCGATGCATGGTGGATGCCGGGGCCTGCCGCATTGGGTTGCGCAAAGACAAGCCACTGACCGGTGGTGTGGGTGCGTGTGACTTGGCATCTCCGCTTGCGCGCATGATCGACCACACAGCCCTCAAGCCCCAAACAACCGAAGCGGACATTCGTGCCCTTTGCCATGAGGCCGCACAGCATTGCTTCGCGTCCGTGTGCATTCCACCCTGTTACGTGTCGCTGGCCGCCGCACTGCTGCGTAGAACAGATGTGCGTATATGTACAGTAGTGGGATTTCCACATGGGAGTAGCCACAGCGAGGTGAAGGCGGCGGAAGCTGTGCGTGCTGTACGGGATGGGGCCACTGAGGTGGACATGGTTCTGAGTGTGGGGCTTCTCAAAAGCGGGCGGTTCGATAGTGTAGAAGACGACATTCGCAGTACTACTCAGGCTGCCAAGGCAGCGGGGCCACGCGTGGTTGTCAAGGTGATTATGGAGTGCGCGTTGCTAACAGACGAGGAGAAGGTCATCGCCTGTGTCTTGGCACAGAATGCGGGAGCAGACTATGTAAAGACTTCAACGGGCTTTGCCGAAGGAGGTGCAACGCTTTCGGATGTCGCGCTTATGAGGCGCGTGGTAGGCAAGGATATGGGGATCAAGGCCGCTGGCGGTGTACGCACGAAGGAGCAGGCCATGAGCCTAGTCGCAGGTGGTGCTACGCGAATCGGAGCTAGTGCATCAGTTGCCATCGTCGGGAACTGACGACGGCCAAAATGAACAGTCGAAGCATGAACAGGACTTACCACTCAGGTATGAACGGCGCTGCGTTGCTGGTCATCGTATTGCTAACGGTCGCTTCTGCGTGTTCGGGGCCGGCCGCCAAGGTCATATCGTCCACGGACGATAGTGCCGTGCCGCTTCCCGCTCATGTGGAGGTGGACGAGTTTGATGCGAGGCCATACCGGGAGGTACCGCCACCGCCGCGCGCTGTCATCGAACATGACGCACCCGAGTCCTTGCTCCGCGGGCAGGCCACCAGGAGCCAGGTGCGTACACAGCAGGGCTATCGCATTCAGATCGTTTCAACGCGCAGCAAGGAGGAGGCAGACTTGAGGTCGGGACAAGTCACCCAGTGGTGGATAGAGCAACGCGAGAAGGGTAACTTGGCGGAGGTGCTGCCGAGAGCCGACGGCGCTCCGCCAGTGTTCCAGGACTTTAGTGAGCCGTACTGGCGCGTCCGCCTTGGCGACTTTAGCTCGCGCACGGGCGCGCAGACTGCGCTGACAGCGGTGAGAGAGCACTTTGGCAGCGCCTTTATTGCGCCGGCAGAGATACCCGTCAGGTAGAACCGAAGACCAGTTGGTTTCACGCGACTAGTGGCTTGACCTTGAGCCGTCTTTGCAGTGGACGGGATGGCTGCCCCGTGGTGTGCCCAAAGAGTGGCTTGCAGTCGTGCGCCGTGCCGGGAGTGTGTCCAAGCAATGCCCTTCCCCTCTATGCACAAACCCGCCAACGTATCCTCACGCACGCTAGCAACGTGTCCCGTGCCGCCTGAAAGGCGAGCTTGTTTGATCTAAGGCACGGGCCTGCCACGGTCGGGTACATGCCCTCCATGCCTGTGGCCGCCGCAATCCGCATGCTGCACTTGTTGGACCTGACGAAGGGCAGGCGTACCCAGTTTCGGTAACCATCGCGTAAGCTCGCTCGGAGACGACACCAGTGTGCCCGCACGCGAGGTCACGTTGTTTGCCTTCAGCTCAATCCCATACGGCTGCTACGGTAGAATCAGCCCAGTGTGGGTCAGTATTCCAAGCAATCTCCACGGCGAGTCCCTTCGCTCATGGCCCGACTGGCGGGAGGGCTGTCAATCCTACCAGGTGCAGGGCATGCGGAGATCCGCTCCTGCAATGGGAATTGGTACCTGCGACGACCAAATTACTTATTGCAGGATTGACTTCCAGCCTTGTCCGCATAGTCCCGCAGAAGATAAGTGAGAAGGTCTGTGCCAAGCGGGCACAAGTCGCCTCATTTTCTGCCGGACTCGTAGTGACCCGCCACGTCACTGTCGTTGCATTCAAGAATGATGCTCTCAAGAGCGCTCGGAGCATTTGTAAACTCGAAGCAAGACAAGTTGACAGCGGAGCATTTTCTCACTGCCTGACCGGGGCCTTTTGGCGACCGCCCTTCGGACGAAATTGGGGCATGCGCCCTGCTCGAGTCAAAGCGTGCCTAAACGTGGACTCAACTTGTGTTCTGAATAGGCAAAGCGCACGCAGGGGTATGTCGCGAAGAAAGTTCTAGTCGAGGTGGTTCGGCGTACTGCAAACGCGTGCCGATGAGTACTTGATGGGACTCAAGTCAAACTCGTCACTCAACTTGTGATATTGGTACCAGTCCAGTCACTTGAAGCAGGTGACTCCCAACGCGCCGCAGCAAAGATTCAATCCATCCAAGTATACGCTAGTGCTTATCGCTGCATGGAGGTGCTATTCGGAGGATGCACCGAACACCAATTTCTGAGAGACTACAGCAAACAGCATGCGCTACGTGACCCCAAGAATAAAGAGGTCCAGGAGAGGGCCCGTGTCTCGGGATCGAAACCACCGGGGGCAGCTACGACGGACAAACATGGCAGGTCAGCGCTTTGCCTGACCCGACAGGCATGACTTGTACCTTACGTCCTCGATGTCGGTCCAGGTGTGCTAACCGAATCCCGTCTGCGGGCCCTGGGACGCCAAGCGGGTTGGAAGCTCGATGGTGGGTGCGTCAGGCTAACTGACGCAAATACAGCGGGTGAAAGTCCCGTGTCATGAAAGTTTAACCAACTGCATGTCTCCGCGAGCCGTGCGTTGTCCCTCGTGAGGGTGACAGCGAAGCGTCGGTAGCGGCACGTGTGGCCAGGGCTAATGAGCACCGAAAAAGTTATCGTCCGGGATGCCGAGACTCTCCGTATGGTCGAAGGCAACATCAGCTCCACCGCTATGGTAAGGGGGAGCAGAGTCCCGCGGTGTCCGAGAACCCAGGGACGCACGCACGTATTGTGTCGGGACCTGAGAGGTCTCTCCATTGCCCAACCCCTCGGGGAGGGCCGCCAAAGCGTAGGCTAAATGCTGATCAGAGGATGTACGATGGAGAGAAATCAGACGCGATGATAGTAGCTTTGAAGCCGGCGAACAAAGCGTGGGTGCCCACGTGGCGGAGCTGGTGGAGCGAAGCGTCGCGCCCAAGGGGAATACCGCGAAGCCCTGCAAGTACCGGACGCTGAGCCGGATTCTGCGTGTCCCATGGGGTGGATCGGTTACGGCTGCGGGTCGGCTTGCCGGCTTGCTAACGTCATGCGCGACGGCGCGACCCAAGGGAGGAGCCGGATGCGCTAGCGCGCACGTCCGGATCTGTCCGGGCCCCCCGGGGAAACTCGGGGGCTACCGGTGTGCGCTGATCAGCACTTCCTGCTGGTCCGTTGCGAAGCCCTGCAACAGGGGCCACTGCACACCGGCCCGGCACTTGCTGGTGGCGCTACCACCACGAATCCCCGGTCCGGGCTAGCGGAGCGCGTCCTCCAGTGCTGTGGCGGCATCTGTTCTTTCGTCGCGATATTTGACGATGACGGGCGCATAGAGTGAAATCCCAAGAGCTCGCCCGAATTCGGATGTGACTGCGCGGGTGCCCGGAACGACGACTGCACCTGGCGGCACTTCATTCGCAGTGATGGCACGTTCGTGGACCAAATCCAACAGGCGCGTGGCGCTGGTCAGGATCACGCCCGGCGCGAGCACCGCGCCGCGCCGTACAATGATGCCCTCGTAGATGCCGCAGCCGCCGCCAATGAAGGCGTCGTCTTCCACAATGACTGGCAGCGCACCGGCAGGCTCCAGCACCCCACCAATCTGTGCAGCTGCCGACAGGTGAACGCGCTTCCCAATCTGGGCGCAGCTGCCGACCAGCGCATGGGAATCAATCATCGTATCGCGGTCAACATAGGCCCCGGTGTTGACGTACATCGGCGGCATGCAGATGACTCCGGGGGCCACATAGGCCCCGGTGCGGATGGCTGAGCCCCCTGGCACAAGGCGCACGCCGTCGTTGAGTGCCACAGGCTTGAGCGGAAAGGTGTGCTTATCAAAGAATGGAAAGGAACCTGACGACAGGTCGGTAAGGATGCCCAGCTTGAATCCGAGGAGCAGACCTTGCTTGACCCAGGCGTGTGCGGTCCAATGTCCGGAGGCATTTCGGGACGCCGCACGCACCGAGCCGTTGTTCAACCGGACTAGGAGGGCATCTACGGTGGCCTCAGCGGCCTCGCGATCAAGGCTCGCGGTGCTCTGCGAAGCCAGTCGTTCCACCTCGCGGGCAAGACTAACAGGGCCTATGGCACTATGGCGGTCTGACATCCAGGCTACGACGCAGATAGAAGCCGGGCAGTGCATGCAGCGCCGATAATGCCAGCTTCATTCTGAAGCTGCGCCGGCACGATCCTTGACTTGGTTCGCAGTAGAGGAAGGTATCTATTTACCTTCTTGGGTCGGCTCACTCCGCCTCCGATGATGATAAGGTCAGGCGCAAACAAGAACTCCACATGGTCAAGGTATTCTTGCACGCGTACGGCCCACGCGTCCCACGCCAGATCCTCCCGCTCTCTCGCGCTGGCGGCGGCGTAGGCCTCGGCTTTGTCGCCATGCAGCTTGAGGTGTCCCAACTCTGTATTGGGCACTAGGGTGCCGTCCACAAAGAGGCCGGATCCAATGCCGGTGCCGAAGGTCAGCATCAGCACCACACCCATCGCACCGCGTCCGGCACCAAAGGCCATCTCAGCAACGCCCGCTGCATCGGCATCGTTGAGCACACTGGTGGGGCAACCAGTTGCCTCGGCGAAGAGCTGTCCGGCATCAACCCCTATCCAGCTATTGTCGATGTTGGCTGCTGTATGCATGATGCCTTGTTTCACGCGCCCGGGCATGGTAAAACCGATTGGACCTGTCCAGGCGAAGGCCTCGACAATAGAGTTTGCAACCAGTGCCACATCCGGTGGCCGTGCAGGCGAAGGCGTGACTAGACGGAAGCGATCGTGGGTAAGCACGCCCGCATCGGTGTCAACGGGCGCGCCCTTGATGCCGCTCCCACCGATGTCTATACCGAGGATGATCACGTAAATATAAGGCGGTCGTGGTTAGGCCTACGAAGCGGACGCGTATATTGCGTCAAATCGAAACGCCAACAAAATATGAAACGGCTGCTCCTTTTAGCCTGCCTTTTTGCATGCATTACCTCCGGCGCCTGTCAATGCTCAGATAAGCCGGATACTGCGCCGGTAGAGGATGTTCGAGGTACTGCTTGGCAAGCGGAATCGAGTGGCGCTTGATCGGGCCGCTTGGATGAAGCTTGGCGTAGGGCCACTAGGGCCCTCGGTTTGCCACGTGCCGTCTCTGCTGTAGGAAGCAGGTTGTCACCCACAGCGCGACAACGGCGCTGGTATGAGCGCTTGGCACTGACTCTGGAACGGAAGATGCCGAGTAGTGCGTGTCTATGGCTTCCGACATGCTGTTCTTCCAGACACGTTTGGATCTGTCGCACGACGTGCTGCTGCCGTTGATCCGCAGACGTGTTGACAGCGCTCTTCAGATGCAGCTACTACCGGCCCTCGGGCTTCAGCCCATTGTCCAGATCCGACCGGCGGCCGTTCACATGTGGTTTGACGATTGCAGCCGTACTGCACCGGGCGGCGCGAATCGAAGGCTGGGCATATTGAAGCAAATCGAGCCTTTTGCAAAATCCACTTCAGCCCTTGATTTGGGAGTAGGAGCTTCGTCAAGCCAGTGTGATTCTGCACGTATCAACTTGTTCGACCTTTGCATTGCGGAAGTCTTGCTCGAATGGGGGTGACGAACTGCGCAGGGAGGCATGACACGGCATAGCTGACCCGGCCCGCGCTGATGGCGAGACGGGCCCTACGTGAGGGTACGGGTGCGCTTAGAGCACCAGGCGCATCAACTGGTCGACGGTCAGCGCCAGGATGCCGAACATCAGGTGGCAGTAGACCTTGCTATGCCCGCGTACCCGCACATACCGTCCGCCGAACTCGTCTTTGAGTCGTCCATTGACCCGCTCCACCGTCGAGCGCTCTCTGAAGCGTCTCCTCTCTGGCGTAACGTGTCCGATGCTGCGTTGCGCCCGCGCCTCGCGCTTCAGCTCCTCATTGCCACGCGGGTTGATATCAATGATCGGCACATGCCCCAGCGATCTGCTATGCTCTCGGATTTCCTTAGCATCGTACGCACTGTCCATCAAGTCGTACAGACTTTGTACCCGAGCGGCCGTCATCACTGCCAGCGGGATCGCCACCTGGCTGTCATGGACCGAAGCCGATGTTAGCGCAGCGCTGATCGGAATCCCCCCGTCAATCACATCCAAGTGCAGCTTGAAGCCGACCCAGCAGTGCCCGTGACCCTTCGAATTGCGTTTTGTCCCGACATTGCAGTCCTTCGGCAGTTCTTCCAGCATATCATCCAGCTCCATGGAGCGTTGACGCTGCAGGCGGGTAGGGGTTTTCGGTTGTTTGCCGTCGTTGGCCTTGGGCACAGACCGCTTCGGCTTCTCGCGTGCCGGAATCGCGGTCGCGTCCCGCGAAACGTGCCCGGCCAGATGATCCTCCAGCGCGCACTCCAGCAGCACTGCGTGCAGCCGCCCCGGCAGGTCACTGTTGGCAAATTCCGCGAACGCCCGCGAAAACGACGATTCGCTCGGTACCATCTACGACCACTCCCAGCCGCATAGCTGGTGCAGTACCGGATCGCTCTTTAGTCGCTCCACCAACGCCCGCGTGGTCGGGATATCGAATACGGACTTAGCCAAAAAAGCCCGCGCCAGCGCAGCCCGGTCCGCCTTCGGACGGCCTGGACCCTTGGACTCGCACCCCGACAACAGCTCCTCCACGCGCACTAATTCCACCACAGAAACGAATCGTCTGTGCTGTTCACTGAGCTCGCCAATAGTGAGCTCCAGCAATGGAAACAATCTGAGCTGGAATGTGGACCAGTACCTGGACAACTCTGATCGCAATCGCATTTGCACGTCTATTGTATACATTTATGATTCTCACGTGTTCAAGTATACGACTCACGACGCACTTAATCCGCATTATTCTCACCCACGCCCTAACTTTCTACGCCCGGTTTCGCGCGCTCAGCCTATTTTTGCAAAAGGCTCTTAAGTGTGGACCACAAGTTCCGACGTGACGATGCCTCCATGTAAGATCAAGTTGATCGGACGCTTACGTAGCAATTTGCCGCAATATACACAAAATGATCACAACTGCAATTCACAATTTCATATTACAGTCACGTATTACAGTATCAGTGAGTATTATCTTCTTGTTTCACCACTCCACTCCCATAATTTCCCAGCCTGCATTCGGATACATCCTCTTCATATTCATACCGACCGCCGGGCGTGGACGGGTGTACTGGTCATGAGCAGTGCCCTGCTGCTGGGCTGGCCCCTCCCCGTCGCGGCCCATACCGCCGACAGCAGGACAGGGAGTTCAACCTCCATTCGGGCCATTGCTGACGGAGCCATCGGCATCTGGTCGAACGGCACGACGATGTGGGAGGCGGACCGGAGCGGCGACGGGCTTGACGCCGGCGCGCCAGCCGGCGTGACCCGCGCGGAAAAAAAAGGGGGGGTGACCGCGAACATCGACGCGATCACGCGGCCGCCCCTGCGCCTATTCACCGAGGCTACGCCTTCGCCGAGTCCGCGAGCGGCCTGCCGCTGACGGTGCTGCGGGCGGGGGACGTTCGGGCGGTGGCACCGACGGGCTTCGCGGCGTCGAACGGCAACGAGCAGGTGACGCTCACCTGGGATGCGCCGGCGGAGGACGCGGACATCGCGCGCCACGAGTACCGGTTCAAGACCACCGGCGACTACCCCGCCGCGTGGACGGGGATCGAGGAAAGCGCGCCGGGCGGACTCCACGAGGACTGGGTCGTGGTGACGGGCCTGACCAACGACGTGGCATACACGTTCGAGTTGCGCACGGTGAACGCGGGCGGCGACGCCAGCACCGCAGTGGAGGCGGGTCCGG
Source organism: Rhodothermales bacterium (assembly GCA_965262785.1). Taxonomy (GTDB): domain Bacteria; phylum Bacteroidota; class Rhodothermia; order Rhodothermales; family Bin80. Next base: position 1,216,220 of record OZ253559.1, read on the forward strand.
CGACGCCGAAGGACGGCGTCTGCGGCCGCACCGAGCAGGTGCGGGGCGCGATCGTGGGTGCAATTGCCAGCGTCTCGGACTGCGCCGACGTAACGACGACGCAACTGGCGGGCGTGACTGCTCTGGACCTCAGCCACGCCGGCATCAAGTCCTTGCAGCCGGGCGACTTCTCCGGCCTGACCGCGCTGACGGATCTCGATCTGAACACCAACGAGCTCAGCTTGCTTCCCGCCGGCGTGTTCTCCAGCCTGACCGCGCTGACGGATCTCGATCTGAACACCAACGAACTCAGCTTGCTTCCCGCCGGCGTGTTCTCCAGCCTGACCGCGCTGACGGATCTCGATCTGAACACCAACGAACTCAGCTTGCTTCCCGCCGGCGTGTTCTCCAGCCTGACCGCGCTGACGGATCTCGATCTGAACACCAACGAGCTCAGCTTGCTTCCCGCCGGCGTGTTCTCCGGCCTGACCGCGCTGACGGGTCTCGATCTGAAGACCAACGAGCTCAGCTTGCTTCCCGCCGGCGTGTTCTCCAGCCTGACCGCGCTGACGGGTCTCGATCTGAAGACCAACGAGCTCAGCTTGCTTCCCGCCGGCGTGTTCTCCAGCCTGACCGCGCTGACGGATCTCGATCTGAACACCAACGAGCTCAGCTCGCTTCCCGCCGGCGTGTTCTCCGGCCTGACCGCGCTGACGAATCTCCGTCTGAACGGCAACCAGCTCAGCTCGCTTCCCGTCAGCGCCTTCTCTGGCCTGACGGCGCTGACGGATCTCCGTCTGCGCGACAACCAGCTCCGCTCGCTTCCCGTCAGCGCCTTCTTCGGCGTGACGACGCTGGACTACCTCTATCTTGATCGTAACCCCGTAGACCCGCTGCCGCTGCCGGTGACGTTGGAGAGGAACCCGGACGCCGTCGAGATCCGCGCCGTGGTGCCGGCCGCGGCGCCGTTCGCAGTGCCGCTGAGCGTGAGCGTGGCGAACGGCAGCCTCGCGGGCGGGGCGACCACGATCACGGTCCCGTCCGGTGCGCGGGAGAGCGCGTGGGTCGGCGTGACCCGCACGGACGGCACGACCGGGGCGGTGACTGCGGACGTCGACCTGACCACCCAGCCGACGCTGCCCGGCAACCACCAGGGCTACGCCTTCGTCAAGTCCGCGAGCGACCTGCCGCTGACGGTGTTGCGGGGCACGCCGGGCGCACCGGGCGCACCGTCGGTGTCGGCCGCGTCGTCCTCCAGCCTGACGGTCATGTGGTCGGCGCCGGACGACGGAGGCTCTGCGGTCACCGACTACGATGTGCAGTACCGGGCGGGCGCGAGCGGCGACTGGACGGACGGCAACCACGACGGCACGGCAACCACGGCGACGCTCACGGGCCTGGCGAGCGAAACGACCTACGAGGTACAGGTGCGGGCGACGAACGAGGAGGGCACGGGCTCGTGGTCGGACGCGGGAACCGGCGCGACGGACGGCAACGTGGCGCCGGCGTTCAGCTCACCGGCGACCTTCAGCGCGGCGGAGAACCAGACCACGGCCGGCACGGTGCTGGCGCGGGACTCCGATGCGGAGGACGACGTGACGGGCTACGCGATCACCGGCGGGGCGGATAAGGCGTTCTTCTCGATCGGAGCGACGTCGGGGGCGCTGGAGTTCCAGTCGGCGCCAAACTACGAGGACCCGAAGGATTCGGACAACGACAACAACTACGTGGTAGAGGTGAAGGCGACCAGCGGCATGGACACGCGGGAGAAGACGGCGACGCAGACGATCACGGTGAGGGTCACTGACATCGGCACCGAGGCGCCGGGCCAGCCGGCCGCGCCGATGGTGACGGCCGCGTCGGCGTCGAGCCTGACGGTGAACTGGTTGGCGCCGCCCAACGCGGGTCCGGCGATCATGGACTACGACGTGCAGTACCGGGCGGGCACGAGCGGGAGCTGGACGGACGGGGGCCACAACGGCACGGCAACCACGGCGACGCTCACGGGCCTCTCGGAGAATACGTCCTACCAGGTGCAGGTGCGGGCCAAGAGCGACGAGGGCACGGGCGCGTGGTCCGACGCGGGAACCGGCACGGCGGTGGACCCGAACAGCGGCATCTGCGGTCGCACGCCGCGCGTCCGCGACCGCATCCTGGTGCTGCTGAAGTTCCGGCACAGCTACAAGGGCAACTGCTCCGGGGTGACCGGGGCGCATCTGGCGAAGCTGAAGTCGCTCGACCTGGGCCGCAACCCGAGCATCGACTCGCCGTTCGCGATGAGCCTGCAAGGGGGCGACTTCGAGGGGCTGGTGAACCTCGAGAGGCTGTACATGAGGGAGACCGGACTGCAGTCGCTGCCCGCGGGGGTATTCGACGGGCTGGCGAAACTGGAGGAGCTCGAGCTGAACAAGAACAAGCTGCAGTCGCTGCCGCCCGGGGTGTTCTCGGACCTGCGATCGCTGGAGAGTCTGAAACTACAGAACAATCCGTCGCTGGCTTCGCTCCCCTTCGACGAGTTCGAGGCGCTGCCGCAGCTGACGAAGCTGATGGTGGATCGGGAGGGCCGCAGGAAGCTCCAGGTGGCGGGCGGCGAGGGCGACGCAAGCCTCGAGGTCGCGGCGGGACGCTCGGCGACGTATCGGGTGCGCCTGATGGCCACGACCAACGCCAGGGCCGCGGATCCCGTAAAGGTGACGGTAAGCTCGGACGTGAGCGCGGTGACGGCGTCGCCGGTGACCGTGAGCTTCACGAGGGAGAACTGGTTCCGTCGCCAGACGGTGACGGTGAGCGCCGTGGCCTCGGCCTCCGGCACGACGGCGAAGCTGACCCACGGTGCCGATGGCGCGTATTACGCCTACGACCGGTGGCCGCTGCCGGGGGTGACGGTGACGGTGGTGCAGAGTGGCCAAAGCGGAGATGCGGCGGGGCTGACGGCGGAGTTCGAGGGGTTGCCGCCGGAGGGACACGGCGGCGAGACCGCGTTCAGCTTCCGGATCGCGTTCAGCGAAGACGTGGCGACGAGCGCGGATGACATGTGCGACCATGCGTTCCAGGCCAGCGGCGGCGCGGTGCGCGGTGCCAGGCGCCTGCAGAAAGGGAGCAACAGGATGTGGGAGATGACAGTCAAACCGAACTCGAACGGCCCGGTGACGATCACGTTGCCGGCAACGACCGACTGCGGCGCGGGCGGCGCCATCTGCACCGGAGATGGCCGCCCGCTGTCGCACGCGCTGTCCGCGACGCTCCGCGGTCCGGCGGGGACCATGGAGCAAGACCGGGCCGCGCGCCTCTGCTCCGCGCTGGCTGGCGGAGACGACATAACCCCGGCAACGGTGGCCGCGGCGTTGTGGGAGGACGGAGACATGAGCGATGACCGGCTCGCCGCCCTGGACAGTCTCGGAAACGGGAACGGAAGCTATGACCTCGGCGACCGGCTCGCCTGGATGGCGCGTTGCCGGCGGGGCGAAGGACCCGGGTCGGCCAGCGGCACGGACCCGCCCGCCGCTGGAGCGAATGGACCCGCCGATCATCTGGTGTCCGGCATCAGCGTCCATTCTCCAGGGGACGATCTGCGCGACGGGCTACCAGCAGCATTCGCTTTGCGGGGCAACTACCCTAATCCCTTCCAGCGCGCCACGCAGATCGTCTTTGACCTTCCGTGGCGAGCCGATGTAACCGTGGACGTGCTGGATGTGCTGGGTCGGCGCATGCTCTCGATACCCTCTCAGCCCATCTCGCGAGGGTGGGAACGCCGCATATACCTGAGCGGTGTTAGTCTGCCTTCGGGTCCGTACCTGTATCGCGTGCAAGCGAGCGCTCAGGAGGGCGAGGGAGTGAGCGTGCTGGTGGGACGCTTCATGCACATCAAGTGAGGCCGCTGTGGATCCGACCGAGTTCGGCCGCGCCTGTCAAGGGTTCCGGATGGGGCAGAAACGCGCAGGATCTCGCGCCGGAAATCGGCAACGTCGGGCCCAAGAGTTACGTTTGATAATTGTACGAGCCTTTTGCAAAATTCACTTCAGTCCTTGATTTGGGAGTAGGAGCTTCGTCAAGCCAGTGTGATTCTGCACGTATCAACTTGTTCGACCTTTGCATTGCGGAAGTCTTGCTGGAATGGGGGTGACGAACTGCGCAGGGAGGCATGACACGGCATAGCTGACCCAGCCCGCGCTGATGGCGAGACGGGCCCTACGTGAGGGTACGGGTGCGCTTAGAGCACCAGGCGCATCAACTGGTCGACGGTCAGCGCCAGGATGCCGAACATCAGGTGGCAGTAGACCTTGCTATGCCCGCGTACCCGCACATACCGTCCGCCGAACTCGTCTTTGAGTCGTCCATTGACCCGCTCCACCGTCGAGCGCTCTCTGAAACGTCTCCTCTCTGGCGTAACGTGTCCGATGCTGCGTTGCGCCCGCGCCTCGCGCTTCAGCTCCTCATTGCCACGCGGGTTGATATCAATGATCGGCACATGCCCCAGCGATCTGCTATGCTCTCGGATTTCCTTAGCATCGTACGCACTGTCCATCAAGTCGTACAGACTTTGTACCCGAGCGGCCGTCATCACTGCCAGCGGGATCGCCACCTGGCTGTCATGGACCGAAGCCGATGTTAGCGCAGCGCTGATCGGAATCCCCCCGTCAATCACATCCAAGTGCAGCTTGAAGCCGACCCAGCAGTGCCCGTGACCCTTCGAATTGCGTTTTGTCCCGACATTGCAGTCCTTCGGCAGTTCTTCCAGCATATCATCCAGCTCCATGGAGCGTTGACGCTGCAGGCGGGTAGGGGTTTTCGGTTGTTTGCCGTCGTTGGCCTTGGGCACAGACCGCTTCGGCTTCTCGCGTGCCGGAATTGCGGTCGCGTCCCGCGAAACGTGCCCGGCCAGATGATCCTCCAGCGCGCACTCCAGCAGCACTGCGTGCAGCCGCCCCGGCAGGTCACTGTTGGCAAATTCCGCGAACGCCCGCGAAAACGACGATTCGCTCGGTACCATGTTCGACCACTCCCAGCCGCATAGCTGGTGCAGTACCGGATCGCTCTTCAGCCGCTCCACCAACGCCCGCGTGGTCGGGATATCGAAGACGGACTTAGCCAAAAAAGCCCGCGCCAGCGCAGCCCGGTCCGCCTTCGGACGGCCTGGACCCTTGGACTCGCACCCCGACAACAGCTCCTCCACGCGCACTAATTCCACCACAGAAACGAATCGTCTGTGCTGTTCACTGAGCTCGCCAATAGTGAGCTCCAGCAATGGAAACAATCTGAGCTGGAATGTGGACCAGTACCTGGACAACTCTGATCGCAATCGCATCAGCACGTCTATTGTATACATTTATGATTCTCACGTGTTCAAGTATACGACTCACGACGCACTAAATCCGCATTATTCTCACCCACGCCCTAACTTTCTACGCCCGGTTTCGCGCGCTCAACCTATTTTTGCAAAAGGCTCAATCTTCAACTACTCCATCGAATGCGGACATATTGCCAGCAATCCGGCGCGTTTGCTACGGCGAAATCCTCGATTGTAGCGGACCCGGTTCCTGTCGCGTATCGAATTGCATCGTCTGTATGCTGCGTTGGACTCTCATCAGGGACGAGGTTCAGGAAAGCAACAGAAGGACATCAATCACTAGCTGCTGCTGACTGGATGAAGGAAAGGGGAAATAGTGTGCCTGCGCTGGTCGGAGGTCGACGGGAATTTGCTTTTTCTAAAGAACAGCAAGGCCGGGCCACGCATCGTACTTCTCAACAGGCGAGCACAAGCGATTCTTGCGAGTCAGCCCCGGACTTGCAGCCCGTTCGGCTTTCCTTCGTTGACGGACATCTCACAGCTCCGCTCAACCGATCTATCGCTTTGGGATAGGGTTCGCCGACAGGCAGGTATCGAAGATGTGCGCCTTCACGATCTCCGCAATACTGTTGCAAGCCGCGCCATCATGAGTAGGGCGCGCGGTGCCATTGCCCGTTGTATCGCGCCTGCTGTGGCACAGCCAAGCGCGTATGACCCTGCGATACACCTACGTGAGCGACCGGGAGACTGAAGCAGCAGCGCAGAGGATTGGGACCGCCATTCCCACAATCTTGGCAAAGGGACCCAAGCCTTTCGAGACTGCACCTGCTCTAGATTGCTGACCAAGTACAAGAAGCGTCCAGCGGCCCAATTGCTGTGCACCTAGATAGGAGTGGTCCCCGCTAGTCGGTTGATGTCCGGTGTTGAGACCATCCAGCGTGCATGGAAACCGAGTCAGCCCGGTCATCGTATTAATTGGTCAACATTGGACACCGATTCGTCGAAAAATGCACGCCTTGATTGAAACTCACAGGGCTGAAATCCGCGCCATCGCCGAACGCTTTGGCTTCAAAGACGTGTGCGTGTTCGGTTCCATGGCACGCGGGGACGCGGACGAGCGTAGCGACGTTGATCTCCTGGTAACTTTGCCCCCCGGAAAGTCTGGCTTGATACTCGGCGCACTGCTGATGGACGTTCAGGACCTGCTGGGGCGACGGGTAGATGTAGTAACGAAACGTTGTCTTCACCCCGCCTTCCGAGACCGTGTACTGAATGAGGCGCAGGTCCTGTAAGGGTGGATAGGCAGGTCAATTTGACTTTGCTGGACCACATTCGCAGCCGTATTGCCCGAATTGAGGAATATACCAATAGTGAAGAGTCTACATTTTACAACTCGTGCTTGGTACAGGACGCCGTCATACGCAATCTGCAGACAATTGCGGAATCCACCCAACGGCTCAGTGAAGATCTCAAAGCGACGGAGCCAGAGGTGCCTTGGCGCGCCATTGCCGGATTTCGAAATGTGCTCGTGCATGACTACTTCGAGGTAGATCTCGAAGTAGTCTGGACTGTCGTAGAGCGTGACCTGCCGGGATTAGCTGCTGCAGTAGATCGGATGACACAGGTTGCCGACAACCGATAAATCAGGACGGGAGCGGTCCAATCATTGCCGGGCACAGATTCCATAACTTCCATATCTGGCATAACTGGATCGACACACGTGTCGCTTTACGGGGGCGGATTCGCTCTCAACGCCACCTCAATTAATTTCTTGCGAAACTTCCAACTCTCCATCATATGCTTCAAGCATCAAGGGATTCACGGATTGGGTCCACTAGTAGAGTTGAGTGCCTGAGCGAAAAGGCACCGGTCTTGACGATGACGGCTTAAGGCGTGCTGCTCGCTTACGTGTACGGCTGATATGGCGCTTTTGACCGCTGCTGGGTGACTAGAATTGGTCGTACTAAGTACGGCGGGCATACGGCCCTCATAACTGTCAGCGAGGCAATCAGACACAGAGGAGCCCCGAATCGTGCCGGCGTTTCCAGTCAGGAGGCGGCATTGCTTTGGCGACTACGGCATGGAAGGACAGGACGTTTTCGTTTCTGCTGTGCCTTCGGGCACGTGCCGGAGGGACACTGGTGGGTTTGCAGCAACGTGCTAACGGCTGCGCGCCAGCACAGTCAGAGATTCTGACAGGTACGGCAGCACTGAATACATGGAGGCGGCAGGCGCCCAGCAGACGGCGCTGAAAGTCATCCATAGGCAACAAGGGGCCACTTCCGCGGTTCATTTTGCGGCTAGGCAAGCACTGCTAAAAACTCCGCCTGGAATCTAGTGGAGCCCATTTTAGTCTTGATGCTGGCGCGAGCCCTGCCTATAATGAGAGTGGGAACAATGACCCAGACGCACACCCAATCACGCGCGTGGCTGATGCATAAATTAACCGCCTGATTACATATGGGAGAGCCAGTACTTGGCGCATGGGGATTGCCAGACGATGCACTGCAGCGGAGCTTTGCGAGGAATGACTGTTCGGTTTCGCAATGGTGCCGCAGCGGTCCCTGCGGTCGTAGTAAGAAACGCGGCATGCCTCCCGCTGCTTGTAGCACGGCGACTGCTGCCGCGGCGACAAGGAACGCATGCCGTCAGTGAGCTGAATGGCCGAGATTCAGGCTCTCGTTCGAAACTATGAGTAGGTGGTATGTCACCCGCGGACGACATCAGAGAAGAAATCCGAGCTGCTTCGGATATCGTAGACATTGTAGGCGGGTACGTGCAGCTGAAGCGACGTGGCCGGCAATACGTGGGGCTGTGTCCTTTTCATAACGAAAAGACGCCGTCATTCTACGTCTCTCCGGACCGAGGAAGATTCAAGTGCTTTGGGTGCGACAAGGGGGGCGATGTCTTTGGCTTCGTTATGGAGATGGAGTCACAGACATTTCCAGAAGCCATGCGCAGCTTGGCGGAAAGGGCCCACATTGAGATTCCTGACCGCAGCAGGTCTCACGAACGTGCCAAGGAAAATGAACGCAATAGTGCGGCTCTGCGTGTTGCGGCCGCGTTCTTCCAGGCACATCTGCACGAGATGCCTGAAGGTCATGCTGTTCTGCAAGACTTCCAGAAAAGGAAACTGACCAATGCCACTGTCAGGGAATTCGGCCTTGGGTATGCTCCCGAGGACGGGCATGGCCTGGTTGATGCAATGGCCAAGGAGCAGATCGCGCTTGCGGCGCTAGTGAGCGCGGAGCTTGCTGAGCAGCGGAAGGGAACTGAGGAATTCTGCGATCGCTTGTGCGGGCATCTGATTTTTCCAATTCATGCAAAGACGGGCAGAATCATCGGCTTCGCGGCCCGTGCGATCCAAGAAGCGTCGGAGGGACCTGCTGCGTATGCCTTGGCCTTCAACACGCGGTTGCATAGCCCTCGCAGCGCCTTGTACGGCTTGTATCAGGCCAGGGCTGCGATACGTGAAGCCGAGGAAGTATTCTTAGTGGACCGCATAGCGGATGTGCTCGCTATGCACCAGGAAGGGATCAAGAACACTGTTGCATGTGTCGGCGTGGCGCTGACGTCGGAGCAAGTCCAGCTCTTGAAGCAGCTTGCAAAACGCTTGGTCGTAATTCACGACGCTCAGCCTGCCGCCATGAATGCGGCGACCCGCATAATCAACACCGCGCTGGCGGGGGAAATGCACGTCTACGACGTGACCCTGCCGAAGGGGATCAGCCCGGCGACAGTGATTGCAACGGACGGGTCCGCGACCTTGAAAACCTGCCTGTTTGAGGATCGCAACGACTTCGTAGCGTTCCTGCGTAAGAAATATCACAATCAAAGGGAGCAGCTTGCGCCAGAGAGGGAAGACGTGGTACGCCGAGCGGTTGCTACAGCGTTGGCCAACATCGGTGACACCATTCTGCTAGGGAAATATGTAGACCACGCGGCAAGTGTCTTAGCGGTGGACAAGAACGCCATCAGTGATGCTGTGGCAAAGGCGCAGGAGGTACATGAGCTTCAGGCTGGGCTGGAGTTCTTTCAGGACCAGCTCAAGCATTCGGCGGATGGGGAGCGGGAGTGCCGCCAACTGGCGCAGGAATACGGAATACACGCAGCTACGATCGAGGCCTTTGGTCTGGGATATGCGCCCGACCAGTGGGATGGTTTGATGAAAGCAGCCAAGGCGCGCGGACTTGACATGGAAGCGCTGCGTGATGCTGGCCTGCTACGCGTCAAGGAACGCGAAGAGGGACCCTGGTACTTCGATCGCTTTCGCGGACGTGTGATCATTCCCGTGTCGTCGGCTCTGGGTCACGTGGCGGGTCTTAGGGGCATAGGCTTGGGCGATGCAGATACGGACAAGTACGCGAAACGGCCGGAAGAAACGGACCATGCAAGGGACGACAACCTGTACGGTCTCTACCAGTGCAAGAGTGCTGCGCGCGAGCGCAATGAGGTGCTGGTGGTGGATGACATTTGGGATGTTCTGTTCCTACATGCGGCTGGGATAGCCAACGTGGTGTCAACGGTGGGAGAGAGCCTGACACCCGGGATGGCCGAGCATATTGGGCAGTTCGTGCCGCGCATCGTGTTTGTCTACGGGGTCGGCGCAGCTCACTCGACAGCAATGCTGCGTGACATCAACAGGGCGCTAAGTGTCGGGCTGGGTGCGGACGTAGTGGAGCTGCCCGGGAAGGACTGCAGGGCGTTCATTGCTGAACGTGGCGGAGATTCAATGGAGGCGTTTCTGAAGGAGAGCCGCCGAGATCTGGTGCGCGTCGTTTATGATGACCGCCATGACCGCGGGCTGCTGACGGATGCGAGTGGGTTGGACCAGGTGCAGCGGGACATTGCCACCATGATCAAGCGCATAGCGGATCCTGCTGTTAAGAAGCAATATGAGGCGCGCGCGGGCATGGTTGACCGGGAAGAGCGCATCTATGATGCGTTGGGATATGCGTCGTACCACTTCCAGCGCCAGTTTAGAGCGTCTCGAGAGGGCAGTGAGGCCGCACGATACCTTGCGCGTCGTGGTTTGAACAAAGAAACGATTGAGGGCTTTCGTCTTGGGTATGCGCCAGATGGGTGGGATGTGCTGCTTAAGGCCGCGACCCGCAACGGCATATCGCTAGCGATACTTGAAGAGGCTGGCCTGGTAAAGCCCAGTGAAGGTGGCAAGCGGTCTTACGACCGCTTCAGGGGGCGCGTGATATTTCCGATACACTCATCGGGCGGAGACGTCATCGGATTTGGTGGCAGAATTCTGAAGGCGACCGAGCATGCACCGAAGTATCTCAACACGCCCGAAACGCCGGTCTACAAGAAGAGTCGCGCATTGTACGGGCTGTACCAGAGTATTGGCTCGGCGAAGGCTCAAGGCGAGGTGATTCTGGTCGAGGGGTACACGGATGTCTTGGCGCTCCACCAGGCTGGCATCACAAATGCCGTGGCATGTTGCGGGACGGCCCTGACGGGTGGCCAAATCAGCGTACTTCAGCGATATGCCGATCGGCTGCTTTTGCTCTATGATGCGGACGAAGCAGGCTCAAAAGCGGCGTTGCGTGCGATCGACCTCGCCTTGGAAGGCGGCATGACCCCGTTCGCAGCTGCGCTGCCAGAGGGAGAGGATCCGGATTCGTACATCAATAGCAGCGGTGCCTCAGCGTTCAGGAATTACTTAAATGAGCACCGCACGGGCTTTGTAAAGTTTCTTTACGGCCACTTCGAACGGCGAGGCGAATTGAATACGCCGGAGGATAAGGCCGACGCAAGCCATGCTGTGATATCGTCGATAGGAAAGATCGGCGATCCGAAGCGTAGGGAGAGCGCCTTGCGTCGGGCCAGTGAAGTTTTCAGCGTGTCGCTAGACGCCATGCGCGAGGCACTGGGCGACAAAGTGCCACCGGCCCTTCGGCATGATCGCCGACAAGAGCGCCGCATTCCTGCCGCACAGGTGCCGCGCGATGCAGCGCGGCGCGTCCGCGACAAGCGCAGACGAGCACCACGCGACACACATTTGCACCCTTCGGAAGAGGCGCTGCTTGAAATTATGGTAAAAGGGGGTGCGTACATGATTGGGTTTATTATGGCGCGCGTGAACGATGGCGCCTTTACGGAGGGTCTTGCCCGTCGTCTGGCCTCTCTCCTTGTGGAGAAATACCAGAATGATGCCGGAGGCAGAAACAAGGAGGACGGCGACCCCGAATTGGAACACCTGATCAGCGTCTTAAAGGAAGACAAGCAGCCAATCTCTCCAGGTTGGGCTCAGCGCAGCATGGGTAATATCCAATACAACAAGGACATGGAGCAGGCTGCCAAGGGTGCTATAAAACAACTGAAGCTGCACAGAATTGGCGAATTGAAAGCCAGGGTAGATAAGAAGATCGAGGCCGCTGCTCCTGCGGTGCCGGAACAGCTACTCGGAGAAATGCAACGTCTTAACGAGGCCAAGCGAGACGTTGAAGCATCCAGATAGTGCCCCGGTTCTTGCTGCTTCCCCGCACCCATGGATTTCTGGATTTGCGACTTGACGCATCCTGCCCGCAAGTACGCGCGGGCAATGGGATACGTACGGGGCCTCCGGCGCCTGTACGCGCGCGGGCGCCGTTGCCGGCCTGCGTGGGCACCGCATGTGCAACGTAGCCGCGCCCTCATCCTTGAGGCGGCGCAGCTCTGCAGCAGGCATCTCCGTGTGCTCGTGGTGGGGTCGGGCCCGCTCTTTGATGTCCCGGTAGCCCAGCTGAGCAGGCGATTCGAGGAGGTGGTGCTGGCCGACATTGTCCATCTTGGTCGGGTTCGTGTAAAGATCCGGCAATTCTCCAATGTGAGCTTGGCGACCGTTGATGTGACGGGGATGGCGGAGGCGGTGTATGACTGGGCACGGAAGGACGACAGGAATGCTCCACCCGACAGAATGCCAAACGCGTTTCTGGGGGAGGACTTTGACCTTGTGGTATCTTGTAACGTTTTGTCGCAGTTGCCGCTGTCGGTAGTACGCTATGCCACACGAGCTAGGGGCCAGGAGGCCCTCGGGGATTCAGTTGCGTTTTCAGAGCGTATGGTCATTCGGCACCTGGACTGGCTGGTTTCGTTTGGCGGTAATGTTTGCCTGATCACGGACACCCACCAGCGGCACAGATCTGATGGAAAAATAGAATGCGACAGCGACATTCTGTGGGGCGTTGCACTGCCGCCTGGAGCTCGGCCGTGGCTATGGGATCTGGCGCCGCGTCCCGAAGTCAGCCAAAGCTACGACGTGCAGCACCGCGTCGTTGGTTATGCGTGCTTTCCGAAAGAAACTTGGATGAAGCGCCAAGCCTTGGACCCGGCTACCCCCGATTAATGTTGCGCTGATAAGATGATTCGAGGGATTCGCTCAGCAGACGCGGCAGCAATTGCGGATTAAGTTTGTGCGAAGTGCCTGGCCATAGGCCTTGAACCTGAACTGGTGCAAAAGTATCTTGTTAGAGCGCGGACCACGAGTGTCTAAATCCTGTCCCACCAAAGAGGAAAGCAAACAAATGGCACACGACCATCACCACCACGATCACGACGACCACGTGCATGGGCCCGGCTGCGGGCACACGGCAATCAAGCATGGAGACCATACAGACTACCTGCACGATGGTCACATGCACCATGTGCACGAAGGTCACTACGACGACCACGTGATAAAGGTCTCTGACGCCAATCCTGATGGGTGCACAGTGGAGCATGGATGCAGTGGCCATGCGGCAGATCACAAGCATGGCCCTGGTTGTGGCCATGAGGAAGTGCCTCACGGGGATCATGTGGATTACCTGGTAGATGGTCACCTGCACCATGCGCACGGCGACCACTGCGATGATCACGGCGCAGTCTAGGTATTTCATTCTTTGTCGCCCGGGTCGGTCCAGGCGCTGAGTCAGCCCGCCCTGCGCGACAGGAGACGGGGGAATTTTGCCCGTGCTGTACTGTCAAGCCTCATAGATTGCGGCGCGTTGTCTGCGTTTTTCTCTCCGACGCTGAGCGGTTGCGGCGGTGGCCGTACTCGGAGATATTCTCGTTAGGGCAGTCCAAGCCTTCGGACGCAGTCGGCAATGTGCCCGAGTCGCTGGCGTAGTATTGAGCCCGGGTTATTTCGGGCGATGCGTTTAGCCGCTGGAGTCGTTTCAGCTGCGAGTACGTCGACAGCCGGGCACCCAGAAATAGCATCAGCGCGGCACGGCACGAATTGGTGCGCAAACCTCTGCGTGACTGGCCTTTTTTAACCGTGCTGCGATTCACCTTTATGCCCGCACAGGAACGCACACGGTTCTTCTTTTGCTTACCTTGCCCTCCAAGAAGCTCCGGGCAATTGACCTAGGGTTGGCTGTCGCAGCTATCAGTAGAAATCCCCGACTCCAATAATGTCCAAAGACCACGACCATAGCCACGGCGGAGACGACCACGACCACAGTCACGGCGGGCACGATCACGACCACAGCCACGGCGGAGACGATCACGCCCACAGCCACGGCGGGCAGGACCACGACCATAGCCACGGCGGGCACGATCATGATCACGGGGGCGGGTTCCTAAGCGGACATAGCCACTCACACGACTTGCGTGGCGCGAGCAAGCGCAACCTGTGGTGGGCGCTGGGGCTCATTGCTGGTTACATGTTCGTTGAGGTAATCGGGGGCGTCATGTCTGGCAGCCTCGCGCTGCTCTCTGATGCCGGTCACATGGCCACAGATGCCGCATCGATTGGTCTGGCACTCTTGGCCATGCACTTTGCGGAGCGAGCAGCGACGGCAGAGCGCACATTCGGGTATCAGCGCCTCGAAATCCTCGCTGCGCTCGTGAATGCACTATCTCTGTGGTTTATAGTCGGAATGATCCTCCTTGAGGCCTACAAGAGGCTCAACACCCACGACTTTGAAGTTGAAGGTCCGTTGATGCTGATTGTTGGTTCGATTGGCCTGCTGGTCAATGTAGTTGCGGCCCTCATCCTGGCCCGCTCCGCCGGGCACAGTGTCAACGTTGAAGGTGCGTATCAGCATGTCATGGCGGACCTGCTGGGGTCCGTCGCCGTAGTGATTTCCGGCATCTTGATCTGGCAGTTCGCCGACAACAATCCAAACTGGTACCTGGCGGACCCGATTGTCAGCGTTGTGCTCAGCCTGATCATCCTACGGGCCACGTGGGGCTTGCTCAAAAAGATAGTTCACGTGCTCTTGGAAGGGGCGCCCGCACATATTGACGTCAACGAGCTCTGCCACAAGATTGAAATGGTGCCGCACGTGACGCTCATTCATGACATTCATGTGTGGACCATCTCAGAAGGGAGTGAGATGATGAGCGCACACATCCTCGTGGACAAGGAGTACAAAGGGTCGTATGATACTTTACTGGAGAATCTGCGGGCAATTGCTACGGGAGAATTCGGCATTGGTCATGTCACCTTGCAGCTTGAGACCACTGCCCGGCAGTGCAAGGAGGAGACGCATCACGTGGACCACCTGCTGACTGAGTGGTATTCAGTCGCCGGGAAGAAGAAGAAGAAATGGGGCAGAAAATAGGCGGATACTGTTGGCTGATTCTGGCCTTGGAGGCGGTGCGTTTGTCCCAGGTAAGCGTCGGCGCCGCGTACAGACCCGCCTTTCTAGTGGTACTTCGTCAGCCGCTCCGTAGCGCGCGCGTCGTATTGCTTGGGAACCCAATACGTCTCGGCATTCCTGTCCAGGTTGCGCTGCATAGGGTCGCGCCCGAAAAGCCGCATCAATAGGCCAGTTGGGGTGACGACCAGGAAGAAGACGAGCGTCAGCAGCACATTGGTCATCAAGTATCCTAACACGATCGCCAGCGCCATCCACGGGTAGTGGATTGGCCTTAGGACGCGTGGGGTCAGAAGCCCCAGCGCTACCAGAGAGGCCCCAACGATTCCCAGAATCCACGCCGCGCGCCAAGTAGTGCTGAGCACAGCGATTCCAGCC
The DNA here is from genome assembly GCA_965262785.1 of Rhodothermales bacterium. Classification (GTDB taxonomy): domain Bacteria; phylum Bacteroidota; class Rhodothermia; order Rhodothermales; family Bin80. The sequence continues at coordinate 1,231,439 of OZ253559.1, forward strand.
GCCGCAAGGAGGCAAACGCTGCCAATGGTGAGGCCAAACGAGCGCAGCGCCTTTCGGCCGGCTGGCAGCTCTCTGATGTCATGCCAAAGACGTTGCATCATCTGCGGACCATAGCTGCAGATGCGCGCCGGGAAGGCTGGTGTGCCTTGGCACGCCGAACCAGGTCCAGAAACAACGGCTGCATCACAGCTCCCATTCGCTCGGGATGGAATTGAACGCCGAGAATGGAGCCGCTCGCATTTTCGATCGCCTCAATGACACCGTCCCTAGCCCTGGCGCTGACCTCAAGCCCCTTGCCAGGTGTTGCTATCGCCTGCAAGTGGAACGTGTTGACGCTAAGTGTGGTTGTGCCCAGCACATGTGCCAGGTGGGAGTTGGGACGGATGTTAACGGGATGCTCACCCGCACCGCGCTTGTCGCTGTGAGCGGTAGCTGCAGCAACCTGTCGCTCTACGTCTCCATAGATGGTACCGCCCAAAGAGGCGCTGATCAGCTGCATCCCATAGCAGATGCCAAGTACGGGGAGGTTGCGCCGCAGACATGCATTCAGCGTAGTGAGGTCACCTAGCCTGCGTAGTGGGTCCGTGCGTCCGAGTTCCGGCGGAACGTCACCAATCAGGCCGTCGGTGATGGCAGGTCCGCCAGGGATGATGAGTCCATCAAGACGCGAAGCAAGCGCGTCCGCAGCTGCGTCTGTCTGCAGAAACGGCACCAGTACCGGAAGCCCGCCGGCATCCTCTACAGCTCGGACGTAGGTATGGTCCAGACGCTGCTGGGCTCCTTCGTACGAAGTCGTTATGCCGATGCAAACTGACACTGGCTACCGATGGCCCGTAATATCGTTCATCGTGATGCGCCGCTGGTCGGTCCGGTCGAAGTGGCCCAGCAATAGAATCATTGATCCATCAAGGCGGTGATGGCTCTGCACCTCAGTTAGCGTGCCTTCGTCCAACAAGTCATACAGCTTGTCCCGAATAGACACGTGCCTCCGTGGATCCGCGCTGGTTGAGTAGCCATGGATGACTTTAACTGACGAGCGACCTCGTTGGACGCTGACCAGGAGCGTGCGCCGCAGGAGAATGACGGCGTCACGGATGCTTGCGCCGTGAAGGTCCAGCTCGACTGTCTGCCCGGAATCCCGGACCGTAGGTTGCCTCATCAATTGGCAAAGGTGAGCTGTATCCAGCTATCGATTTCATCGCGTACACGCCGAAAGGCCTCCAGGCGCGCCTCATCCGATTTGGCTACGCGGGACGGGTCACTAAAGGCATGATGCATGTTAAGCTTCGATGCCGGCACGTAGGGACAGGTCTCGCGAGCGCTGTCGCATACGGTAACAACGAAGTCCATTTGCTTGGCAGAGTACTTGTCTACATGCTCCGAACGGTTTTTAGAGATGTCTATGCCGATCTCCTTCATGACCCGGATCGACATGGGGTGTACCCGGGAGGGTTCTGTCCCCGCACTGAAGGCCTTATAGCCACTGCCGCGGCGGGCGCGCAACAGGCCCTCGGCCATCTGCGAGCGCGCCGAGTTGTGTGTGCAGACAAACAAAACGGACTCACTGCTCATAGCCGCATGTGAACTTAGGTGATAGAAGCTTCTACCGAAATGTTTTTGGCATCGAACAGCCTCCCAAGGCCTTTGAGGAGATCGACCGAAGGACGGACCATTTGTGACCGACTCCTCAGGCGCAGGTAGCCGCCTTGGGCCAGTCCGTCTACCAAGTCGATATACAGGCTGCACTGCCCGCGGTTGTCCTTGCACAGCCCCTGGAAGCTGGCTAAATCCGCCTCAGAAGTCTGCGCAGCGTCCAGGCGCACGACAACTGAGGTAATCTTGTGTTCGCGAATCGTTCGCATCGGCAAAATGTCAGTCGCTAAGACCTCCACGTTGCCTCCCTTGAGTTGCAGGTCGCCCTTGGCCAGCACGATTTCTCCAACGGTTACAAGTGACTCAAATTTGGCTAAGTGCTTGGGGAAGATGATAATTTCGCCTGTGCCGGTATAATCCTCAAGCGTGGCAGTCAGCATACGCTGGTTCTTGCGGGTAGTCCGCGAGCGCACTTTGGTGATGATGCCGCAAAAGGCAACCCTTGGCTTTGATCGAGTCCGACCGTCCTTGCTGCCATTTTCCATGGCGGCCAGCGATTCGTCCCCCAGCTGAGCAGTGGCTAAGGATCGTGCTTCGATTGCGAATTCGTCGAGTGGGTGCCCCGATATGTAGATGCCGGTTAGATCACGTTCTTCATTGAGTAGCTGCATCACGGGCCACGGATCCTCCATCGGCAGAGGCGGGTTGATGTTGGCATCGCTCTCTATTTCGCCAAACAGAGAAAACTGACCGATTCTCTCGCGTGCCTGCCGGTCACGGACCTCCTGCACGGCCGGCTTGATTGCTTTAAGGAGTTGTGCGCGATGCCCTTCCAGGTTGTCTAGTGCGCCTACACGGGCCAGGTTTTCCAGTGTCTTGTCGTTGACCTTTTTCAGGTCGAGATTCCCCAGGAAATCATAAAGGGTTCGAGGTTTACCGTGAGCCTTGCGTGCTTGCACCAATTCGTCTATGGCCGTGCGCTGGACACCCTTGACGGCACACAGGCCGAAGCGTATGTGACCGTTTTCGACGGTAAAGGGGCGATGGCTGCGGTGAATTGAGGGAGGCAAGAGGTTGATGCCACGGCGGAGAGCCTCGCTGCGCAGCGTGTTTAGCGCGCGGGAACTAGTGTTCGGATGGCTCATCACCGCCGCCATGAACTCGGGCGCATAGTTCGCTTTGAGATAGGCGGTCTGATAAGCCAAAAGCGAGTAGGCCGTGCTGTGGCTCTTGTTAAAGCCATAGCCGGCAAATTTATCCATCAGGTCAAAGACCTCGTTTGCAGTCTTGGCATCTACGTCCTGATTCTTGGCTCCATCCACAAAGATGGTGCGTTGCCTGGCCATTTCCGCTTTCTTCTTCTTGCCCATGGCGCGGCGCAGGATGTCAGCACCTCCAAGTGTATATCCACCCATGACTTGGGCCATCTGCATGACCTGTTCCTGGTACACCGGAATACCGAATGTGCGCTCAAGCACCGGCTTGAGGATGGGGTGCAAGTAGGTGGCCTTTTCCTTGCCGTGCTTGCGTCGGATGTAGGAAGGAATCAGGTCCATGGGGCCCGGCCTGAACAGTGCATTCATGGCGATAAGGTCATCCAGGCATGTGGGTTTCAATTCGGTCAACCAACGGCGCATGCCGTCCCCGTCAAACTGAAACACGCCCGTGGTGTCGCCTCGCCGAAAAATTTCGAATGTCTTGTCGTCATCCAAGGGGATGGCATTTAGGTCCAAATCTATGCCTCGGCTCCTTGCAAGGATCTTGCGCGCGTCTTCCAGGATGGTGAGGGTTGAGAGGCCCAGCAGATCCATCTTTAAAAGGCCAAATCGTTCCACCCAATTCCCGTCGTACTGGCTTATCAGTACCTCTTCGTTGTTGGCGTCTTTGTTTTTGGCCCTGGCTACAGGGACGTAGTCCCGCACCTGTCCCGGAGCGATGATGACACCTGCCGCATGCACGCTGGTGTGGCGCGCAGATCCCTCCAGGACTTTGGCATACTGCAAGAGCTTTTTGATCTCCGGCCGGGGATCGTTTCGAAGAGCCCGGAACTCTTTTACGGTTTCAAGCGCAAAGTCCAGCGTGACCTGGGGACCCTCGGGAATCAGCTTTGCAATGCGATCCGTTTCGCTTAGCGGAATATCTAGTACGCGGGCTACGTCACGGATGGCGGTTTTGGGGCCCATGCTGCCAAAAGTTATGATCTGGCAGACGTTTTCCCGGCCGTATTTCCGAATGACGTAGTCAATGACTTTGCTTCGGCCGCGATCGTCGAAGTCAATGTCGATGTCCGGCATCGACACACGTTCGGGATTCAGAAAGCGCTCAAAGAGGAGGTCGTACTTGAGCGGATCAATGTTGGTGATGCCTAAGCAGTACGCAACGGCACTACCGGCGGCCGAGCCGCGGGCGGGTCCCACGGACACATTCATTTTTCGGGCCTCCGTAGTAAAGTCTTCTACGATGAGGAAGTAACCAGCATACCCCATTTCCGCGATGATGCCCAGTTCGTGGTTAATGCGCGCCTCTATATCCGGATTCAGGTCCGTCCAGCGTTTGCGCGCTCCCTCAAACACCAAGTGCTTCAGATAAGCATCCATGTCGGCCCCGAACTCGGCCGGCAAAGGGTAGTGCGGCATCAGGAGTTTGCCGGTACTAAGCTCGAACCGGCATTTCTCAGCGATCTCCAGTGATGTCTCCAGCGACTGCTGCTGCAGGGTGCCGGGCAGGAATGCCATGGCCTGCTCCATTTCGGCGGCACTTTTCAGGTAGTACTGATCGCCTTCGAACCTCATACGGGTTGGGTCGCGAAAATCTTTGCCCGTCTGCAGACACAGCAGCACATCCTGCGCCTCGCTGTCTTCTTGTGCCACATAATGCACATCGTTGGTTGCCACAGTGCGCACCCCCAGCTCCTGCGCCCACCGCACCAGGATCGCATTGACGCGCTGCTGGTCCTGCAGCCCATGGTTCTGCAGCTCTATGTAGTAGTCCTCACCGAAAGCCTCGCGATACTGTTCAAACAAGGTGCGGGCTTCCTTTTCCTTGTCCTGCAGCAGCGTCTGGGGCACCTGCCCTTGAAGACAGCAGGTGGTAGCCACAAGCCCGCCGCTATGGCTGGCCAGCGTGTCAAAGTCTATGCGCGGTTTGTAATAAAAGCCTTCGAGGAAGGACCGTGAAGAAAGTGCGAGCAAGTTTCGGTAGCCTTCTTCGGATTTTGCCCACAGTACCTGGTGGTATCGCTTGGCGTCTCTCCGTTCGCCCATCGGCGAGTCGCACAGGTAGAATTCGCACCCTATGACTGGCGTAATGCCCGCGTTCTTGGCGGAAAAATAGAACTCCGGGACGCCGTACAGATTGCCATGGTCGGTGATACCGAGCGCCGGCATGCCCAGTTCGACCGCCTTGCTGACGAGCGTATCGATACGCGCTGCGCCATCCAGCAGTGAAAAAGAGGTATGACAGTGAAGATGGCAGAAGCTGCTCATTGTGTTCCCTCTATGGGCGTCGTGCATGAAGTGGGTCCTGTGCCTAAGCGGCGCTGCGGTCGCTGCACAATCAGGACGAATGCGTCATGTGTTCTTGGCGCAGCAATACGGTCCACTGTGCTCTAGCGGGTGCAACAGGCGTGCCACGGAGCCAGTCCGAAAATAAGGTACAGGCATGCCTAACTCATAGTGGCGCGGGAGTCCGCTTGCGATCTCGCACAATTCACGCGATTCTGATCAACCGGATGCTAACTGTGCTGAGCTTTTCGGACATAAACTCCATTGGACTGGCCAACGAGGCGTACCGCTCCATAATTTGCGGCACTTCGACCGTTATTCCTAGCCGGTTTTGCCTGAATTTCTCTACCTTGGGGCTGTCACATTTTCGAACAGCTCTTCAGCCGCACGCACATGGCGGACTGCCGCGGATTGGTCGTGTGTCTTTGTCTAGTGCTTTCAGCGTGCGCTGCGCCCCCAGAAACCCAGCGTACGCGCGCACGTTTGCCCAGAGCGGCTGGGCTGGTATTCTTGCCGCCCACTGACGAGGTTCGAACCGTGCAGCTGTATGCTAGGCAGGAAAATGCGGTCCCGATACTTCGGATAGGTGACGGGCTGCCCCTCACCCTGGAATTTGACCTGATGGGGCAGGCGGCGCGTCCGCTGTCGATATACTTCTATCACGCCAACCGGGAATGGCAACGTGACCTTGCACGCAGCGAATACCTCACCTCGTTTCATCGCGATGACCTGTTTGACTACGACATGTCAACCACCACGCAGGTCCGTTACACCCACTACACATACGCCTTTCCCAACGGCAGCATCGGCTTCCAGCTGAGTGGCAACTACATTCTGCGCGTGACGGAGCAAGGACTGGAGGATGATGTTCTGTTTGAACGGCCATTCTACGTTGCGGAGGACATTGGCCCGATGACCCTGGATTTGCAGAACCTGTTTGCAGGGAGTCAGTCGCTACCATCCGTCCAGCCGCTCTTGCGCTTTACGCCGCCGTCCCAACTTGCCGGCAACGTATTCGACTACAGCGTCTGCTTCATCCGTAATGGCCAGTACAAGGCTCCGCGGTGCAGCGAGCGGCCCTCCCTGACAGTGCAGCCGGATCTGCTTTTCTATCTGGAACCGGACGAGGCTTTTCTGCCGCAGGAAGGAGATTACTACGTGGATCTGCGGCGGCTCCGGCCGGGGGGCCACATAGAACGTGTAGGATTTGACACCTCGCCGCCAGAGGTGATGCTTCAGCCGGACTATGCACGCTTTCCCAATTCGAGTACAGACCCGTTCCTAAGTGGTCAGTCCGTGATTTCGGGCGCCCAGACCACTGGGGATCCAGACACCGAAGCAGAGTACGCTCGTGTTCAATTCAGATTTGTACCTCCCGACGAAACGCGGCTGCCCGGCGGTGTCTACATTGCCGGCAGCTTCAATGGGTGGCGCATCGACCTGGGCCGTCAGCTGCGCTGGGAAGCCGACCAGGGACGCTATGAAGGATCGCTACTCATCAAGCAGGGTGAGTATGAGTACCAGTATACCTCGCCAAGCTCGAATGTGCGGCGCGCATTGCGCGCCCGCTTGCCGCGTGCGAACAACCAGTACACAGCCCTGGTCTACTACCGTGACTCTTTTTACAGCACCGATCGATTGCTGGCGTTTCAGCACGGATTTACGCGCTAGGAATTCACCAAACCGAGCGGGCCAAAGAACCCTGAATGCCGCATATTAATCTGCCTGATTCACCACTAGCAGCTCCCAATATCATGCAAAAGCTATGCAGTATAGGAGTATTTCTACTCCTACTTTTTACGGCCGCCGGATGTGTTACCACCGAGAAGGCCGTGTCGCCTCCTACAGAGGAGGAGGAAAAGAAAGATGAGAAAGAGAGCGACATGAAGGCGTATGACGAGATTGTCACGGAAGATGCCATCTCGGACGAAGGGCTTTTCATGGTACACCAAGTTGATGACAAGGTGTACTACGAAATTCCAGACTCGCTGCTGGGCGGCGAAGTGCTCATGGTCAGCCGAATAGCCGCCACCGCGAACAACGTCGGCTATGGCGGCATGAAGGCCAACACGCAGGTTCTACGGTGGGAGAAGAACAAGAAGAACATCCTGCTCCGCGTTGTCAGCTACGAAAATGTGGCGGATGAGGACAAGCCAATCTATGAGGCCGTACGAAACTCGAACTTTGAGCCTATTATCAAGTCTTTCAAGATAGAGGCACTGAATGAGGACTCTACGGGTTCGGTGATCGAAGTGACCAGCTTGTTTACAGATGACATCGCCTCGCTGGGCCTGAGTTCGTTCCAGCGCGAGGCGTACAAGGTGCGCCGTCTGGACAAGGAGCGGACCTTCATCACCTCGGTCAAGAGTTTTCCTCGCAACATTGAGGTGAAGCACGTGCTGAGCTACGATGCGGCGCAGCCGCCGTCAAACAGCACCAGCGCAACGATCTCGCTTGAGATGAACCAGTCGATGATCATGTTGCCGGAGGATAAAATGCAGCCGAGGCTGTGCGACCAGCGCGTCGGGTTCTTCAGCGTGACAATGACTGATTTTGGGCGCGACGCTCAAAAGGCTGAGGAGCGTTGCTTCATCACACGGTGGCGCCTGGAGCCTTCGGATCCCGAAGCATATGCGCGCGGCGAACTTGTTGAGCCGGTAAAGCCTATCGTATACTACATCGACCCGGCCACACCTTTGAAATGGCGTCCGTATCTGAAGCAGGGCGTAGAGGATTGGAACAAAGCCTTCGAGCATGCCGGCTTCAAGAACGCCATCATGGCGAAGGATCCACCGTCCATGGAAGAGGATCCGGAATTCAGCCCGGAAGATGTGCGCTATAGCGTTATCCGCTACTTTTCTTCCAGCGTCCAAAACGCATTCGGACCGCACGTGCACGACCCGCGAACGGGCGAGATCCTCGAAAGCGACATAGGATGGTTTCACAATGTGATGAACCTCCTGCGCAACTGGTTCTTCGTGCAGACCGCAGCCGTCAACCCGGACGCGCGCGGCGTGAAATTCAAAGACGAGGTAATGGGCCGCCTGATCCGCTTCGTGTCCGCACACGAGGTCGGGCATACGCTGGGTTTACCCCACAACTGGGGATCGAGCTACGCATATCCCGTAGACTCGCTTAGGTCGCCGTCCTTCACAGATGCCAATGGCACCGCGCCCTCCATCATGGATTACGCCCGCTTCAATTACGTCGCACAGCCTGGAGACGGCGTTACCAACCTTATGCCTGATGTGGGCACGTACGACAAGTGGGCGGTGAAGTGGGGCTATACGGTGCTGCCAGAAGCCGAATCGCCGGATGACGAGCGCACCGTATTGAACACCTGGGTCAAAGAGCGCGCAGGTGATCCGCTATACTTCTACGGCAGGCAGGGCATTATCGTAGACCCACGTTCCCAAAACGAAGATCTGGGGGACGATGCGGTGATGGCCAGCGACTACGGCATCGCTAACCTGAAGGTCATCCTCGACCAGCTTCTAGCATGGACCGCGGAGGATGCGAAGGATTACGGCGATCTCAACGAGCTCTATGGACAGGTTGCCACGCAGTGGTACCGGTACGTTGGGCACGTATTGCGCAACATCGGTGGCTACTACGAAAACTTCAAGACCTATGATCAGGACGGGCTTGTATTCACGCCTGTGCCAGAGGAGCGCCAGGAGGCGACCATGGAGTGGCTTCACCGCGAAGTGTTTACCACACCCGAGTGGCTGATCGACCACGATGTCTTGCGCCGTATTGAAGGCGTAGGCGCCATGAATCGGATTCGGGGGTACCAGGTCGGCGCGGTCAACAACCTGCTTGACCCGTATCGCCTTGGGCGCATGCTGGAAACTGAAGCCCTTGGAGGTGAGGATACATACACGGTAGCCGAGCTGCTGTCCGGCCTGCGCGCAGGAATCTGGGGCGAGCTTGGCAGAGGCGAGGCCATCTCACCGTATAGGCGCTCCTTGCAGCGCGGGCACCTTGAGCGCCTTGAGTACCTGATGACTACCCAGCCCGGGTCTTTGCCGTCGATTTTTGCCAGCTTCGGCATGGCAAACATTGACGTGAGCCAGTCAGATCTGGTTGCCTATGCCCGCGGCGAGCTGAAGACGCTGCAGCGGGATGTCCGGCGCGCCATTACCCGCACGCGGGATCGCATGACGCGACTGCACCTGGAAGATATCGACGCTCGAATCGACGATATACTCGACGCGGACGACTAGCATAAGCTGCCGCCGTACCTGGGGTCCGCGGCGGCGGGCCCCAGGCGCGGCTTGGCGCACTGTGCAGCCGTTGTCGATGCTTCCTGCTGGCTGGATTCCAGCGCCGGCCTGTCTCGCATCTCACATTGCTGTCGGCGACGGAAATCGCTCGACAAGCATTTGCATCCCGCGCGAGGCCAGGAGCCTAGCGCGCGAGTACCATCCGCTTCGTAAGGACCCCTTTGGGGCCGACATGCTGTAAAATGTACAGGCCGCTGGGTGCGGGTGCCCCTGAATCGGTGCGGCCGTCCCACGCAGTGTCGAAGGTGCCTGCTGCATGCCATCCGTCGTGCAGCGTTGACACGATGCGCCCTTGCACATTGACGATGCGGAGTATGATGTGGGCGGGTTGTCCTACTGCATATGTGACCCGAACCGCCTCACTGAAGGGATTCGGATAGGCAGTCGCACCGGCGTTTCGCCTAGGCACTTCTTTTGTGGTGCCGGTAGTGACAAGGGGTTCGTACACGGTTCCGTCGGTGTCAACGCCGATGATTGAAAACCCCTCGCCGGTCGAGGTGCCGCGGCCCGAGGTGACCAAAACGCCGCTGCGGTTTGAAAAGCCGCTCAGATTCAGGAAGAACGTGCCAATGATAACGTCGCTGGAGGACTGAACAACCTCGTAGTTGTAGCCCTGCAGTGCGATGCGTGTGTAAGTGCTTGAGCGCGCGTAGGCGAAATTGTTGAACAGCAGCCTAACTATCCTGTTGTTGTAAAAGGGGTCGCGCAGTCGCAGGTCGACCGGTCCAGCATCGGGCGCGCCATGGATAAGGAAAAGTTCCAAGTTTTGCGAATTTGCATGTTCGCGGACTCCCTTTCGCAAAATCAGGCGCGGTGCATCTGCGTGTCCGATGGCGGCCAGGATGCCGCGGTCGTTTGCGCTTATGGTCGTCACTCCCTGGGCCAGTGGCGCCAAGCCCGTGGTGTCGGTACCCGCAAGGAACATAGTGATCCTGTGTTGGCCGATGAGCAGAGTCTGAAACCGTGTCGCGGACTGGTAGGCCACACCCGCGGCGAAGGGACGTCCGTTCACGAAAAGGTCCACTGGACCGATGCCCGCGAGCGCGTGGACGAACTGGATATTCCCATGGGGGCTAAGCTGTGGTCGCACGCTCTGCGGGAATACGCATAAGAGCAAGGCGATGAGAAGCCATTTGCGAAGAGTCATTCAGTAAGGGCAGGTATGCTGGATGAGGCGTAGCGTCAAGGACGTCAGGTTGGTGAGTTGTAACAAGTTCACGCCTAGTTTAGCCAAAACGCATCAAATATGAGCGTCTGGAGCACCAAGCCGTTAAGATGAGGTGAATCCGGCGGCATGGAAGCGCTTGCCAGGTGAACCTTTTTGCGGTCCTTCGTAAGCAGGGCACAGTCCAACCACCACCCACTACACTACCGATGATTACCAGGGAAATCAGCCCCAAAGGACGGTCCGTACGTGTCACCTTTGCACTGCCAGTGGACTCTGCGACCTCCAGCGTAGCGATCGCGGGGAGCTTCAACAGCTGGAGTGAGACAGCCCACACCATGGCGCTTGACAAGCGGCGCGGACTTTGGAAGAAGAGCATTTCATTCAAGCCCGGCGACAGGGTAGAATTCCGCTACCTCTTAGACGGATCGCGCTGGCGCAACGAAGAAGAGGCAGACGGCACAGCCGCCACTCCTTACTTCAGCGAAAACAGCGTCCTCGAGCTCTAGCGCCGCTAGCCGAAAAGCAGCAGCACCACATAGACAGCAACAAACATCGCAAAGATGTCGGCAATCAGGCCGGCCGGCACCGCGTGCCGCGTCTTGCGGATGTTGACCGCCCCGAAGTACACGGCGATGACGTAAAACGTCGTCTCGGTGGATCCGAACATGGTAGCGGCCATCTTGACGAGGATAGAGTCCTCACCGTGTGTACCGATCATGTCCAGCACGACCGCAGCGGAGCCGGAGCCTGTCAGGGGCCGGATGATGCCCATAGGTACAACCTCCGCCGGGATGCCGATCACACTCAGCAGGGGGCGCAGGCCGTTGGTGAGGAATTCCAGCGCGCCGCTTGCCCGAAACATCCCGATCGCAAAGAGGATCGCGATGAGATATGGGATTATCATGACGGCAACACCAAACCCCTCTTTGGCACCTTCGACGAATTCTTCGTAAACGCGAACCTTCTTGATCATCCCATAGAGGGGGAAACCCACGATGATCGCGGGAAGGACAAAGGCCGAAGCGTAGTCTATAATCAGTCGTAACGTGTCCATTAGCTGGCTTCAGGATTGGTGCTTCGGTACGCTTTGAGCCGGCCCAGCAGCTTCGTAGCTGTGATGGCTACCACCAGTGAAAGCGCGGTCGTGATAAGGATGGAAAAAAACAGCTGATTGACGTGCAGTCCCATGATGGCGACCAGGAGTACGGGCGGCACGATCTGGACGCTGGCCGTATTCATGGCAAGTAGCATCACCATGGGGTTGGTCGCGGTGTCTGTTGTGGGGTTGAGTGTTTGCAGCTCCTGCATCGCCTTGATGCCGAGGGGGGTTGCGGCATTGCCCAGGCCTAACATGTTTGCGGTAAGGTTTAACGCAATCATGCCCAGCGCAGGGTGATCTTTGGGGATTTCGGGAAAGAGCCGCCTCAGCATCGGCTGCGTCACGCGGACCAGCGAAAAGAGAATGCCGGAAGCCTCGGCTATCTTCAGCAGCCCCATCCATAGCGCGAGTCCGCCGATGAGCCCAAGGGCGATGGTGACGGCAGTCTCGGCGAACTCAAGTGCAGCCGCCGCGATGGCATTCATTTTCACCCAGCGGACCGGGCTGAAGGTGACAGTTGCCGCAAACGAACCAGCGGAGGGCGTGCCCAGCAGCGTGCCGCGGCAGTCGTCGTCGCGCGAATGCATGCTGCATATTGTGTCCAGCGGCTCAGGTACGGAGACACCATGAGCAAAGCTCAGCTGCCGCCCCTTTTGCGTCTGGATCAATTCGGCTTCGAATGTGAGTGGTACGCTGGCCTGGGCCTTGAAGTGTGCGCTGTAGTCCAGTGCCGCGATGTCCACGGTCGCGCGCTGCCTGCGCGCGTCCGCGTCGAAGTTGTCAAGTAGCGTAACGGTGACCGGTAACGGCTGGCCGTTTGCGAACGTGTCCCGCGCGAAGTCGCGAACATCGCTGGTTAGCGCAAAGAGAAGACTGACGACGATGAGTCCACCCCAGATATAGTTAAGCATAAGCGTTGCGGTTTACTGGGGTGGCAAGTGGAGGGGGTATTCTGCGCTTTGCGCGCTTAGCGGCCGGTCGCCCTGCGCCAGGTCGCTGCGCTCAAGCAGGTATGCCGTGATGTCCCAATACTGAGGATCCGTCAGGGTTCCCCCTGCATTGTAGGGCATCTTATCCCGGTTATAGGTAAAGAGTTGGGCGGCAGTCACACGTGTAACCAGGACGGCTGGTGTGAGCCGTGGCCCAATGCCTTCGTCCTGTTCATGGCACGGCTGACAGAATGCCACGTATGCCGTCTCACCCCGCGCCTGCTGCTGCGGAATGGTGTCCGATGCACATGCTGCCGCGAAGCACAAGACTGGAAGGACAGAGGCACCTCGCATGGCCTCACCCAGTTACCGTGACCGGATGTGGCAGCGGCATGTTGAACAGGTACCCCTTGGCGTTGTAGGGTACGATGTCTGGCTGCCCATTGCCGGCTTGGTCGGTGGCACATCAGATGGTGGTTGCCCGGCAAAGCATTCCACACGAATTCGAACCGTGCCCAGGCGTGTCGCATTGCGGGTTCCAGCACGGCAGCTTCGTGCCATGAAGTGCCGCTGTCAACGCTCCATTCCACACGTGCAATAGCTGAGTGCGGGGAGTGTGCGTAGCCGCGGATGCGGCAGCGGCCCGCCTTCAGGTGGGCAGGCCATGGCAGTGCGAGGGCGCTCTTGATAGTCTGCGTCGTAGCGACGCGTCCTGACGCTTTGCCCTCCGGCGGATTGTCCTCGCCGATCAGCACGTACGAGGTGGTATTGTTGCGACTCCAAATCGCCTGATTCGACACCTCGATGGAACCTAGCCACTTGATGCTGCTGCTGCCTACCCAGTCGGGCACAAGCGCTCGGACCGGAAAGCCATGGTCTTTCGGCAATGCTTCTCCATTCATACGGTATGCCAGAATGGTGTCGGGATCCAGCGCTTTGGCGATCGGCAGTGGCCGCCGGAATCCGCCCTCCGGTACGCCGCTGTCCAGACCGATGAGCTGCAACGAATGAGCCGCTTCGCTGACACCGGCCCGCTCTAGGACTTCGGCCAACGGTACTCCGGTCCACTCGGCCATGCCCACGGCGCCGCGCCCCCACGGCGTGCCCTGGGCCGTTCGGCCAAGGAGTGTGCCAAAAAACCTGCGCTGGTTGCCCCCGCACTCCAGGTAAGAAAACACGGCGCGGCTGGGCATGGCCAAAAGGTCATCGTATCGTAGGCGCAAGGGATTGGTTACCGCGTTGCCCGACACCTCCAGACGGTAGGTGCTGGCGTCCACATCAAGACTCCGATCGTTGTTGCGCACAAAGAATCGCTCCACAGGCGTAAAGAATCCGCTTTGCTCCTCAATCTTGGCTTCCAGGCCGACGTTGCCGTGCTGGATGAATGGTGAAGGGTCCTTAAAGAACGCGGGTGCACTGTCTGGAGTGACGGATTCGCATCCTTGCACGAGACTGGCGGCGGCGACCAGCTTCAGAATCTTGCGACGGTCTTGTGACATAACGACTACGAATGGTTGAAGCTCTCTTGCTGCTCCACGTACTGACAGATGGCATTGGCAGCTTTGGACCCTACTACAGCCGCCAGTGCCTCTGGTGGCGCTTGTTTCACCTTGCGCACAGACCCGAACTTTTTGATGAGTGCTTGCGCACGCTTGGGCCCGATACGAGGGATGTCAAGCAGCTCGGAGTGTAGTGCTTTTTTGCGGCGCTGCTTGCGCTGCAAGTCCACCGCAAAGCGGTGTGCTTCGTCCCTAACGCGCTGGATCAGCTGAAGCGAAGCGCTTTGCTTAGCGATATATGTGGGGTCTTTTTCGCCAGGAAAGTACACTGCTTCCAGGCGTTTGGCGAGTCCCACGATGGGAAACTTTCCAGGAATGTTTAATTCATTCAACGCCTTTACGGCGGTGGACAGTTGCCCCTTGCCGCCGTCGACTATGACAAGGTCAGGGACAGGCGTCTCCTCGCGCGCCATTCGCTTATACCGGCGTGTCACGACCTCATGCATTGCCATAAAGTCGTCCGACTTGCCGTCCGGCACCGTGCGAATCTTGTAACCTCGGTAGTCGCTCCTGCGCGACTTGCCGTCCAGAAACACGATGCAAGAAGCGACCGTGCCCGTGCCCGAGAGGTGCGATATGTCGAAACACTCGATACGTCGAGGCAAATGCGGCAAGCCAAGGTCTGCCTGGAGTGCTATGACGGCGTAAGGGATGCGGTTTTCACCACGTTTGGCCAGTTGCCTAACCCATTCGTCAACAATCACGTGCGCATTTGCCTCGATCATGCGCATGAGCTCGGCCTTTTCGCCGCGCTGCGGCGTCTTCAGCACGACTTTTCTGCCGCGCCTCTGGGCAAGGTAGCTCTCTAAGGCGACGGGGCTTGCAGTTGCGGTTGATAGGAAGACCTCATCCGGAATGAACACAGACTCGGTATAGTATCGCTCCAGGTAGGTCTGCATGAGCTCGGCTTCGGTGTGGCCGGCAATACCACTTAAGATCTTGTGCTGGCGCCCAATGATCTTGCCGTCTCGTACCCGAAACAGCACGGCTGAGGCCACATCTTCTTCTCGATGGGTGGCCACTGCAAAAAGGTCTCGGTCCACCGCAGCGCTGGTGACAACCTTCTGCTTTTCCGCGTAGTTTTTTACAGCTGCAATCTGGTTACGCAGGAGCGCAGCTTCCTCGAATCGCAGCTGCGCAGCGGCCCGTTGCATCGATTCTTCCAGCGCGCTGACCAGTGCGGTAGTCTTGCCGTTCAGAAATGATTCAATGCGCGCTATGGTAGCGTCATACGCGTCCGCACTCTGGTAGCCTACACACGGACCAGCACAGTTCTTGATGTGGTACTCCAGGCAAGTCTCGTATTTTCCGGCTGCAATTGGCTTGGGGCTAAGGTCGAGGGAGCAGGTCCGCAGCTGAAAAATCTGGCGGACCGCCCTTAGGGCGCGGCGCATGCTTCCCACATCGGTGTAGGGCCCGAAGTATTTCGATCCGTCCTTGATCAGTCGGCGTGTCGGAAAGACGCGTGGAAAGGGTTCGTTCTTGATACATATATAGGGATACGACTTATCGTCCCTGAGATTGATGTTGTACCGCGGCTGGTACTGCTTTATGAGGTTGTTTTCCAGGATGAGTGCTTCTGCTTCCGTGTCGGTTACAATTACCTCGACATCGCAGGTCTTTCTGTAGAGCACCTTATGACGGCCTTCCAGTTGCTCGCGCTTGCCGAAATGGCTACGTACCCGGCTGCGGATGTTCTTCGCCTTGCCGACATAAAGCAGGTCGCCTTTGCCGCCCTTGAATTGGTAGACACCATTCCCTGTCGGAAGGGTCGCGATCTTTTCTAATACCGCTTCGGTCACCTTTGTGCGGACGAAAAGTGTGCTACCAGGATTGGCACCAACGACTCTGGATCCACCTTGCTCGCCCTAAGTGGTTCCGTTGGAAGGATGCACAACTGGCTGCCTGGAATGTGTCGGTGGAGCTGCAGGGCGGCTTCCGCTGAATCAGCGGGCGCGCTGATAAGGACGGGTATGCGGCTATTCGGTGCCGCCAGCGGCGCAAATGGACTAGCGTCATGCAGCGTAAGCGAATGGCAAGCCTCACGATTTCCGCGAACAAATGCCAAAGCGGCTTCGGCGTCACTACCCGTCACCAGAAAGTGCGCATGTTTGATTCCTTTGCGAGCCATCTGTTCGTGAGCGTCCTGAACCGAAGCCGCGCAGAGTAGTGGCGCATGGCGCGCGAGGGCATCTGCCAGCGCTGGGGACGCCTCGCGAGCCACGAGTGCGATGGGTGCAAGCGCCGGTTGCTGACCAGGATGCTGGCAGAATTCAATTAGAACGCCGGCGGTTTCTTTGGGGTGAAGGAAGAATATCTGCTTGCCGCCAGCGCCGCGCGTAGGGCTCGGACTCAGTGGGGTAAAGCCTGCGAGCCTAAGGCGCCGGAATTCACCATCAATGTCCGACACGGCGAAGGCCAGATGATGCAGGCCGCCCTTCTTGGATTCCAGAAATCGCGCTATCGGCGAATCCTGCGCCACAGATTCCAAGAGCTCGAGCTTGGCTGTACCGGCATCAAAAAAGTGGACGCTTACGCCTTCCTGGGCGACCTCTTCGGACCAGAGATAGTTCAACCCGAGCTGGGACTGCAATAGTTGAGCCAGCTCCTTCGGCTTCGGTACGGCAATACCCACATGATCGAGTTTATGCAGCATGGTCGGAACCTGTGGCGCAAAGCTTGTACTACGCAGGCAAGCAAACGATATTCCAGCCCACCGCTATGACGCGGCCATCTGAGCGCACACGCGCCCAAGCCGTTCAGGATCTACTCCGGATCGAGATTGGCGGCGCGTATATCAGCAAGGTACGGCATAGCAGTCACGATGCCATTGTTGAGCGCCAAGTCACCGACCTGGTGGCCGGTGTCACGCGCTGGCGCCGGTACTTGGACTTTCTGCTGGGTGCATACTATACAGGCAACATTCATAAAGTTGAGCCGCGTCTAAAGCAGATACTGCGCATCGCGGTTTTTGAATGCTATCTCGCACACAAAGCGCCTCACGCGGTGGTAAGTAGCGCCGTACAGCTTGCCAAAGACATGGTGCGTCCCGGCGCCGGGCGCCTTGTCAATGCCATCTTGCGCAACATGCAGCGCGCGCCGCTACCAGAGCCAGCTACCGACGACCCGGTCGAGGATTCCGCTACGCGGTACTCTCATCCCACGTGGATGGTGCGCCGGTGGCTGGACCGTTTGGGCCCTGATGCGACCCTGGCGCTGATGAAGCACAATAACAGCCGCCCCTGGTATGGTATACGGTGCAACACGTTGCAGGGGCCGCCGCAGGCGCTGCAAGCGCGCCTGACGGCCCTGGGAGTGCGCTGGGAGCCTTCCGCTTACCTGGAGGACTTTGTGCGAGCAACCCGGATTGGACCTATTCGGCGCGCAAGGCTTTTCGGGGAAGGCCGCTGCGCCGTGCAGGATGAGGGGGCGGGTCTGGCGGTACGGCTCTTGGATCCGCAGCCCGGAGAGTACATCCTGGACCTATGCGCGGCCCCGGGCGGAAAGGCCATGTATGCGGCTACCCGCATGCAAAACAGGGGAGCGCTGCTGGCAGTTGATTACCACGAAAATCGCCTGCGCCGCGTAGCCGAAGCGCTAAGCGCGCATCGGATCACCATCATTGAGACGCGAACCGAAGACGCCCGCCAGCTGAATGTTACACCTGCTGCGCGCGTGCTGCTTGATGCGCCCTGCACCGGGACCGGGGTTCTGGCAAAGCGGGCCGACTTGCGTTGGCGTCGCACTTTGGCTGACCTGAATAGCATCGTACACATTCAGGATCAACTGCTCGATGCAGCTGCCCGATGCGTGCATCCGGGAGGAATATTGGTCTACAGCACCTGTTCGATTGAAGCCGAAGAGAATGAAGTGCGTGTGGAGGCCTTCTTGCGGCGTCACAAAACGTTCGTGTTGGAGCACGCAACGCGGTTCCTTCCCAGCGATGTAGTAACAAAAGCGGGATATTTGCAGACGCTGCCATTCGTCCATATGACTGATGGAACCTTTGCGGCCCGTATGCGCCGCGCATGAATTGTTGAGCTCATGAAGAACTTCACCGCGGCATGGGGCAGTGTTCTACTGCTAAGCGCCTGTTCTTTGGGTTGCCAGGAGTCAGGCAACTCTGACACTACGACGCTTCAAATCGCGATGGACGATGAAGCGCAGACGCTGAGTGTCTTTCGCGCCGACAACCCTGAGCCGGTCCTGGTCCAGAATGCCGCCGCAGATCATCGGCCATTCCTGCACCCGATCATGACGCCTGATGGCCAAAGCGAAGCGACCCAATACAGCCCAGGCCATCACCCGCACCAGACTGGTCTTTACTGGGGCTTCACGCGCCTGAATGGACGGGATTATTTTCACAACCCGCGTGGCGATTATTGGCGGCGCGACACGGTGCAGGTCGTGCAGGAGCGCGGCGATCTGGTGCGTTGGGAGACCGTGTACGACCTCTTGGACTCTACGGGTGCCGCCGTTCTTACCGAAACCCAACAGTGGTCAATGACTGTGCAGGACGGGGAATACGTGCTAGACCTCATATGGCGCGGACGGGCTCAGATCGATGTGACCATTGGCGAATATGAATACGGCGGCTTGTTTCTGCGTATGCCCTGGCGCAGCGGCATTCCGGGCCACGCCGTCAATGCGGCGCGGCAGCGCGACCAGCTGGCCGAGGGTAAGCGCGCAATGTGGCTTGATGTGGGGATGCAAGTTGAGGGTCGAAGTGACATTGCTCATGTCGCGATCTTCGATCATCCCAACAATGGGGGCTTTCCGCAGCCGTGGCGCGTGGATGGACAGCTCGGCGTAGGACCGGTGCGGGCGCGCATGGGCGACTGGAATATTCCGGAGGGCACGGAGGCGATCATAAGGCATCGACTACTGGTGTATACGGGCACGCTTGATGATGCAAGCATGCGCGCGAAATGGGAAGCGTATGTCGGTCAGGAGGGTGCGACCTACTCCACGGCGTCGCTGTGGGGCATCGCGCAGCAGGAGGCGATGGAAGCTGCGTACCTGACGCCTGACGAGGCGGCTGCGGAAATGACGCTGCCAGAGGGGTATGAGGTGACCGCCTGGGCTGGCGAGCCCATGCTGACCCAGCCAATGGCGTTTGCGTGGGACGACCGCGGGCGCCTATGGGTGGCGGAAAACCGCGACTACGAGTCGCGCCAAACCGGGTTTTCGGCTTCAGGGGACAGCCGCATCGTAGTCCTGGAGGACACGGACCGCGATGGCAAGGCAGATGTGCGAACGGTGTTCATCGAGGGGATTGCCTTTCCCGCTGCGTTGGCGGTGGGATTCGGTGGCGTGTTCATAGGTGCACCGCCTCACCTGTTGTTTGTACGTGATAGGGACCAGGATGACAAAGCGGACTTGAAAGAAGTGGAGGTTCTCCTTACCGGGTGGGGGGTTCGCGATCGTCATGAAACCATCAACAGCCTGCATTGGGGCCCTGACGGCTGGCTATACGGGCTGGAGGGCTTTGCTACTGCGAGTAAGATTCGCAAGCCGCAACCGGGCATGGGCATGTATCGTGGAGGCGATCCGTTTCCTGAAAGCCTCTTGGACAGTGAGGGTGTGGACATTGACGGGGGCGTGTGGCGCTATCACCCGACAAAGCAGCGCTTTGAGGTCGTCGCACACGGTTTCAGTAACCCTTGGGGGATCGACTATGACGCACATGGCCAACTGTTTATCAGCGCGTGTGTCATCCCGCATCTTTTCCACGTCATACCGGGGGGCATTTACCAGCGGCAGGGCGGTCAGCATTTCAACCCCTACATCTACGAGGATATCGGTCATATTGTCGATCACCGGCACCGCTCCGCACATGGCGGGGCCCGCATATACCAGTCCGATGCGTTTCCACAGCGCGAGCACGGTCGATTGTTTATGGCAAACATCCACGAGCACGCGGTTCTCAGTGATGTTCTTCAGGCGCAGGGCTCGGGCTTTGTGGCACGCCACGGCGATGACTTCATGATGGCCAACAATGCCCAGTGGGTGGGATTCAGCATGGAGATCGGGCCTGAAGGCGGGCTATACGTCTTGGATTGGCATGATGCGGATATCTGCGGCTCGGATGTCCATGACAAGGACACCGGGCGGATCTTCAGGATTGTGCCCACCGAATCGATGGCTGAAGACTGGGAAGGTCGCTATGACGATTTGCGGACGCTGTCTGATGCCGCACTGGCGAAATTGCAGCAGAGCGCGAGTGACTGGCATGCGCGGCGGGCGCGCGTCATTCTCCAGCATCGTGCCACGCAGCGCGAGATAGACCCTGATGCCCTAGGGCTACTCTATGAGCTGTTTGCTTCGGCGCCTGCCACCACGGTTCGGCTGAAGGCTATGTGGTCGCTTCATGTGGTCGGACAACTCACGTCGGAGAATCTTCTGGAGGCAACGCGTGATTCGGAAGAATACGTGCGCGCATGGGCGATTCAATTGTTGCTGGAGGACGGTGATCCGAGTGCGGAGGTGTCCGTGCGCCTGGTAAGTATGGCCAGGCGTGACCGCTCGCCCGTAGTGCGCAAGTATCTGGGAGCTGCCTTGCAGCGAATTGATGTTTCGACGCGTCGGCCACTGGCGGCGGCGCTGGTGAGCCGGGGAGAGGATGCCCACGACCACAACATCCCGGTCCTGTTGTGGACAGGCATCGAGGGCATAGCTGAGTTAGACCCGGCCGGGGCTCTGGAGATCGCTGATGGATCACAGGTGCCGCTGGTGACACAGTCTATTGCCCGACGCTTGGTTGATGCGGATGAAATGGATTTGCTGGTACATGCGCTCTTGCCCATGCGTAAGGAAAGGGTGCCGCTGCTCCAGGGTATGCTCGCGGGGCTGGAGGGGCGGCGTGATGTGTCTCAGCCCAACGGATGGGCCACGGTCGCCGCTTCACTGGCGCGGGATCGACATGCAGCATCGCTTGTGGAGCAGGTCACGCAGCGCTTCAGCGATGCTGAAGCGGCGCAGGCGATGTTGGCGACGCTACTGCAGGCGGAGAGCGACCTGGA
Source organism: Rhodothermales bacterium (assembly GCA_965262785.1). Lineage (GTDB taxonomy): Bacteria > Bacteroidota > Rhodothermia > Rhodothermales > Bin80. The sequence continues at coordinate 1,252,598 of OZ253559.1, forward strand.
CGCGCGCCGGGTTGCTCTGCAGCAACTGGCACTCAATCAACGAGATCAGCTGCGCGAGGCGCTGCCGCGCCTGTTGGACGACAGCGATTTGCGGCTGGATGCCATCCGCGCAGTCGCGGCTTTTGATCACCCGCCTCTGGGCGAGCAGCTCCTGTCCACATATGAAGAGCTGAATGCACAGGAAAAGACCGAGGCGATTCAGGCGCTTGCTGCCAGACCGCGATATGGCTGGATGCTCACCGCGGCGATCCGGTCGGGCCAGATTCCGCGCGCAGACGTGGCGCCGCATGTGGCGCGGCAGCTAAGGCGCGTGGTCGGGAGCGGGTTCGTAGAGGTATGGGGGCCCATTGACCAGCGCGCGGGAGACAAAGATGCGCTTGATGCACGCTACCGCGAGCTACTGACCCCGCAGGCCGTGAGCCAGGCCAATGCCGGTGAGGGGCGACGTGTGTTTGCGACTGCCTGTGGCGCATGCCACCAGATGTACGGGGAAGGCGGACTGGTAGGACCCGACCTCACCGGCTCCAATCGCACCAATCTGGACTATGTGCTAAGCAACGTGCTTAGCCCAGGGGAAGAAATCCAAGACGATTATCGTATGGTGATCGTTACTATGCGAGACGGCCGTACGCATATCGGAAGCATTGCTTCGCAAACGGAACGCCTTGTTACGATGCGGCTGGTGGGGCAGCCCGCGGTGGTACTCACCAGAAGCGACATCCAGTCGCTGGAAGAATCGAATATGTCGCTGATGCCCGAGGGATTGTTTGAGCCCCTCAGCGATCAGGATGTGCTGAACCTGGTGGCCTACTTGCGCACTGCGCAGCAGGTACAGCTGCCGTTGTAGGGGCCCGCTTATGTCCACCAAGGCTGGGGCGTGTACCTAGTTTCGGATCACCTCAATGGATGCACTCCATGCGACCAAGTCTTCAAGTCCTTAGGTACTGCTGCGCTGCAGGAGTAATATGCTTTGCGCTGGCGCAGCCTTCACCCGCGCAGCGTGTCGCGAAATATGGCGCGGACTTTCTGGCCGGCGGCGTCGGCGCGCGCGCGCTTGCTATGGGCGGGGCCCATGTTGCCTTGGCTAAGGATGTGGCGAGCGGATACTGGAATCCGGCGGGCTTGGGAATGGCGGTATACCCTGAATTCGCGTACATGCACGCCGAACGCTTTGCCGGCATCGTGTCCTTCGACTACGCGGGCGTCGCCTACCCGGTCAACGCCAAAAGTACGGTGGGGCTTAGCTTCTTTCGAAGTGGCGTCAACGACATCAAGAACACGCTGAATGCGTGGGACGCCGAGCGCAATCAGCCCAAGCCAAACCCGGAATCGCACATCACTAGCTTTTCCGCCGCGGACATGGCGTTCTTTGTAAGCTACGCCCGCCGCCTGCACCGCAAGTACTATGTCGGCGTGTCGGCCAAGATAATCCGCCGATCGATTGGCGACTTCGCCGATGCCTGGGGGTACAGCTTTGACGTGGGTGTGCAGCGCCGTGGCAAGCGCTTCCTCCTAGGGCTCCAGTTGCAGGACGCAAGCACGATGCTGCAGAGCTGGAGCGTCAACGCTTCCGCATTCGCGGTTGAGGGCACCAATCCCAACACGGGTGCAGCGTATACCTTTGAGGAGGTCTTCGCGCAGGAGCTGCCGACGGGCGAGACGTTTCTGGTCCTGCCGGTGGCGCGCCTTGGCAGTGGACTGATCCTGCCGGTGGGCCTCAGCAGTGCAGTTACTGTTGGCATGGACCTGGACATGGCCTTTGACGGGCAGCAGGCCAACGCAATGAGCGTCGGAGCTATGTCACTGCACCCGCGCGCCGGCGTGGAGTTCAGCTTTCGGGATGTGGTCGCGCTACGCGCGGGCGTGAGTAGCCTCAGCAGCAGCGAGTCCTACGGGGTGGACATTGTCCCCTCGGTAGGCGCCGGGCTGCGCGTGTCAGACTTTAGCATAGACTACGGCTTCGGCGACTTTGGTGGCCTCGTTGCAGAGCTGGGCTATTCGCACCGAATTTCGGTCCACTTCAGCCTTGAGCGAGACGCCTTTCGCAGAGCGGAAGAACAGTAGCACATGCTGGTGCCGCTTGCATAGGAAGAGGAGGAACGCTTCTTAAAGCTGTTTGACCAGAGCTGCTACCGACCCCGGAGCGAAGGCTGGACATCAGGACACCGGAGCCGATGGCCGAAGCCATTTGCAAGCTGCGTGTCCGCGGCGCACCCGCCATCGGTATCACCGCAGCCTATGGCGCTGATCTGGCGCTCCGAGGCCCGGTGCCGACGCCACTTGAGGTGGTACAAGCCGCCATGGCGGCTTGTTGGACGGACTAGCCCTACGGAATTCAACCAATCCTTGGCACCTGGCCGCATGCGGCAGGTGCCAGCACCTGAGTGGTGGCGAGCTGTCGGCTGCACTTCTGGCAGAAGCCCGAGCAGTAGAAGACGAGGACCGCGCGGCTGGTCGCCGGCCGGCTGTGCATGGCATCTCGCTGATGCGCGACGGCATGACGATACGTACGCACTGCCATACCGGTGGGGTCGCCAGCTGTGGCTACGGAACGGCGCATGCGCCATTTCTGCTCTCACGCGAATTGGGACTACCGCTGCACGCTCACGTGGATGAAACGAGGCCGCTGCGCAGAGAAGCCGGATCCCGGCGTGGGAGATTGCCTAAGCCGGCATAGAAACGACGCTCATCACGGACTCTATAGCGGCCCACGCCATGAAAGAAGGACGTTTCGACGCGGGAATGGACGTGCGGATCGTATCGCCGCCAATGGGGACGCGGAAAACGAGATGGGTGCGTATTCGCTGGCGCTCCCGGCCCAGGCGCACGGGCTACCCTTCTACATTTCCGAAGCGCTTTCCGCCGTAGATTTTCACACTCCCAGTGGCGATGACATCACTATCGAAGAGCGGACGCCCGGCTTTGGGTGGTCGATTGCCCCGACCGGCGCAAAGGTCTACAACCCAGCCTTTGATGTCACCCCGTCCCAACTGATTTCGGTCATCATAACCGAATGCGGCGTAATCTATCCGCCGCCTGCGGAATCCCTGGCAACTGTCCGCGCCGAGGTGGCATGATCCCACTGCACACGGCCTTCAGCCGACCTCTTAGCCAGCACGCAGGCCTCTAAGGTACGCTGCGCTATTCGGCAAGGTGTCGGGGCCCATTTCCACGTATACATTCTTGAGGCCACCTTTCTTGCCGGCCTCAAAAAAGTCGGGCCAGTCGACAACACCCGTGCCAACGGGGACTTGCTGCTCATCTTTGCCGGACCAGTCCGACAGGTGCGCAGAAACAAAACGTCCTGGGTGCGCACGAAAGTAATCGGCCGCCTTGTACCCTGCGATCACGACCCATACCTGGAACTGCATCTTGACGACCTCGGGGTCGAGATGGGCCAGCAGCACCTCGTAGATCAGTTCTCCTTCAAGCTGCTCAAACTCAAAGTTGTGGTTGTGATACACGAACTGGATGCCTTCACCTGCGGTCACTTTCCCCCAGCCGTTAATTTCTTCGCACACGCGCTTGTAGTCGCCCAGTGTAGCGTCAGCGCCTAGACCGGGGTGGGCCAATACCATCTGGTCATACCCCATCTCCTTGGCAAAGGCCAAGCGCGCAGGCAAATCCTCGCGAACCTCCGCTACCGTGTAGTGGCTGCTGGTGCAGGAAAGTCCGGCGTCCGCGATGATGGTCTTAAGCTCTTGTGCGCTGTACCCAGCCAGATGGCCGAATCCGTACTTCTGATACCCTACAGGCGAGCACAACTCCAGCGATTCGTAGCCCATGCCTGCCATCTTGGCCAGCGTGCCGGTGAAGTCCTCAGCGAGCTGCTCTCGTACAACCCATGTCTGAAACCCAATGGCAAGATTCGTTCGCCAAGCAAAGCGCGGCGCCAAGAGCCCGGCGCCGGCTGCTGCCGCACTGGACTTCAAGAATGCCCTTCTCGTCTGCATGACACCGGTAAATCTGTTGGACGCAGTCCAATATACGTTTCTCTCATATTGATTTGTATATTCTGTGACGGCCAGACGGCCGTCCAGATCCCAGTAACAGCCATGCAAGAATATCATGTCCACCGCCTTTAGTCGCCGCCAGTTCCTGGCTACCGCAGCAGGTGTCTCCGCAGCCACCGTTCTTCCACGCCGTGTCTTGGGTGGCCCAGGATTCGTCGCGCCCAGCGACAGGCTAAATGCCGCACTGGTCGGGAGTGGCACGCAAGCGCTCCGGCAGCTTATGTTCGATTGGCTACCACGAGAGGATCTCCAACTGGTAGCTGTCTGCGATCCCAACAAGGATTCCGACGACTACCGCGACTGGAGCCCACACAGCGTGCGCAACCGCATTCGCCGGTTTATGAACAACCCCAATTGGGGTAGTGAAACCGGGATCCGTGCAGGCCGTGAAGCGGGCAGGGAGCTCATTGAGCACCACTATGCCGCGACGCGCGAGACGGGCAGCTACAATGGCTGCAAGCCCTACGTCGACTATCGCGACATGCTAGCCGAATCTGAGGATGTTGACGTAGTGATCGACATGACTCCGGATCATTTGCATGGCACCGTAAACATCCATGCGATGCGGGCGGGCAAGCACGTGGTAGCTCACAAGACGCTGGCCAATGTGTGCTATGAGGTGAACAAATGCGTAGAGGTCGCCAGGGAAACGGGTGTGACCACGCACCTGATGGCGTGGAACAACGATCCGTCCTTCTACCAGCTTAAGGAGTGGCTTCACGCCGGCATCATCGGCAAGGTGAAGGAGGTGCACAACTGGTCGAATCGCCCTGTCTGGCCACAGGGATGGATGGAGAATCCGTCCGAAGCCATGAAGATTCCCAAAGGGCTTGAATGGGACCTCTGGCTCGGATGCGTTCCTCACCGCCCATACCACCTGGACTACACGCATGCGCTCTTCAGAGGCTGGTACGACTTTGGCGCGGGGTGCTTGGGCGACATGGGCAACTACAGCCTGTGGCGAACCTACCGCATGCTCGATCCGGGTCCAGTCGTAAGTGTCAGCGCGACACCCGCTACCGGTTGTGTCATCGTAGGCAATCAGTGCCAATGGCGCCTCTCCAACGTGGGCTTTCCCTCCGCCAGCACGGTCCACTTTGAGCACAAAGACATGGACATCTTCTGGTACGATGGTGGGATGAAGCCACGCCTGGCCAAGGGGCTGTTGGGCTATGGCCAGCCATTGCCGCGTGAAGGTGTCCTGTACGTCGGCGAGTACGGCACGATCTTGGGCAGCTTTTTGGCGGAAGAGTTCCAACTCTTGCCAGAGAGCCGTATGAATGCGCTGGCCGGATCAATGCCGCCGGCAAGAAACGAAGAGGACGTCGTGGATCCCATCGATGAGTATGTCGGCGCGATGAAGGAAGGGAAGCAGAGCCGTGGGAGCTTTATAAACGTCAAAGACCTGGCCGAGGCCACTTGCCTGGCTGCGGTGGCACTGCGAACCGGTAAGCACCTCATGTGGGATGCAGAAGCGATGGCATTCACCAATGACGATGAGGCAAATGCCTATCTGACGCGCGAATACCGGCCGGGCTGGGAGCTCTAGGGGATCCGAAACGTCACCGTATCGCTCGGCGCATAGCCCAGCCGGTGCGCGACGGCGGTGACCAAGACGTGTTCAGCCAGGAAGATCGGCCCGGAATACACCTGCCACACGGGGCCGAGCACTTCTCCACCCAGCAGCAACTGGTAACCGATGGAGGTACCCTCGGTGTCAGAAGATAGGGTCACGGCCTCGCCTTCTGCCCCCAGGACGGGAGCGGCAGTGGCGGGCTGAACCATGTTGGGCCAGATCCGCTCTACCAAGGTCCGCTCGTCGGTTGCGCCGGGGTCTTGGGTTTGGCCCATCCAGCGGTCAAGCTCTTTGCGTAGCTCTTCCAGCTTTTCCGTGTGCGCGGGGTCCGCGGCCACACTCCGCAGTTCATGCGGGTCTTCCCACGTATCGAAGAGCTCCTCTTTTTCCTTTGACATTCTAAACCATTGACTCTGGGCCTCATTCAGCGCGCCTGCGTCACGGAGACGGATGAGCTCCTGCATCGTAGCCATCTGCTCCCGATACGTGACGGCCAGGTAGTAGCCTAAGTCAGGTTGCAGGTTCCGAATGTACTTGTACCGCCTATCGCGAACGGCCCGCTTGGTGTCGTATTCCGAGTCGAAGCGGTCCGCTGCGGCATGGATGTACGTGCGCGGCTCGCTGGCCCGCTGCGCTCCAAGAAATGCCTGCCCCTCCAGGTAGTCCGGCAGCGTGATGCCAGCCAGTGAAAAGGTCGTGGGCGCCAAGTCCACAAAGCTTACCAGCTGGTCATCCCGCGTGCCACCCAGCTGGCCATCAGGGAAGCGGATAATCAGCGGCACATGGAGGCCGGAGTCGTACAGCTGCCGCTTCTGGCGTGGCAGTGGCCCACCATGGTCTGCGTAGAAGAAGATGATCGTCTCATCCATCAGCCCGTCGTCTTCCAGCTGCGCAAGGAGGCCTCCTACGCGTTCATCCAGCAGCTTGAGGTTGGAGTATACGCGGCGGATGTCGCGGAGCACGGGCTGGGTGTCCGGCAGATACGGTGGGACCGGCACTTCCAGGTCAGCCGGTACGCGCAGCGTGTCGTTGGCGCGGGTCCAGACCCGCGACTCATGCGTAATGCCAAAGTTGAAGATGGAAAAGAAGGGCGTGTCCGCCGGCCTATTGCGCCAGTGTGCCTGGTTGCTGCTCTCGTCCCAGGCTGTTACCGGAGCCTTCATCTGGTAATCCCACTTCGCATTGTTGGTCGCGTAGTACCCTTGTTTGCGCAGGATTTCGCTCATAAAGCGGACCTCTGGCGGCGGCACCGCCTCGTACGGGGGGACCCCGGTCTTCTCGTGGTACGCTGGGCGCATAGTCGTACGCATATGCTGCGCAGTGCCCGTGGCGGTGTAAATTCCTGTCGCAATCGAGAAGCGGCTGGGTGCGCACACGCCCGAAATGGAGTACATATTGGAAAAGGTCACCCCTTCCTGCGACAGGCGATCCAAGTTCGGCGTATGAACTGTGGAGTCGCCGTAGGCGGCGAGGTACGGGCTGAGATCCTCGGCGACAATCCAAAGGATGTTGGGCCGATCCGGAAGGTTGAGCGCGTCGTAGTCTGGAGAGTGCGTTGGAACTGCGCCGCAAGCACCTAAAAAGAGCAGAGCGCAGAATAGAATGAGGCTATGCATGGAGTTTTGGCAATGGAAAGACCGTGCACCTAATTTAGGTCTTAGCGGCCAAGCTTGATGGGAAACATGGTGCGGATGCAATTCTTTGGGGTGCGGACGGCGGGCTCAATGGCATTCAGGCTGTTTCCACACTGGGCAGAAGTGTTGGGGCTGGAGGGCGCAACGCTGGAGGGCGTAGATCTTCCGTTGGGGCGCGAACTTGAGCTGCATCGTGCGTCCGTGCAGGCACTGAAGGTGGATGCCAGCGTGAGGGGTGCGCTTGTCACCTCTCACAAACTCAGTGTGGTGCGCGCGGCTGCCGACCTCATTGACAACTTTACGCCGCAGGCGCGGCTATGCCAGGAAGTTTCCGCGCTCTACAAACGAGGCGGAAGGCTGTGGGGCGATGCCTGCGACCCGGCCAACAGCGGGCTCGCTATGGCGCACTTTTTGGGGCCGCACTATTGGCGGCGGCATGCGGGCGCCGAGATTCTGTCCTTGGGCGGGGGCGGGGCTTCCGTTGCACTGCTGCTCCATCTGCTGACTGAGGCGCGATGGCGCCCGCGCAGGCTCACCATCGTCGACATCCGTGAGGACAACCTGGCCCACTGTGCAGCAGTAGCCAAGCCCCTGTCCGCAGCCGGAATGAAGATTGACTGCTTGCTCAGTGAATCGCCGTTCGACAACGACGCGCTCGTAGCTTCGCTGCCGCCGCATTCGATGGTGATCAATGCTACGGGCATGGGGAAAGACCTGCCGGGGTCGCCCGTTACTGATGCGGTGGTGTTTCCAGAGGGCGGAGCCGCCTGGGAGCTCAACTATCGCGGTGAGCGTCGCTTCTTGCAGCAGGCACTGGCGCAAAGAAACTCTCGCGCCCTGCAAGTGACCGATGGATGGCACTATTTTTTGCACGGATGGTCCAGCGTGATGCGCCGCGTTTTTGACGTTCCCGTCATGCCGGCAACGTTTGCCGCCTTTTGTGCTGCCAGCGAGACAAAAAGGCAGTATTAGTCGACCACATACTCGGGAATTCATTCAACTTGGATTTGTCAGTGCCATTCTTCCAGAGTGCAGTCTGGAAGAGGTCTTTTCCGTCGCCCAAGACGCGGGCTATGACTGCGTTGAGCTTATGTGCTGGCCGGTCGGCAAAGCTACGCGTCGCTATGCTGGCGTGACCCACATTGATGCTCAGCGCTTTTCGGATGCGGACGCAGCCGGCGTGCGGCAGCTCGCCCGAAGCAAGGGGGTCAGCATCAGCGCCCTGGGGTATTACCCCAACCCACTCTGCGCGGACCGGGAGGAGGCTAGCGTCTACATTGCGCAGATCAGAGCCATGATCCGTGCGGCACGACGCCTAGGTCTTGGCACCGTGAACACGTTTGTAGGGAGGGACCCCTCTAAGACCGTCCAGGAAAACTGGCCTCGATTTCTGGAGGTCTGGCGTCCGCTGGTCCAGTACGCAGAGGAGCAGAATGTGCGCATAGGAATCGAAAATTGCCCGATGTATTTCACGCGCGACGAGTGGCCTTCTGGCAAGAACATGGCGCATTCACCTGCCATCTGGCGCCGCATGTTCAGCGACATTGACAGTGGGCATTTCGGGCTGAACTATGATCCCTCCCACATGATCTGGCAGCACATGGACTATCTGCGTCCGCTGCAGGAGTTCAGTGACAAGCTCTTTCATGTGCACGCCAAAGACGCGCGCCTGGACCGGGACCGGCTGAACGAGGTGGGCATCATGGCTACGCCCAACGAGTACCATACCCCCAAGCTGCCGGGCATGGGCGATGTGCACTGGGGGCGATTCTTTGCGATGCTGACCGATGCCGGCTACCGGGGTCCCGTATGCGTAGAGGTCGAGGACCGCGCCTACGAAGGGTCGCTCTCAGCGCGCAAGGCCGCGCTGCGCCAAAGCGCGGACTATCTGCGGCAGTTTATTCCCAGGCGTTAACTGCCTGAAGGTAGTCCTAAAAGGAGGGAAGCGTCCACGGCTTGCGGTAGTGAGCCTTGATCAGCGCATTGGCTTCTTCGTCGCCCTTGAAGGTGTGCGTTGCGTGATCCCACCGCACTTTGCGCCCCGTCTTGAAGGCGACATTGCCAAGGTGCGCATTCACAGCCGCCAGCCAGGCTGTTGCGGGCGGGCAGTTCGGTTCTGCGCGGCTCTTGATACAGTCCTGACTTCCGCGGTTTAGATGTAAAATAGTATGAGTGATACTTGATCAACATACAATAGTGAACACTACACGTGCCGATTTTGAGGGAAGCCTTGAGGTTCCTCTCGATCGCATTTGGACTTCTTAGGGGAGCGGGTCGGGAGAGGCCAGCTCGCGGGTCCTGCTGGGGTACTTTAGTCCGGCTGCGCTGTAGAGCGTCCGCTGAGCTGCGGTGGCGGGGGAGGCGAGCAGATACTGCTTCAGCGTGCTGGTGTCGGTAATGAGGGAGACTTGCGCGCCGCTCAGCTCTGTCAGGATACGGGCCTCGCTGAGTGGCTCCTGGCCCGCATGCATGGTGTTGTGCTGGTAGCGCAGCAGGCGCAGCAAGGCAAAGGCGACGAAGCAAATCGCGATGTGGGCCTTGACGCGGCTGGGGGTCCAGTGATAGATGGGCCGCGTCGCCATGGTGTGCTTGAGCACGCGAAAGCCCTCTTCGATGCGCCACAGCTCCCCGTAGTACGCATAGATGTGTTGTGCCGGGTGATTTTCGCGATCCAGGCTGGTCCACACGCCGTGGAGCCCGTCAAAGCATGCGTCCCGGTCGATGGCATCCTGGTCCAGCTCCACGGCATTGCGGTCCACCTTGAGAAAGCGGCCGCGTTTGCCGCTTCCCTTGATGCCTTGCCTCAGGCTACGCTTGAGCTTCTCTACGATTCTATTACGCTCATGGACATCCTTGTCCGCCCGCTTCTTGCTGTGGCGCAACACCAGGCGCTGGCCCTTCAGTTGCAGTTCTGTTACGCTGGTATCTTCGCTGACCGTGACCCAGTCGTGGGACTCAAAAAGCTCGGCCTCCATCCTGCGTGGCAAGCTGCGCAGGCGCGCCGCGACTACCCAGTCCCAACCCTGGGAGGCGAGCAGGTCCAGGTTGTCCTGACTCAGCATCCCGGCGTCCGCAACCAAGACCACCCGGCCTATCTCAAAGCGCTCCCGCAGGGCCTTCAGTGCCGGCCCCAGCGTCCGCACATCGGTCGTGCTACCTGGAAACACCTCATAGCCTATCGGCAGCCCCTCCACACTCTGGAACAAGGCCAGAACAACCTGCACCTTCTGCGGCTTACCGTCTTTGCTGAATCCCTTCTTGCGAAGATCATCGCCCTTGTCGCTGGCGAAGAAAAGCGTCGTTACGTCGAAAAAGAGTACATCCACCCGCTCTTGCAAGAGTCCGCGCACTTCATGCGAGACGATCGACTGCAGCCGCGCAATCCGGTCGTCATTGACCGCGTCCATCATGCGGTAGAACTTGTCTGGGTTCACTTCCACGCCATGGTGCCTGGAAAGCTTGTCGCAGCACGCGCGCTTGCTGGAGCCCGGCGCGGCCAGTCGCATCAGCACGGCCTGACGAAACAGGCGCGCCGCCATCTTTTTGCGGGCCCCGAAGACCTTCTGAAAGCCCAGCCGATCGTACAGCGCTCCGAAGACCTCGTGAAAGCCCATAGTCAGACGCTTGCTCTCCGCCAGCTTGCGTGCATCGGGTATGGGAAGCGGCTGGTCGCTCTGGCTGCCATGGCGGGCCCCTTGCACGCGCTCGGCCAGGTACTGGTGTAGAAGGGGCCGGGTCAAGGGGGCGGTGATATGTGTGCGGTAAGTTCACATAATCTTCATGAGCTGGCTATCGGAAAAGGGGCCCTGGCATCTTCGACGGCTTATCAACCTGGTGTCCGCGTGCTGGGTCGGCAATGCCGACCGTAACGCCTGATATTGAATTCGTCGGGAGCTACCATAATCTATCTTCGCGAGCTCGCCACAAGGGCTATCGCAGAGTACCGGCATGGACTCTCCATCCGTGCGCAGAGCCCCTTTTCCCATAGCTTTTCTCGGAAGCGTTTCGGACATGTTTAGGCCGCAAGGGCCACCGGTGTCGGTGGCACCGTCTGCATGGCTTCCCAGAGAAAGCCCACGAGTTCGCGCGCAAGGGCCACGATGGCTTTCGTGGGTGCTTTGCGCTGAATCAGGCTGCGGTATCGTTTGTGCAGTCTCCGCTGGGCCTTCCAGCTGATAGTAATCACTTCCGCAGCGCAGTGGTGCTGGCGCTGGTGCAGCGCCTGGCTACGCCGGGGGTAGTGGGTATATTTCCAGGCCGCAGAGACCAGAGCCTTGCGGGCATGGGTGTTACCGGCCTTGGTAATCGAGCCGTGCCGGGTGCGGTGGCCGGAGGAATGCTCCGAGGGCACCAATCCCAGATATGCCATCAGTGCTTTCGGGTGTGCAAAACGCCGAATGTCACCGATTTCACAAGTCAGCTGCATCGCTGTAAACAGCCCGATGCCACGGAAGGCTTGCAATACCTGCACCGTGCGCTGATAGCATGCCTTCTGTGCCTCTTCTTCGATATGTTGCTCTATCTCCCGGATCTGGGCTTCGAGCATCTGGCATTGGTTCAACAAGCTTTGCAGCGTACACGCATCAACGGGGTCAAGCGCGAGGCCTTCCAGCCACCGCCAGAATTTCTGCGTCCAGTTCTTGCCCGCCCGGTACACATACCCGCGGCTTTGCAGCAAGAGCACGGAGCGCTGCTTGGTGCGGGTCAAATCTTCGACCAGAGTAACGCGGCGGCGCACCAGCGTTCGGGCGGCAAGCAACGCCTTATCGGGGATGTGAACCGCCGTCAGTAGGCCCGCCGCGTAGTAGCGGGCCAACTTTTCCGCGTCACGACGGTCCGTCTTGACTCGATCACCGGCACGCCGTGGAATCGACGAAGGTGCAATGACCGCGCAGGCGACTCCGTCGTCACTGAGCGTTCTATAGAGCGTGTAGCCACACGAGGACGCTTCGTAACAACACCGGGGTTCGCCAAAGGAACCACGAATACGGGCCATAAGCTTACGCAGCTTGGCCCTGTCGTCGCTGGGCAGCTCCACTTCAAGACAGACCCTCTTCGAAGCCGGATCGTATACGCACGCCGCGATCGTGTCTCTATGTACGTCCAGCCCGACGAAGACCGACTTCTGAGAAGGGATGACACTTATGGTGTGGTTCATGGGGTTGTAAGGTCTATGGAGAAGGATGAAGTCCAGGCGCCTGCGCCTCACAGGCAAAATAGCCTGTGCCCCCTCTCCGGCCCCTTCTATAATATCGGCTCTTCCCCTAATCAGATGGGTGCAATGTTGTATTCAACGGGAAACGATATGAGATGATGCGGATTCATACCCGCTTCTTGTCTGTTTCAAGGCCATCATCACGATGGCGCACACGTTTTCTAACCCCAGCAACGATATGTCGCAACTAAAGAAAGACATCGGTTGCCTCTTGGGCGTCCAGGCTCCCTGGAAGGTTTCCGAGGTGACGTTTGCGCATGAGGCGCAAGAAGTCCGGATTCATGTAGCTTGCGAGGACGGCCATCAGCTGTCTTGTCCGGAGTGCGGCTCGGCGTCTCCGGGCTACGACCACCGTCGCCGGCAATGGCGACACCTGGACCTGTGCGAGTATCGCACCATGGTGGTTGCGGAGCTCCCCCGCGTGGAATGTTCGGAGCATGGAGTGCGCACCGTGCCTGTTCCATGGGCGGAACCTATGTCACGGTTCACTGCAGGGTTTGAGACGCTGGTGATTGATTGGCTGCAGGAGGCGAGTGTGTCGGCGGTGTCTCGTCTGATGGGGGTGAGCTGGAATGCGATAGACGGGATCATGCAGCGTGCGGTGCAACGAGGCCTTGCGCGGAGGAAGGAACGGAATGTTGCCCATATTGGCGTGGATGAGACCTCTTTTCGCAAGCGCCATGCGTATGTCACCATTGTTTCGGATGCGAAGGCGGGTACGGTGCTGCATGTGGGCGAAGACCGTAAGAAAGAAACACTTACGCGTTGGTATGCTGGGCTCACTTTGGAGCAGCTGGAGGGCATCGAGAGTGTCAGCATGGACATGTGGCCGGCCTACATCAACGCCACGCTGGAGCATGTGCCAGAGGCGCAACGGAAGGTGGCCTTTGACAAATTCCACGTGGTGAAATGTCTGGGAACTGCCGTGGACAAGGTTCGGCGCCAGGAGCACCGGGCATTGATGAAGGAAGGCTTGGAAGACCTCAAGGGAACCAAGTATGATTGGTTGACTCACCCGGCCAACATGTCTGCTAAGCAGAAGGCGCGCTTCCAGCAGTTGCGTACCAGCACGTTGAAGACGGCCCGCGCGTGGGCTATCAAGGAAATGGCCCTGCAGTTGTGGCACTATGTCCACCGCACATGGGCGCGTAAGGGTTGGGAACGATGGTTGTCGTGGGCCATGCGGTGTCGGCTGGAACCGGTCAAGGCAGCCGCCAGAACCATCAAAACACACCTGTCTCTACTTCGCCATTTTATGACTCAAACAGTATAGGTGGACACATTCTCCACATATAAGAAAAGGGTGTACTCCCGCCTGGCTGGCACTACTTTTCTTCCGCCTTGCGCCCGCCCTAGTCCTGGCGCACGTAGCGTTGGCGATGCAGGCTGGGCGTGACGCCGCAGATCCGCGCTATCTGAGCCAGTTCTGCCCTTGGGCGCTCGTCCTGCACGTTGACAATCACCTGGCCCTGGGTGTCCTTTAGGGTCGTCATCACCCGTTGCCAGGCGCTCAGCTTCTGGCGAAGCGTCTTCCAGCTGGTGTGGATGTCCTGCGCCTTCAAGCGTGTCCGGATCAGGTGCACGGCGTGATAGGCATACACGGCAATGCTGATGTGCGCCGCGATGCGTGCGTCCTTGCTGTGGTATAGCGGCCGCATCCCCAGTTCCGACTTCAACGAGCGGAAGGTGGCCTCCACCTCGGACAGCCGCCAGTACGTGGCTACAATGTGCTTAAGGTCCCATCCCGTCTGACTGGTGCGTAGCACGTAGCCCCCCAGGGCCTCATCGGCCTCTTCCCACTGCGTCTTGCGTGCAAACTTCACGGCCTTGGCGTTGGGGCCACTCCCTTCTACAACCGTCACTTCGTACTGATGAGATACGCGGGCATATCGCTCTTTTATGCGTCCGACCTGCTCTACGACCTTCTTGAGCCGCTTGGTATGGTAGGGCTTCTGCAGCCCTTCGTGCAGCGAGGTGAGGGCTGCTTCCAGTAGCGTGCGCCGGCGCTGGAGGATCTGCTCTTCCTTGTGCTTTCTGGCTTCGCTGACGGCATAGAGCAGCGCTTCCTGCTTCGTCTGCTGCAACTGCCACACGCGTACAGCATGACCAGCCTGCGTGGTCAGCGTACTGTCAGGCTCCCGCTCTGGCGGCAGGGGCCGCCGGCCGCGGTGCACGCAGATCCAGTCGTAGCCCTGCTCTGCAAGCCAGGACACGTTCGCTTCCGTAGCAATCCCTGCATCCATGATCACCGTCGGCTTCTGACCGTCCACGCTGGCGTTCAGACGCTCGATAGCGTCCTGCAGCGTGCCGGGCTCCGAGACGTTGCCGGGCAAGATCTCGCAGGTGCGCGGGAAGCCCGCGCCATCGAGCACCAGCCCGAGCGTTACCAGCGGACAATCGGAACGCTTTTGCTTCGAACGTCCGTAGGCCAGGTACTCGCCGTGCTGTTGGCCATGATAATGGGCGTTGGTGAGGTCATAAAAAACAACGGTCTCCGGCAGGCTCAAGAGCGTCCGCTCCTTTTGGAAGAGCGCTTGCTGAATCGCCTGGTTGTGCTCCCAGAGCAGGTCCCCAATGCGATACAGCTTCGCTAACGACACTTTCCTGCCGGGGCGCAGCCCCAGCAGGTCCAGCGTCGTCGACCTGCTTTGCAACCACTGAAGCGTAGCCCGCTCGCTGTTGGGATGCAGCATGCGTGCGACCACCAGGGCTACGGCCAGGCGCGCGTCGCGCTCCTTGGCACCAGCCTGGATCAACGTGTCTTTCAGTCCCAGATCCTCGAGCGCCTGAAGGCAGACACGCTCTGCGCCCACGCTGCGGGCATGCTCCGGGTGCTCAAGGGAGTCCATGTCCACCGTCATGACGCTATCAGGCTCGCCCTCCGGCTTCGCGTGTGCACCTATGCCGCGTGCGCGCAGCTGCGCGACAATGGCTTCGGCCGTGTGCTGCAGGTCGGGATCGAACACGAGTGTCGGCTGCCCCTGCAACAAATTCTCTATGTGAAGCACCAAGGTCCCCCACTGCTCACGGGGCGTGTCAAAGTGGACGCCCAGGTTCAGCAGGGTAGACTGGCGCACCTTCCCGCCGATGCGGTCGCTGCGTACCAGGCGGTAGCTGTGTCGCGTCTCGCCTTTCATTGCGTGGGTCTTGGTCGCCCGTATATACATGGTGTCTGCAGTTCAATGCCGACTCCAAGATAGTGCATGGGCGCACCTGTAGCAAGTCCCTACCAACAATCCTGGCACTACAATGGCCTTTTTCAGCCGAATACGCTAAACTTCACGCATTCTTCACCATATAGCCGAGAAATACGGCTGAAAAGGGGCTGAAAAGGGCGAAAAGTGGGCTGGGAGTACTTGGCTTAGCCCCCCTTGGGCCACGGTGGGTTCCCAAAATGGCGAAGTCGGGCTGTGGGGTATCCTCAATGCGATCATCCTGAAGGTGAGCAATGGCCCTGCGGAAGGCATCAACAGCCGGATCAAAACAATCAAAGTGCGCAGTAGGGGCTTCCGCAACAAACGGCGGTTTGCTAACGCCATTTACTTTCACCTCGGAGGCCTGGATCTTTACCCCGAAAGCGTCCGCAGGTGAGCTTACCCACTAAAAAAGGGGTAGAGCCATAATATCTATAGGAAACAAGGAGGGCTGTCTCTCTTCCAGGAGCCGCAGCTTCGCCCGGTGCGCCAACCGCACCAGCGCCTCCAGCAGCGGCCCTTCCGGAGCAGAGCCCATATGCTTGACGATCCGCTGCCGCGGTCCCTTGCCGGGCACGCGGGTCGATTCGACAATCTGTACGCTAACGTTCTGGGTGGTCTTGCGTCGGACGGTACGGACGAACATGCTGAGCGCGGGATGGCTGCGAGTATCGCTACGCCCTAAGGTACATCAGCGCCCCTATCAATGTCAAGTGACATTTTGCACTGAACACTACAAATCAATAATCCCCCAATCGACGCGGCCGGCGTGATGCCCTGGCACATGTTTTGGGGATCACATCCAACACTGCACACTACCGCCCTTGGTGGCTCAACGCACGCCAGGAGTACCACAATGGATCGATTTGCCCTAAAAAAGCGCAAAAAGAGGCCCAAATCGGGCAATGAAGCCCCCAATGCGGCTAATCCACACAAAGTCTGAACACCTCAGGATGAATCGACCAATGATCGATTCAGCGCCTCATCTTGGCTGGCGGCGGAGCCCCTCCCTCGGCGAAACCGCGGAAGTCGGGATCCCACCGCACTTTGCGCCCCGTCTTGAAGGCGACATTGCCAAGGTGCGCATTCACAGCCGCCAGCCAGGCTGTTGCGGGCGGGCAGTTCGGTTCTGCGCGGCTCTTGATACAGTCGACGAAGTTCGCTGTATGCCGGTCCAGGTCGGGCCCCTTTGGCTTGGC
This sequence comes from Rhodothermales bacterium, assembly GCA_965262785.1. GTDB lineage: Bacteria > Bacteroidota > Rhodothermia > Rhodothermales > Bin80. The sequence continues at coordinate 1,269,429 of OZ253559.1, forward strand.
GTGCTTTACGGCTGCCATCCTTTCTCCTTCGGGAATGACTTCCCATCCGGCGCGGTCGGCCACGAGCGTGCCGTTATTGCCGATGAAGGCTACGCCGTGTTTGCGCCCATAGGGGCCGTTGTCGATGCCCGCCGCATGTTCCCAGATCATTGAGAAGCCATCGTACTCGAAGATGGCCTGCTGCGTGTCGGGGGTCTCCATTCCTCCATCCGGATAGGCAAACGCCCGTCCGGCCGACAGGACGGACTTTGGCGAGACTGCGTCCATGCCGTAGAGCACCATGTCGATCAGGTGTACGCCCCAGTCGGTCATCAGGCCACCGGCATAGTCCCAAAACCAGCGAAACGTGAAATGAAAACGGTTTGGGTTAAACGGACGCAGTGGCGCCGGTCCTAGCCACAGGTCGTAGTCCACACCCTCCGGCGTTTCCTCGTCCGGGCGCACGGGGATGTTCTTCATCCAACCCTGGTATGCCCATGCTTTTGCCGTGCGAATAGTACCAAGCTTCCCGGACTGAACGAACGCCATGGCTTCGTCCCAATGCGGGCCGCTCCGCTGCCACTGGCCCACTTGGACTACGCGCTTGTAGTGTTTGGCGGCCGCGACCATGGCATCGCACTCTCCAATGGAGTTGGCCAGCGGCTTCTCAACGTACACATCCTTGCCCGCCTGGCAAGCATGCATGGTGATAAGGGGGTGCCAGTGGTCCGGTGTAGCGACGATTATGGCGTCAATGTCCTTATCGTCAATCAGGGCGCGGTAATCTTTGTATAGGTCGGCTTTGCTGCCTGTCATATCCTGCAGCTCGCCTGACCGCTTTTGCAGGACAGCGTTGTCCACATCGCACAGGGCCGTAACTTCCACCTCGGGTATCTTCAGGTGAGACCGAACGTTGGTCCAGCCCATGCCGTTGATGCCGACGGCGCCAACACGCACGGTGTCGCTGGGGGCCACCTTGCGCGTCTGGATCCAAGGCCCGGCAAGGGTTGCGGAGCTGATCAGCACTGCGGACTGCTTGATGAAGTCTCTTCTTGTAGGAGTCATCCGATTCTGAGGTAAACGTATGCCATCCAAAATACCAACGCGTTGGCGCAAATATGCGCCGACCATCCGGCTGTCGAGGACCTCCCGAGTTGTTACTGCCCAGATTGGCCACGCGTGTTCGCGCCAAAAGCATGAGGAGTCGGACGCAAGACAATCAATAGGGCCAGCAGTGCACGAGCATCGACCAACAATTCAAGGCCGGATTGCAACAAGGAGTGAGTATCTCACGCATGGCCAGCAGCACTGAGATCATAACAGCATCTCCACTCGCCCGGTCCGAAGAGTAACCCTCAGGTGCCCTTCAATCAGGTTCATCGGTGGAGAGCATTGGGGTTGATACGCACAAATAGGCAGCCCGCTAAAAGTTGCGGCGGGGCGAGTACAATAAAGGTGAGCGTGGGAAGACCCTTGGCAGCAGTGAAGATAGACGAGCCGCCGCTCCACCTTTCGTCGGGGAATGTTATGCGATTCCAGTAACGAAACAATTGCTCCTCCTACATTCATCAGTCCAGACACATCCGTGCCTGGAATTTCGGTCTGGATTCTGAATTCTATAGTTGAAATGAGAGTTCCATGTCTGCAGAGGAGCTTTCGGGTTCTTCTTCTTTTGCGCGTAACGCCTCAATCTGTGCCCGCATCTCCTCGCTATACTGCTCGGCGCCAGGGAATCCCTCGGTTTTGTACTGGATGCGCCCCTCCGATCCCACAATGAAGTGGGCAGGGATGCCGTTAATGTTGAAATCCGTTGCACTACCCTCGTCGAACAACACCGTAAAGCGATAGTCATAGTCCTGTAGAAATGCCCGTACCTCGCTGTGATTGGCATCGGTGGTAATGGCGAGGAACACCACGTCGGCAGCCGATGCGTATTCGTCCACCAGGTCGCGGTAATGGGGGAGTTCCGCCAGGCAGGGACCGCACCACGTGGCCCAGTAGTTGAGAATCACGACCTTGCCGAGCATATCCGAGAGACGCCATTCGTTGCCCTCGGTATCGGTGAGACTGAAGTCGGGCGCCACACGATCGAGGCGGTTGTCAACCAGGCGTCGCCGCGCCGCGTCCGCAACCTCTGCAATTTCAGCATCAAGAGCCATATCCAGCGCCTCCTCGTCAATGCCGATGCGCGTCCCCACCATGATGGCGGTTTTTCGGATACGACCCCTCGTTTTGCTGCCGAGCCGTTCATCGTCGGCGGTATGCGCCAAGGCCGCGACAAGCATTTCAAACGCCTTCTGGTCGAATTCCTCCTGACCGGCCAAAAACTCGCCGAGCGCGGCGAAACGATCAGAGCGCGGGCCGATGTCTATAGCCTTGCGGAATGCCAACTCAGCTTCTGCGTCACGGCCCAGTTTCACGAGCGCCAGTCCTCTCTGGCGTTCGAAAGAGGCGATCCAGCTTTCACTCGTACGGTCGATTGCGTCCCTACGCACACTAGCATGGATAAGGCCGGGTCGCCGCTCTTTGAGCGCAGCGATAGCCTCGTCAGCGAACCTTAATGCTTCATCAGGCCGGACGTCCAGACTAATAAGCGTTCGGGCACTCCGAAGATACTCTGCCGCTGTCCCGGTCATAGTGGTCAGGCGTACCAGGTTGTCGCCAGTTTCGACAATACGGTCAAGGACTTCGTCATTTGGCTGGCCGTCCTCGTCACGTTGTCGGCGTGCTTCGTCTACCAGCAAGGGGAATTCTTGATTCAGCGCCTCCGCATAGAACGAGATGTCGCCGGTTTCCCAATCCGGTTCGAATCGCTGCTTCCAGCGCTCGATGATTGCCAGGCGTTCTTCGGGCGACGCCGCCCGGGCCTTGAGGAAGTCTAAATAGTGCACCTTGTAGTTCTGATGCGCACCCATCCGGCGGCCTTCCTGGGTTTCGTCAAGGCGCGACAGCCAGCTTAGCTTGGCATCGGTGTCACCCAGCAGATCGTGACCGATGGCCAAAAAGTACCGGCGGCCGGGATTCGGTGATGCCCCGCTCGTGTCGGCCTCGGCTGCGCTAGCAAGCTCCTCGCGCAGCTCGTCCTCAATAATCGTTGCTGCTTCTGTATCTCCTGACGATTGCGCTGTCGCCAGCCGCACCTTCAGGTGATGGATGTGAAACACCGGCGATTGATCAATGAGCACGGCCGACAGCCCCTCCGTATTTATAGCCAACTCATTAAGTATGTGCAGCCATCGCTCCGAGTCGTTGAGTTCCCGGATAGCGCCCTCTACACTCTCGTACGGCGAAACACGATCAGGAAACGCTTGAATGGTTTCCTTGCCTATCTCTATGGTGCGATCGAGCCAGTCGCGGCGCCCTTGAAATCTTCCACCCCAATAAAGCGTGTACAGGAGCCCCTCGCGAATGCGTGGATCGTTGGGAGAAAGCTTCAAAGCAAACTCGAATGCCGCAATGGCATCCTCATACCGGTTGAATTCCATCAAAACCCGTGCGAAACCATAGGCCGCCTCGGTATTGTGCGGATCTTGGTCGAGGGCCTTTGCGAAGCCATCGCGTGCTGCCAGAAGGTCGAAGGCGACAAAATCCTGGCGTGCCGTTGCGATTTGCTCTTCCACGTTCCACCCGGAACAGGACGCCAAAGAAATTGCCACGAGAAACAACCCTGATGCACAATTCATGGCATGGCGCCCTAGTAATACCCAGGCGGATTTCTCGCCGCTCTGCTCTTTAGTTTGAATGTAATTGAGGTATCCATCAAGACCTTGAAGTGTACCCCAATCGTTGGACACGAGCCGAATAGAAATGCTCCCTGCCAGCGAACTTAAGCTTGCGACTCGACAAAATCTCCTCTGCATAGCCGTAAAGCAGCAGCGACAGCATCATCGACGGCGAGTAGGCCTGCGTGCCTCGACCCGCGTTCGCCGTGCGCCGTGAAAAGGCGCTTTCCTGTGGCGGGTGCGAATCCCGCCCAACATCTGTCGCTCCAGTTGGTAGCGGCTACAGCGTATTATGGAGGTAACAACATAGTATGAAGCACTGTGGTTAACGGGCTACGTGAGTAGCTTAGCGACCATGCGGGCCGGAACGTGAGTGAACGCTGAGCAGGCCCCGAAACGGGTGATGCGAGTGTCGACCTTCCGGTGATATGGGGAAGACCGCTGCGGCTCGGGAAGCGAGCGACAAAGGCACCGAGACCGACTCGCCGGGGTATTGGCGCTGGCACGCATGGAAGATCAGGAGAGTTGCAACACGGGAAGCCCTATTAGTGGTGTGGCACGCACCAACTGGAAGCTCTTTGAGCCAGGCCAGGCTGATAGGGTGGCGGAGTGGCCCGTATTACTGAAGACGCGGGGTAATGCCCGTCGAGGGAAGGGGCCGCAGGTGCGGAGCGGTGTTCAAAGGGTGAAAGGCCCCGGAAAACAAATGGCATAGCCTACTATCCGATCAGGGTCGGTGAATCCAGCGACACCACATGCGTAAGTGAAGGACCCGTAGGCCAGTCGCATTCTATGCGATGCTGGCGTACGGGGTTGTCAGGGCGTAAACAGGCCTGGCAACGCGTTATCCGCAGTATAGGGTAGCTGTAGGGGGCGTGTCGCTCCTTGCGTAGTGGAAGTCCTATGCAGCAGGAGAAGCGGTCCGAGTGCGAGTGGCATGATCCGCCTGGAGAGCCGGGTACGGGAAACCCGTACGCCCGGTTGTGTGTCCAGTCAAGGCTGGCATGTTCAGCAGGAGTCAGTCCTGCCAGAGTAGAAATCAGAGCTCTGTAGCTTGGGTAGCATGGAAGCGGGAAACCTAATTCATGAAGCCTACCGACACGGTCTCCGTAAGGGAGACCGCGAGTCATCGGGCCGTAACGAGAGTAAACGCATAGGTGGCCTCGAGAGTATATCCCGAAGGTCGAGCCCTCAACCGATGGGCGAAGACAGCACGGGCGGTCGAAATCTGATTGGGACGACCGCACCGCTTCGGCGGGGTGATAGCGACGGCACGATGACAAGGACATGCCGAGCAACTGGAGAAGCCCTCCTCGCCCCGGTGAGAAATTGCCGGAGGAAGGTAGGTACTATAACCGGTGGCACCGGGAAGTGTACCGAAGGCGAGAGGGTGGCGGAGAGGTGCGTAGTAGCGATGAAACGGGGTAATGCCCGTGGAGCGAAGGCGCCTCGCTGCTGGTATGTTTTCCGACAATAAAGGGAGGCACTGAAGACATGAAAGAGGCTACTATAAGCCTGCAGGACCTGAGGAGGAGAATATACCGCAAAGCCAAGGCAGTACCAGAGTGGCGTTTTTGGGGCATGTACGTGCATGTCTGCAAGCTGGAGACGCTGCAGGAGGCGTATCGTATGGCGAAGCGCAACGACGGTGCCCCCGGCATCGACGGCATGACGTTTGCGGCCATTGAGACGACCGGCTTGCAGAGGTTTCTGGAGTGCATTCAGCGCGATCTGATCCTACGGTGTTACCAGCCCTCGCCATTGCGTAAGAAGCGGATCCCCAAGGGTGGCGGTAAATTCCGCACGCTGGGCATACCGACGATACGGGATCGCGTGGTGCAGGGGGCGCTGAAGCTGATTCTGGAGCCGATCTTTGAGGCTGACTTTCAGGAGGGATCCTATGGATATCGGCCAAAGCGTGCGCCGCATGCTGCTGTACATCGAGTAACTTCGGCGGTAGTCAAAGGAATGACCCGGGTCATTGATGTGGACTTGGCGTCGTATTTCGATACGATTCGTCATCACATCCTGCTCCGACAGGTCGCGCTCCGTGTTAAGGATCGTGACATTCTGTGGCTACTGAAGCGGATACTCAAGTCCGGTGGCAAGAAAGGTGTACCTCAAGGGGGCGTCATCTCGCCGCTTTTGAGCAACATCTACCTCAATGGGGTGGATCGGATGCTGGAGCGCGCGAAGGCAGTCACCCGCGAGAAGGGGTATTTCCATATGGAGTACGCCCGTTTTGCCGACGACCTGGTGATCGTGGTGGACGGCTACCGCAAGTGGCGGTGGCTGGAGCGAGGCGTGTACAAGCGCCTGTTGGAAGAGTTGGCCAAGCTTGACGTTTCATTGAACGTGGAGAAGACGCGGAGAGTGGACCTCACCCAACGGGAGAGCTTCACATTCCTGGGTTTCCGCATTCGTCGGCATAAGACGAAGCGGGGCCGTTGGGGCGTATTGAGCGTGCCTCGTATGAAGGCTCGTACAAAGCTCTTGCGGCGACTCAAGGAGGAATTCCGACGTTTCCGATCACAGCCGGTGGAACGGGTAATTGCTCGCATCAACCCAATACTGCGGGGATGGGTGAATTATTTCCGCACGGGGCAATCGAGCCGTTGCTTCGGTTACGTACGTAACTGGGTCGAGCTTAAGATCCGGCGCCATCTGATGCGTGCCCGCGGACGAAAGGGTTATGGGTGGAAGCGGTGGAGTAGGCGGATGTTCTACGAGCGACTGGGGTTGTATGCTCAGTGGCAGATAGAGTACTACCGGCCGAAAGCGCGCCCACGCCAACTGCGCATGAACTTTGCGGTGTAATCAGCAGGTAAGCCCGGTGCGGGAAAACCGCATGCCGTGGTTTGACGAGGCGGGGCCTGGAAACGTGATTCATGGGAGCCGGACTGAGGCCCGGAGCGAAAGCGACGGACAAGCCACCGGACCCTACGGGTTGGCGCGCCAGGCCCCGACCCTACCGGTGGGCGGCGGGAGGAAACACGGTGATGGACGCCGGACTGCGGCCGGGATCGCACAAATTCAAGTTGGGAATTGGAGAGTTGCTGTGGAGGTGGACCCTAGTCTCCACCATTCCTTTCCAATCATATGAACCCCTCACAGCCTGTTTTGGGGAGGGCTAAGGCACCTTTAGACGCCCAGATCAATCCCTCCGGTGACTCGCGGCGGCTTCTGATGAAGCTCTGCACGCACATACTGCAACAATTGACCACCGACTGGCCCATTCCGGCAGCGCAGCAGCAGCCGGCGCCACCGCCCGTAGTGATCAAGGCTTCTGCTGCGGCCCAGGACACAAAGCCGGACTCGGCGCAGTTGAATGAAGCGTGGCAGCTGTTGCATTCGCGCAGTCTGCAAGACGACCCGATCGTTGCGATCTGGCTGCGCGGGCTGTGCCCACGCGGCGTTAACATCGTTCTTGGAGCGGGTCTGACCATCACGGGCTATCGCCGCATACTTGGCCTTGTAGCGTGCTACCCTGAAAACGTCTCTGCTCTTACGTCCTTTGTGCAGTCGCTGTCCGATCGTGGTCTTTCGGCCGCCGATGGGCTGCTCTGTGTGCTGCCCAGCAGTACGGGACTTCAATCGGCGGTGCGCCAGGTGTTCGGCGCCAAGGTCGCTATACAGCGCTGTCTCAATTCGCTGTTGGATCAAGTCACCTGTGGTCTTCCGGAAAACCTTGTTCCTGTGTATCGCAATCGCCTCCGCCAGGCATGGAATGGGTTCGATGCCCGGGAAGCTGAACGCGCACTCACCCGTATTCACCAGGACTTGACGCGCGTCAATCGGTCCGCAGCGAAGGTTTTATGGGAGGGCCTGGAGCAATCTCTGACGATTCAACGCACGGGCATGCTGCTCAAGCTCGACCGGGGGCTGCGCGTGATGCGCTTCATGAATGCCATCGGTCGCAGGTTGCAGACCCCGGCCAGCGCCGTTTTCCAGCGACGCGAACAGATGGCACTGGCACTGTTGGAACACGAGGCTCAGCTGCGCCGTGTGGCCCATGCGGCCTATCTGCCACAACTTCGTGAGATTCTCATCAACCTCAACGCCGTATGATGACCCATACCCCTATGCTGGATCAATCACTCATCGAGGACCTTCGGGGGCTTGCGCAAAGGAACTTCATCGGCCTGGCCAGCTGCCTTGGATATCTCGATGATCTTCTTACCAAGATGGCCACATGGGTCATGGAGGCCGAGGCCCACTTCATATGCGGCGCACGTGGGAAGCACCATAAGACAGGCTTTCAGCGCTGGGGGACGAATCCGGGTTCCATCCGCGTCGGTTTGGAGCGCATTGCGGTCCGCGTTCCGCGCGTACGGAATGTACGAACCCGAAGGGAGCGTCCTCTGCAAACGTACCGCCTCTTGCGCGAGCGTGGGCTTATGGACCGGGAAAGCGTGGTAAGAAGGTTGCTGTGTGGACTGTCGCGGCGCAATTACAGGCAGGCGGCCCAAGTCTTCACCGATAGTCTGGGGTTGAGCGCCAGCAGCATTGGCAACGCCTTCATTACGCAGACGGCAGCGCTACTGAAGGCATTTGAGACGCGCCGATTCGATCAGCACACCTTTGCGGTGCTCCTGCTTGATGGCAAGTATTTGGCTGGTATGCAGATGACCGTAGCGATGGGCATCACGACCGAGGGCGAGAAGGTCGTACTGGGCTTTGCGGAAAGCCGTACCGAGAACAGTGCGCAGGTGGAGTCGCTGCTGCAGGATCTGTTGCGTCGGGGCTTCACCCATACCGACAAGCTGTTGGTGCAGGTGGACGGCAGCCGCGGGCTTCGCAAGGGGATCAGCGCGGTGTTTGGGGATGCGGTCGTGTTCCAGCGCTGCCAGTGGCACAAGCGTACCAATGTGACGCGTCACATCAAGAGCGAGCCAGCGGCCACGCAAATGAAGCGTCGGCTTCAGGCGGCTTGGGAACTGCCCACGTACGCAGAGGCACGGGCGGCGCTTGTGTCGCTGCATGAAGCGCTGCAGCGGTCGTGCCCGAAAGCCGCACGCAGTCTGGAGGAGGGTATGGAGGATACGCTGGCGCTTCACCGGTTGGGGGTGCGGAACCAGGCTGTCAGAGACAGTCTGAAGACGACAAACATCATCGAGAACCTCAACAGCATTATTGCGAACCGATCACGGAACGTGAAGCGCTGGGGATCATCGGGGATGCGTCAGCGCTGGTGCGGGGCGATATTCATGCAGTACGAGTCGAATCTGAAGCCGATACGCCGGGAGGACATGAAGGAGCTGACCCAGGTCCTGAGCACCTCCGGGGGTCGATGGGTTAGTGGGGATTCGGTCTGCCAGCCCCAGGGGGCTGCAAAGGCAACACCTGCCGCTGGATGCCCCAGCGCAGTAGTGCGCTGCTGACGCTGGCATAACGCAAAACCCGCAGCTGCCTGGACGCTCTGAGGCGCTGCACCGTGCCAAGATCGCCGCTTACGCGTGCGATCAGAGGATACCTGCGGGATATCGTGCCCGGAAAGTCACTCCACGAGCCTGCCTACGCCCGAAAATCCGCGTGTGAGCACGCAATTGGGCCCACATTGGCATGCACCGTCCCATTTGCACCCACACTCTCGACCCGAAGCCCAATCCATTGCCAAAAGATATCTACTTTGAGGGCCCATCTCGGCAGAAGCTGCCGAAACCCAACTTAAAAATGTGCAATCCCCTGCGGCCCGGAGCGAAAGCGACGGAATGGCCACCGGATCCTAAGGCAGGTGCGCCTCCCGCCGACCCTACGACTCGAAAGCGCGCAAAACCGACTTGTTTGCCAGGTCCACTATGCAGCTGGCATCGTGGTCATCCGGTACGAACTCATATACTGTCCGTGGAAACAACTCCGACAAATCGCGATTCATTGATGCAAGTCTCACAGTCATGACGCTGTATAGCCGATTTAGCCCGCGGTCCCTGGCTTGAACGCCGGAAAAGCGCGACAGGCTCAAAGGCTTCACAGCTCATTCAATTTCCACCTCCACGTTACTATGACCGCACTCTTCCAACCAAGAAAAGCGGTCCACCGGTCAACTGACATCCAGGCCCAACCTCATGCGTGCAATTGCCAATTTAGCTCTGATCCTCCCCGTCATGCTCAGCGCCTGCAACCCGCAGGAGCAGCTTGAAGAGGACTTGGCACTAAGCCAAATTGAGGGATTTCCATTTGCGATATACGAACAGCGGTCCACTTCCCGCGAATGGCAAGAAATCGACGTAGACACTATTGCTACTCTTGGCAGGCCAGACGACGACCCGCTCTACCGGCCGCTGATGATTAGAGGTCGTGAAGACGGCAGCAGCTACGTAACGGATTACGGTGACTTCCTGGTTAAGAGGTTTGACGTGGCAGGGCAGCTCGTAGGGACGTATGGACAGGGACAAGGAGAAGGACCCGGCGAATTCAAAAACCCGATGGCTCTTTCCATTGACGGGATGGGCAATGTCGTGGTCCCCGACGCCTCCCTCCCTGCGGTTATCCGATTCGGACCAGCGGGAGACCTGCTAGAAACCAACAGACTGGATTTTCAGCCATTCCGCATGGCTCTGACGGAAGATGGGCGCTACTACTTCATGCCTATGGGCTACAATGCGGACGGCCGTTTGTTTGGCATTGCCGATGCGCCGGGCAAGCCTCTTTACACCTTTGGTACGTCCGATCTGTCTCTATTTCAGTCAAGCGGTGAAATCACGACAGTTGGCAATGATCTGGTGTATAGTCCGAGGCACTTCGGATTTTTTGCGCGCTTCTCGGATTCTGGTGAGGTCGTCTATGCGCGGGAAACCTTGGATCAGGTGGATCCCCCAACCGTGGAAACATACAAAGTGGAAGGTTTTCCACCGATACAGCGGCCAGGGGTGCGCGTCGTGGCGAAGGGCTTCCTAGGGTATCAGAATGGAATGCTGTACGTGGACTCCCGCCCTTTATCCGTCGAACGGAAAGCCACGGTACTTGATGTATACTCTGCCGACGACGGATCTTATCGGCACTCATTCGAGCTACCGGGTCGATGGCGGAACATGGACATTGCAGGCAACTACTTCTTTGCCCTTTCGGACACTCTTGGGATGGTATTTCGGATTCGGCCATAGCCCTTGAGCGGGCCATCGAGCGTTGTGCTCCCGCAAGCATGCTGCCTATGCATCATGGACCGGGATGTGAAACAATGTGCCTTCCGACACTGATCAGCAACAATACGCAGGCCGGAATGCGGGTGCGCGTGCAGCATACCGGGGCTTTGGTGAAACGTGGACTTGTCGACAAATCAGCGACCCGACATGTATGCGGTGCAGGTTGAGGTCCAGGTAGTGATGGCATACATGAAGCCGTCCCGACAGCTTGCCTGCCAGCAAACGTGTCATTAGAGTTGGCTGCCCCTGGCTATCTGGATGGGTGGTCTTCGTTGTTAATTGTTCGCGCGAAATTCTCACAGCACTTGCTTGTGCCGCAACGTTAGGTTAGCTTTGGAAATTCCCGCTTAAAGTCCTTCCTCCTTCCCCTTTGTCATGAAGGCACGAAATCTCTTGGTTCCCGCTTGCTTTCTCTTGGTAGCAGTCGTCCAGACCGGTATTGGCGGCGTGCCTGCAGCGGGTCAATCGGCACCTGCATTCTCCCCGAGCTCCGCTGAATTAACCTTGGTGACTCAGAGCCTGAGTGATACTCATGAGCAGTCATCTTTGGCTTCCAACCTGGAACTGAGTGAAGAATTCTACTGCGTGTTACCCAGTAAGGCAACAATTGAACAAGTTGCCGAATTTGACAGGTGCAGAGAAGCACTCCCCGAATGCAGTCGACGGGAATGGCTAGAGAAGGACAACGGGAGCCTGATTCTTACCTGTTCTGGTCGACTCACGGTCTACTGTTCACTGCCGCGAAATCCTGCACTTGAGCAAGTGGACGCTCTGTTCACGTGCCTGGACAGACTCCCCGACTGCGATCGCAGAAGGGTGTCCGAGCAAGCAGACGGAGGCTTGATACTTGCTTGCTTATTTCGGTGACTCCGTAAATTCACGACAGCCCTTGTGACGGGTAGCGCCCTTGTCGTCATTTGGCGCCGTGCGAGGCGAAAGACCTAATTCTTTGCCTTGAGCCGCGTGTCAGTGGCCTGAAAGGAAGTGAGTTCAATTCAAGTCCTGCCCACGCAGGGCAGGCGTCATCCGGATCCGCTTTTGGGGTTGGTGGTTGCGTGCTCCATTTGGTCTCAGGGGACGGGACGACGCACATGTTATGTGTACATTCGAAGGTTTGGGCGGTTACTGCAAATTCTTGGATGGGTGCAGTATGGGGCAGGTATGACTTGCCATGGCTCGTGAGTAGACGTGCGGAGATCTTTCAGGAGAATCCAGTGGAGCGGGCATGCCCGCTGAAGGGCCGTGTCATGGTGGTCATTAGAAGGAGCGTGGAGGGAGCGTCGTGCGGCTCGCTTCGATTGCTGACCGCGGTATGTCCAGGCGCAAGTCCAGAAGAGATCTCGGCGCCTCTCCCGCTGCAGGTTCATCGAATGCTGCGGGAAGGCTTCTGAGCAGGTTGCGCCGCACCCGACCTCAGTAGCGGCGTCTCGGGAAGTGCACCTGCTACGCGAGAAGCAGAAATCTATCGACAGAATAGCAACGATATGCTGCGGATGGCTCCGGGCGCGTCGAATTCCACCACACTACGCAACGCCGCACACGCAGGTGAGAATACTGCGGGCGGCCTTTGTCCTGGGCAAAGTATTTCGCAGGCAGTACCCCATGTAAAGGGATACGCGACCGCACGCGCGTATCCCTTTACATGCCCCCGTCTCAATCCCCTTGCGACGGGCAAGAACACGCTGATCATTGCTTCATGTTGCCGGCAACGCAGATCACCTGACTCATGCCTGACTGCTACGCTGCACGAAGCGCCGTTGATTACTCCTGTCGCGAGTTCCCGGAATCCACTGCGCGTCAGGCCCATACTTGCGGCGTGGCAAAGTTTGGCGCACCGGGAGGCCGCATCCGGCGGGTCGCTCAGTGATGGGCTTCGCGCAGTCACCCCCGCCGAATCCAATGCGATTCATTCTCGGCATGCAGTAACTTAGGCTGGCCCGTGGCCTAAAAGCATGCAAGGCGCCTATGATTACGCAAGAAAAGGAGTTCTTCATTGCCATCGACTCCGACGGCTGCGTCTTCGATTCCATGGAGATCAAGCACAAGGAGTGCTTCTGTCCAGCCACCATCAAGCATTATGGCCTGCAGGCGGTCAGCAAGTACGCGCGGGAGGTGTGGGAATTCGTCAACCTGTACTCCCGCAAGCGAGGCACGAACCGTTTTCCAGCGCTGGTGATCGTGCTGGACCTTTTGCGCGCGCGGCCCGAGGTCATGGCCCTCGGGGCCGCGGTGCCCGTACTGCCTGAGCTGCGGCAGTGGATTGCCGAAGAAGCCAAACTCGGCAACCCGGCCCTACGAAACGCGTCTGCCCGAACCCCCGCGCTACGGCCTACATACGACTGGAGCACTGAGGTGAATGCACGCGTGGAAGAGATGGTTTATGGCGTGCCGCCCTTTCCGATGGTTCGCCGAAGCCTGGAACGCGCAGCGCAGCAGGCGGACCTGATCGTGTCTTCCGGCACGCCGCTACAAGCGCTGCACCGGGAGTGGCAGGAGCACGGCGTGGATACCTTTGTCAAGCGCATTGCAGGGCAGGAAGACGGCACCAAGACGCAACACCTAACGGCAGCGGCCAGTGGCAAGTACGCACCCGAGCGCATGCTCATGATAGGTGATGCGCCAGGGGACCTGAAAGCGGCGCGCAACGTCCAGGCCTGCTTCTTCCCCATTATCCCGGGGCAGGAGGAGACCTCCTGGCAGCACTTTTATGACGAGGGCCTGACGCGGTTCATAGAAGGCCGCTACGCGGGAGCATATCAGGACTCACTCATCCAGGCATTGGAAGAGGCATTGCCGGCCCAGCCTCCGTGGAAATAAGCCACTTCCAGTCCTGCTTAGTCCGGTGGATTGCGCTCAATCCAGATCGTGACAGGGCCGTCATTACACAGTTTAACTTGCATGTTGGCGCCAAAGACGCCCGCTGCTACGGGCTTACCGAGCATCAACGATAGCTGCTCGATGAATGCCTCGTAGAACGCTTTTGCTTTGTCGGGGGGCGCCGCGTTTGTGAACGCAGGACGATTGCCTTTGTGCGCGTTGCCATATAGCGTAAACTGAGATACCACGAGCGCCTGGCCGCCCGTGTCCAACAGTGACCGGTTCATGCGGCCACACTCGTCTGGGAAGATCCTCAGCCGGGCACACTTGTTTGCCATCCATGCGACCTGCTTCTCGGTGTCGTCTCGGTGGATCCCTACGAAAATCAGCTCTCCAGGTCCTATAGCACCCGTGACATGCCCGTTGACGGTTACCGAGGCGTTCAGCACGCGTTGGACTAGGGCGATCATCCGCTTAGCCGCTCCTTGAGGTACGCCTGGCAGGAGCGCATCGCTTGCCCGCGATGGCTTATCGCGTTCTTCTCGGGTCCACTGAGTTCTGCAAACGTCTTGTTCATGCCCGCCGGAACAAAGATTGCATCATATCCAAACCCGCCGAGCCCGCGCTCGTGATGCGCAATGTGTCCTGGGCATACGCCCTCAAAGTACTCCACCGCTCCATCCATCACCAGCGCAATCACCGTGCGAAATTCCGCCAGGCGGTCCTGTGACTCTCTTAGTGCACGCAGCAACTTCAGCCGATTGTCACGTGGCGTACACCCTTGCCCAGCATAGCGAGCCGAGTACACCCCGGGAGCGCCGTCCAGCGCCGCCACCACTAGCCCTGTGTCATCGGCCAGCGCCCAATGGCCGGTAACTGCGCTTACCGCGGAAGCCTTCTTCAGCGCGTTGCCACGCAAGGTATTTGCGTCCTCCACCACGTCTGGAGCACCGTGTATTGCTGAGGCAGCAACAACGGCGATGGGCAACCCACCTAAAAGTGCGCGCATCTCTTCGACCTTGCCAGCATTACGCGTGGCCAGTACCAGTTTCCGTCTGGGCATGAAACCTCCCGTTTGTAACGTCGTTAAACTTTGGCTGACTTTGTATTGCTAAACAAGAACCGAGGACAACCTCTTGGCACAACACGTAGGCATTGGCGTCAAGGTGCGCGACAAGGAGAACATAGATCGCGCGCTGCGCCGATTCAAGCGGGCGGTAAATCGCAGCCGTGTTCTGCGAATGTACCGCGGGAACATGTCGTTCACCAAGCCCTCTGAAGAGCGCCGTGTCGCCAAGGAGAAGGCTTCGCGTAACGCGCGCAAACACAACCGGCGCTACTAGTTCCGGTACATGTCCAGGGCCTCGTGCACAATCTGATCCTGTTCAAGCTTGTGCACCATGGCACTGCCGGTCGCTGGGCTCGCGCTGGGCGTGCGGCCGATGTATTCGAGCTGCGGATGCTCCGCTCCAAAGACGCTGCGTAGGGCGCTGTTGATGTAGGACTGGATGTAGGTCCAAGCGCCCATGTTTGCTGGCTCTTCCTGCACCCAATACACTTCACTGTCTGCGCTGTAGCGGCCGATTTCGGTTTGCAGCGCCTTCCAGGGAAATGGGTAGTACTGCTCAATACGCACTAGCGCGATCCGTTCATCCTTCTCCGGTTCCTCAAGTAGGGCAACCAAGAGGTCGTAATATACCTTCCCGCTGGTGATGATGACCCTTGTGACGTGGGACGGATCCTTTTGGCTGGGGATGACGGGCAGAAACTGACCGTTTAGGATGTCTTCCGGGGAAGAGATGGCACGTCCGTGGCGCAAGAGGCTTTTGGGCGTCATCACAACCAGCGGCTTCTTGACCTCACGCTTGACCTGACGCCTAAGCGCATGGAAGTAGTTCGCCGGCGTACTCAGGTTGCACACAATCATGTTACCTTCCGCACACAGCTGCAAGAAGCGCTCCAAGCGCGCGGACGAGTGCTCAGGCCCTTGGCCTTCATAGCCGTGAGGAAGCAGCGCAACCAGACTGCTGCATTGTCCCCACTTTTCTTCGGCGGCACTGAGGAACTGGTCAAAAACGACCTGGGCCCCATTGGAAAAGTCGCCGAACTGGGCTTCCCACATCACCAATGCGTCCGTGTTTGCGACGGAATACCCGTACTCGAATGCACATACCGCGTACTCGCTCAGCAAGCTGTCGAAGATGAACAGGCGCTCCTGGTCTTCGCTGATGTTGTTTAGCGGAATGTACTCCTCGCCCGTATGCTGGTCATAGAATACCGCGTGGCGCTGGCTAAAGGTAGCCCGGCGGGAATCCTGCCCGCTTAGGCGGACCGTTGTACCTTCTACCAAGAGCGTTCCCAAGGCCAGGGCCTCGGCAAAGGCCCAGTCGATTCGACCCTCCGAGCGCATGCGCTGGTCTCGACGCTTGAACTGACTGAGAAGCTTCTGGTGGACGGCGAAGCCCTCCGGGAAGCGTAAGAGTGCCAGCAAGACGCGCTCCATGTCTTCGGGGCTGGGTCGCGTGTCTTCGTCCGGTGGCGTCTCGTACGACCGGTTGTGGAAGCGCTCTATTATGGCCGCGGCATCCTTCTGCTTAAGGTCGCTTGTTCGCTGGAAAGCCTCCTGCAGTTGTGCCCGGAAGTCATCCAGCATGGCTTCTGCCTCTTCCGGCAGCATTTCACCGCGCCGCAGCAGCATCTCCGTGTACAGCTTGCGCGGTGACCGCTTTTTCTCAATCTGCTGATAGAGCAGCGGGTTGGTGTAGGAAGGCTCGTCGCCTTCATTGTGGCCATGCTGCCGGTAGCACAGCATGTCGATGACGATGTCTTTGTTGAAAACTTGTCGATAGTCCAGCGCCAGACGCGCCACGCGAACGCAAGCTTCGGGATAGTCCGCGTTAACATGAAAGATTGGTGCCTCGATTAGGCGCGCGACATCCGTGGCATACGTGGAACTTCGCGCTTCGCTGGGGCCCGTAGTAAAGCCGATCTGGTTGTTGATCACGATGTGGATTGTGCCGCCGGTATGGTAACCACGCAACTGGCTGAAGTTGAGTGTCTCCGCTACGACACCTTGGCCGGCGAAGGCGGCGTCTCCGTGAATGAGTAGCGGAATTACCGCATCATGAATGTCGCCTCCAGGGGCACGCGGGTCGTCCTGCGCGCGCAGCAAGTCCTGCTTTGCGCGGACAATCCCCTCAACGATGGGGCTTACCGACTCAAGGTGGCTTGGATTGGAAGCGAGGGAAAGGTTGATAACGGCGCCAGTCTTGCCCCGATACTGCCCGCTGGTACCCAAGTGATACTTTACGTCGCCCGAGCCGTAAATGGTGTCCGGGTTGATGCTTCCTTCGAACTCAGTGAAGATCGACTCATAGCTCTTGCCCATAATGTTCGCAAGGATATTCAGTCGCCCGCGATGGGCCATGCCAATGACTATTTCGTGAACCTCCTGGTCGGCCGCATCGCTAATGATGGCGTCCAGCATAGGTACCACGCTTCCACCGCCTTCCAGCGAAAACCGCTTATGCCCAATGTAGCGCGTGTGCAGAAATCGCTCAAAAGCCTCCGCCGAGTTCAGCTTCTGCAGGATGCGACGCTTATCCTCAAGTGACACATCATCCACGTTGCGCTCCGGTTCGATGCGCTCCTGCAGCCACCGCTTTTCAATGGGGCTTGTGATATGCATGAATGCAACTCCGATGCGGCGTGTGTATGTTTCGCGCAGGATGTTGAGGATTTCGCGTAGCGGCAATACATCACGCCCGCCCAGACCGCCCGTGACAAATTCGCGATCCAGGTCCCATACCGTCAGTCCGTAGTGTGCAGGGTCGAGGTCCGGGTGGTACTTCCACGTGTAGCCCAACGGGTTGGTGTCCGCCTGGAGATGGCCCAGAACGCGGAAGACGCGAATCAGCATCATGACCCGTGCCTGCTTCTCTACCATATCGAGCTCGCCGCTGCTCCTGGCGTAGCGGCCCAGCTGCGGCGTAGAGTCCTGGAAGTGGGCATAAGGTGGGTAGGGGATGTTGAGGTCCTTGAAGACGGCCTGGTAAAAGTCGTGCCGACCCAGAAGGAGCTCTTCCACATGCTTCAGAAACGCGCCGCTTTCCGCACCCTGGATAACGCGGTGATCATACGTGGAGGTGATCGTCATCACCGGTGAAAGTCCCACCTTGTTGATGGCATCAGGTGGGACAGCATGGTATTCCGGCGGAAACCCAATCGACCCAATGCCAATGATTACACCCTGCTGCGGCATTAGGCGCGGAACGCTGAGGCTGGTCCCAATCATCCCCGGGTTGGTAATGGTGGCGGTAGTGCCCTGGAAGTCTATTACTGCGAGCTGGTTTGCACGCGTGCGGCGCACGAGCTCGTTGTAGCTTCCCAGAAGCTGCGCGAAGCGCATTGTGTCAGCCGCCTTAATGTTGGGGACCATCAGCGCGCGCCGGCCGCGGCGCTCGACGTCAATGGCCAAGCCAAGATTCACATTCTTTGGGCGTACGTGCTGCGGGGTGCGGCTCTCCCATCGAAACGTGGAATACATGACCGGAAACTTCTTCAACGCTTGCACCAATGCATACGCGATCAGGTGCGTGAACGACACCTTCAGGCCGCCCATGCCACGCTGATGCTGGTTGATCAGCGTACGATTCTCTATCAGGAGCTTGACTGACAACGTGCGCACGGAGGTCGCCGTGGGCATGCCCAGGCTCGTCTCCATATTTTCCACTAAGCGTGCGGAAGCACCACGGAGCGGCTTTACGTCCGCGCCTGACGGCAACGGTGGAGCAGTGGCTGCACCGTCTCCGCTGGGGCGCGCTGCTACCTTGGCTGGCTTTGGAGCAGCCTGGGGCCGAGCAGCATCGGCTGCCAGATATGCCTCACTGGGCTGGAAGTCAGCAAAGAATTCGCGCCAGCTTTCGCTGACACTGGATGGATCGTCGAGGTAGCGTGCGTACAACTCCTCAACGTAGCCGCTATTGAATCCGAGTGCACTCACAATCGAGAAAGTCTTGTTGGTGGAAACAGCGTGAATATACCATACGCACTTCCAGGGGATTCCGCCTAAGGCCTTCTGCGCAGCCAGCCCTGGTCCTGGTACCACGCGATAGTGCTCTGCAGGCCTTGTTGCAGCGGCACCTGCGGCCGGTACCCAAAGTCGCACATTGCCTTTGCAGACGAGCACATCTTCGCCGCCCGGAGAAGCTCGCGTCCCTTTTCTGTGTTGAAGGGCGGATACTTGCCAAAAAGAGCGCCGGCGGCTTCCGCAACAGCGGCCACGGGCAGCACCAGACTGCGCGGAATGGGTAAAGTCAAGGCCCTTGTACCCAGTGCAGCCATGGTGGCATGCTTCAGCTTGTCCCAGGAGATGTCCTCGTCGTTGCCGATGAAATACGCCTCGCCCGTGGTGACTTCCGACTCAGCGGCCTCAATCATGCCACGCGTCAGGTCAGCGACATGGACCAGCGTCAGACCGGGATCGCCCCGCAGGACGGGGCAGAAGCCTTGCTGCACCGCCTTGAAGAATGTAAAGACGTCTTTGTCGCGCGGCCCATAGACCGAGGGCGGCCGCACTACGACCAGTGGCAGGGCCTGCATGTAGCCCTTTAGCGCGGCCTCCATCTCGGCCTTACTGCGCCCGTATCGGGATACAGGATGTAGCGGTGTGGTCTCGTCCGCACGCCCGTCAGGCGCGTGTCCCACGGCGGCCAAGCTGCTGGTGACCAGCACCTTGGAGATGCGAGGGTTCACCGCTATTATCGCATCCAATATCTGCGTCGTTGCGTTGACGTTGCCTTCCCACAGGGCAGCGTACGTCTTGGCCCGCGTCACACCTCCAAGGTGGAAGACATAGTCCACACCCCGCACCGCATCCAGTACCAGCGCCCTGTCGTTAAGGGTGCCCCTGACCGGCACAATGTCCACCCCCTTGAGCCACTTCAGGCGCGTACGGACTAGGCACCGCACCTCTTTGTAGCCGCGCGCGAGCAGTGACTCGGCGAGGTGGCTGCCGACAAAGCCGGTGCCGCCTGTGATAAATGCTGTTCTACCCATAAGACCTAGCGCGCCACAAGTAGGGCTACATTCTCAATGTGGTGTGTTTGCGGAAAAAGGTCTACCGGCTGTGCGACCTCCACCCGGTAATGGTCCAAGAGACTCGCGAGGTCGTGGGCCTGCGAGCGAGGGTTGCAGCTCACGTAGACTATGCGGCGGGGCTTGAGCGTCGCCAGCCGTCGTACGACTTTCGGATGCATTCCCGCACGCGGCGGGTTGACAGTAACGACATCCGGATTTCCCATCGTGCGCAGGAAGGCAGTCGTAAAGACCTTGAGCATGTCCCCGGCGACAAACGTACAGTTATCTATGTTGTTGGCTGCTGCATTTCTGCGCGCGGCCGCGATCGCGTCGGGCACCAGTTCTATGCCAACTACGCGGCGAACGGAAGAGGCAATGTAGATAGCGAAAGTCCCGGCGCCACAGTACAGGTCCAACGCCAAATCGTCTGGCTGAAATGCACCGAGTGTGTGCACGAGCTTACAAAGCGTTTCGGCTTGTCTGGTGTTGGTTTGAAAAAAGGATCCGGGAGATATCTCGAAACGGTACGGCCCGATCTGCTCCCGCAGCACGCCCGACCCAAACACGACATATGCCGCGGCGCCCACGGCGGCTTGCCTTGGCGTATCGTTGATAGTGTTAACCAGCGTGGTCACCTGCGGGTGCGCGGTGCGCAAGTATTGCGCCAGCACCTCCATGCGGGCTGGATCGTAGAAGCTGGTGACAAGGTTCACCATGAGATCATCTGTGGCTGTTGCTTCCCGGATCACCAGGTGACGCAAGAATCCGAGGCGCTTCCGGATATTCCAGGCTTCCCAGTTGTGTTTCAACGCAAGTGCGCGCAATCCGCACAAGATCTGCGTGCTGCTTTCGGACTGCAGAAAACACTCCTTAAGGTCCAGCACCTTATAGAAGTTGCCGGGTACGTGCAGACCCAACGCGAACGACTTGTCCAGCAGCGCCCCAGACGCGATCTCCTCACGCGTCAGCCAACGGTGGGCGCTGAAGGAGAATTCCATCTTGTTGCGGTAGTAATAGGCGTCTGCGCTGGGCAGGGGATCGCGTACCGGAATGCTATGAGCGTCAGTGGCCTGCCGCACGGCCGACATGACGGCATTCTTTTTTGCTAGGAGCTGCGCCGCATAAGCGACGTGTTGAAGGGAGCAACCTCCACAGCTGCCGAAGTATCTGCATCGCGGCGCTACGCGCGCAGGGCCACGATCCAGCACCTCTACGACCTTGGCTTCGGCATAAGACCGACGGCTGTTCACAACTACGACCTTAACGCGGTCACCGGGGGCAGCGTAGCGCACAAACACGACAAAACCGTCGACGCGGGCAAGACCCATGCCCCGGTCTGCAAGGGACTCTATCGTGAGTGTGATTTCGTCGCCCCGAGTCATGGGTGGCTTGTGGGACTTTGTGCCCATGGTCCTAAAAGGCGTGCCCAAACCGAAAATATGCCGCTGGTTCACGTAGCCCCGTCGGCCACCAGCCAGCCTCCAGACGCGCTGGGTCCCATGCCCGGTATGCGACGTCAAAGCGCGCAATAAGATACGCCCATGAAAGGCGAAGGCCCATGCCGGTGCCGACGCCCATCTCCTTGACAAAGTTGTTTAGCGCAAAGCGCCCGTCTGGCGCGTTGGGTGCCAGGTTCGCGAAGCCTGGGTTTCGCGGACCAAACCACACGTTGCCTGCATCCCCAAAAGCGGCTAAGATCCACTCCGCGCCAAGCGTATGATCGAGAAGGGTGTGCCGCAGCTCGGCACTGAACTCCAGCTTAATGTCCCCGCCTAGGATGTTGGTGGCGTCCGCGTCGTCGGCTACGCCGGTGCTGAAGTTCGTGGCTCCCGGACCGAGCTGCCTGAGATGCCAGCCTCGCACGCTGGACGCGCCTCCGCTGAAGAAGCGCCGAAAGAATGGCACGTTGTCGGCCTGACCTATCGGTCGCGCCCAGCCTCCCACGGCTTTCAGTGCCAACACGTTGGAAGAGCCAACCCTGAGATAGTGCCGGAAGTCCGCCACCAGCCGTATGTACTGGCGGTAATTCATGCGGTCGCGGGAGCCGCTGCCTCGAAAGAATGGAAGCCCGGGCAGGCTTCCTTCCACGCGCCCGGCGCTATAGACGTACCGATCGAGCAGGTAGGGCAGGTTGCCGCCGAGCTCTACGGCGGCCTCATAGCTGAAGCCCTGATCCCGACGCAAGGGGTTGACCCGCTCACTGCGGAAGGTATAGCGAATGGCGTTGTTGATTTGGGGATGCGTGTAGTCTTCCAGCACCTGCGCTCGCTGGACAGGGTCGGACACGATAAGGCTATCGTCAGCACCAAGAATGCGATCCAGGAAACGATACTTGAAGCCCCTCAGAGTGTCCGGGTTGCTGAGGCTCACGTCGAGCAAGTCAACAAAGGATGTGACTGTAGGACTGTGACGCATCTCCAGACGGATGCGGGCGGTGCCCCGGCCACGCAGCAGCAGGCGCAGGTCCTCACGTCGGGCCGTGAGGAGGGTCACCGTAAAGCGTGTACGGGCTTGGTTCAGGCCAAGCCGGTCTTCGAGGTCGTGGAATGGCGCTACGAGATAGGGTAGTGAAAGTGAAGCGGAGACTTCGCCCTGGCTTGATGAAAATACGGTCGAGTCCACATCCGCGGCTACTGACGCCGTGCTGCTGATACGCAACAACTCGCCGCTGCCAATGAGGTTGACATTTTCATACGAAAGGCTCAGCCCAGCGCCTAATTCACTGCCTACGCCGCCCAGAACACCGCTGCTCTGCAGCACAAAAGTCTGCATCCCAAACTGATGACGCGGCCGCGTGCGGACCGTAATTAGGTGCGGAAGTGCTGCACCCGTTGGCGGCTGCGGCGCGATGTCGGTAAATGAAAAGATCCCGGTGGCTTCCAGGCGCTGCTTCGTCTGCTGAAGGGCGGACTGGTTGTAAGGAGCGCCCGGGCGCATGCGTAGTGCATGGGTCAACAGGCCCGGCGATATGCGGACGCCGGGCTCCATGCGGTACGAGACAAGCGAGTCTCCGCCGATCTCCGCTGCACCTGCAGATTCAGCCAGGCCCAGAGGCCCTTCAACGTCGAAGTGAATGGCGCCGTACAGGTACCGCGGTCCCGGGCGAACGCGCATCACCACGTCCAGCGAGTCCGGGGGATACGGCGTTACGAATGCTGTGATGGAGTCGCGCGTGATGGCGGCGAACCCCTCATCGCGAAGCGCGGCCAAGAGTCGCCGCCGCTCTTCGACCAGTAAAGGTTCGGAATACCGCCGAGGCACTGCGCGGTATTCCAGGGGCGTGCCGCTGCTTTGAGTCTGCGGCGTCAGCAGGGACTCGTCAACCAGTGCATTCTGGAGCGCCAGGTCAAGGCTGTCAAGTCCCTCAAATCTGATGCGGCGGAAGTATGTGGCGGGACCCGGGTAGATTTCAAATGATACCGACGCCCGCTTGCCGCTGCGTGTGGTGTCAATGCGAGCGCTGATCTCTGCCTCGCGGAATCCCTCCTGAGCAAAGAAGCTGCGTAGTTGTTCCAAATCGGCCGCAATTGTGGAACTGTCGAGCCAAGCCGGGGGCTCGCCGCTTGCCATGAGTGCGCGTCCGATGCGCTGCCCAGCGTGACCCTGGTCGCCCAAGCGGTAAAGCCATACCCACCAGGTGAAGCCCCGAATACCAAGGATCAGCCGATTGGGGGTTGTGCGAATGCGGCGTTCCAGAGTAGCGGCAGAAAAATGCTCGCTGCCGATGAATCGGACGCGGTCAACGATCGGTCGCTGCTGTGCCGCAGCTTCTGTCGCTGTCAGCAGCGAGAGAACTAGTACGGCTGCCCGTCCGAGTTTCCGCGCAGCCTGTCTGCAGTCACTCGTCCGAGAAGTAGAAATCGTCGTCGGCCGTCGGAAAGTCGGGCCAGATTTCTTCAATGCTCTCGTAGGGCTCCCCTTCATCCTCTAGCTCCGAAAGGTTTTCTATGACCTCAACGGGAGCGCCCGTACGTTCAGCGTAGTCAATGAGTTCATCCTGGGTCGCAGGCCATGGCGCGTCTTCCAGATAAGAAGCCAACTCAAGCGTCCAATATCCCATAGGACTCTAGCCGATCATAATGATATGTTTCCAATTGTGCGCGCTATTTGACACGCGCGAGAGTAGATAAGCATACAAACGGGAATATGCAACACACATTCAAAGCCGCTACATCGCGCAGGCTACTCTTGCGCCGCTTTGTTCAGGATGGCTCGATACTCGCTGGCGCTCAATTGTAGCGCCAGAAACGGACGAGGGTTAAGGGCCCGGCCTTTGGCATCCTGGACTTCATAGTGCACATGGGGTGCTTCAGACAGCCCCGTATTGCCACTCCTTGCGATAACTTGCCCGCGTTTGACACGCTGTCCTGGCCGGATATTCGCCATCACCGCTGACAGGTGTCCGTAAAGCGTCTTGTAGCCAGCGGTCGGATGGCTGATTAGGATATGAATGCCATAGCCGTACCGGCTATGTATTACTTCTTCAATAACGCCGAAAGCAGTGGCATGTACAGGCGTGCCCGTTGGTGTAGTGATGTCAACCCCCGGGTGGTGCCTACGCGTCTTGATGATTGGGTGTTGACGCATCCCAAAGGACGATGTCAGATGCCCTGTGGAGGGCATGATGCTGGGGATCTCTTCGATGCGCTCCTCAAAGGTTTTGGCCAGCGCCATCAGTTCCTGCGTGCTGGTGGACTGAAGGTTTACGCGGCGCTCCAATCGATCCAGCTGCCCATCCACCCGGCTGAGAATACTAGCCGTGGAGGTGCTGAACCGGTTATACTCTTCGTATGACTCGCTGCCCCCCACGCCAACTTCGCGAACTGCACCCGGGATGTCGTCCACCTGGAGCATGACGCGGTAGATCTCCTGGTCCCGAAGCTCCAGCTCATCCAGGCGCTCCTCGAAATGGGTGATCCGGGTCTCGGCCGCCAATACCTCCGCCTGCAGGTACCGATTCTCCTCCATAAGGGCAAGTTCCTCAGGAGATGAACTAACTAAGTCGAATGCGACGAAAATCCCCGTCGCGACGAGCAGCACCAGCGCGCCGCCGATGCCAACGCGCGTCATACCGTGGTGCCAAGTGATCTTTGCCGGTA
The DNA here is from genome assembly GCA_965262785.1 of Rhodothermales bacterium. Taxonomy (GTDB): domain Bacteria; phylum Bacteroidota; class Rhodothermia; order Rhodothermales; family Bin80. The sequence continues at coordinate 1,294,266 of OZ253559.1, forward strand.
CCCAGTCCAGCAGCTCCGGGTCCCATTTGTAGCGATTTCTCTTCATCGAGCGTGCTTTTTCAGAGCAGTATCCGGCTCTTGCTATCCCCTCCCGAGACACACTTCGCACAGCCAATCGGTGGTACGCCAAGCCTAACGAATATAAACGCAAGTCCGGCGCGTGTCAACTGTGCAGGCAATTTGGTTTAATGGTTAAAGAACTACTTTAAGTAAAACGAAAATGTTCCGGCGGCTTCTACGGTACTTCAATGGTTTCCATCACGCGTTGGACGACAGTTTCGGCTTCCATCTCTTCGGCTTCGGCCTCATACGTGATGACGACGCGGTGCCGGAGCACATCCATGGCCACCGACCTCACGTCTTCCGGTGTGACGTACGCACGCGTCTGGAGAAAGGCGTGTGCGCGTGCTGCCAAGTTCAAGTTGATGCTTGCGCGCGGCGAAGCCCCAAAGTCAATCAGTGGCGCTAGTGACGACAGGTTATAGCGGCCTGGTTCCCTGGTTGCCAACACGAGGTTCACGATATACTCCTCGACGCGTTCATCCATGTACAGGTCGTTTAGTACTAAACGCGCAGAAAGGATTTGCTCCGGCTGCACAACCGGCCTGATCTGGTAGCTAGGTCCGGTCCGTGCCTTTCGGCGCATAATCTCCAATTCCTCGGATCGGGACGGATATCCGACCTTGATCTTCATCATAAACCGATCTACTTGGGCTTCGGGCAACGGGTAGGTGCCTTCCTGCTCAATGGGGTTCTGTGTGGCCAAGACCAAAAAGGGCTCTTCCAGCGGAAAGGTGGTTTCGCCGATGGTTATCTGGCGTTCCTGCATGCTCTCCAGCAGCGCGCTTTGCACTTTGGCCGGAGACCGGTTGATTTCGTCGGCCAAAATCATGTTCGCAAACAGTGGACCCTTCTTGATGGAGAAGTCACCCGTTTTCTGGTTATAGATCAGCGTTCCAAGCAGGTCTGCAGGCAAGAGGTCCGGCGTGAATTGGATGCGCTGGAAACGCATCCCAATGGCGCTGGCCAAAGAGCTTACGGTCAACGTCTTTGCCAGCCCAGGCACGCCTTCCAGCAGGACATGCCCGCTAGCTAAGAGCCCGATCAAGAGGCGCTCTACCATGTAATGCTGACCCACCAGTACATGGGACAGCTCCGCTCGAAGGTCTCGTATGAAGGTGCTCTCGGCCTGAATGCGTGCGGTCAATTCCTTCAGGTCAAACTGCGACATTTTTGCCGGTGCTCTTTTGTTCAAAGGCGCATACGTACGCCGCCCTACGCGCCATGTTCTTCATTGCAGGCGTTCGCCCGGTGGCAGTATGTATCCGTTAAGGAAGGCGGCGACCTCCATGCGGCGATGCCCTTGCCGCTGCAACCGCAGTATCTCCACTGCACCTGCGCCGCATGCTATGCGGAGTCGGGGATGCTCTTCCAGGACTTCTCCCGGCGCGCCTGAACCGGCAGCCGGGCGAGTGGCTAGAATCTTCAAGCGTTGGCTCCCGTGGCGTGTCCAAGCACCGGGATAAGGCGACAGCCCCCGGCAGTGGTTGTGGACTTCATTGGCAGCCTTATGCCATGGCACCCGGCAGTCTTCTTTGAAGATCTTGGGCGCGGGCGAAGCCAGAGTTGCGTCTTGTGGCAAAGCATGGGCCCGTCCACTGGCGATGCGGCGTGCGGTTTCCAGCACTGCGCGTGCCCCAAGTAGCTTCAGGCGGTCGTGTACTATGCCCGAGTCTTCATCCGGCCGGATCCGCGTGGGCCAGCGCAGAATCACATTGCCGGTATCCACCTTGTCTTGCAGGAAAAACGTTGTCACACCTGTCACATGTTCCCCAGCCATGAGGGCGCGGTTAATGGGGGCGGCGCCCCGGTAGCGGGGAAGAAGCGAAGCATGCAGGTTAAAGGTCCCCAATCGGGATGCCCCAAAGACGGCGCGAGGCAGGATCCGGAATGCTACAACGGCGATGATATCCGGTTGCAGCGCGCGCACTTCTTCCGCGAAAGCAGACGCATTCACATTTGCTGGTTGCAAAATCGCGCCGATGCCCAGCGCCTCTGCGGCCATCTTCACGGGCGTGGGCGTGGTGCGGCGCCCGCGCCCACGTGGCCTGTCCGGGCCCGTGACGACCGCCACCGGGCACAAGCCACCCTGAGAGAGGACCTGGAGCGAGGGCACCGCAAACTCGGGGGTGCCCATGAACAGAATTCGCAAAGTTGGAGAGCGTTGACGTATTCAGTCTTGTACGCATCAGCGGTGCTTACACTCCGAATCGGGTGCGGGGAAGGGCCGCTCCTGTATCAATGCCTGGAGCGGGGGCGCACGTGGTGTGGAGATTGGCCACCCTGCTGATGGGCCAAGGCGCGCGCGCAACTGCGGCGCTTGCCACACCTTGAGGGTCAAGCCGTCACGGACCGTGGACGGGTGCATCAACGCGATGCGCGTGCGGTAGAACGCATGGTTGCACCAGTAGAAGAAGCACCGCGCCCAACTCCAGGCGTCCTCCAAAGAACCGCAGCGTGGCTCGTAGGTCCTGTGGTACTTCGCTGTGCGGAATAGCATCTCCGAATACGGGTTGTTATTCGAACGATACAGACGGCTGTAGGAGCCTTCCACTCCCAGGTCCGGCAGCAGCTGTACATACGTTTTGGAGACTATGACTGGGCCACGATCCCAATGGATGTCCAGTCGGCCCTGAGTCATATTCTGGCGTGCGCAAGTAGCCGTGATGAAATCCTTTGCCAGCGTGGCGGACTCATAGGACGCTAGGGTCGAGCCCGCTATGTGGCGGCTAAAGACATCCAGAATCACGTAGCGTTTGAAGTACAGGCCCTTCTTCGGGGCCCCGTGCGGGGTGATATCCCACGTCCAAAGCTCATTCAGACCATAGGCCAACCGCTCCGGCTGCGCGTACGGAGGATGTACGCGCCGATCCCTGCGCTCGTGAATCTCCTTGAATTCATGGAGGATGCCAGACATGGTGCGCCAGTGGCAGATATAAGTGCCTTCATCCAGGAGCGTTGCCCAGATCTGACGCGGCGGCAGGTCCAGGAACCGCTCCGAGTTCAGCATCGCACGAATCTCGGCCCTTCGGACAATCGACGCCGGCTCCTGTAGTCGGAGGCCCGAGAGATCCCCACATGCCGGCAGGCCTCCCTCGTACCCATGACCGTGCGCAGTGCCGTCACCATCTCCCTCATGGCTGGTCGGCCTCGCTCTGGCTGCTGATGCCAAGCAGCGTGCAAACTTTTTTTTTTGAACCTCTATGATGGCTTCCGCCTTCTCCAGCTGTTACCGGGACTGATTGAGATGCTTGCACAACTGTCGGGTCTCCTTGTCCTTCGCCAGCAGATCCCTTCCTGCCTGCGTCAAGCCGCAGAGCGTGCCGCGCTCGCGCTGCTGCCGCCACTGCGCCAGATGAGACGAATAGATGCCTTCTCGGCGCAGTACCGAGCCGACCTCTCCGGGCCTACATCATGCATCGGCCTCGTCCAGAATATGCAGCTTGTAACTGGCGCTGAATCTGCGGCGCTTGGCCTTGGGGACCACTTCCGTTGGAGGGGCCTCTGCAGACCCGTTCGTGAACGAAGAATGCTTGGCTTCCATGATCAATTAGGGGTTTAATGATAGATTGGTTAGGCTGAATTGCCCGACTTGTCCCGCCGCATGAATCCCACCGCGGCTACGCCAACAATGTATTGGACTGTCTCACTCTTTGATGGCGCAGAGGGAGGTGGCAGTGTTGCTCACGATTCCTTTCAATGTCTTGCCATCCGTAAAAGCAACTGCCTTTCACGCCCACTCTCACGATTGACCACGCATAACTCGCTCAGAAATGTGCTCGGTTCAGCGTCATAACATGGAACTTTCCCAGCTATATTCTGCCAGTTAGCGTGATGCCCCTCCTCAGCTGAAGTGGGGGAGCAGGTCCATTCGCGCCACGGCCGTAAGTTCGAGCTTGCAAGATTCATCCTCGAAGATGGTCTTGTAATTGCATAAAGTGGCTGCTGATGACACAAGCTTCTTGGGCAGTGACTTGGTAAGCTTTCAACGCCACAAATTAGGTCTTCCGCGATTTCTGCAGCTAGTAATTCCGGCTCGGGCAGGTTGTGCCTGGCCTCCAGAATGCTGTCCCTTGGCCATAAGATTCCAGGATCAGCTTGTCTCGTTTGGCCATTGCGTCGTTCTCAAACGCTCTCCGCCGACCATCCTCGAACTCCGGGCTCTCCACGCTTGCTGCTGTACACGGAGCTTGTCCTCCCGCTAGCAAGCTACGAAGTCGTCGAGTTTCGTTCGCCAGAGCGACTTCATCCTGAATGTGTAGTGCTTGTCCTGCGTTGGTCGTAGACCCAAAGTCGCTAAATCCAGGGCTTCTTCCGCGCGGAATTGGCGTCGAAGAGCGGAACGGCGTTTTGGGCCCTACTTTGTCAGGCGGCCCCCTTGGCCCATCGGCGAAAAAGGGATCACTGGTAACCCAGCCCAACCTCCGCCTTGATGAACAATTCCCGGCGGACTCGGAGGCAACAATGAAAACGAACAGTGCGACCCCCCAATCAAACCTACCATTCGAACTCAAGGCTGGCTCCTAGTCGCCGTGCTGTCGATCGGAGCAGCAGTCACCAGCGCGACCGTAAGGCGTCCGGCCCAAGACGACCTGTGCTGGGATGGATTGGCTGCGAACACGCTATCGTCTCGGCTCCTGTTGCGTCGCGACCTCTCGCCCTCATCCTGATTGCCGCAACGTTCGCATGCTGAATGGCGTTTTAGGCTATCCTCCGCCCCCGACGGAATGTCCCTAACACTGAGCTGGATTGACCACGACCAACAGGCCAGGGAGCGCATGGAACGCATCCTCGCTCTTTTCGAGGAGCGCGATACCCGTGACGAACTTGGGCTCGGCGCGATTCGCGATTCCTTCTCCGACCTCCTCTTTCCGGGCACAAGCACCATTCAAACCCGGTTGCGCTACTTTCTCATTGTGCCGTGGGTCTACTGCAGCCTGGAGAAACAGAGAGTCTCCAGTAGCGACGTTTCCCGGAGGGCTCGAGAACTTGAGCTCGATATCGGAGAATGCCTTCTGGCCAACGGTGAAAACGAGGGCGTGTTCGGGGTCAAGGCTGGACGCAGACTCAAGCGGCTTCCAAGTTCAGTGTACTGGGCTGGGCTGGGGGCCTGGGGACTGCGCCAGTTTGACGGTGCACAAAGTCGATACCACCGTGCCCTGGACGCGATCTACAGACGACGACATCTTTCCGAGAAGACAGGCAAGGGATCGGAGTTGGCGGTTGGTCCGGCCATTACATGGCACCCCGGGCTCCCTGATCCACCTCGCCAATTTCCTCATGACGTAACATTCGCGCTCACCAAATACGAAGCAGAGTACTTTAGGGATCGGGTGGCATTCGCGGCGCGAAAGAGCCTGCTTGCACGCCTTTTTGCACAGGCTCGGCTGGTCGACTGCAGATTCCCTTGGGAACACCCCGACTACGCTGGATTCGATGAGGCACACAAGAAGGCACTCGATCATGCCCGTCTCTTTTCCGACGTGATGCACGGCGCCGCACTGCTATACAACCTCCTTCTCGCCCGGCGCGCCGAACGTGATGCGTTGAATGAGGACTACAGAGCCCGGCTCCAGCAGTGGTGGAGTGGACTGGATTTAGGAGCAGTCAGCCACTGGTCGCTCGACGACTTGTGGAGCACGATCGAAGGGCAGGGACACAGGATTAGTCCGGCCGCACAACGTTTTGTGACTCGGTGGGTCGACCTCGCCAAGACGGGGGAACTGGGCTCTGCCGCGGCCGGAGTTCCCGTGGAGGGATCAGCGCCCGCACGCCTAGTGGAGGAGAGGGAACGACGCCTTAAAGGGCCACGCTCCCGGTTCGCCAACCAGCGATCACTCGATCAGTGGACCGGGGCATCCGGCATCGATCGGATGACTTTTCGGTGGGCTGGAGTGCGCTCATTCCTAGGGGACCTTGCCGCTGGTCTGGAGGCTACGTGACCGTGCTTGACCCCCAATCTAACCGCACCCTCTATACGGAGGCGCTCACTACACCGTGCCAATTCCGGTTCGACAAGGCTGTCGCTCTAACCTACTCCCTCGATCTCGACACGCTCCTCGCCGTGCCGCTTCACCTTCTCCTCTACGCCACCGGACAGCCACAGGCCGAGCTTCTCCAGGACCGTTTGGCGCTCCTTGATGCGTTGCGCAGCACGGCGGACCGTCTGTCGATATTTCACCAGCGAGGCCGAATTCTGGCTCCAGCCCAGAAGAGAATTCTGTACTCCCTGCTTGAAGGCTCGGTGTTCGTGGCCTCCGCACCTAACGGCGGCGTCTTTCACCCCAAGGTCTGGGTTCTCCGATTCGAGTCCCTTGAGGACACGCAGCCACTAATCCGGCTCGTCGTTCTGTCGCGAAACCTCACGGCGGACCTGTCGTGGGACGTCTCGCTCACCGTCGAAGGCCACCCTGGCACCAGTCTCGTCGCTGGCAACGCGGATTTGGTGCGATTACTGCATAGCCTCCCTGCTCTTTCGCCGGAACTGGGCCGAGAAAGGCAGTCTCAGCTCGGCTCCCTCGCCGACGAACTGGCGGTCACTGAATGGGACTTGCCTCCAGGCATTGACGAATTCCAACTCCATACGCTTGGGCTCGATCGATCCAGCTGGACACCACCCCATTCCAAAAGGCTGCTGGTTATGGCACCGTACGTCAGTGGCACGGCACTGAAAAGGCTTGCGGCGACAAGCGAGTCGCCGCAGGCTCTCATCTCGAGGTTCGAAAATCTGGTCGAGGTTTCAGGTTCGGCCCGAGCTGCGTTCAAAGAGTGCCTGGTGTTGCGGGAGGAGGCGGAAATAGGGGATGGAGAGGATCCGCAAGAACGATGGGGCGAGAACATGGGCCTTCACGCGAAGCTCTACCTCTGCGACGAGCCTAACCGCACCCGCCTGGCATTGGGTTCAGCGAACGCGACGAATGCCGCTCTCGTCACCGGATCCAATGTCGAAGTGTTGGCCGAGTTGGTGGGTAGCCGACAACAGCTCGGATCCGTGCAGACTTTCCTAAACAATCAAGGATTTCTGGCTCTTCTGGAGGCGTTCAAATTCGGCGACTCCGAGCCTGTGGAGAAGGACACACTTGAAACCCGGCGTGCCCTCGAAGACGCTCAGGCCGCAATCGCCGAAGCCGATCTGGCTCTCCGGTGTATCAAGGACGACAACCACTGGCATATGCGCCTTCGGAGCAGACATCCGATCGAGTTGCCTCCAGGCGTCCGGGTCACTACATGGCCCATCACCATCGCGCGAAACCAAGGCAGTGACTGCGCCCCCTTCTTCCTTGGAGAGGAAATCGGGTTTGGGCCATTGGACGTGTCGTCCATCACCCAGTTTGTCGCATTCGAGATTGCCCCCAAGAAAATTCGCCCTGGCACGCAAACCCGCACATTCGTTCTTAAACTGGTGGCTGACGGTCTTCCTGCTGCGGAGCGCGAAGCGGCCGTGGTACGACAGGTCGTCAACAGCCGCGACGGGTTCCTCCGATATCTGCTTTTCCTGCTGGGCGCCTTTGTCGCTTCGTCCGAGGTTGAAGGCGGGGCCGGATCTGGATCCTGGCAGGCCATGCAGCGCCCGGGCTTCGAGACCCTGCCTCTGCTGGAGGAAATGACCAGAGCTCTTTGCCGGGACCCCGCACGGCTTGAGTCGGTTGGCCGCCTCGTAAAAAACCTCGAGAAAACAGCCAGCGGCGCGGACGGTGAAACAATCGTGCCCCAAAAGTTTCTGGAGCTTTGGGCCACATTCCAGTTGGCCTTGGGAGACAAGGCCGAGCAGGGCACGAAGGCATGAACGAAATCGAACTCCAGACCGACCGGGCACTCAACGTGCTCAAAGACTTCCAGTGCCGAACTGTCGACTACGTGTTCAAGCGGCTGTGGAAGGATGATCGACCCGCGCACCGTTTCTTGATTGCCGACGAAGTGGGGCTTGGCAAGACGCTCGTCGCCAGGGGCATCATTGCCAAGACGCTGGAGCACCTCCAAGACCGGGTCGGCAGGCTCGATGTCATCTATGTGTGTTCGAATGCGACGATCGCTCAGCAGAACATCAGACGGCTCAACGTCACCGATCTCCCCCAAGTCACGCTGCCCACGAGGCTCACGCTCCTACCTGCGCAAGTGCGCGATCTGGATGCCCACAGAGTCAACTTCATCAGCCTAACGCCAGGCACTTCCCTCGACACCACGAAGTCGCACGGGGGAATCATCGACGAGCGGTTGGTGCTGTGGTGCATGCTGAAACGGCTCCCCAAGCTGGACCGCGGCGGGCTCTACAACCTCCTTCAGTGCACCGTCGGGGACGATAGTTACAAGTGGCATATGCAGAGGTTACCGACCGTTGATGATGCTCTTACTCGGGAGTTTCTCGCCACCTTGCAGCGTAATCGCGCTCTGTATGATTGTCTCTCTAACACATGCCATCGGTTTCGTGAGCGGCCCGGTACGGGTTGGTCAGCGGAGGATTCCGCCCGGCGCTACTGCGTGATTGGGGATCTCCGCAACATGCTTGCGGGCGTCTGCGTCGATGCTCTGGAGCCGGATCTGATCATCCTCGACGAGTTTCAGCGTTTTCGCGACCTGCTCGATGGGGAAGGCCCCGCTGCAGAATTGACCGAGCGGCTTCTTAAATTCAAATACAAACAGGAAGCGCCTGAGGCGGGACTCAGGGCTCGCGTTCTGTTGTTGTCGGCAACGCCCTATCACATGCTGACCCTGTTTGATGAAGACGGGGACGATCATTTTGAGGATTTCCTGCGCACCTGTTCCTTCCTGAGTGAGAATGATGAGGAGACCATGCAGGGTCTGCGCGCTGACCTCTCCCGGTATCGGCGGGCGCTTCTCGAAGCCAACCTGCGTAGCCTTGATATCGATGAAGCACGGCGGAGCCTGGAGGCCCGTCTTCTCCAGCTCATGGTCCGTACCGAGCGAGTGCGAGCCTCGGCCAATCGCGATGCCATGCTGGTTCAGGCTTCATCGGACCTGTCGGTCCAAGTCGATGATCTGCGGCAGGCTGAGTTGATTGACCGCGTGGCGTCGATCGTCGAGGCTCGGGATCCAATTGAGTACTGGAAATCGGCACCATACCTCTTGAATTTGATGCGGCGCTACCGCCTCAAAGAGCGGTTTGAGGAGCGGTGCAAGGAACCGTCCGCAGACTTGGTCGCCGCTGTGCGAGCCGGCCGAGAGATGCTGCTGCATCCCGAAGCGATTCAACGGTACAAGCCCATTCCTCCCGCGAATCCCCGTCTCCGCAAGCTGCTTGAGGACACAGTCGAGGAGGGTCAATGGAAACAGCTTTGGATGCCGCCATCTCTTCCGTATCTGGAACCGGCAGGTCCATTCGCAGGATCAGCAAAATCGACCAAGTCGCTGGTCTTTTCGTCTTGGGTTGTTGTACCGGACGCTATAGCGGCGATGTGTTCCTACGAGGCAACGCGACTCATGATGTCCGAGGAATCTGATCTCCCTTCGTACTCCGAGCTACATCGGTCTCGCGCTCGCCCTCTTGCTTTTCGCCTACGGGGTGGCAAGCCGAGTGCTATGAATAACTTGCTGCTGCTGTATCCGAGTCCAACGCTGGCCGAGTTGGGAGATCCGCTCCGGCTGGCGCTGGAAGGGGGCGCAAACCGGATCACCTCAAATGTCGCAGTCAACGAGGTTGAGGCGCAGATACGGCAGCGTCTTGCCGAGGCGGGGATCGAGTTCGAGGTGGGCGACCGGCGGCAGCGCGATCAGCGTTGGTATCGGGCCGCGCCCGCGCTGCTCGACCGGTGGCGGCGCGACCAGCGTTGGTACTGGGCCGCGCCCGCGCTGCTCGACCAAAAATACCACCCCGAGACTACAAGGTGGGTGAAGGACCGTTGGGGTCGGCGGGCAAACACGCCAGATGATGGCGCAGGCGACGGCGGATTTGCGCAGCACGTCGTCGAGTTTGCTAATGCGATGAAAGGACAGCTGAGGCTTGGGCCGGCGCCGGAGGATCTAGTTAGAGTCTTGGCGCTCGTCGCCCTTGCCGGGCCCGCCGTCTGTGCGTATCGCGCGCTCCGTCGAATCACGGACTTGGACCTAGCTAATTGGCACTTGCTTCAAGGCGCTGCGGATGTCGCCCAAGGGTTACGTACCGTGTTCAACATGCCTGAGAGCATCGGCCTAGTCCGCGCTCAATTGCCCGATTCCAGCAAGAGGTATTGGGAGTCCGTCCTTCGCTACGCACTTGCGGGGAATCTCCAGGCAGTTCTTGACGAGTATGCCCATGTCCTGGAGGAGTCGCTCGGATTGATGGGGCATCCGGCTGAGGACGTGGTAGACGGCACTTCCAGTGAGATGTCAAGAGCGCTCTCGCTCCGCACCTCGCAGGTTCGGATTGATGGCATCCGGTCTTTCGTCCCCGGTCAGTCAATCAAGATTGAGCCATTCAATATCCGTACCCGGTTCGCCCTCCGATTCGGCGACTTGAAGAGCGAACGCGGCGAAGCTATCCAGCGGGCAGATACGGTAAGAAAGGCATTCAACTCGCCATTCTGGCCGTTCATTCTCGCTACGACCTCTATCGGCCAGGAAGGCTTGGATTTCCACACGTACTGCCACGCTGTGTATCACTGGAATCTGCCCTCGAACCCTGTCGACCTGGAGCAGCGAGAGGGACGCGTTCATCGGTACAAGGGTCATGCCGTGCGAAAAAACGTGGCCGAGCGCCATGGTCTGGCCGGTATCCAACATGGCTTGGCAGTCGGAGGCGGAAGTGACCCCTGGAAAGAATTGTTCAAGAGAGCCAAAGAAGGACGGTCGCCAGAATCGAACGACCTGGTCCCATATTGGATCTTCGATGAAGGTAGTTCCCGGGTGGAACGCCACGTGCCGCTGTTGCCCTTCAGCCGCGAAGTGGTCCAACTCCAGCACCTGATAGAAAGCCTCGCTGTATACCGACTCGCATTTGGCCAGCCGCGACAGGAAGATCTGATCAAGTACCTGCGGCGGCAGCGCGACGAGGTCGGCGACGCCGTTGATCTGGACAAATTCCAGATTTCGCTGGAGCCGCCGCCGTCGGCTGGGTGAGTTGTCGTAGGTAACTCTGGGTTCAACCTAGAAATAGTGAGGCCGCAACCAAGTACTACTAAGCGTAGACAAGGAGGAATTCAACGAGAGAGCAACGGCGCTCTTGTCCGGCCTGGCGGTCCGGCTGGTATCGAGGTGGTCACCTTCCCGCATGTTCCCGCATCATGCCCCGGTTTAGCGGTGTCGGTGCTGCGCGCGGCCAGAGGTCGGGGGTAGCCTGCTTCAGCCTGACGCCGCGCCAATAGTCCCGGGCGCGTGAAGTGCGCGAGGCCCTTCATGCGGATGTCTCGTGCCGCATTGACATCCCGATCCTGCACGTGGCCGCAGTGCACGCAAGCGTACACACGGACCGCGAGGGTCAGCCTGCCAAGCGGCATGCCCCCGCCCGTGCATTCATCTGCTTCCCAGAGAATTCGCAGCTTGTACCTGACGGAGAATCGGCGGCGGCGAGCGCGTGGAATCACTTCCGTGGCGGACGCTTCAGGCGTCCCATAAGGGAGAGTCGTCGTGTCGTTTTTCATGAAAGCAAAAGGATTGCGTTAAGGGTTACGTTGAACTCTAGCGAGGCTCTCCGCACCATAAGCTGATAACGCAACTCACTAACTCCGACTCCAAAGTGTCCAAGGAAATATATGCACAGGGGGAGCAGTAGGGAAATCGAATTCCAGATCACTAGGCCATTTGAAAAAGTGGTTCTTGCCAGTTGGCACAATTGGCACCGCCCGAAAGGGTGTGTCTGTATCAAGACCGGGGTATCCGATCCCAATGTTGCTTTGCACCTTTGAGTTGCCCAAATTGCACAAGATCCGATACTTTTTGTCTGCTGCCTCAATCAAGTCGGCAGTCCTGTGTGCCTTCTTTGAACAAGGATTTATCCATGCAGGAGGGCCTGGGAATGCCTTGAACCGTGCCTTGAACGCCTCTCCTATGGACTCGTATTCTTCTGCGGGGTAATGGGATTTCATATTGTACTCGCACCTCAGCCTGCTGTCAGTGCGGTTCATGTGATAAACGGTCAGCAGAAAGACGTATGCTATGTAGTCATGACATACAGTCGGACGGCACTTCTATCTCTCCGAAATGTGATGGCGAACTGCGAAGCTCTCCATGGCAGACCGCAAATGGGCGGATGCTTCGTGGGGAAAGGACTCCTCTATTAGTTTGGCGATTGCGTTTACCCGTCTGATGACAGTTGAATATTGGTGGCAATAGCACCACAAGCGCTCGTGGTCGAGTTCGTACTTACCTGAAAGCATGCTATTGGCCAAGTCTGGCTGCCAGAGATCTTGAAAACCTGGCGGCACTCTCGTATTCAATTCCGACCGCAAATCCAACGAATATTCTACAGCCTGCCTTATCAACGCCGCCAATGCTGCCGGTCTGTATGGATTGTGATTCGTAAACAAGTGTTCCCACTTGCCCTATGGTGTTCCACCTCGAAATTCGATATCTGGCTTTGCCGACTTTCTGAGCTCATAGGAAGCAATGGGTACTCGGTGAGCCGTCAAGATACGCCGATCAGGCCGACGGCCTGCCACCCCCGGAGCCTGTGTTCCGGACATATGTCTAGGTCGTAGCCGCCGAAGTCTTGCGTGACATCTACGTCCGAGGCAGATACTTTGATGTCATCCCGCCAGCTGGGTGGTAACGTGGCTGCGGAGCCAAGCTGCGTTAGACAACGTAATAGTTAGGGTATGAGCTACTGCCCGCCTGGTCATCTGGAGCTCGGAAACCCCCTCTCTCCCTCCCGTGTAATATGTCCGTTAATGGCTGTGCGATTAACGGCAAGGTGTACTACGACTGTTTGGAAGCTGCCTGTACAAATAGGGGGAGTGCTTGCTCTCATTGGATGGGTGACTGTTTCCATATTGATGGAGGCTGCTGCGACGAATATGACTGGGGATATTAGTGCGTCTGCCTGACTCTAGTGACCTGTGAGAGCCCGACTTAGCCTAATGCTGTCCGCAAGGGGGGAGTGTTATCGGCAGAAGAATAACGGTGTTCTTCTTGTTGGTGTGCTTCTCCTGATCCTTTTCATGGCACGAATCGCACATGCACAGCAGACACCTCCCTACGAGCTGAAGCACTTCAAAATGGTTGGCACTATCCGGTTTGACGAACCGGATACGTTACTGATAGCTCGCATCAAACAGATAGATGTAGATTCGGCTGGCCGATTGCTTGTAACCGATGCGCTGGGTGGACAGGTCTTGCTGTTTGATTCGACGGGCGCTCTGCTGGCTTCACTGGATCCGCGAACTTGTCACCCTGGCTTCAACTTTAGACCACAAGGCGCCAAATTTGGGGGCGACGATTTTATTATTGTTCTGAATTCAAACGCAGGACAGTACGGATATCGTTTTACAACAGCGGGAGCATGCTTGAGTAGCGTGGATCCTGGCTTCTACCTAAAGGGTCCAAATTTCTTCGACATTGACCCAGCGGGCGCGCTTTATGGTGCTTATGATTGGCCAGACCTAGAAATGCGATACATGAGTGCCACTGGCAAGACCCTTATGGAGTTTCCAATACCTCCATCCAAGTACCCCAACTACGATTTCCAAATTAGCGACGGTGGTCTCATTGCCGATGGAATACATCTATTCTATGCTTCGGCATCCGAACCGGAGATACTGAAGTTTGCCTTGGACGGTACGCTTGTAGGCAGGATTTCGGAGCACAACTCGTGGTTTGGATCGCCTCGACGAGACGTTCCACGCGATGGCATACAGCAGTTTTACGAAGCCTTAAAGGAGTGGTCTGGCACAACTACGTTGAACATCTTCGAACTTACTAACGAAACACTCATGGCTCAGTACGTTAACAGAAGCGCGCGTGGAACCGGCTATCAGGTCTTTACCAAGGACGGCACACTGGTTGCCGAAGAGCTAGGCATTGATGGCCCGATTTTCACACATGGGGAAAACGGATTAGCCTACCTTGTGTTTCAGCCAGACTGGGACAGCCAAGCCCAGTTGCCCAATCCCTACCTAAAGGTATACCGGTTTGTCGCACCGTAGTGCAAACGAACTTGTCTCATTTTTGTTGGCTCATACCGGAATCGGTGACTGTATCGTCATTGCGGCCCTGCGAGGAAAGAGCATCTGGTTTTCCTTCAAAAAGCTGCGTGTGAGGACTTTTGGAGACCTCAAAGATAAGCGCGTTAGACGCTTGCTTCATCCCCATTTGACCAGAGTCCAGCAGCGTTACGCCCTGTTCTTGCAACGCTAGGGACTACCCCGAATTCCGTGGGAGAACCTTTCCACCGAGCCTCCCGACAAACAGTGATGCGTCCGGATTGCGACCGACCGTGGCGGTGCGCCATTCTTAGTTGGTAAAGGGCAGACGTAGACAGATAGTGGAGCCAATATCCACATATATCTAATCTGCTTCTTATGTCCGGGCAACACAGCAAGTCCACACTCCATGACAGCGTCACTGGCGACACTTTGCGTAGTCAGGGTGACTGGCGCCTGTCCCTGGTCAGGCAGTTCAGCGAGCTCATGGAGCTGCTCGCTCGTGACTGGACCGCACCAGGTCACAGTTCCGGTGGTGAAGGGAACAGCGGCCCGGCCTCGGGCGCCGACGCGCAGGTGCCGGAGGCCGACTCCGCAGCGTGCACCTGCTGTGTGAGGTGCGTGTCCACGCGGGATCAGCCGGAGGCCTCGTCTGCGCTTCCGCAGCCACTGGATGCGTCGGTGGCAGCATACCTGGAGCAGGCCTGGCAGGAGTTCGCCACGCGGCCGCTGTCCCAGCACGACTACGTGGCGTTATGGCTTGACGCCGCCTATGTGCTGGGCACACAGTATGTCTTCTGCATGGGCGCTACGATGACCGGGCGCAAACGGATCCTAAGCTTCGCGCCTTCGTCGCTGGAGGATGCCGCAGCGTTAAGTCAGATGCTGCAGCAGCTTACCAGGCGCGGGCTTTGCACCGAGCGCGGACTGCTGTGCGTGATCTCCGGGGGCAGTGGCCTCTACGAGGCGCTTGCAGCCCACTTTGGCGCCCGTGTCCAGGTGCAACGGTGTCAAGTGCAGAAGGCCCGGCGTGTGTTGAGCTATCTGCCGGAGGCTGAACGTCTGGCGGTGCGTAGCGCACTGCGGCACGCTTGGGAGGCGGCCGACTATGACACGGCCCTGCGCGCGCTGATGCGTGTGCACAGCGCCGTCTCCCGAGAGAACCACACCGCGGGGCGCTGCCTGCAGGAGGGACTCAAGCAGACGCTGACCCTGCACCGGGCGGGTGTCTTTGCCGCCTTGGGTCGCAGCCTGAAGACCACCAGCGTGATTGGCCGTGTCAGCCAACGCTTAGCCGCACACCTGAGGCCATATGCCCACTGGCTGCCACCACAGCAGCGGCAGGCGTGCATGGCCCTGGGCCTGCTCACGATGGAGACGCGCCTCTACCGCCTGGCCAACGCTTCGTACCTTGCGCGCCTTCGCAGCACCCTCTTTAGCGAACGTCTTACGTCCTCCTAAACCCTACCAGTGCACATGACGACCTCTCCCACTACGGTGAACCCTACGGACCCCTGCGGCGAGCTCCTGCGTGCCTTTGGCTCGTGCAGCATGGAGGCGAAGATCGACGCGGTGCTCAACATCGGCTCGTTTCACCAACGCATGGCCGAGCAAGCCATTCGGGACGAGGTCGCCATGCTTTGCGGACGGTATCGCAGCCGAGACAAGCCGCACCAGGGGCGCTACCAGCGTTGGGGCTCCAATCCAGGGTCCATCCGTCTGTGTGGGCAGCGAGTACCCATCAGGGTGCCACGCGTGCAGGACAAACAGACGAACCAGGCGCGCTCCCTGCAGAGCTATCGCCGACTGCACAACGCAACAGTAGATGACAAGAAGCTGACTGAGGTATTGCTCATGGGTGTCAGCCAGCGCAACTACCAGCGGGCAGCCCAGGAGTATGCAGACGCGTTTGGTCTCAGCGCGACCTCTGTGCGGCGCAGGTTTATCCAGCGCGGCCAACAGATCCTGCAAGACTTCTTTGAACACCGGCTGGACAAGCTGGACCTGGTGGGCCTGTGGATCGACGGCAAGCACTTTGCCAAATACCAGGTGGTGGTGGCCATGGGGCTGACCCTGACGGGCGAGAAGGTAGTGCTGGGGTTTGCGCAGGTGCCTTCGGAGAATACCGAGGCCATCGAGGGCCTCTTGGAAGACCTGATTGCCCGTGGCCTGCGCTTAGGCGAAGGACTGCTCTGCATGGTCGATGGGTCCAAAGGCATACACGCGGCGGTGCGCAAAGTCTTCGGCAAATATGCACTGGTACAGCGCTGCTGCTGGCATAAACAGGAGAACGTGGTGGCACATGTGAAGAAAGAGGATCAGCCACGCTACCGTAAGCGTCTTCAGTCCGCCTATCGGAAGCCCACCTACGCAGCGGCGAAGGCAGCACTAACGAATCTCCAAACGGAGTTGCAGTCCAGCGCTCCCAAAGCCGCCGCCAGTCTGGCAGAAGGCATGGAGCAGACACTGACGCTGCATCGGCTGGGCCTGGCCCAGGTGCTGGGCCGCAGCTTGCGTACGACCAACAGCATAGAGAACCTGAACAGTGCCTTCGCCCGCCTCTTCCACAACGTGACACACTGGATGCACTCGGGTCAGGTGCACCGGTGGATAGCCCTGGGAGCCATCGAATCTCTTCGTAACTTGCAAAAGATTCCCCAGGCGCAACATCTTCCGAAGCTACGAATGGCTCTACAAGCGCATATAGGCTACACTACTCATTCAAGTACCACCTCCACGCTACTACGTCCGCCCCCTACCAACTAAGAATGGTGCACCACCCCGACCGTGAGGCGCACTTGGGTTTTACCCTGCTCAGTAGACATTGTGATCCCATGAATCCGCCTCCCTGCACTTAAGTCCTTGATCCATGCCGGCGTGGCATCTCTATGAAGTTGCAATCAGCAATTCTCAGGTGTGGCTGAAACTGCTGGCTTCGTGTTCGTCGTCCGTACAATCGGCGGCATTCTTCGAGGCTCGATTCAACGGAACTACCTACAGCGTGGACGGGTATCGCGTTGTCACCCGTTTCAGGATACAGAAGAGCGGTGGGGATGGACCGCTGACTACCCACGCCAGCCGCCGCCGGAAACCCCCATTCACCGCCCGTATATGATGTCCGTTAAGGGTATTTAACGGACATGGCAACACTTCCCGCAACGGCCCTGCAAGCCATGCCTTCCGAAGCGGCCGCCCGGGTCGCAGAGGCGCTGGCAGATGCCCTGGCCCCCACCACCGTACGCACGTATCAGGCGGTATGGCGCGGCTTCCAGGCATGGGCGGACGAGCACGGATTCACCCCGCTACCTGCCGCGCCTGAAGTGGTGGCCATGTACCTGACGGACCGCGCGGGCAAATCCCACTCCTGGCGTGCGACCACGCTCTGCGCGATCAAACAGGCCCACGAATGGGCGGGCCACTCCACGCCCGGAGCGCACCCGGCGGTGGCCACCGTGCTGCGGGGATTGCGGCGCAAGGCCGCCAGGGCAGGTCAGCAGGGGACCAGGCAGGCGACCGGCTTAACGGCCGCAATGGTGGGCGCCATCAGGGCCACGGCGTGCCGTCCCCGTGCGACAACGACGGGCCGCACAGAAACCGCCGCCGCTGCCCAACGGCGCGGAAAGGTCGATATCGCGCTCGTGTGCCTGATGCGCGATGCACTGCTGCGGCGCAGCGAAGCCGCGGCACTCGTGTGGGAGGACCTGCAGGTGGTGGCGGATGGTACGGGGCGACTAACCGTGCGCCGCAGCAAGACCGACCAGGACGCGCATGGCCAGGTGCTCTATGTGTCCCGGGTTACGGCAGTGGCCCTGCAGGATGTCCGCATGGGCGCGGACGGCGACATGTCTATACTCGGCATGTCCAGTCGCACTATAGCCCGCCGCATTGCGGCCGCAGCCCGCCATGCGGGACTAGAGGGGCGATTCACGGGCCACTCTCCCCGGGTAGGCATGGCCTCGGACCTGGCTGCGATGGGTATTTCGCTGGTCGAGCTCCAGACGGCGGGACGCTGGAAGTCTTCGTCTATGCCAGCACACTACACCCGCGCCCAGAGAGCCGGAAAGGGCGCTGTCGCCCGCTACTATGCGGCGCAAGCCGCAGAGGCCGCAAAGTAGAGGCGGGAATTATATAGAAGGGTTGACAGCCGCGTCCTGTCATAATTCCCGCCAATGCATCCAGCTCCAGCATCTCGCATCCGCGCGCGCTTATTATGGGGTAGTGATTCACCACCCCATAGACTGCCATGGATACGCCACAGCATGACACGTCACAGATGCAGGCGCAAGCCCGCGACGGCATCCCCGAGGCTCAGCACCAGATGGGAGAGGCCTGCGCGAAGGGAGTCGGCGTACCCAAAGATGCGAGGGAGTCCGCCCGCTGGCACCGCCGCGCCGCTGAGCAAGGGCATCACTGGTCGATGTACAAGCTGGGCAAGCTGTACGAGAAGGGCGCGGGCGTGCTCCGGAGCGCCGCCAAGGCGCGCGAGTGGTATACCCGTGCGGCCGGGAGCGGGAACCCTAAGACAGCGCAGGCCCTGCAGGCGTCGGCCGGTGAATATGGCGATGTGCTGGGCCTGTAACAGCCAGACATGGACACTTCTGAGGTCTCGTGCACCATCTACCGCGTCGGCTTTGCGGATGGGCGCGCCTACGTGGGCGTTACCTCTAAAGAGGTCGCCGTGCGCATCCGTCAGCACGGCCAGCTGCACGCCGCCGTCAACATGGAGCTGTACAGGCGGCTCAGTGCTGGCCAGCCCTACGAGCTAACTATCCTGGCCGCAGACGTACCTGCAGCGAAGGCCTACGCTCGAGAACTGGCCTTCATCCATGCAGAGGCCGATCCGCTAAATCGCCTTACGCGCCTGGCTCCAGAGGCTCGCACGTTGCCGCTCACGCCGTCCAATGCGCGCCGCCGCTACAGGCCGAGGCGCACACGGAATAAACCCGTGCGCCCTGGCGTGTACACATGCTCCCTATGCCGCGATCGCCTGCCGCACACCGATTTCTACAAGGACCGTACCCGGTTCAATGGACTGCACTCCCGCTGCAAGGACTGCTACAACAGGGAGGCGGCCCGCCGCCGTGGAGCGCAACCAACGCGGGGCCCGTGAACGGCTAAGTATCCTGGGTTGTGTTTCCGCTGATAATTAGTATGGCTCTTCCCCTAATCAGATGGGTGCAATGTTGTATTCAACGGGAAACGATATGAGATGATGCGGATTCATACCCGCTTCTTGTCTGTTTCAAGGCCATCATCACGATGGCGCACACGTTTTCTAACCCCAGCAACGATATGTCGCAACTAAAGAAAGACATCGGTTGCCTCTTGGGCGTCCAGGCTCCCTGGAAGGTTTCCGAGGTGACGTTTGCGCATGAGGCGCAAGAAGTCCGGATTCATGTAGCTTGCGAGGACGGCCATCAGCTGTCTTGTCCGGAGTGCGGCTCGGCGTCTCCGGGCTACGACCACCGTCGCCGGCAATGGCGACACCTGGACCTGTGCGAGTATCGCACCATGGTGGTTGCGGAGCTCCCCCGCGTGGAATGTTCGGAGCATGGAGTGCGCACCGTGCCTGTTCCATGGGCGGAACCTATGTCACGGTTCACTGCAGGGTTTGAGACGCTGGTGATTGATTGGCTGCAGGAGGCGAGTGTGTCGGCGGTGTCTCGTCTGATGGGGGTGAGCTGGAATGCGATAGACGGGATCATGCAGCGTGCGGTGCAACGAGGCCTTGCGCGGAGGAAGGAACGGAATGTTGCCCATATTGGCGTGGATGAGACCTCTTTTCGCAAGCGCCATGCGTATGTCACCATTGTTTCGGATGCGAAGGCGGGTACGGTGCTGCATGTGGGCGAAGACCGTAAGAAAGAAACACTTACGCGTTGGTATGCTGGGCTCACTTTGGAGCAGCTGGAGGGCATCGAGAGTGTCAGCATGGACATGTGGCCGGCCTACATCAACGCCACGCTGGAGCATGTGCCAGAGGCGCAACGGAAGGTGGCCTTTGACAAATTCCACGTGGTGAAATGTCTGGGAACTGCCGTGGACAAGGTTCGGCGCCAGGAGCACCGGGCATTGATGAAGGAAGGCTTGGAAGACCTCAAGGGAACCAAGTATGATTGGTTGACTCACCCGGCCAACATGTCTGCTAAGCAGAAGGCGCGCTTCCAGCAGTTGCGTACCAGCACGTTGAAGACGGCCCGC
Organism: Rhodothermales bacterium; assembly: GCA_965262785.1. Taxonomy (GTDB): domain Bacteria; phylum Bacteroidota; class Rhodothermia; order Rhodothermales; family Bin80. Next base: position 1,314,596 of record OZ253559.1, read on the forward strand.
GCGTGGGCTATCAAGGAAATGGCCCTGCAGTTGTGGCACTATGTCCACCGCACATGGGCGCGTAAGGGTTGGGAACGATGGTTGTCGTGGGCCATGCGGTGTCGGCTGGAACCGGTCAAGGCAGCCGCCAGAACCATCAAAACACACCTGTGGGGTATCCTCAATGCGATCATCCTGAAGGTGAGCAATGGCCCTGCGGAAGGCATCAACAGCCGGATCAAAACAATCAAAGTGCGCAGTAGGGGCTTCCGCAACAAACGGCGGTTTGCTAACGCCATTTACTTTCACCTCGGAGGCCTGGATCTTTACCCCGAAAGCGTCCGCAGGTGAGCTTACCCACTAAAAAAGGGGTAGAGCCATTAGTATTATCAGAGGCAACAATGAGACGAACAACTCTGTCATTGCTTGTCTGCATGCTTGCCGCGGGCGCGCAGTCCAAGATCGGTATGCACTTGGACAACGGCGTCTGGAAGCAGCCCACATTTCAATCAGCGCTGGACGTGATCGAGTCGGACTATCAGCCCGCCCTGGCTATACTTCGACAAAAGTTTGGCCCGGTACTTGGCTCGGAACTGGACGCTTTCGCCGACGAATTGGGACGTCTTATGCGGGAGGGAACGCAAGCGCAGGTTCTCAGCGCGCGCGCAGTCCTTATTGCAGCCACAGTAACGGACAGTGACGGCACAGCCTACGCCAAGGCGGCCGACGTATTCATACGGCTATATGAGTCGTATGATGACAGACTGAGCATGGACGCGAGCGCGGCCCTCCTCGGCGTATTTCACGCAGGAGGCGCAAGCTATGTGCGTAAATTGTTTGAGAGCAGCGAAAAACCGAAAGCCTGTCAAATATGCGGGGGGCTAACCCAGGTGGACTGCAATAAGGTGGACAACCCATGCCCCAATACAGGGACATGGTGTCAGGCTGGCGGCATACTTGCGATATACGGCGAGGAGGGCGGCGCTTAAGTCATGGTCCGACTTGTGCTTCATGCCTAGGTACTAGAAGGCGTGACGAGTAACCACTGCCGCGCCGACCTCTCCGGGTACCTGTCAAGCGTCCGCTTCGCTGATGATGCGCTGCACTGGGCATATGCAAGATAGGTGGCCCAATCACGGTTCACCTTATGGATGTGTGTGATCTCATAGTTTGCACACCGGAGGCTGAGAGGAGTATATCGGAATATCCGATATACCAGCCGAATAGCACAGCTGACGCCTCCGGTTATGGCTCAGGCACGGGGGCTGGAGCGGGCGCCGTTACCGGCGGTGGTGACTCCGCCCCCGAGTATAGGGCTGGTTCAAGCGATGGCTATGGCCACGGTTCTGGCTCTGGCCATGGCTGGGGTTCCGGTTATGGGGATGGACACGGTTCCGGTGAGGGCTCTAAAGAGGGGTCCGGCCATGGCAGGTTTCGATAGAACTCTGAAACACGCGTAAAACAACCTTCAAAGTCTGGGATTTCTTCGAGCTCCTGCTCCATCGTCTGCCAGTAGGCACCAGCATGCTTTTTGATCTCAGGATTGTCGAGGGAGTCACGTGTTGGTACGATCTGATGTTCCTGGCATTTCGCCCTCAAGGCGTAAGCGTGCGGTCAACTGCATCTTGCATGGAGGCATAGTCAGGTCGGAACTTGTGGTCCACACTTAAGGACTCAAGAACGACCTATGCGTAAGCCAAGACGCACGGAGGAGGAGATGTTTCCGCTGGTAGAGCAATTCCTTCAAAGTGGCCAGACCCGGAAGGCCTTCTGTGCAGCGCACGGGATATCCGCGTCACAACTGCACTACTGGCAGGGCAAGTATCCGCGTAAGGGCGCCGATTCGCAAGGCGCGGCATTCCTGGAGATTAGTGCGCCTGCTGCGGGTGAGCGCGCGGTAGTGGAAGTGGTCTACCCTGGTGGGGTGCGTCTGCGTCTATTCGCGCCGGCCTCTGCCACGTTTCTTCGGTCTCTGCTCCCGTCGGAGGTTGCCCCGGCATGATTCCGTTGGGTCCCTCTCACTGTTTCTGCCTCTATCGCGAGCCGGCCGACATGCGCAAGAGCTTTGACGGGCTCTGCGGTCTGGTGCGTTCGGGTCTGAACCGGGATCCGCTCTCGGGGGAGGTGTTCGTATTCATCAACAGGCGGCGGACGCACATCAAGCTGCTGCTTTTTGACCGCAGCGGCTTTGTACTCTACTACAAGCGGTTGGAGTCGGGGACATTTGAGGTGCCGACGGCATCAGCGCCCACCTGGGCTCAGATGGTCCTGCTACTGGAAGGGGTCTCGCTCTCGTCGGTGCGGTATCGAAGCCGTTACTGTCTGCCGCAAGGTAGAAGTAATAAATGAATCAACTGTTCATAATACGTGGGGATCATCTGTTTAGCTGATGCATTTACCAGACATGCAGACCACGGTACCGCTTCTTGATGCCCCTCTACCGGAGCCTAACAGCTCCCGTACAGAGATCGACCGCCTCCGCGCGCAGAACGCTAAGCTCTGTGCTGAGAATGACAGCCTGCGTAAAGAAGTGGCCGCGCTCAAGCACCAGCTGGACGAACTCAAGCGTCTGGTCTTTGGTGCTAAGAGCGAGCGTTTTGTGCCGGCCTCCCACGTCAATCAGCCTACGCTGTTTGATGATGAGGACGCGCCTGCAGAGATGCCTCCGCAAGAGACGACCTTCATGGTAACGCGGCAGGAACCGGCTGCAAAGCGTGTCCCTTCACGGCAGCTTTTGCCGTCCCATTTGCCCCGCGAAGTGATCATGATCGAGCCTGAGGGAGACACCTCTTCCCTTAAGAGGATCGGCGAGGTAGTGACCGAGACGCTGGATTACGTGCCGGGCAAGTTGAAGGTGATTCGTCGTGTGCGGCCGAAGTACGTGGATCCCGCCGATGAGGAGCGCGGGGTGATCATCGCAGCACTGCCCAAGCGTCTGATCGAGAAAGGGATCGCGGAGCCGGGCCTGTTGGCGCATGTGATGATCGACAAGTATGTGGACCACCTGCCCCTATACCGACAGCGGGCGCGCTTGCGGCGTGCCGGGATCTCGTTGCCGCCGTCAACCCTGGGGGGTTGGATCAAAAAGTCGGCGTGGCATCTGGAGCCGCTGTATGCCGCACTCAAGCAGGAGATACTCCAGAGCGGATATCTTCAGGTGGATGAGACGACCATTGCGGTGCAGGACGCTCAGAAGAAGGAGGGCAAGACCCATCGAGGCTACTACTGGGTGTACCATGCGCCGCAGGAGGGTCTGCTGGTGATGGAGTATCGTCAGGGGCGCGCGCGGGAGGGACCGAAGGCCTTTTTGGGTGCCTATACCGGCGCTTTGCAGAGTGACGGCCCGTCCCATCGCCCTGGGACGCAAGAACTACCTGTTTGCGGGTTCGCATATTGCGGCCCAGCGCGCCGCAGTGATCTACTCGCTCTTGGGTACGTGCAAGCAGCATGACGTCAATCCCCAGGACTGGCTAAGCGATGTGCTGGCCCGCATCCCGACGCATCGTGCAAAGCGGGTCCACGAGCTGCTGCCCCATCGTTGGCAGGCACCCGCGTAAGCCGCTCCCGCATCGGTAGCAGGGCCACCGTGGCGGAATGCAACATCGTCTGTTCCAGGAATCGCCAGCGTCTTCATCGCGCAGCGTACCACGTAGAGAGACCGCATACGTGAGATAGCGGCCGGCGACAAAGAGGGGCGCGGCACCTTCCGGTCCGCAGCGAAACATCCCGAGGTGGCCTGCCGCATGGTAGCGTGTGCGGTCGCCTGACCCCTGCGGATCCGTGGTATAGTCTGTTCCCACTCCCATCAACCAGGCAGGAAGTGGGTGACGTATGGCCTGGTCAGATAGCACACTCCCCAGCGGGGGTACAACTACGACAAAAAGGCAGGCCTATTCTCCACGTCACGCCCGGCCTACGAGACACTCTCGGCGGGCCGGGCGTGTACACCACCGCACGCATACCGAGAAAATACATGCATAGGGGGAACCATCAGAAGAGCGTACTCACGCCCGAATACCAGGCAGAAGCCACCTCTTCGTGGTACCTATTCGTTGGAGTAGATACGCGCACATCCAATATCTGCCCATCAGCCATCAATAACGATACAGGATTTATAGGCCCCCAATCTATCCCGAGGACCTCCTCCACACTCGTCAGCCTGCTGTATTCGAACCGGATCTCCCGTCCCTCCAAATATACGGCGGTATCGCCACCGTAGTAGATCTGCGTGCGCTCTTGGATTCGGTCCCAGTGGGTATTGAGTACTGCCACCTCGCTCACGATGCACGCCGCGCAGCCACGGGAATCCAGTATGACCACCACGGAAAATGATGCCTCTGGATCGGCGGGTTCGAGTATACCCTGCTTCAAAGACTCTTCCAGAGCGTACTCAAGGGTGCTTTCTACGGTAACCAATGTCTCCTTTATCCTATCCCCAACGCTGCGACTCCGGTGGAGTTGCACGTACAGCAATGCAATGGTTGCAGAAAACACGGCAATGGTAATCCAGTACAGCGTCCCCGCTCCGGTTGAGCCTTGCCCCGACATTATTACTTGTCCCTATCGGTCTCGTAGTACGTTGTCGTAAAGCTTAACGTATCTGTCGCTCTCATCGCTCTCCGGGTTCCGATCCGCCTGCAGCATGACTAGGTGCTCATCGTCCACCGCAAAGTCCATCGGTGGCCGGGTAACACCGTAGCTCTTGATATACTCGCCGGTGGCTGCATCGTACACGTCCAGGTAGCGCAAAGTTACGCCGTCGTCATCGGATGCGGGCTGAACCAGGCAGTACTTGCCATATACCTGTATGTTGAGTGAAGCATACAGGGCATGCGGTGAGAAACTCATGACTCTGCTGGTTTCCCCCACGGTTTCAACGTAGTTGATCTCACCCGGATGGTTGTCGATCGTCGACACAGAGAATAGCAGCGTACCTTCCAAAGTGTACTTCTTGATCAGTGACTCGGAGTAACCAGCATAGTAAATATGACCGTTGTGATACTCTAGAAAACCCGAGTAGCGAAGCGGCCACGCCGGCCCCTGATTCTCTGTATTTTGCACCTTACCTATCCTGTGCATTACCGTACCATCTACGTCCGACACTAAGATCAGGTTGTCAGAACTTGCGTTGTCAAAGGTCAGCGCCTTGCCGTCTTCCGTTACCGCCAATCTCGTGATGTATTGATCAACAGGGTGTTCGTCAACAAACTTGCCGGTTAAAGTAAACCTAGCTACACCGTGTGTTCTGTTTGCCAGTACCAGATGCTGTTCGGACACGCCGTAGCCGCGGAACGCAGCGACTTCTCCAGGCCCTTCTCCACGGCCATGGCCAATAAACCGGTACGTTCCAAAGTCTTCCTTATCAATCACGAGGATTTTCCCTAATCGGCTATCGCCCAGATAAATCTGCTGATTGCCCACTTCAACGGTGTAGGTGTTGTACACATCGTAATCAGACAGTGGAAAACTGTCCACTGCTGCCAGTCTGGACACGACCACACGTTCTTCTGCGCTCTGTTCCACCTTGGCAAGGAAGTCATCTGCCAAGCCAGTACTGGAAGGGGTGCTGGAGCAGGCGGCGCTGCCAACGCACAGCGCGCACGTCAAAGCAAGGCGATACCCTTTTAAATTGCCCATCTCGACGTCAATGTTACGTGGCACCAGTGGCTGCACTGAGGTCTATTCATCATCACAACTTGATCCCTCGTAGCATGGTCTGAAGCACCGTATCCATTTGCAGTCACCGGGATCGCACTCTTGCTGCTCGATTAACCCACACTCCCATTGGTCGTCTGAGCCGTGACACTGATCCCCTGCACCTTGCCATCGGTCCTTGAAGCAGTCGCTGCAGCCCGTACACGTTTCCGTCTCCGCGGCCAGTGCCTCCTGCATCGCGACCTCGAGAGAGCCATCCTGCCACGACACTTGTACGCTTAAAGCAAGGCAGATAGCTGCCGTCAGTAAGAAGATTGCTACGATCCTCATGGTGATACCTCCTTGGGTTGGGTGGTGGTTGTTGCGTCGGTGACGATTAGCTCGCCAAGCGGCGCACAGTATAAGACCCACCGGTGTCTTTTCATACAGATTCGTGTGTATTCTGAAAAAAATGTGGTGTGTGCCAATAAAAATGGCTCTCACGGGCATTTCAGACCGTCCTCTTCAACCACGCGGTGGGAAAAGAGCGCAGGGTACAGGTGGCGGGCGCACGGGTCATGGCCTTCATGGTGGTTACGGTCGTTAGGTGTGAATTGTGCGCCTTCCGCCAGGTAATCAGGGAGGCGCGATGCGCGGCGATTCTGAGGCAGATTCCACCCTTGTTTGTGCGCGGTGATTTCAGGCGCCGTGCAGGGCGTCCCCTCATGTGCCACAAAAAAGGTGGAACAGGCTGGATCCTGGCGAAGACCCGGTGCTAAACGCCCGCGCCAACCTACGAGGCACTCCCAGCGGGCCGGGGTGTAAACCACCGCACGCATACCTGCCATTCGTGTTGCACGACCCTGCGCAGACGAACCACGATACCTTGGCTCCACTTACTCTCTAGCCACCAATGAGATGCGTCCAGATTCACAGACTTTCGCAGCCAACTGTCCAATTTTCATTTGCACACTCCGCACGGGTAAAGCACGACATTCATGTTCATTCACAACTCAATAATCCCAATTCCACTTGCGAATACCTGAGCAACTAGCTCTGTCACTAGCATCGTCTTTTTCCCCCGCGAAATACGCTGATATTTTCGCTTTAGTAACACTGTGATCCCGATCCTTCAGATATGTATGCCTAATCTCCGCTGCATTGTACTTTGTATACCTGTAAGGTACGTCTATTATGACATCAGGATCATCAGACTCTACATAGGAAAAAGTGGCATCTATCTCAACCCATGCAATTCTGTGGTGCTTCCAGCGCCGAAACCATCCTTTCTTCTTTTTCTTTTGACTTTCCAATTCAGAACCGAAGGAGCGGTAAATACCCCAGTTATTGATCCACGAACCACCTCTTAGCCGATAATTGTAGCGCCCCTGATTCGGGAAATATTCACTACAGTCGCCCGCTCCGAGGGTCGCCGTGGACCCGCCCGCTGCGGGAGCGACAGACAGCAAGCGCTCTACTTCAAACACGTTAACTTGTCCATCGAGTAGATGACTATCATCCGAATCGCCCCCACTGTAGACTGCTCTCAATGGAATGGATAGGAGTGGTGCCGTAGCATGCGCGGCAACACTATACACATGCTTACGGGTAATTTTGTAGACCGAGTCGGCTATCTGGATCTCACCATCGCGGTTAAGTAGGCTCTCAAAAACAGGGTCCTCTACGATGCGCAATGGTCCTGGGAGTTCCGTAGCTGTCTCGTCCGTGGCACTCGCCAGCAGCCGATCAGTCTCAGTACGAAGAGACTGAAAACCGTAGAGTTGAGCCTCTACAGCATCCAATGCAGATGGCTCTTGATTCACTATCAGGTAATCAGCGAAAGCATTAAACTGGTCCATTGACTTGAATTCGAGCCTGGCATCTCGGACCTCTGGCAGAGTAACGTGTGCTGTAGCCTGCTCGGGAGGAATCTGGCTGTAGTCCTCAACAGTGCCCAGTGTGTCACAGCCAGCAATCAGTATGGTTGTAAGAATGACAGTGGCGGCCAGTGAAGACATTAGACGGTAGCGTAAGCAGCGCATTGTATTGTTGTATCGTAACGAAGAGCTAAGACCGGTTGTAACCTGTGGTCGACATTGACAGCCTGTGAGAACTGCCACTGACCGAACAGCACTTGAATGTACGATTCTTGAGCTTCTGAGCCTTTTGCACAATTCACTTCAGCCCTTGATTTGGGAGTAGGAGCTTCGTCAAGCCAGTGTGATTCTGCACGTATCAACTTGTTCGACCTTTGCATTGCGGAAGTCTTGCTCGAATGGGGGTGACGAACTGCGCAGGGAGGCATGACACGGCATAGCTGACCCGGCCCGCGCTGATGGCGAGACGGGCCCTACGTGAGGGTACGGGTGCGCTTAGAGCACCAGGCGCATCAACTGGTCGACGGTCAGCGCCAGGATGCCGAACATCAGGTGGCAGTAGACCTTGCTATGCCCGCGTACCCGCACATACCGTCCGCCGAACTCGTCTTTGAGTCGTCCATTGACCCGCTCCACCGTCGAGCGCTCTCTGAAACGTCTCCTCTCTGGCGTAACGTGTCCGATGCTGCGTTGCGCCCGCGCCTCGCGCTTTAGCTCCTCATTGCCACGCGGGTTGATATCAATGATCGGCACATGCCCCAGCGATCTGCTATGCTCTCGGATTTCCTTAGCATCGTACGCACTGTCCATCAAGTCGTACAGACTTTGTACCCGAGCGGCCGTCATCACTGCCAGCGGGATCGCCACCTGGCTGTCATGGACCGAAGCCGATGTTAGCGCAGCGCTGATCGGAATCCCCCCGTCAATCACATCCAAGTGCAGCTTGAAGCCGACCCAGCAGTGCCCGTGACCCTTCGAATTGCGTTTTGTCCCGACATTGCAGTCCTTCGGCAATTCTTCCAGCATATCATCCAGCTCCATGGAGCGTTGACGCTGCAGGCGGGTAGGGGTTTTCGGTTGTTTGCCGTCGTTGGCCTTGGGCACAGACCGCTTCGGCTTCTCGCGTGCCGAAATCGCGGTCGCGTCCCGCGAAACGTGCCCGGCCAGATGATCCTCCAGTGCGCACTCCAGCAGCACTGCGTGCAGCCGCCCCGGCAGGTCACTGTTGGCAAATTCCGCGAACGCCCGCGAAAACGACGATTCGCTCGGTACCATGTACGACCACTCCCAGCCGCATAGCTGGTGCAGTACCGGATCGCTCTTTAGTCGCTCCACCAACGCCCGCGTGGTCGGGATATCGAATACGGACTTAGCCAAAAAAGCCCGCGCCAGCGCAGCCCGGTCCGCCTTCGGACGGCCTGGACCCTTGGACTCGCACCCCGACAACAGCTCCTCCACGCGCACTAATTCCACCACAGAAACGAATCGTCTGTGCTGTTCACTGAGCTCGCCAATAGTGAGCTCCAGCAATGGAAACAATCTGAGCTGGAATGTGGACCAGTACCTGGATAACTCTGATCGCAATCGCATCTGCACGTTTATTGTATACATTTATGATTCTCACGTGTTCAAGTATACGACTCACGACGCACTTAATCCGCATTATTCTCACCCACGCACTAACTTTCTACGCCCGGTTTCGCGCTCTCAGCCTATTTTTGCAAAAGGCTCTCTAGTATTCCCAAAAACTGGACACGGCCGAAAGAAAGTGCTTCCGGCTTCCACAGACGCATTGAAGCACCATGAAGCGTAACGGAGTGTGCAAATGAAAATTGGACAGTTGGCTGCGAAAGTTTGTGAATCTGGACGCATCCGTAGAACAGCAAGTGGCACGGTAGTTGTGGCCAAGGGTGCCGGTGACCACCAATGGCGCGGTGACCTGGAAAGGGGTCTTGCAAAGTTCTAAATTAGGCAGGTGACCAATGCGGCGAAACTTGAATGCTTGATAGCCCGTGCATGCAAGCGCCACGCTGGCGCTTGGCAGTACACATCAGCCGCATGCAGTACTTCAGGTACGCGGTTGTAGGGACCCTTTTCCTCGCTGCTGCCTGGAGCGCAACGGCGCAGAGTTTCGCAGTGAGCGGCTACGTCGAGGATGCAGTGAGCGGTGAGCGGATTCCCAGCGCAAACCTGCATCTCGTCCGCGAGAGGGCGGGCACGAGCACAAACCAGTTTGGTTTCTTTAGCCTCATAGTTGGTCCGCGCCCCTTCAAGTTGTCGGTGACGCACGTTGCCTACTTCCCGCAGGTCGTAGAGTGGTCGGTACAGGCCGACACATCACTGGTATTTCTTCTGCAGCCGCGCGTTACGACGCTTGATGCCATCGTGGTTACGGGCGAGGGCGAATCCCGTGCGCGGCAAATCCAGATGAGCCAGCACAGCTTGCCAGTGGAGCAGGTGGAGTCGCTGCCCGTATTGCTTGGTGAAACGGATGTGCTCAAAACGTTGCAGTTGCTGCCCGGCATCCAGTCGGGCCGCGAAGGCTTCAGCGGCATCTACGTTCGCGGCGGGCGTGCGGACCAGAACCTGATCTTGCTGGATGGTCTGCCACTGTACAACCCGAACCATGCGCTTGGCCTTTTCAGCGTCTTTAATCCGTCTGCGATGAAGCAGGTGGAATTAATCAAGGGGGGCTTTCCGGCCCGTTACGGGGGGCGCCTGTCGTCAGTGGTGAGCCTTACCATGAAGGAGGGCAACCTGAAGCACTTTGGCGGCGAAGGGAAGCTAGGGCTGATTACGTCGCGCCTGATGTTCGAAGGGCCCTTAGTGCGTGAGCGGGCGTCCTTTATCGTTTCCGGGCGGCGCACCTTTCTCGACCAGATTCTGCGGTGGTTTCAGCCAAAGGGCCGGCGGTATGCGGCGCACTTTCAGGACCTGAATTTCAAGGCGAACTACATCATTTCGGGACGAGATCGGATATACCTTAGCGGCTACCTGGGTAAGGATGCCTTCGTGTTCAGGCAGCGCAAAACGGCGAATAATCCGACGCGAATGGAGATGGACTTGGAGCTCGGCTGGCAGAACCGACTGGCTTCGATCCGCTGGAATCACCTGTTTGGCGAGCGCTTGTTTGCCAATGTCACCGCTGGCGTAGTCGGTTATCGGATAGCTTCCGACGTTGCCACGCGCGACTCCGGCCCTGCGGATCAGGCAGAGACCTATCGGCAGGTCTGGCGGTCGTCCGTGTTGGACTACACGGCGCGCCTCGACATGGAGTATGCGGCTGGACTCAGGCACTACATGCGTTTCGGTATGGAATTCTCCGCCCGTCATTTCACGCCGTCCGCCGTGCGGACGCGCTACAGCGGTCACGGCGACGCAGGCCTGGATTTGCGGCAGCACCAGGCTGGCGACATAGCTTCGCAGGAGTTGGCCCTGTACGTAGAGGATGATGTGCAGTTGCCCTTCGGCGCGCGCGCAAACCTTGGGTTGCGCCTTTCCGGCGCCGGCAGTCAGGGACGTGTTGCACGCGCGCTGGAGCCGCGCGCAAGCGTGAATATCCCGCTGCGTGCAGACTTGGCAGCCAAGGTGTCCTATGCGTTCATGCAGCAGTACATGCACCTGATGGCGGGAACCGGAAGTGCGCTCTCACGGGAAGTGTGGATTCCGTTCATGCGCGCAATAGGTCCCCAGCGCAGCTCACAGGTGGCGGTCGGCCTCGTGCGCAGCTTCCTGGGACATGGTGTGGATGTTTCGCTTGAAAGCTACTACAAGCGCATGAACGGGCAGCTGGAGTACAAGGCCAACGCCCGTCCTTATCAGGCGAGCACGTTGGGGTGGCCGTCTTTGGTGGAGCGCGGACACGGCACCAGCTACGGGGCGGAACTGTTCGTTGAGCGACAGCGACGGCGCCTGAGCGGGTGGCTTGGCTACACATGGGCACGGACCACACGAAGGTTCACGCGGCTTAATGCGGGTGAGCCATTCCCTGATGGCTATGACCGGCGGCACGATGTGTCCGTCGTCGGCCAGTACCGCCTGACGGACCATACCATGCTTGCAGCGTCGTGGGTGTACGGGAGTGGTTATCCGATCTGGCTGCCATCCGGTAGATATCAGGATCGCCTGAGCCCCTATGAGGGCGACTTTCTCGACTATGGCCCAATCAATTCTGCCCGCGTGCCCGCGGCCCATCGCCTCGACGTAAGTGCGCATTTCACCAAGCAGATTGACTGGGGCGAGCGCACCTTCATCCTCGGCCTGTACAATGTCTACAATCGAAGGAATCCCTTGTACGTGTACCCGGAACTCGATAAGCCAGGAGTTATTCGCTGGAAGCAGCTGAGCCTGTTGCAGCTGATTCCGGCAGTGTCCTACCAACTACGATTTTAACAATGCGGGGGCTGAGCGTAATCATCTTACTCATGGGGCTGCAGTGCAAGGCACCCGTGGACTTGGAATTCCCGACGGGCTACAAGCCAAAAGTGGTCGTCAACGCGGAGTTTTCGCCGGACAGCGCCTGGGCGGTCCTGCTCCACCGTAGCGTGCCGTACGCCGACAGCGTTTACTGGCAAGACCATTGGATTACCGACGCGTCGGTTTCGATTCAGGGCGGCGATGGCATGCTGGAACGACTCATCCACACCGGCCACGGCATCTTCCGGTCTGCTGCAGAGCTGCATCCGAAGAGCGATATGCTCTACATGCTGACCGTCACTGTGCCCGGGCTCCCGGTGGCGGTGGCGACGTCCAGTGCCCCTGCCATTGATGCGGGGTTTATAGCGATCAAGGAAGTGGCTCCGCCATCTGGCGCAAATAAGGGTTCATACGAGGTGCGGGTCCGGGTAGACGATAAGCCGGGCTATGACCGCTACAGCATTCAGGTAGAGCAATTGGAGCCCGTTTGTTTGGGTGAGCAAGGCTACGCCCGGCGGGACGTAACCGGAGGCGGGGCCACAAGGTATAGAGCAATGGAGTTTGACAGCGCCTTTCCTGACCTGCGGGAAAGGTTGCCGCAGGTCAACGACCCGTCTTTTCCTTATGTGCCGGAAGACCACTTTTATTACGAAGGATATTTTTCGGACCGGCTTTTTCAGGGCGCGACCACGGAGATCGAGCTGACGGTATTCGCAGAACACCACGACGCCATTGTGCCGCACTTCAGGCTGACAGTAACGAACTGGAGCCGGGAGCTTTGGTCATACTACGAGTCATTCGCACTGGTCGATCCGTTCTATCCTGATTACTTCGGAGACGAGCTTACGATTTTGTATACAAACGTTGAGGGTGGCCTGGGCATTTTTGGAGGTGCGTCAACTCAGGTTTTCCGCGTTGATGCCGCAGGCAATTCATGGGATGAGGACACCTTGAAGGTGGGCTCTCGTCATCTGATGCCCTGCGATCGATGAGGCCGGTGGTGCCTCAATCGCGCTGGCCCAAGGGAGCTTGCGGAATCTTTGACTTTCGCCAGTGCCTCGATGGCCCATCGTGGAGTCTGGCGATTGCGAGCGGTCCGGTGCACTGCAGCGCCTTACCGAAAACATCCATTTGATCCATGGTCGCGCTGCTGACACTTTTTTGGGGAATCTGGCAAGTGAGTCACGGATGCCAGCCGGACTGCGCCGTGCAGGCTGCTGCTGCTACGACCCTGATTCGAGTTGATGGTGTGCTGGATGAAGCGGACTGGGCAACTGCAGTTCCTGCAGCCGACTTCCTGCAGACTACACCTGATGAAGGGAAACCGGCCACCCTTGCGTCCGAGGTCTACATCTTGCACGGGGAACGAACACTCTACATTGGGGCCGTTCTGCATGACTCAGAGCCGGATCAGATCAGGCGCACGTTGGGAAGGCGTGACAGATTCAACTCGGCTGATTGGTTTGCCGTTGCCCTGGACACGTACAACGACGGCAAGACAGCGTTCAACTTCGCGGTCAATGCGTCGGGCGTGCGAGTGGAAGGCATGCTGGTTGACGGAGCATATCCAAGCGAGGCTGCAGTGGAAGGCATATTTGGGGATGCCGTTTTCGGGTTTGACACGTCATGGGATGCCGAATGGCAGGCTCGTGTACGGCTAGACAGTACGGGTTGGACGGCGGAGTTGGCCATACCGCTTTCCGCCCTGGAGATCGCCAGTACCCGGGACATGAGTTGGGGAATAAACTTTCGCCGCATGATTGCGCGCAAGGCCGAGGTGGACGAATGGGCCCTGGTGCCCACGCGGGAACGAAACGGCGGCACGGTATCACGCTTTGGAACACTGCATCTGAAGCACCGCATTCGCCCTGCCGTCCACCGCTGGGTGACTCCCCACATCAATGCGGCTGCGGTAGATGTGTTGACGGAAGAGCGTGGGATTCTGCCCGTTCCCGGTGTTGAGGCCGAATTGGCCTTGGCGCCCGGCGTTGTCATTCAGGCGGCGGCTATGCCGGAATTCCTGCCGGAGGATTTCCACGAGTATCTCAAAAAGCCACTGATAAATGGCCGAAACAGCATCGAGTACGGCAGACTCTTTCCGGCCAGTCGGCAGTTGATAGCCTTCACGGGCGCCGGCGCAAATACATTGTTTCGCGACCTGGCCTCTGTCAATACGGCACCTCTAATTCTGGGTGCGTCTTCGCTGCATGGGCGACTGCCGCAGGGGCTCACCTTTGCCGGAGTAGGGACGGTGGCGCTGGGGGTGTTTTCCGATTTCCCACTAGGGTTTGTGGCGCGGTTGCAGCAAGACGTTGGCAAACTGTCGCGCGTCGGACTTACGGGCACTTTGGGCCCAGTTGGCGAATTCGTAAGCACAGCCAATATGGACACTGCTGAACTGGCTGCGGCGTCCCAACTGGACTGGGACCTACGTAGCGGGCAGAATACTGGGCGAGTGGCTGGCCAGGTGGCAGTCTCTCAAGTACGCGAACTGATTCTTCCCTGTGACATAGGCTGCGACTCAGCGGCGCACAAGGTCAAGCGTGTCACCGGTCGTCACGCTGGCATTGCGGCGCGACTGGAGTACGGGCAGCTGGGCAAGGCGTGGAATTGGTTCGCCCGCGCTGAGGTGACGCATCCAGATTTCGCTGTAGGGCCAGCCGGCATCGCGCGCGCAGCTGATCAAGTAGCGATTGCTGCGGGTGTACGCCATTCCGATGCCGTTGGCAACAGGTTCATGAAGAAAGGTAAGTTTGCCGTTGCGGCCAGCCAGTGGTATTCCTATACGGACCTGCACGCTCAGGAGACTGCACTAACCGGTCACGCTGCCTTGCTGACTCCATGGTACAACGAAGTATCTGTATCGGCAGGAGGTGGCCTGCTCTCGTCAAACAAATTGCGATTCAGCGCCGATGTGACGGTCACGAGCGACACCAGACGCTACTGGACGATTGCCCCCGGGTTTGGCGCCACGGTGATCACGGATGGTGTACGCAATTCGTACGCATGGTTGCGGGTGGACGGTCGCGCCGGGTCAAGGATCACCCTCAACGCGCTCGGTGGCGTGGCAGGCATGTGGCAGGGCGCGAACGCTTCAGGGTCCAACGCGCGAGCGGCAGCAGTTCAGTCAATGGCAAGAGCGGCGTCCGGGCGCATTGCTGTGCTCGGTCACTTCGTTGTGGTACGCCAGTGCGCATACGGATACGCTGTGGCGCCCACTACAGTCAGATCAGGAAGATGCGTCTTTGGGCACATCACCGGTGCGATTGCCATTACGCGGCACCTGGATCTTGAGCTTGGGTCTTCCGTTCAGGCAGTGGGATACGAGCAAAGGCAGGACGTAAAGGGTGCCCCTTGGATCGTGTCCGACAGCCGCGTTGACCTCTTTGCCGGGCTCAGGTGGGAATACAAGCCAGGCTCTGTCATAAGCCTTGGCGCTTACGAGACACGCACGCTGAAACAATTCATGCGTTCCACCTGGCGCAACACCTGGGATCTGACAACCGCTCCATTTGATGGGCGAAGAGAACGGCTCTTTGTATTCCGCATTACGCGAAAAGTGTGGCGGTAAGTGAGATTAATGCACGCCGGTGGAGTTGGATGTTAAGTTAGCAATGTGATTGATTATGCTGGTGCGCCAGGCTAACTGGCAGGATATAGCGGGTGAAAGTCCCGTGTTATGAAACTGAAACCAGGTACATATCTCCGCGAGCCGTGCGTGGCCACCCGTGAGGGTGGGCGCGAAGCGTCGGTAGCGGTGCGTGTGGCCAGGGTTATTGAGCACCGAAAAACATGTAATCTGGGTCGCCGAGGCTTTCAGCTCGGTCGAAGGCAACATGTCCGTCATCGCTATGGTGAGACGGCGGACAGGCCCACGGTGTCCGGGACCCCATGGACGCATGTACATATCCTGCTGGGACCTGGGAGATCTTCTTGTTGCCCAGCGCTACGGGCGGGGCCGCCAAAGCCAAGGCGAAAGCCGAGCGGAGGACGTACGGCAAGGAGAAGTCAGATGCGACGATACGTAGCTGTGAAGCCGACGAACAAAGCGGGGGTGCCCTCGTGGCGGAGTCAGTGGAGCGAAGCGTCGCACCCAAGGGGAAGTGTGCCACGAGTGGCACGGAAGTAATGTTCTTTACATAACGGAAGTGTAGCGTAACTGCATTGGAGATGGAGGTAGGTCCTCCGCAGCCGCTCTACAGGGGGAGGCTGCAAACCACCGGCTGCTGCTTGGCTTTAAGGGCCCGGTAGTGAGCGAGTCCGGAAAAGGCGAGGGTAGGATCTCGTCAGGTGTGGACTACGGAGTTGAACGAAAGTGAACCGCTGCTGACGTGTCGAAAGGGTTATGATGTGGTCAAAACCGGAGCAAGTTCCCCTGCGCCGGGACGAGGTCGGCGGAAACCTGTTTTACTGGCTGATCGGCCACCGGCATCCAGGCGGCAAGAACGTAGTCTTGGCTTCAATGCGGAACGTGGGAAGGTGTCGGGGCGATGTAAAGGGAGTGCAGCAAGTGGGCAATACCCACAAGCTGTTGAGTACCAATGCGCCCCACGCTGGCGGATCGGCTCGTAGTAGTGTTGAAGGGGCTGTAACGGCCTCGGAGCGAAGGGGCCGACTTGGCTGGTCGCACCTGCTCGACAATCGCAAAGCGAGAGGATCG
Organism: Rhodothermales bacterium; assembly: GCA_965262785.1. Classification (GTDB taxonomy): domain Bacteria; phylum Bacteroidota; class Rhodothermia; order Rhodothermales; family Bin80. The sequence continues at coordinate 1,331,162 of OZ253559.1, forward strand.
GGCGAGGTCGGTCGTAGTTGTGCCTATTGGCATGGCAGGCCAAGAAGAGCCGTATGAGGTGAGAGTCTCACGTACGGATGTGTGTCCAGTCAAGGCTGGCATGTTCAGCAGGAGTCAGTCCTGCCAGAGTAGAAATCAGAGCTCTGTAGCTTGGGTAGCATGGAAGCGGGAAACCTAATTCATGAAGCCTACCGACACGGTCTCCGTAAGGGAGATCGCGAGTCATCGGGCCGTAACGAAAGTGAACGCATAGGTGGCCTCGAGAGTGTATCCCGAAGGCCGAGCCCTCATCCGTAGGGCGAAGGCAGCACGGGCGGTCGTAATCTGATTGGGACGACCGTACCGCTTCGGCGGGGTGGTAGCGACGGCACGATGACAAGGACATGCCGAGCAACTGGAGAAGCCCTCCTCGCCCCGGTGAGAAATTGCCGGAGGAAGGTAGGTGCTATAACCGGTGGCACCGGGAAATGTACCGAAGGCGAGAGGGTGGCGGAGAGGTGCGTAGTAGCGATGAAACGGGGTAACGCCCGTGGAGCGAAGGCGCCTCACTGCTGGTATGTTTTCCGACAATAAAGGGAGGCACTGAAGACATGAAAGAGGCAACTATAAGCCTGCAGGACCTGAGGAGGAGAATATACCGCAAAGCCAAGGCAGTACCAGAGTGGCGTTTTTGGGGCATGTACGTGCATGTCTGCAAGCTGGAGACGCTGCAGGAGGCGTATCGTATGGCGAAACGCAACGACGGTGCCCCCGGCATCGACGGCATGACGTTTGCGGCCATTGAGACGACCGGCTTGCAGAGGTTTCTGGAGTGCATTCAGCGCGATCTGGTCCTACGGTGCTACCGGCCCTCGCCATTGCGTAAGAAGCGGATCCCCAAGGGCGGCGGTAAATTCCGCACGCTGGGCATACCGACGATACGGGATCGCGTGGTGCAGGGGGCGCTGAAGCTGATTCTGGAGCCGATCTTTGAGGCTGACTTTCAGGAGGGATCCTATGGATATCGGCCAAAGCGTGCGCCGCATGCTGCTGTACATCGAGTAACTTCGGCGGTAGTCAAAGGAATGACCCGGGTCATTGATGTGGACTTGGCGTCGTATTTCGATACGATTCGTCATCACATCCTGCTCCGACAGGTCGCGCTCCGTGTTAAGGATCGTGACATTCTGTGGCTTCTGAAGCGGATACTCAAGTCCGGTGGCAAGCGCGGGGTACCTCAAGGGGGCGTCATCTCGCCGCTTTTGAGCAACATCTACCTCAATGGGGTGGATCGTATGCTGGAGCGCGCGAAGGCAGTCACCCGCGAGAAGGGGTATTTCCATATGGAGTATGCCCGCTTTGCCGACGACCTGGTGATCGTGGTGGATGGCTACCGCAAGTGGCGGTGGCTGGAGCGAGGCGTGTACAAGCGCCTGTTGGAAGAGTTGGCCAAGCTTGACGTTTCACTGAACGTGGAGAAGACGCGGAGAGTGGACCTCACCCAACGGGAGAGCTTCACATTCCTGGGTTTCCGCATTCGTCGATACAAGACGAAGCGGGGTCGTTGGGGCGTATTGAGCGTACCTCGTATGAAGGCGCGTACAAAGCTCTTGCGGCGGCTCAAGGAGGAATTCCGACATCTTCGCTCGCAGCCGGTGGGACGGGTGATTGCTCGCATCAACCCAATACTGCGGGGATGGGTGAACTATTTCCGCACGGGGCAATCGAGCCGTTGCTTCGGTTACGTACGTAACTGGGTCGAGCTTAAGATCCGGCGCCATCTGATGCGTGCCCGCGGACGCAAGCCCCTCTGTGCCAATAAGAAGTGAGACAGTTCAATACATTAATAGTGTAGCCGCGTTGGGGTTTAAGCGGCAGGGCTGGTCAGGCGATTTTGCTTAACCAATCCATCATTTTCCCCTATTCAATCATGGAATCCGATTACCCTTCCAACACGACCGGTACTGCAGAGGTCCCGCCGTCTGAGGTGGTGCCCAGGGCCAAGCGCCGCAGGTTCACTGCCAGTTACAAGATGCGCATTCTGCACGAGGCCGAACTCTGCAGTAAGCCTGGAGAGGTCGGTGCGCTTTTGCGTCGGGAAGGCCTTTATTCGTCTCATTTGGCCCAGTGGCGCAAGCAGCGCGAATATGGAGCGCTTTATGGTTCGACCAAGTCCGGGAAGGAACTTCTGGCCAAGGACGAGGAGATTCGGCGGCTGCGCAAGGCGCTCAGTCAGTCTCGGCAGCAGCTTCAGAAGGCCAAGGCCATCATAGAGGTCCAAAAAAAAGTCTGCACGCTCTTTGGCATCAGCAGCGAAAGCGAGGCCGGGTAGCGATGAGGGAGATGGTCAAGGCATTGCGTCCGATTCTGGGTACGGTGGCGGCCTGCCGCCATGTGGGGATCTCTCGCGCCTCCTATTACAGGAGTCAGCGTGCGGCGCAGCAGCAGCCGAAGCGGCGTCGCCAGAGCAGCCGACGGTTGTCGGAAGCTCGCCGGGCGGAGATTCGTGCGATATTGAACGCAAAGCGTTTTGTGGACCTGCCGCCACGCCAGATCTGGGCCACGCTCCTGGATGAAGGCACCTACCTGTGCCACTGGCGCACCATGTATCGTATCCTTAGTGAAAACAAGGAGATACGCGAGCGCAGGAATCAGCGCGTACATCCTCCGTACACGAAGCCGGAGCTGTTGGCCCAAGCCCCGAACGAGCTTTGGACGTGGGACATCACCACGCTTCGGGGCCCGGTCAAGGGCCTGCACTTCAAGCTCTACGTGCTACTGGATGTCTTCAGCCGCTACGTGGTGGGATGGACCCTTGCCTCGTTTGAGTCTGCCGCGCTGGCCAAGGATCTCGTCCTGGCCACATGCGCGCGTCAAAACGTCAGAAGAGACCAGCTGGTGCTCCATTCGGATCGCGGCCCGGTCATGACAAGCAAGACGTATGTGCAGCTGTTGGCAGAGCTGGGAGTGGAAGGTTCCTACAGCCGTCCGTATCGCTCGAACGACAATCCCTATTCGGAGGCGCACTTCCGCACGGCGAAGTACCACCGGACGTACGAGGTGCGCTTCGGCTCCCTGGAGGACGCCCGCAGCTGGGCACGGCAGTTCTTCCAATGGTACAACAACGAATTCTACCACACGGGGATTGCGCTGATGCATCCCTCGACGATCCATTACGGCAAGACGCGCGAGGTATGGAAGGCGCGACAGCGCGTCATGCAGGAAGCCTATACGCGAGAACCGGAGCGGTTCATTCGGGGGACTCCCAAGGTACCCATGCCACCGCGGAAGGTGTGGATCAACCCGCCAGACGATCCCCAGGCTGCAGTGAAGCTCGTAGCCAAGAGCAACGGCCGCCAATCCCGCAACTTCGTAGCCACACGCGACCAGTTACTGCCTACATGAGTTCCATCCGCTACACTAATTCCGAGGCGAACTTGTCTCATTTTTGTTGGCACATACCGAAGGGTTATGGGTGGAAGCGGTGGAGTAGGCGGATGTTCTACGAGCGACTGGGGTTGTATGATCAGTGGCAGATAGAGTACTACCGGCCGAAAGCGCGCCCACGCCAACTGCGCATGAACTTTGCGGTGTAATCAGTAGGTAAGCCCGGTGCGGGAAAACCGCACGCCGTGGTTTGACGAGGCGGGGCTTGGAAACGTGATTCACGGGAGCCGGACTGAGGCCCGGAGCGAAAGCGACGGACAAGCCACCGGACCCTACGGGTTGGCGCGCCAGGCCCCGACCCTACCTGTGGGGGCTTGGGGGTGAAATTCCCCCGAGCTACCCGACGTGTGCCACGAGTGGCACGGAAGTAATGTTCTTTACATAACGGAAGTGTAGCGTAACTGCATTGGAGATGGAGGTAGGTCCTCCGCAGCCGCTCTACAGGGGGAGGCTGCAAACCACCGGCTGCTGCTTGGCTTTAAGGGCCCGGTAGTGAGCGAGTCCGGAAAAGGCGAGGGTAGGATCTCGTCAGGTGTGGACTACGGAGTTGAACGAAAGTGAACCGCTGCTGACGTGTCGAAAGGGTTATGATGTGGTCAAAACCGGAGCAAGTTCCCCTGCGCCGGGACGAGGTCGGCGGAAACCTGTTTTACTGGCTGATCGGCCACCGGCATCCAGGCGGCAAGAACGTAGTCTTGGCTTCAATGCGGAACGTGGGAAGGTGTCGGGGCGATGTAAAGGGAGTGCAGCAAGTGGGCAATACCCACAAGCTGTTGAGTACCAATGCGCCCCACGCTGGCGGATCGGCTCGTAGTGTGTGCTGGGCAGCGCCCAGATCAGGTGGGTTCAAATCCCACTGGCACCCGGATAGGGGGTGCCATATCCAAAGACGGGACTCCCTACCATTTTGTCAAGTACGAAGCAAGAAAAAAATGTCATTCAAATCGAAAAAAAGCGCAAGCCCCAAGCAGGCTCTTGGAGACTGCGAATGATGTGTCATTGCACGTCTGACTCTGGAGCCATCGCTCAATGGCGAGGGCTTGGAAAGGTCCGTAGCCTCCTTTACTGCGCAGCGGGCATCGGTTATTGTCCATAGGCTTCTGATATGATCTTTCAACTTTGGCCTTGAGGCCGGATGAGCCAGCGATCAGGCGGCAGCAGTCCTGCGACCGGGATCGAAAAGTGTGCCGTCGCGCAGCATGGTGCAGGCGACGGCCAGCAACCGGTCTGCGACCGAGCGCAGGGCGCGGCCGTGGGTGTGACCGCGCTCGCGCAAGGCGCGGTACTTGGCCCGGCTGATGGGATCGTGCTGGACGGCCACCCTGCTCCAGTGATAGACGGCGTTTACCAGGCGGCGTTGGCAGGCCCGTCGGCGGACTACGCGCCATATTTTGCCGGATCGTCGGGTGACCGGTGCGACGCCGGATAAACAGCGCAGGGCTTGGTAGTCCCGGGAGCGGATGGGGCCCGATGCCTCCGAGAGCAGTGTAGCCAGGACAACGTGCCCTACACCTGGCAGTGACGAAAGGATCGCGGCGTCACGCGGCGTACGGGGTTTCCCAGACGGGGGCTCCTCGCTGTCAGCGGGCCCCTTTTCGCTGTCGGAGGGGTCCTTTTCGCTGTCGGAGGAGGCCTCCTCGCTGTCGGAGAGTCTTTCGAGGATGGCGGCAATGGCGCACTGGGCACCGCTGATCTGCTTCGCGACCAACTCGAGCCGCTCTGCAAGGTATCGGACATGAGAGGTTGCGGCCTCTACGACGCCGGGGGCAGCGGTTACGGCTTTGGCACGCAGCGTCCGGATAACCTCATCGGCTTTGAAGCGCCGTATGCGGTGTTTCTTCAACAACTTGGCCACAGAGGAGGGTCGCACCCGGCGGGCAACCGTTGGCGTGGGCGCGAGCTTCCAGAGGGCCAGCACCCATGGCGCGGAAAGATCGGCCTTGAGTTCAAGGAACTGTGGGTAGTAGCGCCAGAGCTGGCCGCGAAAGCGGTTGGTGAGGCGGGTGCGCTCGGCGGTAAGCTCATCGGTCATGCGCGACCATTCGCGCAGCTCTACAATCTCGGCATCCAGCGGATCAAGCGCGCGCAGGCAATCCGGATCAGTGCGGACCGCGTCTGCCAGTACACGAGCGTCCCTACGGTCATCCTTGGCGCCCGCAGGCGAAAAACGATCCCGGAAGCGATCCAGCTGCTTGGGATTGATGGAAAAGACCTGAAACCCGCGCTCGAGCAGGCTGTCTACGACCGGGCCGTGAGGCGTCTCGATGGCGGTCGCAACGTGCCCGGCCTCGCAGGGTGCGCAGCCGAGCATCCAGTCGAGCATTTGGCCGAGCCCCTCACCGGAGTGCGGGAAGGCCTTCTCGCCGAGGACGGTGCCGTCAGAGGCGAGAACGCAGGCCTGATGGGACTGGGAGCCCCAGTCAATGCCAGCAAAGATGGTCGGTTGAGAATGCGTGGATATGGTGGTTACCTCCTTTGTGAATGATGAGTGATGTATGACTGCGAGTCGCCGTGACGTTCCATCAGTCCCTGTATCGGTGCTCCAAGGCACGGACTCCCTACGGGGGGTATGTCACAGCACTCACCCGGGGCGCAGATCCAGGCCAGGCGTTCGAGACAGCAGGGGGTGAATAGCTGCTCCCGGGGAGTTGACTCGTGCTGACGCGACGCAAACGGAGCACAACGTTTCGTCGAAAGCAAGAAAAACGAGCTGGCTAAGTTTGGGATCATAGACTGTTAATCATGACTTCCGCCTTCTCCACCCCATAGATCACTCTACCGACTTACTCCGTTAAGCATCACGAACAAGATACAGGGGTAATGCCTCGTCGGCCGGGATGTACCGATAAGCAAAGGTCTAAACGGGCACCGAGTTGGAAACGACGGAAACAGCCAAGACAGGCGCTAAGTCGGGACATTGTCGCGAGACAACCGGAGGGCAGGGTGTCCACCGCGAGGTGGAATCTGAAGGGCTTGAGGAGCAGTACCGGGCCGTAGTCAAGGGGGCGACCCCACGGACGAATCGGTCGGCCAAAGACGGGGCAAGGTCGAGCCGGCACTATGACGGCGAAGGCGTTCTTATCCACCCGTCGTACCAAGGTGTGTGCGAACGGCACGGTACGGAAGATCTGGATGTGACCCCAGGAGGGCTCGTCACGTTCCCGGGTGGCACCGGGATAACAGCCCCTATAACCCGTAAGGGGAAGTGGGAACGGATGCGTGGCGAGTCGTCGGACGACTGCATAGTACCACAAGCCCGTCGAAAGTCGGGTGACCGCGCAAGCGGCGACCGGGTGGGTCGGGGAAGGCAGTCGGCAAAGGTGGTTTGGAATGGAGAGATTGCGATCAGCGAGTAAAGTCGATGAGGTGGAACAGTTCCTTTAGTGAAAGACCCGTACATCATCGGCTGAGGAGACTGTCGCATTGGGCTCAATCCAACAGGGGAGAGGAAGGTCTACACCACAGTGGAGTACGGCCATGTACGATTGATTCCACTGCAACCTTCCTTGAACCCTCCACGAGACACCTTTGTGAAAGCGGCCTACGGGAAAACCGTACGGGCCGTTTGAGCGGCGGACGGAGGTTAGCCCTTCGGGGCGCCTCCTCCGACCCGACAGTGTTGAAGGGGCTGTAACGGCCTCGGAGCGAAGGGGCCGACTTGGCTGGTCGCACCTGCTCGACAATCGCAAAGCGAGAGGATCGGGCGAGGTCGGTCGTAGTTGTGCCTATTGGCATGGCAGGCCAAGAAGAGCCGTATGAGGTGAGAGTCTCACGTACGGATGTGTGTCCAGTCAAGGCTGGCATGTTCAGCAGGAGTCAGTCCTGCCAGAGTAGAAATCAGAGCTCTGTAGCTTGGGTAGCATGGAAGCGGGAAACCTAATTCATGAAGCCTACCGACACGGTCTCCGTAAGGGAGATCGCGAGTCATCGGGCCGTAACGAAAGTGAACGCATAGGTGGCCTCGAGAGTGTATCCCGAAGGCCGAGCCCTCATCCGTAGGGCGAAGGCAGCACGGGCGGTCGTAATCTGATTGGGACGACCGTACCGCTTCGGCGGGGTGGTAGCGACGGCACGATGACAAGGACATGCCGAGCAACTGGAGAAGCCCTCCTCGCCCCGGTGAGAAATTGCCGGAGGAAGGTAGGTGCTATAACCGGTGGCACCGGGAAATGTACCGAAGGCGAGAGGGTGGCGGAGAGGTGCGTAGTAGCGATGAAACGGGGTAACGCCCGTGGAGCGAAGGCGCCTCACTGCTGGTATGTTTTCCGACAATAAAGGGAGGCACTGAAGACATGAAAGAGGCAACTATAAGCCTGCAGGACCTGAGGAGGAGAATATACCGCAAAGCCAAGGCAGTACCAGAGTGGCGTTTTTGGGGCATGTACGTGCATGTCTGCAAGCTGGAGACGCTGCAGGAGGCGTATCGTATGGCGAAACGCAACGACGGTGCCCCCGGCATCGACGGCATGACGTTTGCAGCCATTGAGGCGACCGGCTTGCAGAGGTTTCTGGAGTGCATTCAGCGCGATCTGATCCTACGGTGCTACCGGCCCTCGCCATTGCGTAAGAAGCGGATCCCCAAGGGCGGCGGTAAATTCCGCACGCTGGGCATACCGACGATACGGGATCGCGTGGTGCAGGGGGCGCTGAAGCTGATTCTGGAGCCGATCTTTGAGGCTGACTTTCAGGAGGGATCCTATGGATATCGGCCAAAGCGTGCGCCGCATGCTGCTGTACACCGAGTAACTTCGGCGGTAGTCAAAGGAATGACCCGGGTCATTGATGTGGACTTGGCGTCGTATTTCGATACGATTCGTCATCACATCCTGCTCCGACAGGTCGCGCTCCGTGTTAAGGATCGTGACATTCTGTGGCTTCTGAAGCGGATACTCAAGTCCGGTGGCAAGCGCGGGGTACCTCAAGGGGGCGTCATCTCGCCGCTTTTGAGCAACATCTACCTCAATGGGGTGGATCGTATGCTGGAGCGCGCGAAGGCAGTCACCCGCGAGAAGGGGTATTTCCATATGGAGTATGCCCGCTTTGCCGACGACCTGGTGATCGTGGTGGATGGCTACCGCAAGTGGCGGTGGCTGGAGCGAGGCGTGTACAAGCGCCTGTTGGAAGAGTTGGCCAAGCTTGACGTTTCACTGAACGTGGAGAAGACGCGGAGAGTGGACCTCACCCAACGGGAGAGCTTCACATTCCTGGGTTTCCGCATTCGTCGATACAAGACGAAGCGGGGTCGTTGGGGCGTATTGAGCGTACCTCGTATGAAGGCGCGTACAAAGCTCTTGCGGCGGCTCAAGGAGGAATTCCGACATCTTCGCTCGCAGCCGGTGGGACGGGTGATTGCTCGCATCAACCCAATACTGCGGGGATGGGTGAACTATTTCCGCACGGGGCAATCGAGCCGTTGCTTCGGTTACGTACGTAACTGGGTCGAGCTTAAGATCCGGCGCCATCTGATGCGTGCCCGCGGACGCAAGGGTTATGGGTGGAAGCGGTGGAGTAGGCGGATGTTCTACGAGCGACTGGGGTTGTATGATCAGTGGCAGATAGAGTACTACCGGCCGAAAGCGCGCCCACGCCAACTGCGCATGAACTTTGCGGTGTAATCAGTAGGTAAGCCCGGTGCGGGAAAACCGCACGCCGTGGTTTGACGAGGCGGGGCTTGGAAACGTGATTCACGGGAGCCGGACTGAGGCCCGGAGCGAAAGCGACGGACAAGCCACCGGACCCTACGGGTTGGCGCGCCAGGCCCCGACCCTACCTGTGGGGGCTTGGGGGTGAAATTCCCCCGAGCTACCCGACATCGTGCAGTCCCACACGTACCGGACTCAGTGCCGGATTTTGCGCGTCCCAGGGATGAATCGGTTACGGCTGCGGGTCGGCTTGCCGACCTGCTAACGTCATGCGCGGCAGCGCGACCCAAGGGAGGAGCCGGATGCGTTAGCGCGCACGTCCGGATCTGTCCGGGGCCCCCGGGGAAACCTGGGGGCTACCGGGATGCTTGATAATCGGGCTTATCAGTAGAAAGTCCCCAGAATCGCCCTGGACCGTACCTGAATACGATCGGGCGTGATCTGCGGCAATTCTGACGTGCTCCATACCCCTGTTTGTACGCGGTGATCTCAGGCGCCGTGCGGGGTGCCCAGCCGGTCGTTCATGGCCGTTTTTAGAGTCGTAAATTCTTTCCGAGAATAACACATCGGGGGAAAGGATTGAGCACCGCCAGTCCCTCATCCCCGGCACTAGATCTCGATCTCGGAGCGTCGGCCCACGAGGTTAAGGAAACCCTCTGGCATGGGTCACTGGCGACCAGCAGCAGATAGGGAATGCACAAATTCTAGTTGGGAATTGGAGAGTTGCTGTGGAGGTGGACCCTAGTCTCCACCATTCCTTTCCAATCATATGAACCACTCACAGCCTGTTTTGGGGAGGGCTGAGGCGCCTGCAGACGCCCAGATTAATCCCTTCGGTGACTCGCGGCGGCTTCTGATGAAGCTCTGCACGCACATACTGCAACAATTGACCACCGACTGGCCCATGCCGGCAGCGCCTCAGCAACCGGCGCCACCGCCCGTAGTGATCAAGGCTTCTGCTGCGGCCCAGGACACAAAGCCAGACTCGGCGCAGTTGAATGAAGCGTGGCAGCTGTTGCATTCGCGCAGTCTGCAAGACGACCCGATCGTTGCGATCTGGCTGCGCGGGCTGTGCCCACGCGGCGTTAACATCGTTCTTGGAGCGGGTCTGACCATCACGGGCTATCGCCGCATACTTGGCCTGATAGCGTGCTACCCTGAAAACGTCTCTGCTCTTACGTCCTTTGTGCAGTCGCTGTCCGATCGTGGTCTTTCGGCCGCCGCCGGGCTGCTCTGTGTGCTGCCCAGCAGTACGGGACTTCAATCGGCGGTGCGCCAGGTGTTCGGCCCCAGGGTCGCTATACAGCGCTGTCTCAATACGCTACTGGATCAAGTCACCTGTGGTCTTCCGGAAGACCTTGTTCCTGTGTATCGCAATCGCCTCCGCCAGGCATGGAACGGGTTCGATGCCCGGGAAGCTGAACGCGCACTCACCCGTATTCACCAGGACTTGACGCGCGTCAATCGGTCCGCAGCGAAGGTTCTGTGGGAGGGCCTGGAGCAATCCCTGACGATTCAACGCACGGGCATGCTGCTCAAGCTCGACCGGGGGCTGCGCGTGATGCGCTTCATGGATGCCATCAGTCGCAGGTTGCAGGCCCCGGCCAGCGCCGTTTTCCAGCAACGCGAACAGATGGCACTGGCACTGTTGGAACACGAGGCTCAGCTGCGCCGTGTGGCCCATGCGGCCCATCTGCCACAACTTCGTGAGATTCTCATCAACCTTTACGCCGTATGATGACCCATACCCCTATGCTGGATCAATCACTCATCGAAGACCTTCGGGGGCTTGCGCAAAGGAATTTCATCGGCCTGGCCAGCTGCCTTGGATGTCTTGACCATCTTCTTACCAAGATGGCCACATGGGTCATGGAAGCCGAGGTCCGCTTCATATGCGGCGCACGTGGGAAGCACCATAAGACCGGCTTTCAGCGCTGGGGGGCGAATCCGGGTTCCGTCCGCGTCGGTTTGGAGCGCATTGCGGTCCGCGTTCCGCGCGTACGGAATGTACGAACCCGAAAGGAGCGTCCTCTGCAAACGTACCGCCTCTTGCGCGAGCGTGGGCTTATGGACCGGGAAAGCGTGACCAGAGGGTTGCTGTGTGGACTCTCGCGGCGCAATTACAGGCAGGCGGCCCAAGTCTTCACCGATAGTCTGGGGTTGAGTGCCAGCAGCATAGGCAACGCCTTCATTACGCAGACGGCAGCGCTACTGAAGGCATTTGAGACGCGCCGCTTCGATCAGCACACCTTTGCGGCGCTCCTGCTTGATGGCAAGTATTTGGCCAACATGCAGATGATCGTAGCGATGGGCATCACGACCGAGGGCGAGAAGGTCGTACTGGGCTTTTCGGAAAGCCGTACCGAGAACAGTGCGCAGGTGGAGTCGCTGTTGCAGGATCTGCTGCGTCGGGGCTTCACCCATACCGACAAGCTGTTGGTACAGGTGGGCGGCAGCCGCGGGCTTCGCAAGGGGATCGGCGCGGTGTTTGGGGATGCGGTCGTATTCCAGCGCTGCCAATGGCACAAGCGTACCAATGTGACGCGTCACATCAAAAGCGAGCCAGCGGCCACGCAAATGAAGCGTCGGCTTCAGGCGGCTTGGGAGCTACCCACGTACGCGGAGGCACGGGCGGCGCTTGTGTCGCTGCATGAAGCGCTGCAGCGGTCGTGCCCGAAAGCCGCACGCAGTCTGGAGGAGGGTTTGGAGGATACGCTGACGCTTCACCGGTTGGGGGTGCGGAACCAGGCTGTCAGAGACAGTCTGAAGACGACGAACATCATCGAGAACCTCAACAGCATTATTGCGAACCGATCACGGAACGTGAAGCGCTGGGGATCATCGGGGATGCGTCAGCGCTGGTGCGGGGCGATATTCATGCAGTACGAGTCGAATCTGAAGCCGATACGCCCGGAGGACATGAAGGAGCTTACCAAGGTCCTGAGCACCTCCGGGGGTCGATGGGTTAGTGGGGATTCGGTCTGCCAGCCCCAAAGGGCTGCAAAGGCAACACCTGCCGCTGGATGCCCCCGCGCAGTAGTGCGCTGCTGACGCTGGCATAACGCAAAACCCGCAGCTGCCTGGACACTCTGAGGCGCTGCACCGTGCCAAGATCGCCGCTTACGCGTGCGATCAGAGGATCCCTGCGGGATATCGTGCCCGGAAAGTCACTCCACGAGCCTGCCTACGCCCGAAAATCCGCGTGTGAGCACGCAATTGGGCCCACATTGGCATGCACCGTCCCATTTGCACCCACACTCTCGACCCGAAGCGCAATCCATTGCCAAAAGATATCTACTTTGAGGGCCCATCTCGGCAGAAATCGCCGAAACCCAACTCAAAATTGTGCAATCCCAGCAGATACATCCATGCCTGGTCGGCCCCATCCGCGCGTCGCCTTCTTCACCCTCAACAAACCGATACGTTTAATTGTCGAAAACCGCGAATGACTATTGGCATTCGTCACCAGCGCGTCCTCGGAGATGGTCGATCATGAGAAATATAACCGCGGCTCCGCCGGTCACGCTGAAGCCCCCGCCTCGGCCAACACCGTTGTGACGAAGCGGATACCCTTGTTCGCTGCGACCTGACTCAGCACGACGTAGAGTAAACCTAGAGAGCTGACCAGAACGATCCACTCCCACCCGCCGACGCGGAATACACCTGCGAGCCCTGCGCTCACGATCAAGATAGCGACGGTCAGGTTTGTCAGGTCTCTCGCGAGCAACCAGGCGTAGTGGGCCTCATCAACAGATGCTCGATCAGCGGTCGCTTTCGAAAGCTTGTACCAGAGTTGATTCTGCTCGGCCGGATCCGTCGGTAGCGGGCCATGCTCTTCCTCTAGCGCCTTCATGTCGACGCGACTGTCTTTCCTCCCGTGCATAGTGAATGCCTCGTGAGCAGGGAGCGGATTCCTCCACTTCCTATAGACCAGCACGGCCTTGAAATCGGAGGTCACGATTCCATCGAGAATGAACGTGGCTAGCGGCAGCGCTAAGCTCAGCACGTGCTTAAGGTCGACCAGTTCGGTCCACTGATGCTCCAGGATGGCTTGTAGGACATCGCTGCCCGAGAATACCACGAACACAAGGAGTGCGTTCAATGCAATGAAGGCATTCAGCCACCCCCTGTAACGCGATTTGATGCTGCCTCCGGTTGCCAAGTCTCCTACTCCTCTTCCTGCTCCTCGGGATACGGCAGTCGCGTAGCGGGCACGGCATCATCCCTAGGTGGAGCGTTCTTGGAGGTTCGCAGGTACCCTCCGCGCGGAGTGGTCGTCTGCATCACATCCGCGCCGCGATGTATCAGGCCGCGCACCACCGCGCGTCGCGGGTGCTCCTTGTCGTCCGGATTGGCATTGATGTATGCGTGGAACAAGGCTTGACCCTCGGGCAACTGTTGTGGGAGGCGAGGCCCCAGCCACCGGTCGAGCACTTCGGTCGACACATTCCGCCGGGATCCGTGATGCGGAACATCGAAGCGATCGATGCCTGGCAGCCGAAGTCCGAGGGAGGGAGCAAAGTCGGCCGCCTCACTGAGGCCCTCCCGGCCCACATCACCTGTGAGCAGAATCTTCTCACCACACAGATTGGTGTACTGTACGACGCTCATCTCGTTCTCCACGCTCGTCGGCTCGGTTGAAAAAACCTCGGCCCCCCAGGCGGCCTTGGCGTAGTAAACGACCTTGGCTGCTGCCGATCGGAATGCTCCGAGAAGCCCCATGCTGGCTGCCCGATCAGCTTCCTTCGGTGTCCTCTCGGACTCCACGATCAGTTGCAGATACCGCACCTTCGATGGCGCGAGGACCGTGAACTCGCCGATCGCTGCGCCCTGGAAAGGCTCGTAGATATGTATTCCGCGGCGCTGTGCGATCTCTTCCAGTGCCACAACGTTTGGATAAGCTTCCCTCAGGGCCTTTTTAAGACCGCTCACCGTGGTGAACCGCGCGAAGTGCTTTAGCAACTCGGCGGCGTAGAGCCAAGGGCGCAGCATCCACAGACCGCCCCCGGGACGCACCGCACATTCTTCCAGAACGGTCCTCAAGCCTCCGGCGTGATCACCATCAGGGTGGGTAAGGACCACATGATTAACACCCCTGCCGTCGTAGTACTTGTGAAGGTGAGTCATCACATGCGCCCCGTCGTCCTGAAATCCTCCATCGACGACGTGCACGAAGGTGTTGCCATCCCGTCTATAGCGCAGAGCGATCGCATCGCCGCTCTGACTTTCGCCGACGGTCAAAAAGTCGATCTCGAAGTAGGGTGCCATGTCTCATCTACTCTGATCCTGTGAGCCTCTTGTAAGAACCACGAAATAGGTGGTGTCCCCTTTGCACGCATACCTACATAGTACACCCTAGCTCCCGCCGCAAGGTGGCCGGGCCATTCTCGATGCTGTCCTGCTGAACCGGCTCCAAGCCATGAAAAAAGTCCAGCCCCGTCCTGTTCTCGACTGTCCGCACCTTGGTTACGAATTCTCCCGCACAGTAGTCGGCACTACCGTCAGTATCCTGGTCGAACACAAAAGCGGCAATCTTGATATCGCCGGCAGTCTCTGTTGCGACGATCTTCCAGTAGCCGCTAGGAACTCTATGGCTTTCATCGGCTTCTGGCAACGGAGGCATGTTCCGCTCATACAGTGGTCCTGTCATGACATAGACGGCTTCCGTGCCCGGTACTGTGGCTAGGTCACGGACTGCTTTCTCAAGCATTTTCCATGCTCCCCGGTTAAGAGCGCTTTTCTGAGGCGTGATATTGGAAAGATAGTTGGTCGTTTTCCAGCTAGGCGAACCAGCAAGTCCGGCCAACTGCGCTTGATGACCGCGGTCCGTATTCAGTGCAGCGTTGGCACCCCGGTAGTCACTTGGCTCTAGGGTTTCGTCATCCGACAGCTTTGGATCGGCCTTCCAATTCCGGCGCTTGCCCGTCGTCGGACCAATTGTGCCTTTTGTAATCCTGTATGCTACCCAATCAGCGAACTTGGTTGCGTCATTGGAGCTCAGCATATAGATGTCGCGCACAACGAGATCATTGCTGGCCGACGCTCCGGCCGGACAGCCATGAAGGCACATGCCATGGTGCACTTCCTGTCCCACAGCAGGTATGGTGAAAACCATAGCTAGGACAACAATGGCTACACCGAATCCAACCCTCTGAAGTGTTAGGAGGCAAGAAGTCGCCTCCTGTTTGTGGTCCATCTCTTCCTGTGCAGATACACTATAGAAGATTTCGTCGCAGTCAATCCTGTGCCTTTCCAAGACTTAAACAGGCTGCACAGCTTTCGTATTCACCGCTTCGCTGCTCTCCTCCGTATTAGAATCATAATTGGCTACTTTCCCCTCAGCTATTTTCTGGAGAAACTTCGGCACGAACGCCGCAACTAGGAAGTACACGATAAGATTAAGGTCGACCTCTTTGGCGCCCCACAAGCTGAATGTGTCCGCAACAGCCAAGAAGATGGCAAACAATAGCGCCACCCAAGACATCAGGCGCATTGCCGACCCTTTCCCTTTGTTATCGGCCACGAAGCCCCGAAGGAGCCCCTGATTGTCTTCACTCATTTGGTTTAGCCGGTCTTTGAGTTGTTTTCAGCGAACTTTTGTACAGCTTTCGGTGCAAAAGCTGCGATCAGAAAATACAGGACAAGCTCGGTTTTGCTTTCGTCCGAACCCCATTCGAACACTTCTACGAGAGCCAGAAGTCCAGCGATAAGCAGCGCCGTGAAAGACATCAGGCGCATTGCCGACACATCCCCTTTGTGATCGGACACGAATCCCCGAAGGGATATCTGCTTTTTGGCACTCATTTGGACTCGTTGTTTTGCTCGTGTTCCTGCACTCGGCCAATATAGCACAGTCACAACCGAGTGTGCGGCCAAAATTGTGCGCGGTGACTTCAGGCAGCGTGCAGGGCACCCGACCGCTCGTTCACCCCCGTTTTTAGGGGTATAAAACATTTCCGATAATAACACTTATCGGAAACTATTTAGCCGCTGAGGCCTAGGAGAAAGCCGTCTCCTGCGCTTCCCTAGGTCCCGCCCCATGCTCCGTGCCACTGTCCCTGGCGCAGCCAGCCTGGTGGCCCCCGCGGAAGCCGCACGCATCGGCGCCGTGCTGCAGGCCGCCCTGAGCCGCGCCACGATCGGCGTCTATACGCTGCGCCTTGACACCGAAGCGTAGCGTCCGCCCATCCTCCCCGCCCCGCAGCTCCGTCAGCCACTTGCACAGGTCATATTAGGACGCCGTGTTCTCCCCCTCCTTGGAATCGTCCCGATACTTTGCCACCGCCTGGTTCCGCATCCAGCCCAGGTGCACAAACAGCGCCTTGAGCGCCGCGTACTGGCGGGGACTGATGCGTTTCGGTCGGTATGTGTATGTGCGGGTCATCGACGGCTACAGGTAGCGGTGGCTGTATGTGCCCAGGGAGTGCGAGATCTCATACTGGCTTGTCAAAGTGCCGTTCACTATCCCGTATAAGTCCCTTAAACAACGCTCCCGGCCAAACGCTGGCCTTGGCACCACGGGTGGGCTGTGGCTAGTGGCTCAGCCGCACCAGCCTCACTGATTCGGGGTGCAAAAACACACAACTGGCGGCGCTTTGGTGGCACTACCGTGGCAAGAATCGTTGCTCGACGAGCTTGCCCGGACCCTTTTAATCCGTCCCGGTCCTATCTCATGCGCGTTCGCTCGTCCCAGATCGGGACAGTGAGCTCATAGTCACCGAAGCCGGTCATGTCTACGAAGACGTACTGCCGGCCGATTCGGTAGTAGTACCAGACTTCATAGGGCTCTGCATTGAAGCTGAAGGTCTGGCGGTGTGTGTCCTCGGGACTGCCATGTACGATCAGGACATGGCCGCGATCGGTTTGCCATCCCGGCCGGACCGACGTAAACCGCTGGGTCGCGACGTTCACGCGATAGAAGTATTCCTCCATTAGCTCGTTACGCTCGGTCTGCGGCGTGGGATCGCGTTTTCGCCAGAATTCATCAAAGAGCCGTCGCCGCTGCGCTTCCGTAGCGCCGCTGCGAATGCCCTGCAGCTCACGTCGTGAAGCGGCGTAGACCATCTGTTCAATAGCCTGGTCCAAATCACTCAGGTGCACGGCAAGCCCCGTCCACCGCGACACTACAACACGTTCGCTTACATCGCTGTAGTCTCCATCCTGCACGCGGACTCGCACCTTGTAGCTGCCAACCCCGAGGTCGGACATTGGAAACAAGGATACCATCTGGTGTCGTCCACCGCGAACCTCGACTACTGATGTGTCAGAAAAAACCGCCTTGGATTCGCGCCCCAGACCAGCATTACCGTATCTGCGAACGTTGCGACGAATCGGCACCAAGTCCCGGATCATCGTCACGGTGCGAGGCAGGTCCGTGTACATCTCGAAATAGACTGCGAAGGACAGCGCATTGCCACTCAGCACACTGCCGACCCTCGGGTAGATCGTCTTGGACTCATGGTCGTAGGAATCCAGCAGCACGATGCCACCCACCGCAAGCGGCCGGTCAAAGTCACGTACCTCGACTGCAAGCTCCCGAAACAGCATTTCTCCCGCATTGTGATCGGCTATCTGGAAGGACACCAGGTATTTCCCGGGATCCAGCTGCAGAGAGTGCGTAGTGACATCGTGCTGGGCCGTCGACTCCGTCTGCGCAAACACCGGCACAGTGACGCTTCGGTCCCAGATTGGCGACTGCACAATAAAGGACGGACGACCACGCTCGTCCAGGACGTTTATCTCAGCTGATACCTGATAACGGGCAGTGAAGCCTAGCGGTCCACTGACGAAGCTGAGCTCGCTGTATGGAATCTGAGTGTAAAGGTCTAGCTGCGACCGTCCCTTGTCGTCGGCATGTCGCATGCTAACAGCATCGACCGCGACCGTTACCTGGTCCCGCTGCTGCGCCCACAGGGGGCCGATACCTATCATGCCCAGAATCAAAAGGACAGCCGCACGGAGCATATTGCAACGGTGCATGTCGATTGCCGCAAATAGTTATACGGAAAGGGCTGCTACAAAGCGGTGCGCATTAAACACCTGCAGATCATCCAGCCCCTCGCCCACGCCAATGTACTGAACGGGAACCTTGAGTTCATTGGAGATGCCAACAATGATGCCACCCTTGGCAGTGCCATCCAGCTTGGTTATCACCAGACCTGTGACATCTACGCTTTTTGTGAATTGCTCGGCCTGGCGCATCGCGTTCTGACCGATGGAGGCATCCAGGACCAGCAGCACTTCATGCGGCGCTCCTTGAAGCATGCGCCCGATGACGCGCTTGATCTTGGAAAGCTCATCCATAAGGCCAACCTTGGTGTGCAGGCGCCCGGCTGTGTCAATAAGCACCACATCGGCGCCGCGGGCTACCGCGGAGTCCACAGTGTCAAAAGCGACAGAGGCAGGGTCCGAGCCCTGGCGCTGCTTGATCAGCGAAGCTCCGGCGCGGTCGGCCCACACTTCAAGCTGCTCAATTGCCGCTGCCCGAAACGTGTCGGCGGCCCCAATGACCACGCCGCGACCGGCCCGGGCGTAGTGGTACGCCATCTTGCCTATGGTGGTGGTCTTGCCAACGCCATTAACGCCCACGACCATGATAACGTGCGGGCTGCCCTTCAGCGGGGCGTCAAAGCCCTGGTAGCACTGCCCGTGCAGAAGGCGAGCTATCTCGTCACGAATCAATGACGCCAGTTCGTCTGAAGTGACATACCGATCGCGCTTTACGCGTTCCTGGACGTGGCGAATGATGTCGAGCGTCGTCTCAACACCGACATCGCTTGTGATAAGCACTTCTTCGAGCTCATCCAGAACGGTATCGTCCACCGTGTCTTTGCCGCGGACCAGTCGGCTGATACGGCCGAAGAAGCTCGTCCGCGTTTTCTGCAGGCCGCGTTCCAGGCGCTCCTGGTCATTCTGCTGGTTTCGTCCAAACACGAGACTACGAGGTTGGCCCGACCTTCGGGCGCAACTTGAAGTATCTCAGGAGATACTGAATGAATGAGAGCACCATGAGCGTAGCGGTGGCCCATACGCAGAATTGCATCACGGGTGCGTCGGCGCGTAGCACGGCCGCGAAGAAGGTGATGCCTACGGCGGTGACTGCCGCCTTGCCCATCCACAGGCTTGCCTGAATCTTCCCCATGCCACGTATGAGCGAGGTGCCGCCAGCTACAATCAGTACGTCCCGAATGGCAATCACGCCCACAAACCATACGGGCAATTGCCCGTCAAGAATCAGCGCAACGCCGATTGTGAGGACTGCAACCTTGTCTGCTATCGGATCGAGCACCTTGCCCCATCCGGAAACCGTACGGGTCCATCGGGCAATCTGGCCATCAAGCCAATCCGTGGCGCCACACACTACCAGTAGTCCAGCCACCAGCCACGCATCTGTGCCCCGCACAATCAGTACCGCAATTGGCACGGCAAGCGCTACCCTCGAAAGGCTAAGAACATTGGGTACCGTCCAGAATGCACCTAAGTGTGCTGCCATCCCCGGCTGCCGTCTTTTGCTCGATTATCCCGCACACGTCAAACGATAAGTGGTCGCCATTGTTTTTGCGGCACCTTTGCCGCGCATTCCTAGTTCAAATTGGCTTTGCATGGCCTGAAGCTCGTAGGATCGCGACTGGAGATTCCCTAATGCACGGTATCCCAAGGGGTAAGTCATGCGTGTGACGCTGCCCGACCTTCAGGCTCTGTTGCGAGAGCGCATCCTTGTCATTGATGGCGGGATGGGCACCATGGTGCAGGGCCATCGGCTAACAGAGGGTGACTTTCGTGGCGCCCGCTTTGCGGATCACCCGCAGGCGCTGAAGGGCAACATCGATCTGCTGTCACTGACGCAGCCGGATGTCATAAAGTCTGTGCATGCGTCATACCTCGAAGCGGGCGCGGACATCATTCTCACCAACACGTTCACCGCGACCAGCATCTCGCAGGCGGACTATGGCACCGAGGCCTATTGCTACGAGCTTAACGTGGCGTCGGCACGTTTGGCACGCGAGGCGGTGAAGCAGGCAAAAAGGCCTGCGCTCTTCGTGGCGGGGTCCATGGGACCGCTCAACAAGTCACTGTCGCTTTCCCCCGTAGCAGGGGACGCCAGCGAACGTTCAATGACTTTTGATGAGGCGGCAGCGGCCTACGCTGGTCAGGTGAGCGGGCTCCTTGATGGCGGCGTCGACATTTTGCTTTTAGAAACTGTGTTCGACACGCTGAACGCCAAGAGCGCGCTCTACGCGATCTCTGACGTGTGTGGTGCCAGGGGGGTTCGCGTGCCAGTGATGATTAGCGGCACCATTGCGGACATGAGCGGCCGCACGCTTTCCGGACAGAGCGTCGAGGCATTCTGGATCTCTGTTGCCCACGCGCCAGAGCTACTGTCCGTTGGCTTGAACTGTGCCCTGGGTTCCGCCCAGATGCGCCCCTACCTGCAGGAACTCGCAGGGATTGCTACCGTGCCGACAAGCCTGTACCCCAATGCGGGACTACCCAACGCATTCGGCGGCTACGACGAAACTGCCGAATTCATGGCTGATCAGCTCTCCAGCTACGCCGAAGCTGGGTGGTTGAACCTGGCCGGTGGCTGCTGCGGTACCACGCCTGATCATATCCGCGCCATTGGGGCCGCTGTACGGCGGCACGCGCCGCGCGCGGTGCCGCAGGTGACTCGCACGCTGCGACTTAGCGGGCTGGAGCCGTTGGTGTTTCGGTCGGACCTTAACTTTGTCAATATCGGAGAGCGCACCAACGTCAGCGGGTCGCGCAAATTTGCCAGGCTGATCCGCCAGAACAAGTTCGATGAGGCGCTGTCGGTGGCCCGACAGCAGGTCGAGGATGGCGCCCAGATGATCGACGTCAACATGGACGATGCGATGCTTGAGGGCGAGGCGGCCATGGTGCGCTTCTTGAACCTCGTGGCGTCAGAGCCTGAAATTGCGCGCGTTCCAATCGTTATCGATTCGTCAAAGTGGTCCGTGCTCAAGGCCGGCCTGCGGTGCGTACAGGGCAAGGGCATTCTCAATTCAATTTCACTGAAGGAAGGTGAGGATGTGTTCCGCGAGCAGGCAGCGGAAGCACGGCGCTTTGGTGCGGCAGTCATCGTTATGGCCTTTGATGAAGCGGGTCAGGCAGACACGCTCCAGCGACGCAAAGATATCTGCCGCCGTGCCTGGGGCGTCCTGACCAGCGAGGTGGGTTTTCCTCCGGAAGACGTCATCTTTGATCCCAACATCTTTGCGGTAGCTACGGGGATTGAAGCCCACAACAGGTATGCGATAGACTTCATTGATGCGATTCGGTGGATCAAACAGCACCTGCCGGGTGCACGTATCTCCGGCGGCGTGAGCAACATCTCATTCTCGTTTCGCGGTAACAACGTCGTGCGCGAAGCCATGCATACGGCCTTCCTGTACCATGCCGGCAGGGCTGGGATGGATATGGGCATTGTCAATGCAGGGCAGATAGAGGTCTATGAAGAGATAGACCGCCCGCTCCTCGAAGCGATTGAAGACGTGCTGTTTGATAGGCACCCCGGTGCGACGGACCGACTGATCGCTCTGGCTGAAGCAATGCGGCAGAGCCCATCGGAACGCAAGGTCGTGCGCAGCCAGTGGCGGGAGGCACCGGTGGAGGACCGCCTGCGCCATGCGCTTCTCAGAGGTGTCACGGACCACATAGAAGAGGATGTGGAAGTGGCCCGCCTGCAATACCCTATGCCGCTTGCCGTGATTGAGGGGCCCCTGATGGATGGTATGGATGTGGTAGGGGACCTATTTGGGGCAGGGAAAATGTTTCTGCCCCAAGTGGTTAAGAGCGCGCGCGTGATGAAGAAGGCCGTAGCGTACCTGATGCCATTCATTCTCGCCAGCAAGGAAGGTCGCGAGGCGGCACTGACCAAGAAGAGGGTCCTAATGGCTACTGTGAAGGGTGATGTGCACGACATTGGCAAGAACATCGTGGGCGTCGTTCTGCAGTGCAACGGCTATGAAGTGATAGATCTCGGTGTCATGGTGCCCAGCCGTACCGTGCTGGAGAAGGCGCGAGAACACCGGGTAGATGCAATAGGCCTGAGCGGCCTTATCACTCCATCGCTGGATGAGATGGTGCATGTTGCACAGGAGATGGAGCGCCAAGGGTTCACGTTGCCGCTACTTATTGGCGGAGCTACCACTTCGGCGCTGCATACCGCTGTCAAGGTGGCGCCCCGGTACACGGGTCCCGTCGTGCATGTCCTGGACGCTTCCAAGAGCGTGTCGGTAGCGACCAGCTTGTTTTCGAACACGCAGCGCGCAGGGTTCCTGGCAACTGTGCGTGCGGACCAGGAGTCCATTCGAACTCGCCATGCCTCGCGTCGGCGGCGCGCATCGTACCTCACGCTGAGCGCGGCGCGCCGGAATCAACTTGTCGCGGGTTCGAACGCAAATATCATGCGGCCACGCTGCTTAGGGGTGCACGAGTTTCGGGATTATCCACTGGCGGAACTGCGCACGTACATCGACTGGACCCCGTTCTTTGCGACCTGGGAGCTCAAGGGCAAGATGCCACGCATCCTAGACGACCCAGTCAAAGGTCCGCAGGCGCGGCGCCTCTATGCTGACGCCATCGCGCTACTGGACAAGCTCCTCCGAGCCGGAAGCATGCAGGCCCACGGGGTCATAGGGCTCTGGGGCGCCAGGCGCGCAGGTGACGACATTGTGCTCTACGAGGGGGACACGCGCATCGCAACACTGCATATGCTGCGACAGCAGGCCAAAAAGACGCGCGGTCGGCCTAACAGGGCACTCGCAGACTATGTAGCAGACGACATGCCGGACTATGCCGGGGCGTTTGCGGTAGGCATCCATACTGGTACGCTGGTGGAAGAATTCAAGCGCGACCACGACGACTATAACGCCATCATGGTCAGCGCGCTGGCGGATCGCCTGGTGGAAGCCTTTGCCGAGCGCCTGCATGAGCGGGTTCGCAAGGAATATTGGGGCTATGCGGCGGAGGAATCACTATCGGATGCCGACTTGATTCTGGAACGCTATCGAGGGATTCGGCCTGCTCCAGGCTATCCTGCCTGCCCGGATCACACGGAAAAGCGTACCTTATGGAAACTCATGAATGTGGAAAAAGCCGTCGGAATCCGGCTCACAGAGAGCTTGGCTATGTATCCTGCTTCCTCCGTGTGTGGCCTGTACTTGGCGCATCCCGATGCGGAGTACTTCGACGTGGGCCTGGTGGGCCGCGATCAGGTGGCAGACTACGCCGCGCGCAAAGGCCTTACCACGCAAGAAATGGAGTACTGGCTCAGCCCGCGACTTAACTACGAGCCCAAGCCCTTGAAATAACCTTTATGTCCAGCCCCTTTGCTCTTACTACACGCCGCCCGGCAGCCGTTGATGCGCTTCGCGCGCACAGGGTTTCTGCACTGACGCAGCTTGCTACCGTGGTGCTCTTTGCTATGCTCACCGCGCTTGGCGCCCAGGTGCGGATATACCTGTGGGAAGTACCGGTGACGTTGCAGACCATCTTCGTTTACGGGGGCGGCCTCTGCCTGGGCGCACGCAACGGTTTCCTGTCTATTCTGCTGTATGTGGCGCTGGGCCTGGTGCTGCCAATTTATTCTGGGGACGGCTATGGCATAAGCTATTGGCTCGCTGCAGTGAGCGCCGGCTATCTGCTTGGCATGCCCCTGGCGGCTTTGGTGGCAGGGCGTCTTTCGCGCCGTTGGAACTCGGTGACGGGCAGCCTGGTGTCGCTCATTGGAGGGTCATTGGTGCTCTTCACATGCGGTGTCGTGTGGTTGCACTATGCGGCAGATCATGCGTCATGGATGGAGTCGTTGGATAAGGGCTTTTTGCGCTTCGCGGTCATAGATGCGGCCAAGATTTTGTGCGTTGTTCTGCTGTACCAGCTTGTGCGCCGCTTTCGGTAACAGGATTGTAGTCCTGGTACTTTTGGCCACTTGTGGCGCGCTGCCTGTAACGGCTTGGGCGCAGCCTGGGCCCAGCGTGCTGGATGACCCCGCGGTGCGCCAAGTGGCCAAGGAGGGCCTCGACCTGCTGTACAACATGCAGTTTGACGAGGCAGCGTCCCGTTTCGACGAGATCAGCCGAAAGGCGGACGACCATCCCATAGGGCCATTTCTGGAAGCGCTCACGCTCTGGTGGGAAGTACTCATGGATCTTTCCGATACGCAGCATGATGAAGCATTCTACGCTGCCATGGCAGAGGTTATAGATCGCTGTGATGCGCGGCTGGCGGTAAGTGCGGAAGACTTCGATGCGAAGTTCTTCAAAGGCATGGCGCTGGGGTTTCGTGGACGACTGCGTTCCAATCGGCGTGACTGGATACGTGCTGCGGCCGACGGCAAGCGAGCGATGGACTACGTACTGGCTGTAGCGCGGGCTGACACTACAAGCCATGATTTTGTTCTTGGTCCTGGGCTTTACAACTACTACGCTGCCATCATTCCGGCACGCTTTCCGTTTGTAAGAGCGATCACGACATTCCTGCCAAAGGGAAACAGGGAACTTGGCCTTGCCCAGATCGGGCGAACGGCGACCCATGGCTATTTCATGCAGACGGAAGCCATTTACTTCCTGCTGCAAATCTACTATCTCTACGAAGCTGACTACCGCGCCAGTGTCGAGCATGTTTCCATGCTGCGCGCGCGGCACCCCGGCAACTCATTCTTTCACACGCTCGAAGGCCGCATTTACGCACGGTGGGGCAGCTGGTCACGCTCCGACACAATATTCGCATCCGTTCTGGATCACTACCGCCGCGGTACACGCGGCTACACGGCACCGGCAGCGGAGCAGGCCCTTTACTACTTGGCGCGCGGGCGTATGACCAAGCAGGACTACGAAACTGCCGTCAGCTACCTGCTGTCACTCGATGCCCTTTCCGCACGGCTGGACCAGCATACCTACTTTAAGGTGATGGGCCGACTGCAACAGGGAATGGCGTACGATGCCTTGGGTCGGCGCACACGCGCTGTGGAACGCTATGAGCAGGTGCTGGCCATGAAGGAATGGGGCAATTCACACGCGCGAGCTCAGCGGTACTTGGAGCGGCCCTTCGGGTCAAAGCAGTGATCAGGCGCACCAGTTCTGCTTAGTTTGAATGTGCAAATGGCCAAGAGTGCGGTGGGGGATGTGAGCGATCAGTCGATTCCGGGATTCACCGCTGCAGCCGGCTGGCCCCTGCTCCATGTGCCAAATCCCGCAGAACACTGTGACTTCGGTGTCTAATCCGGCGGCCTGCATGGCCCGAACATATTCCGGGTCGACCAAGCGGGCTGAGCTGCCGTTTACCGACCGGCACATTCGTTGGTGCGGGAGGGAAGGTGTTCTGCGGCTCCGCCCTGTGCTGATCGATCGTTAGCGAAAAGGAGGGCAAACGCTTTGAATGGGTATCTGTGAGCTATGACGGGCATAGTCAAGAACGAGACAGAAAAAGTCGCAAATGAGGCATGCTGTGCGTGATCGTCAATTGGGTGGGGCGCGCAGGCTCGGCAGAAGCCGCTATGTGCCTCAAGCGCCAAGGCGTGATTCAGCAACCGTGGTCCTGTAAGGCCGGAAGCGCTGGTGGACAGGCAATGGAGGTAACCGCAACAATCACTATGCAACTGTATAGTTGTCACGGTGCGATGCCGCAGGAGGCGGTCGCGCCGTTGGCGCGCGCGTACGATGGCGTAGCGTGTGGCATGGTGCTTCATCGTGATTGGAGCGCCGCGCGGAACATCCGTGATCAAGCGCTTTAGGAGCTTGAGCCGGGCGAATACAGCGCGCACGCCAGGAATTGGATTATTGCCGATATCAGTCCTTTTTTGTCCGCACAACCAGCCAGGAAAGACGCCACGTTGCGTCGCACTAGCCATTTGACCATGATGAAAACCCTCGGATGCGTAGCATTCTGTCTGCTCTTAAGCGCAGAGGCCCTGGCCCAGTCGGGCACGGACCCGATTTTGGCAACGGACTTGCTCAAGATCCGACAGCTAGGCAGCGTCACCGCGTCGCAAGACGGGCGCTTTGTAGCCTACACTGTGCGCAGCATTGTAGAAGACGAGGAGCAGGACTACCGGTATCAGTCCCAGATATGGATCGTCAATGCCTCCAGAGGGGAGGCGCCACGGCAACTCACGTATAGTGACGAGGGAGCGAGTGCGCCCACTTGGCATCCCGAGAGTGACCGCCTGGTTTTTGTCAGGTCAGTAAAGGGCGTGGCACAACTATTTGAGATTTCCGTGTATGGTGGGGAAGCGCGGCAACTCACCAACTTCGAGCATGGCACAGGCCAGCCGCAGTGGTCTCCCGACGGTAGGCGCCTACTGTTTTCGGCGTCGCTGTCCGAGACCGAGATAGCGGAAGAGACCGGAAACGACCCTGTCTGGTCGGACGAACGCCCCATGCGGGAGCGAGGAGATACCAACCAAGCCGCGCCAGACCCGAATGCATCGTTGGCGTCCGTACAGGCTTGGCTAGGCGAAAATGCCAAAGAGGCCAACCCGCGCGTATTTACGCGGCTGAACCTGCAGGGCGAGCGTGAGCTGAAGACCCAGGGGGACTACAACCACTACTTTGTCGCCGAGGTGAATGGCGACGACGTGGCGATTTCCATGGTGACTCGTGGCTTCTATTCATTTAGCGACGCCGCTTGGATGCCCAACAGTCAGCAGGTGGTCTTAAGTGGATATCCCCAGAATGCGGTCCACCCCGACCGCGAGCGCGACAGAGATCTGTATCTCACCGACATCTATGACCGACGACTCCACCGGCTACTTGACATCAGCAAGTACAGCCTGTCGGCGCCGACGGTGTCGCCGGACGGCGAATTCATCTCATTCTTGGCACGTGACCTGGAAGATCAAGGCTATGCCCAGGCGGAGCTTGGCCTCTATGCGCTTGACGGCCAGTCCGCACCGGAAATGCTTACGCTCGACTTCGACCGTAACGTCGGCAACGTACACTGGTCTGCTGACAGCTGGTTTGTGTACTTCACGGCTCCATCCGATGGCGGCGTTCCGCTGTTTCGGATTATGGTCAACGAAAGCAAGCCGGCCATGCCAACGCCGCAGCCGGACACGACTGCGGCGGACAGTCTGGCGCCTGCGCCCATACCGATCCCGGCGCGCGACTCCTACTACCGGGGTGAGCTGATTCGCCGCGGCCTGCGCGTGGACCGCATGACCAGCCTGGAGCATGGCATACGCAGCTATGATCTGACGCGGGCCACGGCATTTTTGGTGCGGACCGAGGTGCTGAATCCGTTCGAGTTGTATTCGTCGACGATGGACTTCCGCGGGCAGCGGCGCCTTAGCGACCACAATGAATCCTGGCTGCAGGACAAGCGGCTGAGCCTTCCGGCTACGCGCTACCTGCAGCCTGACTCGTTGCAGGTTCAGTACTGGGTGATGCCGCCGGCCTTCCAGGAGCCGGGCCAAACCTACCCGCTCCTGGTTGCCATCCACGGTGGACCTGCATCAATGTGGGGGCCGGGAGAGGCGACGATGTGGCACGAGTTTCAGTTTCTTGCTGCCAAAGGGTATGGCATCGTATACTGCAATCCGCGTGGCTCAGGCGGCTACGGCCATGGATTCAGGTCAGCCAACTTCCAGGACTGGGGCGAGGGCCCGGGAGGCGATGTCCTGGCGGCAGCCACGGACGTGGCCCGGCGGCACAGGTGGGTTGATGCCAATCGCCAAGTGGTTACCGGCGGCTCCTATGCGGGCTATCTGACCGCGTACATTGTCACGCAGGATCATCGCTTTAAGGCGGCTGTTGCCCAGCGCGGCGTATACGACCTGGCCACCTTCTTTGGGGAAGGCCGCGCGTGGCGCCTGGTACCCAGCCACTTCGGAGGGTACCCGTGGGAGGTGCCATCGGTCTTGCGCGACAACTCTCCTCAGACTTGGGTGGACCAGATCCGCACGCCGCTCCTGATCATCCATGCCGACAACGACCTCCGCACTGGCGTCATTCAAAGCGAGGTGCTCTATAAGAGTCTTAAGGCTTTGGAGCGTCCCGTGGAATACGTGCGCTACCCCAATGCGAGCCATGACCTCTCGCGCAGTGGTCACCCGAAACAGCGCCTGGACCGGCTGCTTCGCATCTGGGAGTTTATGGA
Organism: Rhodothermales bacterium; assembly: GCA_965262785.1. Taxonomy (GTDB): domain Bacteria; phylum Bacteroidota; class Rhodothermia; order Rhodothermales; family Bin80. The sequence continues at coordinate 1,359,346 of OZ253559.1, forward strand.
GCGCCATATCGGCGGTAGCTGATGAAGCTCCGCCAGGAATGGCGCGCGCTCGTGCGTGCCACGCGCGCTCTCAACCCGCAGACCACGTGCGTGTTGGTGCTGTGCGCCGTCCTGGTAGCCATTCAGTTCAAGCTGGGCAGTCGCCGCTTCTTTCTGGCGGAGATAGCGCCGAGCTCGTGGCGGGAACACCGGGAGCTTCTGTCTTGGGCGTGGTGGTTCATGATACAAGGCGTAACGGGATTCCTGGTGCCCGTGCTGGTCTTGCGCCTGGCGTTCCGCCGGCCCATGCGTGCGATAGGGCTGGGCCTCGGGGACTGGCGCTTAGCCGGAACGCTGGCCCTCTTGTACCTGCCGCTGGTGGCCGTAGGCACATGGGTACTGTCGGACGGGGCGAGCTTTCAGGCAGAATACCCGCACTTTCGCGGCGCAGTAGCAGACTGGCGGCTCTTCGCGGCCTACCATGTGCTGTTTCTTTTGTACTGGATCGGGTGGGAATACCTCTGGCGCGGCTTTGTGCTCTTTGGGACCGCGCACACATTTGGCCCGTACGCAATCCTTATTCAGGCTTTGCCCTTTGCCCTTCTGCACCTGGCAAAGCCGATGCCCGAACTCATGCTGTCAATCGCAGGCGGGCTGGCGCTGGGAGCTTTAGTATGGCGCTGCCAGTCCTTCTGGATCGCGGTCCCGATCCACGCGCTTCAGATGCTGCTGTTGGACCTGTGGTGCGTGCTGCGCATCAAGACCGGTGCTACGGGTATCGGTCTTGGGGCCCTATGGCAAATTTTTACTGGTTAGCGAGCATGAAGTCGACTGCTAGGTTGGACAACGTCCTAACGCCCACCTTCAGCGCGCCTTCGTCTGCGAAGAAGTATGGCGAGTGGTTTCGCGGCGCGGTAGCAGGATCCTGGTCTGCGGGCGTGATGCCCAGAAAGACAAAGAGTCCCGGCACCTCATTGGCGAAGTAGGAAAAGTCCTCCGCACCCGTAACGAGATCCGCCTGTACCACCTGATCTTCCCCCGCCACCCGGCGCAGGGTTGGCAGCATGGCGTCCGTAAGTGCCGGGTCGTTAACAGTGACGGGATAGCCGTTGATGACGCGTACCTCGACGGTGGCGCCGCTGGCCGCGGCGATGCTTTCCGCTGTGCGCCGGATGCGAGTCTCTATGTCGCTGCGTACCTCCGGCAGGAAGGTGCGGATCGTACCGCGCATCTCCACCTCGTCTGGAATAATGTTGTTGCGCACACCGCCTTGGATCATACCTACAGTGATGATCGAAGGAGTGGCGGTCACTGGCAGCTGCCGGCTGGCGATGGTCTGCAAACCCAGCACAATCTGCGAGGCCACCACGATCGGGTCGACGCCGCCCCATGGAATGGCGCCGTGCGTCTGCCGGCCCGTAACCTTGATATAGAGCTCATCGACACTTGCCATGAAGCTGCCGGGCCGATAGGAAATCTGGCCTACGCGCTCCGGCCAGACATGGAGGCCAAAAACGGCGTCAGGTTTAGGACCTAGGAACGCGCCTTCCTTCAGCATTAGCTCGGCGCCACCTTCCTCGCCTTCGGGTGCTCCTTCTTCGGCTGGCTGAAAGATGAATTTGACCGACCCCGGCAACTGCTCCCGAATTTCGGACAGCACCTTCGCTACGCCCATCAGAATTGCGACGTGGTTGTCATGGCCGCAGGCATGCATGACACCCACGTCCTGGCCGAGGTAAGTCGCCCGAACTTTGGACGCAAAGGGAACGTCGGCGAGCTCCGTCACCGGCAGCGCATCCATGTCCGCGCGCAGCGCCACGACGGGCCCGTCGCCGGCACCACGCAAAAAGCCGACTACGCCCGTATGAGCAATCTGTGTTTGAACCTCCATGCCCAGCGATTCCAAGTGCTTGGCAACCAGCTCCGCGGTTCTGAACTCACGATTGCTCAGCTCCGGGTTGGCGTGAATGTCACGGCGCCACGCGATGACTTCTTCCTCAATGGCGTCAGCATGCTGGTCCAGAAGCCCATGAAGCGTGTGCTGGGCCAATGCCGGGGCGCTGGCAATGGTAAGCAGCAAAAATGTCGCTAAATACCTCATTGTGAATACGATTAGCGTAAGACGTTTAACAGGTGACTGTACTTCAGCGTGATGCTCCGGCTCAGTGAGCTGCCAAATCCAAACTGCTCAGCTGTGTCACTGACCTCGTTGAAGACGATGAAGAGGCCCGTATTGGCAGCCTGCAGCCAGCCAAACCTGAGGTTGGCTGACCAGATGTCGGCAATATCGTTGTACTGTACCAGGCTTTGCACGTAGATCCGTGGCGTGAATGAGTATGAGACACGTGCCCGTACGAGATGCGTCTTGAAGTCCCCTCCAGGCAAGCTGACGTCGTTGTACGTCAATGCGATTTCGGCCGTCAGAGATTCGTTCGCACGAACACGCAAGGTACCGGTAAGGTTGGTTCGAGTGCCACCAAAGAACCCGCCAACAACATTCCGGCTGTAAAAGCTGATCTTCTTGCCCTGGTTGGTGATCAGCACAATTTGGGCTTCGGCATGGTCGTACGTGTTGGAGGTCACCACGACGCCGTCCGCGATCTCGAACGGGTCTTTGACACCTTCACGTGTAAGGTTGACGCCGGTGTGGATTTCGAAGCCGCTTGTCCATTCCCAGTGGTTATCAATATGCCAGCGCGCGGTTTCCTGAAACCCGTCAAAGTCCCAGTAGCTTTGGTAGCTGATGTGTGGTCGGAGCTCCAAAAGGCCGAACAGGTCGTGCGGGCGCCATGCATAAAGCACCAGTCCCGTCAGCTTCCGATACTCGCTGTTGCGACGCAAGAAGCCCATGGCGGGGTTGAAGTTGTCGGCGACTTCGGTGATCGTCGTGTTGATTCGCCACACGTTGGACACGTAACTGACGTTGGCGTTGTAGGCGTACTCTGCGCCCTCCAGATTCGGCGAAAACGACCGTGCAAAGAAGCCTGACAGTTGGGTATACTGCCCAATCCCCAGGCGGCCGTCCACGGCCATGGTCTGGTTGTCGAAGTCTGGATCCTCCAGGTCCAACGTATTGGTGCCGGTGCGATTGGTGGCCATCACGCCTATGCTGCTGCGCCGCGGCAAGTCCTTGCGGATGCGTGCCACGGAGAAGTTGTGGCCCGGAGCGACGTCGCGCACCTCTTGCGTTTGCATGTTGAGCAGGCCCACGTTGAGTCCGCCGACCTGCCCGGAAAGGCGCCCCCCGCCTAATATGGGAATCGGTTCTCCACTTGGTCCGATGCCGATGCGGCGGCTGAAGAAGAGCTCCACCTCTTGGCCACTAAATTCCGAGACACCCACGGAAAAAAGACCGGCGTTTTCCAAAAAGAAGGGTCGCTTTTCCGGAAAAAACAGGTTAAACCGGTCCAGGTTGATCTGAAGCTCATCGACCTCGACCTGTGCGAAGTCAGTGTTGTATGTAGCATCCAGAGTCAGAGCAGGGGTGATGCTGTACTTGAGGTCCACACCAAAGTCTCCGGTGTTATCGGAGGTGTGGGCGTCCGTCTCTAACTGGCGGGCCATCTGACCCAACGCGTATGGTGTCACCTGCAGGTTGCGCGGCTGCGGCACGACAAGGCCCGCCAGTCGGCCAGCCTGCGACACGCGGCTCAGCGTGAACTGACGGGGCATGTGCGTCCAGAACGCGCGCTCGTTGTGCCGGCGGATATTGCGCTGGAAGTTGAGCCCCCACACCTGCTCTGCGGCACGCGGGAAGCGAAGCGTGCGGAACGGGATCTCAAATTCTGCACTCCAGCCGTGCTCATTGACCGATGCGCGCACATCCCACGACCCGTCCCAGTTGATGTTGAACCCGCCACCACTTCCGCTTTGCTGCCTTCCGCCGAATCCACCCTGACCCTCCTTGCTTACCTGCGCATCGTATTCTATGCCTGCGGGGTTGGTGCCGAACACAAAGCCGTTCTGTCCATCCAGGTAGGTATCCAGGATCAAGGTGAAGCTGTCTGTCTCATCCAGCGGGGCGTCGCGGCGGCTGTCAGACACGATGATGGCATCCGGCTCGCGGTCGAAGCATGTGACACCGATGTAGAGCGCCCGGTCCGTGTATACAATCCGGATCTCGGTACGCTCTGAAGCTGGCTCCCCGTAGTTGGGCGTCGTTTGCCAGAATTCAGTGATGGGCTCGCTGAGGGCATACGCTTCATCATGGACAACCTCGCCATCCAGGGCCGGGGGCTGCTCCACGCGCATGGCGTGAATGTGGGGCAGTGCCGGGCTATCTGCCTCACCGGTATACGTCGCCTGCGCGAAGGATCTTATAGGCATAAGCGCCAGAATGGCGCCTGCCAAGGCAAACGGACGAATAGACATCTGAAGCAGTCGGGTGATAACACAGCAAAATACGATCTTGACTGACCAATCATCACCTGCCTCGGGCGGCATTGGTGCCGCGGAGAGTGTAAATTCTCGGTAAACCTTCTGGAGGTGGTCAATGGAACAGGGCAAACGGATGTGGGGCGGCCGATTCGAGGCCGCTACCGATCGGCAGGTCGCTGCATTTACGGCTTCCACGGACGTGGATCGGACGATGGCACTTGAGGATGTCCGCGGGTCGATGGCGCACGCCACCATGCTGGGTGAGCAGGAGATTTTGACCGAAGAGGAGGCCCGGCTCATTGTGCGCGGGCTAAAAGAGATTGAGGCGGACATCAAGGCTGGGCGTTTCCAGTGGCGAGAGGACCTGGAGGATGTGCACATGAACATCGAGCAGGCGCTGACTGACCGGATAGGCTCCCTTGGAGGCAAACTCCATACCGCGCGCAGCCGCAACGACCAGGTGGCCACGGATCTGCGCCTGTGGCTCCGGCAGGCGGTGCATGAAACCGTGCGCGCCCTTCGCGCCTTGCGCACTGTCCTGGTGGATGTCGCGGAGGCACACCTGGATGTGATCATGCCCGGCTACACGCACCTTCAGGTCGCGCAGCCGGTGCTGTTTTCGCACCACGTCTTGGCGTACTACGAAATGTTTACGCGTGATCAGGCGCGCTTTGCAGATTCGTTGCAGCGCATCGACGTGTCACCGCTCGGCGCAGCGGCGCTAGGTGGGACGAGCTTTGCCATTGATCGGGACCGAACGGCGGCGCTTTTGGAGTTTCAAGGCGTGGCGCGCAACTCAATTGATGCGGTGGCCAGCCGCGACTTCGCGATGGAATTCCTGTCGCACTGCGCCATCACGATGGTGCACCTGTCGCGGCTGAGCGAGGAGCTGATTCTCTGGTCCAGCCAGGAGTTTGGCTTTGTGACGCTGCCCGACAGCCATACTACCGGCAGCAGCATCATGCCGCAGAAGAAGAACCCTGACGTATGTGAGTTGGTGCGCGGTAAGACCGGTGGCGTTTGCGGGCATCTCATGGCCCACCTTATGATGATGAAAGGCTTGCCGCTCGCCTACAACAGGGACATGCAGGAGGATAAGGCGGGCGTGTTCGAGGTCCACGACACGCTGCTGAATTCCGTACAACTGTACGCTTCCATGCTGCCTGCGGTGCAGGTCCACGCCGTGCGCATGCGGGAGGCGGCGGGGCGGGCATTCAGCAATGCGACGGACCTGGCAGACTACCTTGCGCGGAAGGGTGTGCCATTTCGTCAGGCGCACGAGGTTACAGGCAGACTGGTGGCTTTGTGCCTGAAGGAAGGCGCGGTGCTGGAGTCGTTGGCGTTAGAACGCATGCAAGCGCTGAGTCCCTTGATTGAGGCGGATGTCTATGAATTCCTGGCCCTGGAACGCATCGTGGATGCGCGGGCGAGCTACGGTGGGACCGCGCGTGTACAGGTGCGAAACCAGATTCGCCTGGCGCGCGAACTGCTTAAGGAGTAGGCGGCCACATCAGTCACGCAGGCCACAGGTGCTGTCATCCTTGCCCAGTCGTCAGGCCTCCAGCGTTGGCTTTGGTGCGGCCCCCATAATAACTGCGAGCGGGCGAAGGCCGCTGACGTTTTCGAATATGATCTTGATGGTAGCGGTCAGCGGCACGGCCAGCACTGCACCTGCTATGCCCCAGAGCCAGCCCCAGAATATCAGCGAGACGATCACCAACAGAGGGCTAAGGTCGAGGTTGGCAGACATCACCCACGGGTCAACCCAATTCCCAACAATCATCTGGATGACCACCATGGCGGCCAAGGCGGTCAGAGGAATGGTTAGCGTATGGAACTGCAGCGCGGCGGAAAGAAACGCAAGGATCACCGCCGCAATTGATCCAATGTTGGGAATGTAGTTGAGTACGAATGTGACAAACCCCCAGAAGACGGGGAAGTCTACGCCGAGTATCCAAAGGACCAGTCCGACCAGAACGCCTGTGAGGCCGCTCACAAACGTCTTGGCCACGAGGTAGCGTCGAACGCCGCGGGTGATGTTCTGCGTGATGTGATCCACACGCGCTGCGATCTCCGGCGGATACGCTTGTTTCACTTTCGCGGTAAACTCGCCGCTTCCAGCCAAGATGAACAGCATGAAGAGCAGCACCATGAAGGCGTTGGCAAGGAAAGAGAAAAACGAGCCCAAGCCGGTCGTTACCAGGGTAGAAAAGAACGACACATCGATCACCTGGCTGGCTTCCAGGTCTTCCAACTCCACGCCCAGCGGCCCGGCGAACCGTGCGGCAGCGCCCTCCGCCTCTTCGACGATCTCGTCTATGCGTGACTCATAGTGGTCAATCGAGTTAGTGAGTGAGCGGGCACTCTGATATACCACTAGACCGATCAGCCCTAAAGCCAGCGCAAGCGAAAGCAGCACCGCCGTCAGCGTCAGATACGTAGGAATCTTCTTCTTCTTGAAAAAGACCACTAGCGGCTGAAACATGATGGACAGCAGCACCGCTACCGAAAACGGTACGAGCACCGTGCGCAGCTCCAGCAACGTTACGCCCACAAGGAATGCAGCGACGATCCCCAGCAGACTCAGGATCACCTTGTTGTCCCCAATGGCATCCTTCATAAGAGACAACGGCATGACTAGAGAGCTTTGTAAGTTACTACCCCGCGCACAGGCAGAATACGTACCTGCGGACTGGTGGGTACCCATTGACACCCAGTCCTGGAAAGAGTACGTCTGCGATGGGCGCCGTAATTGGCGCAGCTGCGCGTATTTCTTACAGCCGCAAAGCTGCGCATTCAAGTCACAATGTGCAACCGAAACTCTGCGCGCCCCGCGCCGGGCTACCCATGTTTGGTCTTACGGATCACATGGGCTCTGCCTGGACTGGAAAGTTCCGCCAGCGCGCGCAGGAATTGGAGCTGCTCGTTTTGAACTAAGCTACGCAGGAGAAATACCAACACCAAAATGGACGACTACGTGAGCAGCGAGGCCCGCGGGCTTCGCGGGGATGGTCGCGGCCGCCCTGCTCGCACTGAGTTCCATCTGCCACCCCTTCGCCTTCTGGCGGGCAGTAGCGCGAGCAGTGGAGGGGTACACGAGTAGCGCCAACGCGCTCAGGGTGCTGCCGGCCGCATATCGCAGATGCAACGTGACAATGCGCACTACGGCCGCCAATCGGCAAAGCTGCCCGGTCGGTTACGGTTAGGAATGATTTGGTGGGTGTGAGCAGCAGTCGCTTGGCGGCGCGCATATCGTTAGGTATGCGAATCAAATATCGCATGCAAAGCGAGACCATGGGCAGCGAGTGGGGTGATTGGCGGCTGGACCCTTTAGGCCACCGCCGTCCTTCAACAAGCCTCAATAGGTCACCTTGTACTTTCGCACCACCGTGCCCTCCTCTTCATCTTCCTTCGTGTACAGGTGCCCTTCCCGATCAATCTCCATTATTTTTTCGCCAGCTGGAACAGCAAAAGTTGCCTTGACGGTGCCCTGCAGGTCTAGGACGAAAACGGTGCGTGATCCCGACATTTTACCTGTTTTGCCACCAGCCTGCAGAAACAAATGCCCCTGGTAGTCAGCCGCAGCGTGCGTAAACACAAACCCACCGGGTACATAGCGCAGCCTCCTGTTGAGTTTAGCTACAAGCTCCGGGACATCGCGCGTGGGAAGATCAATCATGCTCCCCGGATAACGTTCTGGGAGGCCGTCAATGGATAGGCGGCGAATCAGTCGTCCATCTGTAGTACGGACATCAATTCGGTTGATTGCCTTGAACACCAGTATAAGCATGCCGTCGATATTGGCATGCAGCGAGAAAAAGGTCTCCAGTTCATTCTCACTTAGTCCGTCTATGCCCAACTTGTTGATTTCACGTCCATCCGATCCGTACACCGTAACGTATTTATCGGTCTGATCAGCCTTTTTCTCAGGCCCCCCGGCGTATACACGCCCGTCTCGCCCAGCGTCCAATGTCCTAGCTGAAAAGAGACGCCAGGTACCAATGAAATTCAAGTCCGCATCAAAGCGGTGGGCCGCAGGGAACCTGGAGTCCGTTACCAGGACGTCCCACCCTGAAGACGAAGCGATCAGCGCCAAATCGCTTGGGCCTCCCACAAACTCCCCCGGCCCCTGTCCCTGCCCCCCTATCCGACGCATCAAACGGCCATCGGCATCATACCTGGACACCGTATTGCCCTCCGTGTCGGCCACATATATGCTTCCGTCCTCAGCGCTCCTGATAGCGGAAACATCGTAGAAATCGCCGACCGAATAAACCTCATCCAGCTCTACACTCTGTGCACTAGCCAACAGGCTCGAAAAAACAACCAGCAGCAACAAAGCCGCGGCGGCCTGTCCCCACAAAGAGGTGGGCCGCCACGCGGAACTAAGGGTCAATACCATTGCAGTTGTTATATGCGTCCGGGGCATGTGCAGCACGAGTTCAAGGTACACCTCTTCGGTGTAGCTGCCATTGGCATACTGCTCCTCCGGTATTCGAAGGCAGCTACTCAAGAATGTCGTACAGTCGTCTTCCGTTACAGTACACCCACAGGTCGCACTCTTTGTTGGCACAAAGGAATGCTATCGTCGTCTACGCCATTGTCTGGAGTCTCATTCGGATTGGCCCACACGTTACCGCGAATTTTCTCATGCCGCCATTCCCTACCATTGTCAACGACCGCTACTACTACCGGGTCTGATCCATCCTCACCCTTGACCTCATCACACGCCTCCCTCAGGCACAGGTGCCCGAAATGCGTCTGGTCGCCGAACAGAGAATCGTTGGGATCTACTAGTTCCCAAGGGTCCGAGTCAAGAATGCGATTGATGATCACAGGCTCAGCATAGACCACGCCCGGAGCCGAGGACAGCGTCCTGGCTACGTGCTTGGGATCGACGGTGGCGTGATACCGCACATAGTACGTGCGGCGAAGCGCCGCTAGATTCCGCGCGGTCTTAGGCGTTGGCCGCACGTGGTCCAGGAATGGAAACGCGCGCTCGATCGCATGAACGCCGTACGTGGCTGCCCTACGATCAAAGTCCTGCAGTCCGGTCTTGTTCGATCCGCCCGCAATGACGGCAGTGGAGTCGAACTGTACGACGACGACTTGGGGCTTATGCTCGGGCGTGCGCTGGGCTGCCACCAAAGGCGCAGCCCAGACCAATGCCAGCAGCAGTGCTATCCACATACTACGCGGTCTATGCTTCAGTCGCAATTCCACCTTATCCACGACAGGATGTAAGGGCCAACGAAGGCAAAGCACGGATGGTCTGCAAACACTTCCAGCTTGCTGTTACACTAAGTACGCAAATTCGGTGCCCTTTGGCCAATTCAAGGAGCATGATGGTTTTTGTCCCGATTGCCACCGTGCGCGTGCAGCAGAAGTCCCGGCTGCGCTCACCCGCCCCGGTACCTCCACCAGCGCATCCAAAAGACGCGGTCCTGCAATGTTCAGCGAACGCTGCGCCGCCGGCAGCGAGATCCGGCTCTCCGCTTCCAGGGTTCGAAGGGCCTTCGTGCAGCCGGCCGGCTGCGGACGGCCCGTGCATCGAAGAATCCGAACCTCTCACAAATAATACCACCGGTCACGGTCCGGCCCTTGCCGCTAAGCGCGTCCAGCGCCGCCAACAAGGCCGGCTCCGAAGGACGAAGCGCACGCAATAACTGATGCTGCGCCTTGCATAACGGTAAACTAACCGCTACAGAGCCTGTTGTTAAGTCCTATTTGTGACTACTGGGGAGGGCTAGCTCTAATGCCTTGAATTCTGCATACACACCGCAATTGACCCGGACAGCATGTGCCGCGCGGACTGCCCGTATTGCAGCGACGATCCGATCAGGTTTCCGGCACTTCCACATTCGTGCGATTCGCCAAGACGATTTGAACGAATTCGAGCAGGTGTGGTCGAATCTTGTCCCACTCTTCCGGGGTCTTGAATGAGAGGACATATCCGTCGTGCGGCCATTTCTCGAGATCGACCGATCCGCGGAGTCTCGCAAATGCATCGTCGCCACCCCAGATTGTCGCCTGCGGTAAAACGCTGACGCTGTATTCCCCCTTTCCCAGATATCCGGCTTGCACCCCAAAATATGTTTTCCATACCTTGGAGTCTTCGGGCTCGGTGAGCTGAAATCCAACGCCCGTGGCGCCTGGTGCCTCCCAAACACCCTGCTCTGGAAGGCCTCCGCGAAGATCGGAATGGACTCGGTCAAAGAGGTCCTTGTATCCCTTGTCAGTCAGGTATTTTTGCAGCCGCTGCCGCCTTTCGGCGGCGGGAACGGAACGACGCGGTCGGATGAGTCCTGTTCGTCCTGACTCCACCTCCAGCTGTCGAGCCAAGAGTCGCTCCCCTTTGCGTTGAAACCCGTGGAATGTCACCACGGAAATATCCACCAGCCCTGCAGAAATGAATCTCGCCATCCGCTCCGCTGCAGCGTCTACGCCCAATCCGACCAGCACCATGCGCGGCGGCAGCAGGCGTGACAGGTTGTCCCCGCCTAAGTTGTCGGCGTACCATTGCTCGAAGTCGTCGATCCGTTCGATGCCGTCGTTGCCAGACCGTTCGGAAATGTGCTTCGCGAGGTCTTGGGTACTCATGGCATCCAAGTCCGAAGCGTAGTCCAAGACTTGGGTCACAGCCTCCCGAGCGAGCATCCCTCGCTTCAGCTCGTAGACGACCAGACGACCGTCCGCGTCAACGGCTAGCAGATCCAGCCAACCGGTCTGCGTGGGTGTCTGTCGTCCCACCAGACGGAGGCCGGGTTCTAGCATTTCCGGGTTGCGAACCAGAAGCTCCTCGAATCCCAACTAGGTTTGCATCTGCTTGAGTGGTGACAGGGACTCCTCCGTCCCCGACTCGTCGACCGACCAAATACAGAGTTCTTCAGTCATTTCTGCGTCCCAATGTCAGATTTCAATAGAGCCTTTTGCAAAATCCACTTCAGCCCTTGATTTGGGAGTAGGAGCTTCGTCAAGCCAGTGTGATTCTGCACGTATCAACTTGTTCGACCTTTGCATTGCGGAAGTCTTGCTCGAATGGGGGTGACGAACTGCGCAGGGAGGCATGACACGGCATAGCTGACCCGGCCCGCGCTGATGGCGAGACGGGCCCTACGTGAGGGTACGGGTGCGCTTAGAGCACCAGGCGCATCAACTGGTCGACGGTCAGCGCCAGGATGCCGAACATCAGGTGGCAGTAGACCTTGCTATGCCCGCGTACCCGCACATACCGTCCGCCGAACTCGTCTTTGAGTCGTCCATTGACCCGCTCCACCGTCGAGCGCTCTCTGAAACGTCTCCTCTCTGGCGTAACGTGTCCGATGCTGCGTTGCGCCCGCGCCTCGCGCTTCAGCTCCTCATTGCCACGCGGGTTGATATCAATGATCGGCACATGCCCCAGCGATCTGCTATGCTCTCGGATTTCCTTAGCATCGTACGCACTGTCCATCAAGTCGTACAGACTTTGTACCCGAGCGGCCGTCATCACTGCCAGCGGGATCGCCACCTGGCTGTCATGGACCGAAGCCGATGTTAGCGCAGCGCTGATCGGAATCCCCCCGTCAATCACATCCAAGTGCAGCTTGAAGCCGACCCAGCAGTGCCCGTGACCCTTCGAATTGCGTTTTGTCCCGACATTGCAGTCCTTCGGCAGTTCTTCCAGCATATCATCCAGCTCCATGGAGCGTTGACGCTGCAGGCGGGTAGGGGTTTTCGGTTGTTTGCCGTCGTTGGCCTTGGGCACAGACCGCTTCGGCTTCTCGCGTGCCGGAATCGCGGTCGCGTCCCGCGAAACGTGCCCGGCCAGATGATCCTCCAGCGCGCACTCCAGCAGCACTGCGTGCAGCCGCCCCGGCAGGTCACTGTTGGCAAATTCCGCGAACGCCCGCGAAAACGACGATTCGCTCGGTACCATGTACGACCACTCCCAGCCGCATAGCTGGTGCAGTACCGGATCGCTCTTTAGTCGCTCCACCAACGCCCGCGTGGTCGGGATATCGAATACGGACTTAGCCAAAAAAGCCCGCGCCAGCGCAGCCCGGTCCGCCTTCGGACGGCCTGGACCCTTGGACTCGCACCCCGACAACAGCTCCTCCACGCGCACTAATTCCACCACAGAAACGAATCGTCTGTGCTGTTCACTGAGCTCGCCAATAGTGAGCTCCAGCAATGGAAACAATCTGAGCTGGAATGTGGACCAGTACCTGGACAACTCTGATCGCAATCGCATCAGCACGTCTATTGTATACATTTATGATTCTCACGTGTTCAAGTATACGACTCACGACGCACTAAATCCGCATTATTCTCACCCACGCACTAACTTTCTACGCCCGGTTTCGCGCTCTCAGCCTATTTTTGCAAAAGGCTCAATAGACTCACTTACGCTCCTCCCCCCTGAGCACGTATTCCTTTGGACACTTTGGAGTCGGAGTTAGTGAGTTGCGTTATCAGCTGATGGTGCCCAGAGCCAGGCTAGAGTTCAACGTATCCCCTAACGTAATCCTTTTCCTGTCATGAAAAACGACCCGACTTCGCTCACGAACGGGGCGACTGAAGCGTCCGCCACGGAGGTGATTCCACGCGCTCGTCGCCGCTGTGAGCCCGGACAGCAGGCAGCACAGAATGGATTCTCCGGTCAACCAGCCAGACGACGCTCAGACTTCGGTGAAGATCGTAGCCAAAAGGGCCATCAGGAAGTCCCGCAACTTCGTATCTAAACGCGACCAGTTGCTGCCAGCATGAGCTGCTTAACCTCCCCACCCCTTTCCAAGATGGCCGCAATATGTGACTGTTGACGGGGAACTTCATACGAGTCAGACACAGCACTCTCCGCTGTCTGGACTTGTAGAGTGCTGGTACGTATATTGCCAACCGACCATCTATTCCCAGGTTATTGGCCCTGTCAGGAAGAGTCGCGTTCTGTATGCTACCGCAGGGCTCGTCTGTGCTGTGCTCGTAGCACAGCTCATCCCCATCCCGCAGCACGTTGCTGCGCGCACCCAAGCACCTGAATTTGTGATATATCTTATCTCGAACGACGAGTGCGATCCGTCAGGCTGTGAGCCAAACCCTGAGGTAGGATATACTTTTGAATTCGGCTTGAAATGCAAACCGGCAAAACCTTGTTGCAGCACCCAGGGTAGCATGGGATGCATGACCTGTTGAGGCTGATGCACCGATTGACAATCCGTACGCTCGCCAGTGTAGTCCTCTCAAGTGCGCTGCTTAGCATCGCTAGCTATGCGCAGAAGCCGCGAACGGTAAAGACCACACTGGTGGACCATGACGAACTGTTCGTCTTTGAGGATACGATACGATTAGATCCATCCGTGATCATCGGGACGGTGAGGGACTTGGACGTCAACAGCGAAGGGGAATTGCTGATCACGGACAGTAATGCAAGGAACGTGTACCGGTTTTCTGCAACAGGGCGACTGTTGTATGAGCTTATCGTAGAAGAGTGTCACCCTGGAGCGGAAGCGGATTTCCATCCCTTTTCTGCCCGGTTCATCGGTGACGGACGCATGATAACATGGGCTAATTCAGGCCGTGCATTCCTCTTTGACGATACCGGTCACTGCATTGAGTATGCTAAATCGGCAGATTTTATAGCCATCGGCGTCTGCGCACTCAAGGACTCTATCTTCACTCTGCCAGCTCCGGCACCTGTTCGGATGACGATGAAAGTACTTGGGAGCAATCTCGATTTGTTGGAAGAGATTGCCATTGAGCCAATGAGATGGCCCAACATGACTAAAGTCCTGGCGCGACCCGGTCGTCAGCTGGGGTGTTTCGACGATGACGTATGGTATATCCATAACTATAGCCCCGACGCAATACCGCTGCGGCGTCAGGAAACAATGATACAATACCAACATCCCTACTTTAAGGAACGGACGCGCGACTTGCCCAGTCCTAGCCCCAGGGACTTCAAGGGTTTTAACGATGCCTCTTGGGTATATGCGCTGCACACGCTAGACAATTCAACCCACCTAGTGGTACATCACACGTTGCGCCGCCTAGGCCAACTGGTAGGAAAATCCGGCTACACCATTGTTGACCACAAGAATCGCTTTGCCAGCGTCAGCACATTGGCAACGCGACGCCATCTGGTAGGATCTGGGGGTGGGATGCTGTATTACAAGGGTGACCACGAACTACTTTCAGATGGCGAATTGGGCAACCCGGTGATCCTCAGGTACCGCTTTATCCCGCCCCAGAACAAGGATGGCTAGTCGCTTACGAAACGTTTTGTGGTTTGCCCTCTGTGCCAATAAGAAGTGAGGCAGAAGCTGGTTCATTTTATGAACGAGCTGGGCTGGTAACAGCTAAGTGAGCCTTAGTGTCCACTCCAAACCAATACCACCGACTGCCGCGGAGCGTCACAGGCAGCAGGGCCATCGCGCCGCGTCCAAATTGCCTACGAACTGGCCCTTGAGGCCATTCGCTGCCTAAGCCAGAGGATCAGTACGGCGCCCAGAGAAGCAAGTAGAACGCCCTTAAAGCTGAGACTGCCCATTGAAGCGAATCCGAACAGGCTGCCAACACCCCCAGCCAATAGCGCGCCTGCGACGCCGATGAGAGTAGTTTTGATGATGCCAATGTCCTGACTATCCGTCACGATCCATCGGCCAATGAAACCCGCAATGGCTCCGAGCAAGATCCAGCTGAGAAATCCCATATCAGTCACCTCCAGTAGCATTAATAAGACCTGCATCTGTCTGTACGAGTCCGCAGCGTCCGTGTTGCGTCGCTACCACGCATACGACAGGCTCAGCACGTGCCCCGGCCCCTCAAATCCTGACTCGAACGGGATGTACGCGTAGTCGAAAATCAGCTGTTCCCAGAAAAGGCCAAGACCGAAGGTCAGTGTGCGCAGGGCGTCGTTGCTGATGTGTCCTGCGCGGACTATGGCAAGGTCCAAAATGGTCACGCCAATCCCCGAATGCATTCGGGTCTCGCTACCAGGGGACACGTGAGATACCTCCGCCGTCACCTCCAGATCCAGCAGCGCAGCGCCGTCCCTGTTGGCGACAATCCGAAACGGATGCAGTGCTGCGCCCGCGGCCAGTGTCCGTGGAAGCTGCGTAGCTTTGCCTTGCAGCTCGGACATTTGTCCTGCGTTTCGAAGTGCAGCGCCGAGCGTAACCAGACGGCGCGGAAGATCCAACTGTACGCCTGCGTCAAAAGCATACCCCGACGCATCCGCCTCAAAGATGCGCTCACGCAGGTATTTCACCGTCGCGCCTGCGCGGAGTGGGCCCAAGATGCGTGCATAGGCAGCGGCAATGCTTAAAAACTGGGCCTTGAACGTGCCGATGGGGTCCCCAGGTATCTCGCGTGCTTCCAGGTCACCACTATCGGTGGCGGTAACGGCCAGGCCCCAGGCGCCGTGACGTCCTGCCTGCAGACGCGCCGCCACATCATACGCGCGTACATCTCCTACCCAGAGGCGATGACTGACGGCCAACCCGCTTGACGCTCCTGCCAAGCCTGCTGCATTCCAATACGTAGAGAACGCGTCCTCCGTGGCTGCGACCTGAGCATCGCCCATGGCGCTGGCAGCTGCGTTAACGCCAATCCGTAAGAATGTTAGACCTGTGTCCTGCGCGCGGACTGCATGCGTGCAGAACAAGGCCATCGCAATGATGCACAACTGTCGCATGAATTACAGAAAAAAGCGCAAGGTGACCAGGTGCATCGTGCCCAGCGCAAAAGGTTCAAGGACGAACGCGTACTCCGCGCGCACGGCCACCTCGCCCAGCGGTTGCTCCACCATAAAGCCAGCGCTAGGGCGGAGCGCGCCATGCCCAACCGACGTCGCCCCACCGCGAACCGTGAAGGCCGACACGACTTGGTATTCCATGCCGGCCCTGTAGCGCGCCTCGTGCTGCGTGAGTTCTTCGCTGCTTATCACCTCGCGCAGTGCGCCGCCGGATAGCTCCACGCTACGGCGCCAAACCTGCGCCGCGCTGAAGCGAGACTCGTACTCCACGGAAAGGTACACTTGAGGCAGCTGGTAAGATGCGCCCACACGCAATCGACGCGGAAAACTATCCGTCGTGTTGCCCCCTGCACTGTGGTGCTGCGACGTATCCCAAGTGTAGTTCGCCAGTAGGTCGTCGACCACAGCACCTACGTGTAAGTGGTCTGTCACACGAAAGCTCATGCCCAGGTCTACGCCGATACTGCGCGCCGCGGCAACCTCTGCATGCAAGTCCGAGCGAAACAGCTCAAGTCCCACTCCCACGGTGGCTCGGCCACTCACCCTTACGCCAAAAGCGACAAAGAACGCGTATTCGTTGATGGCAAACGTTCCGGTATGGTATCCGCTGGCGTCACGCCCGTCGAAATTCCCAACGCCAGCGTGGACCAAGCCTCCTGCTATGCCCGCGCGCGGACGCAGAGGTGTAGACAACTGCACGAACTGAAGCTGCCTATCCAGTGTCATTAGCGCGGCGGAAATGTCGAGGCTCTGCCGGACCAGAAAGGGCGCCAGCGCAGGATTGTAGTATGGGCTGGCGTAACCGGTTGCGTCGGCCGTTATCGCGTTGCCCATGGCCAGGCCACGGGCCCCAAAGCCCATGCGTGCAAAGGCGCCTGCGTGCTGCGCATCGGCCGGCGCCGGAAGCAGTGCAAAAAGAAGGAGCCCGATGATGGAGGTGTGCCGCATCTATTCAAGTACGAGAAACTTGCCCCAAAACGTGTCGCCGCCCGTCTGGATGGCGTAGAAGTATGCGCCGTTGGCTACGCGCGTTCCGCTATCGCTGGTGCCATCCCAGGACACCTCCCGCTCGCCGCGGCCGGAGCCGCTGTCAGTGAGGCGGCGCACCAGGTTCATGCCGAAGTCAAAGATGCGGATGGTCACCTGGCCCTCGGATTCCAGCCTGTAGCGTAGCCGTACCAAGCGGTCCGAGCTGGGCGAAAACGGGTTGGGGTAGGCGTAGGCCTCCACTTTGGGTACCCGCGACGCCGGGACCACGGGTGGTAACCCCTCAGGCGTCAGAGGCACGTCTGCGCGGTATATGCGCCAAGTGTCTCCACCATCCTTGCTGTTAAAGAGTCCGTCCTCGGTGCCGACCCAGAGCCCGGTGGGTGTAGTGGCGACCGCATAAGCTGCAGTGCCCGGCAGGATCGTGCGCTCCGGTTGCGTAGGATCATAAAACTCGCGCTCCGTGCGGAATGTCCGACCATCGTCAGCCGAAATGAACAGTCCGCTCAGGCCGGCGATGTACACACGAGAGCCATCAAAGGCGAAGTCGTATACGGTCTCGTTGATGAGCACCTGCTCAAACGTCTCGCCGCCATCACGCGACACCACTGCTCCGTAGGCTTCGCCTTCGCCGCGCCCCGGGCCCGTAGCGACCCAGATCGCCGGCGCACCGCTTGGGCGCACCTGCTCCTCGATGGAAAGGATCCAGTTGCCGGTCAGGCCGTCCGCTGTGGTGTAGTGATACCAACTCTCGCCGCTGTCCAACGACTTGTTTAGCCCGCCCGCTGCGCCTGCCCAAACCGTGCCGATTGCATCAACCAAGACACTGAACACCTGAAAGTTCAGTCCAAAAAACTGATCCACAGGCACGCGCGTGGGCTGAACAAAGAACGGGAATCGGTATCCGAGATGCGGTGCCAAATAGTCGGTCGTGTCCGGAGGCAGAACGATACGCTGCCACGTAAGCCCCCCGTCCATAGACCGGCGAAGCCCTGCTAGTTGGTTCGCTGTCCAAACATGACCCGTCAGGGGATCGTAGTCGATGTCCCAAGGAGGGCTCTGCTCCGGAACCGTGATTGCCAAGGTGGGCAGGCCCACGCCTCCGTACACGGTAACCGTGTCGTCGGGCAGGTCAAGGATGCCCGTGGTAAGCGGGTCGCCGTCGGTCGGGGCCTTCGGCGATCGATAGGTCCAGGTAGCACCGCCGTCGGTGGAAAACACAAATCCGCGCGCCAAATCTACCGATTGCTGAACGCCACTGGATTCAAGGGAGCGCGTAGCGCCAAGCCCTGCCCAGATCACCTCGCCGTCCACATCAATCGAGTAGGCGCGATTCACCAGGCCAGCCAGCGAGTCCGCATCAGCTACCTGCCAAGTCGCCCCACCATCGCGCGTGACGTTAAGGAACGGGCCCACCCACAGCGCCCCACCCTCCGCATGCAGATTTGTAACACTGTTGTATAGAATGCTGTGCGTGGTGTGCTGCGCGAGCACATTCATAGATGCCAGGCAGAGCAAAAGGCTCCAAAGCGCCAGCCTCAAGGCACCGGACAACGTGCGGAGAAGCATCTGTGCGTATTCTATTGTGCGCATAGTGCCTGTGTCACTGTATGACAACGTCATGGGTCAGCACGGCGCTCCGGAGGCCGGCTCGGTCTGTTACCTGGAATGCCAGCGTGTTGGTACCAGCCGCGTTGCTACTGGTGATGAACACGCGCCGCGTGAAGAGGCCGTCGCCGGCCACGGCGTCGCCGCTGTCCAGCCTGTTACCACAGAGTCCGGCACCCCCGTCATCGCACATCAGGTCGCGAGCCGCGGGCGAGGTCACGTTCCAGAATTCTACCAGCGCAATGTCGCTCTGCCCATCCGGGTCGCTGGCGCCGGCCACCAGGAGCAGGCTGTCTGCAGGTTCTCCCGGAGCCGGGCGCTGCAGCGTGTCCGGTACGACCAGGGAATCGATAGCCGGGGGGCTGCCGGGCTCGAACGAGCGAAAGTAGTGCAGCGAGCCTCGCACATCGCCGCTGACGCGAGCCTCATCATCCACCGCATAAACTAGAACAGTGTAGGTTCGTACCTCCAACGCGCTGAGCGTAAGGGTGACCTGTCGTTCGTATCGGTTATTTCCTGCCGGGGCCAGACGACCAGACTGCACAGGCTCCTCTAACGATGAAGGCGGCTGCACTACATACCAGACTTCGGACACCGCGGCGCCCTGGCTTCGAGCTGTCACGCCAATGGTGATTGGCACGCGGATACTATCCCCAACGACCTGGTCCGGCGGCAGTAGCGCGTAGACCATGCGCTGAGGGTAGAAATTGAATTCGTCCAAGACAGGCGGCCGTTGGCCTAGAGGCTCAGGGCCTGGTGCGGTGTCGCACCGTACGGAAAGAAGAAGCGCCAGGCAGAAAGCCAGGAAAGTGCGCATCAAGAGGAGGTTACAGGTTCGGTAGCAGGTTTTTCTTCAAAGGCCGCACGGAGAGTGGTACAGAGTAGAGTGGCTTAAACTGACGCAAAGCACGAAGTTGCCATAGACAAAGACCCGGTGCACAGTCGCGCCGAACGGCCAGAACGCTAGGCAGAGGGCGAACCGAATGCGCATAAAGAAGAAGTTAAAGGTTCGGTAGCAGGTTTTGATCCAGAGGCAGTACGTACATAGTTATACAAAGTAGAGTGGCTTAAGGCTGAAGCAGAGCAAAAAAATTGCCATGGCGACAATTCCCAAAATCCTGCGGCCACCCGTGAGCGCATGCCTTTGGGCGACAGGTGGATGTTCCACCTTTATAAGGAATACCAACAGGAAGCACCATACGAGCCATCCTGTGTAGCCGGCTTCGGTGATGACACCGCTTGTCAGGCGTCCGAGCGCAGCCAGAGCAAGGATACATCCGGCCGCCAGAATGACCAAGCGCCTGTCTGTGCGAAAGACGCGGCGCAAGAAGAGCCTCAGTATGATCGCAAGAATCAACCACGTACAAAGCTCCTGTGCCAGTATCGACGTGCCGATGCTTCCAGGAAACAAACCAGCGAAGAATCCGGGACCGTCCTCAGCAGCACCGATAGCCATCGACGTGAGTAGGACAGTAACGAATCCCTGGGAAATTCGACGATGCCACCGCGGACCCACCAACGCATACATGATATGGCCACCATCAAGCTGCCCCACAGGCATCAGGTTAAGTGCCGTAAAGAAGAGCGCCAGCCAGCCAGCAAAGAGTACCGGGTAATGATACATCTCATACATCGGCGGCAGGTTGGCGATAAGTTGCTCCAGTCCCCAGTACAGCGCTGTAGTACCAACTGTCAGCCGATCGCCACTGGAAACTTCCAGCGGCTCGGGTGGAAAGGCGCCGTGTGCTTCGATATAGGCTAGGAGCGGCTCATGGCCACCAACGCCGTACATGTATTCCGGCGGCGGCACCGCCAGCATCGCATAGAGGAGCAGCGGCAGCGCTACAAGAAACCCCGCAACCGGCCCCGCGACTCCGATGTCAAAAATCTTGCGAGTCGAGGGCACTGGCTCCCGGATGCTGATGACGGCGCCCATGGTTCCGATGCCGATCAGCGGCGCAGGGATGTAGTACGGAAGCGAAGTTCGCACTTTGTGCCTGCGGGCAGCGACGTAGTGGCCGAACTCGTGAGCGGTGAGAAAGAGCAGCAGAAAACCGGCAAAGAGGCACCCATCCGACACCATGGCCACCGTGATGGGCAGCCCGGCCATGCTGAAGAGCACATCGCTTGCTGCCCAAGCCTCACTGCGCCCAATGAAGAGTAGGCTGGTCGTGAACGCCGTCGAAACAAACGTCACCAGGAAAAGCAGCGCATGCAGCCAATATCGGTCCCTGCGTGCGTGGCCCGGCGCTACGGGTCGGCCAAAAAGGCGAAAATAAGAGGCAGGTGGATCCACGCGTGCTGCAGGCAAGGGGCTGGTTCAATGCCTGGCAGCCCACCATGTTCACGCTACACGAGAGCTGCCAGACCGGTTTCAATGTGGTCCAGAGCAGTCTTTATGTGGTCCATGGATGCTGCATACGACAGTCGGATGCCGTTGGGGTCGCCAAAGGCAGAGCCAGGCACCAGGGCGACATGGCATTCTTCCAGGAGGTAGAAGCACAGCGCCTGGCTGTCGCTGATGACGCGGCCCGAAGGCGCACGGCGCCCAAAGTAGGAGCTGACTTGCGGGAACAGGTAGAAGGCGCCCTCTGGTTTCGGGCAGGTGAAGCCCGCAATGGCTCGAAGGCGCGCGAGCGCGTAGTCGCGACGCTCGCGAAAGGCCGCTACCATCGTGCGGACAGGTTCCATGTCCATACCAAGGGCTGCCATGCCGGCCCGCTGGCTGATTGAGGACGGCGCGGAGGTAAACTGTCCCTGAAGCTTGGCGGCCTGTTGAACCACCGCTGGAGGGCCCGCCATATACCCCAAGCGCCACCCCGTCATCGCATAGCATTTCGAAAACCCGTTCACCGTGACGGTGCGCTCTATCATGCCCTCCAGCGAGGCAAACGGCACGTGAGTCGCTTCATAGATCACGTGTTCGTAGATCTCATCGGATACCACGAAAATCTGTTCGTGCCGACGCAGTACGGCTGCCAGCGCCTCAAGCTCAGCTTCCGAATACACTGACCCGGTGGGGTTGGATGGGGAGCACAGGATAATGAGGCGGGTTCGGTCCGTAATGGCAGCTTCAAGCCTGTCCGGGGTCAGGCGGTACTGCGTGTCAACGCCGGTGGGTATGATGACCGGCGTGGCGCCGGCAAAGCGTGTCAATTCGGGGTAGCTCACCCAGTGCGGGGCAGGGATAAGCACCTCGTCTCCCTCGGCGCACAAGACTGCGACTGCCAGCGCTACGGACTGCTTAGCCCCATTGGAGCAGAGGATCTGGCCCGGCCCATACGCGAGGCCGTTGTCACGCTGCAGCTTGGCACAGATTGCCTCACGCAACTCGGGCATGCCTGCATTCTGCGTGTAGCGCGTGAACCCTTCGCGGATAGCCTGGATGCCGGCCTGGGCGATAGGGGCAGGTGTTCCAAAGTCCGGCTCGCCGGCGCTAAGGGCGATGACGGGCGCGCCTTGACGCTTCAGCACCTTTGCACGCCCGCTCATGGCAAGTGTGGCAGAAGGATGCATCGAAGCGACGCGCGGATTGAACCTGGTAGGCATGGAAGGAATTATTGGTTAGAGGAATGCTTCTTGCGCAGGGCGGCGGCAATGGCTGGCGGCACGAACTGTGAAAGCTCGCCGCCCCAGCGTGCTATGTCGCGCACTAGGCTAGAGCTAGTGTGGGCATGGCCGGGTGCGGTAAGCAAGTAAACAGTTTCGAGGCCGTGGCAGAGCCGACTGTTGGCCATAGCCATTTTGGCTTCATAGGTGAAGTCGCACGCCGTTCGCACTCCCCGCACCAGTGCTACGGCGCCGCGCGCGCACGCATATGTTGCAATCAGGCCGCTAAAGGTACGGACAGACAGGTTTTCGATCCCAATGGTGGCCTCCTGGATGAGTGCCGCGCGCTCGTTTGCAGGCATGGATGTGGCTTTGTCCGGGTTGATGGCGACCGTGATCTCAAGGGTGTCAAAGAACACCAGTGCGCGTCGGGCGATATCCAGATGCCCCAGCGTGAATGGGTCAAAGGTTCCGGGGTAGAGGGCGTGGCGACTCATGGCGTTAGGGTTGTTCTGGCGCAAAGACACTGACAGTGGTACGTCCGTACGGGCGGCTGCAGACCAAGTGCTCGTGATCGGTAAACGATACGCGCCTATCGTGCTCCAGCACGAAGAGGCCATTGGGCGCAATGTAGGGTCGTGCTTTGGCGGGTAGCTGCGCCAGAGACTCTAGCGTATACGGCGGGTCGGCAAAGATGACGTCATAGGCAGCGTGCCTGAGGCGCTCTAGGTGGCTGACCGCATCCTGACGCAAGAACAGACATTGCTGCTCAACACCCAGGCGCACGGCGTTTTGGCGGGCTACGGCAAGGATGCGCGCGTGTGATTCGACAAACACCACGCGGCGGGCACCACGACTGATTGCTTCAAGTCCCAGCGCGCCAGTACCCGCAAACAGGTCCAGCACCACAGCATCTTTCAGCGACAAACGGTGAGTAACGAGGTTGAAGATAGCCTCGCGTACACGGTCGGTACTTGGCCGCGTCAGTAGACCTTTTGGCACGCTAAGGTGCCGGCGGCGCAGTGTGCCTGCGATGATGCGCATTGCGTACGAATTTAGCGTAGCCCATGGTACGCCGCAAGGACGCGTCGTGTTGGCACGCTTTAAGCCTTGCGGCGTAGTAAAGCCAAAACACGGCATGTCATGCAGGTCTTTGTTACCGGAGCCACGGGGTTTATCGGGTCTTACGTTCTGAAAGCCCTGCAGGAGCAGGAGATTGGCCTCCGCTGCCTGATTCGAGGGCGTGCGCCAAAGGGCGTAAGCGCCGTTCGCGGCGACGTAACGGTACCTTCGACTCTTGAAGGGGCGATGGACGGGTGCGACGCCGTCATTCACCTGGTTGGGATTATTGATGAGCACAGGGAACGGGGCATCACCTACGAAGCCCTGCATGTAGACGCTACCCGCCATATCCTTAATGAGGCGCGGCGCGCAGGCGTTGAGAAATTCGTGCACATGAGCGCGAATGGCGCAGCGCCAAATGGTGTGAGCCGTTATCAGACCACGAAGTGGCATGCGGAAGAGCTGGTCCGCGCGGCGGGGTTTAGCCACTGGACGATACTGCGACCGGGTATCGTATTCGGGGAGCCGGGTCCGGGAACCATAGAATTTTGTACGCGGCTGGCACGTGAGCTCATCTTACCACTCCCCGCTATCCCACTCTTTGGCAAGGGGGACAACCGGTTGCAGCCTGTGTCGGTTGAAGAGGTGGCCGAGGCGCTGGTCCAGGGTTTGACGCTCGCTGAGGCTCATGGCCGCACCGTTACCGCGGTAGGCCAGGAGCCCTTTACTTACCGGGAGGTCGTTGACGCCATCGCGCTGGGGCTGGGGCGGAAGCCCCGGCCGAAGATTGCGATGCCTGTTGGGCTAATGCGCCAGCTTGTACGGCGGCTCGGGCCTCTGGGTATTGTGCCCATTTCAATTGACCAGTTCGAGATGCTCATAACTGGCAATACCGGCGATCCCAACCCATTCTACGAGTTGTTTGACCTAGAACCCAAGCCATTCACTCCGGAAAGCCTGGCATACCTGCGAAGGCGCGCATAGGGACGCCGCAGCCGACGCCAGCCCTGGCAAGGTGCAGATCCGACGTGCGTTAATGTCCGTAGTGCTTGGTGGGCGAGAAGGCGTCGCGTTTGGCGGTGCCACGGAAGGCAACAGGTTGTGGCGCCGAATTTTCGCGCTGACTCATTGAGACAGACGGCTATTTCGCAATCCTACGGCTCATGGTAGTCAATTCGCATCCAGCACCCGGTGCAGGCTGGGCCGAAGGTTCTGCGATTCCTTAACCAGACCTGGACAAGCGGCAATGCCCGGGCTATCCATCCTGGGTCACGGCGTCCAGGACTTGAGTGGCTGGCCGGCAAGGGCTGCCTCCAAGGCTCACGGATCGGCTTCGGAAAAAAACACGAGGAGGAGAAGGGGTTCTTCAATGTCGTGAAACCGGTGCTCAGCATGTGCCTCCACGAAAACAACATCGCCCTGCGCCACGCTGTACTCCGCACTTCCAATGGTCATGCCGGAGCGTCCCTCAAGGACGTAGTACAGCTCGTCTCTGTTGTGCGGCGCTTGTCCGTCCGAGGCACCGGCGGCGAGCGTGTAAAGACCAGCACGCATGGTCGGTACGGAAAGAAATGGCAGGTAGGACTGCCCGGATGCCTGCAGCTGTGCCACTAGGCTGTCTAACGGAAAAACGGCTTGCTCTGGCATGGATACCTCGTCCAATGATGTCATAGCCTGTGTAGGTTGATAAAGTAGCCATCCGCCAATCGTGGCGGCAACGAGGAGCGCCATAGCGATGCTGGCTCTGGCAAATTTATTTAGCTGCTTCATGGGGCCTGGTGTCTTTATGTCTGCCGTCATAGCACTACGGCGCATGGTTGCAGGCGTAGAAGCCGCCTGTTGGCTTGCCACAATTTACGCCGCTCACGCGCACAATGTGATGATGCAGAGTCCGCGGAGGGGTCGTACGGGGTCGTACGACGCAATCGAACTGAGTGCGCACAGTGACAAACTTTGCCTCAAGATGGACTGCGCACCTTGCACTTTGTGTCAAGGTTTCAGTCAGGCATGTCGCTCCGATTTTGCAACGGATACCATAGGTGAGCGGTTTTCGGGCCACCACAGGCGTTTCTGGAAACGTTGGAGAGGTGCTATCGTCCTAGAAGAGGCACTGGCACAAGGCAACAAGTCCGATGAAGCTCCGTGCATTGCACATTAGCCGGTATGGGAAAGTCACCGATCCTCCTGCATGTCTCGACGGCGACTAGTTTCGCCATGCTGCCGCTCATAAGTCTGAGCGGCCATGGTCTCTGCCGCACCCGTCGGTGGGGCAATGCCCGAAGCATCTCCGGTTGCTCCGACCAGGTTGGCGGGGCCCGGATGCCTGTCCGTGATCACAATCAGCCGTTCGCTGCCTTCTTAGCATGAGTTACGAGCCACTGATGTCTCCGTAGGACCACGATTACGCCCGGGCAGGCCTACAGGGCCGGTTCAAGCCTATAAGACACGCTGGGACGGAAGTCCAGCTTCATGAAAAAACTCCCGGTGATTCTTGTCGCAGGTCAGCCACGTTCCGGCTTCGCTCTCCACGGTGGCATTGGACTATGTAGTGCGTGCCTTGCACGTTTGGCGTGCTGCAAGGTGCCGTCGCTTACGGGGCATTGCGCTCGCTGCGCAGGGGACTGGCCGGCCAGAACATCAACCCAGGGTCTGGAGAGTAACTTTCGGGTCACGGGTGGCATCGGGCCACGGATGTACGTCCCATGATCGCAGTATGGCGCGAGCACTCGTGGTAAGCGGTGCCCATGAGGCCGTGTCCTGCCCACAGCGGATGCCAGCCTCGTTAAGGCAATCTGCTACAATTCATTGGAGAGATGCCGGGGATTGCTGCACGAGTTAACGGGAGGCTTCCGTCGCCGCATCTTGCCGCGTATTTTACGTATCCAAAGTACGGTCCCGTAGTACTCTTGCTTTCGGCTGTCATAAACACTGTTTCCACACTCATAGCCGCTTGCTGCGCCCTGTCCACAGCTGTGGTGCACGCGCAGGAGCGCCCCGACTCCTTGGCGCAGGCCGACGAGGTTTTGGTCCCCGAGGTGCCGGTTGGGTTCGCATCGGCCGATGTTGCGCTTACCTTAACGGACACGCTGCTTCACTTCGATCATGACCTGACTACCGCGCTAGCGCAACACGCAGGGTCGTTCTCCTACGACTTCGGCGCTTTCGGATGGCCCGCCGGCTGGAGCTATCTGGGCGCGAGCCCCAGCCATGCCGCGCTGTACTGGCATGGCATTCCATTCAACGATCCGCATACCGGACGCCCGCGCTATGACCTGTTGCCAACGGCACTTCTTCGAGCACCAGGGGTGGCAGTCGGTGCACGGTCCATGCCCGTGGCCGTGCTCACCAGGCTACGTTCCTTCGACGCAACTCGTCCGCTGACGGAGTTGCACTACCAGGCCGGCGACAACGGGCTTCAACGCGTGACGGCCCTTCACGCGCAGGAAGCAGCGCCGCGATTCTTGGGGCGGCCACGCATGGTTCAGTGGCTCTTTGCGTATGCGGGGGCCGCCGCTACGGGCGAATATCCGGGCAGCAAGCTTGAACGGATGCGGCAACTGCTCTTGCGAAGCCGTTACCGACAGGGCATGTGGTCACTGGAGGTGATGTACCTGCACAACCAGCGCCGCCTCGGGGCTCATGGTGGTGTAGTTCCGTTTGCGGACTACGAAACCGTATACAATCGCCTCATCGCGGCGACACGTGGCGAGAGGTCTGTGCGGCGTGACCTCCGGCACGACGTGTCGGCTACGCTGCGACTACGCACCTTGGAAGCGCCGCTGACGCTCCAGGCTTGGCAAACGTATACAAGAATGCGGTATACCGTTCCGGCCAATGATACCACAGAGACCTCCTCCAGCCGTTGGGGCTTGCGGGCGCGCCAGTCTTCCAGGTTGGGCGAGCATCGGCTGCGGATGCTGGCGGAAGGATATGTACAGAGTTCTGACGCGCATGTGCATGCGGCGCTGCGCGACTCACTGCGCGTGCGCGCCTTAACGCTTGTCGGAGAGGCCGGCTTCACCATGGCAGAGGGCACCGCGCTTGCCAGTGCCTCAGCCGAGGTGTCTTATGGTCGCTACCTCTACGCCACAGCGTATTCCGTGGGCATCGCACCAAGTCGTGTCACCACGCGTGGCTTTGGGCACTATGTGGCCACGCTTCCGGAAGCACCTGCGGGACGCGTGGAGCAGGTCCGTCTGGGTGGCAGAGTCATCTGGCGTGCCTTGGAGGTGGATGCCTTCGCGTTTTCCGGGCAGGAGCGGGACTTGCCGGATTTCTACGGTCAGCGCAGTGACAGCATGGCAATTCGCGTGCAACCGGGCACCGTGCGTCTGTCCGGGTTAGCAGTGGACGTGGGGCTTCGCCGCTCCGCTCCGCGCGGGTTCTATGCGCACGCGCAGGCGCTGCTTACTTCGGTAGCTGGCGACGCGCCAGCGGCACGCAAGCAAGCCTTGCCGCGCCTTTCGGGGCAAGGGCGGCTGGGAGCACGCTACCGACTTTTCACTGGCGACCTAAGGCTGGACCTTTCGGTGAGGACGCGGCTATGGTCGGCAATGACGAGCCGAACGCTGCACGCGCCAACGGGTCTTCTGGTGTTGGCGGAAGATCCTACTCTGTTCCCGGAAGGGGGCCGGCTTCCCGCGTCGGCCACCATTGACGTGGTCGCGGAGGCCGGGTTGCGCACAGCCGTGCTGTTTGTGGCCTACGAGAATGTTACTAGCGGTACGCAGCTGATGGCCGGGAACCAGGTTGTGCCAGTATATCCGCTTCCTGCTACGCGCTTGCGGTTCGGTGTATTCTGGCCGATTGTGAACTAGTTCTTGCCGATGAAGGCATTGGGGTTACGGTCCGATTCTTGTAGGGTACAGCAATACCACAATCGCAAGCCGGAAAGCGGCGGAACGAACACGGCTGTGAAGGTCGTACTGAGGCTTGGAGCGAATGCGCTGGCTTTGCCACCAGATCCTATGGCAGGTGCACCTCTCGTCGACTCTGCGGGCTCCGCAAGAAAGATGCACTATGAAGGTGGGCCCATAAACCCTACTTTTTTCTTCTTTCAGTTATTTGCTTGCCTACGATTTGGCGTGGACTCGAACTAGAGCCGTTTAAGGAGCGCTTCATATGGTGAGGTCGTCACTATTCGCTTGCTGGCTTTTTCTGCTCGCTGGGGCGCTATGGACACCGCCCGGCTCCGCGATCGCCCAGGAGAGACCCAAACCCTCATTACCAGGCGACAGTCAAGGGATTTTGGAAGCGTTCCTGCGAGCTAGGGGGCAATTCGAAGATGCGCAGAGAATATTGGAGGCCTGGAACAAGCTGGATCCTGGTGAAGACCCGGCGCTAAACGCTCGCGGCAGCAGGATTATCGGGGTGCTAGTTGGAATGGATATCTTAATGAACGGGTATACGTTTGAAACGGTATCCCGCCTGAAGAAAGCCGGGTATGATCTCGAGAGTGTGGTGCGGGGCGTTCCGGGGCAGGGTTCTCTTGCTGGCGTAGCAGCGCGGTCGGAGATGGCAGTCATCGCAACGGTTGTCGACAGGTACGAGTCACTGGTTCCTCGAGACGGTTTTCGTTCCAGTGTTGTGCTACAAGTGCAGGAAGTGCTGCGGGGTAGCGTTGAAGGTCAATACGTGATACTCCGGTTGCTAACCGGTAAGAACTCGAGGGGCGGATTCAATCGCGTGTCTCACGAATTCGAAGGTAATAAAGGAGAATCTTACCTTTTCTTCCTATCCAATGGCCGTTACAGATTTCATGCCGGGTATAGCTACGACATGCTTGATATTGGGAGTGTGGACCTTGATTATCAGGCCCAGGATCCGCAATTGGATGTGAGATTTATGTCGGTGTTTGCGGCTATTCGCATGCCTGATGAAAGCGGGTGGGGCGGGCTGGAACCGGAGATCAACGAAGTTCGGAGGATCGGTCAGCTCATTCGTTCTCATTCGCGCTGACGATTGGAGCTGTTGATACTCCTGCTGCCTCACTCTGGATTGGCACGGAGGGCAACTGCTTGGCCTGATCCAGAATAGCGCCTTAGGAGTATGCACGCGGTGGTATATATATATACCCGCACGCATACAAATGGTTGGGCTGGCAAGGCTGAGCGTACTGCCGAGTGGTACGTTAAGCCGCCTTTGTTACGAGCGTTTGCCGTACGGCGAACCAGTGATGCGGCAAGGGTTAGTGGACGCGTTTGGCCTGATGCGACGGAATGCGTTTCAGCACGTCGGTAAGCCACTCCTCGGGATGTACTCCGTGCAGCTTGCATCCTGACTTCCGCGGTCTTGCCGAGGAAGGGGCTCCGCCGCCAGCCAAGATGAGGCGCTGAATCGATCATTGGTCGATTCATCCTGAGGTGTTCAGACTTTGTGTGGATTAGCCGCATTGGGGGCTTCATTGCCCGATTTGGGCCTCTTTTTGCGCTTTTTTAGGGTAAATCGATCCATTGTGGTACTCCCGGCGTGCGTTGAGACACCAAGGGCGGTAGTGTACAGTGTTGGATGTAATCCCCAAAACATGTGCCAGGGCATCACGCGGGCCGTGTCGATTTGGGCGATGTTGATTTGTAGTGTTCAGTACTATTTAGTGGTTGACATTGTTAAGATGCTGATGTACCTTAGGGTGTAGCGATACTCGCAGCCATCCCGCGCTCAGCATGTTCGTCCGTACCGTCCGACGCAAGACCACCCAGAACGTTAGCGTACAGATTGTCGAATCAACCCGCGTACCCGGCAAGGGACCGCGGCAGCGGATCGTCAAGCATATGGGCTCTGCTCCGGAAGGGCCGCTGCTGGAGGCGCTGGTGCGGTTGGCGCACCGGGCGAAGCTGCGGCTCCTGGAAGAGCGGCAGCCTTCCTTGTTTCCGATAGAGTACTTGGCCGAGCGCGTGCAAGGGGCCCGCCATGGCAGCCAGAGCGAGCAGCCGCTCCCCATACCCGATGCACGCAAGCTGGCGGAGATCAAACGTCTGACTATGGGCTTTCACGAGGTCTTCGGAGCGCTGTACGATCGGCTGGGCTTTCAGAAGGTCTTCGGGGCCCGCAAAAAGATGGCGGCGCGCCTGTTTCGTCAGGCCGTGCTGATGCGACTGGCCGCGCCGGGCTCCAGCAAGCGCGCGTGCTGCGACAAGCTTTCCAGGCACCATGGCGTGGAAGTGAACCCGGACAAGTTCTACCGCATGATGGACGCGGTCAATGATGACCGGATTGCACGGCTGCAGTCGATCGTCTCGCATGAAGTGCGCGGACTCTTGCAAGAGCGGGTGGATGTACTCTTTTTCGACGTAACCACGCTTTTCTTCGCCAGCGACAAGGCCGATGATCTTCGCAAGAAGGGATTCAGCAAAGACGGTAAGCCGCAGAAGGTGCAGGTCGTTCTGGCCTTGTTCCAGAGTGTGGAGGGGCTGCCGATAGGGTATGAGTTGTTTCCAGGTAGCACGACCGATGTGCGCACGCTCCAGCCGGCACTGAAGGCCCTGCGGGAGCGCTTTGAGATAGGCCGGGTGGTCCTGGTTGCGGACGCCGGGATGCTGAGCCAGGGCAACCTGGACCTGCTTGCCTCCCAGGGTTGGGACTGGGTGGTCGCGGCGCGCCTACGCAGCTTGCCACGCAGGATGGAGGCCGAGCTTTTTGAGTCCCATGACTGGGTCGCGGTCAGCGAAGATATCAGCGTAACAGAATTGCAATTAAAGGGCCAGCGTCTGGTGTTGCGCCACAGCAAGAAGCGGGCGGACAAGGATGTCCATGAGCGTGATAGAATCGTAGAGAAGCTCAAGCGTAGCCTAACGCAAGGCATCAAGGGAAGCGGCAAACGCGGCCGCTTTCTCAAGGTGGACCGCGATGCCGTGGAGCTGGACCAGGATGCCATTGACCGGGACGCATGCTTTGACGGGCTCCACGGTGTTTGGACCAGCCTGGATCGCGAAAGCCATCCAGCACAACACATCTATGCGTACTACGGGGAGCTGTGGCGCATCGAAGAGGGCTTTCGCGTGCTCAAGCACACCATGGCGACGCGGCCCATCTATCACTGCACCCCCAGCCGCGTCAAGGCCCACATCGCGATTTGCTTCGTCGCCTTTGCCTTGCTGCGCCTGCTGCGCTACCAGCACAACACCATGCATGCGGGCCAGGAGCCAGGGATTGCACATTTTTAAGTTGGGTTTCGGCAGCTTCTGCCGAGATGGGCCCTCAACGTAGATATCTTTTGGCAATGGATTGGGCTTCGGGTCGAGAGTGTGGGTGCAAATGGGACGGTGCATGCCTATGTGGGCCCAATTGCGTGCTCACACGCGGATTTTCGGGCGTAGGCAGGCTCGTGGAGTGACTTTCCGGGCACGATATCCCGCAGGGATCCTCTGATCGCACGCGTAAGCGGCGATCTTGGCAGGGTGCAGCGCCTCAGAGCGTCCAGGCAGCTGCGGGTTTTGCGTTATGCCAGCGTCAGCAGCGCACTACTGCGCGGGGGCATCCAGCGGCAGGTGTTGCCTTTGCAGCCCCTTGGGGCTGGCAGACCGAATCCCCACTAACCCATTGACCCCCGGAGGTGGTCAGGACCTGGGTCAGCTCCTTCATGTCCTCCCGGCGTATCGGCTTCAGATTCGACTCGTACTGCATGAATATCGCCCCGCACCAGCGCTGACGCATCCCCGATGATCCCCAGCGCTTCACGTTCCGTGATCGGTTCGCAATAATGCTGTTGAGGTTCTCGATGATGTTTGTCGTCTTCAGACTGTCTCTGACAGCCTGGTTCCGCACCCCCAACCGGTGAAGCGCCAGCGTATCCTCCATACCCTCCTCCAGACTGCGTGCGGCTTTCGGGCACGACCGCTGCAGCGCTTCATGCAGCGACACAAGCGCCGCCCGTGCCTCTGCGTACGTGGGCAGTTCCCAAGCCGCCTGAAGCCGACGCTTCATTTGCGTGGCCGCTGGCTCGCTCTTGATGTGACGCGTCACATTGGTACGCTTGTGCCATTGGCAGCGCTGGAATACGACCGCATCCCCAAACACCGCACTGATTCCCTTGCGAAGCCCGCGGCTGCCGTCCACCTGTACCAACAGCTTGTCGGTATGGGTGAAGCCCCGACGCAACAGATCCTGCAGCAGCGACTCCACCTGCGCACTGTTCTCGGTACGGCTTTCCGCAAAGCCCAGTACGACCTTCTCGCCCTCGGTCGTGATGCCCATCGCTACGATCATCTGCATACCAGCCAAATACTTGCCATCAAGCAGGAGCACCGCAAAGGTGTGCTGATCGAAGCGGCGCGTCTCAAATGCCTTCAGTAGCGCTGCCGTCTGCGTAATGAAGGCGTTGCCAATGCTGCTGGCACTCAACCCCAGACTATCGGTGAAGACTTGGGCCGCCTGCCTGTAATTGCGCCGCGAGAGTCCACACAGCAACCCTCGTGTCACGCTTTCCCGGTCCATAAGCCCACGCTCGCGCAAGAGGCGGTACGTTTGCAGAGGACGCTCCTTTCGGGTTCGTACATTCCGCACGCGCGGAACGCGGACCGCAATGCGCTCCAAACCGACGCGGATGGAACCCGGATTCGCCCCCCAGCGCTGAAAGCCGGTCTTATGGTGCTTCCCACGTGCGCCGCATATGAAGTGGGCCTCGGCTTCCATGACCCATGTGGCCATCTTGGTAAGAAGATGATCAAGACATCCAAGGCAGCTGGCCAGGCCGATGAAGTTCCTTTGCGCAAGCCCCCGAAAGTCCTCGATGAGTGATTGATCCAGCATAGGGGTATGGGGCATCAGACGGCGTTAAGGTTGATGAGACTCTCACGAAGTTGTGGCAGATAGGCCGCATGGGCCACACGGCGCAGCTGAGCCTCGTGTTCCAACAGTGCCAGTGCCATCTGTTCGCGTTGCTGGAAAACGGCGCTGGCCGGGGTCTGCAACCTGCGACTGATGGCATCCATGAAGCGCATCACGCGTAGCCCCCGGTCGAGCTTGAGCAGCATGCCCGTGCGTTGAATCGTCAGAGATTGCTCCAGGCCCTCCCATAAAACCTTCGCTGCGGACCGATTGACACGCGTCAAGTCCTGGTGAATACGGGTGAGTGCGCGTTCAGCTTCCCGGGCATCGAACCCATTCCATGCCTGGCGGAGGCGATTGCGATACACAGGAACAAGGTCTTCCGGAAGACCACAGGTGACTTGATCCAACAGCGAATTGAGACAGCGCTGTATAGCGACCTTGGCGCCGAACACCTGGCGCACCGCCGATTGAAGTCCCGAACTGCTGGGCAGCACACAGAGCAGCCCATCGGCGGCCGAAAGACCACGATCGGACAGCGACTGCACAAAGGACGTAAGAGCAGAGACGTTTTCAGGGTAGCACGCTACAAGGCCAAGTATGCGGCGATAGCCCGTGATGGTCAGACCCGCTCCAAGAACGATGCTAACGCCGCGTGGGCACAGCCCGCGCAGCCAGATCGCAACGATCGGGTCGTCTTGCAGACTGCGCGAATGCAACAGCTGCCACGCTTCATTCAACTGCGCCGAGTCCGGCTTTGTGTCCTGGGCCGCAGCAGAAGCCTTGATCACTACGGGCGGTGGCGCCGGCTGCTGCTGCGCTGCCGGAATGGGCCAGTCGGTGGTCAATTGTTGCAGTATGTGCGTGCAGAGCTTCATCAGAAGCCGCCGCGAGTCACCGGAGGGATTGATCTGGGCGTCTAAAGGTGCCTTAGCCCTCCCCAAAACAGGCTGTGAGGGGTTCATATGATTGGAAAGGAATGGTGGAGACTAGGGTCCACCTCCACAGCAACTCTCCAATTCCCAACTTGAATTTGTGCGATCCCAGGAGCCACTCAGCGAGGCCCGTATCCTGACAGAGCTGAGCGGCGCGCAAGTCTCCCTCATTACCGACACCAGTACGCTGAAGCAGTATCTGCTCGCCTCCCCCGCCACCGCAGCTCAGCGGACGCTCTACAGCGTAGCCGGACTAAAGTACCCCAGCAGGACCCGCGAGCTGGCCACTCCCGACCAGCTCCCCTAAGGAGTCCGGCTACGATCGAAAGGAGCCTCAGGGTTCCCTCAAAATCGGCACGCGTAGTGTTCACTATTGTATGTTGGTCAAGTATCACTCATACTATTTTACATCTAAACCGCGGAAGTCAGGAATGCGTTTCAGCACGTCGGTAAGCCACTCCTCGGGATGTACTCCGTGCAGCTTGCATGTGCCGAGTAGGGAATAAAACACGGCGGTGCGCTGAGCGGCTTTAAGCGATTTCGCAAACAGGTAAATCTTCCGGCTCAGTGCCGACGGCCACAACGCATTCCCGATAAGGCTATTGTCCAGTTCGACGTGGCTCGCGTCCAGATATCGGATGAGCTTGTTCCAGCGCGCCAGCATGTAGTAGACGGCTCGGCTTTTTCCCAGCCACTTTGGGGCGTATCCCGATCTTCACTGTGCGCCGTGAAAAGGCGCTTTCCTGTGGCGGGTGCGAATCCCGCCCAACATCTGTCGCTCCAGTTGGTAGCGGCTACAGCGTATTATGGAGGTAACAACATAGTATGAAGCACTGTGGTTAACGGGCTACGTGAGTAGCTTAGCGACCATGCGGGCCGGAACGTGAGTGAACGCTGAGCAGGCCCCGAAACGGGTGATGCGAGTGTCGACCTTCCGGTGATATGGGGAAGACCGCTGCGGCTCGGGAAGCGAGCGACAAAGGCACCGAGACCGACTCGCCGGGGTATTGGCGCTGGCACGCATGGAAGATCAGGAGAGTTGCAACACGGGAAGCCCTATTGGTGGTGTGGCACGCACCAACTGGAAGCTCTTTGAGCCAGGCCAGGCTGATAGGGTGGCGGAGTGGCCCGTATTACTGAAGACGCGGGGTAATGCCCGTCGAGGGAAGGGGCCGCAGGTGCGGAGCGGTGTTCAAAGGGTGAAAGGCCCCGGAAATAATGGCATAGCCTACCATCCGATCAGGGTCGGTGAATCCAGCGACACCACATGCGTAAGTGAAGGACCCGTAGGCCAGTCGCATTCTATGCGATGCTGGCGTACGGGGTTGTCAGGGCGTAAACAGGCCTGTCAACGCGTTATCCGCGGTATAGGGTGGGATCGCACAAATTCAAGTTGGGAATTGGAGAGTTGCTGTGGAGGTGGACCCTAGCCTCCACCACTCCTTTCCAACCATATGAACCCCTCACAGCCTGTTTTGGGGAGCACTGAGGCGCCTGCAGACGCCCAGATCAATCCCTCCGGTGACTCGCGGCGGCTTCTGATGAAGCTCTGCACGCACATACTGCAACAATTGACCACCGACTGGCCCATTCCGGCAGCGCAGCAGCAGCCGGCGCCACCGCCCGTAGTGATCAAGGCTTCTGCTGCGGCGCAGGACACAAAGCCAGACTCGGCGCAGTTGAATGAAGCGTGGCAGCTGTTGCATTCGCGCAGTCTGCAAGACGACCCGATCGTTGCGATCTGGCTGCGCGGGCTGTGCCCACGCGGCGTTAACATCGTTCTTGGAGCGGGTCTGACCATCACGGGCTATCGCCGCATACTTGGCCTTGTAGCGTGCTACCCTGAAAACGTCTCTGCTCTTACGTCCTTTGTGCAGTCGCTGTGCGATCGTGGTCTTTCGGCCGCCGATGGGCTGCTCTGTGTGCTGCCCAGCAGTACGGGACTTCAATCGGCGGTGCGCCAGGTGTTCGGCGCCAAGGTCGCTATACAGCGCTGTCTCAATTCGCTGTTGGATCAAATCACCTGCGGTCTTCCGGAAGACCTTGTTCCTGTGTATCGCAATCGCCTCCGCCAGGCATGGAATGGGTTCGATGCCCGGGAAGCTGAACGCGCACTCACCCGTATTCACCAGGACTTGACGCGCGTCAATCGGTCCGCAGCGAAGGTTTTATGGGAGGGCCTGGAGCAATCTCTGACGATTCAACGTACGGGCATGCTGCTCAAGCTCGACCGGGGGCTACGCGTGATGCGCTTCATGGATGCCATCAGTCGCAGGTTGCAGACCCCGGCCAGCGCCGTTTTCCAGCAACGCGAACAGATGGCACTGGCACTGTTGGAACACGAGGCTCATCTGCGCCGTGTGGCCCATGCGGCCCATCTGCCACAACTTCGTGAGATTCTCATCAACCTCAACGCCGTATGATGACCCATACCCCTATGCTGGATCAATCACTCATCGAGGACCTTCGCGGGCTTGCGCAAAGGAATTTCATCGGCCTGGCCAGCTGCCTTGGAAGTCTTGATCATCTTCTTACCAAGATGGCCACATGGGTCATGGAAGCCGAGGCCCACTTCATATGCGGCGCACGTGGGAAGCACCATAAGACCGGCTTTCAGCGCTGGGGGGCGAATCCGGGTTCCATCCGCGTCGGTTTGGAGCGCATTGCGGTCCGCGTTCCGCGCGTGCGGAATGTACGAACCCGAAAGGAGCGTCCTCTGCAAACGTACCGCCTCTTGCGCGAGCGTGGGCTTATGGACCGGGAAAGCGTGGTAAGAAGGTTGCTGTGTGGACTGTCGCGGCGCAATTACAGGCAGGCGGCCCAAGTCTTCACCGATAGTCTGGGGTTGAGTGCCAGCAGCATAGGCAACGCCTTCATAACGCAGACGGCAGCGCTACTGGAGGCATTTGAGACGCGCCGCTTCGATCAGCACACCTTTGCGGTGCTCCTGCTTGATGGCAAGTATTTGGCTGGTATGCAGATGACCGTAGCGATGGGCATCACGACCGAGGGCGAGAAGGTCGTACTGGGCTTTGCGGAAAGCCGTACCGAGAACAGTGCGCAGGTGGAGTCGCTGCTGCAGGATCTGTTGCGTCGGGGCTTCACCCATACCGACAAGCTGTTGGTGCAGGTGGACGGCAGCCGCGGGCTTCGCAAGGGGATCAGCGCGGTGTTTGGGGATGCGGTCGAATTCCAGCGCTGCCAGTGGCACAAGCGTACCAATGTGACGCGTCACATCAAAAGCAAGCCAGCGGCCACGCAAATGAAGCGCCGGCTTCAGGCGGCTTGGGAACTGCCCACGTACGCGGAGGCACGGGCGGCGCTTGCGTCGCTGCATGAAGCGCTGCAGCGATCGTGTCCGAAAGCCGCACGCAGTCTGGAGGAGGGTTTGGAGGATACGCTGACGCTTCACCGGTTGGGGGTGCGGAACCAGGCTGTCAGAGACAGCCTGAAGACGACGAACATCATCGAGAACCTCAACAGCATTATTGCGAACCGATCACGGAACGTGAAGCGCTGGGGATCATCGGGGATGCGTCAGCGCTGGTGCGGGGCGATATTCATGCAGTACGAGTCGAATCTGAAGCCGATACGCCGGGAGGACATGAAGGAGCTGACCCAGGTCCTGAGCACCTCCGGGGGTCGATGGGTTAGTGGGGATTCGGTCTGCCAGCCCCAGGGGGCTGCAAAGGCAACACCTGCCGCTGGATGCCACAGCGCAGTAGTGCGCTGCTGACGCTGGCATAACGCAAAACCCGCAGCTGTCTGGACGCTCTGAGGCGCTGCACCCTGCCAAGATCGCCGCTTACGCGTGCGATCAGAGGATCCCTGCGGGATATCGTGCCCGGAAAGTCACTCCACGAGCCTGCCTACGCCCGAAAATCCGCGTGTGAGCACGCAATTGGGCCCGCATTGGCATGCACCGTCCCATTTGCACCCACACACTCGACCCGAAGCCCAATCCATTGCCAAAAGATATCTACTTTGAGGGCCCATCTCGGCAGAAGCTGCCGAAACCCAACTTAAAAATGTGCAATCCCATAGGGTGGCTGTAAGGAGCGTGTCGCTCCTTGCGTAGTGGAAGTCCTATGCGGCAGGAGAAGCGGTCCGAGTGCGAGTGGCATGATCCGCCTGGAGAGCCGGGTACGGGAAAACCGTACGCCCGGTTCGGTGGGCGGCGGGAGGAAACACGGTGATGGAAGCCGGACTGAGGCCCGGAGCGAAAGCGACGGAATGGCCACCGGATCCTAAGGCAGGTGCGCCTCCCGCCGACCCTACAATGCCATTAACTTGTATGCCGCAATTTGCCGTGGAAAGGCGTGAAGTTCTGGCTACATGCTGAATCCTACGGCCACTGAGGCTAGCAGTGCAATCACGCCCACGAAAAGAACAATTGTCACAACGCAACCATTTGCGGTGCTCCTCGCCGCCGTTTGAGACGTAACTTCATAAGTACGTTCGCGCGCCAAGTGCTGCATCGCGGCCAGAGAATTTGACGCCAAGAATGCAGCGCACTGATCGTCGATTGGAAACGACTTACCGTCCCAGCTTTGTTGCTGTGAGACTGCGCCAAAACACTGACCAACGGCTAGCAAGGAATGCGCAGCTTCGCGGGCTGTGGATAGCTGGTCCGTATCATTGTAGGCGGAAACGACGAATCTCACCAAGATCCCGCACACAAAAGTCCCGCATTGGACCATCTCGTCACTCGATCGGAATCTTGGGCCAAACGATCGGACACCCTGGTTCCGAATGGCTGTGAGCAGGCTGATCGCAGAATCGTCTCGGCTCCCTGCCTTCCCGAGGGCTTGTCGCACAAGGGCTAACTTACTGCGCGGACTTGAGTACAAATCAAACTGTTCCATGGCGCCTTCAATCCACGCCTTCAGTGTGGCCCGAACGCGCTTCATGGCATGACCCTTGATAATCGTCCTCGCAGTCTCAAGATCCTCTTGCGCTCTCGCACGTACGGCGGAACTACAAGCCACATCGATTGCATATTTCACTAGGTCAAGGGATTCGGAGGCTACCCGAATGGATTCCGTATCTCGGTTCGCGTGGTGGTTATAGTGCTGCACGGCTACGCTCAGTAGCTCACTCGCGATGCGGTCCGCGAGAGAAGTGTACACAAACTCAGAGTCGGAGACGATGTCAGTGAGCTCCGAAAGCTGTACACGTGCCACCTTCGTCAATAGTCTTCCGGCCGCAAGGGCCTGGGACGGTTTTTTCTCATATGCGGACGCACATTCACGTATGGCGCGCTCGAGCTCTTGTCTAGGCCCTAGTGCGAATCTCTGCCTAAGCGCTGCCACACGAGATCCGCTCCCCGAGTCCAAGACGGACACGAGCATTAGCGTGGGTAGCTCCAAGCCATGCGACTCTGCCTCCTCCTTGAATAATTCCAGCGTTTCAGCAAAGATGTCTGCGATCTCGCCGGGATCTCGAGTCGCAATCTCGTCACTGAAGGATGCGCAGAAAGATGACAAATCAGGCCCAGAGAGTCCCCCTATGAGACGTGCCTTCGCCTTTAGCCCCCGGAGCAAGTGGTCCATGCGCTCAGAGTCACTACTGAACAAATCTTGACTCGGTGACCTGTCTACCAGCGCGATCAGCAGGGAAATCGTTCCAAGGTTGTTTATGCTAGACGCGTACTCCAGTGCAATTGATCTACCCTCGACCTGCAACCAGATCGCCAGGGCGCCATGCAAGTCGCCAGAACGGAGCTTACAGAGGCCCTTTTCGTCTATTGAATCGCCACGCGTGAACCAGAACAATCCGGGACCGATTCTGTCCCGTGCATCCTGAATTCTGGTTGAGGCGTGCTCGACTGCTATCGCATTGCGACGACAACCCGGGAAGTAAAGGTCGTCCTGAAAAACAAGCGGCTTACCCACTTCGAGATACCGCTTGATCTGAGATCCTCGCTGCGTTTCTTCGCGCTTGCTACAATTCGCAACCAGTCCGAGAACGTGAAATGGGTTATTCAGGATCATTCCGATCTGGGATTCAAGTTGATGTCCGGCATCGAAGCGGAAGCATCTGCAAACGGCCATTCATGGCGCCCCGCAGCGCGGATTCCCTCGGCAAGATAGCTTTGCCATTCAGGGTGCAGAGCCTTGAGGGCTTCGCGATCCAGATCAAAATCGTTCACAAGGTCCCGGATGTACCGGATTTCGTTGGGCTGAATGACCTCGTCCGCCTCGACAAGCTGGATCAAGAGATCAAGTAGCAGTGCACTGTCTTGTTCGGAGAATTCCGTCGATAGGAGCTTGTCCCTAGCCCGCCTGACCATGCCGTGGGCATCAGCAACAAACTCCTCGCGCACCGACAGCAGGTCAGCATCCACTTGCTTCGCTGGCTGTCCCAATTGAATCGCGATCGAACGAAGGCACGAAACTTCGGCCGGGGCGATTTCCCCGTCACACGCCATGCACCCGTATGCGATCCGAAAGAATTCTGGAAGAAGTGGGTGGATTTTCATGATTGGCAGTCGCGTCTGCACATTTAATTGTCAAACCTGTTGCTCCGAACGGTCCGTGGCACGGACCGCTGGGATTCGAACTCGCGACGCATGCGCTCGTACTGGGCAAGTACCCCCGGTGCAACCGTAGGCCCATTACGTCTGATCGCATCCTGCAAGTGCGACATTCCGATGCTATGATGTCCCGATGTGAGAGCGTCCCGGGCCGCCTCGTCAACCAGGAGCCTGATGTCGCTGGCGATACGGGCTTCCGTCAACCGCGCTAATTCATCAAAGTCGATAGGGGCTTCCAAAGGCCTGTGACTCAGGTGTATCTCAAACATCGCTTTTCGGGCTTCATGGTCGGGCGGTCCCACGTACACGACTTTATCTATGCGGCCCGCACGAAGCGCTGCTTGATCAATCCGCCGGGGCTGATTGGTAGCCGCAAGCAGAAAAACCCCAGCCTCACCGCAGTTGCTCATCTGTACCAGCCACTCATTGACTTCGGCGGCGTATGCGTGGTGAAGTTCACCGCTCCGAGACGGTACAAGGGCGTCCACCTCGTCTAAGAACAGAACGCAGGGGGCTTCATTTCGTGCAGCATCGAAGAGTTGTGCAATCTTCTCCTGTGTACCATGAATGTACGTATTGGCTACCGTGGACGGGCTGATCTTCCGAAACGCGAAGCCCAACTCCTCCCCAAAGCGCTCAGCAATAAAGGTCTTGCCACATCCCGGCGGCCCGAATAGCAGCATGCCATTCGGGATCGATAGGCCAAAGCGCCGATACAATTCCGGCTCGCGAAGCGCACGAATGAAATCTTCGGTAAGGATTTGCTTGAGTTCAGCCATGCCGGCGACCGCGGCAAATCCGTGCGATTTGCGCTCGTTAGGACCCACTCGGCTAGGACGTGTCCCAGACACGGACGTCATTTCATTGGACGCAGGCTCTTCGAGTGCCTCCAGAAAGGCACCTGCGTCCCTAAACCTGTCATCAGGACGTTGACTTAGCGCCTTTCTTATCGCGTTACGCAACGAAGGATTGAGTTCACCGCTCAGTGAGTGGGTTGGCATACGCACGGGTTGGATGCGTGCCTCAAGAAGCACCTCACGGAGGTCCAGATGCTTGGCTGTGACAGTGGATTCCCCCCAAGGCGGCACGCCGAAAAGCATTCGATAGTACGTCGCCCCCAAAGCGAATACGTCGGTTGTCGGAGACGAGCCCGAATCTTCAAAGCACTCATTAGGCACGTAATGCGGATCCACAAACAAGAGGGACTCTGGAGGGCCGTCGCTGTCCCGTCGCGCATGGCCGAAATCCACAAGGGCAAGGCGTTCGTCCCCGTCTGTGTAGTCGTCGAGGATAACGTTACCTGGCGTAAGCGCGTTGTGAACGACCGGATCCTCCAATGCGTGCATGTACGCAGCGATTGCAAGCAAACCTTTCAGCAATGGCTTGGCACGGTATTCAGAAAGTGCCAACTCGCGGGCCAGCAGCAAGTCTAGTGTCTCTCCGGGTATGTGGTCGGCAATGAAGTACGGCCTTCCGTCCTTGGGCAACAATCCCGACTCAATAAGATTGGGGATGCCGGGAAATTCCAAACACCGCATGATCGTCAGCTCAAGCGGCCAGGCAGTCGAATCGAGGTGGTCTTCTTTTACGGCGGGCGCATTGAAGACCTTGAGAAAAGCCAATCTATTCCTTTGATCGACGACCCTGTAGGCTTCTGCGTTTGTCCTCTTCTTGATCCGAAACCGGATCCTCCACCCCTCAACCGGTTCGCTGCCGTTGGGCAAAGTCATCGGGTGAAATCGTCAAGGTGTGGGACCGGCGGACGAGAGTCGCCCGGGGAATCCCGAACAACAAGCGACAGGATGTCTCTGGCGTGTTGCAGTAGCTCGGAACAGGGTTCATCGGCCACCAGGGCGCGTACACCTCTTTCCACAGCCTGTCGCGCTTGGCCTGCGTTCTTCCAACGGATGCTGGTAAGCTGCTGCCGCGCCCAGACGATTGTCGACTTCGACCATTCGCAGCGTTTGAGCATAAAGAGAGCGCGCTCGAAGTTGGCCGTCAATTCGCGTGCCAGACGGGGATCCTGCGCATTCTTGACCTGATCAAGGCGCTGCTTGGCCTCCCGAATTTCCCGCCTAGATTCGTCGTGACCCTCCTCGCGATTTGCTTTCTTCAGATCGGCCCAGGCCTCGTCCAGCGCAGCCTCGGCTACAGGCCATTCGTTCGCCTTAACGCGCCTGTGCAGGTCTCGGAGTGCCTCCTTCAACCGGGAAACTGCCTTATTGTTGGCATCGGTATCGGAGCCAGCCCGGGTGATCTGCCTAACTGCGTGCTCTATGCTAGTCTCAGCCTCGTCCAACTTCGTGTCATCCGCGTGGCCCAGGGTTCGAATGGAGACAATGCGCTCATGAGCCTCGGCCACCTCGTCATCAATCCACTTCGACTGAGAAGAATGACTAGAATTGGGGATCTCGAGTGCGTATTCTTCGTCATCAAACACCGGAAAGAGCACTTTTACGACCTCCGGAATAGAACTCGATACCTGAGTAACTACGGTCAATTCAAGAGCGGTTCCAGCCGGAATGACGCGGGTCACTTGGTCGCCCGTAAGCTCCAGTGCCATAACGAAGTCGCACAGTGGGACGGGAGCCCCCGGTGCATCGGCCCCGCCCTCGTAGATTCGAATGAGCAGGCGATCACTGGAAACTCCAGGTCTGATCTGCTTAAGCGTAGAGAGGCCCGCACTTATGCCTGTCACCGGTAGCCGTTTGCTCTTTTCGGCCCCCCTGAGCGGCTTGAATACCCGGTTGCCGCTTGCATCGTCCCATGCCTCGACTCCCAGATTATTGGGCAATGGTGATCCGGTGATCTTGGTGCCGTGGATGATGGTAATCTCGGATGGGGTCGTCGCCACTTGATCACCCCGCTCCGTGGTCACAATCAAATCGAAGATATTGGGCTTGTTTTCTTCTAGTCTAAGCTCAAACAGGGCCCCTTGATCGGTGAGCCGCTGCTTGCCGGTTCTCCACCCGATCGCGGAATTAGTAGCGACCAATTCGATCTCCAAGGCCCCCAGACTGCGAAAATCGGACGAGTTGCCAAACTTCACGCTGACGAATTCGAATGGCGAGATGGTTGTGGCTTCGTAGCCAACCTCGAGCCCAAGAAGACTGCCAGAATGCGATTCAGGAAAAGCGTCTCGCTCCAAGCTAACGGTGCTGCCAAATAGCGCCGCCCCCTGCGCGACTATCGTCATTGGGTCCACGGAGGTATTCGGCCTCCGAATCTGCTCCGCGAGCATTTCCCGTAGGATCGGTGAGTATGTGGGGCCACCTACAAGAATCAATTCGTCCAGATCGGAGCCTGACAGTCCATGACGCTGCAGGAGGACCTTGGCCTTATCAATAGCGCGCTGAAAGATGGGTGTCACCACAGAACGCAGTCGATCCTTGGTTATCTCGAAATCCAGTTCAATTTGCTGACCGCCCGGGAGTTTAATTGGGGCATCGAGTTCCGTGTATACCTCGTACCGATCCGTGGAGCTTAGGGCTATGTTGACGTCTTCAGCGTAATTCTTGAGCACATCACGCAGACGATGCTTACGGTCAGGATTGTTCGCACCCAATCCACGGACGTCAAATTCGTGTGCCACTTCACCAAGGAAAATCTCATCGACAACGGCATAGTCGAGATCTTTACCACCGAGATGGTTGTCGCCCTCCGTGTCCTTGACCGTAATTTCTCCGTCGTCGACGAGCACAAGGGCCGAGTCAAACGTGCCTCCCCCGAAGTCAAACACTAGCCACTTTTCGGTCCCGTGATCACGGGTTAGTCCGTATGCCATCGCGGCGGCGACCGGCTCCTGAAGGAGGCTGCACTGCACGAGGCCAGCCAGCTCAGCGGCTCGAAGCGTGGCTTGCTGCTGCGGCACAGTGAAAGCAGCCGGTATGGTTACTACCGCAGCACGGATTCCTTCGTCGATTACATAGCTCCTGAGCTTCTTGAGGACCTCCGCCGAAAGCTGCTCAGAACTGAAGGAACGCTTTGGGTCTACATCCGGCACGTACCTGCGGTCGGTCCCCATCGTCCTTTTGAACTCTACGAATGCGCTTTGCTGACTAGAGCCGCTGCGCAGTGCCTGCTTACGGTCTAGTTCGCATTCTTGTCGGCCCGCAGCTCCGACAATAATTTCTGTCTTGTTACGTCTTGCCTTGATGGCCACTGCGCTTGGCGTAGTGTCATTCTGGTGGACATCCTTGCTCTTGACCACGACCGGGTTTCCCCGCTGCATGCGTACGATTACAGAATTGGTCGTGCCCAAGTCAATGCCGTAGTCGACTCTGGCTGAAGTCATTGTGGTATTT
Organism: Rhodothermales bacterium; assembly: GCA_965262785.1. GTDB lineage: Bacteria > Bacteroidota > Rhodothermia > Rhodothermales > Bin80. The sequence goes on from OZ253559.1 coordinate 1,404,175, forward strand.
GTGTTAGGATCCTACCGAAACCGTCACCGAGGCTCCCTGGACTGGCCTGCCGCCATGGAGCACCAGCGGTCGGTTGATTCGAGTAATAATTTGTTCTCCTGGTGCCAGGCTGTCATCAAAAGAAAACTCGGGATTCAAATTCTCCATTTGCGTGTCATACTGCACGCCAACCAGATCGGGTATTTCGTAATCGTGAAGTCGCAGGCTTGCCTTGACGTCCCGAACACACCGTAGCAGGTGCTTATGTCCTTTCACGCCAGTTCCCATCGCACTCAGGGTTCTCTCAATCCGGTTGACCACATTGCAGATGGAAATTGGCAATTCATGGTCCGGCTCAGCAGTGGCGGTCGAATCTGTCACGGCCAACGTCTGAATCGCGCCGAGCACCTCCGCAATCTGCTCGATCGAACCGAGCAGATTGCCCAACAATTTGATGCTTTGTTGGCGGACACCATGTGCAATTTCGTCACGTACTTTCTCTAACTGACCTGCGATTCCCGGCTGGATCTGTCGCATACGACCATCCAGGGCGGTGGCTCTCCGGCGAACGTACCACCACATGAAGCCGATCCCGATCAGCAGGAGGCCGGCCGCGATTCCTGCAGAAACTGCGTTGTGCCGGTCCCCGGACATCCGGTGCAATTGCTCTACCACGATTCGGGTATCCACTATGGCCATGCTGTCTACAAAAGCGGCCTTCCAAGATTCAACGGTGGAATCCACTTCGCCAAGGTCTCGCGCAATGCCGCTTACCTCAATGCCTAATTCACTGCGGGCCGCCATAACCTCGCTACCCAGACTACCAAGGTCTGCCTCCAGCTTTGCTAGAATTGCTATCGCTGTGGACGAGGAGGCTGAGTCCAACAGCGAAGCGAAAGAGATGCGAAGGCCCTCGAGTTCATCAATTCGCAAGCGCCGCTCACGCACGGTCTCCATGCGTTGGTTCTCCAGCTCCTCTCGCAGGCCGTCTATCTCGGCGAAAGACGAATCAGCTATTGCTTCCAATTCCAAGACGCGGCCAAGGAGAACATTCAGCGTGTCAGGAGATACCGGACTTTGCTGCAAGGCCATGCCCTTTGCGAAGGTCCCGACAAAAGACAACTCCGCTGGACGCGGATCAATCGCCCCCACCGCTATGGGGCCAAAGAGGGCGTGGGCAGCCGCGACTAGCACGATGCCCCGGAGGAAGTGACGATTCGCTATGCCCGCATGTGCTTGACGATCTGCCAGCGTTGAAGGTATTCCGGATGTCGCTATGAAACGCGCAATGCAGGTGCGATGCATACTCCCCAAAAATTCGCAAATCAACTGCAAAATCCCCAAACCCGACTGCATCTGGCCGCTATTCCGGTTCCGTTGTCACGGTTCGACCTCCGAGCAGACCGTGATCTGGCTAGATGGGAATCGGCGTGTCCAGGGACCACAATGATCGGTTGCTTCTGCTAGGGCAAAGTGTCCAGGGTTTTGGCGCTGTAGGCGTAAGGTGCGTGCATGGCCGTACTAAGCAGCGACAATCAGTGGGCACCAAAAGTTACCGGCCAATTGACGCATAGCGGTATGCCTCCGGTGAATTTCATCTGAATTGATTTACGGGTACTGGCGTACACTTCCAATCACGTACAATGTAGCGGCAGCCTCAGCGGTGGCGGTAGGGCCGTGACTGGCGGTTGGTTGGAGGGGTGGTTGGGCTGGCAAAGCTGTGCACCCTGTACTATACCGGACGGATACCCGTAGAAGAAGCAAGACAAATGATGCCGCTACGCGGCAGGACATGACAACCTGCCCCAAAACAAGTGCAATGAAAGCGTTCTCGAACCTACCGCGCCACCCGGCAGTGCTCAGATCTGGAAGCGAGCCACTGCACTCCAGCGGCAGGGCATGCGGTCCAAAGCTGCTGGACTATTGGCAGTGGTCGGCATCACAACTACTCGACAATGCGCAACGCGGAACATTCGCAGAGTACTTAGTCGCTCTCGCGCTGGAGTGTGCTGATCAACCGCGTGACGAGTGGAGCGCGTATGATGCCATCAGTCGGCGCGGAGTGACTGTAGAAGTCAAGAGCGCGGCGTACCGACAAAACTGGGCACAGGCAAGGCCGTCCAAAATCGAGTTTGATATCAAGCCACGAAAGTGGTCGTGGGACGCGAACACGAACGAGTGGACGAAGCATGACCCGCCCCGACGCTTTGCCTCAGTCTATGTGTTCTGCGTGCTGGGCACCAAAAGCGATCCCGCTCCCGATCCGTTTGACCTTGATCAGTGGAAGTTTTACATACTCACCACCGCTGTTCTGGACTGCGAGGTCAAGGACCAGAAGAAGATCAGCCTTGGTCCGTTGGAGGCGCTGGTGCGGAAAGCTACGAGCCGTGGTCACGTCTGTCATGACAAACTAGGCCAGATAGTTGACGAGTGCGCAGGATTTCACGCTTCGCGAAAGGTCAATTGCGCATGAGCTTATGCGATCAGCCTACGATTGCTGGCCACAAGCGCAGAGTGTAGCGGGGCGGCGCATACGCCAAGGGTAGTGCATGGATAGTCCTTTGTGATCTGAGTTGTTTGAATAAGGGACTGGCCAAGCTGCTGTTGCAGGTTGTTGCCGCGTAGTCAGGCGCGGTTGTCACTGAAGTAGGTACGTAGCGCGCCGTTTCACCGCTCTTAGTTTGAACTGCACGGGCGCGCGCCCTTTCCCAGAAACTGCACGCCGGTACCGGCGGTGATTGGTAGCGTCGATGACAAATATTCTTGGCCTGCGGCGCATCGCTATTGTGGTGGCTCGCCCGAGACAGAAGCAACCACGCTTGGCACTGGCTCGGTCATATGCTGCAACAAGGAGTGGCCCCCCGACCCCGATGCCATTCGCCATGACAGCAACGACGCCTGACGCTGCCCTGCCGGATGGCGAGGCGCGAATCCCGACGCGCTGCGCGCACGTACTCAATGGAAGCATTCAGCAATGACGCTTGCCCGGAGCCTAGCTGCTTTCTTTGCCATGGAGCTCGTCTACGCATTGCTACCGACTATTCAGGTCTGCCGTCGCGCTATTCCGAGCGCGCCACAGTCACGTGCCGTAGCATTTTGGTTTAAGTGCGCTGGCCCAGGCACTGGCATGTGTGGCCGACCAACACGGTGGCTGCACGCCTACGCAAGCCCCCGGCATAACCCGGAATGGTTTGTTGCCATACCTTTAGGACGTTCAATGCTACAGTTAGGTTAACACCGCATGGAAGGCGCGCAGCCCACATCCTATGAGCAGCAAGTCCTAAGCGAAATCCACGCTTGGCGGACGCGCAAGCCCGGGGTGGTAGGCAGGACGGTGGCTCAGGTCAACAAGGGCCTGCAGCGTGTCACCGGTCTTGCCATGAGCGTGCCAGGAGTACAATGGACCATTGACAACGTTATTGCCGGGCTGCTGCAGGTTGTCAACGAGTTGGCACAGGATACCGTCTGGCGAGAATCCATCTATGCCGAGTATCGTAAGCGCGGCTACGCAGTCTACAGCGCCGCCGACATTCATGCAATGGACCTGAAAGTGGCCGATTCGACGCTCCAGGGCGTAGACATCAAGTACCGCTCTGTTACCGCTGCGCAGGGCGTGGCGGCAGGCATCGCCGGGGCCGCGGGCGTGATACCGGATGTGGTGGCCCTGGTGGCTCTCAACCTACGCGCAGTCGGCGAATATGCTACGTATTGCGGGTATGATATGACCTTGGACCATGAGCGCTACTTTGCGCTACAGATCCTTAGCGCGCAGGCGCAACCTGCGAATGGCGAAAGTGCTGAAGGCCTGGTTCCCATGACCGCAGTGTCACAATCATTGGCGGGAAGCCATGCAAAGCTGACCGTGCAGCAGGTAGCGGTGTCTGCCTCAATCAAGCCCTTAGTTCGTGCGTTGGGGAAGCGACTGACTGCTTTCAAACTCGCTCAGGCAGTGCCCATTGCCGGCGCGTTGGTGGGTGGCGGCGCCAACGCGTTGTATACCACACGCGTCTGCACCGCGGCGCTGCACCTCTATCGCGAGCGGCGCCTGTTGGAAAGCTACCCATTCAGTGTCCTGAAAGAGTATTGCCATGCATAAGCATCTTGTATATTGTTTGCTCGTGGCGATGATGGCCGCCGGCTGTGCCCAGCAGCCGCCCAACTTCGTATTCATCCTAGCCGATGATCTGGGCTATATGGACATCGGGTCCTATAACCCGGGTACGTTCTACGAAACGCCGAACTTGGACCGACTGGCCCGTGAGGGGATGCGGTTCACGCAGGCGTACGCCGCGGCACCAGTTTGTAGTCCCACCCGCGCGAGCATCCAGACAGGCCTGTACCCTGCACGCATTCATACCACCGACTTCTTTGGCGGCCCGCAGCCGGACGAGGTCGGCGAGCGGTGGAAGGCGAACCGGCCGCTGCTGCCCGCTGCCTATGTCAACCAGTTGCCCCACGCCAAGGAAACCATCGCCGAGGCACTGCAAGCTGGGGGCTATCGTACGTTCTTTGCCGGCAAATGGCACTTGGGCCCCGAGGGGTCGTGGCCGGAGAATCACGGCTATGAGATCAACAAGGGAGGCCATCACCGCGGCGGGCCATACGGGCCAGGGCGGTATTTTGTGCCGTACGGCAACCCGCGATTGGAGGACGGGCCACCGGGTGAGCATTTGCCCGCAAGACTTGCCCAGGAAGCCGCATCCTTTATTGCCGGTGCAAAAGATGAGCCATTTCTGGCGTTTTTGTCCTTCTATTCCGTGCATACGCCCCTGATGACCCGGCCGGAGCTGGAAGAGAAGTACCAAAACAAGCCTGCGTCGCCAACAACGTGGGGCACCGAGGGTGCCCGCAAAGTGCGGCAGGTCCAAAACCACGCAGTCTACGCCGGCATGGTGGAGTCAATGGACACAGCGATTGGCGTGGTGCTTCAGGCACTGGATTCACTGGATCTAGCCGACAACACCGTAGTGATCTTCACCTCCGACAATGGCGGACTCAGCACTTCGGAAGGACATCCTACCAGCAACTTGCCGCTTCGCGCAGGCAAAGGCTGGCTATATGAGGGCGGCATTCGAGAGCCGACCATCGTGCGTTACCCTTTCCGCGTTCGTAGCGGCACCACAAGCGACGTTCCCATACTGAGTACAGACTTTTTTCCTACCATGATTGAGCTTGCGGAACTCGCGCCGCGAGCGGTCGATGGCACGAGTTTTGTTACAGCACTGTCAGGCGCAGAGTCGCTGAAGCGGAGGGATCTCTTCTGGCACTACCCGCACTATGGCAACCAGGGCGGATCGCCAGGCAGCGCCATCCGGAGCGGTCCATGGAAGCTGATTCGCTTTTACGAAGATGGGCGCGAGGAGCTCTATCACCTGGAGCAAGACGTGTCAGAGGCCCAAATGCTTTTGAATGCAGACACGGTACTGGCGCTGCAGGCACGGCTCTCGGCATGGCTCACTGAGGTAGGGGCCCGCATGCCGTCCCGCAACGACCTTCTTGATAACCCTAAGCAGTAGGGCAGGCTATGAGTTCAGAATTTGATGCCGATTTGATCCGATGCTCGTTTTGTGACCGCTCGGCAACTGAGGTTGCCTCTATGGTGGCCGGTGAGGGGGTATACATCTGCGAGCGCTGCATCCATGATGCTTCGAGCATTGTGCAGGCGGATAACATGCCGGCTCCGGAACAGCGGCGCAGCCGGGGGCGGTTTGCGGGGCGTAACCGCCTATTCCCCATGGAGATCAAAGAAGAGCTGGACAAATTCGTCATTGGTCAGGACCGCGCCAAAAAGGCCTTGTCCGTGGCTGTCTTCAACCACTACAAACGCGTTGAGGCGCGAGAGCAGTCCAGCGATTTTGATGGAGTAGAGATCGAAAAGTCGAATATTCTGCTTCTGGGCCCTTCGGGGACCGGCAAAACGCTACTCGCGCGAACACTCGCCCGCATACTGGATGTCCCGTTTTCAATCAGCGATGCCACGGCGTTAACGGAAGCGGGCTACGTGGGAGAAGACGTGGAAACGATCTTGGCGCAGCTCTTGGCCGCCGCGGACTACGATGTTCAGTTCGCAGAGCGGGGGATAATCTTCATCGATGAAATCGACAAGATTGCGCGCAAGTCCGACAACGCATCCCTGACGCGAGACGTTTCGGGAGAAGGTGTTCAGCAAGGGCTGCTGAAAGTGCTGGAAGGTACTATTGCCCGCGTTCCACCCAAAGGCGGACGAAAGCACCCGGAGCAAAGCCTGACCAACATCAACACGCAAGACATCCTGTTCATATGCGGCGGCGCATTCGTGGGGCTGGCTGAGATCATTGCCCGTCGCATCAGTGCGAATGTCATCGGATTTGTCATGGGCAACAAACAGCACATCGATCACCATGACCCGCGAATCCTGCAGCACGTGGAACCGGATGACCTCTTAAAATATGGCTTGATACCTGAGCTGGTTGGGCGACTCACGGTTGTGGCAGCCCTGAATCCGCTGAGCGACCGGGCGATGAAACGCATTTTGACCGAGCCGCAAAATGCACTCGTGAAGCAGTACCAGAAGCTGTTCGCCCTTGACGGCATAGAGTTGCAATTCGAGGATGAGGCACTCGATGCAATCGTCCAGAAGGCCCAGGGCCACGGCACGGGTGCCCGCGGGCTTCGCAGCATCATGGAAGACATGATGCTGGACATCATGTACCGGGTCCACACGTACACGGGCGTGGGACGATGCCGGATCACAGCAGATACTATCATGCATGGCGCCGTGCCCGTTTATGAGCAGCGCAGGGTGTCGGCATAGCGCTACCAAGGCAATTCTAAGGATCCTCTGCCTGTGGGCCTTGGGCTTTGGTGCACCCGGCGGGATCGTAGTGGCCCAATCGCACCTCTTGGGTGCCAGCACCTCCACACGGGTCCGAGGCATAAGCTTCACCTTTGAGGATGCGCAAGCGGTACCGTTGTCTACCTTGGAGGAGCTGATTGCCACTCGTGCGTCTCGGCTGAGCGACCGCCTGCCGTGGCCCTTCAAAAACCGGGAGCACGAGTTTCTGCTGGATCCGGTGGAATTGCAGCGCGATATCGTGCGGATGCGCACCCACCTTCAGGCAATGGGCTTCCCGCGTGCCCAAGTGGACTATGCCGCTTCAACATTCGACCCGCAGAAGGACGTGATACGTGTTCGGTTCACGATTCGGCAAGGCCCACCACTGATGATCCAAGATGTAGGGTTTTATGCTGCAGAAGGGTATTTGGCAAATGCCTTCGAGGGCGAGATGCGCGAGCGTTGGATAGAATTCAGGGACAAGACAAGCTTCCGCACTGGAGATCGCTACACTGCTTTCCGGGTAGTTCAGATAGAAGACGAGGTCCTGAATTGGCTCAAGGATCAGTCGTATGCCTTTGCCACGCTCCATGCCGTTACGACGATCGATTCGGTCTATGGCTTGGCCGACATTGACTTCCGTGTAGACCCAGGGGTGCCCGGCACAATTGCAGAAATCGATATCGAAGGAAACAGCCGCGTGAGCCGACGACTTGTGCAGCGCGAGTTGCCGTTCAAGGTTGGGGACGCCTTTTCAAACCGGCGCCTTTTGCAGGGGCAGCGCGAACTCTTTGCGCTGAACCTCTTCCAGGTCGCGCAGGTCCAAGTTCCACCGCAGGAGCGTGACTCTACCGTAGCGGTGCGCGTACACCTGCGCGAGGCGCGCCTGCGCTACCTCTCGGCAGAAACCGGATTTGACCAGCAGTCCGGCCTTTGGGGCCAAGGGCGCTGGTCTCACCGTAACTTTCTGGGTGGTGCCCGTGTTCTTACCGCTACTGCAGAGCTCCGGACAGGCTTCCTGGCGTCTGCGCCCACGTTATCGCACCGATTGGCCCGTGCATCGGCGGCTCTTACGCAGCCATACCTGTTTGTAACCGACCTGGCGGCGGTCTTGGAGCCGTACGTGCAGCTGGAACGGGACCCATTGCTGTTGGACACGGGTCTTGCATTCGGTGTGAATCGACGCGAATACGGTGTCAACAGCACCCTGATCTACGGACTGCTGACGACTCGCACAATGAGCCTGCAGTACAACTTGGCGCGTGCGACCACATTCTCTAACGCGCGCACGACCGATGTTCGTGATGCATACGGCAAGGGTGTCCTGACATTGTCCGGCACGTTGGGATGGACCGACAACTTGCTTAACCCGCGGCGTGGCTACACGATTCAGTCATATGTAGAGCAAGCTGGCGGGCTTCAGCGCTGGCTGGGGCTAGAGGAAGTAGGCCTGGACTACATGAAGGTGAGCCTGGAGGCTTCGGCCTTCATTCCGCTGACGCAGGATCTTTTCATTGGCGTGCGCATGGCCGGCGGGCGCGTATGGCCGGGTCATGACCCGGAAGTGATGCTCTATGCCGACGATACCAAAGCAGTCTACAATGCGCAGTTTACCTCGCCCCACGAAAACCGCTTTGACCCGATTCGATTCTACGTGGGCGGCAAAGATGTGCGTGGATGGAATCCAGGCCATGTCGGACCCAAGGTCAACCGCACGTCTTTTGTGACCGATGACGAGGGCATCGTCTACGATGGAGATAGACCCGTGACACAAACCGCTCGCTATGAACCCGTTGGCGGGCTGGTTCGTGGCTCTGCGAGCGTTGAGTTGTGGTACCGGCTGCGAGGTCCGTGGCGCGTGGCACTGTTCCTGGATGCCGGGCAGGTGTCCTCTGCGGCAATAGAAGCGCCGGGGTGTCTGCCAGTGGCATATCGGGACCGGGCACAAACGCAGCCCGTGGAGGTGCAGTGTGGACTTACGGACGAAGGCCGCATTGACTGGGGCGCGCTTCGCTTCGGCACCGGTGCAGGCGTGCGCTACGAAACGCCGATAGGATTTGTGCGCCTGGATGTGGCGGCCAAGGTCAATCCTGACGCACTGGATTTGCAGTCTCCTCGCCACGCGCTTCTGGCGAGCCAGGGACTGGCGGAAGTAACTCGCAACCAGCTTAATCGCTTCGGTGTGCATGTGAGCATTGGACAGGCGTTTTGATGACAAAGGGTCTGCGTCATATCCGGGCTTGGTGGTGGGCTGTGCCCGGTGCGCTGCTGCTGGCGCTCTTGCTGCTACTCCAGACGCCGTGGGGCCTTCGAATCGCGCTGACGACGGCGCTGCGCGAATCGGGATTCACTCTTGCGGGCGCACGCGGCAACTGGGTACTAGGCATTGAGGCCTATGGTATTGAATTTGATAGCGAAGATGTCAGCCTTCATGTTGATACCTTGCGTGCCCGCTATAACCTGTTCGCCCTTGCGCGCGGCAAGGTGCATGTCAAAAACGTTGCGGTCGTGGGTGCAGACCTTCGAATACATGCGACGGCCGATGACACGTCCGCGACGGAGGAGCCCTTGCCTATCCGAGTAGACGACGCGCTGATTTACCGCTCTCAGGTCTCCCTTCCGTTGGGCCAGGACACGACACTGCGGGTGGGCGTAGACTATGCACATGGCATTCTCTCGCTGGGGTCGGACGTCATGGTACGGCTGGACACGGCCAATCTGGTCGTGCATGCTGGCCAGGAGCCCTTGCGCGTTGTTGGGCCGGCAGCGCTACGCGACGGTACGCTGTTCTTGGACTCTGTGCGGGTCTACAACGCACGTACCGACGCGATGCTTGTCGGCTATTCCACCCTGCCGGAACCAGGAGCGGAAGTACAGGCCGACCTCGTTATTCGTGCGACTCCTTTGGTGCTGCAGGATTTCGAGCTTTTTACGCGCCTGTCAGGGGCGGACACACGTGTTTTTCTTGACTGCACCGTTACTGATGCGGCGGGGCGCTATCGCGTTGTGGGCGAGGCCTTCACGCCTGGCGGCGGTCTTTTTTCACTGGATGCAACTGCCGAGGTAGGAGGCGCCTACACAGCGCACATGGTTTCGGCGCGTGATCTGGAGTTGAGCCTGATAGACACCAGTATCGTGGGGACCCTGAGCGCAGACCTGACGGGGCAGCTGACAGGAAGTAACGTGGGCCAGATGACCGGCGTGCTGCATCTAAACGTGCTGGAAAGCACGGCGCTTGGACTGGCGTTGGATGGTGGCGACGCGCGACTAGCACTAAGCGCCGGCACGGCGGACTTCGATATGGGCCTGCGCATCAGCGGCACTCGCGTTCGGGTGGCCGGCACGGCGGAGGACCTGGAAGCGGAGCCGCGCTATGCCCTTGAAGGTGTCTTTGAAGGGCTGGACCTCTCGCGATTTGGCGCACCTGTGGCGAGCAATCTTGGTGGAGCCTTGCGGCTGGTGGGTCAAGGAGCGAATGAGGCGGAGGTGCAGGTACGAATAGGGCCAGGCGACGTAGGCATGCTCACGATGCGGGAAGCGACCGTAGAGGCCCGCCTTGGTGACCAGGCGCTCAGTGTCAGCGCATCTGCGGTGGCGGATACGGGATCCATTTTGGCGCAAGGCCTCATGTCTTGGGACAACGGCCAAGTGGAAATTCAGGCTTCCGGGCAGGTGTTGGCACTGGATGTGGCGAGTGCTCTCTCGCTCGCGGTGGAAAGTGCTTTGTCGGGCGAGGTTTCGCTGCACACCCGGGGCGGGTGGCCGCCGGATTCCGGCAGTGTAGTGCTAGCGTTGTCAGACTCGCACTTCGACACTTACGACATGGATACCGTCCATGTCCAAGGCATCTTGGACGGACCCCGTGTGGCTGTCGCGGGCGGAGCAGACCTCGCAGCGGGGCACATTGCATGGGCTGGCACGGCTCGTCCATTTGACGCGGTGCCGTCCTATGGCATCACGGAGGCGACGTTTGACAGCGTTAACGTGGGCCTGTGGGTCGAGGGCTGGCGCAGCAATCTGCAAGGCGCTGTGCAACTCCATGGACGCGGCGCAGATAGTCACACGCTGGCGCTCAGCATGCTCCCTTCAACGCTAAATGATCAGCGGATAGACTCCGGCCGCGTGGGCCTGTCGCTGCGCGGCGCGCAGGTCGAAGGAGCCACGGCAATGCATATGCCGACCGGCAGGCTTGACCTAAGCCTCCTTGGCAAACTGCCCGACTCAGAATTCGCAATCACAGGCGGCACCTTCCGCAACATCGACTTGGGCGCCATACTAGGTTTAAAGGGTCTGAGGACGCAGCTCAGTGGCGCCATTGACACGCTTGGCGTCACAGGGTCGCATCCTGCTGCGCTGGCACTCGCAGCAGACATGTATCTGGACGAATCACGCATCAACGACCAAGTCGTGGACCAGGCCTGGCTCCAGATAAAGGCCGATAGCGGCTATTACGCAGCAAAAGGCGCCGTAAGCTGGGAGGGCGGTGGCATTCAGGTAGACACAGCCATGGGGCGATGGCTCGATGTGGTGCCGTCCTACGAAGTGCAGGCTATGGCGGAAGCGGTAGACCTGGGGGCGATGGTTGGCGTTTCCGGTTCCTATACGGGGACTGTCGCACTGGCCGGGAAGGGTATCACGCCGTCGACCTTGGCGGCAGGTCAGGCGCGCTTAACGGCGAAGCACTCGCGCTACAAGGGTATTGCGGTGCACGACTTCGAGGCAACGGCAGAACTTGCGGACGGCCTCCTGCGGATCGACACGGTGAGGATAGTCTCGGATGCGGTTCGGCTCAGTGGCGGAGGCAGCCTGACGGTGCAGGGAGGTGCCGATGAAGTACATTCGATTACGGCAGGCGGCGTCATCCTAGACGCGGGTCCGCTGGCGGCACTCTTTACGGAGCTTCCGGTGGCCACCGATCCTGCGCCGGGCGACACGCTATGGGTGGCCGCTACCAGCGAGGGGGATACGATCGTGTTCGACGGACACGCCCAGCTCGGCGGCATTTCCGCCGGCGCCACGCGCATACTGGGTGCTACGGCAGGGGTGGAGGGCACATTCGTGGCCGACAGTGCCGGTCACCGGTCTCTAGGCATGGACAGCATCTGGGCGGACATGCACCGCGTGTCTATTCCCAACCTGTCGGCGCGGAGTGCCTGGGCGCGCGCAACCCTTGAAGGAGACACTTTGGCCTTTCGGGCGGATGTTGCTATAGACGAGCAGCGGAGTGCGACCGTGCAGGGTCTGGCGGACCTGGCAAATCAACTCGTACTCTTGCAGAAGCTTGACATGAACCTGGGGCCGGAGCGTTGGCACTTGGACCAGGAGTCCAAAATCTCGTTTGGCGAGGAGTACCGTGTACGTAACCTCTTGCTGGTAGCTCCGGACCAGGAGATTGCGCTCGATGGCGTAGTGGATCTGGATGGGCGTCAGAGTCTGGCGTTAACGTTGTTTGACTTTCGGCCGGCGTCCGTGGCGGATCTGTTCGGTCTGCCGGATTTGGGAGGCATCATAAACGGCGACATCTTTTTGTTCGGTGATGCCGCGGCGCCGCACCTGGACGGAGCCATTACCATGGCGCTGGAAGTAGCCGACATTCCTGTTGGGGCCTTGGATGCAACGGTAAGCTACGCGGATGGCCGCCTGCATCTCGACGCCAACCTGGCCCATGCAGACAGCAGTACGCTCATGATTGCGGGCAATTATCCAGTGGACTTGCGCCTGGAACGGGAGGGCGCGCCCCCAATGGCAACGAACGAGGTCGCGCTGGTCATCGATGCGGACAGCTTCAACGTTGGGTGGGTTGAGCCGTTCTTGGATCCGGCGGCCTTTGGCGATGTAGAGGGGCGTCTATCCGGTGACATCCATATTGGCGGCACCACTGCCAGACCCCAACTTTTGGGCGCTGTCACCCTGGACGAAGGGCAGCTGGAATTGCCGGAGCTTGGCCTATCCATGGAGGCCATACAGGCCAATGCTACTCTTGAAGGTGACTCAGTCTACATCAGCCGCCTCTCGGCGGTCAGCGGTGGCGGCTCGCTTAAGGGAGAGGGTACCATTGGCCTGGCGGCACTGACGCTCGGAGCGTTTGACCTTCGGGGCACCGCAGAGCGGTTTAAGGTCATTGACAATGAGGGATACCTTGCGCATGTGACTGGCGAGGTGCGACTCAGCGGTACTTCGGTGCTGCCCGAACTCACCGGAAACATCCGACTTGTCAACGCCGACATACGCCCAACAGAGGCTGCAAACCAAGTGTACGCACCAGTGGCGTTTACGCCGGAGGATGTGCGGATGCTTGAGCGTTACTTTAACATTCGAGTAGCCGACCAGGACACCACCACCTTTGTGTTCTACGATGCATTGGCGATGGCTCTCAGGGTGGTCGTAGGCGAGGATGTTTGGTTGCGCTCGCGAACTGCGCCAGAGATGAATGTCCCCTTTCAAGGCGTGGTGGACATCACCAAGGCCTCCGGGGAAGGAGAGCAAGTGCTGGGGACAGTTCAGGTTGTGCCTGCGCAGAGCTATGTGCGCCAGTTCGGGCGCCGCTTCGAAATTGAAAGGGGACGCCTGACATTCACCGGGCCTGCGCTTAATCCGCTCATTGAGCTGCGCGCGTCTTACGCGGTGCCGGCGCGCAACAACCAGGACAACCCCGTGACGATCTACCTGGATGTGATTGGCAGCATTCTGGATGAGGGTGAACTCAGCCTGCAACTCAGCAGCGATCCTGCCATTTTGGATGAGTCCGACATCATTTCCTACATCGCTACCGGGCGCCCCGCGGCAGAGGCCTTCCAGATGGCTGAAGTAAACACGCTCCAGGTTGGAAGGGACATCGCCGTGAAACAGCTGACGAACCTAATTGCGGGCGCGGCGGGCGCCGAGCTTGGGTTGGATGTGGTGGAGATAGAGCAGGAAGGGTCGCGTGGCATCACGCTGACGGCCGGGAAACGCATCTCTCGGGACCTCTTTGCCTCTGTGAGTTGGCCCATAGCCCTCAGCACGGGCCGGGCGGCCCAGCCCGGAACGTCGACGGAAGGCAACAAGCAGATAATCATTGAGTACTCATTGTTTGAGTGGTTCCTTGCCCGCCTGCGGGGCGACGCGGAGTCGGTGGGTGCGAGCTTTTTGTTCCAGTACGCCTATTAGGGCCATGAAGTACTCATTTCTTGTCCGCGGTCTTGAGCGTACGGCGAGCTTGGCGCTGTTTGCGGTGGAATTCTTCAGGAAGGGAGTACGACGCCCTTTTGAAGGGCAGGAGCTGGTGCGCCAGATGGACGAGACGGGCTCAAAGAGCCTGCTGCTCGTAGTGGTGACCGGACTTTCCATTGGCGTCGTCCTGTCTATGCAAAGTCGTGGCACGCTGGCGCGCTTCGGGGCCGAAGCCGTGCTGCCCAGTATGCTTGCCCTTTCCGTCATCAAGGAGATCGGTCCTGTGATCACATCGCTGGTGCTGGCCGGAAGGCTTGGGGCAGGCATTGCGGCAGAGATCGGCTCCATGCGCGTTACGGAGCAGATTGATGCGCTGGAGGTGGCGGCGCTCAAGCCATTCAACTATCTGGTGGTCACGCGTGTCCTGGCGTGCGTGGTGATGTTTCCGGTTCTCACGGCATGCTGCGACGTCGTGGCGCTCTTGGGGGGCTTTCTCGAGTCGGCTATCACCGCTGGAACGGACTACCGGCTGTTCATCGACAACGCATTCGAAAACGTGCGATTGTCGGACTTGACCTTTTCCACAGCGAAGACGAGTGTGTTCGGATTCATCGTGGGCATTGTAGGCTGCGAGATGGGATACCACGTTCGAGGAGGTACCCGAGAGGTGGGGCAGAGTGCGATGCAGGCCGTAGTGCTGTCGTCGCTGCTCATTCTGATAGCCGACGTAATGCTGGTACGTATCTCATTGGCGCTTTTTGGAGGGTAGCTCTTGCACGACGTAGCGCCGCCGGCCGGCATTGCCATCTCCGTGCGTAACCTGCATAAGTCGTTCGGATCGCTTGCGGTGCTCCGTGGCGTCTCCATTGATGTGCCCAAGGGCACGTGCATGGCCGTCATGGGTGGCTCTGGCACCGGGAAGAGCGTGCTCATCAAGCATGTGGTGGGGCTACTCCACCCGGATGAGGGATCCGTTTGGGTGTATGATCAGCGCGTGGACCATTTGAAGGAAGCCGAGCTGGACCAGTTGCGCCTGCGCATCGGCTTCCTGTTTCAGGGTGGCGCGCTTTTTGACTCCATGACGGTGGGGGAGAATCTCGATTTTATTCTTGCGCGCCACACCTCGCTTGGCGCCTTGGAGCGTGCGGACCGCGTCGAAGAGGCGCTGGAGTGGGTCGATCTACCGACGAAAGCCGCGAACTACCCGGCCTCGCTTTCAGGCGGGCAAAAGAAACGTATCGCGCTGGCGCGCTCGATAATCCTAAAACCAGACATTCTATTGTGCGATGAGCCGACCACGGGCCTGGATCCGGTTTCCGTGCGGATGGTTTCGCACTTGTTGTTGCGGCTACGCAATGAGCTCGGTATCACGATAGTGTCTATCACGCACGACCTCTTGTGCGCAGAGATTACCGCTGACCGTGCGTGTTTTCTGTACGAGGGCCGCGTGATCGGCGAAGGAACGCTAAGTGACCTGCAGGCCGCTACCCATCCAAGGCTACGCAACTTCTTCGGTGCGTAGGCTTACCATTCACTAAGCCCAAAAAGCCATGAAAGGCAAGGCGCGCGTCGGACTCGTAATCATTATTGGAGGCGGGCTCTTTTTCCTGGTCGTCTTCCTTGTTGCCAATCGTTCGTTTCTCTTCAGCGATCGATTCGAGCTTCGAAGCGAATTCAATCAGGTTGCAGGTCTCAGGGCCGGAGCAAACGTTCAGTACCAGGGCGTGAGCGTGGGTGCTGTTTCCAGCGTGGCGCTACCGGTGTCACCGGGGGCTCCGATCGAGGTGACGATGGGCATCTCCGAGACAGCCCAGCACCTTATCCACAGCAGGACGCAGGCCCAGATTAAGACGGAGGGGCTGTTGGGCAGCATGATCGTGGTACTGGTGAATCCGCCAACGGCGCCAGGCGAGCCAGCACCGTTGCCGGTTGAGAAGGGTGCTCTCATCCGCGGAGTGGATCCATTTGATCTTTTTGAAATCACCGACAAGGCACTGGCATCCGTGCAGCGATTTGAGCAGGCGGCCTCGTCGTTCTTCCTCATCGTTGATGACGTTCGGGAAGGCAAGGGTACGTTAGGCAAGCTCGTTTACGATCCGGAGTTATACAACAGCATGGTGGCCACAGCTGACGAGACGAAGGAGCTGCTGGAGCACTTGGGCGAGGATGCAGAGGCACTAGTGGGACTAGCCACCGAAGCTACCGAAGGCGTGAAATCAATATTCGACAAGGTTGAGCATGGCGATGGGACCGTGGCGCGCCTGCTGAACGATCCAGAGGTATACCATGAAGTCCTGGCTGTGTCAGATACGCTGATGGCCATTGCCGCCGCTACCAGGTTGCTTATTACGAGCGCGGAGGATGCCGCGAATTGGGGTGGCATAGGGGCCTTCCGGTTTGCTGAGCTGATGGAGGCGGGCAAGCACAACTGGCTGTTCAAGCGGTACTTTGAAGAGCGCGGGTACGCTACGAAGGCGCCGTTTGAGGTGCGGGAGGAAGCAATTGCTGAGAGCTTTCGCGAACTGCGTCAGAAAGAACTGGAGCTCTTGGAGTGGGAGGAGCGTTTGATGGCCCGCTCTGCGACATCTGACAGTACCAGTGTGGTCAGAATGCAGGATCGTTGATGCCAACCTAAAGCTTTGCGCCGCACCTACTACGTTCCGCCCAGGTTTTCGCCCCCACATTCACTTTTGGGCCTGGCCCTGCGCCGCATTGTGCGAGACAGGCGGCAGGCTGAAGGGATTTATCTGGTGGTATTCCCATCGCTCATCCTTCTGGTGATACTGGCTCAATTCGTCGCATGGACCTGGGTAGAGCCCATCATAGTAGCAAATGGTGAGGGTCCGGCAGCAACTCAGTTTTTTGTGGCGCAGGTGGCAGGCGTCCTGTTGGTGCTGCTGACTTGCGGCGTCGGGTTCGTTCCTGCCGTTCGAGTTACGATCGAGGGGGCTCGCCTGGTGGTGCGTCAAGGAGTGCGCATGCGTACAGTAGCTTTTGAGGCAATACGCGAACATTCCGTGGTGACGGCCTTGCGCTTTCATCGCGAATTCCGGCCGTACGAAGCCGTTGAGGCCTTTACCAGCCGCATGACACCGGAAGTCTTCATTTTGGATACCCCTCAGTCTCAAGTCGCCATTGGGCTGATGGCGAAAGACCGTGACAACTTTGTCGCGGTCCTGGAGGCAGCTACTGTGGCATGCCACGAGGTAACGCGCCGAGCGGCGGTAGCCGCATAGGATGGAGTTTCGGCTGGCATACGCAGACGGTCACGCTCGGGCTGCGCAACTGCTGACGGATCACGGCGTGATTGACACGCCGGCGTTCATGCCAGTTGGCACCGTGGCAACGGTGAAAGGGATTGCGCCACGTGTCCTCATTGAGGATGTTGGTGCGCAGGTCATTCTCGGCAACACCTACCACCTCTACCTGAGACCAGGGGTATCGGTAGTGCAGGCCGCCGGCGGTTTGCACCGGTTCATGGCTTGGTCTCGGCCGATCTTGACAGATTCCGGAGGGTACCAGGTGTTTTCGTTAGCCAGTCGGTGTAAGGTTACCGACGAGGGCGCCACCTTCCAGAGCCATATCGATGGCTCAATGTACCTCTTCACGCCCGAGTCTGTGGTTGACACTCAGCGGGCCTTGGGCAGCGACATCATGATGGTGTTGGATGAGTGCCCACCCGCAGGCGTACCGAAGGTTCGGGCGGCGGAAGCGTGCGACCGCACCTTGCGGTGGGCCGAGCGCAGCTTGGCGCGTTTTCGGGAAACTATGCCTTGTTATGGCCATTCCCAGGCGCTGTTCGCCATTGTTCAGGGTGGCACTCACCGGGCACTGCGACTAAGGTGCGCAAGAGCCTTGGTGTCTATGGACTTTCCGGGCTATGCTATTGGTGGGCTCTCAGTGGGCGAGGCGCCGGAAGACATGTATGCGATCACGGAGCTCGTTGCGGGGGTCTTGCCGGTGGACAAGCCGCGGTACCTGATGGGCGTGGGTACGCCTGCAGACCTTTTGGAGTCAATTGGCCGCGGTGTAGACATGTTTGACTGCGTGCTGCCGACCCGGAATGGACGCAATGGCATGGTATTCACCACGCAGGGCATCATCAACATCCGCAACAAGCGGTGGGAAACTGACTTTACCCCACTTGACCCGGGCCTGAGCGCGTACGCAAGTCGCACGTTTACCAAGGCGTACGTCCGGCATCTTTTCCAGGCGCGTGAGATCTTGGGCATGCAGGTTGTATCTATTCAAAATTTGGTCTTCTACCATTGGCTAATGCGCCGGGCGCGCGAAGCGATTCTGGACAATCGTTACGTGGCCTTTCAGCAGGCGACACAGGCTCGGGTCAGCCAGCGGCTATGAGTCTACCTAAAAGTCGTCGGTTACGAATGAGCATTCCCTTCAACTTGCAAAGGTCCCTTTTCACGCTTGCGCTTGCAATTGGGGCGCTGGCCTCTGCACAGTCTCAAACGCTGTCCTTCACGCTCGTCGAGCAACTGGTCATCGGCGATGACGAGGAGGCGCCAGCCGAGTACCTCTTCTCAGCCCCCAACCTGGTCAGGACGGACTCGCAGGGTAACATCTATGTCCATGACTCTAGGCGTGCGAACATTCGGGTCTTCGACGCAAGTGGACGGTACGTCACCACGATCGGAAGTAGGGGCGAAGGTCCGGGCGAATTGCGGGACATCATTGGCATTCATGTCGATGGTCAGGATCGGCTGATCGTGGCCGACCGAATCAGCGCACGGTTCACGATCTTCACCAACCTCGGCAAGAGCTTCGAAACAAAGGCCTTCGCCGAAGAGCTGACCATCCATCCAAACCCAATCTTGTCTCTTGAGAACTCCTTTGTTCTCAGGTATGTGAAGCTATTTCCGAATCCAGAAGGCGGTCCCTCCATAGAGGGCGACAAGGCCCTTCATGAATACGATACCGAACTGAATCGGATCGGGTCATTTGCGCAAGCGGATGACATTTTTGACTTGGACCGTCCCTTCGTGAAGGCGCGTATGGGATTGTCTGACGCGTTAAAGGTGGCGACGAATGGGTCCGACACGATAGTTCTGGCGCCACAGATTTACAGCGGATTCATCTATCGATACACGCGGTCGAATAACGCCTGGGTAATGGAGAAATTGGAAGGGGGGCCTGCCCCCAGAAGAGCATACATACCCATAAGCAAGAGGGAATACGACTCCAATTGGAATCTTCGCAGGTTATCTATAATGACCTCAGGTTCAGGGGGGACGCATCGTGCGAGGATTTTGAACCGGAGTCGGGGGATCGTAATTCTGAGCACTGGAGACATCGTAAACTTCACCATGCAAACACCGCTCCGGAAGGACCCTGAACAAAACGCAGAAGTATTCAATCAGGACGGTACCCTGCTGGGGCACGGGCCGCTGCAGCTCGATGACCCGGAGCTGAATGGCAACGCGACTATCATGAGGTCCATTGAGATTCTATGGAAAGACGCAGACGATCGCATATACCTTCGGCGGAGCAATGCAGATGGATTCGTTGTGCTCAGCGTTGCCGAGCTTGTCATCAACCCGCATTGAGTGGGACCAGCAGCAGCCTTGAATAAGAGCCGCGAGCACGCCGGTCGCATAATGAATCAGGATTTGCCTAAGAACTGTTGTGCAGCATTGCAGCCAGAGTAGCGTCATCCGTTGCGCTTGCGTGGCTTACCCAGCGCCGCATGTCTGGTCTCGCCGGACTGGATCCACGCAGCGTTCAGCGACGCACGCCGCCGCACCCATTCTCCACTCCAGGGCGCCCCGTTGCCAGGACCCTCGCTGACGTTGATAGCGTTGCTGTGCTGGAGCCATCGGGCGGGAATGACGCCCAATGTCTGCCGTTCGAAAGCACGATAGGCAAAGCAAGCCTGCGCCGCGTATGGCTTGGATTACCCTTGAATCCAGCAGGGAAGGCGCACCCGCTATGGGCGCAAGGTACAATTATGGGAACGCCAGCTGGAGCACCATTAAGCTGGCCGTAGCGCAAGGGCTACCAAGCGCGTAGGGCACAAGTCTGTTGGCAAGCAGCATGCAGACGCAATGCAAACTTGATGGAAGAAGTCCGTAGCGGCACTTCCTGCGCGGCGATTGCACCGTTGGTACAATCATCGGGCATGCCTAGCGTGCGGTGCTCGAATGTCCGGCTACGAAAAGTCTGGCGGCTGGTTCGCTATGCGGCTCCAGTATCCTGAATGCTTGGTGAACCAGCGCAATTGAGCAAGCGTATCAATGGGCCCATGGCGCGGCAATTCAACATCCCTCATTTCTATCGCAGCGGAATCCTGACGGCGGTGAAGGAGGCGCGGGCCACCCGCGATCCCCGTAAGCGGGATCTTTCGCCATCCGTGCTGGACTTTGGGCCAGTGGTCTTTAGTGTGGCCCGCAGCTTCGGTTTCTGCTACGGCGTCGAAAATGCCCTTGAGATCGCCTATCGGACGCTGGACGAGCAGCCGGATCGTCGACAATTCATGCTGTCGGAAATGATCCACAATCCACACGTGAATGAGGATCTGCGCAGGCGCGGGATGCGCTTCTTGCGAACCACAACGGGAGAGGAGCTGATTCCACTGAACACCTTGACCCCTGATGATATTGTTTTGATCCCGGCCTTCGGTACGACCCTGGAAATCAAGCAGGAGTTGGCGGAACGCGGCTTGGACATCAAGACTTACGATACGACCTGCCCCTTTGTGGTAAAGGTGTGGCGGCGAAGCAAACAGCTTGGCAAGAAGGACTTCACCGTGGTGGTACACGGCAAGCGATACCATGAAGAGTCGCGTGCGACGTTTTCACACGCGCAACGGAATGCGCCGGTGGTCGTCGTGCGCGACATAAAAGAGGCGCGCGACTTGGCGCGCGTGATCACGGGTGAGGAAGGGGCAGAGTTCTTCTTTGAACGTTTTGACGATCGCTACAGCAAGGGCTTTGATCCTGCGAACGACCTAAAGCGCATTGGAGTGGTGAATCAGACCACTATGCTTGTTACCGAAACCCAGGCCATTGCCGCAGAGCTGCGCCACGCGCTGGTACGCCGCTACGGCTTGGAAGCCATCACGACACACTTTGCAGATACCAGTGATACGCTGTGCTACGCTACGCACGAAAACCAGGAAGCCACACGTGCACTCCTTGAAGTACCGCTGAACCTTGCGCTGGTCGTGGGTGGGTACAACTCATCGAATACGAGCCAGCTTGTGAGCCTTTGCGAGCAGGTGGTCCCCACTTACTTCATCCGCGATGCGAAGGAGATACTGTCGCAGTCGCGAATCCGCCATTTTGACTATCCAGGCCAGGCGTTGCGGGTGACGGAGCGCTGGATGCCGGATGTGCGACCGGTGCATATGGCGCTAACCGCGGGCGCGTCCAGTCCAGACGCACAGTTGGACCAAGTCATTGCAAGGATTACAGGCATGATTCCAGGGGTACGAACCCCCAATGATGTGCTGGCGGATTACCATGCTCCGGTTGTCGGGTAGCAGCCTATACTATACGCTCTGGCTGCTGCTGTTTGCAGGTGCGTGCGATGTCTTTGCACCGCGAACGCCGGAAGAGCCCGAAGGCGAAGGCGGCACCTTTATTCAACCGGATGCGCCCGATGTCGTCGTGGCAAACCTGCAGGCTGCCGTCGCGGAGCTCAACGCATTGAGCTACCGCCGCTCCCTGCATGCGTCGCTGGAGTTTACACCAACGGCGATTGCGCAGGCGCGCAATCCCTCTCTCTGGGCAAGCTGGGGTCATGCAGAAGAAAACAGCTACTTTACCACACTCTCCGAGGCCGCTCGCCAAGGCATGGGCCACCAGTTGCGCTTGGACAATGTGACTACAGAGATTGGAGACAGACACTACAAGATGGATGCCAACTACCTTCTGGTTGTCCGGCACTTGCGCGTTGGCGTAGCAGATTCCCTTCAAGGGCGACTGATATGGGAGATTGAGGCTGACGAGAATGGCATGTGGGCCCTTAGGCGCTGGACGGATCAGGAACTCAGCGGCGTAGCGTCGTGGAGTGACCTCAAGGCAGAATTCAGCAAGTGATGCGAGTCCTGCCACATAGCGCACTGCTGGTTCTGGCCGCATGCAACCCGTTCGCACCGAGCTTGGGAGAAGGTGATCCGTATGCGCACCTTTTGGGCGACCCAACGACCATTGACGGGTACTTCACTGCTTTCCGCAACGCATACGAGCTCAGAGACATCTCCTTGTACGAGCCGCTGATAGATTCGGCATTTGTCTTCCTTTACACGGACTTCGATGCGGGGATTGAGCGGGAGTGGGGCTTCATACAGGAACTGGAGTCCACCCGCCGCCTATTTCAGAATGCCGTTGGGGTGCAACTCCAGTGGAACCAGGTGATAGCTCAACAGGCACTTGCACCTCACGTGCGTTCCCGTGTCGTGCGTAGCTTTAACCTCACGATCTCCTTGGAGGGCGGCGAGGTCTTCCGCGGAGACGGCAATGTCAACTTTCTTCTGATACGTAGAGACAGTACGGACGCCTGGCGCCTGCAGCGCTGGCGTGATGAAAGCGAACTGTAACCCAAGAATAATTCACTATGCAAGAAGCACTCAAATACGCCGAGCAGCACTATGACAGGTTTCTTGAGGAGTTAGTAGAATTCCTCAGCATACCCTCCGTAAGTACGGACCCCACGTATGCGGACGATGTTGCCCGCGCGGCGCAGTGGCTGGCGAATCACCTTGAGGCGCTGGGAGCCACGGGCGCGCAGGCAGCAACTACCAATGGACACCCAATCGTAGTTGGGGAGCGCCAAGCCTCGAATAAGGCGCCCACGATTCTGGTCTATGGTCACTATGATGTGCAGCCGCCGGATCCACTGGAATTGTGGACATCACCGCCCTTTGCGCCCGTGGTACGCGATGGCGCGCTGTATGCGCGTGGGGCGTGCGATGACAAAGGGCAGCTCTTTATGTGGCTGAAAGCGCTCGAGTCCTACGTCAAGACGGACGGGGTACCCCCGGTGAACATGAAGTTTATCCTGGAAGGCGAGGAAGAGTCTGGCTCCGCGAACCTGCCGCCCTACATCCAGGCGCATGCGGATGCGCTGGAAGCTGATGTGGTACTGATTTCCGATACAGCACTCTTTGCGCCGGGCGTGCCGTCAATCACGTGTGGATTGCGCGGCATGTCATACGTGGAGGTTACCCTTACCGGCCCCAGTCGCGACCTGCATTCGGGTACTTACGGAGGTGCGATTGGGAACCCCATCAACGCGTTGGCTAAGCTCATTGGCGGACTGCACGATGCTGATCATCGCATCACGATCCAAGGGTTCTATGACGACGTTATTCCGCTTACGGATGACGAACGCGCCGAGATTGCAAAGCTACGTTTTGACGAGAGCGCATGGGCTGCAGAGGTCGGCGTACAACACACGCTTGCCGAAGCAGGCTACTCGGCGCTGGAAGGCGCGACGGCGCGGCCAACCTTGGACTGTAACGGATTTTGGGGCGGGTACATAGGAGAGGGTGCAAAAACGGTGCTGCCATCCGAGGCGAGTGCCAAGATCTCCATGCGCTTGGTTCCAGATCAGGACCCCAACGACATAGGACGCAAGATACGTGCGCACTTTCAGGAGCACGCGCCGCAAACGATGCACGTCAGTGTCAAAGAGGTTCACGGCGCCGTACCGGTGCTTGTCAACACGAAGAGCGATGCGATGGATGCTGCCGCGAGGGCGCTGGAGGCCGTTTACGGGCTGCGGCCACAATTCACGCGCATAGGGGGAAGCATTCCAGTGGTGGCTGACTTCAAGCGGCTAATGGGCCTGGACAGCGTACTGATGGGTTTTGGATTGGATACTGACGCGATCCATTCGCCGAATGAGCATTTTGGGATCGACCGCTTTCAGCAGGGTATAGAGTCGATCATCCGCTTTCTGGCGCTATACGGATCCAGTGCACGGGAATGATGTTCCAACGCCCGCTGCCCGGGTGGCGGAATTGGTAGACGCGACGGACTCAAAATCCGTTGTCCGACGAGGACGTGTGGGTTCGAGTCCCACCCCGGGTACAGTTGTCGCCATGTATGCAGTAGTGCTGCGCCTGAATTGCTGGTCGAGTTATTCCGCAGGCACAGCAGGGAATTCCTGGCCAAACGGCGCGCACGGTCTCTCTTGTCCCCTCTCTTGGGTTCAATTGTGTGCGCAAGGGTTCTATGTTGCCAGGCACTTTGGTGCCGGGGCAAGCACGTAAGTATTGCGCCTTGGCGGCGTGGCACTTCCGATTGCAATCATCGGCGCATGCAGGCCGCCCAAGGTAAGCCGCATAAGCTGGCCGGGTTGTTCAGGTTCAGAGCTCGTCGATTTGTTACATGAGCGGCTTGAATACGGGTTCGAGATTGTCACCTGCGTTTCGGCAAATACCTGCTATGGTTTTCGGGTTGTGACAGTTGAGCGCAGAGCAAATTGACCATTCCTGATGCGATCCGGCTCCCGCCCCTTCTGCAGCCAAAAGATGCCAACAGCTGAAAATGGATGCCGAGCCAGCATCGTCTGTGCCTTCAAGTCCCAGCTTGAACCGCTAAGGACAGCTACTGCATGACATAGCCGTACGGGTGTGCGGAACACCCGCACCCCGCAGTTGTGAATTTCCAAATGCCTGCCAGATTCTGGCATAGCACTCCGCGTAGCGGCTGCAGAAGGAGCAATCAGCACCCTTTACGGGTCAACACGCACGCTGCACCACGGACGGCTTGCCTCTTTTGATGCTATTGTCTGGACCGTACGACTACTTGCGGCGCCGAACCTCTTTTACGTCTCAAGCGGACGATCAGGTCTCTTTCCGTGACGTAGCTAACGTTGCCATGTCCGATATGCGTAAAGGTGCCGCTGAGTGCATCGACCCTGAACACAAGGTTGCGCTTCACCTTGTCGCCGAGAGACTTTGAGACGCCCAGGTAGAAGTTGCCGTCGCTGTACGCTTCTGACAGGTTGAGGCGCCCGCGACCTTTGTCGTTGGGATACGCCATGAAGCTTACGGACACACTGCCGTCACTTGAAAACGATTCCAAGACTTCGAATTCAGGCTTGATGCCTTCTACCTTTACTCGCCAGAGCAAATCTCCATGTTCACTAAAGGCCGTCAGTACTGGAATGTTGTCCCGTACATGCCCGACCACGCCCTGCTGCGCAATGCACGAAAGCGACCCTTCGGTGGACAAAAGGTCGACTACCATCGGGTTGGTCGATTTGTAGGGCTCGCCAAATCCAGTTACATATTCTCCGTCCACCGTGTACTTGTGTATGCTGTGGCCATTTAGCGGGTCGTAACCTAAAAGGTACACATGGTTTCGCATGATGCAGGCACTGTTTGCTCCGGTCCGGGTGTCCCATGAGTTGACGTACCGGTAAGCCCCTGTGTCTTGCCGCTCAAAAATATCTACCTCACGCTCATTACCCGCGATCAGAAAGCGTTCGCCAACATCATCAACCAAGATGTGCAGGGGGTGGATGAATTCACCAGGTCCCTCGCCCGTGCTTCCGATACTCTCCAAGTACCGCGCTTCTCTATTGATGACATGCACGGTCCCGAAACTACTACGCCAGTCGGCGTCCAAGATGAAGATGGATCCATGGCCGTCAATGGCTATGTCCTGGACCCAGGCTAGAAGCTCGTACAATTCGCCGTCCTCGCGTCCGAAAGTCTCTGTTTTCATTCCGGTAGTGTCCGGCACGTACGGTCCTTCTTGCCACTGACTATCGTCGGATACGTCAATGACCAAACTGGGGTCAGTCGCGCTTGGAGTGTTCTCTGGAGTCGGATGTCGTTTCCCCTGATTCCCTTGCCCCGCCGCGTCCCAAGCTCCCAGTGGCTGGCACAGCAGGCAAAGAAGACACAGCGTGCCCCAGAGCGTATTAAAATCAAATCGCATATCAACCTCTTGGTTGCGAGTGGTCTGGTTCCAAGATCGCTTGCCTCCCGTCAGCAAAAAGCCGAGGATTTCGCCATCGTCGCAGCACCCGCAAGTCGTACGCTGCATCAAGGTTCACGTTCGCATCGGCCCAGATGCGTGCGGCTAGGTCCGGTCTTTCTCCAAATGCATGGCAGCTGGGTATCCCGTGTTGGCGCGTTAGCGCCTACTTGACGGCGCGTCCCTAACGGTGCCTCGCGGGTGACCGGCGTCTGCAGATGCCAACTCAGTTGGCACGCGCTTGCGACTGGACGCGACTAATCCACTAGCATCTACGTTGTGCTGCGGGTGGCCAGCCTCATACGGAGCTACTGCCTGGACCAGATGTCTACTTGCGGAGGCGAGTCCCCATCCTGTCGCAAGCGTACGATCAGATCCTCCTCCATGACGTAGCTAACGTAGCCGTGTCCAATGTGCGCAAATGTGCCGCTGAGTGCATCGACCTTGAACACAAAGTTGCGCCGCACCTCGTCGCCTAGAGACCTTGAGACACCCAAGTAGAAGTAGCCATCGCTGTTCCCTTTCGACAGGGTGAGGTCTCCACGACCTTTTTCCTTGGCGTCGGTAGGAGTGTACCGGATTACCGGACGGCCCTCTAAAATCGTTTCCAGGATGCCGATGGTTGGTTTGATGCCCTCTACCCTTAAGCGCCAAAGCAAATCGCCATGCTCACTGTAGGCCGTTAGTACCGGAATGTTGTCCCAGACATGTCCGACCACGCCGTGCTGCGAAACGCACGACAGCGAGGCTTTGCTGGACAGATCCTCCACTATCATTGGATTTGTCGATTTGTAGGGCTCGCCAAATCCCATCACATATTCTCCGTCCGCTGTGTACTTGTGTATGATGCGGCCATTCTCCTGGTCGTAAGCCAGCAGGTACACGTGGTTACGCATGATGCAGGCATCGTTTGCCATGGTTCGGGCATTCCAGGACTTGACATACCGATACACTCCCCTATCTAGCCGCTCAAACACATCTATCTCATGGTCTAGACCCGCGACCAGTATGCGTTTGCCATCATTGTCAACCAAGATGTATGAGGGGTGCATGAACTCACCAGGCCCCTCGCCGACGCTGCCGATACTGCCCAAGTACCGTGCTTCTGTATCGATGACATGCACGGTCTTGACGCTTGAGGCAGCACCCCTCCGCGAATCGGCGTCCAAGATGAAGATGGACCCATGGCCGTCAGTAGCGATATCCCGGACCCTAGCTAGAAGTTCGTACAATTCGCCGTCCTCGCGCCCGAACGTAGCTGTTTTCATTCCGGTAGTGTCCGGTACGTAAGGTCCTTCCTCCCACTGATCATTATCGGATACGTCAATGATCAGACTGGGGTCAGTGGCCTCTGGAATGTTCTCCCGTGTCGGATGTTGTGTGCCCCGATACACTTGCGCCGCCGCATCCCAAGCTCCCTGTGGTTGGCACAGCAGGCAAAGAAGGCACAGCGTACTCCAAGTCGTTTTCAAAATAAATCGCATATCAACCTCCTGGTTGCGAGTGATCTGGTTGCAAGATTGCTCGCCTCACACCAACAAAAAGCGCGAAACTGGGCCAACTTCGCAGCACCCATGTGTCGTACGCTGCATCAAATTTCACGTTCGTATCGGGATTGCACATTTTTAAGTTGGGTTTCGGCAGCTTCTGCCGAGATGGGCCCTCAAAGTAGATATCTTTTGGCAATGGATTGGGCTTCGGGTCGAGAGTGTGGGTGCAAATGGGACGGTGCATGCCAATGTGGGCCCAATTGCGTGCTCACACGCGGATTTTCGGGCGTAGGCAGGCTCGTGGAGTGACTTTCCGGGCACGATATCCCGCAGGGATCCTCTGATCGCACGCGTAAGCGGCGATCTTGGCACGGTGCAGCGCCTCAGAGCGTCCAGGCAGCTGCGGGTTTTGCGTTATGCCAGCGTCAGCAGCGCACTACTGCGCTGGGGCATCCAGCGGCAGGTGTTGCCTTTGCAGCCCCTTGGGGCTGGCAGACCGAATCCCCACTAACCCATTGACCCCCGGAGGTGGTCAGGACCTGGGTCAGCTCCTTCATGTCCTCCCGGCGTATCGGCTTCAGATTCGACTCGTACTGCATGAATATCGCCCCGCACCAGCGCTGACGCATCCCCGATGATCCCCAGCGCTTCACGTTCCGTGATCGGTTCGCAATAATGCTGTTGAGGTTCTCGATGATGTTTGTCGTCTTCAGACTGTCTCTGACAGCTTGGTTCCGCACCCCCAACCGGTGAAGCGCCAGCGTATCCTCCATACCCTCCTCCAGACTGCGTGCGGCTTTCGGGCACGACCGCTGCAGCGCTTCATGCAGCGACGCAAGCGCCGCCCGTGCCTCCGCGTACGTGGGTAGCTCCCAAGCCGCCTGAAGCCGACGCTTCATTTGCGTGGCCGCTGGCTTGCTTTTGATGTGACGCGTCACATTGGTACGCTTGTGCCACTGGCAGCGCTGGAACACGACCGCATCCCCAAACACCGCGCTGATCCCCTTGCGAAGCCCGCGGCTGCCGTCCACCTGTACCAACAGCTTGTCGGTATGGGTGAAGCCCCGACGCAACAGATCCTGCAGCAGCGACTCCACCTGCGCACTGTTCTCGGTACGGCTTTCCGCAAAGCCCAGTACGACCTTCTCGCCCTCGGTCGTGATGCCCATCGCTACGATCATCTGCATACCAGCCAAATACTTGCCATCAAGCAGGAGCACCGCAAAGGTGTGCTGATCGAATCGGCGCGTCTCAAATGCCTTCAGTAGCGCTGCCGTCTGCGTAATGAAGGCGTTGCCAATGCTGCTGGCACTCAACCCCAGACTATCGGTGAAGACTTGGGCCGCCTGCCTGTAATTGCGCCGCGACAGTCCACACAGCAACCTTCTTACCACGCTTTCCCGGTCCATAAGCCCACGCTCGCGCAAGAGGCGGTACGTTTGCAGAGGACGCTCCTTTCGGGTTCGTACATTCCGCACGCGCGGAACGCGGACCGCAATGCGCTCCAAACCGACGCGGATGGAACCCGGATTCGCCCCCCAGCGCTGAAAGCCGGTCTTATGGTGCTTCCCACGTGCGCCGCATATGAAGTGGGCCTCGGCTTCCATGACCCATGTGGCCATCTTGGTAAGAAGATGATCAAGACATCCAAGGCAGCTGGCCAGGCCGATGAAGTTCCTTTGCGCAAGCCCCCGAAAGTCCTCGATGAGTGATTGATCCAGCATAGGGGTATGGGGCATCAGACGGCGTTAAGGTTGATGAGACTCTCACGAAGTTGTGGCAGAAAGGCCGCATGGACCACACGGCGCAGCTGAGCCTCATGTTCCAACAGTGCCAGTGCCATCTGTTCGCGTCGCTGGAAAACGGCGCTGGCCGGGGTCTGCAACCTGCGACTGATGGCATCCATGAAGCGCATCACGCGCAGCCCCCGGTCGAGCTTGAGCAGCATGCCCGTGCGTTGAATCGTCAGAGATTGCTCCAGGCCCTCCCATAAAACCTTCGCTGCGGACCGATTGACGCGCGTCAAGTCCTGGTGAATACGGGTGAGTGCGCGTTCAGCTTCCCGGGCATCGAACCCATTCCATGCCTGGCGGAGGCGATTGCGATACACAGGAACAAGGTCTTCCGGAAGACCACAGGTGACTTGATCCAGTAGCGTATTGAGACAGCGCTGTATAGCGACCCTGGGGCCGAACACCTGGCGCACCGCCGATTGAAGTCCCGTACTGCTGGGCAGCACACAGAGCAGCCCATCGGCGGCCGAAAGACCACGATCGCACAGCGACTGCACAAAGGACGTAAGAGCAGAGACGTTTTCAGGGTAGCACGCTACCAGGCCAAGTATGCGGCGATAGCCCGTGATGGTCAGACCCGCTCCAAGAACGATGTTAACGCCGCGTGGGCACAGCCCGCGCAGCCAGATCGCAACGATCGGGTCGTCTTGCAGACTGCGCGAATGCAACAGCTGCCACGCTTCATTCAACTGCGCCGAGTCTGGCTTTGTGTCCTGGGCCGCAGCAGAAGCCTTGATCACTACGGGCGGTGGCGCCGGCTGCTGATGCGCTGCCGGAATGGGCCAGTCGGTGGTCAATTGTTGCAGTATGTGCGTGCAGAGCTTCATCAGAAGCCGCCGCGAGTCACCGGAGGGGTTGATCTGGGCGTCTAAAGGTGCCTCAGTGCTCCCCAAAACAGGCTGTGAGGGGTTCATATGATTGGAAAGGAATGGTGGAGACTAGGGTCCACCTCCACAGCAACTTTCCAATTCCCAACTTGAATTTGTGCGATCCCTTCGTATCGGACCTGCTGCGTGCATTCAAACCCGGTCGATCTTCTATCGCTTGGCAGCAGGCCCAGCCCTGAGGCCCGTTGGTGTCTACTTGCCCACAGAGTGACGAGGTGGAGGCGGTCGAAAAGGTGCCGGAAACCGTCTATCGGAAGCAGAAGTACGTCTATTGCACTGGGAGAAAAGTTGCCGTCGCAGGTCGTCGGCAGGCTCAAGAGGCAGCGCGGTTGGCCAGTGCTTGCAACAGGCTGCGACGGTCCTTCCGGCCCGTGCTCAGAACGAATGCGACTTAGCGCTTTCGGCACTACTGCCTGGACTGGATGACTATTTGCGGAGGCGAATCCTCATCCTGTCGCAAGCGCACGATCAACTTTTCTTCCGTGACGTAGCCAACGTAGCCGTGCCCGATGTGCACAAAAGCACCGCTGTGCGCGTCGACCCGGAACACAAAGTTGCGCCGCACTTCGTCGCCGAGTGACCGTGAGACACCCAGATAGAAATTGCCGTCGCTGTACGCTTCCGACAGGGTGAGGTATCCACGACCCTTTTCATTGGTTTGGGCCCAATTGTAGTGTATTGACGGAGCGCCATCTTCCGCAATCGTTTCCAGGATGTCGGTGGCTGGTTTAATGCCCTCTACCTTCAGGCGCCAAAGCAAATCGCCATGCTCACTGTAGGCCGTCAGTACCGGAATGCTACTGATGATATGTCCGAGCACGCCGTGCTGCGCATTGCATGACAGGTATCCTTGGCTGGACATCACTTCAACTAGCATCGAATTTGTCGATTTGTAGGGCTCGCCAAATCCCGTCACGTACTCTCCGTCCACGGTGTACTTGTGTATAGCGTGGCCACTTTCCGGGTCGTAATCTAACAGGAACACGTGATTTCGCATGATACAGGCATCGCTTGCTCCCCCTAGGGCGCGCCAGGATTTGACGTAGCGGTACACTCGCTTCTCGCGCCGCTCAAACACATCTACCTCACCGTCGCGACCCGCGATCAGTATGTGGTCGCCATGATCGTCGACTAGGATGCGCGAGGGATGCATGAACTCGCCAGGTCCCTCGCCTACACTACCGATACTGCCCAAGTATCGGGCCGCAGCATCGATTACGTGCACGGTCTTGAAACTTGAGCTGGCATTACCGCGTGGATCTGCATCCAATACGAAGATGGACCCACGTCCGTCGGAGGCAATGTCCTGGACAAAGCCTAGAAGTTCGTAAACTTCGCCGTCCTCGCGCCCGAATACCGCTGTTTTCATTCCGGTTGTGTCCGGTATATAAGGTCCTTCTTCCCACTGGTCATTGTCGGATACGTCAATGACCAGACTGGGGTCAGTGGCTTCGGGAATATTCTCTTGTGTCGGGTGTTGTGTACCATGATTCACTTGCCCCGCCGCATCCCAAGCTACCAGTGGTTGGCACAGCAGGTAAAGAAGACATAGCGTAGTCCAAGTCGTATTCAAAACGAATCGCATATCAACTCCTGGTTGTTAGTGGTCTGGCTGCAAGATTGCTCGCCTCACACCAACAAAAAGCGCGAGACTGGGCCAACCTCGCAGCACCGCAAGTCGAACGCAGCATCAAGTTTCACGTTCGCATCGGCCCGGATGCGTGCTGCTAAGTCCGGTCTTCCTCCAACTGCATGGCAGCTGGGCCTACCGTTCAGGCACGCCAACGCCTACTTGACGACGCTTCCTTACCGGTGCCTCGCGGAGTAGCCAAGACCTGCCGCAAGCAGCGCGGACGGCACGCGCTTGCGACCGTTTGCGAAGAATCCAATAGCATGTACGTTGTGCTGCGCACGGCCTGCCTCATTCGGTGCTATTGCCTGGACCGAACGACTACCTTCGGAGGCGAATCCCCAGCCTGTCGCAAGCGGACGATCAGGTCTCGTTCCGTGACGTAGCTAACGTAGCCATGTCCGATGTGTGCAAAAGCGCCGCTGAGTGCATCAACCTTGAACACAAAGTTGCGCCGCATTTCGTCGCCGAGTGACCTTGAGACACCCAGGTAGAAGTTGCCATCGCTGTACGCTTCCGACAGGGTGAGGTCTCCACGACCTCTTTCCTTGGCGTCGGTAGGAGTGTAGAGGATTGCCGGACGGCCCTCCGACTTCGTTTCCAGGACGCCTATGGTTGGCTTGATGCCCTCTACCTTTAGGCGCCAAAGCAAGTCGCCATGTTCATTGTAGGCCGTCAAAACCGGAATGTTGTCCCGGACGTGTCCGACCACGCCGTGCTGCGCAATGCACGAAAGTGATCCGTGGCTGGACAGCAAGTTGACAACTATTGGAGTTGTCGATTTGTAGGGCTCGCCAAATCCCGCCACATACTCTCCGTCCACCGTGTACTTGTGAATGATGCGGCCATTCTCCGGGTCGTAAGCCAGCAGGTACACGTGGTTACACAGGATGCAGGCATCGTTTGCCCCGGTTCGGGCATTCCAGGACTTCACATACCGATACAGCCCCTTATCTAGCCGCTCAAACAAATCTACCTCACGTTCGCCGCGACCCGCGATCAGTATGCGGTCGCCGCCATCATCGATTAGGATGTGCATGGGATGCATGAATTCGCCAGGTCCCTCGCCCGCACTGCCGATACTGCCCAAGTACTGCGCCTCTGTATCGATGACATGCACGGTCTTGACGCTTGAGGCAGCATCCCTCCGCGAATCGGCGTCCAAGATGAAGATGGACCCATGGCCGTCAGTGGCAATATCCCGGACCCTAGCTAGAAGTTCGTACACTTCGCCGTCCTCGCGCCCGAAAATTGCTGTTTTCATTCCGGTAGTATCCGGTACATGAGGTCCTTCCTCCCACCGGTCATTGTCGGAAACGTCAATGACCAGGCTGGGGTCAGTGGCCTCTGGAATGTTCTCCCGTGTCGGATGTTGGGTGCCCCGATACACTTGCCCCGCCGCATCCCAAGCTCCCAGAGGTTGGCACAGCAGGCACAGCAGGCACAGCGTACTCCAAGTCGTATTCAAAACGAATCGCATATCAACCTCCTGGTTGCAAGTGGTTTGGTTGAAAGATCGCTTGCCTCATGTCAGCAGAAAGCCGGGGAATTCGCCATCGTCGCAGCACCAATGAGTAGTACGCTGCCTCAAGTTTCACGTTCGCTTCGGGCCTGCTACGTGCCTTCAAGCCCGTTCGTTCTGCTACCGCACGGCAGAAGGTCCTGCCCTGAGGCTCGTTGGTGCCTACTTGTCCACAGAGTGACGCGACGGAGGCGGTATAAAAGGCGCCGGAGGCCGTTGACCGGAAGCAGCAGTACTTCTCTACTACACTGGGTGAAGAGTCGCCGTCGCGCGTCGCTGGCCGGCTCAAGAGGCAGCGCGGTTGGCCAGTGCTTGCTACAGGCTGCGAGGGTCTTTCCGGCCCGTGTCTGGCGCGAAGGCGACTTCGCGCTCTCGGCATTACTGCTTGGACCGGATGACTATTTGCGGAGGCGAATCCCCGTCCTGTCGCAAGCGGACGATCATGTCTCGTTCCGTGACGTATCC
Organism: Rhodothermales bacterium; assembly: GCA_965262785.1. GTDB lineage: Bacteria > Bacteroidota > Rhodothermia > Rhodothermales > Bin80. The sequence goes on from OZ253559.1 coordinate 1,437,858, forward strand.
AATGTAGCCATGTCCGATGTGCGTAAAAGCGCCGCTGAGTGCATCGACCCGGAATACGAAGTGGCGCCACAGCTCGTCGCCGAGTGACCTTGAGACACCCAGATAGAAATTGCCATCGCTGTATGCTTCCGACAGGGTGAGGTGTCCACGACCCTTTTCCTTGGCGTCGGCAACAGTGTAGCGGATTGACGGACGGCCATTCTCCGACATCGATTCCAGGGTGTTGATGGCTGGCTTGACGCCCACTACCCTTAGACGCCAAAGTAAATCGCCACGTTCACTGTAGGCCGTCACAACCGGTATGTTGTCCCGGATATGTCCGACAACGCCGTGCTGCGCAATGCACGAAAGCGATCCGCCGCTGGACAGCCGTTCGACAACCATTGAATTTGTCGATTTGTAGGGCTCGCCAAATCCCGTTACATACTTTCCGTCTAATGTGTACTTGTGAACGATGCGGCCATTCTCCGGGTCGTACCCCAGCAGGTATACGTGGCTACGCATGACGCAGGCATCGTTTGGCCTGATCCGGGTATCCCAGGACTTTACATACCTATACACCCCCTTATCTAGCCCTACCCTGTCCCCAAATTAGCGACTTGACTTTGTAATTCGTGCCGTGTAGCTTTGCGGCATGCTTACGCAGAGCCAGATTCTTCGCACGCTGCGGACCTCGGAGCCGCGGCTTTTGCGCACATTGGAAGCGCATACCGGTGAAAGCCGTACGGCCATCAGCCGCCAGGTGTGCCATGCATTCGGCTTTCGTGATGCTCGTGGGAATCTGCAGCAGACCGGGTGTCTGAAGGCGCTCAAGACGCTGGAATCCGAGGACAGGCTGTCGTTGCCCGCGCCCAGGCGCACCATTGCAAGCGGTACGCCCCGGCTGTTGGACCAGCCGGTGCCGAAACCAGTGGAGGTGCCCGCTTCGCTCAAACAGATCAAGGGCTTGGCCTTGGAGTTGGTGGAGGATGCGACGCAGCGTGCGCGCTGGAACACCCTGATGGCAGCGGAGCATCCGCAGGGGGTGAGGCAGTTTGCGGGCGCGCAGATAAAGTATTTGTTTCGGAGCGATCACGGGTATCTGGGCGCGATCGGGTTTGCGGCTTCCGGCCTGTATGTGGGACCGCGTGACCGGTGGATGGCTTGGACGCACGCGCAGCGCCAGCAGCATCTGATGCGCGTAGTGGGCCTGAACCGGCTGTTAATTCGGCCAGGCGTAAAGGTCAAGAACCTGGCCAGTCATCTTCTGGGGAAGGTGCTCAAGCGGTTGCCCGTGGATTTTGCGGCGCGCTACGGCTATACCCCGTGGGTCATTGAGACCTTCGTGGGGCCTGAGCAGCGGGGGACCTGTTTCCGTGCGGCGGGATTCCACTATGTGGGAAGGACCACCGGCCGGGGTCGCCATGCCGAGACCAAGGCGTGTACCCGGACGAAGAAGGCGGTGTTCGTCTATGATCTGGACCGCCGGTGGCGCAAGCATCTCGGGGTGGCGCACGTAGATGCGTATCCCAAACTGGAGGCTGGCGCGGGGCTGGATGCCGAGACCTGGGCGGCGCAGGAGTTTGGGGGCGCACAGCTGGGGGATAAGCGGCGGACTACCCGCCTGGTCAACAGTGTCACTATATTGGCACGAGCGCCCGGCGAGTCCATAACGGCCACCATGAAATCCGATCGTGCCGCGATACGGGGATATTATCGCTTCATAGAGAAGGCCAACGAGCGGGGAACCACGCCCGCGGATATCCTGGCGCCGCATCGCCGTCGTACGATCGAGCGGATGCGCACGGAAAAGACGGTGCTGTGCCTTCAGGACGGCACGGACATCAACTACAGCACCCGTCCTGCGTGCGAGGGCTTGGAAGTGATCGGGCGCAACCAGACCACCGCGAAAGCACGGGGGGTGCATTTGCATACGACGTTGGCGTTGAGTGCGCAGGGGTTGCCGCTGGGCGTGCTGCGCTGTGCCTACAGGACCCAAGCGGGAAAGCACGCAGCTAAGACGCAGCAATGGATCGACGGACTGCATGACATCGCCGAGGCGGCCACACACCTCAGCAGCAAGACCCGCGTACTCTGCGTCATGGATCGGGAAGCGGACATCTTTGCCCTGTTCGCCGCGCAGCAACAAGTGGGACGGGTGGATCTATTAGTACGGGCCAAGGCGAATCGGAGACTGGGAAGAAAGGGTCCGTTGTTGTTTGAGTTCATGCGCCAGGGGGCGCCCAAAGGTACCATTGAGGTAGCGATACAGCGGCTGAGCCGTCGCGAGAAGTCGGGCCGTGTCAAGCATAAGGGCCGTGCGGGCCGCATCGCACAGATGGAGGTACGCTACCGTACGGTCATGCTTCCGCCCACCCGTGGACAGCAGGGCGGCCCGGTGAAGGTCACCGCCATACATGTTGGAGAGGCGGACCCGCCAGAAGGACAGAAAGCGATTCAGTGGTACCTGCTCGCGACGGCGACGGTGACCTCGGTGGCGCAGGCCGTAACAATGGTCGACTATTACATGTTACGCTGGCGTGTGGAAGACGGCTTCCGGATTCTCAAGAGTGTGTGCAAGGTGCAGGAGTTGCGCTTGCAGAAGGCCGATAGTCTTCACCTGGCCATCACCATCAACATGGTGATGGCGTGGCGCCTGCACTTGATGACGTTACTGGGTCGCCAGGATCCGGAAGCACCGGCCGAGATCCTGTTTACAGATATTGAGCTGTGCGTGCTACGAGAATATGCCGAAGGATTCAACCTGGCGTCTCCCGATGATCTGGCTGCAGCCATTCTGCTGCTGGCCATGATGGGAGGATACATGAATCGGAAAAGCGATCCGCCGCCTGGCGCCAAAATCATGTCGCGCGGCTACCTCCGGCTGGAGGCCTGTGCTGTCATGTTTGCCGTGCTCCAGAAGAAGTACGGACTGTGGCCGCCGTAGGGTGTCAACACAGAAAGAAGGCCCGCAGTATGGTTCACCAGGGAGGGCTATTGATAAGGACCACGGACCGTCACGATGCCGCAAAAGCATTGGCAGGATAGGTGCGTGCCTGTGAAGCACGCACGCGCACGACGCAGCTCCTGCCATTGCTGCGCCCGCCAATCCAAGCCTCTTCAACCCCAAATCAACGCCCTTAGTCGGGCATTACAGCCGTGTTAGTTGCACTATCTACACGGACCAACCGCCGCGCGAAAGGCTGGCTTCCGTGCAATCGGCCGTGAGGCCACCTTGTCAAGCCGGAAATGTTGCCGACGGGTAGATCTAGCCACTCAAACACATCTACCTCACGTTCGGCGCGACCCGCGATCAGTATGCGGTCGCCGCTATCATCAACTAGAATGTGCGAGGGATGCATGAATTCGCCAGGTCCCTCGCCCGCACTACCGAACCTGCCCAAGTACTGTGCCTCGGTATCGATGACATGTACGGTCTTGACACGTGAGGCCGCGTCCAAGACGAAGATGGATCCATGTCCGTCGGAGGCAATGTCCTGGATAAGGCCTAGAAGTTCGTACAATTCGCCGTCCTCGCGCCCGAAAATCGCTGTCTTCATTCCGGTAGTATCCGGTACAGGAGGTCCTTCCTCCCACTGATCATTGTCGGATACGTCAATGATCAGACTGGGGTCAGTGGCGTCTGGAATGTTCTCCGGTGTCGGATGTTGTGTGCCTCGATTCACCTGACCGGCTGCGCTCCGGGTCCCCAGCGGCTGGCTCAGCAGGCAAAAAAGGCACAGCGTGCCCCAGATTGAATTCAAGACAAGGCGCATGTCGTCCTCTTGGTCGTTGTCGTTAGTGGTCTGGTAAGCTCGATCGCATTTCGCTCGGCAGCATTGGGCGGCATTTTCAGCAACGAAGAGCTGAATGTTTCCCGCGTATGTAGGTTGGACACGGCAGGCGATTCTGAGTTGCCATGTGTGCCGCCTTGAATCCAATCAGCACTGTGCCAAGGCCTGCGGCGGATTCCCATGCCTCCGACTAGAGGTTACTCAGTCCGGCTATGGAATCTGAATTGCACAATTGATTCTTCATGGCGTAGCTCTATAAGCCGCTCCTTGCGCAACCGTGGCCTGAACACGCAAAAAGCACCGTTGAGGCGACTGCCGACGCGCTGGTGTCACCAGGCGTAGCGACCACATTCTGCATAAAAACCCGAGTACATTCCGGTCTCGGCAGGCTTCGGGCGGTGGGTGCGCCGCGGCACTATCATGGACGAGATCGGCATACCAATCGGCAGTTAGGTAACGGATGCGTTCAGCTGGGGCGTCATCGGCCTTCGGGTTCACCTTGGCACCGGTGCTAAGGCAAACACTGGATGCACTGCCCCCACTCTAGGGTGGCGGAACCAGTAGACACGTCGTGCATAGAGTTCGTTGCCCGATCCGGACGTGTCGATTGGAGTCCTATCCCGTGTGCGCTGGCAGGCTTTCTGCGCTCTGCGGCTGGCAGTTAGCCGCTCCTTTGTAGTCAATGGTTGTCAATCGGTTCGTCATACACCCTCGAGGCTAACACTTTAGTAGCTGAAGGTGCCTGATAAGCCGCGACCGCCCGTGATGCTGGAAGGCGGCTCGTTCAGGTCGCGTGAATCCAGCTGGCAGTTTGCGCAAAGATCCGCACATTCCTGATTGATGCCATTCGCTACCTTGCGGCGAGGTAGGAACAATTGCAGGCTCAGCGCACGGATGTCGTAGCAGCTTCGTCTACGAGCGCAGTAGCAGTGGGCGCAGGTGTCAGGTGAGAATGTCTTGCACGACGTTCCCGTGCACGTCGGTCAGACGGTAACGGCGGCCTTGATGCCTGAAGGTAAGGCGCTCGTGATCTATGCCCAGAAGGTGCAAGACTGTGGCTTGAAAATCGTGGACATGCACCGGGTCGCGTGCAACATTGTAGCCGAGCTCATCAGTTTCCCCGTAAACAAAGCCCTTCTTGATGCCGCCACCGGCCATCCACAGCGTGAAGCAACGCGGATGGTGGTCTCGGCCAAAACCGGTTTCTGTCAGCTTGCCTTGTGAATACACCGTGCGGCCGAATTCGCCACCCCAGATAACGAGCGTATCATCCAGCATCCCGCGTTGCTTAAGGTCAAGAATTAGCGCAGCCGAGGCTTGATCTGTCTCCTTGCACTGCCGCTGGATGGAGCCATGCAGCCCGCTGTGGTGGTCCCAGCCCTGGTGATAGAGCTGCACAAAACGCACGCCCTTTTCCGCGAGTCGGCGTGCCAACAGGCAATTCGCTGCAAAAGTACCCGGGCTGCGTGCGTCCTCGCCGTAGAGCGCGAATGTGGACTCGGGCTCTCCCGACAGATCCATGATGTCCGGAACGGAGGTCTGCATCCGAAATGCCATCTCGTATTGCGCGATTTTGGCCTCTATCTCCGGATCCTGCAACGCGTCGTGCTGCATCTCCTGCAGCTTGCGCAGATATGCGATGTGGCGTGCTCTGTCATCGTTGTTCACGCCGGGGGGATTGGTAAGGTAGAGCACAGGGTCCTTGCCACTGCGGAACTGAACTCCCTGATGGCGTGATGGCAAAAACCCGTTATTCCATAGGCGCGAATACAGCGGCTGCCCCATCTTATCTTTCGTTACCAAAACCACGAATGACGGCAGGTTCGCGTTCTCGCTCCCCAGGCCCCAGCTAAGCCAGGATCCCATGGACGGGCGCCCGGGCTGCTGGGATCCACTCTGCAAAAATGTGATCGCCGGGTCGTGGTTGATGGCATCGGTATGCATGGAGCGGACGAAGCAGAGCTCGTCTACAATCTGCGACGTGTACGGCAAGAGTTCGCTCATCCATGCGCCACTCTCACCGCGCTGTGCAAATCCGAATGGCGAACGCACCATAGGAAAGGATTTCTGCCCTGCCGTCATTCCGGTCAGGCGCTGCCTGCCGCGCACCGAAGCGGGTAGCTCCTGGCCATGAAACCGCGACAGAGAAGGTTTATAGTCGAAGAGATCCAACTGGCTTGGAGCGCCGCTCTGCAGGAGGTAAATGACGCGCCTGACCTTTGGCGAGAAGTGTGGCTGCCCAAGCACGCCGTGGTCCGGGTCATCGCCCATGCCCGCGAAAGCGGACACGGGGTTTATGAGCGAAGCCAACGTCGCAGCGCCCAGGCCCAACGTAGTCCGTGTCAGAAAGTCTCTACGCGTATAGCGTTCGTCGTAGTTGCAGCATTCGTGCATGGCACAAAAGCGTGTTACCGCTTGGTATAGGCCTCGTCGTGGTTTAGCATGACGCCGGCCACCATGGCCAGCGCAGCGGTCTTTACGGGCTCCAAACTTGCGTCGGCTACGTACTCGCCTACAGAGAAGAGTGAGTCAACCTCTGCCAATGCTGATTCGTACCGTATCGCCTCTTCTTCATACAGGTCAACAAGCACCGACACCTCCTCTTTCGTAGGATGGCGTCCCGTGGATAGACGAAATCCCAACGTAATCTGCTGCTCAAGGTCGGATTCAGCCTCCTTCTGCATGCGCTCTGCAAGTACGCGCGAGGCTTCAACGTAGGTGGGGTCGTTAAGCAGGACGAGGGCCTGCGTGGGCGTGTTCGTATTCTGGCGCCGGACAAAACAGGTTGTGCGGTCGGGCGCGTCAAACACCGTCATTGAGGGCGGTGGAGATGTGCGACGTATAAAGGTATAGAGGCTACGGCGATAGAGGCTGTCGCCGCTGTCCTGCTTGTAGTGGAGCAGCGCGGCCGAAAAGTTACCTTTTTCGATCCAGAGGCCGGGTGGCTGGTAGGGCTTTACGCTGGGGCCTCCGACCTTTTGGGTGAGGAGGCCACTGGCTGCCAGTGCGTTGTCACGAATCATCTCAGCCGGTAGCCGGTGACGAGGCCCACGGGCCAAGAGCATGTTGGTGCCATCACGTGCCATAAGTTCCGGACTTGCGACACTGGTCTGCCTGTAGGTAGACGACAGCACCAGGCGTTTCGTAAGCTCTTTAAGGTCCCAGTTCGACTCCACAAAGCTTGTCGCCAGGTAGTCCAGTAGCGCAGGATGTGATGGCAAACTTCCTTGGTTACCGAAGTCTTGGGGCGTACTGACCAGCCCTTGGCCAAAGAGCATCATCCAGTAGCGGTTGACCGCCACGCGTGCGGTCAGCGGGTGGTCAGGCGCAAATAGCCACTGCGCCAGGCCAAGCCGATTCTTTGGCAGATTTTCCGGAAACTCTCCGAAGGCGGCTGGAACGCCTGGTGCTACGGGTTCACGTCTCTGGTCATAAAGACCTCGCTCCAAGACGTAGGTTTCCCGGGCATCCTCCATCTCCTCCATCACCATCACCTCCATAATCTCTTCCGCCACGGACTGCTCTGCTTCTCGCGCAGACCGCAATGTGCTCAGCAGCTTGCGATACTCTGCGTCATGGTGGTGCAGGTAAGTATCAAGTCCCTGATCGCTGGGAGGATCTACACCGGCCAGCAGCGCCAACTCTTCCGGCACGAGCGCCCGGTCGTACAAGCGCACATCGTCCATGCTCCCCCGGTAAATGCCGTCATTGCCGCCGAAGGCGCGGTAGCTGCGAGCCACGCGCAATGCCAAGTCGGTGGGCTTGTAGTTGTGATCAACAGGGTGGATGCTTTTGTACAGGTGATCAAACTCGATGGAGACAGGCTGTTCGTGTCCTCCAACATAGAGGCGCACCCCGGCTGCGCGACTTGACCCATCATAGACTACCGCCACGTGTGTCCACGTGTTCTGTCCTAACGTCGTCTCTGTTCGTACGTGGAGGTAATTGTGCGGCTTGGCATGGATCAGGCGTACGGACAAATGGCTCAGGCTGTCGACAAACAGCTCCCAGCCCCGCCAGTATGTGTTCTTGTGGAAGGCGTTGCCCATAATCTTGGTGTAATCGCCATCCTGCTCCATATGCAGCCAAACGCTGGCCGTGAACGCGTCCGTGCGTTCAAACAGACCTGCTTTTTTCAATTCGAGGTAGTCATAGTCGTCATCAAACCGAACTGCCTTGCGGTGCGGGCCGTCAATTAGCTCCAATTCACCGCGCACGACTCCGTCTTCTCCTACCATGTTGGGAGTCTTGTCCTCGGCCACCATGTCAAGCGGATAATGCGCTACCAGCCCTTCGGCAAGGAAGTCCTCGGGTAACGCTGCACCTTGATACGTCCTCGAATTGAATACTTCCTGCCGCCGCGCCGCGATACGTGCTTCAAGGCTCGCGACGTCAGCCCTTGCCGAACGCAATGCTTCCTGCTGGTCATCCGAAGGCATCATAACCATGGGGCCGGCGTTGCCGTCGTCCCCCGTCATGCCGAGCTCGTTGACATTGTTGAAAAACGCAAACAGCTGGAAGTACTCTTTCTGCGAAATAGGGTCAAACTTGTGATCGTGGCACCGCGCACACTCCATGGTCATGCCCAGGAAGGCACGCGCGGTGGTGTTGGTGCGGTCCACGACATATTCCACACGGTACTCTTCATCAATTACGCCGCCTTCTGCCGTCATGGGGTGGTTGCGATGGAAACCAGTGGCCAACTTTTGCTCCAGCGTAGCGTTCGGCAGTAGGTCGCCTGCGAGCTGCCACGTGACAAAATCGTCATAAGGCATGTTCTCGTTGAAGGCGGTGATGATCCAGTTCCGCCATGGCCACATCGTGCGAATCCCATCAGCATGATAACCGTGGCTGTCCGCATAGCGTGCAACGTCCATCCATTCGGTGGCCATGCGCTCGCCGTAGCTTTCGGACGCCAGGAGGCGATCTACGATGTTTTCAAATGCATTCGAGCTTGAGTCCGCCAGGAATGCATCCATCTCGTCGATTGTGGGAGGCAGTCCCGTCAGGTCGAAGGTTACCCGTCTGAGGAGGCGCTCTTTGTCGGCCTCCCGGCTGGGACGCAGGCCTTCACGCTCAAGTCGTGCCAGGATGAATCGATCTGCGTCATCTATGGGCCAGTCTTGATCGATGACTGACGGCACCGGTGGCTTCCTCGGCGGAGTGAATGCCCAGTGAGGCGACCATTCGGCACCTTGGTCAATCCACCGGGCTATAAGCGCTTTCTCATATTCGGTAAGGTGCAGGTTGGATTCCGGCGGCGGCATCATGAATGCCGGATCACTGGAAGCAATCCGGTGCATGACTTTGCTGCGCCTCAGGCGTCCTGGCACGATGGCACGGCCGCCCGAAGTCAGCTTGGTATGCAGCGCGCCCTCTTCGGTGTGCAACCGCAGCTCGGCTTGGCGCGCGTTGTCATCCGGGCCGTGACAGGCATAGCACCGGTCCGAAAGAAGCGGCTTGATGTGAAAGTTGAAATCTACGCTCTCGGGCAGCTGCGCCAGGCTGTCCGGGTCCGAAGAAACGCGCGACGTACATCCCCACAGGAGGAGGGGCACGATAGCAAGGACTGCTCGGCTTCTCATGAATAGCTAGCAAACAACCGAGTAAAGATACAGGGGAGCGTCATCAGTGCAAAGGCAACCGACGTGCGAGTGCTTCCGGACTGCGCGTGCTACTGCAGCTCATCCAGAGCAATGCGCCGAAAGGCGATGCCCTGGTATGCGTTCCCCTGGTCCGGCCCGGCTTCGTAAAGTAGACCAACATAGTCGTCAGGTAGTCGGACCAAGTCGGAGTACGCAGCCATGGGGCCGTAGACCAACAGCTTTTTGGGCCATGTCTGTCCGCCATCAAAGCTGGCGCGCACCGTCATATTTTCGCGCCGCTGCCTACTGGCCGGGTTGGAAAAGAGCAAGATACTTTGCCCCTCGTCAGCGAACTGGTAGCGCTGCAGGCTGGCCTGGCATATGGGCTCGACGAGTGTAGAATCAGACTGCAGATCGCTCCAAGTCATGCCGCCATCATAGCTCCTGGATATTTTCCGGTGCCGCTCTCCCTGGGCGTAGTTGCGCATGTTGAGCAGCAGGCCGCCATCTTCGAGCTCAGCTACCTCCGATTCATTGACAAAATGCTGCGGCGTCGACCCGCCCATCTGCCACGATTGGCCGTGGTCATCGGAATAAATCACGTGGGAATAGTAGTGCTTCGTATCAGCCTCAATATGATCGCACGCCACCATGAGTCGCCCTGCGAATTCTCCTTGCTGAACCTGAATGCCGGATCCCGGGCCCGTGGCATACCAGGTCCAGGATGGATCCTTAACGCTGCCGGTGATCTCTTTGGGCTCCGCCCAGGTGCGCCCGCTGTCCATCGATGAAAGCAAATAGACCCGGCGCGTGTCGGTCGAGGTCTGACTGATGATGTCGGGTTCGCGGTCCGTGCCCAAGTTCCAGGTGGCAAGCAATAACAGCGCCCCAGTAGTGGCGTCAACCACGGGGGCGGGATTACCGGCGGTGTTCTTTTCCTGGTCCCAGATGAGTTGCAGCGAGCTCCAGGTCTCTCCGTTGTCGGTCGAGCGCTTCATCACCAGATCCACGTCACCGGTATCGGAGCAGCTGTCTTTGCGGCCTTCGGCAAATGCCAGGACAGATCCGTCTGGAGCGGTGATCACGGCAGGTATGCGGAAGCAGGCATAGCCATCGTCGCCCTTCTGAAAGATGTAGTTAGGCACCTGGGCTGCGCTGGTAGCGACAACCTGCAGCGCAACGGCGAGGCAGAGGGCTTTGGTCACAGGCACTTAGCTCTTCGGGGGATTATTGATTCCGCTCCCGCAACACTACGCTTACGGTAGCGCGGATGCGCCGCGGGTCATGATAGTCGCTGAACATGGCAGCCACCTCCTCCTGAACCGCTCCCATGATCTCCTCCCGAGTAGCCCCGTCGGCCGCCAGGGCCAAGGTTTTCTCTTTGACAGCCAGAAAGTACCTGCGGTAATTGTCAATCATCTCAATACCACCGATGGGGTAGTGGCAGGGTAGAATCAACTTGGGGCTCAGTGCCTCCAGCTGGTCCAGTCGTTCAAGCCAGCGGTCGATGCTCGAGGTGGGGCTAATGGGATTTGGGAATTCGTTCATCACCACGTCGCCCGTAAATAGCACGCTGTCTTCGGAAACTAGAAACGCAAGGTCCCCACGCGTGTGGGCCGGGCCCACCTCGACTAGGCGGACGTGGACACCACCTAAGTCCAGCGTGTACTCGCCGTCAAAAACGATGTCCGATGGGCGGATATACGCGCCCTCGAGGAGCTCGGCGGTTCGCGCAGAAAACGTCGCGAACCGTTTAGCGAGCCCCATGCCAAACTCGTTGATATCCATCTCCTGCGAGGCGGACCGGATCACGGAAGCATCCTCGGGGAAGGCCATCGCACCCAGATCGTGCTCCGGGTGCGTATGCGTTGCGGCCACGTACAGCTTCTTGCCTTTGGAGACGGCCTGTGCCTGTTCAAGTACCGTGGTGCCATTTTCCAGCCCTAGTCCGGAGTCGATGACTAACGTGGCATCGGTGCCCACCACAAAGCCGACGTTTGGGACCAGGGGTCGGCTTTCGTCGGGTATCATATAGACGTGTTCGGAGACCCGTATGGTGGTGTCAGCGCGGATCGTGGGATCCATCCCTTGCCCAAATAGAGAAAGGGGGCCAGCGGCGAGGACCAGGCACCCTAGGCCGCGCGAGAATGACTTTGTCTGGATCATCATCAAAATTGACTGTTATGCGGTTGCGTTACACGCCTCTGCTGTGGTAACCTTGGGTTCTTCCAATCATACGACAAGGATTCCATGTCCGCAAAGACTTTTGGCCTTCTGGCTGCCGGGCTCGTGTTGATCGGTGGCTGTGCACGGCCTGAGGCCCCCAAGGAGTCGGTACTGCGCGTCGTCTTTTTCGGGGACTCTATCACCGAGGCCGGCGTGCAGCCGGGCGGGTACGTCTCGCTGGTTGAGGGTTCGTTGATGGAGACACATGCGGACGGAGCCGTAGAGGTAATTGGAGCAGGCATCAGCGGCCACAAGGTGCCGGACTTGCAGGCGCGTGTAGCCCGTGATGTGCTTGAGCACAGCCCAACGCATGTAGTGATCTACATCGGGATTAACGACGTTTGGCACCATTTCTCGTTTGACAACGTGACCGGCACAGAGCCTGATGTATTCAGGACAGGGTTGACGGACTTGGTTCAGACGATACAGGACCAGGGTGCACAGGTCCTGCTGTGCACACCGAGTGTGATTGGGGAGGATCCAAGCAGCGAAGCGCCAGTCAACCAGCGTCTCATGGATTATGCAGAAATCAGTCGCGATGTGGCCGGCGCAACGGGGGCTACGCTCTGTGACCTGCGCGCAGCATTCGAGACACACTTGGCCGAGCATAACACCGGCAAGGCGTACCAAGGTATTCTAACTACGGATGGAGTGCACCTGAACGAGGCGGGTAACCGCTTTGTAGCGGACTTCATGCTGGAGCACCTCCAGGAGGCCCTTGCGCAGTAGTCTGCGCGAATTGGAGCGTCCCGGATCAAGGCGTGCCCGTGCGGCCCGGCTGATTGTGTTGTGCGACGTCACATCTGACTAGCTGAAGGTCAGTAGTAGTGAGGGGCGCCGCTCACGTTACCACGTGCCATTCGAGCCGGCAGCAGGCCTATGGATAGCCACAGATTGCGAGCCGTCGCCGCTGTTCGGATTCGCGACGGCAACAATGCTGACAACGATTCCGTGGGTGCCGTTGACTTGCGCAGAAGGTTAGCTACTCCACATGCCGGCGTGCGCACTTTCAGTGCACGCACCCCTGAACAACCTGGTCCTGAACCCCGCCGCACGCACGCTGCCTCAGACGAAGTTCGACGCTTCTATTAACCCGACTTCGCCGTGCGCCGTGAAAAGGCGCTTTCCTGTGGCGGGTGCGAATCCCGCCCAACATCTGTCGCTCCAGTTGGTAGCGGCTACAGCGTATTATGGAGGTAACAACATAGTATGAAGCACTGTGGTTAACGGGCTACGTGAGTAGCTTAGCGACCATGCGGGCCGGAACGTGAGTGAACGCTGAGCAGGCCCCGAAACGGGTGATGCGAGTGTCGACCTTCCGGTGATATGGGGAAGACCGCTGCGGCTCGGGAAGCGAGCGACAAAGGCACCGAGACCGACTCGCCGGGGTATTGGCGCTGGCACGCATGGAAGATCAGGAGAGTTGCAACACGGGAAGCCCTATTGGTGGTGTGGCACGCACCAACTGGAAGCTCTTTGAGCCAGGCCAGGCTGATAGGGTGGCGGAGTGGCCCGTATTACTGAAGACGCGGGGTAATGCCCGTCGAGGGAAGGGGCCGCAGGTGCGGAGCGGTGTTCAAAGGGTGAAAGGCCCCGGAAATAATGGCATAGCCTACCATCCGATCAGGGTCGGTGAATCCAGCGACACCACATGCGTAAGTGAAGGACCCGTAGGCCAGTCGCATTCTATGCGATGCTGGCGTACGGGGTTGTCAGGGCGTAAACAGGCCTGTCAACGCGTTATCCGCGGTATAGGGTGGCTGTAAGGAGCGTGTCGCTCCTTGCGTAGTGGAAGTCCTATGCGGCAGGAGAAGCGGTCCGAGTGCGAGTGGCATGATCCGCCTGGAGAGCCGGGTACGGGAAAACCGTACGCCCGGTTCGGTGGGCGGCGGGAGGAAACACGGTGATGGAAGCCGGACTGAGGCCCGGAGCGAAAGCGACGGAATGGCCACCGGATCCTAAGGCAGGTGCGCCTCCCGCCGACCCTACATTTTGGGAACCAACCGTGGCCGAAGGGGGGCTAAACCAGGTACTCCCAGCCCACTTTTCGCCCTTTTCAGCCCCTTTTCAGCCGTATTTCTCGGCTATATGGTGAAGAATGCGTGAAGTTTAGCGTATTCGGCTGAAAAAGGCCATTGTAGTGCCAGGATTGTTGGTAGGGACTTGCTACAGGTGCGCCCATGCACTATCTTGGAGTCGGCATTGAACTGCAGACACCATGTACATACGGGCGACCAAGACCCACGCAAAGAAAGGTGAAGCGCGACACAGCTACCGCCTGGTACGCAGCGACCGCATCGGCGGGAAGGTGCGCCAGTCGACCCTGCTGAACCTGGGCGTACACTTTGACACGCCCCGTGACCAGTGGGGCACCTTGGTGCTTCACATAGAGAATTTGTTGCAGGGGCAGCCGACGCTCGTGTTCGATCCCGACCTGCAGCACACCGCCGAAGCCATTGTCGCGCAGCTACGCGCACGCGGCATAGGTGCACACGCGAAGCCGGAGGGTGAGCCTGACAGCGTCATGACGGTGGACATGGACTCCCTTGAGCACCCGGAGCATGCTCGCAGCGTGGGCGCAGAGCGCGTCTGCCTTCAGGCGCTTGAGGATCTGGGACTGAAAGACACGCTGATCCAGGCCGGTGCCAAGGAGCGCGACGCGCGCCTGGCCGTAGCGCTGGTGGTCGCACGCATGCTGCATCCCAACAGCGAACGGGCTACGCTTCAGTGGTTGCAAAGCAGGTCGACGACGCTGGACCTGCTGGGGCTGCGCCCCGGCAGGAAAGTGTCGTTAGCGAAGCTGTATCGCATTGGGGACCTGCTCTGGGAGCACAACCAAGCGATTCAGCAAGCGCTCTTCCAAAAGGAGCGGACGCTCTTGAGCCTGCCGGAGACCGTTGTTTTTTATGACCTGACCAACACCCATTACCATGGCCGACAGCACGGCGAGTACCTGGCCTATGGACGTTCGAAGCAAAAGCGTTCCGATTGTCCGCTGGTGACGCTCGGGCTGGTGCTCGATGGCGCGGGCTTCCCGCGCACCTGCGAGATCTTGCCCGGCAACGTCTCGGAGCCCGGCACGCTGCAGGACGCTATCGAGCGTCTGAACGCCAGCGTGGACGGCCAGAAGCCGACGGTGGTCATGGATGCAGGGATCGCTACGGAAGCAAACGTGTCCTGGCTGGCAGAACAGGGCTACGACTGGATCTGCGTACACCGGGGTAAGCGGCCCCTGCCGCCAGAGCGGGAGCCCGACAGTACGCTGACCACGCAGGCTGGACACGCCGTACGCGTGTGGCAGTTGCAGCAAAAGAAGCAGGAGATGCTGCTCTATGCCGTCAGCGAAGCCAGAAAGCACAAGGAAGAGCAGATCCTCCAGCGCCGGCGCACGCTACTGGAAGCAGCCCTCACCTCGCTGCACGAAGGGCTGCAGAAGCCCTACCATACCAAGCGGCTCAAGAAGGTCGTAGAGCAGGTCGGACGCATAAAAGAGCGATATGCCCGCGTATCTCATCAGTACGAAGTGACGGTTGTAGAAGGGAGTGGCCCCAACGCCAAGGCCGTGAAGTTTGCACGCAAGACGCAGTGGGAAGAGGCCGATGAGGCCCTGGGGGGCTACGTGCTGCGCACCAGTCAGACGGGATGGGACCTTAAGCACATTGTAGCCACGTATTGGCGGCTGTCCGAGGTGGAGGCCACCTTCCGCTCGTTGAAGTCGGAACTGGGGATGCGGCCGCTATACCACAGCAAGGACGCACGCATCGCAGCGCACATCAGTATAGCTGTGTATGCCTATCACGCCGTGCACCTGATCCGGACCCGATTGAAGGCGCAAGACATCCACACCAGCTGGAAGACGCTTCGCCAGAAGCTGAGCGCCTGGCAACGGGTGATGACAACCGTAAAGGACACCCAGGGCCAGGTGATTGTCAACGTGCAGGACGAGCGCCCAAGGGCAGAGCTGGCTCAGATAGCGCGCATCTGCGGCGTCACGCCCAGCCTGCATCGGCAACGCTACGTGCGCCAGGACTAAGGCAGGCGCACGGCGTTAGAAAAGTAGTGCCAGCCAGGCGGGAGTACACCCTTTTCTTATATGTGGAGAATGTGTCCACCTATACTGTTTGAGTCATAAAATGGCGAAGTAGAGTTAAGGCACCTGCTGACCGCCCAGCTGTGGGCGCACAGCGTAAGACTGTTGCCGATCATGCTTCCGTAGGCACCATGCGGGCGAAGAATACCAAGCGTGTCCAGACACTCTCCGTAAGCCCGGGTTAGTCGTCAGGTGCGCCGCGAATATGTTCAAGGTCTGCGCTAATGGTGGCCATGCGATGCTCGCTAAGCGGGTAGAAGTAGATAAAGGCTACAGAAAGCAGTGCGCCGACAGCAGCAAACACACTGATCAAAAGCCGAATGCCCAGCAGCGCCGTATCGGTTTGTACCATGTTGGCCTCAAATCCGAACCAGCCCAGAATCCATCCCGTGACTGCTCCACCGATGGTCCAGCCCATCTTCTGTGACATCGAGGAAGATGAAAACACCAGCCCGGTGGCTCGGCGCCCCGACCTCCATTCAGAATAGTCGGCGACGTCGGCATACATCGCCCAGATTAGTGGAAACACGATACCGCCCGAGACGCCGATCATAATATTCACTACGAAGATCAGGATAACCTGGGACGGGTGCACGAAGAAGAAGCCAATGCTTAACACGGCGGTGACTACTCCCGATAGAATCAGCGTTTGCTTTTTGCCAACCATGCCCGCAACAGGCGTCGCCAGGACCACCCCAACCATGTTGGCGCAGAGCAGGGTACTCATGAACACCGAAGAAAGCGCATTCACCGATAGTTCGCCAAAGAACCAAACCGAGCGATCCCCTATGAAGTACTTGAAATAGTACAGGATTGCCGCATCCCGCATCGTGTTGTAGAGAAGGATCGAGCCGCAGGCCCCCAGCATGAGCAGCCACGGCCCATTGGTAAGCAAGTCTCGGAGGTCATCCTGCAAGCTCGGCGTCTTAACCAAAGAAGGTCTCAGGCGCTCTCTTGTGCCCGCAAAGGTGAGCAAGAACAGTACGCAGGCGACAACGGCATAGAGCGCAACAGTAGTCTGGTACCCGGTACCGACATTGCCGCCCCTACCAAAGTACTCGATAAGCGAGCCGGCAGTTGCTGTGACCAGTATGCCACCAGCGTAGGCGCCGATGAATCGCCACGATGCCAAGGATGTACGTTCCTCTGTGTTTGGTGTCATCACACCCATGAGCGCTGCGTACGGAACGTTGACGGTTGTGTAAACCATCATCATGATGCCGTATGTGACGTACGCGTAGATGAGCTTTCCGGTCGGACCGACATCCGGCGTGGTAAAGGTCAGCATGCCGATGAGCGCAAATGGGATTGCCCCAAACAGCAGGTAGGGTCTGAACTTGCCCCAGCGGGACTGGGTGCGATCGCAAATCGCACCCATGATGGGGTCGTTGACCGAATCGACAACGCGCGTGATCAAAAGCAGCGTGCCTACCATCGCTGCATTCAGGCCAACGATGTCCGTGTAGAAAAAAAGCGCAAACAGAGAAAACAGCTTCCAAAACATGGACGAAGCCATGTCCCCGAAGCTGTATGCAATCTTTTCCCGAAGCCTCAGGCGCTCGTGCATGCGGCCTGGCTGCATGATTGAGCGGGCGGCTGCAAAGCGCGCCTCGCACGTGCTGTCACAAAAGGTACGGAATCGTCAGAGGGCCTTCCGGCATAATCGCGATCCGGGCATGCGGGTCTCCGATGCTGCGCACTTCTTTGTCAATCGCTTCCCGCACGCACGAAACCGGCTCAAGGTGAGCCCGCCGTACAGCCCGAGTTTCCAATTCGCTGTACAGCTGAATACGACAGGACTCCAGAACCTGGAAGAGCTTCTGGCTTTGCCACTGGTCAGCCTCTGCAAATCCGGGCTGGCTGATTGCCTTGCGACCCGTCGCAGGGGAGTCAAACCGAAAAAGCTGCTGCTTGAACGCCCCATGGTCCGGAAAGCCGTGATTGCAGCGGGCAGCGGTGACAATAAGTCCGCCGCGGGCAGTAACAGCGGCCGCGGCGCACATGCCCTTGACGCTCTGGTACAGGTTCAGGTCCAGCGGGTAGCCGCTGTTGGTAGTTACAACAACTGGAAAGGGGGCGTCCACGTGGGCCATCGCGCACTGCTTTGAGTAGGAACATCCGGCTTCGTGGGCCTGAATCACCTCGCCACAGAAAAACGCAGTTATCGCCTGATCCTTATTCAGCGTCACGTTAATCAGAAAGTCCACCGGAAGCAGCGAGCCGCCGGCCCGAATGTGCGCCTGCGTGGGGTTGCCCTCTAGGAGCCCCCAGGTGCTGCGGGGGTGGGCGATGTTTTCGTATCCATGGTATTTGAGGATGGCCTCCATTCCGGTAATTCCCGGAAACACAGCCTTGTACCCACCCGAAAAACCAGCCATAAAGTGGGGTTCAATGAACCCCATCAGTATCCGGCGATCGGCGCGCACATAGGCCGTGTTGAAATACACATCATACCCAAAGGAGCTGCGGCCAGCTAGCGTCATTGAGGAGCGATTCCGCGCATCGTGGTTGATAATGCGGACCGTATCAACAACATGCCTGCCTACCATGTGGCAGAGCTCCTCTCTGGTGTTGGCACGATGCGTGCCGGTTCCTACGATGATGCTAATGTCGCTCCGAGGTACATGCGACAACTCGTCGAACAGCCACGACAACAGGCGCGCGGAAGGAAGCGCCCGCGTGATGTCGGGAATCACGACGGCAACCGTTTCGCCGCTTTGGATGGTATCCCGCAATGCAGGCGCGCCGCGGGGTTTCCGAACGGCCTCAATAAACGCTGTATGTTCGTCGTTCAGGCCAGGGGTGTACCGTGGGCTCAGCACTGTGGCATTCAACCCGCGTACATCCAGCGGTAGGCCCTTGCGCCCGTATTGCAGCAGGACACTATGATTGTCTTGTGCCATGCGTGGCCTGTCCCTTGTCCCCAGCAGGCGAGTATCAGCCTGCGCACCGGCCAGCTGCAGGCTAGATGCCGTCGTTGGTCCCTTACAGGGAACCGGCGTTGCCCGCCGCGGGCGCCTCCATCTGGGTCGCTTGGAGTGAATCGACTGCAGTTGCCTATGGTGCCGGCACCAAAGTTGGGTCATTCTCTATCAGCCTACCAAGGGCGTCCAGAACCTTCATCTGCTCGTTCTGCATGATGGGCTTGATGACGGGCAGCAGCGCACGCCAGTGGAATGCTGAGCCCTCCACGGTAGTCACCTGTGCGATGCGCGTGCCGTTGTCCTGCGGCGCAAAGGTAACGTCTACGGATCCGGTAAACAGCGATGTCTCCATATCGAACGAATAGCGCTGGTGCGGCACAATTGCGGTAATCCGCTCGTCCACCGTGGTGCCGTCGCCAAAATGAAGCCGGTAGTGACTGCCAACTGCGTGCTCCGCCCCCGATATAAGCTCCGAGCTGGTCAAGTCCAGCATCCACTCGCCTTGGCGGTCACCGTCTGTAAATGTCGCCCATGATTCGTCAACGGGGGCCTCGACATAGAGCGTCGTGGTATAGGAGTTCGTGTCAACAAACAGGCCAAGGATTACGAGGGCGATGATGATGCCCCCAATCAGAATACCGCTGATGTGGAAGAATCGCTTCATGACGCTGGCATGGTAGAGTCCAACAATTCTAACAACCTAAAGTAGGAATTTCTGCCGCGCAAAGGGATCATTTGAGCGCTCGATCCGGTGAATGGACCATGCGGAATGCACAAACAGCGCATGTCATCGCGGGGCAGCGTCCAGGCGGACGGCACTGGGCAACGCTGGCACGGTGACTTGGGCGGCTCAATTGAGGTTCTAAGCCCTGCCTCGTCAGCGGTGATGGGTCGCTGCGGCGGCACAGGCGAACAGGGCCCCGGCGGGCGCAGGACCGGCTTTGCAAAACGATTTCCAGGCGGTGCGTCGCAACAATCGCGGGGTCAGCGCACGGTAGCGTTGGACTGGCAACGATCATGCATGCATCGCACCAGCTGCTTCCCGGAAGTACGGCAAGAGCCATGACGAGTGTGCATGTCGTATTCTTGTGCAACGGGAATTGAGCCTCGACCATGAAGATGGCACCTATGCCCCGGCGCAAGGGGCGCGCTGCGGCCTTCAACACCCCTAATCGCTTTGATCCGATCACCGTAGAGCTGGATCCCTCGGAGCTGACGGAAAGCGAGCTTCGGCAGGTGCCCACCACTTTTTTTGAGGATAACTCCAGGACCATTCTGGCTAAGAATAGCTCCCCGGATGTACCGTTTACCTATAGCGTGAACCCGTACAGGGGATGCGAACACGGATGCATATACTGCTATGCACGGCCCAGCCATGAGTACCTGGGTTGGTCCGCGGGGCTTGACTTCGAAACCAAGATCCTCGTAAAACGCTCTGCACCGCGGTTGCTTTCGCAGGCCTTCCAAAAGCCCTCGTGGCAGGCTCAGGTCATCTGCCTGTCCGGCAATACGGATCCATACCAGCCTGCGGAGCGGCAGCTAGAGCTCTCGCGCGGCTGCTTGGAGGTCTTTCTGCGGCACCGCAACCCCGTTTCCATCATCACCAAGAACCACCTGGTGACCAGAGACCTGGATCTTTTGAGCGCGCTTGCAGAGCGCAATCTTGTTCATGTCGCCGTCTCGGTCACCTCGCTGCGGCCTGAGCTCGCACGCACCATGGAACCGCGAACCTCGACGCCACAGCGCCGGCTGGATGCGATCAAAACGCTGGCGGATGCCGGAGTGCCAGTCAGCGTAATGGTGGCCCCAATCATTCCGGGGCTCACCGATGAAGAGGTGCCGGACATTCTCACGGCTGCAGCCCGGCACGGGGCGTGCCGAGCCGGTTACGTTGTTTTGCGCCTGCCTGGACCGGTGGCGCCGCTCTTTGCGGACTGGCTAGGTGCCACCTACCCGGAGCGCAAGAACAAGGTGCTGCGCCGTGTCCGGGAGTTGCGTGAGGGAAAACTCACCGATGCCCGATTCGGGTTGCGTATGCGCGGCGAAGGCATCTGGGCTGACACCCTCGCCAAGTTGTTCAAAACGACATGCCTAAGGGTCGGTCTCAATCAGCAAGTGCCGGCGCTGGATACAGATCAGTTTCGGCATTGTGCAGGCAACCAGCTGTCGCTATTTGATCAGACCTAGTAGGAAGGATACAGAGTCGTGAAGGCTTCCTTTGGTTTCCATCCGGCGGTATTTACCTGGTTCAAGCAGGCTTTTGGCTGTGCCACGCCGGTGCAGTCCCAGGCGTGGCCACTGATCCAAGCGGGGCAACATGTACTGGCAGCAGCACCTACAGGCTCTGGCAAGACGCTCGCCGCCTTTATGGTGGCGCTCGATGCGCTGTTTCGCCGAGCGTTGGTGGAAGGCCCATTGCCAGACGAGACTTTCGTGGTGTATGTCTCGCCGCTTAAGGCGCTAAGTACTGACATACATTTGAACCTGGACCGGCCGCTGGCCGGCATTAGGTCCGCGGCCGAGAAGGCAGGACTCAAAGCACCTCGCATCACCACCGGAATCCGCACGGGTGATACCACCGCTTCGCGCCGCGCTTCGATGACGCGTCGCCCTCCGCACATATTGGTTACGACGCCTGAATCGCTGTACCTGTTGCTTACGGCCGAGCGAAGCCGGGCCACGCTCCGCACGGTCCGAACTGTCATAATAGATGAGATCCATGCGGTCCTGCCGTCGCGCCGCGGCGCGCATTTGACACTGACGCTGGAGCGTCTGGCGCATGTTGCCCGTGGACCACTACAGCGGATCGGACTCTCCGCTACACAGCGGCCACTAAATACCGTTGCGCAGTTTCTGGTAGGCACGACAGGGGGCGCCTGTGCCACCGTGGACCTGGGGCACCGTCGTGCTATGGACATCGCCTTGGAACTGCCAGCGTCTCCGTTGGACGCCGTCATGGCGCACGAGGTATGGGCGGAAATCTATGACCGCTTGTCGGCGCTGGCACATGATCACCGGACCACCCTGGTGTTTGTGAATGGGCGTCGGCTGGCGGAGCGCATAGCACGCCACGTGGCAGAGCGACTGGGGCCGGATCTGGTGGCGGCGCACCACGGTAGCCTGTCGCGTGCTACTCGAGCAGAAGCTGAGCGCCGCTTACGGAACGGCGAACTCAAAATCATCATTGCTACAGCGTCGCTGGAGCTGGGCATCGACATCGGGGCCGTAGAACTGGTCTGCACCATCGGCTCACCCCGTTCCATATCGACGTTTGTGCAGCGAATAGGTCGCGCCGGGCACCATGTGGGTGGCATCAGCAAAGGGCGGCTATTCCCGACTACACGTGATGACCTTTTGGAATGTGCTGCGCTGATGCATGCGCTTCGGCAGGGCGAGCTGGAAGAGGTAGCACCACTTCTGCAGCCGCTCGATGTCCTGGCACAGCAGATAGTGGCAGAGTCTGCAGCGGAGGAATCTACGGAGGAGGCACTGTTTGACCTGGTGCGACGTGCCTATCCGTACCGCGACCTCACGACGGAAACCTTCGGGGAGGTCATCAACATGCTGGCACACGGCTTTGTCACCGATCGCGGGCGCCGCAGTGCGTTGCTCTTCCACGATGGCATCCACCGCCGTGTGAAGGGTCGCAAGGGCGCACGCCTAACTGCGCTCACC
The DNA here is from genome assembly GCA_965262785.1 of Rhodothermales bacterium. Lineage (GTDB taxonomy): Bacteria > Bacteroidota > Rhodothermia > Rhodothermales > Bin80. Next base: position 1,460,131 of record OZ253559.1, read on the forward strand.
TGTGGCGGAGCTATCCCGGACAATGCAGACCTACGAGTGGTGCTTGAGCCGGAAGACACGTTTGTGGGCACAGTCAACGAGGACTTTGCCGCCGAGAGCATCGCTGGCGACATCTTTCAGTTGGGCAACACGTCTTGGCGTATTCGACGCATTGGCTCTGGCGTCGTTCGGGTGGAAGACGCTATGGGGGCACCCCCAAACATTCCGTTCTGGTTTGGTGAGGCACCCCAGCGAAGCAATGCGCTTTCGGCAGCGGTGTCGCGGCTGCGCAGCGATATCTTACCCCATATGGCATGTCGGGAGTCGTCAGCCAATTGGCTGGTGGAGCACTACGCCCTGCCAGTTCCGGCGGCGGACCAGCTCGCAGAGTACCTCTGGCAGTCGGTGGCTATTCTGGGCGCGCTGCCGACCCAGAATCAGATTGTAGTAGAGCGGTTTTTTGATGAATCGGGTGGCATGCAGCTGGTGCTTCATGCGCCCTTCGGCGCAAGGGTCAACCGTGCATGGGGGCTCGCTTTGCGGAAGCGGTTCTGCAGAAAGTTCAACTTTGAGCTCCAGGCCGCGGCCACCGAAGATGCGATTTTGCTATCGCTGGGGCCGCAGCATTCCTTTCCTCTGGCCGATGTCCTCAGATATCTGACGCCAGGGTCGCTCCATGACATCCTCGTGCAGGCTGTACTCGATGCTCCGATGTTTCATACGCGATGGCGGTGGAATGTCAACATCGCTTTGGCTGTGCCGCGGCGCCGTGGTGGTCGCAAAATACCGGCGCCCCTTCAGCGAATGCAGGCTGAGGACCTGTTGGTATCTGTCTTTCCAGATGCGGCTGCCTGTCTGGAGAATGTTGGAGGGGATCGCGTGGTACCCCGGCACCCGATGGTGGCACAGACAGTCTACGATTGTCTCCAGGTAGCTATGGACTGCGAGAGGCTTTGTGCCGTTCTGACCGGCCTTGAGCAGGGGAGCATCACTTTTGTCACCCGCGATGTCCAGGAGCCTTCTCCGTTGTCGCACGAAATCCTGACGGCCAGGCCCTATGCCTTTCTGGACGATGCGCCGCTGGAGGAGCGGCGTTCGCAAGCCGCACAGCGGCGCCGGGCGTTTGCACCGGTGGACGGCCAAGGCGTTCTTGATGCAGAAGTGGTGGGGCGCGTGTGCACGGAAGTGCGCCCGGAGGTGCGCACTTCCGATGAGCTGCACGACATGCTGCTGACGATTGGGTGGATTCCCGCGCCAACGGATGGTACCTGGGCGCATTACTTCGCTACCCTTACAGCGGAGGGTCGTGCCACGCAGGGCATGATCAAGGCCACAGGCCAGCAGGTCTGGCTGCCGGCTGAGCGTTTGCACGAGGCGGTGGCCCTATGGGATCTCGTGCTGAATCCGGCCTTGGCCCCAACAGAGGCAGCCGTGTCGCAGCAAAGCGCCGCACAGACGCTTGCCAGGGGATACCTGGAGACGAGTGGGCCTGTCACAGCGGCGCACATCGCCCAGGTGATGGGGCTATCGCTGTCTTCGGCTGAGTGCGCACTGGCAGGCCTGGAAGGCAGCGGCGACGTGCTTCGTGGAAAGTTCACGTCCCAGAATTCTGAGCAGTGGTGCCACCGGCGGCTGCTGGCCCGCATGCATCGCAGAACGATAGCGCGGCGTCGAGAGGAGGTTCGGCCCGTGCCCGTGGTTCAGTACATGCGCTTTCTGATGGCATGGCAGCATGTTGCCGCGGGTTATCGTGTGGCAGGCCTGGCGGGTCTTCACAGCGTTATTGCTCAGATAGATGGCTTTGGTGCCGCGGCCGCGGCTTGGGAGCCAGATATTCTTTCGCTGCGCGTGGAGGGCTTTGAACCAGCGATGCTGGACACGCTGTGCTTCACGGGCCGGGTCGGATGGTGCAGGCGCTCGGCGAACAAAAGCACTGCCGTAGCACCGGTACGGTCTACACCGATCGCGCTATTCCTGCAGGAGCATGCACCGCTGCTTGCGGACGCGCCGGCGGACGTGCCCCTGTCACGCCAGGCGCAGCGAGTGTTGGACGTCTTGACCAGGCACGGGGCCTCGTTTCTGGGCGTGATCCGTGCTGAAACGAAGCTCTTTCCAACGCAGATCGAAGCTGCGCTGGCAGAACTTGTTAGTCGTGGCATGGTCACCAGTGACGGCTTTGCTGGCCTGCGAATGCTGCTGGCGCCGGTAGATACCCGGCGGCGCGGGCATCGCAGGGCACCCTTGGGCATGCAGGCCCTTGGGCGGTGGTCAATGGTTGCCACACCTCAAGAAGCGGACGATGACACCGTTGAAGCGATTGCCCGTATCCTTTTGCGCCGCTACGGCATCGTGTGTCGTCGAATTCTTGCGCGAGAAACTGACCTTCCGCCATGGCGCGCGCTGGTACGTACGTATTGGCGTCTTGAGGCGCGTGGAGAGATTCGTGGTGGGCGATTTCTGGCCGGCGTGCCGGGAGAGCATTTTGGACTTCCGGAAGCTGTGGGCCTGTTGCGCAGCGCAGGGCGCAACAAAGAGATGGCAGCGGAACCCATTGCGATCAGCGCGGCAGATCCGCTCAACCTGGAGGGCGTCTTGACGCCAGGTCCGCGAATCCCTGCGCTGGCATCAAACCGCATCCTATTCCGGCAAGGCGTGGTGGTGGCGACCGCCGTTGCGGGGGAGACCACCTTTCACACGAGCCAAACGGACACGGCTGCGTTAAAAAAGGTACTGCTTACGCAACCTGGTGCGGCGGCGCTCAGGCCGCGTGCCAGGCGTCCACACAAAGCCGCGCCCCTGGCATAGGGGTTCGCGGCCACTACAGCCACCGTACTGTAGCTAGCTGCGCTGCGGCTGCAGCCTAGCGACGGAGGCCTCAATGAGCTCGCGCAATACAGCGGGATCGTGGTCACTGAGCCGCTTCACATAGAGGCATCCTTTGCCACAGGAGTGCTTACCCAAGCGCTCCAGGATTGGCTGAAGCGCTGCCAGGCCACCCATTAGGTACAGTGTCAGGTTTCGCTTGCGCGGCGAGAAGCCCACGAGGAACCAATCTCCTTCGCGACCCGACGCATACTTGTAGTGATATGATCCAAATCCGACGATGCTCGCACCCCACATCGCCGGTGGCTCCTGCGTGACCTCTTGCATAAGCGCTGCCAAAGCCAGGCAGTCCTTGCGCCGGCCAGGGTCCTCAATGGCTTGAATGAATTCGTGAACGCTGGCCTGATTCTTCTTCGTCTTCAGCTCTGCCATGAGTGCAACGAGGATAAAGCGTGTACGTCAAAAGTACGGCATTGGAATTTGCATACCTGTAAGCAATGACGCTCCACGAATTGCTTGACTACCACTATGGACCTGATGGTGATGCAGCGCTGGAGAACATGCTTCAAAAGGGCGCAGATCAGGAGGTCCGGCAGGGTCCTTTTCGGGAAACCGCCCTGCATGTGGCGGCGCGTCGCCGTCGGCTATCGGCCATCAAAATCCTTATACAACACCGCGCGGACCCTAATGCGCAAACGGCAGGCGGCAAGACGGCATACGTCCACGCTGCTCGCCGCGGTTTCAGTGAGGTCAGTGAGTTTCTGGCTCCTATGACCATAGGCGGGACGCTGACACCCGCCGACCGGCTGGCCATGGCTATCGTGCAGGGCAGGGCGGAGGAGGCAGAGCGAATCCTGGCTGTCCGCCCCGGGTCCGCCCGGACAGGAAATCCCGAGGAGGATCGGCTTCTGGCCGACGTGGCAGGTCGAAACCCCACCTGGCCGGTCTCGCTGCTGATAGCGGCTGGCGCAGACCTATCAGCGCCCGGCCTTGAAGACGGAACGCCACTCCATCAAGCCGCGTGGTTCGGGCAGCCAGCTAGTGCGCGCCTGCTGATTGATGCAGGCGCGCCGCTTGAGGTGTTCGACCAGTGCCACCGAAGCTCGCCCTTGGGGTGGGTGGCGCATGGATCACGGTTCAGCGGGAGCGCAGGTGAGCGGCAGGCGGCGTACGTTGCCATTGCGGAAATGCTTCTGCGGGCGGGAGCTGCGCTCACCTACCCGAATGACTCCGGTCGGGCCTATTTCGATCGTTTGCTCCAGCAGGCAAGCCGCGCAGTGAGAAGCAGCCTCCTGGAACGCGCAAAATCTCTCGAATTGTTCAATTCGTAGCAAAGCGTACATTCACATACGCTATGTTTAGCGCACATTAAAGGACAGGTTCAGGGCTCCACTGCCAAGAGAACTCAGTGCAATATGAACAGACTTGATTTGGGCGCCTTCTCCGTCAGCCTGGCGGTAAAGGACCTCGCCGTTTCCCGTGCCTTTTATGAGATGCTGGGCTTCACCGTGACGGGTGGAGGTGGGGGTTACCTCATGCTCCGGCAGGGCGCTGCCTTTATAGGGCTATTCCAAGGCATGTTCGAGGGGAATATCCTGACGTTCAATCCCGGGCTGCGCGTAAAGGATGGCGACACGGATGATCCGCTCAGGGATTGGCGCGTGAGCGACTTTACGGATATCCGCGACATTCAGCAGCTACTGAAGGCAGGCGAGGTGGAGCTTATCAGCGGCGTTGATGAAGCTGATAACAGGAATGGGCCTGCGAGCCTGATGCTTACAGACCCCGATGGCAATGTCATTCTGATTGACCAGTTCTTCCCTCGGCCTGGCACGGAACAGGCGACAGCTGTTCATGAGGACGGCAGCTGCGAACAATCACCAGACAGGCAAGTGAGTGATGGTCAGTAGTCTAGTCATCGATTTTGTGCAGATGCCGTGGTCGCAGTCGTCAGCAAGTTGGCGATACCATAGCGAAGAGGTCTGGAGCGCGCTGCAAAAGGCAGTGAGCGATGATGGCGACAGCGTGCATATTCTCGGAGAAGCGAGTGCGAATGATCACCTTTCGGGCGTTCTTAAGGTTGCGCGCGGTGGCTTCCGGGCAAGCGTCACCATTGAGGGAATCGAGTGGGCGCCGCCGAAGACCAAGGCGCTCTTAAGTCCGGATCACGAAGGTCACCGCCAATACTTTGAGGACTTGAAGGTGAAGATCGCGGCGAGCAGCAGCGCCGTCACCGCTACCGTTAACGCACGCTTTCCGGCGGAAGAGAAGGGAAGAATGGAATTCATGCTGCGCACCCTGTGGGACCTTCAGCTTCTCTCGCTGCGGATCCTTCAGGATGCCTGACGCGGAGTAGGCTTCCGCATGGCTAGTAATCGTACCCTGGGAACATTGACTGCATTTATGCGTAAGCCAGATCGGAACAGCGGACATATATGTTCGTATCTTATTACCATCATGTATGAGTAATGATAACCAGCGTACACAACTAAGCGCAATTGCTATGCCAGCGAACAAGCTAACAAAGAAGCAGAATGCATTTGCTGACTTCATCAGGAGCTTCATGCAGGATAACGAAGGCGACTGGCCGACGTATCGAGAGCTTCAGGGCGAATTTGACTGGGTTTCTCCCAACAGCGTGACGCAGAATATCCGAGCGTTGCTGAAAAAGGGCATTCTGGTCAAGTTCGGGGTGGGCTACAAGTTTCGTGACGAGTTGCCGCAGGAGCGCGGTGTCCCGATCAAGGGTGTGATCGCGGCGGGTCAGCTGCAGGAAGCTGTCGAGGCCAACCTTGGTTCTATCACTCTGGAGACGCTGTTTCCGGACTTGAGCCGAATGTTTGCTCTGCGAGTCTCGGGTCAATCGATGGCCGGCGCAGACATTCGCAGCGGAGACTACGTGCTGCTGGTAGACGACGACATTCCCAACGGCGGCATCGGCGCGATACTCTATAACGGCGAAACATCGCTGAAACGAATCTACATGGAAAGCAGCGGGCTTCGACTAGAGCCGGCCAACCCGGAATACGACAACATCCGCATTGAGCCGGATATCTTCGAAGAAGTGACGGTGCTCGGGCGCTACATCGGACACGTCAACCAGACGGGTATCCACAAGCACAAGCCTACGCCGTTACGGCGCGTAGGGAAGCCGAAGATTTCCCGATTCCGTCCGCGATAAACGCATCCGGCCTAGTCGTCCAGGCGTTCGCAGTAGGGTACGGCGAGATTCCTCTCGACGTAGCGCTTGAGCAGGCGCAGGTACATGGCCCAGCAGAAGCTGGAAACGCGGTAGTGCGTGTTGGTCGAAAGCCATCCGGTATGCGCGAAGCTGAGAACCGTCTGGCTGTTGCGTGCGTGCAGGTCTATGCGTAGTCGTGTGCCTTGCCAGTCCGGGTCTGCATTCGTGAATTCCCATTCAATGTGGTCTGGCGCCGCGCATGCGGTAACCATGGCATGCCAGATGTAGCCCGGTCCAAAATCGAGAGTGTAAGAATGGCCTACCGAAGGCATGCCGTCAGCACGCAGAGTCCACCAGGCATTTAGTCCATCGGGAGTGGATATCGCGTCAAATACACCTGCAATGGGCGCACGAATAGGGAGTTCGTGATAGATGTTTGCCATGGATAGCAGTCACAAGAGTGTCAGAACGATGCCTCGATGCGGATGCACCAGGAGGGATCCCGGTGCTCGCGCTTGGTGTGTAACGCCCTGCTTGTCATGCTGTTACACATAACCAATGGGGACGGTGCCGCGGCGCTCTTGGCTGCCGGTGGCTGTGCAGGGGAGATCTTGCCGTGGCGTGACGTGTTGCACGAAGGGCCGGTGCCGGCACTGGAATTGGCGGCACTAAGCCGGATTCGTGCGGAGTTTCTGGCCAGCCGCGGCTGGGGCGCCTTGCCCGCATTGTGCACGTCGTTTGCAACGCGCGATCGCACGCTTGCGGAGTTTCGGGCCTATGATGAACTCGTGCTGTGGTTTGAACATGATCTCTATGACCAGCTGCAGTTGGCGCAGGTGTTATCATTCCTGGCAAGTGAAGAGCGAAATGGCAGTTGCATCACTCTGATATGTATTGATCGGCACGAAGGCGTAACGCTGTTTCGGGGGCTTGCGGATCTCATGCCCACGCATGTCGCGCCGCTATTTGCTGCGCGGGGAAGGGTTACCGGGGCGGCCTACCACGTAGCATCCGAGGCGTGGGGTGCCTTCACGGGTGCGGACCCGTCGGCAGTGGAGTCTTTTTTGGCTAGCGACTCATCGGCGCTGCCCTTTATGCGCGCGGCGCTCTTGCGGCATCTCCAGGAGCTGCCGTCCACCTTCAACGGTCTTGGCCGCACGGCACATCATGCACTGAATGCTGTTGCGTCCGGCTGCATTGCGCCCGTTTCGTTGCTTGAGGCCCACTGGGACCAGGAAACGGCGCCCTTCATGGGGGACTGGTCCTTTTGGCATGAACTCCAGTCCATGGCACGGGCTCCTGCGCCTCTTTTAACCATTGAGGGTGCCTGTAGCGAACGGGACATGCAGGGTGCTACCCTGAGCGTGACAGATGAGGGCGCTGCCGTCCTAACAGGTAAACTCGACGCAATTCATCTGCGTGGCATAGACCGGTGGTATGGAGGCGTACATCTGATGGGTCGCCACGCACGCTGGCGTTGGGACGCCAGCGAATGCTGTGTGGTGCGCGGATAAAGGACTTGCCTGGATGCCGATGGTAACACCTGGCAAGGAGTGTGCGTATCAGGCTTATCAGAATAGGCTGCGGCGCGTATTTTCCAAGTTGTAGCCTACATCATTGACTCACCAAAACAGTCAAGATTGATGAATCCTACTCTTCGTTCCATCTTGAGCATGGTTGCAGGATTTGCCGTGATTTTCGTTTCGACGATGGTCCTTCTTACTACGGCCTACCTGATTCTGGGGGCTGACTGGTCGTTCAAGCCCGACTCCTGGGAGGCTTCGGCCGGGTGGCTTGCGCTTAGCATAATAGTTGGTCTTGTGACGGCGCTTGCAGGAGGTTTGGTAGCGCAGCGCCTTGACCGCTCAGGAACGGGTGCGCTAATCCTTATGGCCGTAATCGTTGTCCTCGGACTCTGGATGGCAATCGCCGCAGGCTCGCCCGAAGCGCCAGGGCCGCGTACAATTGCGTCGCCCAGCAATCTCGAGGCCATGCAGAATGCTGTCCAGCCTGTATGGATCAACTACCTGAATCCGCTGCTGGGCTTTATTGGTGTGTTTGTGGCTACGAAGCTGTTGCGGAAGCGGTAGCGATTTGGGCTATGGTCCGCTATTCTTGGATTGCCCCCGTGAGCAGGCAATTGTTGTCTTGGCTGCGTCCAGAGCAGGTGATGGTCCGCCCGTCCGGCCTTGAAGCGCAGTCCATTACCACGTGCTCTCGATCCCAAGCCAGGACGGAGATTGGAATGAGTGCAATTGCATTGAAACGGGTGTGCCTTTCGGGGTACGCTCGGCACTAGAACGACAGCGCAGCGATGTACTTCATCTGGCGTCTGCTCTTGTGGCCCTTTCGCTTCGTGGCGAGGAATTTCCGCGCACTCTTAGCCGGCCTGTTAGGGTATGGAGTCATGAGCGGCGTAACGACGGCCGTAATTGCCGGTGCTTACCGCGCGTGGGGCGCAGAATGGCTGGTTCAGCCGGAGTCGTGGAGCGTGTCCGCGGGCTGGATTGCGGTGACCATGGTCGCCACTATCGCAGGAGCAGGCGGAGGAGGCTTCCTTTGTCAGCTGGCAGACAAGACAGGCAGGGGCACCAGGCTCTTTGTTTGCGGCATTGTCTTGATCGGACTGGCCACGCTGTATCAGGCGGGTGATGTGCCGGCGGTCGGGCCCCGAGAAGGCATTCCGGAGCTTGCAGAGATCCTCAGGCACGCAGTGAGCCCGAATTGGGTCATGGCGTTGACGGCCGCTTTGGCAGCAATTTCCGTACTTGCTGCCGCGAGATGCGTACGGCGCCCCGGCCAGGCAGAATACGACCCGGCACCTGCCTGACGATTCCTGCGTCCTGTAAGGAATTACGCTGTCATGTCCTCGTACTTGATGAGTGACAGCGGTGCACCATTGGGGTCTTGGATGTGGGCCAAGCGACCTACACCGGGCAGGTCAAACGGGGGCGCCAGAACCGTTGCACCGTGCGAGGTCGCCGTGGCGATGCGGTCGTCCACGTTGTCAACGGTGATGTAGCCGCGCCAGTGTGGTGGCGCGTTTTCGGGCAGGAATTCGGCGATCCCGCCGATGCCTACCTCGCCTACGTTGATTTGACGGTAGATGCCATAGGGCGTGGAGGTTTCTTGGAATGTCCAGCCGAACAACTCTCCGTAGAACGCCGCCGCCGCCGCGCCGTCGGTAGTATTCAGCTCGAACCAGCTGAAGAGACCATGCCTGCGGAACGTAGAGACAAAGTCCGTGACCCCTTCGGATTCTTCTTTGGGGGCTACGAACTGGATAGCATACAGCACTGCGCCCTGCGGATCCATGATGCCGCAGAACGGGCCCATCGGCGTGTCTGTGACCGGAATGAGTAGTTGAGGCTTGTGCTCTTCCACCAACGCGCGCACATTCCGCACGGTGACATAGAAACCCCAACACGGCGGAATGTCCTCGTGGGGTCGCTTCATGCAACCCGCAGCGTTTGTGCGATCGGCCGTGGCAACGTAGTACGTACCCCCGCCTTCCATCTCCATGGGTACGGAGTAGTGCTGCCAGCCGAGCAGCTTTGCGTAGAATTCCAAGGACACGGTCGGATCAATGGCGAGATACTCACTCCAACTGATGGCGCCGTGCGTAACAAAGGGATTCATCGTGGGAAACATGAACGTGCTGAGTCTGGTGGTGGGTGGTCAGGACAACTTGGTTACCACGGGAGGCCAATGGCGCGCGTCAGAAACTCCATCAGTGGCGCACCCTGGCGATGGGCCGCGGCTAGAATGTGCAAAAACTCCGGATCGAGCACCTCTTCCCGCGACAGCTGACGGGTTGCAACGAAGTGCCTCCGTCTCAGGTCGTCTGCGCAGGGGTGACTCCGGTCAAAACCACGTGGTGTGCGCTTAAGGCTGTGCAGATGGTCAGACAGGTCGAACCGGCCGCTGAGCTTCGCCTTTACGGCGACCCAGCGGGGCGTGTCGTCTACTATAGCCTGTCGGATCATGGTCAGCGTCTTCAAGTCGGGCCCCCAGATCCCGGCAGCTGCAAAGCATTCTTCAGGTGCCAGATGCAAGTAAAACCCCGGTGCATGCGCATTCTTTCCAGCCTCGTGTCGAAAATGAACCCCCGCCTGGGTCTTGTACGGACTCTTGTCTTTGGAGAAGCGAATGTCACGGTAGATCCGGAACAGGGAACCGCCGACCTTGGGTACTGCACGGCAGTGCGTGCTGATCTGGCTCAGAGGTAGCGAATAGTCTTCGATAAGCCGAAGTAGCGGGGCCTTGACATGAGCCTCATAGCGGTGCTTATTCGCAGCGAACCATTCGCGGTTGTTATTCGCGGACAGGTCCGTGAGGAAATCGAATAGCTCGTGGGGTACAGGCATGAATGGGCGGCGCATGTTTTTTTGCGGCGCGTTGTACGCACACACGTATGCCTTGGGTTGCACTTAAAAGGAAATAGCTCCTCTACGCGGACGGGATCGGCTCTTCTCCCCGTGCATTTTGGTGACGCCAGCCTTCCGAGCTGGGCGGTTTTCATGTATGCATCCCTACGGATTCCCAAACTGTTAGAAGGTAGAGGTACGCGGGAGACTATTGAGGTAGCTTCAATGATGGTGCCGGCGAGCTTCAAATCCGACCCGTGTTCCTGCGAAAACCGATTGCCTGCTCAGCGTTGGTTAGTGTCACGCCGGACATGGTGTGAAGTCACCTTCGAATAGTTGAGCCTGCAAGCGTGGCCGCGTCGGGCGGCGTACAAGCGGGCGGCTTGGGCCATGCGATGAGCTCCAGCCGCCTGTCCATGTTGCTGTAAGAGATGTGCTACAAGGCCAAAGGAGCGCAGATGGACGGCCCGCGAGGGTGACCGCAACAAACACTACGCAAGAGTGTAGCCGCTACACCGCGATGCAGTATGAGCGGGTTACCTGATTGGTGCGCACAAGCTTATGCGAAGCGTGTGACATGGTTGCGTCATGAGCGCTGGGCGGACGATCCGGGCCCGGATGCTTAAGGAGTACGGGCCGGACGCCCCTGTTTCCCGCATGCACCAGGTGAATTCGGGCGCATCCCTGCTCCTAGAGAAGAGTAATGTGTGCTACCGCGCAGAAGACTAATTTAGTCAGCGGATTCCTTGTCAAAGCCAATACAAGATGTCGATGAAGGCTACCAGTCTGCGAACACGTGCCATTCATGCGGGTGAGGCCGCGCGAGCTCCGGGCGGCGCCGTCTCCCCACCGCTTCACATGGCCAACTCATACTTGACAACAGCGGACTTGAGCTTTTCCGCCGAGGGCCTCAACCCGGACTCGCCGTTCATCTATACGCGTTGGGGCAACCCCACTGTGGCAATGCTGGAAAAGCGCGTGGCATCGCTGGAGGATGCCGAGGAAGGGCTCTGCTTCAGCAGCGGGATGGCAGCCATCACCGGCCTCTTTACCCACCTTTTGGGCGCGGGGGATCACCTGGTGATGTCCAACGTGGCCTATGCGGGTGCGGTGGAGTACACCTACGACCTCTTGCCCCAGATGGGTGTATCGGTAACGCATGTGGACATGTCCGACCTTGACGCCGTGCGTTCTGCGCTGCGCCCGAATACAAAGCTGGTTCATACCGAAACTCCTTGCAACCCCATCTTGCGCTTAGCGGACATCGAGCAGCTTGCGCATCTGGCACATGACGCAGGCGCTTTGCTTTCAGTGGACTCTACGTTTGCCTCGCCGGTAGTTACCAAACCCCTGGAGCTGGGAGCAGACTTTGTTGTTCACTCGCTGACGAAGTACCTGGGTGGGCACGGGGATGCCTTGGGTGGCATCGTCGTGGGCCGCAGCGACCTCATAGCTCCTATCCGATCACGCGTCGGCATCCATGCGGGCGGTGTGCTGAGCCCCTTCAATGCATGGCTGATTCTACGGGGACTTACCACACTTCCGCTTCGCATACGTGCACACTGCGACAGTGCCATGCACATCGCGGCGATGTTGTCCAGGCACCCACGTGTGAAGAATGTCATCTACCCCGGCCTGGAGTCCCACCCTCAGGTGGCGCTCGCGCAGAAGCAGATGCAGCTGCCGGGTGGGATGTTGACATTCCAGGTGGCAGATGGCGACGCGATGGCGCGGCAGCTGCAGATCCGCCTAAAGCTTATCAGCTATGCGGTGTCGCTGGGACACGTACACAGCCTGATCTACTACATCAGTACCGCCAGCATTATGGCGTCAACTTTTCATCTGGCAGGTGATGATTTGGCTGCGTACCAGACCTTCGCTGGCGATGGAGTGTTTCGTCTTTCGGTGGGCCTGGAAGACCCCGACGACCTCTGCAGGGACCTTAGGCAAGCACTGGGTTAGTGTGCGCGCCTTGCGGCCCGGGCCGCCGCAAAGCCTGAGCGAATGGCACCCTCAATGGTGGCCGGCAGACCCGTATCTGTCCAGTCTCCAGCCAGAAACAGGTTCGGAATGGCGGTATTGGTCTTCGGCCTGCAGCGCAGGTTGTCTGGCGACTGCCTGAAGGTGGCCTGCTTTTCCTTGATGATCCGGCAAAGCGGCTTCGGCGCGGGAGCCATGTAGAGCGCCAAAGCGACATCTTGCCAGATTTCGCAGGCCAGCTCTTCGGTACCCCTGCGTGCAAGTGATTCGGCGGCGCTAATGGTTACCGAGGCAACGTCGCCCCTGAGAAAGATCCATTGAGCGGTTCCTCCAATGACTCCGACAAAGGAGTGCCCGAACGGTTGTGGGGCGGGTCTGGGTAGCACATAGTGGGCATTAACGATGGCGCTATGCCCGGTCGGCACCGTCAGGCTAGGAATAAGTCCCGAAGCAGCTTGAGACGGAACGGCAAGAATCACGCGGTGGTGCTTGTCCAGTGGAATGGAGGCATGTCCGAAGCCGAGCGCGCATACCTGATTGCGCTCGACCTTTATCGCCCGAAGTCGATGTGAGAAGTGAATAGATGTGCCTTGCCTGCGCAGCCATGCCAGTGCCGGCTGCACCAGCGCTTCTGTGAGGCCGAGCCGTGCCATGCGGGGGCGGCAATACTTTTCGCCTTTGGCAAAAGTCTCGCGCAGCACGGGCCACAGCAGGCGTGCTGCTCCTTCGCGTGCCGGCGTGTTGAGTGCGCCCACACCGAGCGGTTCCAGGAACCGCTCATAGAGCATGCCTGCGTTTCCAACGCACGCATGAACGGTCTCTGATGAACGTGCACGCGCGATGCGCAATACTTTTGCATAGTCCCGCGCCGAGGTGCCCGGAATGCGGCGGTCCTTGCGTAGGACCCACCAGGGCAATGGACCCCGGCTTGGGCGCACACACCAGCGCTCGCCGCTGCGAATATCGACAAAGGGGAATGCCGCACGCGCAGGTCCTGCGAGGCCACCCGTGGCCCCAACGGTCCCCAGGTACTTCATCACAGCACTGTTGCCACTAAGCAGGAGGTGGTTGCCGTTATCTATGGTGCGATCAAGGCATGCGTCATGAAAAGATCGAGAACGACCACCGGCCCGGCTTGATGCTTCGTACAGGTGAACACGAAAGCCGCGCTCAGCCGAAGCGACCGCGGCCGCCAAGCCGGACATGCCAGCGCCGACGATATGGACGACGGTCTTGGCGCTCACCGTAAGCCGTGTCGCACAATGAGCCACAGTCTCCCAAGGCTCCCTGGCCGCACGGCCTCATCCCACTGGGTCCACCCGCGCGCCATAAGGCGATCCAGTGTAGCCTTGTAAATCGCATTCATGAGTGCCGGGGGGCGCGTTCGCCACCATCCCAGCCGTTGCATAAGGCACTCGGCCTCTGCGTAGCGGGACTGGGCCAAGGCAGCAAGGTCGGCACACGCAGCAGCTAAACCGCGCTGCGCGATGAGACCGGTCAAAGGCTCTGACTCTACACCATGGGTGCCCAGCACCTCCTGTGGAATGTAGAGTCGATCAAGCGCGACGTCTTCCTGGATGTCCCTCAGGATGTTGGTGATCTGAAACGCATTGCCCAGCGCTATGGCAAAGCGGGGCCCGGGTTCCTGACATAGCCCGAATATATGGATGCAGAGCACTCCTACTGCACCAGCTACTCGCCGGCAGTACAGAAGCAGATCCTCCATCGAAGCCATTCGCACGCGTGGCCTTGCATCTGTCTCCATTCCATCGATGAGGGCATGGAACTCCTGCTGTGGAAGCTCATAGTCCCGTACGGCATCCTCCAACGCCTTCGTCAGCGGATGTCGCGGGTAGCCCGCAAACAGGCGGTCAACCTCACTGTGCCAGCCGGCCAAGGCGCGCTGCTTTGCGGACGGAGCCTCGGGGCCGTCGGCTATATTGTCAACCACCCTCGAGAATGCGTAGACGGCATAGATGGCGCGCCGCCGCTGTTTCGGCAGCACGCGCATGCCCCACACGAACGACGAGCGTGACTCGCCTACGATTCGGCGCACATACGTCCACGGGTCCGTTGCGTCGTCGGGGGAGCTCAAAGTGGCTACTGAACTTAGGTGGCAGAGGCTGATGTCGTCTTCTTGGTAGTGTGCGCGCACCTGATCAGGCGCTGCCACACGGCGGAGGCTACGCCGCGCAGAATGCACAGCGCGTACTGAATGGGGCTCAGCACGACGCGCTCGGCCAGGGGATCACGACGCTTGAGTTCCTTTGCAAGCGTGCGGGCAATCGTCTGGATAGTTGACGCTTCCATGGCTAGGCGCACGCTCTTAAGCTTAACGGGTAGCGGCGCAGCCTGGACCAGAAGACGTTCGATTCCTTCCAAACACCGGTCCTGTACGCGCCGAAGCGCTGGTGTCATCCCAGCGGAATCGAGCGCAGCACAGGACACCACCTCCAAATGCATCCAATCTTGTGGAAGGTATACTCGGTCCAGTGCGCAGTAGTCCTGCCCGCAGTCCTGCAGGTGATTCAGAACCTGCAGCGCGTTGCAGAGCGCATCGGAAGCCGGGTAGGCCTCATGGGGTCCACCGTGCAGGTCGATCAGGTAGCGGCCCACGGGCGCAGCCGACAGCATGCAGTACTCTATGAGCTCCTCCCAGGTTGCATAGCGATCCTTGGTGGCATCCTGTTCAAATGCACGCACCAGATCTCTGCAGTGCTCAGGCGTAATGCGTGTCTCCTCAAGGCTTTCGCGCATGGCGCGCGCTGCCGCATACGCAAGGCAATCGTTATCGCTATCACCTACCAAACGGCCGAAAGCCCTAAGTCTTGCTAGCTTCTCGGAAGGGCTGAGGTCGGGGCTGTCAGCGACGTCGTCAATGGCGCGCGCAAATCGATAAAAGGTCCTTACATGGACGCGATGGCGCGCCGCTAGCAGCCAGGAGGCTACAGGAAAGTTCTCGTCCTTTGCCGTCTTGCCGGAAGAGGGGTGGCTGCTCGGGCCATGGGATACACTATTCATCCTTTTCTGCCATGTCAGATCCGAACACCGGCGGAACGGCCATTCGCGGCGCCATATGTATCAAGGCCGAGGCTTATCGGCTAGGACTCCGGGGACTCGATTTTTGCCGCGTCGGGAGACAGCAATTTTGGCGCTGCCGCCATGTAGCGCTGAATGCCCGCACACGTGTCCGCCCAGCCCTGTACGCACCCATCGTAAAAGTCATCCGACCCCGGGGGGAAGCCGTCATGCACGATCTGAAGCTGTGCACCACTGGCATGCGGAGCGATCTCAAAAGAGACTGCAAAGTCGGCATCTATTGGCATCCGGCCATCCTTGGCATAATACTGGTAATCCGTTAGCACCATCCGGCGCGGCGCCTCAAACTGGGTGATTTTGGCCACGGAAAAGTACGTCGGGTCGGTTTCATCGCCCCACGCTACCACGTAGTATCCATCGGTCTTGGCAACCACGATAGCACTGGTGCAGTCCCACCATTCGCAGATGGCACGCGGCGTATGGAGAGCGGCAAATAGCGCTTCGGGAGTGGCTTCGAACAGCTCTGTATGGATCAGGGTACTTTTGGACATGCGACAGCAGAATAGTAAGGGCCTAACATCTCTCAACAATTCTGGCCGCATAGGGTTCAATTAGTGCACCCATTTTGCTTCGCTATGCCCGAATGGACCAGCACTACGATTCAGGTTACAGGGATGACATGTGCAGCATGCTCCGCGCGTGTTGAGCGAAGCCTGAAGAAGGTGCCAGGGGTCCAAGACGCGCAGGTCAACTTTGCCACTGGCGCGGCTACGGTCTTGAAGGATGCTGCGCAGGACGGCGCGCTACTGATTAAGTCGATAGAGTCGGCGGGGTACGGCGTTGCGCTGGACACGCTCATCTTTGTGCCAGCATCAGGGGCCAAGCCTTCAGCACGCCAGGAAACAATTGCTTCCCAGCCCGGCGTCAAGGAGGTACGCGTTACGCAGGGCGGGCAGCTGCTGGTCAGTTTCGTCCCTGGCGTTGCGGGCCGCGACGACCTCATTGCGGAGGCCCGCGCGGCAGGCTATAAGACTGGCACAACGTCCGAGGCTGCCCCTCCGAGTGAAGAGCACGAGGCAGCTTACGTGCGTGCGCGGCGGCGCTTTGTAGGGGCTGCACTATTGAGTGTGCCCATCCTGGTGCTATCCATGCTGCCAGGTGTGGAGTTTGCGGGCCTGCACCTGCTGCTGTGGATGCTGGCCACACCCGTAGTAGTTTGGGCGGGTGGAGCTTTTTTTACCAGTGCCATCCAGGCTCTGCGGCATGGCTCTGCCAATATGAATACGCTTGTGGCCCTCGGCGTGGGGTCTGCATACCTCTACAGTGCAGTAGCCACAGTCTGGCCGAGTTGGCTTGCGCATGCCGGAGAGGCACCGGCCGTCTACTTTGAAGCCGCAGCTGTAATCGTGGCGCTCGTTCTTTTGGGGAGACTACTGGAAACGCGTGCGAAGCGGAAGACACAAGCTGCCTTGGAGGAGCTCATGAACCTGCAGCCTGCTTTGGCCCATGTCCTTAGCGGAGGTCAGGTGGTTGACATACCGGTTGAAGCGGTGCGGATAGGTGACCGCGTAATGATACGCCCTGGAGAGCGCATCCCCATTGACGGCATTGTGGAAGACGGCGCCTCCGCGGTGAATGAAAGCATGATTTCCGGCGAGCCGCTGCCGGTCGAAAAGGTCGCGGGGGACAGCGTCACCGGTGGTACCGTGAATACCGATGGCGCCCTGGTGGCGCGCGTAATGCGCATTGGCAAAGACACGACGCTGCAACAGATCGTACGCATGACGCGCGAGGCCCAGGGGCGCAAGGCGCCCGTGCAGCGCTTGGCGGACACGGTATGTGGCATATTCGTGCCTGCAGTGCTGGTTGTAGCCACGGTAACACTCGTGGCATGGCTCATTTGGGGGCCGGAGCCCGTGCTGTCTCGTGCGCTCGTGGCGTTTGTTTCGGTGCTCATCATTGCCTGTCCATGCGCCTTGGGGCTGGCCACGCCGACGGCGATAGTGGTGGCAACTGGCGCGGCGGCAAGGCGCGGCATGCTATTCAAGGGTGCAGACACCATTCAACGGGCGGCGGGCATCCGCCAAGTCGTGATGGACAAGACTGGCACACTCACCGAAGGCAAGCCTACCGTTGTGGGCTTGGGCACCGTAAACGGCTGGAGCGAGGAGGCCTTGCTTCGGCTGGCAGCTTCCGTGGAGGTGCGCTCTCAGCATCCCATAGGCATGGCCATCGTCGAAGAAGCAAAGAGCCGCGCGCTGGACTTGCATCCTGTCGAAGCCTTTACGTCGGCTACCGGGCTTGGCGTCGCCGCGCGCGTGGAGGCCCAGGAAATTCTCATCGGTAACGCCGCTTTTCTCAAGCGGCACGGCGCATCCGTGGATGAGCTGACGCCCGTTGGCAATGCGCTTGGCGGCAGTACAAGTGTGCTGATAGCTGTCGATGGGGTGCCAGCCGGTGCGGTAGCGGTCCAGGACCGGTTACGCACTTCCGCCCCATCAGCTATTGCTGCTCTGCGCGACCTCGGCATTGAGACCACCATGGCCACGGGGGATTCCAAATCCAACGCACGGCGCGTGGCGCAGGCCGCAGGCATATCACACTGGGAGGCCGGCATCCTGCCTGGCGAAAAGGCGCAAGTCATCCGTTCGCTGCAAGCGACCGGGCATGCGGTTGCGATGGTGGGGGACGGCATTAATGACGCGCCTGCGCTTGCTGAAGCCGATGTCGGGATTGCCATCGGTGCGGGCACGCAGGTTGCGGTAGAGGCCGCGGATGTGACCTTGATGCGGGACGACCTGCATGCAGTAGCGGACGTCGTCCGCCTGTCGCGGAGAACCATGAGAACTATTCGGCAAAACCTGTTCTTTGCATTCATCTACAATGTCATCGGTATCCCAATTGCCGCCGGTGTACTATTTCCAGTCCTGGGCGTCATGCTGAGTCCCATGATTGCCTCCGGTGCGATGGCGTTGTCGAGCGTATCCGTGGTGACCAACAGTCTGCGTCTCCGGACTGCAGCACCCTAGAGCCTGCTGCGGTTGGTATCCGAACAGCGTCGCGCAGGCTATTTGCACAGGAGAGACGCGCTCCTCAGTGCGGTCGGACCAGCACCCTTTGACGTGATCGTTACCACAATTTGCCGCCTATGGACTCGTCCCTCACGCTGCAAGCGGGTACGTTAGGTCTCTGTAGCGATGCCACATATGCGCCAGTACACATTCTACTCCCAGTGGTCTTGGCAGCCGCAGTATCCTACAGTGAGAGCAAAACACGAGCGGACCGCGGAGTCGGACTCCATGAATCTCTGTGCGTGCACGCTGTATGATTCCGACAATGGCAATCCACAATGGGAAACTGGCAGAAGCCGGCTTGGAGGAACCGTCGAGCGGCTCTGGGGCTGAGCGTGTTCATACGATTGGAGCTTGCTGCACGCCCCGCATAACACTACGGGCATGCTTATGAACCAGCTCTGACCTCAGGGAGTACTACACGATGCACCAACCACAGCGGCACAGTGGTCGTCACTTTGTAGAGTGCCACCGGGACGGTTATTCAGGCTTGCTGGTAGGTTCGGAGCGTGTGCCTGTATGACTAGGGAGGGTGACCTGGTGCTGTCCCAGTGCATAGTGCTCTTCCCCGACAGCATGGGCAAAGAATCCATCTACTTCTGTTCGCAGGATTTGCACAAGGCTGATTGCAGCAGAAAGGGCATTGGAGTTTCCCACTACATGCCGGGTCCGGACGATACAACGGCGGCCAGGCAATGGCGAGGTTCTGAATGACGTGTCCTTGCAGCACGCCTGGCGGAGGTGGGGGACTTGTCCTTGAGGTTGCCCGTGGTGCTGGTAGCGCCAAGCGACTCCGAGCACCTGGCGAACTGCGGAATGGGCAGGCAGCAGAAAACACGCTGCATTCACGGACGCGCGCGCGCCAGCTCGTAGTCGTCTAAGCCACTGATCCGCTTCACATAGACCGCATCCATATGCTTCCAGAATGGGCCCCTAACCTGCACCCTATGGTGGTGCACTTCCCTATTGCGCTGCTGGCTGTTGCCGTGCTGGTTGATGCGTTGTCGCTGTTTTGGCGCAAGCACCTGTACACGACCGCCATCGTGCTCTATGTGCTAGGCGCGCTGGGTACGGTTGTGAGCTATCTGTCCGGGCGCGCTGCCGCAGACTCCGTCCTGGTGTCCGGTCGTGCCAATATCATCTTAACCACGCATGCGGACTGGGGTACGGTGGCTCTCTGGTTCTTTGTGAGCTATGCGCTGCTGCGCCTGGTGGTGGCATGGAAGGCGCGGTGGGGGCACCGGTTGGCCGTACATGGGCCGCTGGTCCTGCTGGCGGTGGGTGGGCTTTTTGTCATTTACAAGACGGCTGACAACGGAGGGCGGATGGTCTACGAGCACGGCGTGGGAGTCAGGGCCCTGGACAACATGACCGCGGAGCTTGAAGCCAGCCAACGTGAACTGGCTCAGCTTCGAGGTCGCAGCGAAATGCCGGTCGTGGAGGAAGATGGCTCCTGGCATTGGACGCCTGGACCTTTTGCCACCGAAGCCTTTGCCCAAGCGTTCGATCAGCAAATGGGTGCTCTTGCGGCTGCGTCGCATCAGGACACAGCCGTTGCCCTTACGGCAAGCCACTCGCCGGCCCTCTTTTTGCTGAATCAGGCCCTTGGCAGCGTCCAGGTAGACCTGGATCTGGGGCTTGAAGAATTCAGCGGATCGGTACAGGTGGTTTACAATTTGGAGGATTCGCTGAACTACCACTTTACGGAATTCGTCGACACACGCGTGCGCCAGGGGCATATGGACCAAGGGGAGCCCGTCATTATGGACGACCAGCCGTTTAAGCCCGGACGCTGGAGGCGCTACCGCATGGTAAGTGACCGGACCCACTTTCGCGCTTACGCGGACGGCACGATGATTGCGCACAGCCACGGCGCGGCCCCTGGGCCCGGGCTGGTTGGTCTGCGCATAAGCGGCGAAGGCACGGTGCTGCTCGGCAGGATTGTGACGATTTCGTTGCGGTAGTCTGCCAGCCTGTCAGACGCGCTGGTTTGGTACGCTTTTGGACACGTTGGGGATGGTAGTGGCGGAACGGTAAGGACTGCCATTTTTGTGACATTTTCCAAAACCACGTAGCCATGAATACCGATAAATTCACGGCCAAAGCGCAGGAGGCTGTTCAGTCGGCGCTGTCAATCGCAGCCTCTAAGCAGCACCAGGGTCTAGAGCCCCCGCACCTGTTGGAGGGACTGCTCTCGGTCCCCGGCGGCATCGTTACCTCCATTTTGCAGAAGCTGAATGTCAGTCTGCCGATCATCCGGGCGGAGCTGGTCGACGAGATGGACAAGTTTCCGAAGGTGTCTGGCGCAAGCGTTTCCGGTCAGTACATGGGGGAGGGGATCAAGCTGGTCTTTGATGAGGCCGCAAGAGAGTCCCAAGCCCTTAGCGACGACTACATCAGCAGTGAACATCTGCTTTTGGCGCTGGCCAATTCGAAGGGCGCGACCGGAGACACGCTGCGGATACAAGGCGCGACGAAAGACGCGATCCTACCGATTCTGGCAACCGTGCGCGGCGGCCAGCGCGTAACGGATCGTCATGCAGAGGATCGTTACCAGGCCATTGAGCGCTTTACGCGCAACCTAAATGACTTGGCAGCGCGCGGGAAAATCGACCCGGTCATTGGGCGCGACGAAGAGATTCGCCGAGTGCTGCAGATCCTGTCACGTCGCAAGAAGAACAACCCGATACTGGTCGGAGAGCCTGGCGTCGGCAAGACAGCGATTGCCGAAGGCATCGCGATTCGCATCGTACACGGGGATGTGCCGGAAGGCCTGAAGTCCAAGCGGGTGCATGCCCTGGATATGGGCGCTCTTATCGCGGGGGCTAAGTACCGCGGCGAGTTTGAGGATCGCCTCAAAGCTGTCATAAAGGAGGTAACCGACTCCGACGGGCAAATACTGCTCTTCATTGACGAGATTCACACCCTGGTCGGTGCTGGCAGCGCGGAAGGGGCCATGGATGCGGCGAATATCCTTAAGCCAGCTCTGGCCCGCGGTGACCTGCGCACCATTGGAGCGACCACGCTTGATGAATATCGCAAGCATCTGGAAAAGGACAAAGCGCTTACCAGGCGCTTCCAAACGGTGCTGGTAGACGAACCTAGCGTTGAAGACACCATCTCAATCCTGCGGGGTCTCAGGGAGCGCTATGAGGTTCACCACGGCGTTCGAATCAACGATGACGCCATCGTATCGGCTGCGGAGCTCGGCCACAGGTATATTGCGGACCGCTTTTTACCGGACAAGGCCATTGACCTAGTCGATGAGGCGATGGCACGCCTGCGTACCGAGATCGACTCACTTCCAGAAGAGCTTGACGACCTCGAGCGACAAATTCGGCAGTTGGAGATTGAGCGGGAAGCCATAAAGCGCGACAAAGATCAGTCAAAGCTGGCAGGGATTAATAGGCAGCTTGCTAACGTCGTGGCGGAGCGGTCCGCACTTCGTGCACGATGGACACGGGAGAAAACGCTCATCAAGGACATCCGAGACGCCAAGGAGCGGATTGAGGAGCTTCGCATCAAGGATGAATCATTTCTCCGGGAAGGCGACTACGGGGCAGTGGCTAGGATTCGGCACGGCAAGATCCCGGAGCTTGAGAAGAAGATTGGCACCGCGCAGACGAAGCTGGCCGAGGTACAGGCCAATGGTGCACTCCTGAAGGAAGAGATTGGCAGTGAAGACATCGCCGAGGTCGTTTCCAAGTGGACCGGCGTGCCTGTTTCGCGGATGCTGGAGAGCGAGCGTGCCAAGCTGCTTCGCATTGAGCAGGAGCTGAAACAACGCGTGGTGGGGCAGGATGAGGCCATTGCAACGGTGGCGAATGCGGTGCGGCGCGGACGTGCAGGCCTCCAGGAGACCGGACGCCCAATCGGATCATTCATCTTTTTAGGATCTACGGGTGTTGGCAAGACCGAGTTGGCAAAAGCCCTGGCAGTCTACCTGTTCAACAAGGAGAGTGCGCTCGTTCGCATCGACATGAGCGAGTATCAGGAGCGACACGCTGTCAGCCGATTGGTTGGGGCACCGCCTGGGTATGTGGGGTATGAAGAAGGAGGTCAGCTGACCGAGGCAGTGAGGCGACGTCCATACTCGGTTGTTCTCTTGGATGAGATCGAAAAAGCCCATCCCGAAGTGTTTAACACCCTGCTGCAGGTGCTTGATGATGGCGTCCTTACAGACAACAAGGGGCGTGCAGCCGATTTCAAGAACACAATCATCATCATGACCAGTAACCTGGGCTCCGACCTGCTCAGGCAGCGGATGGAGCTCATGAATGGGGCATTGACGCCGCAGCAGCAAGAGAGCCTGAAGAACGAGATATTTGAACTCCTGAAGAACAAGCTGCGGCCAGAGTTCCTGAACCGGATCGACGAAACTGTGCTGTTCAATGCACTCGGAAAAGGCGAAATCAGCGAAATTGTGAAGATTCAGTTCCTACGCATTCAGGAGTTAGCACACAAGCAGCAGGTCCAGTTAACGCTTGATGAGGGTGCGGTGTCCTTCCTGGCCAACCGTGGATACGAGCCCGCATTCGGAGCGCGCCCGGTTAAGCGCGTGCTGCAGCGCGAACTGGTGAACAAGCTCGCGGAAGGGATGCTTTCCGGCTGGGTCCAGCCTGGGCACCACCTCTTGATTAAAGTGGCGCCTGACAAGACAGGTCTCATGTTCGAAACGATAGACGTGGAATACGCAAAGGCAGCTTAAGACACACAACACATAACGGTTATATCCGGGCATGGACGCGCTTTGATTGAAGCATAGAGCGATTTAGGGCAATTTCCAGTATAACACGGTGGTTGTTGCATAACGGGCATTTCTGTGGTTACCTTAGCATGTCAGGCATGGATTCCATCTTAGATATGCATGTACTTAAGTAGGCTCGACGTCCACGGCTTCAAGAGTTTTGCCACTCCTACGGTGTTTCAGTTCGACCCCGGCATCACGGCGATCGTCGGGCCCAACGGGTGTGGGAAGTCGAATGTTGTTGACGCGATCCGCTGGGTGATCGGAGAGCAGCGAGCTCGCATCCTGCGGTCGGACAAGATGGATAACATCATCTTCAACGGCACGGCACGGCGGCGCGGGCTCGGCATGGCCGAAGTGCAGTTGACGGTCCAGAATACGCGCGGTCTCCTGCCGACAGAATTTTCCGAGGTAACTCTTGGTCGTCGCCTGTACCGGTCTGGCGATTCGGAGTACCTCCTAAACGGCACATCTTGCAGGCTGCGAGATATTGTCGACCTTTTCCTGGACACGGGAATGGGAGCGGGCGCGTACTCGGTTATTGAACTGAAGATGGTCGAGGAAATTCTCTCGGAGAGTACTCAGGACCGCCGGCGACTGTTTGAGGAGGCGGCAGGTATAACAAAGTACAAGCTGCGGCGGGCTCAGGCGTTACGAAAGCTCGACAACTTGCAGGCCGATCTCGCGCGGGTACAGGACCTTACCCAAGAGGTTGCACGGCGCGTTGCGCGATTGGACCGTCAAGCCGAGGCGGCGGCACGACACAATACACTTAGCGGGCGGGTCCAAACGCTAGCGCTGGCGCTGGCCACCTTGCAGTACAACCGTCTCGCTTCAGAGGTGTCGGCTCTTGAGGCACACTTGGCACGCGTGCGCGACTCGATTGCCCACCTGAAGGCCGAGAGCGGAAGCCATGAGGCGGTGCTGCAGGGGCGCAAGCAGACCCACATTGACAATGAAAACGGGGCGATGCGCTGTGAACGCTCGTTGGCAGAGCACCAGGCCCGCATAGGTTACCTCTCCGCAGAGCTGCGGCTGAGGAAGGAGCGCCGTGCCGCAGAACAGCGCTACATTGCGCGAGCCCGCCAGGAACGCACAGAGGCGCTTGCGCGAAGGGCAAACAGAGAAGCGGCACTATTGGTGCTGCGCGACGAGCATGGAGGCGCTCAACCCCGGCTCAAGAAGGCGGCGAAGGTGCTGGAAGCGGCAAGAGAAGCGCGTGACATGGCTCGGCAGAACGTGGCAGCCAAGCGTTCGTCACTAAGTGAGCTGTCAAGCAAGCAGGCTAAGCTAGTGATTGCCAGGGCTGCACATTTGCGCCGCTTTGACCAGCTTACTAACCGCATCGAGCTCGCGAAGACGGAGGGGAGTCGGATGCAGGCTGAGGCCAAGAGGCTGGACCGAGCCCTGGTAGATGAGCAGGCGCGTGCAGGAGCCGTGCTCATGTCGCGGACCGCGGCAGAGGCGGCTCTTCAGCAGGCGCAGCAGGCGGAGGCTGAGGCCACGGAAGAGCACCACGCACTACAGGGCCAGTTAGTGGCTGCAGACAAGACAGCGCGGGTGTTGGCCCAGCAACAAGCAGCCAAGCAGGCCGAAGCGTCGCTTCTGGATGCCTTGGTCACCGGATATGAAGACTTTCCCGAGGCCACAGGGTTCTTGGCGGGTGCCGAAGGCGAGCTCTTGACCATCAGCGATGTATTGGAGTCCAGTAGCGAACACCATGCAGCGCTCGGCGCAGCGCTCGGATCGCTGGGCGCCTGCATCGTCGTGCAGACTGTTGACGAGGCGCACCACAAGGTGGCACTGCTAAGAGACGAAAAGAAGGGCCGCGGCCTATTCGTCATAATGGAGCGCATCCCGCGGGAGATAGCGCCCATGGTCCCAAGGGAAGGCATGACGCCGCTCATGGATCTGGTAACAGTAACCGATCGTGCATACGAGCCTTTGGCCAGATTGGTGCTGCGTGACATCTACTATGCGCACGACATGGATGCTCTAGTGTCCGTGCCTGGTCATTCGCTGGCACGCTTGGTAACGGCGACCGGCGAATGGGTGGATGAGCATGGGTTTCTTCACGCGGGAAGTCAGTCCTTGGAGGCGTCGGCTCAGCATATGGATCGCCGTGCACGTTTGGCCGCCACCCAGGTTGCCCTTGAAGCGCTGCGTAGAAAGCATCTGGATCAAAAAGAGGCTCTTGCGACGCTGAGGCAACAACAGGTCGCCGTGGCGCTGGCCGCACACCGCGAAACGCTCAGTGACGCCAGGCACGCGCTGGCAGCGGCCAAGCGGGAGGAAGCGCGCCAGAATCGGAATGTCGAAGCCCTAGAGGTGCGCCAGGCGAAACTTTCTGATCGCATACAGGATGCTGCTCAGGCCGCCAACGCGATGGCAGACGAAGCGGTTGAACCCCGATCAGCCGCTGCGGACGCTAACAACCGCCTTACTGCACTTGAGGCCCTTATTTCAGCGGCGAAGCATGCCCAGGTGGCCGCCGATGCAGAATGCAACGCGTGCGAGGATCGCTTTGCTGCGGCGCGATTGGCACACCAGGATGCGCGCAACACCTTGGACCGCCTCCGGCGCGGCATTGCGCGGGTGGGCGATGAGCGCACAGCAGCTGCGGAGCGAGCCGAAGCCTCGGCGTCAGAGACTCGTGATCTCAAGGCAACCATAGGTTCCCTTTCAAAGGACATCGGCGCGCTTGAAGCGGAGCTGACTGCGGAGCGCAGCCGAAGGGGGACGTTGGATGTAGCCGTCCGGGAAGCAAAGACTCGCCTGATGGAAAACCGAGTCGCGATAGATGAGCTGGAGCAGACCCTGCGAAAGCTGCGCAGGGCGCACGACGAGGTGGTGCACGAAGAAAGTGGGTACGCCGTGCAGCGCGCATCGCTGTCCGCAAAGATGGAAGAGCTGGCGGCCAACGCGCACGAGAAATTCGGGGCTTCCCTGGGCAGCGAATTCATGCTGGAAGGCGAGGACGAAGTATCCTTGCGAGCCGAGCTGGAGAAAGTGCAAGTCAGGCTCCGCAGCATGGGCAGCGTAAATTCGCTGGCACTGGAAGAGTACAAAAAGGAGCGTGAGCGGCACACGTTCCTGGTAACGCAGTGCGAGGACCTGCAGAGAGCGGAAGCCACACTCTTGCAGACGATTGAGGAAATAAACAGGACCGCCGCGAAGCGATTCAAGGAGGCGTTTGCAGCCATTCGGGAAAACTTTTGCAAGCTCTTTTGTGAGCTGTTTGGCGGGGATACCAGTGGAGATCTACACCTTGTGGAAACGGGCGATCTTTTGGAGTCGCCAATTGCAATTACGGCGCAGCCACGCGGCAAGCGGCCCATAGGCATTTCGCAGTTGTCCAGTGGAGAGAAGACGCTTACGGCGATTGCGCTCTTATTTGCCATCTATCAGGTCAAGCCCAGTCCCTTCTGCTTCCTCGACGAGGTGGATGCACCTTTGGATGAATCCAACATTGAGCGCTTCATGCGGCTCATTCGCCGGTTTTCGTTGGACACCCAGTTCGTGTTGGTAACTCACAACAAGCGAACGATGGAGATGGCCGATCGCATGTACGGAATCACTATGCAGGAGGAGGGCGTGTCCCGCCTGGTCGGGGTGCGCTTCGAAGAAGCGATGGCGATGGCCGGATAGGAGCCAGCGATATAGAGAATCTCGGGGACTCCAGTTCTCTACCCGGGTCCGCTGTGCTACGAATTTGGGAGTTTAACAAGCACGCAGTCGTCACGGGATATCTCGAACCGTGCAAAGGCGCCGATCAAGTGTCCCACTCAGGCGGCATTGGAATCTACAGGGTGCAGACTCTTGTCTAAGTGACGAGTGCTTGCGCTTCAATTTCGACCAAGAGCCTTGCATCAATTAGGCGGGCAACCTCGACCATCGTGCAGGCCGGCTGAGTTGATCCAAAAACCTCGCCATGCGCTCGTCCCACTGCCTCGGCCTGGGCGGTGATGTCCGTCACAAAGATGCGCGTTCGAACAACATCGCAAAGGCGCGCGCCCGCCTCTTCCAAGGCAGATTTGATGACAGCCAGAATGTGTCTGGTCTGCTTGTACGCATCGTGGGGCGCGACCACATCGCCATACTCATCTACCGCCGCGGTGCCGGAAACAAACACATGCGGACCAACACGCACGGCGCGGGCATAGCCTACCGATGATTCCCACGGGGCCCCACTATGCACAAGCTGTCGGAGCACTGCTAGGGTACCTGTGGAGAGACCAATCGCCGTGCAGACACGATCACGAAAGCCCCGCACAGGAGCACAGCGATGACTTGCTGCAGCGCTTCCGGTGACATTGGAACGCCGTCGGTGAAGCGAAGCGCTTCCAGGATGGCGTCAAGACCAACTGCAATGATGGCAAGGGCGATTAGTACCGACAGCCAGAGCAGATGGCGGTGCCAGTAGCGAGCCTTCAGCAGCACTACCCCAATGAGCAGGAAACCCGCCCCGAACAGTGCTGGGGAGGAGAAAGCGAGTGTAGCACCAGCTACCAGTGCCCACGTACCTACGCCCAGAATCGTAAGCACGCTTCCAAGTACAAGAACATTCTTCGCCGTTGAGCTTCGCGGATCCATATGCCGAATTCTTGCTTCCATGTAAACGCACAGGGAGCCAGATATGGCGCACGGATATACGAAGGGCACGTGAATTACGGCGAGCTCTTACGCCTGACCACCCAACGGGTGAATGATTAGATCCTGTTCGGCAGGCTTCGATCCACCTGCGGGGCCATACGCGCAACCAATGGCATCTGAAGCCTGTCGGCGAGTGTAGTGGTAATATTCGGCGAGCATCACTCCTTGAGCCTCCTATGCTGCACCAATATCTGTCAGGACCAATGCGCTACAATGTGACGAAGCGCTCCAGACGTGCAAGTTCGTTGTCGTCGACGTACTTGCCTATTTCGCGCCGAAACTGCGCCATGTCAGTATAGGGGCGGTACTCCTTGAATTCGCGCAACATGCGGTTTCCGACACCGGGGATGGCGAGGATTTCCTCGTCGGACGCGCTATTCAAGTTGACCGGAACAAACACGTACTGCTCCAGGCGTGCGACCTCTTCGTCGTCAACGTACTTGCCTATTTCGCGCCGGAACTGCTCAATGGCGATGTACGGGCGATACTCTTCAAACTCGTGCGCCATGCGCTCGCCCACGCCCGGGACGAGCAGGATCTCCGCTCTTGAGGCCGTGTTTAGGTTGATAGGGATGGTGACGATGGTAAACAACTCACGGGTCGCTTCATCACCCAAAGTCGGCACCAAGGCCTCGTGCAAGGCGGCGAGCGTCAACAGCGGCCGTGCAGCAACAATCGCAGAGGCCGCCGCCGCCTTGTCAATAACTGCTTCGAGATCCTCGCGCGTAGCGAGATTCGCATTCAGCATGGGCGGAGATTCGGGCGCCGCTTCCGATGTGGCCTGCGGCTCGGCTGCCTCTGTAGACGGGGGCTCCTCCGGTGATCCAGCGCATGCGGCGAGCAGGGCTACGAAAACAACGGCGGACAGTGTTCTAAGTATCATGAGTCGCTTTTGGACTTGTGAAGAATATGGTAGATCAGGCCCAATAGCCCGGTATAGATCATCATGGCTGGTGCCAGTGTCGGCGTCGCTCCGCGAAGAGCCTCCCAGAACAGGGGCAACTCCTTCATCGTGGGGTGCATTTCCATCTCAAACGCCACGTTCCCCCGGAAATGGAGTGCCAAGCCCGCCAGTCCCACAAGCGCAAATGCCACCATGGTACCCGCAAAGACGCGGACACTGGCGGGAGACCGTCGTGCTACGCGCCAGGCTATCGCAGGTAGGGCAACAGCCACCATCGCTAAGGGTAGCCACTGGATGGTGGACTCATAGTGGCCCAAAAGCAGAAGTTCCACACCCGTTCCGACCACGGCTAGAACCAGGACCAGCAGTAACAGGCGCCGGGCTAGAGTGAGCATCCATCGTTGGAGACAGGGAGCGGGCTATTCGTAGCGCAGCGCATCGATAGGGTTGAGCGCAGCTGCCTTTCTGGCCGGGTAAAACCCGAAGAAGATTCCCACGCCGGCCGAGAATATCAGTGCAATGGCCACAGTTTCCGGGGAAATACTCGTGCTCCAGCCTGTGAACCGGCCAACCAGTGAGGCGCTGCCGAACCCGATTGCAACCCCCAGCATGCCACCAAGCATGCTCATCACGATGCTTTCCACCAAGAACTGCGTCAGCACATCACGTCCGCGTGCGCCAATTGCCATTCGGATGCCTATTTCGCGTGTTCGCTCGGTCACCGAAACTAGCATGATATTCATTATGCCGATGCCACCTACGAGCAGCGAAATAGACGCGATGGCGGCCAAGAGCATCGTCATCACCTCCGTAGTGCCTTGGGCAGCATCTGCGAGATCGTTCTGGTTGCGCACGGTAAAGTCATTGTCTTCCCATTCCGAAAGGTTGTGCGACTCCCGCATGATGGCGGTAATCTCCTCTTGGGCACGCGGGATATCGCGGGGCGAAGGAGTGCTCGCCATGATCTGAAATATGCGGCTCCAGCCGCTCAGCCGGGTTTGTACGGAGGTGTAGGGCGCCAGGATCACGTCGTCCTGGTCATTGCCGTCCGGGGTTTGCCCCTTCGGTTCTAACACACCCACGATCTCTACCGGCACGCGGCCTACCTGAATGCGCCGGCCGACCGGATCTTCTTCGGGGAAAAGACGCTCGGCGACCGTGTGGCCGAGCACTACTACGCGCCGCTGCGACCGCACCTCGCTCTGATCAAAGAACCGGCCATATTTCAGGTCCCAACTCCGAGTTACCATATAGTCCGGGGATACACCGTTGATGGATGTGCGCCAGTTGCCGCTTCCGCCAATGACCTGGGTGCGTGTCCAAACCACGGGTGAGACGGCATTTACGAATAGGCTTTCCCGTCGGATCTTATCCGCATCGGCGACGGTGAGGCGGTTATAAGACTGTGCGCCTCTGCTGACGCCGCCCGAGGAGCTGGCGCCCGGCGTTATCACGATGAGGTTCGTACCCAGGTCGTCGATCTGGCTCTGAATCTGAGACTGCGCTCCCTGGCCAATGGCCACCATAACAATTACGGCCCCTACGCCGATGACGATGCCGAGCATCGTTAGGAGCGTACGCATCTTGTTTTTGAGGATGCTCTGCGAGGCGACCTTGATTAGTGTTGATCCTTTCATAGCTGCGGCTCGGGTTCCGGATCCGAAAGCTTGGTGAGTTCGTGTGCGGCATCGCGCCGGCTCGCCACGAGTTCGTTGCGAATGACGAGGCCGTCACGCAGTTCAATAACGCGATGCGCACAGGCGGCGATATCGCGTTCGTGGGTTACCACGAGGATGGTGATTCCCTGCGCATTGAGCGCCTGAAAGAGTCCCAGTACCTCAATGGATGTCCGGCTATCCAGATTGCCGGTTGGCTCGTCCGCAAGGACGATGGCGGGGGAAGACACGAGCGCCCGGGCAATGGCCACACGCTGCTGTTGCCCGCCGGAAAGCTCATTAGGCTCATGGTCCATACGATCACCAAGCCCCACACGTTCGAGCGCCTGGCGTGCCAAAGCACGTGCCTTGATTTTGCGCCCGGTACGGTCGTAAAGCAGTGGCAGCTCAACGTTTTCCAGGGCCGTGGTGCGGGCCAGTAGATTAAAGCCCTGAAATACGAATCCGATTTTCTGATTGCGAATGTCGGCGAGCTGATTCTTGGACATTTTCTCTACCTGGGCTCCGTCCAGGTAGTACGTTCCGGCCGTTGGGTAATCCAGGCACCCGATAATATTCATCAAGGTGGACTTCCCGGAGCCTGAAGCCCCAATGATCGCAATCATCTCCCCGCGGTGCACGGTAAGGTCAATGCCACGTAGCGCATGTACCTTGGTTTTGCCCATGCTGTACACTTTGCATACGCCTTGCGTACGCATTACCACTTCACTTGCCATCATGGTAGGATTAAAAGCCGCCGGGTCGCCTGCGGCTACGATTCTGCTGGAATGGATTCAAAGACCGTCCGCTTTCCTGCACTTGGGTGACGCTGGCGATGATCTCCATCCCCGGCTCTAGTCGCCGCGAAACGATTTCCGTCATCGTACCGTCCGAAATGCCGGTGCGGACAGGCGCCATGGAAAGTGCGCCCACGTCATCGAGGTACCATAGCATGGCAAAGTCGCTAGCACCCCCGCCAAATCCGCCCGTTCCACCGCCCTGGCCGACGAATCCACTGGAGCCTCCACCTGACCTGCCTAAATTGGAACCGTCACCCCGCACTTGTGCGGAATCACCTCGTGCTTGTCGTCGCTCTTCCATCTGACTGCGCAGTTCCGCCATCATGGATTCGGTGGGGCGAAACCTCAATGCCGAATTGGGGATCTTCAGCACATTGTCGGCAGTCTCGATAAGGAAGTCGACCATGGCGGTCATGCCCGGCAGCAGTCGGCCGTCAGGGTTGTCTACATCAATCGATACCGTATAGTTGACCACGTTCTCCAGCGTGGTCGATTGGAGCCTTACCTGATGAACTACGCCCATGAAACTCTCTTCGGGGTAGGCTTGTACAGTGAAGCGTGCTGCCTGTCCTTGCTTTATTAGGCCGATGTCACTTTCGTCCACAGCAGCCAGAATTTCCATGCTGGAAAGGTCCTGGCCGATGAGAAACAGCTGCGGAGCAGAAAAGCTGGCTGCAACCGTCTGTCCCACATCTACGTTGCGCTCGATGACAGTCCCGGAAACGGGCGCATAGATCGTGGCATAATCCATATTCAGCTCAGCGCGCTCCAGGCTGATCCGAGCGGATTTAGTAGAGGCAACGGCAATATCCAGGTTGTACTGGGCCTGGTTAAATTCAACTTCTGTTACGACCTTCTTCTCGAACAGCGACTGCAGACGTGTGAATTCGCGCTCGGCCTGCCGATCCTGGGCCTCGTTGCGCTCAAGGTTGGCCTGCGCGTCGCGCACGGCGCTGGTCAGGAGCGTCGTATCAATGCGGGCGACAACCTGACCGCGCTCTACATTGTCGTTGAAGTCCACGTAGATTGCCGAGATAATACCGGATACCTGCGTACCTACCTGCACGGTAGTTATTGGATTCAGCGCACCAGTACTTGCAACGACCGACTCAAGGTCGCCTTGCTCCAGAGTGACAAACCGGTACGGACTCTCGACTGCTTCAGGGCCCCGAGTGAAGTACCAGAAAGCGGTACAGCCGAGCGCGGCAATGACCAGAATGAACGGCACTATCTTCTTCATGGGTAGTATCGGGTCCTCATTGGGTGATTGTAGTTATCGATTGCGTCGGTCGCTGCGTTTACCGTCCTGCCTGCTGCTGCGATGCTGATTTCCCCGTTCGCGATTAACCCAGTTGTCCAATTCTGCTTGTTGCTCTGACGTAAGCACAGTTTTGAGATTGGCAACCATGCTGTCACGCTGGACTTGAAACATCTCGCCACAGGTCCTGCGGGCGTCGCGAAAGCGGTCCTCCGAATCCTCAACAACGGCCCGAATCTGGTTGCGTTGGGCCTCATGTTCCACCTGAATCACACTTTCGACAATCCGCATCATGCCGCCTATTTCTCGCGCCTGACGTAGTTGGGCTACGCGGCGGTTTTGCAAAACGCTGATTCCAGATGCTCCCAAGAGCACGCCCAACACTAGGGTGGCAACCAGGAGCAGCAACGATTTACGGCGTGCATTCATGGATTTGCAGGAAACACGGTCTCCAAGTCGGCAGCAAATGCTTCGGTCAAGGTGACCGGTTGAAGGCCTAGCATGACCTCTGTAGTTGTTGGTGTGGCGGTGTAGGTGCTCCGAAACGTGATGTTGTATGCAGCCAGAGACACAATAAGCAGCAGGGCTGCCACCACAACCGGGCGGAAGACGCGTAGCAACGAGCCGTAGAGAATTTGTTCGCGGTGCGCACCACTTCTGATCCGACGCACCACGCGCTCAGCCAGAAAGGGGTGCGCCGTTTGGCCAGCCGAACTCTCTTGCAGGAGGGAACGCATGTGCTCAAGGGCCGCAAGCTCAGCGCGCAGCGCTGGAGACTGTGCCACCGCCTTTCGGGCAGCGGTGTCGCCTGAAAGGGCTGCATCCAATAGTCGAAAGGAGGATCGCTCACGCATCGTCATTCCTCAGATGTTGCAGCGCTGTGCGCAGCACTTTCGAGGCACGGCTCAGCCGCGAAAGTACGGTTCCGGCCGGTATTTCCAGGATATGTGCGGTTTCACGTGTGCTGTAGCCCTCAATGAGGCGCAAAACCACGACTGACCGGTGATGCGGCCTCAGTGATTGAATTGCCTGTTGAACAAACGCCGCGCGGTCAAAGTCCGCGACTGTAGGCTGCGCGCGCTGCTGCGCAGCTAATGCAGCGGGGCTTTCCATGCTGGTAAAGAACAACTGGGTCCGCTTGCGACGACGTATTGCATCCAGCGAGCGGTTGATGGCGATGCGCTTGAGGTAGGTGCGTGGCGCGGCGTCTCCGCGAAAGCGGTGAAGCGTACTAAAGAACCGGATGAACACTTCCTGCACTATGTCGTCAACCTCAACGTTCTTGCCCAACATTGCTGAAACGGTCCGGGTGATGGCATCTTGGTTGCGCTCAACAAGCCTTGTGAAGGCGTCCATATCCCCATTGCGGGCAAGGAAAACAAGCTCTTCATCGCTCAGTGGCGGGGCGTTCACGTAGCAACGAGATGCGCAGTCACCGCTGCACGATCACCGCGCGGCAGTACTAACCGTGATCAAGGTCGTGTAGATGCTGCCATCTTCATGCCCATCATCTGCTGATGCGGGCGGTCTCCACCAGTTGGAGGGCCACTTATCCAACAGCTCTTTGTGGGCACGACACTACGCTCTGCACACAAAGTTGGCAACGTGATGGCAAAACCAGTGCCATGGTACGACCAACACGATTGCGCGTTCGCAGGTATCACGGGTACAAAATGGTGATCTAAAGGTCCTGCCTTCAGCGTCGCGGCCCTCGTTGGCGACTGGCGCGCTGCATTTTGAGAAATTCCGCGTACTTCTCCATCTGCTCCGCGGACAGGAGCTCGGTGAGGGCCTTGTTGGTTTCCACGTCGATTGCGCCAATCACCTGGCGCATGTTCCCAAAATCTTCACGATTGCTGCGGCTGGCGCGCATTTTCGTTCTCAGATCCATGACCTTCTTACTGCGGATCATGAGCACTTCGCGCACTTTGTCGGCGATCTCGCCCTCCAGCCCCAGGTGAACTATGATGGTGTCGGTTTCGGCGTCCATCCGCGCTTGAGCGGCTGCGGGATCGACCAGCTGCCTGTTCTGTGCGTGTACCGCAGTCACGCACATGATGCAAAGGGCCATCGCCAAGACGGCCAACAGGGGTTTCCTGCTAGTAGCGAGCATAGTACTTCCGGTGGTTAGTTCGAATGGATTAGACGCCGCTCGGCGGCGAATTATTCCACGGCCGCAGGATCATTTCAGTGGAGCGTAGCCGCTTATCTGCTCCTGTTGTAAGTTTCAGGCCTATATAGTGCGTAACCACCGACTTGTATGGCATACAAAGGAACCATCGGAATCTTGACGGGCGGCGGCGATGTACCGGGCCTTAATCCCGCGATACGCGCGGTCACCGTCCGGGCAATGCGGGAAGGGTACCGTGTTGTAGGAATTCGCCGGGGCTGGGCTGGGCTCGTAGACTTGATCCCGGATAGCGAAGCGGACAACTCCAGCAACTTTCAGGAGCTTTCCGAGGACATCGTTAATCCGGCGGCACGCACGGGCGGGACGTTTCTTCATAGCTCACGAACGCGTCCCAGTCACTTGCCAGCCGCTAACGTCCCGGTCCACTTGCGGGATTCGTACACGGGAGAAGTAAACGATGTAACTGCCGCTGTGCTGGACAACATCGAATATCTCGGGCTGGACTACCTGATTCCTATCGGTGGCGATGACACGCTCAGCTACGGTTATCGCCTGCACAAGGAGGGCGTAAAGGTGGTGGCGATCCCGAAAACGATGGACAATGACGTGCCTGGAACGGATTATTGCATCGGATTTGGGACCTGTGTGACGCGAACGATTGAGCTTGCGCATACGCTTCGCACATCCGCGGGCTCGCACGAGCGGTTTCTGGTCATTGAAGTCTTCGGCCGGTACGCCGGCTATTCCGCGTTGCTTCCGACGATGGCGGGCGCTGCCGACCGGTGCGTCATTCCCGAGGTGGACTTTGACATTGAGCAGCTGACTGAGCTTCTGGTCTACGACCGCAACAGGCGCGGCAGCAAGTACTCGGTTGTGCTAGTCTCTGAAGGTGCCAAGATCAAGGGAGACGACTCCATGTCCTTCTTGGGGACGGAGAAGGATCAGTATGGCCATGCCAAGCTGGGCGGAATCGGGAATCGGGTTGGCGCCGAGCTTAAGCGGCTTTCGCCCAAATACAACCAGGGCAAGCGAATTAACGTCGTTAACCAGCGTCTCGGCTACCTGGTGCGGTGCGGAGCTCCCGACGCGCTGGACTGCATCGTTCCTATGGCGTTCGGCAATTTGGCGTTAGATCTTGTTCTGGAAGGCACTTCCGGGCAGCTGGTGAACATCCACGACGGCATCTATGGCAGTACGTCTTTGGAGTGCATCAATGCACCGCATAAAGTCGTGGATGTCGATCGATTCTACCATGCAGAGCGATTGCGCCCCAGCTACCTTTCATTTGACAACGTTCCGCTCTTTGTGATTACGGCGGACTAGCGGGGCATTGTTTGGGTAGCGCGCGTGTCTTTAGGGTATTCCGGTACAGGAGCATGTAACGGAGACCTATGAACATCAAGCGTATTCTAGCTGCAGCGCTGCTGCTGGCCCCGGGTGGGGTACTTGCACAGGAGATTGCGGTCAAATCCATTCCGGTTGCTACGGGCAGCCAGTTTCTGCTCTATCCGTCGGAATATGCTTCCATGGGCGGTGTCGGCATCGCACTGGAAGATGCGCTGGGTGACCCATATGATAACCCGGCCAAGGGTGTGAACATTCGCAGGAATTACTTTGCAAGCACACCGCAGTACTACAGCATCGGTGCCACCTCGAATTCACAGGGGCACGGCACGCGCACCCTGCCCGTTGGCGCCCTGGTACGCAACGGCCGCTATTTTGGGGGTTTCACGCTGGCGTGGCAGGAAATGCTTCGCCGGCAGTTCACCGAATCGGTTCAGGGTGGGACGGGCATTGATGGACGCGCCTCCGTATTCGCAGTAAGGAACTGGCCGGAGTGGTCTGCTACCAACCTGTATCTCTCCATAACCGGTGGCGCCGAATTGCGAAGTGGGCTGAGCGCGGGATTTAGTGCATTTCGTGCCAATCTGAATGGGTTGGGGGGTGTCCAGTTGCTCTACGTCCAGGGTGACAACGTGGATCAGGATGGCAGTATGAATACCTACAAGCTTGGTCTCTACCAGAAGTGGCCGGATGGTCGCACCGCCGAGGTCGTAGCGCAGCATCATCGGTTTCAGATGACGCATGCGATGATCCCGGCAGAATTGCCACCGCAGTTCGTGGCCAGGGAGCGGCTTGAGAAAGACGAAACGAACGGCGTAGCGGTTCGCCTGGGTTACACGCAGCCGATGTCGCGGGGATGGACGGTGGGAGCGCGCCTGGTCGGAGACTGGAAGACTCACCCCAAAATCCCCAACTACGACTTGATGCAGATCCCGCGCGATCCTGGTAACACGTCTGCCTACAACGTCGGCATTGGATTTTCCCGCGTTCTGGAGGAAACGACGTTTGGCTTTGATTTGATCTACGAGCCAATATGGAGCCATACGTGGGCCAACGCGGAAGAGGACATCATCATCAACGACGAGCCTACCGGCATCAAGGCGGGCGACATGACGGTGGAGAACTATTTCCGATTCCACAACAGCTTGATGCGCATAGGGGTTCATAGGGGAGGCCGCTTGAATTTCGGTCTTGGATTGAATCTGCACCTGTTCCGCTACAGGCTGGAGCAGGAGAACTTTGTCCAGCGCTCAAAACGTACGCTGGAGGAAGCGTGGGGCGAGTGGACCTGGACCGCGGGGCTCGGCTACAAGTTCACCGGATTCAGCCTTCAGTACCTGAGCATCATGACTCATGGAACAGGCCAGCCCGGCTTGGCAGAATCGAGGGCTAGCAATTCCCGGAACTTTTTGGGCGCTAACGCCAGCTTTATTTTAGCCCCCGCAAGTGCCTTGGATCTGATTGACGCCCGTGTTTGGACGCACCGGCTAGCGCTGCTGATTCCGCTGCCTGAGTAGACAGATTCCGCCAGGCAGGCGGCAAAGTGAAGCCTACTGATGTGTCCGTATGGTGCCTAATGCCGCCTCTACTGTTGCGATGAGTTGTACCTCGGGCCTATATGACCACGGATGCCGTGCCCGGGTATTGCCATGCACGCCCGGGATGCTCTAGAACGGTCCACGTTCTACCTTGCCGCTGCTTGGCCTTTCAGGCGCGAGTCCATGCGGATGCGATCCTCTGGCCGGCCGAGTCAATTCCCGGAGCGATCTTGGGCGAATTCTTGTTCGCTTCCGTGGCACTTGAGGCCATAGGAACGCCGCAAGCGCGGTTTGAGGTAATTTTAGTTCCTGCCACTGGCGCCCAAGACCATCCAGGTCAGGCCAATTCTTGCAACCCAAAACGCACGCCGTTTTTTCTGGCACGGCTCTTGCTGGCCGCAGATTGCATCTGAAGGCAGAATTCGTGTCTTAGGAATACTGTGAAGAATTCCTCCACTTTAATATAGAAACGCTTTTAGTACCCCAATATTTCCGTGCGCCGTGAAAAGGCGCTTTCCTGTGGCGGGTGCGAATCCCGCCCAACATCTGTCGCTCCAGTTGGTAGCGGCTACAGCGTATTATGGAGGTAACAACATAGTATGAAGCACTGTGGTTAACGGGCTACGTGAGTAGCTTAGCGACCATGCGGGCCGGAACGTGAGTGAACGCTGAGCAGGCCCCGAAACGGGTGATGCGAGTGTCGACCTTCCGGTGATATGGGGAAGACCGCTGCGGCTCGGGAAGCGAGCGACAAAGGCACCGAGACCGACTCGCCGGGGTATTGGCGCTGGCACGCATGGAAGATCAGGAGAGTTGCAACACGGGAAGCCCTATTGGTGGTGTGGCACGCACCAACTGGAAGCTCTTTGAGCCAGGCCAGGCTGATAGGGTGGCGGAGTGGCCCGTATTACTGAAGACGCGGGGTAATGCCCGTCGAGGGAAGGGGCCGCAGGTGCGGAGCGGTGTTCAAAGGGTGAAAGGCCCCGGAAATAATGGCATAGCCTACCATCCGATCAGGGTCGGTGAATCCAGCGACACCACATGCGTAAGTGAAGGACCCGTAGGCCAGTCGCATTCTATGCGATGCTGGCGTACGGGGTTGTCAGGGCGTAAACAGGCCTGTCAACGCGTTATCCGCGGTATAGGGTGGCTGTAAGGAGCGTGTCGCTCCTTGCGTAGTGGAAGTCCTATGCGGCAGGAGAAGCGGTCCGAGTGCGAGTGGCATGATCCGCCTGGAGAGCCGGGTACGGGAAAACCGTACGCCCGGTTCGGTGGGCGGCGGGAGGAAACACGGTGATGGAAGCCGGACTGAGGCCCGGAGCGAAAGCGACGGAATGGCCACCGGATCCTAAGGCAGGTGCGCCTCCCGCCGACCCTACAGATATTCGGGCAGTGAGCCTTACGTTTGAGTGGTCTTAAGCGCGATTCACCACTAAGACATACGCTACCCATGATTAGGCGCGTTTTGCTGTTGCTTTTCGCTTCAATTCTGGCAGTACCGGGTGCCTTTGCACAGGAGGCATCCATTTCGGGTGCAGACACATCCTGGATGCTGGTGTCAACAGCACTAGTGCTGCTCATGACGCCCGCTCTGGCCTTCTTCTACGGGGGTCTGGTCCGTTCGAAGAACATGCTCAACACTCTGATGATGAGCTTCGTGGCGCTGGGCATAGCCAGCGTGCTGTGGGCGCTCGTCGGCTACTCGTTGGCCTTTGGACCCGGTAGCACCTTCATCGGCGATTTCTCAATGGTGTTCATGAGAGGCGTAGGACTTGAGCCCAAT
The DNA here is from genome assembly GCA_965262785.1 of Rhodothermales bacterium. Lineage (GTDB taxonomy): Bacteria > Bacteroidota > Rhodothermia > Rhodothermales > Bin80. The sequence goes on from OZ253559.1 coordinate 1,499,384, forward strand.
GGTACGATTCCGCATCTGCTGTACTTGGCGTACCAAGGCACCTTTGCGATCATCACGGCGGCGCTCATCTCCGGGGCGGTGGTCGAGCGCATGCGATTTGTGCCGTATATGGTCTTTATCGCCTTATGGAGCCTTCTCGTCTACGCACCCGTAGCCCACTGGGTGTGGGGCGGCGGCTGGCTCCACGCAATGGGTGCCCTCGACTTCGCGGGTGGTGCTGTCGTGCACGTCAATGCCGGAATCGCGGCCGTCGTTGCAGCTATAGTGCTGGGCGCCCGCAAGGACTATGGCCAGGAAGCCATCCTACCGCACAACGTACCCTTTGTACTTCTTGGCGCTGGCGTGCTGTGGTTCGGGTGGTTTGGGTTCAATGGCGGAAGCGCGTTGGCGGCCGATGGCATTGCCGCTCTGGCGCTGGTTAACACGATGTTAGCGCCGGCGGCCGCGCTGATAAGCTGGACGGTTTTGGACTACATCGTTACGCGAAAGGTCACGGCTGTTGGTATCGCTACCGCTATCGTTGTCGGCCTCGTCGCCATTACACCGTCTGCCGGCTTCGTGTCACCGGTCTTCGCGCTAGTGCTCGGTGCCCTTGGTGCCGTGCCAAGCTACTTTATCATCCGCTGGCGGGTCCGCACTAGCGTGGACGACTCCTTGGATGTCTTTGCCGCGCACGGCGTGGGAGGAATCACCGGTGCGCTGCTCACGGGCGTATTTGCCTCGGCCGCAGTCAATGCTGGGGGCGCCAACGGGCTCCTGTTTGGCAATGCTGGACAGTTGGGCATTCAGGCTGTTTCTGTGTTAGCCGTAGCAGTTTACAGTGGCGTATTGACCTTTGTAATCCTGAAAGTGCTGGATCTGCTTATGAAGATCCGCGTGGGCCGCGACGATGAAGGATTGGGAATGGACATTGTCGCGCATGGCGAAGAGGCATACGCCGTCGGTGAAGGCGCGGTGCTGCTCAACCGTGATGATATGCCCGCCAGCGCGAAAGGCAGTAGCGGAATAACCATTTCCTGACAAGGTGCTTAGATCACTACATCAATGAAGCTAATCAAAGCAATCATCCGCCCCACCAAACTCACAGAGGTCCTTCGCGGCCTGTATGAAGCCGAGTTACATGGTATCACGGTTTCCCGGGTTCGTGGACACGGTGGTGAGGTGGAATTCGTGCAAACCTACCGCGGCACCACAGTGAAGATGGAGTTGCATGACAAGGTCATACTCGACATTGGGGTTACTGATGACTTTGCGGAGTCCACCGTCAACGTGATTCAGAAGCATGCCCATACAGGGCAGGTGGGCGATGGCAAAATCTTTGTCATTCCTGTCGAGCGAGTAGTACGCGTGCGCACTGGCGAGATCGATGCGGCTGCCGTGACGCCGGCGAAATAGCGGGGCGGTCTGCCTGATCGCTTTGGCAGCAGGCAGGCCGTGTGCTACATCCTCAGGCCCGGGCTACCTCTTGGTGTCTCGCCGTCGTTTCGGTTTTTCCCTCGCCCCAGCAAACAGCGGCGCGCGCATTTTTTCGTATAGCGCGAACAGGTGCTCAACCCGTTCTCGCTCGGAGCCGAATCCGCTCCGCCTATAGAGTCGATCCACGGCGTGGTCCAGGGCTTGGTGTGCCCTGCGCAGGTTGGGCGGCATCAGGTCGGGATCGTAGAGATTAGCAAGGGTGGCGTCGGGATAGGCTTCTCGAGCGTCGAGTACGGCCTGCGCCAGTGGCTCGAGCATTGACAGGTCCGCTTCGCCAGTGCTGAAGCCGGGCGGGGTGGGGAATGTGTTATAGACGACACCGACGGAGTACATATAGCGGCTCTCTAACCGCCCAGTCACGGCCCGCATCCAGGCCATATGCATGGCGGAAGTGAGAAGTGCGAAATCGGCGAGGGTCGCGTCGGGGAGAATTCTGAGTTTGTTGCTCGGGATCACAGGTGGCTCCAACCACCCGATAGGCACATATTCCCTACGCTCGGAGCTGACCTCGGGAATAACCAGAAATGGCAACGTAGGGAGGACATTCACATGGTAAAGTTTCGGCGTTTTCGCCAGTTTCTGCGTAGGGCTACTCTTGCTGGCTTGCCTGTAGGCACCAACAGCGGCAACACGTTTACGAACGTGCGGCATATGGACTAACTCAGCCGGAGATGCACTATGTAGCGCAAGAATCCACCGCTCCTTTCCTTGCAGAAACTCTCTAGCTCCGACAAAGGGCCGCATTAGAGGCGCAGCATCCGGCTCGGCTTCTAGAAATACCGCGCGCTCTGTGGCATTGAAGATGTAGTTGCCTCCATCAATGGGTTTGGAACCGATTATCAGCTTCTTCATCCCGTTGATCGGCCGGCTTTCCTCTCGGACGGTAAGATGCGGGTTAGCTAGCCCACTCGCGTCGACTAGATAGGACGAGAGTGCGGTGTGGCGGGATTCCTCTGGTTCCCCGTTGATATCGGGATAGCTGAACAGTCGCTTCTTCGGCCGTACATTCTCTCGACGGTCGAGTCCAAGAATGACCACGTGGACATGCGCTTTACCACGCGCGTCCGATCCCCAAGCGAAGGTGCGGTGCGCGAACGCAATTTCCAGTCCGCACCGGTTGAATAGGATGGGCCATAGCTGCCCCACCTGCTGGCCCTGGGTTATCGAATTGGTGGCTACGAAGCCAATGCGGGCGTGGCCAGAGTTCACATATTTACCTGCTTTGATGTACCAGGCCGCCACGTAATCGAGCGTGCCGCCACTCCCACCCAGCGCCGCGATCCGGCGCACCTGTGCCCGCTGTGGCTTGGTCTGGAACTTCGCACCTGCGAATGGCGGGTTTCCTAGCACGAAGTCGCAGTCTGCCGCTGGCAGCAACTCCGCCCATTCCGTTTCCAGCGCGTCCCCGTGGATGATCGTCGGAGACTTCTCCAATGGGATGCGCGCAAAGGCCTGACCGAATTCAAGGCTCATCCGGTTGTTCATGATGTGGTCCATCATCCACATCGCTGTCTCCGCGATCCGGGCAGGGAATTCGCCAAGCTCAATGCCGTAGAACTGGTCCACGTCCACCACCGACAGCCAGCTGACATCCAGCTCTCCTTGCCTGCCTATGCCTGTGGCTTGCCGAACCTCGCGAACCACCTCAATCTCCAGTATTCGCAACTCACGGTACGCGATGATGAGGAAGTTGCCGCAACCACAGGCTGGATCGAAGAAAGTCAGCCGGCCAAGCTTGGACTGAAACTGCTGAAGCCCGGCCAACCGCCCGCGTTTGCGTGCCTTCAGCCGGTTAAATTCGGCACGAAGGTCGTCCATGAACAGCGGTTCGACCACCTTAAGGATGTTCTTCTCCGTGGTGTAGTGCGCACCCTGTGCCCTGCGCTGCGCCGGGTCCATGACCGACTGAAACAGCGCCCCGAAAATGGCCGGGGAGATGCTTGACCAGTCAAAGCGGCAGGCATCCAGCAGCCTTTCGCGCATGGTGGCATTGAAGGCGGGAATTCGTAACGATCCTTCGAACAGAGCCCCGTTCACATAGGGAAAACTGGCCAGGTCCTCATCAAGTGACTTCTGGCGGTCGGGCTCTGGCGTATCAAGCACTTGGAATAGTTGCGATAGCCACAATCCGAGGTCGGCCCCGTCTTTGCTGGTGCGATCCTCAATGAAGTCAAAAAAGATGTCCCGTGGCTCGAAGACGCCGGTGTCATCTGCGAACAGGCAGAACACAACCCGCACCAGGAAGCGTTCTAGGTCGTGGCCCCGATATCCTGAATCTGCAAGAGCGTCGTGCAGTCGCCCGACCAGTTCGGCAGCCTTAATGTTGGCGGGGTCCTGATCGCGGAAGGTGCGCCGCTGTACGCCGACGATGAAACCGAATTCCTCGACATGGTCTGGCAGTTTCGCGAGTGCGAAGGCCACCGTTTTTCGCTCATCGAGATCATGAAGCTCAAACGTCTGGAAATCACTTACCAGAATGAATCGTGGGCGTTCGCTTTCTGGTAAGGCGTCGAAATACTCCCCGGCCTGGTCATAGGCGCGGCCAAGATCTCGTCCAGCACTCTTCTGCTCGACGATCAGCTTGCCCGGCCAAAACAGATCGATGAAGCCAGAGCTCTTGTCGAGCTTCGCAACATGCTGTTCGTACCGCGCGACGGTTCTTCGCTTGACGCCGAAGACTTCGAAGAAGTCGTTGTAGAAGCTCTGCGTCTCTCCCTTCTCGTAGGCTGCATTCTGCCATTCTTTGGCGAATTCGGCGGCGCGAACGCGAATCTCGTTCCATGAGAGACGGCTCATATCAATGCACTCCAACTGCGCACCTTGCGTCGCGACTCGTATACTGGCGCCACCAACATCAATTCAGGGCAAGATGGACTAGCATGACGGCGTTTAGGCAGAATACTTGCATGTGCGATTGCGGGGGTCATTAGATCGCCCGATGAGCGCAGAGGCTTTCCACTTTGGTTGCTATTGCCTAAACTCCAGAAAAATGTGTCACCCAGCGCGAATCTGCTGCGTTAGTTGCGCAAGGTAAGGTGAATGCGTCCGGAAATACCATCGGGCCACTTGGCCCGCACATTGGTGTAACTTGGCTTATGCACCGTCCTGCCTGCGCCAAGTTCGAAGCTTCAGGTGGTCGTCACAACGGCTGGAATCCTTGCGCTGGAACACATCGGGATCAATGGCTTGAATGGATGCCTTCAGCTTGCAGCAAGGCCGAATCACCGGAGTCCCGGCAATTCCTTGTTCGAATTCCGGTCCAGTAGGTGGCGAAACGCCGTGGGCAGAGTGAATCAGTCAAGGGGTGTCCAAAGTGTGAAACAATGTGGCGTATTCCGGTGTTTTCCGCAGCTGTGCGCCGATAGCTCTAGATGTTGGTGACCCGATGGACGTATTGTACTGGGCCTCTCTGGTTGTAGGCGGCGTCGCCGTGTTGGCCTCGATTATTGGAGGTGGTGACGGGGACGTGGACGCAGAAATGGATCTGGATGCGGATGCGGACGCGGACATTGGCGCAGATGCAGGAACGGGATGGGTCGACCTGTTCTCCCTACGCACGGTGTTTCTCTTCGCTGCCTTCTTTGGCCTTTGCGGCGTGCTGTTGCCGCTGGCGGGCACAAGTGAGTTGACACGGGCAGTGGTATCGCTTGTGACCGGACTCGGAATTGGCATCGTGGGCAACACCGTAATCAAACGTGTCGGCTACGAGCATGTGTCCAGCACGGTGACTGCAGAGGACCTCCGGGGGCGCACCGCGAAGGTGCTGATTCCGTTCGATCACACGGACAGAGGGAAAGTTTCACTCGTCGGCAAAGGCCAGCGCATCCAACTGGTTGCGCGTTCGTACGAAGGCGCGCACGAGACTTTCAGCGCCGGCGACGAAGTGGTGGTGGTGCGAGTCGATGGCGCCGTTGCCGAAGTAGTCAAGCCCAACTAGTGACGTTCCTTACTAAAACGCAAGATCATGGAAATTGGACTAATCATTGGCGGAGTACTCGTTACAGCATTCTTCGTCATCCTCGGGATCATTAAGGCCAACACCCACCTGTGTCAGCCAAATGAGGCGCTAATCTTTAGCGGCCGCAAGCGCGGACTCACGGACGGTACGAGAGTGGGGTATCGCATCGTGCAGGGCGGCCGGGGCTTTCGCATCCCGATACTGGAGCGGGTCGATCGAATTCGACTGAACACAATTCCTATTGATCTGACCGTATCTAACGCCTATTCGAAGGGCGGCATCCCGCTTACGGTGCGTGCGATTGCCAACGTAAAAGTGGCCTCCAATGAGACCGAGCTGGCCAATGCTGTTGAGCGCCTCCTTGGCAAAGATCTGTTTGAGGTTCAGACCATTGCTAAGGAAACGCTGGAGGGAAACCTGCGCGGCGTCCTCGCCACACTTACCCCGGAAGAGGTCAACGAGGACCGACTGAAATTCGGCAAAGAGCTCCTGGCCGAGGCAGATTCTGACCTCAGCAATCTGGGGTTGCAGCTGGATACAATGAAGATCCAGAGTGTGGAGGACGAGGTGGGCTACCTCGACGCAATCGGGCGGCAGCAGTCTGCACACATTATTGCCGCGGCCCGCGTGGCGGAAGCGGAGAAGAAAGAAATGTCCCGTCTGGCAGAAGCCAGTGCCGACAAGAGAATCGAGCAGGCCGAAAACGAGCTCCGCATCCTCAAAGCTAAACTCGCCGCAAAGGCGCGAGCCGAGGAAGCGCGTATTGAGGTGGCGGCCGATGTTGCGGAGGCCCAGGCCAAGCAGGAACTTGCGGAGGAAGAAGTCAAGCTCTCGGAGAAGCGTGCCCGCGCTGAAATTGTCGTGGTTGCAGAGGCGGAGCGGCTTGCAAAAGAAGAGATCGCCAAAGGCAACGCGGCGCGCATCCTGGAAGACGGGCGTGCGGAGGTTGACGTGCTTCGACAGAAACTGGTCCTGTGGAATGAGGCAGGGACCGATGCCGAGCGTCTCTTCCTGATTCAGATGCTGCCGGACATCCTGACTCAGGTGGTTAAGACCGTTGACAGCCTCAAGATCGACAAGCTGACTGTGGTCGATAGCGGCCAAGGCGCCGGAGTGCCGGCGGTCTTCAGCCAGATTGCAGGAGCGACTCCGGCGCTACTGGAAAGCCTTAAGGCGTCCACTGGGATTGACGTGGCGGGCATGCTGAGCCGCGCATCCGTAAATGCCGAGCAATAGGCCATGCCGGTTCGCATCGGCGGCGTGGCAGCTCACTCGCTGCTAACTGCGCTGCCGTCGGCGTCAATCACAACGATCGGGCCGAATGCGAGCGCGCGGAGCCGAGGCTCAATGGACGGGCGGTCTCCTACGACGACCCAAACCAAGCTTTCTGGCCTGATAACCTCTCGTGCAGCCGCGGTGACCTGTGCTACATCGAGTGCACGTACGCGCTGCGCGTACGTGTCGTAGAAATCTTCAGGCAGGTCGTTTTGGACCAAATTGATGAGTGAGTCTTCGACAGCGCTGCAGGTTTCCCAACGGCCTGCAAGTGTAAGCGTTAGGCTCTGCTGCGCTTTGAGCACCTCATCGCTCGTGGGCGGAGCATCGCCCCTGATGCCACGCAGCTCGCTTAAGATCTCCTGCATTGACTCACTGGTCTTGTCGCTCTGAACGGATGCGAAGACGATGAATGGGCGCTGGCCTCGGGCAGTCACCACCACCGATTGGGCGCCATAGCACCAGCCCTTGTCTTCCCGGAGATTCATGTTGATGCGCGAGGTGAAGGAACCGCCAAGGATCTCGTTCATGGTCTCGACGGCTAGATTGTTCGGCACGTTGCGCGGCGGTGCTAGGTGTCCTGCAAAAATGATCGACTGCACCGAGCCCGGACGGTCGACCAGGTACACGGACGGTGAGTCGTGGTGATCCACCGAATCGATGTTTTTGTCTGGCGCAGAGCCGTTGCGCCAGTCATGGAATCGAGCCTCAAGTAGTGGCACCACCTCTTCAACGGTGGTGTCGCCCACGATAACAAAGGTGGCGCTGTCAGGCCGAAACCACGTTTGATGGAATGCAACCATGGACTCGCGGTCCAGGCGCATAACTGAGGCCTCGGTTCCACTGCCGGTCAACGGCAAGCTGTATGCGTGCCCGTCACCATACAAGAGCTTAGGAAAGACGCGCAGCGCCATGGCGAGAGGGGAGGCCTTCTCACTCTGAATCCGCGCAACTCGCTCTTGGCGGACCCTGTCGAATTCTGCCTGCGGAAACGTTGGATTCAGAATAATGTCGACGAAAAGATCCAGGCTTGGTACCAGGTGTTCCTTCAGGGCCGACAAGTTTACTGACGATCCGTCCAAGTTAGAGCCCGCGCCGATGCTGGCACCGAGGAAGGCCAGCCGGTCACTGATTTCAAGCGACGAAAGGCTTGTGGTCCCCATGAGCAGCATGCTCATGGCCAGGCTGGCAGTGCCGGCGATGGCATGCTGATCCGCAGCGAAGCCCGCATCAAGAAACAGCGTCGTATGCACTATCGGCGTGACATGCCGTTCGACAAGAAGCACTTTGACGCCGTTTGAAAGTGTAGCCTGCCGAATGGCCGGAAATGCCGCATCGGCGGGCGGCTTAACAGCAGGAAGGCGGTCGCGTTCGACGCCTGTGGGCGCTGCGAACAGCGGTGCAAACGGGTGGACTTCCAAGGCATAGGCGCCGTCCGAAAGCCACCGCCTGGCAGCCGTCTGGACATCGTTCAGTGTGGCGGCCCTTCTGCTGTGGAATTTGTCTATATAGGCTCCTGGGTCGCCCCGGTACACCTCGCCCTGCGCAAGCATGGCCGACTTTCCGCCAAAGCCACCGATACGTTCAATGCGGTGTATAAACTGCGCTTCACCTTCTGTCACGACACGACGGAGCTCGTGCTCTGTTGGACCATCTGCCAAGAAGCGGGCAAGTTCCTCATCCAGTGCGGCTTCTATCGTTCGCAGATCCTTTCCTGGATGGGCTGTGCCCGCGATAGTGAATTGGCTGCCTATTTCACCGGCGCTCAGATAAGCACTAACGCCGGTGGCGATCTGGTCTTCATAGACTAGGCGCTTGTAGAAACGGGAGTTCATGCCGCTGGCAAGGACCGATGCTGCCAGACCCAGCCTGTAATAGTCGGGTGTAAAGGTTGCAGGCACGTTCCAGACTTTATATATGCGGGCCTGCGGTACCCGGTCTTGCATCGCCTCGCGTTGTGCGCCTGTACGTCGTGCCACCCAGGATTCAAACTGCGAAACCGGCGGCCCAGGCGGGATATCCCCAAAGTACTTCTCGGCAAGAGCCTTCGCCTGGAGCAAGTTTACATCTCCGGCGATCGCCAAAACGGCATTGTTGGGGCCGTAATATGACTTGAACCACTCGTGTACATCCTCGACAGTTGCCGCGTCAAGGTCATCCATCGATCCTATCACGGTATGGTCATATGGGTGTCCCTTGGGGTAGGTGGCATGCGTAATCCTGCTATGGACCTGGCCGTAGGGCTGGTTTTCGCTCTGTCGCTTTTCGTTCTTTACTACGCGGCGCTGCTCATCCAACTTTGCCTGATCAATGGCGCCCAAAAGGTGACCCATCCGGTCCGATTCCATCCAGAGCGCGAGATCAAGCGCGCTCTTGGGTACGTTCTGGAAGTAGTTTGTGCGGTCTCTGTTGGTAGTTCCGTTGAGTTCCGTCGCACCTGCCCGCTCCATTGCCTGGAAATAGTCATCATTGAAATGCTCCGAGCCGTTGAACATCAGGTGTTCGAAAAGATGAGCAAAGCCGCTGCGCCCGGTAGGCTCATTCTTGGATCCAACGTGATACCAGACGTTGACAGCTACTATGGGGGCCTTGTGGTCTTCGTGGATGACCACCTTAAGCCCGTTGCCGAGCGTGAACTTCGTATATGTGACTTGCGGCAGCGTCATGAGCGTCTGGTAGAGTGGAATGGCGATGGGAAGGCTGACCTCGGTATTGCGAATACGCCATACCGACGCGCAAAGATAGGGGAGCGGCACGCTCAACAACACAGCCCCAGCGCTAATTCGCTGTGAGGGCGAAGCTAATGAGTGCCAGTGGCGGCCTTGCCGGGCAGGCTTCCGCCTGTCTGGCACTCGAGTCGATCGGTGGCGACGCTGTTGGTGCTGCGGCCTGGTGATTCGGAATTGGACTTATGTGCCCATCTACGCAATCCTTTTTGGCTCGCCTTGATGCCGGCCACAGGCCAGGTGGACTCTCTTGGTCTAAACAGTGCAAGGAGATCGATTCGGGCTCGCCGATGCGCTTCTATGGGCATGCGGTCTTGGGCCTCGAGTTGGGCCTGTGGGTGGTGGCCGATGGCAGAGTCCGTTTTGGAGTCGCCTTCGCGCTGCAAGGTCCAACAGGGTAAACGACCAGGCTGGGACTTGTGCTCGTAGCGTACGAGCGGTGCTTGGATCGGGTAACCCGTGCACTCTTTTATCATTGCGCTAAGCGACAGCACTGTTGTCACATCGTCGGGGATCCTTCCTTTTGCGATCCGCCGCCCCTTTTCCGCAAGACCGCAATACAGGTAGACGCAACCTGGTGGCTTCCACAGGCGCCGCATTTCCCAAGAGCATACTGCCATGTAGCACGTGTACGCTCCCATCATGGACTCCGCGTGCGCGGCCCTGGCACTCTCTTTCGCATTCATCCGGCCGGGCATGGCTGCTTTATGCTCGTCTGGCCAAGACAGGCGCGTGCCTCCACCAGCTCCTACGGCCATGAACGAAGCACCGGCGGCCAAGCTATTTGGTGTGGCATGCGGGTCTTTTCTCTTGGTGAGCGATGGACCAATAGCGATCAGATCTACCGTTCCGCGTTTCATGGCACCCATAAACGGCAAGTAGTCCCCGCGAATCAGCGTTCAGCAATTTCAGTTTGGCTTGGCTTTCTTGTTGTCCCCTCAAGGCTGATGTTGCAAATGTACCCGCTTCTCATCAGTCAGCGCTCGGTACCAGAAGCGGCGGCCAAATGCTGTATTGCCTCAAAGTGTCCAGGTCCCAACGGTTGTGCCGAATAGCAAACCCGTTAACGTTCAGAACCAAGCGCTCCGGACTCATCCGGTGAAACGTGCCATGATATCCACGCTTCACCAAGGTCCAAAAGCTTTCCATACCGGGGAGTGCGGTGACCTGGACGCTTTGCGTTGGTAACGCTTCATTTCGAAAATCGAAGCTACAGGTATCCGACGACGGCTTGCGGCAGAGCTTGGAAACCGAATTCCGCGGCGGCACATATGAGGAGATCCGGCCCAGCCTTTCCGAGTGGTGAATCATTAATGCTGTGATAGGCAGGAAAACAGTCTCGCGGCAGCCTGCGTCACAGTGAGCATAGACGATTCGAGCCAACAAGGTCATTGCTGGCTGGCTTGCTTCTTGACTTCCGCGGTTTAAGTGCAAAATAGTATGAGTTATACTTGACCAACATACAATACTGAACACTACACGTGCCGATTTTGAGAGAACCCTTGAGGCTCCTCTCGATCGTAGCCGGACTTCTTAGGGGAGCTGGTCGGGGGTGGCCAGCTCGCGGGTCCTGCTGGGGTACTTTAGTCCGGCTACGCTGTAGAGCGTCCGCTGTGCTGCGGTGGCGGGGGAGGCGAGCAGATACTGCTTCAGCGTGCTGGTGTCGGTAATGAGGGAGACTTGAGCGCCGCTCAGCTCTGTCAGGATACGAGCCTCGCTGAGTGGCTCCTGGCCCGCATGCATGGTGTTGTGCTGGTAGCGCAGCAGGCGCAGCAAGGCAAAAGCGACGAAGCAAATCGCGATGTGGGCCTTGACGCGGCTGGGGGTCCAGTGATAGATGGGCCGCGTCGCCATGGTGTGCTTGAGCACGCGAAAGCCCTCTTCGATGCGCCACAGCTCCCCGTAGTACGCATAGATGTGTTGTGCTGGATGGCTTTCGCGATCCAGGCTGGTCCAAACACCGTGGAGCCCGTCAAAGCATGCGTCCCGGTCAATGGCATCCTGGTTCAGCTCCACGGCATCGCGGTCCACCTTGAGAAAGCGGCCTCGTTTGCCGCTTCCCTTAATGCCTTGCGTTAGGCGACGCTTGAGCTTCTCTACGATTCTATCACGTTCATGGACATCCTTGGCCGCCCGCTTCTTGCTGTGGCGCAACACCAGACGCTGGCCCTTTAATTGCAATTCTGTTACGCTGATATCTTCGCTGACCGCGACCCAGTCATGGGACTCAAAAAGCTCGGCCTCCATCCTGCGTGGCAAGCTGCGTAGGCGCGCCGCGACCACCCAGTCCCAACCCTGGGAGGCGAGCAGGTCCAGGTTGCCCTGGCTCAGCATCCCGGCGTCCGCAACCAAGACCACCCGGCCTATCTCAAAGCGCTCCCGCAGGGCCTTCAGTGCCGGCTTGAGCGTGCGCACATCGGTCGTGCTACCTGGAAACAACTCATATCCTATCGGCAGCCCCTCCACGCTCTGGAACAAGGCCAGAACGACCTGCACCTTCTGCGGCTTACCGTCTTTGCTGAATCCCTTCTTGCGAAGATCATCGGCCTTGTCGCTGGCGAAGAAAAGCGTGGTTACGTCGAAGAAGAGGACGTCCACATGCTCTTGCAAGAGTCCGCGCACTTCATGCGAGACGATCGACTGCAGCCGTGCAATCCGGTCGTCATTGACCGCGTCCATCATGCGGTAGAACTTGTCCGGGTTCACTTCCACGCCATGGTGCTTGGAAAGCTTGTCACAGCACGCGCGCTTGCTGGAGCCCGGCGCGGCCAGTCGCATCAGCACGGCCTGGCGAAACAGGCGCGCCGCCATCTTTTTGCGGGCCCCGAAGACCTTCTGAAAGTGCAGCCGATCGTACAGCGCCCCGAAGACCTCGTGAAAGCCCATAGTCAGACGCTTGGTCTCCGCCAGCTTGCGTGCATCGGGTATGGGAAGCGGCTGGTCGCTCTGGCTGCCATGGCGGGCCCCTTGCACGCGTTCGGCCAAGTACTCTATAGGAAACAAGGAGGGCTGTCTCTCTTCCAGGAGCCGCAGCTTCGCCCGGTGCGCCAACCGCACCAGCGCCTCCAGCAGCGGCCCTTCCGGAGCAGAGCCCATATGCTTGACGATCCGCTGCCGCGGTCCCTTGCCGGGTACGCGGGTTGATTCGACAATCTGTACGCTAACGTTCTGGGTGGTCTTGCGTCGGACGGTACGGACGAACATGCTGAGTGCGAGATGGCTGCGAGGATCGCTATGCCCTAAGGTACATCAGCATCTTAACAATGTCAAGTACTAAATAGGACTGAACACTACAAACCAGCATCGCCCAAATCGACACGGCCCGCGTGATGCCCTGGCACATGTTTTGGGGGTCACATCCAACACTGCACACTACCGCCCTTGGTGTCTCAACGCACGCCGGGAGTACCACAATGGATCGATTTGCCCTAAAAAAGCGCAAAAAGGGGCCCAAGTCGGACAATGTAGCCACCAATTCGGCTAATCCACACGTAGTCTGGACACCTCAGGCTGAAGCGACCAATGATCGTTTTAGCGCCTCATCTTGACTGGCGGCACCGCCCCTCCCTCGGCAAAACCGCGGAAGTCAGGAATGCTGTGATAGGCAGGAAAACAGTCTCGCGGCAGCCTGCGTCACAGTGAGCATAGACGATTCGAGCCAACAAGGTCATTGCTGGCTGGCTTGCTTGCTGGCTGGCAGCGTGATGCTCGCACGTGGGCAGTCCGCGGACTATCGATTCGACGGATATGACAACAGTGTTGGAGCGTGGATCTGGATCGAATTGGGGTCCTCGGACGGACTCGATGTAAGTGGACAAGAGCCCTACGACGTAGCCCTGGAATACTCGGAAAGCGGTGAAACTCTCCGGGCCAGAGCCGACACCGTAAAGTTCTTCACACTGGACCTCGGGGACGAGGAATTGCCGACTGTCGCGATCGACGAAGCAGGCTTTGGCATGTGTCCGTTGGCACAGCAGGCCAGCGACGGTGAGACAGCCATGGTCGGGTACGCCCGTCTTGAAGGTGGTTTAAGCCAAGGCCAGGCGTTATGTGTAGGGACAGGCGCTGCGATAGGCGCGCTTTCAGGGCCGGTTCAACTGCGAGGCTTTCCGTCAATCCGGCAGGATCAGGTGGTACACTGTCACGGGCGTCCATTCTGGCGACGTCGGCCCGCAGTTGCCCCGACCGCTAGTCCTGCTCGTTTTCCCTCGCCTCCACTAACCGCCTCACCGTCTCCCAGCCCTGCAGCCACTGATTTTCGACCGCATAGTCCATGGGGGTCTTGCCGTACCGGTCGACCACCTCGGGATCGGCCCCCAGCTCCAGCAGAATCGGAAACAGGACCGGATTGAGGAGGGCGGCTTGGTGAAGCGGGGTTCGGCTCGACCCGCCGCGGGCATTCACATCCGCACCGGCCCGCAGGAGCAAATCTAGCACGGCCGGCTCAGGGTTGGCCGACACGGCCCAGTAGAGCGGGGTTGCGGCGGGCTCCAGTATGATGTCCAGATCAGCCTTGGCATTCACATCGGCGCCAGCTGCAATCAGCGTCGCGACCACTGCTGAGTCGCCGCGCCCTAGGACGGCTTCATGCAAGGGAGTCCGGATGCCTGTGTTTTCCGATGTTGAAGTATAACCCCCCCAGGGGGTGCCGAATCGGGCACGAGCCCCCGTCCCCCTCACGTCTGACACGCTCTCGCGATCCGACCACACTTCGTCATTCGCGCCCCGCGCGTTCACATCGGCCCCGGCCTCCGCGAGCATGTCCAGAATCGCCGGATTGCGGTTCTTGGCCGCAGCCTCGTGCAATGGGGTCCTGCCCCCCGGCAGCTTCGCGTTCACCTTGGCCCCCCGGCTCAACAGCTCGGCGATGACCGCTGGATTCACGTTTTCGGCGGCTGCACGGTGGAGCGGCATCCTTCCACCGGCTGCCACCGCATTCACGTCGGCTCCGGCATCCAGCAACGCGACGGTGATGGCGAGACTATGGTTTCGCGCGGCTTCGTGCAAAGGCGTAGCGTCCCACCTGGTATAAAAATAAGGGCGAAGCGATCCTGAGGCCCAGGCGTTTATTTCGGCTCCGGCCGCCACCAGCGCAGCGATGGCGGCGGGATCGGTGTTGTCGCGGGCGGCGTAGTGCAGCGGCGAGTAGTCATGCTGGTTCCGTTTATTCACGTCCGCTCCAGCACCCACCAGCAGTGTGATCACCGCGGGGTCCCGCGTCCACCCGGCTGCCACGTGAAGCGGTGTAGAGCCACCCCCGTACGACTCCAGCTGGCCCGAGCTGTTTCTCATCCTATCGTAGCGCGCTTCGGCATTGACTTCCGCGCCGGACTCTATGCAGCGGGCCACGGTAGCGGCCGAGGCGTGATGGAAGAACACTGGACTCGGCCACTTGTGGCAACTCGCCGGGTCGGCAATGGTGCCGGAATCGTCCACAAGCGTCGGATCGGCGCCCAATTCCAGCAACGCGGCCACCACTTCGGCATTCTGCTCCCGCACAGCCGTGTGAAGCGGGGTCTCACCGTTTTCGGCGAGCGCGTTTGCGTCGGCACCGGCGCGAATCAGGAGCCGGACCATGGCGGGGTGCCCCGAGAGTCCCGATGCCGAATGCAGAGGCGTCGCTCCAGACTGGTTACGTGCATTGACGATGGCACCGGCCTCCAGGAGCGATTTCACAGTGGCGGGGTTGTTCCGAGTGGCCGCCCCGTGCAGCGGGGTGTTGCCCTGGGTATTCGGCGCGTTGACATCCGCGCCGCCTGCGAGCAAGGCAGCCACGACGTCCGGCACCCCGACCGGACCCCCGGCAGGGGAGCCGCGTGTGCCTTCCGCGGCGCGGTGCAGAGGGGTACCCCATCCATTCCACGCGTTGGCGTCTGCACCGGCGCCGAGCAGCGCAGTGATGGCGGCCGGCGCGAATTGGTGGTTCCATTCCAGCCTGTCCAGTAGGCGGTGCAGCGGCAATTGGCCCCGACGGTCGCGGGCGTTGACCTCTGCCCCGTCCTCCAGGCACCCCTCGAAGCTGACGAGGGGTGCGACCGCGAACAGATCATGGCTTGCCCAGTCGCAGACCGGAATGGGATGAGGCGTGACCGCTTTCACCCCCGGTTCCGGGGGCGCGCCCAATTCCAGAAGCTTGCTCACGAGTCGGGCGTCTCCATTCCTTCCGGCACTTCCCAGCGCAGTCTGGCCGCTGCTGTTGCGCGCTTTCATGTCCGCTCCGGCACGAACGAGTGTCGCGACGACCGCCGTGTCACGTTCAGACTCTGCCGGGTCATTCGAATACCGGTGCCGCCAGCGCAAGACCACACGGTGCAAAGGGGTGTCACCGTCCTCAGCATGTACGTTGACGTCCGCTCCGGCGTCCAGAAGCGAGTTTACGATGGCAAGGTTTCTCCGAGCGGCCGCACGGTGCAGCGGGGTGGTGCCCTGAGTATCCGGCGCGTTGACCTCCGCACCGGCTGCCAGCAGTGCGTGAAATTGTGCGAGGTTGTCACTCTCGCCGGCCAATATGTGGAGCGGAGTTTCGCCGTTCGTGGCTCGCGCGTTCGGATCTGCACCCCGTTCCAGCAACCAGGCAACGTGGTCCTCTCGGGACGACACCATCGCGAAGTGAAGCGGCGTCCAGCTCGACGCGTTCAGAGCATTCACGTCCGCTCCGGCCTCTGCCAGCAGCGTGGCGGTGAGGCCGCCGGATTGCCTGTTGCGGAGTGCCCAGTGCAGCGGGGTGTCGCCGTCCCTGTCCCGAGCATGCACATCCGCTCCGGCATCGAGAAGCCGCTGGGCGACGTCGTGGTTGTCATTTGTTGTTGCACGATGCAGTGGAGTCCCACCACGCTCGTCCCGCGCGCTCAGGTCCGCGCCTGCCTCCAAAAGCAGTTCCACGGTGGAGAGATCGCCCGAGCTGGCCACTCGGTGCAGCGGGGTCATCTTGCGGTAATCCCGCACATTCGGATCGGCCCCTGCCCCCAGCAGCAGGGCCACGGCACCGTTGCTCCCTCCCCCGGACCACCTCCCGAACGCCAGCTCCAGGGGCGTCTGGCCATCGGAGTTGGGTGCGTTGATCTCCCAGCCGGACGCCAGGCATTCGCGCAGGCCTTCGATGTCAATCTGTTCCCTGAACAACCGGGTGCTCCAGTTCTCGCAACTGCGGGGCTCGGCGGTCTTGCCGCGATCGTTGCGCGCCATCGGATCGGCCCCCAGTGCCAGCAGCCTCTCAACCACGGAGTTGTGGTTGCGCCAGGCGATATGCAGGGGCGTGTTGCCCATGGCATCTCTTGCATCCAGATCGGCTCCGGCCGCCTCAAGCGCCGCGATAACGGAGGCGCGACTGTACTCCGCTGCCTCATGCAGGGCGGTCCTGCCCCTCAGGTCCCGGGTGTCCACATCCGCGCCGGCCGCCAACAGTGGAGAAAGCGCGCGCGCGCCGTCCCCCGAGTAAAGATGCAAGGGTGTTCGACCCCACGCATCTGCCAGAGTCACGTCGGCACCAGCCGCCAGGAGTGCGGTGATTAAATCCTCATGACGAGCTCCGAACAAGGGCGTCGCTCCCTTCCAGTCCCGGGCGTGGATCTCCGCGCCGGCAGCCAGGAGTGCGGCGATGGCCGCGGTATCGGAGGCGTTGTGCAACGGGGTTGTCCCGGAGTGACTGCGGGCGTTGACATCCGCTCCCGCCTCCAGCAGCAGGGCCAGAATCAAGGGGTTCCTAATGGCTGACGGATTGTGCAGCGAGGTCCTGCCCCAGTGGTTGCGCGCGCTGGGATCCGCGCCCGCTTCAAGCAGGAGGTCCACAGCGGCCACATCCGCGCTTGCAGCAGCACGATGCAGGAGGGTTGCGCCTTGGTCATCCCGGCCGTTGATGTCTTGGCCTGCGGCCACGCACGCGCTCACCGCTTTGGAGGTGGCAGTCGCCAGGAACCCCGGGTTGGGCCAATTCTCACAGTGGGTGGGATCGGCCACCTCGCCGATGTCATTGCGCGCCAAGGGGTTCGCCCCGAGTTCCAGCAATTTCTGCACCACAGCCGGGTCCGGCGTCCGTTGACGGCCTCGCCACTTGGCGTGGAGGGGTGTGTTGCCTGCGTCGTCGCGCGCGTCCACATCCGCGCCGGCGGCAACCAGAGCGGCAACTATGCCGGGATGGTGGCCGGTTGCAACGGCTGCGTGCAGTGCGGTCCGTCCACCCTCTGTCCGCGCGTGTACATCCGCCCCGGCCTCGGCCAGGATTGTAATGGTGGCGAGGTTGCTGCCCCGATCCGCCGCCTGGTACAGCGGGGTCGTGCCCTCCAGGTCCTGCGAATTCACATCCGCACCGGCGGCCAGAAGAGCGGCGACACGGGCAGACGAATGGCCCGTCCAAGCGGCCGCGTGTAGGGGGGTCTGGCCACCTTTACTCCGTGCATTCACGTCCGCGCCCGCAGCTACGAGTGCAGCCACTGATGCCGAGTCGGGGCTCGCGTGTAGCGGAGTCCAGCCGGAGTTGTCCCGCCTGTTCGGGTCCGCGCCAGCATCAAGCAATGCAAAAAAACCAGTGGGATTGTGAACGGAAGATGAATTCAGACCATGCAACGGGGTTTTGCCCCGACCGTCCCGGGAGTTCACATTCGCGCCTGCCGCCAGGAGCGTGACAACGGCAGAGTTGTTGCGCGCCCAGGCCGCAGCATGGAGAGGAGTTTCCCCGTAGAAGTCCTGCGTATTTGGGTCCGCTCCCGCGCCTAGAAGCGCCCCGACAACGGTGCTGTCGGAAAAACTGCGGGACGCACGGTGCAAGGGCGTTTTACCTGCGTCGTCCCGCGCACCTACATTCGCGCCCGCCTCCACAAGCACGCGGATGAGAGCCGTGTCGCCGTTCAGCGACGCTATATGCAACGGGGTGTAGCCTTGGTCATTTCCCGCGTTCACGTCTGCACCGGCTTCCAGCAGCAACGCAATCGTGGTAGAATCCTCCTCCCGCACTGCTTGGTGCAGCGGGGCGTCCCCAACGGCGTTTCGCACGTTGACATCCCAGCCGGACCCGATGCACCTGACCACCGCCATGGCATCCGCCAGTCCAGCGAATGCCCGGGTGCTCCAGTTCTCACAGTGCGACGGATCGGCCACCCGGCCTTGGTCGTTGCGTGCCGAGGGATCCGCCCCCAGTTCCAGCAGCTTCATTACAACGTGGGGGTTCCCGTTCGACGAGGATGCATGCAGGGGCGTGTTGCCGGCTGCGTCCCGGGCATTCGGATCGGATCCGGCCGCAATCAGAGCAGCGACAATGGCCGGCAGACGACTCGAGGCTGCCGCTTCGTGCAGCGGGGTCCTGCCGTTCGAGTCGCGCGCATCCACATCCGCACCGGCTTCGAGGCAATTCGTGACCTGCTTGGCGGTGGCCTGGGCGAAAAAGCGCCAGGCGCCCCAATCCTCGCATTTCGCCTGACCGGACGCGGGAGCCGTGCACAGGAGGGCGATGGCTGTGACCAAGGTGAATAGTTTCATCTCTTTACTTTCGGTTGATTCCGCAACTAACAACATGCGATGTCTGATATACCCGAATTCACCCAAAGTTGACCCAACCTGCGACCTCCAACCCCGGCATGTTTCTCCTCTGAATCCACTAAGCTGCTGACCTTCTCTATAGCCTGCAGCCACAGGCTCTGAACCAAGTAGTCCATAGGAGTCTTACCTAGTGCTTATCCGAAAATACTTTAAGTCTTTATACAACAACCAGTTATATCTACCAATTGGCGGTGAATCTGAGGGACGTATAGCCGATTTGGACGTTTAAGGGCACAGAACGGCTCACATTCGCCAAGAAAACCATGCGCAAGATTGTCCCGGAGTGCCGTGCACTCGACAGTAAGCCGATCCAGGAGATTGTCATAGACCCGAGAATGCGCGACGAGATGAGTGCGGTGCTCAAGGGTCTGCAGAGCGTCTACTGCAAGGCGGAATCGCGTGCGGCCTTGTTCACGATTCTCAAGACGCACTTTCAGCCGGGTACGCGCAGAGACGTAGGACGACCGGGCATGGACCTATGGCGCGTCATCGTGTTTGCCATTGTCAAGCAGTGCATGGATCTGGACTACGATGCGTTGTTGTACCGGGCGAACAACGATCTTTTGCTGCGGGAGCTGTTGGGGCATGGCGAGGCTGGGTTTGATGCGCTGAAGTACAGCAGGCAGTGCTTGGTGGACAACGTTCAGCTTTTGACGCCGGAGCTGATCCTGGAGGTGATCCATTTGATCGTGCGGACGGAGCACGAGGTGACCAGAAAAAGAGTCTGGGGTCGCGCTACGCGGTCGTTGCGATTCCAGGGTGGATAAGACGCATGTGCACTACCCCACCGATGTGAGCCTGTGCTGGGATGCGGTTCGGGGTCTGATACGAGTGAGTGCACGATCGGCTGCGGCGTTCGGTCTTGCGGGCTGGCGCAAGCATGCGGATCGCACGAGGAAGGTGCACCAGGCCTTCAGCCGGGTGCGGACGGCCCCGCGCTACCGGCAGAATCCGAAGGGAGTGAAGGCGTACTTGCGCCGGTGCACACAGAATGCCGCGCATGCCCGGACGCTGTTGGATGCCTTGGCCCAGGAAGAAGAATCGGCGGCGGCGCAAGCGGAGATCACGTATTACCTGCGCTACGTGGACCTTTTGGTGGATCAAATCAGGCGTCGCATCCTGTTGGGCAAGAAGATTCCGCATGCGGAGAAGGTGTTGCCCATCCACAAGCCACACACGCGGTGGATCAGCAAGGGCAAGGCAGGGGTGCTGGCGGAGCTGGGCCTACCAGTTGCCGTGGTAGAAGATGAGCACCAGTTCATCTTGGCTTATCGCATCTTGTGGAACGAATCGGACACAGATGTGGCGGTGCCGATCATTGACGCGGTGCAGGCGGCTTTCCCGGAGTTCAATACGTGCAGCTTTGACCGGGGTTTTCACAGTATGAAGAATCGAGAAGCATTGGATGCGCGGCTGGCGGTCAATGCGCTTCCGAAGAAGGGCAAGCTTACGCTTGCAGACCGTGCACGAGAAAGCGCGCCTGCGTTCAAGGCAGCGCGGCGGCAGCATCCGGCCGTCGAGTCGTGTCTGGCCAATTTTGGACTTCGCGGCGGTGCGCTGGTGCGAGAGAAGAGTCCGAAGAACTTCGCGCTAATGGTGAGCCTGTCGGTTCTGGCGGTCAACGTGCACCGGCTGGGCTGCCTGGTGCGCGACCAGGAACGGGCACGCATACGGCGTCGGCGAAAGCGCGCGGCGTAGGCCCGCTGCCACCTCGCAGCCAGGCCCCGCACAGTGCGTTCGGGAAACGTATGCCCTCCCGATAGGAATACAACGCCATTCGAGCCGCAAACGGCCCGATCCCATACGCAAGAAACGCCAGCCTGGTCGAGACGCTCGAAGCGGACCGTGAACGAACTCAAAGGCCGACCAAACCTACGCACCTACAGCCTGAACACAGGCTTTTCGGTCAATCACTAGTTGAGCGCAATATTCCCCAAGCTTAATTCAGGTGTCCCGGGCGTAACCACCGTAGACGTAACAGATTCCGATCCAAGCGGCCTTACTGCTACGCAAGACGCGGATTTCGAGGTTGATGAGATTTGTTTTCCAAGGGAGTGCGGTGACCTGGACGCTTTGCGTTGGTAACGTTTCATTTCGAAAATCGAAGCTACACGTATCCGACGACGGCCTGCGGCAGGGCTTGGATTCCGAATTCTGCGGCGGCACATATGAGGAGATCCAGCCCAGCCTTACCGAGTGGTGGAGAATTGGTGCTTTGATAGGCAGGGAAAACAGTCTCGCAGCAACCGGCGTCACCGTGAGAATAGACGATTCAAGGCACCAAGGTTATCGCTTGTTTGCTTGTCGGCAGCGTGATGCTCGCACGTGGGCAGTCCGCGAATTATCGATTCGACGGATATGACAACAGTGTTGGAGCGTGGATCTGGATCGAAGTGGGGTCCTCGGACGGACTCGACGTAAGTGGACAAGAGCCCTACGACGTAGTCCTGGAATACTCGGAAAGCAGTGACACTCTCCGGGATAGCGGGGGTACTACTGAATTCTTCACACTGGGCCTGGGGGACGAGGAGCTACCGACTGTCGCGATCGACGAAGCAGGCTTTGGCATATGTACCTTGGCACAGCAGGCCAGCGACGGTGAGACAACCATGGTCGGGTACGCCCATCTTGAAGGTGGTTATGCCAAGGCCAGGCTTGAATACGGGGGGGCGGCGCTACGATTGGAGCGCACTCAGAGCCGGTTCGACTGCGAGGCTTTCCGTCAATCCGGCAGGGTCAGATGGTACACTGTCACGGGCGTCCATTCCGGCGACGTCGACCCGCAGGCGCCCCGACCGCTAGTCCTGCTCGTTTTCCCTCTCCTCCACTAACCGCCTCACTGTTTTCCAGCCCTGCAGCCACCGATTTTCGACCGCATAGTCCATGGGGGTCTTGCCGTACCGGTCGACCACCTCGGGATCGGCCCCCAGCTCCAGCAGAATCGGAAACAGGACCGGATTGCGGAGGGCGGCCTCATGAAGCGGGGTCCGGCCCGACCCGCCGCGTGCATTCACGTCCGCACCGGCCCGCAGGAGCAAATCTAGCACGGCCGGATCGGGATTGGCCGACACGGCCCAGTAGAGCGGGGTCGCGGCGGGCTCGAGTATGACACCCCCAAGATCAGCCTTGGCGTTCACATCGGCGCCAGCTGCAATCAGCGTCGCGACCACTGCTGAGTCGCCGCGCCCTAGGACGGCTTCATGCAAGGGAGTCCGGATGCCTGTGTTTTCCGATGTTGAAGTATAACCCCCCCAGGGGGTGCCGAATCCGACACGAAGCTCCCTCAAGGCCGGCATGCTCTCGCGATCCGACCACACTTCGTAACTCGCGCCCTGTGCGTTCACCTCGGCCCCGGCCTCCGCGAGCATGACCAGAATCGCCGGATTGCGGTTCTTGGCCGCAGCCTCGTGCAATGGGGTCCTGCCCCCCGGCAGCTTCGCGTTCACCTTGGCCCCCCGGCTCAACAGCTCGGCGATGACCGCTGGATTCACGTTTTCGGCGGCTGCACGGTGGAGCGGCATCCTTCCACCGGCCGCCACTGCATTAACGTCGGCCCCGGCATCCAGCAACGCGACGGCTATGGCGGGACTATGGTTCAGCGCGGCTTCGTGCAAGGGCGTAGCGTCCCACTTGGTATATGGATATCCGGGTAGCGATCCTGAGGCCCAGGCGTTTACTTCGGCTCCGGCCGCGACCAGCGCGGCGATGACGGCGGGATCAGTATTGTCGCGGGCGGCGTAGTGCAGTGGCGAGTAGTCATGCCGGTTCCGTGTGTTCACGTCCGCTCCAGCACCCACCAGCAGAGTGATCACCGCGGGGTCTCGCGTCCACCCGGCTGCCACGTGAAGCGGTGTGGAGCCGCCCCCATACGACTCCAGCTGGCCCGAGCTGTTTCTCATCCTATCGTAGCGCGCTTTGGCATTGACTTCCGCGCCGGACTCTATGCAGCGGGCCACGGTAGCGGCCGAGGCGTGATGGAAGAACACCGGACTCGGCCACTTGTGGCAACTCGCCGGGTCGGCAATGGTGCCGGAGTCGTCCACCAGCGTCGGATCGGCGCCCAATTCCAATAGCGCGGCCGCCACTTCGGCATTCTGCTCCCGCACAGCCGTGTGAAGCGGGGTCTCACCGTTTTCGGCGAGCGCGTTTGTGTCGGCTCCCGCGCGAATCAGGAGCCGGACCATGGCGGGGTGCCCCGAGAGTCCCGATGCCGAATGCAGAGGCGTAGCTCCAGACTGGTTGCGTGCATTGACGATGGCACCGGCCTCCAGGAGCGAGTTTACAGTGGCAGGGTTGTTCCGGGTGGCCGCCCTGTGCAGCGGGGTGTTGCCCTGGGTATCCGGTCCGTTGACATCCGCGCCGCCTGCAAGCAAGGCAGCCACGACGTCCGGTACCCCGACCGGTCCCCCGGCAGGGAAGTCGCGTGTGCCTTCCGCGGCGCGGTGCAGAGGGGGCATACCGAATCCATCCCGCGCGTTGGCGTCTGCACCAGCTCTGAGCAGCGCCGCGATAGCGGCCGGGGCGAAGCGGTGGCTCCAATGCAGCCCGTCCAGTATGCGGTGCAGCGGCGAATTGCCCCAGCGGTCGGGGGCGTTGACCTCCACTCCGTCCTCCAGGCACCCCTCGAGGCTGACGAGGGGAGCGAATGCGAACAGATCTTGGCTCGCCCAGTCGCAGACCGGAATGGGATGAGGCGTGACTGCTTTCACCCCCGGTTCCGGGGGCGCGCCCAATTCCAGAAGCTTGCTCACGAGTCGGGCGTCTCCATTCCTTCCGGCACTTCCCAGCGCAGTCTCGCCGCTACTGTTGCGCGCTTTCATGTCCACTCCGGCACGAACGAGTGTCGCGACGACCGCCGTGTCACGTTCAGATTCTGCCGGGTCGTTCGAATAACGGTCCCGCCAGTGCAAGACCACACGGTGCAAAGGGGTGTCACCGTCCTCAGCACGTACGTTGACGTCCGCGCCGGCGTCCAGAAGCGAGTTTACGATGGCAAGGTTTTTCCGAGCGGCCGCACGGTGCAGCGGGGTGGTGCCCTGAGTATCCGGCGCGTTGATATCCGCACCGCCTGCCAGCAGTGCGTGAAGTTGTGCGAGGTTGTCACTCTCGCCGGCCAATATGTGGAGCGGAGTTTCGCCGTTCGTGGCTCGCGCGTTCGGATCTGCGCCCCGTTCCAGCAACCAGGCAACGTGTTCCTCTCGGGACGACACAATCGCGAAGTGAAGCGGCGTCCAGTTCGACGCGTTCAGAGCATTTACGTCCGCTCCGGCCTCTGAAAGCAGCGCGGCGGTGAGGCCGCCGGATCGCCTGTAGCGGAGTGCCCAATGCAGCGGGGTGTCGCCGTCCCTGTCCCGAGCATGCACATCCGCTCCGGCATCGAGGAGCCGCTGGGCGACGTCGTGGTTGTCATTCCTTGTTGCAAGGTGCAGTGGAGTCCCACCACGCTCGTCCCGCGCGCTCAGGTCCGCGCCTGCCTCCAAAAGCAATTCCACGGTGGAGAGATCGCCCGAGCTGGCCGCTCGGTGCAGCGGGGTCATGTTGCGGCGATCCCCTCCATTCGGATCGGCCCCTGCCTCCAGCAGCAGGGCCACGGCACTGTTGCTCCTTCCGCTGGGCCATCTCCCGAACGCCAGCTCCAGGGGCGTATAGCCATCGGAGTTGGGCGCGCTGATCTCCCAGCCGGATGCCAGGCATTCGCGCAGGCCTTCGATGTCGATCTGTTCCCTGAACAACCGGGTGTTCCAGTTCTCGCAACTGCGGGGCTCGGCGGTCTTGCCGCGATCGTTGCGCGCCATCGGATCGGCACCCAGTGCCAGCAGCCTCTCGACCACGGAGTTGTGGTTGCGCCAGGCGATATGCAGGGGTGTGTTGCCCATGGCATCTCTTGCATTCAGATCGGCTCCGGCCGCCGCAAGCGCCGCGATAACGGAGGCGCGGCTGTACTCCGCTGCCTCATGCAGCGCGGTCCTGCCCCTCAGGTCTTGGGCATCCACATTTGCGCCGGCCGCCAACAGCGAAGAAAGCGCGTGCAGGCCGTATCCCGAGTAGAGATGCAAGGGTGTGCGACCCCACGTATCCACCAGAGTCACGTCGGCACCAGCCTCCAGGAGTGCGGTTATGACATCCTCATGCCGAGCTCCGAACAAGGGCGTCGCCCCCTTCCAGTCCCGGGCGTTGATCTCCGCGCCGGCAGCCAGGAGTGCGGCGATGACCGTGGTATCGGAGGCGTTGTGCAACGGGGTTGCACCGTAGTAGCTGCGGGCGTTGATATCCGCTCCCGCCTCCAGCAGCAGGGCCAGAATCAGGGGGTTCCTAATGGCTGACGGATTGTGCAGCGAGATCTCGCCCCGGTAGTTGCGCGCGTTGGGGTCCGCGCCCGCTTCAAGCAGGAGGTCCACAGCGGCCACATTCGCGCTTGCAGCAGCACGATGCAGCAAGGTCGCGCCTTGGTCATCCCGGCCGTTGATGTCTTGGCCTGCGGCCACGCACGCGCTCACCGCTTCGGGGGTGGCAGTCGCCAGGAACCCCGGGTTGGGCCAATTCTCACAATGGGTGGGATCGGCCACCTCGCCGATGTCATTACGCGCCAAGGGGTTCGCCCCGAGTTCCAGCAACTTCTGCACCACAGCCGGGTCCGGCGTCCGTTGACGGCCTCGCAACCAGACGTGGAGGGGTGTGTTGCCTGAGTTGTCGCGCGCGTCCACATCCGCACCGGCGGCAACCAGCGCGGCAACTATGCCAGGATGCTGGCCGGATGCAACGGCTGCGTGCAGCGCGGTCCGTCCATCCTCTGTCCGCGCGTGTACATCCGCCCCGCCCTCGGCCAGGATTGCAATGGTGGCGAGGTTGCCGCCCCGATCCGCCGCCTGGTACAGCGGGGTCGTGCCCGCCAGATCCTGCGAATTCACATCCGCGCCGGCGGCCAGAAGAGCGGCGACAAGGTCAGATGAACGATACGACCCAGCTGCCGCGTGCAGGGGGGTCTGGCCGCCTTTGTCTCGTGCGCTCACGTCCGCGCCCGCGGCTACGAGTGCAGCCACTGATACCGAGTCGGGGCTTGCGTGTAGCGGAGTCCTGCCGGCGTTGTCCCGCGCATTCGGGTCAGCGCCAGCGTCAAGCAATGTAAAAAAAACGGTGGGACTGTGAGTAGAGGATGAAATCAGACCATGCAGCGGGGTTTTGCCCCGACCGTCCCGGGAGTTCACATCCGCGCCTGCCGCCAGGAGCGTGACAACGGCAGAGTTGTTGCGCGCCCAGGCCGCAGCGTGGAGAGGGGTTTCCCCGT
This sequence comes from Rhodothermales bacterium, assembly GCA_965262785.1. Classification (GTDB taxonomy): domain Bacteria; phylum Bacteroidota; class Rhodothermia; order Rhodothermales; family Bin80. Next base: position 1,525,635 of record OZ253559.1, read on the forward strand.
GGTAGTCCTGCGTATTTGGGTCCGCTCCTGCGCCTAGCAGCGCCCCGACAACGGTGCTGTCGGTATAATTGCGGGACGCACGATGCAAGGGCGATTTACCATAGTCGTCCCGCGCACCTACATTCGCGCCCGCCTCCAGGAGTACGCGGATGAGAGCCGTGTCGCCGTACAGCGACGCTTTATGCAACGGGGTGTAGCCCTCGTCGTTGCGTGCCGAAGGATCAGCCCCCAGTTCCAGCAGCTTCATTGCAACGTCGGGGTACCTGTTCGAACAGGATGCATGCAAGGGCGCGTTGCCGACTGCGTCCCGGGCATCCGGGTCGGATCCGGCCGCAATAAGAGCAGCGACAACGGCCGGCAGACGACTCGAGGCTGCCGCTTCGTGCAGCGGGGTCCTGCCAAGCGAGTCTCGTGCATTCACATCCGCACCGGCTTCGAGGCAGTTCGCGACCTGCGCGGCGATGGCCTGGGCGAAGAAGCGCCAGGCGCCCCAATCCTCGCATTTCGCCTGACCGGACGCGGGAGCCGTGCACAGGAGGGCGATGGCTGTGACCAGGGTGAATGGTTTCATCTCTTTACATTGGTTGATTCTGCAGCTCCCAACAAGTAATGTCTGATATACACGAATTCACCCAAAGTTGACCCAACATGCGACTCCAATTCTGGCATGTTTCTCCTCTGAATTCATCAACCTCGTGATATTCACCATACCCTGCGGCCACAGCTTTTCAGCCGAGTAGTCCATAGGAGTCTTACCAGGCCGGTCGAGTGCGTCGGGATCGGCGCCCTGAGTGCTCACGAGGCGGTGATGTACCCCATGCTCCGAATCCAAGGCCTGTGCGGCAGACAGCCCGTTGCCGCTGGCTTGTATGTGGCGTTGAATTCGGTGATATAGCGGCCGTAGCACTGCAACGGTGCTAGGCGGTAGCAATAGCCGCATCGCACAGTGGTTCTACAGGTGCAAGCACGGTAGCCATAAGGCATGCAGAAATCATTTCTATATCTGGCTAACCAGGTCAAGAAAGCTATGGCACACTTCTTCAATGATCGAGAAAAGTGCAAATCCGAAGTATACTTGGAAGGCTGAGGCCAAGGAATCCGACTGCACAGCATCCTGGTACCCGCACGCAATGGGCTTTTCTTGGCCTCGAGGCAGCTTCTGCATTGATTTCCATATTGACAACTGGCAGATCTGCTTCCTGCGCACGCAAATCAGGCGCCGTGAACATGAGCTATGTTCAGTCCGGTCCAAGGCTGGTCGCGCGCAATCCGGCAATTGGGAGCACCCGCAAGTCTGCAAGAATTGCTGGTAGGGAAGGTATGGCCTCGCGCCGTTTGGCATTGTAGCGAGCGCCACTCGCTGTAACGCGGCTGGCGCCAACGCCCAGTCCATTTATGCCAGACTGCCGGTGGATTCTGGCGCAGCGCGTGGGGTAGTCATCCCTATCGGGTGGTGCGCACCATGGCATTGGCCGCCGGACGGCAATAGTACTTGCCGGTAGTGCAGGTTGGACGCTGCAATGCTACGGAAGCCCCCAGATGGCTCTTTCGGTGCCGCCGTGCGGCAGGGTTGCACATCTGCGCAGCGTCCGCAGCCGACGCTCCCTGATATGCCAAAGAGTCGGAAGTCCTGGGTTACGTAACGCTAGTCGTTGGTCAGGGTGTTTCCGTCGGCGTCAATCAAGATGAGTTCTCCGATTCCAAGGTCCCGAATGCCTTCCTCGATTACCGCGCGGTCTCCTACCACGATCCATACCAAGTTGTCGGGCCGGATCACGTCATGGGCCGCCTGGGTGACCTGCGCCACATTTAGCGAGCGCACCTGCGACGTATAGGTGTCGTAATAGTCCTCAGGCAGGTCGTATTCCACCATCGTAAGGATGTCGCCTCCCACAGCGTTGTTGGTTTCCCATTGCCCGGCAAGCGTGAGGGTTAGGTTTTGCTGGGCCTTCAGTACCTCGTCCTCAGACGGCGGGTGGTGTCCCAGAATGCCGCGGAGCTCGTTTTGAATCTCCGTAATCGATTCGCTCGTCTTGTCCGTCTGAACCGGGGCGTACACAATAAAGGGGCGTTGCCCACGCGCGCGCAAAAGCAATGAGCTGGCGCCATAGGACCAACCCTTGTCTTCGCGGAGGTTCATGTTTATACGCGAAACGAATGCCCCACCAAGGAGCGTGTTCATCGTCTCAATGGCGATATTGTTCGGCGTGTTGCGCGGCGGTGCAACATGACCTGCGAAAATGATCGATTGCCCAGACCCAGGACGGTCTAGCAAGTACACCACCGGCGCATCCTTGTGAGGTACTTCGGCGATGTTCTTGTGCGGAACGGCTGCCGATTTCCAGCTTCCGAAGCGTTCCTCAAGCAGTGGCTCTATCTCCGCGAGGGTGATGTCGCCCACAACGACTAGCGTTGCATTGTTGGGCCTAAACCAGGTCTGATGGAATGCGGCCAGGTCCTCACGCGATAGGCTCGACACCGACGCTTCAGTGCCGCTGCCTGTATACGGCAAGCTATAAGCATGGCCCGCCCCGTACAGCAGTTGCGGGAAGACGCGAAGGGCCATCTGGACTGGTGAAGCCTTCTCTCTCTGTATTTGGGCCAAGCGCTGCTGCCTGAGGCGATCGAAGTCCGCCTGCGGGAAGGACGGGTTAAGGATGACATCAGCGAACAGGTCCAGGCTTGCGGCCAGATTCTCTTTTAGCGCGGAAAGGACCACCGTGGCTCCGTCCATGGAGGAGCCGGTGCCAATTGCCGCTCCCAGATTTGCCAGGCGATCATTGATCTCCAGAGCAGTCATGTTATGCGTGCCTTCGTCAAGCATGCTTAAGGCAAGGCTTGCAGTACCCTGCGCGGCGTTTTGATCCGCCGCATACCCCGCATCCAAAAAGAGCGTCAGGTTTACCACAGGTGTGGCGTGCCGCTCGGCTAGCAGCACCGCAATGCCATTAGACAACTTGTCCCTATGTATGATGGGAAACTTGGCATCTGGTGGCGAAGCAACTTTGGGCAAAGCATCCCGCGTTGCTCCTTCCGCCTCTGCGCTGAGTTGAGCAAACGGGTGGACTTCAAGGACATAAACGCCATCGGATAGCCACCGGACGGCTGCGTCGCGGACGCTCTCTGACGTAGCACTATCCTTGTCGTGGAATTCCTTCTTATAGGCATCCGGCGAGCCGCCGTACACCTCGCCACTTGCCAGGATGTCCGACTTACCGCCAAAGCCCCCAATGCGCTCTACGCCGCGGATGAATGCCGCCTTATCCTGCGTGATCACTCGGCGCAGTTCCTCCGCTGTTGGACCCTCAGCCAAAAACCGGGCCAACTCCTCCTCGAGCGCTGCCTCTACAGCCGCCAGATCCTGACCGGGCTTGGCCGTGCCTGTTACCATGAATTGGCTGCCAATCTCGCTGCCACTCACATAGGCGCCTACATTGGTGGCAATCTGATCGGTGTAGACCAAGCGCTTGTAGAAGCGGGAGTTCTTGCCGCTTGCCAACACCGAGGCGGCCAGGTCAAGAAGGTGATAGTCATCGGAATAGATTTCCGGCACATTCCAGACTTTGTAGATCCGCGCCTGCGGCACGCGGTCCTGCATGATTTCGCGTTGCTCGCCGGTACGCTTGGCAACCCACGAGTCGAAGTGTGTAACTGGCGGGCCCGGCGGGATGTCGCCAAAGTATTTGTCGGCCAGTGCCTTGGCCTCCGCCGCGTCAATGTCTCCGGCGATCGCCACCACCGCGTTGTTGGGGCCGTAGTACGTCTTGAACCACTCGTGCACATCCTCCACGGTCGCCGCATCAAGGTCGTCCATCGAACCGATGACCGTATGGGCGTACGGATGGCGTTTGGGGTAGGTGGCGTTGACAATCCTGTTGAATACCTGCCCGTATGGCTGATTTTCGCCTTGCCGCTTCTCGTTCTGCACCACGCCGCGCTGCTCATCTAGCTTTTCCTGGTCTATGGCGCCAAGCAAGTGCCCCATGCGGTCAGATTCCATCCAAAGCGCTAACTCAACGGCATTCTTGGGAACGTTCTGAAAGTAGTTTGTCCGGTCCGTATTGGTGGTGCCGTTCAGGTCTGTTGCGCCGGCCCGCTCAAGCACCTGAAAGTAGTCGTTGTTGTAATTCTCCGAGCCGTTGAACATCAGGTGTTCAAAGAGATGGGCGAAACCGCTCCGACCCTCCGGCTCATTCTTGGAGCCAACGTGGTACCACACGTTGATTGCTACGATGGGCGCCTTGCGGTCCTCATGTACGATGAGCGTAAGCCCGTTGTCAAGTGTAAACTTCTCGTACGGGATGTCCGGCAGCCCCGTGGGCATGATGCCAGACTCCTGACCGCTAGCAACAGGAACCAAGAGGAGTGCGGTCACTAGGGAAAGTAGCACGTGTTTCATTGCAGCGGTATGGGCTCTATATGGAAGGAAACTGCGATATACCAATTCAACGCACTATTTGTTACGGAGCAGAGGCCTGCGGAGCGACGTGGTGCAGCACGTTGGCAAGGTCCCAGTCAAGTACCAATCCTTCAGCGGTGCGGCGGGCGTGACCGGTGCCGTAGAGGGCCTCAACAAGGTATAGGGCAGGTTCGTAGCTAAGGGCGCCGCCCACAGATGTGATGAACTTGCCATCGATGACCAGGTTGGCATCGTGTGCCACATCAACGTCAGGATACAATTGAGCCAAGCGGTCGCGATCGGCGGGAAACGTTGTCACGGTTCTGCCGTCAACCAGACCGGTCCCAGCCAGCGGAAACGCGCCGTCACACAAAGTGATAACGTAGCGAGCCCGTTGGGCAGCCGCATGCAGCCAGATCATGAACGCATCATTTCCCAGGTCTGCGTCCATACTCTGCTCCGTACTTGGAACTACGAGAATATCGATCAGGGGCGCAGAAGCAAACGAGTGGTGGGGGACGATGGTGATGCCTTCAAATGTCGTTAGTGGCTTTCCGTCAGGAGAAACGACGAAGGGCGCGATGTAGTTGACGGAATCTCGAAAGATCGAGTGATGCAGGACATCGTAGGGTGCCATGAGTTCGGAGTTGTAAACGGATTCTAGCACTACAAATCCTGCGGTAAGCACGCCTGCGGGTGATTCGAGCTCCGATGGTGGGCCGTCCGCGCAACTGCTTCCCAACAATGCTAAGAGGAGGCCTAGATGGCAGCTACGGATTTTCATTGGCGATAGCGTCAGCAAAAAGGGTTGCAATGCGCGTGGTTAGGTCCTGAATGCTGTTTGCTGTCAGGTTTACGTGGGATGCCACTACGACGCGCGTGTCCGGCTGCATGATAAGCATCGTGGAGCCGCCTACTGAGCCGCCGCCGTGTGACAGGAACAGGTGGTCGTTATGTTGTTCTGCTCGCCATCCAAACCCGTATCCGGTGCCTGCGCCATCGGCAGTAGTCTGGCTGGTAAAGAGTACTTCACGGGCCTCATTGGAAAGGTATCCGTCATCCAAGTGGGCCTGCGCAAAGCGGGCCATATCCTCTACGGACGACAGGAAACCGCCGCCCGCCCACTTATAGCTGTTATCCACGTACGTCGCATTGACAAACCCGCCTTGCTCATTGCGCGCATAGAAGCGCACGCGCTGCACTATCAGACTGTCGGGGTGGTCTGCCACCGTGTGTACCAAGCCAAGCGGTCCAAAGACCTCACTGCGCATGGTTTCCAGAAAAGACGCGCCCGCAGCGCCTTCAATGACCGCGCTGATGAGATTCCATCCGTAACTGGAGTACAGGAATTTGGAGTCGGGCTCGTGCATGAGTGTGTCCGCAGCAAAGATGCCAACGCTCTCTTCGACCGTTCTATAGGGCTTGGCACTCAGGAACTCCGCACCCTGGTAGTGCCGGATGCCGCCGAGGTGGCCCCCAAGCTGTCGTGTGGTCAGTGGCCACCGCTTATCGGGAAAGTAGGGTGCGTAGTCCTGTACGGAAGCATCGAGAATCAGCCGTCCCTTGTCCCAGAGCCGCATGGCGGCGGCCGCTGTCATAGGCTTCGAAACGCTTCCGATGCGACCTTTACTCGTGGGCCACATAGGCACCCGCTGCTCCAGGTCGGCATACCCAAAGCCTTCTGACCAAATGATCTGGCCGTTGATCATCACAGTTATCGCCAGCCCGGGGACTGGCCGCGCGGCCATCTCATCGGTCAGAAGGTGCCGGGCGACACTAACAGTATTGACGAGCCGGTAGGGCGCTGGGGCATGCTGTGCCAGCCCAGAAACTGGGCCCACTGAGTATACAGCAAATGCGAAAAGAAGCAAGCGAATTGGGTGAGTCATCGTCAACAGAGCATGATGCTAATTGATGTGCGCAGGGCGCCAAGGCTCGCAATTCAAAGCCGCACCTTCCAGGAAGATGCATCGTGGAAGGGCATCGGCGCAACCCGCATTTGGGCGCCAGCGGTCATTCTTGACGGCGGGTAGGCAATCAGGATTCCACAGCGACTAAGATCAGCATTCGTGTATCCAGGTGTGTGACTCCCAGGTGTGGAATTGCGCGAAGCTCTCCTCACGTGCCCACGCTGCGGCTTGGCGAGCGTTCTGCGCGAGCAGGCACGTACGTAGCTCTACTTCGCCATTTTATGACTCAAACAGTATAGGTGGACACATTCTCCACATATAAGAAAAGGGTGTACTCCCGCCTGGCTGGCACTACTTTTCTAACGCCGTGCGCCTGCCTTAGTCCTGGCGCACGTAGCGTTGCCGATGCAGGCTGGGCGTGACGCCGCAGATGCGCGCTATCTGAGCCAGCTCTGCCCTTGGGCGCTCGTCCTGCACGTTGACAATCACCTGGCCCTGGGTGTCCTTTACGGTTGTCATCACCCGTTGCCAGGCGCTCAGCTTCTGGCGAAGCGTCTTCCAGCTGGTGTGGATGTCTTGCGCCTTCAATCGGGTCCGGATCAGGTGCACGGCGTGATAGGCATACACAGCTATACTGATGTGCGCTGCGATGCGTGCGTCCTTGCTGTGGTAAAGCGGCCGCATCCCCAGTTCCGACTTCAACGAGCGGAAGGTGGCCTCCACCTCGGACAGCCGCCAATACGTGGCTACAATGTGCTTAAGGTCCCATCCCGTCTGACTGGTGCGCAGCACGTAGCCCCCCAGGGCCTCATCGGCCTCTTCCCACTGCGTCTTGCGTGCAAACTTCACGGCCTTGGCGTTGGGGCCACTCCCTTCTACAACCGTCACTTCGTACTGATGAGATACGCGGGCATATCGCTCTTTTATGCGTCCGACCTGCTCTACGACCTTCTTGAGCCGCTTGGTATGGTAGGGCTTCTGCAGCCCTTCGTGCAGCGAGGTGAGGGCTGCTTCCAGTAGCGTGCGCCGGCGCTGGAGGATCTGCTCTTCCTTGTGCTTTCTGGCTTCGCTGACGGCATAGAGCAGCATCTCCTGCTTCTTTTGCTGCAACTGCCACACGCGTACGGCGTGTCCAGCCTGCGTGGTCAGCGTACTGTCGGGCTCCCGCTCTGGCGGCAGGGGCCGCTTACCCCGGTGTACGCAGATCCAGTCGTAGCCCTGTTCTGCCAGCCAGGACACGTTTGCTTCCGTAGCGATCCCTGCATCCATGACCACCGTCGGCTTCTGGCCGTCCACGCTGGCGTTCAGACGCTCGATAGCGTCCTGCAGCGTGCCGGGCTCCGAGACGTTGCCGGGCAAGATCTCGCAGGTGCGCGGGAAGCCCGCGCCATCGAGCACCAGCCCGAGCGTCACCAGCGGACAATCGGAACGCTTTTGCTTCGAACGTCCATAGGCCAGGTACTCGCCGTGCTGTCGGCCATGGTAATGGGTGTTGGTCAGGTCATAAAAAACAACGGTCTCCGGCAGGCTCAAGAGCGTCCGCTCCTTTTGGAAGAGCGCTTGCTGAATCGCTTGGTTGTGCTCCCAGAGCAGGTCCCCAATGCGATACAGCTTCGCTAACGACACTTTCCTGCCGGGGCGTAGTCCCAACAGGTCCAGCGTCGTCGACCTGCTTTGCAACCACTGAAGCGTAGCCCGTTCGCTGTTGGGATGCAGCATGCGTGCGACCACCAGGGCTACGGCCAGGCGCGCGTCGCGCTCCTTGGCACCGGCCTGGATCAGCGTGTCTTTCAGTCCCAGATCCTCAAGCGCCTGAAGGCAGACGCGCTCTGCGCCCACGCTGCGAGCATGCTCCGGGTGCTCAAGGGAGTCCATGTCCACCGTCATGACGCTGTCAGGCTCACCCTCCGGCTTCGCGTGTGCACCTATGCCGCGTGCGCGTAGCTGCGCGACAATGGCTTCGGCGGTGTGCTGCAGGTCGGGATCGAACACGAGCGTCGGCTGCCCCTGCAACAAATTCTCTATGTGAAGCACCAAGGTGCCCCACTGGTCACGGGGCGTGTCAAAGTGGACGCCCAGGTTCAGCAGGGTCGACTGGCGCACCTTCCCGCCGATGCGGTCGCTGCGTACCAGGCGGTAGCTGTGTCGCGCTTCACCTTTCTTTGCGTGGGTCTTGGTCGCCCGTATGTACATGGTGTCTGCAGTTCAATGCCGACTCCAAGATAGTGCATGGGCGCACCTGTAGCAAGTCCCCACCAATAATCCTGGCACTACAATGGCCTTTTTCAGCCGAATACGCTAAACTTCACGCATTCTTCACCATATAGCCGAGAAATACGGCTGAAAAGGGGCTGAAAAGGGCGAAAAGTGGGCTGGGAGTACCTGGTTTAGCCCCCCTTCGGCCACGGTTGGTTCCCAAAAATGGCGAAGTCGGGGTAGAATCGACAGCGGAATTCAGACATTGCACTTTCCTTCACATATTGAGGGGCGGGGACTGCGCGCAAATCTACCTGGCTATGCATTGCGTTCTGGCAGCTTGAGCGACCTGTGAAGTTGTCGTACCGCGCCGGGCAGCACGGCAAATACAGTCATAGCCGTGTGGTATAGGGAGGGAGACAGATACGCTCGAATGGCCCGAGCAACAATCCCTTCGATGTGCATGCGCACATTTGGCTACCGTTGTGTTCGCCGAGGCGTTAGGGGCCGACCATGCGTGTACTTTACAATTGTAGCCGACAATTTTCGAGCAAAACACTAGCCTGATTACTTGATGAATGCTACGCAGACTATGCCGAATTGCCGCACCTTAGCCGCAAGGCCCGCGGCATTGACAATTCTGCGGAAAGAATCATTTCCGCCAGGTACTGCAGCGTGGACTTCCGGTTTTTCCTAAGGGCTAAGGGTAATCCGATTGTGGTTGGGATTCTAGTTCCTGAGCTTGACGGCCTTGCGTATTCAGGGGTTGTCCCGCTGGCGCAGAGTGATGTGTGGACCATGTGAAGGGACGCCGTCTTTGCCCGCCGTCTACGCTGCTGTTGCCTGTAATAGCGCTGTACCAGAGGATGCTCGTCAAAGATTGCGCTTCCAGGCGTCTTACCCAGCTGATTAGTCGTTTTCGCTTGTCGCCGCCCGATCATGTTCTCCAAGCCAAGTGTGCCGTGGTGAGTACGGGGTGAGTGCTTCCTATTCTCTGACCTTCCGCCTATGCGGCAGTCCACATTCCCGCGTGCGTTTCCGCGTGGTTAAGTTCCACAGCACGTATCTGCTGCAATGCGATTTACGGGGGCAAACTCCGGATTTGGGCTTCAGGACTTCGATGGCTATAGCCCGGGCTCATGCCACAGGCGCCGCTTGCTCCTGCACCCGAGCACGGTCCAGCGGGCACAGCGCCTTGGGTGTAGCACGCCCGGGATTGTGTAAACAGTAAGACTTGTGCCCACCATCGGGAGCCAGCCCTTCCCTTTGCGACAAAGGTAGCCATGCCACAATAGAGGCTACGGATCAGCAGGTGAGTCGAGTCAGCACCCTTGGCGACACCACCAGCTACCCGCTGCCCGCCCATGCAAAGCCTAGCGAATTCACACCTGGCCAAACTATGCGACACTCGCGAACAGCATTTGCGCTAACTACCGTGCTGCTCCTGGTGGTTGGAGCGGAACCAGCAGAGGCACAAAGGGTCGGCACCTGCACCTCGCCTCTGGGTGAAGCCTACCTGGACATCGGCAACGTCCGGACGCGCATCTTCAATAACGGGGGTCTGTTTTGGCGCGGAGGCCCGTCGGTCTATGAGGTACCCAAAGGAGGCGGCGTAAATGCGATCTTCAACTCTGTCCTTTGGGTCGGCGGCCTGGTAGGTGGGGAGCTGCGAGTGGCGGCTGCGCGCTACGGCGGCTATGACTTCTGGGCCGGTCCGCTGGATGACAACGGCGAGTCTCCGGATGACTGCTCGGAATACGACCGGCTGTACAAGGTCAGCCGATCGGACATAGATGACTATGAAGCCACGGGCGCTGCAACGTCTGACTTGCGGGAGTGGCCGACGGGCCTGGGAGCCCCCACCTATGCAGCGCCGGGCAACGGGCTGGATGACGATGGAGATGGCGAAGTCGACGAGGAGGGCGGCGAGGTCATCGCCCTGCTTGACGAGCCCTTGGCTGGGCGAAAAGACCGCGTCATCGATCTGGCGGCCGGTGAGCGTCCAGCGATCCTGGGCGATCAATCGATCTGGTGGGTGATGAATGACCGCGGGAACCACAATGGCATCTCGCCTCCTATTGGTCTGGAAGTGCATGCGTTGGCCTTTTGCATTCAAGGTGACAGGCCCCATTGGCGATGCCACCTTCTACAAGTATGACTTGTTTTATAGTGGGGACGATTCGCTTAGGTTTGCATATGTGGGGCTCTATGTTGACCCAGACCTTGGCAACTTCCAGGATGACTGGGTGGGGTCGGACACCGCGCGTGGCATCGGCTTTGTCTGGAATTCAGACAACTTTGACGGACACTTCATAGGAGATTATGGCTACGGCACTCCCCCACCCTCGGCCGGCTACGACTTCTTCCAGGGCCCCATAGTGCCGAGCATGGGTGACACCGCGCATGTGAGCGGGACTCCGGTGCCTGACTTCAGAAACCTGAAGATGGCTCACTTTATGTATTACACCAGTGGAGGATGTCTCATATGCGACCCGCGAAATGCCTCGGGACTCTACAACTATATGCGCGGTCGTTGGAATGATGGGAAAACTATCACGGAAGGTGGCTGGGGCCGGGACTTTTCTGACATTCCTATCGCGTCCATGTTTCCGGGAGATGTGGGCGAAAGTGACGAAGAGTGTCAGTACTGGTCAGAATGCAACTACGATGATGCGGGCACGGACATTATCTCAGCCGACCGCCGCTTCGTGATGTCTACGGGCCCATTCACCATCAGTCCGGAGGGCCCCCAGCAGATCATTTTTGGCATCGTCTTCGCGCGGGGCACTAGCAACTTCAACTCCGTAACCAAGCTGAAGCAGGCGGACGATCTGGCGCAGGCGTTCGTGGATGCCAACTTTTTTGCTCCGCCGCCGCCGGCCGCCCCAGACCTCACGGCCACGCCCGCAGACCAGTCCGTGATCCTGGAGTGGAACAGTAGCGCCCGCTCCAACAACTACCTGGAGTCCTACAGCGTGGTGGATCCCTTCATCCTGGATGACGACAACGACTACCTCTTCGAAGGGTATGATGTCATTCAGTATGACCACGGCGAAGACTTTGCTGGCCGCACGATCGCTACCTACGACGTGCGTAACGGCGTTACGCGCGTCGTCGATGGCTTCCCCGGTCAGCCGCAGGAATTCACCGCCACCGCCACCGATAGCGGCGTAGCAACTTCGCATACGGTCACCGGCCTGACGAACTACACGACGTACCGCTTTGGTGTGCAGGCCTACGCCTACAATGCGCCGTCATCTCCCAAGGTCTACCGCGGCCCCATTGCGCGCGTGGAAGTCATCCAGGCCCACCCAGGACGTGTCGGACGCGGCGCTGGCGCTGGCGCAGGATCACGGCGCGCCGGACTTCGTGGCGGAAGCCGTAGCGGTGGGCGATGGCGAGGTCTTCGCGCATGTCACCAACCCGATCACCCTGGTGGATGCCCACTACGCGGTCGAGTTCTTTGCGCAGGACTTTGGCGTGCAGGACGGCAGTGTTGCGCAAGACGATGACGCCCTGGATCCCTTGCGCCCGTCCGTGCTGTCCCGGATGGGCAGCAGTGCCGCTGTGAGTGTCACCTACAGCATCTTGCGCGAAGGCGAGGTGCTGTTTGACGGCTCCGCGCTGGAGTTCCCTGCGCCCTTGCGCCGGGGCGTGTTTGCCGGGGGCGGCCTCACCTTTGATGTGCTGGGGCCTCCGCCGGGCTTCAAGGACTTTCACGTCACGGCCAACGCGGCCGGACCGCTCGACCCGCCGGACTATGCCGGCTGGGGCTGGGCCGGCTTCCCGGACCCGCGTGGCCTGGTGGTGGGACTGCGCAGCTATCAGCAGGTCAGCGGCGCGGTCTGGGGATACCACGCGGGAGGCGCCGCGCAGCCCTTCGGACCGATCGAAGAGGGCTCCTCGTTCCTGGCGCGGGCCCTGCGCGGTGGCACCCTGCTGCCCTACCTGGGGTCCTACGACTATGAGCAGCGCTTCACGCAGGAGTGTGCAGATCAGATCGATGGCACCCTTGATGTGGAACACGACTGCCTGGCCATCCGGTGGTACGGCGATGATGCGCTGATCGAGGTGCCCTTCACCCTTTGGAGGGCCGGCATCGACACGCCCGAGGATCGCAGCGACGATGTGCAGATGGTTCCCTTCATCTGCGACAGTGAGACGTGCGGGGGTGGCACGCAGCATGGCGTATACGACATTGGGGGAGATCATCCGGCCTCGGGTGCGGACAACGATCCCTATACCGACTGGATCTACTGGAACCTGCCGGCGGACACGAGCCCCGGCTCCGCGGGCTACCGGGCGTTCTTCCGGGGGGACGACCAGGCCACGGTGCAGGTGCTGGCCCGCACGGTGCTGGTGGCCTGGAACGAGGGCACGGCGCCGCCCTACGAGCGGCCCTTGCCTGAGAGCGGGACGGTGCTGCGCATCATCAGCAACAAGCAGAACCAGCCGGGGGACCGGTTCCTGCTCTCCACGCATGGCTATGGCGCGGTGCAGCCTGAAGGAGAGCGGGCCCGGGCGCGCCTGAAGGACATCGGCATCGTGCCGAACCCCTACAAGGGCGCCTCCAACTATGAGGTGAGCCAGCTGACGAGCGAGGTGCGCTTCACCAACCTGCCTGACGTGGCCACGATCCGGATCTTTACGCTCAACGGGACGCTGATCAAGACGATCGAGAAGCGGTCTCCCGGGGTGGCGACGATCTCGTGGAACCTGGTCACGGACTACAACCTGGCGATTGCCAGCGGGGTGTACCTGGTGCACGTCACCGCGCCGGAGGTCGGCTCCACCGTGCTGAAGTTTGCCGTCATCAAGAAGCGCATCCAGCTGAACACGTTCTAGTGGATGGGCACTGCCAGTGGCGTGGCGTCCACGATGCCACTCACGCGCGGCGCGCGTTCCCAGGAGTCTGAGCCATAAGGGTCGATACCACCAAGTCGGGAGTATCATCACAGTTGTGTGAGCAAAGATGCATTTTTGCGGGACTTATACTCTATACTGGCAGTCAAATTCGGCGGTTAGCGGGTTCGGGTGGGGAATAGGAGCCATCGCTGTTTTTTTGCAGCATAGGCTACGGCTCATCTTCACACCTGCGTAAGGGTAGGTGAGTAGACCTGTTCATGCCGGTCATGAGCACCACGGTCGTGCTGGAAAGTTGCCCATTCCCTAATGCGGCACAAGGGGATGCGCCAAGTGTCGATCAACTATTTACAGATACAGCGGTTGAAGCGGCAACCCCTACAACCAGTCACGACTTAGCAGGCATGACGCGGAATGGCATCCTATTCGCGACTCTATGGGCGGTGGTCGTGGCTGGCTGTGGCCACGATGTGCCCGCGCCGGGATCCGAAGAGTACCGAGAGACTATCTCCGCATTCTACTCGGGCGTCGCGGCAATGGAGGTCGGAGAGGACAGTCGGGCGGAAGCCAAGCTCACGTACGTGACGGAACTAGTGCCTAACGAGCCCGCTGCCTGGGCGAACTTGGCACTAATGGCCTTGCGCCGCGGCGAATTGGAAACGGCTGCCGCGCACATGGAAGAAGCGCGCCGGCTGGACCCAACTGGTAGCTATGTACTATACCTCTCGGGGCTCATGGAATTCCGGGAAGGGCGCACGGCAGCAGGGCAGACCTACTTGCGCGAAGCCGTGGCAAGCGACTCCGCCAACCTTCGTGCGGCCTACGTCCTATGGGAATCTGCTGGAGAAGAGACGAAGGAAGGCGACGAGCTGCTTGTTTCGCTTCTGGAGGCGGCGCCAAACAACCTTGTACTTCTGTTGGCCAAACTGCGGCGACAGGTGGCGCAAGGGCTGGTCGAGAATTCCCTGAGAGGCGCGATTGCTGCGCGCATGGCGCTCCTTGCAGCCGAAAACACCGACCAATTGCAAGCGGCATACAGCGCTGCTGAATCGGGCGACCCGCAGGGAGCTATCATGCAACTCAGCTTCTTGCGGAATATCCTGTTGAGCGAACCTACCTACAGGCAGGACCTCGCTGCCCTACGCGCCCCGATCGAGGTGATTGCGGATCCACTGCTGACACTACAACGTGTCAAAATGCCGGCACCTACGCCAGCGCCGATGGACGACTCCTTGGTGTTCATCTCGGAGCGTTTCCTGCCTGAAGAAGGACCACACCAGTCGTGGATCTCAGCCGTTGCGTTGGGTAACAATGCGCTGCCCGCGATCTTCTTTGCCAATGGCACGACCCTCTCCACTCTCCGAAGTGAGCAGTGGTCGTTTCCCGGTTCCCCCGGTCCGCACTCGGTGGCTGGCATGGATTACAACTTTGACTTCCGCATGGATCTGGCCCTTGCAGGACCAGATGGTTTTCGCATAATCGCACAGGATTCCACCGAGGCGTTTGCCGATATAACTTCTGCGTTGGCCTTGGAGCAGGATGTTCTGGAGGGTGCGTACACGGGCATATGGGCCGCCGATCTGGATCAGGAAGGGGATGTAGATCTAGTACTCGCAGCAGACCGAGTTGTGGTGCTGCGCAACAACGGTGACGGCACGTTCCTACCTATTGTACCCTTTGGGGATCGGCCTGCCCCCAAAAACTTTGTCTGGGCGGACTTGGACAGCGACGGCGACCCGGACGCAGCATGGGTTGACCACCAGGAGCAGTTGCATATTCTTGGAAACGAGCGCCTTGGGCGCTTTGTGGCATGGGAAGTGCCAGAGGCGGCTCAAAACGCCTTAGATCTTGCGGTGACTGATAGCAACAGCGATGGTGTAGTAGATCTGCTTATTCTGCGTGCAGGCGGCGATATCGTGCGGATGACCTACGACCAAGGCTGGGTCGTCGAAATGCTAGCAACCACCGCCGAAGGATTTCAAAGACTGCTGGTAGCGGATCTTGACAACAATGGTGGGCAGGACTTGGTACTTACCGGCGCCGCAGGCAGCCGCGCATGGCTGCAGGATGAGGACTACACCTTTCACGCATCCAAAGCCGAATCTGATATCCAGGTCTTTGCTGTTGCGGCAGTGCGGCAGGCAGGACGCCTCGACTTGGTCGGGCTGGACGCTATGGGGCAGCCCGCCCGTGCCCAGGTCATTTCACCGCAGGGGTATCACTGGAAGCAAATCCAATCTCGAGCGGCGCATGCCGTCGGGGATCAGCGGATCAACTCGTTCGGTATTGGCGGTGAAGTTGAGCTGCGCGCCGGCGCACTCTACCAGAAGCAGCCTATCACGCAACCGACAATTCATTTTGGTCTGGGACACCACCTCCTGGCGGATGTGGCACGCATCACGTGGCCCAATGGCTCTGTGCAGTCTGAATTTGACTTGCAGTCGGACCAGGTCATCTCAGCGCAGCAGCGCCTGATAGGCTCCTGCCCGTGGCTTTTCGCCCATGACGGGAAAAAGGTGCAGTTCGTCACGGACTTTATATGGCGCTCACCTCTGGGCCTGCGCATCAATGCACAGGAATCCGCAGATGTGATGACCACGGAGGACTGGGTAAAAATTCGGAGCGACCAGTTGCGCCCCGTAGATGGCTACTATGATCTGCGCATCACGGCGGAGCTATGGGAAACGCACTTCTTCGACCATGTATCACTGATGGTCGTTGATCACCCCGAGGATACGGAAGTGTTTCTTGATGAGCGCTTTGCATTTCCGCCGCCGACCTTTGAGGTCCACGTGACTCAGGTGCCACAGGCGGTGGAAAGTGTGGTGACTGACACGGGAGACGACGTCACTAGGCTTATCCGCGAGCGCGACGAGCGGTATCTCGACTTCTTTGGTCGTGGTGACTACCAGGGGATAACGCGGGACCACTTCATCGAAATCGATTTTGGGAACGCACTTCCTGAAGCGAGTTGGCTGGTGGCCAGCGGATGGATTCGGCCCACGGATAGCTCGATCAACGTGGCAATAAGTCAGGGACTGCGAGCCTCGCCCAGACCGCTGAGGCTGGATGTACCGGGCCCCGATGGAGCGTGGGAAACCGCCTATGAAAACCTGGGTTTTCCCTCCGGCAAGGCCAAAACGATCCTCATCGACCTTGAAGGGCTGTTTTCGCCTAGTGCGCCACGGCGCGTACGTCTTCACACAAACCTGGAAATTTACTGGGACGCCCTGCGCTGGGCGGCCAAGGCACCGCAGGAAGCGGCAGAAGTTTTGCGCCTAGCACCGGGTTCTGCAGAGCTCCGCTACCGTGGTTATTCGCTGGTGACCGAAGCCGACAAGTCTTCGCCTGAACTCCCCGAGTATGGCACGCTGGCGGGCACGGTGCCCATCTGGCGTGACTTGGCAGGCTACTACACTCGCTTTGGGGAGGTCGGTGAACTCCTTGACGAGGTGGACGACCGCTACGTGATCATGAACGCCGGCGATGAGCTTGCGCTACGCTTCTCGGAAGCGCCCGCGGTCAGGGAAGGCTGGAGGCGCGACTACGTACTCATTGGCGATGGCTGGGTGAAAGACGGAAACTACAACACGACAGCCAGCAAGTATGTGCGCCCGTTGCCTTCCCATGACCAGCCAACTTACCTGGCGATGCCGGGTGCCTTGGGAGACGAGCCGGTGTTTCGACGCCATGCATGGGACTGGCAGGAGTACCACACGCGCTATGTAGCGCCTGACCATTTCAGCCGGGGCATCCGGCTGCGTTAGCTGTTCCGCAGCTTGAACTTCACCGGGATCGCCATCCTTACGCGTACCGCACGCCCGCGCTGCCGGCCGGGCGTAAACTTCTGCTTGAGCACCGCGTCAACTGCCGTCTTGTCCAGAATCTCGTGGGCCGACCGAATTACCTCCGGGTCCGATGGACTGCCGTCCGGCTCCACGGTGATCTCTACGACTACCATGCCCTCAATGCCGGCGCGCTGCGCGATGATGGGATACTCCAATGCCGCAAATAGTGCCGCTTGGCCGCCGATGATTGAAGGCATCTCTTCAACGATCACGAAGAGCTCATCCTCTTCTTCCTCTGGCTCTGCGTCAGGCGTTGGTGGTGGCGGCAGTGTTAGCACGGCGAGATCCAACGGGTCACCGAGCGGAAGGTCGTCATCTTCAAGGATGACATCGTTTGGCACCTCGACTGGTACTGGCGGACGCGGCGGTGGTGGCGGCTTGAGCTTTTGCCGCGTCTGGATAATCTCTTGCAGGGTGACCACCTCCTGCGAAGCAAGCGTTAGCGACGCCGACTCGCGTGGCTTAAGGTCAAGACTGAATGCGCCAATGGTTAGCATCACGGCAACGGCAACGCCGGCCTGGAGATGGAACACGTAGCGATGCCGCTCCGCGCGGAAGCGGCTTGCACGCTCTTGGAATCGCTTCTGAAGCACGTCCTGGGGCAGGTGCATGCCCTCGCCAGAAATGGACGGGGTGTGGCGGTAGACTCCCGAATGGCTCTGCAAAAACCTGCCGATTAAGAATGTCCTTTTCATTGCGTTGAAAGTAATAAAGGTGGTTGGTGCGTTTCTATACGTAGCCTCATCCATCAGGATACAAGAACTATGCCGGGCGACATTATTCCACCAGATCTACACACAACCCATGGCAATTCGTAACGTACGTTCCGCGCTGCGTCTGTTTTACATCGTGCTCCTGTTTGCACCGGATGCCATGGCCCAGGATTACGCATTCTCTATCGCGCGCATCAAGTATGGCGGCGGTGGAGATTGGTACAGTGATGAGCAGTCGCTGCCGGAGCTTTTGTCGTTCGTACGCGACAACACGCTGGTGGACGTAGCGCCCCGACCTGATGTCGTAGAGCTTGCCAGCGATAAGCTGTATACGTACCCCTACCTTTATCTCACCGGGCACGGCAACGTAGTATTTTCGCCCGGCGAAGCGCGGAGCCTGCGACGCTACCTGGAGCACGGTGGCTTTCTTCACATTGACGACAACTACGGGCTGGACGTGGCTATCCGCCGCGAGATGCGAAAGGTGTTTCCAGATCAGGAATTCGTTGAATTGCCATTCCGCCACGCGATCTATCGTGCGCACTATTCGTTTGCGGATGGATTGCCGAAGATCCACGAGCATGATGGGAAGCCGAGCCAAGGATTTGGGCTGTTCGATGAGCAGGGACGGCTGTGCGTATTTTACTCTTACGAGAGTGACCTGGGTGATGGGTGGGAGCCCGCCTCCGTGCACGACAATCCACCCGACCTACGCGAGGAGGCCCTGCAGATGGGCACGAACATCCTGGTGTATGCGATGACCGGTGCCATGTAACCCCGACATTCGATGAGCACACTGCTGCAGTCAGATCCCGAAGTCTTTGCCGTCATCAAGCGGGAAGTGGCCCGCCAGAATGGCGGTATTGAATTGATCGCTTCGGAAAATTTTGTGTCCCGCGCGGTGATGCAGGCAATGGGGACGCCACTGACGAACAAGTACGCGGAAGGCTTGCCAGGGCGCCGCTACTATGGTGGCTGCGAACATGTCGACACGGCAGAGGTCCTGGCCCAGGAGCGCGCCAAGCAACTGTATGGATGTGAGTGGGTAAATGTTCAGCCGCATTCGGGCGCCAGCGCGAATGCGGCAGTCTACCTAACGTTGCTGAAACCGGGCGATACCTTTCTGGGGCTGGATCTGGCGCATGGTGGCCACCTGACGCACGGGAGCCCCGTGAATTTCTCCGGCATCCTCTACAACGCCCAGTACTACGGCGTTGAGCGCGATGGCCCGGACGCGGGGCGTATCGACATGAACCGCGTGCGCGACAAAGCACTGGCTATCCGGCCGAAGATGATATCTATCGGAGCTAGCGCCTATGCGCGGGATTTTGATTACGCGGCCTTCCGGTCAATTGCAGACGAGGTCGGCGCCTTCCTATGGATGGATATGGCGCATCCAGCCGGCCTGATCGCCGCAGGTGTGCTCAATGATCCCCTGCCGCATGCCCACATCGTGTCAACGACTACGCACAAGACGTTGCGCGGGCCACGCGGTGGCATGCTCCTGATGGGCAAAGATTTCGAGAATCCCTTTGGCAAGGTGGCTCGTAAGAGCGGGCGTGTCCGCCGTATGAGCGAGTTGTTCGACACATCCGTCTTTCCGGGTACGCAAGGTGGACCGCTTATGCATGTGATAGCGTCCAAGGCCGTGGCGTTCGGAGAGGCGCTGACGCCAGCGTTTAGGCGCTATGCCAGGCAGGTTCAGAGCAACGCCGCAGCCATGGCCGAGGCGTTCATTGAGCGTGGATACCATGTAATCAGTGGCGGCACAGACAACCACCTGATACTTGTGGACCTCAGAAACAAGGGTCTTACAGGCAAAGCTGCAGAAAGAGCACTTCAGGCCGCCGACATAACGGTCAACAAGAACATGGTGCCCTTTGATGACAAGAGCCCTTTTGTTACCAGTGGCATTCGGCTTGGCAGCCCAGCGGTAACCACCCGTGGCTTCACGGAGGAGGCGATGCGTACGGTAGTTCAGCTCATCGACACCGTGCTGCAAAAGCCCGCCGATGAGGATGTACACCGTGCCGTCCGCAGTCAGGTTAACGAACTGGCGGGGCAGCACCCGCTTTACCATTTCACAGTAGCTTGAACCGCTTGCTGGAAATCCCGTATATACCACCATGCGGCAGCACGATTGCGTGATGGACAGTGCGCTGCTAAGCAGCCCGCACGTGGCCGACTTGGCGGATCTGGGGCGGCGCCTATACGGGCAGTCACTGATTCATCGAGACCACGAGTACATCACTGACCCGGACGGCGAGCCCGTCAGGTGGCTGCTGGATACGCGGATTCCCATGCTGACCGGCACGATAGCACAGGAGGTAGGGCATGTCTTGGCTGAGCGTCTGCGAAATCGCCGTATTACGCAGGTTGCAGGCTACGGATTTGGCGCCTATCCCCTTGTCTGTGCGACGCTGGGCGCCCCGGGCCAGCCGGCACTTCGCGGCGGGTTCATCCGGGATGGACGCAAGGGGCATGGGCGACGGCGCATAGTTGAGGGGCCACTGACGAAGACTCGACCCTTGGTGCTCCTGGACGATATTCTCAATAGCGGCACCAGTGCCATGCGCGCACTCCAGCTGCTGAAAGGGGAAGGCTACTCGGTCGTGGGCCTTACGACGCTATTTGAATTTACCTGGAGCCGTGGCCGAAGTCGCTTGGAAGCGCAGGGTATGTGGGTGGACTCGCTGCTCAGCCTTAACTTGTGCGAGCGTGGCAAAGGCATTACACATCCGGAATAGTCCATGAGCAGAAGCATCACACGCCTGATTCGGCGCAAGCGGAGTCACAGGGATCCTCGCGAAGGCGCCGCTATGAATGGCAAACCGCCACCGCAGCAGCCGCAGACCGAAGCAGCGGCGCTGGGCGATGAAATGAGTTTTCTTGACCATCTCGAGGACCTCCGCTGGACCATTATCAAAGGCGGTTCGGGCATTCTGATCGTTATAATCGTTGCTGCCATCTTCAGTGACTGGATCGTGGAAGAGGTGCTGATGGGACCTGCCAATGCGGACTTCTTTATGTACCGCTTGCTGAACATAGACAGTGCGCAGACGCTGGTGCTGCAGAGCCGCAATCCCACGGGGCAGTTTTTTGCACATATGGGAATCATTCTTGCCGTTGGCTTGGTGGCAGGCTCACCCGTTCTCATATATTACATATGGAAATTCATTGAGCCAGGGCTGTACCCCAATGAAAAGTCGGGCATGCGCTTTGCCGCGCTATTTGCAACGCTGTTCTTCATGTTAGGTGTCTCTTTTGGCTACTGCGTCACCACCCCGTTCGCGTTGCAGTTCTTCAACAATTACCAGATTTCGGACCTCATACTAAACGAGTTCGATATTGCCCGCTACTTCAGCATGGTCACGTGGTGGGCCTTCGGGGCCGGCATCCTATTCGAGCTGCCAGTGGCGGTTTACTTTCTGGCAAAGATCGGCATTGCCACACCTGAGCGCATGCGCGCCGCGCGCAAGTATGCCATCCCGGGTCTCATGTTAATTGCTGCGCTGATGACGCCGCCGGATCCCATATCAATGCTCTTGGTCTGGGTGCCGCTTATCCTCTTGTTCCAGGGCTCCATCTACGTCGCGAAATACTCGCTTCGCCGCCAAGACATTGCCCTAAAAAAGGCCTGGGGTGATCTTCCCGAATAGCACCTGACGCCCGATAGTGCCGGGTAGCCACTGCTGCCGGCCTTCTCTGCTTGCTGGCGGCTGCCCTTTCTCAGATCCCGAGCTGCCCCCACACCCATAGCAGCGTACGCGCGCCTAACGCAGCCGTGATCAGCACGACCACGACACCCACACCCTTATACCAGGCAGGAAGCGTGACCTCCTTCTGTCGCGCCGTGAGCAGCAGCACAAATCCTGCCATGAATGGAAGCAGCAGGCCATTGGCTGCCTGGGCCGCTATGATGATCTCCAGCGGATTGCGGCCCACCAGGGCAAAGACCAGTCCCGTGACCAATACCGAAATCCATACCAATCGGAAGCGCCAGTCGCGTGCATCTTCAGGCCAGGCAAAGATTTCCCGAATGCCAAAGGCGGCCGCCAAGGGAGCCGTGACGGCTGACGTGATGCCTGCGGCAAAGAGCCCCAGGCCAAAAAGTGAGCGTGCCGCGCTACCCGCAGCCGGCTCAATAATGGGTGCGATGTCGGCGATGCCCCGCACACCGTCCTCCGGCGCAGCAAAGGTGGCGCCAGCCACAAGGACGGCGATGGAGATAAAGCCGCCCAGAGGCAAGAAGATGGCCATGCCGACCATCTCGCGCCGCCAAGCCTTTTGTGTGGACTCGCCATTCCAGTATCGTTTGACGGCGCTGGCGTGCAGAAAGAGGTTATATGTAACAACTGTCGTACCCACCAGGGCCAGTCCCTTGACCAAGCTTCCCCCCGGCAATCGTGGAACGAATAGGCCAGACAGGGCCGCTCCCCAATCCACCGGGGCAAGGAGCATTGTGACTACAAACACTACGCTCATAAGTGCAACCAGTCCCGTTAGGATCTGAGTAAGCATGCGCAGGTTCAGGGCCAGGATGGTTGCAGCCAACGTGACCAGCACGAGAAGAATCAAGCTGCGCGGGATTGCACCATTCCAAAGCGTCTCCATGCCCGCAGTCGCGCCCAAGAGGTTACCCGTCTGAAATGCTGCCGTGCCGGCCCACAGGCCCAAAACCACCAATACAAATACCAGCGCTCGCATGGTGCGGCTCTGAGCCGCTTCGCGCATGGCCTCGCCCACGCCCTTGTGTGCCAGAATCCCGGCTCCTGCGGAGAACGACTGCAGCACAAACGTAGCAGCAACCGAAAACACCAGCAGCCAGCTGAGGGCATAGCCAAACTCAATGCCGGCGGTTGCACACGTGAGGACCGTGCCCGGCCCGACAAAGGCGGCCACCACGACCGAAGAGGTACCCAGCTTCATAGTATTCTACGTGCCGTTGAACGAAACCCTTACCGCTGCCTGCGCGCTACTCCGTGGACAGAATTGGCGTGAGCCAGGCGATTGTGCGGCATTCGCTGGAATGCAGACTACTCGATTTCCCAAGCGTCAGCCGCATTCAGCAAGGCATCCAGGTCTCCAGTGCCACGCAGCTTGGTGACTTCCCGAAGCTGGGCGTGGAGGCGTGACTCGAATGACATGCGCTTGTCACAGAAGAACACGCCGAATGGGCGCGGCATGTCAGCGCTCCAGAACATCCGGCTGGCAATGCCGGCGAGCTCAAGACTTGTCTCATCGTACACAATGGCATCACTGACAGACCAGTCGCCACTAGTCAGGTCAATGGATTCCGGGCGGAACCCGTCAAGACGAATGGCACGCTTGCCTGCGTCGTAAACCATGGGCTTGCTATGCTCCAAGTACACCGAGCGCTGCGCCTTGGTGGCTTTCTCGGTGAAGTCAAAAAAGGCGCCATCATTGTAGATGTTACAATTCTGGTAAATCTCTACCATAGAGGCACCGTCATGCGAATGCGCGCGCTTCAGAATCTGCGACATGTGCTTGGTGTCACGATCGGCGGTGCGTGCGACAAACGAGGCCGTGGCACCCAAGGCCACCGATACAGGGTTAAACGGCAGCGTTACTGACCCATATGGGCTACTCTTGGTGACTTTTCCTAGCTCCGATGTTGGGCTGTATTGACCCTTGGTCAGGCCGTAGATCTGATTGTTAAACAGCAAGATTTGGCAGTTGACGTTACGGCGCAGGATGTGGATGAGGTGGTTACCGCCAATGGAGAGCGCATCGCCATCTCCGGTTACAACCCACACGTCAAGATCCGGGCGCGAAACCTTAAGGCCGGTAGCAAGGGTTGGCGCACGGCCGTGAATCGAGTGGACGCCATACGTATTCATGTAGTAAGGAAAGCGGCTGGAGCAGCCGATGCCGCTGATGAATACCACGTTCTCGCGCTTGACACCGAGTTGCGGCATCAGGCGTTGGACGGTAGCCAGAATGGCGTAGTCTCCGCACCCCGGACACCAGCGGACATCTTGGTCACTGGTGAAGTCCCTGCGCGTAGGCCCGGGTGCCTGTCCAGGTGCTTTCTTGCTGGGCGGCAGCTTCATGCCCTTGGGGCCGGGAAGTTTTGGGCGCTTGGGCTTTGCGGCGAATCCTGGAGGTAAGGAAGGCTTACGTGCTTGAGGCATGGCGTCTACGCGCTCTTCGAAAGGTCAGTGATGGCGGCAGCGATTTCGCCGGCCTTAAAGGGGCGGCCTTGTACCTTGTTCAGGGCCACAAACGGAAGCAGGAACCTGTCGCGCAGCACGCGGACAAGCTGTCCCATGTTGAGTTCCGGTACCAAATACTGGTCGAATCGCGCCAGGACCGCGCCGAGGTCCGGAGGCAGCGGGTTGAGGAATCGGAGTTGTACGGTCCCGACCTTCAATCCTCGCCTTCGCGCGCGGTCGACCGCCACCCGGATCGCGCCCTCGGTCGATCCCCAGCCCACCACCAACACGCTGCCCGCGTCGTCGCCATACACACCAAGGGGCGCGATATCCTGGCTTACGCGCGCGACTTTTTGCTCGCGCAGATCGGTCATTAGCTGATGGTTTTCCGGGTCGTACGACACGCTACCCGTTTCATGCTCTTTCTCCAAGCCTCCCAGCCTGTGCTCCAGACCCTTCGTGCCGGGTCGGACCCATGGGCGGGCCAGCGTCTCATCGTCCCGGACATACGGCAGGAATGTTGGCTTGCCGTCTATGGTGCGGTTCGTTTTGGTTGCGAACGACACCGAAAAGTCCGCAAGGTCGCTGGAGTCCGGGATGCGCCAGGGCTCGGCGCCGTTGGCAAGATAGCCGTCAGCCAACAAGATTACCGGACACATATACTTGACCGCCGTACGGCAGGCCTCGTACGTGGCATAAAAGCAATCGCCGGGCGTTGAGGGGGCAATCACCGGTAGCGGCGACTCTCCATTGCGCCCGTACATAGACTGGAGAAGATCACTCTGTTCAGTCTTGGTTGGGAGGCCCGTAGACGGCCCGCCGCGCTGCACGTTTATGATGACCATCGGCAGCTCCATCATCACAGCCAGCCCGATGCCCTCGCTCTTAAGAGCAAGGCCGGGGCCACTGGTGGCGCACACGCCCAGGTTGCCGCCAAAGCTGGCCCCTATGGTGGCGCCAATAGCTGCTATCTCGTCTTCGGCCTGGAACGTCATCACCCCGAAGTTCTTGTGCCGGCTGAGTTCATGCAGAAGGTCGGAAGCAGGAGTGATGGGGTAGCTGCTGTAAAGGAGGCTGAGCTTACTCTTGGCCGCGGCAGCGACCAGTCCCAGCGCAATGGCTTGCGCCCCGCGGATCGCGCGGTACCGCCCAGGCGCCAGCGATGCCGGCTGAACCTCGTACTTGACGATGAAGTCCTCCGTGGTCTCACCGAAGTGAAACCCCTTTTTGAGGACATGGACGTTGGCATCGCGGATGGCTGGCCGCTCGGCGAATTTCTGCCTTAGCCATGCGACGGCTGGCTCCAAGGGGCGAGAGTACAGCCACAAGGCAAGGCCGAGCGCAAACATATTCTTGCTGCGGTCAACCACCTTCTTGTCCAAGCCGAAGGCCTTAAGTGCCTCCTCCGTCATTTTGGAGATCTCTACAGAGAAAACCTGGTACCCCTCCAGAGTCTGACCATCCTCCAGAGGGTTTGCGGTGCCATACCCTGCGAGCTTCAGGTTGTGAGGCTTGAAGGCGTTCTTGTTGACCATGATGGCGCCGCCGCGCCGCACGCGCGAAAGGTTCACCTTTAGCGCCGCAGGGTTCATGGCCACCAGGAGGTCAACCTCGTCGCCCGGCGTACGGATGTTGATCGACCCGAAACGGAGCTGAAATCCACTGACGCCGTACGTCGTCCCGGCCGGGGCACGAATCTCTGCCGGAAAGTCCGGGAGCGTGGCAAGGTCGTTGTGCGCAAACGCAGTCGCCAGCGTAAACTGCGAGCCGGTCAGCTGCATGCCGTCGCCGGAATCACCTGCGAAAAGGATCGTCGCCTCATCAAGCTGCTTGACCTGCTTTGCTGATACTGCCTCGTCAGTCATGGGGGCTGCTGTGCAATGCGGTGGCTACGTAACCTATTTGGTACCATCCAGTGCGGGGTGGGTTGCACGCGTGTAGGAAAGATGAACAAACAGGCAAGCCGGATCAAGCGTTTAAGAAGATCTGGCGAAGCGATGGGAACTGCATAGTCTACTTGACACCCTTGGCATCTGGCCCCGTGAGGGGGTGAACCAGATAGGGGGGAGTCATGTCGAGTCCAGGTCGGTCACACAGAAAGGGGATCACACTGCTTTTAGAACTGGCGAATCGGGCACCGGACGAGGCGACGGGCCGCAAGTGGCTTGAATCCATGCACTGGCCGGACGGCGAACGCTCCTGCCTGCGGTGCCGCAGCGCGAATGTGTACCACTGCAAGCACAGAGCAATGCCGCTTCACTGCCGGAAGTACTTCAGCGTCAAGACCGGAGCGGCCATCCAGTGCAGCAATCTGCCTCTGAGAATCTGGCTGTAGGCGATGAAAACACGAGCCTTAAGGGCATTTCCGGCATAAAGCTTCACCGCGATCTTGGCGTAACGCAAACGACGGCGTGGGTCATGCTTCAGCGCATTCGGGAGGGCCTGGTGCCGAATGCGGACGCCTTTGAGGGTCGCGGAGAGGTGGACGAAGCACAATTCGGTGGCCCTGAGAGAAAAAGCACGAGTGGAAGCGGGCGCATCTTGGACGCCGGCCGGCCGGCGAAATTCGTCGTGAAAGACCACAAGTCGGAGCAAATTCGCGCCGAGGTGGTACCGGTTACACGCTCGCCCACGCTGAAAGGCTTCGTATATGACCACACGGAGACTGGCTCCATGGTGTGCACGGACGAAGCGCAAGCCTGCAAGGGCCTGCCTGGCGTGCAGCATGAAGCCGTCAAGCACTCCGTCAGCGCGTACGTCAATCGGCAAGCGCACATCAACGGCGTGGAGAGTCTCTGGGACGTACAAGAGCGGGCGTATCATTGCGCCTGTCACCACATAGGCAAGAAGCACCTGAACCGCTTCGTGGCACAATTCGCACGCAGGCAAAACAACTTGAGGAATCTGGATACCGAAGTCTACATGCAGCACACAATGGCCAGCATGGTCGTCCGCAAGCTGCAGTACGGAGAATGGGTGGCGAAACGCCCGGAATTGCCTCCGAGTCTTCGCCGAATCGAGCATTCCGACCGCTATCGCACGGCGACAAATGGGAGGCTACGTGTGGATTGGATAGCGACGATTTAACCGACCAAAGCATGAAGACCAGGAAAGATCGACAAGCGGACTTTGAACCTGTCGACGAGACAACCTGCCGAGTCCAAACCCACGTTGTCGTGGCATGACGCCGCTGGAAAACGCGCGTGCGTTGTTGCGGCCAGTAAAAATGCCGGCACAGCCCGCAAAGTAGTCATCAAAGGTCTCAAGTAGCCTAAATGATTCCCTTATTCTAGATCAGACTACCCCGGCGTTTTCGTCAGATTACCCAGCAGGGCGCCGGAATATACCAGACAAGGAATATGTACAGCAGATTTCCTTGTGCGCGGTCTTCCTGCTGTCGCGGTTCTAATTAGTGATTGACCGAAAACCCCCTTTGCCGGGCGTAGGGCGCGTAGGTGCAGTCGTTTTTTGAGTTCGTTCACGGTCCGCTTCGAGTGTTTCGGCCAGACTGGCGTCTCTTGCGTTCGCGCACGGGCAGTTTGCGGCCCCAATGGCGTTGTATTCCTATCGGGAGGGCATACGTGTCCCTTGTGCCCTGTGCAGGGCCACGAATTGGGGGCCTTTCTGCGAGGTGGTAGCGAGCCTACGCTGCGCGCTTTCGCCGACGCCTTATGCGTGCCCGTTCCTGGTCGCGCACCAGGCAGCCCAGCCGGTGCACGTTGACCGCCAGCACCGACAGGCTCACCATCAGCGCGAAGTTCTCTGGACTCTTCTCCCGCACCAGCGCACCGCCGCGAAGTCCAAAATTGGCTAGACACGACTCGACGGCCGGATGCTGCTGCCGCGCTGCCTTGAACGCAGGCGCGCGCTCCCGCGCTCGCTCCGCCAGAGAAAGCTTGCCCTTCTTCGGAAGCGCATTGACCACCAGCCGCGTATCCAATGCCGCTCGATTCTTCATACTGTGAAAGCCCCGGTCAAAGCTGCACGTATTGAATTCTGGAAAAGCTGCCTGAACCGCGTCAATGATCGGTACCGCCACCTCTACATCCGACGTGTCCCACAGGATGTGATAAGCCAATATGAACTGGTGCTCATCTTCTACCACGGCAACTGGTAGGCCCAGCTCCGCCAGCACCCCTGCCTTGCCTTTGCTGATCCACCGCGTGTGTGGCTTGTGGATGGAAAACACCTTCTCCGCATGCGGAATCTTCTCGCCCAACAGGATGCGTCGCCTGATCTGATCCACCAAAAGGTCCACGTAGCGCAGGTAATACGTGATCTCCGCTTGTGCCGCCGCCGATTTCTCCACCGTGGCCAGGGCATCCAGCAGCGTCCGGGCATGCGCTGTATTTTGCGTGCACCGGCGCAAGTACGCCTTCACTCCCTTCGGATTCTGCCGGTAGCGCGGGGCCGTCCGCACCCGGCTGAAGGCCTGGTATGCCTTCCTCGTGCGATCCGCATGCTTGCGCCAGCCCGCAAGACCGAACGCCGCAGCCGATCGTGCACTCACTCGTATCAGACCCCGAACCGCATCCCAGCACAGGCTCACATCGGTGGGATAGTGCACATGCGTCTTAACCACCCTGGAATCGCAGCGACCGCGTAGCGCGGCTCCAGACTTTTTGCCAGCCACCTCGTGCCCGGTCCGCACGATCAAATGGATCACCTCGTCGATCAGCTCCGGCGTCAAAAGCTGAACGTTGTCCACCAGTCGCTGTCTGCTGTACTTCACCGCATCAAACCCGGCCTCGCCATGCCCCAACAGCTCCCGCAGCAAAAGATCGTTGTTCGCCCGGTACAACAAAGCATCGTAGTCCAGATCCAGGCACTGCTTCACAATGGCAAACACGATGAGTCGCCATAGATCCAACCCCGGTCGCCCCACGTCTCTGCGCGTTCCCGGCTGAAAATGCGTCTTGAGAATCGTGAACAAGGCCGCACGCGATTCCGCCTTGCAGTAGACGCTCTGCAGACCCTTGAGCACCGCACTCATGTCGTCGCGCATTCTCGGGTCTATGGCAATCTCCTCAATCGGCGTACTGTCGAGTGCACGGCACTCCGGGACAATCTTGCGCATGGCTTTCTTGGCGAATGTGAGCCGTTCTGTGTCCTTAAACGTCCAAATCGGCTATATGTCCCTCATATTCACCGCCAATAGGTAGATATAACTGGTTGTTGTGTAAAGACTTAAAGTATTTTCGGGCAGGCACTAATTCCGCTCTGCCGAAGCCAGTCCTGAGGGCATGGAACGCTGCCGGATTTCGTCCCCCGCAAGCATATTTGTGCTACAAGAACATATATTGTGAGGCAGCGTGTTGGCCAAATTCACCACTAGTGACCTGCACCGCGTTGCGGCTGCAGCCGGGGATTTGTACGGCTTGCAAGGCCGACCTCTCGACTTAGT
The DNA here is from genome assembly GCA_965262785.1 of Rhodothermales bacterium. Lineage (GTDB taxonomy): Bacteria > Bacteroidota > Rhodothermia > Rhodothermales > Bin80. The sequence continues at coordinate 1,555,144 of OZ253559.1, forward strand.
CCTTCCACCGTTGAAGAACAAAATGCCCAAGCCCTATTTCCGCCCGATAAGCTTTGTCACCGCGCTTGTCTTGCCCCTCAGTGTCTGTGCTGCCCAGCAAGTACCATTCGAGTCCATACCCATCGACAGCGTCGGCGTGCAGATCGTAACCAGCGACCCCGCAAGTTCGGACGCGACCTGCACGATCAGTGAGGAGCCCGTCCTGATCATCGGCGAGGACGAGGAAGACGACAGCCAATGGTTCTCCTTGTTCCGGGGCATGGGCCGGTTGTCCGACGGATCCATCGTGGCGGTCGACCGCAAAACCGCCGAGGTCCGCATCTTCGACGAGGCCGGCCGGCACCTACGGTCAATGGGCGCACGCGGCGAAGGACCCGGTGAGTTTACGGATCCCTTCATCCTGTGGATCACCCCAGGCGACACCCTCTGGGTGGGCAACACCCGGCCATGGCGCTACAATGTTTTCACGGCCCAGGGCCAATTCGTGCGGCGGGTGAGTCTCAGCCCGGCGTGGGGGAATCCGTCCAGGGCTGGAGGCGTGCTCGACAACGGATACACGGTGAATTCGAGAGAGGAAATGGTGCGCCGCGGGAATTTCGCTGTTCCTGACACTTTTGTAGTAGAAGTCCATGATCCCAGCGGCGAGCTTGTCGGCAGCCTCGCCAGGATTCCTAATGGAACCACCGGCATCTTCCGCGAAGCCCCGAATTTCCTGCTGTCCCCACTCTTTCAGTCGTTCGCGGAAGTTGACGCGCGAGGTTCGACCATCGTGCTGGCACACGGAAGTGAACCGGAGGTCCAGGTGCTGGACGATGAATTCAACTTGCGGACTATCATCCGCTGGCTAGAGCCGGATCGCGAAGTCACCAGCGCGGACGTACGCGCCTGGCGCAAGGATTACGTGGAGCGCCGCACCCGAGGGACATCTCCAGAATTGCGGCAGAGTGACTACGCTAGTATCAGCCGGCAGCGCCCGGTGGCTGATGTTTTTCCGGCTATGTCGAGTGTCGTGGTCGGCCGCGACGGCCGGATCTGGGTCCGCCTATACGACCGGCCCCGTGAAGATCGTGGATGGCTCGCCTTTGGCGCTGACGGCGAATTCATTTGCCACCTGGCCCAGCTCCCCGGCGACCCTTGGGAATTCGGCGCCGACTACGTGCTCCTGCTCCACGATTCCGAGCTTGGGACGGAAACAATTCGGATGCACCGTCTCGCGATATCTCCTTAGCAACACGCCTTCAGGGTGCCTACTCCCCTCTCCCCTTTCTAATCTAAGTATCGTGCGATCCTCGGTCTGGAGAAACCTATGGGTCCGTGGCGTTCGGGAATAGTAACCTTACTGCGGGCATATTGGTTGGGAAATCATTTGGGGCTGCACTACTGTTCGGAACCAGTCGTAAGGAAGAAGAGGCCCACCTGTTTGGTACGCTGACAATGGACCAAACCAGTCCGCACAAACTGGTCTTTGGTGGAAGCATCGTTCTATACCGAGAGCACATGAAAAACGTTCTACATGATTATCCCATCAATATTCACTATGACTGCACAGGTCCCGAAACCTAGCACTACCCGTCGGCAACATTTCCGGCTTGACAAGGTGGCCTCACGGCCGATTGCACGGAAGCCAGCCTTTCGCGCGGTGGTTGGTCCGTGTAGATAGCGTAACTAACACAGCCGCAATGCCCGACTAAGGGCGTTGATTTGGGGTTGAAGAGGCTTGGATTGGCAGGCGCAGCAATGGCAAAAGCTGTATCGTGCGCGTGCGTGCTTCGCAGGCACGCACCTATCCTGCCAATGCTTTTGCGGCATCGTGACGATCCGTGGTCCTTATCAATAGCCCTCCCTGGTGAGCAATACTGCGGGCCTTCTTTCTGTGTTGACACCCTACGGCGGCCACAGTCCGTACTTCTTCTGGAGCACGGCAAACATGACAGCACAGGCCTCCAGCCGGAGGTAGCCGCGCGACATGATTTTGGCGCCAGGCGGCGGATCGCTTTTCCGATTCATGTATCCTCCCATCATGGCCAGCAGCAGAATGGCTGCAGCCAGATCATCGGGAGACGCCAAGTTGAATCCTTCGGCGTATTCTCGTAGCACGCACAGCTCAATATCTGTAAACAGGATCTCGGCCGGTGCTTCCGGGTCCTGGCGACCCAGTAACGTCATCAAGTGCAGGCGCCACGCCATCACCATGTTGATGGTGATGGCCAGGTGAAGACTATCGGCCTTCTGCAAGCGCAACTCCTGCACCTTGCACACACTCTTGAGAATCCGGAAGCCGTCTTCCACACGCCAGCGTAACATGTAATAGTCGACCATTGTTACGGCCTGTGCCACCGAGGTCACCTCCGCAGTCGCGAGCAGGTACCACTGAATCGCTTTCTGTCCTTCTGGCGGGTCCGCCTCTCCAACATGTATGGCGGTGACCTTCACCGGGCCGCCCTGCTGTCCACGGGTGGGCGGAAGCATGACCGTACGGTAGCGTACCTCCATCTGTGCGATGCGGCCCGCACGGCCCTTATGCTTGACACGGCCCGACTTCTCGCGACGGCTCAGCCGCTGTATTGCTACCTCAATGGTACCTTTGGGCGCCCCCTGGCGCATGAACTCAAACAACAACGGACCCTTTCTTCCCAGTCTCCGATTCGCCTTGGCCCGTACTAATAGATCCACCCGTCCCACTTGTTGCTGCGCGGCGAACAGGGCAAAGATGTCCGCTTCCCGATCCATGACGCAGAGTACGCGGGTCTTGCTGCTGAGGTGTGTGGCCGCCTCGGCGATGTCATGCAGTCCGTCGATCCATTGCTGCGTCTTAGCTGCGTGCTTTCCCGCTTGGGTCCTGTAGGCACAGCGCAGCACGCCCAGCGGCAACCCCTGCGCACTCAACGCCAACGTCGTATGCAAATGCACCCCCCGTGCTTTCGCGGTGGTCTGGTTGCGCCCGATCACTTCCAAGCCCTCGCACGCAGGACGGGTGCTGTAGTTGATGTCCGTGCCGTCCTGAAGGCACAGCACCGTCTTTTCCGTGCGCATCCGCTCGATCGTACGACGGCGATGCGGCGCCAGGATATCCGCGGGCGTGGTTCCCCGCTCGTTGGCCTTCTCTATGAAGCGATAATATCCCCGTATCGCGGCACGATCGGATTTCATGGTGGCCGTTATGGACTCGCCGGGCGCTCGTGCCAATATAGTGACACTGTTGACCAGGCGGGTAGTCCGCCGCTTATCCCCCAGCTGTGCGCCCCCAAACTCCTGCGCCGCCCAGGTCTCGGCATCCAGCCCTGCGCCAGCCTCCAGTTTGGGATACGCATCTACGTGCGCCACCCCGAGATGCTTGCGCCACCGGCGGTCCAGATCATAGACGAACACCGCCTTCTTCGTCCGGGTACACGCCTTGGTCTCGGCATGGCGACCCCGGCCGGTGGTCCTTCCCACATAGTGGAATCCCGCCGCACGGAAACAGGTCCCCCGCTGCTCAGGCCCCACGAAGGTCTCAATGACCCACGGGGTATAGCCGTAGCGCGCCGCAAAATCCACGGGCAACCGCTTGAGCACCTTCCCCAGAAGATGACTGGCCAGGTTCTTGACCTTTACGCCTGGCCGAATTAACAGCCGGTTCAGGCCCACTACGCGCATCAGATGCTGCTGGCGCTGCGCGTGCGTCCAAGCCATCCACCGGTCACGCGGTCCCACATACAGGCCGGAAGCCGCAAACCCGATCGCGCCCAGATACCCGTGATCGCTCCGAAACAAATACTTTATCTGCGCGCCCGCAAACTGCCTCACCCCCTGCGGATGCTCCGCTGCCATCAGGGTGTTCCAGCGCGCACGCTGCGTCGCATCCTCCACCAACTCCAAGGCCAAGCCCTTGATCTGTTTGAGCGAAGCGGGCACCTCCACTGGTTTCGGCACCGGCTGGTCCAACAGCCGGGGCGTACCGCTTGCAATGGTGCGCCTGGGCGCGGGCAACGACAGCCTGTCCTCGGATTCCAGCGTCTTGAGCGCCTTCAGACACCCGGTCTGCTGCAGATTCCCACGAGCATCACGAAAGCCGAATGCATGGCACACCTGGCGGCTGATGGCCGTACGGCTTTCACCGGTATGCGCTTCCAATGTGCGCAAAAGCCGCGCCTCAGAGGTCCGCAGCGTGCGAAGAATCTGGCTCTGCGTAAGCATGCCGCAAAGCTACACGGCATGATTTACAAAGTCAAGTCGCTAATTTGGGGACAGGGTAGACCTAGCACGGGGCTCTCTGGAATTGAGACGGGTAGGTAATCTACTTCTGGCGGAGGTTTACTTGGGAAAGCATATAAGCTACTTGAGACTTGGGCAATTGGCCCCGTGAGGGGATGAACCAGATGGGGGGAGTCATTTCGAGTCCAGGTCGTTCACACAGAAAGGGGATCACGCTGCTTTTAGAACTGGCGAAACGGGCACCGGACGAGGCGACGGCCCGCAAGTGGATTGAAGCCATGCACTGGCGGCAGGGCGTACGTTCCTGCCTGCGGTGCCGCTGCGCGAATGTGTACCGCTGCAAGCACAGCAAAATGCCGCGTCACTGCCGGAAGTACTTCAGCGTCAAGACCGGAGCGGCCATCCAGTACAGCAATCTGCCTCTCTCTACTTCGCCATTTTATGACTCAAACAGTATAGGTGGACACATTCTCCACATATAAGAAAAGGGTGTACTCCCGCCTGGCTGGCACTACTTTTCTAACGCCGTGCGCCTGCCTTAGTCCTGGCGCACGTAGCGTTGCCGATGCAGGCTGGGCGTGACGCCGCAGATGCGCGCTATCTGAGCCAGCTCTGCCCTTGGGCGCTCGTCCTGCACGTTGACAATCACCTGGCCCTGGGTGTCCTTTACGGTTGTCATCACCCGTTGCCAGGCGCTCAGCTTCTGGCGAAGCGTCTTCCAGCTGGTGTGGATGTCTTGCGCCTTCAATCGGGTCCGGATCAGGTGCACGGCGTGATAGGCATACACAGCTATACTGATGTGCGCTGCGATGCGTGCGTCCTTGCTGTGGTATAGCGGCCGCATCCCCAGTTCCGACTTCAACGAGCGGAAGGTGGCCTCCACCTCGGACAGCCGCCAATACGTGGCTACAATGTGCTTAAGGTCCCATCCCGTCTGACTGGTGCGCAGCACGTAGCCCCCCAGGGCCTCATCGGCCTCTTCCCACTGCGTCTTGCGTGCAAACTTCACGGCCTTGGCGTTGGGGCCACTCCCTTCTACAACCGTCACTTCGTACTGATGAGATACGCGGGCATATCGCTCTTTTATGCGTCCGACCTGCTCTACGACCTTCTTGAGCCGCTTGGTATGGTAGGGCTTCTGCAGCCCTTCGTGCAGCGAGGTGAGGGCTGCTTCCAGTAGCGTGCGCCGGCGCTGGAGGATCTGCTCTTCCTTGTGCTTTCTGGCTTCGCTGACGGCATAGAGCAGCATCTCCTGCTTCTTTTGCTGCAACTGCCACACGCGTACGGCGTGTCCAGCCTGCGTGGTCAGCGTACTGTCGGGCTCCCGCTCTGGCGGCAGGGGCCGCTTACCCCGGTGTACGCAGATCCAGTCGTAGCCCTGTTCTGCCAGCCAGGACACGTTTGCTTCCGTAGCGATCCCTGCATCCATGACCACCGTCGGCTTCTGGCCGTCCACGCTGGCGTTCAGACGCTCGATAGCGTCCTGCAGCGTGCCGGGCTCCGAGACGTTGCCGGGCAAGATCTCGCAGGTGCGCGGGAAGCCCGCGCCATCGAGCACCAGCCCGAGCGTCACCAGCGGACAATCGGAACGCTTTTGCTTCGAACGTCCATAGGCCAGGTACTCGCCGTGCTGTCGGCCATGGTAATGGGTGTTGGTCAGGTCATAAAAAACAACGGTCTCCGGCAGGCTCAAGAGCGTCCGCTCCTTTTGGAAGAGCGCTTGCTGAATCGCTTGGTTGTGCTCCCAGAGCAGGTCCCCAATGCGATACAGCTTCGCTAACGACACTTTCCTGCCGGGGCGCAGCCCCAGCAGGTCCAGCGTCGTCGACCTGCTTTGCAACCACTGAAGCGTAGCCCGTTCGCTGTTGGGATGCAGCATGCGTGCGACCACCAGCGCTACGGCCAGGCGCGCGTCGCGCTCCTTGGCACCGGCCTGGATCAGCGTGTCTTTCAGTCCCAGATCCTCAAGCGCCTGAAGGCAGACGCGCTCTGCGCCCACGCTGCGAGCATGCTCCGGGTGCTCAAGGGAGTCCATGTCCACCGTCATGACGCTGTCAGGCTCACCCTCCGGCTTCGCGTGTGCACCTATGCCGCGTGCGCGTAGCTGCGCGACAATGGCTTCGGCGGTGTGCTGCAGGTCGGGATCGAACACGAGCGTCGGCTGCCCCTGCAACAAATTCTCTATGTGAAGCACCAAGGTGCCCCACTGGTCACGGGGCGTGTCAAAGTGTACGCCCAGGTTCAGCAGGGTCGACTGGCGCACCTTCCCGCCGATGCGGTCGCTGCGTACCAGGCGGTAGCTGTGTCGCGCTTCACCTTTCTTTGCGTGGGTCTTGGTCGCCCGTATGTACATGGTGTCTGCAGTTCAATGCCGACTCCAAGATAGTGCATGGGCGCACCTGTAGCAAGTCCCTACCAACAATCCTGGCACTACAATGGCCTTTTTCAGCCGAATACGCTAAACTTCACGCATTCTTCACCATATAGCCGAGAAATACGGCTGAAAAGGGGCTGAAAAGGGCGAAAAGTGGGCTGGGAGTACCTGGTTTAGCCCCCCTTCGGCCACGGTTGGTTCCCAAAATGGCGAAGTCGGGCTCTGAGAATCTGGCTGTGGGCGATGAAACCACGAGCCTTCGGGGCGAATCCGGCACAAAGCTTCACCGCGATCTTGGCGTAACGCAAACGACGGCGCGGTGCATGCTTCAGCGCATTCGGAAGGGCTTGGTGCGCCGAAGCGCGACGCCTTTGAGGGTCGCGTAGAGGTGGGCGAGGCGTACTTCGGCACCCCTGAAAGAATAAGCACGAGTGGAAGCGGGCGAATCTTGGACGCGGGCCGGGCGGCGGAAGTCGTCGTGAAAGACCACAAGTCGGAGCAAATTCGCGCCGAGGTGGTGCCGGTTACACGCTCGCCCGCGCCGAAAGTCAGCGACCCTGTTGCGACCTGCGTGCGGACCGCACGCCTAACGTGGACCTGGGTTATCTTGACCGTACGTTCGCCAAGCCCATGGTACCCTACGTAGCCACAACGGAAAACATCAAGGTGACGGTTCGCCCCGTCTATCTGGACAGCAAGACCAGCTATTTCGCGCGACGCTTTGTGTTTGGCTACTTCGTCAAGATTGAGAACAAGGGCGACAATCCTGTCCGCCTTCTCCGGCGCCATTGGCGCATCCAGGAGCAGGGAGGACGGCTTCAGGTAGTGGACGGGGCTGGGGTAATTGGGCAGCAGCCACTGATCGCGCCTGGTGACGAGCACACGTACACGAGCTATAGCGTGTTGGGTACCTTCACCGGTACCATGGAAGGCCATTACACCATGGAGCGCAATAGCGGAGAGCACTTCCGGGTCGAGATTCCCCGGTTCGACCTGCGGGCTATGGCGAACTAGGAACGGCAGTGGCCAGCGTGCTCGCAAGTGGAGGCAGGCGCGTCTGGCTGGGCGCACGGGCGCGCACCATATACGCCTCTCGGACTCCCCGGTGCTGCGCAGGCGCTTCAGCTGCTTCAATGATCAGCGCATGGTCCAGGCTATTGACGCGATCGCATCCGGCACGGATCGCATCCATTGAGATCTTAAGCGCCACATCAACGGGCATGCGCTCAGGATTGATGTCAAGCCCGAAGTATCCGTCATATCCGTGCATTTTGAGCGTATACAGCCCGGCTTCCATCTGTTCCGGTGCTATTAGGCCGACGTTAAGGTCCTGGTCATAGTTGCCCAGCGGCTGGCTGTTCCAATGCGTATGTGCGAGGCGCGCCTCCGATAGTGGCCAGCTCAGGGCGTACGGCACATCCTCGAATCCCATGAGCAGGTGGCCGATTTCGGGATTCATGCACATCAATGTGTGCCCGTCCCGCAGCAGGCTGCGGTTCTTTTCGTCCTGAAGCAAGGACTCTACCTGCCGCCCCAACAGCACGCCTTCCGGCGTAAGGCCATAGAGAATGTGGCCCCGCGGCTCGTAAGGCTTTGGTTCAAATGCGATGCGGACGCCAGGCACGGCATCCATGGCTTCCGCCAGCCCCGCTGCGAACCGGTGGCGCATGGCGGCCATGTTGATGCCAAACGGATTTTCGTAGCCGTCAATGCCAGGCCAAACGATGGAAAAGTCGCAGTCCAAGGCCGCGGCCAGTTCCAAGGAGCGTTTGGTGCGGTCAATGGCGGTTTGGCGCACCACCGGGTCCGGGTTCGAGAGTGACCCAAACTCAAACTGGGGGTCGTAGAACAGGAGCGGGATCACAGTGATTAGCCGTATGCCACTGTCCCGCGAAAAGCACCGCCACGTTTCGAGATTTTGTTCGTTGATTTCGTTGGGATAGTGTGCTTCAAGTCCATCGAGGCCGTAATCCTTAAGGCTGGCGGCGATGTCCAGGCGTGCCTCGATGGACAGGTCCGGCTTGTACTTGCCGTGAAAGCGCGAGTCGGGTGGCGAAAAAAACCAAATCCCGGCAGTAAACCGCGGCTTCAGTTCGAAGTCGTTGAGGTGTGCAACCAGTAATTCACCGCTTCGTGGCAGCGCCTGCGCGCGCAAATCTCTTAGGGGCATGGGTCACTATCGATGGACTGGCCCTAAGATACCTAGGTTGCACCTTATTGCTCTAGCGGCGCGACCCACGCCCTTGATGGTGCTCTTGGTAGTGCATCTGAAGCCAGTCTTCCCCATAATCGTTGCCTGGGTCACGTACGATGCTGTGCACGTGATTGGCACCACTACCCCCGACGCCGCGTTCGCGAACATATTCGATGAGGATAGATGGGCCATGCACGCGGTAGTAGTAGCGCTTGCGGATGTCATCGGTCGGGCCCATCCAGGCAAAGTGCAGAGTTGCTAAGCCGTCTCCCTCGATTTCTTCCAGGTGGGACTCGGCAGCATCGTGATCCGCATTACGCACGTATTCTGCGATCAGGTGGCCGAGTAGCTGTTGCTGCTCCGCGCTGAGGTCTGCTGCCACAAGGCCTTCATACTGATTCAGGCTGGCTTTACGGCCCGGGCCTTCCTGGATATCCCGCGGAATCTCCGCAGCGATGACGGCCTGGACTCGTTGCGTACCAGTAAGTGACTGCACGAGTTCAAAGCCGCGCTCCACCTCGTGCGAAAGCGCACGAAACCCGGCGTACGGGCCTGTAGTGATCTCGTAAGGCTCGGCGCCGAGGAACAGAGGTGTAAAGGCGACCTGGTCGTCCACCACCGTGAATGATGCTGCGAGGTGGTGGCCCGTGAGGAGCCATCCCCAGCGGGCATCCGAGCGCGGATCTCCAAAGAACGCGGCCCAGTAGTTTTCTGAATTCCAGCTTTCAATGAGTCGCGACATGCGGTCGCTCCCACTGCCTTCGCGCTTACGCGCCTCAGCCGACAGTACATCATCAATCCAGATGATTCCTGCAATCTTGTGGTATCCCTGACTGCTCGTTGAAGCGCGCAGCAGATCATGGAGTGACTGGCGCTGTACGTCGCTAAGGTCGCCCATGCGAAGCCCCCCGCGGTCATACATAGCACTGGGCAGGTTGCTCCACCGCGTTCGGGCTTCGATGTCGTCAATCGCGAATAGCGCCGATTGGCGCTGCGCATCGCTCAGTCCACCCAGAAAGGCGGCAGCATTCGCAGTCATCTGCGCCGCAGAAGTGGGCGCGTCAGGTGAAGGCTGCAGCGCTGTTACCGCCCTGGAGGGTAACATGTGCTCACCTTCAACGCTGCAGGCGGCAACAAGGATATTCAGCGTAAGGACAACGGAGGCGAAGCGCATGGCTTGTGACAGTGGCAGTTAGTTGCTGGAGTAGGTCTTTGACGTACGTAACGGAACTTTGTCACTTTATTTTTTCCAAGAGCCAGTAAGTACCCTTCAGACAGTCACTTACGAAAACTGTCTTTTTCTATAGCACTACCATTTCAGGGTCGTTTTGTGTGCGCCTTGTAGGTGTAGTTGTGAGGCTTGAGGCCCATAATCATGGCGATCTGGCGCTGGAGCGGACCTTGGTCTGCATCCTTCTTCAACAGAATGCAGGAGCGCCGGTCTGTTGGCAATACGGTCGTGATCCGGTGCCACCGGTTCAGCTCAAACTGCAGCGTGGTCCAGCTGCTGTGGAGGTCATACTGCTTCAGCTTCGTGCGAATGAGTTGCACCGCCTGATAGGCCAGTACCGAGAGGAAGATGTGTGTCCGGATGCGCTCATCCTTGCTGTGGTATAGGGGACGCATGCCCAACTCGGACTTCAGCGAACGAAACGTGCGCTCGATGTCTGCAAGCTTCCAGTATGTGCGTGCGATTTGCGAGGCAGACCAGTCCGTGTGGCTGGTATGCAGGATGTAGCCGCCCGATGCTTGCGTCTGCTGCTCAAACGCAGACAGGTGCGTAAAGGTGACCGCCTTCGCGTGCGTACTGTCCTTTTTGCGCAAGACATCGATCTTGTACTGGTACGAGACGCGCTTATGCCTTTCGAGCTCGCGACCGAGTCTGCGTTGCACCTTGTCGTATTCCTTGACGCAGCGGGGCTTGGAGAGTCCCTCGTGCAGGGTTTTCAGCGCAGCCTCGAACTTTGCGCGCCTGGTGTTCAGTATGCGATCACCGGTGGCCTTGCGTGCCTCGCTATGCAGGTAGACTTGCAGCGTTCCCTCTTGCTGCTCCAGGCGCCAGGCTTTGATGGAGACCCCGCTTTGTGTATTCCAGCACTCCTCCGGCGGGCGTTCAGGGGGTGGCGGCGCCTGCGTGCGCTGCACACAGATCCAATCCAGTCCCTTCGACCGCAAGTACGCCACATTGGCGCGCGTGGCTATGCCCGCGTCCATGATGACGGTCGCACGAGCGCCATTGAGCCTCTCCATGGCCTGTTGAAGCGTCTTTGGTTCGCTGGCATTGCCAGCAAGGACGGCTGCGCCACGCACAAAGCCGGACGCGTCCAGCATTAAGGCCAACGTCACCAACGGACAATCCGATCGCTTTTCCTTGCTTCGTCCATACGCCAGGAGCGTGCCTTTCTTGCGACCCGTGTAGAATGTGTTGGTCAGATCATACAAGATGAGCGTCTCACTAAAGCCCAACAGCCGCTGCGCATTGCCATAGAGTCCGTCCATAAGCGCTTCGCGCAGCGCATACAGCCGATCGCCTACCCGGTACAGCGTACTTGCGCACGGGGCCTCCAGCTGCACCAGCTCCAAAATGGCGGAGGCCTTCATCATCCACTGGTACGTATGCGCCTCACTTCCGGGCGACAACATGCGCCCAACCACCAGAACCAGGGCCATGCGAATAGCATCTTCTCGCATGCCCAGCGCGCGTAGCAGCGCCGTGAAGCCGAGTTGCTCCAAGGCTTGCAGGCATACGCGCTCGCCGCCGACCGTGCGTGTATCCGGATGATGCACTGCGTCGGTAATGATGGCGTCGCGGTCGTCGCGTCCGGCGTCCACATCGTAGTCCTTCTCACGCAGCCGGCGCACGATCTCGTCCACGGCGCATTCGATCTTCTCATCCTCCAGCGGTAGTGCGCGCTGTCCGCGCAGTGCCAGCTCAACCCGCTTGGTTACGGTGGGCCAGTCGGCTTCGGCAATGTCAAAGTCCTGTCCAAGGTTCAGGATGGTTTTTTGATTGGGCTGGCCATTGACACGTCGGCATTCGAGCAGTCCGTATCCGGTGCGTTGCGTTGCATCTTTGAGCTTGTAGACTCTCCTGCGGATGTACACGGCGCAGTCGTATTGGCCTGCGCCCAATATAGCGGGTGGGGGCGTTGCCTGTGTGAAGTATTGATGAATAACACTAAAATAGCACTACAACAGACTTCATCAATAATAACGGTTATAAACCCTATGAGTACTAGATGATAATCGAGTTAAAGTCGCCTATTTTAACCGTGCCCACACCTCGTCCCTCGGCAAAAGTGACAAACTTCCGGTAAGTGGCAAGGTACTTCAATATCTGCAGCATTCCATTGTTCTACCGCCATGGTGAGCGGTGAGGGCAAGACAGCGACTACAGCGCGGCCCGCAGGGACCGCTATCTTACCAGGAGCATGCGCTGCTGCCTGCTAGCTCCATCGGTCTCCAGACGATATAGGTATACGCCGCTAGCGAGTCCGGTCGCGTCAAAGTACATCTCATGGCGTCCCGTCTCCATGTATCCGTCGACAAGCAACGTAAGCTCACGGCCAAGCAGGTCGTAAACCGCTAGGCGGACAAGTCCAGCGCTATCCAGGGTGAAGCTGAGGGTTGTAGCCGGGTTAAAGGGGTTGGGATAGTTCTGATGCAGTGCAATGCCGTCTGGAAGCGACGTAGTGCTTTCCGTTGCCGTGGGTGGCAGCTCAATCACTCCCTTGGGCGAGAGGTCTTTACCCCGTAGACCGGGATAGTCCCGTGCGTAGCGGTACACCCGAAAAAGCAGATTCTGGAGGATGGGCGTCGGACTCGGGTCATTGGGGACAAAGGTAGGGATAGGCTCATCGCGTGCCAAGGGACCTCCACGAATCACAGGGTTGACGTACTCCCACACTTTGTTTTCGTTGGAATCAATCTCAAGGATCCGGCCTGTCATGCCCTCAAGGATCACCGTGTTTCCGTTGGGAAGGCGCTGCATTCCGGACGTGACCAAGGAAAACAGGTTGCCCGGATCACTATAGTGCCAGACTTCTATCGGCGGTTCGTAGGCGCCATCCATGCCCAGGTTGAAAAACACGTTGCCGTCGTAGTCGACGTTGTACGGCAGTGCAAGTTCTTGAACCGTAGAATACGCCGGGGGTGGTCGCATGCGCCCGTTGTCAAACACCATAACATTGCCCTCGCCCGGCAGACCTTTGCCTAGCCAATGTGGCGAATGGTTAAAGTAGAATCTTCGGTCTGCGGAATCCCCTGCCGCGTACATTTGCGGGTTGCCAAATCGGTATAGCAAGTCACCCTTGGCGCCTCGCGCTTCTTCGGTTGTGCTCCTTCGGTTTATGACCCACACTTCGCTGAAGTAGCCGGCACTCACCATGATGAGGTTGAGGTCCGCGTTGTAGTCCATGCCGTTAAAGTGCAACCAGGATCCACCTACCCCTGTGTTTACGTTGATCCGCCAGGGGTAGTCCTTTATATCACCGTAGTTAGGTTTGGCCGGGTCGTGGTTTTGCACGAGATGATCGAAGGCGTGCCACTCCCAGACGATTTCCGCGCTGTCGGGCGGCAACGGCTTAAGCTCAACGATCCTCTCAGACCAGAGCACGGTGTCGGCCGTAAGGGCGGTTGTGTCAAATCCCACGGCAGCGAGCTCGGCGACGTTAATACGTTCCCAGGCCGTGGCTAGGACGTTGCCATTGGGCATAGGGACGACATCGTGATGCAGCATAATCTTCGGGCTAACGTGTTCGTACTGCCATAGGACGGTTCCGTCCCACGCAATCTCCTCCAGACGGCCGCCTTGGCCACCCTGGGCTACCCAGGAGTCCGGTGCAGCAGAGGCCCGTAGCAGGTTGCCGTTTTTCAGCAGGTGCACGGTTGTCCCGACAAGGAAGTCATGGTCCCATCTGTTGACCATCTCTCCGTATTCGTTGATCAGGTAAGTGGACGGGTAAGTGAGCGGTGCCACCAGCGTGTAGCCGCCAAAGCCGCCGTCATCGTGCTGGAAGATGCCTACGGTACGGACCTGTCCGGTGGCAGGCGCAGTGCAGATCAAGCAGACTAGCAGGAACGTCGCAAGTTGGTTCATCGGCATGTTGTGAAGGGTGGGCTTCTGCTGACAGAAAAAATCTGCGATCAGGCAATCGCCGATTGCCGCTTTGGGCAAACGCGTCACGGATCGGGTGGGTAAAGCGATAAGCGTTCCACGCGATGAAACGTGATCCCGAACTGCGCTTGTGGCGAGCGAATCGCGGCCTCATACAAGACCTCCCGGCCTTGAAAGCTTACCTCAACTACGCGACCCAGCGCCCCGCTGGCATCAAACCCGGCGCCGGGCATGAACACGATGTTGCCCTCCTTCTCGTGATAGTCTACATCTGACACGATAGGCGAATAGGTGGTAACACCACGATCCTTTCCGTATTCCCAGACTTGCTGAACGGTCATATTGTCGTCGTCGATACGATACACTACGGCACGGCTATAGCGGAGGCCGCTAGAATAGTGGCGGTTTTCGCCGTTATCGAAGATTAGGAGATCGCCATTGGGCAAGAGTTTCGGCGCATGTTGGTACCAGGCCCAGTCAAAATCGGGATGTGCGGCGGTGCCCTCCAGTACATCAGTCATGACAATAGGCGAGCTGGTGACATCAAGCGGTGTCAGCAGTTTTGTGTTAAGGTCGACCCCATTGCCAGCTGTGCCCCAATCCCGGTGAGGTGCCAGAATCCAAACCACCTCATTGTTGCGAGTAAGCTTTACCGTGCCTTGAACGCGCCCGCTCACGACAATGGCGTCTTCAATAGGGACGTACGCCAGGCCGTTGGCATGAAACCAGTCACGTGCGTTGTTGGACCACGCACGGCGTGAGCGATCCAGCGACTCCCGCAAGTCCCACTCCTGGACGATAGCTCCCGATGTTCTGTCAATCTCGATGATGTGGTCCTCAATGGTGGGCAGGCCCTGCTTGTTGACTGTGGCCAAAAGGTTGCCGCCGGGGGTCATTTCCAACACGTGGTGGTGGAACACATACCCCGGTATCGGCCACTCAGCCACCACGTTACCGAGCATGTCGATCGATACAAGGCGCCCGCTATTTCCATCCCCGAAGTACAGGTTTCCATTGGCTAGGCGCTCGACGCCGGCGTCATAGAAGAGGCTGTGGAGGAATTCGTGCTCGCCAAAGTCAGCATACCATCGTACTGCGCCCTCGGGGTCTACAATCAAGGGCGTCATCGGCAGAAATTCCCCCGTGATGCCAAAGTAGCTGACGAGACTCATGCCAGGCTTTTGGCCAGGCCGGTTGACTTCAATGGTGACTGTGGGCATACCCGGAATGAGCGGGCCCGTTGTTACGGTCCGGCTCACCTCTCCCAATGTCGCACCGGATTCGTCGAAAAACTGAAGCTGCACGTCGTTTTCAGTGGAGGGGTACAGGCCCAGAACCGGCAGCACATGGGAAGCAGATACCTCGGAGAACCGGTGTCGCACGTCTCCGGCCGATGTTCTGCGCCCCGGGATGAACACCTCGACCTGCACGGGCTGCTTGGTTTCAAGCGTGATTTCCGCGGCTAATGGCACGAATCCTGAAGGGTTGAGAACGACATCCAGGCGCGCAACGATAGCTTCTCCACTGGGCTCCACTGAGCCGCTGTCACACGCGGCTAGAACGCAAGTCAGCACCACTCCAAGCAAAAACAATCTCGGTCGCCAAGGGCTGGCGCAGGATTGCTGTAGTAGCACTTGTTGTTCTGTCTCCATCTATGTTTCTTAAAGCCGTCGCCGCAGAAAGGGGATGAGTTCCTGCTAAATGCCCATGCATACCTTCTGGAAAGAGGAACCGGGCGAAGTTAGTGTTTTCGGGACAAGTTCTCACATGGATGGCAAGCGTCGCGCCATTGGGGCCCTGCGCAGTGCTTGGCAATTTTCGGTGTCGCAAGTCAGTCTGATACGCGGCGTATATTGCTCGCGACCAAATTGGGGCAGCGCATACATACGCAGACACGACGCGCGAAACGGTGGCCATGATCCCACTACCGGCTTGCGCAATCGGGAGGACTGGTTGAATCGGCGATGGCGGTGACCAATCCGAATTCTTGTGAGCACTGACAGGGTGGATGCGAGCTCCACACCGACTGCCGGGCGTGAAGCCAAAGAATCCTCATTTTCTACTCAACCTTTCTTTTTTCTTGCATGACTTGCCTGACTCCTGCTTACAGGCCATCACTTCACAAGCGCGTTGCGCGCATGTATATACGGGTGTGCTGCCTTTTCGTCATGGTGCTCGTTTTCGACAACCAAGTACTGGCTCGTCAGCCCTCAGCGCCCAACATCATTGTCATTTTGGCCGACGACCTTGGTTACGGTGACTTGGGTGCATACGGCCAGAAAAAGATCCAGACGCCCAGGCTGGATCAAATGGCTGCAGAAGGTACTCGCTTCACGGAATTTTACGCAGGGCATACCGTATGCGCACCGTCGCGCGTTGCACTGCTCACAGGTGTGGATATGGCGCACTCACACACACGTTCGAATCGAGGCCCAGGGCTGCGCGAAGAGGACACAACGATCGCGGAAATTCTAAAACAGGCCGGCTACGCAACCGGCGTGTTCGGCAAGTGGGGATTTGGAAGCACTGAAAAAGGGGCGCCAGATCGCCAGGGATTCGACGAGTTTCTCGGATACTTGGGCCACGTACATGCACATTCCTACTATACCGACCATCTATTTGCCATTCGCCAGGGCCGCACCGTGCGCGTTGACATAGACACGACCCGCTATACGCACGACCTCTTCACTGATGCTGCGCTGGATTTTATAGAAAGAAACAAGTCAGGTCCCTTTTTTCTGTATCTGCCCTATACCCTCGTGCATGCAGAGCTGCTCGTCCCCGAGGATGCCCTGGCGCCCTACCGCGATGAAAATGGCAAGAGTTTGCTTGCTCCGGAAAAGCCGTTTCCCTGTTGCGGCGTGATTGGAACGTATCGAGCCCAGCCGCAGCCGCACGCAGCCTTTGCGGGCATGGTTTCGCGGCTCGACCGTGATGTTGGACGAATCGCTGACCGCCTCAGCGAACTTGGCCTTGACGACAACACGCTAGTAGTGTTCACCAGCGACAATGGGCCCCATGTCGAAGGCGGGGCCGATCCGGGCTTTTTCGAAAGCAACGGTCCACTCCGAGGTCTGAAGCGTGACCTCTATGAGGGTGGCATTCGAGTCCCGATGATTGCCTGGGGGCCGGGACTTGTGCCACAAGGAGTAGTCAGCGACCATCCTTGGGGTTCCTGGGATTTCGTAGCCACTTTCGCTGACCTTGCAGGAGTGGCAGCTCCGGAGACCAATGGTCTGTCTATGGCGAACCTGGTAAGCGGTAAGGGTGCTGTGCCGCTACACCCATACCTCTACTGGGAATTTGACAATGTCTGGGGCGGACATTACGTACAAGCGATCCGACACGGAGATTGGAAGCTGCTGCGTTTCCGCGCACCGAGCAAGTCCTGGGTCGAGCTCTACGACCTGAGCCAGGACATCGGCGAGTACAATGACCTCTCTTCCCGATATCCAGATGTTGTAGCCCGTCTTGAGCACCTGATAGGTGAAGTTCGCGTGGAGCCCGCGTTGGGGGGGGCGCCCTCGCAATAAGCACAAGAACCTCAGCCCGACTGAACTTTGCCCGGGAGGCAATTTCAGTATGCAGAGTTGTGCTACGGCATTACGCGGCCGGTAAATCTGTAGCTGTTTACCTATTCGTTTCAGCAGAGATTCTCGGGCTGTTTCCGCCCCGAAAGACCGACGAGGCTCCGGCGGCGGGTCGAAGGAAATACTGAACCCCATTCTGTTATGGCCCCGGCGTCTAGCGCCATCTGGCGACAAGAACAGGAGCAGGATTGTGAATGCAACAGGCATGCACTAGTAACAAAAGCACTTG
The DNA here is from genome assembly GCA_965262785.1 of Rhodothermales bacterium. GTDB lineage: Bacteria > Bacteroidota > Rhodothermia > Rhodothermales > Bin80. Next base: position 1,572,841 of record OZ253559.1, read on the forward strand.
GAAGCATGTCTATGGTAACCACACTAAGTCCTCGGCGCTCCACGTACTGTCTGACTGCCGAAGGCTTTCGTCCGCCCTACTGCCGCTAAGAACGCTCCCGAAAAGGGCCGCGCAAGGGCATACTAAGAGCCGCCCGGTGTATTGACGCTCGGCGTACCGGAGGTGCATGCGAGTGGGTCGGCGGTGCGCCGAGCTGAAGGCGGGCAGGGGTTCCTGGCCTGCCTCGCGCGGCCTCAAGGTGCACCTCACGGCCGGGCTGCGGTGGATGCCTGCCGAGTCGCGGAATTTGTGTGGGATTCAAGAACGTAGGGGCGTGCTGCTGGTCAGCCGGTGAAATTGTAGTGTAATGCCATACTGGTCCCGGCTTCCCACGGTGGCCTTCGCAGTACGTGTGCTTCGCCGAAGGTCCGATGACTAGGCAGATCAATAGGACTTGGCCGCACTTTGGCCACCAGTCAAACACCAGGTAGACCAACCGTTTGATGTGTGGAGGCACTGGGCATGAGCGGCAGCCACACGGACCAGAAAGCGTCCGCGCAGATTTTCTAGACGACTCTTCTGGCAAGAAGAGCGTCCTTCACGATCAAAGGACGCTGGCGTATCGTTGGTGACGGATTGGGCCGGCGCACCAACGTAGACGGTTATATGACAGCTCTCGACTCAGAAATGACTGCTCCTGCCGATACAGCCTGCAGAATGAGATGGGGGCCAACCGAGCTGAAGCAGCGGCCAAGCAGCACAGCGCAGGTCCAACTGAATGGCATGCCGCACCGGTTTAGTGTGTTCCCAACCGCTGCGGTGGAGCCAAGGGGAGTCGAACCCCTGACCTCTTGAATGCCATTCAAGCGCTCTACCGGCTGAGCTATGGCCCCAGATGGGGCGTCAAACTGGTACTTGCGGCAATAGATCCATGGGGCAAAGGGGACCGAACGGCGGACAACTGCGTTCCAGCGCGCTCTTGAGGGTCACTGACCCAATTGTGCCGCTGCGAGCAAACTACGGCCGCTGCAATGGATAGTGCAGTTGCGCACCGAAAGATCCAGGTTTATAAGTTTGGCGGTACATCAGTACGCTCTACTGAGCGTATTTGCCATGTCGTAGCGTTGGTTCGCGCAACGGAGCCCGACGTGCAGCCCGTAGTAGTGGTGTCTGCCTTGGGGGGTGTCACGGACCTACTGCTGGAATCCATTGAGGATGCGGTCAGCCGTAGTGGCAATCACCGTGAGGCTGCCGGATACATGCGAAAACGGCATGCGGATGCTGCCCGACGCCTGGCACTAGCTGCGGAGGTGCCCGAGCTTGAATCGCTCTTGGACGGCCTCTGGAGGGACCTGTCTGATCGGCTTGAAGGCATTTTCCTTTTGGGCGAGTGCACGGACCGCACCAAGGACGCTATTGTCAGTCTGGGAGAGCGGGCGTCGGCACCCATCGTCGCAGCTGCATTCAGAGCCGCAGGTGAAAAGGCCCACGCGGTAGATGCACGAGACCTTATCAGGACAGATGCCAGCTTTGGCGAAGCCAACGTAGAGTTCGAAGAATCCGCGCGTCGGATCGTAAGGGCCCTGCGCCACCTGCCTCCCGGGCAGATCGCTGTTGTTACGGGCTTCATCGCAAGCACCAAGGACGGACGTACGACGACACTTGGCCGCTCTGGCAGCGACTACACGGCTACGATTGTCGGGCGCGCTCTGCGAGCCGAACGCGTAGTGATCTGGACTGACGTAGACGGGGTGCTCAGTGCCGATCCTCGGGATGTGCCTGAGGCATTTCCGCTGGCGAGGCTCAGCTACACCGAGGCGGCGGAGATGGCATATTTTGGTGCTCGTGTCCTGCACCCGCGGACCATGCGTCCGGTGCAGGAGGCTCGTATTCCACTTCTGATTAAGAATTCGCTCAACCCCCGAGCCGTCGGCACGCTCATATCCACACAGTCGCACAAGGTGGACATGCGCGTCAAGGCTATCTCGACCATCCGCTCTGTGGCTGTCATCATGATTGAGGGCGGCGGAATGTTGGGCGTACCGGGGATCGCGGCACGGGTGTTTGTGTCTCTGGCAGGCCGTGATGTAAACGTGCTCATGATTGCGCAAGCTTCAAGCGAGCAGAGCATTTGCCTCGTGGTACGCGAATTCGATGCGAACAAGGCCATCGAAACACTCACTACTGAATTTGCGGCGCAGCTCTCCAGCAGTGACGTAAGCAACATCTTCGCCATACCTTCGTGTGCAGTGGTGTCCGCGGTAGGGGACCATATGCGGCTACACGCCGGCCTTGCAGGGCGCATGTTTGCGACGTTGGGGCGCAGCCGCGTCAACGTGCTGTCGATTGCGCAGGGTGCCGCAGAAACCAATATCTCGGCGGTCGTACGAGATGACGAGGTACGCCGAGCAGTGCGTGCGTTGCACGAAGCCTTTCCGCTAGCCCGGCTGCGGGCCCATGTATGTCTGGTGGGCCCTGGTCGCGTCGGAGCCAAGCTACTTGATCTTATGGGCGAGCAGCACAAGAACCTCCTGGAATCTGTGCGTCTCAACTTGCGCTTGGTGGGTGTAGCCAATTCCAGCCGGATGCTATGGAATGCAGACGGGATTGCCAAGGCCACGGCACAGGAAGCGCTTGGGCGTGGACGCCCAGCTGACCTGGACTGGCTTGTGGAGCAGCTCGGTGCCAGTCGCCTGGAGCGCCTCATTGTCGTCGACACAACCGCATCGGCTGACGTTGCGGCTCGTTACCCGGACATTCTTGAAATGGGGCTGGGCATAGTGACCGCCAACAAACTTGCCAACACGCGCGAGCTGCCCTTCTACCAGCGCCTCCGAAGAATCGCATACCGCCGCGAGGTCGCCTATCGGTATGAAACAACGATTGGCGCGGGGCTCCCAGTGCTTTCCACCTTGCGTGACCTGATTCGCTCAGGGGATAGAGTCCACAAAATCGAGGGCATCTTTTCTGGAACTCTGGCCTACGTCTTTAGCAGCTTGGACAAGGACATTCCATTCTCGCAGGTGGTACGACGTGCTCATGCGCTGGGATATACAGAGCCGGATCCGCGCGACGATTTGCGGGGGGAAGATGTGGCACGAAAGTTGTTGCTGTTAGCGCGGGAGATGGGGTGCGTGGTAGAACGGAGCGACATGCATGTGGAATCGCTGCTACCGGGTGGTCTTGAGGGAGAAAGCATCGAGATTTTCCTGGACAAGATCGCCATGATGGATGGCGAGTGGGGAGTTCGCATAGCATCGGCGTTGCGAGACGGTAAGCGACTGCGTTATGTGGCCCAGTTCAATCGGGGCACGTTGTCAGTGGGCGTGCAGGCCGTGGAGAGCACCTCTCCTTTTGCCCAGCTTTCTGGGCGCAACAACATCATTGCGTTTTATACCGAGCGGTACAGCGATACTCCCTTAATCGTCCAAGGGCCAGGCGCAGGTCTCGGTGTAACGGCAGCAGGGCTCTTGGCTGACCTAATCAAGGCAGCGGAGCTGATGCCCTAAGGCTTCCAGGTAACAACTGTCTACATTGTTGAAACTTGCACTGGTAGGGACCGGGCGTATGGGCGCGGCGGTCAAGGAGCTGGCCGTGGCCCGAGGCCACGAAATCGCCGCGGCGTTTAACAGCCGCGCTCCCCTGGAGACGGTAGGCACTTCCGAAGTCCTTCAGGGCGCCGATGTAGTTATTGATTTCTCACTGCCGTCCGTAGTGGCGGCGCACCTAAAAGCGTACTGCAGATGGCGTCAGCCGGCGGTCGTCGGTACCACAGGGTGGGCAAGCACGCAAGACGAGGTCCGACGCTTAGTAGCAGAAAACGAGGCATCACTCCTCTGTGCACCGAACTTTTCGCTAGGCATCCAGCTTGTGCTACGGGCTATCGGTGGCCTTGGGCCGCTGCTCAATGCCCTGCCGGAATACGACGTGGCGCTCAGCGAGTCTCACCATGCGGGTAAAGCAGATCGTCCCAGCGGGACGGCGCTTCTGCTCGCTGAAACGCTCATAGCCAGCCTGGAGCGCAAAAAGGCAGTGGGCCAGGCGTTTGGCCGTCCCGAGCAGAGCGTGCTGGAAGTCGCTGCACTGCGCGTGGGGAGGGTCTACGGCGAGCATGCGGTAACAATTGACAGCATTTTCGATCAGATTTCTTTAACCCATTCCGCCAAGAACCGTAAAGGATTTGCACTAGGCGCATTGAGGGCAGCGGAATGGCTCCCGGGTCATACTGGACTGTTTTCACTTGACGATGTTATTGCTGACTGGCTGGGAGTTAGCTAGCCAATAGCTTACCTGATCCTGATACTGATAGCCCGATGAACAGCTTCATTTTCAGAGGTACCGCCCCTGCACTCGTCACACCATTCAGGAATGGAAACGAGTTGGATGAGTCCGCCTTTAGGCGCCTAATCAACCGGCAGATCCAAGCCGGCGCAGATGCGTTGGTAATCTTGGGTACGACCGGCGAGAACGCAACCATCTGGCCGCATGAGCGTCGCAGGATCGTGGACTTGGCATTGGAGCATACAGCAGGCCGCGTTCCCGTCATTATTGGCACAGGCAACAACTCCACCAGCGAGAGCGTCGTCTATTCGCGTGACGCGGCGCAGGCCGGCGCGGACGGCTTGCTGGTAGTTGGCCCATACTACAACAAGCCACCACAGCGAGGCTTTGTCGCCCATGTTGCAGCTATCGCGGATGCCACGGACTGTCCTATCATCGTATACAATGTCCCGGGCCGCACCAGCCTCAACCTTACCGCCGAAACCATTCTTACACTGGCCAGCACGATTCCCAGTGTGGTAGGCGTCAAAGAGGCTTCCGGCAATTTGGAGCAGATCACGGACATATTGCTGCACCGTCCGCCGCACCTTGCCGTGTATTCCGGTGACGACGAATTGACACTGCCACTGTTGGTGCTTGGCGCAGATGGCGTGATCTCAGTGCTGAGCAACGTGCTGCCGAGGCCGATGGGTGACCTTGTTCGTGCGGGACTGCGGAACGATTTTGACACTGCCCGTCGTATTCACCTGCAGCTCATTGACGCCATGCGCGCGTGCTTTTTTGACACCAATCCCATTCCGGTCAAGACTGTTTTGTCTTCGCTTGGCCTGATTGACGGCCGCCTGAGACTGCCGCTGGTGCCACTGGCCGAGGACACGGCCAGACGCGTGGAAGAGGCATTCGCCGCTGTCCTTTCGGCCGAAGGGTACGAGCGAGTTTAGGCACCTACAGAGCTCGCTCCGCGGCTGTAACGCAGTCGTACGTTTTCACTCCCCGACCCAGCATCTGGCGGGTGGATTCCGTATCTTTGCATCAAGCATATCTGCATTTAGCGTACTTGAAATATTTCTGCTCGGTTGATGGCATTTAGGGAGTGTTGAGCGCACATGGCGGCTGAAGAAGAACGGGTAAGCCGGGTCAGCATCACGGAGGAGATGAAGTCCTCCTACATCGATTACTCGATGTCCGTGATCGTGGGCAGGGCGCTGCCGGATGTTCGCGACGGCCTCAAGCCGGCGCATCGCCGTGTGCTCTACGGGATGAGCGAGCTTGGCCTCGGCCCCGGCGCGACCTTCAAGAAAAGTGCCCGTATCGTTGGCGAAGTCCTTGGCAAGTATCATCCGCACGGGGATGCCTCCGTTTACGATACAATGGTGCGGATGGCGCAGACGTTTTCGCTGCGGTATCCACTTGTAGACGGCCAAGGCAACTTCGGGTCGATTGATGGGGACTCGGCCGCAGCGATGCGGTACACGGAGGCGCGCATGACTCGCATAGCCGGCGAGATGCTGCGTGATCTCAAGGAGGAAACGGTCAGATTCCAAGAGAACTTTGACGGGTCGCTAGAAGAGCCGTCCGTGCTGCCTGCTGCCATACCCAACCTTCTTGTCAACGGCGGCGATGGCATAGCGGTGGGGATGGCAACGAAGATCCCGCCGCACAACTTGGGCGAGGTCGTTGATGCTGTTGTTGCCTACATCGATGAGCCGGAGATCGACACGCTGGGTCTGATTGAGCACCTGCCGGGCCCTGACTTTCCGACGGGCGGCATCATCTATGGTCACACAGGCGTGCAGCTTGCCTACGCTACGGGGCGCGGGCCCATTGTGGTACGCGCGCGCATGCACGAAGAGGAGTTGCGCGGCGCCGGGAGCGCGCTCATCATCTCCGAGATTCCGTACCAAGTAAACAAAAGCGCGCTCGTGGAAAAGATCGCGCACCTGGTGCGTGACAAGCGCATAGAGGGCGTAAGCGATCTGCGTGATGAGAGTGATCGGGACGGGATGCGGATCGTCATTGAGCTCAAGAAGGATGCGCTGCCTCAGGTTGTCCAGAACAAGCTGTACAAGTACTCTCAATGTCAGCAGACCTTCGGTGTTAATTTTGTCGCGCTAGTAGGAGGGCGTCCGCGTACGCTGACGCTGAAGGACGCTATCACGCATTTCGTGAATCATCGGCACCTAGTGGTCCGGCGTCGAACGGAGCACCGCTTACAGAAGGCGACACAGCGCGCACATATTCTGGAGGGTCTCACCCGTGCGCTGGATCATCTGGACGCCGTGATAACGATCATCCGCGAGTCGGATTCGACCGACGAGGCCCGTGCGAACCTGATGCAGGGTGTATATCCGGCACGCCTGGCGGAGGCGCAGCGGATCCGCTTGGGTTTGCCCGCGGATCCTCCGGGGACAGGCCTGGAAAGCTGGCTTTCAGAGGAACAGGCGAACGCGATTCTGGAGTTGCGACTGCGGCGACTGACCGGGCTGGAGCGGCAAAAGATCGAGGCGGAGTATACAGCCGTCCGCCGCGAAATTCAACAGCTCACGGCCATCTTGGATAGCGCGATGCTGCGAATGCTCATCATCAAGGATGAGCTGCTGGAGCTGCGGTCCAAGTATGCGGACCCACGCCGCACCGAGATCGACTACGCTGGCGGAGAAGACCTGCTCATTGAGGACCTCATAGAAGATCGGCAGGTTGTTGTGACGATGTCCCACCAGGGGCTTATCAAGCGTACGCGGACCAGCGAGTTTCGCAATCAGGGGCGGGGCGGGATTGGCAAGCGGGTTGGTGGACTCCGCGATGACGACTACCTTGAGCACCTCTTTGTGGCCTTCAACCACGATTACCTCCTGTTTTTCACGGACAACGGACAGTGCTACTATCTGCGTGTCTTTCAGGTACCTGTTGGTAGCCGCATTGCCAAAGGACGCAACATTCGCAACCTGATCCAGATGGCGGCCACGGATCGCGTTCGCACTATTTTGCCGGTTGCCAAGAAGGATTTTCTGGACAAAGCGTTTCTGGAGTCGCACTTTGTGCTCATGGCTACACGGGGCGGGTTGGTCAAGAAGACAAAACTGATGGCATACAGGCGGCCGCTCCGGACGGGCAAGATCGCTATCGTAGTGCGCGAGGGGGATCAGGTTCTCGAAGCCCGAATGACTTCAGGCTCCGCGCGCATCATTCTGGCCTCATCGTCGGGACGTGCCATACGTTTCAGTGAACGCGATGCTCGCTCGATGGGGCGTAAGACTGCGGGTGTTCGCGGAATGCGCCTGCTTCCGTCCGAGCGAGTGGTAGGGATGGCCGTGGTGTATGAGGGCGAGGATCGGCAGATCTTATCGATCAGTGCCAATGGCTACGGCAAGAGGTCGCGCGTCGAAGACTACCGAGAGACCGCACGCGGTGGTCTAGGTGTCTACACGTTGAGGCATACCGAGAAGACCGGAGCGCTGGTAGCCATCAGGGAGGTGGAGGAGACGGACGAAGTGATGATCGTGACGCAGAATGGGACACTGATCCGCTTGAAGGTCAGCGGTATCAGCACGATCGGGCGCTATTCTCAGGGAGTTCGCCTGATCAGGCTCAAAGAAGGCGATGCCATCGCCGACGTGAGTATCGTGGCAGCGGAGGACCAAGTGGATGGCCGGTATCGCCAGGCTTTGTAGCCGCCAGTGCATATCTCTGTGCGATTCAATCGTCAGCACGCGGTGAAGTGCTTAGCCAGGCGCCCGAATGCGCCGTTAGACCTGTGGCAAGGAGCGTAAGTAATGCCGGGCCGGCAATCCCGACTGGCGGCAAGCAACTGACGGGTTTGCACACGGCGTCACGGTTACACCACTGGAGCCTTCCGGCTATCACGGAACCGGCGTCTAAACTGAACTTCATAGTACTGTGTGTCACGTAGGGACACGGAGGAGAGCGTATGAGGTAGTGGAGTAGTCCCCCCAACTGCGTGAGGGATGGGGGCGGGCCCCCTGCAGCCGCTGTTCAGGCGGAGGCTGCAAACCACCAACTGTTGCTGGGCTTAAGAGGTCTGGTGATGAGCGAGTTGGAAAAGGCAGGGTTAGAAACCTGTCAGGTGTGAACCGATGAAGCCGAACGAAAGTGAACCGCTGATGACGTGTCGAAAGAAGTCAGAAGATGTCAAAACCGGTGTAGAGTACTGTCACCGGGATAAGATTGGAGGTTACCTGATTACCGACCGATTGGCATCCGGCATAAAGGCGGCGGGAGCGCGGTTTAGGCCCTTGCGTGGAACGTGAGAACTTGTCGGAGCAATGTTAAGGGAGCGCGTCAAGCAGGCAATCCCTGTGAGTCGTTGAGTACCAATGTGCTCCACAAGGGCGGACCACCTCGTAGTGTGTGCTGGGCAGCGCCCAGATCAGGTGGGTTCAAATCCCACTGGCGCCCGGATAGGGGGTGCCATATCCAAAGACGGGGGTAATGCCTCGTCGGCCGGGATGTACCGATACGCAAAGGTCTAAACGGGCACCGAGTTGGAAACGACGGAAACAGCCAAGACAGGCGCTAAGTCGGGACATTGTCGCGAGACAACCGGAGGGCAGGGTGTCCACCGCGAGGTGGAATCTGAAGGGCTTGAGGAGCAGTACCGGGCCGTAGTCAAGGGGGCGACCCCACGGACGAATCGGTCGGCCAAAGACGGGGCAAGGTCGAGCCGGCACTATGGCGGCGAAGGCGTTCTTATCCACCCGTCGTACCAAGGTGTGTGCGAACGGCACGGTACGGAAGATCTGGATGTGACCCCAGGAGGGCTCGTCACGTTCCCGGGTGGCACCGGGATAACAGCCCCTATAACCCGTAAGGGGAAGTGGGAACGGATGCGTGGCGAGTCGTCGGACGACTGCATAGTACCACAAGCCCGTCGAAAGTCGGGTGACCGCGCAAGCGGCGGCCGGGTGGGTCGGGGAAGGCAGTCGGCAAAGGTGGTTTGGAGCGGGGTAATGGTAAGCAGCGAGTAAAGTCGATGAGGTGGAACAGTTCCTTTAGTGAAAGACCCGTACATCATCGGCCCAGGAGACTGTCACATTGGCTCAATCCAACAGGTGAGCGGAAGGTCCACTCGTTAGTGGACAAGGTGTACAAGCGGAAGAATCTGGAGTTGGCCTGGAAGAAGGTGAAGCAAGGACGGGGGGCGGGCGGTGTGGACGGAGAGACCCTGGCGACGTTCGAGGCATCGCTTGAAGCGAACCTGGAGCGTATGCATCAGGAGCTCAAAGACGGCACCTACACGCCCCAGCCGGTCCGCGCGCACCGTATTCCCAAGGCGGGCCAGCCGGGGGCGTACCGCACCCTGGGAATCCCGACGATTTACGATCGGGTAGTCCAGCAAGCGATACTGAACCGGTTGGAACCGATCTTCGAGCCAGTATTCGATGCAGCCAGCTTCGGGTACCGGAAAGGGAGATCCACACGGGGTGCACTTCGCAAGGTGTGGAGAGAGCTAAACGCGGGCAGCAGGTGGGTGGTGGATGCGGATCTGAAAGACTTTTTCGGATCGGTCGATCATGACAAGCTGATTGCACTAGTTCAGCAGCGTGTATCGGATGGTCGCATCTTGGGCCTGCTCAAGCAGATGCTCAAGGCCGGGTGTGTAGTAGAAGGCAAGCGCGTAGCGACGACGCACGGCACCCCGCAAGGCGGGGTGATCTCTCCCTTGTTGAGTAACATTCTGTTGACTCCGTTTGATCGGGAGATGCGGCATCGCGGGTACCAGTTGACCCGTTACGCGGATGACTGGGTCATCACGTGTAGCTCGGCCAGCGAAGCCCGTGCGGCCTTAGCGGTCGCTGAGAAGCTGTTGAAGACGTTGGGCGTAACCCTGAACCTCAAAAAGACCCGGATCGTCCATATCAAGTATGGCTTCGAGTATTTGGGGTACAAGATCAAGCGTGGAAGCCGGCCCTTGCGGCTGTCTGCCGCACAGATCAAAAGTGGAGTACGTAATGGCGATCTCTACGCCATTCCGAGGGAGAAGTCCGTTAAGCGTTTCCAGGACCAGATCCGACGGCGCACGCGCCGAGCGGCTCCGGTATCCACACAGCAGCTGATTGCGCAGATCAATCCGGTCATTCGCGGATGGGGCCAATACTATTGCAGGGCTCACGTGCGCAGACTCTTCAACCGACTCGATCGCTGGATCGAGCGACGCATATGGTCGCACCGACACAAACGCTGGCGTAACGCGGGCTGGAAACAGCTTCCGACACGCAGGCTGTGCGCGGAGTACGGTCTTGTACGCTTGACTTCATTGATTCCTTCCTTGAACCCTCCACGAGACACCTTTGTGAAAGCGGCCTACGGGAAAACCGTACGGGCCGTTTGAGCGGCGGACGGAGGTTAGCCCTTCGGGGCGCCTCCTCCGACCCGACAGTAATGAAGACCCTGTAACGGGGTTGGAGCGAAGGGGGTGGCCTGCGCAGTCTAACTCATTGAGGCAACTATAGGGAGGACCTTAATGAAGCAGACAAAGCCGTTTTCCGTCACCAAACGTCAAGTTTGGGAGGCGTGGAAGCGAGTGAAGGCGAATCAGGGCGGAGCAGGGATAGATGGCGAGTCCATTGGTGACTTCGAGGCCAACTTGGAGAATAACCTCTACAAGATCTGGAATCGCATGGCATCGGGCAGCTATCATCCAAAGCCGGTGAAGCGGGTAGACATTCCCAAGGCGAGTGGAGGCACACGTCCTTTGGGGATACCCACGGTGGCGGACCGGGTCGCTCAGATGGTGGTGAAGAGGGCGCTGGAGCCCGCACTGGAACGTGTGTTCCATAAGGACTCCTACGGGTATAGACCGAACAAGTCAGCACATCAAGCTCTGGACCAGGCGCGGAAGCGTTGCTGGAAGCGGGCATGGGTGCTGGATCTGGATATCAAGTCATTCTTTGACACGATAGATCATGATCTTCTGATGCGTGCGGTGGAACGACATACCACTGAGAAGTGGATGTTGCTCTACATCAAGCGCTGGCTGACGGCTTCGGTAGTCATGCCCGACGGAACGGAGGAAGCCCGGGACCGGGGCACGCCCCAAGGGGGTGTTATCAGTCCGCTGTTGGCGAATCTGTTCTTGCATTACGCGTTTGATCGGTGGATGGAGATATACTTTCCGTCCATACCGTTTGAGCGTTACGCGGATGATGTGGTCTGTCACTGCGTATCGAAGCGCCAAGCCCGCCATCTCTGGGACGCATTAGCACGACGCTTTGAGCAGGTAGGGTTGAAACCACACCCGGTAAAGACTCAGATTGTCTACTGTAAAAGTAGCCGTCATCGGGGTCGGCATCCCAACATATCGTTCAATTTTCTCGGCTACACGTTTCGGCCGCGACAAGCGAAAGATCGTAGGGGGCAGCGGTTTACAGGGTTCAGTCCGGCCATCAGCAACAAAGCGGCTAAGGCCATTCGGCAACAGGTACGAAGCTGGCGACTGCCTCGGTGCAGTTCGCTGAAGCTGGAGGACCTGGCCGAGCGCTATAATGCAACGATTCGGGGATGGATGACCTACTATGGAGTATTTCGCAAATCTGCGATGTATAGCACGCTACATGCCATTGACTGCCAGTTGGTTCAGTGGACTATGCGGAAATACAAGCGATTCAGGCGGAAGTGGCTCCGTGCCTTTCAGTGGTTAACGGGTTGGGCACGTCGGAATCCAACGTTGTTTGCACACTGGCCTATGCTTCATGGTTCGACTCTATTTGTGACCAGACGGCTGCGCAGGAAGAGCCGTGTGAACTGAGAGGTTCACGCACGGTTGTGTGAGGGCCCGGGGGTGAAATTCCCCCGGGCTACTCGACGTGTGTCACGTAGGGACACGGAGGAGAGCGTATGAGGTAGTGGAGTAGTCCCCCCAACTGCGTGAGGGATGGGGGCGGGCCCCCTGCAGCCGCTGTTCAGGCGGAGGCTGCAAACCACCAACTGTTGCTGGGCTTAAGAGGTCTGGTGATGAGCGAGTTGGAAAAGGCAGGGTTAGAAACCTGTCAGGTGTGAACCGATGAAGCCGAACGAAAGTGAACCGCTGATGACGTGTCGAAAGAAGTCAGAAGATGTCAAAACCGGTGTAGAGTACTGTCACCGGGATAAGATTGGAGGTTACCTGATTACCGACCGATTGGCATCCGGCATAAAGGCGGCGGGAGCGCGGTTTAGGCCCTTGCGTGGAACGTGAGAACTTGTCGGAGCAATGTTAAGGGAGCGCGTCAAGCAGGCAATCCCTGTGAGTCGTTGAGTACCAATGTGCTCCACAAGGGCGGACCACCTCGTAGTAGTAATGAAGACCCTGTAACGGGGTTGGAGCGAAGGGGGTGGCCTGCGCAGTCTAACTCATTGAGGCAACTATAGGGAGGACCTTAATGAAGCAGACAAAGCCGTTTTCCGTCACCAAACGTCAAGTTTGGGAGGCGTGGAAGCGAGTGAAGGCGAATCAGGGCGGAGCAGGGATAGATGGCGAGTCCATTGGTGACTTCGAGGCCAACTTGGAGAATAACCTCTACAAGATCTGGAATCGCATGGCATCGGGCAGCTATCATCCAAAGCCGGTGAAGCGGGTAGACATTCCCAAGGCGAGTGGAGGCACACGTCCTTTGGGGATACCCACGGTGGCGGACCGGGTCGCTCAGATGGTGGTGAAGAGGGCGCTGGAGCCCGCACTGGAACGTGTGTTCCATAAGGACTCCTACGGGTATAGACCGAACAAGTCAGCACATCAAGCTCTGGACCAGGCGCGGAAGCGTTGCTGGAAGCGGGCATGGGTGCTGGATCTGGATATCAAGTCATTCTTTGACACGATAGATCATGATCTTCTGATGCGTGCGGTGGAACGACATACCACTGAGAAGTGGATGTTGCTCTACATCAAGCGCTGGCTGACGGCTTCGGTAGTCATGCCCGACGGAACGGAGGAAGCCCGGGACCGGGGCACGCCCCAAGGGGGTGTTATCAGTCCGCTGTTGGCGAATCTGTTCTTGCATTACGCGTTTGATCGGTGGATGGAGATATACTTTCCGTCCATACCGTTTGAGCGTTACGCGGATGATGTGGTCTGTCACTGCGTATCGAAGCGCCAAGCCCGCCATCTCTGGAACGCATTAGCACGACGCTTTGAGCAGATAGAGCCTTTTGCACAATTCACTTCAGCCCTTGATTTGGGAGTAGGAGCTTCGTCAAGCCAGTGTGATTCTGCACGTATCAACTTGTTCGACCTTTGCATTGCGGAAGTCTTGCTCGAATGGGGGTGACGAACTGCGCAGGGAGGCATGACACGGCATAGCTGACCCGGCCCGCGCTGATGGCGAGACGGGCCCTACGTGAGGGTACGGGTGCGCTTAGAGCACCAGGCGCATCAACTGGTCGACGGTCAGCGCCAGGATGCCGAACATCAGGTGGCAGTAGACCTTGCTATGCCCGCGTACCCGCACATACCGTCCGCCGAACTCGTCTTTGAGTCGTCCATTGACCCGCTCCACCGTCGAGCGCTCTCTGAAGCGTCTCCTCTCTGGCGTAACGTGTCCGATGCTGCGTTGCGCCCGCGCCTCGCGCTTTAGCTCCTCATTGCCACGCGGGTTGATATCAATGATCGGCACATGCCCCAGCGATCTGCTATGCTCTCGGATTTCCTTAGCATCGTACGCACTGTCCATCAAGTCGTACAGACTTTGTACCCGAGCGGCCGTCATCACTGCCAGCGGGATCGCCACCTGGCTGTCATGGACCGAAGCCGATGTTAGCGCAGCGCTGATCGGAATCCCCCCGTCAATCACATCCAAGTGCAGCTTGAAGCCGACCCAGCAGTGCCCGTGACCCTTCGAATTGCGTTTTGTCCCGACATTGCAGTCCTTCGGTAGTTCTTCCAGCATATCATCCAGCTCCATGGAGCGTTGACGCTGCAGGCGGGTAGGGGTTTTCGGTTGTTTGCCGTCGTTGGCCTTGGGCACAGACCGCTTCGGCTTCTCGCGTGCCGAAATCGCGGTCGCGTCCCGCGAAACGTGCCCGGCCAGATGATCCTCCAGCGCGCACTCCAGCAGCACTGCGTGCAGCCGCCCCGGCAGGTCACTGTTGGCAAATTCCGCGAACGCCCGCGAAAACGACGATTCGCTCGGTACCATGTACGACCACTCCCAGCCGCATAGCTGGTGCAGTACCGGATCGCTCTTTAGTCGCTCCACCAACGCCCGCGTGGTCGGGATATCGAATACGGACTTAGCCAAAAAAGCCCGCGCCAGCGCAGCCCGGTTCGCCTTCGGACGGCCTGGACCCTTGGACTCGCACCCCGACAACAGCTCCTCCACGCGCACTAATTCCACCACAGAAACGAATCGTCTGTGCTGTTCACTGAGCTCGCCAATAGTGAGCTCCAGCAATGGAAACAATCTGAGCTGGAATGTGGACCAGTACCTGGACAACTCTGATCGCAATCGCATCTGCACGTCTATTGTATACATTTATGATTCTCACGTGTTCAAGTATACGACTCACGACGCACTTAATCCGCATTATTCTCACCCACGCCCTAACTTTCTACGCCCGGTTTCGCGCTCTCAGCCTATTTTTGCAAAAGGCTCGATAGGGTTGAAACCACACCCGGTAAAGACTCAGATTGTCTACTGTAAAAGTAGCCGTCGTCGGGGTCGGCATCCCAACATATCGTTCAATTTTCTCGGCTACACGTTTCGGCCGCGAAAAGCGAAAGATCGTAGGGGGCAGCGGTTTACAGGGTTCAGTCCGGCCATCAGCAACAAAGCGGCTAAGGCCATACGGCTACAGGTACGAAGCTGGCGACTGCCTCGGTGCAGTTCGCTGAAGCTGGAGGACCTGGCCGAGCGCTATAATGCAACGATTCGGGGATGGATGACCTACTATGGAGTATTTCGCAAATCTGCGATGTATAGCACGCTACATGCCATTGACTGCCAGTTGGTTCAGTGGGCTATGCGGAAATACAAGCGATTCAGGCGGAAGTGGCTCCGTGCCTTATAGTGGTTAACGGATTGGGCACGTAGGAATCCGACGTTGTTTGCACACTGGCCTATGCTTCATGGTTCGACTCTATTCGTGACCAGACGGCTGCGCAGGAAGAGCCGTGTGAACTGAGAGGTTCACGCACGGTTGTGTGAGGGCCCGGGGGTGAAATTCCCCCGGGCCACTCGACTACATCGGTGGCGGCATTCACGCCCCTGCTCTTCATTCCCGGGGGCATTGGAGATGTGTGGACCGCATTGCCGGTGATTATCATCGGCATGCTACTGATTTCGCTGGCCGAATCGCTCTTTATTCTGCCAAAACACTTATCCCACCTGCACGGACCGGAGTGGGTGCCGGGCAACATCGTGGATCGGTTCTTTACGCGCACGCGGGACTTTGTAGACAGTTGGCTGAACAGGTTCCTGAATGGCCCCCTGAGCCGAGCGCTGCGCTTTTCGGCTAACTACCCCGCCATAGTGGTGGCGGCAACCCTCGGCCTATTCGTGGTAACCCTGTCGCTGGTGCCGGCGGGTATTGTTCCGACAACCTTCGCCGACGTGGTGGAGGGCGACTTCGTCACCGCCACACTTGAAATGCCGGACGGGACACCTGCAGATCGGACATTTGAGGTGGCAATGAACCTGGAGCGTGCGGGGCGCCGGGTTCTGGAACGCCTGGACCAGGAAAGGCCGGACGGTGCGCCATCGCTGCTGTCAGGCGTGATGGTCACTGTCGGCGAGAGGCCTCGCGTGGAAGGGGGAGGCCTTGACCCGACTCCCACGACGAATCCGCAAGCTAACATCGCCACTGTCGAATTCAAGCTTCTCAGTGCCCGGCAACGGGACATGTCCACCATCGCCATCGTGCAGGCCTGGCGGGAAGAGGTCGGGACCCTTCCATATGTTCGGGGGATCGCCTTCAGCGGCGAGGTTATCGATCTTGGCAGCCCTGTGGCGGCAGTGCTGTCGCATCCGGATCCGGCGCGGCTGGTGGAGATCGCGGACTATGTAGTTGACAGCCTTCGCAGCGTGGCTGGCGTCTTCGATGTCCAGTCCGACCACGCACCGGGTGTCGGAGAGGTTCAGCTGGAGTTGCGGCCGGAGGCGCGCACGCTTGGCCTAGCGGTTGAGGACATGGCACGGCAGGTGCGGGCGGCATTCTTCGGGGTGGAAGCGCTGAGGCTGCAACGCGACCGGGAAGAGGTCCGTGTCTACGCGCGGTTGCCCAGCGACGAGCGCAAAACGATCACGGATGTCGAGGACTACCTGCTACGTACCGAGTCGGGAGGGGAGGTACCGATCAGCGAGGTGGCAACAATTCGCATGGGTACGTCGCCGCCTTCGATCCGGCGCCAGGACGGGCAGCGCGTCGTGACCGTTACCGCGGAAGTGGACGAAAGCGTGATCTCCGGTGGTAGAGCGAACAGCATCCTCGAGGAATCGATCCTTGCACAGCTGACTTCTGCATACCCCGAGTTGACCTACTCTTTCGGTGGCGAGCAGCAGCAGCAGCTAGAGTCGCTGGATGCCCTGTATCGCGGATTCGTGCTTGCCATGCTCGCAATCTTTGCGTTGCTGGCCATTCCGCTGAGGTCCTATCTAAAGCCATTCATAGTGATGGCCATCATTCCATTCGGCCTCATTGGCGTCGTGCTTGGTCACCTCGTGTTGGGTGTTGCCATTAGTGCCGCATCATTCATGGGATTCTTTGGCCTCAGTGGGGTCGTCGTCAATGATTCGCTGGTAATGATTGACTTCATCGACCAGCGGCTGAGAGAGGGGGCTTCTCCGAAGACTGCGATCGTCGAGGGCGCAATGGGGCGTTTCCGGCCTATCTTTCTGACCTCGGTGACCACCTTCCTATGCTTCACGCCGCTCATTCTCGAACGGGCCATTCAAGCGCAGTTCCTGGTCCCCTTTGCGGCCTCATTGGGGGTGGGTGTCATGATCACCACGGCAATACTGATGCTTCTCGTGCCTGCACTGATGGCCATTTATCTGCGTGCTAATTCGCGTCGAGTTGCATCGGGGACTCATGTCACTGCGCACGCGGCATGACAAAATGAGATCCATTCATGCGGACGTATGCAGCGTCTCCATCGGAAGTAGGCAACACGTCGGTTCGCTACTCGCGTCCGGCCGCCAACGAGGAAAAGGCAGGTGCGCATACAGCCCAGTATTCCGCCTCTTCAACTCCGGGATTGCTGTAGCGAATCCGCTCGCCGCCGGTAACGATGGCGGCCTGCCCAGGGCCAACATCAATGGTGCCTGACTGGTACTCGATGCGTACCATGCCTCGCGTCACAATGGTAACTTCGTCAAATGAAGGCTGCTGAAACGGCTCGTTCCAGCCTCCAGGTGCAATCATGTGTGCTACGCTCACGGACGTCATGGGCCCGCTAGCGCGGCCCGCAAACTCCAAAATCGACTTGCCTCCCGCAGCCGCAACACGGACCGGATTCTTGACTGCCATGACCATGCCTACACCTCCTGAGACAAAACCTTGCGCAGAATTTCCAGCCCTTCATCGATCTCGGAAGCTGTAATCGTCAGCGGCGACCGAAACCGTATGGATGCGCTGCCACAGCCTAGAATGACCATGCCCTCCTCAAAGCAGCGGGCAAGCACGCGATCGCGTAGCGCGCGGTCCGGAAGGTCCAAGGCACACATTAGCCCACGACCACGCACGTTATGAACCACATCGAAATCTGCTGCCAGGCCGCGCAGAGATGCAAGTAGGTGCGCTCCAACCACCTTGGCGTTTTGCACTAGGCGGTCCTGCTCAATGATTTCCAGCATACGGTCAAAACGAACCATGTCCACCAGATTACCGCCCCAGGTGGAGTTGATGCGACTGGATACCTCAAAGACATGGCCGGAAACCTCATCCAAACGGGGACCTGCGAGGATGCCGCAGACCTGCGTCTTCTTGCCAAACGCAATAAGGTCGGGCTCCGCTCCCACGCCCTCGTAGGCCCAAAAAGTGCCGGTAATGCCAACCCCGCTTTGAATTTCGTCCAGGATGAAGAGCGCGTCGTTCTCCAGGCACAGCGTTTTCAGGGCACGAAAAAACGCGGGCCGAAAGTGATTGTCACCACCTTCGCCCTGAACCGTCTCCATTAGCACGCAGGCAATGTCGTCATTGCGATCGTGGAAGAATTGCTTTGCCTTGGCCAGGGCCGTGTGCTCAGCTTCCGTGATTGCTTCCAGATGTGCTTCCAGTGGCCACGTTATCTTGGGGTTGGGGATGCGGGGCCAGTCGAATTTGGGGAAGTGCCTAATTTTGCGGAGGTCCGCGGTGTTGGTGAGCGAAAGCGTATAGCCAGAACGACCATGGAAAGCCTCCTCCAGGTGTAGCACCTGGTGACCGCGCTCTTGCCGGTATCCTCTGGCGAAGTTCTTGCGAACCTTCCAGTCGAATGCCACTTTCAGGGAATTCTCGACCGCCAGCGCTCCCCCGGAAATGAAGAATGCATACGGAAAGCGGTCCGGCTTGGCCACGCGCGCGAACGTGTCCAAGAAGCGCGCCATATGCAGGGTCTGCACATCTGAGTTGGTAACCTTGTTAATCGCGGCTTCCTGTAAACGCTGACAAAAGTCTGCGTCACCCGTGAGTCCCGGGTGATTCATGCCAAGGGCACTGGTGGCGTAAAACCCAAAGAAGTCCATGAGCCGGCGCCCCGTTCGCAGGTCGTACAGGTCTACGCCCAGGCTGCGCTGCATGTCGAGTACCATGGGCAGCATTCCCTTAGCATTGGTGTGCGCAAGGAAGATCTCCCGGACCTGCTCTGGCAGGATTTTGCGCGTCTCACGTATGACGGAACTCATGCGAATGGGTGATAGTGCGTAACGAGAATTTCAAGAATGCTGGTGGTGCCAGCTAATATAGTCAAGGATCAATGGACGTACGTGCGTGTTTGCACGGCCACACACAGTCCTACGATAGTGGCTGAAAACACGGTAAAACGGCCTTTCTTCCCCGGTGACATTGCCCTCAGGCAGGGGTCTAGGCGCGATTCTGAGCCCGTTGGTGACGGTAGCGCGGACTTCTTGTCACTCCCGGTGGT
The DNA here is from genome assembly GCA_965262785.1 of Rhodothermales bacterium. Taxonomy (GTDB): domain Bacteria; phylum Bacteroidota; class Rhodothermia; order Rhodothermales; family Bin80. Next base: position 1,592,153 of record OZ253559.1, read on the forward strand.
TGAGGCACCACGGGTGCGCCGCCCGGATTGGTTACGTGTAAAGCTGCCTTACGGTCCTACGTACCGGAAACTGGTCCAACTGATTGACGACAATGACCTGCACACGGTGTGCCAGAGTGCCCGTTGCCCCAACATGGGTGAGTGCTGGACGGCAGGTACCGCAACATTCATGATCCTCGGTAACGTGTGTACGCGCTCCTGCGGGTTTTGCGCGGTGCAGACCGGGCGCCCGGCGCCGGGGCTGGATTGGGATGAGCCGCGCCGCGTAGCGGACGCCGCGCGCATCATGGGGCTGCAGCATGTGGTGGTCACATCAGTCAACCGCGATGAGCGCAAGGACGGTGGCGCACCGATCTTTGCGGAGACGATCCGCCTCGTGCGCCAGGAGATTCCGGGGTGCACTGTCGAGGTGCTAATCCCAGATTTTCGAGGGTTATGGGAGGCCCTTCAGACAGTGCTGGACGAGCGCCCGGACATCCTCAACCACAACGTAGAGAGCGTTCCGCGCCTCTACCGCCGTGTCCGCCCGCAGGCCGTATATGGGCGTTCCCTCGAGCTCCTGCGCATCGCGAAGGAGCAAGGGCTACGCACCAAGAGCGGCATCATGGTGGGTCTGGGGGAAGCTCAAGATGAGGTCCTGACCCTAATGGATGATTTCGTCTCCGCAGGAGTTGACGTTATGACCATTGGTCAATACCTGCAGCCAACGAAGATGCACCTGCCCGTGGTGGAATTCATACACCCGGACGTGTTCGCCTACTACAAACAGGCAGGCGAAGCCAAGGGTATTGAGCATGTCGAAAGCGGACCGCTGGTGCGAAGCTCGTACCACGCGGAGCGCCACGTGTGACTATTCGCCCAATGACCAGCCGTCGCGGTAGGTGCGTCGCACGAACTGGTTGGCCGCATCAAAGTTGGTGATGCGCATATTTTCGCCGTCCCAACGGAGTGTCTTGCGGCCGGGATAGCGGCTGCGTGTGCGACCCCCACGGTCGGTAAATGTCTCCGTCAGCATGAAGCTGCGCAGCGCGAGGTTACCCATCAGAACCATCTCGGTCAGCGGGCCCGAATAGTCGAAATTCGAGCTGCAGGGGTCGCCGCCCTTGCAGGCCTCGACCCAGGCCCGCTGGTGACCGCCGATATCGCCTGAGACCCGCGGCAGCTCGGCAGGGGGCGGCTGAAAGTCCTGCATCTTGGAGGTGGGCAGGAGGGACGGGTTAAAGCCATACGTCTCGCACATAATCTTGCCCTTGGTACCGACGAAGAGGCATCCGCCACCACCATCGCCCATTACTTCGTTTTCGCCCAGCTCATCGGGTCGCGGTGGCAAAAGGCCGCCGTCATACCAGATCACCTCACAAGGCGGCATGCCTTCGCGCGCCGGAAAGTCAAACCGGATGACCGACGAATTCGGGGCACTCCCCAAGTTGTCTATGGGACGCCAGTTGTCCACAAACACAGAGGCGCTTGCCTCCACGGCGATCGGGTACCCCAGCTTCAATGCCTTAAAGACGGGGTCGACAATGTGGCAAGCCATGTCACCCAAGGCGCCTGTGCCAAAGTCCCACCATCCACGCCACGAAAACGGCAGATAGGCCGGATGGTAGGGACGCATGGGGGCCGTTCCTATCCACAGATCCCAGTCAAGGGAGGCAGGCACCGCCGGTGTTTCTTTGGGGCGTACCAGGCCCTGGGGCCACACTGGGCGATTCGTCCAAGTATGGACTGTGGTAACATCGCCAATAGTGTCCGCCCAGATCCACTCGCAGATTTGGCGTATACCCTCGCCCGAGTTTCCCTGGTTGCCCATCTGCGTGGCAACGCCGTAGCGGTGAGCGGCCTTGGTCAGCATTCTGGCTTCGTAGACATCGTGAGTAAGCGGCTTCTCGACATATACATGCTTACCCAGCTGCATGGCCGCCATCGCGGCTACGGCGTGCATATGGTCCGGTGTTGCCACGGTCACCGCGTCGATGCTGCCGTGCATCTCATCCAGCATTACTCGAAAGTCGCGATACCGTGCGGCTTTGGGATACCTTTCGTAGGTCCGTGCCGCGCGCTCGTCGTCGACATCGGTGAGCGCGACGATGTTGTCCAGTGTATTACCGGTTTCATTGTCATAACCACAGGCACCAGCGAGGACGCCAGTGCCGCGGCCTCCGGCGCCAATGCCTGCGATGTTAAGCCGATCGCTTGGCGCCCGATAGCCGGGCCCGCCGAGAACATGGCGAGGCAGGATCAGGACGCCGCCCATCGCGGTGGCGGAATGTGCTAAAAAGGAGCGCCGGGTAACGTTGTGAAGGTGGTTCATGGCTGCTGAATATCTGGTGGTGACAAAAGCGCGTTAAAGAAAAGCTTGTACGTTCCGCGCGGCTGACCGCGGAATTGGGGTCGAAATCCATACAACACCACTCGCCCCGATCCCACGCCGACCTGCATGATTGCGGCTTCGCCGCCAATGTGCTGCTCGGCGCCGCGAGCCCATCCGCTTAGCAGGATGTCCTGGTTAGCATAGCGGGCGATGACGGTCACGGGGAGCGCAGGGGCGGGTGTTAGCTCCATCTGGCCGCCTTCCCCCTCGCCGGTGCGTTGAACGGTGCGAAACGCACGGCTGCGCACAAAGTAGGCGGCCGCTTCCGCAGGCATGCCATACGCCAATGCCTGCGTCGTGTCTACAGTGATTCGGACCAGGGATCCGGGAATGAAGAAGGAGCTTTGGGACGCATTTGATACTACATTCTGTACAGGCAGCCCGAACTGATCGATGACAAAATCGCTGGCGCCATCCAATGCTACGAGGGTTCCGCCTGCTTTGACGTACCGTTCCAGTGCCAAGGCTCCGGAAAGTCCCAGGCCGCCCACGTATTCCGGCGGCATGAAGCCCTCGGAGTGCCCGCGCAGGATGGAGCCAGCGCTTTGGTGCGGCAAGATGATCACGTCATATTGGGAAAGGCGTCCAGCCTGGACATCCGCGTCATGCAGGGTATCGACATCGAATGCATATTCTTCCAGGAGCCAGCGCGTCCAGCCCTCGTCCATGTTCGCGACCCAGGACTTGTAAAGCCCAATCTTGGACGCGCTAAGTTGCCGGGCTGTGCCCGGCACTGCGCCTGCAACCTCAAAGGCCGTGCCGCTAGCCGCGCCCTCCGCTCCCAAGGCCGCACGCGTTGTGGCTCCGCTGTTGGATACGACAAAGGTGCCGGGGACGTGGGCGCCCCCTGAGTCCGTGACCATGTATACATCCTCGCCAGCCGCCAGCAGGCGATTGGTGGCTGCGATGCTCCAGTTGGGGCGGTGCGAGTACGCGAAGGCGCCGCCGGACCCCTTTATCGAAACCGGTCCAGGGTCCAGGGCCTCTACCACGGTTGCGCCGCGGACATCGAATGAATCCGTCATAACCCGGACCACCTCAATGCCCATCTGAAGGGGCAGAGTCCAGCCAGCGAGATCATACGGCGTGCGGCGCCCGCTGGGATAGTCCTGCTTCTCCATAAGGTCCAGCAGGTACGGACGAAAGGCCTGCGAAGCATGGATAACAAACGATCCCGGCGCATACGTAACATCCTCGTGGGTGAATGACTCGGCGACGCGCTCGACCGCAATGCCCCCGATTCGCAGCACATTGACAAGCGACAGCTCTTCACCCTGATTCCACTGCTTCGCGGGGATGATGTATGATTTGGGCACATCGTCTGCGCTTGCTTCAATGGCATCCCGTCCCATCTGGTAGATGTTGTGCAGCCACTGACTTCGAAGGTCTGCTGCGAGGCGGAGCACGGCCATCGATCCGGTGAGCATGTACCGTATCGGGTCGCTAAAGCGAGAGGTGCCTCCCTTCCACGGGAATGGGTAGAATATGTTGGTTCCCGCGGTGGAATGGCCGCCGGCAACTGTTGACGGCATGGAATCCGGCTCATAGGAGCGAGGCGACGGCGTAGCATGCCCTGTCTCCGTCAGGATACCCACCATGTTGTGGAAGTAGGGCACCGTGCGCATGCCGCCATTCCACCACATGCTGTAGATCACGCCGGACACTGCGCCTGGCATCTGCTTTATGGCGAACCGGTTTGCCATGGCTGTGCCCACCATGTTCACCGAAGTAGTTACGCCAGGATGAATTCTGGGGTTGACCGGGTCTGCAAACGGGGGCAGGAAGATTCGAGTATGGCTGGGGCTAGTCTGGTGGTGGTTATAGACGATTTGCGGATACCACTCATTATACAAGATGTCGGTAACCGCTCGAGACTCCGGCATGTTGTTCATGAACCAGTCGCGGTTGTTGTCATGCCCCACGTAGTAGTGATAAAGCCACGGCGGCCGGGTCGCTTCATACGGGCCGTGTACGGTGTGGGCATACCAATTCGCCACGATGTCCAGTCCGTCCGGGTTCATCACCGGCATCAGGAGCAGGATGGTGTTTGCGCGAATATGCTCCATCTCCGGTGACTCTTCGGTAGCGACGCGGTACGCTAGCAGTGGTGTCATTTGGGCGCCTGCCACCTCCGTGGCGTGGAGGCCGCCGTCAATCCATACGATGGCCTTACCCGTGTCGGCGAGTTCGAGGGCCTCGTCGGGTGAGATGTCGGCTCGTGCAAGCTTTTCGCTGATTTCGCGCCACTGGTCCAACCGTCTGAGGTTCCTGCGACTGGAGATGTACAGCAAGAGGAGCGGCCTACCTAGCACCGATGTGCCAATCTCACGGAGCGTAACGCGCGAGCTCGCTTCATCCAGTGCCCGGTAATAGGCTACCATCTGATCATAGGTTGCAAGCTTGTAGTCATCTCCGGGCATGAACCCGAAGACGTCCGAGGGATGAGGCGCTTGGGCCCGCGCAGATAAGGTCAGCATTGCCCCAGCGCAGACCAGGGCGACCAACAGTGCGCTAAGCTTTAAGAAGCGTTTCATGCGGCGCACAGGCTAGTTGGCGGCGACGGGAACGCCTCGTTCATTCGGAGCGCATGGACCTGTCGGACGCTCGTCCTCTGGTACGCGGTAGTGCGTTCGCAGACGCTCGAGCTCGGCCTTAAGTTCTTCGACCAATTCCTGGTAGGCCGGATCTGCATACACGCTGTTCAGCTCCATGGGGTCACTGGCCAGGTCAAAGAGCTCCCACTCATCGCGGTTGTAATAGTGTATGAGCTTATGGGTCTGCGTGCGCACGCCATAGTGGCGTTCTACGCAGTGCACGGCGGGATACTCATAGTAGTGGTAGTAGTGACTCGTGCGCCAGTCTGCTGGCGTTTCGCCGTTAAAGATGGGTTTGAGGCTTCGGCCCTGCATGTCAGCCGGCACTTCGACGCCGGCCAAATCCAGAAAGGTCGCGGCAAAGTCAAGGTTGGAAACCATGGCGTCGCTGGAGCTGCCAGGCGAGACTGTTCCGGGCCACCGGACCAATAGCGGCGTTACGAGTGACTCTTCATACATCCACCGCTTATCGTACCAACCATGCTCACCCAGGTACCACCCCTGGTCCGATGAGTATATGACCACTGTGTTGTCCGTCAGGCCGGATTCGTCAAGATAATCCAAGAGGCGCCCTACGTTGTCGTCAACGCCAGCAACCGTACGGAGGTACTCCTTGACATAGCGTTGGTATTTCCAGCGCGTGAGGTCGTCGCCCTCCAGGTTGGCGGCACGAAACGCATCGTTGCGCGGGCCATAAACTGCTTCCCATGCGGCGGTCTGCGACTCGTTCATACTCCGCGGTGCCTGCAGCTTGAGATCGGTGACGTCGAGGTGTCGTGCGATGGTCATGCCTTGCTCGGCGGCAGGTGAAGCCCTATTGGAATAGTCATCAAAAAGCGTAGGCGGCTCGGGAATATCCATTTCCTCATACAGTTCGTAGTGGTCCGGCCCCGGGTGCCACTCGCGGTGTGGCGCCTTATGCTGGTACATCAACATGAAGGGTCTTTCTGGGTCGCGTCCTTGATCCAGCCACTCCAGGGCCAGGTCCGTGATGATGTTGGTGGTATACCCCTCGAACTGTAGCGTGTCGCCCGCCGTTAAGAAAAGCGGATTGTAATATGGGCCCTGGCCACGGAGGACCTGCCAGTGGTCAAACCCGCTGGGCGCGCTCCGCAGGTGCCATTTGCCAATGATGCTTGTCTGGTAGCCCGCCGCCTGCAAGAGCTTTGGAAAGGTCTGCTGCGAGCCGTCGAACCTCTGCCCATTAGTTATTTGCCCGTTGAGGTGGCTGTGCTTGCCGGTCAGGATCACGGCGCGGCTTGGGGCGCAAATGCTGTTGGTGACCAGGCATCGGTCGAAACGCATCCCTTCCTGTGCGATGCGATCCAGGTTGGGGGTTTCGTTGACGACGGATCCGTACGCGCTCAGCGCGCGTGCGGTATGGTCATCCGTGAAGATGAAGACTATGTTCGGACGGTCTTCAGCTTGGTCGGTGGGCTGGCAGCCAGCGCAGAGGACGACAGCAATAAGAAGGACGGTCAGTCGAGTCATAGGGTGGGGCCGTGTAGTTGGATCAGGGTACATGATACGGTTTCGCAGAGAAGTATGGGATTTCCTCTACTCGGGTCGAGGGCCACGTAGGCCTGCGTATATTGCGGTTACTTTAGATAGGACACGACTTATGGCGTTGGAAAGAACTTTGGCGATCTTGAAACCTGATTGCGTGCGCAAAAACCTGATCGGACCGGTGGTGACGCGCATTGAGGGTGCCGGCTTTACTATCTGCGGCCTGCGCATGGTGGTACTTGCACAGCGTGACGCTCAGGGGTTTTACGCGATTCATCGAATGCAGCCTTGGTTCGATGAGCTGGTTCGGTTCATGACGAGCGGCCCGATTGTTGCACTGGCTCTGCAGAAGGACCACGGGGTGCAGGACTTTCGCGCCCTCATCGGCGCGACGGACCCCGCAGAAGCGGCCGCAGGCACTATCAGGCGGGACTATGCCGCCTCCAAGGGCGAAAACATCGTCCACGGCTCCGACTCTGTCACCAATGCGCAGGGAGAGATCGCTTTCTTTTTCGCTGCGCGCAACCTGACGTAAGCGAACGAATTCTTGCCGCCGCATGGAGATTGGGCATCACCGTTGGGGCCCGGGCCGCAATGTGGCAAGTGCCGCCTGCGGCCGGAAGCGCTGCCAAAGCGACGCAGTCTATCTCGCACCGTAGCTGTGCTAACCGGCAGGGTGGTTTGCTGACAGCCTAACCATGCCGGTAACCATGGCTGTGGCGTCCTTGGCTCCGATACAGCACACCGATTCCATTGCAGCTGATCGCGTCTGCACCTTCTGACCGTCGGTCTTGTCAGGAGCAGCGGCAACACGGCTACCGGAGTGCAAGGGTTAGCGACCGCGACCCTCTAACGAAGGAAACTGCCACTGGCAAGCCGGTAGAGTAATAGTGCAGAACCACCGCGGCACGCTGTGGCTTCCATGCCAAGGGAACATGCCTGCGCCACTGGGCCTGAACCGGCGTCTCTGGCTACACCCATTGGTGCCTGTTGGGGCACGCTGAGCTGCTGCAGCAAAAGGATTGCGGATAGTACTATGTCCACGCCAAGCTTCTGCCAGCGCAAATGTGGAAATATTCCCGCGGCGGCGCTGGCAAGGCTGGAGCAGGTTGTTATCTCGGCTTCTCAAGGTAGTTGGGTTGAATTGGCAATCAGGTTTTCAGGAGGACCGAAGTGCTCCTGCCGCTCGGCTGGGTTTCCGAACTGCGTCTTCGATTCGCGGGCCAGCAATCGGGGCCAGAAGGGCCGGCACGAAGGTTTCGCCGCAAAATGTATCCGGCTGGCAAGTGCAGTTGCGGGTACGACTCTTGGATATCATTGACCTTCTATGCAACCGCACAATCGGCCAGCGTATATTGAGTGGGTAGGCACCAAAACTGGCTTGCGATGGAGAAACCGGCTGCCAATTCTTGTATGCGCGGTACAGGATCGCTTTGCGGCATTCTGGCAAGGCACTGCACTAAGGCCATGGTTGTGATGATGCTGTGTTCGAGCCTGTCGACCGACCTTGCAATGGGTCAGGCAGCAGTCAAGACAGGAGCCCAAGTGCTCGCGGACCGAGGGTTCGCCGAATTCCGAGGCCAGCGTGTGGGGCTCGTCATTAACCATACCGCGCGCGTGGGGGATCGCCATCTGGTAAGCCTCGTCCACGAGGCGCCCGAGGTCACCGTTGGCGCGATCTTCGGGCCGGAACACGGCTGGCGTGGCACTGAAGAGGATGGCGTTGCCATCCGGGACGGACGCGACGCTGAAACCGGCGCACCAGTCTACAGCCTCTATGGTCAGCACCGACAGCCCACACCCGCGATGTTGCGCGGGCTGGATGTCCTCGTCTACGACATCCAGGATGTTGGCGCCCGGTTCTACACGTTTATTTCGACCATGGGCTTGGCTATGCAGGCCGCTGCGGCAGCAGATTTGCCCTTCGTGGTGCTGGACCGCCCCAACCCGCTTTCCGGGGAATACGTGTCAGGTTTTGTGCTTGAACCCGACCATATCTCTTTTGTGGGACAGTACGAAATTCCGATTGCGCACGGCATGACGACGGGAGAGCTTGCCCGAATGATAGCAGGTGAGGGCCTACTGTCCGGTTTGGAAGGTCTGTCGCTCGAGGTCGTGAGTATGGTTGGTTACGCACGTGCGATGCAGTGGCCGGACACGCAAATGCCATGGATTAGCACGAGCCCGAACATCCCTGACTTCCTGACCGCACTGGTTTATCCGGGGACCTGCCTTTTTGAGGCCACGTCCGCCAGCGAAGGGCGAGGCACGACGACGCCATTTGTGCTTCTTGGGGCGCCGTGGGCAGATGGGGCGGACCTGGCGCGGGAGTTGACGGAAGCACAGTTGCCGGGTGTGCGCTTCTCCTCGGCGCGCTTCATGCCCGAGCCCACACCAGGCATGGACATGAACCCGAAGCTGAGCGGTCAAACGCTCGAAGGCATTGAAATCCTGGTGACAAACCGTACGCAGTACCAGCCAGTGGAAACGGGCATTCATATCCTGCATGCCTTCTACCAGGCGGCACCTGACAAGGCGGCTTTCTTGTCACGCCCGGAGTGGCTCAACAGACTCAGCGGAACCGAGCGACTGCTTCGTATGCTGCAAGAGGAGATTGCGCCGGATGAGATGGTACGCGTCTGGCAGCCGGAGGTACTGGCTTTTCGGGAAGCGCGTGCTACGTATCTGCTATACGATTAGCGTCGCCCGTGGCGCGTTCGCCTTTCGAGCGCCACAGGATGGCATAGATGATTTCAAGATAGCCGCCCAAGATAAGCAGGGGTGCCACATAGAGCGAGATGAAGCCGTCGACTTCGTTTTCGATTCGCATAATGGCGTAGCCAACCACGATAGCCAATACGCCCACGAGCATCAACAGGTAGTTGGTCGACTTGAATAGCATCTGCGGCTTGCGACGCCCCCGGGTTGTCCGCGCGCGCGAATGGCGTGAGCGGCCGCGGCGAGAAGCCTTTCTTGCGTGTGCCATAGATGTAACAGCGAAATGCTCAACAAGAACAGGTTTCCGGACCAACGGTTCCTCGTATCTTTGGCCCAAAGCCTGAAAAGACTATGCGGCACATCGTGCACAGCCTGCTGTTGGGGACGGCCGCAGTGCTGATCCAATGGTTGCTTTTAGGGCGTCTGCAGATGTGGGGCGCGTATCCGGATCTGGCCCTTCTCATTGTAGCGTGGATAGCCTTGCGCTACGGACGCTTGGGTGGATCTGCGGCCGGTTTCTTCGTGGGATTCGCCATGGACGTGGTCTACGGCTCGTGGGGAATCCAAATGTTTGCCAAGACGCTGGTGGGCTTCCTGGTCGGGCTCTTTGCGGCAACAGAGCGTGAATCTCTAATCAGCGTGCCGCAACAAGCATTTCTTGCGGCGTTCGTCACAGCGCTACTGCAGAATGGCATCCTGGTAATTCTGATCGCGCTCCAGTCGGGAACGCGTATGCTGAGCCTGGTATCCGTGCTGTGGCTGGGCTGCTCAGCCTACACGGGGTTTTTGGGTTTATTCCTTTCGCTTTTTGGTGCGCGCATCCGCCTGGGGCCGTGAAGCTTTTCTTGAGCGCAAAGACTGCACTGCTGGCTTAGCGGACTGGTACAGCTGCAGGGAAGTAACCATCAAACAACGTTTTAAGTTGAGGGCGCTTAAGGACATCATCGAGGAGTTCCAGGCCGTCGATGACGAGACTCGTCTGGAATTCCTACTCGAGTTTGCGGCACTCTTACCGCCATTGCCAAGGATCTACCATCCGCTGCGCGACGCGGGCCTAAACATGGTTGAAGAGTGTCAATCGCCGGTCTTTCTGATGATCAATGTGCACGATGGCTTGGTACGGATCCATGCGGATGTGCCCGCAGAGGCTCCAGCCGCACGTAGCTTTACATCGATCCTGCTGCAGGCATTTGACGGCAAACCCGCCACGGCAGTACTGGAGGCGCCGGCAGACATCTTGCAGTCGCTCAGACTGGTAGGACTTGTTGGCATGCAGCGGACACGTGGCCTGACTGCCATCTACGAGCGTCTGCGGCGCGAGGTGATCCGCAGAATGGGTTCGTAGTCTGCGCCATAGATGTGCCGAGAATCCGCTGGGAGGAGTTCTGTTCTAGCTTTGCGTGACATAAGACATTTGGTAGAGGTCATGCCCTGCTCTGGTAACCGGCGTCGTCGCATGACGGGTCCTGGTGGGGGACAGGAGTGCAAGATATTTTCTGCCTCGCAGCCGCCTTGATGCCGAAGTCTTGAAGGGGCCGGCCAAACCCCAAAATGAGTCCGGCAGATGGACCGTCTGCGCTGCCGTTATGCAAACCGGTATGTGGAGGGTGGCTAGGAAGTCGAATTGGCGGGTCGTCAAAAGCAATACGCATGAGGCCCGCAAAGAGTAGGGTAGCACGCGCCCAGAAGAACTGCGCCTATTTTGCGGAGCAGGATAAAGTTGGCTTGGAGTTACTTGTCAAACGAGTCCGATGAATGAAGGCTGTCGCGGCCTCTCAAACTGAATGCACAGACGCGCTTCACAGGGCTATAGCAGAACGTTTCAGGCGACTGCGGCGGCCGTGCCACGACCAACAGCCCGCGATTGCGGTAAGGCTCCAAGCGGATGGGGCAAACGGTACGCCTAGGCAAAGGGGCCGCAGAAGGCGGCTTCCCAGCCATCCCTGTTCGCCGCTACGGCTATGGCTTTAAGCGGTCCCGATTGCGCAGTGCGGGTCGTACCGCTGTCGAGCGATACCGCGATTGCGTGGCGACGCGTAGTGACGACTGACGGGAACAGTAGCGCCACCGCGGCTAGTGGATCCCATGCGTAGTACGAACCAACGGCCGCGTAAGGACGCACCAGCTCGAACAACTCACACACCATGCGATGAAGCGGGCTGGGGCCGAGCGCTGTAAAGGCATCAATGAATCTGGGCGTAATCTTAACGTTGTTGGTAGCATCCAGGGGAATCACCAGTTGGGTAAGCTCAGACGCAAATACTGTGCGTGCAGCAAGCGGATCAGCAAACATGTTCCACTCAGCGGTCCGAGTCGGGGAAACAAAGTCGCCGGAGTCGATGACGTTTCCCGCGACATCGAATGCCCCGCCCATTACTACAAGATCCTCCAACCCCGGGCACGGCGCATCACAAAGCCCGGCCAGGTTCGTAAGTGCGCCAAGTGCCAGAATTCGTGTGGGTGCCGACCCGTGGCGTACGCGTTGCCGCAGGAACTTGGCGGCCGGCTGTCGCTCGACATGGCCGCACGTTGCCGGAAGCGAGATGCCAGGCAGCGTGTTGGACAACCATCGCCAGCGGTCGGGAAACGCTGCGGTTCCGCTTAGCGGGTGATCTTGCCCCACATAGACCGGGATGTCAGTCCGGCCGCACAGCGCAAGTACGCGCAGGATGTTGTATGCACCGCGGCCAGTATGGGCAAGCCCGTAGGCGGTTGTGATTGCTTCGATCTTTGCGAGAGGACTCGCCAGGAGAAAGGCGAGGGCCATGAGGTCATCGGGCCCGGCATCGGTGTCGACAATGCACCGAATCATGTTTCTTACGCGTGGTATGACCCGGCCGTCGTAGACCCGCCTGAGCCAGTCCAGTTTGTGTGGAAGTACTCTCCTCGGGGGCGGTCCAAGCGCTCATAGGTATGCGCTCCAAAAAAGTCACGCTGTGCCTGAATGAGGTTGGCGGAGCCAGCTTTGCGGCGATACCCGTCATAGAAAGCTAAGGCACTTGAAAGCGTAGGGACCGGAATCCCGTGTAGCACTGCTTCTGCCACCACACGCCGAAAATTCCCGACAGCCGTTTTCATCGCTTCGCGAAAATGTGGCGCCAGTAGAAGATTCTCCAGCGCTGGATCCTGATCGTAGGCCTCGTTGATATGGTTCAGGAAACTACTCCGGATAATGCAGCCGCCACGCCACATTAGTGCGATCTTGCCACAGTCAAGATTCCAGCCGTTTGCCTGGGAGGCTGCGCGCAGCAACATGAATCCCTGCGCATAGGACAAAAGCTTTGCACCGAAAACAGCGCCTTCCAGTGCGACCAGGAAGTCGTTCTGAGAGCCGGTACACAAGACGTGGCCACTGCCATGTGCCGTCTGGACCTTCCGTCTCTCGTCCTTGAGGGCGGATAAGAATCGTGCGAAAACGGCTTCGCCGATGAGCGTAAGCGGTACTCCGTGCTCTAGTGCAGCTATGGCGGTCCACTTTCCTGTGCCTTTCTGGCCGGCGCTATCGAGAATGGTGTCGATCACGAAGACGCCGTCTGCGTCGCGGTAGGCTAGGATGTCACGGGTGATTTCGATGAGATAGGAGTTCAGTGGTCCTTTATCCCAAAGGTCAAATACGTGGCTCATTGCTACGTTATCCATCCGAAGCATTCCCCGCATGATCAGATAGGCCTCTGCGATGGTCTGCATGTCCCCATATTCGATTCCATTGTGAACCATCTTCACGAAGTGCCCGGCGCCTGCCGGGCCGATCCAGTCGCAGCAGGGCTTGCCATCGGCGACTTTCGCCGCAATTGCCTGGAAGATGTCCCGAATGTGGAGCCAGGCGTCCGTGCTGCCGCCCGGCATGATCGAGGGCCCGTAGCGTGCGCCCTCTTCACCACCAGAGACACCCGTTCCGACAAATAGCAAACCCTTGGACTCAACATAGGCCGCACGCCGCGCGGTGTCTTTGTAGTAGGAGTTGCCGCCATCAATAATAATGTCGCCCGGTTCCAACAGCGGCAGCAACGACTCTATACAGGAATCCACCGGCCGGCCGGCCTTCACCATGAGCATGACGCGGCGCGGCCGCTTCAGCCGGGCAACCAGGGCAGGCATGGAGTGCGCGCCGATAACGCGTGCATACCGCGCGCCACCGGCCAAAAAGTCATCCACTACCTTGGTGGTGCGGTTGTAGACGGCCACGGTGTAGCCATGGTCGCTGATGTTAAGCACAAGATTCTGGCCCATTACGGCCAAACCCACCACGCCAATGTCAGCGGTTCGCATAGTTCTATCCTTTGCCGTGGCCTCTTATTGTAAGACTGCTTATTCAGGCCAGGATTCCTCAGGCCAAATTGCTGATTACATTGATGAACCTGCAATGGCTGGACTGACACCTGCAGGTCAGTCGCTTATGGTTTAGACCAGGCAGGTGCAGCGCGGTGGCCTGAAGGTAGTGAATATGCACGCGGCCCTTTCCGGCTGGAATTCCAGACCCAGTAGCGGCGCGGTAGTGAAGGCCGCCGTCAGCGCCACCACCGGCTATCGAGATTGCAAATAAATAGGGGCGTTAACCGTGGTCTCAAGTGCGCTGGAATGCTACCATCCCTAGAGATTGAAGTTTCTGCCCTCCAGCTCACGGGCACATGGTTGACTTTGAGTGGGACCCTTGATGGCCGAGAGTGACTCTGTCCACGATGTCCCTCGCCGACGGGCGGCGCACATATTCTGGCGGAGGTATGAACTAACGCTGGCGCGAAGAGACCTGCTGCTTGAGCGGCCTTTGCTGGTGGCAGTTTGATACTATCGCTGGCGTGTCCGGACTGATGTCTGAATCCAACGCAATGTCCCCGGCCTTGCTTGTCCTGTATTCGGGCCATGACACGCGAAGCAACGGTCCGAAAGGACGGGTTCGATGTGAACGGCGCAGCCGAATTCCCGCGACAGTTGGCCGGATTGTCGGACACAATCATCGGAACAGACAGCAGAAGCATGGCCGAGGCATACCATTGCCTTCAGCTGCGTACCAAACCCATAGCGCTACTCTTCCAGGCGTCCCGGCTCGCGCGTTTCTGTGCCGGTGATATCCAAGAGCACGTCGCCGAGGCGCGCACGCATCGAATCCGCCAGAGAGGTCAGGCTTGCGACCACTTCAGGATGTGTTGCCGCTACGTCATGGGTTTCACTCGCATCGGCCTCAAGGTCAAATAGCGCCGTTCCAATGCTGTCTTGGGTGTATTTTCCCGGCATTCCGTCAAGCCCGGGTGCCTGCCCCCGCATGGTCCGATATCTGTGAGGAAAGTGCAACTTCCAGCGTCCGCTGCGAACGGCATGCAGCTGATTTCGGTGGTACCAAAAGAAGTAAGCATCCTGCGGCGAGGATGTCTGTTCACCCGAAAGTACAGGCCAGATGTCTTTTCCGTCGATGGGGTGAGTCGGTAACGGGGCGTCAACAAGCCTGGCCAGCGTTGGGAAAATGTCGATGGTCATCGCGGGCGTATCCACGCTCAGTCCTGCGGGGATCTGCTCCGGCCAGCGCGCAAGAAAGGGGACGCGCACGCCGCCATCAAATGTGGTGCCTTTGCCTTCGCGCAGAGGATCCGCGGAGCCGGCGTGGTTGCCGTAACTCATCCAAGGGCCGTTGTCGGAGGCGAAGATGACCAGGGTATTGCCGTCTACGCCTGATTCCTTGAGTGCGGCCATAATTTGGCCCATTGACCAGTCGATCTCCCGAACAACATCACCAAAGAGCCCTGTGCCACTTTGCCCGGCACGCTCTTGCGACACGAATAACGGGACATGTGGCATCGGGTGCGGCAAATACAGAAAAAAAGGCACGCCCGCAGCCGCCTGCTCCTGAACGAATCTAACGCCCCGCGCGGTGAGGTCCGTCGTGAAACGCGTCTGGTCCGTATTGAAGCCGACAATGGTGTCGCCTTCTATGGTGGGCAAGTCACCCCATGCCTCCGGGTTTTCCGGGTGGAAAGGCCACATATCGTTGGAATACGGGATTCCATAATACTGGTCAAACCCGTGCCGCCGCGGCAGAAACTGGGCATGGTGACCCAAGTGCCACTTGCCGAAGATGGCAGTCGCGTAGCCTTTCGACTTGAACAACTCCCCAAGCGTGACTTCGTCGTCATGGATTCCGTGCGTACTAGCAGGCCCGAGAGCGCCATGGATGCCGATACGATTCGCGTAGCTGCCAGTGAGCAGAGAAGCCCGTGACGCAGAGCAAACGGGCTGGCTTACGTAAAACGAAGTGAGTCGCACGCCCTCGTCGGCCATACGGTCCAGGTTGGGCGTCGTGTAGGGCGGGTCACCATGCGCCCCGATGTCAGCGTAGCCCAAGTCATCAACGAACATGATAACTACATTCGGCGGATGGCGAGCCGGCTCAGTCGTGGCGCAGGATGCTTGCAGCGCCAGTAGTCCGACGACAAGGATGCGCCAACCCAGCGTCAAGCGCTTGCATTCCAGGAAAAACGGCACCGGAAGTCGCATCGGATTCTAGCGGTGTTTTGTGTCTGTAGAGAAAAACAAAGCCTCGTCAACGCGCTTTGTAGTGTAGCCCGTGTCCTCGGTCACTCCTGTGCTGGAATAGACCATCAGATATGCGAGCTCTTCGAAGTCAATCACCGTGATGCGCTTGGCAGAACCGGCCGCAAAGCCTTTTGCCGTCTCGGTGACCCCTGCCGCAGAGACCAGTATGCCCGCTTTCGCACGGGTGGCTTCAAGGCCAAGCCTGAATCGCTCCAAGTCCATTACCGTCACCAGGCTCCCTTCGGCCACCATGACATACACTCGGCTTACACCCAGCGCATCCTGTAGCACGGCGCCGCCGATACCGTCAAGTCCCTCATCGTTAACGGTTGGCCCAGGTCCACCAAGACCGAGCGCCGTTAGGACGTCCATCAGTAGCGTGACTACCTGTGCCGGGCCCAACGCGTTGATTTGACGGACGAGTTGTGACTCAAGCTCGCCATGCAACGATTGAATTGCACTTTCTATGGCACCCTCGTGAATCCGAGCCTGGCTGGTTTCGCGCTTCGTTAAGCGCTTCCCGCGTGCCGAAGGATGACTCACATACGGGCTCCTGACGATTTTGGGCTTGTTGCGTGGTTTCGACTCTTCTTCCTTGTCCCCTGACATGACGTCAAGCGACACCGTGTCCCAGAGTGTGGGCACTGGTGGAAAATTCAATGTGAGCTGTTTCGCTATACGCTTAGGCTCCGGCTTCGGCCTGCGCGCCTCTTTCCTACTGCTAATTCGCTCTTCGTACGTTACATACTCAGGGAATTTACGCAAGAATCGAAAGTCAATACGATCAGGGTCACGACCAAGCACCGATTGGCCGCGGCTCGTCAGACGATATACGCCACGCTTGACGCGCTCTACCAAGTGGGCCTTTTGCAAGTGCAGGATTGCATCTGCGATCTGTTTCGCAGTTGCGGGTTTGGTGCTGCGCGCTGCCGCTGCCTCAGGTTCGGTCGCCGGCAGGAGCTTCGGAATCTCAAGAGTGCGAACCGCCTCGCCAGAGGCGAGCGCTTGCAAAACCGGCAACATCACTGACGAAGTACCTGATGCGGCCATGGGGCGTACAATCGACTTAGTTACCTAATTGTGCTCGGAATGGGACTCTTGGGTGTGGCAATCCGGCCGGACGACTGCCTTAGGATTCCGTCTGACGCAGCCGGTCGAAATAGGACGGATCAATCCGTTTAACTGTGTGGCGAGCGTGCACGACGGTGCCCACTGCGTGGGTAACCAGCAGGCTGGAAAGCTCCGAAGCGTCCATGATCTTTATTCGCTTGGCACTCCCAAGCGCATACCCGCGGGCCTCGCTGGTAAAGCCGCCAATTGAAACGAAGATGCCACGCTCGGCATGCGCTGCATCAAATGCGCCTGCAAACTCCTGCAGATCCCGTACGTCAGCCTTCTCACCGGTAGCAACGCGGGCATACAACTGGTTGAGGCCAAGCGGATCCCTGATCGTGACTCCGGATGTCAGCGATTGCGCGGATTCGAAGTGCGAATCCGCGTCACCGTATCCCATCTTGGCCAAGAGCGCGAGAACGATGCGGCTGAGCTGATCGGCCTCCAGGATGCCAACGCGGCGCGCAACAGCAGCCTCGAGCCCACTACGCAGTGCCTTGATGTTTTTCTCCAGGGTCTGTTCCAAGTGCGGCGACACTGGACGCAGCCGGGTTCGCCGCGCAGGAGATGCAGTGCTGAAGGCGAACCCAGTGCTGACGGTAGGCTCGACGCTGGAATTGGACTCAGCGCTGGGTACAGCCACGGCGCTGGCGTTGCCGCGTATTTTGGACTGCGCAAGACGTTGCTTGCGACGCTCGTAGCCCTTCTTGTCGAAGGCGTCGTACTCAGGGTACCGTTCCTTAAGCATCTTATAGCTCAGCTCGAACGGATTCTCGGCCAACAGTTCAAGACCTCGCTCGGTGATCTGACTGACGCCGCGAGCTACGGCTTGTACAAGGCGCGCGTTTCTCATGTGAACAATCGCCCAAGTCACCCGCTCGTAGATCTTCCGCTGAGTGTTACTCGCGTTCATTTCCGTACGGTCCGCATCACTAAGCTGCATACGCTCGGACACACGGTCGATTAGGTCGGCATGGGAAAGCCTTAAGCCATCCGCCAGGCTTTGAAGGGTCGGCAAAAGCAATACTTTGACGGTTGGGATCGCCATGGAAGATCTTTGTTGGTTTGTACTTTTAACGTGGCAACGGACAGCGCACAAAGGCTTTGGTCAAGGGTGCCAACTGCGGCCGATGCCAGTAGAGCATCAAGTCGCAAGTTTTCGTCTGGATCACCGTGCTACACATATTAGACTATTCTCGAACTATGCCACCGCTTCTTCGTGAACTGGAAAGTAGCTTTGGTCAAGTCTCTTGACGATGTGAGAATCGTGTTCCTGAACACCGATATTGTGCGCTACCATAAGGCGCGCCAGCTCTTCGCTGTCCAGCAGTACCATCTGCTTGGGAGAGCCCATAGCGTATCCTGTGGCCTGATTGGTAAATCCCTTCGCGGAAACAAATACCCCGACATCCGTCTGGGTGGTCTCGATAGCGCTGGCAAAGATCTGCAAGTCCCTTAAGTCAGGCTTTTCACCTGCTGCGGTCTTTACATAAGCATGGTTAAGTCCCAGCGGATCCGTGAGAACGGTCCCGCCGGAGCTGCCATTGGCTCGCGGATCGGTCTGGACGGAGCCATAACCAAGTCTTTCAAGAAGCTCGCAGACGATATGACTGAGATCGGTTGCGCTTGCCTGACGCACCTCATTTGCAAGTGCCACCACCAGAGCGTTGTTTAATTGACTGACAGCCCTGTCGACGGCAGCCTCCGTTGCCACGGCAGGCATCGGTGCAGGGGCTCCCTTGGTACCCCGCCGCGCTGGCTTACCCTTCGACTTGTTCGGGTTGTAGTCGCAAAACTCGCGCAGAGTGGTGTAGTTCACCTGCTCGGGTTTCGTGGACAAAAGCTTGAGCCCGAGTAGGCTTATGCGCGTATAGCCTCGCCTGGTCCGATCCAGGAGACCGGCCTTGACCAGATGCATGATGGTTCCAGTCAGTTTTTCGTAGATCAGAGGCTTAGAACTGCCAGCGCGCGTGGAAGACACCTCCTCCTCAGAAAGATTGAAGTGCTGCCGAATCGGCTCTACAAGTTGTGAAGCATGCAAATCTTCACCCCTGGACATTGCTTCAAGTACGGGCAAAAAGAGCCGCTTTGATCCGGGAAGCTTGGGAGTGTTCATGATGCGAACTGACGTAGTAGCGTACTATGAGATGAAGAGTGTTAGTGGGGCGGCAACAGTTTTAGGAGTAGTAGCTGTAAATGAAGTTTCCGCAATTGCAGCTTTCAGGGCGGGGTTTTCCCTGGTCTGTTTTTCCTACTACTACTAGATCTCCGAATGCGCACCCAAATAAAGCCACAAGAACGACACTTTCACAAGCAAAGTCAAGCGAAAACATGCGGCTCTGTGCTACAATCAATTAATGCCGACGACTGCCTCGATTTGCTGAATAAACATCTCTTCGGCGCGCTCGACCCATTGGCGAAAGCCCGTCGCGTCGAAATCATACTCAGGAATGAAGCGCACAAGCTTGTTCAAGTTAAAGTCATCAGACTGAACGGCCGCACCCATTCGAATCCCGTCGATGGCGTTGCAGTGTTGCTCAAAGTGTTTGCGGACCGGGTTAAGAAGCAGCGGCTTTCCCAAGTACATAGATTCAGCCATGCTTTCGAATCCCGAGGTGGTTGCCACTCCTTGGCACTTAGCCATCATTTCCAAAAAGCGTCGTCCATGGAGTCGGTGGAATGTGAGCGTCTTTTCGTGTACGGTGATTTCTTCCGCATCGGGCTTGTTCCAATAGCAATGAATCTGGACTTCAGGGTTACGTCTATGCCAGTCAATCAAAGCGCCCGCCAGACTGTAGTGAAACAGGTACACCAGAAAGAAAGGAGCATTTTGCACGGGCGTAACCTCAAAGAGCTCATCGCGCAATAGTGGCGGCATGACGACCAGCCGCTTGGAGGCCAGTGGCTCGGCATCGTACAACGACAACCCGAACCGACGCGCAGCCCCCATTCCGGTCAAGTTCGTGAAAAACATCGTCGAGCGCTTTTGAATCGCGAACCCATCCGGAAATTGATAGCATGGATGCAAGAACATGAATTGGTGCGCCACCGAGATCATGGGCATCTGCGGCTTATGACGCAGCGCATACAAACCGCCAAGCGGTTCGTAGAAGTTGACGATGACATCCGGCTTCTCGCGTCGAATATGAGCGTTGATGGTCGAAAACGCCCCTGCAAACTGGTTCCAGCGTCCGCTGTTGGTGGCCAGCGTCTTCGGCCAGTGGATGCTTTGGCTTTGTCCGTCTAAGACAAAGTGAACGCTTTCCACGTAGGTGATCGGTGCCCCAAAGTGCTTCTCGAAGTACGCAGGGATGGCTTGGCCTCCACCCCGGCTTACGATGGCGCCACAAACGCGGTGGCCTGCACGCGCGAGCATGGCGTTTAATGCCATGGCCTGCGTCAGATGCCCCCGCCCCTCACCTTGAATGATAAACAGGCACGTGAGCCGAGCCATCTAACTGGCAATATCAGCGTGGGGCAGTCGAACGGAGAAGGCGGGAATGCGCTCTGACTGGCCATCGCCCCTGCGAATCTTGGCCTTCACGCGCCGGGGCGGGTGGTCGATCTTGGTCCACTCAATCAACTCCAGCGTCCCATCAAAGTGTTCCACAAGTGCTGTGCAGCTCTCAACCCAGTCGCCGCAGTTGGCATATTCGATGCGGCCAATCCTTCGTATCTCGGCGTGGTGGACGTGTCCGCACACCACGCCGTCGGCGCCCTGCGAGCGGGCTAGGTTTGCCATAACCGCTTCGAAGTCAGCAATAAACTGCACGGCGCGTTTCGTCTTATGCTTTAAGAATCCGGCCAGTGACCAGTACGGCAAGCCGCAGAGGCGGCGCGCGAAATTGACCAGGCGATTCAGCGACAAGAGACCCCGGTAGACTTTGGCACCCAGAAGCGACAGCCAGCGCGCGTGGCGAATCATGCCGTCAAAGTTGTCGCCGTGTAAGACCACCAACTTGCGGCCGTCGGCCGTGACATGGATGATTTCGTTCTTGATCTCCACTTCGCCAAAATTGAGGTCCACGTAGTCACGCGCAAATTCGTCATGGTTGCCCGGCAGGTAGACAACGCGGGTCCCCTTGCGGGCTTTTCGAAGGAGCTTCTGGATCACATCGTTGTGGCTTTGCGCCCAGTGCCAGGAGCGTGCCAAAGCCCACCCGTCAAAGACGTCTCCTACCAGATAGAGGACTTCGGACTCGTTGTGGCGCAAGAAGTCGAGAAGAAAAGGCGCCTTGCAGGCCTTCATCCCAAGGTGAATGTCAGAGATCCAGATTGTACGGTATCGGTTAGGAGCCTTCATGCGGGCGTCAGACAAGTGGCGATCAATAAGGCAAGCAGGCTGTGCAGCCGTGGTTTTTGTTCATCGTGCAGGTAGGTACAACGCACCCACGCAACCTATTACAACGCGCAAGCACGTAACTGGTTACCGCGCAATATGCATTGAGCACAATTTCTTAACGCCGTCACGTGCTTCCTTAGACTTAAAGAGCACCAGAATTCGTGATCCCTGCCCTAGAAGCTGGACATAGGGCGTCCCCTTTTTCTTGCCCGACGTCAACATTTCAACCTCCTTGTACCAAACCACCGTTACCTGCATGCCCATGGGAGTGCGCACGTAGAGTATGAGCCTGGTTTTCGTGCAAAAAAGGCGTCCCTTGCTGAGAACATTGCCAATGTTCACGTCAAAGCGCACCTTTTCCGAGGCCAGAATGGCTTCCCCGGCCAAAATGCGGTCGATGCATTTCTCATCCCGTTCGTGCATTCTTCAGGACGCAGTGTTAGGAGCAGCCAATCCAGAAGCCTCAAATTGCACTAGATAGAATGCGTTCATAGTGGCAGACGCCGCGGCCCGGGTAGGAATCTATTCACGTAGATACAGGGGCTCTGAGTGCGTGCAATGCCCGAGTCACATCGCCCAGCGACTTCGGCCTTTGATTTACTGCTGCACTTACGTCGAGACATTTCGCAGTCCGCCGTAGGTTCGTTGAATCGGCATACGTCGGATGCCGATTCGGTCGTACGTCGGGCGAGAAAGATCCATCGCGTGAGGTTCTTACGCAAATTGCCGTTGCGTCACCGCAGGCAACAATCCTCGCTTTGCACGAACGGCTGCATCAGTGAACACGAAAGATACGTCCATCCATTCCAATGTACGCCGAGTATTGCGGTTTCTTCGTGCAGCGAAGGCAGGCAATGGTGGACCTGGCCGGGCTCGAGCCGCATCCATGCGCGGCCCAACCACCTACCAGCTAGAGCGTACACATGAGTCGGACCAATGTGTTTGGGCACGCGGGTGGCTTCTGATAAGCGGGGTCTACAGCAGCCCGAACGGGCTACAGCATCGCGCCCGGGAACATATATCGGTACCGAACTGGAATTAGTGCATAGACCGGCGGTGGACTGCTGAAACGTTTCTGGACTGAAATGCATAGTTGTGGAGATGCAGCACAGCACTACTGGCAACTGGTGAAGCCGAGAAGCCCGTACTGTGTGTTGAGGCGCCGGCTGTCCGTGCCCGGTCAGCGAGGATGAAGCCGCGATCGGGCGAAGCGAGTTTCGAGAGGATAGTTGCGTGCGAGGTAGGAATAAAGCAGCCTGGGCCGCTTGGCACAGCGTCATCAGGCCGCGCAGGTGAAATCTTGCGAACCATTTTAAAGGATGGCAAGCAAACCCGTGTGCGGCTTGAGCAGCCGCGCAGAGTGACTGATGGCTGCCGCGTTTCACACAATGGGCTATTTAATTGGAACACCGCCAGCCATCGTGATTGCGCTGGGCAACCTCTATGCGACGCGTTTTTGAGCGATGTCGGCGAATGGATGGGTATGTCTTTGCCACGTGCCTTGGCTCCAACGGCAAGTGCACCCTTGACCGGTAGTATGCGGTAACTTATTGTGACACAACATATCCTTGGATCCAACGCTATGCAGAATAAAGAAGCGGTCTTACTTCTCGCCAGTGGCGACCTGCGCCCGGCTGCCAACCAAAAGTGTTGGCCGGAGCAGCAGAAGGTCGAACGTAAGGTTCGGCGCGCAATAGAGGCCCAGGGATTCCGCGTGGAGCGAGCTCATCCAGTGCCGGCGCACAAAGGGCATGGTTTCATAGACAGCCAGCGATACGGAATGGAGGTGTTTCGGGCCATCCCACCGGAGGCCCCGCTGGCAATCGTGTTTGCGGCCTGGCAATACTCCCACCATGTGCTTGCGGGCCTTACCACACACCGCGGTCCGATACTCACCGTCGCAAATTGGAGCGGGACGTGGCCCGGATTGGTCGGCATGCTGAACCTCAACGGTAGCCTGACCAAGGCGGGCGTGCCCTATAGCTCGCTTTGGAGCGACGACTTTACGGATGCAAGGTTTATCCGAGGGCTACGCGCCTGGCTGGACACGGGGGCGGTGGCGCATGACACCAATCATGTACGTCCGCTGGCAGCACTCAGTGTGCCCGTGGAGGCCGCCGCCATAGGAGCCGAATGTGCCCGCGTGCTGCGCGAAGATAAGGCAGTCATGGGCGTCTTCGATGAAGGGTGCATGGGAATGTTCAATGCGATTATCCCTGATGCCCTGCTAAACCCCACGGGGGTCTTCAAGGAGCGCCTTAGCCAAAGCGCCTTGTACCACGAGGCGACTTGCGTCACCGAGGAGGAGGCCGCACGTTGTCTCGCATGGTTGCGGCGGCGCGGAATGCGGTTTAAGTTGGGGCCTACAGAAGAGGAGCACCTTACTGAGCGGCAGTTGCTGCTGCAGTGCAAGACATACATCGCCGCAGTGCGGATAGCGGACGAATTTGGATGCGACTGCATTGGGATCCAGTATCAGCAGGGCCTTAAAGACCTATTGCCGGCGTCCGACCTTGCTGAAGGCCTGCTGAACAACACCGAGCGCCCGCCGGTGTACGCTCGCGGTACGCGTAGAGAGCTATACGCCGGAAGGGCGCTGCCGCATTTCAACGAAGTAGATGAATGCGCGGGGCTTGACGCGCTTGTCACGCACCGACTTTGGTGTATGCTGGGGTACCCGCCGGAAACCACTCTTCATGACCTACGTTGGGGCGCGCCGTACGACGATGCATTCGTGTGGGTGTTTGAGATCAGCGGAGCGGCCCCGCCAGCCCACTTTGTGGGAGGCTATGCCGGCACGACGAGCGAGCGGCAGCCGCCAATGTACTTCTGGCTCGGGGGTGGGACCGTCAAGGGTGTAAGCAAGCCCGGCGAGGTGATCTGGAGCCGCATTTTTGTAGAAGACCAACGCTTGAAAGCGGATGTGGGTCGTGCAAGAGCCGTCGCCCTGCCATTTGAAGAGACCCAGCGCCGTTGGCGGCTCACCACTCCGCAATGGCCGATCATGCATGCGGTGACTTATGGCGTAACGCGAGACCAGATGATGGCGCGCCTCAAAGCCAATCATATCCAGGTCGCGTATGTCCCCGATGACGATGCCGCGCGCCGTGCGCTGGCGGCCAAGGCCGCGGCCTTCCAAGCCATGGGTATCACAACATTCGTGTGCGGCTCGCGCACGGGACTGTAGACCGTGACGTCGCTGAAGGAACGCCTGTTGACGCTGGCACACGACTTGGGTGACTCGCGCCATATGGCTATCTGCGGTGAGGGTAACATCTCAGGACAGCTGGGCGAAGGGCGGCTGTTGGTCAAGGCCAGCGGAACGAGATTAGGTTCGCTTCGGCCCAGCGAGCTGGTTGAGGTGGAAGCGCAGCCCATATTGGCTGCGCTGGAGAGTAGCGCTCCTCTAAGCAATGAAGAAGTCAACACGTTGCTCCTAAGCGCACGCGCCGACAGAACTGCCCTGAAGCCGTCGGTTGAAACGCTTTTTCATGCATGGCTGCTTTCGCTCCCCAGCGTCCGATTTGTGGGGCATGTCCACGCGATTGCCGTGAATCAGGTGCTTGCTTCTCCCATGGCATCGGAATTCGCACTGCGGCGCATTATTCCGGACCAGGTCGTGTACTGCGGCGCGGAGTCGGTTCTGGTGCCATATGTTGATCCGGGGCTTGCGTTGGCTCGGCACATCCGGGAGCGCGTCACCGCATTCATTGGGCAGACTGGAGTAATGCCCAAGACAGTTCTGCTCAAAAGCCATGGTATCATCGCCTGCGGTGCAACCCACATGGATGTCATGGCAGCCCTGGCTATGGCAGAAAAGGCAGCAGCCATTCTTGTGGGTGCTGCCAGCCTGGGAGGGCCCGTCTTTATGGACCCGCATGAGGTTGCAAGAATTGCCGGACGTGCAGACGAGCACTACCGGCAGGCGATGCTGAAGGTGGCTTTGGCATAAGAGCACGCGCTACCCGCACTGCACCAATAGACTTGCCTGAATATGTCAACTAATACCGAGCGCAAGGTCGTAGTACCGCGAGCCTACCTGATTCCATTTATCCTGCTTAGCAGCCTCTTCGCGCTTTGGGGCCTGGCAAACAACATGACGGACACGCTCTTGGCTTCTTTCAAGAAGATCATGAGCATGTCGGACTTTCAGACATCGTGGATTCAGATCGCGTTTTATGGATCCTACTTCTGCTTGGCGCTGCCGGCGGCCATGTACATCCGCCGATACACGTACAAGTCAGGAGTCCTATTGGGGCTGGGCCTTTTTGCAACAGGGGCGCTACTGTTTTATCCCGCGAGTCAGACCATGGTGTACGGCCACTTCCTGGTGGCGCTCTTTATCCTGGCCGGCGGCCTTTCCATCCTGGAAACCAGCGCCAATCCGTATGCCATCGTCATGGGGCCTTTAGGTACGGCTACGCGCCGACTTAACCTGGCGCAGTCATTCAACCCATTGGGATCCATCTCGGGCGTGCTCATCGGTAAGTTTTTTATTCTTTCCAAACTCAACCAAGCCAGCGTAGCCGAGCGGACTCAGATGAGCAGCTCGCAACTTGAGCAGATTCAACAGGCGGAGTTGTCGGCAGTCATGGGGCCATACGTTATGGTGGCAATTGTGATTGCCGTCGTGTGGGTGTTGATTATGGTGACGCGCTTCCCACAGGCAACAGAGAGTGACAAGTCTCTGCGTTTGGGACCAACAATTCGGCGCCTGTTCCGGCTGAAGCACTATGGACTGGGGGTGGTGGCCCAGTTCTTTTACGTAGGCGCACAGATCGGCATATGGTCCTTTACGATTCGATATGTGATGCAGGACCTCAGCCTGAACGAGGCCGAAGCAGCCAGCTATTACCTCGCGTCCATACTGCTGTTTTCGACGTCACGCTTCGTCTTCACCTTTCTCATGAAGTATATTCGGCCGCAAGTTCTGCTGTGGATCATGTCGGTTGTAGCCATTGCGCTTAGTCTGGTTGTGGTTTTGCTTGGAGGCTACGCCGGCGTTTACGCACTCGTCGGCGTGTCTGGTTGTATGTCGCTCATGTTTCCCACGATCTACGGGCTAGCCGTCGAGGGATTGGGGGATGACACAAAGATTGGCGCATCGGGTCTCATTATGGCAATCCTCGGCGGCGCCGTCATTACCGCCATTCAGGGCACTGTATCAGATCTGGCCGGCATCCACATGGCGTATCTGGTGCCGCTGGTCTGCTTCGTGGTGATCTTTTACTACGGGATTCGTGGCTACAGGCCGACGGCACATCCAGTGGTCTCCTCTTGACAGCGGGCTACGATATGGCAGCACACAACTACCTTAGGAGCCGCTGGGATGATTCGTATGCGCAGCGCCTTGATGCACTGGACCGCCTGGTTTACCGTTCCAATCTCCTGGGCCAGGACTGGCGAATCACTAATACCGGAGGGGGCAACACATCGTCAAAAATTACCGAAGCCGACCCTCTCACGGGCGATTCGGTGGAGGTGCTATGGGTCAAGGGATCCGGGGGCGACCTGAGGACTGCCCGAAGAGCCAACTTTGCTTCGCTCTACATGGACAAGCTCGGCGCCTTGCGGGGCATCTATGCAAAGATGGAGCCTAGGGGTCCGAAGACGCCGGCAGAGGATCGGATGGTGGGCCTATATACCCACTGCACCTACAATCTCAATAGCCGGGCCCCCTCAATTGATACGCCTTTGCATGCATTCGTGCCGTACCGGCATGTCGACCATACGCATCCCGTCGCATGCATCGCGCTGGCAACGGCTCAAGACGGCCCGGCCTTGACGCAGGCCGTGTACGGAGATGAGGTGGTATGGATAGAGTGGCAGCGCCCGGGCTTTGAGCTCGGGCTTGCGTTGCAGGCGGTGTGCCGCGCACATCCAGATGCCAAGGGTGCCATCCTGGGTGGCCATGGGCTCATCAACTGGGCCGATGACGACAAGGAGTGTTACCAGTTGGGACTGGGCCTCATGCAGAAGGCCGCCGCATTCCTGATGGCTCGCGGTGCTACGACGTACACCTTTGGTGGAGTGTCGCATTGTGCGCTGCCAGAAGCCGGTCGCAATGACAAGCTGGTGGCCCTCTTGCCATGGTTGCGCGGCCGCTTAAGTGGTGGTGGGCGACTAATCGCTACGGTCGATACGGCTGCGCAGGTGATGGAGTTTGTCAACAGTACCGATGCCGAACGGCTGGCCGAACTGGGCACTTCCTGTCCGGACCACTTCCTTCGTACCAAGATCAAGCCGCTCTACGTAGGCTGCGACCCTGCCGTTGAGGGCGCGGAAGAGCTAAAGTCACAACTGGCTCGGAGCTTGGCAGCCTACAAGCGCGATTATGCCGCCTACTACGAAGCCCACAAGCACGACGATTCACCGCCGATGCGGCCGTCCACGCCGTCAGTGGTGCTCATCCCGGGCCTAGGAATGATTGCATGGGGCAAGTCCAAAAGCGAAAGTCGTGTCACGGCCGAATTCTACAAGGCGGCCATTGAGGTAATGCGCGGCGCCGAAGCCGTATCCACATATACGGCGTTACCCCGTCAGGAAGCGTTTGACATTGAGTACTGGCAGTTGGAGGAAGCGAAGCTGCGCCGAATGCCGCCCGAGAAGGAGTTCTCGCGGCGCATCGTTGCAGTGATCGGGGCGGGCAGCGGCATCGGTAAGGTTGCCGCTACGCGCCTGTTGCCGGCAGGTGCTGTGGTGGCGGCCATGGATGTCGAGGCAAAGGCCGTAGACGCCTATGCTCAGCGCATGCTGGAGTACATTGGGATGGGCATCGGCGTTGCGGGAACCGGGATTGCAGGCTGTGGGGATGTGATAGGGTTAGGCTGCGACATTACCTGTCGCACTTCGATATGGAAGGCCCTGCGCCAGGTCGTGTTGGCATATGGTGGGCTGGATCATGCCGTGATCACCGCGGGGCTTTTCGTAGCTCCGGATGCTGCGGGTGCCGTTTCAGATGCAGCCTGGGACAAAATGTATGCCGTCAACGTGAAAGGGCCCTACCTCGTAGCCGACGAAGCTGCTGCCATCTGGGAGGCCCAGCAGCTTTCAGGTAGCCTGGTTATCACGACCAGCGTCAATGCCGTCGTGCCCAAGACCGGCAGCTTTGCGTACGATACAGGCAAAGCTGCCACCAATCACTTGGTGCGGCAGCTCGCCTGTCGTCTCGCACCCTTGGTGCGTGTAAACGCCGTTGCGCCAGCCACAGTCTTAGAGGGGAGTGCCATGTTTCCACGCAACCGCGTCATAGCATCGCTTAGACGGTACCGGTTGCCATGCGACGACGCCGAAAGCACACAGACGCTCAGAGACCGGCTGGCCGAATTCTACGCGCAGCGTTCGCTAACCAAGACCTCCGTTACTGCGGCAGACCAGGCCGAAGCGATTCTGCTGCTTCTGGGCGAACGCCTTGGCAAGACGACCGGGCATGTGCTGACGGTCGATGGAGGGCTGCGTGAGGCTTTTCTCCGGTAACCGCGACCCGCTATTCGGCAGGGCTGTAGACAATTTGCGTGCTGACTTCAGTCGCTCCTACGGTTTTGGAGCCCGAGGCAATAAAGATTCTGCCGCCATACAGCACGGCCTGCATGGCATGTAGCCCCTCATTCAGGGAGGGCATACTTAGCCAGGTCTCGGTGCTGGGGTCGAATGCCTCAACTTCGGCATGTGCCGGCGGGCTGTCGGGGTTTACCGTCAGGCCCCATTGGCTTTCGCCACCGATCACCACGATTTTGCTGTGGTAGCGGAGTGCTGTGGTGCCGGCGCGCTGAGTCGGCAGATTGGCTGACGCCGGCAGCGTACTCCAGTTGTTCGTTGCAAAGTCGAACACGTCAATCTCCGGCACGGTGAGCTCCACGGATTGCCCCGTGCCATACGAACTGCGGCGTCCGGCTATGGCATAAAGCTTGTTGCCTATCGCTACAGCCTGAAAGTGGTCGCGCGCGCGCGGCGCATCGGGAAGTCGTGTCCACTCACCTGAGTGCGGGCTGAAGCGGTCGAGCCACGGCACATGGCCGTCCGTGTGCCCGTTCTGAATCCCACTGACCAGGTAGAACTGGTCGGCATGGACCACCAGTCCAGCGGCGCCGCGGCGGCGATCTTCGGGGATGGCCGGCCCTTCGGTCCATGAGTCCGTAGCAGGGTCGTAGATGTATACGTTTGGTACTGGCGTTTCTGTAGGCCACGGGCCGGTGAAGGCTCCCACGACATAAATCTTACCATGGTGCTCCACCGGTTGGAAATGATGGAGCTCCAGTGGTGGCAGTCCAAGGGTGGTCCAGGACTGGCTGACGGGATCAAATGCTTGCACAGGGCGCTCGCCGCGGCCACCCAGCAGGTAGAAGCGGTCTCCTACACGAACGTAGCCATGCTCATGGCGACCCATGGGACCGCCTTCCGATTCCAAGGTGGTCCACGTGCCTGCTGCCCACGAAGGAACATCCTGGCTATAGGCAGGCAAAGATGCCGCCAGCCCGGCAAGAATGAGCGTGGACGTGAAAAGGCGAAGAGCCGAAGATGGAATCGAAACGGTGTATTTCATTGGTCGGTTTGAACGTTATCGCGAGCGCCTAAGATACAGCGTATCGATCAGCTTCAACGCTAAGTCTTGACCACGAATGCCGCGAAATTCGCAAAAAGGCTGTGTAAAGTACACACGAGGATGTGGGTCCTCAACGGCGCGCCCAAGGCGACCAGGACTCACGCTGTGGTAGATCCGAGGTCGGCACCTTTGTGTCCCAATGCCCATTGACCGGTTGGTGCCCGTGGGACCATACGATGGCGGGAAACAGCTACGCCGCAAGAAATGCTCAGCTGGCGAAAGCCGCCAGGCATGTCAAGGCCAATGTGGCAGAATATCACCGGCATAGAAATCGAGCCGGACAAATGATCCAAGTGCGCCATCAACAGGGCAGCGCCGGCTAGGAACAGATAAAACTCATTTGCAGAACCAGACTAAATGTCAGCACCCCCGGAGACCATGAATTCCTGAATGGTGTCGACAGGCATGACCGGGCCGGAGCGGGTCCGAAGATCCGGCTGAATTCCCTCTACCGGGATGAACAATAGGATCCAGCTGAGTCGAGAAAACAGTGCCGCAAGCGTCACCGAGATTGCGAGTCGCCGCAGCGGCGTCCAGGCTCTTTGTGGTCCGACAAACATGCGACCGATCGAGGACGCGCTGGCCCCGTAGCTGCAGGAATTGGCAGCGCGATAGGGGTCTGCACATCTGGTCTTTGCGCTTAATTGCCGCGCCGATGCAGACTTACTTGGCGATACATCCCCTCTATATTGAGGGGAAGCCATGCCTCGTACTGCCCTAGGTGGCTGAACTCCTCCAGCCGGATTGACTGTTTCATCTCCTCAAGAGACTGGCCGGCGCGCGCCGCGGAAAGCACGGCGCGGTACAGCGCTTCAAGATATTGTCGGTGCTCGGTGGCGTCGGCCTTGGTGGCCAGTGGCCCATGCCCGGGTACAAGAATGTCAAAGTCCAGCGCCTCAACGCGTTTTACCGCTTCAATCCAATCCGGGAAGTACGCATCACTCAGGTCGCGGTAAGGAAGAGATCGAATTGGGATGAAGTCAACTGCAAAAACGGCGCGTTCCGCAGGGAAGCGCATCACGATAGAGTTGTCCGAATGGCCCCGTCCCACATAAATCAGTTCGACCTGCTTGCCGCCAAGCTCAATGGTCAGCCGGTCAGAAAACACTACCTCCGGCACCGCGGTGGGCCGGTTTTCGCCGATAATGGCCGCCTTGGCGTTCTCGTGCGCGACGATGATCGCATCGTCATCAAACACCTCGCCACCCCCAATGTGGTCCGCATGGTCGTGGCTGTAAACAACGTACTTGATCGGTTGGCTAAACTGTTCTGCCACCGCGTCCTTAAGCCAAGCCGCTGCCGCCGCGTTGATGGGGTCAGTGGCCAGAATGCCCTCTTCCGTGACAAGCAGCACGGAGTAGTGACCACCGTTTTGGAAGCGATGCAGGTCTCCCACGATGTGCGTGATGGCACGCGTCGGGCCATCTTGTGCATGCGTTGTGGCGGGAATCAAAAAGGCGCTCACCAGAATTAGAGCAGTAAGTGTTCTCATGACAGGGGGAAGCTTGTGCGTGAAAAGGAAGCCGAGTGCACCACCATGAATCGGAGCTTATGTCCGATGTGCTTAGTCAAGATTCAGCTCGGCGCGAAGTGCCTCGTCGGCAAGGCTGTTGCGCGTCCAGTAGTCAAGCAGCATTGACTTGTCGCGCGTAGCGCGCGTAGTCACAAGGCGGGCGTCCGCACCATTCCCTCGCGTATAGGATTCCTCCCAACCGGTGATTCTGTGCGGGAAGGCCTGCTCAAAACGGATCGTCAAGGTACGGGCGCGGTGCTCAAATGAAAGCGTGTAAGCGTACTCGGTATCGTCCATGGGATCAAGACTCGCCAGGGCGTTCTCTACGGCATAAGCGTTGTGGCTCAGGCGCTGGTAGAATGTTCCGGCGACTATGCGGATATCGCCGGAAGGCAGCGACAAAGGATTGATACGGATCTTCGTCCATATCTCGTCCTCAAGGATGGCGTTGCTCAATTCTATCGTTTGATCGGCGCTGCTTTCAAAATAGGAATGGTGCTGAACGCGATATCCATCTTCGATCAGGTCAAACTGAACAAAGGTGTGTCCGCACCACTCTTGCGACGACGTTGTGACCTTGAGCGTATGCGGGTCGCGGTCGCCTGACACCGGTGTAAACACAGACGACATCATCGAGTAGGGATAGATGCCAGTATTGAATTTGTGCGTCCGGTTTAACTTCAGAACCGTCACCTTGTCGTCTCCGGCCCGTGTGTAGTCATCCAGCTTGACATGCTTCCTCCTGGAAAAGTCCTCCGTTACAAAGATTAGGACGGCCTTTCCGGCACGCGTTTCGCCGTAGCGCGGTTGCTCCAGGTTGTAACTGGTTATTTCCGCCTTGCCCTGGTACCAGTAGTCCTCAAATCCCGTGTCAGAAGGGTATGCCTGGATGACCGTCACGGCATCGCCGGGATTGTGGGCGGCGGCAACGGTCCGCACCGTTGGGTTGTTGGAGCCGTCAGAAGCACACCCAATCAAAAGGAGGGCGCATGTGGCAGCTAGCGTAAGGGTTTTCATGGGCATAAGCATCCAGGCAAGGCTGGTGGTCACATACTTCAAACACTCGTGGGCAGGCCTGATTACGGCGAGGCAATGTCAGATCATGACCAAGATTCGCGGCTAGAACTACGAATCAGGCGTCGGCAGTGCCGGCGGGCGTACGGTGCCTTGACAGCCGATGGCGCAATTCTTATGCACCGCAGCGAAGGTGTGCCCCCGAAAGGGGAGGATCGGCGCGACTACCGTTTGTACTTTACCGAGCAGCCGTAGGGCCGAGAAGTTTCGATGGTGATGACTTCGCCTTTCATCGCTTCGTCAAGAGCAGCACGCACATAGTTTGTGGCATCTTTTGTCTTCTCGTCGCTGGCTCGCGGCTTGTCGTCAATGCCGCCCTTGTAGACAAGCGTTCCCTTAGGGTTGATAATGTACATGTGCGGCGTCGTCTTTGCGCCGTACATCTTCCCGACATCACCTTCAGGGTCCAGAAGAATTGCCGTCTGTACGCCGCCCATCGCCTGATTGCGTTCATTCATGGCCTCGGGCTCGTAATAGCCCTGTGTTCCCGGTGCCGAAGAGACTACTGACAGCCAGACCACATCCTGGGCCGTGTATTCTCTCTGCAGTGCGGGCATGTTGCCGGTTCGGTAATGCCGCTTGACATAAGGGCAACCGAAGTTCAGCCACTCCAAGACCACGAACTTGCCCTGGAGGTCGCTTAGTGTGTAGGTCTCACCATCGGTACCGGGCAGGCTAAAAGTTGGCGCCGGGGCCCCTACTACAGCGTCATCATCCGATTCGAGCGCCGGCGGGCGCAGCCCAAGGGCTACGAGGATGGCAGCGGCAAGGACCGTTACGGGCAGGAGTGTGCGTAGCCGTTTCATGTCTGTAGAGCGGTTAGTGTCACAAAGATTTCTGGTCTGAAGTGGCGAGCCAGTCGGGCAAGGGCTCCAGCGCTGCCAGTACGACCGACTTAGTCAGCACTTCCGGCAGCAGGGTGGCCCGGCCCTGGTTGCTTGGATAGAGCACGTACAATGGCACGCCACTGCGACCATGGGACTCAAGTGCACGGGTGATCTCGTCATCCCTGTTGGTCCAGTCGGCGCGCATCAGGACCACGCCCTTCTGTTTGAAGGCCGCCTCCACAGCCTCGCTACTCAGCGTTGTGCGCTTGTTGACCTGGCATGTCAGGCACCAGGCTGCGGTGAAGTCTACGAACACCGCCCGGCCTTCAGCCCTTAGTGCTTCGACGCTCGCCGTAGAGTAGCGCTGCCACTCTGTGCTCTGGGCGGCGGACTCAGAGGCCGAAACTGTAATGTACTGCGCGCCCTGATAGCCGGAGTACAGCGATAGCAGAATGGCAAGGAACGCCACGCTTCGTGTCAGCAGCCGGATGTGCTGCGACACCTGCGGGGCCGGCCATCGGCCAAGGATCCAAAGTGCAATTCCCAAGAACAACAGGCCGACCAGAAGGAAGGCGACACCGTCTATGCCTACCTGACTGCCGAATACCCATGCCATCCAGATCGTCGTAGCGATCATTGGAAAGGCCAGGATGTGCTTCAGGGTTTCCATCCAAGCGCCGGGCCTGGGCAGCATTCCGAGAAGCTTTGGCATCATGGTCAGCCCGACGTAAGGCGCGGCCATGCCCACACCCAGGAGGGTGAAGATGAGTAGTGCCTCTATTGGCGGCAATGCGATCGCTGCCCCCAGGGCAGCTCCCATGAATGGAGCCGTGCATGGAGTCGCAACAAGCGTAGCCAATGCGCCGTCCCAGAATGAACGCTGGTATCCGCCGCGCGAGAACGCCTTTGTGACCCACCGGCCGGAGAGCACTCCGACCTCGAACACGCCCAACAGGTTGAGCCCGATGCTGAAAAACAAAAAGGCCATGCCGGCCACAAAGAGCGGAGACTGAAGCTGAAAGCCCCAGCCGATCTGGTTTCCTGCGGCCCTGAGTGAAAGGAAAAGGCCAGCAAGGACCCAAAACGAAACGACAACACCAGCAGCAAAGACGAACCCATGTCGCCGTATTGCCCTAGCTTTAAGGTCGCCATGCTGCGCAAACCCCAGTACCTTGATCGACAGAATGGGAAACACGCAGGGCATGAGGTTCAGCAGCAACCCTCCGGCCAGTGCAAATGCTAGCAGCAGCAGTAGCGAAGGCGATGAGGCGGCGGATGACTGGCCCGAAGCTACTTGAATAGGCACATCAATCGCGAGGGCCCGGTAGGTCGAGCTTTCATTTAGGAACTGACCTTCGCCTGTAACCAGGACGCCCTCCAGCCTTTCAGGCGTACCGGTGGCATACTCTGACTGCTGCAGGGCAAACAGAAACGACTCGCCGTCGCGGCTCATCGGTTGATCCACGGCATGCTCCAGCACCAGTGGCTCGTCCGGAAAAAAGTACGCGCCGCCTAGGTCCGCTTGCGCCCCAGAAGGAGGCGTTACACGAAGGGCGAAGCTCTGAGAGTAGCTGACTGCCTGTATGTCCCAGCCCGCCAGCGTCACAGGGAGGCGCGAACGGGCCTGTGCAAATTCTTCTGACTCGATGCCGGAATCCGGGCTATCGCTTTGTGCCGGGAGCGACAGTGACACGGCTTGTTCCGCGAACAGGCACACGTCGGCGCAGATCAGCCAGTCGGCTGTTGCTGCGATATCCACAGTGGAGCCCGGTGACAAGTCCGCGGGCGGAGTAATGTCCGTTAGAAAGAGAACCTCGTCCGCGTATCCGTATGATCGCAGCGGGCCTCCGTCAATCTTCTCTGGAAAGGGCCACTGTATAGGCCCGGCAGAAAATCCGGCCGGGAGGGTCCAGGTGATTTCGATGGGTTCACCTGAATCCCCCGGGTTTTTCCAGTAGCTGTGCCAGCCTTCCTCCATGACCAGCCGAACGCCGACCGTAAAGGGCACACCGGGCTTGATCCAATCCTGTTCGCTGACGAGCGCGGCGTCGCTAAATGGGCTTGGATCCCCCGCAAGCTGCTCATATTGAGCGCGCGCGGCTTGCGGCGCAGCAGCCGTAGCCAGACTCACAGCGAGAAGTGCCAGTCGCAGCACAACCGGTCTGGCGATACATTTGAACGTAGTACCAGTCGAAGGCATAAACAAAATGTACGGATCAGAGCTCACTTTGGTTTCTGTGAGCGTGTGCCGCAGAGTATGTCGAATACCGCTGTTACCGCCCGGACTTGACGTAGGGTGCAGCGATTCTGGGAGCCACGCTT
The DNA here is from genome assembly GCA_965262785.1 of Rhodothermales bacterium. GTDB lineage: Bacteria > Bacteroidota > Rhodothermia > Rhodothermales > Bin80. Next base: position 1,627,660 of record OZ253559.1, read on the forward strand.
GGGCACCAGCTGGGTAAGATGCCTCGCTGCATGCGGAATTTGGACGGAAGGTCCAACTCGGGCGGCATCGGCAGCCTTGCTATGCAGAATACCTCGGGATGGGCCAAGGGCTAAGGTAGAGCAGAATTGCCCCACTGGGCAACGCTTCCAAGCGTATGCAAAGCCGCGAAGACGATTGTCGCTAGTCCACCCGCCAGCCAAGCAGCTCGTCGGTTCCCCGAAGGCGAACGTCGTCAGGAAGCCCCACCAGAAGCAGGGATGCCTCGGTGCCCACCGATCCGTCCGGCAGGAGGATCTCACCAGTGGCTCGTCCCCGCCCGACCGAAAGGTATTCGCGGCGAGCCACAAACCGCAACAATGTGTTCGTAGGCACCGGCTTTCGGAAGCGCACCTCCATTTTTGCAGCGACCATGAATTGGTGAATGTCCTCTACCAGCGAGACGCGACATATTATCTCGTCGAGTATGGCGGACTGGACGCCGCCATGCACCACGCCCGGGTACCCCTGGTAGTCGTCCGAAATAACGTGCTCAGCCCATACCGTGTCGCCCCCGTTGTCGAAGAACCGCATGTACAATCCACGCGGATTATCGCGTCCGCATACGAAGCAAAAGTTGGAATTGGGCTGCTGGTGCACCTTCTACACTTCCTTGACCTCGGCGACAAGTGCCGACACGGAGTCTTTAGCGTCCCCAAACAGCATCCTCGTCTTGGCCGCATAGAAGAGCTCGTTTTGAATGCCCGCATAGCCGGGACGCATGCTACGCTTAAGGACAACAGCCGCACGGGACTGGTCAACGTTCAGGATAGGCATCCCGTAGATAGGGCTGGTCTGATCATGGCGCGCTGCCGGATTCACTACGTCATTGGCCCCAATAACCAGCGTCACGTCTGTGGAATCAAATTCGTGATTTATTGCGTCCATCTCAAAGAGCAGATCATATGGAACGTTCGCTTCTGCCAGGAGCACATTCATATGCCCGGGCATTCGCCCTGCGACAGGGTGAATAGCGTACTTCACGTCCACCCCACGCTCCTGAAGAAGGTCAGCCAGCTCTCGCACCTGATGCTGTGCTTGTGCAACTGCGAGGCCGTAGCCCGGGACGATAATGACTTTCTCCGCGTAGCTAAGCAGAATCGCGGTGTCGTCCGGCGAAGTTGTGGTCACCGACCGGCCCTCCGTGAGGCCCGGCACGGGAGACGAGGCATCAGATTCTTGGCCAAAGCCACCAACCAGCACATTGAGAAGCGACCGGTTCATCGCAACGCACATGATGTTGGTCAAAATCAGCCCGGAAGCTCCGACCAGTGCGCCGCTGACGATGAGTGCGGTGTTGCCCAATACAAAGCCCGTTGCTGCTGCAGCCAGCCCAGAAAAGGAATTCAGCAGTGCCACTACTACCGGCATGTCGGCGCCCCCAATGGGCACGACGAACAGAATTCCAAGCACAAGCGAGATGCCCGCCAGTACCAAAACCCCAAAGATCGCCGGTGCCAGGCCCGCAGACAGCGAGGCAGGACCGACCATCGTCCATGCCATAGCCGCAACCGTAACTAACAACACCAAAACCATCAGCACGCGCTGGCCAGGCAAGCTGATTGGATTGCCACTGATCCGCCCGCTGAGCTTGCCAAATGCGACAAAGCTTCCGCTAAAGGTTACCATTCCAATCACCACGCTGATGGTGATAGTCAGGATGGTGTTCCATCCCGTCGCATTCATAACCTCGGCGGCGGCCACCAGCGCCGACGCCAGCCCGCCAAAGCCGTTGAAGGATGCCACCAGCTCTGGCATGGCGGTCATCTGAACCCGTCGTGCCAGTACAAGCCCAATGAGTCCACCTACGGCTAGGCCTGCGACAATGTCTATGGGGGAGAGTATCTCCTTCAGAAACAGCGTCGCCAGGATTGCCAGAAGCATACCGAGAGCAGCAAGCTGGTTGCCTCCCCGCGCGGTAGCGGGCGACTGCAAACGCTTTAGCCCGACGATAAAGAGCGCCGCCGCTAACAGATAAACCAGGTTGATGAGGTCGTTTGACATGCGAGGCGCAGCCTACGGCTTGACGGGCTTCTTTTTAAACATCTGCAGCATGCGATCAGTCACAAGAAAGCCGCCCACCACGTTGATCGTGGCTGCAATGAGGGCGACCAGGCCCAGGTAGCGGGCCCATGGCCCTTCGGTCATGCCCGCTGCAACGAGTGCCCCTACGATCGTGATGCCGCTGATGGCATTGGAACCGGACATAAGCGGCGTGTGCAACGTCTGGGGCACCTTGCTGATGACCTCGCGACCAACAAACATGGACAGCACGAAATAAGTCAGGTATTGGAGCATAGCCGCTTAGGCCTCCAAGAGTTTTTGAATCTGCTCGTTGACCACTCTTCCGCCATGCGTGATGCATGCGCCCTTGAATATCTCGTCGTCAAACACTGGTTCAAACCGGCCGTTTGCAACAAACCCGCTGATCATGGTCGCCACAGTACGTGCATAGAGGTGGCTCGCATCAGCTGGCATGGTGGCTGGCAGGTTCGTGGGGCCCATGATCGTGATGCCGTGCCGAACGAGAGTGGCGTCCGCCCGTGTCATTGCACAGTTGCCGCCGGTGGGCGCGGCCAAATCAACGATGATGCTGCCGGCTTTCATGGCTTTTATAGCAGACTCGGAAACCAGCCACGGGGCGGCTTGTCCTGGAATCTGGGCCGTCGTGATAACGACATCGCTTTTGGCCAGGTGCGGTATCAGGAGTTCGGCTTGCTGCTTCGACTTGGCATCCATGAGAGCACGTGCGTAGCCGGCCTCATCCTCCATGTCCTCAATATCGAGGTCAAGCTCTACGAATTGCGCACCAAGGCTTTGAATCTCTTCACGTACGGCCTCCCGGATGTCGTAGCCCCATACACGCGCCCCGAGTCTTCTGGCGGTAGCAATCGCTTGCAGGCCCGCCACGCCGGCGCCCAAGACCGTCACGTTTGCCGGACGCACGGTTCCCGCAGCCGTGGTCAGGAGGGGAAAAAAGCGCGGAAGGCTTGCCGCTGCCAGAAGCACCGCTTTGTAGCCTGACAGGGACGCCATCGCACTGAGCGCATCCATGACCTGCGCCCGCGAGATGCGGGGGACTAGCTCCATAGCGAGTGCAGTTGTGCCTTGGCCAGCCAGCCTGGCCGCTATCGAGGGCTGGTCGAGCGGACGAAGAAACCCCACAAGGACGCCGCCCGGTTTTAGCAGAAGTGTATCGGAATCGGAAGGCGCCTGAACACATGCAACTACATCAGCTCCCAAGGCCTGTTCGCGTGTTCCAACCCGGGCGCCCGCATCCGCAAAGTCGGCGTCGCTTACGAAAGCGCCGGCGCCAGCGCCAGACTCTACCACGACGTCAATCTCCTTTCTGAGGAGCAGTTTCAGGCTGCCTGGGACCAATGCCACGCGGCGCTCGCCCGCTACTGCCTCTTTCGCGACCCCAATCGTCATGCTCGCCACTTACGCATGGGCCAGAATATAAGGCAAGTCAACCGTGATTCTTTTCGAAGACCTGCATGAAGGCTACCAGTGCCTCGACGGCGCTTAGCGGGCATGCATTGTAGATGGAGGCGCGGATGCCGCCCACTGAACGGTGGCCCTTCAAATTCATCAATCCCTTTTCCGTTGCCTCGCTCACAAATTGCTTTTCCAAGTCTTCCGACGGCAGACGAAAGGTCACGTTCATTTGCGACCGCGCCTCCGGCTGCGCGACGCCGCGATAGAAGCCCGTAGCGTCAATGGCATCATATAGCAGCGCGGCCTTCAGTCTGTTTTCCGCTGCCATTGCGCCTACGCCTCCCTTTCGCTCCAGCCAATTGAGCACCTTATCCACGACATAGACTGCAAAAACCGGCGGCGTGTTGAAACACTTCGCAGCGTGGGTGCCGTAGTCCAGCATTGCAGGCAGCGGCGCTTTGCGGCGCTGCAGGAAGTCGTCGCGAATGAGAACGACCGTGACACCGGCAGGGCCGATATTTTTTTGTGCGCCCGCATAAATCAGCCCGTAGCGGCTGGAATCAATTGGACGGCTGAGGAAATCACTGGACGCATCGCATACAAGCGGCACGGGCGCATCCGGCGCCAATCGGAACTGCGTGCCGTAGACCGTATTGTTTGAGGTAAAGTGGGCGTACGCGGCCTGCGGATCCAGGTCATAGGCTGTCGGGATGAAGGAGAATGCCCGGTCCTCGCTGGAAGCCGCTTTGCGGGCTTTGCCCACGCGATTCGCTTCAGCGAGGGCCTTCGTTGCCCATGTCCCGGTAACGAGATAGTCCGCCGAGCTGCCCGTGGTCAAAAAGTTAAGCGGCACCTGGTAAAACTGCATAGACGCTCCACCCTGCAGGAACAGGATATGCCACTCGTCGCCAAGGTTGAGCAGGCGCCTTAGTGAGGCACGCGCCGAGGCCTCGATTGCGACGTAGGCTGCACTTCGATGCGAGATCTCCATCACGGACGCACCGGAGTCCCGGTACACTGGCAAATCTTCCTTTGCCGACTGGATCACCTCCAGTGGCAAAGTGCCGGGACCTGCCGAAAAGTTGAACAGCCGCTGTGCTTTTTCCATAGCCTTTGCGCTAAAGCGCGATCAGTGAAACAGCAAGCACATGCTGCTGCCATTCGATCTGTTGCACCAGCAAGTCATCCGGCTCCCCGCTTACGAGGATCCTGGCGCATGCTGCGCCGCCCATGCCCGCGAATACGAGGTTCTCCATTTCCTGCACATTGAGGTTGGCGCCGCGGACGATATCCAAGATGGATGCCAGTACCCCAATACGGTCGCGATGCCGCACCGAAAGCAAATGTGTTGCTGCGGACTGCAGCTTGATGTTCACACAGTTAGGTACGGACCCCTCTTCGGCGTATGTGCGGATGATCCGCACTGTTTCGTCCGCCGTAGCTTCTTGCGCTTGCAGTGTTGACGCACCGATGTGGTGGGTCACATAGACGTTGCTGTGTCTGGCAAGCGGCCACTCGAATGCTCCCTGCTTATAGCGCGGTTCGCCAGCAAAAACGTCGACCGCTGCACGTATCCCTTTCGTTTCAATGGCCCACTCGAGTGCTTCTTCGTCCACGATGCTGCCGCGCGCAGTATTGATAAAGAGTGCGCCTGACTTCATGGCCCTGAAGAAATCTAGACCGGCAAGGTGGCGCGTATCGGCATTGGCCGCAACGTGCAGCGTCACAACGTCGGATACGGCCGCGGCGTCCTCTGGGGACCGCGCCCTGGTCACACCCAGGGCATTCGCCAACTGTGGTGTAAGCGATCGACTCCAAGCCACGACGTTCATAGACAAGCCCAGCGCGGCCTGGGCTACCAGGCGTCCAATCGGACCGAAACCTATCACGCCAACCGTGCGCTGGCATAGGCCCCGCGCCTTTGAAAAGCGCGCCTTATCCCATGATCCTTCACGGGACGCCTGCACGGACTCAGGGATTCGGCGGTCAAGCGACAGCATGAGCCCGATGGCAAGTTCAGCAACCGCGTGTCCGTTTTTTCCCGGGCAATTGGCAACAAAAATGCCGAGTTCGCTGGCAGCTTCCACGTTGACGTTGTCGTAGCCGGCACCTGCACGAACGACCAAGCCCAGCGCTGGGCTCGCCTGCAAAGCGGACCGGCTGACTTTGGTGGACCGTACCACAAGCACATCGGCCATGAGTGCGCCGAGTTCCTGCTGAAGTTTGTCACCATCTACGAATGCTTCCGTGACATCGTGTCCAGCAGCATGCAGCGAAGTGACGCTGGCCGCAGGCAGCTTGTCGGCGATGAGTACCTTCATGTCACTTGTCGAAAAGATTCACGAGAATGCCGCTCCGCAACTTGGGTTCGAACCATGTTGACTTCGGCGGCATAAGCAGATCGGCATCAGAGACATCGATAAGTTCTTTCATGCTGGTCGCGAACATAGAAAACGCCACGGCGTCCCGCAGGTGATTCACGCGCTCCTCCAGCGCCTGCGTGCCCCGAATGCCGCCGACAAACTCAATATTGGGGTCTGTCCTTTGATCCTCAATTCCGAACACAGGCTCAAGTATATACTCGCTGAGGCGGGCCACGTCCAACTTGTCCGCTACACTTGAGCGCCGCGTCGCCGGCAGTGCTGCTAAATGCCAGGCACCGTTTGAATATACTCGCACTTCTCCAGCCTTTGATGGTGTAGCCTGCACTGCATGGGGGCTTTGCGCGATCTGGGCTTCGAGAAGGTCCAGTGCGGCATCCACGTTGCGCACGATCCGATTATAGGGTAGGATGCGCATTTGGCCGACCGGAAAAAGTACCGCCGGAAAAGAGGCGCTTCCTTCCAAGCCCAAGGCCCTGTGCGTCTCGGCGGCCGCTTGGCACCGGTGGTGCCCGTCCGCAATGTACAGATACGGAACATCAGCAAATGCATGCACTAGAGGCTCGTACTCAGATACGTGCCAGACCGTATGGCGAACGCCGTCGCTGGCCACAAAGTCGTAGAGCGGGTCATCCTGCTGAACTGCTTCAACCTGCATCTCCACTACCGTGCTGTCGCGATACGCGAGCATCACGGGCTCGGCATGTGCACGTTGTGTGACGAAGTGGCGTGTGCGATCGGCTACCTTGGGTGGGCGAGTGTTTTCGTGCTTCTTGATGGTGCCGTTCAGGTATTCTGCAACGCTCACGCAGCCGAAGAGTCCCGTTTGCATATGCGCCGCTGCTTCCAGCCGATACACGTACAGGGTGGGTGCTTCGTCTCGGACGCTGTGTTCGCTGTTGATATAGTGCTGCAGATTGGCCGCGCCAATTTCGTAGACTGCGTCCGCGTGCTCGTCGGTGCCGACGGGGAGGTCAATTTCCGGACGCACCACGTGCAGAAAGCTGAGCGGATTACCGGCTGCCAAGACGCGTGCCTCGGGTACGCTCACGACATCATACGGCACCGAACCTACGGCACTGCATACCGCTGGCACGGGCCGCAGTGCGCGGAAGGGACGTAGGGTCGCCATGGGTCTTGGGCGATAATAATTAGTGGAATTAGAAGGACAAAGTAGCTCGCCTGAGTCGCCTGGAGGCAAGTGCAACCATTGAACTATTTGTGGTGGGCTGTGTGCCACCGGGAGAGACTTCGCGAAAGGTTCAACAAAGACGGAACTAGGGTTTGCAACTTATCCCTCGATTCCCGTAGATTAGAGGCAGACTTCGCGGGGTGGAGCAGCAGGTAGCTCATCGGGCTCAAGCTGCAGGTCAGGGTTCGCGATCATCTGCCAGGATGGAGGTTGGTCGCACACGTGAGAGCAGTTCCGCCGCGGCTCTCGTGTTTTTGCCCTGAGGTCTGCAATGGGCTGCGCGATGGGGAAACTCTCGCGTGAACTCCTGTCAAATTCGGGGAAGCCTTTGGCGGGGTGATCCCGAGCCAAGCTTTGGCGATGCGCCAAGGAAGGTGTAGAGACTTGATGGCAGGCACCCTAACGGCTTGGCCGAGGGTGAAGAGAAAGTCCAGACCACAAACGGTCGTAGGCCGGCAGCGAAAGCTGTAGTGGTACGCATAACCCGAAGGTCGCAGGTTCGAATCCTGCCCCCGCTACCAGCGAAAAGGCCGCGGCACTGCTGCGGCCTTTTCTGTTTTGTGATAATGTTGACTGCTACGAAAGGCAAATCGCGTATCCCCGCGCACGGCAACGTCACGACGGCAGCCCGGTTGCAGCGAGCACCGATAGCCGCGGGTGCGGTCAGCGCTCTTCCAACAAAAGCTATCGCTGCCTGGGACTCTTGTCCTGAGTTGACCGCCACAGGTGAAATGCTGGGCTCCCTAAGCTACAGCCATGGCGCCGGGCCGGTTCGTGGGTCCGTCGTCACCAGCTTTCCATTCCGACAGGAAGGGCCTGCGGTTAGCCAGGGAAGGGCGAGCGGCCGTCGGCCTCGAGAACCAGCCTATCGATGAATAGGTTAGCCGCCCGCGGTTAGGAGTGCAACGCAGGAGAAAACAACGCATCCAAGTACCATGCCAGATTCAGTCATCCTGCGCGTAGATAGGCTTACAAAAACGTACAAAAGCGGATCTGCGCGCCTGACGGTTCTCAACGAGGTTTCGTTCGAGGCCAAAGAGGGTGAAACAATTGCCATCGTCGGTCCCTCTGGCAGCGGCAAGACTACTCTGCTGGGTCTCTGTGCCGGGCTTGATACGCCGACGAGCGGTACTGTTGAGCTCGGCGGTACCAATCTGGCACGCCTTACCGAAAATGCCCGAGCGGCCCTGCGCAACGAATTAGTAGGCTTTGTCTTCCAGACCTTCAAGCTGATTCCTACGCTTACGGCTCTTGAAAATGTGATGGTGCCCGCTGAGCTGCGCCGAAACCGCAAGGCACGTTCACGGGCACTGGCACTATTGGAGGATGTAGGCCTGGGCGACCGCGGTCACCACTATCCAGCGCAGCTGAGCGGGGGTGAACAGCAGCGCGTTGGTTTGGCTCGCGCATTTATTAACCGCCCAGGGATACTCTTTGCGGACGAGCCTACGGGGAACCTGGATGCGGATACCAGCGAAACCATTGAGCACTTGTTGCTGGAGCTTAACCGCAGTGCAGGCACTACGCTCATCGTCGTGACACATGACATGCACTTAGCAGCCCGTGCGGACAGGATCCTTGCGTTAAAGGGTGGAGAAATCGTGTCCGAACACAAAGCGGCTGTGGTTGTGGACGCTCTTGCCGAGTAGGTGCTTGCTATGCTGGACAAGTGGACATGGCAGATGGCCAACCGGGACAGCAAGGGTAGCCGACGGCGGCTGCTGCTTTTCTTGTCGGCGATGGTCGTTGGGGTCGCTGCCCTGGTTGCGATTCTTTCTTTTGGTCACAGTCTGGAACGCACCATAGACAGGGATGCCGGTTCGCTGTTGGGCGGAGATCTGCGGATTTCAAGCCAGAGCCCATTCACGCCGGCTGAGGAAATGCTGATCGACTCTTTGGGCGGCGCGCAGGCGCGCCGCGTGTCGTTTGTTGCGTCTGCGCAGTTTTCCGGGCAGGGCGCGACGCAGGCCGTGCAAGTGCGGGCGATGGAGCAGCAATTTCCGCTGTACGGGGAACTAGCCGTCAGCCCTCCGGGGGCGGAAGCGGAGATGCGCAGCGGGGGCGGCGTGCTGGTTCTGAGAAGCGCTTTGTCTGCCGCCCGCGTGGAGCCAGGAGATTCGGTGACGATTCGGGGCCGCCGCTTTTTGATTGCCGGTATCCTATTGGGGGCACGTGTAGAAAATGCTTTTCAGATGCTGTTCCAACCGCCGGTGTACATGTCGCTGGCAGACTTGGACTCGCTGCAAGGCAGCTCAGCTACATATGATGTCTTCTTCAGGTTCGACCGAAACGTGGATCTTGCGGCGCTGGAGTCCGATATCCAGGAAAGTCATGCGGTGCGAACTAGGATCGTTGAAGACGAAAAAGAGGATTGGCAGCAATTTCTGGCTCTACTGGAGGGCTTCTTGGGGATTGTGGGGTTCTTTGCGCTGATCCTTGGCGGCCTCGGAGTTGGAAGTGTGCTCCAAGTGCATTGTAAGGAACGACATGATACCGTCGCCGTGATGCGCTGCTTGGGCGCGTCATCAGGCCGCGCAACAAGCGTATACGTTGCACAGGCGATAGCGATGGGTGTGATCGTCGGTGTCGCTGCTGGCGCGGTGGGGACGTTGGGGCAAGTACTGCTGCCGCTGGGTATTGCAGACCTGCTCCCGGTGGACATCAGCTACCGTGTTTCCACCAAGGGGCTTCTCTCCGGCCTGGGTCTAGGCATTGGTGCCACCCTATTGTTTGCGCTCTTGCCGCTGTCTGGGCTAAGGGAGGTCTCGCCGCTGGAAGCGCTGAGAACAGCATATGGGCGCCGGCGCATTCGCAAGTCTCGCCTTGGGATCTATGCACTCATAGCACTTGGCATCGGCCTCTGTGCCTGGGCTCAAAGCGGCGGCATTGTGATCGCCATCATCTATACCGTTGCCATTGGTATCTGCTTTGGTCTGCTGGCGCTGGCCGCCTTGGGGTTCATCAAGCTGGCGCGTGCCATTGCGCCACGAATTCGCAACTACGCCATTCGTCAGGGTATGGCAAACATGCACCGTCCCAACAACCAGACGCTGCTAATGGTACTGGCGCTGGGCTTGGGTACCGTGATGATTATGACGCAGGTGCTGATTCAGGGCACTGTAGTCGGAGCATTTGAATCCATGAACTTCGGAGCGGTTGAGGTGCCTGATCTGGTCCTGCCGGCAGTGTCCTCCGAGGAAGTAGAGGAAGTCCGAAGCCTGGTCAGGGAGCACGACTTAGACATCTTGAGTGAGATGGTCATGCTTCCGATGGCTGTTGACTCTATCTATGGACGTACTATCGCCGACTCAGCAAAGGCGGATACGGCATATTGGCCGAGCCATATGGCAACATTTGCAGATGCACGCCTGGACTCCCTCACGGTTTTGGAGGGCACGTTTGTACCGGAATGGCACGATGCTGTAGGGGCTGCGCCCGTGGCGGTGAGCTCCTTGTTGGCTCAGGAGGAATTGCACGTGGCCGTAGGAGACACCGTCTTGTTCAGGGTGAATGACGAAACCTTTCTTGCGCGGATCGGCAGCATCTTTAAAGGTGCCGCCTTGCAAAGCAGCTCGACCCCAACGCCTCCAAGTGGAATAATTCTGCCAAGAGGCGTTCTTGAGTCGCTGCCACATTCCCGCACGATATCAGTGAAGGCCGACGACACACAGTCGCTGTCGGCGTTTTATGGTTCAGTGACAGATCGGTATCCTGACCTGTTCGTGATCAACGTACCCTTGATTCTTGGCGTCGTGCAAGAGGTGTTTAACCGGGTCACCTACATGATTCGCTTCATGTCCCTATTCAGCATCATAGCCGGCATCATGGTACTTGCCGGTGCGGTCATGGTAAGCCGTCAGGCGCGTGTGGAACAGACAGTGTTGCTGAAGACGCTCGGGGCTTCCAAAAAGCAGGTCTACACGATAATGTGCGCAGAGTACTTGTGCCTGGGTTTTTTGGCAACAGCTACGGGCTTGGGGCTGGCAATGGCGGCAGCCTGGGCAATCACTGGTTTCCAACTCAACGTAGCATTGATCATGCCAAAGGTCCCCCTTGCGGTGGCGGCGGTAGTACTCATGGTTCTTACTCTGGCCGTCGGGTTGCTCAACAGCCGAGGCATCTACGCGCGCCCTCCGCTGGAGATATTGCGCGCCGAGGTATGAGTTCGTCCGCTAGATGCCGTGCATTTGCGCGGGTGTGAGTGCAACAGGCAACGGTTGGCTTCTGATGTGCTGGACCGTAACCAGAATCGATGATATGGCATAACAATTCAGGTGATTGTAGGGGCCTGTGCTCCTATTCTTGCCGTCAATGGTGACGGACGTCGCTGCATCGGTCGCAGTCACCTCGCTTAGCCCTGTGTGCCTAGAATATCCGTTACCCTTTAGCTTCAGAAATTAGGGAGCAATTTCGGATCCGCCGTTGGCATCCGATTTGGGCGATTCAGCTTTCCTGATCAACCATTAGCCCAATGGATAACTCTACCAATACGCTCCAGAACAGCCTCCATGGCGTTCCTTCTACTGAGGTCGAGCCTCGCGCGAAGCGTAGGCAATTCACGGCCGCGTTCAAGCGGCGGATTGTAGCGGAAGCCGAGGCTTGTACGGCGCCAGGGCAGATCGGTGCGCTGCTGCGCCGCGAGGGCCTCTATAGCTCTACGTTGTCGAGATGGCGTGGGCAGCAGCAGGCTTTGGCCAGCGCGCTGGGTCGTGGTCGCAAGCCTGCTTCGTCGCAAGTGGAGACACTCCAGCGGCTGCGGCAGGAGAACGCGCGGCTGAAGCGCAAGCTGACGAAGGCGGAGACGGTCATTGAGGCTCAAAAACAACTCTGCGTGCTATTTGGGGCAGACGAGACCGCGCAGGGAGAGTAGCTATGGTGAAGGAGCTAACCATGCGGCCTGTCGAAGGCGCACGCTTGCCGATTGATGGGAGTGTCCCGCATGTGGTACTACTGTACGATGGTGCAGCCACATCAGCGCAAGAAGCGATCCAGGGGACGCTACATCGGCGAAGCGGAGCGTGCGCAGATCCGCGTCGTGCTCAACAGCGAACGCTTCTACGATAGGCTTCCCCGTCAGATTTACGCCACGCTTCTGGACGAAGGCCGCTACGTGTGCCACTGGCGGACCATGTACCGCATACTTTCCGAGTGCGACCAGGTCCGCGAGCGGCGCAATCAGCGCAAGCATCCGCCGTATCGTAAGCCGGAACGCTTGGCATCGGGACCCAACCAGCTATGGAATTGGGACATTACCAAGCGCTACGGGCCATACCAGTGGACGCACTACTCGCTCTACGTCGTCATGGATGTCTACAGCCGATACGTGGCAGGCTGGACCATTGCTCCAGGGGAGTCTTCCGCACTGGCCCGGGCCCTGATTCAGACGAGCTGCCGCCGTCAGGGCATTGCGCACCACCAGCTTATCATCCACAGCGACCGGGGCCGTGCCATGACGTCAAAGACAGTCGCCCAGCTACTGGCGGAACTTGGCGTCGAGAAATCGCTCTCGCGGCCCTACAACTCCAATGACAACCCCTATTCGGAAGCGCAATTCAAGACGATGAAGTATCGGCCGACGTATCCGGGCCGCTTTGGCTCGCTGGAAGATGCCAAAGCCTGGACAGGGCGCTTCTTACTCTGGTACAACCACAGCCACTACCACAAGGAACTCGCGCTAATGGTGCCCGCCGTGGTGCACGCTGGACAGGAGAAAGCCGTTAGCCGTGCTTGACCACCGACCCGGCGGCAAGGGCGCCCAGGAAATTAGAAACATCACCGACGAACTCTTGAGGTTCTTCCATGCCAGCAGTTAACATTAACGAAGTTCAGGGCGAGAGGCGGGCCCATCCCGGATTGCCCGGCGCCCTCGATGCTATCGCGGACACCCCGCCAAAGCTTGAGCGCCTCACCATCACCGTTCCGGCTGACTATGCGCGGCGCCACAAGGCCGAGGCCAAGCGCCGCGGCATGACCATCAAGGAGTATATTATGCGGGCGCTGGATGCACACTCTGGGCTTGACGGCGGATAATGGCCGGAACACGACTGGTGCGCGCTTATGGCCCGCACTACACTCTGCTACAGGTGATGCGGCAGCTTTTCTGCCGGCACACCACGCTCCACATGGACTCGTTTGTGTCGGGCGGGGAGCGTGTGGCCAACAGAGTGACTTTTGTGGCCCGTTGCGTCCGTTGCGGTCGGTCCTGGTCCGACAGGGCGCCTCTGCGCGACGCCGTGTCTGTCTCGTCATCACGCCTGTACTCGTCCGTATCGGCTGATCGGCACAGGGAGTAGAGCCATGGTTTTCGCCGCAGGAGCGCGGAAGGCCTGCTCGACTCCACATTTCGGAGACTCCGTGCTGGCTTCCCCCGCATAGTGCGGAGATGGCCCCACAATGCTGCTATACGGCCGTTAGCACGCCCCTGTACGACGGCAGAAGCGGCAGGGTGTTCTTCTGTGGCAGGCCGGACACACACCGCGTCGGGACGTGTCGAAACCACCTTCTCGGGCATGCAAGGTGCCGTTTTCGGCACGACCATTCAGAATCGCTCGTGACGGCCCGTGCTGCACAAGCAGTTGCACGGGTAGGGGGCGGCCAGCAATCATTCCCAGCCTATTCTGACCATCAAGCCGTAACTGTACCCCCACCCCTTGGGGTTGACGTATAGTAACCCCCCAAGCCCCAAGAATTTTAGGGGCATTACGACCGCTCTGGCTTGCCCGCGAACGTCGAGCTTAAAGCGTCTAATGTCATGTTCTTTAGCGTGTAGAAAGCCCGGGATATAAAAGTCTGGACCGGCCGAGATACCTACGAAGTGATACCTTCCAGAACTGGCGATTCCGAAGCCATAACCCAGCCACGGCGTAAGCGACGCACGATGCAGATATTTCAGACGACGCCCCGGTTTGCGTCCAGGATTTAGTATAGTAAGTTCCATACTGGACATTGGAAATTCGCTACAAGCTGCGAGACGCGCGTAGCAGGAGATGGGAGTCGTTCTCGTGAAGGTACCATAGCCAATACTCGGCATATATAGCCACTTCTGATCGTTCTGACCGTGCGCAGCGATCGGCACCAGCAGGCAGATCGGGAAGACCAATCTCAGCAGGTTGCGCATCGGGGCACCTCTCTATTTGATCAGTTGCATGGAACGGGTTTCGATGTGACCCTCCGACCGTATGGTGTAGTAATATATCCCACTCGCCAGCGACGAACCGTCAAAAACGACGCTCTGCGAACCTGCTGAAAAGAAACGATCAGCCAGCGTCGCCACCTCGCGCCCGGCCATGTCGTAGACCTTCAGCGTTACTTCCCCGGCCTCCGGCAGCGAGAAACGAATCACCGTTGACGGATTGAACGGGTTCGGGTAGTTGCCCTCAAGATGGGGGGCGTCATAACAGGGTATGTAATCACATATGTCAAACCCACCTCCACCTCCACCTCCATCTCCGGGCTCGACCGACACCGTCATAATGCCCGTGACAGCGGCCAAACCGCGCGCGTAACTGTCCGTTACCGTTACCTTGATTTTGTGCGGACTGTACCTCATTGACAAAGAGTCCACTCTGTAGTAGTCGTTACCTCTTCCTACCGAATGCCATGCATTACAACGCACGTCCCTTGTGTACCTTGTGCCTCCAGGAGGACACGTATACCAATGTTCCCATCTGTACTCATAGAAGCCGGATCCGCCCCCTACATCGGTGGCGTTCCACTTACCCGCTGTGTGTTCAGACAGAGACCAGTGACCACCTATCGACGCACGCAATGGAACCGTCTTGAGGTCTAGCCAGTGAAGGAGCGGCTCGGCGAACTCAACAGGAAAGTCGTTATGATAGTGATCATAATGTGCTGAGAGTTCCACATCAAAACTGCTCCCATCCAAAGCACTGGTGTGCGAGACAAAGGTGGGATCATTTCTACGGTCCATATTCGACGCGTCGGTGAACGAGCGCGGAAAATAGCCGCCGGCTTTTCCTATGTCCTCGTCCAAAGACATGTAGAAATGTTTCACTTTCACCTCTACTATCCCAGCCCTAAAAACATCCAAAGTAATGGCAAGCCATTTTTCCGAGCCGGCGATGAACCGGCCTCGGCCGCTGGAGAAGGCCACTCCAATGTTCGTGGCGGATGGGTAGCCAGCGCTATTGAGCGAATCCATCAGGGCATCATGCTCTCCATTGGAATAGGGATTGTACACGAGCATCTGCTTCGCTGCTTCTGAATTCAGAATAAGCGCTATGTCATCGCCTGTTGATACTGTCACAAAAACGTTGACACATACCGCAGGCACAGTCCGGTATTGTGGTTTGCACGGCGGACTCACAGACTACGGCACGTTCTTTTCTAAGGCAGATCTCCACAGCCATATTCTGAGAGTATCCGTGTCAGGGCATCCTTGCTTTCATGGGAAGAGTCAGATTTGCCATTGTCGCCGGGTGAGCGCTGGCGCGACTCGCCACTGGAGCCCCCTTCGTTATCCTCCCGGCTTATTTGAATCTGACTATTGCGGTGGTGACTGCCATGCCATAGTAGAAGGCCTGATGAATAGCCTCGAAATTAATAGGCGCCGTTCACTTGTGGTGCTACGCACGGAGCCATAGCAGCTTTGGTGATACCCCATAGCATGTGCGTTCGCCTTCAAAATGCTGATTAATGGCACGTTCTATCTATCTTCAGGCTTTGATTATGCTAAGATGCAATACAAGGAATCTTCGGGGAGCTGCCACGTTAGTCGTACTATTGCACTCTTTGTCGCTGGGGACGGGTGCGCAAGGGTTTAGCCTGGTGCCCTTAACTGCCACATTTGCCACTATGCGGGCCGGATTTGCCCCGGTGTCAGGGTCAGCGCCGCGCTTTAATCCGTAAGAGCATGCCGCTGCCGGACGCCAGAGAGGCGGAAGTAATGGCGATTGCCAGTCGTCTGGAACGGGTCTATGAGCGCATTGCTCAGGCCTGCCAGCGTGCGGGGCGTCGAGAAGAGGAAGTGACGCTGGTGGGCGTGACGAAGTCATTTCCCCTGGAGACGGTCGCGGCTGGCCTCGAAGCAGGCCTCAAGGACTTTGGCGAAAACAAGGTTCAGGAACTGAGCGCAAAAGCCGCCGCAACTCCCCAAGGCATATGTCGTTGGCATATGATTGGCCACCTGCAGCGCAACAAGGCGCGTACAGTAGCGCGGTTAGCGCACATGTTTCATGCGCTGGACAGCTTGCGTCTGGCAGACAGTCTGGAGCGGTGCGCACGAGATGAAGGGCGAATTCTTCCGTGTCTCGTGCAGGTGAACATTTCGAAGGAGGCCAGCAAATTCGGGCTTGAACCCGCCGAAGTTGCGGCTGCGCTCGGGGCCCTTTCGACGCGCACGCATCTGCGTGTCCAGGGTCTCATGGCACTGGCTTCGCCGACGGCGGATCCGGAAGCCGTAAGGCCGCAGTTTCGACAGATGCGTCGTTTCTTTGATGATGCACCACCCGGAATGACTATGCTTTCAATGGGCATGAGCGGCGACTTTGAGGTGGCTATAGAAGAAGGCGCGACGCATATCAGGGTGGGCTCGGCCATCTTCGGGCCACGAAACCGATAAGACCCGTACAAACCGATGGACCTTAATTATCCCGATGCTGCCACGCAAATGGCACAAGTAGAAGAGGCCGTTGCTGCTATCTGTGGCAAGACATCCATTCGGCCCCGGGTTGGCCTGATACTCGGAACAGGGCTCGGTCGACTCGCCCAAGAGATTGATGTCGTGGATACGATTGAATATGGCGATCTGCCGAACTTTCCCGTTTCCACTGTCGAGACTCACAAGGGGCGCTTGCTCTTCGGCATGCTACGTGGAGTGTCTGTGGTAGCAATGCAGGGGCGAATGCATGTCTACGAAGGTTACAGCGCCCGCGAGGTGACCGTACCCATTCGCACATTAGGATTGCTTGGCATTGAGGCGATTTGCATTTCGACTGCCTGCGGCGGCATGAATCCGCTCTTCAGACGCGGCGACCTGATGCTGTTGACCGATCACATCAATCTGCAAGGCGTAAATCCGCTCGTTGGCCCAAACGTTGACGCTTGGGGACCGCGGTTTCCGGATATGAGCGAACCCTATGACGTGGCACTTCGACATTCTGCGTTGTGCGTCGCCATCGGCGAGGGCATTCGCCTGGAGCGAGGCGTATACGTCGCGGTGGTGGGACCGTGCCTGGAAACCAAGGCCGAGTACCGATTCCTGCGCGGCATCGGGGCGGACGTGGTTGGAATGAGTACCGTTCCGGAGGTCATAGTTGCCCGCCATATGGGTCTGAGGGTAATGGCGATTGGCGTCATCACCGATGAGTGCTTCCCTGACGCCCTGGAAGAGGTCACCCTGGAATTGGTACTGTCGGCGGCCGCTGAAGCGGAGCCAAAGCTAACGGCCATCATGGCGGGTGTCGTTGAAGCCATTGGGCGCAGTGCGTGACTGGCATCGTGCGGGTGCCCAGTGGATCACGCAGGGCAGCCGGTAACGAACAACGGTAGCAGTTTTTCGTAGTCACAGTTTTTCTTTTGTTGCTGCCATTCATGCCGCGATTCGAGGAGGTCCAGAAGCTAGGGCCAGCTTTGCTGGAACGCGAGGTGCTCGCCTGGTGGAACAAGCATGACATCTTTGCCAAGAGCGTAGACCAGAAGGACCCGGCTCGGACCTATACCTTCTACGAAGGGCCGCCGACTGCCAACGGCCGTCCGGGCATTCATCACGTGCTTGCACGGACCATCAAGGATGTATTCTGCCGGTACCAAACCATGAAAGGCTATCGCGTAGAGCGAAAAGCCGGTTGGGACACGCACGGCTTGCCGGTTGAGATCGAAGTCGAAAGGAAGCTTGGACTCGACGGGCACGAGGACGTCTTGGCCTATGGCATGGAGCGCTTTAACGCCGCTTGCCGGCAGAGCGTGCTCGAATACAAGGAGGAATGGGATGAACTTACGCGCCTGATGGGATATTGGGTCGACCTGGATCGCCCGTACATGACTTTTGACAACAACTATATAGAGAGCGTCTGGTGGCTAATAAAGCAGATTTTTGACAAGGGTTTGCTGTACCAGGGCCACAAGATCCAGTGGTACAGTCCTGGGTCGGGCACGGTGCTCAGTTCGCATGAGGTAAGCCTTGGATACAAGGAGGTGCAGGATCCGAGCGTATACGTGCAGTTCCCGTCGGAAGAGGAGAATGGTACTTTCTTTCTGGCTTGGACTACTACGCCGTGGACGCTATTATCCAATGCGGCGTTGGCCGTAGGGCCAGACATAGACTATGCCAAGGTTCGCGTAGCGGGACATCCAGGTAAGCATTTCTTGTTGGCTGCGGCCCGCTTGGAGGTTCTCAAGGACGACTTTGAGGTCGTCTCCACCATGAAGGGTCGGGATCTTGCAGGCGCTCGATACGCGCCAGTGTTTGAGCATTTTCGAGCGCAAGGCCATGACGCGTGGCGCGTGGTGTCCGCGGAGTTTGTTTCCACCGGCGATGGTACCGGAATCGTACACATTGCGCCTGCATTCGGGGCGGATGACTACGCACTTGGCCAGCAGGAGGGTCTCCCAGTGCTTAACCCTATTGGGGCGGATGGCCGCTTCCTGCCGGAGGTGGGCATCGCCGGTGGACTGTGGTTCAAGGACGCGGACAAACCTTTGGCTCGTGACCTGCGGGAGCGTGGTCTTCTCTATCGGCACGAAACATACCTTCACAACTATCCGCACGACTGGCGCAAGGGTACGCCGCTGATGAGCTACCCAGTTAAGAGCTGGTTTATTCGAACGACCGCGATCCGCGATCGGCTCGTAGCCCTAAACAGCAAGATTGCATGGCAGCCGAAGGCGATCGGCACAAGGCGCTTCGGTGAGTGGTTGGAAAACAACGTGGATTGGGCCCTCGGGCGGCGCCGGTTCTGGGGTACACCGCTGCCCGTGTGGGTGTCGGACAAGGATCCCTCGTATGTCGAAGCAATTGGTTCCATTGCGGAATTGCGCGCCAAGTGCGGCGACCAGTTGCCAGAGCGTGACGAGGATCTGAATCTTCATCGCCCCCACGTAGATGAACTTTCGTGGCCAGCACCTGACGGTGGAACTATGCGCCGCGTACCGGAAACCATTGACGTATGGTTTGACTCCGGCGCCATGCCGTTTGCGCAGTGGCATTATCCATTCGAAAACCATGAAGCATTTGCTCGCAGCTTTCCTGCGGACTTTATCTCTGAGGGGGTTGACCAAACCCGCGGATGGTTTTATACACTCCATGCCATTGCTGCCCTGGTAATGGATGAGGTCTCATTCAAGAATTGCGTAGTCGGCGGCTTGGTGCTTGACGAGAAGGGAGAAAAGATGTCAAAGACCAAGGGCAACGCCGTGGATCCTTTTGAGGTGATCCGAAAGTGGGGCGCAGATCGGGTTCGCTGGTACCTAATGAGCAATTCTCCGCCATGGGAAGACATTAGGTTCTCCGAAAAGGGCATCAGGGAAGCGGAAAGCAAGCTTTTCAGCACGCTGGGAAACGTGTACAGCTTTTTTGCTACATACGCCAACATCGATGGGTATACAGGGCAGGAAGCCGTAGTGCCATTGTTCCAACGGCCGGAGCTTGACCGCTGGATTGTGAGCAGGCTCCATACCACCGCGGCTGAGGCCGATGCTGCCAATGCCGATTTTCATCCGACCCGCGCTGCGCGCACCATAGAGCGGTTCGTACATGAGCTTTCCAACTGGTACATCCGGCGCTCCCGACGGCGATTCTGGTCCGCTAAAAACACGCAGGGCGAAATCGACAAGTGGGCAGCCTACCAGACGGTCCAAACTTGCCTGGAGACTTTGGCGCGCATGATGGCGCCGCTCGCGCCGTTTTTTTCCGAGTGGCTCTTTCAACGAATCCGGGTGGCGGGCATAGGGTATGCCGAGTCGGTGCACCTCGCGCACTTTCCAGAGCCTGATGCCGACTCTATTGACAGTGCGTTGGAGCACCGCATGAAGCTTGCACAGACGATCGCGTCGCTGGTGCTCGGACTGCGCAATAAGGCCAGCATCAACATTCGCCAGCCGCTTTCGCGCGTTTTGGTAGTAACGGGCGCAGGGATTGAGCAAGAGGCGATCGAGCAGGTAGAGTCCATTATCCTGAGCGAGGTCAATGTGAAGGGTATTGACTATCTCACTGGCGATAGCAGCCTGGTGCGGCGCACAGCACGCCCCAATTTTCGGCAGCTAGGGCGCCGAGTCGGTAGGCAAATGCCCAAAGTGAAGGTGGCCGTGTCGCGGTTGGACCAGGAGGCACTCATGGGATACGAGCGAGAAGGAACGGTAGACATCACGGTGGATGCCCGGACAATTACCTTGGGGCCGGGTGACGTGCAAATCACAACGGAAGGCATTGAAGGCTGGCTGGTGGGCAGCGAGGAGGGTGTGACGGTAGCGCTTGATACAAGGCTCACGGAGGACCTAAGGAATGAAGGGCTTGCCAGGGAATCCATCAACCGACTCCAGAACCTGCGCAAACGGGCTGGCTTCGGCGTCACCGACCGCATCATGGTTGAGTACCACGCCACACCTGGTCTGGCCGCCGCACTGGCACGCCATGACCAGTGGCTACGGAACGAGGTGCTTGCATTGACGTTGGAGCGTGCCAGTGAGCCCGTTGGGGAGGCTGTTGAGAAATTCGCATTCGGAGGGGAGGAGTTGACGCTGGGCGTGCGGAGAAGCGCACCCGCATGTGGCGGGGAGTAGCACTTGGATACGTATAAACCATGGCAGCGAAGATCAAACCTAATACGCCAGAAATGGGGACACGGAAAACGTCCTTCAGCGATGATGAGCTGGAGTTTTTCCGGCAGATAATCCTCAAGAAGCGACAGGCTGCACACAACGATAAGCATCGGATGCAGCTCCAGATCCAAGATTCTCGAGAACAGGCCGCCAATGACTCGGCATATAGCCACCACATGGCGGACGCTGGAACGGATGCAATGGAGCGCGAGAAGCTGTATCTGATGATCGCCCGCCAGCAGAAATTCATTAACTACTTGGATCGCGCACTAGAGCGCATCGATAACAAGTCCTACGGCATCTGTAGAGTTACCGGCAAGGCCATCGCCAAAGAGCGTCTCATTGCGGTCCCCCACACGGAGCTATCCATAGAAGCCAAACAGCGGCAGAACAGGTAGGCACCAGATCTTACGTCTCTATGCGGCTTTTGTGGGTTGCGCTTGGAGTGCTGGTTGTAGATCAGGCCACCAAGGTTGCCGTGCGCCTGAATATGACCGTGTCACCCCGACAGTCGTTCGGGGTGATTGGCGACTGGCTAAAGTTCACCTTCACCGAGAATCCCGGCATGGCCTTCGGTATCATGCCAGGGTCCACGGCTGTGGTCACCGCCTGCTCAATCACCGCGACTATACTCATCGTCATCTATCTGCTACGCGTACGGTCTGGGTATGGGCCCTATACCATGTGTCTGACGCTTATCTTGGGCGGTGCCGTAGGCAACATTGTTGACCGCCTGTTTTACGGCATGATTTTCGACTATGCGCCTTTCTTTCAGGGGCGTGTAGTGGACTTTATCCACTTCAACCTCTGGAGCGGTCTCGTGCCTGAAAGCGTACCGCTCATTGGAGGGCAGTACTTGGCGCTGTTCCCCATCTTCAACGTCGCCGACATTGCAATCTGCGTGGGCGTGGTGGGAATTCTGGTGTTTCAGAAGCGATTTCACAGTCAGATGCATGCGGGGTCTAGTACCGTGCTTGGGCCCGGTCCGCAGGAGCCGGTGGCATACGCAGGCGAGGAGGGCTAGCGCTGTTCAGCACTTATCTTCACAAGGGGCACGCCCGCTGCGGAAGGAGGTCTGCTCGTGCTGGGGCACACAGATACCGCCTTTGCTCGCGGTGCTTCAAGGAGCAACTCTGCTGGCAGAGGAAGTTTGAGACGGCGTTCAGTGTTTTTCGATCCACGCAGCGTGAGGTCGTGAGGTGCTGGCCGAGAATTCCCGATCAGCCGTGCTGCATTGATAATCCCGTCGTCCTCTTTGGCGGGATCCACGTTCTTGGGCCGCACGTAACGAATCACCCTGCCGCTGTACGGAATCTATTCCAGCACCTCGGTCACTTCTTCGCCGACCCAGGTCAAGCGAGAAACACCTCCCTCGGGCTCAATCGTGATTACTATGCGAGGCAGATAGGAGGGCAGAGGCTGACGTGGCACGACACGATTCGAAGCGGGCACTTTCTGTACCAGAGTATAAGTCGAGCGCTGTTCAGGGGTCTTTGTGGGCTGATGAACAAAATTAGTCAATTCCGTCCAGCGACAAAGTTCTTACCGGTTGGACGGCGTCTTATCAGGCGCATCCCGGGTAGTCCAGATGCGCAGAAACGCATTCAGCTCGGCCCTCTGTGCCAATAAGAAGTGAGACAGTTCAATACATTAATAGTGTAGCCGCGTTGGGGTTCAAGCGGCAGGGCTGGTCAGGCGATTTTGCTTAACCCCGACTTCCGCGGTTTCGCCGAGGGAGGGGCTCCGCCGCCAGCCAAGATGAGGCGCTGAATCGATCATTGGTCGATTCATCCTGACGGAAGTTTGTCACTTTTGCCGAGGGACGAGGTGTGGGCACGGTTAAAATAGGCGACTTTAACTCGATTATCATCTAGTACTCATAGGGTTTATAACCGTTATTATTGATGAAGTCTGTTGTAGTGCTATTTTAGTGTTATTCATCAATACTTCACACAGGCAACGCCCCCACCCGCTATATTGGGCGCAGGCCAATACGACTGCGCCGTGTACATCCGCAGGAGAGTCTACAAGCTCAAAGATGCAACGCAACGCACCGGATACGGACTGCTCGAATGCCGACGTGTCAATGGCCAGCCCAATCAAAAAACCATCCTGAACCTTGGACAGGACTTTGACATTGCCGAAGCCGACTGGCCCACCGTAACCAAGCGGGTTGAGCTGGCACTGCGCGGACAGCGCGCACTACCGCTGGAGGATGAGAAGATCGAATGCGCCGTGGACGAGATCGTGCGCCGGCTGCGTGAGAAGGACTACGATGTGGACGCCGGACGCGACGACCGCGACGCCATCATTACCGACGCAGTGCATCATCCGGATACACGCACGGTCGGCGGCGAGCGCGTATGCCTGCAAGCCTTGGAGCAACTCGGCTTCACGGCGCTGCTACGCGCGCTGGGCATGCGAGAAGATGCTATTCGCATGGCCCTGGTTCTGGTGGTTGGGCGCATGTTGTCGCCCGGAAGTGAGGCGCATACGTACCAGTGGATGATGAAGGCCTCCGCCATTTTGGAGCTGGTGCAGCTGGAGGCCCCGTGCGCAAGTACGCTGTACCGGGTAGGCGATCGGCTGTATGCGCTGCGCGAAGCGCTTATGGACGGACTCTATGGCAATGCGCAGCGGCTGTTGGGCTTTAGTGAGACGCTCATCTTGTATGATCTGACCAACACATTCTACACGGGTCGCAAGAAAGGCGCGCTCCTGGCGTATGGACGAAGCAAGGAAAAGCGATCGGATTGTCCGTTGGTGACGTTGGCCTTAATGCTGGACGCGTCCGGCTTTGTGCGTGGCGCAGCCGTCCTTGCTGGCAATGCCAGCGAACCAAAGACGCTTCAACAGGCCATGGAGCGGCTCAATGGCGCTCGTGCGACCGTCATCATGGACGCGGGCATAGCCACGCGCGCCAATGTGGCGTACTTGCGGTCGAAGGGACTGGATTGGATCTGTGTGCAGCGCACGCAGGCGCCGCCACCCCCTGAACGCGCGCCGGAGGAGTGCTGGAATACACAAAGCGGGGTCTCCATCAAAGCCTGGCGCCTGGAGCAGCAAGAGGGAACGCTGCAAGTCTACCTGCATAGCGAGGCACGCAAGGCCACCGGTGATCGCATACTGAACACCAGGCGCGCAAAGTTCGAGGCTGCGCTGAAAACCCTGCACGAGGGACTCTCCAAGCCCCGCTGCGTCAAGGAATACGACAAGGTGCAACGCAGACTCGGTCGCGAGCTCGAAAGGCATAAGCGCGTCTCGTACCAGTACAAGATCGATGTCTTGCGCAAAAAGGACAGTACGCACGCGAAGGCGGTCACCTTTACGCACCTGTCTGCGTTTGAGCAGCAGACGCAAGCATCGGGCGGCTACATCCTGCATACCAGCCACACGGACTGGTCTGCCTCGCAAATCGCACGCACATACTGGAAGCTTGCAGACATCGAGCGCACGTTTCGTTCGCTGAAGTCCGAGTTGGGCATGCGTCCCCTATACCACAGCAAGGATGAGCGCATCCGGACACACATCTTCCTCTCGGTACTGGCCTATCAGGCGGTGCAACTCATTCGCACGAAGCTGAAGCAGTATGACCTCCACAGCAGCTGGACCACGCTGCAGTTTGAGCTGAACCGGTGGCACCGGATCACGACCGTATTGCCAACAGACCGGCGCTCCTGCATTCTGTTGAAGAAGGATGCAGACCAAGGTCCGCTCCAGCGCCAGATCGCCATGATTATGGGCCTCAAGCCTCACAACTACACCTACAAGGCGCACACAAAACGACCCTGAAATGGTAGTGCTATAGAAAAAGACAGTTTTCGTAAGTGACTGTCTGAAGGGTACTTACTGGCTCTTGGAAAAAATAAAGTGACAAAGTTCCGCTGAGGTGTTCAGACTACGTGTGGATTAGCCGCATTGGGGGCTTCATTGCCCGATTTGGGCCTCTTTTTGCGCTTTTCTAGGGCTAATCGATCCATTGTGGTACTCCTGGCGTGCGTTGATACACCAAGGGCGGTAGTGTGCAGTGTTGGATGTGACCCCCAAAACATGTACCAGGGCATCACGCGGGCCGTGTCGATTTGGGGAATGCTGATTTGTAGTGTTCAGTTCAAATTGTCACTTGACATTGATGGGGGAGCTGATGTACCTTAGGGCGTAGCGATACTCGCAGCCATCCCGCGCTCAGCATGTTCGTCCGTACCGTCCGACGCAAGACCACCCAGAACGTTAGCGTACAGATTGTCGAATCGACCCGCGTACCCGGCAAGGGACCGCGGCAGCGGATCGTCAAGCATATGGGCTCTGCTCCTGAAGGGCCGCTGCTGGAGGCGCTGGTGCGGTTGGCGCACCGGGCGAAGCTGCGGCTCCTGGAAGAGAGACAGCCTTCCTTGTTTCCTATAGATATTATAGAAGGGGCCGGAGAGGGGGCACAGGCTATTTTGCCTGTGAGGCGCAGGCGCCTGGACTTCATCCTTCTCCATAGACCTTACAACCCCATGAACCACACCATAAGTGTCATCCCTTCTCAGAAGTCGGTCTTCGTCGGGCTGGACGTACATAGAGACACGATCGCGGCGTGCGTATACGATCCGGCTTCGAAGAGGGTCTGTCTTGAAGTGGAGCTGCCCAGCGACGACAGGGCCAAGCTGCGTAAGCTTATGGCCCGTATTCGTGGTTCCTTTGGCGAACCCCGGTGTTGTTACGAAGCGTCCTCGTGTGGCTACACGCTCTATAGAACGCTCAGTGACGACGGAGTCGCCTGCGCGGTCATTGCACCTTCGTCGATTCCACGGCGTGCCGGTGATCGAGTCAAGACGGACCGTCGTGACGCGGAAAAGTTGGCCCGCTACTACGCGGCGGGCCTACTGACGGCGGTTCACATCCCCGATAAGGCGTTGCTTGCCGCCCGAACGCTGGTGCGCCGCCGGGTTACTCTGGTCGAAGATTTGACCCGCACCAAGCAGCGCTCCGTGCTCTTGCTGCAAAGCCGCGGGTATGTGTACCGGGCGGGCAAGAACTGGACGCAGAAATTCTGGCGGTGGCTGGAAGGCCTCGCGCTTGACCCCGTTGATGCGTGTACGCTGCAAAGCTTGTTGAACCAATGCCAGATGCTCGAAGCCCAGATCCGGGAGATAGAGCAACATATCGAAGAAGAGGCACAGAAGGCATGCTATCAGCGCACGGTGCAGGTATTGCAAGCCTTCCGTGGCATCGGGCTGTTTACAGCGATGCAGCTGACTTGTGAAATCGGTGACATTCGGCGTTTTGCACACCCGAAAGCACTGATGGCATATCTGGGATTGGTGCCCTCGGAGCATTCCTCCGGCCACCGCACCCGGCACGGCTCGATTACCAAGGCCGGTAACACCCATGCCCGCAAGGCTCTGGTCTCTGCGGCCTGGAAATATACCCACTACCCCCGGCGTAGCCAGGCGCTGCACCAGCGCCAGCACCACTGCGCTGCGGAAGTGATTACCATCAGCTGGAAGGCTCAGCGGAGACTACACAAACGATACCGCAGCCTGATTCAGCGTAAAGCGCCCACGAAAGCCATCGTGGCCCTTGCGCGCGAACTCGTGGGCTTTCTCTGGGAAGCCATGCAGACGGTGCCGCCAACACCGGTGGCCCTTGCGGCCTAAACATGTCCGAAACGCTTCCGAGAAAAGCTATGGGAAAAGGGGCTCTGCGCACGGATGGAGAGTCCATGCCGGTACTCTGCGATAGCCCTTGTGGCGAGCTCGCGAAGATAGATTATGGTAGCTCCCGACGAATTCAATATCAGGCGTTACGGTCGGCATTGCCGACCCAGCACGCGGACACCAGGTTGATAAGCCGTCGAAGATGCCAGGGCCCCTTTTCCGATAGCCAGCTCATGAAGATTATGTGAACTTACCGCACACATATCACCGCCCCCTTGACCCGGCCCCTTCTACACCAGAGTATCTGGCCGAACGCGTGCAAGGGGCCCGCCATAGCAGCCAGAGCGACCAGCCGCTTCCCATACCCGATGCACGCAAGCTGGCGGAGAGCAAGCGTCTGACTATGGGCTTTCACGAGGTCTTCGGAGCGCTGTACGATCGGCTGGGCTTTCAGAAGGTCTTCGGGGCCCGCAAAAAGATGGCGGCGCGCCTGTTTCGTCAGGCCGTGCTGATGCGACTGGCCGCGCCGGGCTCCAGCAAGCGCGCGTGCTGCGACAAGCTTTCCAGGCACCATGGCGTGGAAGTGAACCCGGACAAGTTCTACCGCATGATGGACGCGGTCAATGACGACCGGATTGCGCGGCTGCAGTCGATCGTCTCGCATGAAGTGCGCGGACTCTTGCAAGAGCGGGTGGATGTACTCTTTTTCGACGTAACCACGCTTTTCTTTGCCAGCGACAAGGCCGATGATCTTCGCAAGAAGGGATTCAGCAAAGACGGTAAGCCGCAGAAGGTGCAGGTCGTTCTGGCCTTGTTCCAGAGTGTGGAGGGGCTGCCGATAGGCTATGAGGTGTTTCCAGGTAGCACGACCGATGTGCGGACGCTGGGGCCGGCACTGAAGGCCCTGCGGGAGCGCTTTGAGATAGGCCGGGTGGTCTTGGTTGCGGACGCCGGGATGCTGAGCCAGGGCAACCTGGACCTGCTCGCCTCCCAGGGTTGGGACTGGGTGGTCGCGGCGCGCCTACGCAGCTTGCCACGCAGGATGGAGGCCGAGCTTTTCGAGTCCCAGGACTGGGTCGCGGTCAGCGAAGATATCAGCGTAACAGAATTGCAATTAAAGGGCCAGCGTCTGGTGTTGCGCCACAGCAAGAAGCGGGCGGCCAAGGATGTCCATGAACGTGATAGAATCGTAGAGAAGCTCAAGCGTAGCCTGAGGCAAGGCATCAAGGGAAGCGGCAAACGAGGTCGCTTTCTCAAGGTGGACCGCGATGCCGTGGAGCTGAACCAGGATGCCATTGACCGAGACGCATGCTTTGACGGGCTCCACGGCGTGTGGACCAGCCTGGATCGCGAAAGCCATCCAGCACAACACATCTATGCGTACTACGGGGAGCTGTGGCGCATCGAAGAGGGCTTTCGCGTGCTCAAGCACACCATGGCGACGCGGCCCATCTATCACTGGACCCCCAGCCGCGTCAAGGCCCACATCGCGATTTGCTTCGTCGCTTTTGCCTTGCTGCGCCTGCTGCGCTACCAGCACAACACCATGCATGCGGGCCAGGAGCCACTCAGCGAGGCCCGTATCCTGACAGAGCTGAGCGGCGCGCAAGTCTCCCTCATTACCGACACCAGTACGCTGAAGCAGTATCTGCTCGCCTCCCCCGCCACCGCAGCTCAGCGGACGCTCTACAGCGCAGCCGGACTAAAGTACCCCAGCAGGACCCGCGAGCTGGCCTCTCCCGACCCGCTCCCCTAAGAAGTCCAAATGCGATCGAGAGGAACCTCAAGGCTTCCCTCAAAATCGGCACGTGTAGTGTTCACTATTGTATGTTGATCAAGTATCACTCATACTATTTTACATCTAAACCGCGGAAGTCAGGAAATTAGTCAATTCCGTCCAGCGACAAAGTTCTTACCGGTTGGACGGCGTCTTATCAGGCGCATCCCGGGTAGTCCAGATGCGCAGAAACGCATTCAGCTCGGCCCTCTGTGCCAATAAGAAGTGAGACAGTTCAATACATTAATAGTGTAGCCGCGTTGGGGTTCAAGCGGCAGGGCTGGTCAGGCGATTTTGCTTAACCAATCCATCATTTTCCCCTATTCAATCATGGAATCCGATTACCCTTCCAACACGACCGGCACTGCAGAGGTCCCGCCGACTGAGGTGGTGCGCAGGGCCAAGCGCCGCAGGTTCACTGCCAGTTACAAGATGCGCATTCTGCACGAGGCCGAACTCTGCAGTAAGCCTGGAGAGGTCGGTGCGCTTTTGCGTCGGGAAGGCCTTTATTCGTCTCATTTGGCCCAGTGGCGCAAGCAGCGCGAATATGGAGCGCTTTATGGTTCGACCAAGTCCGGGAAGGAACTTCTGGCCAAGGACGAGGAGATTCGGCGGCTGCGCAAGGCGCTCAGTCAGTCTCGGCAGCAGCTTCAGAAGGCCGAGGCCATCATAGAGGTCCAAAAAAAAGTCTGCACGCTCTTTGGCATCAGCAGCGAGAGCGAGGCCGGGTAGCGATGAGGGAGATGGTCAAGGCATTGCGTCCGATTCTGGGTACGGTGGCGGCCTGCCGCCATGTGGGGATCTCTCGCGCCTCCTATAACAGGAGTCAGCGTGCGGCGCAGCAGCAGCCGAAGCGGCGTCGCCAGAGCAGACGGCGGTTGTCGGAAGCTCGCCGGGCGGAGATTCGTGCGATATTGAACGCAAAGCGTTTTGTGGACCTGCCGCCACGCCAGATCTGGTGGAACGCACTATACCCCGGCACGTCGGCCATTTTGGCAGATCCGTCAATACGGACGAATTCAATCGAGTCGAGTGTAGGAAATGCGCCCGAGTATGCATGTGCGCCACCTACTAATTATGCAAAGATCGTGGTTGAGTCCTTAAAGCTGCACCACAAATTCCGGTTAGGGAGGACCTTCCCGCAAGATCTTTTTCACCAGACGCTTTCCGACGCGAAGCCTAATGCTCGGCAAATACGTCACAGTTTTTGCGTACCTTTCGCATCACCGCAGGCAGCCTGCGATGTTCGTCCATTGGGCATGGTCGCTGTAGGGTTACTAACTGCCTCGCCCTTTGATTGTCAAAGCATGGCATCGTGGTGCGGACCGGGATTTGCCTGGGTCCGCTTTTGCGATCGTGCGTAACAGCTACCAAATACAGCCACGATTATGGTCAGAGACGTAACCGATGCAGAATTGGAATCCATCAGGAACCCAGTGGATTTCAGCATCGTTGCCGACAACATAATCCACGTAGCGGATTTCGTTGTCGAGAAATACGAGTTCACCCGTGGTGAGCCGCTTTCGAATTCCCTCCGGGACACCGCGATTGCGGAGATCAAGCGCGCATTGTGGGAGTCCATGGACCGACTCCGAGTGCTGCGCAGGAAATCTGTGCGGGAGTTGTTCGATATCGCCGATGCGGCCGTCGCCGAGGTCGCCAAGAAGTAACGGTCCCATGGCACCTGACCCCACGGGATGGCGAAAGGCAATTGCAGTGAATTCGCCACCATCTAGCGTATACTGCGCCCGCTGTCGCGGTGCGCGGCGTCTGCCAAATTCGTTGCTGGCAGCATTAACTTGTCAGCCAGCGAGGATCACGTAGGTATAACAACCAATGGTACGCTCTTTCCATGAAGCAGTCAGCTCCCAGTTTGCGATCAGCGGTCAGCCGCAGCATTTGGTTAGAGAACGTTCGAACAATTGCTGAGAATGCGGTTTCTCGTTACGAGGAAGCACATGGCCCTCTACCTCCCGACAAGCGCACAGCCGCATTGAACGCTGCTAAACAAGCGCTCGAGTTGCGCGTGTTAGCGCTGGAGAAGGGGAGAGGAGAAATGTTGAAGTCGATGTTCGATACCGCTGAGTCCTCCTTGGTCCAAGTAGTTGGGTAGTGCCCACTTAGGTGGTATGGTGCCGCACGATGTACGGTTACCAAAGCCTGGTCGCCGGGCGCAATGCCGGTTACAGCCGAATGGCAACGCATTGGCCTTGCCCGGGAGGTGCGTACCACCGGAAGGGGAGCAAGCGTTCCTCGACTTGGCTCCCAAGAGCGTCTAAATGACCACAGCAACGGCAATGCGCAGATGCCGAATGCAGTGATATATGCGGTTCCGGCGCCTAGCGATGATGGCAGCGATTAGAAAGCGCCTACTCGCAGCGCGCCAATCAACCGCTGCCTAGCGCGGATTCGACTGAGTCGTGGATCTCGATAATTCGGTCAAAACCGCTGATGCGTACGATTTCCCCAATGTCATCAGTAAGCGACGACATCACGAATCGTCTCTGCGGCGGCCTGAATTGCTTGGCCAGCTTCAAAGCCACGCGGAGACCTGCGCTGCTGATGTATCTAAGGCTACCACAATCCATGACAAGCACCATATCGGTGCTCTTGAGTCCACCGTGCAGCTCGCGGTCGAAATCCCACGCATTCGAGCTGTCGATCCGCCCGCCAACGTGTGCTGTTACGGTGTTACCGTTGCGCTCAAGTGCTAGTGAAAACGTCTTATTGCTACCCATAGCAGGTACCTTGGGTTCTTCAGAATAGTGAGAAAACGGTTAATTGGTTTGCTGATTCAGCTACGCCTTTTCATTGGCGCGCCCTACCCGCCGCTTCGAAATAGGGCTGTAGCACAGCCCTATGAACGGTGCGCAGGCAGGTGCTGCCCGCCACAAGCGGGCTATAAGATAAGCACATACGCGGCCAATAGTCATAGGTGCAAGGCCTGCATTAACTCCTTTTTCTACAAGAGGTGCCCAATGGCGCGGCAGCTAGATTTCCCCAACCGACATCTCAGGCAAATAGCCCACAACTCCGTTGGGTAGCTTTACCCTGAGATGTGTGCTTTCCCGGCCCAGAATTCCCACCAAGACCCCTTCAGGGACATCAAGGGCACCGGCATCGCCCAAGGTGTCGGCCAGCTTCGCCGATTTTGCGATGACCACGCCCGTGGTGATACCAGTCCTGCTGGCGGAAGTACCGAAGGCGGCCATAAGCAGCATCAATCCCAATACCAGCGAGCCCAGACGTGCCCTGCGCTGCCAGGCGCTGCGCGTATTGGTCCAAATGCGTATTCCGTAGAGCGCGGCCGCCGCCACGTACAGCAGCAGCCCAAGCACCAGGTAGGGCAGGGTACCTATAGGCACCACGACGCGTTGCCACCAAGTGACCCAAAACGGTGGCGGCACCGACGAGAATGGTGCCCCAATACGGGCCCGTACGATATCCATGTTGTGCACCAAGGCAGGGTCGTCACCCAAAAGGCGTCTGGCTTTTTCCCAGTGTCGCAGTGCCTGCCCATACTCATCGATTCGAAAATACGCATTGCCTGCGTTGTAGTACACAGCACCCGTGGCATAGCCCGTGGCAAGCACGTCTTCGAACGCTGCAACAGCATCACGATAGTTGCCGGCGGCATAGTGCTCAGTGGCCTCATCGAATCGTTGAACGGCCTCTCGGAGCTGACTATGCGCCAGGTCGGCACTAGTCCACGCTACAGCCGCGCAGGCAAACACGCGTATTAGGACACGTCGAATGCTCATGGGTGCGCGCTTTGGTCGATGAGCACGATAAGTTCAATGGCGGCCTGCATAGCACTGTCCATCCGGGCGCGATCCGGCCTATCGGGCGCAAACCGGGCTGCATCACAGTCCATGAGGAAATTGTGGAGCCTGTTGCGCGTTGATTCGGACACACCAGCTTCTGCTAACGCGGCATACAGATGCGGACGAGTCATTCCGAGCTCTGCTACATTCATGCGGTTGCCAATAAAGCCCAGCACGGCCTTCTCCAGCTCAACGAAGAATGGGCGCGGTGCATCCCTCTCGCTGAGCTGCATGGCCCGCTTGAGGTGGCGCCGTGCCAGCGGGTGCGCTTGTCGGCCGCGAGCCCACGCTACATCGGTCTGCAGCCGCGTAGCACGGCGGCGCCAAGCCGCCAGGGTAGTCAACACGAGAAGCGGCATGGCTATCGCCACAAATATCCACCAGCGTCTGTGCAGCGGCACCGGTGGGTAAGTTACCCAGCGCTCAGCTGCGCGCGGACCTGCGATATCGTCAACCGGAAATCCCGTTGCCAGCGTACTTGTGGGCACCGCCGCAGAGGCAGTGCCACTGACCCGGATCGCTGGCAGCATGCGCTCAATCGTCTGGTACGCTGCCGTCGCAGGGTCCAGGTAGCTGAAACGGAACGCAGGTATGTTGAAGGTCCCGTTAGCCCGCGGGATCATGAGGAAGGTGAACGTCTTGGTGCCACCAGCGAGGTTGCTCGCTACCCGACTTACGGTGTTGATTTCCGGGTCGTACGACTCGAAGACACCAGGCAGTTGGACTTCCGGCCCGTCTAGTGTGGAGATGTTGCCCTCGCCCGTGATGCGTATCACAAGCTCCAGCGGCTCGCCTACATCAACCTGGGTCCGACTGAGCCGTGCCTCCAACGTGTACTTTCCTACAGCATCCCGGTACCCGTCTGGCGCGTGTGAGGGAAGTGGCTTAACCTCCATGGCGACCGGCGGCGAGCTGCGCTCGATCTCCTGATAGGCAGCCCGCCGGGAGAACAATGAGCCCCCGAACCCAACCGTTCCTGGAGCAACCACTTTTGTGGCGATACGCAGCGGATCAATGGTCAGCGACCCCGGGCGGGTAGGAAAGACCGCCACTCGCTTGACCACTATGGAACTGTATCGCAGCCCGTCTTGGATGCTCGTTCGTGGCATGGGGCGTCCTTCAACGGGCAAGTCTTCGCGCCAGAATCCTTCAGCATCCCAAGAGTCGGCCAACCTGCTATTTTGGGGCTGCATGCCTTCACGGAAAAACAGCTCGTAGCTGATGGTGACCTGTTCATTTACAAACGGCGTGGTGCTGCTGGGAATGACGCGTATGAAGACATCGCGCTCAGCGATCTCACCCACAGGGCCGCCCGGAGCCGGGATCGGAAACGGGTCAAAAATGCTGCGCCTGCCCGGCGTACGAGAAGGACGCTGGGACTGAGGCACAACCGTGATACTAATGGCACTGGTTGTGTAAGTGGTATCCGCAATGTCTACTGTGGCGGATTCTATATGCGCCTGTCCCTCTGCCAGCGGCTGGTACTGCCAGGAATAGGTTGCGGTTCTTGTCACGTTGCCGTTGACCCACGAGACACTGGTACCACGCGACGGGGCTGGTGACACTAGCTGCAAGCCAGGTGCTGCCGGCGGCATGGGAATGGAGACATCGACGATGTCGGCACCTGTGACCTCAATGGAATAGGTGACTGCCTCCTGGGTCCCAATGGTGGATGAATTGACCAGCGCCTGAACAGATTGAGCATGCGCCATGCGGCACACGAAAAGAAGCGCCAGTCCAAGTCCTAAAGAGAAATACGTACGCACGCGGTATTACCAGTCCTTTGTTACACGTCGCGGGCGGCCTTCGGCCTTCTGAATCTCACGCAAAAGCTCCTTTTCTTCATTCTCCAAGGCCTGCAAGATGCGCTCTGCCTCCGCTCGGCTCATCGGGGTCTCCCGGGGTTGTTGCTGCTCGGAGTTTGATTGCTCCTCTTCCCCCTGCGCCTGATTCTGCTGTTCCTGGTTCTGCTGCTGCTCTTGGTTTTGTTGTTCCTGATCCTGCTGATCTTGGTTCTGCTCCTGATCTTGATCACCCTGCTGCTGATCCTGATTGTCGTCGTTCTGCTGTTGGTCCTGCTGCTGCTGTTGCAGGCGCTTTACATATTCGTAGTTAAATCTTGCATCCTCATTCGTCGGATCTGCCAGAAGTGCCTCGCGGTAGTGCTCCAGCGCTGCCTCATTTGCCTGCATACTGAATGCGTTGTTGCCTGCATTGTAAAGAGTCCTGGTAGCATCAGTGGGCCTAGACGCTGTCTTCACGGCTTCCCCGAATGCTGACTGGGCCTTTTCGAAGTTACTTTGTCCGTGAAGTGCGAGTCCTAGGTTGTTTTGCAGGCCATAGTAGATGTTGTCCATCGAATGCCTGTCCCGGTACAGGTCCAGCCCGCGCTCGTAAGCATCTTGAGCTTCCTGAAGCTGATTGTTCTGCAGGAAAAGGTTTCCTTGCCATCCCTGACCCTGAGCGCTAGAGTCAGGTGCTGCCTGCAGCATGACCAGAAGTAATGACAACACTTGCATAGTCAACATGTATTAGGTAACCGGCGGTTTTTTCCGCGCTGAGATCAACCCTTCCACCAGGAAGAGAACCAGTGCCAACAGCAGGGGCACCTGGTACTTAATGTCGTACTCTTCAAACTGTTCGCTCGCCAATTCCGTTCGCTCCAGCCGCTCCAGTGCGGGGATAATCTGCATGACGCTGCTGGAGGTGCGGGCGATGCGAAAGTACGACCCGTCTTCCGCGAGGCGCTTCAACTCCTCTTCTTCGAGTCTTGTTTGCACGATCTCACCCTCGAGATCCCTGTGGAAAGTGCGCCGATCTCCTTCATACAACGGTATTGGTGCTCCGCTGGTCTCACCCACGCCGACTGTGTAGATAACGATGTCCGATTGCCTGGCGCGACTCAGGATGCCCTCCAGGTTGGCTACATGGTTTTCGCCATCAGAGACTATCACCAATGCGCGCGAGCGACCTTCCACCTGCGGATCTTGCGAAGCGCCTTCCAAGGCCCCGACGGCCTCACTCAAAGCTTTCTCGAAGTCCGTGCCGGGAGTCGGGAGAAGGCTGCGGCTGGCCACATCCAGAAACAGGCGTAGTGCACTATAGTCTGTAGTCAGCGGGCACTGCAAAAAAGCGTCACCGGCAAAAATCACTAGGCCAACACGGTCGCCGCGCAGCTCGCTCAGCAGCTTCTTGATCTCATTCTTTGCTCGACTGAGCCGGTTGGGCGCCACATCTTCGGCCTCCATCGACAAGGAAACATCCAGTGCGATCACCATGTCCACGCCTTCCCGTGTGGCCTCTTTCAGCTTTGTTCCAATCTTGGGTCCGGCCAATGCCAGAGACAGCAGCGCCAGGCCGGCCACAAAGAAAGCTGACTTCCACCGTCGCCGTCTGCCGCTTACCAGAGATGAAAGGCGCTTGATCAGTGACTCGTCTCCAAATCGCCGCCGAAGCATGCCGCGCCGCCACCATGCATAGACAAACAGCAGAACAGCTGCCGGTATGGACGCAAGCGTCCAAAGGTATTCGGGATAAAGCCAGGCCATAGACGTCAGGGAAAGCGGCGCAACAGCGTAGTGGAGATGAGTACCTCAAGCAAAATCAAGACCAACGCAGGCCACAGGTAACGTTCATAGCGCTCTTCGTAGTCGGTGTAGGTAAGGGTTTCGATCTTGGTCGTTTCCAGCTCGCCAATCCGGGCATAGATGTCGCGTAGCGCATTCTTGTTGGTGGCCCGGAAGTACTGCCCGCCTGTGTTTGCTGCTACGCTTCGCAGCATGTCCTCGTCGATCTCTACGGGTATCATCTGGCGCCGGGAGCCACCGAACGGGGTGTCAACCACGTAGGGGGCCTCTCCATAAGTGCCTACACCAACCGCGTATATGCGCACCCCGAGCGTAGCAGCAACATCGGCGGCCGTCACGGGGTCGACCTCGCCGCGGTTGTTTTGTCCATCGGTCAGAAGGACAATCACCTTGCTTTCCGCCTCGGTGTCTTTGAGGCGATTGACGGCCGTAGCAAGGGCCGTCCCTATGGCGGTTCCGTCTTCTATTATGCCTGCATTTACCTCGTCCAGCATATTCAGGAGGAACGTATAGTCCAGCGTCAGGGGCGTCTGGGTATAGGCTTTGCCTGCGAAGACTATAAGGCCGATCCGGTCCGAGACGCGCCCGCGAATGAACTCTGCAGCCACTTCTCGTGCCGCCTCGAGCCTGTTGGGTCGAAAGTCCTCGGCAAGCATCGAAGTGGACGTATCAAGTACCAACATGATTTCTACACCTTCAGCATATCGCTGCTGTGTCACGTCACGTTCCTGGGGACGCGCTAACGCCAGGATGAATAGGGCCAAAGCCGCCATGCGGAGTACCAAGGGCGTTGCCGCGATATACGAACGCCAGCCCCTGGGCGTGTTGAATGCGACGCCGCTGTTGCTGTAGCGCAAGCCGCCTGCACGGCTTGAGCGCCACCAGTGCCAGCCGCCCCAAACGGGTAGCAGAGCAAGAAGCACAAGCCAAAGTGGTGCGGCAAATTCCATTGGTGCGGGGCTATTCCTGAATCTCTTCTTGACGAGCTGCGTCCAGTGCCAGCTGACGCTGCTTGTCTTCCATGCGTTCAATGATGTGCCTGGTCTGTGCAAGGGATTGTACGCTGTCAGCTACCGGTGGTACATACTCAGCGAACTTCACCAAATCGCTTAGTCCCAGAACGCGTTGGACCTCATCCGGCACACCACCAGGGATTTTGAAGCGTACGAGAGTAAACTCTTCCAAAATCTCGTTTGTAGCCAGCTCAAGCGCGGGTACCCCGATCCTGAGCTCAAGGTACATTCTGAGGACCTCGGACAACTCGACGAAAAAAGGAACTTCGCTCCCTTCCGCTGACACATTGACCTTCTCAAGTTCGCCCAGCCTCGCCTTGGCCAACTCATATGGTGACAGCTGCGGGTCCTGCGGGGCATCGTCCAGGATCACCTCGGTTCTTCTGCGTGTGTACCACCACCAAAGTGAACCAATGACAAAAAAGGCGGCCAATGCCAGAAGCACCCAAGGCCATGGCGGTGTGCCGCTGCTGCCGGGCTGCAGAAAGTGAACGGCTTCAGCCATGCCGTGGATGGTATCCGCATCCGCAGGCACCACCGAAATCACCGGAATCACGATGCGGCGCGTACTGTCCTGACGGCTTCCGCCGTTTAGTGTGACCGATAGGGGTGGCACCACTGCACTGTCCAAGGCAAATGTCGTGACATCGTACACGACGCTGTCGAGCCGTACAGAGGGCCCGAGTATGGCGCGTCCACTGGAGACTACCCGAATACCGTCCAGGTCACCGAACGATTCTTTCCCCGAGCCCGGACTCGGGAACTCTGGCGCTTCCATGGAGCCGTGCAGAACACTCACTGTCAGCAGGAAGCGCTCTCCCACTCGCGCGCTATCCACAGATACCGTTGCCTCTAAGCGTTGCGCGTCCGCAATTCCACACAGCCCGGCGCCAAGCGCAAGAACTATTGCCAGTACCCGGTACATCACGCTACGCTTGCCCGTTGGCGGAAGAATCGAATGAGAGGCTCCACATAGTCTTCGCCACAGACTATGGGCACCTGGTCCACCCTGGCGCGGCGTAGGCCTTGCGCAGTGGCTTCCCGCATGGCGTGTGCTCGCTCTTCGAAGGCGCGTCGCACGCGACGGCTTCCGGTATCCAGCGTGGTCGTACGGCCGGTTTCCGGGTCAGTCAGGTCAAGAAGTCCCATGGCCGGCAGAGCGTGATCACGTGAGTCCTGAAGGTGGATCGCGACTGTGTCGTGCTTGCGAGAGACCAGCCGCAGGGGCCGCTCATAGCCTTTGTCGAAAAAGTCACTAACGACAAGCACGATAGACCGACGACGCAGCATGTGCAAGACGAACTCAAGGGCCCGACCAATGTCAGTCTTGGATGAGGTTGGCGCGTGCGCAAACAAATCTCGGATAAGCCGTAGCACGTGGCGTCGCCCGCTCTTGGGTGGTACGAACAGTTCTACCTCGTCAGAAAACAGTACCAGGCCCACCTTGTCATTGTTCTTGATGGCGCTAAAGCCCAGGATTGCGCAGATCTCTGCCGCGATTTCGCGCTTGAATTTGCTCTGCGAAGCGAAATCACCTGAGCCGGAGATGTCAACTACCAGCACCACGGTCTGCTCACGCTCTTCCTCGAATACCTTGACGTATGCATCGCCGGTTCGAGCCGTAACATTCCAGTCGATCGACCGAATGTCATCGCCCACCTGGTAGGGCCTGACTTCGGCAAACGAGATACCTCTACCCTTGAAGGCCGAGTTGTACTCGCCCCCAAAAACGTCATTCACGAGCCCTTTAGTACGTATCTCGATCCGTCGGATTTTGGCGAAAAGCTCCTTGGGAATCATAGACTGGTGTGATCGGAAGGAAGACGCAGATAACGAATCGC
Organism: Rhodothermales bacterium; assembly: GCA_965262785.1. Lineage (GTDB taxonomy): Bacteria > Bacteroidota > Rhodothermia > Rhodothermales > Bin80. Next base: position 1,666,168 of record OZ253559.1, read on the forward strand.
GCGCAAAAAAGTTGAGCCCTGCCCGGCGGAACAAGCTGCCTGCAACAATTGATCGGCCTTTTGAGTCGCAGCAGTAGCGCATGCCTGCCCGCCAGGGCGTCCATGACCAAACCGTATGCATCTCTACATCGGCATGCTGCACCGCACCATTGCAATGGAGTACTCTGCACCCTCCGAATTCGGGGATAAGTGACGGAGGGCCAAGTGCCCGCACCGCAGGCGCGATTCGAATGCCGGCCTGATGCCTATCCGGCCATGTAACTCGGCGTAGCCGTGCCGGACGCATGTGCATGTCGCTAAGGCGCACGTTTCAAGCAAGTGACCGGTACCGTCCGGGTGGCCCGGATATTCCCGCCGGGTCGCTGGGCGGGCTTCTACTGCGATTAGGTCGACGTAGCTTTTTTGCAGACCGTCTCTACTCCGCGGTTTACTCCTGCGTTGACCGCTGTACCTGAATTACTTCCCTTCAGCACGAAGGATAGGTCCTCGGGGTTTTGACTCTTGCCCAACACTGCTCCGGGTGAGGGCGCCATAACGCTGCGCAAACAGTGGCAGGAATTCCCCCAAGGTGGACTAGAGTCGTCCAGAACCAGATCGTGGAGCTGCTTGTACCAGTCCTTCACCCGACAGAAGCCAGTCTGAAGGACGATGATCAGGATCGACGATCGTCCTGGACGGCCTGCCCAATGGGACATCCTGACTGTATCTACGCTTGTTGCACGGGACTGGGAAGCATGTGCTCTCCATAGGAAGGGGCCTGCTTTTACCTGGAGGGTGGCTATTGCGACCAGTAACCTCGCGCGCCATGAAGGTACGACTGACCTTGACTGAATCACACGAACGCATGGCATCTTGGCCGGGAATCAGGTGTTTCGTGTCTCTTGTTGTGGCATTTGTTTCCTGCCTCACATTCGCAGATCCCGCAAGCGCTCAACCCAATGATCCCCTCCAGCTGGCGCACTTCCAGTGGGTGAGGACGATTGCACTGGCCGACCCGGATGCGGTGCATCCGGATAGCTTGCTGATGACAGGGATATGGGGCCTGGACGTGGCTCCCGATGGATGTATGCTCGTCGGCGATATGCACGGGTGGCAAGCCCTTCTGTTTGATCCAGATGGGAAACTCCTGGCCTTGCTTGACCCATCTCTATGCCATCCAGGGTTTGAGGTCCGGCCTGTGCACGCCGTATTTGTCGGGGATCAGTCCATCTTCCTTAGCAACGCGGGTCCTTGGGGATACCGGTTCACGCCCGAAGGGAGATGCCTGGGAAATGTCGACCCGGACTATTCCCTTATTGCGCAACGGGGGTTCCTGGATGTCGACGCCCAAGGCAATCTCTTTGGCATATATAGGTACCCAGATAAACAGGTCCTTAGATACATGAGCTCCAGTGGCAAGACCCTCCATGAGATCGATTTGCCATCCAGCGATTATCCCAAAGCAGCCCGCAGGCTTGCTATGGGTGGCCATATTGTTGATGAGGAGCACATATTCTACGCTGGAGCTGTGGAGCCCCACGTACTGAAGATGACGCGAGACGGTGCTATCGTAGCCAGAATCTCACACCGAACTTCCTGGTTCCGTGATCTCTCGAGAGATCTTCCAGACCCGAAGTCGATTCATCCTGCGGCGTTAATGAAAGCCTCTCGCAATCTGCTCGGGAGCAGCACGCTTACGACTGATATTTTTGAACTCACTGACCGGACCTTTATGATCCAGTACCAAAATTCCGGCAGAGGTTGGGGCTACCAGGTATTCACCAAGGACGGGCTTCTTGTTGCGGAGGAATTGGGTGTGAAACATATATTCCACTACGGCAAGTATGGATTGGTTTACCGCGTGGTACAGCCGGAGCTGGACGAATCGGGCCAGTTGCCCAATCTCTACCTCGAGGTCTACCGGTTTGTTGCAGCGGAGTAGGTAAAGGCCGTGGTATCTCCTATAGGCGCGGAGGTAACAGCGATCATTGTCTTAGCTCTGTTTCTGGCGTTGGGCATTGAGCTTATTGGACCGCGGGAATCGGACCCCCCGTGACCTCATCCTGGAGGCCTGCCCGGGTAATTTCATTGCGCTCGATCGTACGTTTGCAGGGCAGGCCATGCCTGCACTTGTTGCTCATGAGGCCTCCACAAGCATACAAGAGTTTAGTCGGGTTCGGTGGCGCGGGAGCTACGACGGTGAAACTGGCCTTGACCGGCTAGCCTGCGCCGGCAGCAACAGTCTTGTGACGCACCGGCGCCAGGCAAGACGCGCAGATGATGACCGGGAAGTGGCGGCATCCAATGCGCTTGTGTAGCCCACAGTCCACGTCGAACAGAATGGTCTTTAGCGGGTACAGTGCGCCATTCACCAGCCTACCTGAAGACATGAAGTCCCGTTTCGTTCTTCCCATTGCGTTAGTACTGTTTCTTGCAGGTTTCAGCGGCGACGCGCCGGCCACGTGGTCCATTGATTCGGCGCACTCCAAGATAGGATTCAAGGTGCGGCACCTTGGCATCTCAAACGTGCGTGGCGAATTTGGCGAATATGATGCCACGATCACCATGGACCCGGAAGACTTGCAGTCGCTGCAAGCGTCGGTCACGATCCAGGTTGTCAGCATTGATACCGGGAATGACCGTCGCGACAATCACTTGCGGTCGGACGACTTTTTCTCTGCGGAGACGTTTCCAACCATGACCTTTGAAAGCACGGGCGTCACGAATTTGGAAGGTTCTACGTTTGACATAGTAGGAAACCTGACCATTCGCGACGTCACCAAGGAGGTCGTGCTCAGTGCTGAGTACCTCGGGTCCGCGACGATGGGCGATTCCGAGCGCGCCGGCTTTGAGGCGCGTACCAAAGTCAACCGGATAGATTTCGGCCTCATGTGGAACCGGCTTACCGAAGCCGGCGGGGCTGTAGTGGGCCACGACATAGAGGTTATTCTGGAGCTCGAGATCATCAAAGACTCCTAGGTCGGTGAACGTAGGCGTCATCGTCTTTCCGGGTTCTAACTGCGACCATGACGCTTATCACGTAGTCCGTCACGTCCTTGGGCTCAATGCGCGTTTTATCTGGCACAAGGAGACGGAGCTCGGAGACGTAGATCTGGTCATTGTGCCTGGCGGGTTTTCGTACGGCGACTACTTGCGTGCCGGGGCCGTGGCACGGTTTTCACCCATCATGGAGCGCGTTGTAACGTTTGCCCATGGCGGCGGCCTCGTGTTGGGCATCTGCAACGGTTTCCAGGTGTTGTGCGAAGCCGGACTGCTGCCCGGGGCCCTGTTGCGAAACGCGAGTCTGCGCTTTGTCTGCAAGTGGGTATATCTTCGCGTGGAGAGCAGTGATACAGCGTTCACGAACGCACTGCGCCACGGACAGGTGATCCGCGTCCCCATAGCGCATGGTGAAGGCAGCTATTTTGCTTCGGCAGACACGCTGGATGCACTGGAAGCTGAAGAGCGGGTCGTATTTCGCTACTGCGACGAAAAGGGCACGCCAAGTCAAGGGGTCAATCCGAATGGCTCGGCCCGCCACATCGCAGGCATCATCAACCTTGAGGGCAATGTTCTGGGCATGATGCCCCATCCAGAGCGTTGCGCTGAATCGGAGGTTGGCGGTGCGGATGGGCTACTCATCTTCCGTAGCCTGATGTCGCATTCCATGCGACAGCTTGCTATTCCAGTCGAATGATTGATTTTTTCGCTGCGCCCATTACGCTGATCCTCTTGGTCACCATTGCCCTGGTGAGCATCACTGCGTTGTGGGTTGACCGCTCCTTGGTGGATCGGTTGAAATTCATCCCAGCTCAGCGGTCACAGCTGTATCGGTGGGTGTCCAGTGCCTTCGTGCACAACGGGTTCTGGCATCTTTTTGCTAATCTCTTTACGCTCTATTTCTTCGGCCCTCCCTTGGAATCTTGGATGGGGGGCGCCGATTTTTTGGGTTTGTACGGCGGTTCACTGGTTGCTTGCAGCGCCGTTACGTATTTGTGCCACCGTGACGACACGGGATACGCTGCGGTCGGTGCTTCGGGTGCCATCGTGGGAGTTGTCTTTGGGTTTTGCCTTTTCAGGCCCTTCGAGCTGATCTATTTTTTCGGTGTGTTGCCCCTGCCCTCGATCGCATTTGCTGCGCTCTTTGTTGCCGGCTCGCTGTGGGCCATAAACAAGGGCAAGCTGCCAGGCATTGCACATACAGGACACCTAGGCGGCGCGCTAGGCGGCGTTATTCTGACGATACTACTTGAGCCGGAGGTGTTGTCCAGCTTTCTTCGCCAGTTGGGGTTGTAGCGGCACCGGACTCGGCCCACAACCCGGGGCGACTCGTTACCGGCTGCGGGGTGCGTGCCTAAACCGCCTCCTGCTTTGAGATGTCCTTCTCGAAGAGTGCGTACTGCTTGTCAATGATAGTGCCTATGGAGGTGAGAAGGTTCTTCAAGACATGATTGGAGTCCAATACCCAGCTTGTTTCGCATGCCGCATACCCGTAGGCCGGGCCCTTCAGTATGGTTTCAATTACTGGCAGTACGTCGAAGGCGCGGCCATGGTAAGCCTTCTTCACGCCCATCAGCGGCATGCGGATCTCATTAAAGCCACCGAACTTGTCGTGCAACAGGATCTTTGCAAGCCCGAAAGGAAATAGGCGACCATCCGGCACCTTCTTGAGGGCCGGGTTGATGTTGGGCAGCGAGACGGAAAACGCTACCGGTTCTCCGTCTTTTTCAAGGATAAAGCATATTCGCGGGTCCAAGATATCCTTGAACTTCTTTGCGAGTTGCCGGAACTCATTCTGGGTGATCGGCACAAAGCCCCAGTTATGCTGCCATCCATCATTCCAGATTAAGCGCATGATCTCGACGTCCTCGTAGTACCTGGACATGTCCATGGGGCGAAGTTTCAGCCCGGGGTTGCGTCGGTTTACGATCTCGGCGCCCCGAACCATGCGATCAGCCCTGACGTGCTTGTGATGGATGTAGTAGGCCCAGATCTTCATGACCCGCTTAAACCCCCACCGCGTCAGGAATTCCTCGTAGTACGGAGGGTTGTAGGGCATAAGAATTGCCGGCATCCGGTCGAATCCGCCTGTCAGCAGCGCGGAGAGGTCATTAAGCGTGGGGTTTGTAGGCCCGCGCAACGCACGCAGGCCTTTAGCTCTTGCCCAGGTTGCTGCCGCCTCAAATAGAGCCACTGCGGTTTCATAGCGCTCTTCACACTCGAAAAACCCAAAGAAGCCCACGCCGTCCTCGTGCGTCTTGAGGTGCATTCCATTGCGAATGCTGGCGATACGCCCGACTACCTGACCGGCATCATCAAATGCAAGGAACAAGGCCATTTCTCCGTGTTCGAAGAAGGCATTCTGCTTCCGGTTTAGGGTGTGACGAATCTCCGAGCGGAGCTGCGGCACCCAATACGGATGGCCCTTATAGAACGAATACGGAAAGCCAACAAATCGTCGCAGATGGCGGCGACTCTTTACTTCACAGATAAGAGCCATTTCGGAGCGACTGCATAGGGAGTGGTGTTACACCATGCCATTGCTGTTCACCCCGTGCCGCCGGCCTACACGTCGAAAGGCCTCGAGAATCTGATCCAGATCTTCGTCGGTATGGGTGGCCATATACGAGGTGCGCATGATGGCGCGTCCACCAGCAACGGCGCCACGCCACGGTACGACAGGATTAACAAAGATGCCTTCTTCCAACAGGTCGTTCCAGAATTGGAAGGCCGTGTTCATCTCATTGCCTATAACCACCGGGATTATGGGTGCCTGGCTGGTCCACACGTTGAAGCCGGCATTTTTGAATCCTTCCCGCATGTAGTGAGAGATTTCCCACAGCCGCTCCAAGCGCCAGGGTTCTTCCTGCAGGATGTCCAGGCACTTCAGGACCGCGGCCACGCAAGATGGTGGCATCGAAGCGCTAAAGATGTGCACGCTCGCCATGTGGCGGATATACTCAATGATATCGCGGTCCCCTACAGCGAAGCCGCCTAGCGACGAAAAGCTTTTCGAAAACGTGCCCGTGGTAAGCGGTACCTCGTCCGAGAGGCCAAAGTAGGCTGCAGATCCCCGCCCGCCAGGGCCAATCACGCCCACTGCATGCGCATCGTCCAACATAAGCGCCGCATTAAACTCGGCTGCTACTGCGACCAGCTCGGGCACGCGGGCGATGCAGCCGCTCATGGAAAAGACGCCGTCAGTAACAATCAGCTTGTCGGCCTCAGGCCGCTCCTGCCCGGCCTTTTCCAACAGTCGGCGCAAGTGATTGATGTCGTCATGGCGAAAGCGCCACGTATCCGCAGGGCTGACCTGCGTGCCGGCGACTATGCATGCGTGGTTGTCCTTGTCGGAAAAGATGAGGTCGTTCTTGGACGTGATCCCCTGGATGACTCCCATGTTGGTCATGTAGCCCGTAGAGAACAATACGCAAGCCTGCTTCCCCATAAAGGTGGCCAAACGCTCTTCGAGTTCAAGGTGGAGGTCCAGCGTACCATTCAGGAATCGGCTTCCCGTACATCCGGTGCCATACTGCTTGATAGCTAACTCGGCGGCTTCCTTGACCCTTGGGTCCGACGTCAGGCCGAGGTAGTTATTCGAGCCCGCCATGATGACTTCCCGACCATCCACGATGGCCCGTGTTCCCTCATTGCGCTCGATGGCGCGAAAATAGGGGTACAGGCCCGATGCGATCACATCGCCCACGAAGCTGCCAGGTTGCAAGAAGGCATGCGTCTTGGCAAAGATGGACGGCTCCCGCGATGTGAGAGATTCATTTGGCATGATCGGCATCGCCTCCTCGGAGCTAGTCATCAAACGCAACCGTCCTAGCTTAGATAGATTAGCCAATTCGGCCTAAAGAAACAATACGGTGACGAGAGTTCATTCAAGTACTGTTTGAGACTACTTGGACGATGCCACTTTATGGGCGCCGTTCGCTGCGGAAGGGTGCTGGACGGGTGAAGAAAACGCATGGACGGATGGCCCCGCACGGGACAGAACAGCTTCAATCAGCGAAACTGCCTCCATGTTCCCGCTGACCTGCCGCGTTTGCAGTCTGGCAGCATAGCTGCCCAATTGCCGGTGGAAGTCATCAAGGTCGGCCGCAGTCAGTCTACGGCCGATGATTGCTTTGCCCAAGCCCTCCCGCTCCAGGAAAAGCCCGTTGATGGTTTGCTCAAAGATGCCACGATTTGGGACAGCGAGGAGCGGCTTTCTAAGGTAGAGCGCTTCACTGATGAGCGTAAATCCCGCAGTGCACAGCACGGCCCGGCTGGTGGCTAAGTCCTTCAGGAATTCCGTGATGGAGGTGCGCTTGAACACAATATTCGGAAACTGCTCCGGGTCCGCCGGCAACGGGAAGTTGTAGACGATGTAGCTGCGTCCGTCCTCGCGCAGCAGGCCAGGGAGTGTTTTGTTACCCTCGGGTTGGTTGTAGTAAACCAGGGTGTGGTCTCCACGCGTTGGAGTGAGCCCCTCGACTTCCTTGCGGATGATGGGGGGGACCAAGTGCGTGCGCCATGGTCGCCTAACCGGCGGGAAGAAGAATGATGTCAGCAACAGTTGCGCGGGGCTCTTCGGCGCAATGATGTTGATGATCGCCTTAGCGACTTGCGCGTCAAGCCAGTGCTCTGGCGGTAGCTCGTAAACCGTTTCTGTGACGATCTGCTGGTGGTTGAATGAAATTGTAGGCACTTTAAGCCGCTCGGCGGCCCGCCATGAAAAGGCTTCAAAGTCGGTAATGACTAGCTCAGGGGAAATCGCCCGCAGTCTTCCTGCTAACTTCGAAACAATCCGATCCAAGTTGGCGATTGAAGGCCAGTTGGCGATCAACGTCGGGGCCGCCAGAACGGTGTTATTGCGCAAAACAGTCTTGAGCTGGGGTACTTCGACCACAGACTCCCCCCTGGCCCCCAGGATCTCCTTGGCCGTACCACCACAGCAGAACAGAATCTCATGGCCACGGGCACGGAGTGCCGCCGAAATCGCAACGCTGCGCGACGAATGTCCGCGTCCCTGACCACTTAAGGCATAGACTATTCGTGCCATACTACCCCACTTGCCTCAAAAGGTCCAGCGCATTGTCATGGTGCCCGGTGGGCCCAGCAACGAAAGTGCCAAGTCATCGCTCACGTCAAAGTCGAGCAGGTGGGCACTGACAAACGCGTCAAGGATGGACAGTCCATACCAAAAGACGACGCCAAAGTACAAAAGGTCACGATTGCGGCGCAGGTTGTCCCGTTGGGCACGGATCTGCGGCTCAAGCCGTGCCCTGCGGGACGCGACTTCTTGTGACGACAGACTCGCTTCCGGCGCCAGGCCGAGGCGGCCAAGCAGCTTTGAGTATTCAGCTGCGTATTCCGGAAAGAACGGTGTACCGTCGCCATTCGTGCGCGCCGTATAGAGATACGCGTGCCTGTACAGCAAGTAGCGTCGGTTCACCAAAATGGCACCGCCGCCAAACGCGCTCAGGCCGGCGTAAACAAGCGGGAGTTTGAGGTAGTGCCGATTATAAAGCTGTCCCAAGCCTGGAATTACAGCGCGTCGCAAAGATTGTGCGGGACGGTTGATCGCCGTGGAATCCACCTGGGCCAGGGCGTCGGAGGCAGCGAGCAAACTCAGGACACACGCGAGCAGGCGGTGCCTGAGGCTAGCCTTGCGTCCCCATGAGCAGATCCAGCATCCGCGCGAGATCGTCGGAAGAGTAGTAGTGGAATTCAACCTTGCCTTTGCCAGACGCGTCGCACGTAAGTTTCACCTTTGTACCGTAACGTGATCGCAAAGATTTCTCGATCTCCTTTACCTGCAGTGCCTGCCGTGTGGGCAGCACTGGCTCCTGTGGCTTTCTGATTCGTTGCGAAAGCTGCTGTACCCGCGATTCCACCTGGCGCACCGACAGGTTCTTGCGCAGGATATTCTCAAAGAGCCGCAGCTGCGATTCCGCATCGCTGAGTCCCAACAAGGCCCGGGCATGGCCAACAGAGAGGGTGCGCTCGCGCAGCGCAATCTGGATGCGCGGGGGAAGCCGAAGCAGGCGAAGGAAGTTTGTCACCGTTGACCTGGTCTTGCCGACGCGTCTGGCTACCTGTGCCTGCTGCAACCCGCACTCCTCGATCAGTCGCTGATAACCGAGTGCCACTTCAATCGGATTGAGCTGCTCTCGCTGGACGTTTTCAACCAGTGCCATCTCCAGCATCTCCTCTGCACTGGTCACGCGTACGAAGGCCGGCACGGTGCGCAGTCCCACCCGGCGCGCCGCCCGGAGGCGACGCTCACCGGCAATGACTTCGAATCGGTCGTTTCCTACTGCCCTTACTGTGATGGGTTGGATGATACCGAGCTCCTCAATGGACTGGGCCAGCGCATTGAGCGCGGCGTCATCAAAGGTCTGGCGAGGCTGATACGGGTTTGGGGTAACTCTGTCAATCCGTACCTCAAAGATTCCCCCGGCAACCACGCGCAGGCCAGCCTGCATATCAAGGGGACCGTCGGAAGGCAACAGCGAGTCCAGCCCGCGGCCAAGGGCAACCTTTTTTCGTGCCATAGCGCCTTCCTATACTGACGCGCAGGATAGCTACCCGCTAAACGAAGTGCCACCCCGGGTCGATGACGCGGAGAATTTATGAAGCACGCCGCTACTGGAGACCGTGGTCGGCGGTGACTCAAGTTTGGTCGGCCGACGCCGAAGGTAAGCCGTATTCTTGGCCAGAACCTCCTTGGCCAACGCGAAGTGATTCTTGGCGCCGGTGCAGGTGCCGTCAAACATCAGTACGGGCTTTCCAAAGCTCGGTGCCTCTGCTACGCGGACATTGCGCTGTGCAATAGTCCGAAATACGTACGGATCAAAGTAGCGCTTGACCTCGGCCGCCACTTGTTTAGACAGCCGTAGGCGGGCATCGTACAGCGTCAGCAGAACACCCTCGATGTCCAGGTTAGGATTGAAGCTCCTTCGCAGCTTCTTTATCGTGCTGAGGAGCTGTCCCAGCCCTTCGAGGGCGAAGTACTCGGCTTGCACTGGGATCAGAACGGAGTCCGCAGCGGTCAAGGCATTCAGCGTCAAAAGGCCCAGGGACGGGGGACAATCAATAATGACGAAGTCATACCGGCTATTGGTGTCGCCAAGGGCGCGCGCAAGCCGGCGCTCGCGGGAATTCAGATTGAGGAGTTCGATTTCGGCGCCAACCAGGTTCATGCTTCCAGGCAACAGATGCAGGTTGGGCACCGCCGTTTGGCGGATGGCGTCCCGGGCCGGTATTTTGCCTATGACGACTTCATAGCTGGAATGGGCCAAAGTCCGTGGGTCGAAGCCGAGTCCAGAGGTGCAGTTGGCCTGGGGATCCATGTCTACCAAAAGGATGGGGTGCTCCATCACTGCCAACGATGCGGCAAGATTGATGGCTGTGGTGGTCTTTCCCACACCACCCTTCTGGTTGGCTATCGCAATAGTCTTTGCCATAAGCGAACGGTCTCAGGCCACTTATGCGGACGCATGGGCCGCATTGCTCACTGCGAACAAGCCATCAAGTTTCCTAAAAGAAAGCGTAAATGAGCGGCGCAAGGGCAGAGCCTTGCGTTGCGGCGATGAGTAGGCTCAAGAATTGGAGCACGAACACAATCGGAATCAACCAGTATTTCTTCCGCACGCGCAAGAATCGCAAGAACTCGATGAGGATATCCAGCTTGCTCACAGCGCATACTACCGGCTTTCCGTTTCGTATGCTCGCGATCAAGATAATGTTCCGCGCGTCTACAACGTTGTACGCGCTGTAACCCGTCGGACGCCTTTTCGTAGCAGTTCATGAAGCAATATTGACGGGTCTGATCCATTGCATGTAGTTAAGGTATTCGTAGAGTTTTGGGAAGGGCTGGTAATTGCCGGTCGGTCGATGTTCGCGCACAAGCTGCGCAGCTCCCTGACAATGCTGGGCATTGTCATCGGAATCGTTACCGTAACCAGCATGTTCACGATCATCAATGGGCTGGAGCGCAGTTTCGAGAATTCGCTCTCGATGCTGGGCACAAATGTCCTGTACGTGCAGAGGTCCGGGTGGTTTATGTCGGAAGTAGACTGGATTAAGGCACGCAATCGCCCAAGAATCACGAAGGAGCTGGTGGACGTCATTCGGGTCCAATCCAAGTACGCGAGCGCGGTAGCACCGACTGTGGGCTCAAGTCGACCGGTTCGCTACCGCGACCGGGCGCTGTATGGCATCAGAATTGAGGGTTCTACGCCCGAAATCACCAGGATTGACGACATAGATCTTGAGGCAGGTCGCTGGTACTCCGAAGCCGAGCTTCATGCGGCGCGGCCGGTGGCGGTCCTCGGCGCGGAGGTTGCCGAGGAATTGTTTCCCAGCGAGCGAGCGTTGGGCAAGCGAGTGCGAATCGGGCACACGCGATTCGAGGTGATCGGCGTACTGAAACGGCAAGGCAAATTCATGGGTCTTTTCTCCTTTGATGATCAGGTTCAGATTCCGCTGAGCACATTTGAGCGCATCTTCGGGCGGTACCGGAGCGTCACCATAGAGGTCAAGGCCGCATCCGCCAATTTAGTGCACCTGGCGGAAGACGAGCTCACCGGCATATTGCGCGCGGCTCGTGGCGTTGATGCAGCAGAAGAGAACAACTTTGCTATCAACAAATCCCAGGCGTTTCGGGACCAGATAGGCGAAGTAAAGGCCACCATATATGCCATTGGCATCTTCTTAACTGGCCTGGCACTGGTCGTCGGCGGCATTGGCGTGATGAACATCATGTTCGTCTCGGTGAAGGAGCGAACCAGGGAGATAGGTGTCAGGAAAGCTGTCGGGGCACCTCGCCGGGCCATCCTGATGCAGTTCCTGACTGAGGCCATTGGCGTATGCGTAGGCGCAGGCATTATCGGCGTAGCCATCTCCGCCGGTGCCGCACTGGTCATCAGCCAGTTTGTGCCGGCCTACCTGGCAACGGGAACAGTGATTCTGGCATTCGGCATATGCGTCGGTGTTGGCATCACCTTCGGGATTGTGCCCGCATGGAATGCAGCGCGACTCAATCCCATTGACGCGCTGCGATACAGCTGAGTCATGATAAACCTGGAGTTTATACGACTGGCCTGGGAGTCGGTGCGGAGCCACAAATTGCGGAGCGCACTTACACTCTTGGGGATGGTCATCGGTGTGTTCGCGATCATCGTCGCGGTAACGGCCGTTGAGGTCATCAAATCCAGTGCCACCGGCACCGTGGAATCATTCGGTGCTACCACCTTTACTGTCTCCAGCAGGAATGGATTTCAGCAGCGTGGAGGTCGATGGCGCCCAAGGCGAAACCTGACCTATGACGAGGCCGAACGGCTGGCCGAGCGTGCCGAGCTTCCGATGGGGATCAGCCCGGAAATGAGGAGGGGTTCTGGGGTCGAGGCACGTGCCGGCGGACTGAAGACCGAGCCCTCAGTGATCTTTCTGGGATCGAATGAATTCTGGCTTGGAAGCTACGGGTTTGACATGTCCGAGGGCCGGTTTCTGGGAGAACAGGATGTGCAATTGGCTCGATCGGTAGCGGTCATTGGCGCTGATGTGGAAGATGAGCTCTTTCCCAACGAGAAGGCCATCGGCAAGGACATAGTCATTGATGGCTACCGATACAGCGTCATCGGAGTGATGGCGGAAAAAGGTGATGCGTTCGGTCAAAATGTCGACATGATTGCGCTGGTGCCGATCACGCGCATGATCAACCTGTACAGCGCGGCTCGGCGCGACATCGATATCGCCGTGCGCGCGCCCAGCATGCAGGACCTGGAGGCAACCATGGATGAGACCATCGGCATCCTGCGCGTGATCCGGGGCGTTGGGCCGGGCGAAGAAAACGACTTCGAAGTCGAAAGCAACCAAAGCATTGTTGAGCAGATTGGTCAGTTTACCGGCAAGATCGCATTGGGCGGCGCGGCGGTAGGTCTGATAACGCTCTTTGCGGCCGGCATCGGGATCATGAACATCATGTTGGTATCGGTCACTGAGCGCACGCGAGAAATTGGGGTACGCAAGGCGGTAGGCGCGCGCCGCCGTGATGTGCTGCAACAGTTTCTGTATGAAGCCATCTTTCTCTGCCAGATTGGCGGGATCATCGGGATCATGGCGGGCGCTGCGGGGGGCAACCTCCTGGGCTTCGTGTTTAAGACTTCGTTTGTATTCCCTTGGATGTGGGCAATTGGGGCGACGCTGGCGGTTACCGGGATCGCAATCGTCTTTGGCGTTTACCCTGCTTCCAAGGCGGCGAGGCTTGACCCTATTGAGGCGTTGCGCTACGAATAGGACGCAAAGCTGCCCGCGACCCGCCTTTCTCAGATTGATGCAGCAGGCAGCACTTCAGAATGCCCGCAGTGGGCTGACAGGGATGCAGGCCGCGTAGCATTTGCGGTCAGGCCAGCACGAGTGGCTAGTTCAAATGCGCAGGTCTCTCGGGAGTCGTTTCGCCTGAGCCCTGCATGCGTGGCCACGTGAACTGCCGTCGTTCTTTCCTATTTTTCGCGATCATTAGCTTGGAAGCTGCGTTTCAGGCGAGGATCATGCGTAGCACAGCGGTCCTGTAGCCATAGCCTCGGCGTCTTACCACCGAGAATAGCCAGCCTTGTCGTGACACGGTTTCTTGTAGAGCTTTCAGAAGCTTTTCATATTGCGGTCAGGTCGCTTATGTCGCAGAAGTTGCGCAGTCTACTGACCATGCTGGGCATCGTCATAGGCATCGTAACCGTGACCGCGATGTTTACAATCATCACCGGGTTGGAACAGGAGTTTGAAAACTCGCTGGCGATGCTGGGTACCAATGTCCTTTATGTCGAGAAGGAGTCCTGGTTTAAGTCCCCCAGCGAGGAACGGAAGCAGCGGAATCGGCCGAGAATTGAATTGGAGCTGGCTGACGAAATCAGAAGCCAGGCCAAGTTCGTAGCTGCGGTGGCGCCCACCGTACAGACGGTCCGGCCCGTCAAGTACCGCAGCAGGACGTTATACGGCATATACACGCAGGGCTCCACAGCTGAAATCACCCGTGTTATGGATGTCGATCTGGATTCGGGCCGCTGGTACACGGAGCTTGAAAACCAGACGGGCAATCCCGTAGTCGTCATTGGGGCCAATGTTGCCGAAGAGCTTTTTCCTAATGAGCAGCCGCTTGGCAAGCGCGTTCGCATAGGAGGCAATCGCTTTGAGGTCATAGGTGTCATGGCGCAGCAAGGCAAGTTCATGGGCATGTTTTCGTTTGACGATCAGGCTCAGATGCCGCTGAAGACCTTCACGAAGTTCTTCGGCCGCTTCCGTAGCGCAAGGATCGAAATCAGGGCAGCGTCAGCCGAAGTGCTTGATAAGGCAGAGGATGAGGTTATTGGCATCGTTCGTGCAGCACGCGGCGTAGACGCCATGCAGGAAAGCAATTTTGCTATCAACCGAACACAGATGTTCGAAGAAGCCGTCGGGCAGATCAAAGCCATCACATACGCTATCGGAATCTTTCTCACCAGCCTTGCGCTCCTGGTAGGGGGCATTGGTGTGATGAACATCATGTTTGTATCGGTGAAGGAGCGCACGAAAGAGATTGGCATCCGCAAGGCAGTCGGCGCGAAGCGGCGCGCAATTATGGCCCAGTTTCTGCTTGAGGCCGTGGGCGTCTGCCTCTTTGCGGGCCTGATGGGCGTAGGGGTTTCTGCAGGTGTGACAGAACTCATTGCTCGCTACATACCGGCTGTGCTGGCTCCCGGAACCATCGGGCTGGCTTTTGGCATCTGCGTCGGCGTCGGGATCATCTTTGGCCTTGTGCCTGCGTGGAACGCTGCCCGCCAGAGTCCGATTGATGCACTCCGCTACGGATAGAGGCCATGATCAAATTTGAATTCATTCGGCTGGCATGGGAAACTGTGCGGAGTCACAAGCTCCGTTCAGCACTCACGCTGCTGGGCATGATAATTGGGGTCTTTGCCATCATAGTGGCGGTGACTGCTGTTGAGGTCATCAAGTCCAGTGCCACCACTGCGGTGGAGTCCTTTGGATCAACGACCTTTTCGGTTGAGCGCAAGGACACTTTTTCGCGTAGCGGCACCGGAGTCCGTGGCCGCCAGCGGCTTACCTACAAGCAGATGGAGCAGCTTGCCCAGCGCAGTGTGTTGCCTGCGGCCGTGAGTGCTTCCATGGGAGGATGGATGGTTGAGGCGCGGTATCGTGACAAGGAGACTGACCCGGTAGTGATTTTCATCGGATCAAACCAGCATTTTTTGGGCAACAATGGCTTCGAGATGTCCCAGGGGCGGTTTCTGACCGAGCAGGACGTTCATCTCTCGCGTCCGGTGGCCGTGATTGGCTATGACTTGGCTGACGAACTGTTTCCGACCGAAACGCCCATCGGCAAAGATGTCATCTTGAGTGGCAACCGTTACCAGGTGGTAGGTGTGCTCGAAGAAAAAGGAGAGGTGTTTGGCCAGAACTTTGACATGCTGTCAATCGTGCCAATTACGCGCATGATCATGCTGTATGGCGCCTCCAATTGGGATGTGCAAATCAAAGTCCGCGCAGTCAACATGCAAATGCTGGATGCAACCATGGAAGAATCCATTGGCGTGTTGCGCGTCATTCGGCGCGTCAAGCCGGGTGAAGAAAACAATTTCGAAATCGTCAGTAACGAAGGCATAGTCGGCGAGATTACCAGATTTACCAACAGCATTGCCAAGGGTGGGGCCGCTATTGGCCTGATCACGCTCCTTGCCGCCGGCATTGGTATCATGAATATTATGCTGGTTTCTGTGACGGAGCGCACGCGCGAGATTGGCATACGAAAGGCAGTAGGTGCCCGCAGGCGAGATGTATTGCGCCAGTTTCTCTACGAGGCGATGTTTCTGTGTCAGATTGGCGGGATCATCGGAATCCTGGCGGGTGCCGGAGGTGGCAACTTGGTGGGGTATTTTGCAAAGACACCATTTGTCTTCCCGTGGCTATGGGCTCTTATCGCCGTAGGTGGCGTAACAGGCATCGCGCTGATCTTCGGAGTCTACCCAGCCTACAAGGCAGCTGGGCTTGATCCTATTGAGGCGCTACGGCACGAATAGCGCCTATGGGACAGGATGCTGCCAAAAAAGCGGCGGGTGAGGCCGCGGCGATGCTGGTCGAGGACGGTCAGCGCGTTGGATTGGGTACCGGTTCTACAACGGCATTCGCTGTAGCAGCGCTCGGGCGAAGGATTCGCGGCGAAGGGCTTCAGATCGTAGGGACGCCAACGTCAAGTGCTGCGGAGCGGATGGCGCGCGAGCATCAAATTCCGCTTATCGGGTTGGATGACGTTCGGCATCTAGACATTGCCTTGGATGGGGCGGATGAGGTTGACCCGGCGGGCACCCTCATTAAGGGGCGCGGTGCAGCGCACACGCGCGAAAAGGTTGTCGCGGCCCTGGCCATCCGCTTCGTCGTGCTAATTGACGCCTCTAAGCGCGTTTCAAGGCTTGGCATCCACATGCCCGTGCCCGTGGAGGTCTTGCCGATGGCCGTGGGCCCGGTCATGCGTGCGCTATCTGGGCTTGGTGGTCGCCCGGAATTGCGAATGGGTGTGCGCAAGGACGGGCCGGTGGTTACGGATCAGGGACTGTGGATTATTGATGCTTACTTCCAGCAGATCAGTGATCCGCCTGCGCTGGATGTGGCACTGCTGCGCATCCCGGGTGTGCTTGACCATGGCCTCTTTGTCGGAATGGCCACCGATGTGCTCATGGGAATGATGGATGGCAGCTGCGAGTGTTACGCGTGCTAGCTGATCCGGGCGGGGTAAGCCACAAAACAAGCGCCCTGCAGCCATGTGGATGCAGGGCGCTTGTGCGCAGTTGGTGCGCGCTATCGCAGCTTAAACTGAATGAAAATGGTCATCTGGACCTTTACCGCTTTGCCCCGCTGACGTCCGGGTGTGAATTTAGCCTGACTAATCACGCGGAGGGCTTCTTGGTCACAGCCTGCTCCGATGCCGCGAACCACCGCGGCATCGGACACGTTGCCCTGTTTATCAACGACAAACTGAACGAATACTCTGCCTTCAACGCCAGCCTTACGGGCGATTTCAGGATACTTGAGATTGGCCTGCAACGCACTGTTCCCGCCGATGAGCGTGGGCTGTTCCTCTACGACCAAGAAGATCTCAGGCTCCGGCTCTTCTTCTTCTTCCTCGGCTAGTGGCGGAGGCGGCAGGTTCGAAAGCGGCTCATCAATGTCTAGCGACGCGTCGAGGTCCAGGTCATCGTCTTCTAGGACCTGGTCATTGGGCACCTCAACAGGTACGGGTGGGCGCGGGGGTGGCGGCGGCTTTTGAATCTGCTTGGTTTGCAGGACCTCTTCCATCTGCACGACCTCTTGGTCGACCTGCTCGAGATTCATCGTGTCGCCACGATCGAGATTGGCGCTGAAGGCGAAGACGAGGAGCAAAAGAGCGATAGCCATGCCGACCTGAACGGACATGCCATACCACTGCCGAAGGTCAGCCTTAGGAGATTTACGCAGAGCCATGATGGTTCATGTTAAGTTGATTAGACACTGACTGAGGAAGATAGTCCACTAGACGATAAGGTGAGAAGGTTTTATGCACTCTCTTCTACCATTAGAACACGACCGCCCAGAAAAGTTGCACCCCATCCAAAGATTGCGTCCCAGCTGTTGCGTTGCAGAACGATGGCATCTGCGCTGGGATAGTAGGACAGGGTTGTCCAGCTGCACATCCAGGCGTGAGCCCAAGCCGGCGCGCGCCGTCCTGGCGAGTTGCCGCTGATGCTCTGCAACGACTGGAATCGGGACTCTTCCATACTCTGTGCCGAGCGCGCGGACGAACTCACTGCACCTGCTGCTGGCCACGCGCTGGGTAGAGGACCGGCTTTTTCGATCATGATTGCCGGGAAGGCTTCGGCGCAAGCTTTGCTTTTAACTCGCGCCCGTTGGCCAATCCCGCGTGCTTGCCCGGTCCATGCACTCCGGGTTGGCAGATCCCGGCGTATGCAATGATGTGAAGACCAGACCTACGGCAAATAGCATCCAAACGTGAGACCAGCACTTGAGGCTTTGCGGGGGAGGTCCGAAGCCTGCCTTGACATCTCAGGGTCGGTGGCCGTGGACCGGTCGTGCAGCCAAGAGAAGGCGAGGCCATTGCTCCATATTCATTTAGAATCGGAGCCCAAATCCGGACCCAAGCTTAAACTGGATCGGGACAGTCATACTGACCTTTACCGCCACACCATCCTTTAGTCCAGGAATGAATTTTGCTTCGCGTATTACGCGCTGGACTTCCTCGTCTAAACCTCCGCCAACGCCCTGCGCAATCTCCGCATTCACGACATTGCCTTGCTTGTCTATGTCGAGCGTGACGAACACCGTTCCTTGAATCCCAGCCTTTCGTGCGCTTTCCAGGTAGTCTATCTACCTAGCCAACTCCAAATCTCCACCGACTAATTGTGGCAACTGGTCTACGACGAGGGAATCCTGCAGCACCCAGTCGTCGGCCCAGCTTTTCGACGCTTCTGCTGGCTCACTCGACTCGTTGAGCTTGAACAAAATCGGCAGAGTCATCCGGACCTTGACTGCTTTTCCACCCTGACGGCCAGACATGAACTTGGCCTGTCGCACCACGCGCAGGGCTTCTTCGTCAAGACCTGCCCCGAGCCCGCGCAATACTTTGGCATCGGACACGTTGCCCTGCTCATCAACGACAATGTCCAAAAACACTTTTCCTTCAACGCCGGCTTCCCATGCCGTGTCAGGAATCTTGATCTGGCTTGCCAGCGCACTCAAGCCACCGATAGGCTGAGGCATCTCTTCCACGGCCATATAGACTAGCGAGTCCCCTTCCTGCGTGCTGAGTACCTGGGCTTTGGCGATTCCCAAGCTATTCCACGCTGTTTCAAGGGCCAGGATACAGGTCAGGGCGGCGGCGACTGACAACACGAAATACGGGCGGAGTTTTGCATTCGAGGCGCCTGGAAGCACGGGACTTTTGCGTCGAGTCATGGTGCAAGTGCGCAGGTGGGTGAGGCGCCAGTCGGGTAGAGCTACGGGCACTGCCTCAGGGTAGCCGCGACCGGTAAGCCATTCTATGAAAGTTGCACAACGGAAACCAGAAAAGTTGCAACCGTCAGGCCGGAAGGCCATGCAATAATTCGGATCAATGCAAGCAAAAAATACCGGACTGGGTCAAACGGCCCAATCCGGCCTTTGCGGCCATTTCATTCTAAAACCCCGGCTTGAGCTGCTCGATTGTTCCCGTTTGCAGGAATGTCTAATGCCTCCCGTGGCTACGGGGTCCATGACGCTGGCATCCCCACCTTGGCTTGAATGTGGGCCGCTTTGCAGCGACACGGCAATCTAATCATTTCAATACAGATGGTGCGGCGCGCTACTGACTAGCCCGGGCAGTGTGTAATCGTCGGTGGTGCTTCTCAGCTCCCGGCCTTGACCGGGTATATGCCTACTGCCACCGTTTGTGTGCCGGACCAATGTGCTGCTGTACTGCCGGCCATCATTAGGCCAGTGCCCCTGCTGCCACTAATGCCAGCGGGAGTGTCACGACAATTTCTCGCATCAAGCGGCACTGGAGGGATATCTTGCGCGAGTCGGTGCGCGAACTCAAGGTGATGCGCACCGTCTTTTGCCCAAAGCGAAAAGCGCTGCCCAGCCCTGCCAAGACGCGGTGCCTGGTGTCAGCGCTAATTGAGTCTAAACTGAATTGTGACTCGCATACGAGTTCTGACCGGCATACCCTTGTCTTGTCCAGGGATGAACTTTGCCAGGCTTACCACGCGCAGGGCCTCCTCGTCGCACCCACCACCAATGCCCTGCGCAATCTTAGGATTTACTACATTACCTTGCTCGTCTACCTCGAGCAAGACGATCACATCTCCTTGAATGCGAGCCTCTCTTGCGCTCTCCGGGTAAGTGATAAGGCTTAGTAGTTCAAGATGCCCACCGATAAGTTCCGGCTTCTGTTCCACAAAGCGAAACCCCGGCGGGGCCGGGTCTCCAGCCAAACTATCAGACGGTTCTGCTGGCTCACTTGACTCGCTGAACTTGAACAGTAACGGGAGAGTCATCCGGACCTTGACTGGTTGTCCACCCTGACGGCCAGGCATGAACTTGGCCTGTCGCACCACGCGCAGGGCTTCTTCGTCAAGACCTGCCCCGAGCCCACGCAAGACTTTGGCATCGGACACGTTGCCCTGCTCATCAACGACAATGTCCAAAAACACTTTTCCTTCAACGCCGGCCTCCCATGCCGTGTCAGGAATCTTGATCTGGCTTGCCAACGCGCCCAAGCCACCGATAGGCTGAGGCATCACTTCCACGGCCATATAGACCAGCGAGTCCCCTTCCTGCGTGCTGAGCACCTGGGCTTCGGCGATTCCCAAGCTATTCCACGCTGTTTCAAGGGCCACGATCCAGACCATGGCGGCTGCGACCGACAACAGGAAATACGGGCGGCATTTTGCCTTCGAGGCACCAGTAAGCACGGGATCTTTGCGGCGAGTCATGATGCAAGTGCGCGGGTGGGTAAGGCGCCAGTCGGGTAGAGCTACGGGCGTTGTCTCAAGAAAGGCGCGACCGGTATACCATTCTATGGAAGTTGCACAACGAATGACCAGAAATGTTGCAGCCATACGGCCGAAAGGCCATGCAACCACTCGGATCAGCACAGGCAAAAATACTGAATTGGGTCGAACGGCTCGTTCTGGCCATTGCTGCCAATTTGGCCCACTATCCGGGCATGAGCTGCTCGAAGGTTCCCGTTTGCAGGAATGTCCAATGCCTCCCGCGGCTACGGGGGCCATGACGCTGGCCTCCCCACCTTGGCTTGAATGTGGGCCGCTTTGCAGCGACACGGCTATCTGATCATTTCTGCCCACGAGGTAGAGCCCGCTAACGACTAGCTTGACCAGCCATCATGGCAACGTCTTTGGAGACTCCCAAATCCCGGCCGTGCGCGGCTGTCTGTCTACTGCCACCGTGTGCGCGCTCGGCAATTGCGCCGCTGCGCTGCTGGTCATCACCAGGCCAGTGCCCCGTTGCCACTAGTACAACTGGCAGGGTGCGGCGATACAGCTCACAAGAACGAACAGGGGATTCTCGAACGAGTCGGTGCAAGTCTCCAAGGTGATGCGCACCGTCCTCTGCCCGAAACGAAGAGGGCCGTCCACTTGTGACCACGGCACGGTCCCTGGTGCCGGCACTATCTGAGCTTGAATTGAGTCGGGATTGTTATACGAATTTTGACCGGCTCACCACTACTCCGTCCCGGAACGAATGTGGCCAATCGTGCCACGCGCAGGGCTTCCTCGTCAAGGCATGCTTCGAGCCCGCGCAATACTTTGGCATCGGACACGTTGCCCTGCTCATCAACGACTATGTCCAAAAACACTTTTCCTTCAACGCCGGCCTCCCATGCCGTGTCAGGAATCTTGATCTGGCTTGCCAGCGCGCTCAAGCCACCGATAGGCTGAGGCATCTCTTCCACGGCCATATAGACTAGCGAGTCCCCTTCCTGCGTGCTGAGCACCTGGGCGCCGGCGATTCCCAAGCTATTACACGCTGTCTCAAGGGCAAGGACACAGGCCATGGCGGCTGCGACCGATAACAGGAAATACGGGCGAAAATTTGCCTTCGAGGCACCAGCGAGCACAGCTTTGCGGCGAGTCATGATGCAAGTGCGCAGGTGGGTTAGGCGTCAGTCGGGCAGAGCTACGGGAGCTGCCTCGGGATACCCGCGCCCGGCAGGCCATTCTATGGAAGTTGCACAACGAATGACCAGAAAAGTTGCAGCCTTGCGGCCGAATGGCCATGTCGTCCTACGGATCAGCGTAGTCAGGAATTACGGTACTGGGCCGATCGGCTCATTCTGGCCAATGCTGCCAATTTGGCCCCATACCCGGGCTTGAGCTGCTCGACGATTCCCGTTCGCAAGAATTTCCAACGCCTCGGGTGGCTAAGGGGGTGGTAACGCTGGCTTCCTAATGAACAACAAGGGTGGTCCTCTCACCTTGGCTTAAAATCGGGCCGCATTGCAGCGACACTGCAATCTGATCTTTTCTACTCGCGCGATGGGGCGTGCCACCGACTGGCCTGGGCAGCATGTTAGCGTCCCAGGCGGTCCTCAACTCCGGGTTGTAAGCGGCTATCTGCTAACTGCCACCGTATGCACGCTCGACAGTTGTACCACTGCGTTGCCAGTCATCATCAGGCCAGTGCCCCTGGTGCCTGTAGTTCCAACGGCAGGGTCGCGACAATAATATGCATCAAGCGGCAGCGGAGGGATTTCTTGCGCGAGTCGGCGCGCGCACTCAAGGTGATGCGCATCGTTTTCTGCCCGAAGCGAAGAGGGCAGCCCACGCCTTTGCCACGACGCGGTGCCTGGCGTCAGCACTAATCGAGCTTGAATTGGATCGGGATTGTCCAACGAGTTCTGACCGGCTCACCTTTTTGTTGTCCCGGAGTGAATTTAGCCAACCGCACCACGCGCAGGGCTTCCTCGTCACACCCACCGCCAATGCCGCGCACAACCTCTGGACTCTCGACATTGCCTTGCTCGTCTACGACGAATGAGACCAATACCCTCCCTTCAAGGCCAGCCTTTCTTGCGATTTCCGGGTACTCAATCTGGTTTGTCAGTATCTCAATGCCACCGATTATTTCAGGCACCGATTCTATGACGACAAACTGCGGTGAGGCTGCGTTTCCAGCGCCATCGTCCGACGCGCCTGCTGCCGTACTTGACCCGCCGAGCTTGTACTGAATCGGAAGAGTCATCCGGACCTTGACTGCGTTTCCACGCTTACGGCCAGACGTGAATTTGGCCTGTCCCACCACGCGGAGGGCTTCTTCGTCAAGGCCTGCTCCGAGCCCACGTGATACTTGGGTATCGGACACGTTGCCCTGCTCGTCAACAACAAGGCTTACGAATACCTTGCCTTCAACGCCAGCCTTCCGGGCGATGTCAGGATACTTGATCTGGCTTGTCACCGCGTTAAGGCCGCCAACAAGCTGAGGCATCTCGTCCACTACCATATAGATATTCGAGTCTTCTTGAGCTTCCTTATCAGAGACTCCCAAGCTATCACACCCTGTTTTGACTGCTAGAATGCAGACTAGAACAGCGGCGATCGACAGCAAGTAGTAGGGACGGGAATTTGCCTTCGAGGCGTCAGAGAGCTCGGAATCTGTCCGTAGAGTCATGATGCTACTATTCAGGTTGGTTAGACATTAGCTGCGGAGGACTTCGGACACAGCCACAGGACAGCCGTGCCCGGTTGGGTCTGCCTTTAGAAGTTAGATGCCGAACTACCAGAAAAGTTGCTGCCTTAAGGCTACTAGCCAGTGCCGCAATCCATTGGAGTTCGTAGGGTAGAGTCATTGTTGGGTTGGAAGGAACACTCGGACTCTCTACCGCTCTTCAAGTCTAAGATACAAGAGCTCTGCCTGCGCTAGGCTTTCCACGGGTACGGATTTCCGCTCACAGGGACCCGCAGTGCCACGTACTACCTGGGTCGCCGTGGCGTTGTTGTCATCTCCGCCGAGTCCGAATACGAGCTGCTCCGAATTCGCTTGGGTTATTGATCTGTGCTGGCAGGCTGAGCCCAAGTCCGATTGCTCACCAATGCACTCGGCAGCTTCCTACTCGCGCCTTGCGCGGCTACTTGTCCATAGTTTCTCTGTGCATGCTGGGCTGACGAGTCGCACTGGCACAGGTCAGCACCGCGTCTGTTGCAACCACCGCGATTGCCAGCGGCAGGGCCTCAGCGATACTGGTCAAGAAGAGGAAAGCGGGCTCCCGACTCGAGTCGATAGGCTGGAGGATGCGGGCCATCGTCTGCAGAACGCGATGAGGGCACGCACTTGATGCCGCGGAGCGTTTTCTTACTCTGGGGCTATTCGATCTTAGACTGGCCCGGGCCTGTCAGACCTGTTACCTCCACGTTGGCACTCTGCTCAAGCCCAGCCTCTATTATTCGTGCCAAAATCTCATGCCGGAGTAATTCCGTAACTTCACGGTATAAATCCGGATCGGCCGCGGAGCCCTGCTCGTCAACGACAGTGTCCTTGTACAATTCGCCTTCAACGACGAAAGGATAGCGAATCTGGCCTGCGAGCGTGCCAAGGCCACCGATAAGTTGAGGCATCACCTCTACAACCTCAAAGATTTCCGAGTCCACGTCTCCCTCGAGACGCTGGACATTTGGCGCATCAACCGGTAAAGGCGGGGATGGCGACTTCTGAACCTGCTCGGATTCCACGTAGTCGTCTACTCCCAAGCTATCGCACCCTGCTGTTCCTACCAGAATGCAAACCAAGGCGGCAGTGATCGATAGAAGGACAAAGGGACGGGCATTCGCCTTTGAGACGTTACCGAGCTCGGGGTCTGTGCGCAAAGTCATGAAGCTTCTGCTCAGGTTGGTTAGAGGCATGCGGCCTTCGAGTGCTAAGCCAGTCAAGCCGCGCCAGACAAGCCGACCGATATACCGTTAGATAACTAACGACTAGAATAGTTTCCGCCTAGTGGCCTATAGCCAATTCCGCGCTACCCTTTAGTGTGCCTTGGAGAGCCTGAACTGAGTCGGAAGGCTTGCTGGCCGCTATTCCCCCATTCCAGTCTCCTTTAAGGACAGGGCTGCGCAAGGCCTGCCGCACGCTGGAATTCACGCTCACAAGTGCTGCACGCGCCGCCAATGACTAGAGCCCAACGAAGTGATCCACCCCATAGCCGATAGAGGTGACAATTTCCGATTCGTGAATACCGGCCGCCCCGCGGCTGTCTTGGCCTCCAAGACTTTCTTTACGTTGGGCATGGCACTGAATAGTAGCACAGCGCGCCGCTGGACTTGGTGACCGCCTATTCACGGAATTGCGCGTCCTCCATTATACTACCACCTTGCTACCGGCGGGCATATGTGTCGCGCCGCCACTGGTCAACATCAGGTCCGGCTAGCCTCCCGTGCTGCAACCAGGGCCAGTGCCAATCGCAAATCCAATCGATTCCTTTCAAGTGGCAGAGGAAGGGCTCCCGGCGCATGCCGGTGTAGCAGCTAAAGTGACGCGCCCTCGTCTTCGGAAAGCGAACAGGGCAACGACCTTCGGCTGCAGCGCAGTTTCTGGCGTCCCAGCTACTCGTTCTTTGACTGAATCAGTTGGCTCACATCAAAATTGAAACTATGACGTACCTCTGTTGCAAGAATGTCAGCTGGGCTTGCTGCGCGCCGGTAAACTTCTTCAAAATCAGTCGTGGTGCCATGGGATTCATGGGCATCCAATACCATGACATAATCGTCAAAGACGAAGCCCACAGGTACAATACCTTCAGCGCTGGTCTCCCGTTCAATATCTTCATCACTGAGCTGGATTGTCTCTATCCTGACGAAGACGGGTATCTTAGCAAAATGCTCTGCTCGCGCATAAATAACCTCCGAGCCGATTTCGCCTTCGAGAACCAGATCACTGGACTTCTCAACCGGTATTGCAGGGCGCGGTGGTGGTGGCGGCTTCAGATCCTGTTCGGTCTGTACGAATTCTTCCATTCCCAAGCTATCGCACCCTGTTGCAACTGCCAGAAAACAGGCCAGGACGGCGGCGATTGACAACAGGGCGCAGGGACGAGTATTCGCCTTCGAGACGTTAGCGAGCTCCGGGACTTTGCGAACAGTCATGATGCTGGTGTTCAGATTGGTTAGATGCTAGCCGGAGAGGGCTACGGACACAGCCAAAGGACGGTCGCGCCCGGCAGGTCTCCCTTTAGACGTTAGATGACGAACCTCAAGAAAAGTTGCCGCCTTAGGGCTAGCAGCCACGCAATTCGTTGCTGCTCGAATGGATAGAGCCAGTACTGAGTCGGGTGCCCCCGTCGCTCTCTTGCTGCCATTGCGTCCCTTTAGGGTTGCGCGGCGCGAGGCTTGCCAAGCGTCAGAGCCTCCGGTCACTGGCCCTGCTAGTGTCTTGCATGAAGGTGGACGCAAAGACGCTGTCCTCACCCTTTGTGGCAAAGATGACAATTACAATAGCATGAATGCGCGCCGCCCGCAGTCACACGTGCAGCTCAGGATCAGTACCAGGTTGGGCACGGATCCGTATAGCTCTCAAAGCGCGTCCTCGTTCCTGGCGACCTGCTTGTACAGCCCATGCACGCCAAGTTGAGAACTGCCGCTATCGTGCAACAAGGTGGACAGCTCCTTTAGGACATACGGCACAGCGGTGAGCATATCCGTAGCGGCCATGGACTGAGGCGCATGCAGGCGCGCGTAGTTGTCTGCGCAGAGCCCGCCCAAATGCAGTGCAGCAACCGCGGATTCAGCCGGCGAAAGTCCCTGGGCCAGTAGCCCTGCACACAGCCCGGCAAGTATGTCGCCCGTCCCGGCCGTCGCCAGCGAGCTGTTGCCTGCACTGCATATATAGACTGCACCACTGGGCGTCCCCACGACGCTGGGCATTCCCTTGGCGATCACAACCGAGTCCCACCGTTTGGCCCAGACCCGCGCGGCACTAATCCGATCAGAGGTATCGGCGCCTCCTGTCAAGCGGCCAAGCTCGCCTGCATGTGGCGTCAGAATCCAGCGACCCTGTGAATGTTGCGCGATCTCGTGTTCAAATCCGACCCAGCTATTGAGGCCATCGGCGTCCACGACCGCTGGCAGAACTGAATCTTTGAGGAGCGTCCGTACGAAGGCCTTTGTGCCGTGCCCGCGCCCAAGCCCTGGCCCCACAAGGAGCGCTTTGGCCTTTCGCAGCGGTCCGCGAAGGAAGGCACGGGCTGCTTCTACGTCAAGGTCGCCAGGCGTATTTTCCGGCAGGGCAACTGTGGCAATAGCCGTAAGCTTGGTGGCCAGCACAGGCTGCACGGACGCATGTGTGGCACAGGTCACGTAACCGGCGCCAGCGCGCGCAGCCGCCTGCGAAGCCATCACTGCAGCCCCCGTTAGGCCCGAAGATCCGCCTACGACCAGGACCATGCCCACACTGTACTTATGCACATCGTGCGAACGCTGTGGGAGCAGCGCTTGTACGCCTGTGTCCGTGGTTCGCCATGTGCTGCCGAATTCCTGCTGAACGCCTTGCACAATGTAGCTTGGGATACCAATGTCAACCGGGATGGTGCTGCCTGCGCAGGTGGGACCATAGTTTAACAGGTGACCAGGCTTCAGCGCCCCCATGGATATGGTCAAGTCCGCCCTGACAGCTTCTCCAAGTATCAAGCCAGTGTCGGCGTGCAGCCCTGTTGGAATGTCTATGGCAACCACGGGGGCGGGCTGCGAGTTGAGGAATTGAATCACGCGCTTCAGCCGAGGCCGAATCGCTCGCGTGAGCCCCGTGCCCAGGAGGGCATCTACGTAGACATCGGAGTGCGAATTCAGCACGCCTTCCAGAGGATGCAACGCAAGAGAGTCTGCCGAGGAGCGGGCGGCAATGGTTGAGAGCAGGCGCCGGTGGTAGGCTGCACCTTCTGAAATCTCATTCATGCCACCTGCTTCCCACACACGTACATGTGCGCCCAGAGCGTGGAGTACACGTGCGGCAACGTATCCGTCCCCGCCGTTGTTGCCTTTGCCAGCCACAATGTCCACGCGCTTGTCTTTGATAGGGCCCAATACTTCTCTGATGTGCATCGCGGCCGCTCGTCCAGCTGTCTCCATGAGCATTAGGCCGGGCAGGCCGAACTGCTCTATGGTCAGGCGGTCAGCTTCACGCTGTGCCTGGGCCGTAAGTACAGGTTTCATGCCTTGGAGAACCATCAATCCTAATTCAATAGGGATTTGGCGCCTTTGGCCCACTCTAGTCGCCTGGGGCTACCACAGAGCTGCGCGCAGGGTGTCCGGCAGTGCCGTGTCCCACCGGGGCCGGACCTGCTGCGCGCCGTATAGCCAAGTGATCGGCTCAGGCGCAACGTACGGATCAATCTGGCCTCCATCCCAGCGGCCGTTGCCATTGGTGTCAAGATAGGCACGCACATGGTAGCTTCCCTGGGGTAGCTCATCAAATGCAAAGGCCCCACTGGTGTCGGTTGCTGTGGACATAAGCACCTGCCGGGTGGGGCTGAGCAACTCCACCACCAAAAGTGAATCTGCAGGGCGCGCGACGCCGCTCAGGCTACCCAAATCGCGGCTCCCAAGACGCGCGAATTGTTGGACATACACCGTGTCTCGTTCACCGGGATCCCGAACAGACACGATCACAGGGGCATCCGCGGTCAATGGGGGCATGAATCGGAGCGTGTACGTTGTGCCATCGCTTGTAGTACCTTGCACTTCGCGAACAGTCCCGGCGGAGTCCGTTGCGGTAAGAAGGTCTGCGAGCTGTACATCCAACAAGGCTTCACTAAACGTGATACGCGGCTCAAGGAACGGCGCGAGGCCTGCAGCACCGGCTGTTTCGGCTGGCAGAAATCCCGTAAACCGGACTGTTCCGGTATCCACGCGCGCCGTTGCCGCAAAATAGTATGCCTCCGCCGAGACGAGATTGTCGCTGGAGTCCGCAATCGCAGCATCGGGGCGGACACGGTAGACCCCTGCCCGGAGCGCATCGGTGCGAAGGTAGACGTTGCGGGCGTCGCCCGGGGTCATGTAGAGTGCGCGAACCGCAACGCGCTGACCGGTAAGGGAGTCTTCCAGCGTCCATGCAGCCGACTCCGGGTTTGGCAAAGCCACGGATTCCGAGAAGCGTACCAGGAGCCTGCTGTTGGACGTGCTGCGAACGCGATCTATCTGTGGCGGGATGGAGTCGAGGCGACTGATAACCCAGTGATGGGTGGCGCCCGAAGTGTCGGGCAGAGCGGTGACCAACGGCACGGGTGATGTCGCAAATGCTTCGTAAGGGCCAGGGCGTCGATCAAGGTTGCGATCCTGTACCAGCACCACGAAGTACGGTCCCTCCCGCAGGTATGCAAGGGCGAAAGATCCATCGTCGCCGGTCTGGGTACGGTAGTAAGGTGTATCCGCTACGATGTCACCGTGCACTGCATATGCCAGCACATCGAACCCCGCAGCAGGGGCGCCAATTAGCGACTCTACAGCGCGGCCGCTCACCCGGCCTTGGTCGATGATGTTGCCCGTAGAAAATGCGAGTGTGATTGGGCGCTTAAGGGCCACGCTGCGCATGTCGCGGAGGTTGTTGTCAAGCGCAATGACATAGGTTGTGCTGTCACGAAGCGGCCCCTGAAATTGGATGTCTACGTGCCGCTTGCGCCATCGGAATCGGGGCTGGCCCTCGGGTTCCGGCGTAATGGAGAATGCACGCGTGAAAGAGGTCTGACTGACATACTCCGTGAATTCAAGCCGAATCGTTTCGCCGCTGAAGTTCACTGCTTCGTTGGCAGGTTCCGATGCAAGTAGGGCCGGCGGCGTGGTGTCACGTGGCCCGCCGCTTGGGACTCGGGGCTCGGCACAACTGCTTAGCCAGGCGAGCGTCAGGGCAGCGACGATCAAGCCTGCCACAGGTGTTTCCTTAGGCGCCGGACGGGGCACGGCTACTACGCAGGTTGAAGAAGAGAAAGACCGTAAGGACGGTAGCGGCACCCAATGCGATGGGTTCAAGGTAACGCCGCGTCCAGCCTGCGGGCGGCTGATCTCCCGTGGTTTCAGGGTACGCCGGCGTTTCAAGGGTTAGAACCTCCCGCCGCAAAATGAAGTCCCCGCCGGACTTGGTGCATCGCTCGCTGCGCAAAATCTGGCCGCTGCTGGAGGTCCATGAGAATTGCAGTGCCAGCGAGACTGTACGCGCAAGCCGCCTTCTACGCGCTGCAGCATACGTCACGCTCGCTGCTTCCACGTTGTACTTCAGGCTGGGGAGCGGGCGCGCCAGCGACGAGTCGGCCCTGAAGACTGCTGCACCTGCTGTGGTCCAACGGGTAACCAGGGCCGATTCAAGAAACGTCATCACGCCCGGCGAATCCAGCGTAAAGGCGCTGGCTGTATCGGGCACGGCAATAAGGCACGCGACGGCATGATTCTGGTAAATCGCCACGTTCGTAGGTGTTTGCGCAATTGCAGGCATTAGGCCTCCAATCGTCACAAGCAGAAGCGTGCAGCATGTTACGCGGTTCATCGTGGTGGCGCCTTTCTCAGCTCTCCTACCAGGTGAGGGAGTTCGGGAATAATCAGCTCCTTCAGTGCAAGTGAGACAGCCTTGGGTGAGCCGGGCATGGCAAAGACAAGTGTGTCACTAAACACGCCGCCTGTTGCGCGTGACAGCATCGCGGCGGAACCAACCTCGCCGTACGACAGCATCCGAAAAAGCTCTCCAAACCCCACCAGCTCCTTGTCCAGGAGACTGGCCAGCGTTTCAACGGTGTTGTCCCGATGGCTGATGCCGGTGCCGCCGCTCAGCAGGATGGCATCGGCATGCTCGGCTGCTCGCTCGACTTGCCAGCGAATCTCCTGTGG
Source organism: Rhodothermales bacterium (assembly GCA_965262785.1). Taxonomy (GTDB): domain Bacteria; phylum Bacteroidota; class Rhodothermia; order Rhodothermales; family Bin80. The sequence goes on from OZ253559.1 coordinate 1,696,539, forward strand.
TTCGTCAGGAATAATATGATACGAGGCAACTGGCAACCCAGCTTCATCAAGCAGCGCATGGATCGCTTGCCCACTGAGATCCGTATCTAGGGTGCGAGTGTCGCTTACTGTGATAACTACACACCGAATGCGTGAGATGCCCCCAGCATGCTCCTTGTGCTCACGGACGCTCATGCAGCGCCGGGGTCATCTTCGACGCGCGGCTCAGAAAACCAGCGCGGCGGATCGTAGCCGAATGAGCCCCAAGGATTGCATCTCAACAGGCGCCATCCAGCGAGGAGGCCCCCCTTGAGGGCACCATACCGGGAGAATGCTTCTATGGCATACTGTGAGCAAGACGGCACGTATCGGCACGTGCCTGGCGCAAGCGGCGAAAGTGCAAATTGGTACGCACGAACAAGCGCGACGCAAGCACGCCTCGGCGTACTCTGGATCCAAGACAGCATGACACTCATACAATTTGCAGGGTGCTTTGTTACGTGTCACTATCATTAGGGAAACCAACAGCCTGGGTGGACTTGTATGGATTACAGATTGGACCGCGTTCGCTTTAGCAGCGAGGGCCTTGTCGTGGCTATTGTGCAGGATTGCCAGACCCGCGAGGTGCTGATGGTAGCCTACATGAATGCCGACACGTTGCACCGTACCTTGGACACCGGGATTATGACGTACTGGAGCCGAAGTCGCCAATGCGTGTGGGTGAAAGGTGCAACAAGTGGTAACGTGCAGGAGGTGCAGGAGGTGCGTATCGACTGTGACGGAGATGCGCTACTTTTTGCGGTCACTCAGCACGGGAGTGCGGCATGCCATACCGGGCACCGCTCCTGTTTTCACCGAATAATCAACTAAGCACCATGGTTCAGGGCTCATTGCAGATACGTCTTGATGGCTGCCTGCCCGTCCCAGGTTGGGTCTGCGGGTGCAGCCGATGAGCTGAGCAGGCTGCTGTCTGAATTAGTTTTCTGACAGAACCATCACCAGGAATAGGGAGGTACCAGCCGCTGTTGCTCCAGATGGAATTGGATGTGTTCTTACTGAGGCAAGCCTTGCTATTAGGCTGCATCGGAGGAGGTACGTATACCCAGGTCTGGTGCTGACTTCAAGGCAATCGCTTGCGGGCGGAGCTTGGGGACGCCGAGTAGATGGGGTTGGAAGCAACCGCATGATGGACCGGGCGACGCCGCGCACGTACTAGTCTGCGGGGACCGTGCGAGGCGGGCACGAGTGCTCTCGGATTACGCGACATTTCGACAGTGCATACGCCGACAAACGGCTCTGGCGCTGGGAAATAGGCTTAATTGGGGGTGTACGGCTAAAACACAGCAGGCAAGCCATTTAGGCGGGGATGGCATGCACTGTATGCGGAAGGACGACGATATTGAATTCCTCGCGGAGGCCGTGCAGTCATACCCCAAAGAAGACTTGTGCTAAACTGATATTCTAGCGAGGACTGAGATTGCCGAGCGCCGGGTTGCAGGCGCAGCATGGGAGGTGACGTATATTGATTTTGATCTGTTTAGTCTGCCGCCACAAGGGTCCAATGTAGCTTTTTTAGATCGGTGAGAAATGTGCGCGGTGACGCGATACCGGCCCTGCGCGTTTAGAAGTGCCATGATGGTCTCGAGGTGGTGCTTTGTGAGTCTAAAGCAGGAGAATAGGCAGCTACCATGTTTTAGGCCAGAGACCCATTGGCGGTGACGGAAACGCAGCCCACCCTGTGGGCCGAGGTGATTGGCGTCCTTCGCGGCGACTTGCGGGACTACACGCGCGGGAGCATGGCAAGGAATATCGTGCTCCTCGCCATTCCCATGGTGCTCGAGATGCTCATGCAGAGTGTCTTCGAGCTTGCAGACGCGTACTTCGTTGGGCAGCTCGGCGCTGCCGCCCTGGGGGCAGGAGCAACGCTGATCATTCTTGTCTTTGCGATTGGAATTGGCCTCGCCATGGGTGTAACGGCCATGGTGGCCCGGCGCATCGGCGAACAAGACCGTGGTGGCGCCAGTGCGGCAGCTATGCAGGCCATCGTCGTGGTCCTTGTCGTTTCCATCCCGCTCGCTGTGGCCGGTATTCTGTTTGCGCCGCAGATGCTGCGCGTCATACAGGCACCTGATAGCGTTGTTTAGATGGGTTCATCGTACGCTGCAGTTCTATTCGGCTCCAATGGTATCATCCTGCTGCTCTTCTTGATCAACGGCATCTTTCGCGGGGCTGGGGACGCGGTGTTGGCACTTAAGGCACTGGCGCTGGCGAATGTGCTAAATATTGCCTTGGACCCGTTGCTGATTTTTGGCTGGGGACCGGTGCCGGCAATGGGAGTTACGGGCGCTGCCGTCGCAACGTCAATTGGCCGCGGCATTGGCGTGTCATACCAGCTCTACCTGCTCTTCGGCGGCGGCGGCCGAATTCGGTTGCGGCTACGCATGTTCCGGATCGTGTGGCAGATCATGCGGCGCTTCATTAGCCTTTCGGCGCCAGCGATGCTGCAGATGTTTATCTCTACCGCGAGCTGGATGGCGATCTTCGCCTTCATTGGCTTCTTTGGTGAGGCCGCAGTGGCCGGATATACGGTCGCGGTACGCATCTTGGTATTTGCACTGCTACCGGCTTGGGGCGTGGGAAATGCTGCCGCTACCATCGTTGGTCAGAATCTCGGCGCGAAGCAGCCTGAGCGGGCAGAGCGAGCGGTATGGGTGAGCGGCTTTGCCAACATGGTGTTTCTGGGTGTGGTGGCGTTGGTGTTGTATGTCTCAGCAGAACACCTGGTACACATATTCACCCGAGAGACCAGGGTCGTTGAAGTGGGTGCGTCGTGCCTTAGGATCATCTCCTATACGTACGTGTTGTTTGCGTTTGGCATGGTTGTCACGCAGGCCTTCAACGGGGCCGGTGCCATGTGGACGCCGACATGGATCAACTTTTTCTGCGCTTGGGCTGTACAACTGCCTCTCGCGTACGCCCTCGCCTTCACGCTTGACTGGGGGGTTGACGGAGTGTTTGCCGCAATAGCGGCGGGACAAGGTTTGACGGCCGTAGTAGGTATTTTGGTGTTTCGCCTTGGCCGCTGGAAAGCGCGCGTAGTTTGAGGTGGGCCGAATTGGCGCAGGCGGAGCGCACAACTGGTTGCAAGTGCGCTACCCAGAGTTCGGTACGGCCCGGCATGCCACACGCTGTTGCATTTACTAGATTGAGCCCGGACACAAAAAACTAAATATCATGAGAAAAGGTAGCTGCTGGATTCTCTTCGCAATTGTTGCCGTGGTCGCAGGTGCGGAATCTGCTGTCGCGCAGGGCACGGCGACGTACAGGGTCACCTTCAACGCTACTTGGAGCGCACAGACGCATCCACAGGATTTTCCGCCTAATCCGCATTTTTCCGGTCTCATTGGTGGGTCTCACAACACCAACGTGACGTTCTGGGAGCCCGGGCAGCTCGCCTCGCAGGGAATCAAGAGCATGTCAGAGCTGGGCCAAAAGGCTGCGCTGCGTGCCGAGGTTAACCAGGCCATAACGGACGGCCACGCCAATCGCGTTATTGATGGGGGTGGAATAGGAAATCCGCCTGGTGTAAGGACCATTGAGATAACGATGGATCCTTTTTGGCCTCTGGTAACCATCACCAGCATGATAGCGCCGAGTCCTGACTGGTTTGTGGGTACGCGCGGTCTGACGCTGATTCAAGACGGGTATTGGGTGGATACGCTTGAAGTCGACGCCATTGTCTACGACGCCGGGACTGACAGCGGCGTGACTTTCACTTCACCCAACAGCCCTACAAACCCGGCGGAAAACATCGCACGCATTGAAACGGGTCCATTTCTGGTTTCCGGCGCGGTAAAGCCCGTTGGTACGTTTAAGTTCGAGCTCGTAAGCGTGGACATCCCCAGTTCAGGCTACTACAGCACGAGCGGCACGGAAATTCTGGACGAAGGCGGCAGTCCCATTGTCATGAAGGGTATCGGGCTTGGCGGCTGGTTCGTGCCCGAGGGCTACATGTTCCACATCGCGACGCCCGGCCGGCCGGATGGACCAACAGCAATTCGCGACCAGATTGTGGATCTTATCGGCGAAAATAACACCAGCGAGTTCTACCGGCTCTTCAGAGAAAACTTTGTTGCTGAGAAGGACATAGAGGCTATCAAGCAGTGGGGCTTTGATCATATACGGCTTCCGTTTCACTATCGCGACTACTATGATCCTGACACGGACTCCTTTAAGGAAGATGGCTTTGACTTTCTGGACACATTTCTGGGTTGGTGTCGCACGCACGATGTGCGGGTCATTCTGGATATGCATGCGGCACCAGGGGCCCAAAGTGACGGTGGCATTGCGGATAGCGACGGCGAAGCGCGCCTATGGACGGAAAAAGAGACCTACTGGCCGCAGGCTATCAAGATCTGGAGGGAGATCGCACGTCGCTATGCCGCAGATCCTCTCATCATCGGCTATGACTTCATCAATGAGCCGGTGACGCCAGACTCCGATCCGAGGGTAGAGTCAAAGGACTTGCGGACGCTGTATGAAGAGATCATCAAGGCGGTGCGTCCCATCGATCCCAACCACCTGTTCTTTATTGAGGGCAACTACTTCGCAACCACCTTTGGCGATTTGGAGCCGCACCTGGGTGAGAAGACGGTCTACGCCTTTCATAAGTACTGGAATGGCATCGGCCAAAACTCCATCCAATACCTTCTGGATCTCCGCGCACGCCAAAATACTCCGCTATGGCTGGGCGAGACGGGCGAAAACTCAAACCCCTGGTTCCATGCAGTCACGAGGCTCATGGACGCGAACCAGATTGGTATGAATTGGTGGACACACAAGAAAATCGAAACTACCACGAGCCCGCTTTCAGCCCCCTTTGCGCCTGGGTATGAGGATGTCATCAAGTATTGGCGCGGTGAAGCTCCCCAGCCCAGCCTCGAGTTTGCCCGCGACGCGCTTTTTGCCATGGCGCGCGGGCTGGACTTGGACTCATGCAGGGTAAACCGCGGGCTGCTGGAGTCGCTGGTAAACCCAGACTTTGGTACCGCACGCATTCCAATCAAGTCCCACACGATTCCGGGCGTGATTGCTGCAGCCGATTATGACATTGGCAACGAGGGCGTAACGTATCACGATGTAGACGTAATGGCGACGTCAGGTTCTCCCGGTGGTGGCAACAGTGGTACCAAATACCGCAATGACGGGGTAGACATTGAAGTATCAGCGGACACCTCGGGCATCGGGTACAACGTAGGTTGGACTCAGCGACTGGAGTGGCTCACGTACACGGTGGACGTGGCGGAGAACGACGACTATGACATTGACGTCCGCGTAGCCAGTGCGTCCGATGGAGGCGCGCTTCGCTTGTTGTGGGACGACCAAGCGTTGCACACCGGGGACATCGAAGTCGGAAATACCGGAGGCTGGCAGTCCTGGCAGACCCGTACGGTGTCGAACGTCTCTTTGACTTCAGGCAGTCACATCCTCAAGGTCCTGATCACTCAAAAGGATGTCAACTTAAACACACTGCAATTTCGCAAAACCAGTCCTACGAATGTGGAAGGGGGGAGTGAAGTACCCGATGCTCCCGAGTTGCAGTCGGTCTATCCGAATCCATTCAGCGAGGTCGTCAACATAGATTTTGTGTCTACGGGCCAGGCTCAGGTCACTGCTGCCCTATACGACGTGTTAGGTCGACGTGTTTTCGTGGGGCTGCCGGAAGTCGTAAGCGTTGGCGCCAACACGTTAAAGATCCAGCCTAACGTAGTGCCCGGCATCTATATGCTGCGACTTACTGTGGACGGTCGCGGCGAGGGGACGCACCAATTCACTCGAAGCGTGGTGGTGATGCGCTAGCAGGGCCCTACGTCTTCTGGAACCTATGTTGGGCTATCGGGGCAGCTGCGCTACTTTTCTTTCGGTGGTTTGCCCAAGTCGGCAGCATGAGCATCGGGCGGCCGTGAGCTGGTTCTGCACCTCAGAGTAATTGCATGCATTTCCAAGAGTAATAGCTCGGCAGCTCTGGCTTTGGAATCCGACATCATGCACACAGGATGCTAGTGCACTCTGCTCTGGACATTGCCGTGTACCCGAGACCTTTAGCGTCCAGACTGTCACTGCGGACCATTACGACCTTCTTGATTTACCGCAAGTTGATCCTGATTCGGATTGGGACTGCTCGAAACACTCTAAGTCTGAGCGGAGGATACGAGATGTGCTCGGGCAGTCATGGCCGACAGGCCCTAACCAGTGCCTGCCCGAAAATACTTTAAGTCTTTACACAACAACCAGTTATATCTACCTATTGGCGGTGAATATGAGGGACATATAGCCGATTTGGACGTTTAAGGGCACAGAACGGCTCACATTCGCCAAGAAAGCCATGCGCAAGATTGTCCCGGAGTGCCGTGCACTCGACAGTACGCCGATTGAGGAGATTGCCATAGACCCGAGAATGCGCGACGACATGAGTGCGGTGCTCAAGGGTCTGCAGAGCGTCTACTGCAAGGCGGAATCGCGTGCGGCCTTGTTCACGATTCTCAAGACGCATTTTCAGCCGGGAACGCGCAGAGACGTGGGGCGACCGGGGTTGGATCTATGGCGACTCATCGTGTTTGCGATTGTGAAGCAGTGCCTGGATCTGGACTACGATGCTTTGTTGTACCGGGCGAACAACGATCTTTTGCTGCGGGAGCTGTTGGGGCATGGCGAGGCTGGGTTTGATGCGGTGAAGTACAGCAGACAGCGACTGGTGGACAACGTGCAGCTTTTGACGCCGAAACTGATCGAAGAGGTGATCCATTTGATCGTGCGGACGGGGCACGAGGTGGCTGGCAAAAAGCCTGGAGCCGCGCTACGCGGTCGCTGCGATTCCAGGGTGGTTAAGACGCATGTGCACTATCCCACCGATGTGAGCCTGTGCTGGGATGCGGTTCGGGGTCTGATACGTGTGAGTGCACGGGCGGCTACGGCATTCGCTCTTCCGGGCTGGCGCAAGCATGCGGATCGCACGAGGAAGGTGCACCAGGCCTTCAGCCGGGTGCGGACGGCCCCGCGCTACCGGCAGAATCCGAAGGGAGTGAAGGCGTACTTGCGCCGGTGCACGCAGAATACAGCGCATGCCCGGACGCTGTTGGACGCCTTGGCCCAGGAAGAAGAATCGGCGGCGGCGCAAGCGGAGATCACGTATTACCTGCGCTACGTGGACTTGCTGGTGGATCAAATCAGGCGTCGCATCCTGTTGGGCGAGAAGATTCCGCATGCGGAGAAGGTGTTTTCCATCCACAAGCCACATACGCGGTGGATCAGCAAAGGCAAGGCGGGGGTGCTGGCGGAGCTGGGCCTTCCGGTTGCAGTGGTAGAAGATGAGTACCAGTTCATCTTGGCTTATCACATCCTGTGGGACACGTCGGATGTAGAGGTGGCGGTACCGATCATAGAGGCGGTGCAGGCAGCTTTTCCAGAATTCAATACGTGCAGCTTTGACCGGGGCTTTCACAGTATGAAGAATCGAGAGGCATTGGATACGCGGCTGGCGGTCAATGCGCTTCCGAAGAAGGGCAAGCTTTCTCTGGTGGAGCGAGCGCGGGAGCGCGCGCCTGCGTTCAAGGCAGCGCGGCAGCAGCATCCGGCCGTCGAATCGTGTCTGGCCAATTTCGGACTTCGCGGCGGTGCGCTGGTGCGGGAGAAGAGTCCAGAGAACTTCGCGCTGATGGTGAGCCTGTCGGTGCTGGCGGTCAACGTGCACCGGCTGGGCTGCCTGGTGCGCGACCAGGAACGGGCACGCATAAGGCGTCGGCGAAAGCGCGCAGCGTAGGCTCGCTACCACCTCGCAGAAAGGCCCCCAATTCGTGGCCCTGCACAGGGCACAAGGGACACGTATGCCCTCCCGATAGGAATACAACGCCATTGGGGCCGCAAACTGCCCGTGCGCGAACGCAAGAGACGCCAGTCTGGCCGAAACACTCGAAGCGGACCGTGAACGAACTCAAAAAACGACTGCACCTACGCGCCCTACGCCCGGCAAAGGGGGTTTTCGGTCAATCACTAACCAGGACGATTGCTTTTTTATGGAAGCGAAGCGGGGGAGCAATTTGCCACGGACAGCTGAGGAAGCTTCCCTAGCGCGCCGGCATACAGACCGTCGCGGTTTAATGGTGCACGGACGGCGGCATGCATGGAATTGAGCAGTGTATTTTTCCAATAATCTGGCCTTGAGCTTCCCACCATCCTTGTTGGCCACCGTTTTGGCAAATTCTGCGATGTGGGCGCTCCGGAAATGGAGAAGTACACATTCCCTTAGCGTGAAAACGCGAATGCTCGCCTACCGATTGGTCCTCTATCCAATTCACACACGATCACAGGCGACCCTCGCCGGCAACTGAATCCAGCGTAGTGGTGCTTCACGGAAATGGATCAAAGTCCTGGGCACTGACAGGCAACCCACAAGCCCCGCGCCTGCATGCGGCATCAGACTCACAGACTTCGACGCCGTACGAAGTGCGCCCCGGCAAAAGAGTTTGACGCAGACACAACAGTCTCGTCGCTAAACTATTTCTTCAGGATCAGTAGCGGGCACTTGCCCCCTAAAACCACGTAGCCCGCGCCAGGCCCGGATCATGCGCGTAGGTGCGCGCTGCACGTACCACTGGTCTGCAGCCCGGCGTACGCCCAAGGCGTAGGTCGGGTACGGATGGATAGTATCCGAAATCTGCCGGAGGGTCAGTCCATGGCGATACGCAAGCGCAAACTCACAGAGCAGCTCGCCAGCCGCATGCCCCAAGATGGTGGCGCCAAGGATCTTGCCAGTTCGCGGCTTGCTCAGGACCTTTATTGTGCCGCACGGCCGCTCATCGACGATTGCACGGTCAAGCCGGTCATAGGGAAACCGGTAGACCTGGTACCGAATGCCCTTGCGTAAGAGTACTGCTTCGGTCATGCCGACGTGCGCAAGCTCAGGATCGGTGAAAAGAACGCTCGGTATGCCACTGGTGTCAATGCTTAGCGGAAATTTCAGGAGCGCATTGGCAGCGGCCACCTTCGCCATGTGCTCGCCTGCATGGGTAAACTGGTAGCGTCCTGTGACGTCGCCCACGGCATAAATGTGGCGCACGTTGGTCCTGCACCGCCGGTTCACCGGCACGCCCCGATACGTGTACTTCACGCCGGCGGCCTTAAGGCCCAGCTTCTGCACTGCAGGCCGTTTGCCCGTGACCACCAAGAGCGCGTCCACGTGCCAATTGGCATGCTCCGTGCTGACTGAAATGTGTTGGCGTTCTTCCGATACATGCGTAACAGCAGTCCCCGGATTGACCTGGACACCATCCTGCTCAAGCTGCGCCTGAAGCATCTGCACAAGCTCTTTGTCAGCACCCGGCAGAATTTGAGCTTGTGCTTCCCAGAGTATTGCGGTGCTACCCAGTCGGGCAAAAGCCTGCGCCAACTCTACGCCGGCGAATCCGCCACCAAGGATTCCCAGGCAGGCAGGCAGGTCGGTGATTTCAAAGATGGTATCCGTGGTGTGATACGAAACTGCATCCAAGCCCTTCACGGGCGGCATGCGCGGTGTAGCACCAGTCGCGATAGTAAAGTAGCGGCTGGTGACATGCTGGCTCTTGCTACCGGCGGTGATTTCCACCGCATTCCTATTTAAGAACCGCGCCGTACCACGCTGCACGGTAACGCCTGCGCGTTCAAAGACTTCTGGTGCATCGGCGTCTTCAAAAATGCGCTGGCGTACGGCGCGTACGTCGGCCATGACCTGTGCAAAGTCCGTTCTTCTGGCATGGGCCGCACGGAGCAATGCTTTGCTCGGAATACAGCCGGTCCAGGTGCAGTCGCCACCGAGCCGATTCTGCTCCACGAGAAGGGTTTTTGCGCCCAGACGCGTAGCGATAGCACTCATCGTAAGCCCTGCTGCCCCGCCGCCCAGCACGATCATGTCGAAATCGTATCGCAAAGCGCCTACCGTTGGAAGGTGTACGTGTACTTGAGTAGTAGAGCTTCGCTGTCGGGCGGCACGCCATGGCGCTCGGTGTATCCACTAGTATTGTAGACTATCCACAGGTCGTTGCCTTCGCGAAAGTTGTATCGAAAGCGCACATTGGCGCTGATACTGTGCGCAGCGCTGTTGTACTGGATAAAGGCGTTTGTCGACACCTCCGTGTTTAGGGCAGTGCCAATGCGAAGTCGCGCCAGGTGGGCGTCAAATCGCTCGCCGCGGTCCGGGAAGCGGATGCGCGTATATCGGTACGAACTGGCCAACTCAAGGTGACGTGAGACGTACCAGACAGGCGAAGCGCCAACTGATAGCTCTGAGCCGTCGAAAAAGGTGCCGGCTATGATCTCCGGGCGCAGCTGCACGAGGTTAGTGTGAGAGACGTGGTACGTGGCCTTGGCCTGGAAAAACGCGTAGCGGCCCTCAGGAATGTACGCCTCATCAGACAAGGCAAACGGGTGTTCCAGGTCTTCGAGCAACACCTTGAATGCTACCGTGCCCCCGGAGCCATTCTTGGCGGCGAAGTCCCATTCCGGGCCGGCCTCCGCAGACTCAACGGCTCCGCTGGCATTGCGAACAAACGCGAATCCCTGCAGGGCAAGTCGGTGCCAGATCAGGCGGGACGACTCAGACATGAGCCAAGTATAAGATACCCCGTCGTCCAGGAGCGTGAAGTTATTGCGCTGCGTGAACCCGGCGCCTGGATCATAGAGTCGCCCTGCCCAGGCCACTGTCGACCGGTATCCCCAACCGGAACGGCGCCGGCGTTCAAGCTCGATGGTAAAGCGACCATTGTTCAGGCCATTGACATCGCTTGCCAGCCTGTCGTCGAATGACTGGGCCCACTGCATGGCCAGGTAGTCATCTCCCCGCAAGCGGGCTACTGCATCAAACCCGTAGGCGAGATTGTACCGGCCATCAGGTCCGAGGCGGCTGGTAGCCATTGCACCGGCATACGAGAATTCATTCCATACCCGGCGGCGCAAGCGCAGTACGCCGAAATTTTCGGAAGGAAGATCGCCGCTTCTCCGGGTCTGCATATTCAGCAGGCCTACATCCCACAGTCCGGTGCGGCCAACCAGGCGCGTTCCGCCCAACAGGGGCACGGGTGTGCCGTCTTCCGTCAGCCCGATGCGCCGACTGTGGAAGAGACGGCTTAGCCGGCCTACGCGGAAGTCAAAGATTCCAGATCGCTCCTGGAAGAACTGGCGCTTTTCCGGGTAGAACAGGGAAAACCGTGTCAGGTTGACCTGCTGGTCATCGGCCTCAGCCTGCGCAAAGTCAGTAGCGACGGTCACATCCAACGTGAGGTTGTCTGTCAGTCCATACTTGACATCGAACCCGCCATCATACGTAGTCTCCAGAGCCGACGTACTATCCCGCACGCGGTCCAGCCCACCTAACCCGTAACTAGTGACGTACAGTGGCCTTTTGGAGCGAAGCCCACGTAGGAGTATCTTCTGTGCCTGGGAAGGCTTGAGGAATGCCCAATTGTTTACGGCGGCCACCGCAGGAAATACCACGCGTTCGGTCTTCCTGGCGATCTTTCGCTGCAGCGTGATGCCCATGATTACACCTCTTTCTTCTTCCTGAAACCTCAGGCTCGATATGGGCACGCGGATCTCTGCAAACCAGCCTTCAGTATTGACCGTGGTCTCCACATCCCAGTAGGTGTTGAAGTCGCCGTTGATCCAGCCGCCGCTCCGGATTCCGCCACCGCTGGCGTCATTGAATATCAGGGCGTCCTTGCGGATGCCGGCGGGCGTAGTAGTGAAGAGCAGTGCGGTTTCGTTGTCATTGAAGGTGTCGAGGAGAATCTCAAAATGGTCATCGCCGCTAAGGCGGTCCCGATAAAGCGTGTTGGCGCGGATGCCATCAGGGTTGCGGTCATAGGCCCGAAGTGCGAAGTAGACATGATCGTCATCGTACGCCACCAGAAACTCTGTCTTTTCTGTCACAGGAGCCCCGTTGTCGGGTTCATACTGCGTGGGGATCCATGGCGAAACGGCTTGCCACGCAAGTTCATCGCTCATGCCATCAATGCGAATCTCACCGGTAAGCTTTGGGATGACAATGGGAGTGCCTTTCTGGCCAGACGCGGCACCTACCGCAAGGCACAGGAGAATAGGGAGCGGAAGGCGGCGAAGCAGAAAACGCATAGTACCGATGAAACGCTGTATGGCCCGACAGGCAGCGCCGAGCTCAAAATACTTCGTTGCTGCCTTAGCGTGGCGTGTAAAGGGTACGCAAGAACGACGAGTGCAACCTTGGCGTACCACCGTTGAGCTTTCGTGACCGATGATGGCAGAGAATGTAGCACATATCCTGGTGGCGCTGCCCCAGGCACAACTGCTTCGAGCTGTGGGCGAGGAAGCCGCTCGACTTGGTATAGAGGCCTATGCCGTGGGCGGAATGGTGCGCGACATGCTACTAAACCTCCCCACTCAGGATATTGACTTTGTGACACTTGGGGCTGGAAGTGGAATTCGCCTGGCGAACGCCGTTGCAGAGCGGCTTGGCGGGCTTTGTGCCCACGTGTACCACAAGTTTGGCACGGCAGCAGTGCGCATCACCCAAGACAATGGTGATGTAGCCGTGCTGGAGTTTGTGGCTGCCCGGCGCGAAAGCTACCGCCACTCATCCCGCAAGCCTAGAGTCGAGGCGGGTTCGTTACAGGAGGACATGCTGCGGCGTGACTTCACTATCAACGCTATGGCCACCAGCGTACTGCCGGATCGATTTGGTGATCTTGTAGACCCCTTTGATGGGCGAAGCCATCTGGATCAGGAGCGTATCACCACGCCCCGTCCACCCCGCCAGACATTTGCCGACGATCCACTTCGGATGATTCGCGCCGTCCGCTTTGCTGCACAGCTGGGCTTTGCTATCGATTCCTCATTGCTGAATGCAATGCGCCAGGAAGCGCACCGCATCGAGATTCTCAGCCAGGAGCGCATTACCGACGAGATCGATAAAATAATGGCGGGAACCTCTGCTGCATTTGGCCTTGAGCTACTGGACCGTGGCGGGCTATTGCAGCGCATCTTGCCGGAGCTGACTGCACTAAAGGGCGTGGAAACCATAGCCGGACAGCGGCACAAGGACAACTTTTTCCATACGCTAAAAGTCCTGGACAACGTGGTTGTGGCCACCTTGGAGGATCCGCCGGACCAATGGTGCTGGCTGCGGTGGGCCGCCCTGCTGCATGATATCGGCAAGCCTCGCTGCAAGCGGTTTGTGCCGGGCACTGGATGGACATTTCACGGGCACGAAGATCGTGGGGCGCGAATGGTACCCGCAATCTTCCGAAAGCTAAAGCTGCCACTGGACGAGCGGATGGAGTACGTACGGCGGCTGGTTGAGCTGCATCACCGACCGGTGGCCCTGGTGGACGACACGGTCACGGACTCAGCAGTGCGGCGCCTGCTCTTTGATGCTGGACCCGACATCGACGACCTCATGACACTGGTGCGGGCGGACATCACTTCACGCAACCCCAGCAGGGTGCGCCGCTATTTGGGGGCATTCAATCGGGTGGAGCGCAAGTTCGCTGAAATAGAGGCTAAGGATCACTTGCGCAACTTCCGCCCACCGATAGATGGGACGGAAATCATGCAACGCGTAGGTATCACGGAGGGAGTGGCGGTTGGTCTGATCAAGGACGCCATTCGGGAGGCAATCCTGGAGGGCGACATTCCCAATGAGCGCGATGCCGCGATTGCTCTGCTTATGCAGTTGAAGGACGATGCCGTGCGGCGAGGAGCGCTCTACAAGGAAACGGTACAGAAGCTGCGACGGTCGGAGCGGCGCGCTTCGCAGGCGGTCAAAGAAGTGGTGTTGTACGGTGAGCTTCCCGAGGATCACGATGCCGCGTTGGCGCACATCAAGGCGATCAAGGAAAAGGCACTGGCGGAGGCGTAGCGCTTCTAGGTTGGACGCACATCCCAGATCAGCATTTGCTCTATCGACGCATAGTCCTTTTCGCCATCCTGGTCGGTAAACATATAGTCGCCGACGGTGGTGCGCATGATCGTACTCATGCGTTTCCATCCCACGCCTTCCTGATCGGTGAATTCGTCAGGAAAGGGGCAGGGCGGCCTGTATGAGGGGTTGTAGTGCTTGTACGTTTGGTGGGCCTGGTATATGGCAGCACGCCGGGCACCGGCACGCGTAGCGCTCTGTCCCACTACACGATACGGAGCAACTGAGATGGAAGCCTCCAGTGAGCCGTCTTCCTGCTCGACGTACTCCGGCCGCATTACCTCGAAATCTCTGGGTGGAGGGTAGGCGCTACGCTCTGTGATGTCTGGCATCGTTATTTGGAGTTCATCGTGCGAAAGGCAATGAGCGATGGAACGACTTTCGAAGCCGTTGGATTCCTATGCCGAAAGCGCGCAGGCGCAGGTCCCGGTGCACAACACGCCACAGAGGTGCAGCGGAAGTTGCGACATGGGGCCATACGAAGTGCGCAGGCTGGACTTGCCAGACAGACTTGTCGGTGTCGTAACTTAAGCGGCAATCAGACCCCCGACTTTTCAGTATCAAAGATGCAGTCACCAAGCCATCCTTGCACCGGCGACAGGGCACTAGGCGCAACAGGTGATTCGCTAGGATATTCACCAGTTGATCACGGTCTGGGAGATTGCCGTGGATAACTGGTGTGCATCGGCTGGGGCGGCATTGGCGGGCAACAATTAACGGTAATACTTTGTCGCGGTGTGCTACGATGACGAGCCAGAGGCACAAATTGGAGCCGTTTTGCCACAAAAGAATCAGTGTTCACGCGTTTTGGCGCCAGATCCATACGCTACAGCTGTGGAAAACTATTTGAAGGATAACGGTTTTTTAAGTATTTGTAATGTCGTACATTAAAATGCGCGGTGCACCCCTTGTCCGTTTGGCACAGGAAAAGGTGGCGAGCCGAAGTGCATTCCACTAACTAGCATAACTAACAGAAACAGGTGATGTCCAGCGACGGCCTCTCCGCTACAGACCAGGTTCCGCAGCCCAGCGTAGCGAATCCCCACACGAACGGCCTGATTATTGAGCGCGTCTTTTCAGGCGAGGGCGCGAACCCGCTCGACTCCGTGGAGTGGGAGCTGCGTGATGCAGTGATCAAGAACCCTTCCGGAGAGGCGGTCTTCCAGCAGACTAACGTTGAGTTCCCAAAGTGCTGGAGTCCGTTGGCTACCAACGTGGTTGCTTCGAAGTACTTCTATGGTGACAACGCTACGCCGCATTTGGATCCCGATGAGGGGGGGCGTGAGCACTCCTTGCGGCAGCTGATCCATCGAGTCACACGCACGATCGCCGACTGGGGGATCGCCCAGGGATACTTCGCGTCCAAGGAAGATGGCGAGCGGTTCTATGATGAGCTGACTTGGCTGTCCGTGAACCAGTATGGGGCGTTCAACAGCCCGGTGTGGTTCAATGTAGGATTGCACCACCGGTACGGTGTTACCGATACCGGCAACAAGACCATTCACGGTTGGGATCGCGAGAAGCGGCAGATCGTGGATGTCGATCCGTACGTTCGTCCTCAAGCGTCAGCTTGCTTCATCATTTCAATTGAGGATTCCATTGACGACATCTGGCAGCTGATGGGCGAGAGCGCGCGGCTTTTCAAGTATGGATCGGGTGTCGGCGCAGACTGGTCTACGCTGCGATCCACGAGTGAAAGACTCTCCGGCGGCGGCCAACCCAGCGGGCCAGTCAGCTTCATGCGTGTTCAGGATGCAACCGGTGGCACCATCAAGAGCGGAGGCAAGACGCGCCGTGCGGCAATCATGCAGACGCTAAAAGTCTGGCATCCCGACATCGCTGAATTCGTATCCGCCAAGCGCGGAGAAGAGCGCAAAGCCTGGGCCCTGATAGAGCAAGGTTATGACGGGTCGTTCAACGGGCCCGCGTACGGGTCAGTCGCATTCCAAAATGTGAACCAGTCGGTGCGCGTCACAGACGAATTCATGCAGTGCGTAGAGACCGGTCGCCCCTTTCCGTTGCGCGCCGTCACGACGGGTGAAACCGTTAGGCGCGTCGACGCGAGCGGCCTTCTGCGAGAGGTTGCCGTTGGTACCCACGTGTGCGGTGACCCAGGCGTGCAGTTTGAAGACGCGATCCAAAAATGGCATACGTGCAAGGCGACTGGGCCGATCAACTCGAGCAATCCCTGCTCCGAGTACATGTTTCTTGACAACTCGGCATGCAACCTGGCCAGCCTCAACCTGTGCAAGTTTCAGCAGGCCAACGGCTCCTTTGATGTAGTCCGATTCAGGGCAGCGACTCGCATCTATCTCACCGCAATGGATATTCTGGTGGACAATGCAGGATATCCGAGTCGCAGGATTGCGCAAAACAGTCACGACTATCGCCCATTGGGTCTGGGTTTTGCCAACTTGGGTGCACTGCTGATGGCGATGGGTCTGCCCTACGACAGCGACGAGGGGCGTGCCGTTGCCGGTGCCATCATGGCGATTGAGCATTCGGAAGCCTACGCTCGCAGCGCGGAGATTGCAGCGAACACGCCGCTGGGACCGTTCAAGGGTTACAAGAAGAACAAGGAGTCGATGCTGGGAGTCATGCGCCTGCACCATGCGGCCGCGCGCGACATTGACGCTTCATGCCCGGAATATCTGCACACGGCGGCATTGGAGTCCGCAGACCGCATGCTGAAGCTTGGACTCGAGCACGGCTACCGCAATTCGCAGGTCACGGTACTTGCGCCAACCGGGACCATTGCCTTCATGATGGACTGCGATACTACGGGCATCGAGCCGGACATCGCGCTGGTGAAATACAAGCTCCTGGCTGGCAAGGGAGAGGGCGTGCTGAAGATCGTAAACAATACGGTGCCGGAGGCCCTCGCTCGGCTGGGCTATGATCAGGGTCAGGTACAAGACATTTTGGAATATGTCAACGAGGAAGACACGATTGAGGGAGCACCTGGCCTCAAGGAGGAGCATTTGGCCGTCTTTGACTGCGCGTTCAAGCCGTTTAAGGGCACGCGGAGCGTGCGCCCCGCCGCGCATGTGAAGATGATGGCGGCCTGCCAGCCGTTTGTGTCCGGGGCTATCTCGAAGACAGTCAACATGCCGGAGGAGTCCACCGTTGACGAGATAGCAGATGCATATGTGGAGGGGTGGCGGCTGGGCCTGAAGGCGCTGGCCATCTATCGTGAGAACTCCAAGCGGAGTCAGCCGCTGGCTACCTCCAAGGGCGGCAACACAAAGGTCCGCAGCAGCATGGTGGAGACCTCGGGCGACGGCATGCCTGAAGGGTACGAGCCGGAGATCGTCGAAAAGACCGTCGAGCGCGTTGAGTATCGGGTAATCCGCAATCGGCTGCCAGATGAGCGGCCGGCCCTGGTGCACAAGTTCAGCTTGGCGGGCCATGAAGGATACCTGCATGTAGGCATGTACCCGGACACGAGACTGCCGGGGGAGATCTTTATCACCATGGCCAAGGAGGGGTCCACGATTTCGGGCCTTATGGATGCCTTTGCCACCAGCATCTCCATCGCCCTGCAGTATGGCGTTCCGCTGCCAGACTTGTGCGACAAGTTCAGCTACATGCGCTTTGAGCCCAGCGGCTTCACCAACAACCGGCGCATCCCGATGGCTATGTCCATCATGGATTACATCTTCCGGTACCTGCGCCTGAAGTTCTTGGGGGAGGTGAAGGAGGAGGAAAAGAGCGAAACCGAGCAGTTTGACGAGATCGTTCGGCGCGACGGGCCAGCGGAGGATCAGACCCAGATGTCATTACCCTTTGATGAGCACGTCGTGGATGTCGGTAGCGTGGTCGCGAATTACCAGGCCGGTCAGGCTGCCACGTCAGAGGGTGGGAGCGGCGTATACCAGCGCCAGGAGGACGCGCCTCCCTGCTTAAACTGCGGTGCCATAACAGTAAGAAGCGGCGCTTGCTATGCCTGTACGCAGTGCGGGAGCTCCAGCGGTTGCGGGTAATTCCCGCCGCATACTAAGGCATGCGTTGGTAGTACTGCAGCCCGCCGCCCATGCCGCCGCTGAACAGGTCTACGGCGCCATCTCCATTGATGTCGATGAATGCCAGGGCCGAGTAGTAGGGCAGCTCGGCATTTAAGGTGCCGGAGGCCTCAAAGACGGGCGACTCCGGCGTACCGATATTCATAAACACGAGCGCCTCGCCAGCTTCGCATCCGAGTACCATGTCCTGATCTCCGTCCCCGTCAAGGTCGGTGAAAGAAGGAGCGCTAAGTCGACCTACGTCAATGTTGTCAAAGTTGTCGCTTACCAATTCAAAGCGAGGCTGCTCGGCAGTACCGGTGTTGCGGTAGAAGTTGAGCTCACCCTTGGCTTCGCCTATAAAGAGGTCGTAATCGCCGTCCGCATCAATGTCCACGAGTGATGGCTTGCTGAAGCTTCCACGCGTCAGCTTGATGGTCATCTCTTCTACTGCCACAAAGTCGTGCGCATAGGCATCGCCGTCATTGCGGTAATAGAGGATTCCTTGATTCCATGTGCCGGCCATCATGTCTAGATCACCATCGCTATCCAAGTCGGCCAGCGTAGGCGTGAAACTGTGGTACCCGGACATTGGCAGCGTCCCCACAAGCTGGAACACTACGCCATCAGAGGCGGACTGGTTTTCGTAGTGGTGAATGTGCCCCGTACTGAAATCTTCCTGGTCGATCTTGTTCGATAGCAGCAGGTCCGGATCTCCGTCTCCATCCAGGTCTGCAAAAGTCGGCGCCGTGTCGGCGCCGATATCGATCTGGGAGATGAATTGCTGCGTTTGGAGTTGAAACCCATCCTCAGTGGATTCCAGAAAGTAGAAGTTGCCTACGGCCGACCGGTTTGGCTGGAAGGCACCGCCCAAGACGCCGACAAAGAAGTCATCATCGTGGTCCCCGTCGATGTCTGCGAATAGCGCTGTGTTATAGCCACTGGTCAATACAGGATTGTCCAACGGAAACGGTACGGGCTCATTGCGCAGGTTAGGTGATTCGCACGTTCCGGTGTTGCGTATCAGCAGCACGCCCGGCTCAAAAAAGTCTCCCCAAAAAAGGTCGGGGTCCCCGTCTTTGTCCACATCGTGAAACGTGAGTGCGTTGGCGCCATGCAAAGTGCCAAACTGTGCTACGATTTCGATGTCTTCAAATCGCTTGTTAATGAGTTTCAGGCGTGGGATACCGTGCTCATCGTCGCCTACCGATTCATAACGACGCACAGTGCCGTCAACCCGGCCGATGAAGAAGTCCAACAGGCCGTCACAATCCAGGTCGACCAAGCTGGGAATGTTCTGGCGGTCCGCAAACAGCGGTTCTCCATCCACGTCGCGCAACGAATCAATCACTGTGGTGAAAGCCGGCGCTGTGGGAGTGCCTTCATTGCGAAAGAGCCGAATGTAGCTGTAGGGCTGCTCTCCAAGAAGATCCTGGTCCCCATCGCCATCCAGGTCGACGAAGCGGTACCACTCGCCCACATCAATGTCAAGATAGTTGTTACTTCGCCAAACAAAGGCAGGCTGTGCGGCACTGCCGGTATTCTCAAAGTGCTTGAGCTTGCCCGTTAGCTCCTGCAAAAAGAGGTCCAAATCACCGTCACCGTCAATGTCTACGAGTTGGGGCCTAGGAACATTGAACCCCCCGAGGAATGGATGGTCCAGCGGCGTGCCCTCGACATCCCGTACCTCAAAAGGGTAAATCTGGTGGGAGTAAACGGGCGGAAACTGCACCGCCGGCGCTTGTACCATTTGCTGCGTGCTCGTGCAGCTGCCTCCGACAAGCAGCAGGCCCAGGCTGCAGGATGCAAGAAGTGTACGTTCGAGTTTCATGCGTAATAGTTAAAGTGAGGCCGTGCCAAGGCCAGTGGCGTTTGGGCCGATTTCCAGCATTTTCTCCACTTTGTACGATTCCGTATTGATGACCGCCACTACTCCGGGGTCATATCCAAAATTGTATCGCGCCCGGTACTGCCCATTCAAGTTGTTGTTGGAGACGAAGACGTAGCGGCCATCGGCGCTCACCGCGGAGCCGTGCGGCTGAGCCAGTCCTTCGACGACCGCAGTAACGGCACGTTGCTTCATGTCAACTACCGTTGCCGTACCTGCCATCTTGTTTCCGAACCACACTGTGCGCCCGTCAGGGCTGAATACCGGGTGCCAGGGCGCGGCTCCGACGTCAATGGCCTCAGCCAGCGTCGGGCTTGCGGGCGTGGACGTGTCGAAAAAGAAGAGCTTGCCGGTTAGCTGACCCCCGACGACCATGGATTGGCCATCGGGGGAGATGGCAAACTGTACAAGCGTATGTGTGGGCCCCTCAATGGCAGTGAGTTCAACGTGTTCCGCGGCATAATCGACGGTAGCCATGAGATTCTCGGCCAGGCTTCCCACGTAAACATGTGTGCCCTCGGGGTGGATCGCCAGCGCGTGTGGGCGTGGGAAGAAAACATCCAGCTCTTCGATCTCCATTTCGGTGCGCCCGATCACTCCAATGCGTTTCGGCGGTTTGACGGCCTTCATGGACCGCCCCACAAACAGCAGATCCTTGCTGCCATGCAGCGCCAGCATACCCGGACGCTCAAAGGCAGTTTGGCCAATCAGCTCGTTGTCGCTGTTGAACTTCAGCACCATGTCATCCCCAATGAGCGAGACGTACCACGCGGACCCGTCCGGCTCCACGGCAATGTGGTGGGGCTTGGCGTCCCTGGTAAAACCAAGCGCCTGCAGCCGGATTGTACGGATGACGACCTGCGCGTCCATGTCTATAACGGACACGGCCGCCGCGCCCTCGTTGGCCGCATAGAGCACGTTGCGGCTCTCTGCGTAGGGCACTTCACCCGCATCGTTTCTTGCGCCTCCGTCGATCCAAGCCCGAACGGTGCCAATTTCCTCGTCTGTAAGCGCATCGGCGTAGGGCTGCAGCGCATCGCTGCTGTCCAGCCGCGTGGCAAGCATGATCAGAAGGCTGCCTTCGGCATCATACGGGATTACGACTTCTCCAAAGTCCGACCCAGCCATCAGCGACTCCCACGATGAGAGGTCCAACCCATTCTCGTGCTGCAAGAGTGGTGCAAATTTCTCTTGCAGCAACGGCAAGACTTCTTGGGAAAAGGACGGTGCATCAGCCGTACCTTGTGCGCCTGCACCTTGCGGCAAAAGGGTAAGGAGTCCCAGAGCAGGAATAAGCAATAATGCGTGGCGGTTCATATGCAGTGTCAGGCTAGATGTCGATGCTCGTGCGTTTGAGGATGAAGAGGCCCTCGCGAATGCTTGAGACTATGATCGTGCCGCTCTTGAAGTACGGATAGTTGCTCCAGGAGCCTTCGAATCCCGGATTGTCGGCACCTTCGGGGAACGTATCAAAGTACCCGACAATTGTCGGGCTGGTACGATCACTGATGTCCAAGATACGTAGCCCGCTCTTATAGTTGGATTGGTACATCACATCGCCTTGGATGTACAGGTTGTGATCAGTGGCCTTGTTGTCTGAAATGTACTCACCCGCGAGTTGGGGATCATCGAGGTCAGTCAAGTCCCAGATCAATGTACGGGTGCCTTCGGTTTTGCCTTGGAGCTCATCAATCTCGTCATTCAAGTAGAAGTAGTGGTGGTCGTCCGTGAGCCAGCCTTGGTGGGCATACGAGACACTAGGGTAGTCTGCTAACGCAATGCCTACAGGGTTTTCTTTGTCGGTCACGTCTGCGATGCTCAGCACGGTGACGTTGGAACCGAGACAGATCTCTTTCCCTACGTGCTCTGCGTCTGGGCCGTCATAGACCACGCACTGCGCGTCATGAGAGTAGGTTATGCGGGAGCGTCTGGCTTCTTCGTGGGCAAAGCAGCCTGCAAAGGAAGGGTTGAGCGGATCTCGGATATTGACCATGTGCAAGCCGCCTCCGCATCGTCTGCCACCACCTCTGCTTCCGACCGCGTACGCGAAGCCTGTATCTTCATTAATGACGATGTTGTGGGCAGTGTGGATGCCGTCATAGCGCGCGGTTGCCTTAAACGTCGTAGGCACACTTTCTACGCTTCGTAGCTGCGTGAGATCAAAGACTTGCATGCCATGCTTTCCGCGCCCTTCAGCGACGACAAAAGCGTGGTTGCTATACACCTTTATGTCGCGCCACTGACTGTCCCCCGCGATATCGGGCAAGGGAAGGCTCCCTAAATACACGGGGTTCTCAGGGTCGGTGACATCAATAAAGGCAGTACCATTGCTGCGGCCCAGGAGTGCGTATTCACGGCCAGTGTCCGGGTCAGTCCAGCCCCAAACGTCGGCTGCAGTGACACCAAAGCCTCCGCCGACCTCTGAAAGCGGCAGAAATGCCAAGAGGTCGACGTTGCTGCAACTAAACAGCCAAGCTATGCCGTCGGTGCACTCCGAAGGTCCGTCGCTTGCTACCATGCCTATGTCTGCTCCTCCAGGCTCCGGGGGTTCTTCGCCGGACAAGAGCTTTCCGGCAAGGACCCAGGCGCCATCGACGTTACGAAACACGTAGGCCGCGCCCACGCCCTGGCTGGATGGATGCGCGGTCACGACCAGCGTGTCGCCTGCCAGATCTAGTGCAAGGCCGAAGCCCATGTCCCCGTCCTTGTAGAGCCGGTCCCGCACAGTCCATCCGCCCATCTGGTCGCGCTCGAATGTGTACAAGCGGCCCTTGAACCAGCCGGCAGCAGCTGCACCAATCAAGAGGAGGGACTCGTCCAGCGCCATTGAAGAGCCATAAAGATCAGTAATTCCGTCCTTGTTGCCGAACATCACCGTCCCCTGCGTCCATGTACCACTATCGCTTCGCTTGAATTCCAGCACTGCGCCCGGGGGCGGCGGTCCCGACGGCTGGGTCTCAGGGGCGATGCCTGGTGCCCCGGCGAGCAGAATGCCGGCGCCTGCTGACACCAGAGACGCCCCCAGAGCGACGTGCGCAGAGTCGCTGCTGGTAAGCACGGTTTCTTCTCTGAAATCTTCAAGGCTGAAGACGTATACTGCACCATTGCCGTGGTTGCTAAGAGGTGCACCGACATAAAGGCGCTCGGCATCCGCGGCCAGTCCTACTCCAAACCCCCAGTTGTCCGCCGCCCAACCGCGGTAACGGTTTGCGTGCGCTGCCACGACTCTCCCGTCTGCGTAAACACCGTTACGTAAGCGCCGCCAGCCAAGCCGCCGGTGATGATCATTCTGTCCGAAATGGCCATGCTGGCGCCGATTTGATCTTCAGCCTTTCCGGTAAGTTTGGCAACTTCAGCCCAACCGTCTGCTGTCGGGCTACGCTCGAACACGTAGATCGCACCCTGGCCCGCAACTGCGCTCGGTGCGCCCACGAACACGCGGTCGCCGTGCGCCTGCACGAAGTACCCAAAGTAGTCGCCTACCTTGCCATCCGACGCGGTCAATTCTCCAGCAAGTTGCCAGCCCGTAGCGGGGTTCTCCTGGAAAACGAGGACTGCTCCGACGGTGGTCTCGTCGGTTCTGCTAACAAGCACGGCATCTGGTGCAACAGCGGCGCTAATGCCGAACGGTGCAGACTGCGAAAAGACCGGTATGGCCGTGCAGAGCAGAAAAAATGGTACAACGAGCGGTCGTTGCATGCGAGCGTGGCAGGTTGTGTGCCAATGATCTTTGCAATTTAAACGAGAAATGCGCGGAAGGGATGCAGGCGGCGTCGAGATCACCATGCCGCACGTCACCAACACGCATTGGGCCGACGAGCGTGAATACGCGTAATAGCTGCAGGTCTGCACAGCACCGGAAACGCTTAGGTAGCCGATTGTACATGCCGGAGCGGTGCTGTCGGGCATCGCCGAGTTGCGCCGATCACTGGCCAAACGGGGTCATTGGGTGCTACCCACCATTCCCGGCTGGCACCGGCGCACTGTTGTGCGGGCGCGACGGGTGAGCTCTACCAAGTATATCGGAAGGTCGCGGCGGAAGCGGGGCCAGAGGAGAGTCTGGTCCGCGGACTGCCACCTGAGCCCTAAGAGACCACGGCTGTCCCACGGTCTAGCCTGTTCAGAAGCGATGCCAGCTAAAAGAGGCCCGGCCCTTCTCTTGCAAGGAGCCGGGCCTCTCTACCAGCCGCGGCGGAACCTGCAGACACCAGGTCCGCTGGAATTTGGCGCATCCTGGGACAGGAATGCACGGTGCCTCTGCGCAGCTAGAAGGGCTAGCGCACGCCAGACGCAGAATACGCAGGTTTCTATATGTCTATGCTCTGACGCTTAAGAATGAAGAGGCCCTCACCCATGCTGGAGACAATGATTGCACCACTCTTGAAGTAAGGGTAATTGCTCCAGGAACCTGCAAAGCCTGGATTGTCTTCGCCACCAGGGAACGTGTCAAAGAATCCCAAGACGGCTGGGTTGAGCCGATCACTGATGTCAAAGATGCGCAGCCCACTCTTATAGTTTGACTGGTACATCACGTCGCCCTGGATGTACAGGTTGTGATCGCTGGACTTGTTGTCGGATTTGAACTCAGCAGCCAGCAGCGGGTCGTCAAGGTCTGTAAGGTCCCAGATCAGCGTGCGCGTTCCGACTACTTCGCCCTGCAGCTCGTCAAGTTCGTCATTCATGTAGAAGTAACGATGGTCGTCCGTCAGCCAGCCTTGGTGGGAATAACCGACGTTGGGGTAACTGGCTGACCCGATGACCACGGGGTTTTCCTTGTCGGTCACGTCCGCGATGCTGAGCGCGGTCTCATTTGACCCGAGACATACTTCCTTGTCTACGTGTTCGGCATCCGGGCCATGATAGATTACGCATTGCGCATCGTGGGAGTAGCCCGTGCTGGCACTTCCGGTTCCTTCGTGAGCGAAGCAGCCTGCAAAGGTCGGGTGCAGTGGATCTTGGATATTGATCATGTGGAGGCCGCCGCCGCATACTTCACCGCCTCCACTGCTGCCGACGGCAAAAGCGAATCCAGTATCCTCGTTGATGACGATGTTGTGGGCACTGCTAATGCCGTCATAGAGGGCGGTTGCCTCAAACGTCGCTGGCGCATCTTCCACGCTACGAAGCTGCGTGAGGTCAAAGACTTGCATTCCGTGATCACCGGCGTTGTCCGCGACGACAAAGGCATGATTGCTGTAAACCTTGACATCGCGCCAGGCGGCTGCCGCCGAACCCTCAGTCATAGCCAGACTACCAAGGTAGACAGGGTTGGCCGGATCGCCCATGTCAATAAAGGCTGTGCCGTTGTTGCGTGCCAAAAGTGCGTATTCGCGGCCGCTTTCCGGGTCAGTCCAGCCCCAAATGTCGGCGGCGGTTGTGCCTTCTTCTCCGCCGACAGCGGAAAGAGGCAAGAACGCCAGGAGGTCGACGTTGCTGCAGCCGAACTGCCAAGCGAGGCTATCGGCACATTCCGATGGCCCGTCACTGGGGACCATGTCTATGCCCGCCGTTTCCCGCGGCGTGGGCTCCGGTGGCTCAGCACCCGAGACCAGCGTCCCGTCAAGCTCCCAGCCATCGTCCGCGCTGCGAAAAACATATGCCGCACCAACACCTTGCCCGCTTGCAGGTGCAGTGACGACCAGCAGGTCGGCTGCCTTTGCCAGGGCTTGACCAAACGTTATGGTCCCCTCGGCGGAGATCGTATCGGTAGCACTCCAATGGCCAGCCTCGCCACGTGTGAATTCGTACACCCGACCTTGGTATTGGTTTGCGAGAATTGCACTTACCCAGAGGCCCGATCCGTCTGTCAGCATGGAGAAACCATAGATATCAAACTGATCGCCGCCGCCACCTGACATCGAAGAGGTTTCTGTCCACATTCCGTCAGCTCCGCGGGCAAAGCCCACGACCGCTCCAGGTGGCGGCGGGCCCGCGGGTTGAACGTTAGGCTTGACGCCTGGCGCTCCGGCCAGCAGCGTGCCGTTGCCTGTTGGCAAAAGTGATACTCCAAGTGCAACGACCGCCGAGTCACCTGCTGTGAGCACGGTTTCCTGCACGAAGTCTGGGAGGCTGAAGACAACTACGGCACCCGCACCTTCGTTGGCTCCGGGTGCGCCTACATAGAGGTTCTCATCATCCATAGCAACAGACAGCCCGAAGTAGGCGCCGTCTTCCAACCCTTCGGCCGACACTATCCCGGTACGCTGCCATGAATCTTCGCTCCGCTCAAACACCGTCACATGGGCACTGTCGTCCATGCCGCCGGTCACAATCATGTTGTCTGTAATCACTACGGAGGCCCCGATGTGGTCCTCTGCTGCGCCGGTTATCTTGTCCACAACGCGGAAATATCCGTCGGCTTCAGGCTCGCGAATAAGTACATAGATTGCGCCTTGGCCAGCTTCCATGCTGGGAGCACCCACGTACAAATACTCGCCGTCCGCGTACAGGTAGTACCCAAAGAATTCCCCGCCAACGGAGTCAGGGGCAGAGAACTCAGCTACGCGCTGCCACCCTTCGTCGGGCAGCTGCCGAAAAGTAAAGATCTTTCCAGCCTCGCGACCAGAGGGTTGGCCGACAACTATGGCGTCGTCAGAGAAGGTTGCGCTGACTCCGAAAGAGCCGAACTGCGCGGAGGCTGGCAGTGTCGTACAGGCCAGAATGAGTATTGCGGTAAGGAATCGATTCATGCGAATGTGCCTCAAGGAGTGATAATATGCTATTTAAGGATAAACGAAAGATCCACCTAAAGGATGCAGAACACGGTGCAAGGGTCCATGCAAATGCGGCAGGAAGTCGAGGGTTGCAGCGATGCCAGGCTACAGGTCCACGGTACTCTGTTTGAGGACAAACAGGCCTTCGCCCATACTCGTGATAATGATGGTGCCGCTTGTGAAGAAAGGGTAGTTGCTCCAGGATCCGCCGAAGCCCGGCTTGTCCATTCCAGTGGGGACGGTGTCGTAGTACCCGACCTCGACAGGAGCCTCAATATCCGTAATATCCAGAATTCGCAGCCCACTCAGGTAGTTAGACTGGTACATCAAATGTCCCCTGATATACAGGTTGTGGTCGCTTGCCATATTCGTTGAGCGATGTGAGCCCAGAAGCAGTGGGTCATCCAGGTCGGTAAGGTCCCAGATGAGCGTACGAGTCCCTACAACACGGCCTTGAACTTCGTCCAACTCATCGTTCAGATAGAAAAACCGGTGGTCATCGGTAAGCCACCCCTGGTGGGTGTACGCGTAGTCAGGATACGATGCGCTGGATAGGGCCGCAGGATTCTTCTTGTCCGTCACGTCCGCTATGCTGAGTGCTGTCTGGTTGGATCCCAGGCAGATTTCCTTACCCCTGTGCTCGATGTCCGGCCCGTGATAGACTACGCACTGCGCATCATGCGTATAGCCGCTGCCTGCATTGCCAGTGCCTAAGTGGGCAAAGCAGCCGGCAAAGACCGGGCGCGCCGGCTCTTTGATGTTGACCATATGCAGCCCGCCGCCACAGACCTCGCCGCCTCCGCTGCTGCCGACGATGTACGCAAAGCCGGTGTCTTCGTTAATGACGATGTTGTGTGCGCTCGCGATGCGGTCATAGTGGGCTGTTTCGTCAAACGTTTCGGGCGCATCAGGCACCGCCCGCAATTGTTTTAAGTCAAACACCTGCATGCCATGATCGCCGGCCCTGTCCGCCACAATGAATGCGTGATTCTTGTAAACCTTTATGTCGCGCCAGAAGTTGACTCTGGCGCCGTCGGTCAGCGGTAATTCGCCCAGGTAGCGCGGACGCTTCGGGTCGGTAATGTCTACAAAGGCTGTCCCGTCCATTCGTCCTACCAGAGCATACTCGCCGCCTGTGTCCGGGTCGGTCCATCCCCAAATGTCGTTGAGTTCAAGGCCTTCCTTGCCGCCTATGGCTGTAATTGGCAGAAACGACAACAGGTCCACGCCTTGACAGTCAAACTGCCAGGACTTTCCTTCGGCACATTCCGCGGGCCCGCTTGGCACAAGCTCCAACGTTTGAGGGCGTGACAATTCGCCTGCCCTGATAGCCTCGCCCGTGGTACGATCAAGTCGATAGACCTGGGCCAAGCCCTCATCGAAGGGGGCCGTGACCACCGCGATCTCGCCTGCAAGCGCCACGGAATGGCCAAAAAGGTGTGGGTCGCTGCCAAGTGATAGCGTGTTCTGAGCAACCCAGGATGCTTCGCCATCTCGCACAAAGACATGTGTTCGGCCTGCGATACGATCCGTGCCGGCAGCGCCGACCAGCAGCGTTTGGTCATTCACGCTTAGCGAAGCGCCGAAAAAATCAATACCTGGCTCAGCCGTTGGTCGAAGTATCATTTCCTGTGACCAGCTTCCATCCGACTGTTGCCTGAACCCTACCACCGATCCTCTCGGTGGAAATTCCGACACCTTCATCTCGGCGACAATGCCTGGTGCACCTGCCAATAGTAACCCGTCGTCAGTGGTTTCCAGCGCGGCGCCAAGCACCTTGACTTGGGTGTCTCCTGTTGCCGTTAGCACTGCTTCCTGTTCAAGAGTTTTGGCGCTAAAGACATGAATGGATCCTGCACCGCTGTGGCTCAGCGGAGCGCTGGCGAAAATGTGGTGGCCGTAAGCTCCTAGCGCAAGCCCGAACATGTCCTCGGTACTTGCGTCGGTGGAGGCAAGCGCTGTGCTGCGGTCCCAGCCGGTATGAGTCTGCGTGTACACCGTTACGTACGGCCCGCCAACCACGCCGCCGGTGACGATCATGCTGTCGAGTACTGCCAAAGAGCCTCCTATATAGTCGCCAGGCGATGCGGGAAGTCGATGTGTTTCGGCCCAGAACCTCGTGCGTCGATCTCGTTCAAAGATGTACACGGCGCCGGCGTCCGGGCTGCCCGGCGCACCGACTACAAGCCTGTCGTCGTTCAAGTGAAGCGCATGCCCGAACCGATCACCTGGCTGCGCTTCGGATCCCTGCAGCACATCGTTGAGCATCCATGTGTCGGCCTCATCCTGTTCAAAGACATAGACTTTGCCGGCATTGACCGCACCTCCATCGCTAACCATGATTATATCGTTGCTGGCAACGACAGCACTTCCAAAGCCCAGGCCTGAGGGCTGAGCCTTGGCGACCAAGGCCGCCGAAAGGAGGAGTAGCAGTAGTAGTTGGCGTTTCATGATTGCAAGCGGAATGCGCTGGGCTATCCTGCATTTGCAGCCAATCGCCAGAGTGCACCGGGCGGGGCAGGCTCTTGGGCGTGACCTCAAAACCTATCCAAACGCATTTTTGCGCCTAGTGGTTCATTTTCACGCTAGTGCGTGTACTCCAAAAACAAGGCTGCCAGCGGGGGGAGGGTCACTGCAATGCTCTGCTCATGCCCACTTGCCGGAACATTATCACTTGTCCATGCGGGGGGCAACATCATGCCGCTGCCGCCATAACAGGCTGCGTCGCTGTTTAGGCTTACGGCATATGATCCACTAGTGGGCACGCCCACACGCCAACCTTCGCGTGGAACCGGCGTGCAGTTTATTATAACCAGCAGCGTCTGCTCATCGCTCGTGCGCTGGTAGGCCAGAAGGCTGTCGTCTACATGTTCGCCCAGCCAAGCCCATCCCGACGGCGTGTCATTCCACAGCGCCGAAGACCTCCGGTACAGGTTGTTAAGGTCCGTGATCCAGCGCACAAGTCCGGCGCGGAGGGGGTCGCGTGCCGCGTCCCAATCAAGCGGGCCATCGTGATTCCACTCGGCGGCCTGGCCGAATTCGCCGCCCATAAACAACAGTTTCTTGCCAGGGTGACCGAATTGGTGCCCAAAGAGCAGCCGCAAGTTCGCAGCCTTTTGCCAGTCGTCACCAATCATCTTGCTCCAGAGCGAACCCTTACCGTGGACTACTTCATCGTGCGAAAACGGCAGAAAATAGTGCTCCGAAAACGCGTACATAAACGAAAACGTGAGCTGATTCTGGTGGTATTTCCGGTGCACGGGGTCCTGCTGGATGAATGCTAGGCTGTCGTGCATCCAGCCCATATTCCATTTGTACAGGAATCCCAGACCGTCATCATACGTCGGCGCAGACACGCCCGGGTAAGCGGTGGACTCTTCCGCAATCGTGAATGCGCCCGGAAAATGCGTATACACCGCCTCGTTTGTCTTCTTAAGCAACTCGATGGCTTCCAAGTTTCTATTGCCGCCAAAGATGTTGGGCCTCCAATCGTCGCGCGAATAGTCCCGATAAAGCATGGATGCTACAGCATCCACACGGAGAGCATCGATATGGTACTTATCCAGCCAGAAGAGAGCGTTTGAAATCAGGAAGTTACGTACCTCCGGTTTTGCGTAGTCGAAGATGTAGGTACCCCAGTCCGGATGCACCCGCATCATTTCGTCGTCGTACTCATACAGCGTAGAGCCATCGAAGAAGACAAGTCCCTGCGGGTCAGTGGCAAAATGGGCTGGTACCCAGTCCAGGATCACGCCAATGCCACGCTGGTGCAGCGTGTCTATCAGGTACATCAGGTCAACCGGCAATCCGTACCGGAATGTCGGCGCATAGTATCCCACTACCTGGTATCCCCAGGACCCGTAGTACGGATGCTCGGCTAAAGGCAAGAGTTCCACATGCGTGAATCCCAGGTCTGTGACATAGTCGGCCAGCGACGCCGCGATGTCGCGATATGACAGCGAATGCCCGTGCGCTTGGTGCCTCCAGGATCCAAGATGAACCTCATAGACTGAAAGAGGGCCCGAAAGCGTGCCGGGCCCTTGCCGGCTGCGCATCCAATGCTCGTCGCTCCACCGATACGAGAGCGAGTCAATGATGGAAGACAGCCCTCCAGTGGTGCTCTCTTTTGGCGCCTCTAGTCGGAAGGCATAGGGATCAGTTTTGTCGGCTGAGTAGGCGCCGCGTCGTATGCGGTACTTGTAACGCTGTTCAGCGGCTGCGCCCGGCACAAATACTTCCCACAGGCCGCCGCCCACGCGCTGCATTGGACTCTGCTCTGGGTCCCAGTTGTTAAACTCCCCAATGACCGAGACCATTTCTGCATGCGGGGCCCAAACGGCAAACCACGTGCCGCCGGCTACGGGATGAGCGCCCAGTTGCTGATAGCTCCTGATGAGCTCGCCATTAGCCCAGTAGTACTGGTCTTCTTTGCTTAACCAAGCCATAGGGGGTGCGCTTGCTGCGTGGTCACACGCGATACATGGCTGCGGGCATGACATGCGGGTTCAGCCTGACATGCTGATTGGCGCCCTGCCAAGTGAAGGATTGGTCACCGAAGAGGTCCTGCACCTCGAATGGAGTGCCCTGAGGAATTCCCAAAAAGTCCAGCGGCAGCACTGCATCACCTTCCTGTTCATGGAATGGGTCAAGTGTCACGAAGCACAGGATCCGGCTGTCGCCATGGGTCTTGCAGTATCCCAGGATGTGCTCGTTATGCACATCAAAAAAGAGTATAGAGCGCAGCTGCTGCAATGCTGGGTGTGCCCGGCGAAGGCGATTGACCTTCTGAAACAGCGGTTGAAGCGAAGTGTCGTCTTGCCAATTCCAAGTGCGGATTTCATATTTCTCGTTGTCCGCGTACTCTTCTCGATCAGGGTGTTGCTTGTTGCGTACGTGTTCGAATGGTGGCCCATACACGCCGTAGGTGGGAGAGAGCGTGGCTGCCAGAATAAAGCGGGTGACATGCGCCGGGCGTCCACCGGTAACCAGGTACTCGTGCAGGATGTCTGGGGTGTTGGGCCAGAAATTCGGACGAAAAAACTCGGCTAACTCCGTATGTGTCAGCTCCTCCATGTACGAACGCAATTCCTCCTTAGTGTTGCGCCAGGTGAAGTACGTATACGAGTTGTTGAATCCGAGCTTGGCCAGCGCATACATCGTCCTGGGCCGCGTAAAGGCCTCAGCCAAGAAGACGAGGGTAGGATCCTCTTTGCGTAGTGCCCCTAGGCACCACTCCCAAAAGGCAAACGACTTAGTGTGGGGATTGTCTACACGAAAGACCTTCACTCCACGGTCGACCCAGAACTCAAAGATGCGCTTTAGCTCGTGCCAGAGTGCCTGATAGTCTTCACTTGTGAAGTCCAGCGGGTAGATATCCTGGTACTTCTTGGGAGGGTTTTCGGCGTAGCGGATCGTGCCATCTGCGCGGTGTTTGAACCACTCGGGATGCTGCGTGACATACGGGTGATCCGGTGAGCACTGAAAAGCGATGTCCAGGGCTACGTGAAGCCCCAATTCAGTAGCGCGCGCGACGAACCGGTCAAATGCTGCAAGCCCACCCAATGCAGGGTGAACACTGGTATGTCCGCCGTCCGAGCTACCGATGGCCCAGGGGCTTCCGGGCTCGTTTGGTGCGGCCACCGCGCTGTTGTCTTTACCCTTCCGAAAGGTCGTCCCGATTGGGTGCACCGGAGGCAGATATACGACATCAAACCCGAGATCCCGGATGCGCTTCAGGCGCATGGCTGCGTCATCCAGGGTGCCGTGTCGCCCCGGTTCGCTGGCGGTGGAACGCGGAAACAGTTCGTACCAGGCGGCAAAGCCAGCAAGAGGCGGGTCTACCTCAATGAACTGCCACGCGCTGTCAGTCGCACCTTGTTGCACATCGTGACGTCGCATTAGAAGTGACAGTGCTTCATCCAGGGCGGGCGCCGGGGCGCCCGATTCCATGGCGTCCGCGAACTCATTAAGCTGCTTAGAGCTGGTCGCC
This sequence comes from Rhodothermales bacterium, assembly GCA_965262785.1. Classification (GTDB taxonomy): domain Bacteria; phylum Bacteroidota; class Rhodothermia; order Rhodothermales; family Bin80. Next base: position 1,729,090 of record OZ253559.1, read on the forward strand.
TTGGCAGCAGCCTCACGCACGAGCGTGGCGCCACTTAGGAGCTCATTGTGGATCTCCTGCTGATCGGCGCCATGCTCGACCCGGCGTCGAAACTCGTCCTGCCATGTCGCAAATCGATCCACCCATGCGCGCACCTTGAATGCATAGCAGCCCGGCATTGTGCACGGAAACGATCCCAGGTATTCATCATTCCATCGCAGCTTAAGGCGAGAAACAAGCTTTCTGCCGTTTGGCTGCTTCACATGAATCACGACGGCCAACTTTTCGTGGCCGTCCGCGATCACGCCGGCCATGATGTCAACGGATTCGCCTACGATGCGCCGTACAGGCCAGCGCCCTCCGCTTACCGAAGGGACGATTTCGGTGAGAATGATGCGCTGGTAGCGCGCTGATTTCATTGAGTCTTGATTTGCTTATCCTTTTGCGCTTGGCAAGCCGTATCGGCAACCTTATTGAACGTGCAAAAGTACGCATTCGATCGGCAGATGGGACAAGAGAGACGTAAAGAGGCTGTTAACGTTGTGAGTAGTGGCAGGCCCACGCCACTGGGTGCTTCATGTGATGGGGCCGGGGTCAACTTCGCAGTCTATAGCCACAACGCGACGCACGTTTTGTTGTGCCTGTTCGATACCGCGCAGAGCGCAGCTCCTTCGCGCACCATTTGGATGGAAGCACGGCATGGCCCGATTTGGCATGTATACGTGCCGGGGCTCACGCCGGGACAGCTTTACGGTTACCGCGTCGACGGGCCATATGAGCCTAAGTGCGGACATCGGTTCAACGTAAACAAAGTTCTGCTGGACCCCTACGTCCGCGCGATTGGTCGGATGCCGATCTGGGACAGGAGCCTATATGGTTACGACGGGGACGATCTGACCCTTTGCGAGCTTGATAGCGCGCCCTTTGCTCCACTGGGGGAGGTCGTAGATTCAGTGCCCCGAGAATACGTGCGTCCCAACATCTCCTGGGAAGACACGATAATCTACGAGACGCATGTGAAGGGGATCACGCAGTGCCACCAAGGGGTCCATCCAGCCGTACGCGGCACCTATTTGGGTTTGGTGAGCCCGCCTGTCATTAGGCACCTGCAGCGCATGGGCATCACCGCCGTTGAGCTGCTCCCTGTGCACGCTGCAGTCCAGGATGAACGCCTTGTTCGGCAGGGACTGTCGCAATACTGGGGATACAACACGCTTTCGTATTTCGCGCCCGATCCGCGCTTGGCTTCGGGCAATGGCCTCGCGGCCATTAGTGAGTTTCAGGAGATGGTACGCGGGCTGCATGCGGCAGGCATTGAGGTCATACTGGATGTCGTGTACAATCATACTGGCGAAGGGGACCACCTGGGGCCGACACTTTCCTTCAGGGGCTTGGACAACTACTTGTACTACAAGCAGCGCCCTGACAACAACCGCTTTGTGATGGACTATTCCGGCTGCGGCAACACGCTGGACACTGGCAACTCAGCGGTACGTCATTTAATCATGGATAGCCTGCGCTACTGGGTTCAGGTGATGGGAGTTGATGGATTTCGGTTTGATCTGGCCTCGGTTCTTGCCAGAGAGCGCTACGACATAAATATGCAGGCTTCGCTGTTTGACATGATCCAGCAGGACCCGGTACTAAGCAAGGTGAAGCTCATCGCCGAGCCTTGGGATATGGGTAAGGGTGGCTATCAGCTCGGTGCCTTTTCGTGGCAGTGGAGCGAGTGGAATGACCAGTACCGCGACACGTTGCGCCGCTTCTGGCGCGGTGACCCGGGCATTGCCGGGGACTTCGCAACGCGCCTGGCGGGCTCCAGTGACCGCTTTGCACTGAGTCACCGACGACCGCGTGCGTCAATCAACTACATCACCTCGCACGATGGTTTTACCCTGGAGGACCTGGTCAGCTACACACGCAAACGCAACGAAGCAAACAAAGAGAACGGCCGCGATGGTACTAACCAGAATTTCAGCACGAACTGCGGCGTTGAGGGGCCGACTGATGATGAGACCGTGTTGGTACGACGTGACCGTTTGAAGCGCAGCCTGATTGCCAGCCTGCTGGTATCCCAGGGTGTACCGATGATTCTTGGCGGTGATGAGCTTTCGCGCACCCAAAAGGGCAACAATAACCCGTACTGCCAGGATAACGAAGTCAGCTGGTACAACTGGGACCAAGAAGCGCGACAGGGGCGCTTCTTGGAGTGGGTGATCAGCCTTGTGGCGTTACGCAAAGCGCACCCCATCCTTTGCCGGTCGCACTTCCTGACCGGGGAGGCCAGCGACGCGGGGCTGCGAGATGCCTCCTGGCGGCACCCGGCCGGCCGCGAGATGCGTGGCGCGGACTGGAACGACGCTGCCGCTTTTGCGCTTCACGTTACGTGCAGCTGTGACAGAGAGCCTACGGCACTGATATTGGCCTTCAACGCAGCGTTGAGGCCGGCGGCCTTTGCACTGCCCGAAGGGCCATGGCAGGTGGTCATTCACGAGGAATGCGACACGCCGTTCAAAGTCACGGGATTCGTGACACTGCCTGCCTCGGCGTTCGCGGCCCTCAGGGCATTGTAGGGAAGGCTGGTGTCGGTGCTTAGCGAAATGGGTTTGGTCCCGCCGCGGCGAGCAAATCGCTTCAGGGTATAAGGCCTGGGTGCATGCCAAGGGTAGCGACCCGTGATTGGCGCGCCCATGCGCGTTGCGCATCCGATGTGCAAAGCATCTTGTAGCGACAAATAGTTCACGTTTTCGTTTGATGCTATCAGCGCACGAATGGGAAATCATTGCTCGTTTACGTGCTTTGACTCCCCCGTTCGGGACTTCACCCCAGATCCGATACCGGTTAGTGCGGCCACGTCACGATTTTGACTCAGATTTAGTAAATCAGTGGCTCGTCAGTCCGAAAGACTCTAGACACAACAAGCCGTTGATTTAGGGATGGTCCTACTTGCCGTAGGGGTGATACGCCAAACTTAGTTGGTAGAGGGCGATCTCAGTGCATATTCCGGCGATGTGGGCCACCAGATCCGCTCTGAAGTGGGCCACATGCATCGTAGTTTGCAGTCGCAGCAAGTGGACTAGTGGGAGCCATCAATTGGCATGGTGCTCAAGATCGTTGGAGTATGCACTGGGGCCACGAAGTGCAGTTTGCGGCCCATTTAAGCGCCAGAAGAGGCAGGAAAGCGGATGTAATCCCTTGAAGCAGGGCGCCAACAGAAACGGATAGTAAACTTGGGGTAGAGTTGCCGGACGCCCCAAGAGTTCGGCAACCCCCAGAGCATCAATCGAGGCCCAGTCAGACGAGGCCTACAGAATGGCGGGCGTATGGGGGACTCAGCCGCCTCCCGTCCGCAGGCTATCAAGTGCGATATGCTGCTCGAAGCTTTGGTACCCGGCGAAGACGCCAAAGCCGTTCTCTACGTTGGTGAAAACCCGCACCGGTTCGCCGAATGGATTGTTTCCGAGCTCGTCGTGAAGTCTGACCGTGGTCGCGTATTTATAGAAAGCCTCACTTATGTGCTCGAAATACACACGCAACGTACAACTACCGGGAGCCGGACTGCCCATGTCGTCGAACACTTCACACAGCACCGGATGCACATCCTGAACGGTGATTGTGAATTCGCGCCTCTTGCCATTGAAGAGCACATCACTGAATACGGCGTTGAGCAGTCGGCCCGATTCGTCGCCAATGCCCACCAATGCGTCTGGCTCTGAAATCACCGGGTCGTTTTCAGCAAGAATGGCCTCGTCTTCCACCTGAAACCACTGCACGTGCGGTTCTACTTCTGCCGAGGGAAAATGCAGTTGGACATAGAGCCGATAGTAGTCTTGCGCGTCCGGCGGATCTTCCAGTACAATGGTCACGTGCGCCACTGCGTCGTCACTTATGTCGGTACTGGAATCCAGGCCAATCGTATGGGAAAAGTGGACAGGTACCTGTTCGGGAACGGCATCCTCGGCCTGGACCGACGCATATCCTTCCGCGCTGGCTCGCAGCGTATACGTCTTTCCATCACCGGGTAAGGCTGAAAGCGCCTTATAGACTCCTTCACCGGTGTGCAAGAGGCGTACGGTTTCACTACTTCCGGGCCCGGAGATTTCCACCGTGGCGCCGGTAACGTTCGGTATGCTTTCGTAAAACGTTCCGATGGGCCTGGACTCGCTGAGATGCACCTCCCATGGGTTGCCGGTGGCAAAAAAGCTGTTGACCACAAGGCGTGGCTCCTTATCCGGAAGGTCCACTTCAACCGTTGATTCGCAGGCACCCACCAGGAATGTCCCTGCAAGGAGGGCATACATTGTGTACTTCATGGCTAAAAGGTGCGTTTGTAGGTGACGTAAGGAAGAATTGGCACCAGGCTGATCTGGGTCAGCACGGATGGATCACCGGAGTCCGAAGGCTCGAGAAAGAAGGGGTTCTTGCGATTGTACACGTTGTATATTCCCGCGCTGAGCGTGCGCTCTTTCCTGCCACGGCGTTTCTTGAAGTTGATACCCAGGTCCATTCGGTGATAGGCTCTCATCCTGAAGCCATTGCGCTGTCCGTAGGAGGTGACCGTACACACGGGGCATCGCGTTGCGAATTGGCCGACCCGATAGGTCGTTGACGGTAGTGTCAGCGCGCTGCCGGTTGCATACGTCCACACGCCCGACAATTCAATGCCAGGTCTAAGCTGATGGACGGCGACCACCGAAAAATCATGGCGTCGATCGTGCTTGAAGGGGAATTTCCTGCCACCATTCAATCTGTCAAAACGGCGATACGTCCAGGACAGGGTGTAGCCGATCCAGCCGGTTGTCTTTCCGGTCTGTTTGCGCAGAAGAATCTCCGTCCCGTAAGACCATCCCTTCCCCAACTCCACCTTGTCCTGCCAATCCTCTCCAGGCGACAGGAACTGCGCACCGTTCTTGTATTCTACCAGATTGCGCATCCCCTTGTAGTAGCCCTCCAGGCTGAATTCGAGCTGTCCGCTGGACAGGGTGTGCGCGGTGCCCGCAGCCACAATATATCCTTCCTGGGCGGGCACCTTCGCTGTCGTTGGCAGCCACAGGTCAGTGGGCAGGCCAACGGAGTTGTTCTGCAGAAGAAAGATGTACTGGCGCATCTCCGCATACGAGGCCTTTAGTGCCCATCTGCTCGGGAGCAGGTAGCGTGCAGAAGCACGCGGCAGAATTGACACAAAGTCACGGTTGTTTACTGAATACCCGGACAGGCGCAGCCCAGCGATAAGCTTTAGGCTGGGCCCGAGGCGCAGGTCATCTTCCACGTATGCCGCGTACTGAACCGCGTCAATCTCATTCTTCGGAGTGACCAGGGTGAATGCTTCGGCATCGTCTTCGTCCGTGGTCGACCGTACCTGCAGAGCCCCGGGGCTGAACTCGAACAGGGTCCCGGAGGCGCCGAAGCGCAGGTAATGCGCCGGGCTCGGCACAAAGTCAAAATCCGCAGCAATGCCCACGTCACGTATTTCCGACAGGTACCTGATTCGGTTTGACGTCTGCGTTTCCGTATCGAGGTCTCGCGAGCCCACGTCAAAAACGTACCGCGCAAGTGTCGCAGTAGCGTTACTGAAAAGTTTGTCCGACAGCACACGGTTCCACCGGACGGTTGTCGTGATGTTGCCCCAGCGCAAGTACGAGTTCACCTTGGAAGTCGGTTCGGTGCCGTTATAGGAAAAGCCATCCTTACCGTGGTAAACACTGACGTAGAGACGGTCCTTTTCCGTAACCCTGCTGTTTACCTTAGCGTTTATGTCATAGAAATAGAAGCCGCTCTTTCTATTTTTTGGCATGAATGGCCGCATAATCAAGTCCAGGAAGGTTCGACGCCCGGAGACAATAAATGAGGACTTGTCCCGTACTATGGGGCCCTCCACGGCCACTCTTGACGCAACGGCCCCCACCGCAGCGTGACCGGCGAAGCGCTTCGAGTTTCCCTCCTTCATGCCGAGATTCAGTACTGAAGACAACGTTCCTCCGTAGCGGGCGGGTAGCCCTCCCTTGCTCAACTCCACGTGCTTGAGGGCATCCGGGTTGAAGACGGATAGGAAGCCGAAGATGTGGTACGCATTGTACACGCGAGCTCCGTCCAGAAGGAGCAGGGTCTGGTCGCGGTTGCCGCCACGTACAAAGAGGCCGCTGTTGCCTTCCGAGCTCGACTGTACCCCTGGCAGCAGTTGTAGCGATCGCAGAACGTCCACTTCTCCCAGTATGGAAGGCAGCGCCGCAAGCTGCGACACGGGCACTCTGACAACGCTCATGCGCGTCTGCTCTTCAATGGGCTCAATCCGGTCCGCCACGACGGCAACCTCTTCGGTTTCCAGACTTACTGGCACCAGCGCGATCTCCAAGCGAACGTCCGCCTCAAGCAGAACCTCATAGATCGCTGGCGCATATCCCACAAAGGAAACGACGAGCTTGATCGAATCGGCCTGCAGCGTTAGACTGAAGAAGCCATATGTGTTTGTGACTGTACCTAGTTCGCGCCTCGGTACGTAAATGGTCGCGCTTGAAAGCTTCTCACCGCTTTCTGCATCTGAAACGAAGCCACTGATTGTGTACTTCGGTGGACTTACAGGACGATCCTGGGCCAAACCCAATGTCGAGGCAAAGGAAGCAAGGCATAATAGGCACAGGTAGACTCCCACTGTGCCGATAGATGAAGGGTATCGAATCATGGATAGGCTGAGTGTCACGGCTGAGACAAAACGCAGCAAGTGCGCTTTCTAGTATGGAAGAATGCAATGGAAAAGGTATGTGGGAGGAAAATGTGGGGACGACTATTCCGTCTCTGTTGCATTCCGGAGTTGAAGTGGTGAGTAATCCGGTGAACTGGGCCACCCTGAGCGATTGAAGTGGGTCCCTTGGCTCATTCGTACAGAGCTGGGAGCATTGCGGTTGAGGACCTACTGATCCTGCGCTCAATGCGCGCTTTGTGCACATGGCTTCTCCCATGAGTGGGATCTTGTTTGCGTTGCAGATGAGCCGGTCAAAGATCGAGTCAGCCAAGGTAGGAGGGACGGCAGCATGCTTGCGCGCAGAGTTCGAGACCGGTCCAGCGCAATGCCCGCGCAGGCTTTGTAGTCAGGAGCATGATACAGATGCTCGGCTGGGACGGCTAAACTTCCGGGATAGCGCGTCTTCTATTACCGCACTTATCTCCTTGCTACGCATTAGCGTGCGAGAGGTGTACTGGTGCGCATCGCCTATGCCGCCGGCAGAGTGCTCTCAGACGCACTCCTATTTCTCCCAGCAAAGCGTCGAGGTCGTGAGGACGCATACGCCACTGCCAATTGTCACCAACGGTACCTGGCGTGTTCATACGTGCAGCGGATCCCAGCCTCAATACGTCTTGTACTGGCGTAATCACCAAGCATGCGCTGGATGCGACTAGTGCATCAATAGACTGCCAGTGCTCATTGTCCTGCGTAAGCCTCAGATACCGCTCAGCAAAAGCGCGCTCGGACCCCGATGTGCCAGCTAGCCATCCTATCAGCGTGTCGTTGTCGTGCGTACCCGTGTAAGCAACGACCTTCGGCGTGTAGTTGTGCGGCAGGTACGGGTTAGTGTCGTCGCTATCAAAGGCAAATTGGAGGACCGCCATTCCCGGGAATCCAAATTGGCGCATAAGCGCGCGGACATCCTCGGTGATTACGCCTAAATCTTCAGCGACTATTGGCAGCGATTCATTGGTGCGGGCGAGGTGTTCGAATAGGCTTGCGCCGGGTCCGCGGACCCAGCGTCCGTGGACCGCAGTCTCTTCCGAAGCAGGAATCTCCCAGTACCCGGCAAAACCACGAAAGTGGTCCAGCCGAATCACGTCGAAGAGCTCAAGAGCCCGCCGAAACCGCTTCTGCCACCAGTCAAAGCCGCGCTGCTCCATCACGGGCCAGCGGTACAGCGGGTTGCCCCACCGTTGACCGTTGGCGCTGAAGAAGTCCGGTGGCACGCCGCCTACCAGCGTCGGCTTGCCTGTGCTGTCGAGGTGGTACTGATCCTGCGCGGCCCAGACATCAGCACTGTCGTGTGACACGTAAATTGGCATGTCGCCGATGATCTGTATTCCACGCTTATGGCAGTATGCACGAAGGCGTTGCCATTGTTTCTCGAAAATATATTGCCTGAATCGTGCAGCCTCCCAGTGCTCAGTCAATTGCCTCCTGGCAAAGCGCAGTGCCTGGGCCGGATTCGACCGATGTCTGGCCGACCAGTGTGTCCACGGCTTGCCGTAGTGGAGCCTGAGGGCCGAAAAAGCCGCATAGTGGTCTAGCCAGTACGACTGAGCTTCGCAGAAGCGGTCAAAATCTGCTGGGCGCGGGCGCGCTCGAAACCGCGCAAATGCCTGCGACAGGAGCGAAGACTTCCAGGGTATCACGCGAGAGTAGGCAACAGCGCCCATGGGGAGAGTGCGGCCACCTGCAACGTCCCCCGGCTCCAACAGCCCCTCTGCTACCAGGTCCTCCGGGCTGATGAGGAGCGATTCTCCGGCGAATGAGGATGTCCCGGAATATGGTGAGTACCCATAGCCGACTGGCCCAATAGGCAGCACCTGCCACCACCGCTGCCCGGCATGAGCCAGTGCATCCGCAAACCGCAGGGCATGAGGCCCAAGGTCTCCAATTCCAAATGGTGAGGGAAGCGAGGTGATGTGCAGCAGCAGCCCACTTGCACGGTCAAAGTCCATTGACGACAGCAGAACGGTATCTTAGCTGACTAAAAGTTAGTGCAAAGGCATGGAAGTCCATATAAAGCTGTGTAACCTACGCCACATTGATGCTGCGGTCGATCTCTTTGAGCAGTACCGCCAGTTTTACGGGATGCCTGCGGACTATGATGGGGCGCACAAATTCTTGAATGACCGCCTGCGGAATAACGACTCCGTATTCCTTTTGGCGGTGGACGAAGAAGACCGTCCGCTAGGGTTTACGCAACTCTATCCGATGTTCTCGTCTACGCGAATGATGGAGCTATGGGTGCTCAATGACCTCTTTGTCTTGCAGGAGGCGCGCCACATGGGTGTAGGGAGGCGACTGATGAATGCCGCGCGCCATTGGGCTAGTCACCGCAACGTAAAAGTACTCGCATTGTCTACGCAAAAGGAAAACGCTTCAGCCAAGCGGCTGTACGAGTCCTTGGGCTATGAGCTCGACACGGAGTTCGATCACTATGAGCTGACCCTTGCTTAGCGGCATTTACAATTGACGCCAGCGACAGTTACGAACATCGAGGCCTGACGGTCTTTCGTAGATGGACGGATGATTCTTCAGCTAGTCTATAGACGAGACTGTTACTAATGAGCAGGTCTGTTTAGTTTTGGTGATGGTAATAAAGCAAGATTTACTGAAAGCGGCTGCTGGAGCCTGTCGTGCGGCCCCGTCTCTATCTTCGAAAAACCGATACTTTTAGTTGTCACTGACCGGTAAAGACAATCGACATGCATCAACTTTGGCCCGTGACTAGCTCGCTTGGCCGAGCATGGTACCACACTCAGCTGGTTGCTGCGCACAGATAGGTGGCAATCACCCTCCAATGAGGTGCAATACCGCTGTGACCGTATCGTTGTATGGCTGGCCGCTAGGGGTTCTGGCCGAACACCTCTGCCAACACAGCCGGGAGTTTTCCATGCCGCAGTTCGCCATCAATAGCGATTATTCTGCCCTCCTCGTCCACTAGAATTGGTCTCGGCACCCCAGTGATTTCGAATGCAGCCTCGATGGCATTATTTCTCGCGCGGCTTACGCGTGTGTGCATCCAAGCCATGGCATACCTCTCTTCCCGGAATCGTTTGATGGCGTCCCGGTCATCGTCCATGGCGACACTCAATATCTGGAAGCCGGCTTCGTGATACTTGTGATACGCATCCTGCATCACCGGGATTTCCGCGATGCAGGGTGCGCACCATGTTCCCCAAAAATCAACTAGATAGACTGAGCCCAGAAGGCTACGGTTTGTGAATGAAACAGCTGAGTTATCCAGCGAGACAAATGAGAACCTAGGAATGGGATTGCCGACCTGCAGCTTCCGTTGGGGGGCGAATCTCTTTCGCGTACGTTTGGCGTCAATCGTGCCACGATGTTCTGCCTGCAGCTGGTTGTAGTACCGCCATTTCGTTTTTCCATCTCCTTCCTTGTGGGCTGCGTAAATGCCATGGCCGAGAAATTGAGAGCGCACCTCCGGATCAGGGTGCGATTCAACTACCTGCCGGACGTACGCACTGGCCAATTCCTGATCCTTTGCCACTCTTGAAACTATAAATATGAGGTTTGAAGCACCGACCGGCGACCAAGCCTCGAAAGACCAAAGTAGAGATGTCGGAGGAACTATCTGGAGGGCTTCAATGGCAAGGTGCTGATCCCGCTCAAGGGGCCGCAATTCGTCGAAGTAGCGAAGCAGGAGCCAATGCCGAAGAAGAGGATCCTGCTCGCTGCTGATGCGCTCGAGGACCGGTGCCCGTTCCCGGTCCAACTGCTCCAAAAACTCGTCGTTTACCAGAACCTGACCTGCCCCCGACTGCTCCTTTCGGGCGGCTCCAATAAGCTTACCGATTCGTCTTTCCCGTGCCTCCACATCAAGATATACGGTAGCGATCTCGCCAACGATGGTGGGGTAGGACGTGATCTCAGGTATTCTTTCCACTCCAGCTTCGCTGGCCGCCAGCCAGATGTCCAGCTGCACGCTCTGTGCTAATGTCACAATCAACGGGATCTCAATGGTGTCATGACGCCGACCCATTGCTGTAAGTCCGTAGCCACCGGGTTCATTCAACGTGAATGAAAACCGCCCATCTGAATCAGCCGCAGCGCGGGCGGCAACTTTACCCGAGCTCTTCTCCACCACCACGCGTGCGCGCCGCATGAGCTGGTTGCCAGAGCCTGAAAGCGTCCCACTAACCGAGATTTGACCGTCTTCCTGACCGCCTGCCTGGCATGCTGCACCAGTTAGGAATAAAACGCCGAGTATGGCACCGAGCGTCCGCATAGCGTTTTCCGTCTACGTCAATTTACACCAAGTGTTGTAATGGGCAGGGTGCATGCAGGGTTCCCGTCCAGGGTGCACGCGTAGGTACGGCTCGCATCCGACATGTACGGCAAGGTGAAGGTTGCCCCGGGGTCTTACGCCAGGTCGAAGGATGCATCAATCGGTAGGTGTTCTGCCGAGGCAGAAGCGTCTCCAGCGTGACCAACTGCGCTGTACAGAAAGGAGGTCTGGCATTGAGCCGGATGTGCGTCTGCCCTACTCCAGCTCGGCCACACCCGCCTCTCTTAGGTCAAGAGCCATGCCAAGATTAGCCCCAAACCGTTTTGCAAAAGTAGTAGGGGCTTGTTTGACGGGATTCTAGCCGTAATAGGCTAGACATGCCCCCTGAGCTGCCATGTGGCTGCAGGAATGACGCTAGCCCACCTTATTTGCCCCCGTGATCAGGCTCGGCTTCATGGGCATTCACGATCGCTTTGTCTTCCATAGCGGATGGCCTTTGTTGGGCAGACTTCAGCTTCGAGGCGAAGTCGGTCCTGTGCAATGCGTTCCAAGGCCCTTTCGCACCCGCTTCTTACTTCGGACCCTTCGCGCCGCGGCCCGTGAATTGGTCCAGCCCCCACCGCTGAAGTGCAGGTGGAACCACTACACGCGGTGCCCTGTGGCGGGCACTTTGGGTCGCCCGCGTACAGGGGCTTCAGTAAAAGCTGCCGCCGCCGCCGTAATAGCACCTTCTGGCGAAGCAAGTGGTAAAGCTGCCCGTGTTTGGGTGCGGGAGTCGCGGATTGCATGCGGGATGCCAATGCGTCGCACTTTGTAGCGAATAATTCAGAACGCACTGTATCGCCTACTATGCCATCCCATGCACCGGTTAAGTCGACATCGCCCCTGACGTAGGGACGGGATCCGGGCTGTCCCATGCCTCCTGCGCCCGGTAGGCACAACAGCCGAAAGCGTCCTTGTGAAAATCATCCGCGAACACCTCTGCAACGGTGGTCTCCATGAACATCCCCCTGCGAAATATTCCTGACCAGATAGCAACCGACAACCCTGGGAGAATGGCGCCCTGTTGCCCTCGCACTTCGGCAGTACCCCGAGCAGGACGTACTGTACTGGACCGGCCAATTCAGAAAGTGCGGCCTATCTACCGGGGAAGGGCAATAGACCTCCCGCGGGGTCTGCAACTCATCGTCGCTGGTCTCCTCGAAGCCCTGCCTATCAACCAGTTGGCCCGCCATGTGTCAGAGTACAGCCACGGTGCAACCGGGCCGGAACACCGCGAAGAAATCCTCCAGCGTATCGATGTGAATGATGGCCCATCCGCTCTCGTCTGACCACATTCCTTCTGGGCACTCCGGCAGCGGCGCCCGGCCCGTGATTTCTTCAGTCATGCGCTCTTCTAGAAGAGATCTATGACGATACCGACTTGCTGACCAAACTGCTTCAGACGATACTGACCGGTTGCCGCCTGCGCCCAGTAGGAGCAAGGGCAAAGGAACGCAAAGCACCACATTGAGAATCGAGGTGTCACAGGGAGCTGCTCTGCCTTGTTTCTCGCCGCCCTCTCCACGTAAACGAAATTGTCGCTGCCCCATCGACAGTTGACGTTGAGCTGACCCTGTAACCTTGATACGTTGCTCACGTTGGATAGGGAATGCGAGATATCCTTTTCCCCCTTTCGGCTGCGGATTTCCGATTCTTGGTCGGCGTCATCCAGGGACCAAGGCGCCGAGCCTTGGAATCGCACGTGGAGGCCATTGAGGAGACAGGCGACGAAGATGCGCGTGAAGAGCTCTGTAGCATTTTGGAGCACGAGATCCGCTACTTGGGCAGCGGCGATGTGCCATACCAGATGCGCAAGGCTCTAGGTATGACGCCCGGCGTGTCACTACGTGCCATTATTCGAGACACGGGCCGGGTTTTGAAAATGCCGGTGCGTCGCCTGGAGACGGACCGCGAGATGCTGATGGGGCTCGCGCAGGACTATGCTACTGCGGAGTTTGCGCGTCTTGACCCGGAAGAGCAGCAGCGTGTGCTCGAAAACCTGGGCGTCGACCGCCAGCAGGCTGCGGCATTCTTGAAGAAGAGTGCAGGGGTGTTTGCTGTCCCCGTGATGATAGAGGCGTTTGGATTCATCGTTGTCCAAGGTCTTATCAAGACAGTGATCTTCGGAATCATCGCCAAGATCATCGGGCAGCAACTCGCGAGTAGGCTGCTGGCCTTCTTGTTTTCTAAGGTGCCTTGGTGGGTTGGATGGGTCTCTCCGGCAGCTTGGGCGCTCTCCGTAGGATGGACCGCGATAAGTATTCAGGGTCCGGCCCGACGCAAGACGGTCCCCGTAATGTTGTACCTCGGCCTCTGTTGCATTCGCGAAGGCGACCTGGCTTAGCGCAACGCTTACTTAGGCAGGCTTTGGCTGCATGCCGATTTCCGCATCCCGGGTGGTTGATTAGTGCACACTGCACTCGACTATCCGGCTCAAAAGAAACGGTGAAAGCCTACTCCAACGCCGGGTCGGATTGTAGCACGCTCCCAGTAGTGGATCGTATTGCCTACGTCGACAGACAACACCCAGCCCTTTTGGGACTTGCTGCCTCGAAGCCACCATTCTGCGCCGATGCCAGCTGACATGTGTGCCTGTGGGCCTGCGGCGCTGGACTTTGCCGGGTCTGACGCAAATACAAAGGTCTGTCCATAGCCAGCTTGGCCGAAGGCGTAGCCTGCCCACCGCTTGCGTTGAAGCAGCGGTTGATTGTAACGGAGTGCCAAGTTTCCACCTAGGACAGATGAGGTATTGCCAAGATGCATGCTCACACCTGCCAGCAGCTGGAACTTGTCATATCGGAAACTGAATCCGCCACCATGTGGGTAATTCAATTGCGCGCCAATGCCGATCGCTTGCTGCTTGTGTTGTGCGACTGCGCATGGGGATTCCAGCAGCACCAGGTGAAGGGAAGCGAAGACAAGAGAAAGTACAAGCGTACGCAAAGGAGAATGGCGGTTGGTGCACTGGTTCGCTGTTGCGTCCAGAAACGATTCAGCTGATTGTTTATTGCCAAATGCCTTGCGAGCAACTTCCGTGTGAAGCCAGAATGCCGGGCAAAATTGTTTCCCGGTGCAAAGAGTGTATGGCCTGCAGTGTCCGACTCCCGCCGCTGAATTTGAGCCTATCTGCAGACGTTTCGCACCAGAAGCCGTACCGCCGATTTTGACTTGCGAAATGCCGTTTGTGCAACCGGGCACTACATGATTCGTTACTACGCCGAACCCAGTGCAACGAGACGAATGCGCGCCAACATAAGCCCCAGGCCGGCGGGCGCAGCGGCCTTTGCCAGCGCGCTAGTGCCCGTGGCTTTCTTAGCCAGTTCGCAGGTGTTTTCGATTGGTGCGTGGTTTGATGTGGTTTTCGTCGGGGCGCCGATGCTGCTGATCCCCGCCGTAGTGCTGGCCCGGCGCCAAGGCGGCTCCGTTGCGCTTAAAGGCGCGGTCCTAGCGGCTTTCTTTGGCCTTGCCGGCTTCCTGTCCATAATTGCGCTGCTGCCGTTTTATATGCAGGGGGCTCCCGGCTCCATTCCCGAAGGAGTATTTCTCGGCTTGTTGGGAATGGCGATGATTGCTGGTCTGGGCGTGATGCTGAGCAGCATCTTTGCTCGTACGATGCCACACTTCTTAGGGCTGCTGGGAGTGGTGGCAGCTGCCACATGGATGATCGTTCTGAGTGCCGAGCTGCTAGATATTCCTGCGGCCCCGTGGCTCGGTGCTGTGTGGTTGTTTGCCCATGCCGGGTTCGGACTAGGGCTGGGGTTCCACCTTTTTTATGGTGTCACACTGCGGCGCAGGCCAGCATAGAGCTGTTCTGTGACAGCGCGTGCCTGTGCGGCGGGCAAGTCCACGATATGCGGGAAGCGGATAAATCCGGCGCCTGCCGTATCAACGGTTACGGTTCGCAGACCCAAGCGGCGCTGAAAGATGGTTCCGCTCACCTGAAATGCTTGGAATCGTTCTGATGGCACAATCCAGATGTACTGCTGAAGTACGCCGCGCCGAATGTAGAGCGTGTCGCTGCTGAAGGCGAAGCCGTGGTTCAGGTACTGCAGCCAAGCCAAATAACCCAGCAGCGGGAGTGCCAAGAAGCCCCAATAGGCCCAACTCCAAACGAACAAGCCTGCGGGTACTACGATAATGCCAAGGACGGCGGCGTAGCGCACGAAGGTGCGCCGAATGGTCAGCGGAGAAACACGCTCGTACGAGTCAGGCAGCACGAAGGGTCTGATGTTTGGACCGACCTCGGTTAGCTCATGGAGCTTGGCCAGCGGAATCGCCATGCGGCCACCGCGTTTGGACACGTCGTAGCCAATGGTCTGCAACTCAAGCCGAAACCAGTCAAGGGCACGCATCAGCGGGTTTGAGCGCACAACAAGCGCTTGGATTCTCCTAAGAGGAATGGTCGCTTCCTGAAGGGTGAGTAGGCCATGACAACGGACTAGCTTGTCACCCAGGCGACGCAGCTCGTACTTGTAATAACGCGCTACAGTTACGGAGATACCGGTTACCCACGCGAAAATTCCGGTAGCCAAAATGGCCAGCAGGGCAAACAGCCAGGCTATCCTGCTGGCCGCCGTGGCTAACTCCTCCGCTGTATCACTAAGGAACCAATCCACGACATCCTGCTGCGAAATGCCTGCCAGTTGCTGCAGGTAGGCCACGCCGGAGAGGATGATGGCGATGTACACGAACGAAAACCGGAAGGCACCCGTTAAGAAAACGCGCCGGAGCGACATCGCGATCAGGAGTTTGCCGGCGGCGGGCACCTCTGGCTCGGTTGCGGCATCATTCTGGCTTGCAGCCGACAGGCGGCGCACGACATCACGAATATCCAGTGCTGCCTGGTGGCTGGTGTATTCCAGTACGCCCTCTGCCTGCCCGCTGCCTGCCGTCATAATCTTGACGCTCGATAGTCCCATCAACCGTGGGAGGAGGCTGCGCTCGATCTGTACGTTTTGGACGCGCTCCAGGGGAATGTTGCGCCTTCGCCGGCGGAAGACGCCACTACGGATGATAATTTCGCGGGGTGTGATCCGATAGCTGAACCGCAAGTAGTGCGCCACAATGAGTGGGAGGGCAATAGCGGCGTAAGCCGCCATAAATCCAAAGGAGACAATGATCTGGAGCTTCTGCTGCGAGTCCGGAACTCCGGCCGTTGTGGAGACTATCGCCAACGCCAGCGCGGGAAGGCTCTTGGCAAAGCGCAGCGTCAGCGTGAGCGGGTGAAGCCGCTCCTGGGGCGCGTCAGACTGCGTATTCATTTATGAAGGTCTTTACCTCACTTCGCAGGCGCTCGGCCTCTTCAAAATCCAACCCCGGTACCACGACGCTGCTTCCCTGTGTGCCGGCCGTGTGTACGATCAGGCGACCAAGTTCAAAGTTACGCTCGATTACATCCTGGGAGACATCAAGGTGTTGGATGCGTCGGAGCGGGACGATTGTATGCACGCGATTCCAAATGCCGCGGGTCAGGGCGAGCTCTTCAGCACGTAGCTCGTAACGCCAGAATCGGTATCGTAATGCCGGCAGTACAACGATGGACGAGCCGCCCAACAGAAGTACCACGGAAGTCATCACCCCCAACGGAAGCACCCGGTCGGCTTTGCTAAGCCCTGCGAGATCAACCACGAAAGCGAGGACTAGCACTATTCCCCAGAAAAGCGCGATCTTCACGCGCCATGCGCTCTTAACAGCTGGTGCCAGCGGTTGCATCTAAGGGATTAAATTGTTGCTTTTCCTGTACGTTGTATCGCCTTCGTTACCAAGCGGTTTCCTTAGCGGGCCATGACAACAAAGACGATTAGTATTCTGGGATGCGGCTATCTGGGACTTCCGGTTGCTGAGGCCCTAGTGGCAAAGGGGTGGCGCGTTCGCGGATCCACAACCCGCGAAAACAGGTTGGCTATGTTACTTGCTGCTGGCATTGAGCCCTATCTACTGCGACTAACTCCGGAGTTGCAGGGCAGGGCGCTGCAAGATTTCTTTCGATCGGAATACCTGCTGCTGAACTTTCCGCCGGGCCGGCGGCGTCCCGATGTGGAAGCTTTTTTGCCAGCTGCGATTGATGCCATCATCCCCCACATGGATGGGACGCGTCAGGTAGTGTTTGCAAGCTCTACGAGCGTTTATGCAGAGGGTTGCGTGGACGAAACGGCCTCAAGTGTGCCACCCACAGGCTCGGGCCGCGCGCTTCTTGGCGCGGAAGCGCGTCTGGCGGCATGCAGCGGCTTCAGCACAACCGTGTTGCGATTTGGTGGGCTCTATGGCTACACGCGCCAGCCTGGGAGATTTGTTCGATCTATACCAAACGGCGCAGCACGTGTCAACATGGTGCACCGCGATGATGCCGTAGCCGTGACGGTGCGCGTGCTGGACGAGCCTGTAACGGGCGGGCTCTTCAACGTTGTAGCGGACCAGCATCCCAGAAAGGATGACTTCTATGGTCGGACAGCGGCTTGGCTTGGAATGGCGCCACCGCGCGTAACGTACGATGCCACACGCCCCGGTAAGTGCGTAAGTAATGCCAAGCTTGTACAGCGTCTTGGCTACCGCTTTATTCACCCTGATCCCATGGTGCGTGCGCCATAGATCGGCAACTTGGAAGTGTCATTTTTGTACTATAAAGCTACGCGACCCTACAGGCCGATATGCTGAATCCACTTACGCAAGAAGAGCGGGACATACTGATGTACAAAGGGACCGAGCGCCCGTTTACAGGTGAGTATAATGACCACTACGAATCCGGCGTCTACCACTGCAAGGCTTGCGATGCACCGCTGTATCGGTCTGAGGCGAAGTTCAAGTCCGGATGTGGGTGGCCAAGCTTTGATGAAGAGATTCCAGGTGCGGTGGCCAATCAGATGGACCGCGACGGGCGCCGGACAGAAATCACCTGCAAGCGCTGTGGAGGTCACTTGGGACATGTTTTTACCGGCGAGCGCTACACGCCGAAGAACACGCGCCATTGCGTGAATTCGCTGTCGATGAAGTTTATACCCACCGAGGAGGCGTAGCGCACTTGCAGCAACCGAGCTTAGGCCCGGCATGTGCCGGAGGTGGGACTCGAACCCACACATCCTTTCGGACACAGGTTCCTAAAACCTGCGCGTCTCCCATTCCGCCACTCCGGCATGGGCCGCTCTATCGTAGTAACGAGCCGTTTGTTCCAATACGACACGCGCGGCCTCCCAAGTTGACTATACGTTTGGGACTTCTTGTGGTGACTTGTCTGGCTGCCCCGGGGTACGCGCAGCAGCCAGCGCAGTGGAGCTTGGGGATGGCCCCGGAGGCAACGGTAGATAGCACGTGGCTGGAGAACATTCAACTGGGCGCGGTGCGAATCGGGCGCTGCGCCGCGACCTTTGTGACAGGGACCGGCCTGCTCGCCACCAGCTATGAATGTGCACGGCGCAACGTGCGCAGGGCATGGCGTGTTGAACACGTACCACTGGAGGAGGGCTTCTATGCGCCGGACCTCTTTGACGAGCGACGAGTGCCGGAGTTGTTCGCGGACCAGCTCATTGACGTCCGCGAATTGACTGAGTACGCGCCTGCTGACACCATGTGGGAGGCTGAGGAAGGCCTCATGGTAAAAGAGGTGCGGGCCTTGGAAGACAGCACGCGCTTTCTGGCGTATACCTACCGGAGGTACGACGACATTCGGGTAGTCATGATGCCGGAGCGGTCCGTAGCCTCCTTTGGAGGAGATGCGGACGAGAGTACCTACCCGCGCTACAGCCTAGGTTTTGGGTTCTTGCGTGCCTACAACCGCACAGGTCATCCTGTGGTTGCCGAGACGTATTTGCCACTCAGCGGCGCCACCGTGGTGCCCGGTCAAGTGCTTTATAGCATTGGTATGAATGCTTCCGGGCCACAGGTTGCAGTCGGTATGGCCGAAGGGATGGCATACAATGGCACTTGGGCGCCCCCGTCTACAACCCTCTTTGGGCTGTATGATCTGCACTATTCGCATGGTACGGGGACTTCGTGGGAGCTTCCCGATACGTGGCTTGCTGTGCGAGGCAGGATGGATCTATCCGCCCAGCTCAATGTTGCTGCCACCACCCCTTGCTCCGCCAACGGTGAGCCGCTGGTGAACGTGGACCTTGAAGTCGTGGCTATATCCTTTGATCGTGCAGGCGTTGAGGAGAACATACGTTGCATCGCCGCCGCGGGTGCCAGCATCTATGCGGTGCTTCGCTGGCGCTACGAGGCGGATGCCTTGGTTGCTGAACTGGAAAACGAAGGGCTGGAAGAGTATGTGGAATAGTAGATTGGTCATAGCGGCCCTGATGCTGTTGGCTGGCTGTAAGGCCTCGCAAGAGGTTGCGGTGGTAACGCATCGGGCACCGCGCACTGACACGGCTCCACAGGTCGAGGTCCCGGCAGCCATAGTGTTCGATACGACAGCTGTGACTGCTGCCTATGGGCGCTTTGACGGTGGAAAGATGTGGACTTTTGACGATCCGCCTCTGGGCTATTTTGATGAGCGTTACGGGTTGCGTCCGGATTCGAGTTGGCTGGCCAAGGCGATGCGAGGAGCGCTGCGCTTTGGCCGCTCGTGCTCCGCCTCATTCGTTTCGCGACAGGGGCTGGTGATGACGAACCACCACTGCGCGCGTGAGAGCATCACGAAGGTGAGCGCGGAGGACGAGGAGCTCATGAAGGATGGCTTCTTGGCAGAAACGCTCGCCGACGAGCGAAAGGTGCCCGACTTGCATGTAGAGCAGTTAGTCCAGATAGACGATGTCACTTCGAGTGTACACGCCGCCAGCAGGCGGGTTCGTGGAGACGACGAGCAGACACAGGCGCGTGCCATGAGGATTGCCGACATTGAGCGGCAGATGACCAGGGAGTTGGCGGCAGAGGATTCTTCGTTTCGCGTGGAGGTGGTGGAGCTATTCAGCGGCGGCCGCTATGCGGCCTATACGCTTCGTCGCTTCGACGACGTCCGATTGGTGATGGCACCCGAAAAGCGGCTGGGATACTATGGCGGTGATTCAGACAACTTCACCTACCCGCGCTATGCGCTGGATATCTCTTTTTTTCGCGCATACGACAGGGACGGCAGGCCGCTGGAGACCGATGACTTCTACCGGTGGAGCGAGGACGGGACCCAGGAGGGCGACGTAGTATTCGTGGTTGGCAATCCAGGCTCTACGAGTCGCCTGGGGACGGCCGCCAGCCTTGAGCATGAGCGGGACTACACTTTGCCGCTGCAGATAGCATGGCTCGAAAAGCGCACTGCTGCACTTGAGCCATTCCAGGAAGATGGTGCGGCAGGGAATGCGTATTTCTCGCTGGTCAATAGCCTGAAGGCGCTGGCTGGGCAGTTGGAGGGCTTGAATGATGGTAGCCTGATGGCGCGTCGCAGAGCAGACGAAGTCCGACTTGGAGCAGCCGTGGCTGCATCAGACTCCTTGTCAGAGATCTATGGCAGCCTTTTTAGGGATTTGGAAGAACTCCAAATCTCAAAGCGGTCAGAGATCAGCAGAGCAAGGGCATTTGCCTTCTTTGGCACGGCCCTGGGGTCCCGCGTGCTGACACGGGCCCTGTATGCCTACTACTACGCGACGTTGAAACGCCGTGGCTACACATCCGAGGAAGAATATGCAAACATTCGCAAGGAGGCCATGGGTTTCGAAAGCCTTCCTGTCGAAGCGGAGGTTGCGCTCATTGCGCTACGCCTGCAAGACTTGCACGATGCACTTGGAGAAAACGACCCTTCCTTCCGCCGGATCACCAACGGCCTGCCGATTGACAGTGTAGCGGCGCAGATCATAGCTGGGACGGTTTTAGTGGACACAACCGGTCTTGATTCGCTCTTGGCTGGGAGCTACTTGGGTAGCAGCGATGCCAGCGTACCAATCATTGAAGTGCTGGCGCCGCTGGTGTTTACGGCCCAGGGTCAGGCGCAAAGTTTCAACAACCGTGAGGATTTGCTCGCAGCCCAGCTGGCGCAGTTGAAATTTACGCTTGATGGAACAGACGTGGCCCCGGATGCTTCCTTTTCGCTCCGCCTGGCTGATGGCAGGGTGAAGGGGTATGATTACAACGGCACTATTGCGCCGGCCTTTACCACATTCTATGGCCTTTATGACCACTACTACGCTTATCACGACTTTAGCCTGGAGTGGGACTTGCCTGAACGATGGTTGTCTCCCCCGGAGTCAATGGACTTGTCGGTGCCAATTAATTTGGTCAGCACCAACGACATCACAGGTGGCAACTCGGGTTCGCCGCTCCTAAATACGGATCTCGAAATAGTGGGGCTCGTATTTGACGGAAACATCGAGTCGCTACCGAATGTGTATGTGTTCTCTGACCGTGCCGCCCGTGCCGTTTCGGTGGATTCGCGTGGTATCCTCGAAGCGCTGGAACACATCTACGACGCGGACCGGCTCGTAGCTGAGGTTACACCCGAGTAGGCATGGGCTTCGCTGTTACCAGCGACGATCCATTCTGAAGGCCGATGGTGCTAGAATTATTCCGATCACCTTGCGGTGCTGGTGCGCTGGCGGGTAGCAACCGATTGCAGCGCTACGCTGTCCGCACGTTCGGCCGCTGCTTTGACCCATTTGAAGCCGTTTTCCGCGTTAGGTACGCGAAATATGACCGGAGAGTCATTGCTCTTCGGCATTGGCATTGCGAACACGCACTTGCTGCAGTCTTAACTCTACTTCGCCGTGCGCCGTGAAAAGGCGCTTTCCTGTGGCGGGTGCGAATCCCGCCCAACATCTGTCGCTCCAGTTGGTAGCGGCTACAGCGTATTATGGAGGTAACAACATAGTATGAAGCACTGTGGTTAACGGGCTACGTGAGTAGCTTAGCGACCATGCGGGCCGGAACGTGAGTGAACGCTGAGCAGGCCCCGAAACGGGTGATGCGAGTGTCGACCTTCCGGTGATATGGGGAAGACCGCTGCGGCTCGGGAAGCGAGCGACAAAGGCACCGAGACCGACTCGCCGGGGTATTGGCGCTGGCACGCATGGAAGATCAGGAGAGTTGCAACACGGGAAGCCCTATTGGTGGTGTGGCACGCACCAACTGGAAGCTCTTTGAGCCAGGCCAGGCTGATAGGGTGGCGGAGTGGCCCGTATTACTGAAGACGCGGGGTAATGCCCGTCGAGGGAAGGGGCCGCAGGTGCGGAGCGGTGTTCAAAGGGTGAAAGGCCCCGGAAATAATGGCATAGCCTACCATCCGATCAGGGTCGGTGAATCCAGCGACACCACATGCGTAAGTGAAGGACCCGTAGGCCAGTCGCATTCTATGCGATGCTGGCGTACGGGGTTGTCAGGGCGTAAACAGGCCTGTCAACGCGTTATCCGCGGTATAGGGTGGCTGTAAGGAGCGTGTCGCTCCTTGCGTAGTGGAAGTCCTATGCGGCAGGAGAAGCGGTCCGAGTGCGAGTGGCATGATCCGCCTGGAGAGCCGGGTACGGGAAAACCGTACGCCCGGTTCGGTGGGCGGAAACACGGTGATGGAAGCCGGACTGAGGCCCGGAGCGAAAGCGACGGAATGGCCACCGGATCCTAAGGCAGGTGCGCCTCCCGCCGACCCTACATTTTATGACTCAAACAGTATAGGTGGACACATTCTCCACATATAAGAAAAGGGTGTACTCCCGCCTGGCTGGCACTACTTTTCTAACGCCGTGCGCCTGCCTTAGTCCTGGCGCACGTAGCGTTGCCGATGCAGGCTGGGCGTGACGCCGCAGATGCGCGCTATCTGAGCCAGCTCTGCCCTTGGGCGCTCGTCCTGCACGTTGACAATCACCTGGCCCTGGGTGTCCTTTACGGTTGTCATCACCCGTTGCCAGGCGCTCAGCTTCTGGCGAAGCGTCTTCCAGCTGGTGTGGATGTCTTGCGCCTTCAATCGGGTCCGGATCAGGTGCACGGCGTGATAGGCATACACAGCTATACTGATGTGCGCTGCGATGCGTGCGTCCTTGCTGTGGTATAGCGGCCGCATCCCCAGTTCCGACTTCAACGAGCGGAAGGTGGCCTCCACCTCGGACAGCCGCCAATACGTGGCTACAATGTGCTTAAGGTCCCATCCCGTCTGACTGGTGCGCAGCACGTAGCCCCCCAGGGCCTCATCGGCCTCTTCCCACTGCGTCTTGCGTGCAAACTTCACGGCCTTGGCGTTGGGGCCACTCCCTTCTACAACCGTCACTTCGTACTGATGAGATACGCGGGCATATCGCTCTTTTATGCGTCCGACCTGCTCTACGACCTTCTTGAGCCGCTTGGTATGGTAGGGCTTCTGCAGCCCTTCGTGCAGCGAGGTGAGGGCTGCTTCCAGTAGCGTGCGCCGGCGCTGGAGGATCTGCTCTTCCTTGTGCTTTCTGGCTTCGCTGACGGCATAGAGCAGCATCTCCTGCTTCTTTTGCTGCAACTGCCACACGCGTACGGCGTGTCCAGCCTGCGTGGTCAGCGTACTGTCGGGCTCCCGCTCTGGCGGCAGGGGCCGCTTACCCCGGTGTACGCAGATCCAGTCGTAGCCCTGTTCTGCCAGCCAGGACACGTTTGCTTCCGTAGCGATCCCTGCATCCATGACCACCGTCGGCTTCTGGCCGTCCACGCTGGCGTTCAGACGCTCGATAGCGTCCTGCAGCGTGGCGGGCTCCGAGACGTTGCCGGGCAAGATCTCGCAGGTGCGCGGGAAGCCCGCGCCATCGAGCACCAGCCCGAGCGTCACCAGCGGACAATCGGAACGCTTTTGCTTCGAACGTCCATAGGCCAGGTACTCGCCGTGCTGTCGGCCATGGTAATGGGTGTTGGTCAGGTCATAAAAAACAACGGTCTCCGGCAGGCTCAAGAGCGTCCGCTCCTTTTGGAAGAGCGCTTGCTGAATCGCCTGGTTGTGCTCCCAGAGCAGGTCCCCAATGCGATACAGCTTCGCTAACGACACTTTCCTGCCGGGGCGCAGTCCCAGCAGGTCCAGCGTCGTCGACCTGCTTTGCAACCACTGAAGCGTAGCCCGTTCGCTGTTGGGATGCAGCATGCGTGCGACCACCAGGGCTACGGCCAGACGCGCGTCGCGCTCCTTGGCGCCGGCCTGGATCAGCGTGTCTTTCAGTCCCAGATCCTCGAGCGCCTGAAGGCAGACACGCTCTGCGCCCACGCTGCGGGCATGCTCCGGGTGCTCAAGGGAGTCCATGTCCACCGTCATGACGCTGTCAGGCTCACCCTCCGGCTTCGCGTGTGCACCTATGCCGCGTGCGCGCAGCTGCGCGACAATGGCTTCGGCCGTGTGCTGCAGGTCGGGATCGAACACGAGTGTCGGCTGCCCCTGCAACAAATTCTCTATGTGAAGCACCAAGGTCCCCCACTGCTCACGGGGCGTGTCAAAGTGGACGCCCAGGTTCAGCAGGGTCGACTGGCGCACCTTCCCGCCGATGCGGTCGCTGCGTACCAGGCGGTAGCTGTGTCGCGCTTCGCCTTTCTTTGCGTGGGTCTTGGTCGCCCGTATGTACATGGTGTCTGCAGTTCAATGCCGACTCCAAGATAGTGCATGGGCGCACCTGTAGCAAGTCCCCACCAACAATCCTGGCACTACAATGGCCTTTTTCAGCCGAATACGCTAAACTTCACGCATTCTTCACCATATAGCCGAGAAATACGGCTGAAAAGGGGCTGAAAAGGGCGAAAAGTGGGCTGGGAGTACCTGGTTTAGCCCCCCTTCGGCCACGGTTGGTTCCCAAAATGGCGAAGTCGGGTTAACTCCATTGCAACGTGGCTCAGTCCTGTGCGTTGCGGCAGGCTAAGCAGACCCGCTGCTGGACGCAAGCTCTGCTATTAACAAGGCGCGGTTCTCTTCGTAAGCAAATGGACCATGGTTCAGGAGTAACGAAATGGGTCGCAGTCATGTCGACCGCGCCATTGTCTTGCCTGTCGGGCGTTGCGGACTCTGCGGCTTGGAGAAGCCCCGTTCCGTGTCCACAACCGTATGGCGTCTCGCTCATATGTCGTGGAGCGTCGCTTTAAAGGCATAGGCGATGACGGGCAGTCGCAACAGTCCGTTGGGTCGCACCGGCAGCGCCATGGAGTCTGGCTTCTGCTGGGCCCGGTCTCGCTTTGCCGCTCACAAACGAAGGCCACCAGGGAGCGCCCCGGGCCCGCCATTGCGCCGTAGCTACATGACTAGTGATGTCCTGACTGGTTAAACTGAATCGTGAGGGCGGCACCGGAATGTGCTTGCATGATTTTTGCGTCAAGTAGTGAGCGCACGCCTTGGTCCGCTGCGTTTGTGCGAATCAGGAACTGCTGCATTGCGATGTGCGCGATTGCGCCAGCATGTCTGGGGATTTGGACCTCTGCAATAGCGTTACCGTTGCCGCTCAAGACCCATAGGTGAACATTCGAAGACCACGGCTTCGGAATCTTGGCTCAGAGCAACGTACTTTGGTTAGCAAGCGTTGAATGCCACCATTAGTAACAGGTCAGCAATCGACCCGATTAAAGCGCTTTTATGGAATCTACTGACTCCTCAGAACGCCGCCGGCCTTTGCGGCAGGTGTGCCTGGTTCTCAGCGGGGGAGGGGCTCGGGCCGGCTATCAGGCCGGAGTGCTGCAGTACATAGGTGAGCTTGCTCCCGAATTCAAGGTGCCGCTAATATCCGGCGTGTCGGCCGGTGCTATCAATGCGGCCTTCCTGGCCAGCTACCCTGGCCTGAGTCAGGCGCCAAGGCTGGTACAGCATTGGCTTGAGTTGGATGAGCACCAGGTTTTCAAACCGGAATCAATGCTATCGTTAGTTCGACGTTTTCGGCGCAGGCGGCGTGAACCGACTACTGATGACGCTTCCGATGCCTTGCTCGACAGTTCGCCTTTACGGGAGTTTCTGGCTGCGCGCCTGCCCTGTGAGGATGGTGTGCTGACAGCGATTGGCGAGAATATTGCCAAGGGTGACCTTGCGGCCGCCTGCGTGACGACCACGCGCTTTTCGACCGGGCAGACCGTTTCCTGGGTTCAGGGCAGAGGCCTCGAGGGATGGGAGCGACCTACACGTGTGGGCATACAGACTGAGTTGAGCCTAAACCATTTCTTGGCGTCCACGGCACTGCCACTAATTTTCCCGGCCATCCGTATAGGTAGTGACTGGTACGGAGACGGAGGCATTCGCCAGCGCGCTCCGCTAGCGCCAGCGGTACACCTCGGTGCTACCGACATCATTGTAATCTCGACCCGGAAGCGAAGGTCGCGAGACGAAGCCGCCACGCCGGTTACTATCGGTTATCCGCCTGCGGCTCAAATCATTGGCATGCTAGTAAACGCCATCTTCTTGGACACGCTTCACCACGACGTGGAGATTCTGGAACGGACGAACTACTTGATCCGGCATGTCCCGCCCGAGAGTCGGGTCGGGCTGCGTGAGATTGGCTGCCTGTGCATAGAACCGTCCGTGGACTTGGGGAAGCTTGCAAGCCAATATGAGCTGCGCGCCAGGGGCGCGGTCCGTTTGTTTACACAAGGCTTAGGCACGGGTGAGACAAAGAGCCCGGACTGGCTCAGCATGTTGCTATTTAACCCTGACTACCTTGGGGCCGTCATCGAGATCGGATGGAAGGACGCGCGCCGTAATAGAGACAACATCGAATCATTCCTGGAGGAAACATCATGAAAACGCGTTACGAAGCCAAGCCCAGTTGGCCTGTGGCGAAAGCCCTTGTTCTTTTTCTGCTGACCGCGTGGGCAGCGCATGGCGCTCAGGCGCAGATGCCGGCCCCAGACCATCAAGGTGACAGCACGCATGTGGACTTGGAGTCTGGCTACGCCACTGCGAGTCTGGAAGCCGTTAGTCAAAGCGATGCACCCGATCTGCCTGTACATCGGGTTGGCATACTGGCGAGGCAGGTCAGCGCATCCGGGAAATACAGGCGAGACATCGATGAATCGCACTACCAGGTAGACATACTACCGTATGCTTGGTACAATCGTGTAGATGGCGCGCATCTAGGGCTGGATAGGATGGTCGAGTCCAGTCGCTATTTCAAGGTTGGCGGAGGTGTTGGCTGGAGCTCGGGCCTCAAGGGTGGCGATCGCTGGACATGGCATGCTTCTGCAAGGCTCAAGTCCGCCGGAGAAAACTCTGTCTTTCTGAAAGGACAGTACCTGGCGCGTACGGCGCGCCGCTATGGTGAGGCCAGCTACGTTCCAACCAACCTGAACAGCCTGGTAATGATGCTGGGGGGTGATGACTATTTCGACTACTATCGAAGCGAGGGATTCGCCGGTACGGCTGGCGTGGATTTCGATGCCGTCAGGACGCGGCTGTCGGCCACGTTCCGCAGTGAGGACCATTCGTCGCTGCCGCTCACGACGAGCTATGACTTGTTTAGTGGCGCTCCGCTTCGGGCCAACCCGGCTATTGCGCCAGGGCGCTTGCAGACCGTGTCGGCCAACATATTAGTAGGAACAGTGCAGTCCGGCAATTCGGTCACAGCAGACCGGAGTTTGGCACTGGGAGCGGAAGCAAGTGTATCGGGCTCAGATTTCTCCTTCCGGCGATACTGGGTAGACGCCCGTTGGTCACAGGCCACCTACTGCCGGCAATGCAAGAGTCCAGGAACGCTGGCGCTTCGCATGGCCGCGGGTACAAGCACGGGCAGTCTGCCATTGCAGCGAGCGTTTATTGTGGACAACAGCCACGCCGTGTACTCGGCCTTTGGTGCCTTGCGCACAGTCACAGGTCTCCCATTTGAGGGAGACAAGATGGTATCCTTCTTCTGGGAGCACGACTTCGGAAAGGCGGGCCTGGAGGCCTTAGGATTCAGAGGTCTAGGACGAGACGGGATCAGCCTGCTCGCATTTGGCGGCCATGCCAGGACCTGGACTGCCGTACGTTCTAACGAGCCGATGCAAGTTGGCAGGGTGTTAGAGGGTACGTACCATGAGCTTGGTGTTTCGCTGCGCGGCTTTTTTGACGGTGTGCGTGTCGACTTTGCCAAGTCCCTAGACGGAGGACCCGTGGTCGTAGGCTTGGGCATAGACCTCTCTTCACTAGGACATAACCTTCGAAAGTGCAGGCCGTCCAGAATTCGCGTTGGGCATACTAGTTGCTAAGACAGGGAGCATGCAGTCCTAACAGCGATCTATAATGCAGTATGCTCTATGGCTACTGGTGAGTCTCCTCCTCGCCGCGGCATCCAACGCGCAGGTTATTCACGGACGTGTGACTGATGCCGAAACCGGATTCCCGATGCCGGAGGCAACGATCCACCTGGAGGGTACGTACCGTGGAACCATCACCAATGGGGAAGGCCGCTATGAGCTGAAGGTCGACGCATTTCCGGTGACACTCGTTGTGGGCTTTGTCGGCTACGCGACGGCACGACGGGTTGTTGTAGAAGACGATATCCTGGTGCAGGACTTCAGCCTTGTGCCGGCGCCTTATTTGATGCCAACAATCACGGTTGGCGGCGAAGATCCCGCGATCAGCATTATGCACGAGGTGATCGAGCGAAAGAAGCGGTGGCGATCTGCCTTGGATTCCTATGAGGTGCAAGCGTACAGTCGGTTTACCATCGCCGGCGATTCCAGTATCGTTTGGATCATGGAGTCAGCGTCAACGGCGTACTGGGACCGCGGTCGCGGAATGAAGGAGCGCATCACAGGCAGCCGTTCCACGGCCAACTCGTTCCTCAGCGAATCGGTCATGCCCGTGGCCCAGACCGTGGCAAACTTGTATGACGACAATCTCTTTATAGCCGGCCACAACCTGGTCGGGGTGACCCACCCGGATGCGCTGGGCACTTACGACTTTTCGCTGGAGGGTACCCGTATGCTTGATGGCGTTGTGGTCTACGACATCTTGGTGGAACCCAAGAGCCGGCTTGGCAGTGCCTTCCGGGGAAACGTGGCGATCCTTGACAGCGCCTTTGCGATGATTGGCGCGGAGCTACAGCCCGGCGAGTCATTTCTGTTTCCCCAGCCTATCAAGCGCTACGAAGTGACGTACCGGCAACAGTTTTCCTCGTTCGGAGGTGACTATTGGATGCCGGTGGACTTTAGGTCCAAAGTTGTCGCGGAGATCAGCGTACCCGGGCTGCTGTCATTTCCCGCCTTCAACATTGACCATGTGGCACGGTTTACTGATTACCAGGTGAATGTGGAGGTGCCGGAAGACCTCTATGCAGCGGAGGGCAGCCTCGTGGTGGATTCTGTCGCCGTAGATGCCGGGGAGGTGTTTACTGAGCCAGGGCTTGTTGTCCCATTGACCACAGAAGAGACCGCTGCCTATGACAACCCGGATATTGAGCAGGAATTCGCCGACACATTCACGCCGGGTGGCCTAGTAGGCCGTATGGCCCAGCGTTTTGGCGGGGGGTTTGATGCTAACGATGACGGAGGTGAGCTCGACACGAACCGGGCCGCGCAGCGTCTGGCCTTCTTGGATTTGATTCAACCAAGTATTTGGTACAACCGGGTAGAGGGCATGCACCTTGGTTGGCACACATCCTATGATGCTGGACAGTACGTCACGCTCGGCGGCGGGGCCGGTTGGAATTCAGGCCTTTCCGGCAGTGACCGTTGGGCCTGGCATGTCTCTGCGGGCATTGAGTCATCAGGTGAAACATCGGGGTTTGTCGAGGGCCAGTATGAGGCTCGTGTGGCACGCCGCTACGGGGAGGACAACTACCCCTCTCCGCTGCATAATGGGCTAGCTATGGTGCTTGGCAGGGCAGACTACTTTGACTACTATGGGCGCGAAGGATTCCATACGACAGCCGGCGTGAATCTTGATGGGATCGGGATGCGGGTTTGGGGAATGTTTCGAAACGAAGACCACAAGTCTTTGCCGCTGACCACGAGCTACGACGTTCGCGGGAGGCCGCCCCTGGGTGAAAACCCCGCCATCACTCCAGGGCGTATGCAGTCGGTGTCGGCTAACTTGACCATTGGGCGCCGTAGGTTTTTTGCTGGAAGGCGCGGAAACCGCACGCTAAGAATCAACGCCGAATTCGGCACGCCCAAGTCAGACTATTCATTTCAGCGATTTTGGCTTGACGCCACCTGGCGCCAGCCAACGCTCGGCCGAAGGCGCCTGCTGCCGGCTATGTTGGATTTGCGCTTCAAGGCTGGCCTTGGAAGCGACGATCTGCCAACGCAGCGGGCATTCATAGTGGACAACCAGTTAGGAGGCTACGCGCAGTTTGGTGCGCTGCGCTCTAGCCAGGAGCGGCCATTTGAAGGCGACGACCTGGTGGCGTTCTTTTGGGAGCACAACTTCCGTACAATGATATTCGAGATTCTAAGGCTCCGCGGTCTGGTACGCAGAGGATACAGCATCATGGTTTTCGGCGGTCATGCCAGAACGTGGCTGCCGGATAGGGGCGTTGGCGGCGAGGACTTCAGACCGACCCGAATAGGGACTCATGGTTCGTATCACGAGTTAGGCGTCTCGTTGGGCGGCGTTCTCGGATTCATGCGAATTGACTTTTCGCAGCCGCTTGGCGGAGGACCAATTCAAGTTGGTGTAGGAGCGTATAGTCCATTCTAGAAACGTATAGGCGTTTACAGTTGCTGACTGGGAGTCGCCGCGCACAGCCAGAGTAAAACCGTTGTTATGGCGCCGCAGTCACAGGCTGGCCGGCACCGCGATTGAACAGTCCTCCGTCTCGGGCTCACGTTGGGTACTATGCGCTACTGCGCCCACGTTTGTGAATTCTATGACTAATAGCGGATGCGGTGGATGATGCAACGCTGCGAGTAGCGTTCATTCAGCGGCTCAGGTCTGCCCGGTTGGCGCAAATCACCGACTTTTGGACGCAGCCAGGCAGGCGGGCACTACCTTGGGTGCTGCTGTTGTTGAGCTGCATGCCAGCGGGCGCACAAGTTGGCGTCACAGGTATGGTACGCGACGCCGGCACGCGGCTGCCGCTCGCTGCGGTACATATCATCGTTGAGGGCCAGAGGCGTGGCACGATCACAAACAACGGCGGACAATTCGAGATAGTGCTGCCCTCGCTACCGGCAGCGCTATTGATTCGTCATATTGGGTACGAGACCGTGCGCCTGAAGATTGGCCCCGATGATCCGCGCGAATTCAACGTAGATCTGACTGAGGCCGTCTATGAGCTGGAGGAGGTGGTTGTAGCGGGAGATGAATTCGCGGCCAGCCTGATGCGCAAAGTGATTGAGCAGAAGAAAAGGAGGCGGGCCCATCTCACTACCTGGCATTCTCGGGGGTATTCTCGCATCACGCTGCAGAATGATTCGCGGATTGTACTAGTTTCAGAGCATGTGTTTGATGCATACAGGGATGCGGCGGGCGGCCCACGTGAGGTGATCCGTTCGCGCCGCGAAACGGGCAGCTTCTACAGCGACCTCGGTATAGACCCTGTGCCACCGGATTTTTCGCAGGACTATGTTGAGATTCAAGGGTTGCAGTTTATAGGCCCGACGCATCCGGAAGCGCTCCAGCACTATCATTTTTCGTTCGCCGGTAGCCGAAAGTATGCAGGCAAGGATGTCTACGACCTTTATATAGGTCCAAAGGACGGTCTACGCGCCGCTGTGATCGGCAGAATCTCAGTTCTGGACAGCGCTTACGCTTTGATTGAGGCAGATGTCCGCCCGGCCCGGCATCTTGAGTACAGGCCGGCCATAAAGCTGTGGCAGGTGTCGTACCGGCAGCAATTCGCTGAGGTCGACTCGTTTTGGTTGCCATTGGGGCTACTGGCCGAAGGGACAATCCAAGTCGATCCGAACGATGTCGGCATTGGACCGGCAGGGTTCCGATACGTAGCCTTGTTGCAGGGCCACGAAGTCAATCAGCCGTTGCCGGCAGCGCCATATGCGCAAGCGAAGCGCGCAACCGTAGACGAGGCATCTGTACTTGAGGACGACCTCTTCTTGCTGGGTCGTGGCATCGTTGCACTCATGCCACGGGAGGCGAGGGCGCTGGGCGCACTAGCTCGTGAGAGGCTAACGCTTCGCGACGCATTGCCTGCAGCAGATCTGCCCAAGGCTCCCAGGTCGATCGCAGTATCCACCCCAGATGGTGAACAGCCCCAGTTCGTGTGGCCCATCATCTGGGGGGCTGAGCCTTGGCTGCGTTTTAACCGGGTTGACGGCTACTTTATAGGGGGCGGCTTTGCCGCTGATATGGGGCGCGTTAGTGCGGGTGGACGCATAGCCAAGGGCACGGGGGACAACGGCACACGCTTGGCCGCACGCTTCACCCGATGGCTCTCAAGTCGATTTAACACGACCATTTCGGGTGGCCGGGAAACCGCTCCCCAGCAGGCATCACGGATATACACGATGGCACTGAACAGCGTTACGTCGCGGCTGGGGTACGGCGACTATTTTGATTACTATTGGCGCTGGTGGGGTCGTGTCCGTGCAAACTATGTTCTGCCCAAGGTCCGCATCGGCATAGGGGCGCGCATGGAGAGCCATCTGAAGGTTGAGCAGTCGTTCAAGCGTGCGTGGCCATTCAACGGGAGCTTTCCACCCAATCCACCAGTGGACGAGCAGGCCTGGTACTACCTGGAGGCTTCCGTGGCTGCGGGTGACAATTGGCAGCCGTTTCGCCTTGGCCCGACGCAACGGGTCGAATTTCGCACAGAGCATGCATTCGGTTCTGGCGGTCCGTCGTATGGCCGATATGAGCTCTGGTTAGACACGCATGCCAAGACCTTCCTGAGGAAACGTCCGCGTACGATGGCGCTGTCCATACGCGCGATTGGCAAGCGGTCATGGGGAAGCCTGCCCATTCAGGGATTGATTGCACTAGATGGTTCCATCGGGCCTTTCGCGACGCTCGGCGCGCTTCGCTCATTGCGGATGGCCCGCTACCAGGGTCGGCACGCGGTGGGGTTTTACTGGGAGCACGACTTTCGCACTGTGTTGTGGGAGGTTGTCGGGCTGCGCCCACTGGCAACACGCCAGACCGGCGTCGCTCTCGGCGGTGCGCATGCACAGGTGTGGCCGGGTTCCCGGGGCTATCACCATGAGCTAACGGTTTCGCTTACCGAAGTATTGGGCAGCCCGTTTCGAGTGGATCTCACGCGGAGAATGGATGCGCCGGACTGGTATGTCAGCTTGGGCCTTTCGCGCATGTTCTAGGTTCGCGGCGCTGCCCAACCGAAGTAGGGGTGAGGCTCGAAGCCATTCCGCTGTCTATCGGACCAGGTGCGATCACCCCGTATGGGTCATCGTATGCTCATATACCTCCCAGCATTGCTCATTTCAAGGCTGATGAACGACATTTGTTAATACCGTTCAGCGACAGAATTTTTCCCGGTTGAGCGGTGTCGCATGGGGCGCATGCCGGTTGGAGGGCTGACCTTTACAACCAGCCTTTGCAGCCTCGTGTGCTCTGACAACGTCATCCGCAAATTCTTTCGTCTTTTGAACACAGAACGTACGCTTTGCGCCGCGGCCAGCAGAGCAGGCATCAGCGAGAAGACCGCCCGCAAGTACAAGCGCACCCGTCGCCTGCCCAGTGAGCTCACCAAGCCGCATACGTGGCGAACGCGCCAGGACGCGTTCCAAAAGGTATGGAGCGAGGTCGCCAAGAAGCTCGAGGTTAATCCGGGTCTGCAGGCCACTACGCTTTTCCTGGATCTCCAGCGCCGCTATCCGGGCCAGTTCCAGGACGGTCAGTTGCGCACCTTTCAGCGTCGCATAAAGCAGTGGAAGGCGCAGGAAGGCCCGCCCAAGGAGGTTCGATTCCGTCAGGAGTACGTGCCCGGCGAGCGCAGCCAGTCTGACTTCACGCGCATGAACACGCTGGGCGTGACGATCCAAGGCGTGCCGTTCAGGCATATGCTGTACCACTTCGTATTGCCGTATTCCGGCTGGGAGGCCGGCACGATCTGCATGTCAGAGAGCCTTGAGTCGCTATCGACCGGCCTGCAGAACGCGCTGTCGGCGTGCGGCGGTGCTCCCCATCTGCACCAGACGGACTCGCTGAGCGCTGCGGTGCGCCACTGCAAGAAGGATGGGGAGGGTAAGGAAGTCTTTACGGAGCGCTATCAGGCGCTGATGTGCCATTACGGCATGGAGCCCCGTCACACGCAGCCGCGCAGTCCGCAGCAGAACGGGGCGATAGAGCAGCGTCACTATCGGCTCAAGCGGGCGGTGGCCGACGCACTCAGCCTGCGGGGCAGTTCCGATTTCGAGAGCCGTGCGGCCTACGAACGATTCATCGCCGTCATCATTGCGCAACTCAACGCAGGGCGCAGCGTGCGCTTCAAGGAGGAGGTCGCACGTCTGAAGGTTCTGCCACGCCGACGCCTGGACAGCTTCACGCGGCGGCAGGTGCGGGTATCGACCACCAGCACGATTACGGTGCAGCGCAATACGTACTCCGTACAAAGTCGTCTCATTGGGGAGAGGGTGGACGTACGCGTCTATCCGGAGCGGCTGGAGGTATGGCACGCACAGCGCAAGATGGAGACGATGCCCCGCCTTATCGGGCGGGGCCACCACCAGGTCCAATACCGTCACGTGATAGATTGGCTCGTGCGCAAGCCCGGGGCCTTTCCACGGTACCGGTATCGCGATGCATTCTTCCCGTCCCATATCTTTCGCATGGCTTACGACCGCCTGCGAAGGGATCGGCATACGGAACGGGCCGCAGACAAGGACTATCTACGCATTCTACATCTGGCGGCCTACCGCAGCGAGGTGCAGGTAGAGGCGGCGTTGCAGTCACTTCTGGAGCACAGTGAGCCGATAGACCCGGAGGCGGTGGCGGCACGCATGGCCGCCCCTGCACGCAACCCAGCGGAGCTGGTCGCGGTGGAGGCGGCGAACCTGGGGCGCTATAACGACCTGTTGGCAGGCTTTGCGAGCGGCGACAGCGCTTCGGTAGCCGTGACACTCTCGGCCAATCCGGACTATAGGGGCACAACCTGCTCGGACATCATCCTATGAAGACCCTCACCGCAGCACAGCTCAAGCGCCAACTCTTGATCGGTCTGAAGGAGCTGCGCCTGCCCGCTATGCGCGCCCTGCACCGTGAACAGGCCGATCTGGCGCGCAAGCAATCGCTGAGCTATGAACACTTCCGGGATCGCACAAATTCAAGTTGGGAATTGGAGAGTTGCTGTGGAGGTGGACCCTAGTCTCCACCATTCCTTTCCAATCATATGAACCCCTCACAGCCTGTTTTGGGGAGGGCTGAGGCGCCTTTAGACGCCCAGATCAATCCCTCCGGTGACTCGCGGCGGCTTCTGATGAAGCTCTGCACGCACATACTTCAACAATTGACCACCGACTGGCCCATTCCGGCAGCGCAGCAGCAGCCGGCGCCACCGCCCGTAGTGATGAAGGCTTCTGCTGCGGCGCAGGACACAAAGCCGGACTCGGCGCAGTTGAATGAAGCGTGGCAGCTGTTGCATTCGCGCAGTCTGCAAGACGACCCGATCGTTGCGATCTGGCTGCGCGGGCTGTGCCCACGCGGCGTTAGCATCGTTCTTGGAGCGGGTCTGACCATCACGGGCTATCGCCGCATACTTAGCCTGGTAGCGTGCTACCCTGAGAACGTCTCTGCTCTTACGTCCTTTGTGCAGTCGCTGTCCGATCGTGGTCTTTCGGCCGCCGACGGGCTGCTCTGTGTGCTGCCCAGCAGTACGGGACTTCAATCGGCGGTGCGCCAGGTGTTCGGCGCCAAGGTCGCTATACAGCGCTGTCTCAATTCGCTGTTGGATCA
The DNA here is from genome assembly GCA_965262785.1 of Rhodothermales bacterium. Lineage (GTDB taxonomy): Bacteria > Bacteroidota > Rhodothermia > Rhodothermales > Bin80. The sequence continues at coordinate 1,764,760 of OZ253559.1, forward strand.
AATCACCTGTGGTCTTCCGGAAGACCTTGTTCCTGTGTATCGCAATCGCCTCCGCCAGGCATGGAATGGGTTCGATGCCCGGGAAGCTGAACGCGCACTCACCCGTATTCACCAGGACTTGACGCGTGTCAATCGGTCCGCAGCGAAGGTTTTATGGGAGGGCCTGGAGCAATCTCTGACGATTCAACGCACGGGCATGCTGCTCAAGCTCGACCGGGGGCTACGCGTGATGCGCTTCATGGATGCCATCAGTCGCAGGTTGCAGACCCCGGCCAGCGCCGTTTTCCAGCAACGCGAACAGATGGCACTGGCACTGTTGGAACACGAGGCTCAGCTGCGCCGTGTGGCCCATGCGGCCTATCTGCCACAACTTCGTGAGAGTCTCATCAACCTTAACGCCGTCTGATGCCCCATACCCCTATGCTGGATCAATCACTCATCGAGGACTTTCGGGGGCTTGCGCAAAGGAACTTCATCGGCCTGGCCAGCTGCCTTGGATGTCTTGATCATCTTCTTACCAAGATGGCCACATGGGTCATGGAAGCCGAGGTCCGCTTCATATGCGGCGCACGTGGGAAGCACCATAAGACCGGCTTTCAGCGCTGGGGGGCGAATCCGGGTTCCATCCGCGTCGGTTTGGAGCGCATTGCGGTCCGCGTTCCGCGCGTGCGGAATGTACGAACCCGAAAGGAGCGTCCTCTGCAAACGTACCGCCTCTTGCGCGAGCGTGGGCTTATGGACCGGGAAAGCGTGACACGAGGGTTGCTGTGTGGACTCTCGCGGCGCAATTACAGGCAGGCGGCCCAAGTCTTTACCGATAGTCTGGGGTTGAGCGCCAGCAGCATTGGCAACGCCTTCATTACGCAGACGGCAGCGCTACTGGAGGCATTTGAGACGCGCCGATTCGATCAGCACACCTTTGCGGCGCTCCTGCTTGATGGCAAGTATTTGGCTGGTATGCAGATGATCGTAGCGATGGGCATCACGACCGAGGGCGAGAAGGTCGTACTGGGCTTTGCGGAAAGCCGTACCGAGAACAGTGCGCAGGTGGAGTCGCTGCTGCAGGATCTGTTGCGTCGGGGCTTCACCCATACCGACAAGCTGTTGGTACAGGTGGACGGCAGCCGCGGGCTTCGCAAGGGAATCAGTGCGGTGTTTGGGGATGCGGTCGTATTCCAGCGCTGCCAATGGCACAAGCGTACCAATGTGACGCGTCACATCAAGAGCGAGCCAGCGGCCACGCAAATGAAGCGTCGGCTTCAGGCGGCTTGGGAACTGCCCACGTACGCAGAGGCACGGGCGGCGCTTGGGTCGCTGCATGAAGCGCTGCAGCGGTCGTGCCCGAAAGCCGCACGCAGTCTGGAGGAGGGTATGGAGGATACGCTGGCGCTTCACCGGTTGGGGGTGCGGAACCAGGCTGTCAGAGACAGTCTGAAGACGACAAACATCATCGAGAACCTCAACAGCATTATTGCGAACCGATCACGGAACGTGAAGCGCTGGGGATCATCGGGGATGCGTCAGCGCTGGTGCGGGGCGATATTCATGCAGTACGAGTCGAATCTGAAGCCGATACGCCGGGAGGACATGAAGGAACTGACCCAGGTCCTGAGCACCTCCGGGGGTCAATGGGTTAGTGGGGATTCGGTCTGCCAGCCCCAGAGGACTGCAAAGGCAACACCTGGCGCTCAATGCCCCAGCGCAGTAGTGCGCTGCTGACGCTGGCACAACGCAAAACCCGCAGCTGTCTGGGCGCTCTGAGGCGCTGCACCGTGCCAAGATCGCCGCTTACGCGTGCAATCAGAGGATCCCTGCGGGATATCGTGCCCGGAAAGTCACTCCACGAGCCTGCCTACGCCCGAAAATCCGCGTGTGAGCACGCAATTGGGCCCACATTGGCATGCACCGTCCCATTTGCACCCACACACTCGACCCGAAGCCCAATCCATTGCCAAAAGATATCTACTTTGAGGGCCCATCTCGGCAGAAGCTGCCGAAACCCAACTTAAAAATGTGCAATCCCACACTTCCTGCTCTCTCTGGTGCAGCGCGAGTTGGAGGAGCGGCACGCGAACCGCATTGAGCGGTGGCTCCGCGAGTCCCGGCTGCCGCTGGAGAAGACGATGGAGGCCTTCGACAGAAGTCGCCTGCCGTCGCGGCTTAATCACCATGTGAGTGTACTATTGGAGGGCGGCTTTCTGGACCGCCACGAGAATGTGTTGGCCTTTGGTCCGCCAGGCTGTGGCAAGACCCACCTGCTCTGTGCCTTGGGTATCGCACTCATCCATCAGCGCCGGCGCATCCTCTTTCGCCCGTGCAGCCTGCTCGTGCAGGACCTGTTGGCCGCCAAGCGCTCGCTGACGCTGGATCGCCTGATGAAGCGGCTGCGCAAACACGACGCGCTGATCCTGGACGACATCGGCTACGTGCAGCACAGTCGCGAAGAGATGGAGGTGCTCTTCACGCTTCTGGCGCAGCTTTACGAGCGGGGCAGCGTGATGCTGACCAGCAATCTGGCGTTCTCCGACTGGGAGCGCATCTTCAAGGACCCGATGACCACGGCGGCGGCCATAGACCGCCTGGTGCATCACTGTGTGATTCTGGAGATGAATCTGCCCAGCTACCGTCTGGAGGTTTCAAAGAAGCGTCTGGCGGAAGCGGCGGCTTCATGAGCTGACGGTACCGCCCCGCGGTCACGCGGTGTCCATATTCTTCGTTCACCCGACCAGGTCTCGGTCACCTGGCGAGGGCCCGTGCCAATCGCGGAGCCTGAAGATCGCAAAGGAAGCCTTTTTCCAAAGAATCATTCCCGCGTCTGGGGCCGGCCGGCCCCAGACGCGAGTCCCCCTCTCTACCCTCGAATGACCAATACTTTTAATTGTCGCTGACCGGTAAAGACTATTGACATTCATCACAAGGCATTCCAAGGCAGCTTCGAGCACACTGTGGAGCGGCACTTCGTATCACTGCCCGTCGCGCGAGATCCATAACTTGGCCGATCCGTGGCGGACGTCTGGTCTATGACAGACGCCCGATCAATGATTGTGTCCCAATGAAGGGCGAATCATGCCAGCACGTTTCCGCCGACGGGCGCGCCCTATGTGCCTATATGAAGTGAGTCAGTTCAATCCATTACGAGAGGCCGCTGTGAATACACTCCATGCACATTGTCGAGCTACTGGGACGAGGCAGAGCCACTGTTATCAAACCACTCATTAGGTCAGGCTGCGGGGCGACCGGGCGGCGGCACGTACTACAAACCGATTCACACTATTCCAGGATGTCAAAGACTTCAAGGGTAAGCCCATCGGCGCTATTTGTGGCGTATGCTCGTCCCGCGGCAATGACTTCCAAACTCATGGATGACGGGAGGGTTACCTGACCACGAACTCGGCTTTCTGTGTCCAGAATCAACCAAGAAGAGGTGTCAGCTTTGTAATCTGCTGGCGTAAGCCTGACCCAGATGCGGCCCTCGTCGTCAACGATAAAGGATGAGTATGCTGGCTTGGCCTTAGGAGTGAAGGGCCGGAGCCTTTGTGCTGAATCGCTGAACAAACCCTCCAGATGCTCTTCAAGCTCAGCTGACGTCAAGGGAATCGCCTCCAGTTCGTGAGTAATGGAGCCAATGGGCACGCCGCTGGCTGTTGTCATTGTTACGTCAACAGATGCATTTAAACCAGAGTAAACGTGCCCGCCCGGCCCAAGGTGAATGAACGGTTCGGGTCCAAATGGAATGACTGAAATCACGAATTCGGAGCCAAGGTCCGCAGCCAGCCAGCTTTTGCCAGGCAGTCGCACCAGTGGGTTCTGAACACGTAGTCCTGCCCAGTCAACGTATTGTGCGTAGACATAGAGCTCCGTAAGACCTGCGCCGTCTTCAAACCTTGGAGACTCAGACCATGAAATGAGGAATCCCGTGTCTAGTACGCCGACGAGCTGATCCGGCCCTAACCCCATCGAGTCTTCTGACACCGTAAAATCATAGGCGAGACTGTGTGCTGTCGGTTCAAAGGCCGAAATGCGAATTTGCGTGTATTGCGCACGAGAGTCCGACGCGTAAAGCGTATCGCCAGGGCCGATGCGAATTTGGCTTAGTAACGCGAATTCACTAGGCCCTTTCCCTCTCTGACCAATTTCATCAATTAGCTTTCCCTGCGCGGTAAAGGCGTAGATAGTAGAGGCCTGCCTGTCACCGACGTATATCCTCCCGGTGCTATTGACCGCAACCAAACCGTCGATTCTGCCAAACAGCACTCCGTCCACGCTTGTTTCACTACCTATTGTGAGTGCTGGGACGAGTACTACTTGGGGTATGGATTCTGGATTGGATGCCCTCCCTGAATCCTTTGAGCATGCCGCCAACAGCGCGCATAAAAAGATAGCACTGGTAAGCCGGAATAGGCTTTCGGCATTCAGATGACATGGGAACAGTCTCATGGATGAATAGAAAGTCACGGTGTCGGAACGCCTCGTCAGTAATTTGCCGGCCACAATATATTTGCTATAAGAGGAAATGTCTTGCGCCTCAAAAACCGGAAGTGAACGACCGATAGACCAGCCCTCTGTGCCAACAAAGAGTGAGACAGTTCAACACTTAACTAGTGTAGCCGCGGTGGGGTTCATATAGCGTCTAGGTCCGCCTCAAATCAATGGCCTGCTTTGAATACAGGCCTTGCCAGCGATCGGAATGATCACACCTATAGAATCAATGCCGGTCAACTCTTTCCCAGCTTGTGGAGGCCTCACGAGCAGCGAGAGCGTGCGTGGCCTGCGCACGCTACGGCGCAACAAACCGATAAACCTCGAGGTAGGGATTGGGCAGCTGGCCCGATTCGTCCAGCCCCGGCTGTACCACGCGGTATACCAACCCATCCTTTCCGTACTTGAAACGATGTTTTACACCCAATTCCTCCGCAACAAGAAGCCCGTCCTTGGTGAATACCTGGTAGCCCCAACCTCTGCCGGAATCTTGGTACTGGATCATTAAGGTCTGGTCAGTGAGTCCAAACATATCAGTCGTAAGCGTGCTGCTCCCGAGCAGATTGCCAGCGGCTTGTCTCAAGCCCCCCGACTCTTGATCCGGCAGATCTTTCGAGGCGTCACGGAACCAGGAAGTTCGGTGTGAGATTCTAGCTACGATGGCGCCGTTTAGCGTCATCTTCAGCACGTGTGTGTATTCTGACGAAAGTGCCAGGGTAATCTGATTTAAAGTTACCACCCTGCAGCCATGTGGACGCGCTGGGTTAGATGCATGTTTTCGGAGGTTGAATTGAACGAGTTTACGGATTTTATTGATGCGTGTGGGCTGGCGTTTTCAGCAGTCGTTTTCGCATCGATTCGCCTTTGAGTTTGATGCGGTACGCGGGTTGTACGAGCCGGTCGAGGATGGCGTCCGCGAGCGTGGGGTTAGGCATGGTCTCGTGCCAGTGTTCGACCGGCATTTGACCGGTAGCGATCGTGGAGCGTTTCTGGATCCGGTCATCGAGAATCTGAAAGAGGCATTCCTGCTGCGCGCTCGTCACACTTTGCAGGCCCCAATCATCGAGCACGAGCACATCCAGCCGGGACAGCGTGTGCAGGACTTGCAGATAGCGGCCGCTCGCGCGGGCGAGCGCGAGTTCTTCGAGCAGGCGCGGCAGGCGGTGGTAGCGGGCCTTGAAGCCTTCCAGGCATGCCTTGTGGGCGAGGGCACAGGCAATGAAGCTCTTGCCCGCACCGGTGGGGCCGGTAATGATCACATTGAGATGGTGGCGGATCCAGTCGCAACTGGCCAGATCGAGCATCAGCCTTTGATCCAGCCCGCGCGGCGCGCAAAAGTCCAAATCTTCGATGCAGGCCGCCTGGTGCAAGTGCGCGCGCCGCAATCGAAGCTTCAGGGCTCTGTTTGCGCGGGCACTGGCTTCCCGATCGACCATGAGGCCTATGCGCTCCATGAAGCTCAGCCGGTCGCTTTCGGGCTGTGCCAACTGGTCACGCAGCGCGTTGGCCATGCCGTAGAAGCGAAGTTGTTCGAGTTTGTCAATAATGGGATGGTGTAGCATAGGCTCAGGGCGTTTCAGGTTCAGGGTTGGCAAACAGTGATCCGTCGGCGAAGTAATCTCCGCCGCGAAGGTTTTCATGCAGGATGGCTGGGGGATTGGCCGCGGGCGCTTCCCGCAGGTCACGCCCGCTCTTAAGCAGGGCAGCGACACTGGGATAGTTGTAGGTGCCGAGCTTTAGTGCAAGGCGACAGGCCGCTTCCAGGCGCTCCTTCGGATAGGTGTGTTGTAGCCGTACAAGCCCCATGATCGTGCGGTAGCCGTGCTCCGGGCGCTTGCGGTTTGCCAGGATTGCAAAGGCCAGCGCCGAGGTATCAGGTCCAATCTTGCGGGTCTGGTCCAGGTGGTATTCCTGATCGATAAACTGGCGATGCCCCTTGGGCATGTGATCGTTATGTGTGCTGCGCTGTCCCCGCTGCCGCAAGCGCGCATGAGCGGCGATGAGCTTTGACTTCAGGAAGCATTCCACCACGTTTTCCGTGATGCAGACATCCACTTTCTTGCGCGCATAGCGGTAGGGGACGCTGTAGTAGGCGTGGTCCAGCTGTATGTGGTAATCGATATGGACGGTCAGCTTCTTCCAGTCCCTGTAGGTGAACGGCACGGCTGGCAGTGCACGCATGGCGGGCAAGTCGCGCTCCACAAAATGACTGCGTCGTGAGCCGGACTTTTTCTGGAAGGGCTTGTCGTTAAGCTCTTCCAGTAGCGGGGCAATCGCTTTATTGAGCTCCGCAATGCTGAAGAACCGGCGATCGTGGAGCTTCGCCAGAATCCACCCCCCGACCAGCTTCACGGCTTGTTCCGCTGGGGCCTTGTCCCGAGGTTTTCGAACGCGGGCGGGCAAAATGCTGGTGTCGTAGTAGGTAGCGAAGTCCTGGTAGGTTGGATTGAGCTCTGGATCGTAGCGGTGCGCCTTCTTGACGGCAGCCTTCAAATTGTCACAGACGATCGCCTTCGGCACAGCGCCGAAGTACGATAAGGCGCGCGCGTGCGCCGTGATCCAGCTGCACAGCGATTGATCCGGGACGGCTTCCGCATACGTGAAGTTGGAGCAGCCCAGCGTGGCTACGAAGATCTGGGCCTTGGTAGCCTTGCCCGTGACCGGATGAATGAGGTTTACGGTGGTGCCGGCAAAGTCCACAAACAGCTTGTCGCCCGCCTTGTGCTCCAGGCGCATGACCACCTCCTGAGACGCGCTCCACGTCTTGTAGAGTGCGCAGAAGTGGCTGTAGCTGTAGCCGTCCGGGAAGGCGGCATGGTACGACTCCCACACCATTCGTAAAGTGACATGCTTCCTGGACATTTGCTTGTTAACCGCCTCCCAGTCCGGCTGGTACCGGGCCTTGGCCGCGGACCGGGACTCCGGAAAGAACATCGCTTCCAACACATCGTCGGTGAGCCCGTCCGGCAGCGGCCAACGCAGTCCCAACACCTCTGCACGGCAGAGGTATTTGCGCACCGTGGCTCGGGCAAGATGCAACGAGTCTCCGATCAGGCGCTTGCTGTAGCCTTCCCGGTGATAGTAGCGAAGTACGTCTCGGATTTGTCGCATGGAGGTTCGTGCTTGGGGCATCGTTGTGCGCTCGTTTGGTGGAAAAGCACAACGAAAGCCCTCAGGCTTGGCAAAGCTCCAGCGCCCCACAAGACGCCCTGATTCGATAGAACACACCCCGGCAAAATCCGGCCGCCAGGGGTGGCACTTTCAATCAGATTAGGGTGGCACCTTCAATCAGACTGGGGTGGCACTTTCAATCAGAATATGCACACGTGGGGATCCACAGCTCCTGCGTAGAATATGCGCTCCTCATCAACAATTAGGCCACCCATGGCGATTGTGAAAGCTGCACCGGGGTTGCGGCTTGGGGGCAAGGTGACCTCGCGGATGGTTTTTCCATCGGAAGTCATGTGCCTGAGGACCTGTTTATCTGGGTACCTATATATGCCAAAGAGATTGCCTTGGGCGTCAACATCCAGGAACCCCCGGTGCTCAATAAGGGCATAGTCCGGGTCGACATTTCCCAGGCAGCCCCCTTCGGGCGTGAACTGGTATCCCCATGGACCCGCGTTGCTAAGGAAGATGGACTGATCCCCGACAAATATGGCGTGCACAGGCCGGACCTCAAACCCTGGATGGCAAAGAGATGGGTCAAGCAAGGCCAGGAGCTTCCCGTCCGGATCAAACAGGAGCGCTTGACTCCCGCGCATATCGACGACGAGCATTCGTCCATCGGGAGCCACGTCCAGGCTCCATATTCCTGCCATAAGCAAGCTATCCGGATGCACCGCATCCGGATAGGCAAGTGTAATCGTCCTCACCTTCTGGAAATGTGCCAGCTGGACGGAATCAGCGGGCTGGGCACCTGCGGGGCCCACGTATGTGAGGTGCAAGACCAGCGCAACGACGCAGAGTGCAAAGCACCTACCCCCCTGCCAAGAGGTCTCGTGCGCGGATGGACGAGGCAGAAATGGACGCGCCGTCACTACCTGCGGGACTATTCGCAATAGTCGCCCCACAAGTAAAAGCAAGCCCCTGTCCAGAACGAACACTCGTTTGAAATAGAGCAGGAAGTTGAATTTGCCCGTTAGCGCATCCAGTTGGGCGTTTTGAACCTCGAACTTGTTTTCGAAACGATGGGTGAGGCTGATGGAGGCCATTTCATCGATAAGTCAGAGCCTTTTGCAAAAATAGGCTGAGAGCGCGAAACCGGGCGTAGAAAGTTAGTGCGTGGGTGAGAATAATGCGGATTAAGTGCGTCGTGAGTCGTATACTTGAACACGTGAGAATCATAAATGTATACAATAAACGTGCAGATGCGATTGCGATCAGAGTTATCCAGGTACTGGTCCACATTCCAGCTCAGATTGTTTCCATTGCTGGAGCTCACTATTGGCGAGCTCAGTGAACAGCACAGACGATTCGTTTCTGTGGTGGAATTAGTGCGCGTGGAGGAGCTGTTGTCGGGGTGCGAGTCCAAGGGTCCAGGCCGTCCGAAGGCGAACCGGGCTGCGCTGGCGCGGGCTTTTTTGGCTAAGTCCGTATTCGATATCCCGACCACGCGGGCGTTGGTGGAGCGACTAAAGAGCGATCCGGTACTGCACCAGCTATGCGGCTGGGAGTGGTCGTAGATGGTACCGAGCGAATCGTCGTTTTCGCGGGCGTTCGCGGAATTTGCCAACAGTGACCTGCCGGGGCGGCTGCACGCAGTGCTGCTGGAGTGCGCGCTGGAGGATCATCTGGCCGGGCACGTTTCGCGGGACGCGACCGCGATTCCGGCACGCGAGAAGCCGAAGCGGTCTGTGCCCAAGGCCAACGACGGCAAACAACCGAAAACCCCTACCCGCCTGCAGCGTCAACGCTCCATGGAGCTGGATGATATGCTGGAAGAACTGCCGAAGGACTGCAATGTCGGGACCAAACGCAATTCGAAGGGTCACGGGCACTGCTGGGTCGGCTTCAAGCTGCACTTGGATGTGATTGACGGGGGGATTCCGATCAGCGCTGCGCTAACATCGGCTTCGGTCCATGACAGCCAGGTGGCGATCCCGCTGGCAGTGATGACGGCCGCTCGGGTACAAAGTCTGTACGACTTGATGGACAGTGCGTACGATGCTAAGGAAATCCGAGAGCATAGCAGATCGCTGGGGCATGTGCCGATCATTGATATCAACCCGCGTGGCAATGAGGAGCTAAAGCGCGAGGCGCGGGCGCAACGCAGCATCGGACACGTTACGCCAGAGAGGAGACGCTTCAGAGAGCGCTCGACGGTGGAGCGGGTCAATGGACGACTCAAAGACGAGTTCGGCGGACGGTATGTGCGGGTACGCGGGCATAGCAAGGTCTACTGCCACCTGATGTTCGGCATCCTGGCGCTGACCGTCGACCAGTTGATGCGCCTGGTGCTCTAAGCGCACCCGTACCCTCACGTAGGGCCCGTCTCGCCATCAGCGCGGGCCGGGTCAGCTATGCCGTGTCATGCCTCCCTGCGCAGTTCGTCACCCCCATTCGAGCAAGACTTCCGCAATGCAAAGGTCGAACAAGTTGATACGTGCAGAATCACACTGGCTTGACGAAGCTCCTACTCCCAAATCAAGGACTGAAGTGAATTTTGCAAAAGGCTCGTCAGTGAACGCATGCGCATCTCGACCTCGGAGGCCGGCGCGGGTCAAGGATGACGTAAAGCTGTGCCCGGTCATCGGTCAGATCCGGCTGCTGAACGGGCGTCTGGCGCGCTGGCTGGTTTTCGGGTCCAGAAACAGCCAATGTGGTTCAACGGTGCGTACACATACACCGGTTCCACTCGCGCCAATCAGATCATCGCCTCCTACATCCCCAGATCCCAGTCCTGCTCCTTCTGCGGTACGGCGGCCTGCACCAGCCCATCAGGCACGCTCCGTTACGGCCTGCTGCAAGGAATCGCATTGTCGAAAACGAAGCCACGCAACCCGGGTATGAAGAGTACGCTCCAAGGTCTGCTGATCAGCCAGGCTGCCGAAAAGGCCTGCACAGCACGTAACCGGGCTTCGTCCTCCTGCGCCGCAGCCTCCATGCGGCCTAAATCAGCCTCCGACGGGCGTTTCGCTCCGTGTAAACCTGTGCACGTGCCATCCAGCCCAGGCGACAGGTGGCAGCACGCGCAGCAGTCGTGTCGGAAACCGTAAACTGCTCCAATCCTGCATTGCTAGGCGCAGAACCCAAGGCGCCAAACCCCTCTGGACGCGCTTGGAGATCCTGGATCACGTGTTCCAGTGAACGGGTCCCGGCCGCGCGCCAAAATGCTCGGTTTGCCTGAATAGGCTGGCGATAAACCTCCTTGAGTGCATCCGTAAAAGCCATCGACCACAGACCGGCACGGTTACGCTGCGCTTGCGCCTGACGCAACGTGAACTGCGCCTCAAGGTGCGTCTCCTGCGCGCTGTGACGGCCCGGTGTTGCCGACTTGCGGCCTTGCAGACGGGATCAATGTAGAGCGACCGCAGCGCTGCATCCGAGTGCAAGCGTCCCAGTGCGGGCGACGACTGCATGCCCGAATGGACCGACCGGTTCCACAGATGCCTTTAACCCAGGCAATGCTCTATCTTAAATTCGTTGGAATACTATCCAACGATGGGGGTGCGCTTCAAGCCTTCGTGCAACCCCGTGGGGTGTCACCTTTGGCCCAACTCCGGTATAGGAAGCAGTTGGCGGATGAACAGCTCAACAAGCATGCACCGATACTCAGCAGGGCAGGCAAGCTGCCGAATTTTCACGATTGGGCATGGCGGGCGTTCGGTTGATGAGCTAGTGGCGCAGCTTCGCACAAACGGCGTCGATCTGCTCATTGATGTGCGGTCTGTGCCCTACTCCAGGTACCAGCCGGCTTTTTCGCGTGAGGCGCTGGCCAGCCGAGTGCGCGAATGCGGGCTGAATTACGGCTTCATGGGGAAGGAGTTGGGAGGCCGTCCTAAAGATCCAGCTTGCTACGACAGGAATAGGCGCGTGATCTGCGAGAAAGTGCGCGGGATGCCTTTTTTCCAGGAGGGCATCGCGAGACTGCAGGATGCCTGTGCCCGCGGATTTACCATTTGCCTGCTATGCGCAGAGGCTAATCCGGTGAATTGCCATCGGTCGAGCATGGTTAGCGCGGCCTTGGTAATGGCTGGTGTCGAAGTGGAGCATCTGCTGAAGGATGGCAGCAGCAAGAGCCAGAATGCTGTAATGCTTGAGCGCGCCGGCGGGCAGTATTCATTATTTGCGGAGCATGGCGGGCGTGCAGGCGATTCCACCTGACCCGTTCGTCAATCAAACAACCTTGAAAGACAAGCCTTGGCAAGTCTATCGTCATCAAGCGGGCCTGCTGCTGACAGAGTTAGGGGGTTGGGGGTCAGGCGTGCATGTGGACGGTGACCCGTAACGGGCTGCTTGCGCTGACGTTTCGCCACAATGGCCTATCAGCAACCAACTCCACTGTGGATCAGATAGGGGAAATCACTGGCCCACGTCCAAGGATGGCTCCGCCCCCCATCATGCCGACTGGCGCCAACGACTACGGCAGCCGCTGATCTTCCGTTAGGATGCCAGCCACTGCAGCGTGACGAGGGCTAGTGCGGCAGCGGCAGGAACGCGCAGGTTGTCATTCAGCGGTCTCTCTGGTATCTCGGCTGCAGTGGCAACCACCACGCCAATGGTCCCCTGCCAGAATGGGACAGCGGGCCAAACTGCCATAACCAGCAGTCCCGTGGCCAGGTAGGTCAATGATCCCTCCACGGTTCGCGGAGTCCCGGGCCATCGGTGCCGTCCCAGCGCATGCCCTACCACGGCGGCTGTTGCATCGCTTGCCATGTGGATCGCCATAGCCGCCGCGGCAATATGAATCGGGCACAATAGCGCAAGTCCTGCCATCGCGCAGCAGACCCAGGTACCGCCGTTGATGATTACCTGCCCCGGCACGCTCGGGAATTCCGATTCGCGCATCAACGGCCCAAGGGTGCGATGAATGATTTCTGCAAACCGCGTCGAACGCCCCCGCAAGACATCGCAGCCCACACCCACCGCCGCCAACGGAACCAAAACCCAAAGAGAATCCCTTCCTGTCACTAACATAAGTACAGGCAAGGCTAAGGCAGCGAAGTGCAACAGCTTGCGCCCCACCTCGTTTGCGGGCGGAGTCTTCACTTTAGGGCGTAATCGAGTCATTTCGGGTCATGAACATTCCCATCCTATTTGAGGATAACCATGTTTTGGCAATCAACAAACCAGCCGGCCTGCTCTCACAGGGAGACCATACGGGTGACGCCTCGGTGGTTACCCTCATCAAAGCATACCTGAAGGAGACTTACGCCAAGCCGGGGAACGTGTACCTAGGCCTGGTGCATCGCCTGGATCGGCCGGTATCCGGCACCATGGTCCTTGCGCGGACATCAAAGTCAGCACGCCGCTTGAGTGCAGCCTTCAAGCGGCACGCTACAGAGAAGCACTATGTGGCTTTGGCCGAAGGAAGACTCGAAGGGCATGGGCAATGGGAGGACCCACTGGTTAAAGTCAAGGGCACGGCACGAGTGGTGCCCGCATTGCATCCAGACGCCAAGATGGCCTCCCTGGCGTGGCGCGCCATTGGCCATGTGCACGGTTGCACCCTGGTAATGGTTCAACTGCATACGGGGCGCGCACACCAGATCCGCTGCCAACTCGCACACCGCGGCCATCCCATCTTGGGCGATCTGCGCTATGGTGCCCACCGCACGTTTGACGGGCGCAACATCGCATTGCACAGCTACCGACTGGAAGTGCCTCATCCCGTAAAGCCCGTGCCAATTTCCGCTACTGCTCCGCTCCCAAAGGCTTGGCTGCCGTGGGTGCCACGTTTCCCAGACGAACTATAAGTCATTGGCCCGCCACAAGTACCATGCTGCAACCGTTCGGTAAGGTCGCCAGGACTCTGCATGCGCGAGCAGTGCAGCGGGCGACGGTAGAGCGTCGAGGTCAAACGAAATCCTGTAGCCGCGGCGTATGCCCAGGTCCGTGGCTGGAAAGACGTCAGGTCGGGCCAAGTAGAAGATGAGTATCATTTCTGCCGTCCAAGGGCCGACACCCTTGAAGGCCGTCAGTGTATTGCGGATTGCCTGCTCGTCCATCGATTCCAGTCCGGCGCGGTCTGGCAGCGTGCCCCGGACAGCTGCTGTGGCCAGACGCTTGATGGTCGCAGCCTTGCGTCCTGAAATTCCCACCGACCGCAGAAGGGCCACGTCAACTGCAGCGATTTCGTGGGCCGTTGGTGCTCTTGTCCCAGGAAAGAGCGCGTACATCCGCTCCCGCACCGTATTGGCAGCGTGTTTGGATACCTGCTGTGCCAAAACCGAGCTGGTCAGCGCCTGAAATGGGCTGAGGCCCGCATTGAGAGCCAGGTTGAACGATCCAACGCGCCCGATAAGGAGCGCGAGAACGGGATCAGCTGCGCAAAGGGCCCGCACGGCGTTATTCGCCCAAATCATAATTCGCAAGGTCAAAAAGTTGTACAGCGGAATGGCTCCCTTTTATCCGCCTGGCGCACGCTACGGAAAGCGTTTCCAGAATCCAAATCTGCCTTCCCTGTTTACGTCAACGATGAGAACACTGCTCACCCCTGCATTCGCGGCTCTGCCAGCCACACCCGTGTTTGGTCCGGACTCGACTTCGAAGATCGCAGCAGAGGTCCGGTTGACCCTGGCAGCTGCGCAAGTTACGGCCTCCCACGAATACGATCAGGACGCAATCAAGACACAGATGCTTAGGAGCGCCATCGTGCTCGCCCCGTATCGCGACAAGGTGGACCTCTCAGGCGCTACTCGTGCCATCGGAAGCATAAACGAGCACGTTTCCGGTTCCAACCACAGGCATTTGGCACTTACAACATTCCAGGCGTATGGCGCTTCAGGTGTATGGCACCGGACACGTACGGGATTTCGTGGCGCGCAAAGTGATGCAGGAACAGTATGGCGAGTGGCGTCTGTTAGTTGCTTCCGTGCCGAGCGACAATTGCGTCACCCACACGGCATCAGCCAAGGTAACTCATAGCTGCAGGAAATGGCGGCGCATCGCCCGAACCCCTTGCCGCCGGGGCTTCGTCATTCTTAGGAGGCTCATCACTGGGAAATAGCCTCTGCGCTATCTGCAGGCAAGCTCTCGGACTTGAAAACGCTTTCCCACAGGCCGCGCCATGTAGAAAACTGCGCCCGGTAGTTGAGGCCTACGCCCGTTTCACTGGTAATGAGCGTCTCGCTAAGGACATCGCCTTCCCGTCGGTAAAAGAGATCCACCGACACCGTGGGGCTCAGCTGAATCTCCACTACAAATTCACCTTCAAGGCCCTGGGATCCTGGCTGGTCCACCTGCTGCCCGCGGTAAATGCCGTGGCCACGTATCAAGAGGCGCTCGTCCAGCAGCCTGAGCGCAATGCCCGCAGAAACGTCAAGGTCTGCAGCGGTTTCGTCGCTCACAACCCCCAGTGCAAAGTCCGCGTTCGGAAGCACGTGGCTCAGATACCGGTTGAGCTGGCTGGAGGCAAGTTGCGATACGCTGTTAAGTGCGGACCCAGCGATGACATCGTTGCGTGTGCCTTCCGCAGAAAGTAGAAATGAGTTGGTAAGCAGAACGCTGGTCGCATGTTGTGCCGCTCGGTCCGACTGATTCAAGTATGCTTCCAACAGTGGTGTGTTGCTGATAGCCTGCTGACGCTGGTCTAGGGCGATGCTAAGGCCCACTTGCACAGCGTTGAGCTTACCGGTGATGTCCAGGTCAACGATTAGCGGCAGGCTGGATTGAAGCGAGCCGCCCACATCCTCAGGAAGTCCGCTGCGTGAAGCACGTGTGCGGTAATCCGCTTGGATGTCCAGGGTGGGGTCCAGCGGATCACCTGCCCATTGGATGGAGCCCTCGTTGATCAGGAAACGCCTTACAAATACTTCGCCGGCGGTGAAGAGGTAGTCCCCTGAGGCCACGTCAAAAGTGCCATAAGTCC
Organism: Rhodothermales bacterium; assembly: GCA_965262785.1. Classification (GTDB taxonomy): domain Bacteria; phylum Bacteroidota; class Rhodothermia; order Rhodothermales; family Bin80. Next base: position 1,780,271 of record OZ253559.1, read on the forward strand.
TCATTTCACCTTCATTGAGCTGCAACTGCACGCGTGCGGTGCCGATGCCAGTGATCACATCGCCCAACAGCGGATCGATGACAAGCTTGATCGTTGAGCCTTCTGGACCCGTGATGTTGAGGTCCATCTCCAGGCCCACTCCGAACCTGCGCTCGGTTTCCGGCCGTCGATCCAGAATGTTGGTGCGCCTCTGAATCTGAGCCGGATGGAATTCGTCTACACTCGGATCCCGGTAGACGATAAAGCCCGGGTCTATTGCGCTATGGCTCTCCCGGATTGGGATATAGACCTCGCTTTGCGGACTTGAGGTCAAGTTGTTGGAGCGCAAAAAGGCGTTTTCAATTGGACCAGTCAGCGTGGCATCACCGGAAGCCCACACCCGACCATACCACGACAGGTCACGCGTGAACGCAGGAACATTCATAATCTGAAGCTCGTCCAGCGAGCCCGCCACGTCAAGGGACAAGAATCTGTACCTGTTAAAGAGAATCGTGCCGCCCAGCGAGGCTGAACCTCCGGTAGAATCCGTGACAGCAAGGTCGCTGATATGAATGCCGCGCTCATTCACCCTAACGGATCCTGCAGCCTCAAAGGCAAGATTGTAGACCGGGACGTCGAATCGTAATTCCGGAATCCGAATGTCAGCCTCAACGACGGGGTACTCGAATGTACCTGTTACCGTACCGCTTCCCACAAGAAACCCTTCAGCATTGTCTGTGATGGTGATCAATTCTTCAAGCAAAAAGGCGTCTAGCCTCGCCACCTCCAGTGCCAGATTCAAGCTCCCGGGGTCGTTGTTACCTTTCAGGCGCATCGTGCCCGTAACAGTGATGTCGTTTGGCGTCGCCAGCGGCGAGAATGTGGCCTCGCCGCCTAGCGAGCGCAGCTTAACCTCGACATCTACATCCGGCGCGCCAGGAATAAAGTGGCTGTTAGCCTCCAAGTTGCCCAGCACGCGACCATCCAGGCTAAGAGTGTCGACCATAGCATGTCCTACCAGGCCTGCAGTCGCGGACCAGTGGAGCGTCCCATCAAGGTGGCCAGCGAAGTGCCGTCTCATATTCAGGACCTCTGAGATTTGCTGCAGGCTAAGGCCCTGCAGGTGAGCGGTGACATTGCTTTCAGCCGAGCTGGCAATATGGCCGGCCACGCTCACGTGCTGAGGCCGTTGCCCGGCTTGCACTGCAGACAGATTGGTGAGGTCTATAGCATCCCAGAAGAGGTCGATCGCCCGGCCCGCTTCCAGTTGCCATCGTTGGCCTGCAATGTCCACGCTTCCGGCATTGAGCGTGGCCCGATAGCGGTCGTCAAGCAGGTTAACGGTAGCGTCCAGTGATGCGGGCCCAAAGCGCTCAGCAGGTCCTGCACTAAGATCCAGATTCGCGACCCCGTGCCGTATACGTATCGTAGCGCGTGGGTCAAGAATCGTGAATCCCTGCCGCTCGATTTGCGGAGCCTGGACGGCTATAGTGCCGTCCAGCACTTCTTCTAGGGGGCCCTGCAGGCTGGCTGCCAGCTTAATGTCACTGATAGTGCCAGTGCTGTCTGTCCACGATCCTTCCAGCGCAATGGTCTCGGCATCTGCTTCCAGGAGAAGCGCCGCGGCATGCTTTGGCGCGACTTTGTCGTCTTGCCTCCACAGCGCAGCCTCGATGGGCCGCGGCACCGATGGCAGGACGCGGAGCCACGTGCCAAGCCAGCCAGCTTGCTTCACCTGCAGAGACAGCTCCAACTCGACGCGATCCAGCGCTGCTGCACGGAGTGTAGCGCGCACCCTATCCTGTTGCATGATCTGATCCAGTGGCGGCCACGCGACTTGCGGTACTTCTGGACTTTGTCCAGCATTGGCATATAAATTGTCGAATTGGCGCTCCAATGCGTCGCGCGCGGCGGTCGCCCATAGCGTTGCCACAGTCTTGAGCAATTGGTAGTCGGTGTTTCCGCGAAGGGCGACCGAAACCAAATCGCCTGCTATCACCAGTCGCGGCTCAGGGCTGTCAATGGCGTTTGCCTCTGCGGTAACCACGTGTTCTGGGAGCTTCCAATTGTCTGAACCGATCTGGATATCTGCCGCGTCAATGCGAGCGCTGAGCGCCCCTTGCAGGGCATCCCAATGGAAACCCTGGCCGACAACATCCAAAGCCCCCGTAATGGCTGATGCAAGCGAATCCTGCCCGAGCATTGGGCCTAGATCCAAGTTGGTGGTGCGGAGACTAAGGTCATAGCGGGGCGTGAGCCTTGACCAGTCTGTGGAGGCCGTCAGCGCAATCGATTCCCGGCCTCGACTGGCATACACGGCTGCTGCTGCTTGCTGCTGCACTTTAACTGCGTCGAGATGCAGGCTGTCAAGTGCGCGCCCTGCGACCAGCGAGGGTCCCAACGTGCACGTTAGCTTGGCGTCAAGGCTGTCAAAGGACACTCCCTCTCCCTGAAGCTCTGCTCTGCCGCTAAGCATCGTGCCTGCTGGCGGAAGCGCCAGGGCATCGCCGGATACATCCACCTCGTAGGTCCAGCCAAAATCGGGACTGACATCCAGCGCTGCAGTCAGTGAATATGAGCCGCCTAGCGCGCGTCCATTGGCCGAAGTCCGTGTCCGAAGCGCGCCGCTTGCAAAGGTGCCGCTGGTAGCAGCCGCAAGAACCGTCGGCCCCGTTCCAAGCAGCCACGTGGGCACGGCTCCTTCAGGAAGCAGCACTGCGACATCAGCGGGAGTTACCGTGGAGGGGGCGAGATCTATGGCAAAGACGATAGAGTCCGGCATACCGCTGGCGGTGCCTGCACCAATCACCCTTGAGTCGTTCCAGGTCAGTGAAGCGCCAGTCACATAGACAGACTCTGCAGTAGCGCGCACTTGCGCCGCTATGCGCATCCGAACATCTGGTGGCAACCAAGGCAAAAGAGTTTGCAGTTCTGCAAAGTCCAGCATGGCGGCATCCAGTGATGCTTGCCATGCGAAGTCGCCAGCATGTGCAATGGCGCCGCTGGATCGAATATGACTAGAGCCCAGACGCAGGTTGAAGTGGTGAAAAAGGACAGAGTCACGATCGACGCCCAGTTGGACCTGAACGTCGTGAAGGGTCAGGTTCTTGCCTACCAGTGCGGCCTCCAAGGACGCGATATCTAGATACTTGGTCGAAGGCCCCCACTCAATTGTGGCCCGTGCATTGATGCCGGAGAGGTTGACCATGAGGAGCCTATCGAGCCACGATGTGCCAACGGGGGTATCTCGAAGAATTCTGGTAGCGGATCCTTGCTCCACAACAAGGTCGGCAGAATCAAATTCCCAGGCTGAATTGCCTGGTGTGGCGCGCCGGCGCAGGAGTCGCGGTCGGCCACGGTCGTATCGGAGGCTGAGCGTAGGGCGTACTACCTTGACACTACCTACCTCAAACCGACGACCCAAGAGTGCATTCCAACGCGGCGTGGCGACGACGGAATCAATCGAAAGCCAGAGCTGGCCGTCTTCGTCGTAAAAATGCACATTGCTCAGAAATACTTGCCGTCGCAGATTACCCTTGACCGCACCAATTTCCAGCTCCCCAAAGTAGGAAGAAGCAAACTGTGCCTCGATCTGGCGTCCCAGTGCCTCGCGTCCGACCTCCGTACGCGTAGCTGCAAAATAGAGCAGCGTGCAGCACAGAACGAGGGCACCAAGGCTATAGAGAAATACGCGCATGGGGACTGGGGTCGCGTGGCCATGGCACAGGCGGGTCCATTGACCTTGCTACCAGCCAGACTCCAGATTGTGCCTATGTCCCGACGCCTGTCAGTCCTCGTCCGTCCTGAATGGTGCCGCGGGCAGACCGTCACGGTTGTAGAGATTGGCCTTGTCCGGGTTGTCTGCCCACGCGTAACGCACCGCAACCGGCTCGAGTATCTTCGGACTGGTCACCACCACAAAGTCACCCACTATGCGCGCGTCAGCCCAGACGAAATGGCCGTCCGCACCAGCTAGGGCAAACCCGCCAAGGCTGTTGCCACTGGCCATCAAGCCCTCGCCCACATGGTTGAATGAAACATGCACCTCGTTGCCCTGAACGGTATGGCTGGCATAGGTTGGGCCGGAAAACGTCAAGCTCTCTCCATACGCAAAATGGCGAGCTGCCAGTGCGAGACGTCGTCCCACCTCCTGTTTGTTGCGTGGGTGGATGTCATTTGCTTCTCCAATGTCGATCGTGATGGCCTGTCCTACATTGGGCAGCTCAAGTGCTGCAGACTGCGACTCGCGCATGAGCGCCCAATCGCTTGCGCCGGGTTCGGCTGCCGCCGGGCGGAAATTTGCGAGCGAGACGAAGAGGAATGACGCCGTGTCGTTGTGCCACAATTCGCGCCAGCGCGTGATGAGCGTCTGGAACTGTGGCCTATAACGCTTGGCATCTTCGGTAGCGAAGGCATTTGACTCTCCCTGGTACCAGATAAACCCGGTGATCGGGTACTGGAGGATGGGGTGAACCATCTTGTTGAAAAGCAATGTGGCAATCTGGTTGGGATTGCCGTTGGCGTCGACCACGTATTCTCCCACCCGAAACTTCCACGTGGAGGGCAGCGCAACGACTCCGGCGGCGGTTTCGAGATGGAAGGGATGATCGCTCTCGGTAATTCCGCCATTGCCTCCCGTATCACGGACGCGGATTGCGATGGTATTTTCGCCGCGCTGCAGTACGCCCTCGGGGATTTCGTAAGTGCGCGGGACGCGAAAGCGTCCAGTTTCTCCGACGAGTGTTCCGTTGACCCAGGTCTGGTCCCTGTCATCGATCATGCTGAGGTAAAGCATGGCCGCGCCGGCCTGCTCTTCCGTGAGTGCCACCTTGCCGCGGTACCACACAAACCCGCTGAGGCCTTCGAACCCGTGGGCCTCAAAAAGTGCAGGGGCGGGCATGTCGGCCCAGCCGGTTTCGTCAAGATTGGGATCCGCCCAAACCGGTACGTCTCCCTCCATGCCGGGATCTCCGGTCCCAGGCGCATTACGCGAAGCCTCAAAGACCTGCGCCAGCGAGTCTCTGCGCACCTGCGCGGCGACAAGCCCTGCCGCCACGGTGGCGCTGTCCTCCAGTTGTGAGTTAGCATCAAGCCATGCCTCGATCCGGCTGCCGCCCCAAGACGTGTTAAGAATGCCGATGGGCACATCCGTAGAGGCCCGGAGCTCACGCGCGAAGTAGTATCCCACCGCCGAAAAGTCTCCTACCGTAGTAGAGTCGGTTGCATGCCACTGGCCGCCTGCGAGCGTCGCTTCCGGCTCATAGGACCATGTCAGCGGCACCTTGTAGTGTCGAAGCTGCGCGTCGTTTGCGGAGCGAATCTCGTTTGCGGCATCATTGGATGCGCGAACTCGCCATTCCATGTTTGACTGGCCCGAAGCGACCCAGACGTCGCCAAACCAGACGTCCTGTGCCTGGACGGTCGTGTCGGGTGTGGATACTGTCAGCATGTGCGGGCCACCGGCCTCTTGCGAAGGCAGCACTGCGCGCCATGCACCGCTATGGCCGGCTGTGACTTCCTGCGCCTCATCGTTTAGCGAAACCGTTACCATGGTTCCGGGGGTGGCAGTGCCCCAAACCGGTACGGCCGAATTGCGCTGAAGCACGGCGCCGTCAGAAAACAAGAGCGAGGTGGTAAAGGGTACTGCGGCAGGCCGGCCGCAGCCAAAGAGCGCCACGACCATTAGGGGAGCTAGGATTTTGCGCATAGCGAACGGGGAGAGGTGTAGGTTAAATCTAGTGATTGCCAGGCAATAGCACGTCGGTGATTCATTGACGGCGCTGCCACGGGACCTTGCCAGATTCTTGAATGTAGCGCCTGAGCGCCGCCGCCAAACGCCGGAATTCCTCTGGATGGCTGTCGCTCAGGTCCGCTTGCTCCTGCGGGTCTTCATCAAGGTTGAACAGCTCAAGGGGCGCAAATGGACTATTCTGGACCAGCTTCCACGCGCCATGGCGGACCGCTTCGACGGTCTTTCCATTGTAGCGCAGGTTGCCCTCTCGGCGGGAATAGAACAGATACCGGTCTTCCCAAGACTGCGCTTCACCCCTGAGCGTGGGCATGAAACTCTGCCCCTCTATGTAGTGGGTCAAAGGCACGCCGGCCGCCTCCAGGAGTGTGGGATACAGGTCCATCGTCAGGCCTACGTAGTCAGACTCCGTGCCGGCTGCCACGACGTCAGGCCAAGCAACTACGGCCGGCACGCGGATCCCGCCTTCGTACATGGCCTGCTTCCCATCCCGTAGTGGCCCGTTGTTGGCGCCCACGTTAAGTAAGCCACCATTGTCGCTGGCGAATGCAATGAGCGTATTCTCAGCGAAGCCGGCGCTATGAAGCGTGCGCAGCACCTGTCCGATGCCATGGTCCATGTGCTCAATGAGGGCAACAAGCCTGGCTCTGCGATCATCCATCTCCGGCTCCCGCGCCTTGATGCGAGCGACCCATTCTTCTGGGGGCTGTATTGGCGTGTGCGGTGCATTGTATGCCAGATACAAAAACCAGGGAGCCGGCGACACCATGCGGCTTTCTATGTAGTCGGACGCCCAGGAGGTAAACAGGTCGGTGGCATGCCCTTCGGGGTCGATGACACTGTCGTTGCGCCGCATGTAGTTGATGCCGTAGCGGCGGTGGTGGTAGTAATCATCCATCATGTCCCCCAGAAACCCGTGGAAAAAGTCAAACCCTCGGTCATTGGGCCGGTCTGGGGCATGCAATCCGAGGTGCCATTTGCCTACCATTGCCGTATGGTAGCCGTTGCGCCGAAGCATGGCGGGCAGTAGCGTCACATCTGTCGACAGCGCCCCCCAGCTGTCCCGGGCTGGCGTGCGTATTACGCCCGGCACGCCGGCCATCGGCGGGTATCTCCCCGAAAGCAATGCTGCGCGCGTGGGTGAGCATACCGACGAGTTGGCATAGAAATGCGTGAACCGCATGCCTGCTGATGCCAGGCTATCGATAGCCGGCGTCTCCATGTCGGCAGCTCCATAGCTTGAAAGGTCACCATAGCCGAGATCATCAACCAGTATGAGGACGATGTTGGGTGGTCGGTTCTGTGCATTCGAGACAGCGGGCGCACAAAACGCGAAGGCGCAAAAGACGGCAGTCAGGCGGAGCATCATATGTTGCGTTTGGCGCAGCCCTAAGGTACTGCTTCTGCTGAACGAAGTATAGGCTGCGTCGTTTGAGCGGCCATGCGTGAGCTCCGCGATTGCGTCAAGGTAGACATCTCAGGTGGGCGCGCTTACGACATCAGGTTTGCGTCGCTATCGACCCTGGGATCCTTGCTCACGGCTGCCCGTCTACGGCGCGGACCGTGTGTGGTGGTGACAGACACAAACGTGGCGCCGCATTGGTTGGAGACAGCAACGGAATCACTACATGGCTGGGACCCCTTGGTCATCAAGGTGCCAGCCGGGGAAAAAACCAAGTCCGCTGCGGCTCTGCAAGCCATCTACGACAAGGTGTTACCCAGCGGAATAGATCGCCACACCCCTGTCATTGCCTTGGGAGGCGGCGTCATAGGCGATCTTGCCGGCTTTGCCGCAGCAACTCTCCTCCGCGGCCTGCCGCTCGTTCACGTTCCAACCAGCCTCATTGCCCAGGTAGATAGCGCCATTGGAGGCAAAACGGGCATTAACCATACTGTCGGCAAGAACCTAGTTGGGGCCTTCTACCAGCCACGCCTAGTGTGCGCGGACCCGTCCGTTCTAGAGACACTCCCGAAGCTGGAGTGGACCAGCGGACTTGCCGAAGTCGTTAAGCATGCGCTAATCGCTGACCCCACGTTCATGGAATTCCTGGAGCAGGAATGGGACGCAGTGCAGGCGCGCGAGCCTGCCACGGTGCGTAGGATGATAGAATGGGCGGCGACCATCAAGGCGGACATCGTTGCAGTGGACGAAAAAGAAGTCGGGCGCCGCGAAATACTGAACTTTGGCCACACGTTTGGCCACGCTATCGAGAGCGTGGCCGGTTATGGGCGCTACACCCATGGCGAAGCCGTGGCACTGGGAATGCGCGCTGCACTCTCGCTGTCACGTTGCCTCAATCCGCAATACCAGATAGCGAGGGCCGCCGAATTGGTACGCAGGATTCCTGTGCGCCACGTGCTGTCATCGCTTGCTGCGAGCGCGGATGCCTTGATAGATGCGATGTGGTACGACAAGAAGGTGCGCAGCGGTGCCTTACGTCTGGTTGTGCTGCGAACGACCGGGCAGGCCTACGTTACTGACAGGGTGTCCAGGCACGATCTCGTCCTTGCCTGGGCGTCCGCGCTGGATTAGTTGCGAAGACTGTGCAGTGGCGGCGGGATGTACCCGCCTCTGCGTGCGAATGTGCTGCCTCGCACGGTGCTTACCGGCATCACCGGCGCGCGACCCAAGAGGCCGCCCCATTCGGCGTAGTCACCAACGGTTTTCCCGTGGACCGGTATCAGTCTGCAAGCTGTGGTCTTATTGCCCATCATGCCGATGGCAAACTCATCAAGCATGATGCCGGCCAGAGTTTCACATGGAGTGTCGCCCGGCACAGCGATCATGTCGAGGCCTACGGAGCAGACGGCGGTTAGGGCTTCCAGCTTCTCCAGCGAAAGGTGTCCCCGCTCCACCGCACGGCTGAGGTATTGGTCTTCTGCCACCGGAATGAATGCTCCACTGAGCCCTCCAACACGGCTGGCGCCCATGATGCCACCCTTCTTGACCGATTCGGTCAGAAGGGCCAACGCGGCGGTGGTGCCGGGTGCTCCGATGTCCTCCAAGCCCATAGCCTGAAGGATGGCGCCGACGGAGTCTTCTTCTTCCGGTGTTGGGGCCAGGGAAAGATCCACGACCCCGAAGGAGACGGGAACGCCTGCATCCCTATTAAGTCGCGCGGCCACGTGGCGGCCCACCAGTTCGCCGGCACGCGTGATCTTGAATGCCGTGCGCTTGATTGCTTCGCACAGGTCGTTAAAGCTGGCTTCAGGCCCAAGCTCCCTGACGGCACGAAGCACTACTCCCGGGCCGCTTATGCCCACATGTACGACTGCGTCAGGCCCGTTGACGCCGTGAAAGGCGCCGGCGATAAACGGGTTGGTGGCCACGGCATTGCAGAAAGTGACCAGCCGGGTGCATCCAATCGAGTCCTGGTCGGCCGTGCGTCGCGCCGTTTCCAGCAATACATGGGCCATACGCATCACGGCGTCTCCGTTGATGCCAGCGCTGGTTGAGGCGCAGCTCACTGATGCGCAGACATGCCTGGTGGCCGCCAGCGCTTCCGGCAGCGCCGCCAGGAACCGGTCTTCTCCGTCGGTCATGCCACGCTCAAGAAGTGCCGAGAATCCAGCCAGATAGTCTATTCCCACATCTGAAGCAGCCGCGTCAAGGGTCCGGGCGAGGCGCACGTAGTCTGTTCGGGACAGGGCGCCGGCCACGAGCGTGATCGGCGTCACCGACACGCGCTTGTTTGCTATTCTGACTCCGTATCGCTGCTCGACTTCTTCGGCTACGGCCGTGTGGCGGGAAGCCAGGCGACGCACCTTGTCGTACACTCGAGCGCACACCGTCTGCGGCAGCGTGCTTGCGCAATCCAGCAAGGAGATACCCAGAGTGACAGCCCGGATATCAAAGTGCTCGGATTCGGTCATTCGGACCGTGTCGAGCACCTCGTGAATCTCAAAGGCCATCAGACCTATGGGCGGTGGATGCTGGCAAAGAGCTCTTCATGCTGCGCCACTACACGCACGCCCACAGTATCACCCGCCTGGATGAGCGCGGATTGGAGTTCAGACAGCGATTGCCTCGCCGCCGACAGATCCGCGATCATGATCAAGGTGCAGTAGGGGCCCAAGATCTTTTGCGTAACATCGGTGATGTTGCAGCCAGCCTCAAAGACAGCATTTGTAAGTGTGGCAAGAATGCCGGGCTGGTCGTACCCGAAGGCCGTGACGACGACGCGGTCCCCCACGGAGCCATCCTCGCAGTTCGCTTCCAGGATTGCGGCTGCGATTTTCTCTACACGCTCTTCCGACGCTTCAGGCCCAAGCGCATCCGCTACATGTCCAACCAGCCGCCGGATATCCATGAGGCGCTATTCAGCTTTCTTGATTGCGGTTCGGAATAATGTGACATAATAGCCCGCTTCAGCATCTTTGTCATACAGAAACCGCTTCACTGTCAGACGTACTGCCTCGCCGCCCTTGGCTTTGTCGTAGACACGCTTGAGGTCTCGCACACTATGCACCGGCGTTTGGCCTGCTTCTATGATCACGTCAAATCGCCTCAGCAACGCATCCTGTGCAGCGTCGCTGCGCGGGTCGACGTTGGCGACGAGAATGCCTTTGAAGTCAGGCGTTTCATCCAAATCCAGCTCATTGCGTAATTCTTGGGGATCAACCTCTTTCAGCGTAAGTCCCAGCTCTTTGAAGCTGGTGCTCGCACCTTCGGACTCCTTTAAGGGCGGCTCTCCTTCGGCCAGCCAATCTGGATCTTGGCCGAGGCGGATTTCAAACTGCAAAGGCTTGTCGTCGCGCACCACACTCAAGGTGATTTCGTCGCCAGGCTGGTGAGCACCGATCCTCGACGGCAGATGCGAAAAGGCTTCCAGCGTCGTTCCGTCTATAGCGGTAATGATGTCGCCAGCCTCAAGACCTGCTCGATCCGCAGCTGATCCAGGAAAAACTTCAGTGACTTGCGCCGATCCAACTGGAATGCCCATAGCTTCACTCAAAGGCTGTGGCACGCGATCAAAACGCACGCCCAGGAAGCCGCGCTGAATCCGGCCGGTACTCTTGAGCTGCTCGATGGCGTTGGCGACTGTGCTTACGGGTACTGCAAACCCGATACCGTTGTATACGCCGGTACGCGTGGCTATGAGCGTGTTAATGCCTATGAGTCGCCCTTGAAGATCCACCAGGGGCCCGCCGGAGTTTCCGGGGTTGATGGCAGCATCAGTCTGTATGAGTGCCGATCCCCGGTTGAGACCGCTGACCCGCCCCAATCCGCTGACTATGCCGGCGGTGACGGTGTTGTTAAGATCCTCCGACAGCGGCGAGCCAAATGCCATGACCCACTGGCCGACTCGGATGTCAACTGCGGAGCCGTAAGGAATGGTTGGCAAGTCTTCAGCGTCGATTTTCAGTAGGGCGAGGTCAAAATAGTCGTCGCTTCCGACGAGCTCTGCTTGCAAGATGCGGCCGCCTAGCAGTGTGACGTCGACATCCTCTGCATTGGCTACCACATGGTTATTTGTGACGATGTATCCGTCAGAGCCGACGATAACGCCGGACCCGATGCCTCGGTGAAGCGGGTCCGGCGTGGAAAAGAACTGCTCCAGGGGCGTGCCGCTCAGCGGGTTGCTCTCTGTGGCAGCCAGCCCACGGGTCCTGACTTGTACGACGGCCGGGTTAACGGCTTCAGCGACATCTATAAACGCCTGCTCCAGGCTCAGGCGCACCGTCGGGCCGGGCTGCAAATTGGACGCGGCGTGGCTTTCGGCAGTGATGCGTTCTCCATTACCGGTGAGGTTTGCTCCGGCGGTGGCGAAAAATATGCCTAGGGCGAACGCGGACGCGACCAAAATGGCTACGGGAATCAGCGTTTTCTTCGTCATGACTGCTGTGGTTTTGTTTGTCAGTTTGGTGTCGCAATAAACGCGCCAACTCACCCTGTTCGTATCTAGTTGCCAGGGATGCCGGGCTTTGTCATATCGCGTAGGTCAAGTACCGTATTCAATGCGTCATCGCTGAGCAGCCCCTGCTGCCTGACGACCGTGCGAACGGAGACGCGCCGGGCCGCGGCTTCCTTGGCCACCTTCGCTGCTGCGTCGTAGCCAATTGCGGGATTGAGGGCGGTGGCAATGGAAGGGTTCAGCTCAAGAAGCTCCTGGCAGCGTATACGATCGGCCTCAATGCCTGTGAGGCAGCGGTCATGGAGTGCACGGCAGGCGCCCGCCAGCAGGCTTGTGCTTTCAAGCACGCAGTCAGCGATTACCGGCATCATCACATTCAGCTCCAGGTTGCCGTGCTGTGCGCTGATGGTGATCGTGGTGTGGTTGCCCATGACCCGCGCACATGCCATCATCATGGCTTCGCAGAGCACCGGGTTTACCTTGCCTGGCATGATAGAAGAGCCTGGCTGGATGGCGGGGAGCTTGATTTCGGCCAATCCGCTGGTTGGCCCGCTGGCAAGGTAACGGATGTCGTTGGCCACCTTCATGAGAGACACAGCTAGCGTGTTGAGTGCACCGCTCGCCATCACGGCACCGTCCTTGGCAGCCTGCGCTTCAAAGTGGTCCTCGGCTTCGCGCAGCGAAAGTCCCGTGGCCTCATTGATATATGCCAGCGTCCGCTGCGGAAACTCCACGTGACGGTTGATGCCGCTGCCCGTTGCCGTGCCGCCTAGGGCAACCTCCGACAACTCCTCCAGTGCTATGTGCAGTCGCCGAATTCCGTGGGACACCTGTGCCGCATAGCCGCCAAACTCCTGGCCTAGGCGAATGGGCGTGGCATCCATCAGGTGCGTGCGCCCACTCTTGATGACGTCATCAAATGCCTGGCTCTTGGCTACCAGTATGGCGTGCACCGCAGTCAGTGCCGGTAAAAGGTCGTCGCGCAAAGCCAACGAGGCAGACAGATGAATCGCGGTCGGAATGACATCATTCGACGACTGGCACATGTTAACGTGATCGTTGGGATGCACCTTGCGCCCCGTCAACGCCTTGGTGGCCACGTGAGCAATCACCTCATTTGCGTTCATGTTTGTCGAGGTGCCGCTGCCGGTCTGGTACACGTCGATTGGGAACTGGTCCAGCAGGTCGCCCGCGACAAGGCGGCCGGCCGCACCTGCAATGGCGCGCGCAACTTCTTCGTCGAGCATTCCCAGATCGCAGTTTGCGTTAGCGGCGGCCTGCTTGATGTAGCCCAACGCTCGTATGAATTGTGCGGGCATGCGCTGCCCGCTAATCGGGAAATTTTCTACCGCACGTTGCGTCTGCGCGCCATACAAGGCGTTCACCGGTACCTCGACCGGCCCTAGCGAGTCGAATTCAGTCCTCGTTGTCGGCATATAGGGCTTGATCGGATTTACTTTCGGCTTTGGTCGTATATACGACTTTTTGGGAGCAAGGTTAACGGCATGGAAGTCGTACGGACTGCGGCGAGCATGCGGAGCCGGGTCAACGCACTGCGCAGTCAGGGGCGCACACTCGCTCTGGTACCGACCATGGGGAAGCTGCACAAGGGTCACTTGGCACTTGTTACGACCGCCCGGCAGCACGGGGACCATGTTACGGTTTCAGTCTTTGTAAATCCTACACAGTTCTCAGCGGGGGAGGACTTTGGAGACTATCCCCGGGACCTTGTTCGCGACTGTGAACTTCTTAGTGAGACCGGGATCGTTGATGCGGTTTTTGCACCGCCTGTGGTCGAGCTATACCCCTACGGCCAGGATCGCCAGGACGTGTGGGTACAGAGTGAACTGCTTGGCAAGCACCTTTGCGGCCCGCACCGGCCCGGCCACTTCACAGGTGTACTTACCGTCATAGCGAAGCTCTTCAACTGCTGCAAGCCACATGCAGCGATCTTTGGTCTGAAGGATGCGCAGCAGTACTTCATGATCCGTAAGCTATCGGAGGACTTGGTCTTGGGGGTGAAGATTGTCGGGCGTGAAACGGTACGTGAACCGGATGGCCTTGCACTCTCGTCGCGCAACACATACCTTAGCCCTGCCGAAAGGGCGCAAAGCGTGATGCTATCCCAAAGCGTGTCGGCAGCCCGACAGGCCATTGAGATGGGGGAGCGGCGCCCGGATTTCGTGAGGCAACTCATGGAGCGAATTGTCGGGCGTGCCCCTGCAGCCAGGCTGGAGTACGCAGAGGTGGTCAGTACACGGGATCTGCAGCCCATTCATGAGATTGTGCCGGGCGAAGAGATCTTGGCAGCCGTAGCGGCATATTTTGGCACCGCTCGCCTCATTGACAACGCAATAGTACGTGCGCCAGCGTAAACCTAGTTGCCAGTTTACGAGACTCCTCGGACTTCTGGTACTGCTGTGCCTGCCGGGCGCTTCCGGGGCGCAGGATGTGCTGTTTCCATTCGTAGAGCGCGGCCGCTTTGGGTTAGTTGACCGTGAGGGCACGGTGGTCATTGGCGCAAACTACGAGAGAGCGCAAATGTCCTCAGAAGGCTTTGCCGCGGTTCGCTTTGGCGGGGCATGGGGATTTATCGATTCCAATGACTCGGTGACAGTGGATTTCCGGTTTGAGCGTGTCTACCCATTTGCAGAGGGTCATGCCCGCGTACAACAACGCGGCACTTGGAGGTTCATCGACACCGCCGGACTACCCATTGGCGGCGACGAGTACGGCAGTGCACTGGACTTTTCGCAGGGTCTTGCGCCTGTCCAAGGTAGTCCTGGAACGGTAGTGGGGTGGGAGCCGCAGTGGGGGTACATTGATACGAGTAGCGCATTTGTCATTGAAGAGCGGTTTACACGAGCGCTCCCCTTTTCCGAGGGATTGGCAGCGGTCGAGGTCGCAAAAAAGGTGTTGGTGCTCAGAGTCGCTTTGCGCTGGGGCTATATTGACTCTCGCGGCAAGTGGGTGATCGAGCCAAAGTTAACGGCCGCCAAAAGCTTCTCCGAAGGACTGGCGCTCGTGCGCAGGGGAGAAGAGTGGGGCTACATTGATCGCACCGGTGCTTTTGCGTTTACTGCGGACTTCGATCAGATGTATTCCTTTTCAGAGGGCTTGGCGCGGGTGGGTAAGGCTGGCGCCTGGGGCTTTATCGATACAACAGGGCGGGAGGTGATCCAAGTCGCTTTTGAGCGTGCAGACGACTTTTCCGAGGGCAAGGCACTCGTGATGAGGGGCGGCAAGTGGGGCTTTGCAGACGCTGAAGGGCGGCTAGTCATTCCGGCTCAGTTTGAGCGTGCCCACTCCTTCAGGAATGGGCTTGCCTACGTCACGCTGGACGGCCGGCCAGGATACATCGACTCCAGCGGCGCGTTCGTGTGGCGCCAGTCCCGCTAAGGGTTCGGCGCGGCTATTTGATCTCGCAGGCTCGCTGCTAAGAATGCCTGTGGTTCTCGTAAGCATCAATGATCTCCTTCACCAGACGATGCCGCACTACATCACCCCTGTTGAAGTACACAAATGCGATGCCGTCTATGCCGCGAAGGATCTCTTGCGCCTCTATTAGTCCGCTCTGCGCACGACTGGCCAAGTCGATCTGAGTAACATCGCCCGTCACAATCGCCCGGCTTGCCACACCCAAGCGCGTAAGAAACATCTTCATCTGCATGGCGGTCGCATTCTGCGCTTCGTCCAGGATGACGAAGGCGCCATTGAGTGTGCGACCGCGCATAAACGCGAGCGGCACGATTTCAATTACCCGGTTCTCCATATGTGCAGAAAGCTTTTCTGCCGGCAGTAGCTCTTCTAACGAGTCATAGAGGGGGCGCAGGTACGGGTCGATTTTGTCGCGAAAGTCTCCCGGTAAGAATCCGAGTCGCTCTCCCGCTTCGACCGCAGGGCGGCACAGGATGATCCGCTTGACCTGTTTGCGTTTAAGCGCTTCCACTGCCAATGCAACGGCAAGGAAGGTCTTGCCGGTGCCCGCAGGCCCCACGGCAAAAACGATGTCGCTGTGGCGCGCCGCATGAATGAAGCGACTCTGGCCTGGCGTCTTCGTACGAATCATTCCGCCGCCGGGCGTATACATCACGACTTGGCCGATATCGCTCTTTTCAGAGTCGGGAGCGGTAGTGACCAGGGACAGCACTGCATCCACATCGGTATCGGTCACGCTGCCGCTACGGCCGGCTATCGAGGAAAGCTCGTCAAACGTGCGCTCAATCATCCTGACGGCCGGTGCTGGGCCGCGCAGCTTGACAGTGTTGCCGCGCGCCGAAAACTGAGTGCCAGGAAATGCGGCCTCTACGCGCCTAAGGTGCACGTCGCGTGTGCCAAAAAGGAGAAGTGGGTTGACCTTGTCTAGCGTAAGGATCTTTTCGGTCAAGGGCGCTGCGAACGAGTCCGGGAGTTCAGCGTCTAACCGGCCACAGTCACGATTGTGCCAAAGCAGCTATGAAGCGCCGGCTGGTAGTGGAGTTTACTAAAATGAGTGGTGCCGGGAATGACTTTGTCGTTATCGACAACCGGTTTTTCCACTTTTCCGCGGACGAATTTGCTGCTATGGCGCCCCGCATCTGCACGCGTCGGCAGGGCATAGGGGCCGACGGCATCTTGGCGCTCGAGGCGCCCGTGACCAGCGAAGCGCAGTTTCGCATGCTGTACTACAACGCCGACGGCACTGAAGGGACGATGTGTGGCAATGGAGCGCGATGCTTGGCCCGCTACGCAGTCAGCACCGGCCTGCCGCACGGGCCCCTTCTTTTTGACACTACCTCTGGACCCTGCACGGCGACGGTGCCGGCAAATCCGGACGAGTCGGTGCGTCTGTACGTGGGAGCGCCTTCCGACTGGCGGCCCGAGCAGCGCTTGGCCCAGGCGGTACCCGCGGGCATCCGCAGTGTGCATTACGTGTGGACCGGCACCGAACATGCGGTGTGCTTTGTGCGGGATGTGGCGCATGCTCCGGTTGCGAAATGGGGACAAGCTATCCGCTATGACGCGGCGCTTGCACCTACCGAAGCAAACGTCAACTTTGTCCAGGTGGACGGTAATTCCCGCCTGGTTGCACGGACTTATGAGAAGGGCGTCGAAGCCGAAACGCTCGCTTGCGGTACCGGGGCTCTAGCGTCCGCCTTGACAGCGCACAACCTCGGCTATTTGGATACAGAAGTAGTCGAGGTGATCATGCCGGGTGGCACGCTCAAAGTCGGACTTGGGGACCCGCTGTATCTGGAAGGGCCTGCCACGACAGTATACCGCGGGTCATTCGAGCTGTAGGCGCTACTGGCGCTGTGGCAAGAGGTCCGTGCGTAAGTCTTCTATGTCAGCCTTCTCCCGCAGGTGCGCGATCCACTGACCTGCTACGAAGTTCTTTTTGTCTGAAAGCAGACTAGCCTGGCGCGAGCTCCGCGTATTTTCGTCCAGCGGTGCAGGATTGCTAAGGCCTGTGGTACGTACCACAAAAACCGCACTGGCGCCTTCCACTACTCCGGAGTCTTGACCCACTTCAAGCCCCAGCACGGTACCGGCAAAGATGAGGTCACGTCCTAGGCCCGGCACTACCGGATCATTGTAGGAGATCCGATCAATGGTCCGAGGCTGCTGGGCAAGGGCCTGAACCAATCCGTCAAACCCTCCAGCCTCGTATGCCTCCGTCATCCGCTGTCTCTGGTACGCTTTCTTTTTATTCAACAGGGCCTGGGGACGAACGATAGCCTCAACTTCGTCCAACGGCCGCGTGCCTTCCTGCTGGATTGAGACGACATGCGCCATTATTGCCACTTCGTTCAGCTCAATGATAGGGCTGATGTCTCCGGTTGTGGCCTCTTCAAGGAATTTCGCCAAGGCACGGCTTGCTCCAAAGCCTGGTATCGCAAACTGGCCAGCTTCCATGTCCATGGTCTGGAGACTGATGCCGCGTCGCGTCGCCTCTCCGGCGAAGTCGCCGGTTTCTTCACCGAAGTAGCTAAGGTCTTCCAGTGCTGCTGTCAGTGCATTGAGCGTGGCAACCGAGGCATCTAGGGTGACTGCAAGTCTTGCGAGTCGAGTTTCGACCTGAGCGCGCGCCGTCGTTTCGATCAGGTGCAGCCCAAACTGCGTTTGAATGGGACCGACAACCTGGCCGACCCTGGCGCCGAAGGCGGCGTCCTGGAATGCGGGTACCATTGTGCCATCCCCGAACCATCCAAGGTCGCCCTGCCTGGACCCGCTACCAGGATCGTCAGAAATCTCTGCGGCTATGTCGCCGAAGGACTCCCCGCCTCTAAGGCGCTGCTGTACCTCAGCGATCTTGGCACGGGCTTCCGCCAACTCATCCGCGTTGCCTTCTGCAGCCCGCACCAAGATGTGGCGCGCGCGCACATTGACTTCTTCTGCCTCGCGCGTTTCCACAACCTTGACAAGCTGGACGGTGCCGTTTGCGACTAGCGGCCCCACGATCAGGCCCGGCCCGATAGTTTCCCCTCCTTCAAACAAAGCCGCGGCGAGCGCGTCGTCTAAGTCTGCGGGACCCAGAAAGGCATCCGACCACGACGTTTCGGATCCAACGCTGGCCAAGTACAGAGAGTCGTCTTCCGCTGACTCAAAGCCGCTGCGAAGCCGCTCAACATCGTTGAACACTGCTACTGTGTCCTCAGGAGACGGCAGCTTGGATAACGAGACCAATTCAATCGAATACAGCCGCAAACGCTGGTAATCCTCCTGGTGGTCATCATAGTAGCGCTCCACATCTTGGTCGGTCAGCGCGACCACGGAGTCGGGTACATCCGCATACGGCAGGTAGAAGAGCTCGCCGCTGCCGCCCATTGCCTCCAGCTGCCAAGCGTCATTGACATCGGCATCAGAGACGCGCACCGTGGCATCAATGAGCCCGCTGAACTTCTCACGGCGCCGGTCCTGGCGGATGTACTCCTCTATCTGGAGCCAGGTACCTTCCTGCTCTGGCGCGTCAATAACACTTTGCAGCAGGCTACGGTCTACCTCGCCAGATTCGCCTGCGAAGTTGGCGAGGATCACCTCATGCGGTCTCTCGCCCACGATGAGTTCCTGAATTTCTCGACTGCTGACAGTGACGCCCTGCCGGTCCATTTCGCGCCTGCGCAGCAAATCATTGACCAAGGAGCTGACTGCGCGCTCGCGCTCAAACTCCAGCCGCTCGGGGTCCACTGTGTCATTGGTGGCGCGCCGGACCTGTTCCAGCTGAAACTCCAGCTGCTGGTTGTACTCTTCGCGCGTAATTACGTCGCCGTCTACGACAATGACTTTGCCGAGCGGGTCCGTGCCAATAGTATCAAAGACGCCGGAGTCCTGCAGCACCCACAGCCCACCAAAAGATATCACGAGGATCCACAGGACGATTCCTGTGTTCTCTCGCATACGGTTCATCGTGCCCATCGGCCTTCCTTAAGTCTGATGGCGTGCTTTTTCAGGGATCCACGTGGACCAATTTCCGGTTTCCGCGCGTCGTGGAAAACCTCACCTTACCCGGCGCAGTGGCAAACAGCGTGTCATCGCCTCCACGTCCGACATTGTTGCCGGCGTGAATTCTAGTGCCTCGCTGCCTCACGATGATGCCGCCGGCCTTTATGGCCTGCCCGCCGAATATCTTGACGCCCAGCATATTAGGATTCGAATCTCGGCCGTTCTTGGTCGAACCGACGCCTTTCTTGTGTGCCATGACTAGCGTGTGGGACTATGCGGATGAGAGGGAATCCACCCGAATCTGGGTGTACTGCTGGCGGTGGCCGCGCTTCACTCTGTAACGCTTGCGACGCTTCTTCTTAAAGACGATGACCTTGTCTCCCTTGACGTGGCGTAGAATAGTTGCAGTCACCGTGGCATCCTCTACAGTAGGCGTGCCCACGTGAATGTCCTCGGCATTGGCTATCAGGAGCACGCGGTCGAAGACCAGCGTGTCATCGGCACTATGGCCAGGCACATGCGGTACAAAGAGCGTGTCTGCTTCGCGGACTTTAAACTGCTTACCTTGGATGTTTACGATGGCGTACATGTTGCTTGCTCTTCTTAGGGGCGCCGCACTGGCGCGAGAGTGACAGCACTAAAATACGACCCGCCAGTCGTAAAGATCCCCGAATCTAGCCACAGAACACTAACGTTGTGCAATGACGACACTCTCTGAGTCCGCAGGCCCGCGCGGGAAGCTGATCTGCATCGGAAAAAACTACGCTAAGCACGCTGCGGAGATGAAGAGTAGCGTGCCGACGGTGCCAGTTGTCTTCCTCAAGCCCACGACAGCTCTCATCCAAAGTGGTGAAGCGATCGTGCTGCCACCGATGTCCAAGGACGTGCACCACGAGATAGAGCTAGTCGCCCAGATCGGGCGTCCGGGCAAGAACATTCCTGAGCCTGAAGCCCTCTCCTACGTTTCTGGGTACGCGGTGGGGTTGGACATGACTGCGCGCGACCTGCAGTCGCAGGCAAAGCGCAATGGCCATCCTTGGTCGGTAGCGAAGGGTTTCGACACTTTTGCGCCGCTAGGCATGTTTGGGCCAAAGGAGGAGGTGGCGGATGTCCAGGATCTAATGTTGACGCTCACCGTCAACGGTGAGGTTCGCCAGCGCGCATCTACCAAGGATATGGTGTTTACGGTAGCGGAGCTGGTCTCGTACTGTTCGCGCGTGTTTACGCTGGAGCCGGGGGACTGTATCTTCACAGGTACGCCGGAGGGTGTAGGCCCGGTCGAGGCAGGTGACCGCCTGGTGTGCACTTGCACAGGGCTGTCGCCACTGTGCGTGACCGTTACCGAACCACGATAGCCGGCGCCAATACGCGCTGAACCACGCGCAAGGCATCGTCAATGTCGGCCATTGAGACATCACGATGGGTTGTGGCCCGAATTGTGCGCGGCCCAAAGGGGACCATGGCAACACCATGGGTATGCAGTGTTTCCAGGAAGGAATGGGCCGTGTCGTCTTCCAGGTCAAAGAGAACGATATTCGTTTGCGGCTGCCTGAGAGAAACTCGCCCGAGGGCGGCCAGCCCTTCAGCCAGGCGCCGTGCCTTGGCGTGGTCTTCCGCCAGATCCTGGCGGTGATACTTCAGCGCAAAGAGACCTGCGGCTGCAAGGACTCCTACTTGCCGCATGCCGCCTCCCAGCATTTTGCGCACGCGATGTGCTTCAGCGACCAAAGCTTTTGAAGCGGCAAAAACGCTGCCTATGGGCGCACCCAGGCCTTTGGACAAGCATACCGTGACGGTATCAAAGGGTGCTGCGTAGGTTTTTTCCTCAATGCCGGTGGCAGCCGTGGCATTCCACAGGCGCGCTCCATCCAAGTGGCAGGCCAAGCCAGCAGCGCCGGCCGTTTGCGCAAGTGCCTGCAAGCGTTCCAACGGATAGATGCCGCCGCCGGCCGCATTGAGTGTGTTTTCCAGGCACAGCAGCCGCGAGCGTGATTCCCAATAGTACCCGTGCCGTACGGCGGCCTTTACCTGGCAGGTTGTGAGTATTCCATCTTTGCCTTGCAGAGCATTAAGTACGACGCCCGCAATGGCACCCGCGGAGCCTGACTCGTAGTTAAAGATGTGACTTGACCGCTCCAGCAGCACTTCATCGCCCGGCCGAGTTTGCACATACAGGCCTAACTGATTTCCCATCATGCCGCTGGGCACAAAAAGTGCGGACTCCTTGCCAAGCAGCGTCGCTACCACTTCCTGAAGCCTGTTGACTGTTGGATCCTCGCCAAAGACGTCATCACCTACCTCGGCGTGGTACATCGCTTTACGCATGCCGCTGCAGGGGCGCGTAACTGTGT
Organism: Rhodothermales bacterium; assembly: GCA_965262785.1. Classification (GTDB taxonomy): domain Bacteria; phylum Bacteroidota; class Rhodothermia; order Rhodothermales; family Bin80. The sequence continues at coordinate 1,801,627 of OZ253559.1, forward strand.
CGCTACGTAAATCAATCATCCGTCGCGCGAAATCGCCAGGACTTCAAGTTCTACGATGCCGCGCGGAATCTCTATGCGGATTACGTCCCCGACCGCAGTTCCCAAGAGGCCCTTGCCGACAGGGCTCGCGATAGAAATCAGTCCCTTTGAGATGTTAGCTTCCTGCACCGAAACGAGCTTGAAGGACTGCTCGCGCCGAACACTCTTGTTAAGCACACGGACCGTAGAAAGGATACGTGCGCGAGAGGTATCGACTTGGGATTCGTCCAGCACACGCGCTTCGCCCAAGGTGTATTCCATCTTTGCGATGCGTGCTTCCAACCGGCCTTGGGCATCTTTGGCAGCATCGTATTCAGCGTTTTCCTTCAGATCTCCATGGGCGCGGGCATCCGCGATGGCGCGTGCAGCACTGTTACGCCCTACGGTGCGTGCATGGTGCAAGTCGCTACGCAGCTTCACCAGCGCTTCTTTGGTCAGATAAATGGGCATGATGTGATTCAGGCTACCAGCCAGTGCGCCGGCGGCCGGCCGGCTGCTCGTTGTCATCGGCTTCTTGCTTCACTTCTCTTCCAGGTAGTTCAAGTCTGCGTGCCGTCGCAAAGGTGTCGCGCCATGCGGCTTCATCCATGCGACTGATAGAAACCCCGTTTTCAACGGAGACATGCGCAAATTCCGTACGCCCCAAATAGATTCCAATATGTGTCGGACCACTGGACAGCTTGAAGATTATGAGGTCGCCCGCCATCAGGTCATCACGCGCCACCTCCTTGCCCGCCTCAGCTATCCGTGAGGGCGTGCGGGGCAGGTCGATTGAGAATAGGTCTTCATACAGGCGTCTGACAAACGACATCGGGTCGACGCCGCTGAAGTCGGTGCCGCCAGGCACGTAGGGCGTGCCGTGCCATGCTTCCTCGGCGGCCCGCAGGTCGGCTTCCAGAGTTGACGACCGGCTAGCGGCTGTGCCAGCCATGCCTCCGCATCCGGCGGACACTAGGGCCAATAGCAATAGACTAAGACCGGCGTAAGTACGATGCATGTGCTCCATAGCAATAGTGGTACGGAAACATAGGGGCTGCAATGCCCTGTTGCCATAGTCCGGTTGGATCAATCCGGGTCGGAAAGGGTACTAACGGCTAATCAGATTATGCAACTATGCCATATCCCGAAATGCTCCTTCAACCAATGCGGCAGGAGCTTACCCGTTTGGGTATAGACGAGTTGCGGTCGGCCGACGAGGTTGATGAAGCCTTTGCTGGTACGGCCGGCAAGACCATGGTGCTGGTGGTCAATTCCGTGTGCGGATGTGCTGCCGCCATGGCGCGGCCTGCCATCGCCCTTGCCCGGCAGCATGCCACGCAGCCCGACACCTATGCCACGGTGTTTGCGGGTCAGGACTTGGAGGCCACTGCCCGCGCCCGTTACCATATGGCAGGGATCCCGCCTTCGTCTCCCTTCATTGCGCTCATCAAAGATGGGGAGGTGGCCTTTGTGATAGAGCGCCGGCACATCGAGGGTAGGAGCTCGCAGGCGATAGCAACGGATCTTGCCCGTGCATTTGATCGGTTCTGCGGCACGGAGGAGATGCCGGACATGCCTGAAAGCCCTGAGATCGAATCGCCCATGAGCTACTTCGGATCGTTCAGATCCATTCGTTAAAGGAAATTCGGTCTCTGATCTGGCACGCGTGGCGTAGAATGCGAGCATAAACGGTACAGCCTGACGAAGGTAGTCCACGCATGGCCTGCATTATTCGCCACGGGTGTGAATCCGCTGATTTCGGCGGCAGGGGGCCATCGGATTAGCGAATGGGTGGCAAAGATTCCGTCTCTGGTGCCGTTGGGTGCGTCGTCGGTGGTGGTGAGCACTGCTGTGGAGGCATTTTGAGACGCATGCAGCGCGGTTTCTCCGTCTATCAGTGCCGCGAGCGCGTACGCATCCTATCACCATGTAGTGGGATCGGTCATTCTTTGAAGTACAGCGGCAAGTTTGGGCTCTAACCAGGCGAGAGTGCGGCCGCGCATGCGGGAGGGGGTCGCCCAGGGGCCGACACAATGGGCGCGCGCTCAAACGCGCGCACGTTGGCAAGTACGCGAGCGAACAAGGCCGGCCACGGATAAGCCGAGGAAAACGATAAGCGGTACCGGCGTGTGCTGACGACCATGACCGTAGCGATCTTCACCAGCCTCATGCGGATGGTTTCGCACTGCGCCGTGGCCATCTGGGTGCCCCGGAGCTCGACCTCTTTGACGATCGTCATCAGCGCATTGGTGAACGTAGAGAAGTACAGCCGCAGTTGGTTGCTGCGCATCTCCGACGTGGAGGTCCGATCCGCAAACGGCGCGAGCTGCTGCTCCTTGATGCGATTCTCTATGTCACCGCGTGCGCAGTACAGGTCTTCGTTCACGTGGCACTTATCGTAGTGCTCTTCGCTAAGGTTAGTGACCACGAAGCGTGCATTGTAGCCGCGTCGCCTGGGCAACCACTCCGCTTTGGCCACCACACGCCGGGCACAGCGCCAACTCCTGAGCGTGCAGTACTGGAATCTCATGAATCGCCGCGCGGCCGCACCGTTGGCCACGCATTCCTTCAGTACCGCCTCCATGTCTGCAGCAATCGTGGCTTGCAGCCGCGGATTGCGAGGCAGCCCCAGAAGGTAGTGAAGGTCGCTGTCCTCACACCAGTCCATGAGCTGCTTGTGACAAAAGCCCCCATCTGCGCGATTCAGGATCTGAACCTGCGGCCACTGCTGGCGAATCTGCGCTTCCACACGCGAGAGCTCCTCTACCGAGCCCTCCGACGCATCTATGTTGGAGGGGCGCAGACGAGCCATTAACACGTGATTGCCGCACGTGATATACAGTGGCAGATAGCAGTAATCACGGTAATAGCCATGATAGAAGCGCCCCTCTTGCCGGCCGTGTAGCGGATCGTCGGTAGCATCGATATCCAAAATGATCCGCTCCGGAGGCGCTGTATGGCTTTCTGTAAACAGGGCTACCAAGAGCGCATCCATCTTTTCAAAGCCTGCCACTATGCGCTTGCAGCGATCCGTCGCGGCCGACTTCGCCACTCCCAGCTCGAAGCGGTTCAGTGTGCTGGCGCCCACCAGCGGATGACCCTTGTTGCGGGTTCGCGCCCGCTCGGCTCCTGTTACGTCCTGCCGCCCCGCCGCCAGTGCCTACACCGAAATCGTCCCGCAGGCGGTTGTGATCGTTCAGGTCTTCGTAACCCATGCATGGCGCGAAGGTTCGCTGCGCCAGCATCGCTGGCACGGAGTGCTCCACTCCGCTGGGCTCCCGATAGTCCGTGCAGCATGCGGCCAGGCGACCAATGACGTTGAACTTCTGCTGCACCTCTCGGGAGAGCAACGAGCCGCCGTCCGACGACATGCGACCGCCGTCGAATTATCCAACGACCCTGCGTCGTCCCTCACTCTCGAAGACGAGCGTCTCATCAAAGCAATCTGCTCGCATCAGCGGAGAGAGTCGTGCGGTGTCTAACCGGTTATTGTTCAACCACTTACAAATAGCTATAGATCCCTATACCTACAGGCTGGTGCATTATACGGGCTAGTCTCCAGCTAGATGCGTCCAGATTCACTAACTTTCGCAGCCAACTGTCCAAAATTCAATTACACACCCCGATTGGCACATACCGTCCGATCACTGCTAAAACCCTAACAGTCATGGACTTTATCGACAAACTTCGTGCTCTTACGTCTCGTGCGCAATCCATTGCTGCCCACGCACAGTCCGAAGAGGCTACCAAGACGGCTCTGGTATTGCCATTCCTTGGCGTATTGGGGTACGATGTATTTGACCCAACCGAAGTGGTCCCAGAGTATATCGCCGACGTAGGGCAAAAGAAGGGGGAAAAGGTAGACTACGCTATTATCAAGGACGGATCACCGATCCTGCTTATTGAGTGCAAACCGTCGGACTCGGAGTTGACGCAAGAAAACACGTCACAGCTGTACCGATACTTCACTTCCACAGACGCACGATTTGGGATTTTGACAAACGGCCTGGTCTATCGGTTTTACTCCGATCTGGACGAGCCGAACAAGATGGACGACAGTCCTTTTATGGAGTTTAGTATCCTTGAGGAAGTTACGCCTAGATCGGCAGATAGCTTGAAGATATTCACAAAAGCGTCATTCGATCTACAGTCCTCAATTCACGCCGCCACGAATGTAAAGTACATCACGTCTATCAAACAGGTACTGGCTGATCAGTTAAAGCGACCCAGCACCGATTTTGTCCTGTTTATCCTCGGACAGGTGTATAAAGGCGCAAAGACAAAGAAGGTTAGAGAATCATTCTCAATTATTGCGCACGAGGCGTTCCGCGAATTCATAAATGATCGAGTCCAAAAGCGGCTCAAGGCGGCCCTGCGGAACTTTGTCACTTTATTTTTTCCAAGAGCCAGTAAGTACCCTTCAGACAGTCACTTACGAAAACTGTCTTTTTCTATAGCACTACCATTTCAGGGTCGTTTTGTGTGCGCCTTGTAGGTGTAGTTGTGAGGCTTGAGGCCCATAATCATGGCGATCTGGCGCTGGAGCGGACCTTGGTCTGCATCCTTCTTCAACAGAATGCAGGAGCGCCGGTCTGTTGGCAATACGGTCGTGATCCGGTGCCACCGGTTCAGCTCAAACTGCAGCGTGGTCCAGCTGCTGTGGAGGTCATACTGCTTCAGCTTCGTGCGAATGAGTTGCACCGCCTGATAGGCCAGTACCGAGAGGAAGATGTGTGTCCGGATGCGCTCATCCTTGCTGTGGTATAGGGGACGCATGCCCAACTCGGACTTCAGCGAACGAAACGTGCGCTCGATGTCTGCAAGCTTCCAGTATGTGCGTGCGATTTGCGAGGCAGACCAGTCCGTGTGGCTGGTATGCAGGATGTAGCCGCCCGATGCTTGCGTCTGCTGCTCAAACGCAGACAGGTGCGTAAAGGTGACCGCCTTCGCGTGCGTACTGTCCTTTTTGCGCAAGACATCGATCTTGTACTGGTACGAGACGCGCTTATGCCTTTCGAGCTCGCGACCGAGTCTGCGTTGCACCTTGTCGTATTCCTTGACGCAGCGGGGCTTGGAGAGTCCCTCGTGCAGGGTCTTCAGCGCAGCCTCGAACTTTGCGCGCCTGGTGTTCAGTATGCGATCACCGGTGGCCTTGCGTGCCTCGCTATGCAGGTAGACTTGCAGCGTTCCCTCTTGCTGCTCCAGGCGCCAGGCTTTGATGGAGACCCCGCTTTGTGTATTCCAGCACTCCTCCGGCGCGCGTTCAGGGGGTGGCGGCGCCTGCGTGCGCTGCACACAGATCCAATCCAGTCCCTTCGACCGCAAGTACGCCACATTGGCGCGCGTGGCTATGCCCGCGTCCATGATGACGGTCGCACGAGCGCCATTGAGCCTCTCCATGGCCTGTTGAAGCGTCTTTGGTTCGCTGGCATTGCCAGCAAGGACGGCTGCGCCACGCACAAAGCCGGACGCGTCCAGCATTAAGGCCAACGTCACCAACGGACAATCCGATCGCTTTTCCTTGCTTCGTCCATACGCCAGGAGCGCGCCTTTCTTGCGACCCGTGTAGAATGTGTTGGTCAGATCATACAAGATGAGCGTCTCACCAAAGCCCAACAGCCGCTGCGCATTGCCATAGAGTCCGTCCATAAGCGCTTCGCGCAGCGCATACAGCCGATCGCCTACGCGGTACAGCGTACTTGCGCACGGGGCCTCCAGCTGCACCAGCTCCAAAATGGCGGAGGCCTTCATCATCCACTGGTACGTATGCGCCTCACTTCCGGGCGACAACATGCGCCCAACCACCAGAACCAGGGCCATGCGAATAGCATCTTCTCGCATGCCCAGCGCGCGTAGCAGCGCCGTGAAGCCGAGTTGCTCCAAGGCTTGCAGGCATACGCGCTCGCCGCCGACCGTGCGTGTATCCGGATGATGCACTGCGTCGGTAATGATGGCGTCGCGGTCGTCGCGTCCGGCGTCCACATCGTAGTCCTTCTCACGCAGCCGGCGCACGATCTCGTCCACGGCGCATTCGATCTTCTCATCCTCCAGCGGTAGTGCGCGCTGTCCGCGCAGTGCCAGCTCAACCCGCTTGGTTACGGTGGGCCAGTCGGCTTCGGCAATGTCAAAGTCCTGGCCAAGGTTCAGGATGGTTTTTTGATTGGGCTGGCCATTGACACGTCGGCATTCGAGCAGTCCGTATCCGGTGCGTTGCGTTGCATCTTTGAGCTTGTAGACTCTCCTGCGGATGTACACGGCGCAGTCGTATTGGCCTGCGCCCAATATAGCGGGTGGGGGCGTTGCCTGTGTGAAGTATTGATGAATAACACTAAAATAGCACTACAACAGACTTCATCAATAATAACGGTTATAAACCCTATGAGTACTAGATGATAATCGAGTTAAAGTCGCCTATTTTACCCGTGCCAACACCTCGTCCCTCGGCAAAAGTGACAAACTTCCGTGCGCTGTCAATAAGCGACAGGTAGCCGGCGCCCAATGCAAGGAGTATGGCCAGGGCCAGAACCTTGATGCTCTCAGACTTTATGGGGGATGGCGTGATAGTTTTCACTTCCGCGCAACAAACTTGTAGACCTCAACATGAGGATTGGGCAACTCGCCCTGACTGTCCAAGCCTGATTGAAGCACATGATAGACCAATCCGTTTTCTCCGTGTTGGAATAACGATTCGAGTCCGAGTTCTTCAGCAACCAGTTTGCCGCCTTTGGTGAAGACCTGATACCCGGTTCCGCGCCTTCTATCTACATACTGAATCATAAGTGTTTGGTCGGTAAGCTCAAACATGCTCACCGTGGATGTACCGGACCACTCCCCCAAAGCTGCGAAAAGCTGCGGGGTAACATCAGGCGGCAGGTCCCGCCGGGGCGATCGAAACCACGAGCTGCGTTCCGCAATCCTGCTTACAATCGTACCGTCCAAGGCAAGCTTCAGTACCTCCGGTTCGGGTGCCGAAGCGTAAAAGAGGTGCATTCCATCGGCGATGAGACCGCCGTTGCCAAAACGATCACTGGCATTGGGAAACTTGGGCGGAGGAATCGAGAACACCTCCAGGGTTTTCCCGGTAGCGCTCATTTGTCGCAATGCCCAGTCCGGCCCGTCATACGCACCATAAAGCGCGCCCGTTGGATCAACGTCGAAGAATTTTGGCATTACGAAATCGCGATAAACGCTGCCCAGGCATGCCCCCTCCGACGTGAAACGGTATCCCCACTGTCCCGCGTTTGAATTGAGAACAAAAATGAAATCGTCGCCCCCAAACTTGGCACCTTGTGGTCTAAAGTTGAATCCCGGGTGACAGATTCGCGGATCCAGTGAAGCCAGCAGGGTGCCCGTCGAATCAAACAGCAAGACCTGTTCACCCCGTGTGTCGGTCACAAGCCATCGGCCAGCCGGATCTATGTCAATATGGTCGATGCCCGCTATCAGCAGCGTATCCGGCTTGTCAAACCTTACAGTGCCAACCTTTTCAAAGTGCTTCAGCTCGAGTGGCGGCACATGCTGTGCGCGCACTGATGGTGCCGTGGAAGCGCTCAAAAGGAGTGTAGCAACAAGCAGAAAACATGAATTCACTAGCTGGCAGCGCAGCATAAGCGGGGAAGCGATCATTGGGCTATGTCGGACGTCTACAAGGTGCAGGCTTAGGCAGGGGGCTCGAAGGAGCCTTTTCGAGTAGCAGTTATCCTTTTCGCGACTAAAACGGTCGCCCGTCCATTTCGTGCACTTAGTTCCACTGCTCAAGCAGGCAGTGGTACGACAGTCGTACCGCACCTCGCTGCAAAACTTGCAGGAAAAACCAGTCCTCCAACCGGCATGCGCCTAGTGTGACACCATTCAACCGGTGAAAGCTCTGTCGCAGAATGGTACCAGAAGTTGTCATTTATCATCCGCGGTATTGAAGTCAGCGAGCATGCCAATCACACAATTTGACTCAGTCGGTTCTGAGTCGTCAAAACTCTGCAGGTAGCCGACCAGACAGCACTGCAAGCATGAACGTGAACGCTATCCACATTGGGACAGCCTGGTCCCGCTATTACCCGTCATCCAGGGGGCGATAATTTCTAAGAATGGCCGAAATCGTGTCCAGCGACTGGGGAACAGTTCAGTGGTGTGGCCATTGCCAGGACCTTGACGATTGCGGACATTTTGGGGGAAAGCATGATAGTTTTCACTAGCGCGCAACAAACTGGTAGACCTCAACATAGGGATTGGGCAGCTCACCCTGACCGTCCAGGGCCGGCTGAACCGGGCGATAGACCAATCCGTATTCTCCGTGTAGGAACACCGTTTTGAGGCCTAGCTCTTCGGCTACCAGTGCGCCGTCCTTGGTAAATATCTGATACCCGGCTCCTCGTTCTCCGTTGAAATACTGAATCATAAGGGTTTGGTCAGAAAGCTCAAAAATGCTCTCCGTGGATGTAGCGGTCCACTCCCTAAACGCTTTCCAAAACTGAGGTGTGATATCAGGCGGCAGGTCCCGACGGGGCGATCGAAACCACGAGCTGCGTTTCGAAATCCTGCCTACAATTGTACCGTCCAAGGCGAACTTTAGTATGTCGGGCCCTGGCGACTGAGCGTAGAAGAGGTGCGTCCCATCGGCAACTAGACCACCGCTGCCTAAACGGTCGCTGGCATTGGGAAACTTGGGCGGAGGAAGCGAGAACACCTCAAGGGTTTTCCCGCCTGCACTCATGTGAGCCTTTTGCAAAAATAGGTTGAGAGCGCGAAACCGGGCGTAGAAAGTTAGGGCGTGGGTGAGAATAATGCGGATTAAGTGCGTCGTGAGTCGTATACTTGAACACGTGAGAATCATAAATGTATACAATAGACGTGCAGATGCGATTGCGATCAGAGTTGTCCAGGTACTGGTCCACATTCCAGCTCAGATTGTTTCCATTGCTGGAGCTCACTATTGGCGAGCTCAGTGAACAGCACAGACGATTCGTTTCTGTGGTGGAATTAGTGCGCGTGGAGGAGCTGTTGTCGGGGTGCGAGTCCAAGGGTCCAGGCCGTCCGAAGGCGGACCGGGCTGCGCTGGCGCGGGCTTTTTTGGCTAAGTCCGTATTCGATATCCCGACCACGCGGGCGTTGGTGGAGCGACTAAAGAGCGATCCGGTACTGCACCAGCTATGCGGCTGGGAGTGGTCGTACATGGTACCGAGCGAATCGTCGTTTTCGCGGGCGTTCGCGGAATTTGCCAACAGTGACCTGCCGGGGCGGCTGCACGCAGTGCTGCTGGAGTGCGCGCTGGAGGATCATCTGGCCGGGCACGTTTCGCGGGACGCGACCGCGATTCCGGCACGCGAGAAGCCGAAGCGGTCTGTGCCCAAGGCCAACGACGGCAAACAACCGAAAACCCCTACCCGCCTGCAGCGTCAACGCTCCATGGAGCTGGATGATATGCTGGAAGAACTGCCGAAGGACTGCAATGTCGGGACCAAACGCAATTCGAAGGGTCACGGGCACTGCTGGGTCGGCTTCAAGCTGCACTTGGATGTGATTGACGGGGGGATTCCGATCAGCGCTGCGCTAACATCGGCTTCGGTCCATGACAGCCAGGTGGCGATCCCGCTGGCAGTGATGACGGCCGCTCGGGTACAAAGTCTGTACGACTTGATGGAGCCTTTTGCAAAAATAGGTTGAGAGCGCGAAACCGGGCGTAGAAAGTTAGGGCGTGGGTGAGAATAATGCGGATTAAGTGCGTCGTGAGTCGTATACTTGAACACGTGAGAATCATAAATGTATATAATAGACGTGCAGATGCGATTGCGATCAGAGTTGTCCAGGTACTGGTCCACATTCCAGCTCAGATTGTTTCCATTGCTGGAGCTCACTATTGGCGAGCTCAGTGAACAGCACAGACGATTCGTTTCTGTGGTGGAATTAGTGCGCGTGGAGGAGCTGTTGTCGGGGTGCGAGTCCAAGGGTCCAGGCCGTCCGAAGGCGGACCGGGCTGCGCTGGCGCGGGCTTTTTTGGCTAAGTCCGTATTCGATATCCCGACCACGCGGGCGTTGGTGGAGCGACTAAAGAGCGATCCGGTACTGCACCAGCTATGCGGCTGGGAGTGGTCGTACATGGTACCGAGCGAATCGTCGTTTTCGCGGGCGTTCGCGGAATTTGCCAACAGTGACCTGCCGGGGCGGCTGCACGCAGTGCTGCTGGAGTGCGCGCTGGAGGATCATCTGGCCGGGCACGTTTCGCGGGACGCGACCGCGATTCCGGCACGCGAGAAGCCGAAGCGGTCTGTGCCCAAGGCCAACGACGGCAAACAACCGAAAACCCCTACCCGCCTGCAGCGTCAACGCTCCATGGAGCTGGATGATATGCTGGAAGAACTGCCGAAGGACTGCAATGTCGGGACCAAACGCAATTCGAAGGGTCACGGGCACTGCTGGGTCGGCTTCAAGCTGCACTTGGATGTGATTGACGGGGGGATTCCGATCAGCGCTGCGCTAACATCGGCTTCGGTCCATGACAGCCAGGTGGCGATCCCGCTGGCAGTGATGACGGCCGCTCGGGTACAAAGTCTGTACGACTTGATGGACAGTGCGTACGATGCTAAGGAAATCCGAGAGCATAGCAGATCGCTGGGGCATGTGCCGATCATTGATATCAACCTGCGTGGCAATGAGGAGCTAAAGCGCGAGGCGCGGGCGCAACGCAGCATCGGACACGTTACGCCAGAGAGGAGACGCTTCAGAGAGCGCTCGACGGTGGAGCGGGTCAATGGACGACTCAAAGACGAGTTCGGCGGACGGTATGTGCGGGTACGCGGGCATAGCAAGGTCTACTGCCACCTGATGTTCGGCATCCTGGCGCTGACCGTCGACCAGTTGATGCGCCTGGTGCTCTAAGCGCACCCGTACCCTCACGTAGGGCCCGTCTCGCCATCAGCGCGGGCCGGGTCAGCTATGCCGTGTCATGCCTCCCTGCGCAGTTCGTCACCCCCATTCGAGCAAGACTTCCGCAATGCAAAGGTCGAACAAGTTGATACGTGCAGAATCACACTGGCTTGACGAAGCTCCTACTCCCAAATCAAGGACTGAAGTGGATTTTGCAAAAGGCTCATGTGTCGCAATTCCCAATACGGCCTGTCGTAAGCACCATAGAGTGCGCCCGTAGGATCAATGTCAAAGAATTTTGGCAAGACGAACTCGGGATCAACGCTATCCAGGCATGTTCCCTCTGTCGTGAAGCGATATCCCCACGGGCCAGAATTGAAAACAAAAATGAACTCGTCACCCCCAAACTTGGCACTTTGTGGGCCAAAGGTGAAACCCGGGTGACAGATTCGCGGATCCAGTGAAGCCTGCAGAGCTCCAGTCGAGTCAAACAACAAGACTTGCCTACCTGACTCGTCGACCACAAGTATTCGTCCCGCCGGATCCACATCCATATGATCGATGGTTCCTATCAGCAGCGTATCCGGATCATCGAACCGGATCGTCTTCACCTTCTTGAAGTGCTTCAGCTCGAGAGGCGGCACATGCTGTGCGCGCACTGATGGTGCCGTGGAAGCGCTCAAGAGGAGTGTAGCAACAAGCAGAACACAGGAATTCACTAGCTGGCAGCGCAGCTGAAGCGGGGATGCGGTCATCGGGCTATGTCGGACGTCCACAGGTTGCAGGTTTAGGCAGGTGGCTCGTAGGAGCCTTTTCGAGAAGCAGTTATCCTTTTCACGACTGAAACGGTCACCCGTCCATTTGGTGCACCTAGTTCCACTGCTTAAGCAGGCAGCGGGTCGGCAGTCGTTGCGCACCTCGCTGCAAAACTTGCAGGAAAAACCAGTCCTCCAACCGGCATGTGCCCCATGGGGCGCCGTTCAACTGGGAAAGCTCTGTCGCTGAACGGTACCAATAAGTGTCGTTCATCATTCGCGGCACTAGTATCAGCAAACATGCTAAGCACACCTTTTACCACATCGGTTCTGCGTTGCCAAAAAAAGGCAGGTAGCCGACGCTCAATGTCAGGAGTATGGCCAGGGCAAGGACCTTGACGAAACCAGGCTTTTAGGGGGATGGCATGGCTTGTGTTATGGCATGACAAACCGGTAGACCTCAAGGTTTGGATTGGGGAGATCACCCTGGCCATCCAAGCTTGGATGAACCACTCGATAGACCAATCCATTTGCTCCATGAAGGAAGAAGAACAACGGCTTGATGCCCAGCTCTTCAGCAACCAACAGGCCATCCTTGGTGAATACCTGGTACCCACCTCCCCGTTCCTTGTTGTTATACTGCAGCATGAGGGTCTGATCAGTAAGCTCGAAAAGTCCCCCAATTGTCGTCGTGTTTTGGGACCACTTGCCAAAATCTCTTATAGACTGCTGGACATCGCTCGGCAGATCTTGGCGGGGAGAGCGAAACCACGAGCTACGCTGTGATATTCTGCCTACAAGTGCTCCATCCGTGGAAAATTTCAAGATATTCCGCTCCGGCGCCGAAGCGTAAAAGAGATGCTCTCCATCTGCAATGAAGCTTGCGCCGAACATGCCCACCCCCCGAGTGGCATTGGGGTACTTGGAGGGTGGCATTGGGAATTCCCTCAGTGTTTTCCCGGTGGGACTCATACGTCGCAGTATCCGGGGCCGGTCCGGCCGACCAGGATAGACGCCATAGAGCGTGCCCGCTGGGTCAATATCGAAGGCCCGATGGGCTGAATAGTCCTCGTCAGCGCTACCCAAGCAGTCTCCCTTCGCTGTGAAGCGAAATCCCCAAGGGCTACCATTTTGGATAAAGATGAACGCATCGCCTCCAAAGTGGGCGGTCATAGGACGAAAGGTGAAGCCTGGATGACAGGTGGTCGGGTCCAGTGAAGCCTGCAGAGCTCCAGTCGAGTCAAACAACAAGACTTGCCTACCTGACTCGTCGACCACAAGTATTCGTCCCGCCGGATCCACATCCATATGATCGATGGTTCCTATCAGCAGCGTATCCGGATCATCGAACCGGATCGTCTTCACCTTCTTGAAGTGCTTCAGCTCGAGAGGCGGCGCATGCTGTGCGCGCACTGATGGTGCCGCGGAAGCACTCAAGAGGAGTGTAGCAACAAGCAGAACACAGGAATTCACTAGCTGGCAGCGCAGCATAAACGGGGAAGCGATCATTGGGTTATGTCGGACGTCTACAAGGTGCAGGCTTAGGCAGGGGGCTCGAAGGAGCCTTTTCGAGTAGCAGTTATCCTTTTCGCGACTGAAACGGTCGCCCGTCCATTTGATGCATCTAGTTCCACAGCCTAAACAGGCAGCGGGCCGGCAGGGGTTACGTGCCTCGTTGCTAGATTTACAGAAAAAACAGCCAGCGCTCGCCAGACTAACGCTGGAGGCCGACGTTTAGTGCTAGCCTGTAGTTTTTATCGCGGGCTTAAATTTCTTGATCCCGGCAGCAAAGGCTATCGGATTCATCACTGGGTGGTCAAGATTCCGGCTATGGCCTCGTTGGGTGCAGCATCGGCGGTGCCACGTATCGTTCTGGAGACGCGTAAAGATCGATTTCCCTGTCAGTAAGCACCGCGAGAGCGTGCGTATACCTTCACCACATGGTGGACGCAATTCTGGCGAGGTAAAGCGGCGCTTTTAGCCTCCAATAGTGCGTGGAAGAGGTCCTACATGTGGGACGGGATCGCCCAGGGGCAGACACAATGGGCGCGTGCTCGCACTGGCGCACGTTGGCAAGTACGCAGTGTACACAGGCCGGCTAGACGCCGACCAGACAGCGCAGCTAGCATGAACGTGGGCGCTATCCACTCGGGGACAGCTTGGCCTCGCTATTACTCGCCACCAAGGAGGCAAGTATTTCTAGCAGCTGCCCCAATCGTGTCCAGCGATAGGGGAAAACATCATCCGGCATAAGCTCACGTAACCGCACGCGAAAACAGCACTAGCTGATCGCGATACGTGCAAGCAAATCTGATTGCCAAATCCAATAGGTTAGCCCGGATCCCCTGAAGTGGCACAGGTTGGATACACGGGCGGCAGTCATCTTTGCCAGCGAGATTTCCGCAGCCTGCTTGATTGCAGCCTAAGCGCCAGATGCGCGCCTAGGCGCACGATTCCTTAGCGTCTTACGAACTTGGTGCACCGTCAGATAGGCCCCCAAGGCTATAAAGATATAGTAGCCGAGCAGACGCCAGAGCAGGAGCGTGGGTGCCAGAAGCGAAGCCGGAATGAGTGGGCCCAACAGCAGAGCGTAGAGGCCTTCAATACCACCCGCACCACCCGGGGTGGGCATGACGAGCGCGCCCAGCATCATCGCGACTGTCCTCAGCAGTGCAAGCAGCTGGTCAACATCGGTGTAGAAGCCATACAGAATCACTGCCACCAGCGCATAGCGGCTTAGCCATGTCAGTATTGTCAGCAGGAAGCCCTTGGCATAGAATAGCGGCCGTTGTGTGCGCAGGATCAGTGCGCGCTTGCGCAGCGTTGACATTATCGCCCTGACGGCATTGTGGAATCGGTTAAGCAGTGGAAGCCGAAATATGCGGTCGACAAGCCTGGTTAGCAGCGTTGGCCTTACGAAGGTTGCGTATCCGAAAAGCGTCACCCAGGCCAAGAACAGCGTGAAATAGGTCGCAAAGGTCACGTCACCTACTGTGCCCAGTGAGGCAGGGATGATATCGATGTAGAGGCCGCCAACCAGGATCACCACGATGGCGACTGCAAACCAGATCTGATCCATCAGCATCGCAAAAAGCATGATGGCTGTGGCATCGCCGAACGGGATGTTGCTGTCACGCGAGATGTAGGCCGGTGCCACGGGGCCTCCTCCAATGGTTGAAGGCGTGATGTTGGAAAAGAAATCCCACGCCAACTGTGCGCGGAATGCCCCCATCCATTGCAGGCGGCCCTGGGCGATGTATCGAAGACGCCATGTCCCGAAAAAGACGCGCAAGGCCACGGTGCCAACTGCAAGAAAGGGCATCCACCACCGCATGCGCGCGATCTGGTCCAGCGTCTCAGGCTCAATCGTCAGTGCGGCAATGATGCCCAACACCACCAAGCTGAGCCCGATAGAGGTGACTATGCCAACGGTGGGTACCTGCCAGTCAATCCGCCGCTTGGGGCCGTTGCCAGGGGGGTCAGGTGAAAGTGTAGCCATGAACCAGTTACGATTGGCGCAAGTCTATCTTCCAGGATACGACTTGCTGTAATTCCGAGCGTATGGGCGGGCGTGTTACGCTTGAACCACGCCGCTCGTGTAATGGTATCATGCCCCCCGCTCGTGCGCCGCGCAGGCTATGATAGATGTACGCAGGGCCGACCTGCACACGCATACTCACTATTCCGATGGATGCCTGCCTCCGAAAGCTCTAGTAGCAAAGGCGCATGCGTGTGGTCTATGGGCCGTCGCGATCACGGACCACGACTGTGTTGACGGCCTTACTGAGGCGACGCACGCAGGAAACCTCTACGGGATTGAAGTCATCAATGGGGTAGAGCTCAGCGTGACCGTCGGACAGGAGCGAATACATCTACTCGGCTACTTTTTTGATCTGGAATGCCAAGCACTGCTAGACCATCTGGCGTCATTCAAAGTGATCCGCCATGAGCGTGTTCTACGTATGCGCAAACGCCTGAAACTCCTTGGCATGCCAGTGGAGATGGACATGAATGCTGCGCGCACGCTGGCAAGGCCGCATGTGGCAGAAGCCATGGTGGCAGCAGGCTACGTCGGTTCCGTCCGTGAAGCCTTTGATCTGTACCTAGGCGACGGCATGCCTGCGTACGTTGCCAAGCCGCTCTTTCCCGCATCAGAGGCGCTGGCCCTATTGCATGCGGCCGGCGGCATTGGGGTCCTCGCCCACCCCGGCCATTTTATGGCGTCGGATACTATCGACGCCCTCGTAAAAGCGGGCCTTGACGGCCTGGAAGCCATACACCCGGCCCACGACGAGATGCTTACCGCTTATTACCGCCAGCTTGCACGCGACATGGGAATGGTAGTAACGGGAGGCTCGGACTTTCACAAACCGGCTCCCGATGAGGCCATAGGCCGCGTGTCCGTGCCATACGGATGGGTTGGTGCGGCCCGCGAACGGGCTGACCGTCACAAGGTCGCAGAAGCTTAGATGACAACGTACACGAGGGGAGACCTGGATGTCAGTGCGGCGCGCTTTGCGGTCGTGGTAAGTCGCTTCAATAAGCCGGTCACAGAGGGCCTGCTCACAGGCGCGGTGGAGGCCCTGCAGGAGCACGGTGCGAAGAACGTCGATATCTATTGGTGTCCCGGGGCCTTCGAAATTCCCCTGGTAGCCCAGAGGCTGGCTGCGCGCGGAGGTCTTGATGCGATTATTTGCCTCGGCGCAGTCATTAAGGGCCAGACGTATCACTTTGAGGTAATTAGTAACTCAGTGGTACGCGCGATTCAGCAAGTGGCGCTGGACACCGGCATTCCGGTAGCGCTGGGCATTCTGACACCGCTTACGGCGAGCCAAGCGCTTGAACGCTCGGATCCGGAACGTGCCAACAAAGGAGCCGAAGCTGCCCTGGCCGCCATGGAGATGGTTCACCTGATGCAGCAAATTGGAAAGTGATCATGCGTCTTATTCATCTTGCAACCTGCATGTGGATCGTGAGTCTCTGCTGCGCGCACCAAGCCGGCGGCCAGTGGACTGCGCACACATCATTGCGGGATGTAAATGCGCTCTCACCGGCGCCGGGAGCCATGTGGGCAGGGTCTTCCGGCGGTGTGTTTCGGTATGACGCGGAAACCGGAGAAATCGGTCTGTACACGGCCGCCGAAGGGCTGCACGATGTACAGTCCCATGCCATAGCCTACGACGCGCGGCGAGATGTCGTTTGGACCGGGTATGTGGATGGCGTAATTGACCGGTTGGACGTCGGTAGTGGGACGGTGAATACCTTTTTTGACATTCAGCGCAGCGACCGATTTCCGTCTAGAGGAATCAACAGGTTGTACGTCTACGGAGACTCGCTACTGGTGGCTACGGCCTTCGGGCTGGTGGTTTTTGACGCCCTGCTGGGGGAGGTGCGCGATACCTACAGCCAGCTCGGCACGCTAACGTCTCCTGTTGCGGTCCGAGATATCGCGATCGCAGCGGTTCCACAAGGCGGGATGGGTCTTTGGCTCGCCACTGACCAGGGAGTCGCGTATGCGTCACTGGATGCCCCGAATCTGCAAGACCCAGCCGCGTGGGCCGTGGAGCGCGACGTGAGACCATCAAGTGATCTGTATTCGATTTCGGAATTTGGAGGTGCTATCTATGCGGGAACGCCGTACGGGCTCAGCAAAAGGGACGCTGCCGGGCGCTATACAGATACCCGGTTGACCACGCGGGCTGTATCGGATATGGCCGTGCTTCCAGATCGCCTTCTTATCCTTACGACCTTCAACATTTTGGCCGTATTTGCGTCTGGCGGTTCCGTCGTGCAGGCCGACGGGTTTGTAAACCTTCGGAGCGTGGCTGTGGCCGCCGACGGCCACATGTGGGTAGGCGACGCAGAGACCGGTCTCAATCACTTCGATCGACCCTCCGGGAATGACCGGCCCGCACTCATCACCGGGGAAATCTATCCCGCCGGGCCGTATGACAGTCCCTTCGGGGATCTGGCGGTAGATCCAGAAGGTAACCTCTGGGCTGCAGCAGTGGAAGGGTTGCCGCGCTCTGGTTTCTATAAGCTCGACCGCGACGGTGCTTGGATCAGTTACACGCAGCGCTTCCTCCCAGAGCTAGATGGACTCAGCAACTTCTGGCGGGTACACGCTGACGGGCAGGGCAGCGCGTGGGCGGGTTCACGTGGCGGCGGTTTGGTTCAGGTAGATGCGAGTGAGGTGGTTTCAGTGTATGACCACACCAATTCGACGCTCAGGCCGGCTGCGGGCGAGGCCACTTTCGTCATCGTGTCCGGGATCGCCACAGACAAGAATGGCTTGCTGTGGGTGACCAACACCAATTCTCCTGTGCCGCTGCATGTTCGTACGCCTGATGGAGCATGGACGGGCTTGCCACCCTTGTCATGCAGCCGGCTGGGAACGACCACGGCACTGGGGTCTATCATAATAGATTCCTCGGGACTTAAGTGGATTGTCGTTCGTGACCAAAACGACCTTAGGGTAACCACCGGTATTCTCGTACTCAACACCGGCGACACTCCTACCGACCCTTCCGACGATGAGTGCCAATATTTCGGGGGAAGGGGTAGCGCCGGTCGAGGCCTTCCCAGCAAGCAAATCAATGCGGTCGCGGAAGATAGTGATGGTCGGATATGGGTCGGTACCGATGAAGGCCCAGCGTATTTCGTCTCCAGTTCGCTTGCCGCAACGGATGCATCAGTTCAGGCTACGTGGCCGGTCTGGTCGGACAGGTCCCAGGACCCGTACATGTTGCGTGGGCTGAGTATTAACGACTTAGTCCAGGATCCCTCCGGGCGCCTGTGGGTCGGCACCAATGAGGGAGCGTACCTGGTCGACGACCAGGGCGGGTTTGTCATGGTGGGGCACTTTTCTGTGCGAAATTCGCCGCTGTTTTCTGACATCGTCAATTCGATTGCAGTGGATGGTAGCAGCGGATTGGTCTTCATAGCAACCGACAAAGGGCTGATCAGCTACCAGAGCAATGCGATCAATCCCGCTCCTGCGGCGCAGGAACTCTTCATATATCCCAATCCGGTGAAAGTATCGGGCGAGCAGGCTACCGAGGTTTTTATTGAAGGGCTCGTCGAGGCAACGGACATCAAGATTCTTGCTGTGCATGGCGAGATGGTGGCGGAGTTTGCCGCCCGCGGCGGGAAGGCCGTATGGGACGGCCGCGACCGAAACGGGCAGTTTGTGCCCTCCGGGATATATCTGGTTGTAGCGGTAGGCCGCAACGGGGAGGGAGCAGCCTACGGCAAAGTAGCCGTGATTCGCTAAAGTTTAGCAGAGGAGTTTAGGCAAACTTGCGTGGTCGTGGGTAACTTCCAAATTGCAGAACGATCCATGGTGACCGTAGCTCAGGCGGTTAGAGCGCCAGGTTGTGGCCCTGGAGGTCGGGGGTTCAAGTCCCCTCGGTCACCCATGCCGCGTTCGTCTAGGGGTCTAGGACGCCGGCCTTTCACGCCGGTAACACGGGTTCAAATCCCGTACGCGGTACGAATTGTGTTGCCTGCGTATCCGCTTCTAGATGGAATCTCCGGTCATCTCTCCCTAGATGTCTACCCGCGGAGCGACTGCTGGACGGTACACGAAGCTCGAATCCAGTGCTGGCCTATGTCCCGTACCGGATTGATTTCTTTCTTGCTCCCGCTGCACTAACTGCCTTTCGGCTAGAATCCTTGGCCTGCGAAGCAAGGGTCTCGTCGTACACCGCTCCAACGGCGGACTGGGCCGAGAGAAGCCGAATGCGGAGAGTCTCACCTGTGATTGAGTGAGGGCTTGGGGTAAATCCGCGGGCTACTCGGCTACGGAGGCTGTGGGTTGATGTGCGGCCCGCCAGAGCGCTGAAAGGGCGAGACCTCTGGTTTGTGCGCCGAGGCTTCTCACCGGCCTTCGATTCCAGCCATTGCGCCGGTACCACGGGTTCACTTCGCGGCCCTTTGCAACGCGTGGTACCCGCTTCTGAGGGCTATCAGTATGATCAGTGGAAGTGCTGCGCTTGGAATGCTTTGGGGAAGAAGTGGCACAGCAAGCACAAAAACTGCTGCCATCGCTGCGGCAGCTGAATGGTATATCCGTAGCCACTTTGCCCCTGGTCGCCACCAGGCTACGGCCATATGCGTCGGCCACAGCCAAGCTGCATGCAGGTTGGGCTGCGTGACGTTGTGTAGCGACACCAGCCACAGAAACGCGATAAGGAGGCCGGCTGCGCCCAGAGTGGTGTAGCACACGCGGTCAAAATAGCGCATCGCGCGTGCCTTGCCCCGCAGGGTGATCCAAATGCCGAGACCGAGTGCCAGCAAGGCGGCCACCGTAGCCCACGGGTCGGACCCGCCGGTGTCATTTGGACCCAGGTAAACGGTGTCCGTTCGGGCAACAAGCGTACCGGAGTCCGAATGCATGGAGGCTGCAACGTCCATCAGCTCTAACGGCAGAAAGGTGCGGTCCGCAGCCAGCTCGTCAGCTGGCAGTCCCATGCCGAGGTTGATGCCCAGGCTCAGCAAGGACTTACTCGCTGCATACGGATGCAGAAGCGCGCGGTATGTGTGGTCGGATGCCGAAGAGGAGGGCAGCGGTATCCCCAGGGTCTCAACAAAAAGGTCACGGATGCGAGTAGAGCAGTTGTCAAAGAGGAAGTCGTAGCGGTACGTGCGATTCTCGGGAAGCGCATTGTGCTCAAGGAATTGGAATAGCATGTTCTTCTGCTCACTGCTAAGCCGCAAATGTTGCTCAATTGTGGTGCGCCCCTGTACATTTTGCGCTTGGTCTGCAAGTGCCGGATAGTGCTGACGAGAAAGGCTGTAGTCGAGCTTGCCATATGCGAATCGCGCGGCAAAGACCAGCGGATTGCCAAAGTTGAAAGTTCCGTAGTTGTAGGCGATGTCGAATCCCAGAACCGGGTCATGTACACGCAGCGCACTATGGCCCCAAAGCGAGTACACAGCCTCGCCCGGATAGATTGTGATGAGCGACATCTGGGCCTGCTCCGACAGCTGCGCCGGGGCGGAGGGCACCGCCAGCAGCGTTCCTGCCAACAGCATCCATATCCAACGAAACGACCGCATACGGAAGAGGTTACAGTGTGCCCGCTATGAAAAATGTGACCTTGAACCGGACGCAACGCGCCGAATTTACGTTAGGGCAGCTTCGCAAGGTCATTGAACGCCCGGCTACTGAGTTGTCGTATGTGGACGAGTACCAGCTCATCGTGGCCGTGATCCTGTCGGCCCAGTGTACGGATGCACGCGTAAACTTGGTTACGCCGCCCCTGTACGCAGCATTCCCTTCGTTTGCGACACTGGCCAAGGCCGATCCTACGGATGTCTTGCCGTATATACGCAGCATCTCCTACCCGAACAACAAGTCGAAGAGTCTTGTTCGGATGGCTCGAATGGTTGTGCGAGAGTACGATGGCCAGCTGCCTCAAACACAATCGGAGTTGCTGACCCTTCCCGGTGTGGGTCGCAAGACGGCGCAGGTCGTCGCTTCTGTAGCCTTTGGCGACCCGAATGCGCTACCGGTAGACACGCATGTATTTAGGGTGGCAAATCGCATAGGGCTGGTAGCAAGCGCACCAACGCCGTTAAAAGTAGAGCGCGGACTCAAGGCCATCCTGCCGCGAGGCACCTGGGGCGAGGCCCATCACCTGCTGATCCTCCACGGACGATACACATGCACGGCACGCAGCCCCAAGTGCGCCTCCTGTGTGGTAGCACCAGCCTGCAGGTACTATGCTTCCGTCCAGGCACTACCAGCACCTATAGAGGGGCTCGACCCGAAGAGTGGCATGTACTACTGCAAGACGCGGCGACACTATTTCAATGACATCACCAGCCGAGCTGACCGCTATGGCGTGTCGCAGGCTTCGTGTCCACGGTGCGGGTCCATGAACGTATATCGATCCAAGACCGGGGTTTCGACCAAGGTCGTGCGCGACTATAGGGTATGACTATCTTTTGCCAGCCACATACAAGTATCGCATGAAGCGAAGTCAGCGTCATATCCTCATCATTCTGGACGGATACGGGATCGCTGAAGACCCCAGTGTGAGCGCCATTGATAGCGCGTACACGCCGTTTCTGGACCACCTGTTCAATGCATACCCGCATGCAACGCTGCGTGCCTCTGGCCGCCCGGTGGGGCTGCCGAAGGGCTTGATGGGCAACTCGGAGGTAGGTCATATGAACTTAGGCGCCGGGCGGACTGTGGACCAGGAGATCACGCGCATTGATTTGGCGATAGAGAGCGGTGCCTTTGTTGATAATAGCGTTCTGCTGCGCGTGGCGCGGCATGCTATGAGTCACAGCAGCACGTTGCACCTTATGGGGCTGTTTTCCGATGGGGGCGTGCACAGTCACCTGGATCACCTGGTAGCCCTCTGTGAGCTGGCAAGGCGGCAGGGCATTCCCGCGAAGCGTGTGTGCGTGCATGCCTTTACGGATGGCCGTGACACGGACCCACATGGCGCCCTTGGCTATGCGCAGTCTTTCCAGAAGCGGGCGGGGCACGCTGCGCGCATCATGAGCGTGATCGGTCGCTACTATGCCATGGACCGCGATCAGCGCTGGGAGCGTACGCGCAAAGCTTTCGACCTTCTGGCTTCGGGCACGGGAAGCAAATTCAATAGTCCCGCGGCTGCAATGCAGGACAACTACGACCGCGGCATCACGGACGAGTTTATTGAGCCCTGCCTGATCGACTACGGGGACGGCATCTCCGGGCGCGTTGCTAATAACGACGCTGTGCTCTTTTTTAACTTCCGCGCAGACCGAGCGCGGCAGCTTACTAGTACCTTTACGCTTGAGACGCCCATTCAGGCCCCCCGCCCGGAGAATCTTCTGTTTGCCACGATGACGCCCTATGACCACAAGTTCGCGTTACCTGTTGTATTTGGGAAGGTGGACTTAAGGCAGACGCTAGGCGAGGTGCTGTCCGCACGGGGAGCTCGCCAACTGCGTGCGGCCGAGACTGAGAAATACCCGCACGTGACGTACTTCTTCAATGGCGGGCGCGAAACGCCTTTCGTCGGCGAGGACCGACTCCTGATCCCTTCGCCCAAGGTTCCTACGTATGATATGCAGCCCGAGATGAGTGCGCCCGAGCTCGCACGTCGCTGCGCAGAAGCGCTCGCCTCAGAGAAGTATCATTTCGTGTGCGTGAATTTTGCGAACCCGGACATGGTTGGGCATACTGGCGTGTTTGAAGCAGCCGTCAGGGCTGTGGAGGCTGCCGACACTGCCACGCACACGGTTGTCGAGGCGGCACGTTCGCACGGGTACAGCATCTCCATCCTGGCTGACCATGGTAATGCCGACAAAATGCGAAATCCAGACGGGAGTCCGCACACC
Organism: Rhodothermales bacterium; assembly: GCA_965262785.1. Classification (GTDB taxonomy): domain Bacteria; phylum Bacteroidota; class Rhodothermia; order Rhodothermales; family Bin80. The sequence goes on from OZ253559.1 coordinate 1,824,603, forward strand.
GCGCATACTACCGCACTGGTCCCACACCTCATCATTAAGGATGGCTTCGAAGGTCCCATCAAAGACGGGAAGCTGGGCGATGTTGCGCCCACCATCCTCGCGCTCTTGGGAGAATCCGCGCCGCCAGAGATGACGGGTGACGTCCTCGTGTAGTCGGGCTACTGGATAGTGACATCCAGCAGCATGCGGGCCTGCGGCACGCCCTGCATGCGGACGACTTCTTCAATGAGATCCTGGTGCGACCGGAGTCTGGCGCTGCCAAACGCCTCAGCGGATATGCCGAGCACACGCGCAGCGCGAGTCATGAGCGCATCTTCAAGCTCCTCAAAAAGACTCTTGGGCCTTGGCAGGCGCATAATGCTGTAGGTGCCTTCCTCCAGCCCTGCTTGGTCGGCGGCGATTCCGATGGCCACATCCATTCCGCCCAACAGGTCAACGAGCCCTATCTCCAGCGCGTCTGCACCGCTCCAGACGCGGCCTTGGGCGATTTCATGGACGGCGTCTACCTCAAGTCCGCGACTGTCAGCGACAAGTTCGAGGAAGTCTGCGTACGTCGAGTCAATGATGCTCCCAAGCATAGCCTGCTCCGCGGGGCGAAGGGGACGCAGCCCGGAGAACATGTCGGCATAGTCGCTGGTGGCCACATGGTCAAATGACACGCCGAGCTTGGAGTCCAGCATTTCGCCAATGCTAAAGTGCATCCCGAAGACACCAATTGAGCCGGTGATCGTGACAGGGTCGGCCACAATCGTGTCGCCGGCCGTGGCGATCCAGTACCCGCCGCTGGCCGCGAGGTCACCCATGGAGACTATCACAGGCTTGACCTGCGCGGTCTGGTCGATGGCCTGCCACATGGCGTCGGAGGCCACGGCGGAGCCGCCTGGAGAATTGATCCTGAGCACAACGGCCTTCACGTGGTCATCTTCCCGGACTTTTTCCATAGCGCGGTTAAAGGTGGCCGATCCAAGTGTGCCTCCGCCGTAGCTGCTTGCTCCGCTCATGATGGTCCCGACTGCATAGACGATTCCTATGGCCCCTTCGTTGCTGCTGCGAGGACCGGCGGCAGGAGCGTCCACGTAGGAGCGGAAGCGAACGGTACGCAGGTCGCCTCGCTCCGTGGAGTCGATGCGGGCCTTGATTTTCTTTTCTACAGCTTCGTCAAACAGGAGACCGTCAAGAAGTCCGGCATGGTATGCACCCTCTACAGTGATGAAGGCGTCGTCGCGCATGAGGGTCTCCAGGTATGCCGCCGTGGTATCCCGGCTCTCTGCGATCGCTGTGGTAAGCACGTCGCTATGGGTGTCCAAGAGGGCCCCAAGCTGCAACCGGCTTTCTTCGGACATATCGGTCCGGGTAAAGGGCTCCACCGCCGACTTGAATGAGCCGGCACGCACAATAGTGGGTTCTATACCGAGCATGTCCATGAGCCCTTTATAGTAAAAGGCTTGGGCGTATAGGCCATTGAATTCGAAGAATGAGCCGGGCGCGGCGTAGACTTCGTCGGATACTGAGGCCAGGAAATAGTCCCGTTCGGTCATGAATGACTCGCCACTAGAGGCGATCACTGGCTTGCCGCTTTGCTTGAATGCGAGCAGCGCTTGCCGAATTTCCTGGAGTGTGCTCCATGGCGCGAACATGCCGCCCGTTCGCAGCCAGACGGCTTCAACGCGATCATCGTCCGCGGCCTTCTTGAGCCCGGACTTGAAGTCGGCGAGGTCGTACCGCGTGCCTAAATCAAAGAGCTCCTCGAAAGGATCATTTGACGCCAGCTCTGGGATCGTGCCCGACAAATGGATTTCCAGCACGGTCCCGGTGCGCACGTTGGTGGTGGACGAAGAGCCTGTGGTGGCCACCAGAGCGGCCATGAACATAAACCCGATAAAAATGACGAGAACCAGCGCAACAAGGGTTCCCAGGGCGCTCGCTGCCAGGGTAGAAAAGAAGCGCACGGTATTTTTCGCGTTGGTGACTAAGGACGGCGTAGGTCAGGTAGAAGATACGGTATGGGCTGTGACGTGTTGCGCACACTCGGGAAGGCACGCGAAACAGGAAATGCCCCCAAAAGTACTGCACAGAATGGCAGACATGGGTTGCTGTAAGCCATTTCCAGCATCCTCGACTGCGGTGGCAAGACTCTTGTTGTAGACTGAAAAACAATGACCACTGCTGCGTCTTATGAGATTTCCCGCCCGCTAAAGGCCCGGGAGCAGATGATATTGCGTCTGGTAGTGCGCAGCTTCATCGATACCGCGGGGCCGGTCGGGTCGCGCACGCTGACCCGGCGTCATCCACTGGGGCTGAGCCCGGCCTCCGTGCGAAACACGATGGGCGACCTGGAGGAGCTTGGATACTTGCGTCACCCTTACACTTCGGCTGGACGCATGCCAACGGAGCTGGGGTATCGAGTCTTTGTGAATGACCTGATGGAATTGCCGGACTTGCCGGCAGTAGAGAAGCGGCTGCTTAAGGCCAAGCTGGACCGGCTGATGGGCGATGCTGATGAGTTGCTTCGGGAGAGTTCCAGAATTTTAAGCCGGATGTCAAGCCTGTTGGGCGTCGTGCTGAGCCCGCGGATATCTACAGGGATCCTGGAGCGACTGGATGTGGTGCCCTTGGCGTCACCGCGCGTAATGATCGTTATCAGCGTGCGCAGCCGCCTGGTACAGACGATCATCTATGAAACGCGAGTAAACATCAAGCGGCACGACCTGGACCGAGTCGTGGCGCTCTTGAATGAGCGTCTGGCGGGGCTGCGTCTGGACGAGATTCGGCGCAGCTACGCCGACCGGACGCGGGACCTGGATGACAAGACTGGCATGGTGCAGTTGATTCTCAACGAAAGGGCAACGGTGTTCAGTGATCCCATCCAGGGCCGCGTAAGTCACGGCGGGACGGGGCAACTTTTGCAACAGCCGGAATTCAAGAATACTGAGGCCGTACGGCGCTTCATACAGATGATCGAAGACGAGGGCTTTGTCGTTCAACTCTTTGAGGGCCAGGGCCAGACGACGAAGATGGGCCAAGCTGCTGTCAGCATCGGCAGCGAGATCAATGAGACCACTGCCAGCGCGTACTCACTTGTCACGGCCCGGTATCGGCTCGGCGCAACCGTGGGCACCGTGGGCGTCCTGGGCCCGATGCGCATGGATTATGAGCGCGCCATCGCGCTGGTGGAGCATATGGCTTCGTTACTGAACCGGCCTGCGATTCAGCAACCGGGCTAACACGGGTATGGAGAAGATGACGGATTGCGGTGCGGAACAAACCAATAGTGTAGAAGAGCGGATTGACATGGAATCCGCCTCGACGGAAGCTGCCACCAACTCCAAGAACGACACCCTAGACGGCGCCAGCCATCCGCTGCCGTCAGATGGTCCGTCTTGTGACGGCAACGATGCGGCGGGAACCGAGGAGCAGGCCGTGCCGGAGTGCCCTGATCCGATGGAGGCCGTTTGCAATGCGGCCGACGCTGAGCCTAGCGCAGCAAAGCACGGCGAAGGATATACAGCGTGGAGCGAGCCCGACACCGCAGCCCCCGGGCATGAGGTAGAAGTGGATGCTCCTGTGGAAGTGTACGCGGTGCCCAGTGACGCGGAGCTCAGGGAAGAAGCAGAACGTCTTGCTGCCGTGGTGGTTGAGTGCGTGGAGATCAGGGAGCAAAGAGCGAGGCTTCAGAGCGATTTTGACAAGTTCAGAGTCCGCACAGAGGAGCAGCGTGCCTCGTGGGTGCCACGTGCCAAACGGAAAGTACTAGAGGCGTCATTGACCATTTACGATGACCTGCATCGCTGGCTGGAGGCTGCCCCGATGCCGGGCGACGAGGGACTCTCGGCTCAGGCCTATCAGGCGCTAAGGCACGGCGCGGAATTGGGGTGTGACAGCCTTGCTGACATGGTAGGGCGTTTTTCTGCTTCGCTGCCGGAATCTCTGCCACAGACAGACTTCACGGAAGCAGCGATTAAGCACACCGAGTCCGCCCCGGATATAGCGGATTCGTATCAGCCGGAAGCGGAACTGGAACAGGAGCGTATAAGTTTTCGCCGCACCGTTTCAGACTACAAGGCGTACACGAAGCGCGCGAAGGCTGAACGAGAAGAACGAGAGCAGCAGGCGAGGGCTTCGGTCGCGCAGGCGTTACAGGCGGTCTTGGACGGGTTTCGCTCAACACTGGACCGCATCAGCGACAGCGATCCAACGGAGGCACCGGACGAAGCGTATGCTCAATTGGAAGGCGCCATGGTGCAGGTATCCGACGACTTTGGGAAAACGCTGGAGCGGTTCGATGTAACCCTGATGGAAGTTCTGGACCGGCCCTTTGAAGTTGAGCGGCACGAAGCGGTGGGGCAGGCCTCAGTGCCGGAAAAGGAGCCGGGCACTGTGATCTACGAAGTGCGGCGTGGTTATATGTTCAGCGACCAGGTGCTGCGCTATGCGCAAGTCATCGTCGCGGCATAAATGCATAGACTGTCATGAGAGACTACTACGAAATTCTGGACATTGCGCGTGACGCATCTCCAGAAGACATCAAGAAGGCGTACCGCAAGAAGGCGCTGCACTTTCACCCGGATCGCAACCCTGACGACAAGAAGGCGGAGGAAAGATTCAAAGAGGCTGCTGAGGCCTATTCGGTGCTTGCGGATGACGAAAAGCGTGCCTTGTACGATCGCTTTGGGCATGACGGAGTGCGCGGCAACGGAACTGCAGGCGGCCCGCAGTACAGAGATGTCAGCGATATCATGCGGGCATTCGGCGATGTCTTTTCGCATGCAGCGGGTGGCGGCAGCCCCTTTAGCGAATTCTTCGGCGGTGCCGGATCCCGGTCAAGCCAGCGCACGCGAGGACAGCGCGGTGAGGACTTGAGGCTGCGGCTCAAGCTTACCCTGGCGGAAATCGCAAATGGCGTCGATAAAAAGGTCAAGGTGCCCCGGTTTATCTCCTGCAATAAATGCCAGGGCACCGGAGCCAAAGGTGGCAAGACGTCCCTTAAACGGTGTGCCACATGCCAGGGAAGCGGAGAGCAGCGCCAGGCACAGCAAACCATGTTAGGCCGGTTCGTCAGCGTGCAGCCGTGCAGGAATTGTCGTGGCGAGGGTCAAGTAATAGCAGAAAAATGCCCCGAGTGCTGGGGCGAAGGACGTGTTGAGGCATCCAAGACGGTCAGCCTGAAAGTGCCCTCAGGCGTCCGGAGCGAACAGTACATCACCCTACGAGGGGAAGGCAACGCCGGGAAGCGGGGCGGGCCGCCCGGTAATCTGCGCGTCGTAATCAAGGAAGCCCCTAGCGAGGAATTCAGGCGTGAGGGCGACAACCTGTTTTATGAACTCTATATATCATTCCCGGATGCAGCACTGGGCACGGAGGTGGAAGTACCAACCCTCCAGGGAAAGACCCGCATAAGTATCAAGCCCGGAACTCAGTCAGGAGAAATCATATGCTTGCGCCGCAAGGGGATTTTGGGCCTGGACTCCTCAGCTCGAGGAGACCTTCTGATCAACGTGAATGTCTGGACGCCAAAGGCGCTTTCGCGCGAAGATCGCAAGGTGCTGGAAAGTCTGCGTGATAAGTCTGCATTCACTCCCGACCACAAAATCAAAGGCAAGCGTTGGTCCCTTAAGGATCGGATGACGGAAATATTCACTTAGGCCTCTCCATGATGCATGAGGCTGCAGTGGACTTCAGGGCAGTCATGCGCCGGGTGCCGTCGCCTGTCGCGGTGGTGACCGCCGCCGGCGGTCACGAAAGGCGCGGAATCACGATAGGCTCCTTTACCAGCGTTTCGTTGGTGCCGCCTCTAGTCTCCTTTAACGTCATGCATGTCTCGCGCATGCATGACGTGATTGCGCGGGCCCGTCACTACGCGGTCCATATACTTGCTGAAGACCAGGTCGCACTATCGACCAGCTTTGCTGAACCTGAACGCAGTGGTGCGCAGCAGTTTGCGCACGTTGCCCACACCCTGGATGCCAACGGCGTACCGATTATCGGAGGCACCGTAGTGATATTGCACTGCACAGCGCACGCTGTGCATGAGGCAGGCGATCATTCGATTTTGATCGGACAGGTACGGGGAACTACGGACGGGCCGCGCAGCAGGCCTCTAGTCTATCACCAGGGCGCCTACCGGCGCCTTGGCCAGCATATTGCGGAGTGCGTCCAGCCGTTTCACGGATAGTGTTCAGCAATTCTTAGCTACGCCAGTCGAATGCAAATGCCACAACCGCTTAAATTGACTGGTCTATACTGGTAGCAATTCTGATGGCTGGGTACCCATTCAAGGAGATTGAGCGAAGGTGGCAGGCGTACTGGGAGGAGCACGGTACTTTTCTGACGCCGACCGAGGTCGACATGTCGCGGCCGAAGTACTACGTGCTGGACATGTTCCCGTATCCAAGCGGCGCGGGTCTCCACGTCGGGCATCCAGAAGGGTATACCGCCACCGACATCGTTGCGCGCTACAAGCGCATGAAGGGCTTCAACGTGCTGCACGCGATCGGATGGGATGCCTTCGGGCTGCCAGCTGAGCAGTACGCGCTACGTACGGGCACGCACCCGCGTGTCACGACCGAAACCAACATCGTGCGGTTTCGTGCGCAGCTGAAGTCGCTGGGATTTTCCTATGACTGGAGCCGAGAGGTCGATACCACGGATCCTGCGTACTACCGCTGGACCCAGTGGATCTTCCTCAAACTGTTTGAAAGGGGCCTGGCCTATGAGGCGGAGGTACCTGTGTGGTGGTGCGAGGCGCTGGGCACGACGCTCGCTAACGAAGAGGTCATAGACGGCAAGAGTGACATCGGGGGGCACCCCTGCGAGCGCCGCAACCTGCGGCAGTGGATGCTGAAGATTACCAGCTACGCAGAGCGGCTCCTGGCCGGATTGGACGAGACCGACTGGCCCGCCAGTACCAAGGAGATGCAGCGCAACTGGATCGGGCGCAGCGAAGGGGCGGAAATAGACTTTCCTCTGCCAAATGCTTCTGCGTCGATTCGTGTCTTTACGACCAGGCCCGACACGATTTTTGGCGCGACGTACATGGTGTTGGCGCCGGAGCACCCCCTGGTGGAAACGCTCACGACGGAAGCCCAGCACGAGGTAGTGATGGCTTATCGCGACCAGGCCGTACGTAAGAGCGAGCTTGAGCGTACCGGGACGCGAAAGGAGAAGAGCGGCGTCTTTACTGGGGGCTATGCTGTCAACCCGGCCACGGAGTCGCTTATTCCGGTCTGGGTGGCTGACTATGTGCTTGGCACCTACGGTACCGGGGCCATCATGGCAGTTCCCGGGCAGGATGACCGGGACTGGGAGTTTGCGGATGTCTTTGGCCTGCCGATCGTCCGTACCGTAGCACCACCAAAAGGATACACGGGCGATGCCTATACCGGCGACGGTCTGGCAATCAACAGCGGCTTTCTTAACGGACTTCGGGTTGAGGAGGCCAAAGCGCGCATTCTGGACTGGCTGGAGGCCACTGGCACGGGAACGCGCCAGGTGAACTACAAGCTGCGCGATTGGCTGTTTTCACGGCAGCGCTATTGGGGCGAGCCCATCCCAGTGATTTTCTCCGACGGTGCGGCCAAGGCGATTCCGCTGGAGGATTTGCCCCTAACGCTACCGGCGCTGGAAGAGTTCAAGCCGAGTGGGTCCCTGGAAGGGCCGCTGGCATTGGCGCGCGACTGGCTGCGCACCGTGGACCCCGATACCGGGCGCGTTGCGCGCCGCGAAACCAACACCATGCCGCAGTGGGCGGGGTCCTGCTGGTATTTCCTGCGCTTTATTGATCCGCACAACACCGAAGCGCTTGTGGATCCGGTGCTGGAGCGCTACTGGATGCCGGTAGACCTCTACGTGGGCGGTGCAGAGCATGCGGTGTTGCATCTCCTCTACGCACGATTCTGGCACATGGTGCTGTACGATGCGGGTGTCGTGTCATCACCCGAACCGTTTGCCAAGCTCGTTCACCAAGGCATGATTCTGGGTGAACTTGAGTACACGGCATACAGAGGCATGCAGACGGGGGAGTTGGTGTCCGCCGTTGCGGTCGAAGGCGGCATGCATACCCCGTCCGGCAAGGCGGTGGAGGCAGTGCGCGTTGACGACGAAGCGGTTCAGAAGGCGGGAGAGCACTTCGTGCTGAAGAACGATGCGGGCATACGCCTAGATGTGCGGGCTCACAAGATGAGCAAGAGCCGGGGCAACGTCGTAAATCCCGACAACATTATCGAGCAGTACGGTGCGGACGCATTTCGGCTGTACGAGATGTTTATGGGCCCCTTGGAACAGGTCAAGCCGTGGAGCACGCGGGGTGTTGCCGGCACGTTCCGGTTTCTGAGCCGGACATGGCGCCTTTTGTCCAGTGAACGGGGCGCGGTTGTCGGTTCTGAGCCAACGCGCGTGCAGTGGCGCATGCTACATCGAACGCTGCAACGTGTCACGCACGACATTGAGGCGTTGCGCATGAACACGGCGATTGCGGCTCTGATGGAATTCGTCAATGCGGCCTATAAATGGGAGGCAGTTCCGCGACTGGTGGCCGAACCGTTTGTACTGATGCTGAGTCCATTCGCGCCGCATACCGCGGAAGCGCTATGGGAACGACTGGGCCACCACAAGTCGCTGGCGTATGAGGCGTGGCCCGCGGTCAATGAAGCTTACCTTGCCGAAGACTCCATGGCGATTCCGGTCCAAGTAAACGGGAGGGTGCGCGCTACCATACACGTCCCGGCGGGGGCACCCAGGCAACATGTGCTTGATCTCGCCCGCAAGGAGGGCAACGTCCTGCGCTTCTTGGACGGGCACACGGTGCGGAAGGAGATTTATGTGCCGGGGCGAATTGTCAACTTCGTTGCCACATGATGCCATGGCGAATCCGCTGGACGTTCTCGCAGTGGGGGCGCATCCTGACGACGTGGAGCTGGCAGCAGGCGGCACGTTATGCCTGTTGGCGCAGCGGGGCTACTTGGTGGGGGCGCTTGACCTTACAGAGGGCGAACTCGGCTCACGTGGCACCGTAGCCTCGCGGCGTGTTGAGGCGCAGGCTGCCGCGGGAATTCTGGGGCTTGCGGCACGGGAGCAGTTGGGCTTGCCGGACGGCAACATTATGGCCGACCCCAGCAGCCGCGAAAGGCTCATCCGAGTAATTCGGCGCCTGAGGCCACACATCGTGCTGACGCACCCGACCGATTGTCGCCATCCGGATCATGCAGACGCGGCAAAGCTGGTCCTTAAGGCTTGTTTTTACAGCGGGCTGCGCAAAATCGACACCGGACAGGAGCCGTGGCGACCGCAGCACATCGTGCACTTTGAAGAGGTTCTGCCGTTTAAGCCGACGATTGTGGTTGACGTGACGGACGCGTGGAAGCAGCGCACGCAGGCGGTCCAAGCATATGCGTCTCAGTTCTATAACCCAGCGTATAACACGGACGAGCCCGATACCTTTGTTTCCAATCACGGCTTCTTTCAGTGGATCGAGGCGCGTGCCCGCACGCACGGCTTCGCCATTGGGGCGACTTACGGCGAAGCCTTCCAGTTGGGCGTCCCTATTGGTACGGACGATTTGGTGCAGTTGCTGAAGCGGGAGAAAGCCTTTCGCTAGTGTGCCGCGCCAGCGGCGCTTGTTTGACCAGACATGGGCTGAGTGCCATGGATCAGGATCTAGTTGCAATACAGCAGGCGCGGGACTTGGTTCGCAGCGCACGTGCCGCCAAGGAGCAGTACGTGTCGTACAATCAGAAGAAGGTGGACGCCATCGTTCAGGCTATGGCGGAAGCCGGCGAGCGGGCCTCTGAACACTTGGGGCGCCTGGCGCACGAAGAAACCGGCTTCGGGCGCCCGGAAAGCAAGAAGGTGAAGAACCTCTTCGCCACGAAGATGCTGCATGAGGCGCTGAAGGGCATGAAGACCGTCGGCGTAATCAGCAAGACGGAAGACGGCAGCACCTGGGAGATCGCCATGCCGATGGGCGTGGTTGCGGCGCTCATACCATCCACCAATCCCACCTCTACCGCGCTTTATAAAGCAATCATTGCGGCCAAGGCGCGGTGCGGAATCGTCATGAGTCCCCACCCCAGGGCGGTGCGCTCCACAGCAGAGGCGCTCAACGTGGTTGCGGATGCGGCCTATAAGGCGGGAGCTCCCAAGGGGCTGTTTGGATGCATGGGCACCTCAACACTGGCTGGCACCAACGCGCTACTGGAACACCCTGAAACGGATGTAATCCTGGCCACAGGCGGCGGCGCCATGGTGCGCGCTGCATATTCCAAAGGCAAACCAGCCTATGGCGTAGGTTCGGGAAATGTGCCCGTGTACGTGGACCGGTCGGCGGACATTGCCAAGGCAGCGCGCGACCTGCTCTTTGGGACGTCCTTTGACTGGGGGACGCTCTGTTCCACAGAGCGCTCGGTCGTAGCCGACTACCCCATCAAGGCGCGCCTGGTAGACGCTATGAAGCAGGAGGGCGCACACTTCTGCAGTGATGCTGAAAAGACCAAGCTACGTGCCGTCGTTGCTCAAAGGGGACGCCTGAACATTGAACAAGTGGGGCAGTCGCCGTGCAAGATCGCGTCTCTGGCGGGCTTTACTGTGCCCGAGGACACCAAGGCCCTCGTAGCCGAAGTCGACGGTGTCGGACAAGCTGAGCCGCTGTCGATGGAGACGCTGTCGCCGATCCTGTCATTCTATACCGCTGACGGGTGGCAGGCGGGGTGTGCCCGCTGCATTGAGGTACTGCACTTTGGTGGGATTGGGCACACGCTAGGCCTGCACTGCACGAGCGAAACGGTGATTGAAGCCTTCGGACTGCAGAAGCCAAGCATGCGTATCGTGGTCAACACGGTGGCGGCGCTCGGGTCGGTAGGCTATACCACGGGCTTGTTTCCTGCGATGACGCTCGGGCCAGGAACCATCGGGGGATCCATCACCAGTGATAACATTTCCCCGATGCATCTGCTTAACATCAAGCGGCTCGCTTTTGAAACGAAGCCGATCCATGAGGTGGCAGCGGCTTCGAAGCCGAAGCAAGGCAAGAGCCGCATGGACGAAATTGAGGCGCACCTCCGAGCCAGGGCGGGCAACCCTCAGCACCGTCGGATGGCCACACGCCGCGCAGCCGGCCGGCCGAATCCAGGGACTGCGCCTCTGTCGGATTCCAGCATTGAGGCGTTGGTGCGCCAGCACCGCAAATAGCGCGCTCACCGCCGCGCTTAGCACTACTGATCGGCACATCGTATATTTGCAGTCCTCATCTGGCGAGAAGGCCTGCACAAATCGTTAGCGTATGGCAAACACAACGAGCTTCCGAAACGGCTTTGCCATGTTACTTGGGAAGGAGGTCTGGCAGATTGTCAAGTTTCAGCATGTAAAGCCGGGGAAGGGCGGCGCGTTCGTTCGTACAACACTCAGGCACGTCAAAACGGGGCGCGTGGTGGACAAAACGTTTCGTGCCGGTGAGAAGGTAGCCGAGGCGCGGGTGGAACGGCGCGAGCACCAGTTCCTGTACGAAGACTCGCTGGGGCTCCACTTTATGAGCACGGAAAATTATGCGCAGTTTACGCTGCCCAAGGGCCGGGTTGGGCGTCGCGAGTACCTAAAGGAGGGCGGCACGATTGATATCTTGATTCACGCGAACACGGATGAAGCGCTGTTGGCCGAATTGCCGCGCAGCGTTGAGCTCGAGGTGACGCGTTCCGACCCGGGCCTCAGGGGGGACACTGCCACGGGTGCTACCAAACCTGCGACGCTGGAAAGCGGCGCGGTGGTCAACGTGCCGCTTTTTGTCAACGAGGGTGACGTCATTCGGGTAAACACCGACACGGGCGCCTATATCACGCGCGTCAGCTCTTAGTAGCCCATGTTCAGATTGGATCTTGCGCGCATTCGAGACCTGATCAAGGTCGCTACGGAGAGCGGTGCCGCGGAAGTGGAAATAGAGGAGAAAGGCGTACGTATTCTCGTGCGAAGCCAGTCGACGCCGGTCGTGTTGCAGGCGCCCTACATGTCACCGCTGCATCCGGGGTTGATGCCGCCAAGTATGCGGCAGCAGTCTGGCTACATGCCGCAGATCGTGACGCCCCAGCCGGACACATCACCTGTGGCGCCACCGGCAGCAGAAGCGCAGCCTGCGGAAGAATCCTCCGAGCCGAAAGGCACCGTGATTCGTGCGCCCATTGTGGGTACCTTTTTCCGGAGCCCTTCGCCCGATGCCGAGACGTTTGTGGAGGTGGGATCCACTGTCGCAGCCGGTGACACACTGTGTATCATTGAGGCCATGAAGAATATGAACGAGATCGAATGCGAAGTGGCCGGCACCATAAAGGAAATTCTGGTCCGGGATGCCGAACCGGTATCATACGACCAGCCTCTATTCGTTATCTCCTAGGGTGGCCACCTCCGCGGGACAGGTCGCCTGACTTCTCTTCCTGGCAGCTGTTTTCAGGCCAAATACGTGACCAAAAAGGTCCTTATTGCCAACCGTGGCGAGATCGCCTTGCGCGTGATACGCACATGTCGTGAGTTGGGGCTGAAGACTGTAGCGGTGTACTCGAAGGCCGATAGTGACGCCCTCCATGTGCGCTTTGCCGACGAGGCTGTCTGCATAGGGCCTGCGCCCTCACGCGAGAGCTACCTACGCATTGACCGCATCATAGCCGCGGCTGAGGTTACGAGTGCTGACGCGATTCATCCAGGGTATGGCTTCCTGTCCGAAAGCGCGCTCTTCAGCGCCATTTGCGAAGACCACGGACTCATCTTCATTGGGCCTGCGCCAAAGACGATTGAGCTCATGGGAGACAAGAGCATAGCCAAGGACACGATGCAGTCCGCGGGGGTACCGGTCGTGCCAGGCTCCGAAGGTGTGGTAGCCACCCTGGATGAAGGCCTGCGAAGTGCAGCCTCTATCGGATATCCGGTCATGATCAAGGCCAGCGCCGGCGGAGGTGGCCGCGGCATGCGGGCCGTGCAGGCGGAAGCGGAATTTAAACGTCATTTTCACTCTGCGCGCGCAGAGGCAAAGAGTGCCTTTGGCAATGAAGACGTTTACCTCGAAAAGCTGATTGAGAAGCCACGGCACGTCGAGGTCCAGATTATGGGCGACGGCCAGGGTACGACCATGCATCTGGGAGAGCGCGAATGTTCCATCCAGCGACGTCACCAGAAGCTCCTGGAAGAGTCACCATCCCCCGTTGTTACAAAAGAGATGCGCGAGGAGATGGGCAAGGCGGCCGTGGCTGGGGCGCAGGCCGTGGACTACAGAGGGGCCGGGACGGTAGAGTTTCTCGTGGACGCCCACGGCAATTTCTACTTTATGGAGATGAATACGCGCATCCAGGTTGAGCACCCGGTCACGGAAGAGGTGGCCGGAGTGGACATTGTCGCCATGCAGGTCGCAGTGGCCATGGGAGAGCGCCTGACCAATGATGCCGTATCGTTGCGGGGGCATGCGATAGAGTGCCGAATCAATGCGGAAGACCCGTTCAAAGACTTTCGGCCCGCTCCGGGATGCATCAAAGCCTTCAATGTGCCGGGGGGCCTAGGTGTTCGCGTAGACACGCACGTCTATGCGGGTTATACGATTCCTCCGTATTACGACTCGATGATCGCCAAGCTGATTGTGCGTGCGCCTTCTCGGCCGCAAGCAATCAGCAGGATGCTTCGTGCACTGGAAGAGTTTGTACTTGAGGGCGTGCCGACGACGATTCCGTTTCATAAGCAACTGCTCCGCCATCCCGACTTTGAGCGAGGCAACTTTGACACGCACTTTGTGGACCACTTTGCGCTGATAGAAAGTTGAACGGCCCCTCATCATTATAAATCTCAGGCTCATGAAGTGTCCGGCGTCTCTTGGCTATACAAAAGACCACGAATGGGTGCGCGTAGCGGAAGACGGCCAGACAGCAACGGTCGGCATCACCGACTTTGCCCAGGGAGAGCTTGGTGACATCGTCTTCGTTGAACTTGAGCCTGTTGAAGAGATCTTCGCCAAAGATGAGCCATTCGGCTCGGTGGAGGCGGTAAAGGCCGTGTCGGAGCTGTTCATGCCGGTTTCCGGGACTATTGTGGAGCACAACGAGTGCCTGGAAGACCACCCTGAGCTGGTAAACGTTGATCCCTACGGAGAAGGCTGGATGATTAAGATTGTGCTTAGCGACACATCCGAGCTTGATGACCTGCTAACCGCGGAAGCGTATGCGGCCTTGGTGGGCTGATCCGGCCTATGGGTGAGCGCATCGCAATCCTGGATTTTGGGGCGCAGTACACGCAGCTGATCGCTCGCCGCGTAAGAGAAGCAGGTGTTTTTGCCGAAATCTACCCCTGCACGATAGCAGCTGCCACTCTGCGCAGCATCGGGCCCGCGGGTGTGGTTCTTTCCGGGGGGCCGAATTCCATCTACGACGATGGTGCGCCGCAGCTTGACCCGGCTGTGCTGGCGCTGCGGCGCAGCGATGGATCCGCACTGCCAATTCTCGGCATCTGCTACGGACTGCAGGCTATGGCGCACCTAGAGGGTGGCACTGTAGCTGCGGCCAACCATCGGGAGTTCGGTCGCGCCGTCCTGCAGATCGACACGGCGGGTGATCTCCTCTCCGGCGTACCTGCCGGCTCGCACGTGTGGATGAGCCACAGCGATGCTCTGATGGGGGTGCCACCGGGATATGAGGTGCTCGCGCATACGGCGAATGCGCCCATCGTCGCCGTGCGGCACAAAGGTTTACCTCACTATGGGGTGCAGTTCCATCCAGAGGTGGTGCACACTGATCATGGCCGGCTGATTCTGCAAAACTTTGCCTTGGGCATATGCGGATGCAGCGGAGACTGGTCACCAGCCTCGTTTGTGGAGGAAAAGGCAGCTGAACTGCAGCGCGTCGTGGGGGAGGAACATGTTATCCTGGGTCTCTCGGGTGGCGTGGATTCGTCGGTGGCAGCTCGCCTCTTGCATGAGGCCATCGGGGATCAGCTGACCTGCATCTTTGTCAATAACGGCTTGTTGCGCAAAGGCGAATGGGCAGGAGTGCAGGCAACCTTCCGTGACCACTTCAAGGTGCGACTTGAGGCGGTGGACGCATCCGCGCTGTTTTTGGAGCGGCTGGCAGGCGTGGTGGACCCTGAGCGCAAGCGTGTCATTATCGGCAACACATTTGTCGAGGTTTTTGAGCAAACGACTACGGCTATCGCCGGATCGCTTGGGCGCAAACCCAAGTTTTTGGCGCAGGGCACGCTGTACCCCGACGTCATCGAAAGCATTTCGCTCAGGGGCCCCAGCGCCACCATCAAGACGCACCACAACGTCGGCGGTTTGCCCGATGAGCACCAATTCACGATTCTGGAGCCTTTCAGGGAGCTGTTCAAGGATGAGGTTCGTACCATCGGACGGCACATGGGTCTCGATGAGCAGATCATTGGTCGGCATCCCTTCCCGGGCCCCGGCTTAGCGGTTCGAGTATTGGGCGCGGTTGAGCCGCGCTCATTGAGCCTGCTCAGAGAGGCGGATGCCATCTTCATTGACGAGCTGCGCCGCCATGGCCTCTATGACAAGGTATGGCAAGCATTCGCAGTGCTACTGCCGGTACAGACCGTAGGAGTTATGGGCGATTTGCGGACATACGAGAATGTTTGTGCCCTGCGTGCGGTCACTAGCCAGGACGGCATGACGGCCGACTGGGCCCGCCTCCCTCACGAGTTTTTAAGCCACGTTTCCAGTCGCATCGTAAACGAAATTCGTGGCATCAACCGAGTGGCGTACGACATCAGCTCAAAGCCGCCCGCTACGATCGAATGGGAATGAGCTATACGGCACGGCGTGGCTTAATGCTGGCATGCGCACTGGTTGCGTGTGCCAGTGTGCTGTATGCGCAAACGCCTTCGGAGGAGCGCTTCACGGCTGCACTCGAAGCATTTGAGGCTGAAGCGTATGATCGGGCCTACGCAGAATTTGTAGCACTTTACAGGCAGGAGCCAGTCCATGACCATACGGCGGCTGCGCTTCTTATGGCGGGCAAGGCGCTGTACCGCCGTGGACGCTACCAGGAGTCGATGGATCTGCTGGAGCAGTTTAGGGTGGCGTTGCCTAGAAGTAGGTACCTGGCTGAGGCGGAGCAGGTCATCGCCTACGCACGGTTGCGCCTGCGGCATGGCGAGGTGCGGGCCGGTGCGCTGCGCTTGGGGGTAGCGCTGCCCCTTAGTGTCACAGATCCCTCCACGACGCAGGCGCTCTTCAACGGGATCCACGTAGCCGTGGAACTGCATAACCAGAGGAGTGCCCGCCCCGTGCAAATCATATTTAGGGACACGCACGGATCGCGCAATGGGGCATACGATGCCGTGCGGGCACTCATTGGCCAGCGCGTTGACGCAATTATTGGGCCCTTGTACAGCGGAGATGTGAAGCGCGTGGCACCTGTTGTTGATGAAGCCGGCGTGGCAATGGTTGCCCCGCTTGCGAACGCTGCAAATGTGACCGGCAACTGGCGTCATGTATTTCAAGTCAACCCGACGTTTGCAGAGCGGGGACGATTTATGGCACGCCAAGCCATACGGCGATTCGGCTATACGAGGCTGGGCATTGTCTCTGAGCCGAAGGTAGGGCGCAGTGAGGCAATGGCGCGAGGATTTGAAGAGGAGGTCCTCGCACAGGGCGCAGAGGTAGCCTTTCACTTAAGGCTTGATTCTGAAAGGGACTGGGCGCGCATTCCAGAGCTCATGAGTCCAGATACGTTGACGAGCGTCGAAGCCGTGTACCTGCCGTTGCATCAGGCTAGCACGAATCAGGAGATTCGGGTGATTGAATCAGTCCTTACGCGCCTCGGGCGCGTGCAGGGTGCTCCGCACATACTGGGTACGGAATCCTGGGGCGATGTCTCCGTAGGCTCGTTTGCCAATCGGCTGAAAATCTCCTATGCAGATGTCTCTCATGTTCGGCGTATGAGGCCCGATGTCCGCGCCTTTCAGCGCCAATACCGGGTACTTGGTGTTTCCGGGTTGCCCGACCGTCTCGCTTACGTCGGATATGATGTGGCATCTTTTTTGATAGGGCTTATGGATGTGGGGGAACCGCTGGTGGATGCAATCGGCCGCGGCACACCCTATGAGGGACTCGGAACGCGCATTCAGTTTGATAGCCAACGCCAGAACACAGCCATGTTTCTATTGCACCTTGATGGTCGGGGGAGCCGTCTTGCCAGGTAAGGGGCATACAGGAACAGCGGCATCAACCCAGAGTTAGCATCACTCAATGGAACATTATCGTACGATGGCGCGAATTGGTGTTCTGATCCTCTTGTTTTGCATCGCGGGTTGCGCGGGCCAGGGTCGAATCAACTACCTCTCACCACAGGAGGCCTTTGATAAGGGAATGGTGGAGTATGAAAGGGGTCGCTATTCTCGGGCCGCCCAATACTTCCGGGGGGTGTTTGACTTTGGGCGTGACGTACCGATCGCTGCGGATGCACAGCTGATGCTTGCCCGGTCCTATCGTGGCAGCAAGGATTATCTGCTTGCAGGGGACGAGTATTCGCGCTTCGGCGACCTCTATCGAACGGACCCGCGTGTCGCCGATGCCGAGTTTGAGCGGGCGATGGGCCACTTTGAGCAGTCGCCGAATTTTGAATTGGATCAGCGGCCTACCTTGCGAAGCATTGAGCAATTCAGCCTATTTATGCGTCGTTACCCACAGCATGACTCCATTCACGCTGCGGAGCGCCGAGTGGCGGAACTACGCGAAAAGCTGGCCTACAAGCAGTTTTTCAACGCGCAGCAGTACGAACGACGGGGGCTATTTGAAGCAGCCGGCCTGTCGTATGAGGTGGTTTTTAACCAGTATCCTGAAACGCCGTTGGCCGATGATGCCCTCTTGGGTGCCATGCGCAGTTATATCAGCTTTAGTGACCAGAGCATCGCGCAGCGGCAGGCTGAACGCTTGCAAAAAGCGATCGACAGCTACGAGCGGCTTGTACAGATTTTCCCTGATAGCGAGCTGATTGGCACAGCGGAGCCGATGTACCAGCGCGCGAACGCGCGTATTGGGGAGCTATCGGGTGGAGCACCGGGCCCTTCATGACCGCTGGGCTAGATGAGGACCTCGTAGCACAGTGTGCATGCGGGCGTGATAAAAGCCGGTGGCGACGGTGCGCGAAGGACGCTGCATCCCATGAAGATCGCCCTGTTTGGTGGCACGTTTGATCCGCCGCACCGGGCGCACCGGAGTGTAGCGGAGGCCGCGTCCGAAGAATTTGGGTTGGACCAGGTCTGGTGGATTCCCTCCTATGAGCCACCGCACAAAGCGGAGCGTGCGATCACACCGTTTGATCATCGTCTGGCGATGGTTCGGCTGGCGGCAGCGGGTAATCCGGCATTTCGCGTGAAGGACTTCGAGCGAAAACGGCACGGGCCCTCGTACACGGTGGACACCGTGCGGGCCGTACTGGAAGCGAGCCCGCAAGATGCATTCTGGCTGCTCATTGGCGAGGACAGCCTTCAGCAATTCCATTCTTGGCGTGATCCCAGGCATATTGTGGCCCAGATACCGCTTATAGTCTACCGGCGTGCCGACTCCCCGGTGGATACCCCTGTGGCGCCATATTTGAAGGGGCGCGTTCAGTACTGCGAAGCACCGCGCATACGGATAGCTGGAACACTCATTCGCGAACAGTTGGCTAACGACGCTAACGTTGGCAATTTCGTCTCCGACCGCGTCAAGGCGTATATTGCAAAGCACGGGCTGTACAATACTTGAATTGACCCGAGCGCGCGGGCACGCTAATGGGATTCCTGGACTTCTTTACGGGAGACCAGCCTCCGCTTATAAAGGGGGCGCTGGGCGATGTCTCTGCCATGCTTGACACCGGGCGCGACATGTTCGCGGCCGCTTCTGCGCATCTTCTGGAGAACGAGATATTGGAGGTAGACCTCGGAGCGCAGCATGTGACAATAGAGGCACGGGAGCGCTCAGCGAGGCGTGCGGTGCTTGAGCACCTTAACCTGGATCCAAAGCGTGAGCTTGTGCTATGCATCAAGCTCATCACCGTCGTCTATGAAGCTGAGCGCATCGGGGAAGTAGGCATGATGATGGGTCGTGCTGCGTGGCTGGCACACCGGCCAAGGCTTGGCTTGATGGCAGACAGGCTGCGCGAAATCCGCACGGTCACGCACGGATTCTTTGACGTGGCGCGTGATGCATTTCTGGAGGGCGATCAAACGAAGGCGCGCGTACTCCTAGCGCAGCAGCAGCCGGTGAAGTCCACGCTGGAGGGGTACATTCATGATCTTGCTGCCATGGAGATTACGTCAAATGAAGCGGTAGTGTACACCATGGCCACGCATGCGCTGGAGCGTACCGGTGCGCATCTTGCAAATATTGCCAGCGTAGTGACATCACCATTCGATCAAATACGCAGCGGAGCGAGCGGCCCAAGCGACGGCAGCACGCAAGGCTGATGAATGCGCGGCTGGTTCTGATTGGCGACTCACACAGTAGTGCCGTCAGTGGTTACCTTTGCCTCGGCCCATTCTCCACTAATACCGCTATTCAGCAATGGCACTCACCGAATCAGTGATGACGGCCCTCGGCATGCCAGCGCCTGCCTTCGACCTCCCCGTTGCCAACCCGAACTCCCGGGAGTCCTCGGTCAGCCTGGCGGACTATGACGGTGCACCATGCCTGGTGGTAACCTTCATATGTAATCACTGCCCGTTTGTGGTGCACATTGAAGATGCGCTCTTGGAGGTAGCCCGCAGATACCAGGCCCGCGGTGTTGCCTTTGTTGGAATCAGCGCCAACGATGCCCATCAATATCCAGCGGACTCCTTTGAGAACATGGCGCGGCGAACCAGGGAGAAGAAATATCCTTTTCCATATCTGTACGATGAGTCGCAAGAGGTCGCGCGTGCCTACGGGGCAGTATGCACGCCCGACTTCTTCGTGTACGACAAGGACCGGAAGCTGGCCTATCGAGGGCGTTTCGACGCAACGCGCCCAGGCATGGGGGCGCCTAAAGGGACAGACCTTTGTCGCGCATTGGACGAGTTGATCTCTAACGGGTTGGTCAGTATGGTACAGCGACCATCCATGGGGTGCAACATCAAGTGGAAATAGGGCGGACCTCGCTCTGCTGACAGCATGGACTGGATTGTACTTCTGCCGCCCATCGTAGCAATTGGCTTGGCGTTATGGACACGCCAGGTGTTCCTGTCGCTCGTGGCTGGGCTATGGATAGGCACCACGATCCTGGGTGGGGGCAACCCGCTTGCCGGGCTCAAGGGGATGGCGGACGTGATGGTCGAAGTGTTTGGGGACGCGTCCAACAGCCGGATAATCTTGTTCAGCCTCTTGGTGGGCGGGCTTATCGCGCTGGTCCAGGTGTCTGGCGGTGTGGCCGCGTTTACGCGATGGGTGCAGCAGCGCGGATGGGGTAAGACGCGGCGCAGCGCCGAGCTCTTGGCTTTTGTGGTCGGCATGATCATTTTCGTTGAGTCAAGCATCACTTCGCTCATCGTCGGGACGCTCAACCGCCCGTTTTTTGACAGTCTCAAGCTCCCGCGGGAGAAGCTTGCTTACTATTGTGATGCCACAAGTGCGCCCGTTTGCATGTCCATTCCGCTGAATGGTTGGGGCGCATTTGTCCTTGGCCTAATCATCACGCAGGGCTACGCAGCAGAGTCGGTGTCGCTCTTGATGCGGTCGCTTCTTCTCAACTTCTTTTGCCTGTTCGCAATCGCTTTTGCACTCATTCTGGCGCTAACGGGGTGGAGCTTTGGGAGCATGAAACGAGCCCAGATCCGTGCTGCTACTACGGGTCATGTAACGCGGCCAGGCTCAAGCCCCATGATCGCGGACGATGTGGCGAACCTTGCACCTGTTCGACCCGGGGTGGGTAATGCCGGGGACCTGATTATCCCCGTGGCCGTGATGATTGCGATGATATTCGTGAGCCTCTGGATCACCGGGGACGGCGACCTTATGGAAGGAAGCGGATCAACAGCCGTGCTCTGGGCGGTTGGGGCGGCAATCGGCGTGGCGATGGTGCTGTACACGATGCCGCGGCGTGGGAGCCCGCTGCTTTCCCCTGCCAAGTCAACGGACTACGTTATCAAGGGCGCGTCCGGGCTTGTCGGCGTGGTGGCGCTGCTTGTCTTGGCCTTTGCTCTGGGAAATGTGTCGCGTGAGCTCGAGATGGGCCCGTACATTGTGTCGCTTATTGGCGAAACAGGACAGACATGGTGGTTGCCGGGACTCGTGTTTCTGGTGGGGTGCGTGGTATCATTCACCTTGGGGTCGTCGTGGACCGCGTTTGCCATTCTCATTCCACTTGTGTTGCCGCTGGCTGACGGGCTTGATCTGTCTATGCCGCTAATGCTGGGCGCGGTGCTATCTGGCGGCGTGTACGGCGACCACGCTTCACCGTTGTCGGACACTTCGATTATTTCGTCTATGTCAGCGGCCTGCGACCACGTTGACCACATCAACACGCAGCTTCCGTATACGCTCACGGTAGCCGGCGCTTCGCTGATCGCCTTCCTGATTGCTGGTGTGGCGTTGTAGACCAACACTGGCGCAGTAGCCGTTACAAGATATTCAGTGGCGTACCTAGTGCCTGCCCGAAAATACTTTAAGTCTTTACACAACAACCAGTTATATCTACCTATTGGCGGTGAATATGAGGGACATATAGCCGATTTGGACGTTTAAGGGCACAGAACGGCTCACATTCGCCAAGAAAGCCATGCGCAAGATTGTCCCGGAGTGCCGTGCACTCGACAGTACGCCGATTGAGGAGATTGCCATAGACCCGAGAATGCGCGACGACATGAGTGCGGTGCTCAAGGGTCTGCAGAGCGTCTACTGCAAGGCGGAATCGCGTGCGGCCTTGTTCACGATTCTCAAGACGCATTTTCAGCCGGGAACGCGCAGAGACGTGGGGCGACCGGGGTTGGATCTATGGCGACTCATCGTGTTTGCCATTGTGAAGCAGTGCCTGGATCTGGACTACGATGCTTTGTTGTACCGGGCGAACAACGATCTTTTGCTGCGGGAGCTGTTGGGGCATGGCGAGGCCGGGTTTGATGCGGTGAAGTACAGCAGACAGCGACTGGTGGACAACGTTCAGCTTTTGACGCCGGAGCTGATCGACGAGGTGATCCATTTGATCGTGCGGACCGGGCACGAGGTGGCTGGCAAAAAGTCTGGAGCCGCGCTACGCGGTCGCTGCGATTCCAGGGTGGTTAAGACGCATGTGCACTATCCCACCGATGTGAGCCTGTGCTGGGATGCGGTTCGGGGTCTGATACGAGTGAGTGCACGATCGGCTGCGGCGTTCGGTCTTGCGGGCTGGCGCAAGCATGCGGATCGCACGAGGAAGGCATACCAGGCCTTCAGCCGGGTGCGGACGGCCCCGCGCTACCGGCAGAATCCGAAGGGAGTGAAGGCGTACTTGCGCCGGTGCACGCAAAATACAGCGCATGCCCGGACGCTGCTGGATGCCCTGGCCACGGTGGAGAAATCGGCGGCGGCACAAGCGGAGATCACGTATTACCTGCGCTACGTGGACCTTTTGGTGGATCAGATCAGGCGACGCATCCTGTTGGGCGAGAAGATTCCGCATGCGGAGAAGGTGTTTTCCATCCACAAGCCACACACGCGGTGGATCAGCAAAGGCAAGGCAGGGGTGCTGGCGGAGCTGGGCCTACCAGTTGCCGTGGTAGAAGATGAGCACCAGTTCATATTGGCTTATCACATCCTGTGGGACACGTCGGATGTAGAGGTGGCGGTACCGATCATTGACGCGGTTCAGGCAGCTTTTCCAGAATTCAATACGTGCAGCTTTGACCGGGGCTTTCACAGTATGAAGAATCGAGCGGCATTGGATACGCGGCTGGTGGTCAATGCGCTTCCGAAGAAGGGCAAGCTTTCTCTGGCGGAGCGAGCGCGGGAGCGCGCGCCTGCGTTCAAGGCAGCGCGGCAGCAGCATCCGGCCGTCGAGTCGTGTCTAGCCAATTTTGGACTTCGCGGCGGTGCGCTGGTGCGGGAGAAGAGTCCAGAGAACTTCGCGCTGATGGTGAGCCTGTCGGTGCTGGCGGTCAACGTGCACCGGCTGGGCTGCCTGGTGCGCGACCAGGAACGGGCACGCATAAGGCGTCGGCGAAAGCGCGCAGCGTAGGCTCGCTACCACCTCGCAGAAAGGCCCCCAATTCGTGGCCCTGCACAGGGCACAAGGGACACGTATGCCCTCCCGATAGGAATACAACGCCATTGGGGCCGCAAACTGCCCGTGCGCGAACGCAAGAGACGCCAGTCTGGCCGAAACACTCGAAGCGGACCGTGAACGAACTCAAAAAACGACTGCACCTACGCGCCCTACCTCTACTTCGCCATTTTATGACTCAAACAGTATAGGTGGACACATTCTCCACATATAAGAAAAGGGTGTACTCCCGCCTGGCTGGCACTACTTTTCTAACGCCTTGCGCCCGCCCTAGTCCTGGCGCACGTAGCGTTGCCGATGCAGGCTGGGCGTGACGCCGCAGATCCGCGCTATCTGAGCCAGCTCTGCTCTTGGGCGCTCGTCCTGCACGTTGACAATCACTTGACCTTGGGTGTCCTTTATGGTCGTCATCACCCGCTGCCAGGCGCTCAGCTTCTGGCGAAGCGTCTTCCAGCTGGCGTGGATGCCCTGCGCCTTCAATTGTGTCCGGATCAGGTGCACGGCGTGATAGGCATACACGGCAATGCTGATGTGCGCCGCGATGCGTGCGTCCTTGCTGTGGTATAGCGGCCGCATCCCCAGTTCCGACTTCAACGAGCGGAAGGTGGCCTCCACCTCGGACAGCCGCCAATACGTGGCTACAATGTGCTTAAGGTCCCATCCCGTCTGACTGGTGCGCAGCACGTAGCCCCCCAGGGCCTCATCGGCCTCTTCCCACTGCGTCTTGCGTGCAAACTTCACGGCCTTGGCGTTGGGGCCACTCCCTTCTACAACCGTCACTTCGTACTGATGAGATACGCGGGCATATCGCTCTTTTATGCGTCCGACCTGCTCTACGACCTTCTTGAGCCGCTTGGTATGGTAGGGCTTCTGCAGCCCTTCGTGCAGCGAGGTGAGGGCTGCTTCCAGTAGCGTGCGCCGGCGCTGGAGGATCTGCTCTTCCTTGTGCTTTCTGGCTTCGCTGACGGCATAGAGCAGCATCTCCTGCTTCTTTTGCTGCAACTGCCACACGCGTACGGCGTGTCCAGCCTGCGTGGTCAGCGTACTGTCGGGCTCCCGCTCTGGCGGCAGGGGCCGCTTACCCCGGTGTACGCAGATCCAGTCGTAGCCCTGTTCTGCCAGCCAGGACACGTTTGCTTCCGTAGCGATCCCTGCATCCATGACCACCGTCGGCTTCTGGCCGTCCACGCTGGCGTTCAGACGCTCGATAGCGTCCTGCAGCGTGCCGGGCTCCGAGACGTTGCCGGGCAAGATCTCGCAGGTGCGCGGGAAGCCCGCGCCATCGAGCACCAGCCCGAGCGTCACCAGCGGACAATCGGAACGCTTTTGCTTCGAACGTCCATAGGCCAGGTACTCGCCGTGCTGTCGGCCATGGTAATGGGTGTTGGTCAGGTCATAAAAAACAACGGTCTCCGGCAGGCTCAAGAGCGTCCGCTCCTTTTGGAAGAGCGCTTGCTGAATCGCTTGGTTGTGCTCCCAGAGCAGGTCCCCAATGCGATACAGCTTCGCTAACGACACTTTCCTGCCGGGGCGCAGCCCCAGCAGGTCCAGCGTCGTCGACCTGCTTTGCAACCACTGAAGCGTAGCCCGTTCGCTGTTGGGATGCAGCATGCGTGCGACCACCAGCGCTACGGCCAGGCGCGCGTCGCGCTCCTTGGCACCGGCCTGGATCAGCGTGTCTTTCAGTCCCAGATCCTCAAGCGCCTGAAGGCAGACGCGCTCTGCGCCCACGCTGCGAGCATGCTCCGGGTGCTCAAGGGAGTCCATGTCCACCGTCATGACGCTGTCAGGCTCACCCTCCGGCTTCGCGTGTGCACCTATGCCGCGTGCGCGTAGCTGCGCGACAATGGCTTCGGCGGTGTGCTGCAGGTCGGGATCGAACACGAGCGTCGGCTGCCCCTGCAACAAATTCTCTATGTGAAGCACCAAGGTGCCCCACTGGTCACGGGGCGTGTCAAAGTGGACGCCCAGGTTCAGCAGGGTCGACTGGCGCACCTTCCCGCCGATGCGGTCGCTGCGTACCAGGCGGTAGCTGTGTCGCGCTTCACCTTTCTTTGCGTGGGTCTTGGTCGCCCGTATGTACATGGTGTCTGCAGGTCAATGCCGACTCCAAGATAGTGCATGGGCGCACCTGTAGCAAGTCCCCACCAACAATCCTGGCACTACAATGGCCTTTTTCAGCCGAATACGCTAAACTTCACGTATTCTTCACCATATAGCCGAGAAATACGGCTGAAAAGCGGCTGAAAAGGGCGAAAAGTGGGCTGGGAGTACCTGGTTTAGCCCCCCTTGGGCCACGGTTGGTTCCCAAAATGGCGAAGTCGGGCTACGCCCGGCAAAGGGGGTTTTCGGTCAATCACTACCTAGGCTGTGCGCGAGGTTGACGTGAGAGACAAACCGGAATGGCAACGAGACGCACCGTGATGTGTAAGCACTTGGCTACGCAACTAGCCCCTCAGTCCTCAACTGTGTTACAAAGCCTACCGTGCCAACGCCATAAACGGCCGAGCCGGTGCCAACCGGTACAGCAGGTTCATAGCAAAAGAGCCTGGGCCGCGACGCATTGTGGCATGGACGGCGCGCCACATACCTTGGGGTATACACCGCCGATGCGATGGCGGGCCATACTGTCGCATCAACTACGGTTATTGTGCGAATAGGTCGGACTCAGGTCGCACGAGTTACGGCCAGCCGTAGGCAATTGCGCCGGGTCTATGCCGCGACCTGAAGCCCACCTAATCTTGGTCGCTGCTATCCTGTGTCCTGAGCGCCACCAGTGAATCTGCTTCATGGAAGTGGATATTCACCCGCAGATGCATGCCAGGTAGCTCGGCAAACGAGCATCAGATTGTTGAGCAGGTGTGGGAGCCGGTTGTAGCGCAAGGTCAAGCCTGTCAAACAGGCTCGATGCACTAAGGCCCTGGCGCTAGATACCTAGCCGGCTTCCGTGTGTCCGTTGATGGGCACATTTTGGTGCCGTTGCCCGCAGGGTCTAATGATCCTGCGGCACTGCATCGACCCATAGAGTAAACAGCAGTCCAAATCAATTCTGTCATTGCGCCAGGAATTCGAGTAGTGGTCGGCTTCCTACGGAATAGGTGGCCAAATTCCATCGGAAAGCGTAATAGGTCAAATAAACTGCTAAAAAATCAGCATTTGGCCTTGACCACAGGGAAACCTCGTCATATATTGGTCGTAAGTGCTAGTATGATAGCATGTCCGCAGTGCATGATTGGACCTTCTCCCGGTAAGGGTGGACGTAATGAAGAAGAAGAAATCTCCGATGGACCTGGGGCGTCGTGAGCGTCAGATAATGGCGTTTGTCTACCAGCATAGTCAGGCCACGGCCGCCGAAGTGATGGAGGGCATCGACAGCCCGCCGAGTTATTCGGGTGTGCGGGCGATGCTGCGCATTTTGGAGGAGAAAGGCCATTTGCGGCACCACCGGGAGGGAGCGCGCTACATCTACACACCGACGCTTTCTCCGGAAGAAGCAGGGCGTTCGGCCATGAACTACATGGTGCAGATGTTCTTCAACGGCTCGGCCGAGCAAGCTGTGGCGACGCTGCTCGAGCTGAAGAGGACAGATCTCACCGCAAGCGACCTCGACCACCTCTCCGGCTTGATTGAACAGGCCAAACAACAAGGGCGATAGGCATGAATACGTTGATGGAATTCACTCATTTCCCCGCCAGCATGAGCTCCTGGTTGGTGCTGATGCTGACGTTGTTTGTCAAAGGCGCTTTGGTGCTTACGGCTGCCGGGCTTCTGGTTTACGCCTTGCGGCGCAGTTCGGCGGCCGTCCGCTATGTGGTGTGGTGCGCGGGGCTGTTGAGCCTGCTGGCGCTGCCGGTGCTTTCGGTGCTTTTGCCGCAGTGGCAGACGGGTCTTCTGCCGCAAGCGGCCGTTCTGGTTCAGGAAGCTCCCCGCGCGGTTCCACACGTGGCTCCTGCCTCTGTGCCGCTCCTGGATGTCCCGACGGCTGCGCCCGCCATACCACCGCCGGTCATCGACGAAGCTGCTGCTCCCGTCGCTGTGGCATCGCCGCAGACAGGCCGGGCTGAAGCCCCTGCAGTGGGGGTAGCCTCTGGGCCCCTTTTTGCCGCTTTCGACTTTCACTGGTCGACGTGGGTGTTTATGGTGTGGCTGGCCGGTCTGCTGTTCGTGCTGGTTCGAATGGCTATTGCGCACGCCGGGGTACACCTGCTCGTCCTCCGTGGCACGATGGTGCAAGACGACGATTGGCGTCAGCTGGCCAGCGATATGGCTAACCGGCTGGGTATCCGGCGGTTGGTGCGGCTGCGCTGGAGCGCGTGGACGGCGGTCCCGTTGAGCGTTGGCGTGTGGCGGCCTACCATCATCTTGCCGGAGACGGCGAAGCTGTGGGACGAGCAGCATCGCCGCACGGTGCTGCTCCACGAACTGGCACACGTCAGACGCCGCGATTGCCTGATGCAGTTCTTGACGCAAGTCGCCTGTGCCTTCCACTGGTTCAACCCGCTGGCGTGGGTAGCTGCTCGCCAGTCGCGCTTCGAACGAGAGCGTGCTGCCGACGACATGGTGCTGTTGGCCGGTACGCAGGCCTCCACGTATGCCGAGATCTTGCTGGAGACCGCCCGTTCGCTGCACTCGGCAAGATGGACAGCGGTGGCGTCGCTGGCCATGGCGCGGCACTCCCAGCTGGAGAGCCGCCTGATGGCCATTCTCGATCCATCGTTGCGCCATCGGAGCCTGAGCCGGGCCGGCGCTACCATGGCTGTCGTCATAGCGGCGTGCATAGTGCTACCGCTGGCCGTGCTCAATCCCGCCCAAGCCCAGCGTGATACCATCGAAAGGACAGACGAGGTTGCTGTTGGCACCGTGTCGCCACTCAACGATGCACGCTTCACAGTCACCAAGGACATCAAGAGTGATTCCGAAGCTGTCGTCAACATCGAGCCGAAGGTCGTCCTTGATCCAGGCGTCGTTACTGACGACTACATCGATACCAGCTACGACTACATCCCAGCTGCTGGCTCAATTTGGGAGGGTGCATCTATGGATACTCTTACCGCTGAGCAGCGCAAGATGCTGCGCAGCAAGTATGGCATCGATAGCACATTTATCCATGAGATAGAAATGCTAGGCTTCACGGACTTGACCTTCAGCGAACTGGTCGCCCTGGCCAACTACGACGTCGACCCAAGCTATATCCGGGGCATGCAGACGGCGGGCTTCACAGACTTGACTAAGAATGCACTGATCACGCTGGCCGGCAGTGACGTTGATGCAAAGTATGTCCGTGGAATGCAGGCCGCGGGGATCACGGACTTGAGCGTAAATGAGTTGGTCACCTTGGCTGAAAGTGACGTTGACGCAAAGTATGTCCGCGGAATGCAGGCCGCGGGGATCACGGACTTGAGCGTAAATGAGTTGGTCACCTTGGCTGAAAGTGACGTTGACGCAAAGTATGTCCGCGGAATGCAGGCCGCGGGGATCACGGACTTGAGCGTAAATGAGTTGGTCACCTTGGCTGAAAGTGACGTTGACGCAAAGTATGTCCGCGGAATGCAGGCTGCGGGATTCACGAATTTGAGCGTAAATGAGTTGGTCACCTTGGCTGACAGTGACGTTGACCCAAACTATGTCCGCGGAATGCAGGCCGCAGGGATCAAAAACTTGAGCCTGAACAAATTGGTCACCCTAGGCAGCAATGACATTGACCCAGACTATATCCTTGGGATGCAGGCCACGGGCTTCACAGACTTGACCACGAATCAATTGGTCACGCTGGCCAATTATGACATTGACCCAGGTTATATCCTCGGAATGCAGGCCGCGGGCTTTACAGACTTGGGTGTGAACGAATTGGTCACATTGGCCAATACTGACATCGACCCATTCTACGTCCGCGAAATGCAGTCTGTCGGCTTCACAGATTTGACCATGGCTGAACTGGCCACCTTGGCCGACTATGACATTGACTCAGAATATATCCGGGGTATGCAGGCCGCAGGTCGTGCAGACCTGACCATAACTGAACTGGCCACCATGGCCGATTGGGGCATTGACCCAGATTTTATCCGAGGAATGCAGGCTGCAGGTCGCACAGACTTGACCGTGAACGAACTGATCACCCTGGACGATCATGACATTGCCCCAGACTACGTCCGCGGCATGCAGGCCGCCGGCCGCGCAGACTTGAGCGTGAATGAACTGATCACCCTGGACGAATATGACATTGATCCAGGCTTTATCAGCGGAATGCAGGCCATCGGCCGCGCAGGCTTGACCGTGAATGAGCTTGTCACTCTGTTCAAGCATGAAATCGATTCTGATTATGTCCGGGGTATGCAGGCTGCAGGCCTCGCGGACTTGACCGTAAATCAACTTGTCGTTCTGGCCAGGTATGAGATCGACCCAGACTTTGTCCGAGGACTCCAAGCCTCAGGATTCACGGAACTAACAGTGAGTGAAGTCGTCGCTCAAGCCAGGAAATCTATGCACCAAGAATAATTTGGGCTTCCCCGTCAACACGGACAATACTCAGCTAGCCAAGCCGCACTACCACTGTGGATTGGTCTGCGGCCGTTTGCTGGGCGGATTCGTCCAAGGTGAAACAACACTTCACTGTAGCCCACTGCTCGCTCAACTCTTTTAGGATTGCGCCCATCTATCGGATCACTGGTGCTACGCCGGGGAAGATCTGAATCACGCGCCCGCGACGCCGAAGTCCCTTTGTCACGCCCATTGCCATGTTGGCCGTCCGGGCGGGCCCTCTATAGGACTCTCTACTCGGAGAGAGCTCGGGAGCACTATCTCACCATTCCGGAGCACCGCCAATCGCTGAGTTATGAGGAATTCATGCGCGGCCTCAAGATCCAGGATCACTGGTACGATTTTCCATGGACAGCTTCTGACTCCGCTGCTTGGAATACCATAGCCACACGGAATTTGTGCCCAAGCGCGAGGATACCGCTAGGCACACACTGCCACAGAATCCCAACTTGCCGGCGGAGAAGGGGGCGGCGCTTGGCTCGAAATGGTGAGAGGTACAGGAGGCTTGGCTGCACAACCTGGCCAATGTGACACTTGCTGACTACGACGCCAAGTACCGTTTACATGCCCTTAGCCTAGAAGCGCGACACGCAGGGCAGGTTCTTGGAAATTCCGATAAGAGCAATTGTCAGACGAAACTCTGGGGCCCGAAGTTGCCGGCTACCGGCGCGAAACCCTGAGCGTTGCCGCCCCAATCTGAACCCCGTCTCCAGTATGGCCGTTCGCGTGCCGATGGCCGAATCGGCCTTTGAAACCGGCCGTCTGGACGCGCGAATCTGAATAGGGCAAGGGGGCCTCGGTCTTCGGCCAGTGATGAAAAACAATGCCGATTTCTTTCCTTTCCCCGGAAACCGGCCCTAGCCACGGTTGTTAACAAGATGCAACCAATGTTAACGACCGGATGACGAAACCGAAATCAACGGCGCTACGGCTGACGCCGCGCGGGCGGGCGGACTTGGAGCGCATCCAGCGGGCGATACGTCCGGAGCTGATGCGGACTCGGAGGGAACGACGACGAATGAAGAGATCAATAACGATACTAGCTCAAGGTGTTTTCCTGTTGATGGGTTCGGTGGCAGTTGCTCAGATTCCATCACCTGATTGGTTACAATCAGATTGGCCCGGCATGACGCTGCAACAGTTTGCAGATATCACTGTGTTAGGGGATAGCGCGGTAGTTATTGAGCAACTAGACAAAGATAGCGTTACCCAGAAGGTCGTGCTGAGTGCTCCCAGTGTAAAGCTTACAGGTAGACTGGGAGAAGTATTCTATGTTGGTGATAGAAATTCACCTCCCTCTGGCTTCTTACTCGAGGGCAATGCAGTTGCTTATCTCGGTGACTTGGAACTTCAGACAACAGTAAATCCCGATTCGTCCAAATCAGATTATTGGCGCGTTACCGTTTATAACTCACTAGTCGAAATTCGGACAGAATTGGTAACGAATAGCCATGCCCAGAAGAATCCTACTGGTTCTTTGGGTGTGGATGTGGAACTCCTGAACCAGGGAGCGGAGCATACTAGAGCAGTGGTAGAAGAAATTAGGAGACGTAGGAATCAATAAGTACCCATTCGGTGAGGCCCTTCCCGTGTAGCCGGATTGGTATTGGTGACCATGTACGGTAGAATCTAGGTTTGGCCTATTGATTGGATGTGGTCAGTGCCGCAGCGGATTGCGAGCGGTTTCGGCCTGTTGGTGGACGCCGCCTTGTCACGCAACCCGCGCTCTATGGAAGTTATCAAATGAAACTCTCGGGCCCGAAGTTGCCAGCTGCAGGCGCGCAATCCTGCGTGTCTCTACCCAAGTCCTGAAGGCCCGCCCGGCACTGCCTCCGGGAATACGATGGGCCGCGACACCGTGGTCGGCGGATTCCCTGCCCACTGCCACGCTCAAGAAAGGCTGCGCAGCGGCGAAAAATCATGGCAGTCCGCATCACCTACTGCAACGGTACTCCTCAAGTCGTAGTACCGGACACGAGCGTCGGACTTGTCAGTGTCTGACATGAAACTGCTCTGACCGGCTTGGAACGAGCACACTAAACCAATACGACGTCTCCCTGCAGCTGACGGCCTGCCTCATTCGGCGCTACTGCCTGGACCGTATGACTACTTGCGGCGCCGAACCTCTTTCTTGTCTCACGCGGACGATCATGTCTCGTTCCGTGACGTATCCAATGTAGCCATGTCCGATGTGCGTAAATGCGCCGCTGAGTGCATCGACCCGGAATACGAAGTGGCGCCACAGCTCGTCGCCGAGTGACCTTGAGACACCCAGATAGAAATTGCCATCGCTGTATGCTTCCGACAGGGTGAGGTGTCCACGACCCTTTTCCTTGGCGTCGGCAACAGTGTAGCGGATTGACGGACGGCCATTCTCCGACATCGATTCCAGGGTGTTGATGGCTGGCTTGACGCCCACTACCCTGAGGTGCCAAAGTAAATCGCCATGTTCACTGTAGGCCGTCACAACCGGTATGTTGTCCCGGATATGTCCGACAACGCCGTGCTGCGCAATGCACGAAAGCGATCCGCCGCTGGACAGCCGTTCGACAACCATTGAATTTGTCGATTTGTAGGGGTGGTGCGCCATTCTCAGTTGGTGGAAGGCGTCCTCAGTAGCGTGGAGGTAGTATTCAATTGTGCTGTGCAACTTATGTGTTCATGTAAAGCCATGCGTAGCTTCGGAAGATGCTCTGCTTGGGGAATCCGCTGCAAGTTACGAAGGGATTCCATGGCCCCCAGCGCCATCCACCGTTGAATCTGATCCGAGTGCATCCAGTGCGTCACGTTGTGGAAGAGGCGACTGAAGGCACTGTTCAGGTTCTCGATGCTGTTGGTAGTTCGCAAGCTTCGGCCCAGCGGTTTGGCCAGTCCGAGTTGATGCAGCTTCAGTGTCTCTTCCATGCCCTCCGCGAGACTCGAGGCAGCCTTGGGTGCGCTGGTCTTCAACGTCTCTTGGATCATCGTCAGCGCAGCCTTGGCCTCCGCGTAAGTGGGCTTTCGATAGGCCGCCTGCAGACGCTTACGCCAGTGATCCTGATCCTCTTTGTTCAGATGAGCCACCACGTTTTCTTGCTTGTGCCAGCAGCAGCGCTGAATGAGCGCGTACTTTCCAAAGACTTTGTCTACAGCCGCGTGTATGCCCTTGGACCCATCCACCATGCAGAGCAGTCCTTGCTGGAAGCGTAGCCCACGGGCAATCAGGGCTTCCAGAAGCCCCTGGATGGCCTCGGTATTCTCCGAAGGTACCTGCGCAAACCCCAGTACTACCTTCTCGCCGGTAAGGGTCAGCCCCATGACGACCATCATCTGGTACTTCGCAAAGTGCTTGCCGTCGATCCACAGGCCCACCAGGTCCAGGCTGTCCAGCCGACGCTCAAAGAACGCTTCCAGCGTCTGGGCGCCACGCTTGATAAACCTGCGCCGGACCGAGGTCGCACTCAGACCAAAGGCCTCGGCAAACTGCCGGGCGGCCCGCTGGTAGTTGCGCTGGCTGATTCCCATGAGCAACATCTCGGTCAGCTTTTCATCATCTACCTTCGTGCTGCGAAGTCGTTGGTAACTCTCAAGGGGGCGCGCCTTGTTCGTGCGGGTGTCGTGCACGCGCGGCACGCGGATGCGTACCCGCTGCCCCCACAGTCGGATGGACCCTGGATTGTAGCCCCAGCGCAGGTAACGCCCCTGGTGCGGCCTGTGGCGTCTGCTGCGGTAAGTTCCGCAAAGCGCAGCTACCTCGTCACTGATGATCTGCAAGGCCATGTGCTGGATAAACGTGCCGATGTTCAGCACCGCGTTGATTTTCGCCTGCATGCTGCACGGGCTGAAGGCACGCATGAGCTCTCCGAAGAGGTCCAAAGGAAAAGAAGCGGTGGTAGGGGTCTTCATAGGTACAAGGGTGGATTAGCATTCAGTAGTACGTTCGCCGAAGAGGGTATTGCGAAGGCGCGCAAGGTATGCAGCGTGGGCCAGACGGTACAGGCCTGTTTCCATTTCCAGCAGTCCCAGGGCCATGCACGCCTCGCGCTGCTCCGGTGGCATCCACCGGGCATACTGCCTCAAGCGTGTGACTAAGCGTTGGCTGACACGGCCAATCACGCTGGTGGTCTTAAGGCTCCGACCCAGGGCGGCAAAGACTCCGGCCCGGTGCAAGGTCAGCGTCTGCTTGAGCCCCTCCTTCAGGCAGCAGCCCGCGGTGCGGTTCTCGCGGGCCACCGTGCTGTGCACACGCATCAGCGCCCGTAGGGCCGTCTCGTAGTCGGCTGCCTCCCACGCGTGACGCAAAGCGCAGCGCACCTCCAGACGCTTCTCCTCGGGCAGATAGCTCAGCACACGCCGGGTCTTTTGCACCTGGCACCGTTGCACCTGGGCGGAATCGGCCAGGCGGGTCGCGAGTGCCTCGCAGAGGCCGCTTCCCCCCGGGATCACGCACAAGATTCCTCGCTCCGTGCAAAGCCCCCGCTCGGTGAGCTGCTGCAGCATCCGACTCAGAAGTGCGGCGTCCTCCAGCGACGAAGCTACAAAGCTCAGGATCCGTCTGTGTCCCGTCATCGTAGCGCCTATGCAGAAGACATACTGCGTGCCCAGGACATAGGCGGCGTCGATCCACAACGCCCCGAAGTCGTCCTGTGACAATGGCCGAGTAGTGAATACTTCCAGGGCCCGCTCCGCGTGGGCTGACACCAAAGGGTCCAGTGGCTGCGCACCAGAAGGCGCGAGCTTCGGCCCCTCCCGCGTGGATACGCAGCTCGCACAGCAGGTACACGCTGCGGTATCGGCGCTGGCTACAGGCGCTTCCAGTTCCAGACCATCAGCCCCGCCTGCATTGGCGCGCTCATGCCGCGCTGCCCCCTCTCGGCCGAGCAACTCCATGATCTCGCTGAACTGCCTGACCAGGTAGAGACGCCAGTCACCAGAGGCGCGCAGATCAGCGCCAGAGACGCTGTCAAGATGGGTGGGATGCGTGTGTAGTCCGTGCATAGAAAGCAGAATAGACATATGTGGAAAATGACTCCATCATCTAACTGTTTCTGCCTTTTAACAACTAAGAATGGTGCACCGCCTTTGTAGGGCTCGCCAAATCCCGTTACATACTTTCCGTCTACTGTGTACTTGTGAACGATGCGGCCATTCTCCGGGCCGTATCCCAGCAGGTATACGTGGCTACGCATGACGCAGGCATCGCTTGGCCTGATCCGGGTATCCCAGGACTCTACATACCTATACACCCCCTTATCTAGTGCTTGCCCGAAAAATGCCTGATCGGCTCTGCAGACCGGCAGTCTTGGGCGCATAGGGCGGATGTACGGGCGCGTGCGGCGGAAAATCGGGCATTTTGGAGTGTCGAGCGGCTGTTATCGGGGCAGTTTCCCCAACGGCTGCCTGCGTTGTTTTAGCGAATGTTGCGCCGTTTTCCGATCTTAGTACCGTTATTGGCGTGATTAGTACGCTTCTGCCCCAACATTCGCCCGATTTACTGCCATGCGCGCGATCTTCGAGTCACAGTTTGAGCTTGGCCACACTCCCATTGGAGAGATCAGCTTTGACGCTCGGTCCAGAGACGATATTCCGGCCGTACTCCGTGGACTGCAGGACATCTTCACGCACCGCGAGACCCGCGAGCGGGTGTTCGCGATTCTGCGGGAGCAGTTAGGCGCGAAGGTCAATTTGCGGCGTGGTCGCCCCGGGCTGTGTCTGTGGCGGATCTTCGTGCTGGGCACGCTGCAGAAGGCGCTTGACTGCGACTTCGACCGTCTGGTGGAATTGGCGAACTTTCACACGGCGTTGCGCCAGATGCTGGGGCATGCAGATTTTGGAGATAAGCACCAGTATCGCCTGCAGACCGTTATTGACAACGTGCGTCTGCTTACCGAGGAGGCGCTGCAGCAGATCAATGCGGTGGTGGTGGCCCGTGGGCATCAGCTGTTGAAGCACAGAAACTCGGATCCGCTTCACTGCCGGGCCGACTCAGCGGTTGCGAAGACCCATGTGGAGTGGCCCACCGATGTCCGTTTGCTGTGGGATGCGCTGCGCCGTCTGATCAGGAAGCTGGCGCGTCTTTGCCAGCAGCATGCGATAGCGGGCTGGCGCAAGTCGCAGGCCTGGATCAAGAAAATGGAGCGCGCCTTTTATCGCGTGCGCACTTCCCGGCAGTGGCGTAGTACGTCGAAAGTGGCAAACTACCTGGCACTTTGCCGCACTATCGTGTCGAAGGCAGCGGCCACGCAGGCGATATTGAGGCAAAACGATGTTGAAAGCGCGGAGGTGTCGTGGTATTTGCGGACTGCGGACAAGCTGATAGACCAGGTATTGCGCCGTTTGATCAAGGGCGAGAAGATTCCGCACGGCCAGAAGCTCTTCTCCGTGCATGAGCCCCACACGCGCTGGATCGACAAAGGGAAGGCGGGCGTGATGGCAGAGTTGGGGGTACCGGTCTGCGTGCTGGAGGATCAGCACCAATTCATTCTGCGCCACTACGTGCAACACGAAGGTGGCGACCAGGACATGATCGTACCATTCCTTGCAGAGGCGAAGCGGCGCTACCCGGCGCTGGCATCATGCAGCATGGACAAGGGGTTTTACACGCCAGAGAATCGCGAGCAGCTTGACAAGTTGTTGGACCTGAA
The DNA here is from genome assembly GCA_965262785.1 of Rhodothermales bacterium. Taxonomy (GTDB): domain Bacteria; phylum Bacteroidota; class Rhodothermia; order Rhodothermales; family Bin80. Next base: position 1,860,949 of record OZ253559.1, read on the forward strand.
CGTGATGCCCCGGAAGGGGCGGCACCGTAAAGCGGACCGCGAACGGGAGACCCATCCGGACTTCGTGGCAGCCCGGCGTCAACACCCGGCCGTAGAGTCGGCGATCAATAACCTCCATCACCGGGGCATGTCACTAGTGCGCACCCACGGCAAGGCTGGCTTCGACAGGACGCTGGCGCTGGTAGTGGTGGCCACCAATGTGCACCGCATAGGTCAGGTCCTGAAGCAGAAGGAAGCGCGCCGACGAAAGTGGCACCAGGCACGCAGTAGGGCGCAGTAAGGCCCTACCAGCGCCGCCACGGAAGCAAGCCAGACTCCTTGCAATGGGGAGAGCGCAAACCTATATCCTCTTTGTAGTGCAATGGCATAAAAAGCTGGCTGAAGACCACGGATTTGTGCCGAATCCACTCATATTCGGGGGCTGCACACCTTGCGTACACCCCTGACCGCGACTACAGGCTTACCGCCCACCCCCAATCTGCCGGCATATTGCTCCCAATAGGCCTTTTTCGGGCAATCACTATCTAGCCACTCAAACACATCTACCTCACGTTCGGCGCGACCCGCGATCAGTATGCGGTCGCCGCCATCATCAACTAGAATGTGCGAGGGATGCATGAATTCGCCAGGTCCCTCGCCCGCACTACCGAATCTGCCCAAGTACTGTGCCTCGGTATCGATGACATGTACGGTCTTGACACGTGAGGCCGCGTCCAAGACGAAGATGGATCCATGTCCGTCGGAGGCAATGTCCTGGATAAGGCCTAGAAGTTCGTACAATTCGCCGTCCTCGCGCCCGAAAATCGCTGTCTTCATTCCGGTAGTATCCGGTACAGGAGGTCCTTCCTCCCACTGATCATTGTCGGATACGTCAATGATCAGACTGGGGTCAGTGGCGTCTGGAATGTTCTCTGGTGTCGGGTGTTGTGTACCCCGATTCACCTGACCGGCTGCGCTCCGGGTCCCCAGCGGTTGGCTCAGCAGGCAAAAAAGACACAGCGTGCTCCAAGCCGTATTCAAAACGAATCGTACATCAACCTCCTGGTTGCTAGTGGTCTGGTTGCAAGATCGCTTGCCTCACGTCAGCAAAAAGCCAGAGACTGGGCCAGCTTCGCAGCACAAATGTGTCGTACGCTGCATCAAGTTTCACGTTCGCATCGGCCCTGCTGCATGCTACCAAGCCTGGTCGTTCTCCTACTGCATGGCAGCATGGCCGGCCAGTCTTATCCACACTTGGCTCGCGGGCTTCGCAGCCAACTGGCCAATTTCCATATGCACACTCCGAGCGGTAATGTTGTACATCTATAGGGCTGCCTTAAACTCCTATGCGCTATCTGATCCCATGCATTCTGGTTTTCCTTCTGCTGTTACCTCCGTCTCAGGCGCCTGCACAGGTTAATATCAGTGGAACCCTGCTGGGAGCTGATGGCCAGCCTATGGCCATGGCCCACATGATCGTCAAGAATGGCCCACGTGATACGACGGTTATTGCTCCAGTCGAGGCGTCCGGCCGATTCGGCTTTACGCTAAATGAACCGGGGGGCTACGGAGTGTATGCGACCGGTGTGCATCACGCGACTCTGACAATGCCGCTTGTCCTGATGTCACGCGAGGACGTAGTACTCAATATCAGGCTCGGCACGCACCGGCTGGACCCTACTTTGGACACGGTCCGGGTGGTGATGTCCACCTCTGAAGAAGGCGTGGCCATGCAGCGGCTACCGGATGGCACATTTGCCGTCCAGGTGGAGACGGACGCTGATACGATTGCGTACCAGATTCATGGCGCGAGTGTGTTTTCATCGTGGGGCTCGGATGTTCTGGTCGCAGGCACAAGCCAGGACCGCTTTGCATTTATGGAAGCGGGCCCTTTTTGGCGCAGAGATAGGAACGATTACTATAGCGTTCTGGACGTTGACAACAGACAGTTCGTGGACATAACCCTGGATCCGTCAGCACTGCCGCAACACGTTGTTGAGCCAACCGTCAGCTCAGTTCCGTCCACAGCCGGCGAGGTTGCTGCCATACATCTGGACGTGGACTGGCGATCACTGCGAAGAGCCGTGGCACGCCGAGACAATAACAGCCAATATGCTGAGATTGAGGAGCAAGAGAGGGCTGTGGTTGAGGAGAGGCTCGACCGGGAGCGGGATCCGGTTCTTCGACAGTGGCTCATTATGCGGTACTTCGACAAAATGATGCCCCTGCCCTCCAAGAAAAACAGGCGTCTGGCCCGTGAAGCACTCAAGACCATTCCGCCAGATTCGCCGTTTTGGTCCTTCGAAGCCTGGAGCTCAGTAGGTGCATACGACCTCATGTTCTCCATTGGAGAAATGGCAGAGGATTATAAACGGGTCAAAGCCTACATACGGAGGGTCATTGCCAGCCACCCTGATCCGGATGTCCATCGGCACTTTCTTGCTAGGGGACTTGACGAAGCTGCCTTTCAAGGGGATGAGGAGGCAAAATGGCGTTACTATGCCGAGCTTCAGGCTGTTTATCCAGAATCGGGGGATGCGGAACGAGCACGGCGGACTTTTGCCCCGGACAGAAGGCTACAGACCGGCAATCCCGTACCCCCGTTCTCATTCGTCTCCTTGGAGGATCCCGCCGTTATCTTCACAGACGAGCCTTTTGCAAAATTCACTTCAGTCCTTGATTTGGGAGTAGGAGCTTCGTCAAGCCAGTGTGATTCTGCACGTATCAACTTGTTCGACCTTTGCATTGCGGAAGTCTTGCTCGAATGGGGGTGACGAACTGCGCAGGGAGGCATGACACGGCATAGCTGACCCGGCCCGCGCTGATGGCGAGACGGGCCCTACGTGAGGGTACGGGTGCGCTTAGAGCACCAGGCGCATCAACTGGTCGACGGTCAGCGCCAGGATGCCGAACATCAGGTGGCAGTAGACCTTGCTATGCCCGCGTACCCGCACATACCGTCCGCCGAACTCGTCTTTGAGTCGTCCATTGACCCGCTCCACCGTCGAGCGCTCTCTGAAACGTCTCCTCTCTGGCGTAACGTGTCCGATGCTGCGTTGCGCCCGCGCCTCGCGCTTTAGCTCCTCATTGCCACGCGGGTTGATATCAATGATCGGCACATGCCCCAGCGATCTGCTATGCTCTCGGATTTCCTTAGCATCGTACGCACTGTCCATCAAGTCGTACAGACTTTGTACCCGAGCGGCCGTCATCACTGCCAGCGGGATCGCCACCTGGCTGTCATGGACCGAAGCCGATGTTAGCGCAGCGCTGATCGGAATCCCCCCGTCAATCACATCCAAGTGCAGCTTGAAGCCGACCCAGCAGTGCCCGTGACCCTTCGAATTGCGTTTGGTCCCGACATTGCAGTCCTTCGGCAGTTCTTCCAGCATATCATCCAGCTCCATGGAGCGTTGACGCTGCAGGCGGGTAGGGGTTTTCGGTTGTTTGCCGTCGTTGGCCTTGGGCACAGACCGCTTCGGCTTCTCGCGTGCCGGAATCGCGGTCGCGTCCCGCGAAACGTGCCCGGCCAGATGATCCTCCAGCGCGCACTCCAGCAGCACTGCGTGCAGCCGCCCCGGCAGGTCACTGTTGGCAAATTCCGCGAACGCCCGCGAAAACGACGATTCGCTCGGTACCATCTACGACCACTCCCAGCCGCATAGCTGGTGCAGTACCGGATCGCTCTTTAGTCGCTCCACCAACGCCCGCGTGGTCGGGATATCGAATACGGACTTAGCCAAAAAAGCCCGCGCCAGCGCAGCCCGGTCCGCCTTCGGACGGCCTGGACCCTTGGACTCGCACCCCGACAACAGCTCCTCCACGCGCACTAATTCCACCACAGAAACGAATCGTCTGTGCTGTTCACTGAGCTCGCCAATAGTGAGCTCCAGCAATGGAAACAATCTGAGCTGGAATGTGGACCAGTACCTGGACAACTCTGATCGCAATTGCATCTGCACGTTTATTGTATACATTTATGATTCTCACGTGTTCAAGTATACGACTCACGACGCACTTAATCCGCATTATTCTCACCCACGCCCTAACTTTCTACGCCCGGTTTCGCGCTCTCAGCCTATTTTTGCAAAAGGCTCAGACAAGAACCTTCGAGGAAGGATCTACCTCATTGACTTCTGGGGAACGTGGTGCGGGCCGTGCATCGAAGAGTTGCCAGCGCTCCACGAAGTGCGTGACAAATACAAGGAGGCCGGGTTTGATATTTTGAGCGTTGCGATGCGGGATAAGAAAGTGGCCATTGAAGAGTTCCGTAAGGACCGTTACTTCATGCCCTGGATGCACACGCTCGTGGAGAAGGCTGATCACGAGGCCGTCAGCACAGCTTTCGAGATCACCAGCTACCCGAGGCCCATCCTGGTAGACGAAGAAGGCATTATCATTGCCATTGACGGCGAACTCAGGGACGGCAAGATCCAAGACTTCATCAGCCGTGTAATGAAGCGGCAGTCCGGGAATTAATGTGGACCAACTTTGTCTCTTGTGGAATTGCGCTGGAGGGCTGACACCTACGGGCGGGCAGTCCGGCTTCGTGGAAAACCTGTCGGATGGCGGCGTCTTGAGTTCACCAGTTGTGACTGCGCATGACGTCGTGGCCAGCCAGGAAGCTGGTCACGTCCACTGGCGGACATCAAGGAGTAGCTACATCAGCTCGTACTCGCTAGTCCGGGTAGGGCTACTTTCCCTTTTGTTCCTTGTGCTGCTAGGCTGCGGAGACAGCAACACATCGGGCCGCATCTATCACCCGACACCAGATGCCATACCATCGCCTGATGCGCTAGCCCACATCATCAAATACACAGATGTTGCCAGCATTGATGTGGAGATGCAGTACATTGCTCGGTTGGTCGGGGACGCGCGTCAAGTTGCTACTATCGGTGTTGATCAGGGTCCTCGCCATGCTATGCTGGGCGAAGTTCGGAGTGTAGCGCTAAGCAGTGCAGGCGACGTGTTCCTATTGGACAGCAAACATAGAGAGTTGTTTGTATATGGTCCGACGGGGCAATATCGTTACACGATCGGGGCGCCTGGTGAGGGGCCCGGTGAATTTCAGTATCCGCAAGCGGTGTACATAGATATACGTGATCGCGTCTTTGTGGTGGATCGCAAGGGGGGTCGCATCTCTGTTTTTGCAAGTTCTGATTCCACGCATTCACTGGTGTCTACTTCGTCGGTAGGCTTCACACCGAAGGCACTATGTGTGATTGGCGATCAACTGTTTTTTAGCGGAGACTGGCCTGTTCGGCCGAATGATGCCGTCCACGTCTTTGATTTAAGCGGCGAGCATTTGCGCTCTTTTGGAGCGACCTATTCGTCTCCTGCTGCGCATGTTCGGGCGCTTTTGTCAGATGGCCCACTTGGTTGCCACCCCGATAGTAAAGCGCTGGTATACATGTTTTCGCGCTTACCACTACTGTATGGCTATGAAGTCACTGGGGGCTCTCTGTGGACTTCCATGTTTGGAGATTTTAGTCCTGGGGACATCATCGAAGAAGGGCGTGGCAGTGATTCCGAGATGGTATTGTTTGGTTCCGGCGGGAGAGAGTATGACCGTGCAAGCAACGTATTCCATGTATCGGACCATTTCTTCATTGTCCAAACAAGACACATCATTCCACGAACCACGACCCAGGACAAGTCCGAAACTTATCACACCTATGTGGTTAACGGTAAGACGGGGCAAGCCATGTACATAGGCACGGAGTTGCATCGCATCCTTGCGGTTAAGTCGGGGATGATAGTGACCTATGGAAGGGCTCGCTTCCCCCAAGTTCACATTCACGAGATGGTGAATTGGGGGCTTTGAGAATCTTGGGAGAATCACGCGGAGACACGTTCTGGCTTAGACGTAATGAACGGCGCTCCAAATACCTGATGAGTGTCAATAGTCTTTCCAGGTTTGCGACAACTAAGAGTATCGGTCTGTTGAGGGGAGCAGGGGGACGCGCCCCTGGGGTTGGCCGGCCCCAGACACGCGAATGATTCTTTGCAATAGGGCTGTGCTTGCGGCGCTTCAGATCACTGGCGTGGTCGCAGTGGGTTGCCGCGGCGAAACGCCTGACGGCTGACGAGGTCGAAGGTGTCGCCCGGTGCCAGGAGGTAAAACGGTACTTTGTCCTGCTGCATCGACTCATGGTCGTAGATGGCTACGTACGATGCACCAATGACCTCAAAAGAGTCGCGCTGCACCACGATAGCAGTATTTTCATCTATGCCGATTCCCAGCAAGCCTGGATGAGCGTCAACAATCTCCATCAGGTCAAACTGCCGGTTTCGCTGCAGAAGATGCTGGTCTATGGCAGACTGTCTTAAGAAGGCAAACCCTTCTTCATGGTCTCCCATCATGATGGTGTTGGTTCTTGAATCACCTCGTGCCAGGTAGGACCCTTGGATGGTGGCTCCTGCGGAAGAGCCTCCAATGACGCCTCCACGCTCAAGAACGCCCCAAAGCGCAACTTCCGTCCTGGTGTCCAGGTAGGCGTCCGCCAAGCGCCACTGGCGCCCGCCGCTGAACCATACGCCCTTGGCGCGGTGGATGGCCGAAACAAATGAGTCCGACTCCGCAGTCGCACGATCGCGGGTATGAAGCAGAGTGAGGTCGGCGACGCCGCGCTCCCGAAACCCCCGGAGACCACCGAATGAGTCATCGTATTCGTCGGCACCGCCAGCCGTCGGGATCACGACAAATGGCTGATCCGCACCGCCCGCCAGCGCAATGAAACGGTCAAGGATGGCCGGATCCTGCATGCTGCCACCGACGACAACGAGCGCGCCCTTCTCCGGGCCTACATTCTGCGCCTGAGATGCCGGTACAAAGGCAGCAACCAGCAATGTTGTGGCGAAGAGCTTCATGGCGCAGGGCCCACTAGTCACCAAAGACATGTGCGACGAATGACTTGAGCAGGTAGTTGGCACGCGGCGTTTCCCGTAGCGCGGCAATGAATGACTCTATGGACATACCTGCAATGCCCTCCGTGTACTGCGGATAATTCCGCAGGCGGTCTTTCATCTCCTGAATTCGCAGCTCAGGGTGAAACTGTGTCGCATAGATCGGCTTGCCCAGTATGCAAAAGGCGTGATTGTCCACCAGTGGGCTGCCTGCCAGCCGGATAGCATCGGCCGGCAGGACGTCAACAGTGTCATGATGTCCTACCTGAGCATAGAAGGATGCACCCAAGTGGCGAAACACCGGGTCTCGTTGTCCAGCTTCCGTAAGCTGAAGCTCACAGGTGCCAAGCTCAGCGCGCGTGATGTCGGTGACGACCGATCCGCCTAGGGCCTCGGCAAGCGCCTGAAACCCCCAGCAGGAGGCAAACGTCGGCTTACTCAGGGCATGCAGATTTCGCATGGCATCAAGCGCATTCTCTAGCCAGAGGCCGCCCTCCGGTACCGAGTAGTCACCTGCGCCACCGATAAGTACCATGTCATGTGCCGCGAGAGCTGACGAAGTGGGCGGCTCCCTAATGAGGTCTATCGCCGTGATCTCCCCAGGGAAACAACCGAGCGCCCTCGCAAAGGCTCCGACCTCGTGCTCGCGCATGGTGTCGTCCGGCCGCCGCATCTGAAACAGCAAGTAACGTATGCTCATGTCCTGTCTGCCGTGCTTTTGCCTTGAGCTACTGTACTTATTCTGCGCAACTAGTGATCAGACTAAGGAGACTGGTGGTTTGGAGCGACCCCCATGGCGGCCGCCAGCGTGATCTGGCTTACGCGGTAATTATACACCGCTTCATCCCGCAATTGCAGCGCCTTCAGATAGTTGCGTTGCAAGTCTATAAGCACCGTCAGCGACGCCTCCCCCAGCGTATACGCCGTCTGGATCCGCTGTTGCAGGTCTTCAACCCGGACTAAGTACTGCTGTTCTATGAGTCTCACGCGCTCAGCTGCGGTGTTGACTGCGGCTACCGCTAGTGAAACCTCGGTCTTCACGGAAGCCCCAATTTGGTGCAGCTTGGCCACCAATTCTTCGTGCGCCGCCTTCGCGTGCGCCAAGCCGCCGCCGTCCAGTCCGCCCCAAAGCGGCAGGCCGACCGCAATTCCTGCATCCAGCCGGTTGCCATTAAGGTCGCTGCGGTATCCGCCTGCGAGTTTCAAGTTTGGGATACGCAAAGCACGTTGCAATGACACGTTTACCAATGCTCGGTCCACTTCGTGTGCTGCCGCTTGCAGGTCCGGGCGGTAGCGCATGGCCGCACTCTGCACGGCTTCCATCGGGTGTAGCACGCCATCGAGGGTTGCGATAGGTATGCCCTCGGGGTCTACCAGCGTGGCCACCTCGAGTGAGTCGGCGGCATGCACCGGCTGCCGTACGTTACTGGCACCAATGAGTGACAAGAGTACTATCTGTGCTTGTCCCAATGCAAGAGAAGCCTGTAGCATGTCGTCCTGCAGACGGACCTGCTCAGTCTGAAGTCGCAAGAGCTCTGTGGCCGCGGCATCGCCTTCAGCAACCCGCTCGGCAACCAGGTCGATGACCGTGCCGATCCGGTCGTGTGCAACGTTCATTGCACGGAATTCTGACTCGGAACGTGCCAGTGAAAAGTATGCGACGCCCACTGCTACGTGCAAAGTGCGCCGGACATCTGCGATGCCGGCGCGTGCAACCTGGAGGCTGGCCTCGGCAGCTTCCACGCGATAGCGGCGCTTGCCGGCAGTTTCGATCTTCTGTCCAAGGAGTGCGATCCACTGGGCCAGCGCCGGCGAGCTATCCCCGCGCTGGGAAAGGCTATAGACGTTTTCCGACTCGAGAATTACTTCGGGATTCGGCCGTGCACGGGCTCGGAGAACCTGAGCGTCAAAAACCCCCTCTCCACGTTGTGCAGCTAGATAATGGGGGTTCGCCGTTTCTGCAAGCCGGATGGCGTCGTCAAAACGTAGCGACGTGGGTATATCCTGCCCCGCTGCGCTCGGCGTTAGCCAAAAGCACAACAGTGCTGCTACGCTCCAAATGAACACCTCGCAACTGCGTCGCAACCCCGCGTATTCAATGCTTGGTTCCGCACCGGGCCACGCGATGATCAAAGCAGTTTGCGAACTCACAGGCCCTGATTTGTCGCGTTACGCGTGGCCATGGCCATTGCCGTTATCGTGGCGATGGTGGCTGAGGCTTCGATGGAAGATGACATGGAGCAGTGAGCCGCTCACGAAGAACTGATAGAATTCTGCCGTCTCGTTGTCAGCCATGATATCACCAAGCAGCGTGTAGCCCAGAATGGTTGCCACCAGGATTGCAAGGACGCTAAGGCTGGCCAAGTAGAACCCGTATTTCGGGCGCACGAGCCAGTAAACCATAAGACCAACAGCCGTGCGGTGCAGCACGAGCGCCAAAATCAGGTCCGTGCTGTCGCCCTTCAGTACGGCTGACTCAATGATTACGTGTACGGCCAACCCGGAAATTCCAATGGCCAGCGCAGCGGAATCCGTCTTCCTGGCAAAGAAGTTGGAGGCACGCTCAAGGACCAGAGGTGCGCCCAGACCGCCCAGCACCAGCATGGATGCAATGAGGATCTCGTCAGGCCACGCGTGCGAATAGATGTGGAATAAGACGAGCAGCGGTACGGCGAAAAACATGAATCGGTCGAACCACCTGGTAACCGTCGGCAGCGTGTGCAACACCGGGTAAAGCAAGGCGCCAAACGCAGGCGCCAACAGCGCCGCTATTAGCGCTGAAGTGAATTCAAACGGCATAGTCGTAGGCTATTGCGGTGATGCAGGCTTCTTGTGTGCTCCTTACGGTGCAAAAGAGCGGTAAGCACCTGGTCCAGATCCGTGTTCAAGTATGTGAGGGCGCGGTCACCCGGTTTCGTACCATCACGCGGAGGAAGAAGGCCAATATCCCGGGCGAAGATACCGTTTTAGACTGTAACTGCGTCGTTTGGCATCTCGATTCATTTCTCTAGCAGTCATTCCAAGCCGGGGCGGTTCACTGGTACCTCGGTCCCCGTGTCCGTGAAAATAGTTTGGCGCATGTGCAGTTGCAACCGAACCGCCAGAAGGGATGGTCCATAACGTTGACCCATGCGTAGAAAGCCCGAAATCAGCATGTGCTATGGACAGGCTACTCATCTCGGACTCACGAACACTACCTGCGGATCTGCGGCAGTGGGGTGCGCTACTGGACGCAGGCACCCTGGCCCTATCGGATGCCACCGTGCCGTTGCCTCGACGCGCGGCAAGGTGGCTGCTGGAAGGCATCCTGGGGATAAGCGCGGCCAGCCTTATCGCTTATCCGGAGCAAGAAGCGAGTGCCGATGAAGTGGAGCGTTTCTCTGAAGCCATCAGGCGCTGCCGCCATCATGAGCCGCTCCAATATGTCTTGGGACATGCTGACTTCTGCGGCCTCAGGCTGCACGTGACACCGGATGTCCTGATACCGAGACCCGAAACCGAGCTTCTTGTTCAAGCTGCTCTCGCGCGCATGGCCAAACTTCCTAACCCCCGTGTGCTTGATGTGGGCACCGGCAGTGGCTGTATCGCGTTGGCGCTCAAGCACGCGCGATCAGATGCCTATGTGGTGGCATGTGATAATAGCCGCGCCGCGCTTCGCGTCGCTAAAGGGAATGCGCGGCTGCTAGGGCTGGCGGTGTCTTTTGTGCATGCAGACATATTGGCCTCTTTGCTAGAGCCGGCAGCCAAAGGGCCCTTTGACCTCATTGTGTCCAATCCTCCGTACGTACCAGATGCGGAATTCGGAGCGCTGCCAGCCAACGTGCGCGACTTTGAACCTGTCGAGGCGCTCGCTTGTGGAGATGACCCGTTACGTTTCTACCGCGCCATCGCCAAGCAACGCCGCCACCTGTGTCCAGGTGGCTACCTGGTGCTGGAAGTGCATGCTGACTACGCTGCCCAAGTGCGACAACTGTTGGTGGATTCTGGCTTCAGTACTTCGGCCATGCATCAGGATTTGGCAGGAAGGCCACGTATGGTCACGGCCGTCTCGGCAGGCAACTAACCGCAGAGCCAAGTTCAACCAGCTCATGACAACAAGAATCGCACTCATTCAGCAGCAGGCAACGCACGACCTGGATGGCAACCTCTTCCGAGGCCTGAAAAAGCTTGAAGAGGCCGCTGCAGGCGGTGCTGTGCTCGTAGCATACCCGGAGTTGGCATTTACGCCATTCTATCCTCAACATGTAGCAGGCCCGCGCGTGTTGGACCTTGCTGAGCAGGTACCCGGGCCTACGACGGCAGCCTTTTGCGAGGCCGCGCGTCGACTGGGCGTCGTCGTCGTACTCAATCTCTACGAGCGTGCGGGGAACCTAGCCTATGACACCTCGCCCGTCATCGACGCGGACGGCACGATTGTAGGCCGCACCCGCATGATGCACATCACCGACTATGAGGGGTTTCACGAGCAGGGCTACTATGCGCCTGGTAACACGCTGGCGCCGGTTTACCAGACGGCTGCCGGACGAATTGGCGTGGCGATCTGCTATGACCGCCATTACCCTGAATACCTGCGCGCGCTGGCGCTGGGTGGTGCGGACCTGGTAGTGGTGCCGCAGGCTGGCGCGCTTGGCGAATGGCCAGAAGGGCTCTTCGAAGCTGAACTTCGCGTGGCCTCCTTTCAGAATGGATACTACATGGCACTCGCAAACCGCGTGGGCAAGGAAGATGTGCTTCACTTCGGAGGCGGTTCCTTTGTCACCGATCCCGCGGGCTACGTCATTGCGCAGGGGCCCGAAGACGAGGATGCGATTGTCTACGCGGACATAGATTACGCGCGCTGTGCCACTTCGCACGCCAGGCGCCTCTTCTTACAGCACCGCCGCGGCGAGGTCTACGAGGGCGGTGCGGTACGCCTTATCACGGACTAGTCTGTGGCATAGCCTTCTGGTGGCGCATTCCTATACGCACCGCTGGCGATGTACTGCAAGGCCTGTCCAAACGGCTCAAGCGCCGTGTAGCCATCCAAGCGCGTGACATACGTGCCTTCTTCATTCAGGAAAACCGTTGTGGGCGTCCCTGAAGCACCAAGGGCGTATCCGAGCTCCTGTGATGTGAAGGTATATCCCATAAAGTCGTGCTGCGTCTCGCCGTCATCAATGTTGAGACGACCGTATGCAAAATTATGCTGTACATAGGCAGCAAGGGTCGGGTTGCCGTAGACTTCTTGTTGCATCCTGGCGCACCAACCACACCACGGCGCGTAGATATCAATCAGGACCGGCTTGTCCTGCTCTTTGCCCACCGCTACCGCTTCATCAAAGGACGGCCATGGAAACGGCGTGATGTTCGCTACCGTCATCGGGTCCGATGAGGGAGGTGGTCCCTCGGCCTCATCGGACTGCGCACAGCCTGCAGCCAGCGTCACGACCAACAAGAATACTCTGCTACGGGTCATCTCTGAAGAAGTGCGTGGTAAGCCGTCGTGAAGCGCTGTGATGCAACGGACCAGCTGTACGTCTCAAATACACGCGGCGTGTTAGCACGCCATTTTTTGCGTAGCTCCACGTTATTGGCGCACTGCTGCAGCGCTTGCACTAGCGAATGGCGATCGGATGGGCGCACGACCATACCCACCTGAAAGTGCTCAACAACGCGCCTCATCTCGCGCAAGTCGCTTGCCAGAACGGGTACACCTGCCATCAGATACTCAAACAGCTTGTTGGGCAACGCATACTGATGGTTGAGGCATGTGTCTTCAAGCAGTGTGACGCCGAGGTCTGCATCCGCGGTTACTGGCAACAGTGCATCAGGAGGCATCGGATCCACCAGTCGAACGCGCTTGTGGATGCCATGCTCCCGTACCGCCCGTGCCAGCGCAGGCATTTGTGGCCCCCTGCCCATGAAGACCAGGACGGCCCCATCGACATCGCGCATCGCATCCAGCAGCAAAAAACACCCCCGGCTCTTCTGGATGCTGCCCTGGTGCAGTATGAGAAATGAATTGCTATCAATCTTGGCCCTTTGGCGCAGGGTACCGGAGGGACGGGGACACTGCGATTCTGGCACGTTGTATAAGACATCCGGACGGGCAATGCCGTAGGTCGTTTGCAGCTGCGCCGCTATGCTGTCGCTTACCGTGAATACCGTGTCCGCAGCCCGAATGTCGCGGCGCTCAATCCGGTGCCAAAAGGCACGAACCCATGGCCTCCCGGCCGTTGACGCAACATGGGGATACAACTCTCGCGCGTCATAGACCAGAGCGCTCTCGTACTTGGTGGCCGCCAAGCGCATGGCACGCAGGCAGTAGAGATCGCTTGCATGAAAGACGCGCGCCTTCTGGCCGCGAGCGGCCTCAAGAAACAGTCGGTGTACCTTCCAAAAGAAGCGGGGACCACCGCCCGTTGGGCGCGGCAAATAGCGCAGATGCACCCCGTCGTCAAGGAAAGGCGTTCCCGCATCGTGGCCCAGTGCAAAGACAGTCACCGTAAGCCCAAGCGAGCGAAGAAGTCGAAGCTGCCTGATGGCCCGGGAGTTGCGACGAACATCGCCCGTGAGCGTAAACACTACATCAGTTGGTGGCATCAGGCCTAGCGCTCGATTTGGATGCGTCCTTGCGTGCGATTATACTTGTAGCACATCCGTTTGGGCCGCCAACGCGAAGGTGCCCCGATACAGATTCTGCGGCGCTTGCTGAGACTTATGCGAACTGTACGCGGCTGGACCCGAATTCTGTGGGTAATCGCGCTGATGACCGGCTGGGCCGTCATCACGACGGCAGGAGCCTGGCTGCAGCATCCGTTGAATCGGGCACGGTTTCGGGCCCGGCAGCAGCGTATCGCGGCGCGCATTCTGTGCAGGGCAGCGGGTTTTCGGGTTACAACGGCAGGCAAGGCACCTCCCGCAGGGCCTATGCTGTACGTATCCAACCACATTACCGCGTTGGACCCAATCTGGATCGGCACCCAAGTCGAAGTATCTTTTGCGGGCAAGATGGAGATCACCGGGTGGCCGGTTTTGGGGTGGATTGCCAACACGCACGGTATCATCGGCGTAGAGCGCGGCCGGCGTAGCTTTGCCCGCGATTTTGTTGACGCGATCAGGCGCCGCCTGGCGGCGGGCGTGCCAGTAATGGTGTTCCCAGAAGGGGGGATTGGTTGGGGGGACACGTTGCTGCCCTTTAAGACCAGTGCGTTCGAGGCGGTCGCGGGCAGTGAAACAGGTCGCGTGCAGCCGGTATTCATGGATGTTGTTGCGTTGGACGGGCAGCCGACACCGGACGGCGAGGGACGATTTATGCTTTCATACAACCATCATGACACCCTGTTCGGGCATCTGGCTCATGTCTTCAGCTACCGCCGCGTGGAGATAGAGGTGCACTTCGGTCAGCCACTCAGCGCAGCGCTCATGAAGCGAAAAACACTGGCAGACAAGACGCATGCTGCGGTGGTACTGCTCCAGCAGCAGAAACAATAGCATGGACAAAAGGGTACTTCGAACGCTTAACTTGGGGACATGGAAATACCTGGCGGTCAACTGCTCCACCGGAATCTGATCGGTGTCGGCCTGGTCCTTGCGGGACTGCTGGCGGGCGTACTCCTTATGCAGTTCACTCAGCAGGCGCGTCCCGATTTCCCGGCTGAACTGCGTACGGTGGAGTTCCACAAGAACGCTCCGTTGCTGGCGGAGCGGGAGGTAAGCACCGCCGGCGTATTGCAACTCAATGAGCAGTTCAAGCAGGTTTCACACGATGTAAAGCGTGCCGTAGTGTCCATCCACGCGGCCAGTAGCTGGTACAGTGTACCGTGTGCCATCCTCAAACGGCGAAGCAAGGAGTACCGGGACCGGGAGAGTTTGGGCAGTGGCGTGCTGATCAGCCCGCAGGGTTACATCGTCACCAACTACCACCTTGTTGAAGATGCGTGTGGGCTGCGAGTGACGTTCTTGGACAAGGAGGAGTACGAAGCCGAAGTGGTGGGGGTAGACCAGTCCACTGACCTTGCCGTGGTTCGCATCATGCTGAAACCGGGCAAAGAGGTGAAGCCGTTGCCTTTGGGCGACTCAGACGAGGTGCAGACCGGAGAATGGGTGCTGGCAGTGGGAAACCCCCTGGCCCTTACTTCTACCGTAACGGCCGGCATCGTTAGCGCCCTCGGGCGACATGTCAACATCATTCAGGACGAGTCCAACGTTGAAGACTTCATCCAGACCGATGCCGCAATAAATCCGGGCAATTCGGGTGGGGCACTCGTAAACCTTCAGGGAGAACTTATCGGCATCAACACGGCGATTGCTACGCAGACAGGATACAACGAAGGGTACGGGTTTGCTATCCCGGTCAACCTGGTCAACCGCGTCGTGCGAGACTTGATTACTTACGGTGAGGTGAAGCGCGGCTATGTGGGCGCGCGCTTCGAGCGTGTAGATGCCCGATTTGCTGAAGAACTTGGCCTGCAGGAGGTTCGCGGCGTGTACCTGGACTACGTGGTACGAGAGGGCGCAGCTCACCAAGGGGGGTTGAGGGACGGCGATGTCATCCTGGCATTAGAGGGCAGGCCGGTCAATGAGCCTAATGAGCTACAGAGTGCCATTGCACAGTATCACCCGGGGGACAGTCTCACGGTACGCGCCTGGCGCCGTGGGATTACCCGGAACCACTTTGTTATCTTGGCTGGACAAGATGACCCGGGCGTTGCTGCATGGGTCAACAGCTTCCTCCGGCAAGAGCCGATCAGCGACCCGCACGGCGGAGAGTTGTTTCCCGTCGAACGCTGGGGGCTGGCCTTGCGGCAGCTGAATGACGAGGATAGGCTTCTTTTTGACGTAACTAGTGGTGTTTATGTCTTCCACGTGCGTACCGGGTCGATTGCCAGCCGCGCAGGCGTCCTAGATCACGTCGTGCTGAAAGAGATCAATGGCGAAGCCGTCACCTCGGCGAGGGAAGCACAGAAGAAGCTGGAGGACGCGGAAGAGGTGCTTTTGACAATTCTGCATGAAGACGGGCAAGCCGTAGACCTTCGTTTGTCCGAAGGGTAAAGCGTAGGGCCACAATACGGGTACGGCGTCCACATAAATGCCAGCACTTAGATTTCTGACAGCCGGTGAATCCCACGGTGAGGCGCTCATCGGAATCGTGGAAGGCATGCCTGCGGGCGTGCCTGTGACAGCAGAAGAGATAAACTGTCACCTCGCGCGGCGCTGGCTAGGGTTTGGTCGTGGTGGCCGGTCGAAGTTTGAGCGGGACCGGGTTCACATCTATTCAGGTGTCCGGTTCTGCAAGACGATTGCAGGTCCTATCGCACTCCGCCTGGATAACGCGGCCTACGCCAAAGACCGCGCGGGCTGGCCCACCGTCATGGCCGTGGACGGTGCCGGGGGCGAAGTTAAGCCCGTCACTTTGCCCAGGCCAGGCCATGCAGACTTGGTCGGTGTCCAGAAATACGGGTTTGATGACATTCGGCCCGTGATAGATCGGGCCAGCGCACGTGAAACAGCAATGCGCGTGGCCTGCTGCACCCTGGCACGGCTGTTCCTGAAGCAGTTCGGCATTGAGGTTGGCAGCCATGTGGTACGAATCGGGCAGGTCGGGTACGCCGCAGCAAGCGACTGGCGGAGTGCTGTGGATGCGCTCGTAGAAGCATCCGGAGCAGAAGCCGTCAGCAGTCAGGCGGACAGGAGCGAGGTGCGAATGCTCGATAAAACCCTGACAGCCGAGTGCGTGGACCACATCAAGAACACAAAGCGCCAAGGGGATTCGCTAGGCGGAGCGTACGAAGTCTTGGTGTCGGGCGTACCTCCCGGCCTGGGTTCCTACGTGCATTGGGAGCATCGGCTGGGCGGGCGGCTGGCGCAGGCCATTCTGTCCATCCAGGCCCAGAAAGCAGTTGAGATCGGTGATGGCATTGCGGGCGCAATGACGCCGGGTTCAATGGTTCATGATCCAATCTACAAGGCGGAAGGAGCCTTCCGGCGGCGCACGAACCATGCCGGTGGCATCGAGGGAGGCATCTCCAACGGAATGCCGATAATCGTGCGTGGCTTCATGAAGCCGATTCCCACGCTCATCAAGCCGCTTGAAACGGTTGACCTCGACACAGGCGAATCGCAGCCGACACGCTATGAGCGAAGTGACGTAACGAGCGTGCCGGCGGCATCTACGGTTGCCGAAGCCACAGTAGCCTTTGTTATAGCCAGCGCATTCCTTGAAAAGTACGGAGGAGACAGCCTGCAGGAAGTCAGGGCGCACTATGCTGGAGCGTGAGTGGTAGAGGGCTTGTCTGCGTTGGCGCGCAGGAGAAACCATCAGTGTTTGCACCAGAAGCCGAGTAGCAATAGGGATACGCCAGATGAGGAAGGACCAAGTACAGGGCAAGGCCTTTGCGGCCTACAAGCCGGTGGACATAGAAGAAAAGTGGTATCGCTACTGGGAGGAGAACGACTTTTTTGGGGCTGATCGCCATTCAGGCAAGGAGCCACATGTCATCATGATGCCGCCGCCCAATGTCACCGGCGCATTGCATATGGGGCATGCCTTGCAGGACACCATTCAGGATGCACTCACGCGCATTCGGCGCATGCAGGGGCGGGAGGCGCTATGGATGCCCGGGAAAGACCACGCCGGCATCGCCACGCAGAATGTGGTGGAGCGTGCACTGAAGGAGGAAGAGAATCGCACGCGCCATGAACTTGGGCGCGACGCTTTCGTCGCACGCGTCTGGGAATGGGTGGGTGAATACGGCGGGCGCATCCTTCAGCAAAAGCGGCGTCTGGGGGACTCATGCGACTGGAAGCGCGAACGTTTTACAATGGATGCGCGCTACGTAGAAAGCGTGCAGCGCGTCTTTGTAAAGCTCTACGAAGATGGGCTCATCTACCGGGGCTATTACCTGGTAAACTGGTGCCCGGTTGACCGCACCGCGTTGTCCGATGAAGAGGTCGACAACGTTGAGCGTGATGGCTTTCTGTGGCACATCAGGTACCCGCTGGTAGATGGCACGGGCCACATCACCGTAGCCACCACCCGCCCCGAAACTATGCTTGGTGACACCGGCGTTGCCGTGAATCCCGAAGACGACCGATACGCAGGCCTCGTTGGAAAGGAGGTGCATCTGCCACTTACCAGCCGGATCATCCCGATCATCGCGGACGACTATGTGCAGCCAGGGTTCGGAACGGGTGCACTGAAGGTCACGCCGGGCCACGACAAAAACGACTACGAGGTCGGCAAACGCCACAACTTGGAACCCGTCAATATGATGGCGCAGGATGGCACCATCAACGAGGCGGGTGGCATCTACGAAGGCCTGGACCGCTTTGTAGCCCGGGACAAGATGGTTGCCGACATGACGGCGCAGGGCCTGATTGAGAAGGTCGAGCCGTACCGCGGCACGGTGCCCGTGTCGCAGCGCTCAAAGGCAATCATAGAGCCCATGCTTTCCCGGCAATGGTTCGTGCGGATGAAGCCGCTGGCGGCGCCTGCGATGGCCGCCGTGCGGGATGGGCGTGTGAAGTTTCATCCCAGGCGCTGGGAAAACGAGTATTTCCGGTGGCTGGAGGAGATTCGTGACTGGTGTATCAGCCGGCAGCTCTGGTGGGGGCATCGCATTCCAGTGTGGTACTACACCAATCAGGATGGCGACGTTGACGAGTCTCGTGGCTTCGTGGTCAGCGTGGAGCAGCCTGAAGCGGGCATGGTCCAGGACGACGACGTGCTAGACACGTGGTTTTCGTCGTGGCTCTTCCCCTTTGCCACGCTGGGCTGGCCGAGTGAGGATGAGAACACCAAGGCCGACTTGGCCTTTTTCCATCCAACACATGTCCTGGTCTCGGGCTACGACATCCTATTCTTCTGGATCGCACGGATGATCATGGCGTCGCTCTACGTCATGGGCGAAGTGCCGTACCGCGACATCTTCATCACGGGGATGATCAAGGATAAGCTCGGAAGGTGGATGTCAAAGAGTTTGGGAAACGGGATTGACCCGCTAGACATGATCAACCAGTACGGGTCTGATGCGGTTCGCTTTTCGCTAACAGTGCTGTGCGCCCAAGGGCAGGACATCAAGCTGGATCCCACCGTCTTTGAGATGGGGCGCAACTTCGCCAACAAGGTCTGGAATGCCTTCAACGTCTTCGGGCGCTTCATGCAGCCGGGGCAGCAGTTCAAGAGAACACTTGCGTTGGAGGAGTTGGGCCTGGTGGAGCGGTGGATGCTTACACGGTTGGATGATGGCATCCAAGCCATCGAAGCAGACCTTGAGCGCTTTCGCCTGAACGAGGCGGTTACAAAGCTTTACACGCTGTTTCGCGGCGACTACTGCGACTGGTACTTGGAGCTCATCAAGTCGCAGAAGGGACGAGCAATGGATGAAGACACCATCGCGCTGGCGGCAGAGGTCTACGAGAAGTTGCTGAAGCTCCTGCACCCATTTATGCCGTTTATCACGGAAGAGCTGTGGCATCGGTTGCGGGCTCGTGCGCCCGGAGAGGCTTGCATTGTGGCTGCGTGGCCCGCTCGCACCCATGAGCGTGACGACTGGGCGCTTGAGGTCTTTGGCGAGGTGCAGGAGATGATTTCGAGTATTCGCAACATTCGAAGCCAATACCATGTGGCGCCCGGCAAGCGTATTAGAGCGATCATTAACCTGCCGGAGGGTTTGGAGCAGCTGCAGGAGGCGCTAGAGGGCTGTGCCGACTATTTCGCTCGCCTGTCGGGTGTAGAAGAACTGGTAGTCGAATCGGGGGCCCAGCGCCCTGCGGCATGTGCTGTCGTCGTAACCAGCAGGGGCAACGAGGTTTACTTGCCATTGGCCGGGATGGTGGACATAGCGAAGGAGCTAGCCCGCCTAAGGGCTGAACTCGAGAAAAAACAAGCGTTGCTGGAGCGCGTTAAGCGCAAGCTGGAGAATGAGAAATTCATCGCGCGCGCGCCGAGTACGGTTGTAGCCCGCGAGCGTGAGAAGGAGGCAAAAGTAATTAGCACAATCAATATGCTGACGGCCAACGTTGAGATCTTGAGCAATGGAGCTGCTGGCTAGCACTGATTGGAATCGATTACGGCAATTGCACGATTCCCTCTGAACACGGCAGCCCTGTCGTGCGTGCCAGGCTCCGCTCCAACAGGTAACGGGCCAAGACCAACGCACCTCCTTGCGAGCGAGAATGGTTGCTGGGTACCCAAAAACCCAGCTTGGCTCAGTGCCCTGCGGTAGAGGCGCAGGGACTCGTTGTAGACGGGTGCCTCGTCGATTTGCAAATCCGGGCACTGCCAGCGCGCAGCATCAGGCGGGCATTCTGTATCATCACGAGAGTCTACGCGGCCATTCGCCAGGGCGCAGAGCGGATGGAAATACTTGGAATCTCCTGCTGGTATCATGATGCTGCAGCGTGCCTTGTGCGCGACGGCGTCATCGTGGCTGCGGCGCAGGAGGAGCGCTTCACACGCATCAAGCACGACGCCTCGTTTCCCAGGCATGCCATCGCGTATTGCCTGGACGCGGGTGGCCTGCAGGGTAAGGACCTGCACGCCGTGGCCTACTATGACAAGCCGTTTCTGAAGTTTGAGCGTCTGATGGAGACGTATCTGGCCTACGCGCCACGCGGGTTGCCATCCTTTCTGAAATCGATGCCGCTCTGGCTAAAACGAAAGCTGTGGATCCCTGAGCTCCTTCGAAAGGAACTTGACTTCAAGGGAACACTGGTCTTTTCGGAGCACCACGAAAGCCACGCAGCCAGCGCGTTCTTTCCGTCACCCTTCACGCAGGCTGCCATTATCACGACAGATGGCGTGGGGGAGTGGGCTACCACAACCTACGGAACGGGCATGGACGCCGGGCTGGAGCTCATGGCGGAGATGCATTTTCCGCACTCGCTGGGGCTCTTGTACAGTGCGTTCACGGCTTTTTGCGGCTTTCGCGTGAACAGCGGCGAATACAAGCTTATGGGGCTGGCCCCCTACGGTGAGCCGACTTTTGTTGACGTGATGCGGCGTCAGCTAATAGACCTCAAGGCGGACGGCTCCTTCCGCCTGAATATGGACTTCTTCACGTACCCGGCGGGGCTGCGCATGACGGGACGACGCATGGCCCGGCTGTTCGGGGGTCCGCCACGACAGCCTGAAGCTGCCCTGACGCAGCGCGAATTGGACCTGGCCAGAAGCGTCCAGGTTGTCATCGAAGATGCCGTCATGAACATTGCCCGGCATGTCAAGCATGTCACGGAAGCACGCAACCTCTGCATGGCGGGCGGCGTGGCCCTTAACTGCGTGGCCAATTGCAAGCTTCTGCGCTCCGGGCTATTTGAGCGGCTATGGATTCAACCTGCTGCAGGAGACGCTGGTGGTGCGCTGGGCGCCGCCTTCATGGCGTGGCATGTGCTGCACGGGCAGCCGCGAACGCCTCAGCAGCCCGACGCGATGCGCGGCAGCTACCTGGGCCCGTCATTTGAGGACGAGGAAATCGTTGCTTTTCTCACGGAGCGGGGCGCTTCATTTGAATTCTTGGATCATGATACGCTGTGTCGGCGTGTGGCCACGCTCCTGGCGGAGGGCAATGTCGTAGGCTGGGTTCAGGGGCGCATGGAGTTTGGTCCGCGGGCACTTGGCGCCCGAAGCATCCTGGCAGATCCACGCAGCAAAGACATGCAGCGCCTATTGAATCTCAAAATCAAGATGCGGGAGAGTTTTCGCCCCTTTGCCCCGAGCGTAAAGGCGGAAGCGGCTCCGCGGTACTTTGAGCTGGGTTCTGAGAGTCCCTACATGCTGTTGGTCGGCGCGGTTCGGGGCGCTCGCTGCGACGGCAAGGGGTTGGACCAGCTTCAGCAAATCGCTTCCGATATTCCGGCCGTTACCCATGTTGACGGGTCGGCACGGGTTCAGACGGTCGAGGAATCCGCCAACCCGCTCTACTGGCGCCTGCTTGACGCGTTTGAAGCGCTGACTGGGTGTCCGGTCCTGGTAAACACCAGCTTCAACATGCGCGGCGAGCCAATAGTATGCACGCCGCAGGACGCCTTTACCTGCTTCCAGCGCGCTAACCTTGATGCACTTGCCATGGGATCCTGCTTGCTGCTGCGGTCTGGCTAGTCCCCGTCGCACCTGGCCGGCAGGGAGTTGTGCGCGGCAATGGAGAATACGGGCCCAGTGGGCTTTTTTGCAGCGAGCACTTAGTAGACGGGAACCGTAGCATCCACGTCCCGACTCCAAGCCTGGATGCCGCCGGCGAGGCTTACCACGTTCGAAAAGCCTGCGCTCTCAAGCATTCGGACGGCCTTCCTGGAGCGCGCGCCGGAGCGGCAGTGCACTACGACGAGGTCTTTGCGGTGACAGTCCAATTCGGCCAGACGCAGACTTAGCTCCGGCAGTGGAATCAGCAGGTCCGCGCCCAAGGAGGCGATGTCCGCTTCAAACGCGTGACGAACGTCCAAAACGAGCGGCGCGTGTCCGCGTTGGCGCAGCAGCTGCAGCGTTTGCACGGATATTTCGGGGACATTGGCAGCGCCCACCCTGCAGAATGCCTCATAGTCAATCAGGCCGGTGATGGTGGGAGCATCGCCACAAACAGCACATGCAGGAGAAGGGCGCACCGCAAGCGTCTGAAATGTGGCCCCAAGCGCATCAACCAGCAGCATGCGCCCGACCAGTGGAGCGCCGATTCCAAGAAGCAGCTTTATGACCTCGGTCGACTGTAGGCAGCCCACAATGCCGGGCAAGACACCCAAGACACCGCCTTCGGCGCATGACGGCACCAGATCGGGCGGTGGCGGGGTAGGGAACAGGCACCGGTAGCACGGCCCTGAGGGTGCACCAAAAACGGACACTTGCCCCTCGAACTGGTAGATGGATCCATACACGTTCGGCGTCTTCGTCAGCACACACGCGTCATTGATCAAGTACCGCGCAGGAAAGTTGTCGGTGCCATCGGCGACTACATCGAAGCGTTTGATGATGCCCAATGCATTGCTCTTGGAAACGCGCATGGGGAGGGCTTCGATCGTGATATGCGGGTTGAGGTCGCGGAGCTTTTCGCGCGCAGCCATTACCTTCTGCCTGCCAAGGTCTCGGGCGCTGTGCAGCACCTGCCGGTGGAGGTTGGTCACTTCCACCACGTCAAAGTCCATCAGGCCCAGGTGTCCTATGCCTGCTGCCGCCAAGTACAGCGCCAACGGAGAACCCAGTCCACCGGCGCCCACGATGAGTACGGATGCATCCTTCAGCTTCTGCTGACCGCGAAGTCCAACCTCACCCAGGGAGAGCTGCCGGTGGTAGTGGCGAAGTTCTGGATCGGACAGAGTCGTGGCCGTTAGCATTGTGTCAAGTCTGTCGAGGTCTCTGGTAGGCTATTTCCGTTATCCGCCCGAGGTGGCGAGGCGCTGAGCGGCGTGCAAAGCTGGCGTCCAGGCATTACCTTGGTACGATTCTGAATCCACAAGATCCAATTGCATGCAGCTATGCGTACGTTCGCCTTTGCCTTTGCTCTCCTGTTGTCGCCTACCGCGCTTATTGCTCAAACACCAGAAGAGGAGGTGCGTGCCACGGTAGACCGGCTCTTTGACGGCATGCGTGCTGGAGACAGCACCATGGTAGCCAGCGTATTCTACGATAATGCTATGTTGGGGCGCGCGACGGATCAGGGATTCAGGACCAACCCCAGCACAGGCTTTGCAAGTGCGGTCGGCAGGCCGCACGATCAGGTGTGGAACGAGCAGATCTGGGACGTGAAGATCATGGTAGACGGGCGCTTGACCACAGCGTGGATGGAGTTTGCTTTCTTCCTGGGCGAGACGCTAAGCCATTGTGGAGTCAACTCGATGGTGCTGTATCGGGACGGCGAAGACTGGAAGATTGTGCAACTAGCAGACACCAACCGCGGGAAGGACTGTGATTTGCCGGAAGAGCTGCGTTAGCGAACAGCTTAATCGTTCTCTTCCTTCGTCACACCCAGCTCAATGGGCACTGGATAATTGGCTGTAAAGCAGGCATTGCAATAGCCCTTCGATTCCTGGTTGCCGCGCTGGACGGCCGTCATGAGGCCTTCCACAGAGAGGTAGTCCAGGGTGTCCACATCAAGCCACCGGCCCAAGGCCTCAACACTGTCGAATTTGTTCGCGATCAATTCGCTATGGCTCGGGAAGTCCATCCCGTAAAAGCAGGGGCTTACTACCCTTGGGGATGTCACCCGGAAGTGGACCTGCTTGGCACCTGCCTTCCGGATCATCTTGACGAGTAGCTTGGCGGTGGTGCCCCGTACGATGGAGTCGTCCACTACCACAACGATGCGGTCCTTTAGCACGCCGTCAACGGTGTTGAATTTGCACCGGACCTGCATCTCGCGCTTATCCTGGCCGGGCGCTATGAAGGTGCGCCCAATGTAGTGATTCCGAATGAGTCCTATCTCGTAGCGGCACCGGTACCCTAGTTTGTGGCACTCATTCACGTATCCCAGCGTGGCCGTGTTGGAGGAGTCCGGCACGGAAATGACGATGGGTGACCTCTCTTCAGCCTTCACGCGCGGGACCGGCGCATCATGAGCAAGTTGCTTGCCTATCTTGCGCCTGACCTTGTCGACCATCTCGCCGTAGACCCTGGAGTCCGGCCTCGAGAAGTAGACATACTCAAAGACGCACTGGCTTATACCATACCGTGCAGGCAAGTAAATGCTCTGGAATTCACCCGTGGCGCAGGACTCACGATCGATGATGAGTATTTCTCCTGGCTCTACATCCCGGACAAAGGTCGCGCCAATCATGTCAAAGGCGCACGTTTCGCTTGCGACGCAGTAGGCGGTCCGACCGGGTGTCCGATAGCGGCCCAGCGCTAGCGGCCGAAAGCCGTTGGGGTCCCGCACGGCTATCAGGCAGTCATCGGTCATCAGCACAAGCGCAAAGCCGCCCTCCAGCTGATTTAGTGCGTCAATGATCTGGTCTAGCTGCTTCTTGCGGCGGCTTGTAGCGATCAGGTGCAGGATGTGCTCGGTGTCCGACGTTGACTGGAACAGCGTACCGCGCTCGCTGAATGCACGCCGGAGCTCACGTGCATTGGACAAGTTGCCATTGTGAGCCACAGCCAGGTTACCGTCCTTGTAGTGGACGTTAAAGGGCTGGATGTTGCTCCGGTTTTGCGCGGATCCCGTTGTGGAGTAGCGCGTGTGCCCAACGGCTGCATCACCAAGCAATAGGTTGTCAAAGATGCTAGGGTCATGGAACACGTCCAAGACCAGCCCAAAGTCACGGCGTGCGGG
This sequence comes from Rhodothermales bacterium, assembly GCA_965262785.1. GTDB lineage: Bacteria > Bacteroidota > Rhodothermia > Rhodothermales > Bin80. The sequence continues at coordinate 1,886,067 of OZ253559.1, forward strand.
CATTACGCGCCGCTTTTTGTGCTCGTCGTATGTCGAGGTTACGATGCCGCAAGATTCCTGACCACGGTGCTGCAGCGCGTGCAGCCCAAAGTAGGTCAGGCGCGCTGCATCCGGCATGTTGAATATGCCGAAGACGCCGCAATTGTCACGTACTGCATTCATGAATCGGCGACTGTCGGTGCAAGGCTGGCGATCAAAGGTTACCGATACGGGACCATCACGCTAAAGTTAAGCATTGAGCGCCAAATGCTCTACCCTTAGTCAATTATAATCTTAAATCAGCAAATTGCTGCTTTGAACCATGCTTGCCACATATAGAATAGACGGAACCGGGGTGCCTTCGGCGTTGGCATTTGATGCCACAGGCCACACGCCTGGCCAAGAGTTCGGGTCCGACGAGCCGGTGCCACGCTTCCCGTGATGCATTCGGCAGTTACGTTAGCTTGGCCGGATGCACATCCTGAGCAGTGACCAGATGCTTGAGTGCTAGGGTGACTGCCATTTTACTGTCTACGGTGTATCCAAAAATACCGCTGTGCGACTTGTCGTTATCGACGGGTAGATGCTTAATTCGAAGGAGGCCTATCAAAGTATCCGAAACGACTGTCTCAATGCTTCCGACGTTCAATACCGCGAACGCGCCGTTGGGTCGGACTCTGAACCCCTTCTCAAGGAATGTGCTGCGCACGCAATCGACGGCTGTCTCAAGATCGCGAGCTTCAAAGTATTGTGTGTCACGTAGGGACACGGAGGAGAGCGTATGAGGTAGTGGAGTAGTCCCCCCAACTGCGTGAGGGATGGGGGCGGGCCCCCTGCAGCCGCTGTTCAGGCGGAGGCTGCAAACCACCAACTGTTGCTGGGCTTAAGAGGTCTGGTGATGAGCGAGTTGGAAAAGGCAGGGTTAGAAACCTGTCAGGTGTGAACCGATGAAGCCGAACGAAAGTGAACCGCTGATGACGTGTCGAAAGAAGTCAGAAGATGTCAAAACCGGTGTAGAGTACTGTCACCGGGATAAGATTGGAGGTTACCTGATTACCGACCGATTGGCATCCGGCATAAAGGCGGCGGGAGCGCGGTTTAGGCCCTTGCGTGGAACGTGAGAACTTGTCGGAGCAATGTTAAGGGAGCGCGTCAAGCAGGCAATCCCTGTGAGTCGTTGAGTACCAATGTGCTCCACAAGGGCGGACCACCTCGTAGTAGTAATGAAGACCCTGTAACGGGGTTGGAGCGAAGGGGGTGGCCTGCGCAGTCTAACTCATTGAGGCAACTATAGGGAGGACCTTAATGAAGCAGACAAAGCCGTTTTCCGTCACCAAACGTCAAGTTTGGGAGGCGTGGAAGCGAGTGAAGGCGAATCAGGGCGGAGCAGGGATAGATGGCGAGTCCATTGGTGACTTCGAGGCCAACTTGGAGAATAACCTCTACAAGATCTGGAATCGCATGGCATCGGGCAGCTATCATCCAAAGCCGGTGAAGCGGGTAGACATTCCCAAGGCGAGTGGAGGCACGCGTCCTTTGGGGATACCCACGGTGGCGGACCGGGTCGCTCAGATGGTGGTGAAGAGGGCGCTGGAGCCCGCACTGGAACGTGTGTTCCATAAGGACTCCTACGGGTATAGACCGAACAAGTCAGCACATCAAGCTCTGGACCAGGCGCGGAAGCGTTGCTGGAAGCGGGCATGGGTGCTGGATCTGGATATCAAGTCATTCTTTGACACGATAGATCATGATCTTCTGATGCGTGCGGTGGAACGACATACCACTGAGAAGTGGATGTTGCTCTACATCAAGCACTGGCTGACGGCTTCGGTAGTCATGCCCGACGGAACGGAGGAAGCCCGGGACCGGGGCACGCCCCAAGGGGGTGTTATCAGTCCGCTGTTGGCGAATCTGTTCTTGCATTACGCGTTTGATCGGTGGATGGAGATATACTTTCCGTCCATACCGTTTGAGCGTTACGCGGATGATGTGGTCTGTCACTGCGTATCGAAGCGCCAAGCCCGCCATCTCTGGGACGCATTAGCACGACGCTTTGAGCAGGTAGGGTTGAAACCACACCCGGTAAAGACTCAGATTGTCTACTGTAAAAGTAGCCGTCATCGGGGTCGGCATCCCAACATATCGTTCAATTTTCTCGGCTACACGTTTCGGCCGCGACAAGCGAAAGATCGTAGGGGGCAGCGGTTTACAGGGTTCAGTCCGGCCATCAGCAACAAAGCGGCTAAGGCCATTCGGCAACAGGTACGAAGCTGGCGACTGCCTCGGTGCAGTTCGCTGAAGCTGGAGGACCTGGCCGAGCGCTATAATGCAACGATTCGGGGATGGATGACCTACTATGGAGTATTTCGCAAATCTGCGATGTATAGCACGCTACATGCCATTGACTGCCAGTTGGTTCAGTGGACTATGCGGAAATACAAGCGATTCAGGCGGAAGTGGCTCCGTGCCTTTCAGTGGTTAACGGGTTGGGCACGTCGGAATCCAACGTTGTTTGCACACTGGCCTATGCTTCATGGTTCGACTCTATTTGTGACCAGACGGCTGCGCAGGAAGAGCCGTGTGAACTGAGAGGTTCACGCACGGTTGTGTGAGGGCCCGGGGGTGAAATTCCCCCGGGCTACTCGACCGAGCCAGTTGACCGACGGATAATCGTCTTTTGACCTAAGTTCAAACGCGGCCGCCAACGGTCGGCCCGCGGCTCCAACAGCTGACGGCTTGCAATACCTAGACACATGGTCATCACTAGGCCAGGCATCGCCGGTCATTCTGGGCATCCCTCACTAATAAACAGGCACATGGCATCCAGTGCTTCATACTTCGGCAGCTTGCCGTGCACCCGGAGTGGGCCATCGCCACCGCCATTCGACTTTGAGATGGCGGCGAACTGAATATGTCTGGTTGGTAGGAACTTCATTGCCAGACCCCCTCCGCTTCTCAGGAGCCACTCGGCCTGCAAAAACCCGTCCGCGCCTATTCCGATCTCGGGATCGCCAAGCGGTAGCGACTCACTCATGAAAAACAAGGCCAATTCGCGCAGCGACGCCAGTGCCATGGATGGCTCATCGGGATTGTCGTGCTGGGTTATCTCGTGGAGATAGTTGAGGCGCTCGGCGATAGCCGGAAGTCCCAGCAAAGGCAGGGCAGCCAAAATATCTTCGTGCATCTTCGCACGGGTGATGCAGTTGATGAAATACCCAACCTTGGCATGATTCCAACTGTCGATGCTTACTTCCAAGCTGGTTTCCGCAGTTTGGCCAGGTGCAAAGATGATGTGGTCAATGAAAAATCGAGTGCTGTCACCATCCCAGCTGCAGGCATTTACTTCTGAGCTCGTCGTAGCGGTTTGACGGGTGGCCAGCAATCCAGTGCCGCTCGTGCCACATGCTGAAGAAACGATAAGATCGATGTAAAGCTGCATCGGCAAGACAGCTGCCATTTCTTGCAGACTGATACTTGGAGTAGCCGTGATGTCCTGCGAATTCATGTGCGTCAAGTCCCCAAGAGCTTAGTTAAGGCTGAGACGACGAATGCCTGACGTTCTGGCCGGCGATCGATGGCCGTGCACAGACCACTTGTATCCAGAGGGCCCTCGTGGTGGAAATTGAAGTCCGAAATGAATTGCTCGTTGTTCTGCGGTGTGCCAACAACGCTGATGTTGCACACAGCATTACCGCCGGCTCTCAATACAAACCTAGGCATCATCCCAAGAACTAGAGGTTCTGGCCTTCAGCCAACTCGCCGCAAACTGTTCAATCAGCCAGCGTTGGGGATTCGGCCTTGCATTGTCACCTTGAAATTGAGCCCGAGACTTCGATAGGGCACGGAAGGAAGAGCATTCAAGTACGCGGTCACTGGCCTATGGATTCGGTAGTTGTCTTCGAACGCAGACCCGCAACGTTCGACTACGGTCATCCGCGATTGGTCCACGAGCCAACTGACTCCATTCTCGTATTTGACGACCGATGCAAGCGGCGTTGTGTGTGTTTCCGCGACCTTCCACTCCTCAGGCACGATCGCGTGCGACACAAGAAAGTCAGGGTTGAGAATCGATGGGTTATGATACTGCGCAACCACGACAACACCGACCTCTTGCAGGTTAAAACGCGTGTTCTCGGGTAATTGCGCTTGGTGTGCCATGGGTGTGGAACCGCGCTACGGTCGTTTGGTGCCTGCCGGACTCAGTAGACAGTACATTTCAAGTGTGGACGAGCTGTTTTTGGTCTGTGCTGTGCGCATTTCGACACGTAGTGTGCAGCGTCAATGGCACCTTCGTGAAGAGGGCAGTGATTCGAGGCGGAGCAACAGCCGATTGAGAATGCCCTGGAATACGATGCCACGTGCGTTCGGTCAGCGTATCCCCGCTGGTCCGAAGTTGCCACCATTGTGAGCCAATCGCCACAGTAACACATCGCGTCTCGGAAAAGGCCTCTATGCGATCTGGGCGTGTATTCCGACGACAATCCTTCTGCACGTTGCATGGCCGAAGCTGGATTTGGCTCTCATTTTACGCGTGCCGAGTCAGTTGCGTGTTCGTCCCATATGCACGCTTGCTACTAAAAAGCAATCGTCGTGGCCGGGCCCACAGGCAACGATCAGTTTCAAGCCAAGACGCACCTTCCCTAAGGAGTCTCCGAGCCCTCAAGAGCCACGCTATGCACACGTACCAGTCCGATTCTGTTGTTAACCACGGAATCGACGATCATGTGCAATCTGTCAAAAGTGACCTGGTATCCCTCTTCAGGAATGTCGCCGGCCAGATGAAAGACGAGGCCGCCGAGGGTTTCAAAGGCAAAGCTTTCGGTATCCAGTGAGAGTCCCAGCAGGGTGTTCAGGTCATCAAGGTCGATGCGCGCATCGACGCGGTAATGGTTGTCGTGCAGGTGCTCCACAAACGACTCCTTGGTGCTGTCGTGCTCGTCCTGGATATCGCCCACGACTTCTTCGAGGACATCTTCCAACGTTACCAGGCCAGCTGTGCCACCGTATTCGTCCACCACGATGGCCAGATGCGTCTTTTTTTCCTGGAAGTCGAGCAGCAGGGCGTCCAGCTTCTTGTTTTGAGGAACGAACATGGGCGGCCGCATAAGCTGCGACCAGTCAACCTGCGTCTGATTCTGGCCAGGGGTCAGGTGGGGCAACAGGTCCTTGGCATAGACGATACCCAGGATGTTGTCCAAGTGCCCTATATAGAGCGGGAGCCTGGAATGGCCGGTGGAGCGGATGAGTGCGAGCGCTTCGGTCAGCGATGCCCGGACACTGAGCGCTGTGATGTCCAGCCGGTTAATCATGATCGCACGCACTGGCGTATCACCAAATTCAAGGATCGAGTTGATCCACACGTGTTCGTCTTCTTCGATGGTGCCATGGGCCATGCCGATTTCGGCCATGACTTTGAGGTCCTGCGGAGAGAGCTTTTCAGGCTGATCTGGAAGCACCCAACGGTAGAAGCCTTTCTGCGTGCGTTGCATCCAAGCCGCAAGAATTGCGACTATGGGATAGAGCAATATGTAGGCTATGCGCAGCGGACGAGCTACCAGGCGGCTGTAGGTCACCGCATGGCGGGACGCAATCAGCTTCGGCGTGATTTCACTCACGACGAGCAACACAAAAGTCAGCACGAAGATCTCGAGCAGAAAGACGATTTCCCGATCCAGTCCAAGGTTTTCCGCGATGCGCTCCGTGCCCAGTGCGGCGAGGATGGCTGCAGACACGTTGACCATCGTGTTGAGCACCAGAATGGTGATCAATACGTGCTGCGGCTTAGCCAAGAGCGCGAGTACGCGTGCACTCGCGCCGTCCTTCTTCCGGGCAAGGGCCTCTTTCGTAGCTGAATCCAGCGAGAAGAGCGCAACCTCAGAACCAGAGACGATGGCACTGACGACAAGCAGCAGGACAAAGGCCACTGCACCGGCGATAACCGGCGCGCTGATCAATGCCAGCAGCGATGCGAGAAGGGGTTCTAAGGGAGGTTCAGTTTCCAACGTTGTACTGCGGGAGCTGCCGCGAGGGACACCTGAGCGCTCAGGCGTCCCTTTAGATACCCTAGAAGTAGGACCCTGTAACTACGATGTAAGCTAGCGTTCCCAGTATAGCCAGTGGGCAAATGAATTTGACAAGAAACACCACCACAGCTGACCCAGGCAGCGGGAATCGCCTGTCGCCGCCTTCTTCCAGTGAGTCAATGAATTTGGCCTTCCCCCACTTCCAGCCGACAAACACGCAGATCAGCATTGCACCAATGCTCAGTGAGTAATTGCCCCAGATGTTGTTGTTGAGCGTCAGGAAGTCCCAACCGAAGATGCCACCCTCTCCTAGTGCCGAGACGGCACCCTGTGACAGCGCCGAAGGAATGGCAAGGGCCAAGCATCCAGCGGCTATCAGTAAGGCAGATCGGGTACGATCCCACCTTCTTTCATCAACGAAATAGGCAACGACGACCTCCAGCAGGCTTACGGTAGATGTTAGGGCGGCAATTGCTAATAGCGAGAAGAACAGGACTGCCACGATGCTTCCCAGCGGCATGCTGTTGAAGATGGTGGGAAGCACAACAAACACGAGCCCGGGGCCCGCGGTCGGCTCCGCCCCTACTGAAAAGAGAGCGGGGAAGATGATGAGTCCGGCCAGGATGGCGATGAGCGTATCAAAGCCGGCAACGAAAGCTCCTGCCTTCCAGAGGTTGGTCTTGTTGGAAAGATAGGAGCCGTAAGTGATCATGGCTCCCATGCCGAGGCTCAGGCTGAACATCGCCTGACCCAGCGCCGACATAACCACGGGAATACTCAATTCCGAAAAGTCCGGCTTGAATAGATACACTAAGCCGTCCATTCCGCCGTCCAGCGTAATGGCACGTCCGGCCAAAACCACCAGCAGGACGAAAAGGATAGGCATGAGGATTGTAGTCATGCGCTCAATGCCGCTAGATATCCCTCCGCGTACCACCACCACCGTGACTGCCATGAAGATGGTAGTCAAAACGATGGCCTGCGCCGGGCTTCCGATGAGCGCAGAAAAGATGGCACCGCTGGTTTCACCGTCTACAGCGCTGGAAAGGCCGCCCGAAACCGAACTGAACAGGTATCCCAGTGCCCAGCCTGCAACCACGGAATAGAATGCCAGGATACAGAAGCCTGTCAAGACCCCGAGTCCACCCAAGGCGGGCCACAGGGATTTTGGCACCAGCGCCTTAAATGCGCCCACCGGGTTACGATTGGTTGCGCGCCCGACCGACAGCTCTGCGAACATGACGGGCACACCGATCAGCAACACGAATAAGAGGTAGATCAGCACGAATAGGCCGCCGCCCCCTTCACCGACAGAGTAAGGGAAGCGCCAGATGTTCCCGAGCCCGATCGCGGACCCGGCGGCTGCCAGGACAAAGCCCAACTGCCCACTCCATTGGCCACGAGTTTCTGCAGAAGCCATATTCGGATAGAATTGAATGTCCTCGAAAATACTCGCGCTGTTACCCCACTGTCAAGCCCGCGCCGATATTCTGCGTGGTGCGCAGTTGCAGGGACAATGCGGGCGTTTCAGGCGGACTCGGGAAAAATTCACACGGATCGACGGCAAATAAACTCCTGCACGGAAACTAACGGCTTCTTACCTTGGGCACGTTGGAACCGGTTCCACAGCACTTCATTAGAGGTGGTGGTCCTGCTTCAGGATTTGTGTGGCGGTAGCAGCGCTTGGCTGCGCTCCTCGCTCCCTGTAGCGGAATGACCGCTTCGTTTTAAGTTAATCAGCAGCACATAGGGGACAATGAAGAACAAGCTTTTTGTAGGTGGTATTTCGTGGAGCGTGGATGACGATGAGCTCCGTCGTCACTTTGGGCAGTTCGGCGCCATCGTGGACGCGCGCGTCATCAGAGATCGTGAGACTGGCAGATCGAGGGGTTTTGGGTTTGTCACGTTTGAGAGTGCCGACGATGCGGCCGTGGCGAAGCGTGAGCTTGATGGCTCTGAGCACGCCGGGCGGACCATCCGCGTCAATGAAGCAGAAGAGCGTCGGCCTCAACGCCACAACTCGAATGGCGGTGACCATTCGAGGTCGGGTAGTGGGTCCAATCAGTACGAGCGTCATCGCGAGTACCGGTAGGCTGCGGCGCTCTTGCCCCGCAGCCTGCAGTAGTCCGCCGCTGGAGCGGCGGCGCTGAAAGGACTGACGCGGGGCTGGCTGGCAGAAAGCCAGCGAGAAAGTGTGCGTTACCGCACCGGAAATTCGTACGGTCCCGCTATGCATGTGGCGTGGCCGCGCCTGGCGCGTGCGTCAGAACGGCAAGTCGTCCTCGTACTCCTGCGATGAGGGCTCCGTAGCGTGGTTTTCAGACTGCTGCTGTCCTGGGTCGGCATGCGCTGGCCTGCGGTCCCTGTCCTCTTGGGTATCGGGCGCGCCTACGTGCCCTTGCGCCCGGTGCCGGTCATCGAATTCCTGGTACCCCGAAGCCCTTGCCGGCCGTCGTTCCAGCTGTCCGGAAGAGGTCTGCCTTGGTCTGCCGCCTCCTTGGTCACCATCCCTGGAGTCCGAGTCTCTGGCAACCCGGTCGGGCGTGGCCAGCCGGTCACGGCTGGGGCCGGATCGACCATTCAACCCCTCTTGCTCGTTGTCTCTGCTTGACGGTTGGCGGTCGCCAGGGCTGCCCAACAAGATCATCTGCCGGCCTTTGACCTCAGTCGACCACCGCTTGTTACCGTCCCGGTCTTCCCAACTGCGAGTGTGCAGCGAGCCCTCAATGTAGACCTGCTTTCCTTTGTTTAAGTACTGTTCTGCAACTTCGGCAGTCCGACCCCAAAGCACTACCGTGTGGTACGAAGGCTTTTCGACCCAATTGTCGGAGTCGTCCTTGTACGATTCGTTAGTGGCTATCCGGAGCCGGCAGAGTGACCTGCCGCTTGCGACGGAGCGGAAGTCCGGGTCGTCCACAAGCCTTCCGAGCAGGATGACTTTGTTTACGCTTCGTCCGGCCATGATGTACCTCCTTGTCCTGTTAGTGCGAATGTACGCCAGCCATGAAGAAATGGACATCATTGCCCATCGTTGGCTGGCAGCGGCTAAATTAGCCTGCTACGTGCATACTACACGCAGGCACTGACAACAGTATGTCAGTGCGCGTCAACTTTTTCTTTGTACCAGCTACTATGCCTACCAGCGACTCAATACGAACCTCCTCCGAGCCCTCAAGTGCGCCGTACGAAGCCTTAGTAGCCGTAATCCGACGGCTGCGCAAGGAATGTCCATGGGATAGGCAGCAGACACACGAGTCCGCGCGACATCTGGTGGTGGAAGAAGCATACGAAACTGTGGACGCCATAGAACAAGGGGACTACGACGAACTCAAGAAAGAGTTGGGGGACCTGGTGCTGCAGGTCATTTTTCACAGTGTAATCGCAGAGGAGGCTGGGCGGTTTACGCTCGCGGAGGTGATGGCGGCCGTCAGGGAAAAATTGATTCGGCGGCACCCGCATGTCTATGGAGATGTGGACGTAACGGGCGTCAACCAAGTACTGAGCAACTGGGAGGAGATCAAACGCAAGGAGCGGCCTGACCGCCGCGTTCTGGATGGCATCTCGGCGCACATGCCGGCCCTTCTGTGTGCGCACCGCATGCAGGAAAAGGCCGCAGGCGTCGGCTTTGACTTTGAAACGGAAGCAGACACATGGGCCAAAGTCGAAGAGGAGCTTCGAGAATACCGTGAGGCTGCAGGCAGCACGCAGGCTGAGGGCGAATTCGGAGACCTGCTTTTCGCACTGGTCAACTACGCACGCCGCACGGATATCAATGCGGAAAATGCGCTCCGCTCCGCCAACAGCAAGTTCAAGCGTCGATTCTCGTATATCGAGTCGAAGTTGGAGGGCCGCAGCCTGCGCGCCGTAAGTCTTGCAGAAATGGATCGGTATTGGGAGGAGGCCAAGCGATTCGAAGAACCACCTTCCAGCTGAGGCGGTCAGCGTGCCTTACCCTTCAGTGAGGCGTGGAACGCCGTGGCGTGGTGCTTGCCCGAAGGCTCGCGGACCAGGCATTCTGGCGCGGTGGCGTGCAAGATGGAGAGATGCAAGGCGATGGGCAGGAAGCACGTTCTCCACTCGAGGGAGGAACCGATTGGGTCATGGTGTTCGTCAGGATCTTTGCGGGGTTAGCTTAGGTCCCATTGCGATCGAGCTGAGCCGCAAAATTGTGGTTTCGACGCACGAGACACGCAGGCAGAAGGATGTACCGGGCCGGATGCCGTGGATGGCCTTGGCTTGCTGATCCATTCCTGACGCTCCCACGGAAAGCAGTGTGCACAGCGCGCCCGAACCTACGATCTGCCTCCGGCCTGATGTCCTCAAAAACACTGATTCGGCCCGGGTCTACGACTATGCCAATTGCCCGCCTTGTATGGGAGCCAGGCTGCCTGGCGACTGGTCCAGGCTGCGTATCCCAACTGCACCGCGCAAAGGCGTGTCCCGGTAGCGGGTGTCAGTCCCGCCCAGCGACTCGTTTGCACAACAAAATCAGTGCGAGACGACAACGGGTAGAGTACAGCGGGTGCGAGTCCCGTGTTATAGTGCTGGAATCAGGCACATATCCTTCGGAATCGAGCGGGACCACCCGTGAGGGCAGACGCGAGTCATCGGTGGCGTCCGGGGATAATGAACACCGAATGAGCAAAGGCTTGGGTCGCCGAGGCCTAGCCCCTGGCCGAAGGTGATATGCCGGTAATCGCTACGGTGAGGGTGCGGAGAGGCCAGCGGTGCCTGAGACCCAGAGACACGTAGGTGGGCGTTTGACTTGGTCGACGTGTCCCGAACTGCGTGAGGGATGGGGCAGGCCTCACAACCTCTGATCTGATTGGGTGCCGGGGGCAATAGCGGTCGAGTGGTTGTTTGTAGCTCTCGGAGGCGCTGCCAACAATCTGGAGATTGCAGGCCTTTACTGGATCGTATCGTCGAAAGAGTAGGGATTGCACATTTTTAAGTTGGGTTTCGGCAGCTTCTGCCGAGATGGGCCCTCAAAGTAGATATCTTTTGGCAATGGATTGGGCTTCGGGTCGAGAGTGTGGGTGCAAATGGGACGGTGCATGCCAATGCGGGCCCAATTGCGTGCTCACACGCGGATTTTCGGGCGTAGGCAGGCTCGTGGAGTGACTTTCCGGGCACGATATCCCGCAGGTATCCTCTGATCGCACGCGTAAGCGGCGATCTTGGCACGGTGCAGCGCCTCAGAGCGTCCAGGCAGCTGCGGGTTTTGCGTTATGCCAGCGTCAGCAGCGCACTACTGCGCTGTGGCATCCAGCGGCAGGTGTTGCCTTTGCAGCCCCTTGGGGCTGGCAGACCGAATCCCCACTAACCCATTGACCCCCGGAGGTGGTCAGGACCTGGGTCAGCTCCTTCATGTCCTCCCGGCGTATCGGCTTCAGATTCGACTCGTACTGCATGAATATCGCCCCGCACCAGCGCTGACGCATCCCCGATGATCCCCAGCGCTTCACGTTCCGTGATCGGTTCGCAATAATGCTGTTGAGGTTCTCGATGATGTTTGTCGTCTTCAGACTGTCTCTGACAGCCTGGTTCCGCACCCCCAACCGGTGAAGCGCCAGCGTATCCTCCATACCCTCCTCCAGACTGCGTGCGGCTTTCGGGCACGACCGCTGCAGTGCTTCATGCAGCGACACAAGCGCCGCCCGTGCCTCTGCGTACGTGGGCAGTTCCCAAGCCGCCTGAAGCCGACGCTTCATTTGCGTGGCCGCTGGCTCGCTCTTGATGTGACGCGTCACATTGGTACGCTTGTGCCATTGGCAGCGCTGGAATACGACCGCATCCCCAAACACCGCACTGATTCCCTTGCGAAGCCCGCGGCTGCCGTCCACCTGTACCAACAGCTTGTCGGTATGGGTGAAGCCCCGACGCAACAGATCCTGCAGCAGCGACTCCACCTGCGCACTGTTCTCGGTACGGCTTTCCGCAAAGCCCAGTACGACCTTCTCGCCCTCGGTCGTGATGCCCATCGCTACGATCATCTGCATACCAGCCAAATACTTGCCATCAAGCAGGAGCACCGCAAAGGTGTGCTGATCGAAGCGGCGCGTCTCAAATGCCTTCAGTAGCGCTGCCGTCTGCGTAATGAAGGCGTTGCCAATGCTGCTGGCACTCAACCCCAGACTATCGGTGAAGACTTGGGCCGCCTGCCTGTAATTGCGCCGCGAGAGTCCACACAGCAACCCTCGTGTCACGCTTTCCCGGTCCATAAGCCCACGCTCGCGCAAGAGGCGGTACGTTTGCAGAGGACGCTCCTTTCGGGTTCGTACATTCCGCACGCGCGGAACGCGGACCGCAATGCGCTCCAAACCGACGCGGATGGAACCCGGATTCGCCCCCCAGCGCTGAAAGCCGGTCTTATGGTGCTTCCCACGTGCGCCGCATATGAAGTGGACCTCGGCTTCCATGACCCATGTGGCCATCTTGGTAAGAAGATGATCAAGACACCCAAGGCAGCTGGCCAGGCCGATGAAGTTCCTTTGCGCAAGCCCCCGAAAGTCCTCGATGAGTGATTGATCCAGCATAGGGGTATGGGGCATCAGACGGCGTTAAGGTTGATGAGACTCTCACGAAGTTGTGGCAGATAGGCCGCATGGGCCACACGGCGCAGCTGAGCCTCGTGTTCCAACAGTGCCAGTGCCATCTGTTCGCGTTGCTGGAAAACGGCGCTGGCCGGGGTCTGCAACCTGCGACTGATGGCATCCATGAAGCGCATCACGCGCAGCCCCCGGTCGAGCTTGAGCAGCATGCCCGTGCGTTGAATCGTCAGAGATTGCTCCAGGCCCTCCCATAAAACCTTCGCTGCGGACCGATTGACGCGCGTCAAGTCCTGGTGAATACGGGTGAGTGCGCGTTCAGCTTCCCGGGCATCGAACCCATTCCATGCCTGGCGGAGGCGATTGCGATACACAGGAACAAGGTCTTCCGGAAGACCACAGGTGACTTGATCCAACAGCGTATTGAGACAGCGCTGTATAGCGACCCTGGGGCCGAACACCTGGCGCACCGCCGATTGAAGTCCCGTACTGCTGGGCAGCACACAGAGCAGCCCGGCGGCGGCCGAAAGACCACGGTCGGACAGCGACTGCACAAAGGACGTAAGAGCAGAGACGTTCTCAGGGTAGCACGCTACCAGGCCAAGTATGCGGCGATAGCCCGTGATGGTCAGACCCGCTCCAAGAACGATGTTAACGCCGCGTGGGCACAGCCCGCGCAGCCAGATCGCAACGATCGGGTCGTCTTGCAGACTACGCGAATGCAACAGCTGCCACGCTTCATTCAACTGCGCCGAGTCTGGCTTTGTGTCCTGGGCCGCAGCAGAAGCCTTGATCACTACGGGCGGTGGCGCCGGCTGCTGCTGCGCTGCCGGAATGGGCCAGTCGGTGGTCAATTGTTGAAGTATGTGCGTGCAGAGCTTCATCAGAAGCCGCCGCGAGTCACCGGAGGGATTGATCTGGGCGTCTAAAGGTGCCTCAGCCCTCCCCAAAACAGGCTGTGAGGGGTTCATATGATTGGAAAGGAATGGTGGAGACTAGGGTCCACCTCCACAGCAACTCTCCAATTCCCAACTTGAATTTGTGCGATCCCAAAGAGAGTACCCCCGGTACACTCGTTCGTTAGACTTGGTTGAGGGCAAAAATGGAGTCCTCTCACGCGCTGGATGCAAGCCCGCACACTAAATCCTTAGCGGCAGTCGTTGCACGTGAAGAGCTGTCTTTTCGGTCAATAGTCCCATCCGTCCACCCTACCCGGAAAAACCGATGCCTTCAATTGTCACTGGCCTTCCAGTGCAATAGAACTTTATCAAGTGCAGCACGATCAGTCCCACGCCACGCGAATCATATGCTTTCAGCACTAGTACGATTTAGCTTGGTTGGCCACCACCCATTCCTCGACCCAACATGACGAATTATTCGCATCGTACCCCTGTCATTTGGGTCGCAGTTTTGACTACGGTCCTGTGTACCAACTTCAATCACAGCTTTGCTAAGGGCACTAACTCTTGGTACTTGCCGATTTCTTTGGGAATTGCTGATGATCCGGTATGCTTGATTGGAGATCACTATGGCGTTCCGGAAAGCGATGCAGTAACTGCGACCAACTTGGTGTGCGCTGAATTACGAAAGCAGGGCATCGCGGTTGGCGACCCCGTGTTCGATCCGCAAGGTGCAGCGGAAGTCTATCGCGTCGTCCTAACCCGCTTAGGTGGAAGGATACAGATCCGGTTGGCCCACGAGAGGCCCGCCGGAACGGTAATTTTTGAGCAAGATATGTGGCTGGCCAATATCGAAGAGGTGATTCCAGCCGCGGCCCGATTGGCTGAGGCAGTTGTTCGCCAAACGGGGGTTCCAAATCCCGATGTGGAGAGTGTCGTGGAAGAGGATGTTCCTCATACGCGGAAGGTTCCAATGGAAAAGATGCGGTCATTTGGAATCCAAGGTGTCGTCGCTGGCGGCTTGGGTCTAACGGGAGCGGGCATCACTCTGGGATACTTTCGCCAGGGGCCGCGTTTTGGAGTTGGGAGCGAATTTCGTTTTGCCTATTCCTATTCCGACTCGGGGGGCTTCACTTCAACTGAGGTGACAATTGGAGGGCGCTATATCCCAAACTTGAACAATACCTCTCCGTACCTCGGGAGCGGGTTAGTGCTGATTTTGAGCGGCAATTATTATGACGGTGGTACTTCCTACCATCTGCCTGGAACACCGGGATTTGGGTTGTTCTTAGCCGTCGGAGCACAGACCATGCGTGTATTTAGTGGCGGCTTGGGAATTGAATTGCGTGTAAGCCTGCCATTCGCATCACACAAAACAGGTGGTTTTGACAGAAGAAGTGGCTCTCGCGAGTCGTCTCGCTACATCGCGCCGATATCGCTGGCGCTCACGTACAACCGGTAGCGGATCGCTACCTTGCTCCTGAATAGTAGTGGTGGTCTTTCTTGGTAGCTGACTTGAATGCTACAGGCGGTATTCGGCTCGTCCAACCAGTGCAAGGACAAATACTTCATGTCGCAGGCCAGTGGCTGGGGGTTTGAGTGCAGTAGCAGGCTGGGAAAAGGTTGCGCATGTTGCCACCACATGCCAATCTCGTAGAGGACGCCGTTTCTACCTGAACCATTCTTGCCCCCCGCTATGCTTCGGTAGCGTAGGCGCGGCACCCAGCTTTGTTGCTTGGTAAACCCACCGCTGCCTCGGAGGGCGAGAACTGACGGTCCAAGCCGACTCCGGGCTCTTTTCTGGGTCTATTTGGCCACTTTTCCGATCTCAACGATTAAAAAAGTCGCGAAGTGGACAGAATTCGTCCCTTTAAGGCCGATGTGGTGCAGGCTGGAGAATTGTTGAGCCAAAAGGGCGGGAACACTCTCACGAACTTATATGCAGCCAACAAATATGTAATCCTATACAGTAGGGGTTGCAACTTGGCGAATTCGGGGTATGATCGCCTCTCACCTGCGACAGGTACTGCGATCCTCAATGCGGCTGCCAGACGTCGCGGCGTGGCTACGCGCCTTTCGCGCGCCTGGCGTGGAGTGGGCTTGATTGCCCAGTCATCCATGTCTCGCGAGCAGACCAAGCCCGATCGTGATGCATCAGCGGGTAGTCCGGCATGTACATGGCTCACTTCGGCGAGGTACGCTGAGCAGTTCGGCGAACGCGCCCGTCGCTGCCGCGGTGGCGTGGCTCAGCTCGAGAGTGGGGCTGCTGCGGCGGTCTGATCTGCGGTGCAGTGCTGATCAGTCATGCATCCCGACTTCCGCGGTTTCGCCGAGGGAGGGGCTCCGCCGCCAGCCAAGATGAGGCGCTGAATCGATCATTGGTCGATTCATCCTGAGGTGTTCAGACTTTGTGTGGATTAGCCGCATTGGGGGCTTCATTGCCCGATTTGGGCCTCTTTTTGCGCTTTCTTAGGGCAAATCGATCCATTGTGGTACTCCTGGCGTGCGTTGATACACCAAGGGCGGTAGTGTGCAGTGTTGGATGTGACCCCCAAAACATGTACCAGGGCATCACGCTGGCCGCGTCGATTTGGGGAATGCTGATTTGTAGTGTTCAGTACAACTTGTCACTTGACATTGATGAGGGCGCTGATGTACCTTAGGGCGTAGCGATACTCGCAGCCATCCCGCGCTCAGCATGTTCGTCCGTACCGTCCAACGCAAGACCACCCAGAACGTTAGCGTACAGATTGTCGAATCAACCCGCGTACCCGGCAAGGGACCGCGGCAGCGGATCGTCAAGCATATGGGCTCTGCTCCGGAAGGGCCGCTGCTGGAGGCGCTGGTGCGGTTGGCGCACCGGGCGAAGCTGCGGCTCATGGAAGAGAGACAGCCCTCCTTGTTTCCGATAGATATTATAGAAGGGGCCGGAGAGGGGGCACAGGCTATTTTGCCTGTGAGGCGCAGGCGCCTGGACTTCATCCTTCTCCATAGACCTTACAACCCCATGAACCACACCATAAGTGTCATCCCTTCTCAGAAGTCGGTCTTCGTCGGGCTGGACGTACATAGAGACACGATCGCGGCGTGCGTATACGATCCGGCTTCGAAGAGGGTCTGTCTTGAAGTGGAGCTGCCCAGCGACGACAGGGCCAAGCTGCGTAAGCTTATGGCCCGTATTCGTGGTTCCTTTGGCGAACCCCGGTGTTGTTACGAAGCGTCCTCGTGTGGCTACACGCTCTATAGAACGCTCAGTGACGACGGAGTCGCCTGCGCGGTCATTGCACCTTCGTCGATTCCACGGCGTGCCGGTGATCGAGTCAAGACGGACCGTCGTGACGCGGAAAAGTTGGCCCGCTACTACGCGGCGGGCCTACTGACGGCGGTTCACATCCCCGATAAGGCGTTGCTTGCCGCCCGAACGCTGGTGCGCCGCCGCGTTACTCTGGTCGAAGATTTGACCCGCACCAAGCAGCGCTCCGTGCTCTTGCTGCAAAGCCGCGGGTATGTGTACCGGGCGGGCAAGAACTGGACGCAGAAATTCTGGCGGTGGCTGGAAGGCCTCGCGCTTGACCCCGTTGATGCGTGTACGCTGCAAAGCTTGTTGAACCAATGCCAGATGCTCGAAGCCCAGATCCGGGAGATAGAGCAACATATCGAAGAAGAGGCACAGAAGGCATGCTATCAGCCCACGGTGCAGGTATTGCAAGCCTTCCGTGGCATCGGGCTGTTTACAGCGATGCAGCTGACTTGTGAAATCGGTGACATTCGGCGTTTTGCACACCCGAAAGCACTGATGGCATATCTGGGATTGGTGCCCTCGGAGCATTCCTCCGGCCACCGCACCCGGCACGGCTCGATTACCAAGGCCGGTAACACCCATGCCCGCAAGGCTCTGGTCTCTGCGGCCTGGAAATATACCCACTACCCCCGGCGTAGCCAGGCGCTGCACCAGCGCCAGCACCACTGCGCTGCGGAAGTGATTACCATCAGCTGGAAGGCTCAGCGGAGACTACACAAACGATACCGCAGCCTGATTCAGCGTAAAGCGCCCACGAAAGCCATCGTGGCCCTTGCGCGCGAACTCGTGGGCTTTCTCTGGGAAGCCATGCAGACGGTGCCGCCAACACCGGTGGCCCTTGCGGCCTAAACATGCCCGAAACGCTTCCGAGAACAGAACAGCTATGGGAAAAGGGGCCCTGCGCACGGATGGAGAGTCCATGCCGATACTCTGCGATAGCCCTTGTGGCGAGCTCGCGAAAATAGATTATGGTAGCTCCCGACGAATTCAATATCAGGCGTTACGGCCAGCACTGCTGGCTTAGCACGCGGACACCAGTTTGATAAGCCGTCGAAGATGCCAGGGCCCCTTTTCCGATAGCCAGCTCATGAAGATTATGTGAACTTACCGCACACATATCACCGCCCCCTTGACCCGGCCCCTTCTACACCAGAGTATCTGGCCGAGCGCGTGCAAGGGGCCCGCCATGGCAGCCAGAGCGACCAGCCGCTTCCCATGCCCGATGCACGCAAGCTGGCGGAGACCAAACGTCTGACTATGGGCTTTCACGAGGTCTTCGGGGCACTGTACGATCGGCTGGGCTTTCAGAAGGTCTTCGGGGCCCGCAAAAAGATGGCGGCGCGCCTGTTTCGTCAGGCCGTGCTGATGCGACTGGCCGCGCCGGGCTCCAGCAAGCGCGCGTGCTGCGACAAGCTTTCCAGGCACCATGGCGTGGAAGTGAACCCGGACAAGTTCTACCGCATGATGGACGCGGTCAATGATGACCGGATTGCACGGCTGCAGTCGATCGTCTCGCACGAAGTGCGCGGACTCTTGCAAGAGCGGGTGGATGTACTCTTTTTCGACGTAACGACGCTTTTCTTCGCCAGCGACAAGGGCGATGATCTTCGCAAGAAGGGATTCAGCAAAGACGGTAAGCCGCAGAAGGTGCAGGTCGTTCTGGCCTTGTTCCAGAGCGTGGAGGGGCTGCCGATAGGATATGAGTTGTTTCCAGGTAGCACGACCGATGTGCGCACGCTCCAGCCGGCACTGAAGGCCCTGCGGGAGCGCTTTGAGATAGGCCGGGTGGTCTTGGTTGCGGACGCCGGGATGCTCAGCCAGGGCAACCTGGACCTGCTTGCCTCCCAGGGTTGGGACTGGGTGGTCGCGGCGCGCCTACGCAGCTTGCCACGCAGGATGGAGGCCGAGCTTTTTGAGTCCCATGACTGGGTCACGGTCAGCGAAGATATCAGCATAACAGAACTGCAACTAAAGGGCCAGCGTCTGGTGTTGCGCCACAGCAAGAAGCGGGCGGACAAGGATGCCCACGAGCGTGATAGAATCGTAGAGAAGCTCAAGCGTAGCCTGAGGCAAGGCATCAAGGGAAGCGGCAAACGCGGCCGCTTTCTCAAGGTGGACCGCGATGCCGTGGAGCTGGACCAGGATGCCATCGACCGAGACGCATGCTTTGATGGGCTCCACGGTGTGTGGACCAGCCTGGATCGCGAAAGCCATCCAGCACAACACATCTATGCGTACTACGGGGAGCTGTGGCGCATCGAAGAGGGCTTTCGCGTGCTCAAGCACACCATGGCGACGCGGCCCATCTATCACTGGACTCCCAGCCGCGTCAAGGCCCACATCGCGATTTGCTTCGTCGCTTTTGCCTTGCTGCGCCTGCTGCGCTACCAGCACAACACCATGCATGCGGGCCAGGAGCCACTCAGCGAGGCTCGTATCCTGACAGAGCTGAGCGGCGCGCAAGTCTCCCTCATTACCGACACCAGTACGCTGAAGCAGTATCTGCTCGCCTCCCCCGCCACCGCAGCTCAGCGCACGCTCTACAGCGTAGCCGGACTAAAGTACCCCAGCAGGACCCGCGAGCTGGCCTCTCCCGACCCGCTCCCCTAAGAAGTCCGGCTACGATCGAGAGGAGCCTCAAGGATTCCCTCAAAATCGGCACGCGTAGTGTTCAGTATTGTATGTTGGTCAAGTATCACTCATACTATTTTACATCTAAACCGCGGAAGTCAGGAGTGCTGATCAGTCATGCATGCCGAGCAACTGCCATTCATTGCCGGCGCGACAGAGGAGGTAGACCCCGCCTGCCGCCACGACCTCGTAGTAGATGTGGTGCGTCTCGTGTGCCCACCAGCCAGTTTGGACGATCCATACGCGCAGGAGGCGTTCGATGACACAGGCTTTACGCTTCGGCCGCCGAAACGCGAGCGGTCGGTTGCCGTCGCAGCGCACCTGTATGGTCTCTTTGCGGTGTTTCATGGCTCACAAATCGGTCACGTCCGCCGCCCATCTGCAGATGCCCGCTGTAGCCGCCGAGTACGTCTGGCAGGGGCCAGGCTTTGCT
Source organism: Rhodothermales bacterium (assembly GCA_965262785.1). Lineage (GTDB taxonomy): Bacteria > Bacteroidota > Rhodothermia > Rhodothermales > Bin80. The sequence continues at coordinate 1,905,881 of OZ253559.1, forward strand.
TACGATGAGGGCGCGCCACTGTCCTTGGGACTGCACCTGTCCTGCCAGGACTACTGCGGGCGCGCGCAGCGCATGCCGCATCTTCTCCGCCCGCTTGGGGTAAACGATAGCCTGCACGATGCCAGTCTCATCTTCCAGTGTGATGAAGACGACACCCTTGGCTGTGGGCGGGCGCTGGCGCATGGTCACGCGGCCCGCTACGCGCGCCAAGCCCCGCTTTTGCTTCTGCAGCGCGGCAACAGTCTTGACGCGAAGGGCGTTGAGTTCCGTACGCGCAGACGCTACGGGATGCACGTTACTGGTGCTCGTTGTCTGCAGGTTCCACGAAAGCCGCTCCGCGGCAGTGAGTGGCGGCAATAGCGGCACATCGTCTTCGCTAAAAGAATGTGTCCCCAACAGGTTCGCAGGGGCCTTCTGCCCTGGCGTGCCATGGCGATGCGACAGCACACCGACCTCCCAGAGCGCCCTTCGCCGGTCACCCGCCACCTCGTCCAGGGCGCCACTGGCAGCCAGTGCACGGAACTGGTCATTGTCCAGCGCGACGCGGCTGTAGAGACCTTCCACGGACTGAAAGGGGCCGTCCGTCAGGCGAGCCCACACGATTTCTGCGCCGTCATCCGGCGCGATGCCGGTCACCACCCGGAGTGGGCGACGAATGCACAGCTTGCCACGCTCGTCACGCTCCAATGTATAGCGTGCCACGCTGCGCTGGATGCAAGCCCGCAGCATGCGTACTCCCAGGCGGCGTGCCTCCTGCTCCAGTGTAAGCACATCAAACATGCCCGGATGGTGCTCAAGCAGCCCCGCGAAGTAAGCCGCCGCATGATGCGTCTTGAGGTAGGCGGATTGGTATACCGTGCGCGCAAAGGCGGCTGCATGGCTGCGGCAAAAGCCGTATCCGACATATCCGGACACCATACCAAAGACCTTCTCGGCTACCATTGGGGACACCCCGTTTCGTAAGGCACCGTTGATGAAGCGTCCCTTCATGGCGGTCAGCTCCCCTGGGTCGCGAAACTTCGACATGAGCCGACGAAAGCCGTCGGATTCCTCCAGCGTCATGCCCGCGAACTGGTGTGCGATCTCCAGGATCTGCTCCTGAAACAGGACGACCCCGCACGTATCCTTGAGGATGGGCTCAAGCAGCACATGGTCATAGGTGACAGGCTCCTGCCCCAGGCGCCGCCGGATGAAGGGATGCACCATGCCTGCCTGCAGCGGGCCCGGGCGGAAGATGGCGACCTGCGTAACCAGGTCCTGGAAGCACGTCGGCTGGTGGCTGGCCACCAGGTGCATCTGCCCCATAGACTCAATCTGAAACACACCCAGGTTGTCGCCCCGGCGAATGGAAGCAAACGTGGCTTCGTCGTCCAGCGGCAACTCGTCTATCCAGGTGCTCTCCGGGAGTGCTTCGCCTCGCTCGTGCGTAGCTACCAGGCGACTGGCCATATCAATCGCAGCCAGCATCCTCAGCCCCAGCATGTCAAACTTTACCAGCCCCAGTGCCTCCACATCGTCCTTATCAAACTGCACCATGCGCACGCCATTGGCAGAATGCTGCGTCGGCGTAAATGCCCACAGTGGCGTGCGCGAAAGGATCATGCCCCCGTTATGCAGCCCCAGGTGACGTGGCACACCATCAAGCGAAACCACCGCCTTCAGCAGTGCATCCAGCATGGGCGAGTTCCCTATGGACGCCACCAGGTCCGCTTTGAACTCCTGGATATGCTTCGTGCTGCGGCGCCGTGGCACTGCCTTGGAGAGCTGGCTGAGGGAGGAGGATGGCCACCCGAGCGCCTTGGCTACGTCCCGGATGGCCAGACGCAGTCCGTACTGGACGACGGTCGCCGTCATGGCCGTGTGCTCGGACCCGAAGCGTGACTCGACCCATGCGATGACCTCTTCGCGGCGATCCGAATCGAAGTCTACATCAATGTCGGGCGTGCCTTGGCGGCCCCGGTGCAGAAATCGCTCAAAGAGCAGGTTCTGTGCTATAGGGCAGACGGTGGTGATACCCAGGAGGTAGGCTACGATAGAGTTCGCAGCAGAGCCGCGTCCCGCATAGCGAATGCCGAGGCGCCGGGCTTCCGCGATGATTTCATGAACGACCAGGAAGAAGTCGTCCAACTCCAGTGCGGTGATGGTATCCAGTTCATGGGCCATCTGCTTTCGGGCTGCCGCCCTGCGCGGGGAGTCGCGGTAGCGATGTGCCAGGCCCACTTCGCACAAATGCCTGAGGAGCGGGGGCGCAGCCTTGGCGTCCTCCAGCATCGGAGCGGGCGGGATGAGGTGGCCTGGCAAGAGATCCATGTGGCAGGCGGCGGCGATCTCCGCGGCGCGGTCGAAGGCGCGCGGGTAGGGGAGCAGTCGCCTGAGCGCAGCGGGAGCGCGCAGGAACGCCTCCGCGTTGGCCGGACGCGCTGGATCGTGTTCAAAGACAGTGCGTCCCAGCCGAATGCAGGTAAGCAGGTCGTAGCGCGCATAGTCTTCAGGTCGGGCAAAGCGAACGTCACCACCGATGGCGCATGCGACGCGGCAAGAGGCCGCTACCTGGCGCAGCGCGCGCAGGCATGCGGCATCATCTTCGTGCAGGTGGTGCCAGAGTTCTACCGAAAGGCGATCCTGAAAGATGGCCTTGAGGCGATTCAGGATGCTGCGTGCGGTGGTGGTGCCGCACAACGCCTGCGCCAGCAGTCCTTCCCGTCCTCCGGTGAGGCAAAAGAGGTTTTGTGTGTCGTGCAGGTCTTCAAGCGTGAGCGTATGCGCATAGCTTGCAGTCAGCAGGCGGCACAGCTCACCATAGCCGTCCTTGTTGGCACAGAGGAGCACCAGGTAGCTGCCGGCAACGGGCAGCTCTGCACCGTAGATCGGCTTAAGGCCCGCAGCTTGGCACGCGGTGGCGAAGCGTACCGCGCCCTGTACCCCCTGGACATCCGTGAGCGCCAGGGCATCCATGCCCAGGTGTACAGCCTGGGCGGCAAGCGCGGCAGGCGAGGAGCCCCCGGCCAAAAGCGAGTGGTACGAGCGCGTATGCAAATAGGCAAAAGACATCAGTTCCCTTGAACGGGTGCTAGGGTCAGGCGCTGCTCTGCAAAGAGGGAGTCTTTGCGCTGCGCCCGCAGCACAGCCCGCGGGCCGTAGCGCTGCTGGATCAGGAAGACGGCCCGCCGGAGCTCGGGCGCCTCTGTGCGCGGCGTATACAACTGTCCTTGGGTATAGGCCACATTGATCAGGTTGCCGGCGATGAGGTGCATAGAGATCACCTCTGCGGTGGGGAGACCGGCGCGCAGCTTTTCATGGAGCTGCGTTGCCAGGCGGCGCAGGTCGGAGCGCGACGACAGGCCGCGTTGGCTCACATAGCGGTGGCTGACGGTGCCGTGTCCCGGCATAAAGGCCTGCAGTGCCAGCGTGAGCGCGGCCATGCCAGTGAGGCCCGCGGCCAGGCGGTGGGCCAGGTGCATGAGGACAGGACGAATCCAGGGCGCCGCCATGCAGGTCGGTACCTCAAGCTCATGTGTTACGCCCACCTCTCTCGAAAGCGTATAGACTGGCACGGCAGGTTGTCGGCCAGGGCGCAGAAAGCGATCTAGCTGCATGCTAAGGTCATGACCAAACTGGGCCCGGAGGTGGCGCTTGGTAAGCCGGCGATTCACCATGGCCAAGGTGCACAGCCCAAAGAGCTGCAGGCGCTCGGTGACCTCTGGTCCCTCGTCTCCCAAAAGGTCGGAGAGCGCGGACACCGGCGTAGCCTCCAGGAATGCTGCGTTGTCTCCTACGCGGCGCAGCGTGCCCGGCGCGGCCTGCTGTGCCGCCAGTTGTGCCCATTCGTTACAGGACGCGGCGCCACCGCGGAGCCGGCCATGCTGCCGAACAAAGCGTGCGAGGCCTTGGAGGTCCGGGTCCTGGAGCAGAAAACACCCCGGGCGCAGAGCCATCACGCGCGGTGTAAATGCGCTAAGGCGCTGAGTCAGTGCGGTCGCGGCGGCACTTTCGCGGGCGTGATTGCGTTCCATAAAGGTGGCGTTGCCATACAGGCGCTTGGCACGCGCCAGCGGCATGCCGGCCTGCCAGCCGGCCAGGGCTGCGGATGCCATGAGGACACGCCCACCCTCGTGGAGAATCACCAGGCGACTCGGCGGCTGGTTAACCTGTGCCGCCATTCGGGGCCACCAGACGACGGCATAGCGGAAGATTCGGGACATGGCGTAGGCATTCAGGTGTGAGGCCGTACAGTATATCTCCAGTGCTCTCCCTATGCAATATGTCACATATATTACACTTCATCTTTTGACAAAAATAGGCTTTTCACCCGCATATCGGGGAGTCGCCGTACGCAGTTGCCATGAATAGCCAGGAGCCCATTCTTATCCTCACGACCGGTGGTACCATCGACAAGGTCTACTTTGATGCCCGGGGCACGTACGGCGTGGGGGACCCGCAGATCACAGAAATCCTGCGGGTGGTCGGTGTCACCTGCCCGCACAATACCGAAACGCTGATGGCGGAGGACAGCATGGATCTGACGCCGGAGGACAGAGACACTATCAAGCGTCGTATCCAGCAGGCATTCGAGCATCGCATCCTTATAACTCACGGTACGGACACCATGGTCGAAACCGCCCGGCACTTAAGCGACGTTCCTGACAAGACTATTGTGCTGGTGGGCGCGCTCAAGCCGGCGCGTTTCAAGTATACCGATGCCGAGTTTAACATCGGCTTCGCGCTGGCAGCTGTGCAGGCGTTACCTTACGGGACCTATCTTGCCATGAACGGGCAGATTTTCCACCCGGCGAAGACGCGCAAGAACGTCGACAAGAACCGGTTTGAAAGGCTTGAATAGTAGGCGCTCGGAGGTTGGACGGGAAAAGCGCCGCAGATGCGGCAGCGCCCGAATTGCTGGCTTGGACCGATTCTTGCGCCGGGCCTTTTCGAAACCATCACTCTTCTTCGGGCATGGCCCAGAACCGCTTTGATGCACGCCTGGTGCGAAAGGCACAGGGGGGAGACAAGCAGGCGCGCGAGCTGCTGCTGCGGCGCCTGGATGGCGTGCTGCGCGCCTTCTTCATCAAGCGTACAAGCCGCACGGCGACCATTGATGACCTGGTTCAGAACACGTTGTTGCGCGTTCATGGCGGGCTGGAAGCACTTAAGAATCCAGAAAGTCTAAAGGCTTTTGCAATGAAGGCCGCGCTCTTTGAGCTACAAGACCTTTATCGTGGTCGCTATAGCGCCAAAGAGGCCTTGTACGATCCGGCAATCATGCCGGGGGCGCCGTCGTCCCAGGAGGGATGGGCGGGCAGCAGTGTGGATCTGGAACGGGCACTGTCGATCCTGACGCCGCATGCGCGGCGAATCCTGGAGTTGCGCGAATACGGCTATCGGTACAAAGAGATCGCCCAGATTGTCGATACCACGGAGATGGCTGTGAAGATGCAGGTCAAGCGGGCCTTCGAAAAGATGCGGCGCGCCTTTGCTGCATAGCAGTTGGTAAAATCTAGCCAGTGAGGAAACAGCTGGAGTCCGAGTGCCACACTTGACATTGCGGAACCATGGCGCAAAAGTAGCTGAGGCTTCAGCAGCGTGAGCTCAGCACCGTTCGGCGGAGGGATGGCCGCGCTTTGAGCAGAAGCGCGGCGCGCTGAGGTGTGGCTCCAAGAACCAAGGTGTGGCGGGGCTGACATGCCGCCCAACCGTGTCCCACGATCGGCATTGACGTGGGCGCGCATCAATGGGCTGCGCTTACTGGCGGCATGCGAGGCGATGCGCGCCAGAAACACGTGATGACGGACATAGTCAAAACAAATTGGCAGATGCCTCCCCTTGAGTGGCCCTTGGCGGCTGCCAGAGCTGGATCGAATTCGCCTTGCGCTCTCCCGGCTCCGCGCCACCTGAAACATCAGTTGCATCCAATGCGCCGTCCCTGGGACATGCGGAGGACATTGACAATCCTTTATGGAAAGGACAGCACCGCCAATGCTTTTGCGCCAAGCTTTGGGCCCACCCAAGGCTGCTGCCGCTTTGTTCATTCTGGACATTGTGGTCTGCGCCAGCGGTTTGGCTGGCGCTTCAGCCCCAGAGGATGTTGAAGCGTAAATTTTTTCCCCCTCGGCTTGCGTTACTTGTTTGCTACTTACAACGGCTAAGGGCTATACGACCCGAAAATCTTTGTTTTCATGCAGGACTTGCTGGAATTCCTGGTACACGAAGGGCAGTTGACACCGGCTCAGCGTGCAGCGCTGGAGCGCAATCCGGCTCAGCGCGACGAGCTGCAGCAGTGGCTGCAGGTGCGTGCCGGCCTCAAGGGCCGCCTTGACCAGGTCGTGCCCGACCGGCAAGCCTTCGTGCTCCATGCACTTGCACGGGCAGGGCACTTCGAAGAGCTTACTGCGGCGGAACGCCAACAGGTGGAAGCGTCGAAGGAGGCTATGGGGCGCGCAATGGAGGTGTACCCTGCGCTGCGGGACATCGCGGGCCGTATTGAAGAGGACCGCGCGGAGTTTGCGGCATGCTGGGAGCAGCCCGTGCGGATTCGGCGCCTTACGCCAAGAGTGTGGCGCATGGCCGCGGTTATCGTGATGCTGATTGGCTTTGCTGCCATCTTTGCGCTGTTTTTAGGCCAGGACCTGCATACGGTAGCCGTCAGCGACGGGGAAACGCATCAGTTGGAGTTGCCGGACGGCTCCACAGTGCTGCTGGTGGACGACGCCGAGGTGCGCTATGATGCGGAGGACTTTGCGCGGCACGTCCGATTCAGTGGCAGCGCATTCTTTGATGTGGCACATTCTGAGGAGCCTTTCACCATTGCGACGCCAGGAGCAGTGACTACGGTTTTGGGCACACGGTTTGGCATCAAGGCTTCGGGTGAGGTCACAGCGGTCATTCTGGAACGCGGCCGCGTATCACTTGCGGCTCATGACTCCCCGGAGGCTCAGGTCATCCTCAGCCCCGGCGAGATGAGTAATGTTTTGCGAGGCGGCCTGCCAAGTGCGCCAACGTCCGTCGATCTGATGAGCGCATTGGGATGGACCGGCTACCTCTTCTTTGATGCCACCCCGATGGTAGAGGTTGCGCGCGTCTTGCAAGACCGGTACAGCGTGGATATTTCAGTAGTCGAAGCGCTGCAGCAGGAACAGGTCAGTGGTTCCTTTGAGCCCACCGATGCACCCGCGCACATCTTGTCGGTAATTGCTACCACGCTGGATGCTGAGGTGGTAGGTAGCGAATCTACTGGCTTCAGGATTCGCTAGCAATCTGTGCCAGAAAAGCGGCGCCGTAACCTGAATCGGGAAATTCAGCCAAGCTGTGCGAGCCAAAGGGCACCATCGTAGAGATTGTGCCCTAAGCTGGTTCTCAAAGTCACCACAATGCGGAAACGGGTAGGGAGCAGGAGTTCCCGACAAGCTCAACGGCACAGCCTTTCAGATCGGCGAAAGTCTAAGGCACCAAGAATATGCGTGAACCTGCCGCGCAGGCGATGTCAATGCTAAATTGCGCATAGGCTTATTGGACATTCAGAGGCGGGGTTCGTGGGAATACAACGGTGAAGCGACGAATTGGACCTGAGGTCCGCCGAGCAGGGCAGCGCCACGGCTCAAGTGAACTTGGGCTCGGGACGAGTCCTGGGAGAGGTCGCGCCAAATGGCTTCGTGAATCCTTGTGCTTGGTCTAACCTTGCCGGAGGACAACGAGCCGGAATGCCGTCGCGACCCAAGAGGTCCTCAGGCTGGAATTGCCTCCATGCGTACTTTGGGAAGCGCAAGTACTCGTCGCCGGGATTGTATTCGCATCGCTGCCTCTGAAGCGAATCAGCCAGGCTTGCAAAGCTGCTGCGAGTGATTGATACGATCGGGATCCCGTCAGACATTTTCGCGTTGAGCGTCGTGTGGTTCGTTTTATCGTCTCAAGTTTGGCGGTCTTGGCTCGGCCTCACGCTATTGCTAGTCCTGCGCATGATTCTGGTGTGGGTGTTCTGGTTTGCCTGCAAGGCGAGAAGGAATCGGCTGCTAGGGGCTGGTGGAATGCAGGCCGGAATGAAGCAGGCTTCTAACAGATTCCGCTACATGTGCTGGATGCATCCCAGGCGAGTGCCCCAGGTTTGGTGAGCCGCCACTGTCTACTTCTTCTGCTGTGCCTCGGGTTGCCAGCGACGGCTAACGGGCAGTATGCGATCCTTGGTCGCCAAGTGGCTTGCAGGGACGCACCTTCTCTTTCCGCTGAGGTGGTTGCGCGACTTGACGTGGCTGACCTCGTGGAACCTGCATCCGAGCCGTCGGAGTCACAAGATTGGATTCGTGTTTCGATCGACAGGGAGGATGACTGTTTCATTTTTTCCGAGCTACTCACCCCGTTCGACCCCGAAGAGCCGGAGCGTGCCTTGGCAGCGATTGTCAAAAGCACGAACCGACTCACGGGCCGCATGCCATTCGGACGTATGGCTAAGGTCCACGGACTATTTGAGAAAAAATGGCAGGGCGTACAGATAGAGGGGTCGCTGGAAATGGAATTGCTTGAGCTTCTTGTGCTGGATCAGACGGCGGAGTCTATTGGATGGTATGAAAGGCGACGACCTGACGTGATTGAATGGTACAACCGTAGCAGGCCTCCCGTCTATTACTTCGACCCAGGTGGAATGTACGCCGTACGTCGAGAGGCTTTTTGGTCGCTCTACGAAAAGTATGCATACCACCCTCGGGCGGACAGTGTTGCCTGGATTGCCGCGCAGCAGCCTGTATACCACGACTGCGAAGGCAGGCTGGAATGCCGGCTGAGGGTCTTGTTGCACAAGTTAGAGTACATCAAGCGCCACCCGGATGGCGCGCACGTACCGGAGCTGCTCGCACGGCTCTCCGAGAGGTTGGCTTATGCAGAAAAGGATACCTGCGGTGATATGGCAACCGCCATGCTTCGGGCACTATTTGAAGAATACAGCACGGCTCTTGGGCGAGTGGACCACGAACTCGCCCGTGAGTCGGAAGACGTTTTGTATGCACTGAAACAACGCTGCGCCCCTGAATGACCCGCAACCGCCTCCTTCTCCTGTTATGCCTCGGCTTGCCAGCGACGGCCAGCGGGCAGTACACCGTTGTAGATCGCATTGAGTCATGCTACGCCAAGACCTCATATTCAAGTGAGATGATCGCAAGGCTAAGATTAGGAGACCTTGTAAGTCCCGTATACTCCACCAATGAGCCGTATTCATACTTTTGGACGCATGTCTCGGTACCCGGCAAAGGCAGCTGTTTCATTCCTGACAGGAGCCTTGCCCCATTCGATTCTAAGGCGCCAACACGCGCACTAGTAGCCATTGTTGAGACGGCAAAACGCAGGTACGGCTATCCACTGTTTGAGGATTGGGCGGCAATATTCGACCTCATTGAGCGCGCATGGCAGGGGGTACAGGTAAAGGGTTCGCCGAGAATGGAAATGCTCAAGCTTGAGGTGCTAGAGCGCACTGCGCGAACACTGCATCATGACACTCCGACACGGCCAAAGGAGATCATCTGGCTCGAGCGCAATAAGCCCAACGTCTATTTCTTTGACCCTGATGGCTTCTACACTGTGAGGATAGAGGATTTTTGGGCTGTCCATGAAAAATACGAGGACCACGCGCTAGCGGACAGTCTTGCATGGATTGCTGCACGTCAGCCTGCGTTGCACGACTGCGAAGGTGACCTGAGTTGCTATATGGGCGTTCATGCACAGTACAGACTTGAATACCTTAAACGCCACCCCTCAGGCGCGTACATCCCAGGCACACTCAACTGGCTTTCCCACGACATGGCGCAGGCAAACGAATTCTCATGCCCAGAGGAGACCGTTCCTGTGTTGCGGACTCTTTTTCATGAATACAGCTCGATCCTTGGAAAAGTCGAGCATGAGCTAGCCCGCGAGCTTGAACTTGACTTGGAGGTATTGCGACAGCGCTGCGTACCATGAACGAAAAAAGCTTATCAGACATAGTCGACCTTGCCCCTGATTCTTTGCCCTTGGGCCACTTGCGGCAATAGACCCTACGGTGGTCTTGGTCCAGCTCGAACCTGGCCTGACACGCTCGGCTGAGGCCACGTGATGAGTACGACCTTATCGTACGTCCTGATGGCGAATGACCTCTTCAGCTGAAACGCCAATCCAAGCAAACGCTCGACTGCGTATGACAAGACACTACTGCGCCACAACGCTGTTAATCGTACTGCTCTCCGTACTTGCGGTAGGATGCCGCAATCGAGCACCTAACCAGCAGATCGATCCACTAGACACGCACGCGCGAATCTTTGATTCGGACGTAGTTGACGCGCTGCTTACGGCAGCGCCGCAGACGCTACTTGATCTGGATGCACAACCGAGGGAAGTATGGTACACTGAGATGGAATTGGGGCACCCGCAGGACTCCCTGATTCTTTCCAATCCATTCATGTTTGTCATCGCTCACGACAGCCTGTACTTCGCGAATTTCCGTGACGCCATTTTCGCGGCCGGGTTTGACGGCATACTTCGCAGACGGATTGGGCGTACGGGAAAGGGGCCGGGTGAATTCGATCAATTGAGTGACTTTGGCTATAGCGGGTCGCACTTTTTTGTTGGGGAAGCCTCCCGGATCCAGGTCTTGTCCACCAATTTTGAGTACGTCGCTACGATGCCGCCCCAAGGCGGCGCTGTCCTGCCGGGGAAGGGATTGGCTGCGTCCGCTACGAAACTGTACACTCAATGTGCTCGCGGCTTTGAATTCCGCGTATGTCCATTCAGTACTGACCCACCCTTTGAAGAAGAGACACCCTTTTTGCCGGCTCTGGGCATTACCAATCCTTCGATGGATGGCATCGAGTTCGGAGCTACACCGGACGGACAACGGGTGTTTGTAGGTTATCAAGGTCTTCCATACGTGTTTGTATTCAACGCACACCACGAACACATCCATACCATCAGGCTTATAGGAGAGCGTGTCGACGCTCATGCCTCGAGCTACACGATGAATCGACCGGGCGTTCCAGGCACAGGTCTGCGTATTTTCTTGATTAACGTCCACGTACTAAACAATGACTACGTGGCTATACCCATCCATGACCTTTGGCATTTCGTAAGAATTCTCGGTGACGATCGATTCGAGCATATTGGCACTGCGCGTCTAATTGAATCTGGCAAAGATGAAGGCGAGGAAAAGGCTGTCCTGGGGCCAAGTCAGGCACTTCTGAACAACGGGCACCTCTATGTGTACGCTTTTCGCGTGTCGCACCTTCTCCGCTACGCATTCCCGTACTAAGCCTCGTTACTTCCGCTGTGAGCCTGTAGCCTCTATGCGACCACGGACTCATCCAAAGACTCCCTAAATTCGTCCCTACTTCTCCAGTAGCCGTGCCGCAGCTCAGCGAGGAAGGCACGGCGTTCAGTGAGGCTGTGTGGGAAACAGGCGCACATGGGGGATCCATGGGCGCGATTATTTACCAGGGAGAGGCCGTGAGAATCGCCGCAAGTCGGGTAAATACCCGATCGGGCGTGATTTGCGGTGATTCTGACGCGCGCCGCGCCCTTAAACCGCACCATTTCGTGCACGTGAGGGCAGTTTCAGGGCGCTTCTCTGCGCTTTACCCGACTTCGCCATTTTGGGAACCCACCGTGGCCCAAGGGGGGCTAAGCCAAGTACTCCCAGCCCACTTTTCGCCCTTTTCAGCCCCTTTTCAGCCGTATTTCTCGGCTATATGGTGAAGAATGCGTGAAGTTTAGCGTATTCGGCTGAAAAAGGCCATTGTAGTGCCAGGATTGTTGGTAGGGACTTGCTACAGGTGCGCCCATGCACTATCTTGGAGTCGGCATTGAACTGCAGACACCATGTATATACGGGCGACCAAGACCCACGCAATGAAAGGCGAGACGCGACACAGCTACCGCCTGGTACGCAGCGACCGCATCGGCGGGAAGGTGCGCCAGTCTACCCTGCTGAACCTGGGCGTCCACTTTGACACGCCCCGTGAGCAGTGGGGGACCTTGGTGCTTCACATAGAGAATTTGTTGCAGGGGCAGCCGACACTCGTGTTCGATCCCGACCTGCAGCACACGGCCGAAGCCATTGTCGCGCAGCTGCGCGCACGCGGCATAGGTGCACACGCGAAGCCGGAGGGCGAGCCTGATAGCGTCATGACGGTGGACATGGACTCCCTTGAGCACCCGGAGCATGCCCGCAGCGTGGGCGCAGAGCGTGTCTGCCTTCAGGCGCTCGAGGATCTGGGACTGAAAGACACGTTGATCCAGGCTGGTGCCAAGGAGCGCGACGCGCGCCTGGCCGTAGCCCTGGTGGTCGCACGCATGCTGCATCCCAACAGCGAGCGGGCTACGCTTCAGTGGTTGCAAAGCAGGTCGACGACGCTGGACCTGCTGGGGCTGCGCCCCGGCAGGAAAGTGTCGTTAGCGAAGCTGTATCGCATTGGGGACCTGCTCTGGGAGCACAACCAGGCGATTCAGCAAGCGCTCTTCCAAAAGGAGCGGACGCTCTTGAGCCTGCCGGAGACCGTTGTTTTTTATGACCTCACCAACGCCCATTATCATGGCCAACAGCACGGCGAGTACCTGGCCTACGGACGTTCGAAGCAAAAGCGTTCCGATTGTCCGCTGGTAACGCTCGGGCTGGTGCTCGATGGCGCGGGCTTCCCGCGCACCTGCGAGATCTTGCCCGGCAACGTCTCGGAGCCCGGCACGCTGCAGGACGCTATCGAGCGTCTGAACGCCAGCGTGGACGGTCAGAAGCCGACGGTGATCATGGATGCAGGGATTGCTACGGAAGCGAACGTGTCCTGGCTTGCAGAGCAGGGCTACGACTGGATCTGCGTGCACCGCGGCCGGCGGCCCCTGCCGCCAGAGCGGGAGCCTGACAGTACGCTGACCACGCAGGCTGGTCATGCTGTACGCGTGTGGCAGTTGCAGCAGACGAAGCAGGAAGCGCTGCTCTATGCCGTCAGCGAAGCCAGAAAGCACAAGGAAGAGCAGATCCTCCAGCGCCGGCGCACGCTACTGGAAGCAGCCCTCACCTCGCTGCACGAAGGGCTGCAGAAGCCCTACCATACCAAGCGGCTCAAGAAGGTCGTAGAGCAGGTCGGACGCATAAAAGAGCGATATGCCCGCGTATCTCATCAGTACGAAGTGACGGTTGTAGAAGGGAGTGGCCCCAACGCCAAGGCCGTGAAGTTTGCACGCAAGACGCAGTGGGAAGAGGCCGATGAGGCCCTGGGGGGCTACGTGCTACGCACCAGTCAGACGGGATGGGACCTTAAGCACATTGTAGCCACGTACTGGCGGCTGTCCGAGGTGGAGGCCACCTTCCGCTCGTTGAAGTCGGAACTGGGGATGCGGCCGCTATACCACAGCAAGGACGCACGCATCGCGGCGCACATCAGCATTGCCGTGTATGCCTATCACGCCGTGCACCTGATCCGGACACGCTTGAAGGCGCAGGACATCCACACCAGCTGGAAGACGCTTCGCCAGAAGCTGAGCGCCTGGCAACGGGTGATGACGACCCTAAAGGACACCCAGGGCCAGGTGATTGTCAACGTGCAGGACGAGCGCCCAAGGGCAGAACTGGCTCAGATAGCGCGGATCTGCGGCGTCACGCCCAGCCTGCATCGCCAACGCTACGTGCGCCAGGACTAGGGCGGGCGCAAGGCGGAAGAAAAGTAGTGCCAGCCAGGCGGGAGTACACCCTTTTCTTATATGTGGAGAATGTGTCCACCTATACTGTTTGAGTCATAAAATGGCGAAGTAGAGTTTAGCTGAAAACAGTGCTGAACGACATTTATTAATACCGTTCAGCGACAGAATTTTTCCCGGTTGAGCGGTGTCGCATGGGGCGCATGCCGGTTGGAGGGCTGACCTTTACAACCAGCCTTTGCAGCCTCGTGTGCTCTGACAACGTCATCCGCAAATTCTTTCGTCTTTTGAACACAGAACGTACGCTCTGCGCCGGGGCCAGCAGAGCAGGCATCAGCGAGAAGACCGCCCGCAAGTACAAGCGCGCCCGTCGCCTGCCCAGTGAGCTCACCAAGCCGCATACGTGGCGAACACGCCAGGACGCGTTCCAAAAGGTATGGAGCGAGGTCGTCAAGAAGCTCGAGGTTAATCCGGGTCTGCAGGCCACTACGCTTTTCCTGGATCTCCAGCGCCGCTATCCGGGCCAGTTCCAGGACGGTCAGTTGCGCACCTTTCAGCGTCGCATAAAGCAGTGGAAGGCGCAGGAAGGCCCGCCCAAGGAGGTTCGATTCCGTCAGGAGTACGTGCCCGGCGAGCGCAGCCAGTCTGACTTCACGCGCATGAACACGCTGGGCGTGACGATCCAGGGCGCGCCGTTCAGGCATATGCTGTACCACTTCGTATTGCCGTATTCCGGCTGGGAGGCCGGCACGATCTGCATGTCAGAGAGCCTTGAGTCGCTATCGACCGGCCTGCAGAACGCGCTGTTGGCGTGCGGCGGTGCTCCCCATCTGCACCAGACGGACTCGCTGAGCGCTGCGGTGCGCCACTGCAAGAAGGATGGGGAGGGTAAGGAAGTCTTTACGGAGCGCTATCAGGCGCTGATGTGCCATTACGGCATGGAGCCCCGTCACACGCAGCCGCGCAGTCCGCAGCAGAACGGGGCGATAGAGCAGCGTCACTATCGGCTCAAGCGGGCGGTGGCCGACGCACTCAGCCTGCGGGGCAGTTCCGATTTCGAGAGCCGTGCGGCCTACGAACGATTCATCGCCGCCATCATTGAGCAACTCAACGCAGGGCGCAGCGTGCGCTTCAAGGAGGAGGTCGCACGTCTGAAGGTTCTGCCACGCCGACGCCTGGACAGCTTCACGCGGCGGCAGGTGTGGGTATCGACCACTCGTCTCGTTAACCGAATCCAGCCACGCCATGACTCCTAAGGTGGTCGACTTCACAAAATCAAAGTGGTCGAATTCACTGGAATATGCAGCTCCCGACGAATTCAATATCAGGCGTTACGGTCGGCATTGCCGACCCAGCACGCGGACACCAGGTTGATAAGCCGTCGAAGATGCCAGGGCCCCTTTTCCGATAGCCAGCTCTGAAGATCATGTGAACTTGCCGCACACATATCACCGCCCCCTTGACCCGGCCCCTTCTACACCAGTTTCCGATAAGTGTTATCAATTGCTGTGTTGGATAGCAGGGGCCGGTCGTGCTTCTCCGAGCTCCTTCCGAAGCGCGGGTGGCGTTCACCTCGCTATGGTATTCATCCATCGTGAAGTGGTGCAGCGGAATGCCCGTTTCCCATAACCGCGCCTGCAGTGGGCTTTTGCGCCGAATCCGATGACTACAGTACGCCAAGCCCTGAGTAGAAATACTGAAGGTAGTTTGTGCAATCCGGGAGCATTGACCCGGACTGCGAACGTTGTGTCCGATGCCGTCTTATGGAGCAGAACCGTTGCAACATGGCTCAATAATCATCACAACAGCCCAAGGCGGGCCTGTTTCAGGGCAAGAGATATTCTCGGCCATCACAACTCCACTCTGGAATCAACTATGAGACCGGGGGCTCTGGGGAACCCTTCCGATAATAGCGTTACATTCCAGTGTCGGTGACAGGTAAAAGCCACGGACCTTCATCAGCCCATGCTGAACAATAGCCTCCTGGGGAAGCTTCCATTCCTGGCCGCCTGCGCTTGCGTAGCTGTTCCCACCTCGCCTGCCCAGGACAGCAAGCGTGTCGGGATCCCTCAGCCGGGGATCGTGGTCGTGCAGTTTGAGCCTGGGGAAGCTGTTCAGGATGGAGCATCCGTGACAGGACTGGCAGCGTTTGACCGTGTCGCTAGTCGCTACCGGGCGCACGCCCTCTCCCGCGTGGCTCCCTTTCTGGACCATCTGACGCCGGAGCCCGGAACCGTCCGTTCCCTGGCTGCGCTACGACGTACCTTTTACCTGCGCTACGCATCGGATGAAGACCCGTACCGGGTAGCCGCATGGCTGGGAAGGGCTCCGGGGGTGGCCTACGCGGAACCTCTGTTCATGCACCGTATCGAGGCTTTGCGAGCGGATCCGAATGACCCTCTGTACAGTGATCAGACGCACTTGCGCCATATGCGTATGCCGCAAGCCTGGGACATCGTAAAGGGATCAGAAGGCAATCCGCCGGTCGTGATTGCCATCGTCGACGGAGGCACGGACTGGCGCCACGAGGACCTGCTGGGCAATGTGTGGACGAACAGTGGAGAGATTGCGGACAATGGCATAGACGATGACCAGAACGGCTTTATTGATGACGTGCATGGCGTCAATTTTGCCAATGAGGATGACACGAACAATGACCCTACCGGGCTGCCAGCGACGCCGAGAAGCGCCTGGCATGGCACTGCCTCCGCCGGCGCAGCGGGAGCGGTGACCGACAACGGCATAGGGATCGCAGGCACCAGCTGGAATGCCGAACTCATGCTGATCAATGCGGGATGTCTCACACGTGATGGAGGCATTTGCTGGGGTTACCCCGGGATTCTGTATGCCGCTGCGAATGGAGCCGACATCATAAATGCCAGCTGGGTAAGCTCGGGTGGCGCGTATGGGCGCGATGTCGTGGCAGCGGCCACCGAGCTCGGCGCCCTTGTGGTAGCTTCAGGAGGCAATGCCAACCTGAGCCTCATGGACTTTCCGCACAAGCCGGCGGGGTATCCAAGGGTGCTTGCGGTTGGAGCGACGGAGAAGGACTCCCGCAGGAAAGCCAGGTTCTCGAACTACGGCACGCCGATAGATGTCTATGCACCGGGCGTGGCCGTTAATACGACAGCCCCCGACGACACATATGGGCCCGGAAGCGGCACGTCAATTTCAAGTCCCCTGGTCGCCGGGTTAGCTGCGCTTGTGAAGACCAGGTCTCCGTCCATGACGCCGGACCAGATCCGCGAACAGGTGCGGCTTACCAGCGAATCTATTGACGATGACAACCCGGGCTTTCCCGCCGGGGCGCTGGGGGGCGGCTATGTCAATGCCGAGGCCGCGCTGGGGGTACCACAGTACCCTGCGGTGCGCCTCAAGCGATGGACGTGGACGGTCAGCGGCAACGACGGAGCAATTAACTCGGGCGAGACGGTAACCCTTGAAGCCACCTTCATTAACTACCTGGCCGGTGCCACCGGCTTGCAGATAGCCTTGCAACCCCGAGATGGGCAGTATCTTGCTGTTTCGCCGGTCGAGCACACCATCGGGGGACTTGCCAGCGGCGACAGCACAACCGTTGAATTCAGCATTGAGGTCGCGCCCAGTGCGCCATCCAACCATGTAGCGTTCATTCACACGCGCATTCGAGATGGCGCGTTTGAAGACTTGCCGGACTTTCTCTATTTGAACCTCAACCAAGACGCGCGCGAGCTCCAGGAAGGACTGCTGACTTTGTACGATGCAACAGATGGCGCTAACTGGGTTCGGAATGACAACTGGGATGCTCTGCCAGTTACCGACGTAGAGGAGTTAGGTACGTGGTGGGGTGTAGACGTGGTAAACGGTCAAGTAGTCGGCGTCTGGTTGCAAAATAACAACCTGATAGGATCGCTACCCGCCAACGGCTGGCAAAAACTAAGTGGGCTTCGCAGCTTATTTCTCTGGGGCAATGACCTTTCGGGCCCGATCCCGCCGGAGCTGGGGCAGCTCGCGCAGCTGGAACAGCTTTATTTGGCCAGCAACAGTCTTTCGGGCCCGATCCCGCCGGAGCTGGGGCAGCTGGCGCAGTTGCAAGTGCTTGGTTTGGATAGCAACAGTCTTTCGGGCCCGATCCCGCCGGAGCTGGGGCAGCTGGCGCAGTTGGAACAGCTTCAGTTGTCCAGCAACAATCTTTCGGGCCCGATCCCGCCGGAGCTGGGGCAGCTCGCGCAGCTGCAAGTGCTTGGTTTGTCCAGCAACAGTCTTTCGGGCCCGATCCCGCCGGAGCTGGGGCAGCTCGCGCAGTTGGAACAGCTTCAGTTGTCCAGCAACAGTCTTTCGGGCCCGATCCCGCCGGAGCTGGGGCAGCTCGCGCAGCTGGAACAGCTTTATTTGGACAGCAACAGTCTTTCGGGCCCGATCCCGCCGGAGCTGGGGCAGCTCGCGCAGCTGCAAGTACTTGGTTTGGCCAGCAGCAGTCTTTCGGGCCCGATCCCGCCGGAGCTGGGGCAGCTGGCGCAGCTGACATGGCTTTATTTGGACAGCAACAGTCTTTCGGGCCCGATCCCGCCGGAGCTGGGGCAGCTGGCGCAGCTGCAATGGCTTTATTTGTTCGACAACAGTCTTACGGGCCCGATTCCGCCGGAGCTGGGGCAGCTGGCGGGGCTGGAATACCTGGATTTGGACAGCAACAGTCTTTCGGGCCCAGTCCCGCCGGAGCTGGGGCAGCTGGCGCAGCTGACAGGGCTTAATTTGGAAAGCAACAGTCTTTCGGGCCCGATCCCGCCGGAGCTGGGGCAGCTCGCGCAGCTGCAAGTGCTTGGTTTGGACAGCAACAGTCTTTCGGGCCCGATCCCGCCGGAGCTGGGGCAGCTCGCGCAGCTGGAACAGCTTTATTTGGACAGCAACAGTCTTTCGGGCCCGATCCCGCCGGAGCTGGGGCAGCTCGCGCAGCTGGAATATCTGGATTTGGCCAGCAACAGTCTTTCGGGAGCATTGCCCTTAACTCTGACTAACCTGACGAATCTGCAGTCCTTCCATTTTGGAGGGCAGGATCTTTGTGTCCCGTCGGATGCGGCCTTTCAGGCGTGGCTCAATTCCATTCCCAACGCGTCCGGCCCCTCCTGTTCCCCCCTTACGTTCGACGGGGCCTTTGTCGCAGATCAGTCGTACCCGCGCGCGCAAGCCATTGCACCCCTTGTCCTGCCCGAAGCAACGGGCGGAGTGTCGCCTGTTACGTATGCGCTCACGCCCGCATTGCCCGCAGGTTTGGTCTTTGACGCCGCCACACGGACAATCAGCGGGACGCCGACGGTAGTTACGGCCGCCACGGCGTATACGTACACAGCGACCGATGTGGCTGCGGAAAGCGCAAGCTTGGCGTTTGCGATTAGCGTGTTTTCCCCGACGGATGTGGGCGGCAAGGAGCTACCTGAGGTTTTTGCCTTGCGTGGCAACTACCCCAACCCCTTTCGGGGAACAACGCACATCACCTTCAACCTGCCGTGGCATGCCAAGGTTAGTGTAGCGGTGACCGACATCCTGGGCCGGACGGTCGTTTCGGTGCCGCCGAAAGCCCTGCAGGCCGGCTGGGGGCGAAGGGTCCGGTTAGACGGTGCTCGCCTTCCCTCCGGTATGTACTTCTACCGGGTGCAGGCGCTTTCAGCGGCAGGAGCTGCCGTGGTCGCAGGCCGCCTCGTTGTAGTCAACTAGTGACTGACAGAAACAGGGTCTTCGGGGTTGGGGCAGAATCACGCAGGATTTCGTGCCGGTGTTCGGCAACTTCGGGCCTCAGAGTTAGGTTCGATAGTTGCTGGAGCCTTTTGCAAAATTCACTTCAGCCCTTGATTTGGGAGTAGGAGCTTCGTCAATCCAGTGTGATTCTGCACGTATCAACTTGTTCGACCTTTGCATTGCGGAAGTCTTGCTCGAATGGGGGTGACGAACTGCGCAGGGAGGCATGACACGGCATAGCTGACCCGGCCCGCGCTGATGGCGAGACGGGCCCTACGTGAGGGTACGGGTGCGCTTAGAGCACCAGGCGCATCAACTGGTCGACGGTCAGCGCCAGGATGCCGAACATCAGGTGGCAGTAGACCTTGCTATGCCCGCGTACCCGCACATACCGTCCGCCGAACTCGTCTTTGAGTCGTCCATTGACCCGCTCCACCGTCGAGCGCTCTCTGAAGCGTCTCCTCTCTGGCGTAACGTGTCCGATGCTGCGTTGCGCCCGCGCCTCGCGCTTTAGCTCCTCATTGCCACGCGGGTTGATATCAATGATCGGCACATGCCCCAGCGATCTGCTATGCTCTCGGATTTCCTTAGCATCGTACGCACTGTCCATCAAGTCGTACAGACTTTGTACCCGAGCGGCCGTCATCACTGCCAGCGGGATCGCCACCTGGCTGTCATGGACCGAAGCCGATGTTAGCGCAGCGCTGATCGGAATCCCCCCGTCAATCACATCCAAGTGCAGCTTGAAGCCGACCCAGCAGTGCCCGTGACCCTTCGAATTGCGTTTTGTCCCGACATTGCAGTCCTTCGGCAGTTCTTCCAGCATATCATCCAGCTCCATGGAGCGTTGACGCTGCAGGCGGGTAGGGGTTTTCGGTTGTTTGCCGTCGTTGGCCTTGGGCACAGACCGCTTCGGCTTCTCGCGTGCCGGAATCGCGGTCGCGTCCCGCGAAACGTGCCCGGCCAGATGATCCTCCAGCGCGCACTCCAGCAGCACTGCGTGCAGCCGCCCCGGCAGGTCACTGTTGGCAAATTCCGCGAACGCCCGCGAAAACGACGATTCGCTCGGTACCATGTACGACCACTCCCAGCCGCATAGCTGGTGCAGTACCGGATCGCTCTTTAGTCGCTCCACCAACGCCCGCGTGGTCGGGATATCGAATACGGACTTAGCCAAAAAAGCCCGCGCCAGCGCAGCCCGGTTCGCCTTCGCGGAAGTTTGTCACTTTTGCCGAGGGACGAGGTGTTGGCACGGGTAAAATAGGCGACTTTAACTCGATTATCATCTAGTACTCATAGGGTTTATAATCGTTATTATTGATGAAGTCTGTTGTAGTGCTATTTTAGTGTTATTCATCAATACTTCACACAGACAACGCCCCCACCCGCTATATTGGGCGCAGGCCAATACGACTGCGCCGTGTACATCCGCAGGAGAGTCTACAAGCTTAAAAACGAAACGCAACGCACCGGATACGGACTGCTCGAATGCCGACGTGTCAATGGCCAGCCCAATCAAAAAACCATCCTGAACCTTGGCCAGGACTTTGACATTGCCGAAGCCGACTGGCCCACCGTAACCAAGCGGGTTGAGCTGGCACTGCGCGGACAGCGCGCACTACCGCTGGAGGATGAGAAGATCGAATGCGCCGTGGACGAGATCGTGCGCCGGCTGCGTGAGAAGGACTACGATGTGGACGCCGGACGCGACGACCGCGACGCCATCATTACCGACGCAGTGCATCATCCGGATACACGCACGGTCGGCGGCGAGCGCGTATGCCTGCAAGCCTTGGAGCAACTCGGCTTCACGGCGCTGCTACGCGCGCTGGGCATGCGAGAAGATGCTATTCGCATGGCCCTGGTTCTGGTGGTTGGGCGCATGTTGTCGCCCGGAAGTGAGGCGCATACGTACCAGTGGATGATGAAGGCCTCCGCCATTTTGGAGCTGGTGCAGCTGGAGGCCCCGTGCGCAAGTACGCTGTACCGCGTAGGCGATCGGCTGTATGCGCTGCGCGAAGCGCTTATGGACGGACTCTATGGCAATGCGCAGCGGCTGTTGGGCTTTGGTGAGACGCTCATCTTGTATGATCTGACCAACACATTCTACACGGGTCGCAAGAAAGGCGCGCTCCTGGCGTATGGACGAAGCAAGGAAAAGCGATCGGATTGTCCGTTGGTGACGTTGGCCTTAATGCTGGACGCGTCCGGCTTTGTGCGTGGCGCAGCCGTCCTTGCTGGCAATGCCAGCGAACCAAAGACGCTTCAACAGGCCATGGAGAGGCTCAATGGCGCTCGTGCGACCGTCATCATGGACGCGGGCATAGCCACGCGCGCCAATGTGGCGTACTTGCGGTCGAAGGGACTGGATTGGATCTGTGTGCAGCGCACGCAGGCGCCGCCACCCCCTGAACGCGCGCCGGAGGAGTGCTGGAATACACAAAGCGGGGTCTCCATCAAAGCCTGGCGCCTGGAGCAGCAAGAGGGAACGCTGCAAGTCTACCTGCATAGCGAGGCACGCAAGGCCACCGGTGATCGCATACTGAACACCAGGCGCGCAAAGTTCGAGGCTGCGCTGAAAACCCTGCACGAGGGACTCTCCAAGCCCCGCTGCGTCAAGGAATACGACAAGGTGCAACGCAGACTCGGTCGCGAGCTCGAAAGGCATAAGCGCGTCTCGTACCAGTACAAGATCGATGTCTTGCGCAAAAAGGACAGTACGCACGCGAAGGCGGTCACCTTTACGCACCTGTCTGCGTTTGAGCAGCAGACGCAAGCATCGGGCGGCTACATCCTGCATACCAGCCACACGGACTGGTCTGCCTCGCAAATCGCACGCACATACTGGAAGCTTGCAGACATCGAGCGCACGTTTCGTTCGCTGAAGTCCGAGTTGGGCATGCGTCCCCTATACCACAGCAAGGATGAGCGCATCCGGACACACATCTTCCTCTCGGTACTGGCCTATCAGGCGGTGCAACTCATTCGCACGAAGCTGAAGCAGTATGACCTCCACAGCAGCTGGACCACGCTGCAGTTTGAGCTGAACCGGTGGCACCGGATCACGACCGTATTGCCAACAGACCGGCGCTCCTGCATTCTGTTGAAGAAGGATGCAGACCAAGGTCCGCTCCAGCGCCAGATCGCCATGATTATGGGCCTCAAGCCTCACAACTACACCTACAAGGCGCACACAAAACGACCCTGAAATGGTAGTGCTATAGAAAAAGACAGTTTTCGTAAGTGACTGTCTGAAGGGTACTTACTGGCTCTTGGAAAAAATAAAGTGACAAAGTTCCGTTCGGACGGCCTGGACCCTTGGACTCGCACCCCGACAACAGCTCCTCCACGCGCACTAATTCCACCACAGAAACGAATCGTCTGTGCTGTTCACTGAGCTCGCCAATAGTGAGCTCCAGCAATGGAAACAATCTGAGCTGGAATGTGGACCAGTACCTGGACAACTCTGATCGCAATTGCCTCTGCACGTTTATTGTATACATTTATGATTCTCACGTGTTCAAGTATACGACTCACGACGCACTTAATCCGCATTATTCTCACCCACGCCCTAACTCTCTACGCCCGGTTTCGCGCTCGCAACCTATTTTTGCAAAAGGCTGAAGAATCTGAGCTGGAATGTGGACCAGTACCTGGATAACTCTGATCGCAATCGCATCAGCACGTTTATTGTATACATTTATGATTCTCACGTGTTCAAGTATACGACTCACGACGCACTTAATCCGCATTATTCTCACCCACGCCCTAACTTTCTACGCCCGGTTTCGCGCTCGCAGCCTATTTTTGCAAAAGGCTCGCTGGTATCAGAGGAACGCGAGAATCGCCGCAAGTCGGGTAAATACCCGATCAGATGTCATCTGCGGCGATTCTGGAGCGCGCGTCGCCCTCAAACCCCGCCAAATGCACCCGTGAGGGCGGTTTCAGGGCGGTTCTCCGCGCTTTAGCCGCAAACAGGCAACCCCGTACGCGTATGCGGGAGCCGCACAAAGCATCCCGGTAGCCCCCGAGTTTCCCCGGGGGCCCCGGACAGATCCGGACGTGCGCGCTAGCGCATCCGGCTCCTCCCTTGGGTCGCGCCGTCGCGCATGACGTTAGCAAGCCGGCAAGCCGACCCGCAGCCGTAACCGATCCACCCCATGGGACACGCAGAATCCGGCTCAGCGTCCGGTACGTGCAGGGCTTCGCGGTTTCCCCTTGGGCGCGACGCTTCGCTCCACCAGCTCCGCCACGTGGGCACCCACGCTTTGTTCGCCGGCTTCAAAGCTACTATCATCGCGTCTGATTTCTCTCCATCGTACATCCTCTGATCAGCATTTAGCCTACGCTTTGGCGGCCCTCCCCGAGGGGTTGGGCAATGGAGAGACCTCTCAGGTCCCGACACAATACGTGCGTGCGTCCCTGGGTTCTCGGACACCGCGGGACTCTGTTCCCCCTTACCATAGCGGTGGAGCTGATGTTGCCTTCGACCATACGGAGAGTCTCGGCATCCCGGACGATAACTTTTTCGGTGCTCATTAGCCCTGGCCACACGTGCCGCTACCGACGCTTCGCTGTCACCCTCACGAGGGACAACGCACGGCTCGCGGAGACATGCAGTTGGTTAAACTTTCATGACACGGGACTTTCACCCGCTGTATTTGCGTCAGTTAGCCTGACGCACCCGTAGCGTCCGTCCACAGGCCACTATCACTGGTGGTGTCACTTGCTCGGGCAATATGCTGCCGGGCTCGGTGCGATTTCCACCGGTCAGGCAACTACGCGAGGTACTTCGCGACGGCGCCGCGGGTGGCCAGGTCCTGCGCGCGGCCTACGCGCCCGGAGTGACCGGCGAAGCGCCCCTCGATGCCGGCGGCCGCCTTGATCCGGTTGGCGATGGTGCGCGCGGACATGGCAAAGATCCGGTCCTCGGGCAGCGCGCCTGATGCGCTGCAGGCAGACGGCGGTGGCGGGCGTAAGGTAGGCCACGTGGCCGCGCGCTTCCTGGTCGGTCTTGGAGCGCGCGATGTGCAGCCTGCCGGAGCCATCGGATGCTTCCACGGACAGGTCCTGCCAGTGAAGGGCTGCGATGAGCTGCTGCCGCCACGCGTCCGAATGCAGGCCGGTCTGGAGAGGAAGGCCAGGAGCGTGAGCGTATGGTTCCAGGGGCGGCCGGTGGCGGCGGCCCATGCTGCGTAGGTTGTAAGGCGCAGGGCGTAGGCCCTGATGGTGGCGCCGCTTAAGGCGGCGCGCAGCACGGCCGCGATGCGTGCGGCTTCCGCGGGAGCCACCTGGCTGGCTGCGCCAGGGACAGTGGCAGGGAGCATGGGCGGGGCCGAGGGGTCTGTTTTCCCCTATGGCGTGCCGGCTAAATAGTTTCCGATAAGTACAATTATCGAAACCCGACTTCGCCATTTTGGGAACCAACCGTGGCCGAAGGGGGGCTAAACCAGGTACTCCCAGCCCACTTTTCGCCCTTTTCAGCCCCTTTTCAGCCGTATTTCTCGGCTATATGGTGAAGAATGCGTGAAGTTTAGCGTATTCGGCTGAAAAAGGCCATTGTAGTGCCAGGATTATTGGTGGGGACTTGCTACAGGTGCGCCCATGCACTATCTTGGAGTCGGCATTGAACTGCAGACACCATGTACATACGGGCGACCAAGACCCACGCAAAGAAAGGCGAAGCGCGACACAGCTACCGCCTGGTACGCAGCGACCGCATCGGCGGGAAGGTGCGCCAGTCTACCCTGCTGAACCTGGGCGTCCACTTTGACACGCCCCGTGAGCAGTGGGGGACCTTGGTGCTTCACATAGAGAATTTGTTGCAGGGGCAGCCGACACTCGTGTTCGATCCCGACCTGCAGCACACGGCCGAAGCCATTGTCGCGCAGCTGCGCGCACGCGGCATAGGTGCACACGCGAAGCCGGAGGGTGAGCCTGACAGCGTCATGACGGTGGACATGGACTCCCTTGAGCACCCGGAGCATGCCCGCAGCGTGGGCGCAGAGCGTGTCTGCCTTCAGGCGCTCGAGGATCTGGGACTGAAAGACACGCTGATCCAGGCCGGCGCCAAGGAGCGCGACGCGCGTCTGGCCGTAGCCCTGGTGGTCGCACGCATGCTGCATCCCAACAGCGAACGGGCTACGCTTCAGTGGTTGCAAAGCAGGTCGACGACGCTGGACCTGCTGGGGCTGCGCCCCGGCAGGAAAGTGTCGTTAGCGAAGCTGTATCGCATTGGGGACCTGCTCTGGGAGCACAACCAAGCGATTCAGCAAGCGCTCTTCCAAAAGGAGCGGACGCTCTTGAGCCTGCCGGAGACCGTTGTTTTTTATGACCTGACCAACACCCATTACCATGGCCGACAGCACGGCGAGTACCTGGCCTATGGACGTTCGAAGCAAAAGCGTTCCGATTGTCCGCTGGTGACGCTCGGGCTGGTGCTCGATGGCGCGGGCTTCCCGCGCACCTGCGAGATCTTGCCCGGCAACGTCTCGGAGCCCGGCACGCTGCAGGACGCTATCGAGCGTCTGAACGCCAGCGTGGACGGCCAGAAGCCGACGGTGGTCATGGATGCAGGGATCGCTACGGAAGCAAACGTGTCCTGGCTGGCAGAACAGGGCTACGACTGGATCTGCGTACACCGGGGTAAGCGGCCCCTGCCGCCAGAGCGGGAGCCCGACAGTACGCTGACCACGCAGGCTGGACACGCCGTACGCGTGTGGCAGTTGCAGCAAAAGAAGCAGGAGATGCTGCTCTATGCCGTCAGCGAAGCCAGAAAGCACAAGGAAGAGCAGATCCTCCAGCGCCGGCGCACGCTACTGGAAGCAGCCCTCACCTCGCTGCACGAAGGGCTGCAGAAGCCCTACCATACCAAGCGGCTCAAGAAGGTCGTAGAGCAGGTCGGACGCATAAAAGAGCGATATGCCCGCGTATCTCATCAGTACGAAGTGACGGTTGTAGAAGGGAGTGGCCCCAACGCCAAGGCCGTGAAGTTTGCACGCAAGACGCAGTGGGAAGAGGCCGATGAGGCCCTGGGGGGCTACGTGCTGCGCACCAGTCAGACGGGATGGGACCTTAAGCACATTGTAGCCACGTATTGGCGGCTGTCCGAGGTGGAGGCCACCTTCCGCTCGTTGAAGTCGGAACTGGGGATGCGGCCGCTTTACCACAGCAAGGACGCACGCATCGCAGCGCACATCAGTATAGCTGTGTATGCCTATCACGCCGTGCACCTGATCCGGACCCGATTGAAGGCGCAAGACATCCACACCAGCTGGAAGACGCTTCGCCAGAAGCTGAGCGCCTGGCAACGGGTGATGACAACCGTAAAGGACACCCAGGGCCAGGTGATTGTCAACGTGCAGGACGAGCGCCCAAGGGCAGAGCTGGCTCAGATAGCGCGCATCTGCGGCGTCACGCCCAGCCTGCATCGGCAACGCTACGTGCGCCAGGACTAAGGCAGGCGCACGGCGTTAGAAAAGTAGTGCCAGCCAGGCGGGAGTACACCCTTTTCTTATATGTGGAGAATGTGTCCACCTATACTGTTTGAGTCATAAAATGGCGAAGTAGAGGAAAGTTAACTCTTGTACCTGAAAGACGCCAAAACCGGCGCGAAAGCCTGCAGGTCGTAGCCGCGCTATGACTCCGCCCGGTTACCCCCGGGGCGTAGACGGCGTGGCCAAGTCAGTAATGGACGAGTGTCAGTAGGCGACTGCCTTCGGTCCAATGGGGAATCCAAGCGCATAGCCATGTCCGGCCGTGCTTACGGACCCATTGAATCCACATCCGTATTTGATCCCGCCCCGGTGATCCCCACGGTTGTGGTGTATTCGGTGGACAACATGTGACACCCGACCCAGGCGCTACGGTTGCTCAGCCTTGTCTCTCCAGGTTGCCATAGAGTCGCCGAGCCTCCCTAATGTGCTTCGGCAACGATCTTCCTGCTGGATAAGCAGAGGACTTCGGTGCTCTCGGTGCCCTCTTCTAAGCGTACAGAAAATGTACTTAACCGGTCGCTTGCGGCCTTGTTGTTTCCAGACGGGCGCGGCGCAGATACCCCTGCGGTGGGCGACGGGCAAACCACCCGGTACATGCAGCGCGGGCGTGCGGGTCATTGCCTTCATCGTGGTTACGTTCGTTTAGTACAATTGTGCGCCTGAACCCGTGGGAACACGGCCCGCGGGCGCTGTTGCCCGCTATTATGCGGCGCAAGCCGCAGGGTATAGGCGGGAATTATATAGTGCCTGCCCGAAAATACTTTAAGTCTTTACACAACAACCAGTTATATCTACCTATTGGCGGTGAATATGAGGGACATATAGCCGATTTGGACGTTTAAGGACACAGAACGGCTCACATTCGCCAAGAAAGCCATGCGCAAGATTGTCCCGGAGTGCCGTGCACTCGACAGTACGCCGATTGAGGAGATTGCCATAGACCCGAGAATGCGCGACGACATGAGTGCGGTGCTCAAGGGTCTGCAGAGCGTCTACTGCAAGGCGGAATCGCGTGCGGCCTTGTTCACGATTCTCAAGACGCATTTTCAGCCGGGAACGCGCAGAGACGTGGGGCGACCGGGGTTGGATCTATGGCGACTCATCGTGTTTGCCATTGTGAAGCAGTGCCTGGATCTGGACTACGATGCTTTGTTGTACCGGGCGAACAACGATCTTTTGCTGCGGGAGCTGTTGGGGCATGGCGAGGCCGGGTTTGATGCGGTGAAGTACAGCAGACAGCGACTGGTGGACAACGTTCAGCTTTTGACGCCGGAGCTGATCGACGAGGTGATCCATTTGATCGTGCGGACCGGGCACGAGGTGGCTGGCAAAAAGTCTGGAGCCGCGCTACGCGGTCGCTGCGATTCCAGGGTGGTTAAGACGCATGTGCACTATCCCACCGATGTGAGCCTGTGCTGGGATGCGGTTCGGGGTCTGATACGAGTGAGTGCACGATCGGCTGCGGCGTTCGGTCTTGCGGGCTGGCGCAAGCATGCGGATCGCACGAGGAAGGCATACCAGGCCTTCAGCCGGGTGCGGACGGCCCCGCGCTACCGGCAGAATCCGAAGGGAGTGAAGGCGTACTTGCGCCGGTGCACGCAAAATACAGCGCATGCCCGGACGCTGCTGGATGCCCTGGCCACGGTGGAGAAATCGGCGGCGGCACAAGCGGAGATCACGTATTACCTGCGCTACGTGGACCTTTTGGTGGATCAGATCAGGCGACGCATCCTGTTGGGCGAGAAGATTCCGCATGCGGAGAAGGTGTTTTCCATCCACAAGCCACACACGCGGTGGATCAGCAAAGGCAAGGCAGGGGTGCTGGCGGAGCTGGGCCTACCAGTTGCCGTGGTAGAAGATGAGCACCAGTTCATATTGGCTTATCACATCCTGTGGGACACGTCGGATGTAGAGGTGGCGGTACCGATCATTGACGCGGTTCAGGCAGCTTTTCCAGAATTCAATACGTGCAGCTTTGACCGGGGCTTTCACAGTATGAAGAATCGAGCGGCATTGGATACGCGGCTGGTGGTCAATGCGCTTCCGAAGAAGGGCAAGCTTTCTCTGGCGGAGCGAGCGCGGGAGCGCGCGCCTGCGTTCAAGGCAGCGCGGCAGCAGCATCCGGCCGTCGAGTCGTGTCTAGCCAATTTTGGACTTCGCGGCGGTGCGCTGGTGCGGGAGAAGAGTCCAGAGAACTTCGCGCTGATGGTGAGCCTGTCGGTGCTGGCGGTCAACGTGCACCGGCTGGGCTGCCTGGTGCGCGACCAGGAACGGGCACGCATAAGGCGTCGGCGAAAGCGCGCAGCGTAGGCTCGCTACCACCTCGCAGAAAGGCCCCCAATTCGTGGCCCTGCACAGGGCACAAGGGACACGTATGCCCTCCCGATAGGAATACAACGCCATTGGGGCCGCAAACTGCCCGTGCGCGAACGCAAGAGACGCCAGTCTGGCCGAAACACTCGAAGCGGACCGTGAACGAACTCAAAAAACGACTGCACCTACGCGCCCTACGCCCGGCAAAGGGGGTTTTCGGTCAATCACTATAGAGCCTTTTGCAAAATTCACTTCAGCCCTTGATTTGGGAGTAGGAGCTTCGTCAAGCCAGTGTGATTCTGCACGTATCAACTTGTTCGACCTTTGCATTGCGGAAGTCTTGCTCGAATGGGGGTGACGAACTGCGCAGGGAGGCATGACACGGCATAGCTGACCCGGCCCGCGCTGATGGCGAGACGGGCCCTACGTGAGGGTACGGGTGCGCTTAGAGCACCAGGCGCATCAACTGGTCGACGGTCAGCGCCAGGATGCCGAACATCAGGTGGCAGTAGACCTTGCTATGCCCGCGTACCCGCACATACCGTCCGCCGAACTCGTCTTTGAGTCGTCCATTGACCCGCTCCACCGTCGAGCGCTCTCTGAAACGTCTCCTCTCTGGCGTAACGTGTCCGATGCTGCGTTGCGCCCGCGCCTCGCGCTTTAGCTCCTCATTGCCACGCGGGTTGATATCAATGATCGGCACATGCCCCAGCGATCTGCTATGCTCTCGGATTTCCTTAGCATCGTACGCACTGTCCATCAAGTCGTACAGACTTTGTACCCGAGCGGCCGTCATCACTGCCAGCGGGATCGCCACCTGGCTGTCATGGACCGAAGCCGATGTTAGCGCAGCGCTGATCGGAATCCCCCCGTCAATCACATCCAAGTGCAGCTTGAAGCCGACCCAGCAGTGCCCGTGACCCTTCGAATTGCGTTTGGTCCCGACATTGCAGTCCTTCGGTAGTTCTTCCAGCATATCATCCAGCTCCATGGAGCGTTGACGCTGCAGGCGGGTAGGGGTTTTCGGTTGTTTGCCGTCGTTGGCCTTGGGCACAGACCGCTTCGGCTTCTCGCGTGCCGAAATCGCGGTCGCGTCCCGCGAAACGTGCCCGGCCAGATGATCCTCCAGCGCGCACTCCAGCAGCACTGCGTGCAGCCGCCCCGGCAGGTCACTGTTGGCAAATTCCGCGAACGCCCGCGAAAACGACGATTCGCTCGGTACCATGTACGACCACTCCCAGCCGCATAGCTGGTGCAGTACCGGATCGCTCTTTAGTCGCTCCACCAACGCCCGCGTGGTCGGGATATCGAATACGGACTTAGCCAAAAAAGCCCGCGCCAGCGCAGCCCGGTCCGCCTTCGGACGGCCTGGACCCTTGGACTCGCACCCCGACAACAGCTCCTCCACGCGCACTAATTCCACCACAGAAACGAATCGTCTGTGCTGTTCACTGAGCTCGCCAATAGTGAGCTCCAGCAATGGAAACAATCTGAGCTGGAATGTGGACCAGTACCTGGATAACTCTGATCGCAATCGCATCTGCACGTTTATTGTATACATTTATGATTCTCACGTGTTCAAGTATACGACTCACGACGCACTTAATCCGCATTATTCTCACCCACGCCCTAACTTTCTACGCCCGGTTTCGCGCTCTCAGCCTATTTTTGCAAAAGGCTCTATATAGAAAGGTTAACAGCCGCGTTCTGTCATAATCCCCACCCAATGCATCCAGCTCCAGCATCTCGCATCCCTGCGGGCTTATTATGGGATAGTGATTCACCACCCATAGACCGCCATGGATACGTCACAGCATGACACGGCGCAGCTGCAGGCACTGACGGAGATGCAGGTGTCCAAGGAAAGGAAGGCCGCCGCCGTCGGCCGGTGAGTGTGGCGATGTGCTGGGCCTGTAGCAGCCAGACATGGACACTTCTGAGCTCTCGTGTACTATTTACCGCATCGGCTTTGCGGATGGGCGCGCCTACGTGGGCGTTACCTCTAAGGAGGTCGCCGTGCGCATCCGTCAGCACGGCCAGCTGCACGCCGCCGTCAACATGGAGCTTTACAGGCAGCTCAGTGCTGGCCAGCCCTACGAGCTTACTATCTTGGCCGCGGACGTACCTGCAGGGAAGGCCTACGCCCGCGAGCTGGCCTTCATCCATGCAGAGGCCGACCCGCTCAATCGCCTGACGCGCCTGGCTCCAGGGGCACGCACCTTGCCATTCACGCCGTCCAACACATCCAGACGCCGCTCCAGGGCAGGGCGCAGGCGGAATAAACCTGTTCGCCCTGGCACGTACACATGCTCCCTATGCCGTGATTGCCTGCCGCACACCGCTTTCTACAAGGACCGGACCCGGTTCAATGGACTGCACTCCCGCTGTAAGGACTGCTACAACAGGGAGGCGGCCCGCCGCCGAGGAGCGCTCCCAGCGCGCGGCCCGTGAGCGGGCAGATACCCGGGGTTGTCTTTCCTCTGACAATTAGTATTATCTGGGGAAAGGATGGAGCACCGACAGCCCCGCGTCATGCCCGCCCGGCCCCAGTCGCGCGCCCCCTCGTAAACAATGACATGTGCGCCGATGCGACGAGCCACTTGGCCTCTGGTGGTGGGTTGCCAGCCAGATCCCGAGATCGTTACGGTCGGGGACCTTACGGTTTAGGTCCAGCTCAAGTCGGGCACGGGCCGCGCCGCGGCCTCCTTGGGCTTTGGGAAGAACCGCTCTTGCAGCTCTGCATCGGTCAACTCGTCCGGCAGCGGCCACTCCAACTGGGCCTCGGCTGCGCGGTTGATATAGTTGCTTACTGTGCTGACAGAGATACTCAGACAGCGGGCCGTTGCGCGCAGGCTGTATTCCTCCCAGTAACGCAGGCGAAGTACGTCTCTGATCTTTCGCATGGAGATTCGCTTTCTGGGCACCGGGCTCTCGGTTGGTTAACAGAGAACCCCAATAGCCCCGGGGTTAAGCAAAGCTCCAGCACCGTTCAGACCAACGTGCCTCGGGCACGAGTCACAGCCAGAATCCAGTGTTCGAATTCCTTCGAGTTACCCGTTCGAATAACGTCGCAGTATACAAATCCACTCCGCGAGATTCTCACAACTCATTTGACCGCATGCAACGCTCGTTAGAGCCTCCACGAATTCCAGGTCATCAATGGCCAATTCATAGCCACTTCTCTGAACGAACAGTTCCGTCAGATAGAGGGCCGTTCGTTTATTCCCGTCTACAAATCCGCGACTTGAAACGATCGCGTGAATCAGGGCGGCTGCCTTCTGATGGATGTCTGGGTAGTAGTCATGGTACGGGCGACCCAGCGCTGACCGAATCACATGCTCGCTTATGATCCCTGGGGCCCCGCCATCCAGAAGAGCTTCCTCATGACAGCGAATCGCGTCGTTGTAAGTAACGCGATAGTGCCGCCTATCGATTTGCCAGCACCTTTATGGCTTGTCGGCGCTTCACCGAGGTCTCCTTGATGATCCGCTCAGAAGTAGGACTTACAGCGTGCACTGTGTCGGTCGCACGCACGACGATGCGTGCTCGCGAATCATCGTGAACGGCACTTCCTCCGGGGTTGGAATGCACGCTCGTGGACTGCCGTGTTATCACTTTCTTAGTCATCCTCCTTAAGGCTCAGCTATGAGGCGCTCAATACGCATCATATCAAGCCAAAGGTCCACATCGAGTCCGGATCATTCACCAGTCCGCGTGCCCCTGCTGCCGAAATCAAGAAATTCAAGCCCGTGGTGGAATTTGCAGCTTAAGCACTCACGTCATTTTCTTAACCCGCAATTTGCTCCATCCTGACGTCGTCCGCGCTCCGCCGTAGAGGGGATTGAAACCCCTTGTCGGTAAAAATCTTTCAGCGCTCAGAAGCGGGCGATCGCAGGCCTAGCCACGGCTTTCCAATAGATTCCGTCCAGCTATTGCGAGACGGTGATCATTCGGGTCTCATCCGCTTGAGGTTGGACACCCTGATTGATGGCGAGCGCGCATTCCTGGAAGCACGAAAAGTTAAGCCGCCAGAGAGGCGTACCGCAGCGTCTATTGCTGATAGCGACGCTTCTGACGATGACGATTAGATACTGGAACGCGTAGAGCGTTCCACCTGGCAGGAGCTGACCGAGGTGCTGCGCGGGCACGCGTCCCACGGGTGCTAAAGCCCGCCCCGACGGCTTCAGCGTCCCCAGATAGTCAGGGTTATCAGGAAAAGGTCTCCGAAATCGCCCCGGGCCGTACCTGAGCGATCGGGCGCGATCCGCGGCGATTCCGAGGCGGTTCCACCCTTGTCTGTGCGCGGTGATCTCAGGCGGCGTGCAGGGTGCCCTTCCGGTCGTTCATTTCCGTTTTTCGGGGCTTAAAACATTTCCTGTAATAACAGATTGTCGCAGACCGGGAAAGACTATTGACATTCATTACCGTACTGTGCGACAATCCCAAGCAGCGGGCTATGGGATCGTACACCCATCCCGCCCTCGAATGCCAGGCGAAGTATTTCTTTGAGTTTACACATGGAGATTTTTCTTGCAGGCATGGATTACCTCGTAAAGCGTTGGCCAATCGTATGCAGCTACGCGTACGCAGCGTGCAGCTCGAGGAGTAGCATGGTTGGAGTATGCACAACTGCGCAAAGGTCTGCCGTTGTCCTTAGCCGAAGCTTGCCTTACTTTCGAAGAGCACATGTCGCAAGAGCGGAAATGCCCGCCTGACCAATGATCCAGCATCCACCAGAAGGCGACTTCCTCGCTAGTGGTACCGTGCTCCGTGACTGCGTAGTCGAGTCCGTACTCGGACGTGGCGGATTCGGTGTTGTGTATAAGGGTCGCCACAGGATGCTTCAGGCGGATGTTGCAATTAAGGAGTACTTCCCGCGTGAGTTGGCGGCGCGCAGATCTGGTGTCGTTCAGCCTGCGGAGTCAGGAATTGAAGCTTCCTTCGAAGACGGTCTCCGGCGCTTTTTGGAAGAGGGCCGACGATTAGAAGCGTTTCGAGAACATCCGAATATTGTTACCAGCCGCGACTTGTTTCGGGCGAACGGCACGGCGTACATGGTGATGGACTTTGTAGACGGCCTGCCGCTGTCTGCGTTGCTGGAGCTGCGGGAAAAAAGAGGAGAGCCGTTTACGGAGGGGGACTTGCTCCAGGTGATTCTTCCGCTGCTTAGTGGCCTGAAGCGAGCCCATGAATCTGGGCTGTACCACCGAGACATCAAGCCCTCGAACATCCTGATTCGGCGGAAGGACAATCAGCCGGTGCTGATAGACTTCGGTGCGGCCAAGCAAGAGACCTCGGGCGTTACGAAGTCCATGGCGCCGTACACCGATGGCTACGCAGCAATGGAACAGGTCGGTGAAGGGGCCATCGGGCCATGGACAGATATCTACGGCGTAGGGGCAGTAATGTGGCGTATGGTGGCGGGCGGCAATCCTCCATGGGAGCCGCCAAGTCTGGCAAAGGTTCAGCAGAGGGCTTACGCGGTTATGCAAGGCGGGGCTGACCCGTTGCCGTCTGCCAGCGTTGTTGGGCAGGGAAGGTTCCTGCCGAGACTGCTTGAGTCCATTGACCAGTGTCTGGAGATCTCGGATGCGTCACGAATTCGCTCTTGCGATGAACTG
The DNA here is from genome assembly GCA_965262785.1 of Rhodothermales bacterium. Lineage (GTDB taxonomy): Bacteria > Bacteroidota > Rhodothermia > Rhodothermales > Bin80. The sequence goes on from OZ253559.1 coordinate 1,940,658, forward strand.
CTTGCTAAGGTCCGAGAGCGGGACTTGGCGGCAGTATCGCCGTCTGATGCAACGGAAGGGAGGAATCGAGTAATAGCTAGCCAACCTCGTCTGAAGAAGCGCGCGCGACGAGACCGACCTGCAGCGTCGCGTTACCGTGCCCTCGTCGTTACGTTGACCTTACTGTTGGTTACAATTGCGGCTGTGATTACTCTGCGAGAATTTGCAGTGTTCAGCTGGTATCGGCTAGGCGCAGAGCAAGGCCATGCGGGCGCGCAGAACAAATTGGGAATTGCGTACGCGAAAGGAGAAGGCGCGGACCAGGACTATGCGGAAGCGGTCCGCTGGTTCCGGTTGGCCGCGGAGCAAGGCAATGCCGACGGCCAGAATTACTTGGGACATGCGTACTTCTTCGGTGACGGTGTAGACCAAGACTATACGGAAGCGCTCCGCTGGTATCGGCTGGCCGCAGAGCAAGGCAATGCCGGCGGGCAGCATGGCTTGGGACGTGCGTACTTCTCCGGTGACGGTGTAGACCAAGACTATACGGAAGCGCTCCGCTGGTATCGGCTAGCCGCAGAGCAAGGCAATGCCGGCGCGCAGAACGACTTGGGACTTGCGTACTGGTACGGAAGAGGCGTAGACCAAGACTATACGGAAGCGGTCCGCTGGTATCGGCTGGCCGCGGAGCAAGGCAATGCCGGCGCGCAGAACGACTTGGGACATGCGTACTGGAACGGAATCGGCATAGACCAGGACTATGCGGAAGCGGTCCGCTGGTTTCGGCTAGCCGCAGAGCAAGGCAATGCCAACGGGCAGAATAGCTTGGGATTTGCGTTCTGGAATGGAATCGGCGTGGACCAGGACTATGCGGAAGCGGTCCGCTGGTTTCGGCTAGCCGCAGAGCAAGGCAATGCCAACGGGCAGAATAGCTTGGGAAGTGCGTACTGGAATGGAAGAGGCGTAGACCAGGACTATGCGGAAGCGGTCCGTTGGGATCGGCTAGCCGCAGAGCAAGGCGATGCCGGAGGGCAGGCCGCCTTGGGAAGTGCGTACTGGAATGGAAGAGGCGTAGACCAGGACTATGCGGAAGCGGTCCGCTGGTATCGGCTGGCCGCAGAGCAAGGCAATGCCGACGGGCAGGCCAACTTGGGAGGTGCTTACGCGAACGGAGACGGCGTGGACCAGGACTATGCGGAAGCGCTGCGCTGGTTCCGGCTGGCCGCGGAGCAAGGCAATGCCCGCGGGCAGGACCTCTTGGGAATGGCGTACTCGAATGGTTGGGGCGTGGACCAGGACTATGGAGAATCGGTCCGCTGGTATCGGCTGGCCGCAGAGCAAGGCGATGCCGGAGGGCAGGCCGCCTTGGGAATTGCGTACTCGAATGGTTGGGGCGTGGACCAGGACTATGGAGAATCGGTCCGCTGGTTTCGGCTGGCCGCAGAGCAAGGCAATGCCGTGGCGCAGTATATCTTGGGAGATGCGAACTGGTACGGAAGAGGTGTGAACCAGGACTATTCGGAAGCGGTCCGCTGGTTCCGGCTGGCCGCAGAGCAAGGCATCGCCGACGCGCTGAACAAACTGGGAAGTGCGTACTGGAATGGACGAGGCGTGAACCAGGACTATTCGGAAGCGGTCCGCTGGTACCGGCTGGCCGCAGAGCAAGGCATCGCCGACGCGCAGAATAGCTTGGGAGATGCGTACTGGAATGGACGAGGCGTGGGCCGGAATTATGCGGAAGCGGCCCGCTGGTTCCGGCTGGCTGCAGAGCAAGAAGATGCCAATGCACAGTTTAACCTGGGAAGTGCGTACTGGTACGGAAGAGGTGTGAACCAGGACTATGCGGAATCGGTCCGCTGGTACCGGCTGGCTGCAGAGCAAGGAGATGCCGTCGCGCAGAACAAACTGGGAAGTGCGTACTGGAATGGACGAGGCGTGAACCGGAATTATGCGGAGGCGCTTCGCTGGTTTCGGCTGGCTGCAAAGCAAGGCCAGGCCGACGCGCAGAATAGCCTAGGATATGCGTACTCGAATGGTTTAGGTGTGAATCAAAACTATGCGGAAGCGGTCCGCTGGTACCGGCTGGCCGCAAAGCAAGGCAATGCCAAGGCGCAGAGCAACTTGGGAGATGCGTATATGTGGGGTTACGGCGTAGACGAGGACTATGCGGAAGCGCTCCGCTGGTATCGGCTCGCCAGAGAGCAAGGTAATGCCGGTGGGTAGGCTAGTTGTCCTTGGTTTCCCTGCGCTTGTCTGACGCTAAGAGAGGCGCTTGTCCAACACGAAGGATTACACCGGCATAACTCGGGAGGGGCTCTGCAGTCCGGCGCATATTGCTCATGAAGACCTCAGGTTCATTTGTGGCGCCGGCCCAATAGTTGGAACCAGAGTCCCGCAACGACGCTACCATTCACCAATCGCAAGGCTGAATTCGTGAACGTGCTTGAACTGCACGAGTCCACCGGCCGCGTTGTCGGCGCCCTTTCGGCGCTGCTGGCTGGCTCTGGAGTGATAGCGATCCTCACCGCTCTGCTCCCGGTACCGGAAGTAGCGAGTGATCGCATCATTCTTTCCGCCCTACTCTTGGATCGGGGAAGCGCCCTCTACCCGCTGACGATCCAGAATGTGATGTGGCTGACGTTCTTCATTGGTCTGGCTGAATTGTGGCCTCGGTTCACACGCGCACGCGCGGAATTCAGGCAATTTGGCATCGGGCTGTTGCCAGAAGATCATGGCACCATCCTTCGATCGAAGGATCTGATTGGTATCTACCGCAAGGTCATGAAGGCCAAGCGTTCCACGCACTTTCGGCTTCAGCGACTAATCCTGCGCGCGATTCAGCAGTTCCAGATCAGCAGGTCTGTGGCCCAGGCGAATAGCCTGGTAGACTCCAGCCTTGAGCTCATGCAGCACGAGATTGACCTCAAGTACAGCATGGTACGCTATATTACTTGGTTCATACCCACGCTGGGCTTCATTGGGACGGTCATCGGTATCGCGCTGGCCCTCACGGCGGCTAACGACATGCCGAGCCTAGACGATGCGCAGGCTGTGCAGGCTTGGTTTGGGGCCATAACCGCCAAACTGGGGCTTGCATTCAACACCACGTTCATGGCGCTCGTGATGGCCGCAGTGCTGGTGTTTCTGCAGCACATTGCCCAGGGTAAGGAGGAGGCTGCCCTCAACAGCGCGGGCCAGTACTGCATGGACAACCTCATCAATCGGCTCTACGAAGAATAGGAGCGGAGACAATGGCGAAGAAGCTCAACAAGGACGGACTACCGACGGCCAAGGGCCTGTTTCGTGGCCTTGAGTCCGGTCCGAAGGAAGACACATCTGAACAGGACCAGCACCCGCGCGGTCGCAGTGTCATAGGGCGTGGGGAGTTGCCCACCAGGCCAGCCGTTCGCCCGCATGCAGACTTGGACGCCTTTGCACCTGCGGGCGGTGAGCCCCGCACGGTTGTCGCCGTGGGACGAAAGCGGTCTGCCAGCGAACCCGGGGACCCACTTCCGGCCTCAGATCCCATGGCGGATCCAGTCGTGGGGTGGCTTGTCGTTGTAGGCGGGCCCGGCCGCGGGTCGGCTGTAAGACTGGGAAGCGGGCAGAACTCCGTGGGAAGGGGGGGCAAGGCCCCATAAGCGCTAACTTGTTTATCTGACACGATTCCTGTATGTTGCTTTGGTTTACCTGGAGTCGAGGTAACCGGGGACACCGATGCCGCTTGCAGTAGACATCCGGGTGCTGGATTCGCAAGGGTCGGGTCACCTTCCATCCTGTGCACCCATGACCGGGATAAATGTGTAGCTACTTCGTCGCTAAACGATTGACGTCTGATGAAGGGAACCGTTACCAGAGCGCCGGATGACAAGGACTGGGGCGTGCTGGCGTCGTTCTTGCCTGCGAATTGGCAGCAACTGGCCGTGAATACCGGCGCACTGCGCGGGCTGCGTAAGGATAAGTCACCGGAAAACCTCTTGCGGACGCTGCTGATCCACTTGGGATGCGGGCACTCACTGCGGGAGACCGTCGTGCGAGCGCGCCAGGCTCATCTGGCCGACTTATCGGACGTAGCCCTGCTCAAGCGGCTGCAGAAGTCACGGAACTGGCTCTACGCATTATGCATGGAGCTATTTAAGGAGCATGGCATTGAGGTATCTGCCAGCGAGGGGCTGCAAGTACGGGCGTTCGATGCTACCGTAGTACGGGAGCCTGGCCGCACGGGATCAATGTGGCGGTTGCATTACAGTGTTACCCTGCCTTCACTAGGCTGTGATTTTTTCAAGTTAACTGGAACGAAGGGGGCGGGCACGGGTGAATCATTCAAGCAATTTCCCGTCCGTGCGGGTGACTACATACTGGCGGATCGCGGCTATGCGACCGGTTCTGGAATTCAACATGTGGAGACAGCCGGCGGCTACGTGACGGTGCGCGTGAACACCGGTGCGCTGCGCTTTGAGACGGAATCCGGCCAGCCCATTGACCTGTTAGCGTCGGTGGAGTCCTTACTGCAGGCTGGGGCTGTGGGAGTCTGGACCGCAGCAGTTAAGGCAGAGATCCCCGTGAAGGGCCGTATCTGTGCGCTTCGTAAAACGGATGAAGCGATTGAAGAGGCGCATACCAAGATTTATCAGACTGCTCAGCGGAAGGGAAAGAAGCCACGGGAAGAAACCTTGCGTTACGCCCGGTACGTCATCTTATTCACCACCTTCCCAACGGAGAAGTTTTCAGCGACCGCTGTGCTCGAGTGGTACCGACTACGCTGGCAGGTTGAACTGGTGTTCAAGCGTTTCAAATCGTTAGCCCAACTGGGCCACCTGCCGAAATTCGATGACGAGAGCGCGAAAGCTTGGCTATACGGGAAGTTACTGGTCGCGCTGTTGACCGAAAAGATCGTCCGTCACGCACGGACACTTTCCCCCTGGGGCTATGATGTGCGGGCGCACACCCAGTACATGGAGGGAATTCAAATTCGCCCTCAACCAAGTCGCGCGGGCGATTGAGCCAGGGTACTCATTGGTCGAGATGATCGAGCAATGGCCCGAAATCTCAGGAATGTTGGCTGCGCCTCCAAGAGCTAGAATTAACCAAGTTGAACGCTATTTCCCCAGTACTTAAACAAGTTAGCGCTTATGGGATGGTACACCCGGGCGGCCGGGCACGGCCATCCCTTGGCCGCGGAGGCGCTGCGGGACCTGGCGCCGCGCGACAGGGGGCGGTGAGCCGGCGGGCATCTCCCATAGCCGCGCCCTTATAATGGTGTGGTGAGCCACCATCCACGACAGAGCCATGGAGACCGCCCGACACAGCACGCCGCAGCGCCGCCCCACACCGGAGGGGTGCGCCCGGCGTGTCGGCCGACCGCGCGAAAGAGACCGCGCTGCACTATAAAGCCGCCCTGCAGAACGACGTCGAGGCCCAGTTTCAGCTGGGCGTCGCATACAAACGTGGGTGGGGGGTCGAGGCGAACATTGCAGCGGCCGCGAAGTGGTTCGCGTTGTCCGCTGGCCAGGGCCATGCAAAGGCCCAGTACCAGATGGGCCAGATGTGCGCGGAAGGCCGCGGTCTGCCCAAAGACGGCCGCAGCGCTGCCCATTGGCACAAGAAGGCCGCCGAGCAGGGGCATCACTGGTCGATGTACCAGCTGGGTATGCTGCACCGGACCGGCGCGGCCGTGCTCCGGAGCGCACCCCTCGCCCGCGAGTGGCTTACCCGCGCGGCCGAGAAGGGCAACGAGAAAGCAGCGCAGGCGCTGAAGGAGATGCAGGTATCGAGGGACCGGAACCGCTCCGGGGCGGGGGGGCGGTGAGCGCGCAGCAACCGGCACAGCCGCCCGCCCAGGAGTGGGACATCCGGAGGCCCTGCAGAGTGAGCTGACGCGGGCGCCACCTCACGGGTACGAGATAAAGAGCGCGAAGGACCGCCTACGGGAGCAGTGGCTGGGCGTACCACCCGGCCATGCTCGCAGAGGCGTCGCCGCTACATGGCACCTGCATGGACCTCCGTCGCCGCCAAGCGAATGGCGATGAGTTGTGTGAGGCTCTCGTAGACACATTCCCTGGATACGGACAACCCGAACACGTCGATGACAGTGTCGTCGAAGTGCTGCCGGTCCCGCAACTCACACTCGTCAACAACATGTCCTATGTCTCTGGTGCGGAGAGGCTGAAACGCTGATTTAATGGCAAGCACCTGATCACTATCAAGAGTCCGTGGATCCAGGACATGCATGGCCGTTCTGATACGTGTTGCACTTAGGTCCAGTGCACCTTGTCCCCGCCCAAAGCCTATGCCCTCTATGTAGAACAGGCTGATAGCACTATTCAGCAATGCGAAGAGCAGGCCAATGTCGATGCCTGACAAGCCGTTAAGCCGGATAAACCGTTGATTTACGAATGCCGGAGGATCCATGCGCGCCACGAAGAGGCTTTCTCCGAAATTGATCGGCATAACCAAGTCCGCCATGGAAACGGACCGCATTTCATACCAGAACATGCCTGATCTAGCCAGGACCTTTGGCAAGAGGCGGCCCGTCTTGTTGGTTTCCTGCTCGAAATGCCGAATCCACGCATGCGCCCCCGTGTGCTGCATCTCCTCCAATTCCTCAATCGATACGGAGCAGCAAAACGCTTCCTGGTCAGCAGTTGCTGAGTACCCCGATACCTGTCTAGGCGATTTCAGGACAGGTTGAATATACTCGTGCTCGATGCCATGGCCACCGGTCGGGTAAAACATCCTATCCCACCCTCTCCTTTCTCCGCGATGGATTGTGCACAAATGGCGCAGTGGTATCAAAGGCAGATCCCGTGTCCAACCGCAATCAACGAAATGAGCATTGCGACATAGACCGCGCTCTCTCAATTGGTCCAGTTCGCTCCGCGGTACAGATCGAATGCTCATAGTATCGTTGTGAGCCTGTCCTGATTCAATCTGGGCAAAAGTGACGGCAACCGCGTCAGGAGAATCGGCAATCTCCTCCAAAGGCCGTTTCAGAACTATGAAGTCAACAGCCTCATCCGCGGCCGCCGCCGCCCCCCTCTTCTCCGTTACAAGGAGGTTGGCCACCACCTTGCTGTTCTGGAACCACCGCCCTGACCCAGATGTGACGATTGATCGGACCCAGTAGTACCGCGTAAGAAGTGCATAGAACGCATCACCCCACTCAGTGGAAAGCCATGCGTTTGAAATAATGATAACCAAGCGCCCGCCCCTGTCAAGAAGGGAATGCCATGCAAAGGGCAAATAGGCTGCAATATCAGCTCTGGCGGGTAGCCGGGTCGGATCGCTTTGAAGCAACCTGTTCACTTCGTTTATGCCATCGCTGTAGTGACGTCGGCCGGTTTGTGATACGAATGGCAGATTGCTGGCTATGGCGTTGAAGCGACCGAGCCGCTCTGTGAAGCGGCTGCCATCACTCGGATCGCTGAAGTCAATCTCTGATTCAGCCTGAAGAAAAAAAGCGTCCCCGTGGAAGATCCTCAACGGAATGTGCATGAACGAAGGCTTGACCATCGCGAGCGCCGCGATCTGGACAGCCTGGGGATCCAGATCGCCCGCCAGCACCGTCGACGCCGCCTGTCGCGAATCAACACCCGCTCCCAGCTTCTGCTCAATCGCGGCCCGGGCAATTGTACCGCTTCCACAACATGGATCCAGTAATCTGTCGTCAACTATATCACGGAGGGCCAACGCGGCCATCAGTTGTGCAAGAGCCGGTGGCGTTGCATACTGCCCCCTGACCTTCCTTACGGCCGTCTCTACCGTCGCCTCCAGGACTACCGCCAGTTCTCTTTGGTCAATTGAGCCAACACGCAGATCCGTCAGTAGCCTGTTAAACTGCAGTAGCTGGTGCCATGTCCTCTCTGGCACGATGGACAAGCCAACGCTGTCAGAGAACACGGTCCAGAAGTCACAGCTATCAGAGAGGCTCCGAAACACCGCCAGTGCCTCCGATGGCGAGGTGTTCTTGCCTATATGCGTAACGTGTCGCGCTCTGTTGTCCTGACTCTGAAGAATGTGCGCAAAGAGCAATTTGCCAATCCAGTTAGACAGGTTGGCCCGCGCGAGGATCTCATAGCTGCTTTTGTGCTCGTACCTGTATTCCTTTCTATAGCGCGCTCCCCACAGAGTTATCTCTGCCCTTAATGTAGGATCATGAAGCGCAGCCTCTTCTAGCGCAACTGCAACCTCCACTGTATTGGCCAGGATTAGGCCCTGAATGCCGCCTGTGCTATAGGCATCTACAAACGGCCTGCCCTCTAGGGATCCACTTTCAAACCGGTCATTGAGGTCAGCGACGATAGTATCAGCCAGCCGCTTCCAGTCACGACGATTTCTCTGGACGCTGACCCGATCTATAATATGCCCCAAGGGGGGCCATTGCTTCACACGTTCGTACCGCCTGGATCCGGCTGTACAGGCATAGAGACGGGCACACGTGACATTCCATAACACAAAGCTGTCAAGGCCGAGGGCCTTCGCCTTCCTAACTGCATTCTGATAAAAGGCACGATCGTCAATGCTGGTATCGGGCATCTTGAGTTCCCAGCCCTGCAGAATCCGAGCTGTTGACCGATCGCCAAATAACAGAACGTCCGGAAACAGACTGCCCCCTTCATCCCTGATTGTCTGTTCGCCCCCTGCATCCTTGATTGCCCGAATTCTGGAACGGGCATGGCCCTTGATATGGGCAATCAGGTCAATGGCCCAGGAGCGTTCGTTATACGTGACGTTAGGACTCATCCCGCTTCCGCCCGCTTTGGAGCAAATCGCTTGCGACATCAATCATACATGAATCACTGATTTGGCCGGACCTGGCACTAGGCTGTAGCGAGGACAACAGAGGGGGCAGGGGCTTCTGCTGCGCCATCATGGTCTCAATCTCGGCGAGCCTGTCGTTGGCGACCTTCATATAGTCGATCCGTTCATTCTTGAACAGGTGGACCTCCTCGTTTTTCTCAATACCTATATACCTACATCCCTCCATGGCGGCCGCCACCAGAAAGCTGCCGCTCCCAAACGCGTTGTCAAGAACCAGTCCGCCTTTCGCCACAAACGTTCGAATCAGGTAGCGACCTAAAGCCACCGGCTTCTGTGTGGGGTGCCAAACGCGTCCTCCTGTTTCACTTTCAGCAGTCTTGCAGTATAGCGTATCGGTAGGGAAGCGCTCACCAGCGCTCTTCACACGAACAGGCCTAAAATCGCCGTAGCTGCCTGTATACTGATCCTTGCGCGTTCCCTTGTCATAGGGCTTTCCCAACCACATTACGGGGCGGTATTTCGGTTGCCGGGCGTAGAATATGCAGATGTCTTCGTGCTGCCTTAGGGGTTGCCGTCGTGCATTCAAGAAATTTGTCGGTTTGCTTTTTACCCATACGAACTTGTACCGAAACCACTCCTCGTTGCTGAGGATGAGTTTGGCAGTGAATACCCCTTGTGACGTTAAGGCTATTACACCTCTCGGCTTGATTATTCTGCGATAGGCCGCCCACAGCCTGTCGAGAGGGATCAGGCTATCCCACTTGTTTTGCGTAGTGCCATAAGGCAGATCACAGAGAATCATGTCGATAGACTGATCCTCTATGTTCTTCATTAAGTCGAGGCAATCACCCTGATAAAGATGTCTGCTGATCGAAGGAGCCGCCTCGCCCATTACTTTACCAACGCTCTATAAAGCACCCGCCGCCTGCGGTTTGCTTTTTAGGTGTCCCCAGGGTAGCGATCAGTCGCACCATTTCCTAGCCCGGCCGCCGCAGTAATGCTAAGCCGTCCATATACTGGCGGACATTCAGGCAAAGACCCCTCCGGCACGGAGATGGGTAGAGTATCCACGTCACGAACGCTGGAAAAGACGCCCGGCGGCGCGCTCGTCCTTGCTGGTATGCCCATGATGCTACTCGCTCCGTGCCCGTAGAGGCGGCGCCTGTACCGCACTGTGGTGCAGGCAATCACGCGGCCAAACCATCCCTGCCACCCTAGGATACGAATAAACCCGGCGATTCTCGCGACCTCCCCTGGCAAAGAATCTTGCCCGTGGCACTCCCATGCCGAGCCTGTTCCCACGCAGCCTCACTGAACGCGGCGTCAAGGCCGGATACGGCTACCGGACACTTACAGAGGCTCAGCATAGCACGGCTAAGGCGCAGGCGATTGTATGTCTCGGATTAAAGCGCCATCTTGGCGGGCTCAAGACACCCATTGCGGAGATGGCTTAATGTCCGCCACTGCACCTACTGGCCCGTCGGTGCGAATTCCCTGAACGACTATGGATCCGATGGAGGCTATGATGATAGAGTGGATCGCTAAGTACATCGCTAAGAGAGGCTTGGATGCTGCACTGAAAAGGTTTACCCCGAGGGGAGGACAAAAGCGTCTCCCTGAAACAACTACGCGCTCCCACGACCATGACCTACCACCTCAGGTTATCCGCATAGATGGTCGCATAGAGGTGATAATACGCGCGCCCGACCATAAACGAGACGTACTCCTCAAAGAAGATGTGTTCCCTGACGCAATACGAGCCGCCATTGCGCAGCCGGACCTAGAAGAGCTATCAGAGCTCCTGAAAGCAAGGAATGCCCAGGAATCGTTGGCCTTCGCTGTACGAAGCCTCAAGGCTATCGACGACGCCCTGGGTAAATATGACGATCCGGAAGGGCACTGCGCAGAGCTACTGCGCACGCATCGTCAGCGGCTTTTGTTTGCGGCCGGGACGGCAGCCAGCTGGCAAGGCGACATTGAGGCTGGCCGTGCATTGTGGCAACGTGCACGTGACCTTGGCCCGATCGATTCCGAGTGGCATGAGCAAGCCGCGGTAACTCTTTTCAATATCGAGCTCACGGACGAGCTGCGGCACCTCGTAGCCGAGATGGATCAAGAGAGTGACGCGTACCGTAGATCGGCCCCACTTCTCGCGTACCTTGACGAAGACTGGTCCAGCGTAGATAGGCTACTTGCTGACGCACAGAGTGCGGACCAGCTCCTCATACGCGTCCAAGCAAGGCTCCAGATCCTCGATCCTAAGGATGTCGCCGCTGTGCGACTTACGGCTGAGCTCATAGACCGAACTGAGGAAGACAACTCTCTTGCGATCAGCATCCTCGCCCGCGCACGCTTAACGCTCGAACTGCTGCAGCGGGTTCTTAGAGGATATACTCCCTTGGACTACAACCGTCGCCCGCTGATCGACAGCCTGGCCCGCCGTACAACTGCGGCATTGGAGGCGACAGAGCCTGATTCTCTGTTTCGGGCACAGGCCCTCGGTTACCTTGGCGTAGCTGCGGAACTTCTTCGTGACGACAGGCTCACCGAGCTTTGTAGCAACGGAGTCGAAGAGCTCGAAGAAAACATCCGCTCTTCTGTATTCTTCCTGCGTGACCCAGCGCTAACGCCAGACAAAATCGATGACTTGCTGGCCGAAGGACAAGTCACCATCGTTCAGGCTGCGCTCTTAAAGGCAGAACTCTACCGGGCTTCAGAGAGGCCTGAGGAAGTTGGGCGAATACTCCATGAGGCACTCTATGCCACTCCAGAAAAGCGGCAGAGAGCTCTTGTGCTTCGCCTCCTTGCACAACATCTTCGCCAAGCAAACCGAACCGACGAAGCACAGAAGCTGATTGAGACCACGCCTCTACGGCCTGCAGACCGTTGGCTTCTTTTTGCTGACAACCTTCCTGCAGGCAAGACCCCTATCAACATAGCCGACGAAGTCGAGGCGTTTCCACTGGACGTAGATGTGATCGAGCGACTTGCCCAGTCCACCCTGTCCACCGTTGAGATCACCTCTCCCGAAGATCCCTCGCCCGATGCAGCCATCCTGGAGCGTGCTAATGAAGCCGTTCGCTGGACCACCCGCCTCGCTGAGGTACTCCCGTCCCGGTCCTCAAGATTTCTACATGCACAGGCTCTGTATGCTGCTCGACGCTATAGTGATCTCCTTACCGCGAGTCGCAACCTCGATCCAGTCTATACGAAACAGGCCACTGAACTCAAAGCGTGGGCGCTGGTCGGCCTTGGACACAGGGCCAAAGCCGCGGATCTTCTCGTCTCCGCCTGTGCGGACCATCCTGATTCTGAACGACTCGCCATTAATGCATCTGGCCTACTCATGGCCGAAGGCCGGTCGGCCGAAGCGGCAGACCTCCTCGAATCGTACGTTACCGGCGACTCCAAATATCCCGAAATCCTGGTCACCTATGCCATGGCGATCCGTGCCCAAGACCCAGGTTCGCGCAAGGTGGCCTCTCGGGCATTTGACCTTTTCGCTCGGGCAAATGACCTGCATCCTGACCCCCGCATCGCAGGGGAGGCCTGGAAAGCGGCACGAGCCGCTGGGCGGGAGCCCGAGGCAGGGCGCTTCTTCAAGGCAATGATAGCGGACGCACCTGTGAAAGTCGTACAAACGGAGGACGACTTTTACCAAGGTTTACAGGCAGCGGGCGATAATCGCGTTGTCCAGATAGAAGGAGGATTTGAGTATTTGGCCGACTTAGTCCGTAAGGACAGGGAGCACTCCGGTTTGCTGAGCAAGTTTCTTAGTGGACACGCGCTTGCTTACGTCGATTTTTTGCGACTGTCCAGACGATCCTGGGAACTCTGGACCTATTGGGTCCAGCAGTATGAGCGGCGATGTTCCGAGGGAGAGGTGTCGCCTGGAGACTTCTCCATTCTGGCTGATTGGCCGTCCGTACATCTGGGGTATGGGCATCGACATGATGCTGGGGACATCAAGCTTTTTGCCGATCAGACGGCGATCCTCACCCTTGGCGTTCTTGGCCCCGACACAGCAAAGCAGATTCTGGCCGCTCTGGGAATGTGTTACGTGCATACAGGCATGCTCGAAGAATTGCGCCAGGACTTGACTCGAATCAGTGGACACTTACTCGTTGGCAGTGCAGGTCCCTACGTCAAGGCGGCCCACTTTCTTAGACAGAGGTCGGGCACAATTGTCAGCTATTCTGGGGAGGTTGAGTCAGCGGCCCCAAATGACCCGAGCGTCGGGCCATGTCGTGTGGATCTCGGTGTTGCGATTCTGCACGATGCACTCTACGCCACAGATATAGACAAATCGCAGGACTGGCCGGACGAGGCAAATCGACTAAGAATCTCATCTGCCACCCTTTTGGCCTCGCTCAACGCAGCCGGAGAAGTCACAGCTAACGAAGCAAGAAATGCAGCGGACAAGTGCCCCAGCGCCTTCGAAGGATGGGATAGTGCTACGCCACGGCCGATTCCGAAGGCCATTGTGTTTGACGAGTACTCAATTTTGGATTGGGTTGACGCCGGATTGGCCGATGTTCTGGGCGACCGTGCCAGAGTAGGACCGTGGGCGTGGATGCGTATCTCGGACGAGGTAGCGCGTCAACAGGCAATGGAACTGGCTCACGAACGACTGCAAGGCACGATTGAAGTTTTCCAATCGGCACTCGACGAGGGCATCGTCCTCGAGGTCGGGGCGGTTGCCGATGGTGAAACGCATGAGGCTGCGGACGCCATACGTGCAGAACGTCTGTCGCCCATAGAGAGCCTGTGGTCAGGTGCACTCAGGTCACTTCGGACGGCTCAGGCTCACGGGCTCCGGCTATGGGCGGACGACCGCTTCTATCCTTTGTTACTGAGGCTGGGAGGCCCCGTCAAAATGGGACCGGATATTCAAGCGATTCGCGACCCGTTTGTGGCCTGGGCAAAGGAGGTTCCACCGATTGCGACCACCGAGCTGCTCAGTCGACTCACCGCACTTGAGCGTCTGGCTCCTGATGTAGCGCAGGATGCCGTGGCTAAGCTCTTCGCGCAGGGGTACCGCATGGCACACCCGATACTCCTTTTGCACACTACCCGCCAGTTCCCGGTGCCATTGACGGGCCCACTCACGCGTCCCTTCCAGAATCTCGTCAATGCGATCACAGAGATTCCACGCTACCTCCCAGAGACTTTCGACCTCTATTACAACAACAGAGACGGATTCGTTCGTGTGGCGTCAATGGGCGTGGCGGAACGGTTCATCGTTGGCGTGTGGGAAGCCGAGGGATTCAGTAATAGTCAGCGCTGTGCACTGGCCAATGCGTTCCTGGAAGCTGTTGAGCATGTGTTCGAGGAGGCGAGCCCGAAAGCTGCCGCCGCCAGATCTGGCGGAACTCCAATAATCTTTTGGCGGGTGGTGGCTTATGCGCTTCAGATGATGCCAGCTCAAAATGAACGCCGTGTTGAGCTTCGCTTTGATGCACTTTGCTGGCTCGGCAAAGCCGCAGCGTCCCGGGCGGAACAGCGCGAGGATATCGTCCGGGTGCTCGAAGACAACGTGCTTGATTCCCTGAAATATGCTCTCAAGGCCTTGATAGAAAGCGATGAGGAAAGTCGCTTGTCAGAAGGTATTGCCACCTATGTAGTTCCTGCGCTCATCCCGCTTACCGGTACTGATCTCATCAATACACTTGACCCCCTTATGCGCAGGACCGTTGGTACGCTAGCCCGACTCAACAGGGATGGCTGCATCACTAGGGTCTATTTCGCTACTGCCGGCAGAGACTACACGCCGCTGAAGGTATCCGAAGAAGAAAATGAGGAGGCCGCAGCCGAAGCCTTGACACGTGCGGCGGCCGGCGATCCGGTCTGTGCCCGGTCTATCAAGGCTACTGATTTGGTCTTCAGGTACACGCGCCCGGCCCCGAAGGAATGGACAGATGCGGGCTTCCCAGTTGATGAACGGCTTCCTATAGATGTTAAGTGCTCGCTCTTCACGCTACTCTGGGCCGATCCTACCGATCTTCGCGAGCTCATCGTGCGCCTCATCGTCTTTCACCTGTCCGTCCTTGACCCCGCGCTAGCTTTCCGGATCTTCATGGTAGAAGAGGATCTGCTCAGCGACGACTCCGAGCGAGCACGAAAGGCCCGTGATTGGCTGGCAGTTGCTGTGCTGAAGAGCGGATACTTCGACCTCCAGCGCGACCTTGTTCACGCTGTGCGGCGCTTCAACCAGTACGACACAGATGCTTTTGCCCAATTCGTTGGCTGGATTGGAGAAGAGGCTGCCCATGCTCTGGCAAATCGTCCTCAGACCACTCACGTAGGACAGATCGGCCCAGTATTAGTGCCCATGGGGCATTTCCTGGGCCGAGCCTTGTTGACTGATGGTTATGACGATGGGGCCTTGGTGCTAGAAAGGGTCAAACAGATCATCAATGCGGGAGATAAGCCGGGTGAGGACAACTCCATTTTGTCGAAGTTGGCAGCGTGGCTCGCGGGTAAGGCGTCTGTAGCCGAAATCGCGGACGATCCATTCGTTGCAGCCTGGGCACTCCGTGCGTTCCTTTTGGTCCTCTCGATGATGAACCGGGACCCTGAACTGAACATCGACGGACGGGTGATCAAAGCGTCGGACTGGGCTACCAGCTATATGGCGACCGCACTTGCTGGAAAGTTTGCGCAGCCCTCTGAACTCGAGCAGCGGATGATGGACCGCCGCCAGCTCGCGTCAGCGGCATTGCTTCTTGCTGCGTTTTCCTGCAGCGGAGAAAAGCATTTCCAAGATTACAACCAAGAAGATGACCCTATTGCAATATGGCTTGATCGAGTGTGGCTCTTGGCAACTAAGTTACAGGTTGCCCTCATTGGCCTGCGGGGAGGACTAATAAATGCTGTTGGAGCAGCGACTACGGCGGTGCAGGACCTCGGACTGGCTACTCCCGCCGCCCCCGTTCTTGACGCATTCGATCCGTTCGCATTCGGTTCCGACGGAGATGATATCGGAAGAGCGCTGACCCTGACCGCCATGCTCAAGGTGGTCCGCCAACTTCCTGAAGCCAGTGAGCACCCAATTTGGTGGACTGGTACAGTTCGGCACCTCGTGGAGGAACTAGCAAATGCAGGTTCGGGAAGATCGCTCACAAGCGATGAGGAGCTCGGCAATCGCTTCGGGTTGATCGCTCCTCTCCGCGAACGAATACTTGCGAAGACACTGATAGTGGCTCTTGCCTCTTGAAGCCAGTAGTCTCTTCGAGTGGAGCTATGCGCTTCCTGATGAATGGGGTTCTAAGAAATCGCAAATAACAGTTGTATTTCGAGCATTCCGAGTCTTAAATGGTGATTGTCCGAGTTCTTGCCGCTAT
Organism: Rhodothermales bacterium; assembly: GCA_965262785.1. Classification (GTDB taxonomy): domain Bacteria; phylum Bacteroidota; class Rhodothermia; order Rhodothermales; family Bin80. The sequence continues at coordinate 1,956,740 of OZ253559.1, forward strand.
CATCCGTACTCGCGTCGAACCTCCGCACCGACGCCGCGCATCAGAGGAACTACCGTCCTAGTCCCTGATCGCGGTTATCGCTGCGCTCCGGAGCAGCGCGCTGCCGACTGGGGTGTGGGGTCTCATCTGCAGGGGACGTCGGTAGAAGGGTCCGTGCAAGGTCTGCATATTCCTGCACAAGCCAGGTGTGCATGGACGGGATCGGAACCTCAAAGAGGCCGGCAGGACTTTCGGTCACAACCCCCTTGTGCAAGACATGCTGAAATACCGCATGCGCGGCCTCCGGCGTTCTGTTGCCTGAAAAGGCTGCGACCAGGTCAGACTTCTCCAAGGTGCTGCCCTTCCCCACTTGCCCCAGTAGATTTGCCACCGCCTTTCTATCACCGCGCTCAAGGCCCACAAGTCTGCTTTCGTAGTACTTAACCTTCCTCCTGTGTCCTTGCGCTAATACTTCAATTGGCACATCCGCAGTCAACCCGCCACCGCACTCATAAAGCCATCTCGCAGCCTGCGGTGCATAGACCTGTATGTGCTGCGGCCAGCCGTTACATTCCGCCGCAATCGTGTCGAGCCAGTGAGTCAGGTACTCCAAAGCGCCATGCGCCCCTCCAGCCTTTACCAGCCAGTCCCGGATAACTGCCCGTTCTGCCGCCGACGAGAGCCTACCCAGCTGGCATACACAGTCTTGCATGAAGCGAGTGACCCCAAATGAGCCGAACACGCCCTCGGAGGTGCCCAGACCACCAGCCAGCAGGATTACAGGTGCGCCGACCTGACCGTTGTGAATCTGCGCCAGATTCTGTGTCATTGGGAGGTCGTATGGCGTGCCAAGGGCCTTGCCAAGCGTCTGCACCTCATCCAGTACCAGCACGACCCCGTTGGGCGTGGCGGCCTCCTTCAAGACTCTGTCCGTTGTAAGCCCGGCGTACTCTGAAGACTGACTCTTCGCCCGGTGGCGAAATAGCGCAGCCACTGAAGACAGTCCGGCCCTCCATCCGGTCTCGCGGTGCACCGTGGTCTTCGTTGCGTAAGACATGCCCACGGCACCCGCCAGCGCATCAGGGTCATACAGCGCGTCGCTCCTTATCACCACCACGCGCCATCCATCAGCTTCAGCCCGCACGCCGCATTCGTGGAGCAAGGCAGTCTTGCCGGCACCCGGTGCGCCCTGGATGAGAAAGACAGTCCCGCCGTTGGATTGGCGCGCGCTACCCAGCCTCTTTTCGAAGGTGCGGAGCTCCTGCTCGCGTCCATGAAAAAACGTCGCGGGTCCCCGATCATCGTCCAGTATGGGGACCAGCGTGGACGGCGGGGCCACCTGCGGCTTGCCGCTCCGGGGAGAGAGCATGTCGGGGGAGTGCTTCATGGGACGAAATGCTGCACTTGCCAGCCACCACGTTGTGATAAGCCCTACGTGATGGAGGAAGCCGTTACAGGGCGTGCATACGCGGTAGCGCGGTGAACTTGCTCCCGCTGGCCGGTGGTGTGCTTACAGGCCCGGGAAGTGTGTGTGGTGGATATCCTGCGCGCGGGCGAACCAAGTCAATGCATCGGCCACCTGCGCTGACAGCGGCTCTGGAGACACATAAACCAAGCGGGCATACGAGGGGGCGGACATCAGCGCGCCTGCTATAGGCGCGACATCAAAACAGCCCGTCGGCCAATTCTCTGCGTGGGGTGTTTCGCGCAGGCGATTCAGGGCACACACCAGAGCCGCAATCCGCGGCCGCTCCGCGCTTATGATGTCTGCGTGGTACATGGCTGCGCTCCGCCAATGTGGTTGGGTAGCACAGTATAGGGAAAAGCGGACAAAGAGAGGCCGGCGCAGGGGGCGTCTATGATGGAGGCACCTGCCTGTCGGGCACAAGGGCGCGTGCGACCCTTACCTTGGGTAAAGCCAGTCACACCACCCCACCTCTCCCAGTCCGCCCAGCTGGGTGCGAGCGGGCAGGATCGCCTACTCCGCCCATGTGCGCAACGGCTTCGAGGACGTATACGGTTGAATGTCCAGGGATGACGTGTCACCGACGATTAAAAGTATCGATTTGATGAGGGGAGGAGGCGCGCGTAGAGTGCGGCTGCATGCATGGGCGTCTATGTGGTCTGGTCGTGCGGGACAGGATCGCCTGCCTGTGTAGCGTACCTGAGCCTGGCCACCGCGCCGCGCCCTGCCAGCTGCCCGGCGGCGTAGTGTGCCACCATGGATGGGGATTGCCAGCGCCCTGCCAGCTGCGCCTCCGGCAGCGTGGCTCCGCGCTCTATGAGCGACTGGGCGCTCCCCACCCGGAGGCTGTGGGCGCTGTGCCGGCCCTGGAGTCCGGCGCCGGCAGCGCGGCCGCGGACGATGCTCCGGATACTGGTGGGCGAGAGCGGGGACGGTGTGATCGTGCCCCCGCGCCGCATGCGCCTAAAAAGCGCCCCTTCCGACACCCCCGCAGCCTGCAGGTAGGCCGTGATGCGCTGCATGGTTGGCGGCCCGAGGTAGAGCGTGCTGCCCCGGCCTTCCTGATCCGTCTTTGAGTGCGCGAGGACGAGCAGCCCGGAACCGTCCGCCTGGCGCTGAATATCGGCCACGGTGAGCGCGCTGGCTTCAGAGGCCCTCAGCAGTGCGTCCGACATGGTGGCCACCAGGGCCGCGTCACGGAGTCCGGAGAGACCGGCCTGCGCCGCCACTTGCGCGGTGGCGTCGGCCTGACTCCACGTGATACCCTCGACCTGTCCCCGCCCGCGGGTACGTCCCTCCCTGCGGATACCCGCTAGTGTCCGCTCCATGAGCGGCCCAAGTACGGGCGCGTCCCGGACCCCCACGCGGTGGGCGAAGCGCAGGGCCGCGGCGTGCAGAGCACAGGTGGCCGGCGCCTTGCCCGCCTCATGCATCGCGGCGAGGTAGGCGCTCGCGGTGACATCCGAGGCCTGCTCCCGGCCCAGCCACGCTAGCCAGGAATCCCACGCGTGGCGGTAAGCCCGCCGGGTGTTGGCCGAGAGCGAGGCGCTGATGAGTGCTGCCTGAGGGCCGCCGAGCGCCTCGGGCAGCGTACTGGCAACGGATAGTGTCGCCATGGTGGTTAACTTTCGATAACTGCGAATAGTCTGCCGAATGGATTGGGCCGCTTTGTTGCTTATGGCCGGGTTGAATCCCACAAACAGCTCTCCCGCACGATTCTTTGTCCCCCGCGGCCGAAATGTGTAGCCGAGAAAGTCAAAAGATGTGTTGGGATAGCGACCCCGTCGGCTACTGCGCTTGCAGTATACAATCTGGGTCTTTACAGGATGTAGCGTCAACCCAACCTGCTTGAAGCGACGCGCTAATGCATCCCAGAGATCGCGGGTCTGGCGCTTGGATACGCAGTGACAAACCGCATCATCCGCGTAGCGCTCAAACGGAATGGACGGGAAACACTTCTCCATCCACCGATCAAACGCGTAGTGCAGGAACAGATTCGCCAGTAGCGGACTGATGACACCTCCTTGCGGCGTGCCCCGATCCCGGGCTTCTTCCGTTCCATCAGGCAATACCACCGACGCCGTCAGCCAGCGCTTGATGTACAGCAACACCCACTTCTGGTCGGTGTGCTTCCGTACCGCACGCATCAACAGATCATGGTCAATCGTGTCAAAGAACGACTTGATGTCCAGATCCAAGACCCACGCCCGCTCCCAACAACGCTTCCGCGTCTGGGCCAAGGCCTGGTGTGCTGACTTGTTCGGCCGATACCCGTAGGAGTCCGCATGGAACACGCGTTCCAATGCTGGCTCCAGCGCCATTTTCGCCACCATCTGGGCGATCCGATCCGCAACTGTGGGAATCCCCAAAGGACGCGTGCCTCCACTCGCCTTGGGAATCTCTACCCTGCGTACCGGCTTCGGGTGATAGCTGCCCGATGCCATGCGATTCCAAAGCTTGTAGAGGTTATCCTCCAACTTAGCCTCAAAATCGGCAATGGACTGGCCATCAATCCCGGCCCCGCCCTGATTCGCCTTCACCCGATTCCAAGCCTCCCAAACCTTACGCTTGGTCACTGGAAACGGCTTTGTCTTCTTCATTAAAGTCCTCCCGCTAAGGTTGCCTCAATAAGTCCGACAGCATAGGCCACCCCCTTCGCTCTGACCCCATTACAGGACCTTCATCACTAGTACGAGGTGGTCCGCCCTTGTGGAGCACATCGGTACTCAACGACTTGCAGGTATTGCCTGCTTGCCGCGCTCCCTTAACAGCGCTCCGACAAGTTCTCACGTTCCACGCAAGGGCCTAAACCGCGCTCTCGCCGCCTTTATGCCGGATGCCGATCGGGCAGTAACCAGGTGTCTTCCGACCTTGTCCCGGTGATAGCTCTCTACACCGGTTTTGACATCATCTAAGACGTTTCGACACGTCATCAGCGGTTCACTTTCGTTCGACTTCAACGGTTCACACCTGACAGGGTCCTGCCCTGCCTTTTCCCGCTCGCTCATCACCAAGCCTCTTAAGCTCAGCAACAGCGGGTGGTTTGCAGCCTCCGCCTGAACAGCGGCTGCGGGGGGCCGTCCCCCATCCCTCACGTAGTTCGGGACACGTTACCTATATCATACTCTCACCTCCGTGTCCCTTCGTGACACACAGAGCTTCGTCTGCAACTCGGTCAAAGGACCGAGCAGCTCCTCCGCACAGGAGAAAAGCGTCTTTTGGTGACTTATCCAAGAACACAGTATCTTCCTTCCAAGAGACATGGTTGCCTCCGTTGTCTTAGAGATTTAGAGTACCTCTGAAGATACCAAATCGGAGGCGCCAGTCCCTTATCTCCCCTCGCCTGCAACGGGAAAAATCACCAGTTTCGTGGTTTTTGCAAGAGGCTCGTAGGTACGCCCATTTTCTTTCCCCCAAGTACGCTAAATTCGGCCCATTGGCGAAGTCCCAAACTCTAGGCAGGCATGATATTCCTTAAGTCTTGGTTCAGATTCCTAATAGGATGTGCCTTGGCACTACTCTTGCTGCTAGTTGTCGGGTCGTGTGACACGACCTCGACTGACGAGTGCCGATATGCCAATTGTACGGAGTTAAGAAGGGATTATCCTTCTGGCGTGTCTAAAGGGCATTGCGCCTATCGGCCAGCATTAGACCGAGATAACGATAATCACGCCTGCGAGATAGAAGGATAGTTCAATTAGAGAGTCGGGCATACTCTTGAACGCCAGACATCATATTCTGTCATAAGCTATGAATCAGGCCCTGTTTCTACTAGCAATTTCAGCCGCTATCACTGGTTCCAAGTGTTCTGATGATGTCGGCAACACAGCCTCCAACGTCGGGCGAACGGAGCCAACTGGTGTGGTCGCGAATATGTTCGATTTGAATTGGGAGTTGGTCGGCAGCGACCTAATGCTCTCTATAGACACTGACTTGCCGGGCGAAACCGAGGTGATTGTATCTCTACGCCGCTCTTATTACGAAGTTGGCAATTCAGAGTCTTACGCCAGAGACTACTTTGAAGAGCGCAGCCTCATATCACGATGGCGCGAACCTCGACAGATCGCTATCGATGATGAAGCGTGGAAGGCTGACTTAAAGGCACACCAAGACGAAATGGCCAGGATTTCTAGTGATCTGGCGTTTGAAATAGAGACAATTTCAAATGAAATCGAAATACGAGCTGTTGTCCATACAAACCAACCAGACCCACGTTTCGGAGGTCGAGGCAACCCTGAGTTGACGGGCCCAGTAGTGTCAGACGGAACATTCAGAGTCGTTGAGGCCGAAAAATCGATTAGCCGCCCTCTTTCAGGCCCAGCGCCAGGTAGGGCTTCGAGTCAGACACCATTCGATGGACTTAAAGTAGGCCAAACGAGCCTCTTGCAAAAACCCTGAAACAGGTGGTTTTTCCCGTTGCGGGCGAGGGGAGATAAGGGACTGGCGCCTCCGGTTTTGGTATCTTCAGAGGTACTCTAAATCTCTAAGACAACGGAGGCAACCATGTCCCTTGGAAGGAAGATACTGTGTTCTTGGATAAGTCACCAAAAGACGCTCTTCTCCTGTGCGGAGGAGTTGCTCGGCCCTTTGACCGAGTTGCAGACGAAGCTCTTGAACGTGTTGGATATCGTTCGCGTTGAGTGCTATCTGCGCAGCGATCCCACGGCAGCGCGCGGGCGTCCGCTGCAGGATCGTGCGGCGCTTGCACGGGCGTTTCTGGCGAAGGCGGTCTACAATATTGGAACGACCCGCGCGTTGATCGACCGGATTTGCTCGGACCCACAGCTGCGCCGCTTGTGTGGGTGGGAACGTCAAGACCAGGTTCCAAGCGAGGCAACCTTTTCACGCGCATTCGCAGAGTTTGCCATGACTAGTCTTCCAGATCAGATGCATCGTGCGCTGATCGAATCGTGCTACCAGGAGGAGGAAGTGGTTGGACATATCTCCCGTGATTCGACGGCGATTCAGGCGCGCGAGCGCCCTGCTGCGAAGGAGCCGGCGCCTGCCAAGCGCAAGCCTGGGCGACCGCGTAAGGGAGAGGAACCTGCAAAGAAGGAGCGACGCGTCGTACGCCAGTTGGGTATGAGCCTGCAGGAGATGGAAGAAGACCTGCCAAAGGAGTGCAACCGGGGAGTCAAGCGCAATTCCAAGGGCTACAAGCAAAGCTGGAGTGGCAGATGGGGGCATACCGATCAGTTGCATCGTGACGTCCGCATCCGTGCATGACAGTCAGGTGGCCATTCCGCTGGGGACCAAGTCCGCCGAGCTGGTCACGAGTCTATACGATTTGATGGATAGCGCCTATGATGTGGAGGAGATACGCCTTCACAGCCAGCGTCTTGGACACGTGCCGATCATTGACCAGCACCCGCGTACACGCGCTGGGAAGGAGGCGCTAAAGCGTGAGGCGAAGGCCCAGCGTGCGGCTGGATTTGTACCGCCCGTGCGTGAGCGCTACAAGGAGCGTTCGACCGTCGAGCGCGTCTTTGGTCGCCTCAAGGACGAGTATGGCGGCCGTCACGTTCGCGTACGTGGCAACGCGAAGGTGCAGTGTCACCTCATGTTCGGTATGCTCGCGCTGACCGTGGACCAGATGGCGCGACTGCTGGGCTAAACGACCTCAGCTGAGCGCAAAAAGGCGCCTGTCGTGCCAGGTGTGCAGGATAGGTGTGCGTGATTGTCACAGCCCATCGCCGACATCTGTCCTTCCGGGTCGCAATCACTGCACCGCTTGGCGTTTTCGAAGTGCGAAAACCACACCGGCGCCTTTCTTTCTTCAATCCACTGAATGCATGCTGAATTGCAGCGCCGATTGTCTATACTGACAATCCCGGTAGCCCATTTATGCAAGAGCCTCGGTATATCTTCAAGCCACCAAAGCCAATACCCGTGTCATGGAAAAGAAGAAGCGTGGCCCCACAGTCCTCCTTGTGGTACTGGTCGTCATTATCATCGCCGCACTGTGCGATGACTCCGATGATTCAGCCGACTCCGTGGTGATATCCGTGGAGTGCAGGAAGGCCTTTAGGGCTGCTGCGGCCGTGGATGAGATGCGTGATACACATCGCGATTTATTCCCGGCTTATTCTGCATGTACCAATCTGGAAGAATGGAAGAATGCTGATGCCATGTTTCCGGACGCCATTGACGGAGTTGATCCCATCAACTACGCGAGAAATGTTTGTGCTGGTAATCAGGCCGTACTAGGGTCGACCACCATCTGCAAGGCCGTGAATACTCCCCCACCCGCTACGGCTGGCGGAGCGGGCGTACTGTCAGCCGAGCCCGTGGTAATATCCGCGGAGTGCAGGAAAGCCTTTAGGGCTGCTGCGGCCGTGGATGAGATGCGTGATACACATCGCGATTTATTCCCGGCCTATTCTGCATGTACCAGCCTGGAAGAATGGAAGAATGCTGATGCCATGTTTCCGGACGCCATTGACGGAGTTGATCCCATCAACTACGCGAGAAATGTTTGTGCTGGTAATCAGGAAGAGCTGGGGGCATCAGCCATCTGTAAGGCCGTGAATGCTCCACCCGCCGCCCGTAAATCGTCACTTATAGCGTCGGATAGTACGGGGCTTCTTGGTGTACCCCTGCCAAGAGGAGCTGAGCTTACCGAGGAAGAGCCCGGCGATCCTGCGTCCGGAATAGATCCAAAGGAGCACTATTCCATTGCGGCATCATCCAAGGACATAGCGGACTTTTTCACCCGTGAGTTGCCAGCGCAGGGTTGGTTCAAATCCGGGACTTCGACGGACACCTACCTGTTTTTCGATAAGGGCACATCCATGATCGGCGTTCTGATCAAGGCGGACGGAGGCTCGTTTACCCTGATGGGGTCGTGATCTTCACGATGGCTGCCTACGGTTGTGCGGTAGGCGGCTCTGTACGGGTCCCAGAATTGGCCCCGGCTGCAGGCCGCCCTATTCGGAACGCCCCCTGCGGAGGTCTGGCTATTCACCTGCCCGATCTTGGAGGCGGTACCAGAGTGCCGCCGGCGAGAACTTCGCCAGCCATTCAGGCCCGTTTTCCGGGGCCTAAAACATTTCCGATAATAACACGTCGGGGGAAAGAATTGAGCGCCGTTAGCCCCGCGTCATGCCCTCATCCCCGGCACTGGCTCACGGAGCGTCGGCCCACGAGGTTAAGGAAATCATCGGGTATGTGTCACTGGCGACCAGCAGCAGATGCATCCATGCCCGGCTGGCTCCAGACACGCATCCCCTCCTCATCCTCTAAAAACCGGCATCTTCAATTGTCGCAGATCGGGAAATACTATTGACATTCATCAATGAAGTTATGAATAAGAACGGTGCGGGCTTTAGAAACGCTTGTTGGAGCGTTTTCCAGCGCCTATACTTGTGCCGCTTGTAACATCACCCGCTAACAAAATCCTGTAATTCGATGAAACGTACATTGACCCGGCTTCTGGTCGGCAGAATGAGCATGAGGAAGCGTTACCTGAGTGTCTCTGCAGGTGTGGTGCTTGCCTTACTCGTAGTCTTTGCCAGTTTGACCTTTTCAGTGGAGTCAGACGCCGTTGCGCCGGGGAATTTGAAGTACTATGAATTCGAAGATAAAGATGGCTACTGCGATGATGAGGACGAGGCCCCGTGTGACAAGTTGATGGCGTGTAGGGACGAGTGTGAAGAAGGAGACTACTGCTGCCCCGATACCGTGACAGAGGAAGTCACACCTATCTGCCTGTGGGGCTGTGGGTAATAATGGCATCCGATGTCCATAGACCCACAGGATCGGTCCTCCTAACACCGGTTGTGAAGGGTGACGCTTGAAGCGCGCCAGCCGCTGCTTTGGGAATTCCACGAGGCTCTGCACACTGAACCTTCCCGAGGCCACACCCAGATGCCTCGCATGATGGCGGACTCATACCGAACTGTGGTTCAGCACGCAGGACAGGCGGGTTTCTTAACCTGTCTGCTGTTGGCGGGACTGCTCGCCGGATGCACGCCTCGTTCCAATGACCAGCCTGAACTGACTGTTCATCCGTCGGTGATGGTTCCGTTTGAGGACCTGTTTGTGCTTGAAGACACGCTTGTACTGGATCCTTCCGTGATTGTAGGAAGGATTTGGTTTATGGATGTAGATGCTTCAGGCAGCGTACTCATCACTGACATTGCAGCGAACTTGGTTTACTTGTTTGCACCCGAGGGGCAGCATCAAGCGACCTACAGTATGGACACATGCCTCCCTGACGGTGAACACAGTGTGTGGACATCGCGGTTTGCCGACGATGATCGTGTCATACTATCGACAATGGAAGGAGCCATGGTGGTTTTCGACAGGTCAGGGAATTGCCTGGCCAGCAGTCGAGAGCTAATCTCGTCGATCGTGGCTTTTTGCCCACATGGCGATTCCATATTCGCGTTTCGGGGACCACAGGGCAGGAATCTCGCATCGACTTCCATTATGGGTGTCTATTCAATGGATTTGGATTTGGAGCGAGAGATCCTCTTGGAAGACCCCCAATTCTATACACTCAATCTAAGCTACAAGGGAATTGCGGGACGAGACATGGATTGCTTTAGTGATGGTCCCTACTACAAGTACCATGAGGACATGGATGCCAGACCCGCACACAGACAATCCCAGGTGACCATGTCTCAGCCTGATTTCTTCGTCCAGCGAGATCGGGATATTCCTTCCGGATTTGCCAGCCGCGAGCGGAGTGAAGCGCTGGATGCCTTTCCGAGACTGGCGGGGGTGTACGCCTTGGATGGTGATACTCGCATGATGTTGTTCTGGGGCATTGGCGACGAGTTTCGTCCAGAGAACGTAACAGGGAGATTCGTGACTGGCATAAGCATAGTAAGCAATAGCAACAAGTTCAGGGGCAGGAGCACGGTGCCTCACAAAGCACCTGAGACTGCACGGCATGGGTACCTGTACTTCCTGGGCGACAATGTACAGACGGATGATGGAGACGTAGGCAATCCGACGGTGATACGATACAGATTCAAGGCACCGGAGGCCGCCGATGACTAATGCGGTTCGCGCTACATTGTGGTTTGTTGTACCGTTTGGTGTAACGCTGCTCATAGCGTCGGCCTATGTGACGGGGCGCGGGGAACGCGGAGCGCCGGAAATCGAGCGTCGCGATACGAGTCAAACAAGAGCATTGCAGCTGGTGGGACGCACCATTTCCACCGCCGAGTTGATAGAAGCCCAAAGTCGTGCTTCTATCGTGGATCACGGTATGACCCTGCCAGATACAGCAGTGGCAATCTTGCTGGGAGGAATTGGCTGTTCGATGAATCAGATGAAAGTGCTCCAACGCTGGTCGGACCCATCTGCGGAAATTGGTACTTTGGGGCATCCCGTGCTTGCCATCTATGCTGATCCGCTTATAGGCCCAGGAACCGGTGCCTATGAATCCCTGCTCCTGCGCCGTGTGAGCAGGGCCACGTTTCCGTTCTTGGTGTCCACGGACACAACCTTTAACCCGCGGGCCATGGGCATCCGCACGCCGCAAGTGGTCTTGGTGGAGTCCGGCGTGATCACGCAGGTGTTCGATTCGGCCCCAAGATTGGAGCCTCCTTTGCCTGCTCTACGGCGTCCAGTGTTATAATCACTGTTGCGCCCGGCTGGACACAATCCGTGATTAGGAGATATGTGTCCGGTGAAGTACATCTTTCGGCGAACTGGCTGGCTGCGGCCACGGACAAGCGAGGCGAGCAGAATCATGTGACGAGTTCGGTTAGAAGTTGCCGAAAACGGGGACGAGAGGTAAAAATGTTGGCCGTCCCTTATCGCCAGAAGTGAGTACACTGCACGCAGTTGAACACCTCGGAGAGTTCGGCTTTTGGCCATGACATAGACTGCCCGGGAGGGCATCGGGGGGCAATAAAAATGGGACGGGAACGCTCCAGGCGCTCTATCCCCTTCGCGCGAGCGTGGTGGCCCAAAACACATACCAGATCCCAGCGCCGCTCCAGCTGCCGCAGCGTGCACTCGATCCAGCGGTAACTGGCCCCTCGCCGTGCAGGGTGCCTTGCCGGCCATTCATTCCCGTTTTACGGGTCTTAAATTCTTTCCGATAATAACACTTATCGGAAACTATTTAGCGGCCAAGGCCTAGTAGGAAACAGTCTCCTGCGCACCCCTAAGGTCCCGCCCCATGCTCCCCGCCACTGTCCCTGGCGCAGCCAGCCAGCTGGCCCCCGCAGAAGCCGCACGCATCGCGGCCGTGCTGCAGGCCGCCCTGAGCGGCGCCACGATCGGCGTCTATACGCTGCGCCTTAACACCTACGCGGAGTGGGCCGCCGCCACGGGCCGCCCCTGGAACCATGCGCTCACGCTGCTGGCCTTCCTCTCCGGACCGGCCAGCGCGCGCTCGGACGTCTGGAGACAGCAGCTGATCGCCGCCTTGCGCTACGCCTGCCGCGAAGCCGACACCGCGGATTTTACGCGCGACCCCGCCATCGCCCAGGCCATGCGGGGCCTGCGCCGGGAGCGTCCCCAGAAGCCCTCACAGGTCACCGGACTCACCTGTGAGGTGATCGCCAAGATAGAAGCCACCGCCTGCGTTCCCCGCAAAGGACGCGGCCGGGGACGCGGCATGGAGACGGCCAGGGCCGCCACCCGGCGCGGACACGTGGATATCGCGCTCGTGCGCACACTCCGCGATGGCCTCCTGCGCCGCAGCGAAGCCGCAGCCCTTCAGTGGCAGGACCTGTTCATGGAAACATCAGATGGCTCCGGCAGGCTGCACATCGCGCGCTCCAAAACTGACCAGGAAGCGCGCGGACACGTGGCCTACCTCACGCCCGACACCGCCGCCTGCCTGCAGCGCATCAAGCCCGCAGGCGCGCAGCCCGAGGACCGGATCTTTGCCATGTCCGCGCGCACCATCGCCAACCGCATCAAGGCGGCCGCTCAGGCCGCCGGCATCGAAGGCCGGTTCGCCGGCCACTCCGGGCGCGTAGGCTGCGCGCAGGACCTGGCCGCCCGCGGGGCCGGCCTCACGGAGCTCCAAGTCGCCGGACGCTGGCAGTCAGCCGCCATGCCCGCGCTGTATGCACGCAACCAGCTGGCCGGCCGGGGCGCCGTCGCGAAGTACCTCGCATAGTCGCTTACCCCATGGAGCTCAAGGCGAAGCCGGCAGCATATGGCCAGAGCCAAGTGACGCTACCAGTGACCGTGGCTTGTGGACGGCCGCTATGGGCCCTGTGCGGCTCCTGCCGTGCAGGTACGGGTTTGGGTTGGCTGTTTTTTCAGCTAAAGCGCAGAGAATCGCTTCAAAACCGGTCTCGTGGGTGCGAAATGATGCCGGTTTAAGGGCGACGCGCGCGTCAGAATCGCTGCAAATGACGTCTGATCGGGTATTTACCCGATTTGCGGCGATTCTCGCGGCCTCTCCTGGCAAATAATCTTGCCCGCGGAGCGCCCAGGTGCGGCCGTTCCGCACGCCCCCCTCATGAGCTGTAGCAGGCCAGGTGCTGGAAGCCTCGCTCTGCCGCCTACGCCTGCAGCATCAGGGCAGGCACGTCCAGTGCCACGTACCTGCGCGTGTAGGAGCTTGGTTGGGCTTTAGGAAGAACACTCTCGATTACGGGCGGTTCTTCCGGCTCTGTGGGTGCGAAAGGGGCTCCACCAGGACGGTTTCTTGGCTGGAGTCGGAGACTCGCACCAGAATCGTGCTAGGGATTGCACATTTTTAAGTTGGGTTTCGGCAGCTTCTGCCGAGATGGGCCCTCAAAGTAGATATCTTTTGGCAATGGATTGGGCTTCGGGTCGAGTGTGTGGGTGCAAATGGGACGGTGCATGCCAATGCGGGCCCAATTGCGTGCTCACACGCGGATTTTCGGGCGTAGGCAGGCTCGTGGAGTGACTTTCCGGGCACGATATCCCGCAGGGATCCTCTGATCGCACGCGTAAGCGGCGATCTTGGCAGGGTGCAGCGCCTCAGAGCGTCCAGACAGCTGCGGGTTTTGCGTTATGCCAGCGTCAGCAGCGCACTACTGCGCTGTGGCATCCAGCGGCAGGTGTTGCCTTTGCAGCCCCCTGGGGCTGGCAGACCGAATCCCCACTAACCCATCGACCCCCGGAGGTGCTCAGGACCTGGGTCAGCTCCTTCATGTCCTCCCGGCGTATCGGCTTCAGATTCGACTCGTACTGCATGAATATCGCCCCGCACCAGCGCTGACGCATCCCCGATGATCCCCAGCGCTTCACGTTCCGTGATCGGTTCGCAATAATGCTGTTGAGGTTCTCGATGATGTTCGTCGTCTTCAGGCTGTCTCTGACAGCCTGGTTCCGCACCCCCAACCGGTGAAGCGTCAGCGTATCCTCCAAACCCTCCTCCAGACTGCGTGCGGCTTTCGGACACGATCGCTGCAGCGCTTCATGCAGCGACGCAAGCGCCGCCCGTGCCTCCGCGTACGTGGGCAGTTCCCAAGCCGCCTGAAGCCGGCGCTTCATTTGCGTGGCCGCTGGCTTGCTTTTGATGTGACGCGTCACATTGGTACGCTTGTGCCACTGGCAGCGCTGGAATTCGACCGCATCCCCAAACACCGCGCTGATCCCCTTGCGAAGCCCGCGGCTGCCGTCCACCTGCACCAACAGCTTGTCGGTATGGGTGAAGCCCCGACGCAACAGATCCTGCAGCAGCGACTCCACCTGCGCACTGTTCTCGGTACGGCTTTCCGCAAAGCCCAGTACGACCTTCTCGCCCTCGGTCGTGATGCCCATCGCTACGGTCATCTGCATACCAGCCAAATACTTGCCATCAAGCAGGAGCACCGCAAAGGTGTGCTGATCGAAGCGGCGCGTCTCAAATGCCTCCAGTAGCGCTGCCGTCTGCGTTATGAAGGCGTTGCCTATGCTGCTGGCACTCAACCCCAGACTATCGGTGAAGACTTGGGCCGCCTGCCTGTAATTGCGCCGCGACAGTCCACACAGCAACCTTCTTACCACGCTTTCCCGGTCCATAAGCCCACGCTCGCGCAAGAGGCGGTACGTTTGCAGAGGACGCTCCTTTCGGGTTCGTACATTCCGCACGCGCGGAACGCGGACCGCAATGCGCTCCAAACCGACGCGGATGGAACCCGGATTCGCCCCCCAGCGCTGAAAGCCGGTCTTATGGTGCTTCCCACGTGCGCCGCATATGAAGTGGGCCTCGGCTTCCATGACCCATGTGGCCATCTTGGTAAGAAGATGATCAAGACTTCCAAGGCAGCTGGCCAGGCCGATGAAATTCCTTTGCGCAAGCCCGCGAAGGTCCTCGATGAGTGATTGATCCAGCATAGGGGTATGGGTCATCATACGGCGTTGAGGTTGATGAGAATCTCACGAAGTTGTGGCAGATGGGCCGCATGGGCCACACGGCGCAGATGAGCCTCGTGTTCCAACAGTGCCAGTGCCATCTGTTCGCGTTGCTGGAAAACGGCGCTGGCCGGGGTCTGCAACCTGCGACTGATGGCATCCATGAAGCGCATCACGCGTAGCCCCCGGTCGAGCTTGAGCAGCATGCCCGTACGTTGAATCGTCAGAGATTGCTCCAGGCCCTCCCATAAAACCTTCGCTGCGGACCGATTGACGCGCGTCAAGTCCTGGTGAATACGGGTGAGTGCGCGTTCAGCTTCCCGGGCATCGAACCCATTCCATGCCTGGCGGAGGCGATTGCGATACACAGGAACAAGGTCTTCCGGAAGACCGCAGGTGATTTGATCCAACAGCGAATTGAGACAGCGCTGTATAGCGACCTTGGCGCCGAACACCTGGCGCACCGCCGATTGAAGTCCCGTACTGCTGGGCAGCACACAGAGCAGCCCATCGGCGGCCGAAAGACCACGATCGCACAGCGACTGCACAAAGGACGTAAGAGCAGAGACGTTTTCAGGGTAGCACGCTACAAGGCCAAGTATGCGGCGATAGCCCGTGATGGTCAGACCCGCTCCAAGAACGATGTTAACGCCGCGTGGGCACAGCCCGCGCAGCCAGATCGCAACGATCGGGTCGTCTTGCAGACTGCGCGAATGCAACAGCTGCCACGCTTCATTCAACTGCGCCGAGTCTGGCTTTGTGTCCTGCGCCGCAGCAGAAGCCTTGATCACTACGGGCGGTGGCGCCGGCTGCTGCTGCGCTGCCGGAATGGGCCAGTCGGTGGTCAATTGTTGCAGTATGTGCGTGCAGAGCTTCATCAGAAGCCGCCGCGAGTCACCGGAGGGATTGATCTGGGCGTCTGCAGGCGCCTCAGTGCTCCCCAAAACAGGCTGTGAGGGGTTCATATGGTTGGAAAGGAGTGGTGGAGGCTAGGGTCCACCTCCACAGCAACTCTCCAATTCCCAACTTGAATTTGTGCGATCCCTCGTGCTAACTACCTCCAACGTAAGCCTTCCGATACTTTCTGATAGACACAATGCAGATCGCCCTCAAGGAACCGTACAAGTCTATCACGACCCTCACGACCGAAGGACTCCCTGACTTTGCCGTCCTCATCGGACGCAACGGTGCGGGCAAGACCCAACTCCTCGATGCCCTCAAGCAAGGATCGGCGGAGATACCCGGTATCGGCGTGAACGAAATCGAAATGTACAACATGGCCTCGTTCCGTCCGCCCAACACTGGTTCCGCAGGCCGGCACGCCAACCAATTCGCCATCGGCACCGCTGACGCCTACCTGTTAGGTCCGTCTGGCGGTCGCTCGCCCATCGAAACCGCAGCGGAAATCTTCGAGCAGTGTGCAGGAGACATAGAACGCAACGCCGGTATCGAGAAGCGCTACGAGTTCGTTCGCACTCTGAGAGAAGAAGTCCGGCGCTTGCGGGATTTCTATGTGTTTGCCAGCAGACAGCAACCAACGCCCTACCATGTTGAGTTGTACAGCCAAGTCATGAGTCACCTAGTCCCAAGCAAAAGGAGAACATCAGCCCAGCCCAAGAACCGCTTCAACGGCAACCAAGCGGCCCTGATCAGCACCGCGATGAAGCTGGCAGATAAGCTACCCCACGAGTTGAACAGGGACGACATCAAGGGTGCCGCGCAATACGAAGGTGATCTATTTGCGAATACGATCAGCGCGGTGTTCGCTGCCTACAAGGTTGATCAGTTCACCTGGGCACACAAGCATATCGAAACGGCAAAGTCACCCAACTACCCGGAACTCATCGCCCAGTATCGAGCCAAGTATCCGCCTCCGTGGGATACCCTCCGCGAAATATTGCACGAAATGCGGCATAAGGCAGGAGACGACGGGCTTTTCGACTTTGAGTTCTCGGACCCGGGGGACTACGACATCCGTATGGATAACTTTGAACAGCTCTCGTTCAAAGCCGAGATGACGAACCGGACCTCCGGCGCCCAATATGAGCTCAATTCGCTGTCCTCAGGTGAGAAGATTCTCATGGCGCTGTGCCTACTGTCTTTCAACCAACACTTGGGTCGACGCCGACCCAAACTCCTTCTACTCGACGAACTAGATGCCGTGCTACATCCGTCAATGGCAGCGGCATTGGTCACAACATTGAAGTCTCTGTTCGTGCCGCATGGCACGAAGGTCCTGATGACTTCTCACTCGCCTATGACCGTTGCAACCTTGGACGAAGCTGACATCTTCCGCGTCGTTAGGACAGACGGTCGCGTAAAAGTTTCTCCCACCACCAAATCGGAAGCCATTGAAGAGCTATCCGAAGGCTTCGCTACTGTGGACGCGGGACTCAGAATCGCCGCGTACGACGAGGCAAAGGTGACAATTCTGACTGAGGGACACAACGCGCGTCACCTCAAGAAGTGGGTACAGTTGAATTTCCCTAAAGACGTCCACGTCTTCGACGAACTTGCTAATCACAGCAGCGACCGCCAGCTGCTTGCGTACGGCCGGCTGCTTGGAAGGATGAACACGAACACACACTTTGTAATCGTTTGGGACTGTGACGCCTCCTGCCAAGCGGAGACCTTGCGTCGCGAACTGCCCAAGTCTTCCAACGTCACACCGTTCGCCTTCACAAAAAGAGACAACCAGATTGCCCGCAAAGGTATCGAGAACAACTACGACGAGAGGTTTCTAAAACAGTTCTCGCTCAAGAAGGTAAGCGGCGACAACGAGGAGGTGCTGGGCCGCGAGCTACGAAGGGGTGGCAAGACCAAGTTTGCCAACCACGTCCTACAGCATGGGACTGCCGAGTACTTCAGTCACTTCCAGGACCTGCACACCTTGGTCAGCGAGATCCTAGGACCGCCCTGCCCCCCCGTGGCGGTAGGGCCGCCGGGTGTTGGCCGATAGCGAGGCACTGATGAGGACGGCCTAGCGGCTGCTCGGCACCACCGGTAGCGCGCCCACAGGGGTCATTGCCTTCATAGCGGTTACGTTCGATAACTACAATTATCAAACGTAACGCCCGCGCCTGAAGTTGCCGAGAATGAGGCGTGGTCTACCTCGGCCCCATGACCGTTTCCAACGTCCACGAGTAAATCATGGGAACAGGCGTAGTTTTGCGCTTTTCCTGGAGCCACGTCTGGAGCTTCATCCTGTCCTCGCTGGAGTAGCGATCAAAATTGGCTGAGCGCGCCACCTTAAACTCGCCGCGCTCGCAGGAGTAGTGTGTAGAGTCGGCGCCGGGTGGCTGAGGGGAGAGAATTCGCGCGGGGGACAAACACACCGGGCATTGTGTATCGCTCATGGTCTTAAAGGTATTGTGTCGGGAAGGAGTACTGGCTAGCCCTTTGGCCTGTCTATGAGCCGATGCCGCACGTGGGAGACCACGATGCGCGTAGGGGACTGGGAGCAGCAGGACGGCCTTTTGCAGCACTGGGCACCGCGTGCCAACTATCAAACGTAACGCCCGAGCATAAAGTTGCCGAATTCTGGCGGACGGAGTCCCTGCACACTTTCCACGCTCAAGGAAGACTGCGCAGCGCAGGGTGTAAAACACGGGGGCGAGAATCGCCCAAAGTCGGGTAAATACCCGATCAGACGCCATTTGCGACGATTCTGAAGCACAGGGCTGAAAACGGCGCCATACGGGCCGTATGAGCCGCGAGGATCGCTTCTGACGCGGGTTAAGGATATACTTGCCCCCCCCGCATAGTGACCGAGTTGTAGCGGCGAATGTGTCAGGGCAGTGCCTGAATAAGGGCGATCACAGCCCCAGCGGCCGCAATGAGACCGAGACCGATGGTCCACTGGATGAAGCAGAGCTTGCGGATCAGCGCCTCTGCCCGCACATCCAGCTTGGTGCCGCGGGCCTCGAGCTTGCTCTTAAGGCGATGGATGAGATCGGCGGCGGCCATGCCAGCCACACCCGTTTTACGGCGCGCCCACATACACCGGCTCCACCGCAGGCGGGGACGATGCCCGCCCATTCCGCGCCGGCACCTCCGCCTCCGCCAGGTACCCCTCCAGCCTCCGGGGTAAGACCGCGCCCGGCAGCGCATCTCAGTCAGCGGCGCTCGTGGCCGCCCGCTCAATGGGGACCCGGTACGGCATCATACAGCCACCGCCATGTCCCCTCCTCCCGAAAGCGCTCAATGGCGCCCTGGCGTGCCGCCGCCTGTTGAGCTCACGCTGCGCCCGCCGTTTCAGCCTTTAGCGCCGCGTCCCTCTCCGCTACCTGCGCGGCCTTCAGCCGCTTTGCCTCTTCCTGATTCTGGGCCACCGCCCGGGCTTCCGCGGCCTGCTCCGGTATTCTCCGCAACCGCTCCACCAGCACGCCCTTGATTTCGCCTCTCTCTTTTCACCCACACTATGCTCGCTCAGGGCCTGCTGCGCAGCACCCGAATGTGAGACACCATTCGTATCCAACGGGGCGGCTTCACCGCCCGCGTTTCTGCCGCGTTCTGGTTGGTTCAATATTTGGAGCCTTTTGCACAATTCACTTCAGTCCTTGATGCGGGCTAGCAGGAAACAGTCTCCTGCGTACCCCTAAGGTCCCGCCCCATGCTCCCTGCCACTGTCCCTGGCGCAGCCAGCAGCCAGGTGGCCCCCGCGGAAGCCGCGCGCATCGCGGCCGTGCTGCGGGCCGCTTTAAGCAGCGCCACGATCGTAGCCTATACGCTGCGCCTTGAGGAGTCTGTGCCGCCGCGGAAGTCAAGATTAGGCCCCCATGCGCAGGTGGCGGTTCTGCGCTGTCGACCCCGGTCCCTTCTCAGCCACCGCAAGCGTCAATATCAGGTGGCTCCCTATCGAACAACCATGATGGGTCGAGATTGGACGTAAGCCTTACTGCCGCTTTGTGCCACCATCCGCACGAGGTACAGGCCAGAAGGCACCCGCCCGCCCGATTCGTCACGTCCGTCCCATGTCACCACATGCTGGCCGCTTGGGCGCTGAACGTCCAGCACTGTTCGTATCCGGCGCCCCAATACGTCATAGATATCCAACTGCACTCCGCTGTGCTCGGCCGTTTCGAAGCGCAACTCGAGTGGAAACACAGCCGGATGAGGATAGGGTGACTTTATCTCCCAGCCATCTGTTGGCTGGATGTCATCCGCGGTAGCAGTACTTATGGCATCCCACAACGTCATTGCATTGTCTGCATTGGCCAGAAAGTCACTCTCGCTTGTGCCTGATATTACTGCAAAGGCCACTTCAACGGTCGACGACGGTTCAAGTGAGAACGGCCCGGCGGCTGTTATTTGCGACACGTCCCTTGGCCCTCCTGAAATGACGCCGTTGTTGCGAATGCCACCAGTGAGCAATGTCCATTTTTCCAGAGAGGTGAAACCGTCGTCACTTCCACCTCTGTAAATGGTAGCTGCATTGTCAATTGCGCTGTAGTGGAGCGAGTGCGGAGTAAGCAGACGCGTGCCTACCACCACGGTTGGGCTTGAGGCGCTATCCATCAGGTAGCCGACCCCTCGCGCGGCATCAAAGCGTGCTACATCGTTGATGCTGGCCGCTACGTCCCAGTCAAAGAACAGTCCCACGTGCATGTTTTCTATCTGATTGATGCTCGCGTTTGTGATAGTGTACTGGAGCAGGATGAAGTCTTCGTTCATGGCATTGTAGTCAACGAAGCTCTCTTGAAGCACTTCGACACCAATGGGGCTTGCCGCCCTTGCGTCTCTCAGTACCACGCGGCCCTGTTCAGAGGTACGCTCACCGGGGATGAGGATCTCCAAGGCCGCACCGTCGAGCAGCACAAAGTCTTCCTGCTGATCGTCGGAGTTTTGCTCGGATTGCCTAACGCAATCCGATACATGGCTGGGTGAGGTTGCTATCAGCAGGCCGCCTTCAAATAACACATCGCGGTTGCTGCCGGACGAAGTGGTAGCCACAAACCCGATGCCTCGCGAATTCGAGGCCCCTTGGAATGAAGTATGGCCGATGTTGCCCTCATCCGTAACGGAGACGGACAGAGCCGTTGTACTGTGCACGGCGGCTCCCGTCTCATTGACCGAGATCCGCAAGAGGTCAGGCATATCTTCAAAACTACCCATAGTGATGCGTGGCACCAGCCGTACTTGGCGGTTGTCAGGGGCATTGGCGGCAACAGAAAAGCTGAATGTGACATCGCGAGTTTCCCCGTTAGCCATTGATCCAAGGCTCACCCGCTGTGTTGACCACTGCAGGTAAGTAGCATCGCTCGTCAACTCCGCGAAGATATCTGCGCCACCACCGTGGAAGTTCTTGAAGGTAATCGTAGCCTGAACCTGATCGCCTGAGTTTATCTGCGTGTTTCCATCCTGGTTTTCGTATGACCATGCAACGACGCGAACACCGGGAATTGGCGCTGTCGTAACGGCAAGGTAGGCGTCGACTTTTCCTCGCCCCATCTTGCCGGCGAGTTGCGGGTTTGCGGTATCAATGTTCACCGCAGTAAGCCGTATCTGCTCCCGCACCTCTTCTGGCGAAAAGCTCGGAAATGCTGTCTTTACAAGGGCAGCTACACCGGCCACCAATGGCACGGCAAAGGAAGTGCCGTCCCCAATCGTGTACTGGTTTGACGGACTGGTAACATCTATGGAAGTGCCAGGGGCGAACACGTTTACGCTTTGCCCGTAGTTGTACCTATTTGTATCCGAGTCCTTCCAAATCCCCCCAACACTGAGCGTCGTGGGAAGGGAGGACGGGTAATGCGGCACCAGACCCACATCTAGTTGGTCATTTCCGGCCGCCGCCACTACAAGCGTCCCCTCATCCAGTGCCGCCTGAATGGCCATCTTTTCCGTAATGGATGCCGACGACGAGCCGAAGCTGGCGGTCATAACATCCGCGCCATTCATGCCTGCATACACGATGCCGCGAATGGTATGACACAAGAACTCCTGGTCGCTGCAACTCGCGTTGATGGCCATGAATAGGGCATTCCAACTTGAACCGGCAATGCCGGTATTGTTGTCTGTAACCGCAGCTACAGCGCCTGCTACCGCCGTTCCGTGCCAAGCGTTGCCCGAAGAGGCGGGACCGGAAGGGTCGGCCGTGTCTGCGTTGAAGTTCCAACCGTGTAAGTCATCGACAAAACCATTGTTGTCGTCGTCTATGCCGTTACCGGCTATCTCATTCGGGTTCGTCCAGACGTTAGCTTTAAGATCTTCATGTTGCCAGTTGGTTCCGCCGTCTACGATTGCGATCACCGCCGTACTATCCTCGCCCTTGACCACGTCCCAGGCGCTGGGAAGCTGCATCCGTGGGAGATGCGTCTGTTGCGAATATTCTGGGTCGTTGGGCGTGGCAAGCCGCGCACCTTCGTCTTGAGATACTGCACCATATAGCTCCTTCCTGTATACAGGCTCGGCATAGTCGACTTCAGGAGCAGTTGCCAGGTCCTGCGCCACCAGCGCCGGGATATGCGGACTCGCGTATTGAACCAAGTACACGCGGCGCAAGGCCTCCGCGGATGGCAGCAGAGGACGGTGCATCGCGATGATTTCGAGGCTGGGGAAGGCCTTCTCTATTGCCGTCACGCTATATTTCTCTGCTTGCCGGTCGAACGCATCAATTCCGGTCTTGGCGCCGGCGACAGCCAAATCGGCACTGGCAAACTGAATGTACAGGTGGCCTGCAATGGCAAGATCGGCGCCTGCCTGCTGCTGCACCATGGCACTGGCCAGACCCGGTCCGGCTAGGATGAGCAGGGCAGCGGCAATGCACTTTCTGAGATGAGCCATAATGGCGTGATGGATTAGTCGGTGAATGGGTTCGTTTGAATGGCTTCAAGAACTTCGTGACCGGGCATGGCGCTCTTCACGCCAACTCGTGCACATAATACACTCTGCGACGAGTTCGTGCAAACTGCCAGACGGTGGCAGCGCGGGCAGAAAGGGATATCGCACCCTCATGATGGCGCCGCACTGCATACCTTTTTCCTATTGGCAGCCTCCTAGGCATGGCCGTCGAGGCCCAGTGTACATGTGAGCCTCTTGCAAAAACCACCTGTTTCAGGGTTTTTGCAAGAGGCTCATGCAACCCCTATTGTTGCGTGGTCCGGGAATAGAGGCACAAACACCATACAGATATGGATTGCTGGGCCAACTGCCGCATTCCAGACTATGGCATTCCGAGTAAGCATCGCATTGCGTAGGTGTGGCCTGCACGTCGTTTGGGCTTATCACGGGTCCCACAACTGCGCCCAAGAGGCTCGATTGTGCCTGCCTATCGGCGCAGACCCTGGGATCGGTCGCCGGCTCGGCAACCTAGTCAGTCCCGTGTTTTTGATGACATTCGAGGACACAATAGTCCCTTTAGATCTGTCTGGCGCCCTGCGAATCTTGTGAACTCTCCCACACAATTCCCTGAGTCATTGGCATACAAGGTTCTCAGCGCCCCGGCACAAGTGTCTTCCGTGCGGAACACACGGTGCAGAACTCAGTACCTTGGTATCCAGGCGTATCCGATCGGTTACGGTTCCATCTTATGCGACTGAGGCCAAAGGCTGCGCTTTATTTTGGCTGTTGGCTCCTTTCTATTGGCGCGGCCCAAGCACAGCAGATCCGGCTTGATTTTCAGAATGCAGAGCTGCGCCAGGCGCTGCTTGAGTTCAGTGCGCAGGAAGGCGTGGATGTCGTGTTTTCCGAGCGCCAGGTGGACGGGTACCGCGTATCCTGTTCGTACCAGGGGGAAGCCGTTGTCGAGGCCCTTGCCTGCATCCTCGAAGGCGTGCCGCTGAGGGCGCAGCGGGTGCGGCGGCGGCAATACGTGCTCGCCAACGCGCCGCGTGCCGACCTGCCCGCACCACTGGGCATGATCAGAGGATTCGTAACGGATGCTAGCTCGGGCGAGTTGATTCCCGGAGCCAACGTATTCCTGCCGGCTGTATGGCTCGGCACAATGACGAATGCGGCCGGTTACTTCGCTCTGTCACAGTTGCCGCAGGCGGAGTACGCGGTGCGATTCTCCTACGTTGGGTATGGCACTGTCGATACGCTGCTGACGGCGCGGCCGGAGCCGACGGTGCAGGTCCGGCTACGTCCGGCCGCCATCGTAGCCGAAATGCAGCAAGTAGTGGCGCCCGAGGTGGAGCCTTTTGCCGTTGAGCCGGGCATCATGCGTGTACCGACAGGGACGCTTCAGCGCCTGCCCGGCGCGCCTGGCGAATCAGACCTCTTGCATTCGCTGCGATGGCTACCGGGAGTGCAGCGGGCGGGCTCCAGTGCCAGCGGTCTGGTGATTCGCGGTAGCGCGCCGGACCAGAACCTGTTTCTTATGGACGGCGCCCCGGTTTACCACCCATGGCATGCCTTTAGCCTGCTATCAACGTTCCAGTCCGAGGCATTCAAGGATGTACGGCTGTATCGGGGTTCTTTTCCGGCGGAGCACGGCGGACGTCTGTCCGCCGTATTAGATGCCGAGATGAAGGACGGCAGCCGGGAAAAGGCCGCAGTAACGGCAGCGGTGGGGGCGCTCAGCGGCCGCGTAATTGTGGAGACGCCGCTAGATGATCACAGCTCCATGATGGTGGCAGTGCGCCGCTCCTATCTGGATCGGCTCATTGGCACGACGCATCCAGTCAGCGAGGGCGAGGTGCTGGACACCATGCGCACCGGGTACTACTTCATCGACATCAGCAGCAAGATCACCTGGCGCCCTTCCGATCGGCAGCGTCTCTCTTTCAGCGTATACGGCGGCCGAGATGCCTTCGACGTGCGCCTGCCCTTCGACTTCACACTTGATTTCACCTCTGCAGTCCACTTCAGGGACTGGCTGCGGCCGTCCGATCTTTTCTTTGAGGTGGATACGCACTGGGGCAACTACGTGGCCAATGCGCGCTACCAGTACCTGTATTCCAGAAGGCTTTTCTTGACTGCTGCCTTGTACTGGTCCAGTTACGTTGCCAGAGAAAGCATATACATTCAGCCATTGGCATCATCGTCGGTGACCTCGCGCTATAGAGTCAACCTGCATGACAACGGGCTTAAGCTGGATATGGACTACTATCCATCGCTGACCCACCAGGTGCGTGCGGGCCTGCGCATGGTTCGACGCAGCTTCAGGAGCACGCTCAATGCACGCGTTCAGCGGACGCCAGCGTCCGTGGAAGTCACGGATCAGGACAGCCGACTCACCGCCGTTGAGCTTGTGGCCTATGTCCAGGACACGTGGCAACCTACCCGAAGTTTCCAAATCCAGCCGGGACTGCGCGCGAGCATTCTGAGCGGGGGTACACGCATGGTGCTCGACCCGCGATTAGGGCTGCGCTTCGACGGTGGTCCCATCATCCTGCGAGGTGCTGCCGGCGCGCAGGTTCAGTATGTTCACCGTATCAGGGACCGCTACTCCTTTTTGTATGATCTGGTGTCGGCGCGATGGGCACCGGCGAGCGGGTCGCTCGACCCTTCGCGAAGCATCAGCCTGTCGTTAGGCGCTGCAGCGCCGCTCACTCCCAGCGTTACGCTTTCGCTTGATGCGTACTGGCACACCGCCAATGGAATCCTCCTGCCGACGGACGAATTCAGAGACAAAGACGGCCTGGAAGGGCCAGGAATTGAGCTAGGAACCCTGTTGGGCCAGTACACACGGGGCCGCGCCAGATCCTACGGCCTCGAATCCATGGTGCGCGTACGCTACGGGTCCTGGCAGAGCTGGATCAGCTACGCTTCGGGCAAGTCTGAGAGCAGGACTCCCGAGCTTGTGGACACGTCATATCGTCCGGCGCGGTATGATGTGCCGCAGTTTTTGCAGGCGGCATTGCTGCGCGATGTCGGGCGGTTTACGTTCTCTGCGTCGTCGGTCTGGCGGAGCGGATACCCCATCACTGTGCCGGTGGCCCGCTATGCTGTCGAGGATCCGCTGGATGATATGCCACAGAGGTACCTGTACCGGCCACGTATCAACAATGGGCGATTGCCCGCTTTCCTGAAGTTTGGCCTACAGGCCGGCTACTGGTTTACCATGGAAACCGCAAAGATCACGGTACTGGTTCAGGTATACAACTTGACGAGTCGTCGAAACGTCGTTGGCCGCGTGTACGACCCCGCCGGAGACGGCCCCGTTGGTGTAGAGGATCGGCACGGGTTTCCACTTATTCCGCTCTTTGAAGTTAAGGTCGAGATGTGAGGCGGATCACTTGCTGCTATATCGTGCTGCTAGGCGCCTTGTGGGCGGCCTGCGATTCGGTGCAACCGGAAATCACGGAGCACCTCGTTGTGGAATCCTATGCCAGGGCTGGAGGCCCTCTGCCAGCGGTACGTCTGCGTCGTACACTTCCGCTGGAGCAACCGTACCCAACGGGGGAGACTTCCGCGGCGGCTGGGGCCACGGTGAATGTAACAATCGGCGGCGCGCAGTTCGACTATGCCATGGGCGCACCTGGCCTATATGAGCCAGTGGGCGACTACCTCGTAGAGGCACGGGCGGTGATGGCCCTGGACATTACTTGGCAAGGGCATCGGGCACTTGCGACCACCAGGGTGCCGCCCCCGCTGACGGTGAATAGCGTAGAGGTGGCGCCGGAAGACGAGCCGCTAAGCGGGCTGCTACTGGATTCGCTCTTTCTTGATCGCTCTGAAAATGATACGCTGAGCTTTTACTCGCTGCGCACAGGGGTAACGGAAGGCTTTGTCTATCTGGTGGAAGTGACGGTGCACTGGCACGTGGAGTATGCGGAGGATGGACCGGATGGCGAATACTGGGTTCGCACGCAGCTGCGTCCGTACTTGGATAGCAGGACCAGGCTGGACGAATATTTTCTGCGCCCGGAGCAGCTTCTTCGCGAGGCGCAGATTGCGCGTGATCCAACGGGGTTACGCACATGGACCGGAGTTTATGCGGTGCCGGTCGCAAGTGCTGACGCGTCGATGCCAGCCCATCGCCTGCGGATTGCTTTGGTGCGTGGCACGCAGGCGTATGCCCAGTTTGTGTCGGGTACTGGCAGCCCGAAACACCGCGAGCCACCGACCAACATGGAGGGGGCGCTCGGGATTTTCGCTGGCATTTCTGTCGACTCGGTCAGCGTGGTGGTAGAGTGATGCACGGATCATGCTGAGGCGGTATCGCAAAGCCACCGGAGAAGGCGCACGGGCACTAGCAGCGGGGCAGGTAACCCGGCTGCAGCCCCAAACGAACAACGCGGCCCGGCTCAGCGTCTTCGTGAATGGCGACTTTGCCTTCGGCGTGCACCAGGAGGTGGCGTTGCGCGCCGGGCTGCATGCAGGCCAGGAGCTTTCCGTGGCGGCCCAGGAGGAAATCCTTTTGTCCGAGCAGCAGCACGGTGCGCGTGAGGTAGCCCTGCGCTACTTGGGCTACGCGCCGCGCACGGTTTACGAGGTACATGTCAGGCTGCGGCAGGCAGGCTTTGACGATTCGGTTGCGGCACGGGTGTCGGACGTCTTGAGCGAGCAGCAGTACCTGGACGACAAGGCTTATGCCATGGACTATGTCCGTGCGCGTTTCAGGAATCGCGGCTACGGCTCGACTCGCCTGCGTGTAGAACTCAAGAGGCGTGGCATCGCGGACGAATACATAGAATCGGCTTTGGCTGCGCTCAGCAAGACGGTAAGCTACGTGGAAGCTGCGCGTGCACATGCCGCGCGGCAGTGGCCGCGGCTGCACGGCACTTTGCCAAGCCGCAGAAAGAAGCTGACGGACTACCTGGTACGGAGAGGGTTTTCATACAGCACGGCGCGCATGGTCGTGTCCGAGCTGCAGTAACGGCTCTGGTACGACATAAGCGCATCGCGTTTTGCTTTATCTTTGCGCGAAAGGCTTTGGCACCCTGCAGGCCGTGCATTGCGCGAGGTGTGCACACGCGGCAGGTGGCAACGGTGCCTGCAAATCCGACTTATTCTACTGACGGGCTCAACACCATGAAGACTTTTGCTGGCGCAATTGCAGGGCTGCTACTGTTGGCCTTGCCCGCGTACGCGCAGGATGCTGCGCCAGAACCCTATGATCCGGCACTCTTCGAAGGGCTGCGATTCAGGATGATTGGGCCTTCGCGCGGTGGCCGCGTAACGACCGTAGCCGGGCACCGGGCCACGCCGCACACCTTTTATATGGGTGCCACCGGCGGCGGTGTATGGAAGACTGAGGATGCCGGGAAGTCTTGGGAAAACGTTTCCGACGGATACTTTGCTACTGCGTCCATAGGCTCTATTGACGTAGCGGACAGCGATTCGCGCATCATCTATGTTGGCACGGGCTCGGAGGCCATCCGAAGCAACGTGATCATCGGGCGCGGACTGTACAAGTCCACCGACAGCGGCAAGACGTGGGTGTCTATGGGCCTCAAGAACACCGGACAGATTGGGTCTGTGGTGGTTCATCCCACCAACCCAGATGTCGTTTACGTAGCTGCACTGGGCAACCCTTTTGGTTCGAACTCCGAGCGCGGCGTCTACAAGACAACGGACGGCGGCCGTAGCTGGGACCACGTGCTCTTTGTTTCTGATCAGACCGGTGCGGTAGACATTGAGCTCAACCCGGCCAACCCGGACGTAGTCTATGCGGCGCTCTGGCACGCGCAGCGTAGGCCGTGGACGATCATCAGCGGCGATGACCATGAGGATGGCATTTACATTTCGCATGATGCGGGGGGAGCGTGGGCCAAGGTCGAAGCGGGGCTGCCGCAGGGCCTTATCGGAAAGATCGACTTTGCTGTGTCCGCGGCGGATCCTAGTCGAGTCTATGCGCTGGTAGAGGCGAAGCCGGAAGAAGAGGGGCTCTACCGTTCCAACGATCGCGGTCAGTCCTGGCGCCTGGTCAACGATGCGGGGTACCTGATGACGCGTCCATTCTATTACACCAATGTGGATGCCGACCCCAACAATGCCGATGTGGTCTGGGTCAACAATTTGGGGCTGCATCGCTCCGACAATGGCGGCGAGGACTTCCGGCGTGTGGGTACGCCGCACGGTGATAACCACGACATGTGGATCAATGCGGACGACCCGCGAATCATGGTCCAGTCCAACGACGGGGGCGCCAACGTTACGCTTGATGGCGGAGCCACCTGGAGCACGCAGCGGAATCAGCCCACGGCTGAGCTATACCAGGTTGATGTCGACAACCGCTTCCCGTATTGGGTCTACGCAGGGCAGCAGGACAACACCACGATTGCGGTGCCGAGTCTGCCGCCAGACTCCCGCCCCGGCGGGGCTACGGCGTATTGGGAGGCCATTGGGGGTTGCGAAACAGGTCCCGCCGTGCCGCATCCCATTCATAGCGACATAGTCTATAGCAATTGCAAGGGGAAATTCAGCCGCTACAACCGGGCCACGGGACAGGAGCAGAACTACTACGTTGGCGGCGTAAACCTCTACGGCGTCAATCCTTCCACGTTGCCGTACCGGTTTCAGCGCGTGGTACCGATTGAGGTGGATCCGCATGATCCCGGCGTGATTTACCACGGGTCGCAGTACGTTCATCGTACCACCGACGAGGGCAAGACGTGGGAAACCATCAGCCCGGACCTGACCGCGTTCAGGCCCGAACGCCAGGTCGTGTCCGGTGGGCCCATCACACGAGACATTACGGGTGAGGAGCACTACAGCACACTGTACGTAATCGAGGTTTCGCCACTGGACGGGGAGGTGATTTGGACGGGTGCCAACGATGGGCCGGTGCATGTAACGCGGAATGGCGGCGCCACATGGACGGACGTCACGCCGCCCGCCATGCCGCCGGAAGGCCGGATTCAGACCATAGATCCGTCGCCCCACCAGGCGGGCAAGGCCTATGTCGCAGGGTACCGGTATCTCCTTGGGGACTTTCGGCCGTACATATACCGCACGGATGACTTCGGCGCATCGTGGACGCTGCTGACGCTTGGCAATAACGGCATTCCGGAGGATTCTCCCACGCGGGTCGTCCGCGAGGATCCAGACCGCGAAGGGCTGCTCTACGCCGGAACAGAATTTGGGCTTTACGTGTCGTTTGATGACGGCATGCTGTGGCAGTCGCTGCAGCTGAACCTGCCTGTGACACCGGTGACAGGCATCCGTGTCCACCGGCAGGACTTGGTGCTCTCCACGATGGGGCGCGGGTTTTTCATATTGGACAACCTCAAGCCGCTGCACACGCTGCCCAGTGTAGCAGAAGCTGCTTCGCAGCATCTTTATCCGATGCGCAAGGCCTACAATTCGCGCTACGGTGCCGGGCGCCGCAGCGCAGCTGGCCCCGAGTATTTGCCACCCGGCGCGATTATCGACTACTACTTTGCCGAGGCGCAGGCCGACTCGGTGCGGCTGGAGGTCAAGGACGCTTCCGGACTTGTGGTACGTTCTACTGCCAGCGCGCCAAGTGCGCCCGAGGAAGAGCAGGGGATGCGCGGCCCTCCGCCAATTCTTTTGCGGCGGGCCTTGGGACTCTCCGCAGAGGCAGGCATGCACCGCTACATATGGGACCTGCGCCACAATGGGTCGCGCGGGGGCGGCGGTGGCCCCAGGGCCACGCCTGGAGAGTACACTGTGCACCTGAGCAGTGGAGGCTGGCTGGCCTCACAGACACTGGTAATCGAGATGGATCCCCGCGTGGCAGCCGATGGCGTCACGCAGGCCGACCTGGAGCAGCAGCTGGCTTTCAGCCTCAATCTGCGTGGGCTAATGGAAAATGCGGATCAGGTTGCGGCGCGGATTGATACGCTGCAGGCGCTTGTTGAGCGTCATGCAGGTGCTTCAGAGCTTCGGGCCGCTTTGCAGCAGCTGGAAGATGCGCTGGTAACCAAGCGGGGCGACAGCTACCCGGCACCGATGCTTATCGACCAGCTCAGTTACCTTTACGGGTTCACAAACCAGGGGCTTCAGCGCGTTGGGCGCGATGCCGTGGAGCGCGTTGGAGAGCTGCATGCCCAGCTGGACAAGCACTCGGCTACACTCCGGTCGCTGGAAGCGCGTGTAGAGGCATTTCTCGCCGATGGGTGAGGGCGTACCGAGCATCTGCGTAGCAAACGCGCCCTGCTCATGGGGCACGCTGGAGTTCGAAGGGATTTCCGGCGAGTCGCCCGGTTACCGCCAGATGCTGGATGAGCTTAAGGCGACGGGATATGTGGGGACGGAGCTAGGAGACTGGGGCTACATGCCCACGAATGCAGGCGTGCTGCGGCAAGAGCTGACGGCGCGCGCGCTTTCGCTTCGCGGCGCATTTGTGCCGGTGGCGCTCAGTGATGCGGGTTCTCACGCAGCGGGGATTGCGCAAGCAGTGCGTACCGCACGGTTGCTTTCGGCTGCCGGGGACGCTGAGGACCCGCCGGTGCTCGTGTTGGCCGACGCGAATGGAACGGACGCCGTCAGAACACGAAATGCTGGCCGGATCACGCCGGCCATGGGGCTTGCGTCAGCAGATTGGGAAGTGGTGGCGCGCGGCGCTACCGGTGTCGCACAGGCGGTTATGTCGGAGACCGGACTGCAGACAGTGTTTCACCACCATTGTGCAGGCTTTGTCGAAACGCCCGAGGAGATTGCATGCTTTCTTGACCGAACCAATCCAAGCGACATCGGGCTGGTATTTGATACGGGGCACTACGCGTTTGGTGCGGGATCGTGCAGCAGCGTCCTCCAGGGAATTGAGCGTTTCAAGGAGCGAATCACGTACGTGCACTTCAAGGATTGCCATAGCGACCTGGCGGCCGAGGCGCGGCGCGCTGGCTGGGACTACTTTGACGCCATCGGGCGTGGCGTATTCTGTGAACTGGGGCAGGGGGGTGTGGACTTTGCTGCTGTGCTGCAGCAGCTCCATGCGATGGGTTATCGCGGGTGGATCGTGGTGGAGCAGGACGTGCTGCCCGGGATGGGCAGTCCCAAAGAGAGCGCGGCCCGCAATCGCGCCTTCCTGCGGGAGATAGGGCTTTAAGGGCATGCAAGTATGAAAAAAAAGATGCTACGAATTGCCCTCATAGGGGCTGGGCGGATTGGGTGGATGCATGCCGAGCACCTGGCGCATCGCGTGCCACGGGCCGAGCTGACCGCGGTAGTGGATCTGGACGAAGCCGCCGCCCGGGCGTGTGGTCAGGCCCACAAGGCCCGGTGGCAAACGAGGTATGAAAAAGTGCTGGAGGATCCAGATGTAGACGCGGTAGCGATATGCACGTCCAGCACCACGCATACGGAGATCATTGAAGCTGCTGCCGCAGCCGGGAAGCACATTTTCTGCGAAAAGCCCATTGATTTGACGCTGGCGCGCATAGACCGCGCCTTGCGCGCGGTACAGGCAGGGGGCGTGTTGTTGCAGGTGGGATTTCAACGGCGGTTTGATTCAGGATTCCAGCGTGTTCGCCATGCCATCGTAACGGGCGAGATAGGCGATCCGCAGTCGGTGCATATCATCAGCCGGGATCCGGCGCCGCCACCGCTGGCGTTTCTGCGTTCGTCCGGCGGGCTCTTTCTGGACATGTCGATTCACGACTTTGACATGACCCATTTCCTGCTCCGGCAGCCGGTTCGGCGCGTGTTTGCCACGGGTGCTGTACGTGTGGATCCGGCTATCGGAGAGATCGGCGATGTGGACACGGCGACGGTAGTCTTGCAGTGCGCCGATGGTACCATCGTCACGATCGAAAACAGTCGCCAGGCGACCTTTGGCTACGACCAGCGCCTGGAAGTCTTTGGCAGCAAGGGCAGCATCCGCGTGGAGAATGTTTATCCCAATACGGCGAAGGTGCTGGGTAAGGGCGGCATGCGTAAGGACAACCCGCACCACTTCTTTATTGAGCGGTACCGCGACGCGTATGTCGCGGAGCTTTGCGCTTTTACGGAGGCGGTGCTAAGCGGCAGCGATTCGCCGCTGTCGGGCGAGGACGCCCGCGTGTCCGTAGAGTTAGGGTTAGCAGCGCAGCGGTCGCTTCAGACGGGGTTGCCTGTCGACCTGGAACAGGCGTGACCGTGGTGCCCGGCCTGGAGCTGGTACTTGGCCAAGAGGCGGGCTACCTCTTGGAGCATCAGTGCACGGCTGTGCCGCACGGTAGCGTGCATGTGCCAGGGCCGGACTTTGTGGATCGGGTCTTTGGGGGGTCTGACCGGAATCCTCGCGTGCTGGCTTCCATGCAGCGCCTCTTTGGCGCAGGGCGATTGGGCGGGACTGGCTACCTCAGCCTGCTACCGGTAGATCATGGCATTGCGCACACCGCGGGGATGGTCTTTGCTCCGAATCCCGAGTACTTTGATCCGGTCCACATCGCACGGCTTGCGCAAGAGGGTGGGTGCAGCGGCCTCGTGTCGACGTATGGCGCATTGGGAGCGGTGGCGCGCAAAGTAGCACACCGCGTGCCGCTAGTCCTCAAGATAAACCATGACGAGCAGTTCGCATACCCGGCGCGCTTTGACAACATCTTGTTTGCTCGTGTGCGAGAAGCAGCGGAGATGGGATGCGTAGCACTGGCGGCCACGGTCTACTTTGGAGGGCCTGAGGCGCGGCGCCAGCTCCAGGAGGTCTCAGCCGCCTTTGCCGAGGCACATGCCCAGGGCTTGGCTACGATCCTCTTTTGCTACCTGCATCCTCGGGCCTTGGCGAAGGGTGGTCATGACATCATTTTTGCGGCGGACCTAACAGGCGAAGCCAACCACCAGGGTTTGACGATCGAAGCGGACTTTGTCAAGCAGAAGCAGCCCCTGCGGTCTCATGGAATCAGCGCGTTGCAGCCCGGGTATTGCCGGATGGATGGCCGCATGTATGCCGAGCTATCTACAGGACATCCCATAGACCTTACGCGGTACCAGGTATTGCTTTCGTACTGCGGGCGCGGCGGCGTCATCCACTCCGGTGGCGCGAGCAGCATGGAAGGCTTGCAGCAGGCCGTGCGCGCGGCCGTCGTCAACAAGCGCGGCGGCGGGATGGGCCTTTTGGCGGGCCGCAAGGCATTTCAACGGCCGCTGTCCGAAGGCGTGACACTCCTGCATGCCATACAGGACGTGTACCTGGACGCGCGCGTTTCTGTGGCGTAGCGGCCCTGGTCGGGCCGCGTAGGGGCATGCGCCCGAATTGGGTCAAATGAGTCGTGCTTTGGATCGATTCCCGCGAAAGGCGTTCTGGGCGCCAGACTCCTCCATCGACATCATGTATCGTCGTTTCGGGATGGGGATCGCACAAATTCAAGTTGGGAATTGGAGAGTTGCTGTGGAGGTGGACCCTAGTCTCCACCATTCCTTTCCAATCATATGAACCCCTCACAGCCTGTTTTGGGGAGGGCTGAGGCACCTTTACGGACGTTTGTCACTTTTGTCGAGGGACGAGGTGTGGGCACGGTTAAAATAGGCGACTTTAACTCGATTATCATCTAGTACTCATAGGGTTTATAACCGTTATTATTGATGAAGTCTGTTGTAGTGCTATTTTAGTGTTATTCATCAATACTTCACACAGGCAACGCCCCCACCCGCTATATTGGGCGCAGGCCAATACGACTGCGCCGTGTACATCCGCAGGAGAGTCTACAAGCTCAAAGATGCAACGCAACGCACCGGATACGGACTGCTCGAATGCCGACGTGTCAATGGCCAGCCCAATCAAAAAACCATCCTGAACCTTGGACAGGACTTTGACATTGCCGAAGCCGACTGGCCCACCGTAACCAAGCGGGTTGAGCTGGCACTGCGCGGACAGCGCGCACTACCGCTGGAGGATGAGAAGATCGAATGCGCCGTGGACGAGATCGTGCGCCGGCTGCGTGAGAAGGACTACGATGTGGACGCCGGACGCGACGACCGCGACGCCATCATTACCGACGCAGTGCATCATCCGGATACACGCACGGTCGGCGGCGAGCGCGTATGCCTGCAAGCCTTGGAGCAACTCGGCTTCACGGCGCTGCTACGCGCGCTGGGCATGCGAGAAGATGCTATTCGCATGGCCCTGGTTCTGGTGGTTGGGCGCATGTTGTCGCCCGGAAGTGAGGCGCATACGTACCAGTGGATGATGAAGGCCTCCGCCATTTTGGAGCTGGTGCAGCTGGAGGCCCCGTGCGCAAGTACGCTGTACCGGGTAGGCGATCGGCTGTATGCGCTGCGCGAAGCGCTTATGGACGGACTCTATGGCAATGCGCAGCGGCTGTTGGGCTTTAGTGAGACGCTCATCTTGTATGATCTGACCAACACATTCTACACGGGTCGCAAGAAAGGCGCGCTCCTGGCGTATGGACGAAGCAAGGAAAAGCGATCGGATTGTCCGTTGGTGACGTTGGCCTTAATGCTGGACGCGTCCGGCTTTGTGCGTGGCGCAGCCGTCCTTGCTGGCAATGCCAGCGAACCAAAGACGCTTCAACAGGCCATGGAGCGGCTCAATGGCGCTCGTGCGACCGTCATCATGGACGCGGGCATAGCCACGCGCGCCAATGTGGCGTACTTGCGGTCGAAGGGACTGGATTGGATCTGTGTGCAGCGCACGCAGGCGCCGCCACCCCCTGAACGCGCGCCGGAGGAGTGCTGGAATACACAAAGCGGGGTCTCCATCAAAGCCTGGCGCCTGGAGCAGCAAGAGGGAACGCTGCAAGTCTACCTGCATAGCGAGGCACGCAAGGCCACCGGTGATCGCATACTGAACACCAGGCGCGCAAAGTTCGAGGCTGCGCTGAAAACCCTGCACGAGGGACTCTCCAAGCCCCGCTGCGTCAAGGAATACGACAAGGTGCAACGCAGACTCGGTCGCGAGCTCGAAAGGCATAAGCGCGTCTCGTACCAGTACAAGATCGATGTCTTGCGCAAAAAGGACAGTACGCACGCGAAGGCGGTCACCTTTACGCACCTGTCTGCGTTTGAGCAGCAGACGCAAGCATCGGGCGGCTACATCCTGCATACCAGCCACACGGACTGGTCTGCCTCGCAAATCGCACGCACATACTGGAAGCTTGCAGACATCGAGCGCACGTTTCGTTCGCTGAAGTCCGAGTTGGGCATGCGTCCCCTATACCACAGCAAGGATGAGCGCATCCGGACACACATCTTCCTCTCGGTACTGGCCTATCAGGCGGTGCAACTCATTCGCACGAAGCTGAAGCAGTATGACCTCCACAGCAGCTGGACCACGCTGCAGTTTGAGCTGAACCGGTGGCACCGGATCACGACCGTATTGCCAACAGACCGGCGCTCCTGCATTCTGTTGAAGAAGGATGCAGACCAAGGTCCGCTCCAGCGCCAGATCGCCATGATTATGGGCCTCAAGCCTCACAACTACACCTACAAGGCGCACACAAAACGACCCTGAAATGGTAGTGCTATAGAAAAAGACAGTTTTCGTAAGTGACTGTCTGAAGGGTACTTACTGGCTCTTGGAAAAAATAAAGTGACAAAGTTCCGTTTAGACGCCCAGATCAATCCCTCCGGTGACTCGCGGCGGCTTCTGATGAAGCTCTGCACGCACATACTGCAACAATTGACCACCGACTGGCCCATTCCGGCAGCGCAGCAGCAGCCGGCGCCACCGCCCGTAGTGATCAAGGCTTCTGCTGCGGCCCAGGACACAAAGCCGGACTCGGCGCAGTTGAATGAAGCGTGGCAGCTGTTGCATTCGCGCAGTCTGCAAGACGACCCGATCGTTGCGATCTGGCTGCGCGGGCTGTGCCCACGCGGCGTTAACATCGTTCTTGGAGCGGGTCTGACCATCACGGGCTATCGCCGCATACTTGGCCTTGTAGCGTGCTACCCTGAAAACGTCTCTGCTCTTACGTCCTTTGTGCAGTCGCTGTCCGATCGTGGTCTTTCGGCCGCCGATGGGCTGCTCTGTGTGCTGCCCAGCAGTACGGGACTTCAATCGGCGGTGCGCCAGGTGTTCGGCGCCAAGGTCGCTATACAGCGCTGTCTCAATTCGCTGTTGGATCAAGTCACCTGTGGTCTTCCGGAAAACCTTGTTCCTGTGTATCGCAATCGCCTCCGCCAGGCATGGAATGGGTTCGATGCCCGGGAAGCTGAACGCGCACTCACCCGTATTCACCAGGACTTGACGCGCGTCAATCGGTCCGCAGCGAAGGTTTTATGGGAGGGCCTGGAGCAATCTCTGACGATTCAACGCACGGGCATGCTGCTCAAGCTCGACCGGGGGCTGCGCGTGATGCGCTTCATGAATGCCATCGGTCGCAGGTTGCAGACCCCGGCCAGCGCCGTTTTCCAGCGACGCGAACAGATGGCACTGGCACTGTTGGAACACGAGGCTCAGCTGCGCCGTGTGGCCCATGCGGCCTATCTGCCACAACTTCGTGAGATTCTCATCAACCTCAACGCCGTATGATGACCCATACCCCTATGCTGGATCAATCACTCATCGAGGACCTTCGGGGGCTTGCGCAAAGGAACTTCATCGGCCTGGCCAGCTGCCTTGGATATCTCGATGATCTTCTTACCAAGATGGCCACATGGGTCATGGAGGCCGAGGCCCACTTCATATGCGGCGCACGTGGGAAGCACCATAAGACAGGCTTTCAGCGCTGGGGGACGAATCCGGGTTCCATCCGCGTCGGTTTGGAGCGCATTGCGGTCCGCGTTCCGCGCGTACGGAATGTACGAACCCGAAGGGAGCGTCCTCTGCAAACGTACCGCCTCTTGCGCGAGCGTGGGCTTATGGACCGGGAAAGCGTGGTAAGAAGGTTGCTGTGTGGACTGTCGCGGCGCAATTACAGGCAGGCGGCCCAAGTCTTCACCGATAGTCTGGGGTTGAGCGCCAGCAGCATTGGCAACGCCTTCATTACGCAGACGGCAGCGCTACTGAAGGCATTTGAGACGCGCCGATTCGATCAGCACACCTTTGCGGTGCTCCTGCTTGATGGCAAGTATTTGGCTGGTATGCAGATGACCGTAGCGATGGGCATCACGACCGAGGGCGAGAAGGTCGTACTGGGCTTTGCGGAAAGCCGTACCGAGAACAGTGCGCAGGTGGAGTCGCTGCTGCAGGATCTGTTGCGTCGGGGCTTCACCCATACCGACAAGCTGTTGGTACAGGTGGACGGCAGCCGCGGGCTTCGCAAGGGGATCAGCGCGGTGTTTGGGGATGCGGTCGTATTCCAGCGCTGCCAGTGGCACAAGCGTACCAATGTGACGCGTCACATCAAAAGCAAGCCAGCGGCCACGCATATGAAGCGTCGGCTTCAGGCGGCTTGGGAACTGCCCACGTACGCAGAGGCACGGGCGGCGCTTGCGTCGCTGCATGTAGCGCTGCAGCGATCGCATCCGAAAGCCGCACGCAGTCTGGAGGAGGGTTTGGAGGATACGCTGACGCTTCACCGGTTGGGGGTGCGGAACCAGGCTGTCAGAGACAGTCTGAAGACGACGAACATCATCGAGAACCTCAACAGCATTATTGCGAACCGATCACGGAACGTGAAGCGCTGGAGATCATCGGGGATGCGTCAGCGCTGGTGCGGGGCGATATTCATGCAGTACGAGTCGAATCTGAAGCCGATACGCCGGGAGGACATGAAGGAGCTGACCAAGGTCCTGAGCACCTCCGGGGGTCAATGGGTTAGTGGGGATTCGGTCTGCCAGCCCCAGAGGGCTGCAAAGGCAACACCTGCCGCTGGATGCCCCCGCGCAGTAGTGCGCTGCTGACGCTGGCATAACGCAAAACCCGCAGCTGTCTAGACGCTCTGAGGCGCTGCACCGTGCCAAGATCGCCGCTTACGCGTGCGATCAGAGGATCCCTGCGGGATATCGTGCCCGGAAAGTCACTCCACGAGCCTGCCTACGCCCGAAAATCCGCGTGTGAGCACGCAATTGGGCCCACATTGGCATGCACCGTCCCATTTGCACCCATACAATCAACCCGAAGCCCAATCCATTGCCAAAAGATATCTACTTTGAGGGCCCATCTCGGCAGAAGCTGCCGAAACCCAACTTAAAAATGTGCAATCCCTTCGGGAATGCACCTTCGACAGTCCAGCGTTCGGCTTTCTCACCTCCCACCATACCCACCAAACGTGCAAGGATACCTGTTTGGTCTGTCCGGGATTTGACTCAGCCGCCCGACTCTCCCTGTAAATCCGGCCCTCGTTTGCACAATCTCTCGCCGACCCAATTCGGCGCTGCCTGAAGCACACTGAATTCCGGTTCAATCTACGAGACTGAAACTCAAAGCATTGCCGGTTAGGGCGTGCAGTATCTTCGTTCGCGGCGGGCGCTTACAACGTCTGGGTAGAAACCAGCCTTACTCAGCCCCAAATGCCCCCGATTAAGGGGCAAAACCTGCAGCAAAATCGCGCAAGCTCACCAAGTTGGATTGGGCGTACTGCCGAAATGATTACTGCAACCAAAAGGGATAGCACGAGTGCGGCACGGGCGGCAGCAATGCAGGAGTCATGCTCATAACCCTTCACACCAACATGCCACACAAACGAATGCACACTTTGTTGCGTCCGACCGCCCGCTGGGGACTGAACTTTTGCGAACAACAGACGGGAGGTAGCCGCGGCCACCTTCGACGGAACAATAGCCCTCGCCGTACGCGGATAGTACTGCTGCTGGCTATGGTATCGGTCTGGGCTGTGCCCACGGCTGCAGCCCAGCGTACGCCCTCCTATGAGCCGCACGTCGTCGTCGTTCAGTTTGAGCCTGGTACTGTTATTTCAG
The DNA here is from genome assembly GCA_965262785.1 of Rhodothermales bacterium. GTDB lineage: Bacteria > Bacteroidota > Rhodothermia > Rhodothermales > Bin80. Next base: position 1,996,059 of record OZ253559.1, read on the forward strand.
ACGGATTGGGCAAGACCGGGCTGCAGGTCTTTGATCGCAGGGCTGCCGCGTACAATATGTACACGATAGAGCGCGTGTATCCGTTTCTGGACCACGTGCAGCCAACGCCAAAGACCCGCCGGAATCTCCTGGCGCTCCGCCGCACTTACTTTGTGCGATATAGCGCCAACGTTGCTGCCAAGCACGTAGCCAGGGTGCTAACTGTGGCTCCCGGTGTGGTTTATGCCGAGCCTGTGATTATCCACCGCATTGATGAATCGGACACGGGGGTGCTGGTGGACCCCAACGATCCTCTATTCAGCGACCAGACGTATCTCAGGCACCTGCGTCTGACGGAGGCTTGGGATGAAGTCAAGGGTGAAGACGAATCTGACCCGGTAGTAATAGCGAATGTTGGCGGCGGTGGAGAGTGGCGTCACGAGGATCTTCGCGAAAACGTGTGGACCAATCCGAATGAAACCGCTGGCAATGGGGTGGACGACGACAACAACGGATTTATCGATGATGTGCACGGCGTCAATTTCGCCAATGGAGATTTCACGAACAATGATCCGACAGGACTGCCGCAGTCCCCAAGCAGTGCCAATCACGGCACTGCCGCCGCTGGAGCGGCGAATGCCGTGACCAATAACGGTGTTGGTGTGGCGGGGGCTGCCTGGAACGCAGAGGTTATGCACATCAATTCGGGATGCCCCGACCGCGACGGGGGCATTTGCTATGGGTACCAGGGCGTTCTCTATGCTGCCGCCACCGGGGCGGACATCATCAATGCGAGTTGGGGAGGTCTTCGTGACGGAGAACAGAGTATCATGTTCGTTACTCAGTCTTTGGACCTGGCCACCGACATGGGTGCCCTAGTGGTAGCATCGGCTGGTAATTCCAATCTCAACAATGATCTGGTTCCACGCTACCCTGCCCGTCATCCGCGGGTGCTTTCTGTGGGCGCAACGAATAAGGATACACGTACCAAGGCGGGATCTTCGAATTTCGGAAAGCTAGTAAACGTCTTTGCCCCCGGTGTATCCATTCTTACCACAGGGTCTAACAGCGAATACGTAGCCACTAGTGGGACGTCATTTTCTGCTCCTCTGACGGCTGGTGTGGCTGCCCTGGTGAAGACTAAATTCCCCGCGATAACACCAGATGCGCTACGAGAACAGGTTCGCTTGGCGAGCGAAAATATGGACGCGGCGAACCCGGGTTTGACAGGACATCTGGGGCGTGGATTCGTCAACGCCTTGGAGGCGATCAAGGAACCTACTGTGCCCTCTGTACGCCTAAAGCGCTGGTCGTGGATAGACAGCGACGGTAACGGCGAGATTGCTTCAGGCGACCAGGTGACCATCACGGCAACGGTAGTGAATTATCTTGCTGATGCCCAGGACCTTACGGTCGCGCTCGCGCCAGCAGGCGCTTATCCGTTCATAGATATGACCACGGCCGAAGTGAATGTCGGCAGCTTGCCGGACGGTGACTCCACCGAAGTTACCTTCGAGTTTGTGGCAGCCTCGAGCGCACCCACCAATCAACGCGTGCGCTTTTACCTACGCTCCCGCGATGGCGCGTACGAGGATGAGGCTGACATGATAACTCTCGGCGTAAACCGGTCGCTTGATGCGGTGCACCAGAGCCTTAGTGCGCTATACACATCCACAGGCGGCAACGACTGGAGAATCAATGCCAATTGGGATATCACTACAGTTCCGAGCGAGGAAGAGCTGTCTAGTTGGTATGGTGTCTTCCTAAGTGAGGGGTTTTTGGTCTCGCTGGATTTGGATGGCAATAACCTCAATGGACCATTGCCGGCCGAGCTCGGCATCCTTTCACAATTGACTGCGCTCCATCTGCAAAATAATTCTCTATCCGGGGAGATCCCTAGCGAGCTCGGCAACCTCTCACAATTGGCAAGGCTCTCTCTGCACGGGAATTCTCTTTCCGGGCCAGTTCCTAGCGAGTTGGGCAACCTCTCACAGTTGTCTAGGCTGTCTCTGTATGGGAATTCCCTTTCCGGGTCGCTCCCTAGCGAGTTGGGCAACCTCTCACAGTTGTCTGTGCTCTACCTGGGCGGGAATTCCCTTTCCGGGTCGCTCCCTAGCGAGTTGGGCAACCTCTCACAATTGACTGCGCTCTCTCTATACAGGAACTCCCTTTCCGGGCCAATCCCTAGCGAGTTGGGCAACCTCTCACAATTGTCTTTGCTCTCTCTGTACAGGAATTCCCTATCCGGGGAGATCCCTAGCGAGCTCGGCAGCCTCTCACAGTTGTCTGTGCTCTACCTGGGCGGGAATTCGCTTTCCGGGTCGCTCCCTAGCTGGTTGGGCAACCTCTCGCAATTGACTGCGCTCTCTCTATACGAGAATTCCCTATCCGGGGAGATCCCTAGCGAGCTCGGCAACCTCTCACAATTGACCTACCTCAACTTGCGTGAGAACTCCCTTTCCGGGCCAATTCCTAGCGAGTTGGGCAACCTCTTAAAATTGACTAGGCTCTACCTGCAAGACAATGTCCTTTCGGGCAGGCTTCCGAGGAGCTTGATGCAGTTGGACACCTTGCAGTATCTGTTCTTTGGCGGTCAAGACTTGTGCGCACCTGAGGATGATGCCTTCCAGGCGTGGTTGAGCAGCATCCCGAATACGTCTGGTCCTACCTGCAGTGTGGTGGCGATCGGTATTGACGGGAGCGTTGTTGATCAGACTTTCACGGAGGGCATAGCGATCACACCGCTTGTCCTCCCCGAGGCGGTCGGGGGTACCCCGCCCTACGTGTACGCGCTCGATCCGGCGCTGCCGGCAGGACTGGTCTTTGATGACACCACACGGACGATCACCGGGGCCCCAACGATGACGACGGATCATGCCACCTACACGTATACAGTTGCCGATGTAGGTGCTATGACAGCCAGCCTTTCGTTTGGCATCGAGGTAGTATCGGCTGTTTCGTTTCCGTCGGCGGTCGCAGATCAATCATTCCCGCGCGCGCAGCCTATTGTACCGCTTGTCTTACCTGCAGCCATGGGAGGAGCACCGCCTACCAGCTATGCTTTGACCCCTGCGCTGCCCGCAGGATTAACCATGGACACTACCACGCTCACCATCAGCGGGACGCCGACGGTGGTCACAGCTGCTGTTTCTTATACGTTCAAGGCCACCGGTGCGAATGGATCCTCCGATAGTCTAATGTTCAGCATTGAGGTGTATTTCCCGACGGACGCTCAGCGCGAGACGCTGCCAACGGCATTTGCCTTGCGCGGCAACTACCCGAACCCCTTTCAGCACACCACGCAGATCGTCTTTGATCTACCCTGGCCCGCCGAAGTAACTGTCGACGTGCTGGACGTTTTGGGTCGGCGCATGCTCTCCACACCCTCCCGGGACCTGGCGGGCGGATGGGGCCGCAGCATAAGTCTTAGCGGCGCTACTCTCCCTGCGGGCCTATACATGTATCGTGTGCACGCGAGCGCGCCGGAGGGAGACAAGGTGCATGTGGGGCGCTTCGTTCGAATCAAGTGAGTATGCCTGGATTACGAAGCGGCGTCACGCGCCGGATACGCTCCGCCAGGTAGCGCGTCCACCGGTTCATGACAGCCAACGCTTGTCACCATGCGGGTCAACAGCCTTGATTTCGCCTGGGGCAGTATTTTGGCGGGATCGCACAAATTCAAGTTGGGAATTGGAGAGTTGCTGTGGAGGTGGACCCTAGCCTCCACCACTCCTTTCCAACCATATGAACCCCTCACAGCCTGTTTTGGGGAGCACTGAGGCGCCTGCAGACGCCCAGATCAATCCCTCCGGTGACTCGCGGCGGCTTCTGATGAAGCTCTGCACGCACATACTGCAACAATTGACCACCGACTGGCCCATTCCGGCAGCGCAGCAGCAGCCGGCGCCACCGCCCGTAGTGATCAAGGCTTCTGCTGCGGCGCAGGACACAAAGCCAGACTCGGCGCAGTTGAATGAAGCGTGGCAGCTGTTGCATTCGCGCAGTCTGCAAGACGACCCGATCGTTGCGATCTGGCTGCGCGGGCTGTGCCCACGCGGCGTTAACATCGTTCTTGGAGCGGGTCTGACCATCACGGGCTATCGCCGCATACTTGGCCTTGTAGCGTGCTACCCTGAAAACGTCTCTGCTCTTACGTCCTTTGTGCAGTCGCTGTGCGATCGTGGTCTTTCGGCCGCCGATGGGCTGCTCTGTGTGCTGCCCAGCAGTACGGGACTTCAATCGGCGGTGCGCCAGGTGTTCGGCGCCAAGGTCGCTATACAGCGCTGTCTCAATTCGCTGTTGGATCAAATCACCTGCGGTCTTCCGGAAGACCTTGTTCCTGTGTATCGCAATCGCCTCCGCCAGGCATGGAATGGGTTCGATGCCCGGGAAGCTGAACGCGCACTCACCCGTATTCACCAGGACTTGACGCGCGTCAATCGGTCCGCAGCGAAGGTTTTATGGGAGGGCCTGGAGCAATCTCTGACGATTCAACGTACGGGCATGCTGCTCAAGCTCGACCGGGGGCTACGCGTGATGCGCTTCATGGATGCCATCAGTCGCAGGTTGCAGACCCCGGCCAGCGCCGTTTTCCAGCAACGCGAACAGATGGCACTGGCACTGTTGGAACACGAGGCTCATCTGCGCCGTGTGGCCCATGCGGCCCATCTGCCACAACTTCGTGAGATTCTCATCAACCTCAACGCCGTATGATGACCCATACCCCTATGCTGGATCAATCACTCATCGAGGACCTTCGCGGGCTTGCGCAAAGGAATTTCATCGGCCTGGCCAGCTGCCTTGGAAGTCTTGATCATCTTCTTACCAAGATGGCCACATGGGTCATGGAAGCCGAGGCCCACTTCATATGCGGCGCACGTGGGAAGCACCATAAGACCGGCTTTCAGCGCTGGGGGGCGAATCCGGGTTCCATCCGCGTCGGTTTGGAGCGCATTGCGGTCCGCGTTCCGCGCGTGCGGAATGTACGAACCCGAAAGGAGCGTCCTCTGCAAACGTACCGCCTCTTGCGCGAGCGTGGGCTTATGGACCGGGAAAGCGTGGTAAGAAGGTTGCTGTGTGGACTGTCGCGGCGCAATTACAGGCAGGCGGCCCAAGTCTTCACCGATAGTCTGGGGTTGAGTGCCAGCAGCATAGGCAACGCCTTCATAACGCAGACGGCAGCGCTACTGGAGGCATTTGAGACGCGCCGCTTCGATCAGCACACCTTTGCGGTGCTCCTGCTTGATGGCAAGTATTTGGCTGGTATGCAGATGACCGTAGCGATGGGCATCACGACCGAGGGCGAGAAGGTCGTACTGGGCTTTGCGGAAAGCCGTACCGAGAACAGTGCGCAGGTGGAGTCGCTGCTGCAGGATCTGTTGCGTCGGGGCTTCACCCATACCGACAAGCTGTTGGTGCAGGTGGACGGCAGCCGCGGGCTTCGCAAGGGGATCAGCGCGGTGTTTGGGGATGCGGTCGAATTCCAGCGCTGCCAGTGGCACAAGCGTACCAATGTGACGCGTCACATCAAAAGCAAGCCAGCGGCCACGCAAATGAAGCGCCGGCTTCAGGCGGCTTGGGAACTGCCCACGTACGCGGAGGCACGGGCGGCGCTTGCGTCGCTGCATGAAGCGCTGCAGCGATCGTGTCCGAAAGCCGCACGCAGTCTGGAGGAGGGTTTGGAGGATACGCTGACGCTTCACCGGTTGGGGGTGCGGAACCAGGCTGTCAGAGACAGCCTGAAGACGACGAACATCATCGAGAACCTCAACAGCATTATTGCGAACCGATCACGGAACGTGAAGCGCTGGGGATCATCGGGGATGCGTCAGCGCTGGTGCGGGGCGATATTCATGCAGTACGAGTCGAATCTGAAGCCGATACGCCGGGAGGACATGAAGGAGCTGACCCAGGTCCTGAGCACCTCCGGGGGTCGATGGGTTAGTGGGGATTCGGTCTGCCAGCCCCAGGGGGCTGCAAAGGCAACACCTGCCGCTGGATGCCACAGCGCAGTAGTGCGCTGCTGACGCTGGCATAACGCAAAACCCGCAGCTGTCTGGACGCTCTGAGGCGCTGCACCCTGCCAAGATCGCCGCTTACGCGTGCGATCAGAGGATCCCTGCGGGATATCGTGCCCGGAAAGTCACTCCACGAGCCTGCCTACGCCCGAAAATCCGCGTGTGAGCACGCAATTGGGCCCGCATTGGCATGCACCGTCCCATTTGCACCCACACACTCGACCCGAAGCCCAATCCATTGCCAAAAGATATCTACTTTGAGGGCCCATCTCGGCAGAAGCTGCCGAAACCCAACTTAAAAATGTGCAATCCCATTTTGGCTTACTTGTCTCACGACGCCTGACGTTCAATTACACCGCTGGGGGCTTGACCTGAAGTCAGCCTCACGGAACTGGGAAAAGCCCGGTGGTGCGTCGTTTGCCCTGCATGCCCGGCCGAGGGGCCCACTACTGGTCTGAAGGCCAGCTTGAGCCTTGAGTCCCTATGGTTCCTGCGCCCTGATCATGTCTACAAGGTCATAGATCAGCGCATTTGGAACGGGGAGCGTAAGGTGATATTGGGCGATCTTCCAGGTCTCGTCAGTCATGACTAACAAGCCAGTGCCGCGGGTCAGACCGAATTTCTCGTTCAGTAGCGTTTCGTCAAACCATGCGGTGTCCCCATTGAAGAATACGGCGCGACTCCGCGGGACGTAGGTCCATCCCCGGCCCGCCCGAAAGTTCGGTCCCGCATATGTCTGAAACTCCTCCAAAGTCCAGCGATCGGTGATGTCGGTGCCGAAGAAGATCGCGCCCTCCGAAAAGTGTCCAAAGTACCGGGCGCTGTCGGCCTTGGAGGCCGCTTCGTGAAAGTCAACAAGCACGGCTTCGGGGTTTTGACCTTGGAGCCTTTTGCAAAAATAGGTTGCGAGCGCGAAACCGGGCGTAGAAAGTTAGGGCGTGGGTGAGAATAATGCGGATTAAGTGCGTCGTGAGTCGTATACTTGAACACGTGAGAATCATAAATGTATACAATAGACGTGCAAATGCGATTGCGATCAGAGTTGTCCAGGTACTGGTCCACATTCCAGCTCAGATTGTTTCCATTGCTGGAGCTCACTATTGGCGAGCTCAGTGAACAGCACAGACGATTCGTTTCTGTGGTGGAATTAGTGCGCGTGGAGGAGCTGTTGTCGGGGTGCGAGTCCAAGGGTCCAGGCCGTCCGAAGGCGAACCGGGCTGCGCTGGCGCGGGCTTTTTTGGCTAAGTCCGTATTCGATATCCCGACCACGCGGGCGTTGGTGGAGCGACTAAAGAGCGATCCGGTACTGCACCAGCTATGCGGCTGGGAGTGGTCGTAGATGGTACCGAGCGAATCGTCGTTTTCGCGGGCGTTCGCGGAATTTGCCAACAGTGACCTGCCGGGGCGGCTGCACGCAGTGCTGCTGGAGTGCGCGCTGGAGGATCATCTGGCCGGGCACGTTTCGCGGGACGCGACCGCGATTCCGGCACGCGAGAAGCCGAAGCGGTCTGTGCCCAAGGCCAACGACGGCAAACAACCGAAAACCCCTACCCGCCTGCAGCGTCAACGCTCCATGGAGCTGGATGATATGCTGGAAGAACTGCCGAAGGACTGCAATGTCGGGACAAAACGCAATTCGAAGGGTCACGGGCACTGCTGGGTCGGCTTCAAGCTGCACTTGGATGTGATTGACGGGGGGATTCCGATCAGCGCTGCGCTAACATCGGCTTCGGTCCATGACAGCCAGGTGGCGATCCCGCTGGCAGTGATGACGGCCGCTCGGGTACAAAGTCTGTACGACTTGATGGACAGTGCGTACGATGCTAAGGAAATCCGAGAGCATAGCAGATCGCTGGGGCATGTGCCGATCATTGATATCAACCCGCGTGGCAATGAGGAGCTAAAGCGCGAGGCGCGGGCGCAACGCAGCATCGGACACGTTACGCCAGAGAGGAGACGTTTCAGAGAGCGCTCGACGGTGGAGCGGGTCAATGGACGACTCAAAGACGAGTTCGGCGGACGGTATGTGCGGGTACGCGGGCATAGCAAGGTCTACTGCCACCTGATGTTCGGCATCCTGGCGCTGACCGTCGACCAGTTGATGCGCCTGGTGCTCTAAGCGCACCCGTACCCTCACGTAGGGCCCGTCTCGCCATCAGCGCGGGCCGGGTCAGCTATGCCGTGTCATGCCTCCCTGCGCAGTTCGTCACCCCATTCGAGCAAGACTTCCGCAATGCAAAGGTCGAACAAGTTGATACGTGCAGAATCACACTGGCTTGACGAAGCTCCTACTCCCAAATCAAGGGCTGAAGTGGATTTTGCAAAAGGCTCCTTGGGCAGTGCCCGTTACGAGCAGTAGCGCAAGATATAATGAGGGGATACGCATTGCGGATAGCGTTGGGCTTATGGGTTTACGCTCATTGCATCAAATGAATCGTGACGCGAAGCGCCTTCGCAGCGATCGTGAGCGCGGGATTCATCGCAGCTGAGGAGGGAAATAGCGAGGAATCCACCACATACAGGTTTTCCAGATCATGGGTTCTGCACCAGGGGTCGGGGGTTTTTCATATTGGACAACCTCATGCCGCTGCACACGCTGCCAAGTGTGGCAGAGGGTGCTACGCAGCATCTTTGTCCGAAACGCAGGGCCAACAATTCGCGTTGTGGTGCGGGGCGACGCAACGCAGTTGGCCCCGAGTACTTGCCACTTGTCGCGATCATCGAATACTACTTTGCCGAGGCGCATGCCCGGGGTCTGGCTACGATCCGCTTTTGCTACCTGCATCCTCGGGCGTTGGCGCAGGGTGGTCATTACATCATTTTTGCGGCGGACCTTACAGGCGAAGCCAATCACCAGGGTTTGACGATCGAATCGGACTCTGTCAAACAGAAGCAGCCCCTCCGGCCGCATGGGATCAGCGCCTTGCAGCCCGGGTATTGCCGGATGGATGGCCGCGTGTATGCCGAGCAATCTACGGGACATCCCATAGACCTTACGCGGTACCAGGTACTGCTTTCGTAATGCGGGCGCGGCGGCGGGATGGGCCTTTTGGCAGGCCGCAAGGCCGTTCAACGCCCGCTCTCCGAAGGCGTCGCACTCCTGCATGCCATACAGGAAGTCTACCTGGACGCGCGCGTTACTGTGGCGTAGCGGCCCTGGTCTGGCCGCGGGCCGCGTAAGAGTATGCGCTCGAATTGGGCCAAGTGAGCCGTGCTATGGATCGGTTCCCGCGAAAGGCGTTCTGGGGGACAGGTTCCTCCAGCCGGATTTTGATTTCGTATTGTTGGGCTGCGTCTTCGACAGTTAAGCATTCGGTTTTATCACCTGTCACCACACTCACCAGCCGCGCAAGGATGCTTGTTCGGTCTGCCAGAGAATTTGATTCAGCCGCCCGGCGCTGCCTGAAACACACTGAATTCCGGTTCAATCTACGAGACTGAAATTCAAAGCATTGCTGGTCAGGGCGTGCAGTATCTTCGTTCGCGGCGGGCGCTTACAACGTCTGGGTAGAAACCAGCCGTACGCAGTCCCAAATGCCTCCGATTAGGGGGCAAAACCTGCAGTAAAACCGCCCGCGCTCACCAAGTTGGATTGGGCGCACTGCCGAAAGGATTACTGCAACCAAAGGGGATAGCACGAGTGCGGCACGGGCGGCAGCAATGCACGAGTCATGCTCAAAACCCCTACGCCAACATGCCACACGAACGCCTGCACGCTACGTTGCGTCCTAATGCCCACTGGGGACTGAAACCTTGCGTTCAACAGACGGGTGGTAGCCGCGGCCAACTTCGACGGTACAATAGCCCTCGCGGTAGACGGGTAGTACTGCTGCTGGCAATGGCTTCTGTCTGGGCTGTGCCTACGGCTGCAGCCCAGCGTACGCCATCCTATGAGCCGCACGTCGTCGTTGTTCAGTTTGAGCCTGGTACTGTCATTTCAGACGGATTGAGCAAGACAGGCCTGCAGGTCTTTGATCGCAGGGCAGCCACGTACAATGTGCATACGATTGAGCGCGCGTTTCCCTTCTTGGACTACGTGCAGCCGACGCCCAAGACCAGGCGAAATCTCCTGGCGCTTCGCCGCACGTACTATGTGCGGTTTCAGGGAAACGATGATTCCAGGCACGTAGCCAGGATGCTGTCTGTGGCTCCAGGGGTGGTTTATGCCGAGCCTTTGATCATCAACCGCATTGATGAGTCGGTCGCGGGGGCGCTGGTGGATCCCAACGATCCTCTATTCAGCGGCCAGACATATCTCAAGCACCTGCGTCTGACAGAAGCCTGGGATGAAGTCAAGGGTGAAGACGCACCTGACCCAGTAGTGATAGCGGTTGTTGACGGCGGTGGGGAGTGGCGCCACGAGGATCTTCGCGAAAGCGTGTGGACCAATCCGAATGAAACCGCTGGCAATGGGGTGGACGACGACAACAACGGATTTATCGATGACGTGCACGGCGTCAATTTTGCCAATGGAGACGACACCGACAACGATCCGACAGGACTGCCGCAGACCCCAATCAGTGCCAATCACGGCACTGCCACCGCTGGAGCGGCGAATGCCGTGACCAATAATGGTGTTGGTGTGGCGGGGGCTGCCTGGAACGCGGAGGTTATGCACATCAATGCAGGGTGCCCTGACCGCGACGGGGGCGTCTGCGGTGGTTACGAAGGGATTCTTTATGCTGCCGTCAACGGGGCGGACATCATCAGTGCGAGTTGGGGAGGTTTTCGTGACGAAGAACAAAGCATCATGCTCGTTAGCCAGGCCTTGAATCTGGCAACCGACATGGGTGCCCTGGTCGTGGCCGCGGCCGGAAATGCCAATCTCAATATTGATCAGTTTCCATACTACCCTGCCCGTCATCCACGGGTACTATCGGTAGGCGCAACAGAAAAGGACTCTCGCATCAAAGCGTCGTTTTCAAGCTTCGGAAAGCTCGTAAACGTATTTGCCCCGGGCGTATCCATTATTTCCACAGGGTCTGACAACACATACGGTTTGATGAATGGAACGTCATTTTCGACTCCTCTGACGGCTGGTGTGGCCGCACTGGTGAAGACCAGGTTCCCCGAGATAACACCGGATGCGCTACGTGAGCAGGTGCGGCTGGCGAGCGAAAATATGGATGCAGCGAACCCGGGCCTGGCAGGGCAGCTGGGGCGGGGGTACGCCAACGCCCTGGCGGCGATCAAGGAGCCTGCCGTGCCTGCGGTGCGCCTCAAACGCTGGTCGTGGGTAGACAGCGACGGCAACGGCGAGATTGCTTCAGGCAACCGAGTGACCATCAAGGCAACAGTGGTGAATCATCTTGCCGACGCCCAGCAGCTCATGGTCGGGCTAGTAGCAACTGCCCCTTATCCATTCATAGATCTGACCACGTCTGAAGTCAGTGTCGGAAGCCTGGCGGGCGGTGACTCCACCGATGTCATCTTCGAGTTTGTGGCAGCCTCGAGCGCACCCACCAATCAACGCGTGCGCTTTTACCTACGCACCCGCGATGGCGCGCACGAGGATGAGGCTGACATGATTACACTCGGCATAAACCGGTCGCTTGATGCGGTGCACCAGAGCCTTAGTGCGCTATACACATCCACAGGCGGCGACTACTGGAGAATCAATGCCAACTGGGACATCACCACCATTCCGACTGAGGAAGAGCTGGCTAGTTGGTATGGGGTCTTTCTGAGCGAGGGTTTCTTGCTCTCACTGGGCTTGGGTGGGAACAACCTCAAAGGACACCTGCCGATCGAGCTCGGTAACCTTTCACACTTGTCCCGGCTCTCTCTGTACAATAACTCCCTTACTGGTTCGGTCCCACGGGAGTTGGGCAACCTCTCGCAATTGACCTGGCTCTCTCTGTGGAGCAATGTCCTAATCGGGTCGATCCCAAGCGAGCTGGGCAGCCTTTCACAACTGACTCTGCTCGCTTTGTTCGACAATTCCCTTTCCGGGTCAATCCCTGGTGAGTTGGGCAACCTGTCACGGCTGAGGCAGCTCTACCTGGACGGCAATTTGCTTTCCGGGTCAATCCCCCACGAGTTGGGCAACCTCTCGCAATTGACTCAGCTCTACCTGAACGGCAATTACCTTTCCGGTTCGATCCCTGGCGAGCTAGGCAATCTCTCGCAATTGAGTCTGCTCTTCCTGGACGGTAATTCTCTTTCCGGGTCAATCCCGGGCGAGCTGGCCAATCTCTCGCAATTGACTCAGCTCCATTTGGACGACAACTCTCTTTCCGGGTCAATCCCTGGTGAGTTGGGCAACCTTTCACAATTGGCTGTGCTCTTTCTGTCCGACAACTCCCTTGCCGGGTCAATCCCAGGCGAGTTGGGCAACCTCTCGCAATTGATTGGGCTCTTTCTGTCCGACAACTCCCTTACGGGGGAAGTCCCCACCGAGTTGGGCAACCTCTCACAACTAGCTGCGCTCTTTCTGTCCGACAACTCCCTAACGGGCAGGCTTCCGCGGAGCTTTATGCAGTTGGACAGCTTGCAGTATCTGTTATTCGGCGGCCAAGACTTGTGCGCACCTGGGGATAGTGCCTTCCAGTCGTGGTTTAGCAGTATTCCCAATACGTCTGGACCTACCTGCAGTGTGGTGGCGATCGGTATTGACGGCAGCGTTGTTGATCAGACTTTCACGGAGGGCATAGCGATCGCGCCGCTTGTCCTCCCCGAAGCGGCCGGGGGTACCCCGCCCTACAGTTACGCGCTCGATCCGGCGCTGCCGGCAGGACTGGTCTTTGATGACACGACTCGGACGATCACGGGGGCCCCAATGATGACTGCGGATCATGCCACCTACACGTATACAGTTACCGATGTAAGTGAGATGAAAGCCAGCCTTTCGTTTGGCCTCGAGGTAGTATCTACCGTTTCGTTTGCTTCTGCGGTTGCAGACCAGTCATTCCCGCGCACGCATCCCATCACACCGCTTGTCTTGCCCGAGGCCATGGGAGGAGCACCGCCGACTGTCTATGCTTTGATCCCTGCGCTACCCGTAGGATTGACCATGGACACTACCACACGCACCATCAGCGGGACGCCGACGGTGGTCACAGCTGCCGTCCCTTATACGTTCAAGGCCACTGGTGCGAATGGGTCCTCAGATAGTCTAATGTTCAGCATTGAGGTGTATTCCCCGACGGACGCTAAGCGCGAAGCGCTGCCAGCGGCGTTTGCCCTGCACGGCAGGGATCGCACAAATTCAAGTTGGGAATTGGAGAGTTGCTGTGGAGGTGGACCCTAGCCTCCACCACTCCTTTCCAACCATATGAACCCCTCACAGCCTGTTTTGGGGAGCACTGAGGCGCCTGCAGACGCCCAGATCAATCCCTCCGGTGACTCGCGGCGGCTTCTGATGAAGCTCTGCACGCACATACTGCAACAATTGACCACCGACTGGCCCATTCCGGCAGCGCAGCAGCAGCCGGCGCCACCGCCCGTAGTGATCAAGGCTTCTGCTGCGGCGCAGGACACAAAGCCAGACTCGGCGCAGTTGAATGAAGCGTGGCAGCTGTTGCATTCGCGCAGTCTGCAAGACGACCCGATCGTTGCGATCTGGCTGCGCGGGCTGTGCCCACGCGGCGTTAACATCGTTCTTGGAGCGGGTCTGACCATCACGGGCTATCGCCGCATACTTGGCCTTGTAGCGTGCTACCCTGAAAACGTCTCTGCTCTTACGTCCTTTGTGCAGTCGCTGTGCGATCGTGGTCTTTCGGCCGCCGATGGGCTGCTCTGTGTGCTGCCCAGCAGTACGGGACTTCAATCGGCGGTGCGCCAGGTGTTCGGCGCCAAGGTCGCTATACAGCGCTGTCTCAATTCGCTGTTGGATCAAATCACCTGCGGTCTTCCGGAAGACCTTGTTCCTGTGTATCGCAATCGCCTCCGCCAGGCATGGAATGGGTTCGATGCCCGGGAAGCTGAACGCGCACTCACCCGTATTCACCAGGACTTGACGCGCGTCAATCGGTCCGCAGCGAAGGTTTTATGGGAGGGCCTGGAGCAATCTCTGACGATTCAACGTACGGGCATGCTGCTCAAGCTCGACCGGGGGCTACGCGTGATGCGCTTCATGGATGCCATCAGTCGCAGGTTGCAGACCCCGGCCAGCGCCGTTTTCCAGCAACGCGAACAGATGGCACTGGCACTGTTGGAACACGAGGCTCATCTGCGCCGTGTGGCCCATGCGGCCCATCTGCCACAACTTCGTGAGATTCTCATCAACCTCAACGCCGTATGATGACCCATACCCCTATGCTGGATCAATCACTCATCGAGGACCTTCGCGGGCTTGCGCAAAGGAATTTCATCGGCCTGGCCAGCTGCCTTGGAAGTCTTGATCATCTTCTTACCAAGATGGCCACATGGGTCATGGAAGCCGAGGCCCACTTCATATGCGGCGCACGTGGGAAGCACCATAAGACCGGCTTTCAGCGCTGGGGGGCGAATCCGGGTTCCATCCGCGTCGGTTTGGAGCGCATTGCGGTCCGCGTTCCGCGCGTGCGGAATGTACGAACCCGAAAGGAGCGTCCTCTGCAAACGTACCGCCTCTTGCGCGAGCGTGGGCTTATGGACCGGGAAAGCGTGGTAAGAAGGTTGCTGTGTGGACTGTCGCGGCGCAATTACAGGCAGGCGGCCCAAGTCTTCACCGATAGTCTGGGGTTGAGTGCCAGCAGCATAGGCAACGCCTTCATAACGCAGACGGCAGCGCTACTGGAGGCATTTGAGACGCGCCGCTTCGATCAGCACACCTTTGCGGTGCTCCTGCTTGATGGCAAGTATTTGGCTGGTATGCAGATGACCGTAGCGATGGGCATCACGACCGAGGGCGAGAAGGTCGTACTGGGCTTTGCGGAAAGCCGTACCGAGAACAGTGCGCAGGTGGAGTCGCTGCTGCAGGATCTGTTGCGTCGGGGCTTCACCCATACCGACAAGCTGTTGGTGCAGGTGGACGGCAGCCGCGGGCTTCGCAAGGGGATCAGCGCGGTGTTTGGGGATGCGGTCGAATTCCAGCGCTGCCAGTGGCACAAGCGTACCAATGTGACGCGTCACATCAAAAGCAAGCCAGCGGCCACGCAAATGAAGCGCCGGCTTCAGGCGGCTTGGGAACTGCCCACGTACGCGGAGGCACGGGCGGCGCTTGCGTCGCTGCATGAAGCGCTGCAGCGATCGTGTCCGAAAGCCGCACGCAGTCTGGAGGAGGGTTTGGAGGATACGCTGACGCTTCACCGGTTGGGGGTGCGGAACCAGGCTGTCAGAGACAGCCTGAAGACGACGAACATCATCGAGAACCTCAACAGCATTATTGCGAACCGATCACGGAACGTGAAGCGCTGGGGATCATCGGGGATGCGTCAGCGCTGGTGCGGGGCGATATTCATGCAGTACGAGTCGAATCTGAAGCCGATACGCCGGGAGGACATGAAGGAGCTGACCCAGGTCCTGAGCACCTCCGGGGGTCGATGGGTTAGTGGGGATTCGGTCTGCCAGCCCCAGGGGGCTGCAAAGGCAACACCTGCCGCTGGATGCCACAGCGCAGTAGTGCGCTGCTGACGCTGGCATAACGCAAAACCCGCAGCTGTCTGGACGCTCTGAGGCGCTGCACCCTGCCAAGATCGCCGCTTACGCGTGCGATCAGAGGATCCCTGCGGGATATCGTGCCCGGAAAGTCACTCCACGAGCCTGCCTACGCCCGAAAATCCGCGTGTGAGCACGCAATTGGGCCCGCATTGGCATGCACCGTCCCATTTGCACCCACACACTCGACCCGAAGCCCAATCCATTGCCAAAAGATATCTACTTTGAGGGCCCATCTCGGCAGAAGCTGCCGAAACCCAACTTAAAAATGTGCAATCCCGTGGTTAACGGGCTACGTGAGTAGCTTAGCGACCATGCGGGCCGGAACGTGAGTGAACGCTGAGCAGGCCCCGAAACGGGTGATGCGAGTGTCGACCTTCCGGTGATATGGGGAAGACCGCTGCGGCTCGGGAAGCGAGCGACAAAGGCACCGAGACCGACTCGCCGGGGTATTGGCGCTGGCACGCATGGAAGATCAGGAGAGTTGCAACACGGGAAGCCCTATTGGTGGTGTGGCACGCACCAACTGGAAGCTCTTTGAGCCAGGCCAGGCTGATAGGGTGGCGGAGTGGCCCGTATTACTGAAGACGCGGGGTAATGCCCGTCGAGGGAAGGGGCCGCAGGTGCGGAGCGGTGTTCAAAGGGTGAAAGGCCCCGGAAATAATGGCATAGCCTACCATCCGATCAGGGTCGGTGAATCCAGCGACACCACATGCGTAAGTGAAGGACCCGTAGGCCAGTCGCATTCTATGCGATGCTGGCGTACGGGGTTGTCAGGGCGTAAACAGGCCTGTCAACGCGTTATCCGCGGTATAGGGTGGCTGTAAGGAGCGTGTCGCTCCTTGCGTAGTGGAAGTCCTATGCGGCAGGAGAAGCGGTCCGAGTGCGAGTGGCATGATCCGCCTGGAGAGCCGGGTACGGGAAAACCGTACGCCCGGTTCGGTGGGCGGCGGGAGGAAACACGGTGATGGAAGCCGGACTGAGGCCCGGAGCGAAAGCGACGGAATGGCCACCGGATCCTAAGGCAGGTGCGCCTCCCGCCGACCCTACATTTTGGGAACCAACCGTGGCCGAAGGGGGGCTAAACCAGGTACTCCCAGCCCACTTTTCGCCCTTTTCAGCCCCTTTTCAGCCGTATTTCTCGGCTATATGGTGAAGAATGCGTGAAGTTTAGCGTATTCGGCTGAAAAAGGCCATTGTAGTGCCAGGATTGTTGGTAGGGACTTGCTACAGGTGCGCCCATGCACTATCTTGGAGTCGGCATTGAACTGCAGACACCATGTACATACGGGCGACCAAGACCCACGCAAAGAAAGGTGAAGCGCGACACAGCTACCGCCTGGTACGCAGCGACCGCATCGGCGGGAAGGTGCGCCAGTCGACCCTGCTGAACCTGGGCGTACACTTTGACACGCCCCGTGACCAGTGGGGCACCTTGGTGCTTCACATAGAGAATTTGTTGCAGGGGCAGCCGACGCTCGTGTTCGATCCCGACCTGCAGCACACCGCCGAAGCCATTGTCGCGCAGCTACGCGCACGCGGCATAGGTGCACACGCGAAGCCGGAGGGTGAGCCTGACAGCGTCATGACGGTGGACATGGACTCCCTTGAGCACCCGGAGCATGCTCGCAGCGTGGGCGCAGAGCGCGTCTGCCTTCAGGCGCTTGAGGATCTGGGACTGAAAGACACGCTGATCCAGGCCGGTGCCAAGGAGCGCGACGCGCGCCTGGCCGTAGCCCTGGTGGTCGCACGCATGCTGCATCCCAACAGCGAACGGGCTACGCTTCAGTGGTTGCAAAGCAGGTCGACGACGCTGGACCTGCTGGGGCTGCGCCCCGGCAGGAAAGTGTCGTTAGCGAAGCTGTATCGCATTGGGGACCTGCTCTGGGAGCACAACCAAGCGATTCAGCAAGCGCTCTTCCAAAAGGAGCGGACGCTCTTGAGCCTGCCGGAGACCGTTGTTTTTTATGACCTGACCAACACCCATTACCATGGCCGACAGCACGGCGAGTACCTGGCCTATGGACGTTCGAAGCAAAAGCGTTCCGATTGTCCGCTGGTGACGCTCGGGCTGGTGCTCGATGGCGCGGGCTTCCCGCGCACCTGCGAGATCTTGCCCGGCAACGTCTCGGAGCCCGGCACGCTGCAGGACGCTATCGAGCGTCTGAACGCCAGCGTGGACGGCCAGAAGCCGACGGTGGTCATGGATGCAGGGATCGCTACGGAAGCAAACGTGTCCTGGCTGGCAGAACAGGGCTACGACTGGATCTGCGTACACCGGGGTAAGCGGCCCCTGCCGCCAGAGCGGGAGCCCGACAGTACGCTGACCACGCAGGCTGGACACGCCGTACGCGTGTGGCAGTTGCAGCAAAAGAAGCAGGAGATGCTGCTCTATGCCGTCAGCGAAGCCAGAAAGCACAAGGAAGAGCAGATCCTCCAGCGCCGGCGCACGCTACTGGAAGCAGCCCTCACCTCGCTGCACGAAGGGCTGCAGAAGCCCTACCATACCAAGCGGCTCAAGAAGGTCGTAGAGCAGGTCGGACGCATAAAAGAGCGATATGCCCGCGTATCTCATCAGTACGAAGTGACGGTTGTAGAAGGGAGTGGCCCCAACGCCAAGGCCGTGACGTTTGCACGCAAGACGCAGTGGGAAGAGGCCGATGAGGCCCTGGGGGGCTACGTGCTACGCACCAGTCAGACGGGATGGGACCTTAAGCACATTGTAGCCACGTACTGGCGGCTGTCCGAGGTGGAGGCCACCTTCCGCTCGTTGAAGTCGGAACTGGGGATGCGGCCGCTTTACCACAGCAAGGACGCACGCATCGCAGCGCACATCAGCATTGCCGTGTATGCCTATCACGCCGTGCACCTGATCCGGACCCGATTGAAGGCGCAAGACATCCACACCAGCTGGAAGACGCTTCGCCAGAAGCTGAGCGCCTGGCAACGGGTGATGACGACCATAAAGGACACCCAAGGTCAAGTGATTGTCAACGTGCAGGACGAGCGCCCAAGGGCAGAGCTGGCTCAGATAGCGCGCATCTGCGGCGTCACGCCCAGCCTGCATCGGCAACGCTACGTGCGCCAGGACTAAGGCAGGCGCACGGCGTTAGAAAAGTAGTGCCAGCCAGGCGGGAGTACACCCTTTTCTTATATGTGGAGAATGTGTCCACCTATACTGTTTGAGTCATAAAATGGCGAAGTAGAGCTATCAGGCAAGGCTGATAGGCAGTGGCTCAAGCGCACGCCCATATTCTGCAAAGGGGCATTAGCAGGCATAGGAGACGGCTACGTTTCCAGCGTGGCAGCGCCATGCGCCCGAACTTGCCTCTGCCTGTTGGACAGAATGTTGGAATCCAGTCCGGCAGGCGGTGGAGAATTACTGGTAGCGGGTGGGGTCGATTGGAGCTTGCGAACCGATTTAGCCGATCACCTACGTCGCCAAGTAGGTCCAAACCGCCCAAGCGTCCACAGTAGCGACCGTACGGCCTATCGGTCACTACCGTCGTCCTCCACATGAGGCGAGAGCTGCGCTGCCAAAGACCCGACTTGCATTCCTAGAGTGTCAAGCTGGATTCGTATGTCTCGCGCAGTGCGTCAAATAGCGCACGGCCCTTAGCGTCTATCGGGGTTGCAGGTGGGAGCGCTAGTTCCAGCGGATCTACCTGCCGTCCTCGCTGCCAGAATCGATAGCAGACATGGGGCCCGGTGGCCGAGCCTGTGTTTCCGACGTAGCCGATCACGTCACCCTGCCGAACGCGCTGGTTGCGCTTTACGGCGATGCGAGACATGTGGAGGTATCCGGTCGTATAGATTTCGCTGTGCCGAATCTTGACATATCGTCCATTGGCGCTGCCGTAACCGGCGGCGACTACCACACCTTCGGCTGTAGCTACTATAGGGGTACCGTACGGAGCAGCGAAGTCTGTGCCCAAGTGAGGCTTAAAGCGCTTCTGAACCGGATGGAAGCGTCGTCGCGAGTAGCGACTGCTGATACGTGTATACTCCAACGGCGCGCGCAAAAACTGGCGCTTCAATGCATTCCCCTCGGCATCATAGTAGCCCATCGTGCCATCGTCTTGTCGAAAGCCGTATGCATCGTAGTCCTGCCCGCCGTGCTGGAAGCGAGCGGCTAGGACTTCAACTGCGGTAACGGAGCCGTCAATGCTACTCTCTTCATAGACCACAGAAAATTGGTCGCCCTTATTCAGGCGGTAGAAGTCAACCTGCCACGCGAAAATGCGCGCCATCTGCATGGCAAGGTCTGTGCTGGCGTCCACTGCATCCAGGGCTTCGTACAGTGATTGCGAGATGATGGCGCGCGTTTCCTTGCGCGTCACCGTCGGCTTAATGAAGCCAGCATAAACGGCAACCGAGTCGCGGAAATCAAATACTACGTACCGAGTCGGCTCGGCCGGGTAGACAAAAATGGGCGTCGAGCCTGTGGCTGAGTCCGCATACACATAGAGCGAGCTTCCAGCCCGAATTTTTCGGACGTCAAATACAGGTTCTGTGTCTGAGCCTACTCGGGCAATTGTCTTTGCAGCAACGTTGTGATCGCGTAGAATGGATGCAAGCGTTTCGCGCGGCTCTACCGTGTAGAGTTGTCGCTGGTAGGCGTGCATTTCTATGCCATATCGATCTCGCTCTACCGTGGGCTTTGCGAGTGTCGGGCCTTCCCCTAGATTGGGAGCCTGAATCACTACGGCTAATGCAAGAGTCGTGCACAGCAGTGCACGTAGCCACTTCCGATTCATATCAAGAGTTACCCTACTCTACAAGTTGCAGCAGAGAAAAATAACTATTTGCAGAGACACTCGCCAGTGTGTCGTGCAGTTTCACTGAAACTTACGTCCTTAGCTGCCAACGTTGCCTTTATGATTGACTTGTGGGATCCACGGTATGTCGTTGATTCCTTCTTTTCGGTTTACCCAGCGCGTAAGCACGAAAAGCAGATCAGACAGCCGGTTGAGGTACTGCAGCGCGAGAGTGCCAGTGTCCAATTCTTCAAGCGCGCCAACAAGGTGGCGTTCTGCTCTCCGGCATACGGTTCTGGCAAGGTGTAGCATGGCAGCTGCAGGCACACCTCCCGGCAGGATGAAATTCTTCAGGGGCTCCAGATCTGCTTCGTGGGCATCAATGGCGTCTTCCAGCCGCTTCACGTGTCTTGGTCCGATGCGTGGTACGGCTACTCGGGCACTTTGTGGCGTAGCAAGGTCCGACCCCAGGTCAAACAGGTCATGCTGTATCGAAGAAACGAGGGCCTCCAGTGAACCAGGATCAGGCAGCAGTGCCAGCGCTACGCCGATGGCGGCATTGGTCTCGTCGACCAAACCGCATGCGTGGATGCGCGCGTGGTATTTCTTTACGCGACCTCCGCCAAAGAGACCGGTGGTACCATCATCTCCGGTACGCGTATAGATTTTCATGAGGATTCGTGGGATGGGTCGGCAAGCGGCATTTCGTACGCGATGCGTAGCGTTCCGCCGTAATTGGGAACGATTCGGGTCCGCATTTTGAACACGGAAGCCAACAGAGCCTGCGTAACCACTTCCTGTGGAGTGCCATCCGCTATCAGACGGCCCTCGTCAAGAACGAGGAGGTGGGTACAGAAGCGCGCTGCCAGCTCAATATCATGAAAGACTGCTATGGCACTGCGACCCGCCTCTACAAGCGCGCGTACCAGTTGCAGGAATCCATGCTGGTGGTGTACATCTAAGTGTGTAGTGGGCTCATCAAGCAGCAGCAGGCCTGCGTCTTGTACCAGAGCTTGGGCCAGAAACACTCGCTGGCGTTCTCCGCCGCTTAGCGACAGTATGCTACGTCTCTGGTATCGCGCCAGATCAACCTCCGCCAAGGCCTTGTTCACACGCTCGAGGTCTTCAGTGGATGTGCTCTCTAGGAGCCGCTTGTGGGGCGAGAGCCCCAGCAGCACCATCTCCTGGACACTGAAGTCAAACAGGAGCTGTGCACCTTGCCGCACGCTGGCTACGCTGCGCGCGAGCGAGCGCGCCTTCCAGGAGGTGAGTTCCTTCCCGTCCAGCATCAGTGATCCTGCATAGCGTACCAGGCCGCTTATTGCCCGAAGGAGAGTAGTTTTCCCACTCCCGTTTGGCCCCAACAGGCCCACCAGTGTGCCCTGCTGCGCGCAGAAGGTGACATCACGCAGAATAGGAACGGGTCTACGGCCCAATTTTACACCCAGCCGCGTGGCTTGGACCAGCGGGGCCGGATGGCTTACGCTATCGTTCACAGGCGCTGAATGTGGGCGGAACAATTCGAAGCCGAATCAGCATAAAATGTAGTGGAAGCGTTCGTGATGTTGCCATGAAAGAACTGCTTGTCTGCATGCTACTGGTTGTATGGGCTTCGTGTGACACGCAGGACCTGCAACTCGAGTTTGAGGCGCAGGCCTTCGCCCCGGCAGCCGGCTATACGCAGACCACGGTAACAGGCGAAACGATTTCCACAGACGAAGACGACTGGCGTACCGCGCCCGCCTACCAGACGCGTATCGAAATTGATCCCGCATTCCCGAATCCTCCAGGCACCAGTGCATTGGTAACGGTACCCGTGACGGTGCGTGATTTCAATGCGGTTCAAGGAGGGTTGGAGCTCGTCCATTTTGATTCCAACCGTATTGCCCGGCGTCTCGACAACATACGCTCCGCGCAGAGCCCCGGGGCGTATGTGTTCAAATTCACGCCGTCACTAGTTGGTAAAACAGGTCTGGTACGCGTCTTTGTTGTGGACCCTTTGGGTGAGTTGGTCTCCTACGGTGATTTGCAACTTGGGCAGTAGGGTATGATACGACGCGCTTTTCTGCCCAGCTGGTTCGCCGTGGCGCTGGCTTGTGCATGTGGAGCGAGCGCCGAAGCGCAGGTGGGGTCGGAGGACCCCGTACGTTTCGCCAGGTGGGTGGTCGGCGATATGACAGCCGCCGCGAACGGGGTGGCGTCGGCGCGTGTCGCGCTTGCGGCGGGCGGGACCGTAGGGGCAATCCTGCTCTTATCATATTTGGACGAGCCGCTAACCAGAAACACGATGGTCCTTGCGGAGAGCACACCCATGCGTGTGCGGCGCATCCTGCACGAGACTGGCAACGTGAAGGTAGTCCGGCCGATGGCCGTAGCGCTGTTTCTGGGGTCGCTAACCAGCGGCAGCGGGAAATTTCAGGATGCCGCCTTCACGTCCATGCAGGCAATCGTTCTGTCCAATCTGGTCACAAATGGCCTAAAGCTGGGTGTAGGCCGTGCCCGGCCAAGCGACAACGTGGGGGCCCGAAAAGTGAGCCCGTTTTCCGGGCGACGTTCCTTTCCTTCGGGGCACGCCACCACAGTGTTTGCCTTTACGATGCCGTGGCTCATGTACTATCCGCGCATTGAAACCTACGCTCTCCTGGGCTTGGGAGTGGGGGCGGCGTTTGTCCGCATGGTCGACAACTATCATTGGTTCACAGATGTGCTCGTCGGCGCAGCCATAGGAGCTGGAACCGGTTATCTTCTTTCTATGCGCCACCGTCAAGCGCTTCCAAATATCCGCCTCCGTCCTGTTGCCCAATATGGTGGCGTTGGTATCCGCGTGTCGTTGAGCATTGGGGCTGGTCGGCCGGTATGAATCCTGAGTACCGCCTCCCCTTGGGGCCCATTCCAATGAGTTCATTCGCCGGTACCAGCCAAAGCGACAACCGAATTTACTTGATGCATTCGACCACTTGCTGCGCCTGCGCTGATGCCAGCAGCAGCTTGCGAAGAGGAGCGGTCTGCTTTTCGCGCGTTGGGCTCAACAGAGGGGCGACCCCACCCCGTTTTGTAACCTCTTGATTCGTCAATTGACCCGTCCATCATTGGCAAGGCAAAATCCGCCTACAGAGAATTCTTATGCGGGCCCGAGCCGGGTGGTCTTTGGCGAAGCAGCCATACCAAGGCTATGCCCGTAATGGTCCCGTAGGCGGCCCCGAGCCCGGGCGGGCCAACAATGTCTCCAAGGGGTAAGCCCACACCCCAGCCCACGGTACTGGCCAGTACCCACCAGCCCGCCCTGGAGACCTGATGCCGCAGTACCGCCCACTGGGCCACTCCGACCACCGTCCCAAATACGCTCACACCCACGATCCAGCCCACGTCCGCGTTGATCACACCCAGGCCGAATACTACGATACCTGTCACCGCTGCGGCGACGAGGCTCGCCAGCACCCACCGACTTGCCCGGTGTACTTGCCGCCGCAGTACCAGCCATTGCAATACCCCGATAAGGGTTCCGCCCACGACCACGCCCAGGTATCCGGCCAAGATGACGGTGGGAATGGATTGTAGCATTTTGGGCTCGCCGCCGCCGAACCATCCCCAATACACACCCTGTCCCCACCCGTATGCGCCGGCCATCAGCCATAGGAACCATACGCGCCAACCTGGCCGCCCCTGTGGCGCTATCGCCAGTCGCGCTGCGACTACCATAAAGCCGGCCAAGGCGTTGAAGAAGACATCGCGGACATCAAAAACGCGGCTGGGAAGCATAGACTGGATGCTTTCGTCGAGCAAGCCTAACAGCCCAGCAATCGCCACTGTGAGAGCAGCAGGTGCTCGGACCGGGCGGCCATGGCGCACGCGCTCAAGAAGCGCTTGGTGAATTAGGGCAGCCACGACGCCGTACTCGATCAGGTGTGTACGCTCTTCCCAACTATCTATTCTGATCCATACCAACAGATAAATGAATGCAACGCCGAGGATCCCTCCAATCTCGTCCCAGCCGAATCGTCGATTCATCCATTGCCAGGCAATGACACCCACGACCAGAAACAGGACGATGGCGAATGAGACCCGCAACAGATTGTGTTCGCGCAGGACATCAACCAGCATCGGCGCCAGCCCCAGCGTGGAGTATATCGCCACCATGGCGGCCACAGTCCAGAGCCAGAGGCGCCGCTCCCGGTTGGAGGTGAACACAGAGCTGGGCTTAACCATAGTGTTCAGCCTTCATCCACGTACGATGCAGAGACTGGCAATCATTCGTTCCAAATCCGCCCATTAAGGACTCTGAGAGTGCTCATGGCCAACAACTATGATCATCTGCGTTGTGACCTGTGCCCTGTGGCACGGCTGGTGATGGAAGACTATTGTGCTTCCGGTGGCCAGGTGGTACCAGTTGACCAGTGCCTTCTCCCGACGCTGGCTTCATCTCCGCGTGGCTAACATTTCTGTGCGCATGGCGCGTTTAGCCGATAGTCGGCGCACTGCATAGCGACCTCCAGCTCGCGCAGCATTGACTACTTGCGCCTCCTCCCCCCGCGCACCTGATTTATGGTCAGCCAAAGTTACATGTGTTTAAGTTCGGGCACTCGGATTGCTGTCACTTCATAAGAAAACAAAATCGCCTGCATTTTCGGAATTCTGGCTTTTCCCACCCGCCATGCCCTCGTGGTACCAGCAGCGGTGGCAGGCTGAGCTGGTCTTCAAGCGCTTCAAGTAGTTAGTCCAGCTCGGCCACCTGCCGAAATTCGAGGACGTGAGCACCTATGCTTGACTGCACGGGGAGTTGCTCGCAGCATTGCTCACACAAATGGTCGTCCGTCACACACGGACCGCTTCCCCTTAGTGCTTTGGCACGCAGGCTCAGCTCAGCAAGCACCTGCAAATTCGAGTTCAACCAGGCCTTACCCAACACTGAGCCTCACTATCTCTACTTCGCCATTTTATGACTCAAACAGTATAGGTGGACACATTCTCCACATATAAGAAAAGGGTGTACTCCCGCCTGGCTGGCACTACTTTTCTAACGCCGTGCGCCTGCCTTAGTCCTGGCGCACGTAGCGTTGCCGATGCAGGCTGGGCGTGACGCCGCAGATGCGCGCTATCTGAGCCAGCTCTGCCCTTGGGCGCTCGTCCTGCACGTTGACAATCACCTGGCCCTGGGTGTCCTTTACGGTTGTCATCACCCGTTGCCAGGCGCTCAGCTTCTGGCGAAGCGTCTTCCAGCTGGTGTGGATGTCTTGCGCCTTCAATCGGGTCCGGATCAGGTGCACGGCGTGATAGGCATACACAGCTATACTGATGTGCGCTGCGATGCGTGCGTCCTTGCTGTGGTATAGCGGCCGCATCCCCAGTTCCGACTTCAACGAGCGGAAGGTGGCCTCCACCTCGGACAGCCGCCAATACGTGGCTACAATGTGCTTAAGGTCCCATCCCGTCTGACTGGTGCGCAGCACGTAGCCCCCCAGGGCCTCATCGGCCTCTTCCCACTGCGTCTTGCGTGCAAACTTCACGGCCTTGGCGTTGGGGCCACTCCCTTCTACAACCGTCACTTCGTACTGATGAGATACGCGGGCATATCGCTCTTTTATGCGTCCGACCTGCTCTACGACCTTCTTGAGCCGCTTGGTATGGTAGGGCTTCTGCAGCCCTTCGTGCAGCGAGGTGAGGGCTGCTTCCAGTAGCGTGCGCCGGCGCTGGAGGATCTGCTCTTCCTTGTGCTTTCTGGCTTCGCTGACGGCATAGAGCAGCATCTCCTGCTTCTTTTGCTGCAACTGCCACACGCGTACGGCGTGTCCAGCCTGCGTGGTCAGCGTACTGTCGGGCTCCCGCTCTGGCGGCAGGGGCCGCTTACCCCGGTGTACGCAGATCCAGTCGTAGCCCTGTTCTGCCAGCCAGGACACGTTTGCTTCCGTAGCGATCCCTGCATCCATGACCACCGTCGGCTTCTGGCCGTCCACGCTGGCGTTCAGACGCTCGATAGCGTCCTGCAGCGTGCCGGGCTCCGAGACGTTGCCGGGCAAGATCTCGCAGGTGCGCGGGAAGCCCGCGCCATCGAGCACCAGCCCGAGCGTCACCAGCGGACAATCGGAACGCTTTTGCTTCGAACGTCCATAGGCCAGGTACTCGCCGTGCTGTCGGCCATGGTAATGGGTGTTGGTCAGGTCATAAAAAACAACGGTCTCCGGCAGGCTCAAGAGCGTCCGCTCCTTTTGGAAGAGCGCTTGCTGAATCGCTTGGTTGTGCTCCCAGAGCAGGTCCCCAATGCGATACAGCTTCGCTAACGACACTTTCCTGCCGGGGCGCAGCCCCAGCAGGTCCAGCGTCGTCGACCTGCTTTGCAACCACTGAAGCGTAGCCCGTTCGCTGTTGGGATGCAGCATGCGTGCGACCACCAGGGCTACGGCCAGACGCGCGTCGCGCTCCTTGGCGCCGGCCTGGATCAGCGTGTCTTTCAGTCCCAGATCCTCGAGCGCCTGAAGGCAGACACGCTCTGCGCCCACGCTGCGGGCATGCTCCGGGTGCTCAAGGGAGTCCATGTCCACCGTCATGACGCTGTCAGGCTCACCCTCCGGCTTCGCGTGTGCACCTATGCCGCGTGCGCGCAGCTGCGCGACAATGGCTTCGGCCGTGTGCTGCAGGTCGGGATCGAACACGAGTGTCGGCTGCCCCTGCAACAAATTCTCTATGTGAAGCACCAAGGTCCCCCACTGCTCACGGGGCGTGTCAAAGTGGACGCCCAGGTTCAGCAGGGTAGACTGGCGCACCTTCCCGCCGATGCGGTCGCTGCGTACCAGGCGGTAGCTGTGTCGCGCTTCGCCTTTCTTTGCGTGGGTCTTGGTCGCCCGTATGTACATGGTGTCTGCAGTTCAATGCCGACTCCAAGATAGTGCATGGGCGCACCTGTAGCAAGTCCCCACCAATAATCCTGGCACTACAATGGCCTTTTTCAGCCGAATACGCTAAACTTCACGCATTCTTCACCATATAGCCGAGAAATACGGCTGAAAAGGGGCTGAAAAGGGCGAAAAGTGGGCTGGGAGTACCTGGTTTAGCCCCCCTTCGGCCACGGTTGGTTCCCAAAATGGC
The DNA here is from genome assembly GCA_965262785.1 of Rhodothermales bacterium. Lineage (GTDB taxonomy): Bacteria > Bacteroidota > Rhodothermia > Rhodothermales > Bin80. Next base: position 2,023,471 of record OZ253559.1, read on the forward strand.
GAAGTCGGGCTATGCGCAATGCGAGACGATCCGGCAATGGCCTGCTTTCCAGCGGACTTGCTCAGTCGCCACGAACAAGAACCAACCAACTCGCAATGCTACATCCGCAATTTCTAAACAAGCTAACGCTTGTCTCTCCCGATACAAACCCGGGTTTCCCCGTACCCCTCGAGATGGGTTGCTGTAAAACGGCAGGGGGCGTGGGCATTGTAGCCGCATTGACGCAGGCGAGGAGCAAGAGTTCTGCTCCGGCGGATCGCCCTGTCGGGTGAGAGAAATGGGTATCAAGTAGGAATTGAAGCGCCGGCTCTACTGCTGAATTGGCCGGCGGCTCACAACTTCCGACGTTACGCGGCGGCGGCCCTCCGAAGGCGATCAGCGAGTGCCCTGCCAATCCCGGCCTCAGTTGTCATCTGGCAATATATCGTGTGGATGCCGATCAACTCGCATTGCCGGAAAAAGTCGAACAGCGCCCGAGCGTAGCCTTGTGCGTCTTGCGCATGGAGGAAACGGCCAAAGGCACCGGGCTCATCTACGGGCGCGATCCCGATATATGCGTGCTTGGGGTGAGGTACCGCTTCGTGCGGCGTTTTCACTAGCTCAAGGTGGATCTTGGGCGCATAGTGGCGATGGCGCATGCCCGGGCTGCGCACCGCTGATTCGCTGGCGATCTGCGCCACGTATAGCGATGGAACCACCGCCAAGAGTTGTTCAATACTGATCGCACCGGCACGCAGCAGCTGAGGCGGGCCCGATGTGCTGCAGTCCACCACGGTCGATTCGATGCCCACTGGCGAGGGTGCGCCGCGTAGGATGGCGCTAATTCGCCCTTCCAGGTCATCGCGGACGGCTTGCCACGTGGTTGCGCTCGGGCGCCCGGAGCGATTGGCAGAAGGTGCGGCAACAGGGCTCGCGCAAGCGGACAGAAATCGGCGGGCCAGTGCATGCGAGGGCATCCTAACGGCAACCGTATCGAGCGCTGCGGTTACCACCGGCGGCAGTGACGCATGCTTGCGTAAAACCACAGTTAGCGGGCCCGGGAAAAAGTGGTCTATCAGAGTCTGAGCCTCGCGCGACAAACTGCTGGCTATGTCCGGTATCTGGCGCTGATGGACAATGTGCACGATCAGCGGGTTATCCACTGGACGTTCTTTTGCGTCGAAGATGGCCGCTACTGCTTTCGCGCTAAATGCATCGGCGCCTAGGCCATAAACCGTTTCGGTAGGAAAGGCCACCAGTTCTCCGCGCCGCAGCAGTGCAGCGGCAACGGCCGGGTCATCTGTCAGCAGGGTCTTCAATGCGGGCCAGGGATACGAATTGTTGTAAACGCCGATGGGAGCCAACCGGTGCCATTCGAGTAGCACGCACTAATCAAACACCATATTGCGTGCAATGAAGTTGTCCGTGATTCTATGTCTAGTGCTGGCCTTCGCAGGCACAGCGCAAGCCCAGGAGGAGCCCGTAAGAATTGGCGTCGTTGGCCTAGTTCACGGACATGTGGGCTGGATCCTCGGGCGTCCATCCCGTCCTGACGTTGAGATGGTGGCAATTGTCGAACGCGATCGCGAATTGGCGATGCGCTTTGCGGATCGATTCGGCTTCGATCCGACAATAGTGTATGACTCCATCGACGAGATGGTAGCCGCCGTGGATGTCGACGCCATTACCGTCTTTTCGAGCATCAAGGATCACCTCGTTGCGACCCAGGCCGCTGCCCGCCATGGCATCCACGTTATGGTAGAAAAGCCTATCTCTACTTCGCCATTTTATGACTCAAACAGTATAGGTGGACACATTCTCCACATATAAGAAAAGGGTGTACTCCCGCCTGGCTGGCACTACTTTTCTAACGCCGTGCGCCTGCCTTAGTCCTGGCGCACGTAGCGTTGCCGATGCAGGCTGGGCGTGACGCCGCAGATGCGCGCTATCTGAGCCAGCTCTGCCCTTGGGCGCTCGTCCTGCACGTTGACAATCACCTGGCCCTGGGTGTCCTTTACGGTTGTCATCACCCGTTGCCAGGCGCTCAGCTTCTGGCGAAGCGTCTTCCAGCTGGTGTGGATGTCTTGCGCCTTCAATCGGGTCCGGATCAGGTGCACGGCGTGATAGGCATACACAGCTATACTGATGTGCGCTGCGATGCGTGCGTCCTTGCTGTGGTAAAGCGGCCGCATCCCCAGTTCCGACTTCAACGAGCGGAAGGTGGCCTCCACCTCGGACAGCCGCCAATACGTGGCTACAATGTGCTTAAGGTCCCATCCCGTCTGACTGGTGCGCAGCACGTAGCCCCCCAGGGCCTCATCGGCCTCTTCCCACTGCGTCTTGCGTGCAAACTTCACGGCCTTGGCGTTGGGGCCACTCCCTTCTACAACCGTCACTTCGTACTGATGAGATACGCGGGCATATCGCTCTTTTATGCGTCCGACCTGCTCTACGACCTTCTTGAGCCGCTTGGTATGGTAGGGCTTCTGCAGCCCTTCGTGCAGCGAGGTGAGGGCTGCTTCCAGTAGCGTGCGCCGGCGCTGGAGGATCTGCTCTTCCTTGTGCTTTCTGGCTTCGCTGACGGCATAGAGCAGCATCTCCTGCTTCTTTTGCTGCAACTGCCACACGCGTACGGCGTGTCCAGCCTGCGTGGTCAGCGTACTGTCGGGCTCCCGCTCTGGCGGCAGGGGCCGCTTACCCCGGTGTACGCAGATCCAGTCGTAGCCCTGTTCTGCCAGCCAGGACACGTTTGCTTCCGTAGCGATCCCTGCATCCATGACCACCGTCGGCTTCTGGCCGTCCACGCTGGCGTTCAGACGCTCGATAGCGTCCTGCAGCGTGCCGGGCTCCGAGACGTTGCCGGGCAAGATCTCGCAGGTGCGCGGGAAGCCCGCGCCATCGAGCACCAGCCCGAGCGTCACCAGCGGACAATCGGAACGCTTTTGCTTCGAACGTCCATAGGCCAGGTACTCGCCGTGCTGTCGGCCATGGTAATGGGTGTTGGTCAGGTCATAAAAAACAACGGTCTCCGGCAGGCTCAAGAGCGTCCGCTCCTTTTGGAAGAGCGCTTGCTGAATCGCCTGGTTGTGCTCCCAGAGCAGGTCCCCAATGCGATACAGCTTCGCTAACGACACTTTCCTGCCGGGGCGCAGTCCCAGCAGGTCCAGCGTCGTCGACCTGCTTTGCAACCACTGAAGCGTAGCCCGTTCGCTGTTGGGATGCAGCATGCGTGCGACCACCAGGGCTACGGCCAGACGCGCGTCGCGCTCCTTGGCGCCGGCCTGGATCAGCGTGTCTTTCAGTCCCAGATCCTCGAGCGCCTGAAGGCAGACACGCTCTGCGCCCACGCTGCGGGCATGCTCCGGGTGCTCAAGGGAGTCCATGTCCACCGTCATGACGCTGTCAGGCTCACCCTCCGGCTTCGCGTGTGCACCTATGCCGCGTGCGCGCAGCTGCGCGACAATGGCTTCGGCCGTGTGCTGCAGGTCGGGATCGAACACGAGTGTCGGCTGCCCCTGCAACAAATTCTCTATGTGAAGCACCAAGGTCCCCCACTGCTCACGGGGCGTGTCAAAGTGGACGCCCAGGTTCAGCAGGGTCGACTGGCGCACCTTCCCGCCGATGCGGTCGCTGCGTACCAGGCGGTAGCTGTGTCGCGCTTCGCCTTTCTTTGCGTGGGTCTTGGTCGCCCGTATGTACATGGTGTCTGCAGTTCAATGCCGACTCCAAGATAGTGCATGGGCGCACCTGTAGCAAGTCCCCACCAACAATCCTGGCACTACAATGGCCTTTTTCAGCCGAATACGCTAAACTTCACGCATTCTTCACCATATAGCCGAGAAATACGGCTGAAAAGGGGCTGAAAAGGGCGAAAAGTGGGCTGGGAGTACCTGGTTTAGCCCCCCTTCGGCCACGGTTGGTTCCCAAAATGGCGAAGTCGGGCTATGGCCATTTCGCTGGAGCATGCCAGAATGATGCATGCTGCCGCAGACTCTGCCGGCATCCACCTTCTCGTGAACTACGAAACGTCCTGGTATCCGAGCGTGCACTTACGTGCATGCCCATAGGGGGGCACTGGGCTCGCTGCGAAAGATTGTGGTACGCGACGGCCACCCCGGTCCCAAGGAGATTGGCGTGGGACAGGAGTTTCTGGAGTGGCTGACCGATCCAAAAGAAAACGGAGCCGGGGCCCTTATGGACTTCGGATGCTATGGTGCCAATATCGCTACGTGGCTTATGGACGGCGCGCGTCCGGTGTCGGTGACCGCCGTTGCACAGACGATTAAGCCTGAAACGTATCCGCTGGTGGACGACGAAGCGACTATCGTGGTTACCTATCCAAAGGCCCAAGGCATCATCCAGGCTTCCTGGAACTGGCCATTCAATCGCAAGGATATGTCGGTCTATGGCACCGAAGGATACGTGCACGCAGATAATGCGACAGATGTGAGAATGCGGATTCGAGGCGACGCAGCGGAGCGGCAAGGGGTAGCAGAACAAACACTGGCGCCCAGTGGTGATCCATTCTCGTACTTGGCACGCGCAATTCGCGGCAGCATAGATCCGGCAGGAGGACTTTACTCACCGGAAATCAACCTGGTTGCAATGGAGATCCTGGAGGCGGCCCTGCAGTCTGTCCGTACGGGAAAGACAGTCTACCTCTCAGGAGAGTAGGGTATCCACAGCGACGGCCGATACTCTTTTGGCATAAGGTCGCCAATGCGCTCATAGGCGAAGTAGCCATAGGCGGTGATGCCGTAGGGATCAATTACCTCACCAGCTTGGTCAATCAGCGTGGGGCCATCATTAAGCTTGATGAAGGAGCGCTGATCTCCCAGGCGCGTTGAGGCTGAATAGCGTAGCCACTTTCTAAAGTCGGGGGACTCTTTTTCACCCGTGTAGACAATCTCTAGGAAGCCGCTGAAGGTAAGCTCCTTTTCCAGCGGCGTGGGGCCGCCGCGTAGGAGCGTACCGGGGTCAACAAGAAACGACGCTCCATCAGCGCCCAGCGTAAATCGCCTGTACGTCACAAAGCTTTCCTGATCCGTGCGCTGGTCCAACAGCGCCAGAAAGTAGTGGCGCTGCGACCCAAAAAAGGCCGCTTCCCTGTTTGCGGCCCAACGCATGGCTTCTTCTTCACTGTACGGTTCCAACTCCTTAAACAGCGGATCGCCGTCGTACTTGACCGTGTTGCCGGAGTAGACAAATTCCTTCAGGAAGTACTGAAGCTGGTATCCCAGCGCCCGGTTTTCGATGATCAGTGGGGCAGAAGCGGTTGCGGACAGCCGCCCAAGCTTTGCCGTAAAGCTCAGGACCTCAGGGTTCTCGATGGTCGCGAATTCACTGTTACTGGTTTCCCCCAGGAACAGCCGCGTAAACTTAATGAGTCGCCGCTGCCATCGCCGCGCTTCGCGCGCGCTGACGACGATCTCTTCAAGTGCAATTGTTGCGGGGTCCAGTTCTATGTCGAGGGAATAGGATGTTGCTGCACGAAACAACGAGTCGCGCTCATACGGCGCGTACCCCACCATGGAAACGACGAGGTGGTGCGCGCCTGCCGGAACATTGATTAGTTCGAAGCGCCCATCAGCGTCTGTAGTGGTTCCAATGAGCGAGGAGGCAATAAAGACATGGGTATTCGGAAGCGGATGCTGAGAGTCTGAAGCGGTCACCCGGCCTACGACGCGCGCGTTTCCCTCCTGCGCAAATGAGGCTTGCGGAAGGGCCAGCAAGACCAGCGATAGGATGAAATACGGACGACAGGGCGAATTAATCCTGAGGGCCCGGTCGGTACTCCTTGGGGACGTCATCGGCGATGCGCTCATAGGCAAAGTAGCCGCCATAAAATGTTACGCCATACGGGTCCAGCATGTCCCCCTTGAGATCGACGATAGTGGGGCCCCGATCCAGCTGAATCGGCGACGTCTGGAACTTCGGGCGGCGCCGCAGGCCTTCTTGCCTCAGGTAGCTTGGTGACTCCAGTTCACGAGTATACACGATTTCCAGCATACCCTCAAAGTCGAGAATGCGTTCGTCTGCGGCCTCGCCCTCGTGAATGATGTCGGACGCCTTGAGCTCCATACGTGTGCGTCCACCAAAACCGGGGGAAGAGAATCGGCCGCTGCGAGGGGTGGAGTACACTTTGAATCCGTGTTCCTCCAGCTTATCGTTGATTAGTGCTAGTAGAAAATGGCGGAAAGACCCATAGAAAGTAGAGTCCCGCTTTGCATTCCAGCGGGCAGCCTCCTCCGGACTGCTTGGCTGAAGTGACTCGTAGAGTGGTTCGCCATCCCAACGCCAGCTCGAGGGCTCCGCAACGAATTCGCTGAGGTAGTACTTGATACGATAGCCCAGCGCCTTGTTCTCGATGATCAGTGGTGCGCTCGCCTGCGCCCGGAACTCGCCTCCGCGCCCCGAAAAGTCCAATACCTCGGGATTCAAGATCGTGGTTTCTGTAGCATTAGGACTCTCGCCCATAAAGATGCGTGTGAATCGCTGAAGCTGCCGCTGCCAGCGTTCGTTGTTGGCACTAACTGTAAGCTCGCCCAGCTCGTAGACTGCCTCTAGCAACACAAAGTCGTGTTCGATAACGATTGCGTCACGTATGAACATGTCTACGAACTGCGATTCGTAGCCAACGCTGGACACGTACAGGCGCAGCGTGCCAAGCGGGACGCCGGGCAGCACGTATAGCCCGTCGTCCCCCGTTACGGTGCCCATCGTAGAAGCTGCTATAAACACCGACACGTTTGCCAGAGGTGCTCCAGTGGAGTCAGTTACGGTGCCGGTAAGAGTCGCCGCGACCTGGCCCATCGCCGGAGTCGTCGCCAACAAGAGCAAGGCTATACAGAGTATTCGCGTCATGAATGTTAGGACTTGTAAAATTCCACCTTGCGGCCCGCCATGTCGGCCACCCGTGCTACCAGTGCGCTTCGCGCTGCTTCGTTCATGCCCTTGAAGGAGCGGGCCAGCGCGATCTTTTCGTCAAGCTGCTCGATGTTGTCTGGACCTGTCACAACGACGGATACGGGAAGAGACCATACAAAATGCAATGCCTCTCGGATGGAAATCCGGTCCGGAACCACTCGCGGATTTGGCCCGTGCTGGCCTTGGCGAGATCCGCCAAAAAACCCGCCGTTAGCCAATGTCTTCATTGCAATCACGCCAAGGTCGTGCTTGAACGCCTGCGGAAGCACGTTGCGCGTGAAGCTGCTGTAACTCACGTCGGCGACATTGATCGGCATCTGGCAAGTCTGGGCGGTTGCCTGGTTTGCTAGCATGTGCAGGTGCGCCGCGGGGTTGCTGTGGCCGGTAAATCCTACAAAGCGCGTCTTGCCTTCGCGTACCGCTTCCTCCATCACCTTCCAGACGCCATTCGCTAGTCGCCGATTTACGTCTTCAGGGCTGCCAATGGCATGCATCTGCCAAAGGTCCATGTGATCCGTATTCATCCGGCGTAGAGAGTCTTCCAGATGACTTCGCGCATCGCGGGCCGTACCCGCAGTGGTCTTGGTCATGAGAAAGACTTCATCGCGGTACTTGGGCACCAAAAACCGTCCAATGTATCGTTCGCTGCCACCTGCCTGATATGACTCAGCCGAATCAAAGAAACGGATACCACCGGCAATTGCGGCCTCTATTGCCCGCTGGGCGTCTCGTTCGCTCATACGGCCAAGATGCCAGCCACCGAGGCCGAGCATTGTTACCTTTTCGCCGGTTCTCCCGAGCTTGCGCTCCGGCAGCAAATCGCCGTGACGATCACGTGCAGCAACTGAAGCAGCGGGCAGAATAACACTGGCCGACAGCGCCCAGTGAACGAAGGTTCTGCGATTCAAATTCGAGTCCGTCAGTTAATTGGTGATTCGCAACAATGATGCCAAGGCCATCGGACACAAGTATTGAGCTGCGGCAACAGCACGATGTCCGCCTTGCCCTTTAGCACCAGCGAAGTCACATGCAAGCCGGCTAGGCGAGTAGCCGCGGCTTTAAGAGTTTGGCCCGTAACAGCTACGTCATCCACCAGGAGCACACGGCGCGCGCCGTCGGGAAGGCGGCTGCTGCCAAGCAGCCTCGGTACATCGTAAACGGGATTATTGTCACACCCCCGGTAGTTGTACCAGTCCATGCGAAGCGGGACGCCAAGCCGATAGGCTATCAGGAATGCGGGAACCGTACCCCCGTGTCCGATTCCTAAAACGACATCGCACGGAGGCAACTGCGCGTCGCGGATCGCTGCGGCAACTTCTTTGAAAGAGACGAATGGGGCCGGAGTTTCCATACCGCTGACAAGCATCGACTTCCAGCGTAAAATACACATTAGGTAAATGGTTGTACTGGCTAGTGAAAGGTCGACACATCTTAGACCATCGGGCCGCATGGTGCGTACAAGGCGAGGTCTTTTTCGGCACTCGCCAATCCTATGAGCCTCATCGTCGTCACGGGAGCCAGCCAAGGGATAGGGCAGGCCATTGCTGAGCGCTTTGCCTCAGTGCCTGAAACGCGGCTCTGCCTGATGGCCCGCTCGGCGACGAACCTGGCAAAGGTCGCGGCACAGGTTCGGGTGAAGGGTGCACAGGCGTGGTCCTTTCCGTGTGACGTAACCGACGATGGGCAGGTAATGGCCAGTGCGCGGAAAATCCAGACGGATCTGGGTGTACCCGACATCGTGATAAGTAACGCCGGATACTTTGAAACTGGTTCGGTGCTGGACACGACGCCGCAAGCCTTCCGGCAACAGATTGCGGTCAACCTCACCAGCGCATTCGTCGTGACGCGGGCCTTCCTGCCCGCGATGGTACGGCGTGGCAGCGGTCACATCATTTACATTGCATCTGTAGCGTCTATTCGGGCGTACAGCGGGGCGGTAGCCTACTGCGCCGCAAAGCACGGTCTTCTGGGCTTGGCGCGTGTGGTTAGAGAGGAGACGAAGTCGCTCGGAGTCCGTGTGACTTCAATATTGCCCGGCGCGACAATGACACCGAGCTGGCAGGGGACCGGCATTGCTGCAGAGCGCCTGATGGCGGCCGCCGACGTTGCCCAAGCGGTGGTTGACGTTTGTAAGCTGAGTAATCGTAGTGTGGTAGAAGAGCTCTTGATGCGTCCGCAGCTGGGAGATGTATGAGTTACCGCAATGGGGCCCGGGCCGGCCAAGAACCTATGCGGGCAATTGGCGGCGCGACATCGCAGTGATAATCCATTTTTCGCGCGGACATTTGTAAAGGGAATTCAGTTGGACGCTGTGCGGCAGCTTCAGCAGCTGCGAGGTCTGACTACGGTACCCACCAAGCCCTAGGTCCAACAATGAGCGACGCCCTTCGATATCCCATAGGCCGCATGCAAAGGCCGGCCGCAGTGAGTTCAACCCAGCGCCAGGCGATGGTTGACCAGATTGCTGAAGCGCCGGCCCTATTGCGCGCAGCTGTAAACGGTCTTACGGAAGCACAGATGGATACGCCCTTTCGTGAGGGCGGCTGGTCCGTGCGGCAGGTCGTCAGCCACGTGTCGGACAGCCATATTAACGCATATGTTCGTTTTCGTTGGACGCTGACCGAAGAGATTCCTACGATCAAGGCGTACGATCAGAACCTTTGGGCCGAGCTCGCAGACGCTAAGTCGAGCGACGTTGAGACATCACTCGTGCTCCTGGAAACACTGCATAGGAGGTGGGTAACGTTGCTGCGCTCGCTAAGCGAAGAAGACTTCCGGCGAGCACTGCATCACCCGGAGGACGGGCCGATGACGCTTGACGACCTACTTTGCACGTACGCGTGGCACGGTCGGCACCATGCGGCGCACATTACCGCACTGCGGGCTCGCAAGGGCTGGTGATGCCTCAGGTCACAGTGGGTTTTGCCGAATCTGGCGCTTGCAGGCTGCCGTAGCGTATATCTACGCTGTCAACAAAATACACTACGTGGCGGGCGATGCTCTTTGCGTGGTCGGCGATCCGTTCCAAGGACTTGCTAATGGCTGCCAGGTGCAGAATCGCCACAGGGTACGAACCGTTGCTGGGACCTAGCGCCGCAATGGCCGCGAAACCATCTCGATATGCGCGATCCACTTGGCGATCATAAGCCAGCACTTGGCGCGCCATGAGCCGGTCCTGCTGTGCGAAAGCATCCCGCGCGGAACGCATGATCCTGCGCGCAGCGTCAGCAATATCCAAGACGGATGTTCTAGATTGCCAGCTCGGAAGCGAACCAATGTCTGGTACTACCTTACACACATTCTTGCATTGATCACCGATTCGCTCCAGGTTCGCGCTGATGCGCAAGGCTGCGATCACCGTGCGGAGTGCAGTGTGTTGCGGCCTGTAGGTGTTCAGGATATGAATGCAATGTCGATCATGTTCAAGCTCCATAGCGTCCACCGTGCGATCCCGTGTGCGAACTTCTACGGCCAGTGCTTGATCAGCCAGAACCAGTGCGTTTACGGTATCGGCCAGTTGCTCGTCGACCCGGTCGAACATGACGTTGAGTCGTGCGTGCAGATTCTGCAATTCTGCGGCTATTCCGATCACGTAGTATTCCAGTTTGCCGTACCTGAGCTCCTGAAGAATTCAATTAGGGCCGCGCGCATTGTCTATGAGGACGACTTGCTCCACAGGAGTAGATGGGTCTTGAAATGGGGTCGTGTAGTTGCGCGAAGCGAAAATAATGGCCAGAGGTATTACGAAGAATACGAGCGCGATATATGCAAACGCGTAACCTCGGTTCCTAATAACAAGTCTGCCTAAGGAGGTCGCTAACCAGACGGGCACGGCGCGCAGCTGCTTTAGCGGCAAGACTAGCAGCACACCACACACGTTAAAGGTAAGGTGTGCAAAAGCAACATGCAGGGCGGCATGGCCCGTTGCTCCGCCGTCGCTGGCCAAGACCATTGCGGCGAGGAGCGCGGTCACAGTGGTGCCGATATTGGCCCCCAGTACAAAGGGAAAGATCTGCCTGACCGTAACAATGCCAGCGCCCACGAGCGGGACTGTGATGGAAGTCGTAATCGATGAGCTCTGTACCATCAGAGTAACCAGTGTTCCGAACAGCAGGGCGATTGGCGCTGGACCAAACAGATATTTGTTGATGAGCTGTTCCGAGCGGCCCAGAACCAGCGTGCGCAGCAGGATTACCAGATAGCGCAATGACGCAAAAAGCAGGACCACACCCAGAGCAAGAACGATGATGCCATTGCTCTGACTCAGCCAGATGATTCCTTCAACGACGGGGTCCGTGAGTGTCTTGACGGGGTTAAGCAGGCTCAAGCCGCCCGCGTTGGCAAGACCATTTGCCAGCCCTTCCGCTGCAGTTGAAAGGAACCCCGTCATGAGCTCGAGCGGAAAAAACACCGCGACTGCCAACAGGTTGAAAAAGTCGTGCACGGTGGCCGCTCCCATCGCGCGCTCGAATTCGTCCTTACGTGCGAAGTGCCCTAGCGACACAATGGTATTGGTGATGCTGGTACCAACGTTTGCTCCTAGGACGATGGGGATGGCACCCGCCACCGTTAGCCCGCCGCCGGCAACGATTCCTACTATGAGAGATGTTACAGTCGAAGAGCTTTGCACAAGTGAGGTTGCCAGAATCCCGATAAAGAGTCCCACAAACGGATTCGAAGTAGTGGACAGGAGTCTTTCTGCAAATCCGCGACCCAACAGCTTGAACGAGTCGCCCATGAGCTCCAGGCTCACAAAGAACAAGAAAAGGATGCCGAGGAGCCCCGCCGTGCGCCACAGCACATCATATCGTTTCATGGTCCGGGTTCTAGGGCGCTGGCGTGGATTGGCGCGCGGCGCAGCATAAAGGTTTTCATGTAAGCTTTCCGGGCCCTTGTGGCACAAGCCTATTTGACCAGCGTCATCTTACGTGTAATTGAGCCATCCTCAGATTCGAGCCGATACAGGTACAGGCCGGAGGCCAAATCGGGCACATTGAATGAGACCTGAAGTGTGCCTGCGTTGGTGTAACCCTCGTGGATTAGGCGTACCTGGCGCCCAAGCACATCGTATACGGCAAGGCGCACGTGCTGCGCACGCTCAATACCAAATTCGATGGTGGTTTCCGGGTTGAATGGATTCGGGAAGCTCTGATCCAATCTGACGCCGGTAGGAAGCTCAGTGCGTACTTCCTCAAGGGCAAGCGCGATGTCCCCGTTGTAGCCAAGGTTGTGCAGAGCAGTCCAGCCACGGCTCCAGTTTGTGCGACCGAAGGCGCCGATGAAGTCTACGGGCGTGAAGAAGAAAATGTCTGGATAACCGGCGGTTGCCAAGGTAAACGCAATTGAGTTGCCTGCCGGGCGCGGGTCAAGCTGCCCGGTGCCCATGGTGCCCCGCTCAATGCCGCGAATCTCAGGGTTGCCCGCTTCATTAGACTTGGTGGCCATGTGGTCCACAATCTGCGCCAAAAAGCTCATATCGCCGTCGGTATTGATCCAGGCTGTAGGGTCCTGACCGCATCCGAATGCCCAGAAAATGTTGTGCGACAAGCCGAGATAACCTGATTCAAAGCGTTTGCGGCTGTCTTCCGTATTGGCACCAGAGTTATCGAGATCTTCGATCTTGATTGCGTAGCCGCCCTCACTCGCCTGAAAGTCTGTGAAGACGGAGTTGCGATAGAATCCGCCCGAGTTGTCGCGGAAGATGGGCATCTGTCCTTGGTCAGATTCCGGCTGGTTGCCTACGCCCGGGCCCACGTATGTGGCGTCGTGGACGGTAGGGATGGCGTACGGTTGGAAATGCTTATCCCCGCCGGCACCATACAATTCGGCTGCGGCCTCGGCCTTGGCGGTGCCTTGAAGCACAAACCAGAACTGTCCGCTATCACGCCAGCTCTGATCCCAGTCAACGGCATCATCAGCATTGAAGGCCGAGACGGAGTACTTCATATCAACTGTGCCACCAAAGAATTTCACGCCATCGTCGCCGGATCCAGAGCGGCTGATTGCGTCGGCGCTGATGGCGTCGCTGACCGCAACAGAGCGGGCACGTGCGCGCAACAGGCCGGCTTCGGAGTGGAGTAAGAGTTCCGCCGTAACTACGACTTCGCCAACTTCGATGGACTCGGGGTAGAGTGCGACCTTTATTTTTGTGATTTCGCCGGAAACCACCAGCACGTTCTCGATCGTCAGAGGGTTGTAACCCATGTAGGTACACTCAAGCCGGTAGGTGCCTGGCTCAGCCTGAAACTCGTACCACCCGTTGAGGTCGGCGGCGGCGCCCTTCAGAGTGCCCTCAATGCGGAAATTGGCGCCAATCAGCATCTCACCTGTTTCGCCATCAACCAGTATCCCTGCGAGCGTGCCCGGCTGTCCGGGAATTCTAGAGGTCCGGGCACACGCTACGGTGGAGTACAAGACCCTACACGGCGCCGCACAAAGAAGCCTGCACCCGCGCAGGTGCAATACTTTTGACATTTGGACGACTGCTATTGGAATGCGTAGCAAAAGTACTGCACTTGAGTCCACACTAAGTTGACCGTACTGTTACAGAATGGTTAACAATTCCACACTAGATCATGCCAGTGTTAAGGAGCTCCCAGTAACGCGGATATGCGAGTTGGTCCATCCTTCAGCACGATGCTTTACTTTCTGCTGGACAGGATTCAGAACCTGCAGCGGGCGTTTCCTGGTGCCGAGCTGGCCAGGGATGGGGTGGGGCGAAACTTGGGGGCTTTTTAGTTGTAAAGCCACACTGTTGCCTAATTGACAGCGCATCAAGTCAGGCTTCGTCCATGCCTACCGCAAAGCATCTGGAAACGGACATCCAAGTCACCTCATCCGGCAATGGTGCTGCTACGCCGTCGGCGTGGTTGCCGGACCTGAATGATTCAAGCCTCTACATTAACCGAGAGTTGGGGCTCCTGGATTTCCAAAGCCGTGTACTCGAGGAATCGCAAGATGAGCGCAACCCCCTGCTGGAGCGGCTGAAGTTTCTGTCGATAGTTGCCTCCAATCTGGACGAATTCTGCATGGTTCGGGTAGGTGGGCTGAAGAAGCAGATCGCCGGAGGCGTGACCGACCCCTCCCCGGATGGCATGGCCCCGCCAGAGCAGTTGGTCGCGGTGCGGGATGCCGTCCATTCGCTCATGGAGAAGACGCACGCCTATCTCGTCCATACGCTCATCCCACTGCTTGCCCGCGAGGGCGTGCACATCCTCAACTATGACGAACTCTCGAAACAGAATCGCGCGAAGGTAGCGCGCTTCTTTGAATCCTCGATTTTTCCGGTGCTGACGCCGCTGGCGTTTGACTCCGCACACCCGTTTCCGCACATCTCGAACCTCAGCCTGAACTTGGCAGTGCTGATCAAAGACGAACACGGAAACGAACGATTTGCCCGCGTAAAGGTCCCAGGGACCATCAGCAGACTATTGCCAGTTTCGCGCAGCACGGGACGCCTCCGTGCAGACGGCAAGCGGCGAACCAACGAGACCTTCATATGGGTCGAACAGGTGATTGCGGCCAACCTTCAGACGCTCTTTCCTGGGATGCGCATCGTCGAATCATATCCATTCCGGATCACGCGCAATGCCGACTTGGTCATTCAGGAGCTTGAGGCCGATGACCTTTTGGAAACAATGGAGGAGGGCGTTCGCCAGCGTCGCATGGGGTCTGTGCTGCGGCTGACGGTTACCAGCGACATGCCCAAGCGCATTCGGAACATCCTTCTCCAAAACCTGCAGGTCGAAAAGAGTGACTGTTACGTGGTAAACGGCCCACTGGGGCTTGGCGGCCTCATGGGTCTGTACGAAAGCTCCAAGCGCTTTGATCTGAAAGACACGCCATTTGTGCCGTTTACCGCGCCGCGGCTGAAGGCAGAGGCAAGGGACGGCGATGTCTTTGCAGCTATCCGCACCCAAAATCACCTCGTGCACCATCCCTATGACTCGTTTTCGCCGGTCGTAGACTTTCTGCACTCGGCGGCAGCCGACCCTGCCGTCTTGGCGATCAAGATGACGCTGTACCGCGTGGGTTCCAATTCTCCTGTGGTAAAGGCTTTGCTGAAGGCGCGTGCAAACGGCAAGCAGGTGGCCGTACTGGTGGAGCTGAGGGCACGCTTTGACGAGGAGAGTAACATTGGATGGGCCAAGCTGCTTGAGCGCCAAGGCGTGCATGTCATTTATGGGATTATAGGCCTGAAGACCCATTCCAAGATCGCATTGGTCATACGGAATGAGGACGGCTGTATCCGTCGGTATCTCCACCTTTCCACCGGAAACTACAACGCGGTTACAGCTCACGTATACGAGGATATCGGCTTCTTCACCAAGGACGAAGCACTGGGGGCCGATGCTACCGACCTATTCAACTTTCTCACGGGATACTCAGACAAGCGAGACTACAGCAAGCTCTTTGTTGCGCCAATAAACCTGCGCGCACGCCTGGGAGCGCTGATAGATCGTGAGATCGTGCACCAGCAACAAGGCCGACAGGGCCAAATAATCCTAAAAACCAACGCCTTGGTGGATAAGCCGATGATCAAGCGGCTCTATAAGGCGTCCAGGGCAGGTGTGCGGATAGATTTAATTGTGCGCGGGATCTGTTGCCTGCGTCCAGGGGTCCCCGGTGTTAGCGAAAACATTACGGTAACCAGCATAGTCGGGCGTTTCCTGGAGCATAGCCGCGTCTACTATTTCAGCAACGGCGGTGAAGAGCAGGTGTACCTGGGGAGCGCGGATCTGATGCCGCGCAACCTTACGCGCCGGGTGGAGATCCTATTCCCCATACAAGACTCTCGGCTCATACGATATCTACGTGACGAGGTCTTGGGAACGTATCTGCTAGACAACGTGAAAGCACGCCGCATGCGGCCCGATGGCACCTTCCGACGCATCAGAGCAGCCAATGGCGAGGCGCAAGTATGCGTTCAAGAGCACCTGTTGAAGATGCGGGCGGCCTGGGCGGAGGCGGAAAAAGAGCACCCTTGGGAGCTGTTTTGATCCGCAGTGCCTTGCCTCGCGCTGGGAGAATGTATGCTACACGGATGCTAACACCGTGGATCTGCGGCAAGGCATCAAGCAAGCGAGCTATGGTGCTCCCACGGCGCAACACACGCATTCGAGCTGTCTATGGGTAGAGCTGGTGCGTTTGCCATTCGTGGCCGCGCCTGTCGAATACAAGTCGTTCATGCAGGCGGTTGGGCTTGCCCTGCCAAAACTCGATGCGTCCAGGAACAACTCGCCAGCCGCCCCAGAATGGCGGCAGTGGAACCTCTTGGTCACAAAAGCGCTTCTCAAAGCTCCGTACGCGAGATTCCAATTCGGACTTTGTAGCAAGGAGCGAACTCTGCAGGCTGGCCCATGCGCTAATCCGGCTACCCCGCGGCCTCGTCCTGAAGTAGGCCGTGGCCTCCTCTGTGGCAACTTTAGCCACAGTGCCCTCAATGCGGACTTGGCGATCCAGCGCAGCCCAGTGGAGCAGTAGTGCGGCGCGTGGGTTCTGCTTTAGCTCGTCTGATTTTCGGCTGCCAAAGTTCGTATAGAACACAAAGCCGCGCCGATCAAACTGTTTGAGCAAGACCATGCGTGCAGAAGGAAGACCGCAGGTCGTACATGTAGCCAGCGTCATTGCTTCCGGCAGGTGCAGCCCTGCATCTGAAGCCTGCCGAAACCACTCGCCAAAAAGTGATATGGGGTCGCGTATCGTGCTCGCGGACAGGCTTCCTTCAGCCGCGCTTGCCGGCTTGCGGGGTACGCGATCGATGTTGATCAGGGTCATCGGTACCGATGCAGATCCTGTGTCCTAGCCTGATCACGTTCAACCACACGCAACTTCAGCGGTTCGGCCTTGCGCTGCATTGCGTATCGGTCTCTAGAACACTTCACGGACGAAGCGCTGAGCCTCCATGGGTGTGCGTACGTAGCCCGTATGGGGTTGCAACTCCGGCAATGCGATGGGTGGCGGCTCGATTTCTTGGATCGGAATGTGGTTCAGCAGATGATGTATGCAGTTCAGGCGCGCACGCCGTTTGTTGGTGGCGTTGACGACAAACCAGGGCGATTCCGGCGTATCAGTGTACAGCATCATCTGGTCCTTGGCCCGGGAATAGTCATCCCATCGGGCCCTGGAGTGCAGATCCATCGGGCTGATCTTCCACCGGCGCGTAGGGTCGTCAATCCGCTTTTGAAAACGCCGCGCCTGCTCTTCTGCGCTGACGGAAAACCAGTACTTCAGCAGCTTGATGCCCGAGCTAATGATCATGCGCTCAAATGCAGGGCATGTGCGCAAGAATTCCATGTACTCTGCAACCGTGCAGAATCCCATCACGTGCTCTACGCCGGCGCGGTTGTACCAGCTTCGGTCAAAAAGCACCATCTCGCCCGCCGCGGGCAAGTGCGCGACATACCGCTGGAAGTACCATTGCGACTTCTCGCGGTCGTTTGGTTTGTCCAGAGCTACTACCCGGCACACCCGAGGATTGAGCGGCTGCGTGATACGCTTGATAGTGCCGCCCTTGCCTGCTGCATCGCGCCCCTCAAAAAGCACGCAGACTCTTAGTCCCTCTGTACGGATGTAACGCTGAAGCTTTGCCAGTTGGACATGAAGGGTCGCCAGTTCTCTTTCGTAGCGCTTCCTTGTGAGGCTACGGGGGGAGTGTTCGGGCGCCAGAGGGGCCGAAGAATCAGTGTGGCCAGCCATGGGGTCATCGGAATTGTGAATATCTCTCTGCCTTTTCGTGTGTTCGGAACACAGCTGCCAGTCTTAGGGTGAGACGTGCCTTTTCGGCAGCCCCACGAAGCACGCAATGAGTCAGCAAGATAACAAGGATAGAGGTCGTTCGTTCGGCTTTGATACGCGCATGTTGCATGCTGGGCACATCCCCGATGCAACTACGGGCGCTCGCGCTGTTCCGATATACCAGACGACTTCCTACGTTTTTGACAGCGCAGACTACGCCGCGCAGCTCTTTGGTCTAAAGCAGTACGGCAACATCTACACGCGCATTAACAACCCCACCACGGCAGTCTTCGAGGAGCGGATGGCATCGTTGGAGGAAGGCGCTGGTGCTGTCGCCACTGCCAGCGGCATGGCTGCACAGCTGGTAACCATGATGACGCTCCTAGAACCGGGCGACGAGGTCGTGTCTTCGCAGCACCTCTACGGGGGTACGCGGACCCAGTTTGTACACACCTTTCGCAAGCTTGGCGTGACGGCCCATTTTGTCGATCCGGACGACTTCGACGCATGGGAAGCCGCGATTACGCCAAACACTAAGGCGCTTTATGGCGAAACGATCGGCAACCCTCAGGGCAGCGTACTCGACATAGCGCGCTTGGCAGCGCTCGCGGAAGCAAACTACCTGCCGCTGGTAATTGATAACACCTTTGCTACACCCTACCTCTGTCGTCCCCTGACCTTTGGTGCAAACATTGCCCTGCATTCGGCGACGAAGTTTATCGGCGGGCACGGCAACTCCATCGCCGGCGTCATTGTCGAGTCGGGCGAATTTGATTATAGCCACTACGGCGCGATAGCGAATCCTTCGCCTTCGTATCACAATCTTCGGTTTTATGACACCTTTGGGCATCACGCTTTCCTGATGAAGGCGCGTGTGGAAACTCTTCGTGATACAGGAGCGTGTCTGTCGCCGTTTAACGCGTTTCTGCTGGTGCAGGGCCTTGAAACGTTGTCGCTTCGAATGGAGCGCCATGTACAAAATGCAGTGGACGTAGCTACCTACTTGGAAGCCCACCCGAAGGTAGACTGGGTCGCATATCCTGGCCTTGAGAGCAGCCCGTATAACGCGCTGGCGAACAAGTACTTGCCCAAGGGGCCCGGCAGCGTGTTTTCGCTTGGGCTTTGCGGAGAGGGTCTGGCGGTGCGCGCGAAAGGAAAAGCATTTATCGAGTCATTAGACTTATTTTCGCATCTTGCCAACGTGGGGGATGCGCGCAGCCTTGTCATTCACCCGGCCTCTACCACGCATCAGCAGCTTTCGGACGAAGAGCTGCTAGCTAGCGGCGTGGGACCGGGAATGATCCGTTTATCTGTTGGACTGGAAACGATTGAGGATCTACTATGGGATTTGGATCAAGCCTTGCATGCGATTTAACGCTGAATTCCGCACTTACGCCCGCACTTAAGGCGAAGTACCAAGACCAAGGCGCAATTCGACGTGTGCTCGGACAGGCGCGTACGGTGGCGATGGTGGGCCTTTCAACGCACCGCCAAAAGGCCAGCTACTTCGTCGCAACGTATCTGGCCTCCCACGGATTTCGAGTTATCCCCGTCCATCCCAAGGCGAATGAGATTCTAGGCGAAAAGGCCTATCCCACACTCCTTGACGTTGAGGGCGCTGTGGACTTGGTCACGGTATTCCGGCCAGCGCATGAGGCTCCGCGATACGCGCACCAGGCCGTGAAAATTGGGGCGAAAGTCTTTTGGCTGCAGCTACGGATCGTTAGCGAGGAAGCTGCGCGGATTGCAGAGGCCGGCGGCCTGACTGTTGTGATGGATCGGTGTGTGAAGATGGAACATGGCCGCTACGATGGCACTATGCACTTCGTCGGAATGAACACGGGCATCCTAACAGCGCGACGTGCTCGGCGTTGGCTCTAAAGACTAGAGCTTAGCGGACGAAAGGGGAATCACGTAGCGCGGCGACACCAATTCGGTGTCTTCGAAATACTCCACTACCTGCGCCAGGAGGTTCGTTTTCGGTTGGAAAACTGTCACGGCCTTGCATACGCGGTCGTCGGCTGACTCCCATGCGTGTTCTATCGACTTGACCTTGCCAACTTCCAGCGGTCCTACGGCACCGAGCCGCGGAAGCGTCTCAGGTGGGTCCTCTAGGCTGGAATGCATTATTGAGCCGTCATGGGAAGCGACATAGATCTCAGCCAACGGGCTTGTGTCGGCGACGCGGCGAAGGCACCCGTCAACGGTGGCGGCTGACCAGCCAGCCGTTGCAGCGCTGTTGACCAGCGCAGCCGCAAGGGTGCAGTGGACAGCCATCTGCTTGGAGAGTATCGCTTCAAAGACCGAGCGGACCTCCGGCGAGCGCGCGGTACTCGCAGCGTCCAGCAGGTCGTATTCCCCAAAGGCGGCCAGCACCGCCGTCATTACCGGCGACGCGTATGTATCGGTAAGCAGCCCTTGCTCTTCAAAGGCCAGCGCGTTGCCGACCTGTACGATGCGGTGCTTGTCAACCCCATTGACGCCCACGTACTTGAAGATTTCCCAGTCAATTTCCCGGTTCTGAGCCTGCTGCGTGACCACAGCGTTGCTTTCTGTCGGTTCACTTAGCAGTGTATAGAATGTAGACGCTTGCCTCTGAATAGCGGGGTCGGGGCTGAAGGCAAATGGCACCAGATTACCGCTCTCGTCCCGCACGTTGGTTAGGTATGCACGGCCGGATTCATCGGTAATCCACAATTCATCCAAGACCGTGGATTCCACTACCTCATCCAAAATACCGATTACCTGCTCCGGGGACCAGCCAGCAGCCTCGGCAGCGGCCACCAAGTGGGCGGCGATGCGCGCCTGTCCCGTCATCTGGCGGTCCAGCATCTGATCAAGCGCTCTGGCGACAGTGCCTAGCGATAGTCTTCGCATGTTCTAGCAAATTGTGCGTGTCCGACTCGCAAGGAGTCTAAGCAGTCAATGTAGTACCTAGTCCAAGTGCAATCCCGCAACCCATAGCGAAAATCCGCATTAGGACGTATAATTTACGGTTTCTAATGGATTCGAACAACGCTATTGTTATGCGCTCAACAATCTCTTTCGGACTCGTCTTAGTCCTCACGCATTGCTTGGTGCTCACATCGGGAGCGCAGGCCATCACCGGCTTTACGGAGGAGGGTGCAAGGGCACAACGCTCCCTGGAGCAGCAGCTTGACGGGTTTCTGGATACGGAGAACCTGCGCTCGTGGATGCAGCGGATGACCGCCAAGCCTCAGCATGTCGGCTCTCCCCACGCCAAAGCAAACGCGGAATTTATGGTGAATCTGTTCAACCAGTGGGGCTACGATGCCCGGCTTGCCCGCTACGATGTCTTGGTCCCGATGCCCATCACGCGTCACCTTGAGATGCTTGAGCCTAGCAGCTTTGTGGCCAAATTGATTGAGCCCGGCCTTGCCCAGGATGCAACTTCAACAGTCCGTGAGAACCGGTTGCCGCCGTACAATGCCTACTCTGCGGACGGCGATGTGACCGCGGAACTGGTGTATGTAAACCAGGGTCTGCCGCGTGACTACGAAGTGCTGGACCGACATGGGATCGATGTTGCTGGCAAGATAGTTATCGCGCGTTATGGCGGTTCGTGGCGTGGCCTGAAGCCGAAGCTTGCTGCTGAGCACGGCGCGGTGGGGTGTATCCTGTATTCTGACCCGCGCGACGATGGCTTTTTTCAGGGGGACGTGTATCCAGAGGGACCGTACCGCATGGGCTACGGCACCCAGCGCGGCTCCGTGCTCGATATGCCCCAGGCTCCGGGGGACCCTTTGACGCCTGGCTACGGCGCGACGCCTGATGCTGAACGGCTGCCATTGGAAGAGGCAAAGGGCCTCGCGAAGATTCCGGTTCTGCCTATCGGGTATGCCGATGCCGAGCCGCTGCTTAAGGCGCTGGCAGGCCCCGTAGCCCCGGCCGCCTGGCGGGGTGCGCTACCAATGACTTATCATATCGGTCCTGGACCGGCGCGGGTGCGCATCAAGCTGGAGTTTTCCTGGGACGTAGTGCCTGCCTACAACGTCATTGCGCTGCTGCGGGGCAGTGAGTTCCCGGATGAGTGGGTGTTGCGTGGTAACCACCGCGACGGTTGGGTGTTTGGGGCCTCCGACCCCATCAGTGGAATGGTGGCACTGATGGAAGAGGCCAGGGCAGTTGGAGAGCTTGCCGCGCAAGGGAAGCGTCCAAAGCGCACGATTGTCTATGCCGGGTGGGATGCCGAAGAGCCCGGTCTACTTGGCTCTACCGAATGGGCTGAACACCACGCGGACGAGCTACGTGAGAAGGCCGTCGCGTACATCAACTCTGACGGCAACGGGCGGGGGTTTCTGGGAGCCGGAGGGTCCCATACGCTGGAGCGCCTAGTAAACGAGGTTGCCGCGTCCGTCACCGATCCACAGACGGGTGTATCGGTGGCTGAGCGCCTGCGGGCCCGGCGCCAGGTTAGCGGCAACAAAGAGGCTGATGGAAACGAAGACCTGCGCATCTCGCCCTTAGGGTCGGGTTCCGACTACTCGCCATTCTTGCAGCACTTGGCGATAGCTTCGCTTAACATCGGCTTTGGTGGTGAGAACGGCGGAGGCTCGTACCATTCAGCCTTTGATTCGTATGACCACTACACGCGTTTTCAGGACCCGGGCTTCGCCTATGGACGCGCTTTGGCACAGGTGGGTGGGCGCCTGACGCTACGCATGGCTAATGCGGATATTCTTCCATTCAGGATACAGAATTGGGTGTTTCAGGTGGCAAAGTATGTCGACGAGGTGGAGAGCCTAACCGGCAGTATGCGCGAAGAGTCCGCCCGCCACAATCTCCTCGTGGAGAGTGACGCCTTTACCTTGGCAAGCGATCCTCGCAAGCCTTTTGTTGCCCCGGATCCCAAGGGGCCTGTGCCCCACTTGAATTTTGCGCCCCTGCGCAATAGCCTGGTTGTATTGAAGGAGCGCGCAAGGGTGCACGATGCCGCAATGCAGGCGCATGGCACGAGCTTAGACCGACAACAGCAGCGGGCACTAAACGAGATCCTCATGCATCTGGAGCGCGCAATGTCGCGTAGCGAGGGACTGCCCGGCCGCCCGTGGTATCGTCACCAAATCTATGCGCCCGGTTTGTTGACGGGATACGGAGTAAAGACGCTGCCCGGCGTGCGGGAAGCCATTGAAGCGCGTGACTGGGATGAAGCCGAGTCGCAGGTCGTGATTGCTGCTGGCGTTCTAGATCGAGTAGCCTCGGAGATCGCTCGAGCCACGTTGATTTTGCAAGGTCAGTGAACCAAGGCCTGAGCCACAGAGCGTTACACGTTCAGAATGTGCTGGCCGCCAACGGCTTGCTTGTTGAAGTCCGTGAGCTTTCTGCCTCAACGCGCACGGCGCAGGATGCGGCCAGCGCTATTGGTTGTATGCTTGGTCAGATCGTGAAGTCGCTGCTGTTTAAGACAAAGCGCTCGGCGCAACCCATTCTGGTTTTAGCCAGCGGCTCCACACGCGTAGATACCAGGAAGCTACGCGTGCTGGTCGGAGAGAAGATCGGAAGGGCGGATGCAGACTTTGTGCGTATTCATACTGGGTATGCCATTGGCGGGGTCGCGCCGGTGGGGCATCCTGCACTGCTGAGAGCGTTTGTGGACCGGGAGCTGCTCCAGTACGACTGCGTGTGGGCCGCGGCGGGCACGCCGCATGCGGTATTTTCGTGCGCGCCTAGCTTTCTGAAAACGCTGGGTCCCGTAGCAGATCTTAAACTGGATTCAGCACCATGAGATGCCGCACACCTCGCAGGACGAGGTCTGGATCAACATGGTTGATGCCGGCAATGTGTTGGTGCAGAAAGGCGTGCCATCCTCCGGTGACAACCACAACACGCTGTTTTCCGAGTTCTGACGTGAGGCGTTCCACACTGCCGCGGACGCGATCTATCAGGCCATAAAGGAGTCCGGATTGCAGCGCCTCATTCGTGGTCATGCCGACCGCTCCAGGCAGCTTGCATGCGGAGACGCGAGGCAGGGCCGCTGTGCCGCGGGCAAGGGTCCGTCCTTCCAGTTCAGGTCCAACCGCGATAGATCCACCGAGAAACTGTCCATCCCGAATCACATCCACGGTAAGCGCCGTGCCGGCGTCGACGATGACGGTTGGCAGGCCTTGGCTGTAACAATGCCAGGCCGCGGCAGCGGCGGCGAGCCGGTCCGCTCCTAGGGTGCCGGGAGTACGGTACTTTAGCGCAAACGGGAGCGAGAGTCCGTGATGCACAGCTAGGATGGGAAGGTTGGAGATGCGCTCCAGCAGCGCCCGAACGCGAACCTGCTGAGCCGGCACAACGCTGGAGACCCCAATGCGGACAGGCCGATACGCCCGAAGGTCTTCAGCAAGACACTCTTCCCATGTCTCCGACCAAGCGCTTGAGCGGACAACTATCAATTCATTGTTGTCAAAAAGCGCGGTCTTTATCCGGCTGTTGCCTATGTCTATAGTCAGCCACATCCTACGCCGGCATTGTCAGCAGCGCAGGGCCGCCGGTGTGGATGATGCGCTCACCCTCCGGTGTTTGCAACCGTAAAGCCCCGCGATCAGTTACTCCTATTGCAGTACCGATCACCGGAGGCGGCCCTTGGACATGCATCACTTGCCCAAGTCCTTCCATCCAGAGGGCGTAGGCATCACAAATTCTTGAGGAGTCTTGAAATAGGGTCTCGTAGCGCTCCTCAAAATTTGCCAAAACACGGGCCAGGAGCGCCGCGCGCGGGACTTGCCGGCCCAATTCCAAGAGCAGAGAAGTCGCACGCTGTTCCAACTCAGGCGGGAATGAGTCTTGGTTCACATTGAGGCCAATTCCCAACACGACCACATGTGCGCCGGTGTACGACAGCACGGATTCGAGCAGCATGCCACAGCATTTGCGCCCGCAGAGCAGTATGTCATTGGGCCACTTGATGGAAACCTTCAGCGGTGTGGCCACTGTGTGTATGGCATCTGCAACTGCAAGGCTGGCTGCCAAGGTGATGAGTCCGAGGTGCGTCGGCTTAAGGCGCGGCCTAAGGACAATGGAGAACATCAGGTTCTTTCCCGGTGCGGATTCCCAGCGCCGGCCCTGGCGTCCACGCCCTGCACGCTGATACTCAGCAATCAGCACGCTACCTTCCGGAGCGTTCGAGTCGGCCCACGCCATTGCAAGGGTGTTGGTTGAATCCGCAACGTCATAAGCGCGTAGCGAATGCCCAAAAGTACGCGTGGTGAGAAGTGTCTGGGCCCGGTTTGCCAGCTCATTCATCGCATACGCTTCATTAAGTGCTGGCGGTAGTCTGTCATTTGGGCACAGCTTCGCGGTAGTCGTACACCGTCGCGGATTGCCCCAAGCGGCGCGCGGGCCGCAATGGAAATGCGAGATTTGTTGACATGTGAATGTGATGGGGGACCCACGCACCATGCGCGTCGGGACGAATCTGCAGGAAATAGCGGGTGTTTTCCGAGAAAAACAACGATTGGCGCACCTGTACCCAGTAGAAAGCTGTGAGCACTCCCTGGTCAAGGTAGTATCGGGCCTCCTTCACAGATTGAGCCGAATTGGGCCTTGCCTCAATTGCAATTACCTGTACGGGGCGGTTCCACATCACCGTGTCCAGCAGGATTCGATAGATAAAGTCCTCCGCGAAGCGAGTGCTGAGGTGTGCAGGGTCTTTTTCAACTAAATGTTCGGCCAACGAGTCAACTCGGAGCAGGTTTGTTGGTGCGCCGGTGAAGCCTTTGGCAAACGACCCTGTCCTGCCTTCGGATACGATCACCGCATCCCTGCCCAGACCTTGGCGTACAACACGCATAGCGGTAGCCGGTGGTCGCTGTCCAATTTGCTGCCAAATGCGCGAAAAACGAGTATGTGCGCGCGCACTAACTTGAGCAAATGCATGTGTGAGGGTTGAGTCGTCGGCAGCGCCAAGGAGCGAAAGGGCACGCGTAGCCTCTGCTTCTTCTGCTGGCGAAGGGGGCTCAGTCCGTGCCGTGCACCCTGACAGCATCAAGAGAAACATAAAAGTGCCGATGTACACCAGAGAATTGGAAATAGCCATCCAAGCGGCGCATGCCGCAGCGGGACTGATCCGAGCCCAGGCCGGGAAAGTCCCTGACGCTAAGATTCGGGAAAAGGGCTTCAATGATTTGGTTACTACAACCGACGAGGCCGCGCAAGCTACCATCATACGCACCTTGCGTGAAGCGTTTCCCCAGTACGGCTTTTTGGCCGAAGAAGCCGCTGGAGGCGCCCCGCCGGGGGTGCCGCGCTGGATAATTGATCCGATAGATGGCACGGTCAATTTTGCTCATGGAATTCCACCGTATGCCGTAAGCATTGCTTTGGAGGTATATCGCCAAATACAGGTTGGGGTGGTGCTAGAAGCAGCGTCAGGAGAGCTCTTTACAGCTATCCGCGGAAAAGGTGCATTGCGGAACGGCGAGCCTGTGTCCGTGAGCAGCCGGCCACGTCTTTCGGGCTCGGTGGTGGCAACGGGGTTTCCTTACAAAGACTTTAGTACAGCTAAGCAGTATTTTGAGGTGCTTCACCGCTTTCTTGCAGAGTCGCGCGGGGTGCGCCGGTTTGGGGCCGCGTCAATAGATTTGGCATACGTGGCGTGCGGGCTGTTTGACGGCTTCTTCGAATCAGGGCTGCGGGCTTGGGATGTGGCGGCAGGGTCCCTAATCGTGACCGAAGCAGGCGGACGTGTAACGGACTTTGCCGGCGAATCCGACGCATCCTACAGCGGGAGTATCGTCGCTTCTAACTCGTGGGTCCATGAGGAAATGTTGCTGCTTATCACGCCGCTGAGGCTGGCGATGTGAACGATTAACAAAGCAAGAGCGTTTATGTAGGCTGAAGCAACAATGGACAGCACTCTGGCATGTGCGACGATACTATGAGTAGTAAAGGATTCGGTTTACTCGCGGGCAAGAAGGGCGTCATATTTGGTGCGCTTAACGATAAGAGCATTGCGTGGGCTATTGCAGAGGCCGCGCATCGTGAGGGCGCTCGGTTTGTCTTGTCCAATGCTCCGGTGGCCAAGCGTCTTGGAGCCCTGGCGAGTCTGGCGGAGAAGACCAATAGTCCATTGCTTTGGGCGGATGCCACCAAAGATGAGGACTTGCGTATCCTTTTTGAGGAAGCACATAAATCCTTGGGGTCCATCGACTTTATAGTGCATGCCATTGGCATGGGTGTCAATGTTCGCAAGCGTCGTGCCTATGAGAAGCTCAACTACGACTGGTATTCCAAGACGCTGGATATCTCTGCCGTAAGCTTGCATCGCATTGTGCGCCACGCGCTGGAAACCGGTGCGATTGCGGACGGTGCATCCATTGTGGCACTGTCGTACATCGGAGCGCAGCGGTCATTCTCCAAGTACCAAGAGATGGGGGATGCAAAGGCGCTGCTAGAGAGCATCGTTCGTACATGGGGAGCGCGCTTGGGTCAACGCAACATTCGCATTAACGCAATTTCGCAGAGTCCAACCCGGACGACGGCAGGCGCGGGAATCGCGGGCTTTGACGCGATGTACGAATACGGCCGCCGGCTATCGCCCTTGGGCAATGCAGACGCGGCTAGTTGTGCGGACTATACGGTCACGCTTCTGAGTGATTTGACGCGTATGGTAACCATGCAGACACTCTACCATGATGGTGGCTTTAGCAGCATGGGGATCACTGACGAAATTGTTGAAGCGTTGGCGAGCGGCGCACCTTGACTTTTGGATGCCGCATTTGTACAAAGGCGTTTGCCACACTCTTAAGACTTCCCTGCGCTGGATGCGCATCCCGATCTTGGTCATATGCTTGGTGGTGCTGGCTCAGGGCGCCTATGCCCAATCCGCGCCGCCGGACCCGGTCGACATGGGCGATGCAGTCTACTACGCGGTAGAAAGGCAGGCCATGGTCTATTCTGAGCCCAACAAGCAGCGCCCCTATGTGCGGCTCGGCTTTCGGGAGCCGGTCTATGTCCTTTCGTCCGACGATGGCTGGAGCCGCGTGCACACGCAGGATGGTGCCTATGGCTACGTGCCCAGCGAGGCCATTTCTAATGTGTGGATACGAGTCTCGAAGCTGCGCAGACGCCTCTACCTGTATCAAGGCACAAGACTCGTGATGGAGTTGCCTGCGGATTTCGGCTTCAACACCTATTCGGATAAGGAAAAGAGGGGTAGTGAAGCTGAGCGTGACCATTGGCGTACGCCTGAAGGTGCATTCTTCGTGGTTCGAAAGAATCCGCGCAGTCAATTCTACAAGGCATTGCTTCTCAACTATCCGAATGCCGAAGATGCCGAGCGTGGATTGCGCAAGGGGCTCATCTCGCAGTCAGAGCACGACGCGATCATGGCGGCAGAAGAGGCCTCCAAGATTCCTCCAATGCACACGCCCCTGGGTGGGATGATAGAGATCCATGGCGCTGGCACAGGCCTTTCCACCAACTGGACGCAGGGATGCGTGGCTGTGGAGAATTCACAAATGGATCGTCTTTGGGGGTGGGTGCAGGAAGGAACCCCCGTAATCATCGAATAGTAGTCCGGTGGATGCTGCAGTAGATGCCAATCCATACGAGAGTGCCAACAAGGACAGACACGTTCGGACAGGGCGCATCGCCCGATGGCACCTTCGCAGCGTAAACGAAGCCATCTTTCAGCTGGTAGCGAAGTCGGGGGCGCAGTCTGTCCTGGACGCTGGATGCGGCGAAGGCTTTGTTACTGGGTACATGGCCGGGCGGGATCCCAGCCTTAAGCTGACCGGCATAGATTTAAGCTCTGGTGCCATTGCCTATGCCCGTAAGCACTTTGGACACACTGCGACCTTTACCGTTGGCAGCGTGCTTAAGCTGCCGTATGAAGACGCCTCCTTCGACACAGTCGTATGCAGCGAAGTCCTGGAGCATATTGCGGAGTGGGATAGTGCTATCGCAGAACTCAAGCGAGTAGCGCGACGCCATGTGGTCATCACTGTACCGCATGAGCCGTATTTCAAAGCCCTAAACGATCTGGGTCAGGCAGTTCGGTTTTGTCAGGATCCGGGCCACGTGAATTTCTGGTCCTGGCCGGCCTTCAAGTCGATGATAGGGGCCAATTTCGCAAGTGCGATGTTGCAGCGAAAGCACTTCGTGTACCAGCTTGCCCTGGCGCGCCTGTAGCCGGCGGTTGGGCCTGCGTTGAGATGCCCTGTATTCCTAGAATGTACATTGCACTCCTGTTCCAGGATCCCTATGTGCATTTAATGTGCATTACAGTCTTGATTCGGCAACTAGGGAGCAATACCGAACCCGTCATTGGCGTCCGACTTGGGCATTTCACCTTCCGTCATAGGCATGTAGCCCAATGGACAAGTCTCCATCTTCGTTTCTGAGCAGTCTCGCTATCGTTCGCCTGTTGAGATCGCGTACCGCGCTAAGCATTGGCGGTTGCGGCCGAGTACGAGCAGCGATTTCAAGCGGAATCCGAAGACCGCATGGCACCGGGACAAATCGGTGCACAAGGAGCGCGGGAAGTGTCAGGCTTCGAGGTAGGAGCGCGGGAGCCGTCTTGTGGTTTGACCGCCTTGTTCGAGCAGCTGCGGGACCGAGGGTTGTACGGGGTTGACTTGTTGGTATCGGACAGCAAAAAGGGATAGGTGCAAGCCAAAGTCCAGTGCTTTCGGCCTGCTCAGTTGCAGCTTTACCAGGCGCATTGTGGGCGGAAGGCCTTGGATTGAGGATGGCTGCTACGGACCCTGTGTTCCCCTGCATACGCGTCCGTTGACACCTACTACTCGGAACGCTAAAGCGCAGAGAATCTCCTCGGAACTGCCCTCACGGGTTTGTATGGTGTGATTTTCAGCTCCGCGTGTCAGAATCGCCGCTGATTGCGTTAGATCACATCGAGGTACGGTCTAGCCTGAATTACCGCGGAGCGTTTAGTAGGTGCACTGTTCGCAGGCTTTTTGCGTGATTTTGACTTCTATTACCGGCCTAATGCCATCTTGTATGCATAGTAGTTGTGACTATATGAATATATTACCACTGATATAGCAGTATATTTCTGACACGCTATCACACTGCCACTCTCAGCGAGATTGTCGTCTTGCTGCCCTGTTACAGCACTATGTGCGTCTAATATTCCCCAGTTCCGCCCTGAAACCGGAATAATATGCCGCTTACAAGTACCTGGTCTTGATTTTTTAGTATGCTGTTACTATATTGGTAATGACTTCATACTTCATACCTTACGATCATGCGCCGATCCGACTTCTTTGCCCAACCCGACGGCCTGCCCATGAGGCGGTACGAAGCCATCAGAGCCTACCTCCATGAAGGATGCTCCATAGATGAAGCCGCCAAGCGAGGCAACTATACCCCGGGTTCCTTCCGCAACCTCCTGCGACGATTCAGAAAACAGCCCTCTGCCGACTTCTTCTGGCCCCGACCCGCCGCTTCGCCTCCCGCAGCCAAACCCCCTGATCGCCGAGCTGCCCGCATCGTCGCCCTCCGCAAAGAGCACAACGCCTCCATCTACCAGATCCAGCAGCTTTTGCGCCAGGAAGGCATGTCGGCCAGCCTGGGCTACATCCAGAACGTCTTCACCAGAGAAGGCATCCAGCGCCTGCCCCGCCGACCGCCGCATCAGCGATCTCCGGTGACCACCATAGCCGACAGGCGAAAGCTGGACCTCGCCTCGCGCACCTTTCACACCGACTTTGCCGGCCTTTTTCTGTTCGCCTTCGATCTGGCTCGTATGCAGCTTGATCCGATGCTGATCGCCGCAGGCATGCCCGGCACACGCATGATACCGGCCGGTTGTGCGGTGCGCTCCCTGTTGGCACTCAAGCTGTCCGGCATCGGTCGGCCTTCCCAGGTCATGGCTGAAACCCTCGATGAGGGCCTGGCCCTCTTTGCCGGTCTGAACGCCATTCCCAAGCGCACCACGTTGACGGAATACTCCATCCAGGTGGATCCGACCTTCGCGGGACCCCTGATGCACCAGTGGTACCATGCTGCAGCAAAGCTGGCCGATGCCCTTGGCCCCGGGCGGTCCATCGACCTGGACTTCCACACCATTCCCTACCACGGCGATCAGGCGCTCTTGCAGAAGCACTACGTCTCCAAGCGCAGCCGCCGCCAACGCGGTGTGCTCACCATGCTGGCACGCGATGCCGAGGCCCGCGTCTTTTGCTATGCCGACGCTACGATTCGCAAGGAAACGCAAAATGACGCCATTGTGCGCTTTGTCGACTACTGGAGAGCCCGCACCGGGCAGGTTCCGGGAGAGCTGGTCTTCGACAGCCGGTTCACCGTGTACACCAATCTGGCCAAGCTCACCGCCTTGAACATTGACTTCATCACGCTACGGCGCCGGCATGCCTCGCTGATCGAGCACACTAACGCGCTCGACCAGTCGGCCTGGAGGCAGATTCGCCTCAAAAACATTGGCCGCGCTTACCGCACGCCGCGCATTGCCGACGAGGTCGTAAAGCTGCGGGGATACCCCTATCCCCTACGGCAGATCATCGTCAAGGGTCTGGGGCACGACAAGCCGACCATTCTGATCACCAACCAGATGAAGCGGTCGCCCGCACAGCTGGTTGACCGCTACGCCCGGCGCATGATCATCGAAAACGTCATCAGTGATGCCATCGACTTCTTCCACATGGATGCATTGAGCTCCGCGGTACCCATGCGGATCAATGTGGACGTGCAGCTGACGGTCATGGCCAGCGTGCTCTACCGACTCCTTGGCGCACGCGCAGGCGCAGGCTATGAAAAAGCGGAATCGCGCACGATTTATCGCGACCTGGTGCGCCATAGTGGCAAGGTCACCATCACCGAAGACGAGATCCTCGTCCAGCTGCGCGCACGAGCCAGAGCCCACTACTTGGTCTCTGCGGGATACCCCGAATTACGCGAGCGCATCCCGTGGCTCGGCAACAAGACGCTCCGCGTACAGCTATCGAAAAGACCCTGATTGTCACAGGGCTAAATTGCCGCGGTAATTGAGGCTAGGGCGGGTCGGCTCCCCAGATAAGCGCAATTATGCCGGGAACAGGATTACCCCCGGGCGCTATGAACTCAACAGCCCTCATCCCCGGCCGTGAAGTCTACCTCAATTGATGAGTCCATTGGGAAGTCAGAACGCCTCTATACTGGCACGAACGAACATGGAGCGGGCATATAGGGAATACGCGCTACAGAGTGGCGAGCGAACGCACAGCTTGTTCCGATTAGCACTGGAGGCGGACCCGGTGCAGGAGCCCTTCTAGACGCAGGAGGACGAGCCGGAAAAGTTCAACCGCCGGCTGCATACGCTGCCGTCCGGATTGTAGCAATTGCCATTCTCTCGCGCGGAACGCGCCCGCAGAGGCTACGTATTACAATTGCAGTCTATCTAGCTCCTTCCTATTCGCGCTATGAGACCCTCAAGCCTCCTATCCGCCGTTGCACTGAATCTATTGGTCCTAGCCTGTGCATCGGCCCAAGTCCGATCCGAGGTCATGATCAACGCATCCTTTGACCCTTCCAAGGCCGAGTCCCTTATAGTGAGCGTGCTTGACGCAGATGTCGATATCCAATCCGGCCTGGAAAGCGACGTAAGTGTCGTGGTGGCCATTTCCGACAAGGATTTAGCCAAGGGCCGCGAATACTTCGAGAAGCGAAATTTTGATGTGCGCATAGAGGATAATGCCATACGCATTAGCAGAGAAGTCCTAGAACATCAGTCACGGAATGACAGGCGCAAAGCGCCCGAAATCAGTGTCCACGTCCGCATCCCCGAATCCTATAGCGTCAGCGTCCGCACAAGTGACGGCGATGTAGCTATAAATAGGCTCCGAGCCGACCTTCACATCAAGACATATGATGGGGACATCACGATAGGCTCCGTGGATGGCAACGAAGTGGAATTGCGCACCTCCGACGGGAACATCGTATTTGAGTCAATGGACGGCGGATCTGTACACGCGAAGACCTATGACGGAGGCATCACGCTCGGCGATTTCAAAAGTTCGCACATCGACGTACGCACCTCCGACGGGAACATCGCAGTAGAGTCTATGGACGGCGAATCTATGCACGCGAAGACCTACGACGGGGCCATCACGCTTGGCGACGTCAAAGGTATGCGCATCGACCTAAGATCCTCCGATGGGAACATCGCAGTGGAGTCAATGGACGGCGGATCTATACACGCGAAGACCTATGACGGGGCCATCACGCTTGGCGACGTCGAAGGTATGCGCATCGACCTACGTTCCTCCGACGGGAACATCGCAGTGGAGTCAATGGACGGCGGATCTATACACGCGAAGACCTATGACGGGGCCATCACGCTTGGCGACGTCAAAGGTCAGCACATCGATCTAAGTTCCTCCGACGGGGACATCTCTATGAAGCAAGTTGAGGGAAATATCACCGTCTCAGATTATGACGGAGATATCTCTCTTACGCTTGTTGGCCCTGGAACTGTGGACGCCAGTACATCGACTGGCAGCATAGACATCTTGCTGCCTCGAAAACACCCGGCCTTACTACAGTTGTCCGGCAAAAACATCGACATCGAATCGGGATTGGGCTTTTCCGGAAACATCCAGGGCAAGAGCGCTAACGGTCATGTCAATGGTGGTGGCGACCTCATTAAGGCCAGGTCCTACAGCGGCACCGTTAGGCTTCGGGCCTTGCGTCCATAGCTGCGCACCACAACGCTCCGTCATCTGAGGTTTTTGTACTTCAGTCAAGAAGTTCTCCGTTTGCCATTGCTCTGTTAACGGTCCTCAAGGAGCATCGGCTCAGGGGTACCGAGATAGCCTCGGCTCAGTGCGCAACCACCCGTATGAGGCTACTGATGATCGCCGCGATCATCCTTTTCAGCACACGCCGGTCCCGCATGTGGGGCTTGTCGCACAGCTAGTAGGAGTTGCGGCGTCACGAGTGGTGCTCTGGATCTTGCCGCCTGAAGCCCCGGCTCTCCGTCTAATGTTGGCGGTACTAGAGGACTAGGACGAGAGGTGGATGACGGGCATGTATTACTTCACCATACATGAATACTACACCACGAAATAAGAGTTTAATGGTGCTCCGGGCTCCCTCGGCGGCTCTCTTTCTCCCCACTGCCTACGACACCGCCGAAAGACCCGATTACAGCACAATTGGGACTTGATTCATCGTAGCGGCCCCGCAACATTGTCTCAGTTCGGCGCAAACTCTTGCGCAGTGTTGCTGTGATTGCTACGACAGTCAATGGAGCTTGGGTACTAAATTCCGGAAACGCCGTAGCCCAAATACACGTGCAGTCAGTTGCGGACGGACTGGACGGGTCTGCCTGTGGCTCCAGCATCTTGTGCCAGTTGACAGACTCTCGCTATGGCGTGGCCCGAGTCGCTGCTCAATATGCGTTTCGGTGCACGAATCCCCTCCAGGCGGTCAGCAGCATAATCTTCAGATCAAGCGCAAGCGACCAGTTCTGAATGTAGTATAGGTCGTACTGGATGCGTTTCTCCAGAGAAGTATTGCCGCGCCACCCATTAACCTGGGCCCAGCCCGTTATGCCCGCTTTCATCTTGTGGCGCAGCATGTAGCGCGGGATGTGATCCTTGAATTTGTCAATAAAGACCGGTCGCTCGGGTCTCGGACCTACCACAGACATGTCGCCCTTGAGGACATTAAGGAACTGGGGCAATTCATCCAGCGATGTGCGACGCAAGAACCGCCCCAACGGTGTGGCTCTGGTTTCGTCTGGCCTGGCCCAAACTGCACCGGACTTGGCCTCCGTGCCAACGGGCATAGATCGAAACTTCAGCATATCGAACCGATGACCGTTCAGGCTCATACGCTCTTGGCGATAAAGGACTGGGCCTGTTGACGAGAGGCGAACTGCCAGCGCGATAGCCAGCAACAGCGGCGAAATTACCGCCAACAGCACTACAGAAAACACCACGTCCATAACGCGTTTTGTGATCCGCCTGAGGTCAACAGGCGCTTCATCCATGATGTGCAGTATGGGCATTCCGTCCACTTCGCTGATGCGGCTGTTGATGATGTCGTGCTGCAGCAGATCTGGTACCAAGCACACGTGGACCAGGCGAGTGGAGAGTTCGCTGAGGAGTGCCTCAATGCGTTTCGCGGCGGCCAAGGGTAATGCGATGTATACGTAGTCGATAGGCTCCTTGGATTCGTCTACCAGACGGGCCGTCTCTGCAGTAGTGCCGAGCACACCGGGTTCGCCCTCCTTGTGGTCATCCACAAACCCAACCACCGACAGACCCATCCACGGATACGCTTTGAAGCATTGCTCCAGGCGTCGCCCGGCTACGCCCGCACCTACGATCAGAACGCGGCGCAGGTATCGCCCCTGACGTCTGGCCCTGCGCACGAACACGTACAATAGGAGCCGGAGCGCCATCATGGTGAATGGTGTCAGCACGGCGAAGATGATGATGGTCAAACGCGACACATAAAAATCCCGGTAGAGCGACAAGAAGGCCATCAGGACGATCAATGAGATTCCGACTGCCTTCAACACGCTCAGAACCAGCCGGGTCAGACGTTGTGCGCGGTTGGGTACATACAGGCCACTTGCCCAAAACACAATGGCTGCAACAATTAAGATCCACGGCAAGAACGCGAGATAGCGACCTAGCGGCAGCCATTCCGGCAACGGGCGAGGCCAGATAGCGAAGACCTCGAAACGCAGGTAGTACGCGGCAATCCAGCAGGCGCCGCTTAGCACCATGTCCGTGGCGAAGAGTAGCTGCTGAAAAAACCTGCTCTGCTCCTGCAGCATAACTCGGGGGTTGGAGTGTGGCGCTGATTAGGGGTGTGCCAAAAGACGCCGCGCCGCCTCAAACAGCGTCTGGCAGCCCCGTACGCAGTCGTCCCAACTGGTGTGCTCCAAGGCCGAGTGGCTGTAGCCGCCTCTCGAGGGCACGAAGAAGAGACCGGCGGGACAAAGTAGCGCCATGCTTTGCGCATCGTGCCCTGCTAATGACGGAAGGCTTCGGGTTGTCAGCCCTAGGCTTCCCGCCGCGGCCACAAGCGTACTCTGAATGTGTGCATTCATCTTGCGCGGATCCACGGCTTCTAAGAATTCGAACTCCACCTTGAGGTCGAAGCGCACTGCCGCCTGACTGGCGGCGTCGCGCAATGCCCCTTCCAGCGCGCGGGCCCGGTCGGCATCGCTGCTGCGCAGTTCCATGAAACACTTCACAGTACTCGCTACAATGTTGAACGCACCTGGAGAAAACGTCATGTTACCAACATTTGCTACGCAGTCTGGAAAACGCTCCATGACGATGTGGCGAACATTCAGGGCAAAAGTACTGGCACCTTGCGCCGCATCGTGTCGCCGATCCATGGGTGTCGTGCCTGAATGATTGGCAATGCCATGGAAGGTAACTAGATACATGTAGATGCCCACCATGCCGCTTACCACACCGATGTTGGTGCCCGATGATTCCAGGCGCGTTCCCTGTTCAATGTGGACCTCGAGGTACGCTTCGAAGGCTTCAGCACGCCGCGAAGCGCCCAGGATGCCGGCCTTGGTGAGTTGGGCTCGCGCCAAAGATTCTTCGAAGGCCTCGGAGTTGCCGCGCGGGTTTTCCAGGTCTTGTTGCGTGAGTTGTCCACTCACTGCGCGGCTGCCCATCAGCGACACCCAAGTGCCTTCCTCATCAGTGAAGTCAATAACCTCAACGTTTGCCTTGGCCTTGTGGCTCGCGTCGCGAAGCGACTGGAGCGCTTCGAATGCAGCGGCAATTCCAAGCGTCCCGTCAAACCGGCCACCATCGGGGACCGAATCCAGGTGTGAGCCAAGGAGCAACGTGGGGGCGTCCGGGCTCGCGGCGGCCCACCGTGCGGACAGGTTGCCCGCCCCGTCTGTGTGGGCTGTAAAGCCGTTGCCGGTAATCATTTCTGCAAATCGACGGCGGGCAGCCAGGTGTGCGAGACTTAGCGCTGGTCGATTCAACCCGCCCTCCGAAGTGCGCCCGTCGGTAGTTAAGGCTTCAAATGTAGCCTGGAAGCGGCGCTCGTTAATTCCCATGGTTGTTCCTTTGCAAGAATTCTAGTGCAATGTCCATGGCGTGGACAGAGTGAGTAAGCGCTCCGCACGAAACGTATTCGACACCGGTCAAAGCTATTGCTTGCGCCGTGTGGGGCGTGACATTGCCTGATGCTTCCGTGGTGTACCGCCCACCTATGCGGGCGACGGCAGCAGAAAGGCGGGAGGCGTCCACGGCCCCTTCGGCGCTGACTGCCACCATGTTATCCAACAGGAGCTCCTGAAAGCCCCCAGTGGCCAGCGCTTCCAGGAGCTCCTCGTGCGTGCGCACCTCAACTTCAACAATCATACCAGGAGAGTGGCGGTCTCTGTACTCGCAAGCGAGGCGAATGGCGGGCGCGATACCTCCAGCCGCTGCTATATGATTGTCCTTCACGAGCATCCGGTCATACAGTCCCATCCGATGATTTTCTCCGCCGCCAATACGAACCGCCCACTTGTCAAGGAGGTTGAGGCCCGGCGCAGTCTTCCGCGTGTCTCGCACGCGCACGGGGTGTACAACCCGGGCCAACAGATGTGTGGCTGTTGCGATGCCGCTCATGCGTTGCAACAAGTTGAGCGCTAGCCTCTCCCCCTTAAGAATGGTGCGGGCGCGCCCGCAAATAGTACCCAATGTGTCTCCCGGTTGCAGGCCTTCGCCGTCCATGTACGACCAAGAGATTTTAGTGGCAGAATCAAGTAGCGCGAATACGCGTGCCGCCAAATAGAGGCCAGCAGCTATCCCAGGTTCGCGAGCCATAAATGCAGCTGTCGCCTCGGAGTGGGAATCAACGACGGCCAGGGTCGTGACATCTCCGGCGCCGATGTCTGCTTCCAGCAGGCGCCGCAGAAACACGTCCAGATCCACAGGATCTAGGTAGTAGGGCAGTGGGCTGCTATTTGGCATGCGCCACGCGCGTCCCGGTTTGTCCTAAGACTCGCCTCCACTGAAAATGCCGACACCGTCTAACCGATCAAGGCGCTGCGCCAAGAGCTGCGCCGCGTTCAATTCGCTCAGTTCCTTCATCACTTGGGTTACCGCATGCCCAACGGCGTCATAGGTCGTGTTGGGATCACGGTGCGCTCCGCCTACAGGCTCCGGTACTATGGTGTCAATGACGCCAACCTTTTTCAGGTCCGTAGCCGTAAGCCGCAAGGCACGAGCAGCCTCTTCCTTGAAATCCCAGGAACGCCAAAGAATGGAGGAGCAGCTTTCCGGAGCGATTACGGAATACCAAGAGTTTTCGAGCATTAGAATGCGGTCGCCTACACCAATTCCTAATGCTCCGCCGCTTGCTCCCTCGCCGATGATGACAACAATGATGGGAACCTTCAGCCGTGCCATATCGAACAGGTTCCGGGCGATGGCTTCGGCCTGCCCACGTTCTTCGGCTTCCATGCCCGGGTATGCACCAGGCGTGTCCAAAAGGCACAATATCGGCTTACCGAATTTCGCGGCCATCCGCATCAGCCGCCCGGCCTTTCGGTACCCTTCCGGATTCGGCATGCCAAAGCGTCGGTACTTTCGTTCCTTCGTATCACGTCCTTTTTGGTGTCCTACTACCAAGACCGTGCGATCTTTGAATCCATAAGCCGAGCCGCGAAAGGTGGCAAAACCGCTCACGATAGCGGGGTCGTCCGCGTAATTGCGGTCACCACGTAGCTCAACAAAGCCCGACGTGAGTGCTTCAATGTAGTTCAGCGTGTACGGTCGAAGCGGGTGTCGTGCGATCTGGACGCGCTGCCATCGCGTGAGGTTTTGATAAATCGAGATACGGAGCTCATCAACACGCGCTGCCAACGCTGTAATTTCATGGGTCAGATCGACCTGGCCGGAATCGAGCGTACGCATCTCGTTAAGCTTCTGCTCAAGCTCAACGAGCGGCTTTTCAAAATCCAGGAGGTATTTGGCGTGACTCTTCTGCATGGGTCCGAATCTACAGGCATGCTACTGGTAGGTTTCCTTGGCAGCGTACGGGCAGGCAGTCATGCCAAGCTGCAGCGTGCCGTATCCCGCACGCAGATTGCGGCCTCAGCACTCTCCTTTGCATAGCAATGTGAGGGGGCACATGCCCGAAAACAGGTTGCCTGCCCTTCCCAATCCAAGCCAAGGACCCCGGGCTGGTTGTGGATGGCACGGAATCGGCGCAGCTGCTTGCGCAGCTCTGAGGTCATTTGCCTGCCCACCCCGTGCCAGACCCCGCTCTCAGCGCATCAGCCTGATTGTACGCATCACGATAAGCCAGTCCACGATTGCGGACTGGCGTCTCACATAGGACCAATACACCTGCTCGGCGTCGTCAAGCTTCCCGGTGTAGCGCGGTCCCAAGGAGTCGGTTACAGCAAAGATGCCAGGGCGTAGCGCCCATTCCTTGGGCGGGACAAACCCTTCATCCTTGCGGTATCCTACCAGTGTGCAACGCCCTGCCAGAACCTCGGGCCATCGACGCGTCCGGTCTCCGAGGGCTCGCCAGAACGCTTTGGCTCTCATGAGGCGCGACGCCATCATCACCATCGGATGAAACAGTGCCGCCAGAAGTGCCATCGCGCCATCGAATACACGATGGGCGGCCTTACTGCGCATATATCCGAGTGCCTCCTGCGCTTCCAGTAGGGCGGCGCCCTGCAAGAGGTCTACCGACGCTTTGCCTATTACGTGGGCATGGTTCTGTGCCAGAATTCTGGCCTCTACCGGCAGCCCGTTGAGTCGCCGCGTCAAGGTGAAGATCGTCTTGTTTGATAAGTTGGCAGATGCAAGGATGACGACCTGTACCTCGTGAGCCTGCACCAATTCACGAAGAGCTTGCAATGGGCCCAGGCATGGTATTTCAGTTTCCGCATCGCCTTGCGGCCCAGCGGGAACGTAGCCCACGATGGAAAAAGGCGGCGATTCCAGGGCATGCTGGGCCTGTTGCAGGCGCTCGGCCTCACTGGCATCGCCTACAAGCAGGGTACGACGGGATGCCACCTCGCGCGGCAGACGTGCAAATCTGTGGACTGCCAGCACCAGGATGCTTGCCGGCAGGCTAGCCAAAACTACCGCTCGCGAAAAAGCGATGGATTTCACAAAGAACGACGTAGCGGACAGAAGGAGTACTGCCAGCGACACACCAGCTACCACGGTTCCCAGTCGACGCCCTTTGCTCTGATAGCCCCCCAGGATACCGATTGTGCTGACGGCAATAAGAGCAAACGATGGTGCGATTAGCCAGTAAAAGACCCCGGGAAACACAACGCCCATCTGCATCGACCGAAAAAGACCCAGGATAGCCATGACGCCGAAGACAAGTACGGCGTCGCGCAGAGCGCGGTGCTTACAGGCTTGGATGAGAGCCGAAAGGCAACCCCGGCCAACGACCGCCGCGCGCAAGAGCCACAGAAAAACGGGCGGGTACCGGCGGCTCAAGTGCTTTTCCGCAAACCGGATCATAGCACCGTAGAATAGGCGCACGTAGCGAAGCTGATTCTTCTTGGTGCTTGCACCTTTGTAGTGTATGATGGAGGTATCCGGCGTGTAGAAAATCTTCCAACCGGCCCGCTGGAGCCGGTAGCACCAGTCGAGATCCTCGCCGTACATAAAGAATCCCTCATCAAAGACGCCCGCGCCATCGTGACCGGTAATGCCACCCGCACGGGCCTCAGCTGCGCCGCGTTGTCCAGCTTCGTCCAACCCGCTGTACGAGGCCTTGGAGTACGAGACTGCCGCCCGGCGGACCATCATGCAACTGCCGCTTAGCGCGTCGACCTCGGTTACCTGATCCCTAGGAAGGTAGCCGAGATTATAGCGCCCAAAGACACGACTTCTTGGAAAGAGACGGCTAAGTCCCGTCATCCGTGAAAGAGCTACCGTTGCCGTAGGAAAAGCGCGGCGGCTCTCCGGGGCAAAGGATCCGTCAGGGTTCAGGATCTGACAACCGACCGCGCCTGCCGCCGGATGGGTATCCAAAAAAGAAACGAGCGTACCAATGGTGTCCTCTGCTAAAATGGTGTCGGGGTTCAGGATCAACAAGCACCGACCCCGGGCACGAGCGATGGCCTGATTGTTTGCTGTAGCAAACCCTACGTTGTCCTTGTTCGCGATAAGGTGCACGCTTGGAAATTCCCGACTCACCATCTCGCACGAACCATCAACGCTGTAGTTGTCTACGACAAAGATCTCTGCGGACAGAGCTCCCACACTGCGCTGAACGCTTCGGAGGGCTTGCTCCAGAAACGCGCACACATTAAAGTTGACGATAATGACAGACACGTCCACAGTAGCGGGACGCGTTGGAGAAAGGGGGCTCATGTGCCGTAAAATACCAATCAACTTCCTATAGCAAGATACCATGATAGATGGCAACCGCGGCGGGATGCTGGTCAGCCGCAAGAAACGGATGTACCCGGTCCAACCGAGTCTGGACGCCTACCTGCGACGCTACGGGCGAATCAAAGAGCAAGGCATCCGTTATAGTGATCTCGCCCACCATGAGGATGCGGTGCCGCTTTACGATCAGGACGATAACGATACGCTATGGGCAAGCGTATTCTTTCCTTCCAACGAGCAACGCGAAATCCATCAAGATTTGCTGCTAACCTATGCGCTCCTACGGTCCGACGGGGACGTCACGGCCGTAAAGGATCTGTTTGTCGATCGGATAGACCTCTGCTTGTATGGGAACACTCTGCCGTACCGTGTTCGGATCGTAAACGCGCTAAATGAGAATTTTGACTATTTCTACGTAAAGAAAGCAGATGCGAACCGCATCTACGGCTTGGAGCTCGAGCATCTGCTCTCGCCCAGGCGTATCACATGGTTCTTGCGCGGAAACACCATTATTGAAGACCACATAATTGGCATTCCGGCTGATGGATTCCTGCGTGACCTGATGCCCACGAATCGATTTGACTGCGTGCGGCTTGCGAAGCAGTTTGTCAAGTTCGACGTGCGTTGCACGGTGCGGTTGTTGGGCGACATGCATGCCGGCAACTTCGTCATTGATGTCCGTCACGATTTTGAGCAGCTGCACTACATTTTTCGTCCCATCGACTTTGACCAGCAGAGCCATCATCGAAAGCTGCAAGTCTATCGTCCGCAACGGTATCCCAACAACGCACCATTTGCCGAAGGCGTGGGTAAATACCTGGCGCCGGCAAATATGGTACAATACCAAAAGGAAGAGCGGTCCCTGATCTACCACCGGGTGCGGGTATCGGATCGACGCGTTGATGCGCTGCTGAATGTCATGAGCAGTGACCATATCGCGGATCCTGAGCACACGCGGCTTCTGGGTTCCGAGCTAGCCATACGCTATAATGATGCGGGTTTTGAGGCGTGCACCACGATGGGTGCCCTGGTAAGGCATTCTATTCAGCGGCTTTCAACCACCGACACCGCACGTGGCGTCCTGCTGCAAAGCAGCGCATTGGACTGGGCACAATAAGCATGTCTACGGATGCCGCAGTTGCAGCAGAGGCAAGCGAGACGGTGGTCGAAGACCTCATGCTGCGCCCGAGCAACGATTTGTTCGATCAGTGACTTGTTGAGCCGAAATCTGCTCCGCCATGGACGAATTTTGGCCTGGCGTTACAGGTCAATGGCGCTATTACGCAGGCGGCGGCCCAAGTGCTCATGTATGCCAGCGGCTTCAAGCGTGGTTTCTCGCTAGTCAACTGGCCGATCATAGCATC
This sequence comes from Rhodothermales bacterium, assembly GCA_965262785.1. GTDB lineage: Bacteria > Bacteroidota > Rhodothermia > Rhodothermales > Bin80. The sequence continues at coordinate 2,065,790 of OZ253559.1, forward strand.
TGTGACTGCGATTGATTCGGAAGGCCAAGACACGAACGTTGTGTTTGTGCAAGAACTCATAGATTGGGCCGAGAAGCCTTGCAGAACTTTGGAGTGGTTGATACGGGCATTGGCGTCGCCATGGCGTTATGATGAAGACCCTTGGAATCCTGATAGCGCTGGGCGCGTCCGTACTGCAGGCGCAGGGCCAAGATCTGGACATTATTCGGAGTCAGCGGCACGCGGAGCGTTTGGTGCTGAGCAAGGCCATGCCACATGCAGCCCACGTGCAAGCCAGCCAGGCGGATTCGCTGGTGCTCGTAAACCTCTACAACCTGACGCAAGGCGCATCTTGGGTCCAGCGCACGGGGTGGCTCTCCGACCCTGTCAGCGGCTGGCACGGTGTAGCGCTGAGTCCGACAGGGCGAGTGGTGGGGCTTGACCTCCAAGCAAACGGCTTATCAGGCACACTTCCCGACTCGCTGGGGTCACTTGACTCGCTGCGGACCCTGTATCTGGCCGACAACTTTATCACGGGGGGGATGCCAGCTTCGATAGGTGAGCTCACAAACCTAAGGACGCTCAGCCTATGGAGCAACGCGTTGAGCGGATCCATCCCGGCATCATTGGAGCAACTCGTGCACCTAAGAGACCTGTTGCTATTTGACAACAACTTTAGTGGCCCTATCCCGGAGTCGGTCGGCGGACTCATAGCGCTCGACCGGTTATGGCTTGACTTCAACACGCTGGAGGGTCCCATTCCTGCATCACTGGCGAATCTGACGCAACTCACGGAGTTCTTCCTGGACGCCAACAAGCTTTCCGGCCAGCTGCCTGGCGTGCTGTCGGGCCTGCGCAGCGTCATTTCGCTTTACGCAGGTCACAACAGGCTGGATGGCCCGATACCACCGGACCTCGGCTCACTGCCGGCACTCCAGAACCTCTCACTGGCCGGCAACAGCCATTCCGGCCCCGTGCCAACAGAGCTGGCGCAGGTCCCGAATCTGGTAAAGCTGCTCTTGAGTGGCAACCAGCTAACCGGCGGAATTCCTCCGCAGCTGGCCACGCGCCAGAAGTTGACTACGGTGGAACTTGCCCGCAACAACCTTTCCGGTCCCATCCCGCAGGAGGTTGGCGCCATCCGGGAGCTGCGAATCCTGGACCTGTCCCACAATCAGCTGACTGGCGCGCTGCCGGGCTCCTTGGGCTGGGCTACAGCGCTGCATACGCTCAACGTGGCGGGCAATCAGCTGAGCGGCACGCTGCCGTCGTCGCTGTCCAGCCTCACGCGCATGCAAGCGCTCGATCTTTCCGGCAACCGGCTCGAGGGCGGCATTGAGCCAATCTACAGCATGACACGCCTGCGAGTAGTGCGGCTTGGCCAAAACAACTTCTCAGGGGCACTTGGCGCAGGCTTTGGATTTATGCAACTGCTTGAGGAGGCCAACTTGGCCGATAACGCCTTCAGTGGCACGCTGGACCAAATGTTCAAGCGGCCCACACCACTCAAGGTTCTGCATATTGGTGGCAACAATCTGGAAGGCGACGTGCCGCCAGAAGTCACACAATCCTCGCAGCTGACGGACCTGCGCCTGCCGCATAATCGCCTGGAGGGCCTGCCGCCACTGGCAGCTTTGCCGCTCTTGGACACGCTGGATGTCTCGTACAACCGTTTTACGTTTGAAGACCTGGAGTACAATGCCAGCGCGGCGCCTGGGGGCTTCATCTATGCCCCTCAGGACTCTGCTGACACCGCCCTCGCGCATGAGGGGGCAGACTATATCTTTACCGTCAGCGTTGGTGGCACGCAGAGTGCCTACCAGTGGCACCGGGACGGCATGGCAATAGCTGGAGCAACCAGCGACACACTGCGCATTTTGGCCTCGGATCCCGAAGCCGGCTATCACTGCGTGATCACGAACACCTTGCTGCCGGCACTGACGCTTACCAGCCGCGTCCGGAGCTCCACAGACATCCCAAATGCGCAGGTGCCCGCTACAGCGCCATGGGTGTTTGCACTGCAGCCCAACTATCCCAACCCGTTTCGCTCGCGCACAATGATTACGCTGGAGGTGGCCCGCGAAGTGCATGCCACGGTGACGATTTACGACTTGCTGGGCCGTTCGGTGATGCGGTTGCTTGACCGACGGCTTCTGCCGGGGCGTCATGACGTGCCGGTAGATGCGACTTTGCTTGTGCCGGGCACGTATATGTACCGAGTCACCGCAGGTGAATTTCGCGCTGCACATTCGATGGTACGGATCCGATGATTCGGCGCGATTTCTTGAAGAGTGCCGCCCTTGGTGCGTTGTCGCTATCTGGCCTGCACAGCCGCGAGTTTTCGGCCGATGTCGCAGTTATAGGCGGCGGCCTAGGGGGATGTGCTGCCGCGCTGGCAGCTCTTGAACAAGGCTGCTCGGTGGTGATGACTGAGCCCACGGATTGGATCGGCGGGCAAGTAACGCAGCAGGGAGTGCCCCCTGATGAGCACCGATGGATCGAATCCTTCGGTGCCACTCGGAGCTACCGAGCGTTTCGGAGCATGTGGCGCACGCATTACCGAATGAGGTACCCATTGGCGCCTGCGGGTCCGGACGCGGCCAATCTGAACCCAGGCTCGTGCCTCGTGTCACGCCTTTGCGCAGAGCCCAGCGTGGCGCTGCACGTGCTTAGGTCATTGCTAGAATTGTACCGGGAGCGGGGGCAGCTTCGCATATTCCTTTTCGCCGAACCTATTGGCGCGGAAGTGGCCGGCGACCGCATCCTGGCTGTACGGGTGCGGACACAGGCCGGAGAAGTAGATGTGCATGCTCCAATGTTTGTGGAAGCTACTGAAGATGGGGCGCTACTGCCGCTGGCAGGCGTCGAGCATGTGTCGGGAGCGGAGCCCGATACAGGCGAACTCCACGCGTCAAACAACGCTTCTCCAGAAAACATGCAGTCTGCTACGTGGTGCTTTGCCATAGAATATCGCGAGGGCGAAGTCCATACAATAGAACGACCTGTGGACTATGACTATTGGGCTCAGTACGTGCCGCGCCTTTCACCTTCTTGGCCTGGCAAGCTGTTTAGCTTGACGTATACACACCCCATCACGCTCGAGCCGCGTGAGGCTAGTTTTGACCCCAGACCAGGCGCAAAGACCAGGCACTTCAACCTGTGGACGTATCGCCGGCTGATTCACCCGAACAACTTTGTGCCGGGGAAATACGCTGGTGGCATTTCCCTGGTAAACTGGCCGCAGAACGACTATATGGACGGCAACCTAAGTGGTAGTGCGCAGCACCAGGCAGGGGCGCGGCAGCTCAGTCTTTCGCTGCTTTACTGGCTGCAGACTTCGGTTCCTCGTGAAGACGGCAGGGTCGGTTGGCCCGGACTGCGGCCCTGCGGCGAGGTGCTGGGCACAAGTGATGGCTTGGCCAAGGCGCCGTACCTGCGCGAGTCGCGTCGCATCAAGGCGCGATATACCGTGCTTGAGGACCATGTTGGCAAGGAATCCCGGGGAGCGCCGAAGGCCGCACACTTTGAAGATTCGGTAGGTATTGGCTACTACCGCATTGATCTTCATCCGTCGACGGGAGGCGACAACTACATTGATGTTGACTCGCTACCATTTGAGATCCCACTGGGTGCAATGATTCCCCAGCGGGTGCAGAACCTGCTGCCCGCGTGCAAGAACATAGGAACCACCCACATCACCAATGGGTGCTACCGCCTGCATCCGGTGGAATGGAACATCGGGGAATGCGCAGGCACCTTAGCTGCCTTCTGCAAGCGCTTTAGTACGAGCCCGCATGCCGTGTATGACACGCCGGCCCTCCTACCGCGCTTCCAGCGGTCACTCGAGGCGCGTGGCGTGGAGTTGCGGTGGCCGTCGGACCTGAATTGATCGATCGGCGTTCGCACGTTGCGGTAACTGTTGAATCTCTTATGATGGCACGCCGAATTCGTAAACGGTACATCCGGCTTCCCAAACGGCAGCGCAGGCTCGTGGCCGTGCTTTTGGGCGGCTATGTCGTGCTGCTAGTCAACAGTCTGCTGCTCTACCTCTTTGAGCGTTCTACGGCGCTCATTTACATGAGCAACGTGCTGCTGCACATCGGCTTGGGGACGCTGTTTGTAGCGCCCACCGTGGCTTTTCTGGTGCTGCACCTGTCCAAGATGCCTTTTCGGCTGAACTGGAAGGCGACAGGTGCCGGCATCTTTACCGCATCCATGCTACTCACACTCCTGTCTACGGGGTTCGGGCTGGTTTTCCTGGGCGCAAGCTATGCGGGCGGCGCACTGCTCGTTGCGCATGTCGTGAGCGCAGTCGGCGCCATGGTGGCCTTCGGGCTCCATGTGTCCATGAAGCAGGGCATTCGCTATCGCTTTTTGGAATGGGGCAAGAGCTTCCGTGAAGGTTATGGCAGGGCTTGGCGGCATCCTATGTCACTTACGCTGGGCGCGGGCCTGGGCCTCATCATTCTTATGATCTCTCTGCAGTGGGCCGGCAATCGCAGGACGATCTATCGCGCGGTTGATGCCGGAGACCCGCTTAGCAGCGCAGAGGCGGTTCTGGTCCACGAAGGATACCTGGATGACGCCGACCTCACGCGCTCAGAATCCTGCGGTCAGGCAGGGTGCCATCCCGACATCGTGGCGCAATGGGAGACGTCGGCGCATCGATTGTCGTCATTCAACAACGAATGGTATCGCAAGAGTGTCGAAGCGCTGGTGGAGCGCGGCGGCAATGACCGTGCCCGGTGGTGTGCTTCTTGCCATGACCCGGTGGTGCTCTTTGCCGGGCGCCTGACCGATGACATCGCACTCGATATGGACCACCCCACCGCGCTCGAGGGCCTGACCTGCCTATCATGTCACGCCATTGAGGCTCTGCGTGACGTAAAGGGCAACGGCCGCTACGTGATAGCAGCACCCGACGAGTATCCCTTCGCGCGAGCGACCAGTGGCGCACCCAGGTGGATTCATAACACGTTGATACGTGCGAAGCCGGAGCCGCACCGGGATGCGATGCTCAAGCCCATGCACCTCACGAGTGAGTTCTGCGGCACCTGCCACAAAGTAGGGCTGCCGCCCAATGTGAATCTCTACCGGTGGAAACGAGGACAAAACGAATACGATGCCTGGCAATCCAGTGGTACCTCCGGCAACACCGTCCGCTCATTCTACCTGCCGCAAGAGTCCAAGACATGCGTGGACTGTCACATGCCGAAGGTGCCTTCACAGGACCAGGGTAACGATGGCGGCTTCGTGCGAAGTCACCATTTTTTTGCAGCCAATACTGCGCTGCCATATCTGAACGGGCATTACGGGCAGCTGCGGGGATCGCAGGAGGTTTTGGCCTCTTCAGCGGCGATAGACATCTTCCGCGTAGCGGTCGATGGACAAATCTATGGGCCGGAAGCATCTCTACCCACGTTGCGAGCCGGCCAGTTGGTCGAGGTTACCGTAGTGGTGCGCAACCTGTCCGTTGGGCACCTGCTGCCAGGAGGCACCAATGACTCCAATGAGCTCTGGCTGGAGCTGGTCGCAGAGGATGCGATGGATCAGGTTATCCTGGTCAGTGGGCAGCTGGACACCCAGGGGCGCGTAGACAGCACCGCGCACTTCTGGGGCACGGTGCAGGTTGACCGGGCGAGTATGGAGATTGAGCGGCGCAACGCACAGGACTGGATTTCCACAGTTTATATGAACGCGATCTCGCCGGGCACGGCGCACACCGTGCATTATCGATTCGAGGTGCCGAGTGGGAGGCCCGTGGCTGCGCTGGAGGCGCGGCTGAAGCATCGAAAGTTTAAATGGTATTTCAACAACTGGGTATTTCGCGGCCATGTGCCGCCCGGGCAGCCTGATTCGTTGGCACGTCCCGAGGTAGACCTCCGGCGTTGGGAGCTGGGGCCGGAGCCCGCCCCCGACTTGCCAATCACGGTCATGGCGACGGCGCGGCGGGCCACCGGAGACGCACTATCGTCTGATCGGCCGCTATGGGAGCGCTGGAACGACTATGGAATCGGCCTCTTGCTGGAGAAAGACACACGGGGTGCGCTCAGCGCATTTAAGGCGGTGGGGCGCATTACGCTGGATAGCCCGGAAGGTCCAATCAACGAGGCCCGAGTGCACTCGGTTGAAGGAAACTTGGCGGGTGCTGCGGGCGCGCTGGCGGAGGCCGAGCGGCGCCGGCCAGCATACCTCAAGACCGCGTACTTCCGCGGAGAGGTTCACAAGGCCAACGGAGACTACGATGCGGCGCTTGCGGATTGGGCACGCGTATATGATGCGTATCCTAGCGATCGAGTATTGCTGCAGAACATCGGCCGTGTGCACTATCTGGCAGGCCGCTATGAGGAGGCGCTGACGTGGCTGGACCGTGTGTTGGATATCGACCCGGAGGATGTAGGTGCCCTGTACAACCAGATGCTGACCTTGGCTGCCCTGGGGCGCACTGAAGAGCTCTCAGCTACGCAAGCAAGATACGAGTACCACAAAGCCGACGAATCGGCACTCGCCTTTACGGGACCCTACAAGCAGCGTCACCCCATGGCGAATCGCGAGGCGCAGCCTATCCATGTGCATGAGCTGTGGCCAGAGCGCTAAGAGTCCTCAGCCGCGCAAATGGTCGCAGAATTCTGCCCCCTACCCGAATCCATCGCGCCAAACGATCAGGATCCCAAAAGAGCGTAGCCTGAGTGAATAGGTTCAGAGCCACCCCGGTGCGGCGGTTCCGGATTGTTCACGGGGTACAATGCTAGTCAACTTCCGGAGCCGCGAATTCGTCGTACTGGACGCGCTCAATGTCGATGCCGCACGCCGAAAGCTTATCCTCCAGCCGTTCATATCCGCGGTCCAGGTGGTAGATGCGGCCGACATGCGTGGTGCCTCGCGCGATCAAACCTGCGAGCACCAGTGACACGCTGGCCCGCAGGTCCGTACTCATTACGCGGGCGCCGCTGAGTGGCGTCCCCCCATGCACCGTTACCGTATCTCCCCGAACTCGAGCCTGAACGCCCATTCGGGCGAGCTCCGGGATATGGTTGAAGCGGTCGCCGTAGACCGTGTCCCGTACGGTGCTGGCGCCTTGACACTGAGTCAGCAGCACAGTCCATTGCGCCTGCAAGTCGGTCGGGAAGCTCGGGTAGATACCAGTCGCGACGGACACTGGGCGCAGCTCTTTCGGCGCGGTCACTTCGACTGCGTTCTCAAGGATTTTGCAATCGGCGCCGGTCCGCTCAAAGGCCTCCAGAAAATCGTTGCCTAAATGGTCCGGCCTGGCATGTGTGAGTCGGGTGGCTACGCCGGGGCGTCCTGCGATGGCGGCGGCGATCATGAATGTGCCCAGCTCAATGCGGTCGGGGCAGTTGCTGAAGGTGACCGTTCGCAGGGCGGGCACACCCTCGATCTCCAGGATTCGTGTACCAACTCCATGCAGTCTGGCGCCCATAGCCTGCAACATGTCGCAGAACACCACTACATCGGGCTCAATAGCTGCATTCTCGATGCGCGAATTGCCGCGTGCAGTGGCGGCCGCGAGAAGGATGTTGATGGTCGCGCCGACGCTGGAAGGCTCCAGCCGAACGGAGCCACCGGGCAGGCCGCTCTGCGGAGTCTTGGCTACTACATAGCCATCGTCCAGATCAATAGAAGCGCCCAGCGCCTTGATGCCTTTCAGGTGCAGATTGACAGGCCGCGGGCCCCAGGCACAGCCCCCGGGTAGTGAGACGCGTGCCCGTCCGCAGCGCCCAACAAGCGCACCGAGCATATAGAAGGACGCTCGCATCTTCTTGACAAGGGCGTAGGGTGCCTCTGGGAATCCTATGCGCGTAGTATCTACCTGCATGGAATGCCCCGCGAGGCTGACGCCTGCACCCGTAATCCGCAAAACATTAGAAAGCGTTGCGATGTCGCGCAGACGCGGAATGTTGCTCAGAGTTGTGACGCCGCTGGCCAGAAGGGTTGCGGCCATAAGGGGTAAGGCGGCATTCTTGGAACTGCTAATCCTTAGTGTTCCTTCTAGTGGATGCCCGCCCTTGATTACGAGTTTTTCCATGGATGTCGCAGGTGACCGTTGGTCTAAGATAACGCCTGATGCCTCGAAGCGGTATCAGGCGAGGGCTGTGGGAGCCGCAGGGCCAGACGCGACCGGCCTGTGCGGACACGGCATGTCCGATGATTGGGCACGCCTTTTTGCAATAGTCGTACAAGATAGGTTATGGAGCGTATCTATCTGGATCATGCAGCGACCACACCGCTTGATGAGCGCGTGTTAGCGGCCATGCTGCCCTACTTGCAGGGCCAGTATGGCAACGCATCCAGTACGCACAGCCTGGGGCGTGCTGCGCGTGTCGCAGTCGAAACAAGCCGGGAGAGCATAGCGGCGCATCTGAATGCACACCCCTCTGAAGTCATGTTCACTAGCGGGGGCACCGAGAGTGATAACGCGGCGCTTCACGGAATGCTGGCGCATACACGCAAGGGCCTCGTAACTTCAGCGGCGGAGCATGCCGCGGTGCTGGAAACCGCTACGGCAATTCAGGCGGCTGGCCACACCACAACGCTTCTGGCGCCGGGCCCTGGCGGCCGCGTAACCGCTTCGCAAGTCAAAGACGTGCTCACGCCTGAGACCGGCTTGGTTTCTATTGCGCTGGTTAATAACGAGATCGGCACCATCGCGCCGATTCGCGCAATCAGTGGCGTGTGTCGGCGTGCGGGCGTGCCGCTGCACACAGACGCAATCCAGGCGGCCACGGTGATGGCGCTGGACGTCAAGGCCTTAGGAGTAGATCTGTTGTCGTTGTCAGGACACAAGATTTATGGCCCCAAGGGGGTCGGGGTGTTGTTCGTCAGGGCCGGGCTCGACTTCATGCCACTTATTGTGGGAGGCTCCCAGGAGCGCGGGCGGCGAGGAGGTACGGAAAGTGTAGCGGCAATCGTAGGGATGGCTGCGGCGCTGGATCTTGCGGCAGCCAGCTGGGAGGAAGAAGCGGCGCGTCTCGCGGCGCTGCGGCGGCGATTGGAAGTTCGCCTTACAGAGGAACTCGGTAGTACTTTTGTTTACAACACGCCCGTAGATGGAGAAGCGGCGCCGCACATCTTGAGCATTGCCATGAAGCCGTTAGGTGGCGTTCAGATAGACGGCGAGATGCTACACTTGAATCTTGATATGGAGGGCGTGATGGTCTCGGCCGGCTCCGCATGCTCCAGCGGCACTGTCCAGGTCAGCCATGTACTGAAGGCCACCGGGCTGGATGACGCAACTGCGTCGGCTGCAGTACGCTTTTCGCTAGGGCGCAGTACGACCAGCAGCGCGGTGGAAGAAGCGGCGCGCCGCCTGGCACGCATCACACGTCGCATGCGGGAAAGACGCGCCGTATGAGGTGCCTCATCGTTTTGGCGAAGGCACCTGTGCCCGGTGCGGTTAAGACGCGGCTTTGCCCGCCGCTGAGCCCATGGGAGGCGGCCCGCGTCGCGGAAGCATTCCTGCTTGACGCGCTTGAGCAGTACGCGACACTCAAGGTCGATGTACGGTTGTACCTGTCGGGAGCATGGACTTATGGCAACGAATTGCTCTGTGGCGCGTCGATTTTCCAGCAGGGCGAGGGATCTCTTGGTGACCGGCTAAGTCACGCTTGCCGCGAGTCTGAGGCGCACGGGTACCGAAAGCTGATCGTGATAGGTGCGGATCATCCAACCTTACCTACGGCGTGGATCGCGGAAGCCATCGAGCGCCTGGAAGCGCCAGGTGGTGCCGTGATCGGGCCGACCACAGACGGGGGCTTCTACCTCTTGGGCATGCATCCCTTCGCACCTGTGGCCTTTGCCGGCGAGTTCAGCCATGCCAGAGTATTCGAGGAAACGTATGAACGGTTGGTGCTCGGATGGAAGCACGTAGATGTGCTTCGGCCGTGGTATGACGTAGACAGTGCTGCGGACCTTGACCGCTTGCGGCACGACCTTCTTGCGGTGCGAGGCTGCAAGCGCACGCGTGAGGTGTTGGGTGTCGGCGAACTTCAAATATGAATCGTGTGTCCAAAGTTTAGGGCTCCATCGCAAACGATAGGATTGACTGCATACAGCACGAAGACGGAAAGCATGGGCGGACGGGGCGTCGTGACGGCGGCAGCCTTTGGGCCGGCGTCTATGTCGAACCTGGGTCCGGGATTCGACACGCTTGGAATATGCATCCGCGGATATGGGGACACTGTAACCGCTACAATTACCGCAGCGCCCGAGGTCTCTGTGCAGAGCAGCATCCCCTTGCCGAGTGATCCAGGAAGGAATTCCGCAGCACGGGCTGCGCAGCTGGTACTGCAAGCTGCAGGGGCCGATTGCAGCGTGCACCTGGAAATTGACAAGGGCATCCCGCTGGGCTCCGGCATTGGTGGCTCTGCGGCCAGCGCGGTCGCGGGTGCTTGGGCCACTAACCTGGTACTTGGTAGTCCGCTGGAAAAATCTAACCTGGTGGAGGCCGTGTTGGAGGGCGAGGCCGTTGCGTCCGGCGGAGCGCGCCATGGAGATAACGCGTTGCCGGCGCTGTTCGGCGGCATGGTACTCACCTCGCCTTGCGATCCGGCGGACTATCGTCTGATTCCGCTCTGCAGACCGCTCTATGTCGCTTTGCTGCTGCCGAAGCTGGCAATACTTACGGCGCCAGCGCGCGACATCTTGCCGGAGCAAGTGTCGCTACGTTCCGCCGTGGAGAACGCGAGCGATCTGGCGTTTCTGATGCACGGCATTGCCGCAGGTGACTACGAAGAGATGGGCGTTTACATGATGCGAGATCGACTGGTGGAGCCTGTGCGAAGTAAGCTCTTGCCCTTCTATGACCAAGCGCGCGCGCGCGCCCTGGCTGCGGGTGCCTGGGCATGTGCCATAACCGGCAGCGGCCCCGCAATGTTTGCGCTTGCGCCGAGCCGTCCGGTGGCGGAGGCCGCCGCCGCCGCCATGGTACACGCAGCAACTGCAGCTGGAACCCATGCGACAGGCGTAGTCACGGAACCCGATCTGGAGGGTGTACGGGCAGTTTGATGCGTTTTCGCAGTACACGCGGTGCAGGAGACGCCTCGCTCAAAGCAGCGCTCTTGAGAGGCCTTGCGCCGGATGGTGGGCTGTACATTCCTTCCCGGATTCCACGGGCTTCATCTTCGTGGCGCGAGCACGCCCGATTCGCGGATCTGGGAATGGATATTCTGAGGCCATTCTTGACAGGAGAGCTGCCTGCAGATCAGATGGAACGGATCGTGCATGATGCGTTGGATTTTCCGGTTCCGCTTGTGCGGCTGCAGGGCTGGGAGGAGACGTATGTTGTTGAGCTGTTTCATGGACCTACGCTGTCCTTTAAGGACTTTGGTGCACGCACGATGGCACGCTTGATGGGCCACTTCGCTGGCGGCGAGCCGGTAACGATCTTGGTGGCCACATCAGGCGACACGGGCAGCGCCGTAGCGGACGGCTTTGCAGGGCAGGACGCGCTTCGTGTGGCACTGCTGTTTCCCGAGGGGCAGGTCAGCCCTATGCAGGCGCAGCAGCTCACGCTGCGACGGCCTGGAGTGCGCGCTTACTCGGTCCAGGGCACCTTTGACGAGTGCCAGGCGATGGTAAAGGGGGCGCTCTATGCACCGGAAGAGCTCGCACTGTCGGCTGCGAACTCCATCAACGTGGGCCGTTTGTTGCCGCAGATGCTGTACTACTTTTGGGCGATGGCCCAAGGTGGCTTTGGTGAAGGGATCATCAGCGTACCGTGCGGTAACCTGGGCAACCTTACCGCGGGCGTAATGGCAGCACTGGCCGGGCTGCCGGTGCTGGAATTCCTGGCGGCACACAACGCCAATCGGGCTTTTCCACACTATCTTGCAACGGGCAGGTACACGTTCGGGCCGTCAGTACGTACACTCTCCAATGCCATGGATGTGGGCGCGCCCAGCAATTTTGAACGCCTGCAGCAACTTTGGCCGGACATGCGAGAGCGGATTACGGGCTATAGTGTTTCCGACGGAGAGATGCTGACGAGTATACGCCGCGTTTACGAGGAGACAGGTTATGAGGCGGATCCCCATACGGCCGTGGGTCTGGAGGCCGCTCGGCGCCACCGGCACGCTTCGGCCCTGCGAGTGCCATGCATAGTACTGGCTACGGCACATCCAGCGAAGTTCCCCGATACGGTTCGGCGGGCACTAGGCCGAGCACCCTCAGTGCCGGATGCGCTGTCGGGATTGTCAACAAGGCCGAAGTGCGTAGTGCCTTTGGCGGCCAGCCGGTCCGCGCTGATGCGCGCGCTGCGGGCATGGCGATAGGATTGTGACACCGTTTACACCTGACATATGGCCTGTGGCTCAGCGCGAAGCGGCGGCTGCCCTGTGGGCCTTCTTCCACGCGCTGGATGCTCCAAGGCCAGGCGTACGAGTAGAGACTGAGGTACGGCAGTGCGAGGCGGGTGAGGTCTTGGGAATCATTCCACCGGCAGTGGCGGCGCGCGCCTATGAGGTGTGCCGCTTGCACAGGCTGGATCGGGCGCACTTGGCAGAGCAGGTGAGGGCCGCGCGTTACCTTGTGCCGCCGGTCCGCTTTGCAACGGCGGCTGAGCTATTAGCCTTCGTCCGGCTTCGGTGCGGGGCGCATGCCCAGCTTCTGGCGCACCTGGCAGGGCAGCGCGGGAGGTTCAGGACTCAGGGCACCCAGGAGTTTGCCAAGGCGTTGTTCCTTACAAATCGACTTTGTTATCTGGTGCAGGATTTGGCGCAGGATAGGCTGTTTCTGCCGCTTTCGGAACTGGCGCAATTCGGGGTTTCCGAGGAGCAGCTGATGCAGGGCCGGATCGACGAAGGCGTCCGCCGCCTGTTGTGGAAGCAGGCGGTGCGTATCCGAGATGCCTATGGAGCCTGCCAGCGGCTGGGACATGACCTCAATGGCTGGCCAAGGCGACAATTCAGGCGGTACTGGATGGAGGGTTTGTACCTTCTGTCCGTCGCGGAGAAGCGTAAGTTTGACGTATGGACGAAGCCTGTTGCTTTGTCCAGCGCGCAGCGGCTTCAGATACGCTGGCAAATTCTTGCTGGTAAAACCAGCTTTCGATAGGCGATGGCGACATACAAGGACACGGGGGTCGATCTAAAGTCCGCAGCAGCGGCATTCGGCAAGATGGGGCCCTATGTACAACAAACGCTCACAGCTGGGGTTGTAGGCGAAGTTGGTGCCTTTGGCGGCTTCTACGAATTGCCCGACGGCTATAGTAGCCCGGTACTTGTGTCTTCCGTTGATGGGGTCGGGACCAAGCTGAAGGTCGCATTCAGGGCGAACCGGCACGACTCTATTGGGGAAGATCTGGTTAATCATTGTGTCAACGATATCGCAGTTTGCGGCGCAAAGCCGCTTTACTTCCTTGATTATTTTGCCACTGGGATGCTGGATCCAGGCATCTTTGAGTCCGTGATTGCCGGTATTGCGCGTGGCTGCAAAGCCAACGGTTGCGCGTTGATCGGTGGCGAGACGGCAGAGATGCCGGACTTTTATGCGAGGGGCGAGTACGACTTGGCGGGCACGGTTGTCGGAATCGTGGAAAAAGCAGATATATTAGATGGCAGTCGCGTAGCGGAAGGGGATGTGCTTGTTGGCATCCCGTCGGACGGGCTGCATACCAATGGCTATACGCTTGCACGCTACGCGTGCTTTGGCACCGATAGCCCGTACGGCATTGGCGACCGGCCGAAGGGGCTGGAAGGTGAATCCGTTGGCGAAGCTTTGCTGAAGGTTCATCGCTCGTACTTGAGCCCAATTCGAGCGCTCTGTGAGGGGGAGCTCGTAAATGCCTTTGCACACATCACCGGCGGTGGCATCGAGGGCAATACGCGACGTGTAGTTCAGCCGCCGCTAACGTTTGCCGTACAGTATGATTTGTGGGAACGCCCAGCCATATTTAACTTTATTCAGAGTGCAGCGGAGGTTCCGGAGGCAGACATGCGAAAAACCTTCAACCTGGGAATCGGTCTCGTCGCGGTGGTGCCGCAGTCCAAAGTGGACTCGGCCCTCGTGTTGCTCGGAGAAAGTGGCGAAGATCCTGTGGTGATAGGCAAAGTTTCGCGCCAATAGATGTAACGCCTTACATTAACACTATGCTTTCTCTAGGCCTCATATTGATACTTAGCTACCTGGCCGGTTCCATACCGGGCAGTGTCTGGATAGGAAAGGTGCTTTATGGCCTGGATGTCCGCAAGTACGGCAGTTGCAATGCCGGCGCTACAAACGCTTTTCGCGTCCTAGGATGGAAGGCTGGCGTGCTGTCGACCTTAGTCGATATCGGCAAAGGGCTTTTTGCAGCTGGCATCATCGCAACCATCCGCCTGGATGATGGCCTACCTAGCGGGTTTGCTTTTTGGCAGGTCGAATCGGTGGTGCGGCTCATGGCTGGCATGGCCGCCGTCACGGGTCACATGTGGCCGGTATGGGCGCGCTTCGCGGGCGGCAAAGGAGTGAACACGGCCGCGGGGATGCTGTTTGCCTTGACGCCCATTACTATGTGGATTGTGCTGGGCACGTTTGTGGTGGTTCTGGTTAGCTCACGGTATGTGTCTCTGGCCTCGATGAGCGCTGCTGTTATGTTCCCGGCCGCTGTGGCGATTCGAAGATTTGCCTTTGGTATTGAAGGGTTGGACAGAAGCTTGCTACTCTTTGGCATTGTCCTCGCGGTGGGCATATTCATTACCCATCGTACCAACATCGCACGACTGCTTAACGGTACGGAAAACAGGCTGCGCAGCTTTAGGCTGGCGCGCGGCTTGCGTGGCCGCGGCGAACTCTAGTGCTGATCGTGCGCCACTAGCACGGCGGGGCATGCAGCATGGGCGAGAAGGAGCGCCATTCGAGATTGGCACCCTACGGAGGCTCGTGGGGCACGTCGTACGAGGCCGCTCTATGTGCTCGATGCTACGTAGCGGCCGCCCAAAGGGTAGGCAGCGTTACACTGAGTGGATCCGGGCGAAGACTTCGGGTGGCGTCTCCGGGCACGCTATGCATCTGCTGTCACAAGCGCAGTCTGGTCAGCACGCGCCATGACACGATGGTTTGCTGCGTGACATGTGGTTCGAACGAACACGTGCCCGATGGCGGATCTGTGTGCGATCAGTGCTACTCGGCGCGTCGGCGCAATTCGGAGCGCGCCCGCGAGGAATTTGTGTTTTACGACGAGTGTGATTGGTGCAGCCAGCCTTCCGAATTCAATGGTTGGGGTATGGTGCTCTGTGGCCGCTGCTGCGCGAACATGACTCTAGGATAGCCGGCAGCGCTCCAGGCGGCGCGCGTGGTCCACAAGGACCGGCGCCAACAGACGTGTCCTCATTCGGCAGGGATCCAGAACGAGCTGATGTGCTGTCATGCCCGCCGGCAGAACATGAGCACCTGCCCCGGCGAAACATCACGTGCAATTGGCTTATTTTCTGTTGTTGCGCCTGTCTAGAAATTTGCTGCCATGAGCTACGCGGCACGCCTGCTAAGCCTCTGCGTCGTTGCGCTCTGCATCCTGCAAGGTTGCACCCAAAGCGATGCCACGCCGGATTTGCCCGAAAGAGTCGACTTCAACTACCACATCCGGCCGATCCTATCCAACTCGTGCTTCGTGTGTCATGGACCGGATGTGAGCACGCGAGAGGCGGACCTGCGGCTTGACACGCGCGCGTATGCAACGGCGCGGCGCGAAGGCGGCAAGCGCGCCATTGCGCCGCGTAGTCCCGGCAGAAGCCTGCTCATCAAGAAGGTCACGGCGGATGATCCGGACCAGCGAATGCCGCCGCAAAAGACCAATAAGATTCTTACCCCTCGTGAGATAGCGCTGTTGACCAAGTGGATCGAGCAAGGAGCGCAGTATAAGCAGCACTGGGCGTTCATTTCGCCAGAATTGCCCATGCTGCCGGAAGGCGCCAACGCCATCGACTGGCTGTTAGAGGATCGAGTCCAACGTGCGGGGCTTATTCCGGCGCCGGAAGCACCCAAGGAGGTACTGCTTCGACGCGCAGCGTATGTGCTCACTGGACTGCCGCCAGAGCCTGGCATGGTGCATGCGTTTCTGGAAGACCGCAAGCCTGATGCCTACGAGAGAGCGATAGATGCGCTACTGGCGTCACCGCACTTTGGTGAACGCTGGGCCCGCCACTGGATGGATCTGGTACGTTACGCGGAGTCCAAAGGGCACGAATTTGACTTCACTGTCCAAGGGGCCTGGCAATACCGCGACTATCTGATTCGGGCTTTCAATGCGGACGTGCCCTACGACCGATTCCTGAGTGAGCACCTTGCGGGAGACCTGCTGAAAGAGCCCCGCAGGCACCCCGAACACGGCTACGAGGAGTCCTCGATCGCAACGGTATACTTTGCATTGGGAGAGGGTAAGCACAGCCCGGTCGACACGAGAATTGACGAAGCCGAGCGCATCGACAACATCATCGATGTTACCACAAAGACTTTTCAGGCTTTGACGGTGGCATGCGCACGGTGCCATGATCACAAGTTTGACCGCATACCGACGACGGACTACTATTCGCTGTATGGCATTGTAGAAAGCGCACGTTTTGCGCCCACGCCGCTGATTACTTCCAGCTACCAGGCTCGGCTGGATTCCGTCACTGGTCTTGCCAACGACCTCAGGCGCCGCGTCGCGGAGCGGTGGCAACGCTCCGCTGCGGCCGCTACCGCTGCGCCCCCGTCCACGGATTCGTCTCAACTTGTCAGCGAGGACTCCACCGGTTCATCTATTGTGCTGGGCGACTTTCGTGGGGGCACCTACGACGGGTGGTTTGCCGAGGGCCCGTCGTTCGCTGGCAGTTCGCCAGGCGGTGCGCCTGTGTACACAGATAACAGGATTGACAGCCTGCTTTCCGGCGTGGCTTCAAGCAGGGGGCGCGTGACGGGAATCCCGGGTGCGCTCCGCTCACCCGCGTTCACCATTGCTCGTGACTCAATCGTTGTGCTGGCCGCCGGGCACAAGGCAGCAGTCCGCATAGTGCTCAACAACTTTCAGCTGATTCGGGCCCCGATACACGGCGGGCTTGACCGAGAGCTCACCACGGCGACACTTACGCCCTATGTATTCGATGTCACGATGTGGAAGGGCACCAAGGCTTACATAGAGCTCCTTGTTGGTACATACGACAAGGGGCAGTTTCTCACCGAAAGCCATACGTTACGGCTTGCCGACTCGTCCTTCTTTGATGTGGCTCATGCCGTAGCATACGATGGCGTGCGGCCAGTCCTGCGCGGGTCTGACGCTGACCCTGCAGTTTCGCTTGCGGACGCGATCAGCGCATGGTCCAACGAAGAGGCTACGCCGCAGCATGCGCGGGCCATCAACGATGCGCTCGCAAGCGGATGGCTTTCGCGGCGTGCCCCCGGTGCAAGTGCACTATCCGAGGCGCGGCTGACCGAGCTGGCGTTCTATATGGGGTTGAGTGACGGGGATACGGTAACCAGCGGCGTGTTTTTTCGCGGCAATGCCAAGATGGAGGATGAGGAGCGCGTGCCACACCGGTTTTTCACGGCATTGGATTCTGAGCAGGTGCCCTTTACCGCTTCTGCCAGCGGGCGGTTGGACCTGGCGCGCGCCATGGCGGACCCTGAGAATCCGCTTACAGCACGCGTGATGGCAAACCGCCTTTGGCACCACGTATTCGGACGCGGCATCGTGGCCACCGTAGACAACTTTGGCGCGCAGGGCGCACTGCCTACGCATCCTGCGCTGTTGGACTACTTGGCGCTGCGCTTTGTGGAGCAGGGCTGGTCTGTCAAGGCCCTGCTGCGTGAGATGGTGCTCTCTCGTGCCTTCCGGCGCGCCACACAATCGCCAGAGGGACTGGGGGACGTAGATCCTCAAAACCTTCTGCTTAGCCACTACCCCGTGCGTCGGCTGGAAGCTGAGGCGATTCGAGATGGGATTCTCGCGGCCAGTGGCCAACTTGATCGGACGCTGTTCGGGCCGCCTGTGCCGATCCACCTGACGCAGTTTATGAAGGGACGTGGGCGGCCGGAAACCTCCGGGCCGCTGGATGGGCAGGGGCGGCGAAGCCTGTACATCTCTGTGCGACGGAACTTTCTGTCGCCTATGCTGCTGGCCTTCGACAAGCCAATCCCATTCTCCACCTTCGGCAGGCGCAATTCAAGCAATGTGCCTGCGCAGTCGCTCACGATGTTAAACGATCCGTATGTAGCCTCCCAGGCTGAAGCCTGGGGCGCGGCGCTGGTAGAATTGCCACACGCCACCATCCAGGAGCGGATCTCGTACATTTACATGCGGGCAGTCTCGCGCCAGCCGTCCCTTGATGAGGTTGCGCAAGGTCGCACGTACCTTGAAACGTTGGCGCAGGACATGGGCCTGACTATCGACGCCATCATGGACGATGCACCTCTGTGGGCCGCGTACTGCCATGTGATCTTCAACCTCAAGGAGTTCATTTATCTGATCTAATGACAAATCCTCATCGCCTCAAATGCCGAATGACGCGGCGTGAGATGCTGTCCCTATGCCGTAACGGCTTCGGAGGTGTCGCCTTGATGGGCCTTATGGGCAGCTCACCCTTTGGCCGAATCCTTGGATCGGATGGCACGTCGGCGCCGCTGCGTCCCAGCCCGTCACATCTTGTGCCCAAGGCTCGAAGCGTCATTTTCCTTTACATGGACGGAGGCGTGTCCCAGGTCGACAGCTTCGACCCCAAGCCACGCCTGGCGCGCGAGCACGGTGAAAATCCGCATGACAAGTTTGCGGTCGATGCCACGCAATTCAACAGCATCGGAAAGATTCTCAAAAGCCCTTGGGACTTCAATCGCTACGGAGAGTGCGGCATGGAGGTCAGTGATCTCTTTCCGCACATTGGGGGCTGCGCAGATGATCTGGCAGTCGTAAGGTCAATGGTGGCGGACTTCCCCGAGCACACTAATGCAAACTATTTCTTGCACACGGGCCACGGCCTGCAGGGCCGACCTTCAATGGGATCGTGGGTCACCTACGGCCTGGGTAGCGAAAACCAGGATCTTCCCGGCTACGTTGTGCTGGATGGAGGGCTGATTCCGCCTGGCGGACTCGACAACTTCAACAGCGGATTCTTGCCGGCCTCTTACCAAGGATCGATATTCCGGGCGGGCGATGAGCCGCTGGCTAACATCGACCCGCTAGAGCCTGTTCACACGATGCAGCGTCGCAAGCTTGCGTTGATCAACAAAGCCGACGACACCCTGCTCGGGCGCATCGGGAATGCGGATCAAATTGAGAGTGCCGTCTCGAACTATGAATTAGCTTTCCGCATGCAGGCTTCGGTGCCGGAACTCACAGATCTATCTACCGAGTCCGAAGCGACTAGGAAGTTGTACGGAATGGACTCTGAATTCGAGCATACGCGCAGCTATGCGGCCCAGTGCCTGTTGGCGCGTCGATTGGTGGAGCGCGGCGTGCGATTTGTGGAGCTGACGTGCCCGCGCGTTGCCGCTGACCGGTGGGATCAGCACGCCCGCCTCATTGATGGGCATACGGCCAACGCCTTTGCGGTCGACCAGCCCATCGCAGGGCTCCTGAAGGACCTTAAGGCACGCGGAATGTTTGAGGACACGCTGGTTGTCTGGGCAGGCGAGTTTGGCCGCACGCCGTTTGCCCAGGGTACCGATGGTCGTGACCACAACCCGTCAGCGTTTAGCATTTGGCTAGCTGGTGCTGGTATTCGCGGCGGTACGGTGTACGGCGCCACAGACGAGTACGGGTACCGTGCTATCGAGAACATTACTACGATTCACGATTTGCATGCGACCATGCTGCACCTTTTGGGCATGGAACATGAGCGCTTGACGTATCGCTTCAGTGGGCGCGACATCCGTCTGACCGACGTGGCCGGGAATATCATCGAGGCAATTCTTACCTAAAAGCCCACCTCAGTGACTTTTTCACTTGTCAATCGTGTGGCCCTGGTTACTGGCAGCACCACGGGCTTAGGCAAGGCCATGGCCTTCGCGCTGGCGCGGGCCGGTGCACGCGTTGCCATGAATTTTTCGAATAATGAGGAGCGTGCACAGCAGGCCTATGCAGAATTTGAGGCCTTGGGTGGCACCGGCATCTTGGTACGTGCGGATGTCACCAACGAGCAGCACGTTTCGTCACTGGTGAGCCAGGTGAGTGAGGCGCTGGGTCCCATTGACATTCTCATCCCAAATGCCACGCCGGCGCAGCCGATGCGGCCCTTGGAGGAGTATTCTTGGGACTGCTACCGGGAGATGCTGGACTTCTTTGTCAAGAGCCCGTACTTGTTGTGTCGCTCCTGTGTGCCGGCTATGAAACGTCGCCGCTGGGGCCGCATCATCAACATCGTTAGCGAGGTTTACTCCATGGGCGTGGCCCCATTTACGGCATACGCTGCGGCGAAGGGCGGGCAGGTTGGCTTCTCACGCAGTCTTGCAACGGAGTTAGCGCCGTATGGAATTACGGTAAACATGATTTCGCCTGGCTGGATACCAACGGTGCGGCATGCCAACGACCCGCAGAGCGCTAAGGATGCCTACCTAAAGACTATTCCGGCCGGGCGCTGGGGTGTGCCTGACGACGTAGCGGGTGCGGCAGTATACTATGCCAGCGATGAGTCCGCCTTTGTGACAGGGCAGTTCATGACGGTCAACGGCGGGCGCGTGTTCGCGATATAGAGATTCCAACTGATGATGGGGTGACGCTGTGTATCAACGTCTTTGCCACCTCTTTTCCGGATTCTGTGTCCTTGTCTTGGCTCTGGCCAGCGGGTGCGCGCCCCAAGACGCCAGTGACCAGAAGCCGCTGGTCGGCTTTGTCACCAACGGTATAGCCTCCTTTTGGGTAATTGCGGATCAGGGAGCGCAGGATGCAGCCGAGGAATTCGGTGTGGATGTTGCGGTAATGATGCCGCCGGATGGCACGGCCGCTGATCAGCGTCGTATGGTGCAGGACCTGTTGGCGCGTGGAGCAAATGGCATAGCGATCACGCCACTGGATCCTTCAAATCAGATGGGTCTTCTGTCCGATATTGCCCGGAATGCCCACCTCATCACGCACGACTCGGACGCTCCCGGCAGCGACCGCCTCGTATACATTGGCATGGACAACTATGTGGCCGGCCGTATGTGTGGGAGCCTGCTTAAGGAGGCGATGCCGGACGGGGGTACCGTGGTCCTCTTTGTAGGTCGAGTGGGCCAACTCAATGCGGACCTGCGTCGCCAGGGCGTTATTGACGAACTCATGGACCGAACCATGGACAATACGCGGCGTGATCCGGTGAATGCCCGCATAGATGGGGAGCGTTACACAGTACTTGATACTCGCGTGGACCAATTCGACTTTGCGCGAGCGAAGGCGCAAGCCGAGGATGCTTTGGCGCGGTACCCCGATCTGGATGCAATGGTCGGACTGTTTGTCTATAACCCAGTCCAGATTCTGGAGGCTGTGCGTGAGGCCGACAAGTTGGACCAGGTCACGATTGTTGGATTTGACGAAGATGACGCGGTGCTTCAGGCGATCAGAGACGGAACCGTTGCTGGAACGGTTGTGCAAAACCCGTACCGGTACGGGTACGAGTCCGTGCGTGTCTTGGCTGCTCTGGCCCGAGGTGATCGTTCAGTGCTGCCGGAAGGCCAATTCATAGACATCCCTGCCCGTACCATCACGCGCGTCAACGTAGACGCCTTTACAGCCGAGCTGAAGGCGCTGGTCGGCGAGTAGATGGCGCAGCATCCTCTACTGGTGGCGGAAAAGGTTACCAAGCGGTTTCCGGGCGTGTTGGCACTGCGCGAGGTGGATCTGTCGGTTCGCTCCGGTGAGGTGGTTGCAGTCATCGGCGAAAACGGTGCGGGCAAGAGCACGCTCATGAAGATCCTTGCCGGCATCCTTCCGATGGATGGCGGGATGCTTACGGTGGATGGGGCTCCGGTGAAATTCAGTTCAGCGCGACAGGCTGCGGCGCGAGGCATTGTGCTAACCCAAGTTTACCATGCACTTTTTGCAAGTCGTTTATGTTCAGGGACATACGTCACCCTTAAATATCTCTTCTGGCACTACAATGGATTACAGTGGGACGTTTGGTACCGCCGGTCAGACGACGGTTTTCTTCGTAGAGAGGGGCTTGTAATCTATATCCAAGGCGTCATAGATCGACCGGAGTTCGGAATCGGGCTGTGCGGTTGTGCGCACATGGAGCGTACGTCCGTCGCGGCACGGGAATACACTGGTAGTGCGCGTTTGTCGCTGGAGGATGCTTCGAAGCGTCGTCCAACTGGAGCAGAGCCCTCGGCTACGCAGGCGAGTACGGATGACCTGCACGAGCTGATACGCGATGACCGAGATGAACAGATGCCCTTCGGCGCGCAGGCCTGTCGAGTGGTAGATGGGTCGTAGGCCCAGTTCCGACTTCAGGGTTCGGAACACGGCTTCCACGTCGGTGAGCCGGATGTAGGTGCGCCACAACTCTTCGTCGGTCCAGTTCACCAAATTGCTGCGCAGGCAGTACACGCCTGGATGCGTCGCCATGGACCCCGGTAGCCGTCGCTGCTCCCATTCAATGGTGTGCGCGCGCTTGCCGCTTTCGTCAGGCTGTACCGTGATGTCGTAATGCTGCCCTATCCCTGCGTATCGCTCCTTCAGGCGCCCGAGGCGCTCAAAAACCACGTCGAGGCGCTTATGCGTGCGCGGGCGGGAGAGCCCGTCGGACAGTTTCTTCAGGGCCTGCTCAAACGCGGCGGTCTGCCGTGCCACTATGGCTTGCTCCTTCGCAGCCCGGGACGCAGAGTAGCAATAGAGCCGCACCTGGTCGTCCTGTTCCTGTCGGTATAGGGATAGACGCTCACCACCGGCCGTCGTAAGTGTTTGTGCTGCCTCAGGATCAAAGACCCGCCTGCGCTCCCGCGCGACCACGATGTACTGGTACTTCTGCGCCTGCAGCCATTGTATGCGATCTTCGGTCGCTATGCCCCGATCCATCACCACCAGCGCCCCGGGACCCGCCTGCAGTACCACCAGCATCTCTTCTAACGTGTGGTGCTCCCGCACATTGCCCGCGAAGACCTTGCTCTTGCGTACAAAGCCGCTCCCGTCCAGGACCAGGGCCAAGGTCAATAAGGGACAATCGCGGCGACGCTCCTTCGAGTGACCACGCTTTGCCTGGTCTATGTTGGCCCCGGTTCCCTCCAGAAATGTGTTGGTCAGATCAAAGAGCGTGACCGTTGGACGCGCAGCAAACAGATCCAGCGCCTGCGTAAAGAGGTGCTGCTCTATGGCTTGCTGATGCCGCACGAGCAGGTCGCTTGCCCGATAGAGGTGCATGGGTCCCATCGCTTCATAGGATCCGCCCACGAACTCGTCCAAGCCACTGTTGTGGTCCAGCCAACGCTTGGTGGCCCGTTCACTGCCCGGCTGCGCCAAGCGCCCGATGATGCTGCCAATGGCAGCCCGCCGCATGGAGGGGGTCATCTGCAGCCTGTCAAAGAGCGCGGGCATCTTCAACTGCTCCATAGCCCACAGCCCTACGTGCTCCACGCCCACCGTACGTGGTCGGATCGTCTTGATGGCGTTGGCATTGACCACACGCCAGTCTGCTACGACCCCGTTGTGGCCGGTAGGCTCGATCACCTCCGCGCCACGCGCCGCCAACAGGGCCGCGATGCGCTGCGCTTCGCCTTCGATGTGGGAGGACAAGTCCGGCCATAGCTCGAGCTGCCCCATCAGCACCGTCTCAATACGCTGGCACAGACATCGCCAGTGCTTCTTCTCGATCTTGAAATGTGCGCCGAGGTTCAGTAGCGTCCGTTGTCGCACCCGGTCTCCCTCCCGCTTGGCCTGACACAGCCGGAAGGTGTAGTAGCGCGTACCGTCCGCTCCGGTTCGCGTGAGAGCGCGGCGTATAAACACAGTAGTGTGCGGCGTGGTTGGGATGGCCCTGACGCCAATATAGCCACCGGTCACGGTGTATACAACCACGGGAATACGATTATGGCCCTACATTGGCGTATCGAGTTGTAAAATATTCAGAAGTGGGGGCTGGGTGGGGACAAAAGGTGAACAATGCGCCCAAAAACAGGTCCCAGTGTGGTCGAAGTGGGGGTTCGTCCCTAACTATCCTTGTGCGACCGTCACAATTGCCCGGAATTGATAACTCAAATGTTAAACTTGGGCTAATTCACCAGGAGTTGAGCCTGCTACCCAACCTCAGCGTGGCTGCGAATATATTCTTGGGCCGCGAGCCGCACCGGCTAGGCTGCATTCGGCGGCGTGCAATCGCGCAGGAGGCCACGCGCATCATTGCGCGCGTGGGCTTGGACCTGTCGCCTGAGGCCTCCGTCGCGTCGCTTCCAATAGGCCAGCGGCAGCTGCTGGAGATCGCGCGTGCCCTATCGTCCAACGCGAGGCTAATCATCATGGATGAGCCTACCTCCAGCCTGTCCGAACGCGAAGCCGACCGCCTCTTTGAGGTGATAGACGAGCTCAAGAGGGGCGGTGTTGCAATCCTCTACGTATCGCATCGTTTGCGCGAGGTCGAAGCCATCGCGGATCGGGTGGTAGTCCTCATGGACGGAGTGAACGCGGCGGAGCTTCATGACAGCGACATTTGCCGCGACACGATGGTGCGCAGCATGGTAGGCCGGGACATCAGTGGTTACCGTTCGCACAAGACAAGACGCCCGGGGGTCTGCGTGATGGAGGTGGCAGGCCTAGCGACCTTGGCGTGGCCGGACCGCGAAGTATCGCTCAGCCTCAATTGTGGCGAAATTGTGGGGCTGGCTGGCTTGGTGGGTGCGGGGCGTACCGAACTGCTGCGGGCACTCTTTGGCCTTGACCCGGCGACGCGCGGCGAGGTTCGCATAAACGGAAGCACCATCAAGCTCGGCGCGCCGAGTGATGCGATGGATGCCGGCATCGCGCTGGTACCGGAAGACCGAGGCAGCCAGGGCCTGGTGCTCAACATGATGGTGCAGCACAACATGAGTCTGCCATCACTGACCCAGCTTGGAACATTCGCGATAAATAGCAGATGGGAAAGCGCATTCTGCAACGATATGATCCAGCGCCTCGGCATTGATCAGGCACGCCTAAGCAGCGAGGTGCGACTGCTGTCGGGTGGCAACCAGCAGAAGGTGGTACTAGGCAAGTGGCTCCTGCTAGGCCCTCAAGTTCTTCTTTTGGATGAGCCTACGCGCGGAATTGATGTCGGGGCCAAGCAGGAAATCTATCACGAGATGGAGAAACTAGCGGATGACGGAGTGGCGATCCTCTTTGCCAGCAGCGAATTGGAAGAGATCTTGGGCATCGCAGACCGCGTCCTCGTAATGCACGAAGGGCGTTTGGCTGGCGAGTTGCCGCGGTCAGCCGTGACTGAGCAGAATATCATGCATCTCGCCACGGGACAAGGCTGTATAGCACAATGAGAAAAATCCTTGGCATCAGCGGCGTACTGCTGGTCGTTTTTGTCTTGACGGCTGTCCTGGAGCCCAACTTCCTTTCCGCATACAACCTGCAGAACACGCTCCGGTGGACGGGTCTTTTCGGCATCATCAGCATCGGGGCCGGATTCGTGATCATCAGCGGGGGTATTGACTTGTCGGCCGGCAGCGTGGTTGGTCTGGTCGGTGTTATGGTGCCCATGCTCCTGGTGGGGCAGGGGTGGCCCGTGCTGCTTGCGTTGGCGGCGGCCTTTGGGGTCGCACTTTTGGTGGGGCTTTCGCACGGTATCCTGGTTACCAAGGTCAACCTCCAGCCGTTTGTCGTTACGCTTTGTGGGCTGTTGGTCTACCGTGGCTTGGCCCGTTGGTTTACAGGAGACCAGACACAGGGTTTTGGGATGGGCTTCGAAGGGCTCCGGCAGCTGGCAATCGGGAGGATTCCGATTACATCCTCGTTCGGTTTGCCTATCCCTTTTGTGATACTCCTGGTCCTGGCGCTAGTCAGCGCTCTCTTGCTTAACTACACAATTTGGGGTCGGTACATAAAGGCACTTGGCCACAACGAGGAGGCGGCGCGCTTCAGTGGAATCAATACGGACCGAATGGTGATTCTGGCGTACGTCATTGGTGCACTCACGGCAGGACTCGGCGGCCTGCTTTTCTCACTGGATGTCAACTCCGTGCAGCCTGCCGCCCAGGGCAGCTTCTACGAGTTGTATGCAATTGCGGCGGCCGTCCTTGGCGGATGCAGCCTGCGGGGTGGAGAGGGTTCCATCGCAGGGATAGTCATTGGTGCCGCGGTACTCAGGCTGTTGTACAATGCCATCAACATCTTGGGAATATCGACGCAGCTGGAATTTGCTATTATAGGCGCGGTTATACTGTGCGGCGTGACGGCAGACGAGATGGTAAAGCGCCTCGGGGTGGCACGCGCAGTCCGCAAGGCAGCATAACAAACAGAATTGAGAGCCATGCATCTTGCGATTCACAACTGGATGAAGGTCGAGCCCATCGACGTCACCATCCGCCGGCTGGCCAGCTACGGCTACAAGAATCTGGAGATTCAGGGAGAGCCCTACAAGTACGACACGAAAGCGGTACGTACACTTCTCGAGTCTCAGGGCGTGGGCTGTTGGGGAAGTGTCACGCTCATGCTCGACGAAAGAAACTTGTTGGCCAAAAGCGACGAGCAGCGTGCAAAGAGTGTTACCTACGTAAAAGACTGCATCACCATGGTGATGCAGCTTGGAGGCGAAGTGATTAGTGTGGTGCCGAGCACCGTGGGCAAGATCGTACCTGACTCCACTCCCGAAAAGGAATGGGCTTGGTGCGTTGAAGCGCTGAAGGAGTGCTATGACCATGGGCTCAAGTGCGGTGTCAAGATCGGAATTGAGCCCATTAACAGGTTTGAGACCTACTTTGTAAATCGAGGTGCCCAAGCGCTGGCACTCGCACAAGCCGTAGGCCCGGAGTGTGGCGTATGCCTTGACATTTTCCACATGAACATCGAGGAAGACGACCCGCTGGAAGCGATTCGCCAGAGCGCCGCCAGGCTTGTCAACTTCCATGTAGCGGACAACAACCGCATGGCATGCGGAATGGGCAACTTGGACTGGCCCGCGATCGTCGCAGTGCTACGAGAAGTGGGCTACAACGGCGCGCTGTCAGTGGAATTTTGCCCGCCGCTGGACCGGACACCGGCCAATCTCTGGCCCGACAGCGTGGACGTGAACCCTGTGGGTATCACGGCTTCGGAGCGCAAATTTCTTCAGGACCATGGCAGCAGCGTGTTCAGCGCGGGATTCTACGACATGCATGTGCGCCGTTCCGCCGAGACACTTCTGCCACTGATCTGACGATGCCTGAGTCAAGCGGCGGGACCCGGTGCCACCCATCGTAGTCCCTATATGCGAGTGGGTGGACTTGGCTGAATAGGACTTTGCGAACATGCCACTCGCCGTTACTGACAGCCCCCTTGCGGTGCCCCGATGCCCGCGGGTTGCGGTAGTCTTGGGGTCCGGGCTCGCAGAGCTGGCCAGCTTGGTGCAGGATGCGGTTGAATTCAATAGCACAAATATCCCCGGGTATCCACGTCCTACGACCGCGGGTCATGGCGGCCGCATCGTCATTGGGGCACTTGCAGGGCGCAAGGTCGTGATTATCCAAGGCAGAGCGCACCTTTACGAAGGGTGTTCTCCGAGGCAAGCAACCTTCCCGCTTCGGCTGGCACAAGGGCTAGGCGCGCAAAGCGTTGTCATCACGTGTGGTGCCGGGGGCCTTGGCCTGCCGCCTGGTGAAATACTTTTTCTCACAGATCATATGCGGGCTGGACCAGGGCCGTCCCTGGGAGCTCAGGGTTGCGCCGTGCCGTACGACGCTACGTGGATAAGTCTTGCCCAGCGCGCCGCGGATAAGTGCGGCATATCAACCACGCGCGGTACTATTATGTGGACCCAAGGGCCCAGCTACGAAACCAAAGCGGAAATCCGGTACTTCATGCAGCGCGGCGCACGTGCCGTCGGCATGTCTACTATTCCTGAAGTGTTGGAGGCGAAGAAATTAGGGATGCATGTTCTGGGTCTTGCGCTAGTCACCAATGCCGCGGCAGGGCTTGGGGCAACGTTGCTGTCGCACGCGGAGGTGCTGGCATGCGGGGCGCAGATGCAAACCGTTCTGAAGCGACTGCTGCCGGAGATTGTGAGAGTCGCCCCGTAGGCAAATGACTGCAGCTTCCTACATAGCGCGGTTGCGTTTGCAACCAGAGTTTCGCATCTTCAGGGCCTAAGGGCAAAGAAGCTACGGGCAGTATGATGAACGACTCTTCCTCGGGCTCCTCAGAAGAACAGAAATACGGCGGCGCGCACGGATCCAAGCGGCGCAAAGACGGGGCCGACCGGTATCGCGACGAGGTCTATTCGAAGCGTGTCCCGGCGGGACGACGCACGTACTTTTTTGATGTAAAGCCGACTCGATCGGGCCGGGACTTTTTCATCATCGTAACGGAGAGCAAGCGTGTTGACGAAAACCGTTACGAGAAGCATAAGATTTTCCTGTACAAAGAGGATTTTGCCAAGTTCATCCGTGGGCTGAATGATACCATTCAGCACGTTCGGCGGGAGCATCTGCCGGATTTTGAATTTCATGGTCTGCCCGAATTGGTCTTTCCGTCGTCGCAGGATGCGGACGGTTAGGGCGTTCAGCGCCCATCGATGATCCCCATTCTTGATTACGCTGCGTGGATTAAGCGGCACTCAGCACCGCTTGACGCAGACGTAGAGGATAGTGTACGGGGCATCATAGACCAGGTGAGACGTGATGGAGACACAGCACTCCGCGTCCTCACCGAGCGCTTTGATGGCGTTCGACTGGACGAGATCCGCGTTCCGGAGGCTGCCCTCTCAGCGGCCCACGGGCAGGCACCGTCTGAATGGCGTAGCCTGATAGAAACTGCAGCAGACAACATCCGTCGTTTCCATGTGCACCAGTGCCAGGAGTCTTGGTATATCGATGATGGCGATGGCGTCCGCCTGGGGCAGCGCATCGTTCCACTTGAGCGAGCAGGGCTGTACGTGCCGGGAGGCACGGCCGCCTATCCGTCAAGCGTGCTGATGAATGCAATTCCTGCCCAGGTGGCGGGCGTTTCTGAAATTTACCTGGTATCACCGCCAACAGAGAGTGGGCGACCTCATGCCGGCATCATGGCGGCAGCGCATGCGCTTGGTCTCACCCATGTCTATGCTATTGGTGGCGCGCAAGCGGTGGCTGCACTAGCGTATGGAACGGAAACGGTGCCGAGAGTAGACAAAATCGTAGGGCCGGGCAGCACGTTCGTCGCAACTGCCAAACGACAGGTCTACGGCTTGGTCGACATTGATTCTCTGGCGGGGCCGAGCGAAGTTGTGATTCTTGCCGACCACACTGCAAATCCGGCATGGGTTGCGTATGACCTTTTGGCCCAAGCAGAGCACGATGTTCGGGCCCGTGCCATCTTGGTCACGCCCCACTCCCACATTGCGCATGCGGTGCAACACCATGTCCAGCGGCTGGTGCCTACGAATCCGCGTCAGGACATTCTGGAAAAGGCGCTGCGCAATCATGGGGCCTGTATTGTTGCCAATGATCTGGATGAGGCCGTGTCCGTAGTCAATGAACTGGCGCCAGAGCACCTGGAGTTACTGGTAGAGGACCCGTGGGCTATCCTTGAGAGGGTGAAACATGCCGGAGCGATCTTTATGGGGCCATGGTCACCCGAGCCTGTTGGGGACTACTTTGCGGGCCCCAATCACGTGCTCCCGACAAGGGGCACTGCGCGGTACGCCTCTGCGTTGGGCGTGGATGACTTTATTCGCAAACAGAGCGTGATTGCATACACGCGGGCGCGCTTGGAGAAAACAGCAGGGGCGATTGCGGCATTTGCGCGCAGCGAAACGTTGGAGGCACACGCACGAGCGGTTGAAGTGAGGGTCAACAAAGGCATGGCATGATGGAATTGGCCGAGGCCATCGAACGCATACGCCCGGCCGTGCGTGCCGGGCAGGCGTATCATGTAGGCGGACCGCCACGAGCAAGGGTCAAACTCAACCAGAATGAGAGTCCGTTCGACCTACCGGACGACCTCAAGCGCGAATTGATCGAGCGCTATTGGCGCGAGCCCTTTAACCGGTATCCTACGGTGCAGCCAGTGGAGCTCAGGCGGGCACTGGCGTTGCAGGTGGACTGGGATCCCGACGGCATTCTGGTAGGCAACGGTTCCAATGAACTTATGTCTACCGTACACCATGTGTTGGTAAGCCCCGGAACGGCAGTGGTGCTGCCACATCCGATGTTTTCGTATTACACCCGGCTGGCGGAGCTCTATGAGTCGAAACTTGCAGTGGTGCCGCCTCGCAAGGACCTTAGCTTCGATGCCGAAGCCATCATAAGCGCAGTACGTAAGCACAATGCAGGCTTAGCGGTGCTCACCACGCCCAACAGCCCAACGGGGCTTGCGATGCCGCTGGTCGAGGTGCGCGCGATACTGGAGAGCGCTCCTGGCTTTGTGGTGGTGGACGAAGCTTACGGTGAGTTTAGTCGCGAAGAGAGCGCCTTGTCGTTGCTCGCTGAGCACCCAAACCTGCTATTGCTGCGTACTTTTTCAAAGGCATTTGGCTTGGCCGGGTTACGTCTCGGCTATCTTATCGGGTCCCCTGAAGTGATCCGTGAAATAGTGAAGGCACGTGTGCCGTTTATGGTGGACAGGCTGTCTGAGATGGCTGCATTGGCGCTCCTGGACAGGCCAGGGCTAATTCAAGAGCGCGTTGCATACCTTCGGCGGGGCACCGACTGGCTCTTCAAAGCACTGAGCGGGATTCCCCGCGTCGAGGCTTTAGAATCGCAAACAAACTTTGTACTTTTCCGTAGCCCCATGGGCTCAGATGCGTTGATGAGAGCTCTTATACGTCACGGAGTGCTTGTGCGCAGTTTGACCAGCTACGAGGGTTTGGCGGGTTACGTGCGCGTGAATGCAGGGACGGAGGCGGAAAACCAAATCTTTGTTCGGGCGTTGACCAAGGTGCTGCGATAAGAGGCAGCGTTCAGCGGTGTGCACGTCATGAATTTGATACAGGTAGACATCATCGCCCTAACGCAAAGTCGATCCAGTGAGTCCAGTGCGTTTGCGCTGGTCCTTGGTGAGGTAGACGGCAATCGTAGGCTACCGATCATCATTGGCGTCTTTGAGGCGCAGGCCATCGCCCTGGAATTGGAAAAGGTTCAGCCACCGCGACCCATGACGCATGATCTCCTGCGTGACCTCTTGGTAGAGACCGGCAGTGAGGTGATTGATGTCATCATTGATGAATTGCGCGAGGGGACGTTTTTTGCGAAAATCCGTTTTTCTCATGATGGTCAAGAGGCTAGCTTGGACGCACGGCCCAGCGATGCGGTAGCGCTGGCGGTGCGCTTTAACGCCGCCATTTTTGTTGCGCCGTCTGTGCTGAATGACGCAGGGATTCCAATGGAGGATGACGAAACTGTGGGCATAGGTCCGAAAACGATAGACAAGAAGCTTTCGCCCAAGGAGGACATGGAGCGGTTATTGGATGCGGCCATAGAGCAGGAGGATTATGAGGAGGCCGCTCGATTGCGCGATGCGCTGGCCGTGCTGAAGGGTCAGCAACAATAGGGATGGATCGGCCTGGGAGTCCGCGCCATAGTAACGCTGATGCTAGCTGAGTGGTGTACTCCATTCAGATTGCGCGCGCCATGAGGCGGCTTGCGGGACTTGCACCCCATAGTGGTTCTCAGATTCGACGCATAGTAGGTCCGCGCGGGGAACATGAGTCCCCGATGTTGCCTGCGGTCCAGGGTCAAGGCGTCCAAAATTGCAATTGTGAAAAATGACAAGCTCCATGCCAGGGCTGTCTTACGCACGCCTCGGGGGATTTCCGAAACTGTTTGCGACCTATTGCGCAAATTGGGAGCGCTTAGCGGCGTTTTTTCCATGGGACTGGCGCATAGAAGAAAGCTATCGCACGCTTGCAGGGCGCGTTCCGTCTTCGATTTCCACATCTCTGGCGGATGCGTTGGCACGACAGAACGAAGGGTGGGGAAACGCGGTTGGCGCCCAGATTGAAGCGCTTCAAAGCCCTGGGGCGCTAGCCGTTGTTACAGGGCAACAGGTAGGACTGTTTGGCGGACCGCTCTACACTCTCTATAAGGCACTTACGGCAGTAAAGCTGGCGGAGAGGCTGTCGGGAATCTTGCAGCGACCAGTCGTGCCGGTGTTTTGGCTGGAAGGCGGCGACCATGATCTGGCAGAGGTGTCAATACTGAATCTGCCAGGGAACGAAACTACAGAGTCCCTTACGTACCAGGGCCACGCGCCTGCGCGGCAGGGTAACCTGGGCAGTGTAGGGCCGCTGGTGCTGCGGTCGGATATCGATCGGGTGCGTGAGGAACTGCGCCAGGGCTTGCCTGACACGGAGTTCAGAAGCAAGGTGCTGGACGACTACTGCGCTGCATACCAGGTCGGGACGACCTTCACGGACGCCTTTGCGCGCTCTATTGCGGCTTTCTTGTCCAGCAGTCCGCTGGTGCTGATGGACCCTGAGGACTCAGAGATCAAAAAGCTTGCAGCGCCGCTTTTTGAAAGAGCGCTCTTGGAACATGGCGATGCCTATGCGAGGCTAGAGGCTACCAGTCAGGTTCTCCGAAATGACTACCATGTCCAGGTCCAGCCGCGCTCCACCACCCTGTTTTATCAGGACGAATTTGGCCGCAATGCGCTGCGCCCCAATGGCGCCGACTTTACGTACCGGAGCAACGGTCAGGCCATGTCGGCGTCTGAAGCAGTAGACCAAATACGGACGCAAGCGTACAGATTCAGTCCGAACGTAGTCCTAAGGCCTTTGGTTCAGGATTCGTTGCTGCCTACAGTGGCGTATGTGGCGGGGCCAGGGGAAGTGTCATATTTCGCCCAGTTCAAGAGCCTGTATGAGTGGGCAGGTATTCCCATGCCGATAATATATCCGCGGGCGAGCATCACCGTCCTTGAGCCCAGGGAGCAACGTGTCATGCGCAAGCATGGACTGAGCCTGTTGGATCTCCAAGCAAGTGTTGAGGTGCTGCTGGACCGGATTTTGGTGCACGGTTCCCGCGTGGACGCCACGCTTGCGCGCGCAGCAGCCGAGTTGGCCCGTGTAGCGGCGGACTTGTCTCCAGCGGTCACCGCGGTTGATGCCACACTTGGGCGCACGGCAGATGCCACGCGGGCGGCCTGGATCAAAGAGCTCGATAAACTGAGGCGCCGTGTCATTCGAGCTGAAAAGCGGAAGCACGACACGTTGCAGTTGCAGTTGGCGCGTAGCCGGCAGGCGGTGTTTCCAAGTGGCAAACTTCAGGAGCGAGTACTGCCAGCGGTCTACTACTTGAGCAAATACGGCCCGAATTTTCTGGCGACGCTCAACGAAAACCTCTCGCTGCAGACGGCGCGCCACCAGACTCTTCTTCTGTAGCCAGGCATGCGAGCGGCTACATGCAAAGCGTTTGCGGCCAGGAACTCCATATAGGCACACACCCCCTCTGCGCCAATAGGAAGTGAGACAGTTCAATACATGATTAGTGTAGCCGCGTTGGGGTTCAAGCGGCAGGGCTGGTTAGGTCATAAACCGTGATCTGAGGAAAAGGATGGGTACGTACGGTGTACATGCGGTCGGCTGTCACGGCATATACCCGCGGCATCGTGTCAGTTACGAAAATCGCCTCGCCGGTCCGCGCCGACATTAGATATGTTCGTAGTTCGGCATATCTCTCCCCCTTCTCATACCTAATACTCTCGGGGGTAATGGAGGCTATTTGTACAATCACATGCCTCTCAGGGAATTCCACTGCACCATATATCACGTCATACGAATTGTCAAAAACATTCATACCCACCCGTGACTGTCCAGGGGTTCCTGATTGCTCTTCTACTATGTCAAGCGATTGGTGCTTGGCAATTTTTGCTACCCACTGCATGTCTCCTTCGTATGAGTAACCGTAGATAGCCGGAAGAAATTGGGGAAAGTACATCACGCTTGCAGGTTGACGCATGCACACGATGCGCCCGGGCGTCAAGAACGTGCGTACTTCTACGGAACTGGACTCGTAGCTGGCGCCGAATGAGCCCAATCTGTCACCAGACAATGAGAAACTGAAAATGGTACTAAGGTCTTCTGCCCTAGAACCCTGGACATGGAGAATGTCATTCTCGACACACATGCCGTTTGGTGTGATTGATAGTGGCACCGTCGCTGCTAACCCGTGCGCGTCACCAGTTCGCTCAAATATCTTGATGCCGTAGTACCGGTCCGCAACAATTACTCGACCAGAACGATCTACATCGAGAAACCTAGGGGCGGTAAATTCATCGGGACCTTGGCCAACTCTTCCGATCGCATATTGAAAGGTGCCTTCCGCGCTGTACACTCGTACTTCACTAAACTGTGAATCCAGTACATACATGTTGCCGTCGGCATCCACATCGATGCCGGCAATCGATCCAAACATCTCATGTGTTTCACCTTCAAGTATCCCCAACGTCATGGTCTCTGTCGCCGATAACAGGGCCCGGACGTCGGCCTGCAGGTCGCTGTAACCGTCTGTAGCAGGGTTGGCGACGATGAAATCATGGGCCTGGTCGAAGCCGGGAATAGCCGTTGATATCGGATGAACAATTCGCTGTCCTGCAGTGATTGCTTCATCGGCGTCAGGACTCTTGCACGCTGTAACACTGACTAGCACGGTAATGAGGAGCAGCGGCACCATGCGTGGAAGGCTACTCCCTTTAATGACCATGGCATCGCCCGGTAATTTGTCCCGGTCTGC
The DNA here is from genome assembly GCA_965262785.1 of Rhodothermales bacterium. Taxonomy (GTDB): domain Bacteria; phylum Bacteroidota; class Rhodothermia; order Rhodothermales; family Bin80. Next base: position 2,100,524 of record OZ253559.1, read on the forward strand.
AAGAGTCGAAGTCCCAGGCAACGGAAGAGCCACGAGTCGCTAAATCGTCTTTGACAGCGATCTGAATGACAATTTTCACCTCCCACAGGTGAACGATCGTTTCCAATGTACAGCGGTACGGAATTGTGCTTCAACCTTTAGTATAAAGTTGCCGTGAACAAAGTGCTAACCCATCGTTACCGTGCGCCGTGAATAGGCGCACGTTACCCTTGGGCTAATGAAAACGGAACGGCTGACGGAGACCAAACCGAACGCATGGTGCGACATGGACATACACGAGCGGACGAGGGCGATAGCCAAGCGGCAGTTGTTCAGCCCGCCGAAATCCCGCAGGCCCGCGGCTTAGGCGGGAACAGGTGCACAACAAATTGTATAGTTCCCTAAACTAGCGGGCCGGCCACACTCTATAGGAGGGGATCTCTGGCGGGAGAAGAGACAGCTCGCAAGTACAGGATGGTTTACCGGGCTGCAAGCAGGGAAACGCCCCTCGTGAGTCCTTCGCGCTGTATTTCTTCCAATCGAGTTGAAATGCCGAGCTATTCACTGCTTGGAACGGCCGGCATGACCTGGATTCGAGGCCTATCGGCTTGCTGCTTCGGGCGGCGTATGTTTCGACAGCAGAAAAGAACTGTAGCTCTTCGGGCTTTCTGCCGCCACGAGCGCTGCGCAGGTTGTTCTCGAGGGCATCATCCTGCGTAGCCGATGTACACTTAACATTCCAGGCGAAAAGGTCCTATGTCATACCCTAAGTACCGAATTCTTTGCCACGGAGCCCTCATGCGCTAAGGCCAATTGTCCCGGTCTTAGTGGCGGCTGCGTCCCGCTTCGCGTAGCGCATCCAAGGCGGCTTGCATGGTGGCGGCCGTTTCCGGGTGGGTTGTAAAAAGGTTGGTCGTTTCACCAGGGTCGGATGACAGGTCGTATAGCTGCGCGGGAGGATCCGAGGCGCTGGTGTCCACCCTAGTGAATCCGCCCGAACCCTTGCCCTCAATGTACTTCCATGAACCCTGCCTAAAGGCGATCATCCCTCTGAGCGACTGGTGCACCGCATTGGTTCGCTGCGACACCGCTGCACTACCCAAGAGCACTTGGAAGTGGCTGAAACTGTCTTCGGCGGCATCTTGGGGCAAGGGCGCAGCCGCTGCGTCTACCAGCGTGGCGAAGAGGTCGGTGTGCACTGCGAGTTGATCCGTCGTAGTTCCTGCAGCGATTCGGCCGGGCCAGCGTACGATGAATGGCACCCGGTGGCCTCCCTCATGGATATCGGCTTTCATTCCGCGCCAGTCGTGGTTGGCTCGGTGGCCAAAATCCACAATCTCCTGCGGTCTCCAGTGGGCACCGTTATCACTGGTAACGACCAGGATCGTGTTGTCGACAAGGCCGGACTCTTCCAATGCAGCCATCACTACACCTACCGTCGCGTCAACTTGGGCAGCAAAATCGCCGTACATGCCCGCGCCACTGGAGCCTGTGAACTCTTCAATAGGGAGCCACGGGGTATGGGGCGCCGACAACGGGACATACAGGAAAAACGTGTTACGGTCCTGGCCGCGGTCGCGGATGTATTCGGCCGCCTTTTCCGTGATGATCGGCAGTACCTGCGTGTGCTTGAAGCTTGGCGCGATCGCCCCAGAGCGCCAATTCGGCCCCCTGCAGCACCCGTCTGGGCTATCGCTGTGACCGGTCGGGGCTTCCTCAAGCGATTCGTTGTGTACCCAAACGTAGGGCGGCATGTCGAGTGATGCGGGAATGCCGAAAAAGTAGTCGAATCCTACAGCGCGCGGGCCAGGGCTTAGTGGCAGCTCGTAGTCGGTCGGCTTGGTCGATCCCAGCCCCAGATGCCACTTGCCGACTACCGCGGTAGCATATCCATGTTCTTGCAGCACCGAGGCAACCGTTGCGCGCGTAGTATCTATAGTCAGTGGGCTATATCCATTAGTGACGCCTCTCTTGAGCGCTGGCAGCCGCCACGCGTAGCGTCCCGTGAGCAGCGCATAGCGGGTGGGCGTGCACACAGCCGAGGGAGAGTGTGCGTCGGTGAACCGTATCCCTTCAGCAGCGAGGCGGTTCATATGGGGGGTGGGCACCTTGGAGTCCGGGTTGTAAGCTCCAACATCGCCATAGCCCATGTCATCGGCCATAATTACCACTATGTTCGGCGGCGCTGCTTCCTCTGTCAAGCTGCAGGCGGTACAGGTAAGGGCCATCACTAGGCTGGCGAGGGCAGTTTTCATGCGCTTGATGTTGTTTTGCAAGTGGCTCATGGCGAAGGTACCAATAATGACGCATTCATGGCTGACACTGGCGGGCGGGTAAGTTCTTTCGGGCGCTGGCTTGGCGACGCCAGTAGCATTGATGCCCGTTTGTGGTAAGGCCGGGCGTGCTTAGGTTTGGCAGCGGTCGATGCTCTGTTCCTTTTTGGCCCGCGTAACCTGCATACGGTTCACTAGAGATCGGCCAATGTCAGTGGATTCCTGTTTACTCCGGTTTTCGCTGTTGCATAGTGCTGATTGCCCGGCGTTAAGTGATTCGGCGCCGCCGATGGCAGTAAAGAGCGGTCCTCAGCAGGCGTTGGGCTCAACTGTGTGCTTACGCATAAGTCACACCGTAGGCATGCAAGGAAGCCGCACAGCATTCTGGTAATGGTGACTTCGTATGTTCATTGCCAAATCGGCATTCCATGCGTGATCCCTACGACGTAAGCAGCGAAACTATCCTCGCGCCGCCGGCCACCTTTGGCAAGCGGATTCAATTCCTCGGGCCGGGCTTCATCCTCTCTGCGTCAATCGTAGGATCGGGCGAGCTTATTGCTACCACTAGGCTGGGTGCAGAAGCGGGCTGGGTGACGCTCTGGGTGATTTTGGTTAGCTGTCTGGTAAAGGTGGTCGTTCAACTCGAATTTGCCAAACAAGCCATCTACTCAGGCCAGACAACCATGCAGGCGCTCAATGCACTTCCTGGACCGCGTTTTGGCAAGGTGAACTGGTCCATCTGGACTTGGCTCGTGCTAATGCTTGTCAAGCTGCTACAGGTTGGTGGCATCGTCGGTGGAACCGCTCTGGTTCTGCAGATCGTTTTTCCACAGGTGCCGCTGGAGGTATGGTGTTATTTCCTGGCGGTGGTGGTGTCGCTAATAATATTTCGAGGCGCGTACGCCCCCATCGAGCGCATTTCGATAGTGCTCATTGTGCTTTTTACGGTATTGACACTGGCTTCGGTTGTCGCTGTGCAATTTACCCCCTTTCGCATCAGCGGGATTGAGCTGCTGAGCGGGCTGGAGTTTCGACTGCCACCGGAAGCCGTGCTCGTAGCCATCGGCGCCTTTGGCATTACCGGCGTTGGCGGCGACGAAATTATGGCCTACAACTATTGGCTTCTGGAAAAGGGCTACGCACGATACACGGGCCCCCGCACTGGGTCCGAAGAATGGGCCGACCGCGCTCGCGGGTGGATCCGCGTCATGACGCTGGACGCGCTCCTGTCCATGGTGCTGTACACGGTCATGACCGTGGCGTTCTATGTGCTAGGTGCTGCGATTCTTCACTCCCAAAGTCTTTTGCCAGAGGGCATGGCGCTGATAGAAACCCTCTCGCAGCTCTACACGCAAAGCCTAGGGTCGTGGGCAGGCAATATGTTTCTGATCGGCGGGTTCGTAGTGCTCTTCTCAACGCTCTTTGGCGCACTGGCACTGTGGACGCGGCTGTTTTCTGATGCCTTCGGTCAAATCGGCTGGCTCGACTATCGCAACCCGCGCCAGCGGCACGTGGCCATTGCCATCGTTGCATGGGTCATGCCGCTACTGTGGGCAACGCTTTTCCTGCTGGTAAAGCTGCCCGCGCTAATGGTTATTATCGGAGGCGTGGCCGGCACAGGCATCCTCTTCATCGTCGCTACCGCTACAATTCACTTTCGCTATCGGCAGCTGCCGCGCAGCCTGACGCCTTCCAAGACGTATGATGCGCTGCTTTGGGTAAGTCTCTTGGCCATCCTGACGATAGCAGCCTATGGAAGCTATCAGGTGCTCGCTTGATCCATTTTTAGATGGATGTGTGGGAACGGGATCTCAATATTGGCCTCGCGCAGGGCCTCCAGAATGCGCTCGCTGTAGTCGTACACCAATTCTCTTTCACGAAAGGGTTCCTTGGGGTACATCCAAAGCGACATACGCACACCGGAGTCACCAAGGCTGGTGACCACTACGCGCGGTGGTTGATCCTCGCGAAGGCGCTCATCGTCATCGGTAAGCGCCAGAACCGTTTCACGTGCTTCATCGGGATTCTCGCCGTAGCCAATCGAAAACTCCAATTCTACCCGCAGTGGCACGCCCGCGGAGTGGTTAAGGACGAGTTCGTTGGCCATAAGCTTATTGGGGACGACGAGGATCTCGTTTTTCGGAGTGCGAATGCGAGTAGAGCGGAGAGTGATCTCCTTAACGGTACCGTACGTACCCTGGATGATGACGTAGTCCCCAATGCCAAACGATGCATCTGCAAGGATGCTCACGCCCGACAAGATGTTCTCCAGGGTGTCGCGCGCCGCAAGGCTGAGCGCAATGCCGGCAACGCCAACCCCAGTGAGGATGGTTTTTATGTCAAACCCCAGTTGCCCCAGCACGATGATGCCAATAGAGCCCAAGCCGAGCAGCCGATACGCCTGCAGCACCAGCGTCTCCAAGCCGCGTCGCACGTACTTGGCCCGTCGTAGTACGCGTCGCAAAAGGCTGTGCAGGAGCCGGTACAGCGTATAGGAAATGACAAAGACAAAGACCGCCCCAACTAGGTAGGGAATCCTCTGGGCCAACAGGTTGGGCAGGTTGTTCACTAAGGCCTCCAGACTTTCCAGCACTTGTCCCTCAGAGGCCAACTCGCTAGCCTCGCTGATGCGCTCATGAAAATCCAGGCCCTCTGCGAGGGTATCCGCGGCCTCTTGCGCATCGGCAAGCGTGGTGTCGGCACCTATGCTATCGGGTGCTACTTGAAGTCCAAGCATTCTTCCTATGTGTGGTGACCTGCATTCCGGCGCTGGGCGGCCAGATACGTGTTATTCAGAAGCATGGCAATTGTCATGGGACCAACGCCACCCGGTACCGGTGTGATCCAACCTGCCACTGCACGGGCGGCCTCGTAATCTACATCTCCTACCAGGCGATAGCCACGTGCGCGGGAGGGATCGTCAACGCGGTTGATGCCCACATCGATAACCACTGCGCCCGGGCGAATCATATCTGCGGCCACAATGCCTGCGCGCCCAATGGCGGCAACAAGGATATCCGCTTCGCGGCAGACTGCCTGCAGATTCTTGGTACGGCTGTGGCATACGGTAACCGTAGCGTCTGTTCCCTTTTGCAAAAAAAGTGCTGCCAGGGGTTTTCCTACCAGGTTGGACCGGCCAATCACTACGGCACGTTTGCCGCTGGTCGAGATGCCTGAGCGGCGGAGCAGCTCTATGATGCCAGCGGGAGTGCACGGCACAAAGCCAAGCTGGCCCGTAGCCAGTCTACCGGCGTTGACTACGTGGAGCCCGTCAACGTCCTTGTCGGGGTGCAGCCGGGCGATCACGCGGTCAGCGCTTATGTGGGCGGGCAAAGGCAGTTGCACCAGAATGCCATCAACGTCGCGGTCCTCGTTAAGGCGTTGGATGACTCCCAAAAGCGCCTTTTCCGAAAGGCCAGCCTCGAAGCGCAGGGTTTCTCCCTCAATGCCTGCTTGGGCGCTTGCCCGCATTTTTCCGCGAACATATGAGGACGATGCGGGGTTATCGCCCACCAGCACTACTGCGAGGTTAGGTGGATGGTGACCCTGAGAAGTCAAGGCGTTGACCTTCACCCGGACCTCCTCCCGGATCTCTTTGGCGATGGCCCTGCCATCAATTGTGTTTGCTTCCGGCATGACGAGTATTTTTGGGCAGGCCTCTATAACGCATTGCTGCGGCGCAGGATTATGGTAACTGTGCACGGAATTAACCTGGTGGAACAAATGGTTAGGGTCTGCGGCTTAGCAATACTGCTTTGCATACTTCCGAACTCAGCTCGGGCCCAGCCGGCGTTGGTGCGAGGCTTTGTCACTGTATCGACTTCAGGCGAATTCCTCTACGAGGTCAACGTCGCACTCATCGATGCTGACGAGAGCGTGTTTGGCAGCGCGACCAACAGCGACGGTCTTTACGTAGTGAGCGGCCTCGCACCGGGGCGCTATCAGGTGCAGGCCTCGTTCGTCGGCTACACGTCCTACACCGACACGCTGCTATTGGCAGCTGGAGAGATACGAGACCTTGACATCTCCCTTGCCCCGCATGAGCAAAGGCTCGAGACGCTCATTGTCGAGGGAGAAGAGGAAGGCAACGTGTCTGATCTCGTTGCCGGAATGGACCGCATCGAGCCCGCCGACATTGATCACATTCCAGGACCTGATGTGTCCGGTGATTTGGCGGCCTACCTTACCGCGGTGCCCGGGGTCGTGATCATTGGTGACCAAGGTGGCCAATTCTACGTGCGAGGTGGCGAGCCAACGCAGAACCTTGCACTTCTGGACGGCATGGTGATCTATCAGCCCTTTCACATCCTGAGCTACTACTCTGCGTTTTCCCCAGAGGTGCTACGCAGCGTGGACCTCTATGCTGGCGGCTTTGATGCGCGCTTTGGTGGGCGTATCTCGTCGGTGATAGATGCTTGGAGCCGCAATGGTAACAACCGGCGTTTTGCTGCCTCTTCCCAGGGTTCACCGTTTGTTGTTGGTGCGCACATAGAGGGGCCCGTCGGACAGAATCAGAACTTTTCGTTCTTGGCATCTGTGCGCCAGTCCGTGCTGGAGCAGGGTGCTACGCACCTGATTTCCCGGGACATTCCACTGGCTTTCAATGACATATTTGCGAAGCTGCAGGGCAAGACGCACCGGCATGGCCGCATTGCTCTGTCTGGTCTTAGTACGCAGGATCGTGGGCGAATAGGTGAGGATACGGGGCGAGGGCAGCCGGATGAGGTGCGATGGACCAATAATGCTTTCGGCGCACGTTATCTCTTTCTACCCGGCTATCTGCCTATTCTGGCCGAATTCATGATTTCGGTTTCGCGCCACACCAATGAGATTGGGGGTCGCAACGAGACCGTCCGAGAGTCCCAGACAGGACGATTGAATCTGGAAACGAATATCACGCACTACACGCCGTACACGAATATCCGATGGGGCATGTTTGCACGTACATTAACGTTTACCAGTGATTTGGCAGGGCTCTTCCAGGACTACGAATACTCCAGGGAATACGTCACCGAGGCAGGATTCTACTTGGCACCGCATTTCCAAATAAATGAGCGTACGACGCTGTCGCCCAGCATTCGCATCCACAACTTCCCCAGCAAGGGTGCGGTCTACGTTGAGCCTCGTTTACGTGGCCAGTGGGGCAGGGGTCCGCACACTTTTTCGGGTGCGGCGGGTCTCTACCACCAGGAGATTGTAGGGATTTCGGATCGTCGAGACGCCGCCAGCGTGTTTACGGCTTGGAGTGCAACGCCTACTGGGCAGGGAGTTCCCCAAGCGCTGCACCTTATCGCGGGCTACCGGCGTGATCTGGCATGGGGTGTTGAGATGGCAGCGGAAGGGTACTTAAAAAGAATCAGAGACCTCTACCTTGCGGAGTGGACTCCGCGCCCACGGCTTACGACGACCTTGCAGCAGGGTCGCGGCCGCATCTTCGGACTCGACTTACGACTGGAGATGCGAAGGCGTAACGTTTATGGCTACGTCAACTATGGACTGTCCACCGTACGCTATACCGCGACGCAGCCGGAACTTGAGATATGGTTTGGCAATGCGACGTATTCATTCCGGCCCGCGCATGACCGGCGCCACCAGGTGAGTGCCTTGCTGACGGCAGAGATCGCTGACATGACAGCCAGCGTACTATGGCAGTTTGGCTCGGGGCGGCCTTTTAGTCGTGCGCTGGGGTACGATGGATTTCTGCTGATGGATGGACGAGTTGACGTGTTTGAGGAGGCTGGCGAGCGGCGCGTAATTTATGAGCGCCCATTTAACGGGGTGCTGCCTCCCTATCACCGCTTGGATGTATCGTTGGAAAGGAGTTTTACCGTTGGGCTTGCCGAGGTGATCGCGCAGCTCAGCGTGATTAACGCGTATGATCGCGCAAACATCTTTTACCTTGACATCTTTACGCTGCAACGGGTGAACCAGCTGCCGGTAATTCCCTCTCTTGGCTTGAAGGTATCGGTCTGACTGTGCGGCTACAAATATCCATAGTAGCTTCCTTGGTTCTAATCGGGTGTACGGACTCGGTGGACCCGGTAATAGAATCTGGGCGTGCTTACACGCTCTACGGTCTATTTGATGCGCATGCGGATACCCAGGCCGTTCGTGTCTTTGCAATAGAAGGGACGCTTGACCTAATCAGTCCGGAGCCGCTGGGTGCTGCGGTTACCTCAACTGAAATAGGCAGCGGGATCCAGCACGAATGGCAGGAGTCTATAGTGCAGTTCTCCAATGGCCGCTTTGGGCATGTCTTCTGGGCAGCGTTTCGAGGCGGTTACGACAAAACTTACCGCCTGGAGCTCAGGCGCCCGGACAACGTGTACACATCGGTTCAGGTAACGATGCCGCCCGCGGCAGAACCAATCCTGTTGGACCCAACGTTGGGTTTGGGCTATGCAGTGTTACCAGTCCTGTGGCGCAGAGCCCCTCGCCTGCATGACATTAGGGTGTCGTACAAGACGAATTTCGGCACTTACGAATTCGACTATCCACTCGACCAGGAAGTGCGGCAGGATGGCATCGAGGTGGACATTCGCCTCAGTCAGGACGCACGCAAGATCTTTGGAGATCTAAACCGGGCCCGTATACCTATAGCCGACCTGCGGCTTACAGAGGTCAAGCTCACGGTGCTGGTTTCCAGTAGTGCATGGACACCCCCAGGGGGCGTGTATGATCCCGACGTGCTGATTGAGCCGGGAGTGTTTTCGAATGTTGAAAACGGGTTCGGCTTTGTAGGAGCTGGCTACGACACTCTGTTGGCCTTCGATCCGGCCGATAGCGTCAAGATTGCTGCAGGCATACCTGTAGGCGGCAACTAGCGTTCCTTGCGCTTCAGCACGAGCATTGTGACGTCATCCTGGAGGGGCTGCTCCGCACGCCATGCGCGTCCGGCTCTGCGGATAGTGTTGACGATCCCTTGCGCGGTGCCGTGACCACACTCCTCAAATAAGATTTGCAGTCGGTCCTCCGTAAGCATATGCCCGGCTGGATTAACGAGTTCCGTGATGCCGTCACTTACAAGAAGTACAGCGTCGCCCGGCGCGATTGTGATCGAGCAGCGCTCGTAAGGAAACTCTGGAAAACTTCCAAGGGGCATGCCCTTCAGCACGACCTGTTTTACCTTGCCGGTATTCTGACGATAGAGGAGCGCGGGTGGCATGCCTGCCACAACAAGATCCAGCATATCCTTGTCGTAACGCCCGAGCGTCAAGTGCATGTAGAGACCACGCAAGTTCAGGCTCTTGAGCGTTGTAGTGAGCTGGCGCACCAGTATGAGTAGGTCCGGTACGTTACCTAAGACCTTAAACAGCGCCTTTGTAGCCGTTACCATCATACCAGCCTTAGCACCGTGCCCGGTGGCATCTCCTATGGCAAAAGTCAGCACGCCGTTGTCCCCAACGTTAAAGTCGTAGTAGTCCCCGCCCACTTCAGTGGCGGTCCGCATGAAGGCGGCGATGTCAAGGTCTGCGTGGGCAGGGATGGGCGAGGAGAGAAGCGACTGCTGGGCGGCCCTTGCAGTGTTCAGCTCAGTCGTCTTCCGGTCGTAATCAGCCTGCAGCTCGGGTGAGGCCAGCGTGGGTGGCAAGTCTACTACAAACCTGTCGGGCCCGACATCATTGTAACGCAAGATCAGCCGCTTTACCCAATCCTGCCTGTATCCCGTGACCTGAGCTATGTCGGCGACTACTTTGCCTAGGCACTTCAGGTAGATGATCTGCCAGTACGTGCGCTCCTCTGCCCCGAGGCTTTGCCGGTATCGGTCGAAGATGGCCTTCTTCGAAAGGTGACTTTCCAGCGGTATGAACTGTTCCTGGGTTATTGCCATCTATGCGCGGCCCTCAAGCCCAATACCATACCCTTTAGCCGGTGCGAATAACGTCCGTCCGTCACGACTTAACAATTAGTTGACCAAGCCGCGTGCGACCAGCGTGGCAACCGGGCCTCCACACGTGCTGGCTTCACGATTCAGCAAGGCCGCCAGAGAGCCAAGCAGACCACCAACTCGCAAGGGGCAGGCCCGGCAACGAGGCTGGCCTGAGTCATTGTCGATACATGCGCCCGAGAGCCCGGCCCCGGCGCGTGCTCGCACATAATACGGCATATCGCCAGAAACGGCAGCCAGAGATGTTCAACAGCTGAATAACTTCCGGTAAATTCGGCCTCTAAGGATCTAGCAGTGGGCGCACACTTTGTGCGCGCCGTGCGCACGCAACCGCGTGCCTAGTGCAATATTTACTAGTGGACCTCAATGGCTCAAGTCTTGCACAATAGGAGTCGCAATGCGGCTCCACTGATGCGACGACTCCGGATTTGGTCAGCGGCACACGGCTTACGACACTATGCGCAGAGACCGAGTGCGCTTTCTGGAAACGCGACATGCGGCAACCCTGCCTCGTATGATCCAAAGGTGCTACTAGAGCCGGCCCGTGGGGTGCGCATGCGAATCCGCAGTGCACGCCGATCCTGCTGTGGCTATGTCTTGTGTTTCGGGCCGTGCCCTACAGGCTGAGGCTCATGCCGAAAACCAGGAAGGAGCGCTCGTGCGTTGGGTTCAGTATGTAGGTTGCGGAAATTGGCAGGCTGAACGAATCGGAAATCTTGATTGCTTTTTCGGCGGAGATACTCATGTTCACCACAGAGGCGGATTCCACGCTGTAAAAGGCGCTCTCTCCAGATACCATCCCCAACGTAACGCCCATAGATGTTCCGGCTACTTCAAAGGGCACATTCCCCTCCACGTAAAGCGAGTTGTCCGGGTCGTTGTGTACCATCATCGCCGCATACAGCGTTATTGGAAATGAGCCCGGTGCAGAGTAACTGAGGTACGGTTCCAGCCAGTGCGACCCTTCACCATCTCCGTCGAAGTTGAAAAAGTCGTCTCCGTCCGGGGCCGGGAAGTAGTAGTCTGTTAGGCCAAAGCTGAAGGCCCCGGCGCTCTCGGTCTCGACGTTGTATCCCACCCAAAGATCATGCTCGTTGGCCCCTGCACCGTCGGCCGAAATAGAGTAGGACGCCCAAGAGCCGATTTCGAAGTTACCACCGGACACGGATAACGAGGGCTGCACACTAAAGGACTCCCCGAAATCGAAGCCGCGCCACACGTAGCGATTCACGAAATCGGCGCCAAGGCTGACAGACTGTGCGCTGGCGGCAACAGGCATCAAAATAAGCACGAGGAGGGCGCAGTAGTTGAAGCGACTGGTCATCATGGCACTAGCGTTCAGTTAACTGGTTTGCTCGACTGACAACACTCAAAAAATACCATTTGCGGCTACAGTTAGTCAACCGATCTGTGAACTAAAAGTGAATAGTTTTAACCCTCATAAATAATTTGACTGCATTATTAATACATTTTGAGTCCGTTTCCTAATAGTATTGCTTGTACAGTAGATATTACCTAATAAATTAAATCGTAAGCGCTACCAAGAATTTTCGTACGGAAAGTTCGGCCTGCACGAATGGCTTGACCGCTGCACTTGTCGTTCGTAAATATAAATGTGCCCAAGGTGCGTTCGATACAATTTGCGCCATGGATACCGGCAATAACACGGACAAAGCTACTTCTGGCCTCGCCTGAATGCAACACCGGGGCCGCGCGGAATTGGCCAGAGCACCGGTGACATGCAAAACGCCCGAACCCTATACGATCCAACGACGGACCATGATGCCTGTGGCGTGGGGCTGTTTTGCCGCGTTGACGGAACACCATCCCATCACGTTGTAGAGAAGGGCCTGTTCACCCTTGTTGAGCTGGATCATAGGGGTGCCTGTGGATGTGACGAGGAGACGGGCGATGGTGCCGGCATTCTGATCCAGATTCCGCATGCATTCTTTGCGGCTGAGGTGCAGGGACTGCCAGCTCCTGGTGACTATGCCGTCGGCACGGTATTCTTACCGCCAAAATGCGAGGATAGCGGAAAGCTTCTGCTCGAAGCCGTCGCCCACGCGGAGGGGCAGCCAGTCGTCACGTGGCGCCGCGTGCCAACTCGCGGAGACCTGATTGGAGCGGCTGCACGCGCTACAGAACCAGCAATCTGGCAGTGCTTCCTTAAGCGTGCGGCTGGGCAAGATGCCGCGGCTCTGGAGCGGAAGCTATTCGTCATCCGAAAGGTGTTCGAATGCGAAGCGGACAAGCGTGGTCTGAGTGGATGCTATGTCGCTAACCTAAGCTCCCGAACATTGGTCTATAAGGGAATGCTGACGCCCGGTCAGCTCAAGCCATATTTCCCTGACCTGGCTGACATCAGGATGGAGAGCGCACTTGCACTGGTTCATTCCCGCTTTAGCACGAACACATTCCCTGAGTGGTCGCTGGCCCAGCCATTCCGATTCCTTTGCCACAACGGCGAAATCAACACCCTTCGCGGCAACATCAATCAGCTTCGGGCCTGTGAGGCCTTGCTAGAGAGCGATGCCTTCGGTGATGACTTTCGCAAGGTGTTGCCAATAATCCACGAAGGGGGTAGCGACTCCATGGCATTGGACAACGCATTGGAGCTTCTATGGCACACGGGTCGCTCACTGCCGCACGCAATGATGATGCTTGTGCCCGAGGCGTGGGAGCACAACAACGCGATGAATGACCAGCGGCGTGCGTTTTACCAGTACCACGGCAACCTCATGGATCCGTGGGATGGCCCCGCGGTGTTGCCATTTACTGATGGGCGATTTGCTGGGGCGGTTCTGGACCGAAATGGTCTGCGACCCGGACGATATACGATAACCAAGGACGGGTATGCCTTGCTGGCGTCTGAAGCCGGCGTTGGAGGAATCCCCGAGGAGAATGTGGCGCTAAAGGACCGTTTGCAGCCCGGCTTCATGTTTCTCATAGACCTTGAAGAAGGGCGCATCATTACTGATGACGAGATCAAGGACAGGGTCAGTGCCCATCAACCCTACCGGATCTGGCTTAACGAAAATGCAATCCGCCTGGCAGCCTTGCCGCGCGCAACGCCGCCGCCGCTGCTCTCAGAGACAACGCGTCACCTGATGCGTCAGCTGCATGGCTACACCTTGGAGGATTTGCGCATCCTCATGGCGCCCATGGCCGAAAAGGGTAAGGAAGCACTGGGGTCTATGGGCAACGATACGGCGCTTGCCGTGCTCTCGGACCGGCCGCGACTGCTGTATGACTACTTTAAGCAGCTCTTCGCTCAGGTTACCAACCCCCCGTTGGATGCTATCCGCGAAGAGCTGGTGACCTCACTGCGACTAAACCTGGGCGCCAGCCAGAATCTGTGTGCTGAAACGCCCAGCCATTGTCGTAAGCTTCAGTTGGATCAGCCGGTACTCTCCAGCGCAGAGCTCGCGCGAGTGCGTGCCCACAGCTCACCCATTACCACGCTTTCGATCTGCTTCCAGGAGGGAAAACTTGCCTCTGCGCTAGCAGGGCTGCAAAGGGAAGCCGCAACCGCGATACGTGCTGGAAGCCAGCTCTTGGTACTGTCCGACCGAAGAGCAGGTAAGGGCGCGCTGCCGATCCCAGCGCTTCTGGCCACAGCCGCGGTGCACCATTACCTGATTCGAAAAGGGCTGCGCATGGGCTGCGGCCTCATCGTGGAAAGTGCGGAGCCTCGAGAAGTGCACCACTTTGCGCTGCTGATCGGCTATGGCGCAGAGGCTGTCAACCCCTATCTCGCGCTTGAGACCGTGGAGCATATGGAGCAAACGGGGCAGCTTGACGGCAATAAAGACGGGTGCGCCGCCGGTAACTACGTGAGGGCAGTTGGGAAGGGCCTGTTAAAGGTCATGTCCAAAATGGGAATTTCGACGCTGCAGAGCTATCAGGGCGCCCAGATCTTCGAGGCGGTCGGCATCTCCCGACGTGTTATAGATGCCTACTTCTGTGGTACAGCATCGCGCATCGAAGGCATTGGCCTCGATATCATCGCGAAAGAGGTCGCGATGCGCCACGACCGCACCTATCCGCGGAAGAGGATCTCCGGCATGTTGTTGTTGGACCCTGGCGGCATCTACCAGTGGCGCCGGGGTGGTGAGCGGCACCTCCTTACGCCCACATCCATTGCACGCATGCAGGACGCTGTTCGTACACAGCGCCAGTCTTCGTACGAAGCCTATGCCGAGGAGGTCAATGTGCTGACACGCAACGGGAGCACGCTGCGCGGACTCTTGGAGTTTAACCATGAGGGGCGCGCACCCATTCCACTGGTGGAAGTCGAGCCGTGGACGAGTGTGGTGAAGCGGTTCAAGACGGGGGCGATGTCCATTGGCTCCATCAGCACGGAAGTACACGAGGCCCTGGCCGTGGCCATGAATGCCATTGGAGGGAAAAGCAACACCGGCGAGGGAGGCGAAAGCCCTGAACGCTACGGGCGCGAAGACGCAAGGCGCAGCAGCATTAAGCAGGTGGCCTCTGGCCGCTTTGGGGTGACCATAGCGTACCTGACCAGTGCCGACGAAATTCAAATCAAGATTGCGCAAGGGGCTAAACCAGGTGAAGGGGGCCAGCTTCCAGGCGAAAAGGTCTATCCATGGATCGCCAAGCTGCGCCACAGCACTCCGAATGTCGGACTTATTTCGCCGCCTCCGCACCACGATATCTACTCCATTGAGGATCTAGCGCAGCTGATCCATGACTTGAAGAACGCAAACCCCACAGCGCGCATAAGCGTGAAGCTCGTTTCAGAGGTCGGCGTAGGTACCGTGGCAGCAGGCGTAGCCAAGGGAAAAGCCGACGTAGTGCTCATCAGTGGTACGGACGGAGGCACCGGCGCATCACCGCAGACTTCCATCATGCATGCAGGATTGCCGTGGGAGCTGGGCCTGTCAGAAACACACCAGACATTGGTGCACCACGGCTTGCGCAGCCGGATAGTGGTAGAATGTGACGGACAGTTGAAGACCGGGCGCGATGTGGCGATGGCTGCGTTACTGGGCGCCGACGAGTTCGGGTTTGCCACGGCACCACTAGTGGCGATGGGATGCATCATGATGCGAAAATGCCATCTCAACACATGCCCCGTAGGCATTGCGACCCAGAATCCTGAGTTAAGACGGTTTTTTCGAGGGACGCCGGAGCATGTGATTAACTTCTTCCGCTTCGTAGCGGAGGATTTAAGAGCCATAATGGCGCGCCTTGGCTTTGAGAGTCTGGACGAAATGCGAGGTCGCGTGGATGTCCTAAGAATGCGCGACGACATCACGCACTGGAAAGCCAAAACCCTTGATCTGTCGTCCATAATAGCCAAGCCTGCCACGCCCGAAATTCTGCGTGCATTCGAGACCGACACCCAGGACCATGGGCTAAAGGCAGCCTTGGACCACACGCTGATTCGGCTGGCGCGGCCTGCTTTGGAAAAACGCAAGCCGGTAAGTGCAACGGTCGGCTTGCGTAACACGCACCGAACGGTTGGAACGATGCTTAGCCACGAGATCACCAAGCGGTTTGGCGAGGAAGGGCTTGAAGAAAATACTGTCGTCATCAAGTTCAAAGGGTCGGCCGGACAGAGCTTTGCGGCATTTGGTGCACCCGGACTCACGTTTAAGATTGCGGGTGACGCCAACGACTACTTTGGGAAGGGACTCTCAGGCGCAAAGCTGATTATTGCGCCACCACCAGAGGCGACCTACGAGCCGCACAAGAATATCATCGTTGGCAACGTCGCCTTGTACGGGGCTACCCGCGGCGAGGTGTATATCCGGGGGCGGGCCGGCGAGCGTTTTGCCGTGCGCAACAGCGGGGCCGATGCGGTCGTGGAAGCAGTTGGAGACCATGGCTGTGAGTATATGACCGGCGGACGCGTAGTTGTCTTGGGCCGAACGGGCCGCAACTTCGGCGCCGGTATGAGTGGTGGCGTGGCGTACGTGCTTGACGGAACGCTCGACTTTCGGTCTGGGCGTTGCAACCGTGATTCTGTTGAGCTGCTTAGAGTCACGCGTTCTGAGGACAGGGCGGATCTAAGGGCGGTAGTTCAGCGCCACTACCGTTACACGGGAAGCCGCGTAGCGCTCTGGGTGCTGGACCATTGGGAGCAAGCCTTGCGCGAGTTTGTCCAGGTCATGCCCATCGAATATCGACGAGCGCTAGTCCGACTGACCAACCAGGCGCAATTCATACAAGCTCAGGCGGTCGCCTAACTGTTATGGCGAAAGTTATCGGATTTATGGAGTATGGGCGGGAGTGCCCCGAAGCACGCCCGGTCGCAGAACGAATCAATGATTACAGCGATGTCTATCGCCGTTTTCCTGAGTGGAAGGTCAAAAGGCAGGCGTCGCGTTGCATGGATTGCGGTGTGCCGTTTTGCCAGAGCGGTTGCCCGATTGCCAACCTGATTCCTGACTGGAATGACCTGGTGCATCGCAGCCAGTGGAAAGAGGCCTACGAACGGCTGCGCGCCACAAACAACTTCCCTGAATTCACGGGGCGCATTTGCCCTGCGCCCTGCGAGTCTGCGTGCGTTCTTGGAATCATTGACGAGCCGGTTAGCATCGAGCGCATCGAGCGAGAAATCATTGAGCGTGCCTTTGAGGAGGGGTGGGTAGTGGCTGAGCCTCCCGTCCATCGTACCGGCAAGACGGTGGCCGTAGTGGGGTCTGGGCCTGCAGGTCTCGCTTGCGCGGATCAGCTCAATAGGGCGGGGCACCGGGTCACGGTCTTGGAGCGGGACGACCGAATCGGTGGGCTATTACGGTACGGGATTCCAGACTTTAAGCTGGAGAAGTGGGTGGTGGACCGTCGCATCGAACTCTTGCGAAAAGAAGGTGTCACATTTTTGACCAACGCGCACGTAGGCGAGAACTATCCGACGGAGTGCTTATCTGAGTTCGATGCCGCGGTGCTGTGCATCGGCGCCACATCGCCGAGGGATCTGCCCATACGGGGCAGAGAGCTGCGAGGTATTCACTTTGCATTAGACTACCTACGGCAGCAGAATAAGCGTGTTTGCGGCGACAACTTGGCGCAGGAGAGACTGGCGCCGCTTAGTGCCGCCGGGAAGCACGTCATTGTGATAGGGGGTGGCGACACCGGAAGCGACTGCATTGGAACCGCCAACAGGCAGGGGGCGAAGTCGATTGCGCAATTTGAGCTCCTGCCGACGCCACCGGCGGAGCGGCCCGTGGACCAGCCATGGCCATTCTACCCAATGATCCTACGGACCAGCACTTCGCACGATGAAGGGGTAGACCGCAAATGGAGCATTTTGTCCAAGGCCTTCGAAGGGAGCAACGGGCGTATCGAGCGGCTGACCACAGTATTGGTTCGCCCGGAAGGACGCGGATTTGTTGAGGTGCCTGGAACGGAAGAGTCTTGGCCAGCGGAGTTGGTACTTCTGGCCATTGGATACACAGGTCCCGAGCAATCGCGCATCGCTGCTAAATTGGGAACCGAGATCGACGAGCAGGGCAATTTTAGTACATCACAGAACTACGAAACCAGGGTTCGCGGCGTATTCGCTGCGGGTGATGCCCGGCGGGGCCAATCACTGGTAGTGTGGGCGATCTCGGAAGGACGGGAAGCAGCACTGCATGCCGATGCATACCTAAGTGGATTCGTGGCGCTACCTGCAAAGGGCGCGGGCGACCTTCCACGCGCTCAGTGAACTTTGGAGAAAGGGCCGGGTCGTTGATTGTACTCCGTCTTTGCCGTGTATACCCTGCAGACGACGCGTTTACGTGTTTGCTCATCTAGAAGGGCGGAGGGTTCAGGCCCTGTGAAGCCCTGGCAACCCCCTACGTGGTCTTAGACACCACGGACGGAAGGTGCCACTTCCTGCCCCGCCGTATGTGGGGAGAGATGAGCGGGAGTTGGCTGGCAATGTCCAGCGAGGTGTGCCACTACCTCTTCCGCTATCTTGCAAACGGGAGGGGTTTTTTTCTTGCCCCCTTCTTGCGGCAGGATGCGCAGAAGGCAGTCCTGCTGCCCTCTGGATGGCGACGCATACACGCGTCATGACCACCGTTTTTAACCATCCAGTACACAGCGCTATGCCGAACAACCATTCTTTGCATTTCGATACGCTTCAGCTCCACGCTGGCCACAGGCCAGATCCCGCCACGAATTCGCGTGCAGTCCCCATCTATGCGACGACATCGTATGTCTTCAACGACACGCAACATGGAGCGGATCTCTTCTCGCTGAAGGAATTCGGAAACATCTATACGCGGATCATGAATCCGACCAATGACGTGTTCGAGCAGCGCGTCGCGGCGCTGGAAGGCGGTGTTGCGGCGCTTGCTACGTCCAGCGGTCAGGCAGCCCAGTTCTTAGCGATCGCCACGATAGCGGGCGCTGGTGACAACATCGTGTCGACAAGTTTTCTGTACGGGGGCACCTACAACCAATTCAAGGTTTCGCTGCCGCGCCTTGGCATCGACGTACGATTTGCCAAGGGGGAAAGTCCGCAATTGATCGAGTCGCTTGTTGACGAGCGCACAAAGGCCATTTATCTGGAGACGATCGGCAATCCAAGGTTTAATGTGCCGGATTTTGAGCGCGTAGCTGAGGTTGCAAGGCGCAACGGGATCCCGCTGATTGTGGACAACACCTTTGGCGCAGCGGGCTACTTGTTTCGGCCCATCGACCACGGCGCCGATATCGTTGTTGCCAGTGCCACGAAATGGATTGGCGGTCACGGCACCACCATTGGCGGCGTAATCGTGGATGCCGGCACGTTTCCCTGGGACAATGGCAAGTTCCCGGTTTTCACAGACCCTTCGCCTGCGTATCACGGCTTGAGCTTCTGGGATGTATTTGGTCCGCGCAGCGTCACAGGTGTCAACGTGGCTTTTGCCGTTCGCGCCCGCGTGGAGTTGCTGCGTGACTTCGGGCCGGCGCAGAATCCATTTGGATCGTTCTTACTTTTGCAGGGAATTGAAACCCTTTCGTTGCGCGTGCAGCGGGCATGCGACAATGCACTGGCACTCGCAACTTGGCTGCAGGACCAGCCCCGCGTGGCGTGGGTTAGCTACCTTGGTCTGGCCGCGCATCCGCATCATGACCGTGCAAAGCAATATCTTCGCAACGGATTTGGGGCTGTCCTGGCATTCGGTGTCGACGGCGGCCAAGAGGCGGGAATGGCCTTTGTGAATAACGTCGAGCTCGCAAGTCACTTGGCTAATGTCGGCGATGTCAAGACGCTGGTGATCCACCCTGCGTCGACTACGCACCAGCAACTTTCCGAGCGCGAACAACAATCTGCAGGTGTCACTGAGGACCTTGTTCGTGTATCGGTCGGCATTGAACACGTAGACGATATCAAGGCGGACTTCTCGCAAGCATTGGCGCAGTCTCGAGTGCCGGTATTCGCGTAGCATTGTGCACCGCTATGGCAGAGATAGCCATCATCCCATCCTACACTCTGGAAAGCGGTACGGTGCTGCAGGGCGTGACGCTCGCGTACCGGACTTGGGGCACCCTTAACGAGGCAGCCAGCAACGTCATTGTTGTTGGCCACTCGCTTACCAGCTCGGCAGATGTCTCCGACTGGTGGGCCGGAGTATTGGGGCCTGGCCAGGCTCTCGATACGGAGCACTATTTCGTCGTGTGTGTCAACATTGTGGGCTCACCCTATGGCTCTCTCTCGCCTCTGACGGTGGACCCAAATACGGGGCGACCCTTCGGGCCATCGCTGCCCCAGGTCACGGTCCGGGACACCGTTGGGCTGCAAAGGTGCCTGCTGGATCGGCTCGGTGTGCGTCGTATAGCTTTTGCCATTGGAGGGTCCATGGGCGGCATGCAGGCGCTGGAGTGGGCATTCTACGGGGACTATGTGCGTGGCATTGTGCCAATCGGCGTTGGCGGGCGCCATTCTGCTTGGTGCATCGCCTTCAGCGAGTCGCAGAGGCAATCGATTTATGCAGACGCAAATTGGAATGGGGGTTGGTATGACGCGGATCACCCGCCATCTGCTGGGCTTGCTGCCGCGCGCATGATCGCGATGGTCTCCTACCGTTCGTTTGCATCGTTTGAGCAGCGATTCGGACGGGAGCGCCTTGGAGACACGGTGGATTCGCTGTTTACCGTAGAGGGCTACCTACGTTACCAAGGAGCTAAGCTCGTGAATCGCTTTGATGCAAACTGTTACGCGTACCTCACGCGGCTGATGGACTCGCACGATGTGGCGCGCGGGCGCGGGGAGTACGTGGAAGTCCTTCGCAGCATCGAACATTCAGCCTTGGTCGTGGGGCTGCGGTCAGATGTGCTGTATACCCTGGCAGAGCAGGAAGAGCTCGTGCGGCTTATGCCTAACGCACACCTTGCGGTGATGGACCAAGACCATGGTCACGACGCGTTCTTGATCGAACAAGAGACGCTTAGCGGAATTGTACGGGAGTGGAGGGAAGCCGTAATTGATCCGCAAGTGTTTTCGAGAGTCTGAATCAGATAAGTATTGATGAGAATCAGGCAGCAGCTCCAACCACGGCAGCAGCCGCAGTTTCGAGTAGGAATACTAGGAGCCACCGGTGCAGTAGGGCAGAAGTTTGTAGAGATTCTGTCCGGGCACCCGTGGTTTGACGTCACGGCACTGGCTGCGAGTGAGCGGTCGGCCGGGAGGCGGTACGGCTCGGCGGCAAACTGGATTGGAAGCACCCCGATACCACCGCAGGTGGCACAGATGGAAATTAGCCTTCTGAAGCCCAGTCTGGACTGCGACTTTGTATTCTCAGGGCTCTCGGCCAGTGTTGCAGGAATTGCGGAGCGTGAATTTGCGGAGGCGGGCTATCCAGTGATTTCGAATGCACGCAACTACCGGATGCACGCCGATGTGCCGCTGCTCATCCCAGAGATAAACCCGGACCATACGGCGCTCATCGAAAACCAGCTCTGGAGCAGTGGTGGCTTCATTGTTACCAACCCCAACTGCTCCACGATAGGGCTGACGTGTGCTCTGCGGCCGTTGCACGACGCCTTCGGCGTGGAGGCAGTGCAGGTAACAACGCTCCAGGCCCTTTCGGGCGCGGGTCATCCCGGCATATCGTCTCTGGACTCGCTGGGCAACGTGCTGCCGTTCATTGCCGGAGAAGAAGAGAAGATGAGCACAGAGCCACTGAAGCTCTTGGGTGTGTTGGTTGGTAACCGCATTAAGCACGCCTCGATCAACATCAGTGCACAGTGCAATCGAGTTCCGGTTTTGGAAGGGCACCTTGAATGCGTGTCGCTGAAGCTGAGGCGCCAGGCGAGTCTGCGAGATGTGCGGCGCGCGCTGGAGGAATTTGGTAGCCCTATTGCCGAATACGACTTGCCGAGCGAGCCCATGAAGCTGCTGCACGTCTTCGATGACGAGAGCTTTCCGCAGCCTAGGCGCCATGCGTTCCTGGACGGAGGCATGGGGATAGGGATTGGTCGCCTTCGGGAATGCGAGGTGCTGGACTTCAAGTTCGTCGTGCTGGTCCACAACACGATTCGTGGAGCGGCAGGCGGCGCCGTATTGAACGCAGAGCTTCTCGTTCGGCAGGGGTATTTGGCTCGCGCACCGGAGGCCGTCCTGACTACCAGCTGAAAGGTCAGAATCTTTCACTGGCGTGTATTGTAAAACCAGTTTGTACCGCGGGAATAGCTCAGTTGGTAGAGCATCTGCTTGCCATGCAGAAGGTCGCGAGTTCGAGTCTCGTTTCCCGCTCCCTTTCGCGTCGTATTTCGTTTCCTATATCCTGTCGAGATGCGGCTGCAGGCAGGGGGGGGCGCTGCTGCCAGTCAGCGGCCAATGCTCAGTGCGTCAGGAGCGCGAATCTATGGTGATGCGCCGGATGTAACGCCAGACGTTACCAGGCGCCGCGGCTAATTCACACCACACTTTGTACGTCTTGCCAGAAGCCCTTTAAACGGCTGGCTACAAGAGGGAACACTCAGGCAAATCCGAATGCGAATGGAGTCGTTGCCCAAGCCCCGGGTGAGTTGCGCAATGTCGGACTGAGTAGAATTGCAACAGGATTCAAGCACCTGTCCCATTGTTGCTGCAGTCCACTACCACTGCGGGCGTAGAAAGCTCCTGTGCCGCAGGCTCCTAAGACGCCGAACGTCGCAGGCTGCGTCACGTTAGCCAAAGCACCAGCCAATTGCCTAGCACTACTATGTCAAATGAGTCCGCTCATAATACTTTCTTACGAAGAGCGCGGAACCGAAACCAGACACCACAGAAAGCAATGGCGACAATGCCAAGCCCGGTAGGTATAGTACTACCCCGCAGGGTAGGGGTTGCTAGCATGAGCGCCACGAGAGCGGATCCTAGCGCAAGCGTAATCCAAAAGTAAGTCTTTGGCGTTCCCGTCATTCGAGAGGCCTTGCGTTCGTACCAGGCGAAGCAGACAACCAGAAAAATCAGCAATATTGAAGCACGTATTGATGCCTGACCTGGATACGCCACTGCAAGCATCACAAGGGCCAACCCGGCGCTCAGCGCCATCCAAAACTTTCCCTCAGGCGTGTGTGCGATTCCCGTACGGCGCATAAGAAGGTAAGTCACACCAGGAATGGCGACGATGGCAATCAGGAGGATGTATTCATTCATGGATTCGAAGGGTTGGCTGACCACATGAGAATGTTGGTAAAGTCCGGCATTATTGGGCCAAGCGCAACATCCGCACAACAGCCTTAAGCTGTCTGTCCCATTTTGCTGCAGTCCAGCCCCACAGCGGGCGTCAGCTCATGTGCCGTGGACACCAACGACGCCGAGCATTGCGGGCGGTGGCACGCTAGGCAAAGCACCAGCCCAGCACTAGTATGCCAAATGAGTCTGCTTACAATACTTTCTTACGGAGGGCGCGGAACCGAAGCCAGACCATCAAGAAAGCTAGGGCGACCATGCCAAACGCGGCAGGTATAGTACCATCCCGCAGGACTGGGCTTGCTAGCACGAGTGCCACAAGAGCCGATCCCACCGCAAGCGTAATCCAAAAGTAAGTCTTTGGCGTTCCCGTCATCCGAGCGGCTTTGCGTTCGTACCAGCCGAAGCAGGCAACCAGAAAAATCAGCCATATTGAAGCACGTGTTGGTCCACCCGGTCCTGGTTCCGTCACTATAAGCAGCACAAGTGCCACCCCGGCGCTCAGCGCCATCCAAAACTTTCCCTCAGGCGTACGTGAGATTCCCAAGCGGCGCACAAAAACATAAGTTATGACCGGAATGGCGGCGATGGCAATCACGAGGACGTATTCATTCATGGCATCGGAGAATGAGGCGGGCAACCTGAGACAAACGATAGAATACGGTACTAGTGGCCCGAATTCCAATTCGGTACACGAGCCTTCAGCACGGGCAGTTGTTGCCATCTACCCGCTAAGCTAGTGATTGCCCGAAAAAGGCCTATTGGGAGCAATTTGCGGGAAGATTGTGGGTGGGCGGTAAGCCTGTAGTCGCGGTCAGGGGTGTGCGCAAGGCGCGCAGCCCCCGAATATGAGTGGATTTGGCACAAAGCCGCGGCCTTCAGCCAGCTTTTCATGCCATTGCACTACAAACACGATATAGGTTTGCGCTCTCCCCATTGCAAGGAGTCTGGCTTGCTCCCGTGGCGGCGCTGGTAGGGCCTTACTGCGCCCTACTGCGTGCCTGGTACCACTTTCGTCGGCGCGCTTCCTTCTGCTTCAGAACCTGACCTATGCGGTGCACATTGGTGGCCACCACTACCAGTGCCAGCGTCCTGTCGAAGCCGGCCTTGCCATGGGTGCGCACTAGTGACATCCCCCGGTGATCGAGATTATTGATCGCCGACTCTATGGCCGGATGTTGACGCCGGGCTGCCACGAAGTCCGGATGGGTCTCTCGTTCGCGGTCCGCTTTACGGAGCCGCCCCTTTCGAGGCATCACGTTCAGGTCCAACAACTTGTCAAGCTGCTCGCGATTCTCTGGCGTGTAAAACCCCTTGTCCATACTGCATGATGCCAGCGCCGGGTAGCGCCGCTTCGCCTCTGCAAGGAATGGTACGATCATGTCTTGGTCGCCGCCTTCGTGCTGCACATGGTGGCGCAGAATGAATTGGTGCTGATCCTCCAACACGCAGACCGGTACGCCCAACTCTGCCATCACGCCCGCCTTCCCTTTGTTGATCCAGCGCGTGTGGGGCTCATGCACGGAGAAGAGCTTCTGGCCGTGCGGAATCTTCTCGCCCTTGATCAAACGGCGCGATACCTGGTCTATCAGCTTGCCTCCAGTCCGCAAATACCACGACACCTCCGCGCTTTCAACATCGTTTTGCCTCAATATCGCTTGCGTAGCCGCTGCCTTCGACACGATAGTGCGGCAAAGTGCAAGGTAGTCTGCCACTTTCGATGCACTACGACACTGCCGGGAAGTGCGCACGCGATAAAAGGCGCGCTCTATTTTCTTGATCCAGGCCTGCGACTTGCGCCAGCCCGCTATCGCATGCTGCTGGCACAGACGCGCCAGCTTCCTGATCAGACGGCGCAGCGCATCCCACAGCAAACGGACATCAGTGGGCCACTCCACATGGGTCTTCGCAACCGCTGAGTCGGCCCGGCAGTGAAGCGGATCAGAGCTCTTGTGCTTCAACAGCTGATGCCCACGGGCCACCACCACCGCATTGATCTGCTGCAGCGCTTCCTCGGTAAGCAGACTCACGTTGTCAATAACGGTCTGCAGGCGATACTGGTGCTTATCTCCAAAATCTGCATGCCCCAGCATCTGGCGCAGCGCCGTGTGAAAGTTCGCCAATTCTACCAGACGGTCGAAATCGCAGTCGAGCGCCTTCTGCAGCGTGCCTAAAACGAAGATCCGCCACAGACACAGTCCCGGGCGACCACGCCGCAAATTGACCTTCGCGCCTAACTGCTCCCGCAGGATCGCGAACACCCGCTCGCGTGTCGCACGGTGCGTGAAGATGTCCTGCAGTCCACGGAGCGCAGCCGGAATATCGTCTCTGGACCGAGCGTCAAAGCTGATCTCTCCAATGGGCGTGTGCCCAAGCTCAAACTGTGACTCGAAGATCGCGCGCATGGCAGTAAATCGGGCGAATGTTGGGGCAAAAGCGTACTAATCACGCCAATAACGGTACTAAGATCGGAAAACGGCGCAACATTCGCTAAAACAACGCAGGCAGCCGTTGGGGAAACTGCCCCGAAAACAGCCGCCCGACACTCCAAAATGCCCGATTTTCCGCCGCACGGGCCCGTACATCTGCCCTATGCGCCCAAGACTGCCGGTCTGCAGAGCCGATCAGGCATTTTTCGGGCAAGCACAAGCTACTCGCTCAGTGTGGAAACACAATAGGCTGCAATTGGAGTGCGGCAGGCCCGGAGTGCCAGTCCGCGTGGCACTCAAGCGAGATTAGGGCCATCTGATTTTGCAGTTGGAAATTGCTTGGCCACGTGGCTTTTTTGGGTTTCAAGGGCGCGACGCCGACACAGTGTCCTTAAATTCAGATTCGCAGGGTGAGGGTACCATGTACTCCGACTCAATCAAGAGTACTTCAGGACTCAGCGCCGGGCTTCGCAGGTACACGCGTGCATCTGGGTGGAAAACCTAGAACCCGATGACCGACTCGTTCACTACCAGTCACATCCAGTGTGCACGTTGTCGAGGTGTTCGGGCTTGATAACTCATGTGGCCGTGGCTGGAGCTGGGCGAGAATCCGCAAATGGCCTCTTGGTGCGGGCTTCCCCTCTACACCTAGAGTCTAACCTGCGCAGGGGAGTTGCTGTACAGGATTGCAGCATGGCCGCGTGCAGCAGTGAGCTTCTGCCTAGGATCTTGATGAATTACTCGCACTGGATGGAGGCTTCAAATCCAGCACAATCCGCTTGCTCTACCGATCCCGGTCCAGATTCTCCACGCTACCCGGTATCAAATGCAGGGACAGCGGCGGCTTATTCCCATAATGGCTTCAGCGTCAGGTCAAGCACTGGATAAGCGCACTTTTCATGTGCGTGAAAAAGGTGGTCGGGCAGGCGGATTCCGAACGCATCCAAGCATACCGTTTGCATAGGCGCTCCGGTGATTGCGTTTAGCTGCGGGTCGTCTATTGTTCACAGATTGAATGGTTGTCCCGGATCCGAATCCTCATACAGATACCGCCGCTTGCGGTATCCCAATAGGGTAGCCGTTTGTCGCCTTGGTTGCTGCGTGGATACCAGACATGTCGTCGAGTCCGGCGCAAGCTACTAGCCCAGTCCTGTGCGTCGGCGGTAGACAAAAGTGCCAGCATGAAGGCGCAGTGCCGACGGCAGGCAAAACACGACTGCTATGGCTTCGTACAAACCTGATGCGGTTATTGGTCCTCCTGTTGATGCTGTCTGCCTGTGAGAAGATGTCCACGGAGCCCGCTATCGAAGAGATGCAGCAAGAGGGCGAGCCCATGCAGGAAAGCTGGGGGGTCCACACCTACGTGACCCAAACACCTGTCGATGAAAGCGAAAGTCGTCGCCGACTGGAGCTCATCGCAGACTATGTGGCCTGGTATGAAACGGAGCACGAAAAGTATCAATTGTTGAAGAGCGCTACCAGCCCCGTAGTAGTTCACCTGTATGACGCCAACGGCGATACATCCGCTACGGTAATGGCGCGCGAAATGCGCTATTACGATGCGGAAAACCGCCTCGAAGCCTCCGGCGATGTCAAAGTGTTTGCGAAGGATGATACGCAGCTTGCCACAGATGCACTCCAGTGGCGGGAGCAGGACCATACCATTCGCACCGACAGGTTTGTACGAATCACTACTCCCACGGAAGATGTACAAGGCTACGGCCTGATCGCAGACGAAGGCCTTGAGACGTATCAGCTTGGCCGCTTTTCTGCACGCGTTGTCATTGAAGAGTGAAGGGGACCCAACAGCTCTTGGGCCTGCTCCTGGCAGTTGTGCTGGTGAGCCAAGGCTATTCTTCGCAAGGCTTGCCGCGCAAGAGGGCGCATTGGGCTCGCGCCGACACAGATACAGTGCGACAGAAAATCGCGGTGATCAACGGAGAATCGTTGTTCGGCAACGTCGAGGGTGGTACGCGCGTGCAGGTATTTAGAAATGTGACGGGCACTCAGGATAGCACGCAGCTGTCTGCAGGATGGGCCAAGCGATACATCGAGACAGGCCGCCTGCTGTTAATTCAGGACGTGGTAGTGATCGACAGGGGTGATACGTTGTGGGCCGACACTGTGCACTACTACAACGAGCCAGACAAGGTCGCGCGGGCAAGCGGTTCGGTGCGCTTGTCGGATGGCGACATAGTCGTGCACGCGCCTGAGGGCGAGTACTTCATTGACGAAAAGCGGGCGGTGTTCCACCTTGGTCTAGAGCTTGTGGACAGCGCCGCGACGGTCACTGGTAGCACGGGCATCTACTGGACTGAGGAGAAACGAGCAGAAATAGGCGGGCATGTCCGGTATGAGAGTGAAGATACTTGGCTGGAAACTGACTCCCTGACGTACTTGCGTGAGGAAACGGTCTCGATTGCCCGGGGTAACGTCGCAATGGAGAGAATTGTCAAAGAGGGTAATTCGGTTGTGCGTACTCAGTTGTTCGGAGACTGGGCACGCATTCGGGAGGAGGCGGGCACTAGCGAATTGCGTGGGCGCCCATTGATGTTTCAGTTTCGGCAGGACTCTTCCAGCGTAGACACGCTTGCAATGCAGGCCGACGTTATCACAACACTGGACACAGACACCCTGCGACGCATGACGGCTTTGGGTGGCGTGCGATACTGGGCACAGGATTTAGCTGCGATTGCTGACTCTATGTTTTTCGTGGAGCGCAAAGCAAGCGATTCCAGCGCAGTGAGTATTGATTCTTCGAACGTGGGCACTGGTGTTATTTACCTGTATGGTGCGCCATTTCTGTGGACGGAAGGCGCACAAGTGACAGGGGACTCGATGCGAGTGGCCCTGACTGACCAACAGGTAGACTCGCTTCTTGTGCGGGGCGAAGCCTTCGTAGCGCACGAGGATACCGTGCTGAAGCGTATCAACCAAGTGCGCGGGCTTGCGCTTGTAGCCTGGTTTGGTGAGGAGGATCGGCGCACATTCAAGGTCACGCCAAACGCTGAAATTGTATACTACTTGCGCGACGATGACGATGGGCCGGATGGCGCCTACCAGGGCTCTGGCGACGAAGCCATCCTTGATCTCATTGGCGATGAGCCGATTGGGATCAGCTTAGTTCGCGGAGTCCAAGCCACCCTCAGCCCGGAAAGCGTACTCGAAATGCCGTTGGAGTTGGACGGACTCCGGTGGTACCCGGACCGACGGCCAAGGGTGGAGCAATTCTTTGCCAACAAGCGATATGTTGACTGGATGCGTCGAAAGGCAGGCTCATGAGCAAAGACAAACCTCTAACCCTTCGAACGGAGGGGCTTACCAAACGGTACAAGCGCCGCGTGGTTGTCAACGATGTCACCATTGAGGTGCAGTGTGGTGAGATAGTCGGCCTGCTCGGTCCCAATGGGGCAGGAAAGTCGACTTCATTCCACATGATTGTGGGGATGGAAAGGCCGGAGGAGGGGCGCATTTACCTGGGCGACGAGGATGTTACTGCGTTGCCGATGTACAAGCGTGCCAGACGAGGTATCGGATACTTGGCGCAGGAATCGTCAGTGTTTCGGCATCTCACGGTAGAGCAAAACCTGCATGCCGTACTGGAATTCCAAAAGGTCAGTCGGACAGAGCGTACCGAGCGTGTGGATTTGCTACTAGAGCAGTTCGGTCTCCATTCGGTGCGCGGCTCGAAGGGCTACATGCTCTCGGGCGGCGAGCGCCGTCGCACGGAGATTGCGCGTGCGCTGGCGCTGCGCCCGCGCTTTTTTCTGCTGGACGAGCCCTTCGCCGGAGTAGACCCCATCACCGTTGAGTATATCCAGGAAATTGTGACCGGGCTCAGGCAACGAAACATCGGGGTACTGATTACAGATCACAATGTACACGAGACCCTTGCCATCACCGACCGCGCGTATCTGCTGTTTGATGGCAAGATCCATCAACAGGGCACAGCTGAAGCGCTGGCCGACGACCCGGAAGTACGTGCACGCTACCTGGGAGAAAAGTTTACGTTGGAACGCTACGCAAAACAGGCACTTTGAACGAATCATACCCGTCGCGGGTTAAAGTATAGTTAACGGTACAGCTATGGTTGTCATAATGGAGACGGGGGCTACGGAGCCCCAGATCGAATCGGTCATTGAAAACCTGAACGAGCGTGGCTTTGATGTTCATCGCTCCAGCGGTGTCAAGCAAACGGTGCTAGGTGCCATCGGGGTCAAGCCGGAGTTCGACCCGCGTATCATACGTGTTCTGGAAGGCGTGGCCGATGTGCAACGCGTGACGGAAGCCTACAAGTTTGCCAGTCGCAGTTGGAAGAAGGAGCCCAGCGTCTATGACATTAATGGCGTGGAAGTTGGGGGCAATGAATTCATCTTGATGGCGGGCCCCTGCTCAGTCGAAACCGAAGATCAGATCGACGCTACAGCTGCCCATGTCGCCGCGCATGGGGCTACCTTCTTGCGCGGTGGCGCCTTCAAGCCCCGGACCTCGCCCTACTCATTTCAGGGTCTGGGAGAGGAGGGTCTTCGGCTTTTGCGTGCTGCGGGCGATCGGCATGGGCTGAGTGTGATCACGGAAGTCACAGATGTGGGCAAAGTTGACTTGGTTTACCAGTATGCAGACGTGTTTCAAGTAGGTGCACGCAACATGCAGAACTTCGATCTGCTAAAAGAGCTGGGGCGAAGCGATAAGCCAGTCTTTCTCAAACGCGGGCTTTCTGCCACTATCAATGAGTGGCTTATGGCGGCTGAATATGTCATGAGTCAGGGGAACCCCCACGTCATCCTGTGCGAGCGAGGCATCCGAACCTTTGAAACTGCTACGCGCAACACGTTGGACCTTTCCGCCGTGCCGGTGGTCAAGAAGAAAAGCCACCTGCCCATCTTTGCGGATCCCAGCCATGCCACTGGCATTCGGGGAAAAGTTATTCCCATGGCTCGGGCGGCCGTGGCGGCCGGCGCAGATGGCATTATCGTTGAGGTGCATCCCGAGCCGGGAAAGGCCTTAAGTGATGGCCCCCAGTCCTTGTTCTTTGACCAGTTTGTGGCCCTTGCTACGCAAATCCGTGACATCGCGCGGGCGATTGGGCGTACGATGAAGGAGCCCGTGTACGCATAAGGACACGCTTGCATCATGCGGCATCGCTATTTGTATCCAAGCCTGGTATGCACTTTGCTTCTGGGCGGTTGCGTTTCGTCCGTTGGCAGCCAGTCTCCAAACAAGACGGGCACAATTACACAGAGCGAGATCGACGAATCCGGCTTCATATTTGCGACCGCGCACGATGTTGTGCGGCAGTTGCGGCCTCGGTGGCTGATCAAGCGCGGCGTGTCCTCCTTCGTTCCGACGAGGGTTTCCGATACGCTTCTGGACTTTATCGCTGTATACGTCGACAATCAGTTGCTGGGCGATCCGGAAGCGCTCAGGGGCGTCTCTCCTCTGCAAATTCGAGACGTAAGATTCTTGGATACGGCAGAGTCTCAACGCCTGGGATCACGAAGCCACATTCATGGCGCGATCGTTGTCAGAACACGATCGCGGTAAGGATTCACGCGAATTGCGGATGATCGATATTTCGAAGCTTCAGGATGTTAAGCGTCGACTGGAGGAGGTCAATCTCCTCATCGCCAGTCCCAGAGTAGCCGCCGATCCCCAAAAGATGGCTCTGCTGGGACCCGAGCATCGCGAGTTGAGCGAGCTGGTCGTGCTCATCCAAGAGTACGAATCACTGATACAGGAGCGAGAGGACTTGCGGGAGATGGTCCGCACGGAAAGCGACGAAGAGTTTGTCAAGCTTGCCAGAGACGAAGTTGACGCGCTTTCTTTGGCGCTTCCGGAGCGCGAGCGTGCGCTTCGTTTGAAGCTCATTCCCAAGGACCTGGAGGACGCCAAAGATGCCATAGTGGAGATCCGGGCCGGCACCGGAGGCCAGGAAGCGGCACTTTTTGCCAGAGACCTTTACCGGCTCTATCACCGATTCGCTGACGGCAAGGGGTGGAAGGTTAGCATAATGAATACCTCTGAGGGTGGAGCGGGCGGCTACAAGGAGATCGTCTTTGGTATCAGCGGCAAGGATGTTTTCGGCTGCATGAAATACGAAAACGGGGTCCACCGCGTGCAGCGCGTCCCTGAAACGGAATCAAGTGGACGTCTCCACACTTCTGCAGCTTCAGTCGCGGTCCTGCCGGAGGCAGACAGTGTCGAAGTTGCCATTGAGCCTCAGGAACTAAAGATTGATGTTTACCGGTCCAGCGGCCCAGGCGGGCAGAGCGTGAACACTACCGACTCGGCAGTGCGTATTACGCACATACCTTCGGGGCTGGTGGTAACGTGCCAGGACGAGAAGAGCCAGCACAAGAATAAAGCCAAAGCACTGCGCGTGCTCCGCTCCAGGCTTTATGAGCTGAAAATGCAGCAGGCCAACGCGGAGCGTGACGCTGCGCGGCGCTCCGCAGTTAGCAGCGGGGACAGGTCGGCCAAAATTCGGACATACAACTTTCCGCAGGATCGCGTGACCGATCATCGCCTCGACGGCGAATTCAAGAACTACCCGTTACGCAAGATCATTGACGGCGATCTTGGTGGGCTTATTGGCGCGCTGCGCACAATGGATAACACGGAGCGTCTCGCCAACCTATAACCTGTTCTAGGGCAATTCACGAATTGGCTGCGGATCAGATCCCATGCACCATGAGTACAACTAGGCTGTACCCTGCTCCCTGAAAGGGGGCATGACCATTCTAGTCATTCCATAGGGCTTGTTATGAGAGGAAACAGACGGATGTACGAGCTCACGTACATCCTGACGTCGGTGCTGTCATCCGAACAGATTGCCGAGGTCGTAAGCAAGATCACTGCTGCGGTTGAGAACGCCGGTGGCGATGTCAAGCAGGTAGACCAGTGGGGCATGAAGCGTCTGTCCTACCCGGTGGCCAAGAAGCGAAACGGCTACTACGTCAACATGTACTTCGAAGGGCCGGCCACAATGGTGGCTCGGATTGAGCGGCTCCTGTCGATTGACGACCACGTGTTGCGATACCTCACGCTTGCCATGGACAAAAAAATGCTCTTCGCCTTCGACACGAAGCGCCGTAGCAGCGAGGCTGCCGCAGCTTCGCAGGAAGGCGAGGAGACGGACGTCCAGCAGGAGATCCCCACTGTTCGAGGCCCGCGCTACATTGATTACAAGGAGACCGAATTCCTGCAGCGTTACATCAATGAGCAAGGCAAAATGTTGCCGAGGCGGTTTACCCTTGTATCCGCAAAACGGCAGCGTGCTATCACGCGAGCCATCAAAAGGGCGCGCCACTTGGCGCTTATGCCTTACGTTGCGGACTTTGTTCGGTAGTCCGGTGGATCTTGAATTGCGAGACGATGAAAGTCATACTCCTTAGTAATCTGAAGAATCTCGGCGAGGAAGGCGAAGTCGTTGCGGTAAAAGCCGGCTACGCGCGCAACTACCTCATACCGAAGGGTTATGCGCGCATTGCGACACCCGGGGCGGTGCGTGCACGCCAGGATCAGCAGCAGCAGCAGATGCGCAAGCATGCCCAAGAGCGCAAGAATTCGGAATTGCTTCGCCGGGAACTCGAAAAAGTCGTTGTCAAGGTAGAAGCCAAAGTCGGCGAGGAGGATCGCATCTTTGGCACGGTGACGCCACAGCAGGTTGCGCTGGGCCTTGCGGTCCAGGGTTTTCAGATTGATCGGCGTACGGTTAGCTTTTCCGAAGACATCCGCTCTCTGGGAGTGTACACGGCGACTGTCAAGCTCGATACCGGCATCCAGGCCAAGGTAAAAGTGCAGGTGATGCCCGAGGGCAGTACAGGTTAGTTGCATAGTGCTCGCAAAAGCCGTACTGCGATGGCATTCGCTCGGTTTATTATCCTATTGGCGCTGCTGAGCTGGCAACCGGTAGCTGCCAACGCTCAGGCTCGAAGCCACGCATTGGATGTCATTCCGTGGCACGTGCGGGTGGAACCGGATACCGTTCGACCAGGGGGCGTAGCGCGCCTGGTGTTTCAGGCCAGGCTGGGCGAGTCCGAGGACGGCCCATGGAAGATGTACGCCTTGGGTTCACCGCGCCCAAGCCGCGCCGTCAGTATCACGCTGAATTCACTTCCTGAGGGCGTCCGGCAGCCGGCCCCGATGGAGCAGTGGGGCGCAGAAAGAGGATTCGACCAGTGGTTCGATACTACGGTCGTGTATTTCGAGGGGCATGCGCTGCTGTGGAGTGATCTATCTGTAAGCACTGCCTCAACGGAAGGGGTTCGCGAGGTTCATGGCGAGATCGCCTTTATGGTATGTAACGACCGCATCTGCCTGCCGCCGGCTACGCTACCGTTTGCAGCCACTTTCAAGGTAAAGGACGATGCCGGCGGAGCGTTGCCGCCCACACCCCCACAGTATGTGCCAGAATTGATCGGGAATGACGGGTCCAAAATTTGGCCGGTGCCAGACTAGACGGGGGCTCACTACTGGCAGGGCGCAGTTTCGTCGTCAGATTTGACTCATGTGTCTTGGAAAACCGGCAACCCTAGTGCGAAACCGCGTTGGGATCGCCAGGTCGGCCCTGGGAGTGAACGCCATGCCGACATGTTGCTGGGTAAGCCGGTATGTGCAGCAAGCAAGTCACGAAAGCACACTTCGACTAGTTGTCGCGCTGCGCGTCAGTGCGCGCTAGCTCGCGAATTTGTCTGTTTCATTCCTGACGTGGACAGCATTGTTTTATGTTACGTAGGACCGTGGTCACTGGCCCCACGAAGCCAAACGTGGCCAAGTGCTAGGCCAATTTGGTCATTCTCCAACTGTTGAATCCCATGAAGTCATTTCGTCCACCCCGTCGAATCCTCATGGGCCCCGGGCCTTCAGATGTATCCGCCCGGGTCCTGGAGGCAATGGCGCGCCCAACTATCGGCCATCTTGATCCTGAATTCGTGACCCTAATGGACAGGATCAAGGCCCAGCTTCAGCGCGCATTCAGGACCGCTAACCCGTTGACCATGCCGGTCTCCGGCCCTGGAACCGCGGGTATGGAATCGTGCGTGGTAAACATTCTTGAGCCGGACGACCAGGTCGTGGTGTGTCAGAACGGTGTATTCGGCGGTCGTCTTAAGGCGATGGCTGAGCGCTGTGGAGCCACAGTGGTACATGTCCAGGACGAGTGGGGCCGTGCCGTGAGTCCAGAAAAGCTGGAGTCGGCGCTAGTTAAGACGCCGGCCGCTACCGCAGTAGCATTTGTACATGCGGAGACGTCTACCGGGGCGCTGTCGGATGCCAAGGCGTTATCGAAGATTGCGCAAGACCATGGATGCCTTACTATCGTGGACACGGTAACGTCATTGGGTGGCTCGCCGCTGCACGTAGACGCGTGGGGTCTGGATGCTGTGTACTCAGGCACGCAGAAATGCCTTTCCTGTACGCCAGGCCTGTCTCCCATCACAATGAGTCCAGACGCATTGCGAAAGGTGGAGCGTCGCAGCACACCAGTACAAAGTTGGTTTATGGATGTCGGTCTGGTGATAGGGTATTGGGGTAGCAGCTCAAACCGATCCTACCATCACACGGCGCCGATCAATGCCTTGTACGGCCTTGACGAGGCCCTGTTGATGCTGCACGAGGAAGGATTGGAGGCCGCTTGGGTGCGCCATGAGCGCAACCACCGTGCCCTGCGGGCCGGCCTTGAAGTACTGGGGATGCAGTTCATCGTGCCGCCAGCGGAACGCATCCCGCAACTCAATGCAGTTCAGGTCCCTGATGGGGTTGATGAAGCAAGAGTGCGCGGGCGACTCTTGGAGGAGTTCAACCTGGAAATCGGTGCAGGTCTCGGTGCACTCGCCGGCAAGGTTTGGCGCATCGGACTTATGGGCTACAGTAGTCGCCGCGAAAACATCATGGCGTGCCTCGCGGCGCTGGGTAGCGTCTTGGCTGAAGAGGGACTGAAGGTTTCTGCCGCCGAGGCAGCGGCGGAGGCAGAGCGTACTTTACGCTAGTCAGTTGCTACGTTATGCAAGGTGCCATGGATTTCTTCTGGTATGATTATGAAACGACAGGCCGGTGGCCGGTTGAAGATCGGCCGGTCCAGTTCGCCGGAGTTCGCACGGATGCTACGCTTCGCGAGATGCGGCCAGTGGAAACTCTCTACTGCCAGCCTGCGCCCGACTGCCTTCCCAAGGTCCGCGCCTGCCTCGTGCATCGGATTTCGCCTCAAGAGGCAAGACATCGAGGCGTAACCGAACACGAATTTGCTTCGAGGATTCACCGCCTGCTTTCGGAGCCGAATACGTGCGCGGTGGGCTTCAATGCAATGCGGTTTGACCACATGTTCACGCAGCTACTGTTCTACCGCAATATGCTGGAACCATACGCATGGCACTACAAGAACGGCAATGCAAAGTGGGACATCATAAACCTATTTCGTGCGGCTTATGCACTCCGTCCCGAAGGTCTCAACTGGGCCA
Source organism: Rhodothermales bacterium (assembly GCA_965262785.1). GTDB lineage: Bacteria > Bacteroidota > Rhodothermia > Rhodothermales > Bin80. The sequence goes on from OZ253559.1 coordinate 2,136,172, forward strand.
AAGATGAAAACGGGAAGCTCTCATTCAGTCAGGAAGATCTTGCGGAGGCAAACGGCATCCAGCTGGCATCTGTGCACGATGCGGCGGCAGACGTCAAGACCATGTTGAGCCTGGCACGGCTGATAAGAAAGAAGCAGCCCAAGCTGTGGGACTACTACTTGGGCCTTTGCAAAAAGGCTGCGGTTAGTGCCCAGTTGCAGGGTACCTTCATCTACATTTCCGGGTCGGTGCTGCATTGGCGTAGAAGCGGCACGGTCGCGGCAATCCTCGGGAGCGACGATAGCGGAAGCGTGTACGCCTTCGACCTTTCCTACGACCCGCGAATCTGTTTTGATACCGAGGACAAAGCGCTGCTTGCGAAAGGTAGCACTAGCAAGAAGGCGGTGCACCGGTTTCGAGCGAACGCCTCGCCATTTGTAGTGAGATTCGACATTTCCGCGCCCCTTTCTGCGAAGGGACGCGCGGAATTGACGCAAATGGGATTGGACCTGGAAACACTGCAACGTCACTACACGATCTTGGAGAAAAATCGGAGCAGCTACTACCAACGAGTCACGGATGCATTTGAGACAAGGTGGGCTGACAACAACGATGTGGACGTTGACGTTGCCCTCTTTAGTGGCGGATTCATTCCCAACGTGGACCGCCGTCAACTGGAGAGGATCTTGGCGTCAACAGATGCTCCGGCCCGGTGGGAGCACTTCAAATTCAGAGATAGACGGCTCCCTGAGCTGGTATTTCGATTTCGTGCGAGGAACTTTCCAGAGTCCCTTTCTAGAGAAGACGCAGCGCGCTGGAGAGCACACTGTAGATACCAGGTATTCCAGAAACAGGATTCGAATGGGCCTACGCCTTTTGATCACTATAAGAATGATATTGAGGAGAAGCGGCGGGAAGACATCGATGAGAATACGCGGAGGTTACTCGATGACTTGGAATCGTATGGCGACGAATTGAAAGCCAAGCTGACGGACTAGCGTGTTCCCGCCGTTACACCGGAGCAAGGGCTGCGCTGCACCCCGGCGGCTGGCACCGGGTATCTGCAGGCGAGTGGTGAAACGATCGCACATGGGCAGCGGGCACGACGTGACGCCCGCAAGTCTCCGGTGGCGCGAACGAAACTCGGCAGGGCCTGCAATGGCGCTTGCGCAGGTGTTGCGTTGCCACTAACTTCAGTGAACCCGAACTCTTAGGTTGAACAGCCAATGAAGCGACTAATTGGCAGTGCTGCGGTGTTGCTTGCCCTTGGCGTACTGACAGGGCATGACATGTTCCTGAAGCTGCCCACGTACTTCCTCAGTGAAGACAGCCCGGCAACTATTGCTCTGCTTAACGGAACGTTTGCAGAGAGTGAGAACATCATCACGCGTGACCGAATGCTGGATGTCAGCATTGTAGGTCCAGGCGGCAAGGTGACGCATCCGGATACATTGGCTTGGACAGACAAGGGCAACACAGCCTGGCTGGAGTTTCAGACCGGTGCAGCTGGTACGTACGTTGCCGGAGTCTCAACGGGCTCGCGAGTGATTGAGCTCAGCGCCGAGGACTTTAACGAATATCTTGCGCACGATGGTGTACTGGATATTCTGGAGGAGCGAACCCGCGTGGGGACTGCCGACCAGGGTGCCAGAGAGCGGTACTCCAAGCATGTAAAGGCGATTTTCCAGGTAGGGGAAGTGCTCTCCGGCTCGTTTGCACACGAGCTGGGATATCCAATCGAAATCATTCCGCTCAAGAATCCATACGTTCTGGGCGTTGGCGACATACTTCCGGTTCGAGTTCTGCTACGGGGTGCGCCCTTGCCATCCCAACTCGTTTACGCCAGTTACGATGGATACCTCACGCATGATGCCGATGGGAGTCATTCGGAAGCAGTGAAGACGCGGACGGATTCGGCTGGCGTTGCCTACTTAACGCTCGAAGTCGAGGGTCGCTGGTACGTGCGCCTCATTCATATGGAAGCGAGCGAGGAGGCCGATGTGGACTACGAGTCAAACTGGGCAACCTTAACGTTTCAGGTGCGCTAGGCCGTCCGACCATGAGTTAAGCCAACCGTATTCGTTGGCCCTTTTCGGGGTTTGTAAATTCGCAAGCAAACTGCAAAATGCAGATCTGCTTGATGCGGCGAAGTTAGCACAGCCTTCGTGCTCAGAAGAATTGCTGGCAGGACAACTACATTAGGAAGGCCAAGCCACAATCAGGAATTCTGCTCGGTGTCGGAGCTCGCGTCGCGTCATGAAGCAGTGCATAGCCACAGGGCCTAGGAGTTCGGGATGAATGCTGGCCACCGCGGCTATAGCGCTGCTGGATAGGGCTTCGAATTGGGGCACCAGTGCACTCACGATGCGCTTGATCACTCCGCCTTTGAGTGCATTACCAAGGTCTTGATGTACGGGTCGGACTCACAAAACTGCAGGCCACAATGGCGTGACCGTGGGTCACCTACAACTTCTGGAATGGGACGTGTTGCTCCCGCCAAGTAGCTCCCGTTAGCTGGCCCAAGTTTACCATGCACTTTTTGCAAGTCGTTTATGTTCAGGGACATACGTCACCCTTAAATATCTCTTCTGGCACTACAATGGATTACAGTGGGACGTTTGGTACCGCCGGTCAGACGACGGTTTTCTTCGTAGAGAGGGGCTTGTAATCTATATCCAAGGCGTCATAGATCGACCGGAGTTCGGAATCGGGCTGTGCGGTTGTGCGCACATGGAGCGTACGTCCGTCGCGGCACGGGAATACACTGGTAGTGCGCGTTTGTCGCTGGAGGATGCTTCGAAGCGTCGTCCAACTGGAGCAGAGCCCTCGGCTACGCAGGCGAGTACGGATGACCTGCACGAGCTGATACGCGATGACCGAGATGAACAGATGCCCTTCGGCGCGCAGGCCTGTCGAGTGGTAGATGGGTCGTAGGCCCAGTTCCGACTTCAGGGTTCGGAACACGGCTTCCACGTCGGTGAGCCGGATGTAGGTGCGCCACAACTCTTCGTCGGTCCAGTTCACCAAATTGCTGCGCAGGCAGTACACGCCTGGATGCGTCGCCATGGACCCCGGTAGCCGTCGCTGCTCCCATTCAATGGTGTGCGCGCGCTTGCCGCTTTCGTCAGGCTGTACCGTGATGTCGTAATGCTGCCCTATCCCTGCGTATCGCTCCTTCAGGCGCCCGAGGCGCTCAAAAACCACGTCGAGGCGCTTATGCGTGCGCGGGCGGGAGAGCCCGTCGGACAGTTTCTTCAGGGCCTGCTCAAACGCGGCGGTCTGCCGTGCCACTATGGCTTGCTCCTTCGCAGCCCGGGACGCAGAGTAGCAATAGAGCCGCACCTGGTCGTCCTGTTCCTGTCGGTATAGGGATAGACGCTCACCACCGGCCGTCGTAAGTGTTTGTGCTGCCTCAGGATCAAAGACCCGCCTGCGCTCCCGCGCGACCACGATGTACTGGTACTTCTGCGCCTGCAGCCATTGTATGCGATCTTCGGTCGCTATGCCCCGATCCATCACCACCAGCGCCCCGGGACCCGCCTGCAGTACCACCAGCATCTCTTCTAACGTGTGGTGCTCCCGCACATTGCCCGCGAAGACCTTGCTCTTGCGTACAAAGCCGCTCCCGTCCAGGACCAGGGCCAAGGTCAATAAGGGACAATCGCGGCGACGCTCCTTCGAGTGACCACGCTTTGCCTGGTCTATGTTGGCCCCGGTTCCCTCCAGAAATGTGTTGGTCAGATCAAAGAGCGTGACCGTTGGACGCGCAGCAAACAGATCCAGCGCCTGCGTAAAGAGGTGCTGCTCTATGGCTTGCTGATGCCGCACGAGCAGGTCGCTTGCCCGATAGAGGTGCATGGGTCCCATCGCTTCATAGGATCCGCCCACGAACTCGTCCAAGCCACTGTTGTGGTCCAGCCAACGCTTGGTGGCCCGTTCACTGCCCGGCTGCGCCAAGCGCCCGATGATGCTGCCAATGGCAGCCCGCCGCATGGAGGGGGTCATCTGCAGCCTGTCAAAGAGCGCGGGCATCTTCAACTGCTCCATAGCCCACAGCCCTACGTGCTCCACGCCCACCGTACGTGGTCGGATCGTCTTGATGGCGTTGGCATTGACCACACGCCAGTCTGCTACGACCCCGTTGTGGCCGGTAGGCTCGATCACCTCCGCGCCACGCGCCGCCAACAGGGCCGCGATGCGCTGCGCTTCGCCTTCGATGTGGGAGGACAAGTCCGGCCATAGCTCGAGCTGCCCCATCAGCACCGTCTCAATACGCTGGCACAGACATCGCCAGTGCTTCTTCTCGATCTTGAAATGTGCGCCGAGGTTCAGTAGCGTCCGTTGTCGCACCCGGTCTCCCTCCCGCTTGGCCTGACACAGCCGGAAGGTGTAGTAGCGCGTACCGTCCGCTCCGGTTCGCGTGAGAGCGCGGCGTATAAACACAGTAGTGTGCGGCGTGGTTGGGATGGCCCTGACGCCAATATAGCCACCGGTCACGGTGTATACAACCACGGGAATACGATTATGGCCCTACATTGGCGTATCGAGTTGTAAAATATTCAGAAGTGGGGGCTGGGTGGGGACAAAAGGTGAACAATGCGCCCAAAAACAGGTCCCAGTGTGGTCGAAGTGGGGGTTCGTCCCTAACTATCCTTGTGCGACCGTCACAATTGCCCGGAATTGATGACTCAAATGTTAAACTTGGGCTGGCACAACCGGACTATGTCCTTGTGGGCCAAAAGGGAAGGCACACCGCTTATACTTGGTGAATGCGGGCATGGATGTCGAGGCTCAGAACAGCCATTGTTTACCTTCGGACCCTACCTCACCGCGCCGTTGGTTCGGTTTGCACTAGAAAAGAGCGATGCGTAAATTGATGCGGGCAGGTCTCACAATCGCTGCCGATGGTTGTGTCGTTACCTGTTGTAAATCGCGCCTCTTGGCAACTGATAATGATGCTGGACCACTACCGCGGCGCGGGAAGTCTTGCAAGGTCTCCGATTCGGCCGTCGGCGGCGCCGGATGCCTTTGGACGCATTGCAGGCAGCTGCGCAATGATGCCTTTTTGGACTGTAATGCCCCTTCAAGTACGTAGTGCGACCTTCAGCCTTGAACGATGATTGCTGAGAGATTTCGGGCTTCTTCCAGGGGCGGAATGCGGGCTTGCCTGTTGACCCTTAACCATTAACGGATAAGCGTTATGGGAAAGTTCATTTGCCTCCTCCTAGTTGGCCTCGCGCCTGTGACCGCGCGCGCCCAGATCATGGTGAGCGGAACAGTAACCGATCTTGGTACCGGTGAGCCCCTTCCGTACGTTTCCGTTGCTGTGGAGGGCACCTTTAGCGGAACGACGACGCGCAGCGATGGAACTTACGTGATTGAGATCCGGTCGCTAGAAGACATGTTAGCTTTCTCATTTGTCGGGTACAAGCTTCAGACGCACCAGCTGGAGCCGGGCCAGACCACGCTGGACGTTCAAATGGAACAAACCGTGCTGGGTCTGGGCGATTTGGTTGTGGTTGGAACTCGACGAACACCACGCCTGATCACGGAGGTCACAGCGCCGATTGATGTCCTTTCGCCGAGGGACTTGGAGTCTGCGGCCAGTGTGGACATTGACGATGTGCTTCGGTCACAGATTCCGTCCTACAACGTGCAGCGACATGAAATAGACGGATCGACTACGTTTGTGCGTCCGCCGACGCTACGGGGCCTTTCGCCGGATAACACCATTCTCCTCGTTAACGGCAAACGACGTCACCGGACTGCCTCCATAGCGCTGTTCGGTAGTGCGCTCATCCTGGGTGCCCAAGGTTCGGACATCAACATGATTCCCAGCATTGCGATCAAGCAGTTCGAAGTGCTTCGCGATGGCGCGTCTGCGCAGTATGGCGCCGATGCTGTGGCCGGCGTATTCAACATGCAGCTGAAGGATAGCCCCTACGGCTTCACGGTTCGCTCGCAGGTTGGTCAATACCATGAGGGTGATGGCAGGTACGTCAGTGCGGGGGCGAATGCAGGTCTGCCGTTGTCGGACCGGGGCTTCGTAAACCTCAGCCTTGAATATCGCAATACGGAACCTACCATTCGTACCGAGCAACGCTCTGACGCGAAGCTGTTGGCCAGTCGGGGGTACCCGGTTGCAGAGCCCACACAGATTTGGGGCAATCCCGACATCGATCATTCGGTTGTTGGATTCGTCAATGCCGGGATAGACCTGGGCAATTCGGCACAGGCTTATGCCTTTGGCGGCTATGGGCAGCGCTCTGGCAATGGGAGTTACTACTTCAGGGCCCCAGGCACGGGAGGTGCGCGGCTCAACGTGTTTCGATTTGGGTCCGGAGCGAGTGCCACGCGTGCCGTGATAGATTTGGATCTTGAAGACAGCATCGACTGCCGTAACCTTGGAAATCTGCCCTCACTGGATTCCGATTTTGCGGCCGTAACCAATTTTATCAACAACTATAAGGGTGACTGCTTTTTGTTCAACGAGCGCTTCCCTGGCGGCTTCACGCCACGCTTTGGCATTGACATATCCGATGCGAGCGGGACAGTGGGAGTCCGAGGAATGCTCCAGAGCGGGCTGCGGTGGGATGTGAGCGGCGGCTTCGGGCGAAGCTTGATGGACTATTTCATCCACAACACGGTCAACGCGTCTTACGGCCCGGAAACACCAACGTCATTCCGTCAGCGAGATTTCATACAGCAGGAGTACAGCGTAAGCCTGGAAATGTCGTATCCGTTGACTGTAGGGTTCCTGCATTCGCCGCTCAACACGGCTTGGGGAGCGACGTGGCGCACGGAGATTTTTGAGACGCGCCCCGGTGACATTTACTCATACAGTCCTGGCCCCTATGCAGCGCAAGGCTTCAGTGTGGGTTCGAATGGCGATCAAGGCATTCCCCCAGAGTTTACCGGCACTTGGCGCCGCCCCAACTATGCTGCCTATCTGGACCTTGAAGCCGATGTTTCGGAATCGATCCTGATGAATGTCGCATTTCGAGTAGAGGATTACTACGAGAGTTTTGGTACTACCGTAACGGGCAAAGTGGCCACCTTGTGGCATGCTACGCCGTGGCTGGGTGTGCGTGCATCCGCAAGTACGGGATTCCGTGCGCCAACGCCCGGGCAAGCTAACCTGCAGAATATCCAAACGAACTTCTCTGGAGATGGTGGACTAATTGATGCAGCGCAGTTACCGTCAACCAATCCCATTTCCGTGGCTCTGGGTGGAAAAGAACTTACAGAGGAAACCTCGCGCAGCTTTGCGGCGGGCTTCGTTGGGCACATGTCCGAGTCCATGACGCTGACTGTCGACTATTTCAATGTGTCGCTGGAAGACCGCATTGCTCTGACCGGTAGTATTCCTCTCTCGGACGAAATGGCCGACATCCTCAACAATCAGGAATTGCTGGCAGGATTTGAGACGCTGCGGGAAGTCAAGTTTTTCTCCAACGATTTCAGTACGCGCACCAGTGGCGTTGATTTGCTCTTTTCGTGGGACCGGGAGTGGACCGATGGGCGCGCTTCGATCATCAGCGCCGCATACAACTGGACGCGAACCGAATTGACGCGGTTCTCCACACCGCGTACGATTGATACCTTCCTAGGCAATACGCTGGCCGACCCCGCGACGGCAAGCATCCTTTCGCCACGTCGTCAGATCGAAATCGAAAAGGCGAATCCGCAGCACCGCATTGTGCTGACTGGTAGGCAGATTAAGGATCCGATACATGGGCTCGTGCGACTCCATTACTACAGCGGCTGGCAAGCCTGTCTGTATTTCAGTTTCTCCTGCACCGTAGGCGGTCTAAGCGGTCTGCGGGAGTACAGTGGCAACTGGATTATTGATTTGGAAGTCGGGTATCGATATCGGGAGGCTCATCGGATTGCTCTAGGGGTGAATAACGTATTTGCACGCGCGCCGGATGCCGATCCTATCGAAACTGCCGGGCAAGGCAACTTGCATCCACCCAGCACGCCGTGGGACTACAACGGCGCAGCACTCTACCTGCGCCTGTCGACTCATTTGTAGCTTCAAGCCTGTATTCCCGCAGTTGGGCGTACGCTGCCGCAGGCAAATGATTTTTGCCCAGGGCCCGTGGGGCGTTTTCCAGCGCTATCGGGAGTGCCACCAATAGTCACCAGTGGTGGGAGGCCATGCGTTTGGAACCCGCAATCTGGAGGCAGGGAATGAATTGCATTTGGTCTGGATCAAAGTCTTGTTAGGCAGGCGTGCGACGAGTAGGTACCCCCGCTTCTTGCTTACATGAAATCAGACGCCCGGAGCACTGATGATCAGCTGTTGCAACGGGCACGTGAAGGGGACACGCAGGCGTTCAGGTACCTCGTGGAACGTTACGACCGTGCCGTAGCGGGTACCGTAATCGGCATGTTGGGTAGAGGCCAGGAGGCCGAAGATGCTGGCCAGGAGACCTTTATCCTCTTCTACCGGGCGCTTCACAGCTACCGGGACGAAGCCAGCTTGAAGACCTACCTGACACGTATAGCAATAAACCAGTCACTCAAGGCTCTAAAGAGAAGACAGACATGGAAGCAGCGGTTTCAGCTGAGAAGCGACCTGACGCCACTGCCCGAACCGTTTGTCGAGGGTGGGGACATCATCAACCAGCAAGAGCGCATTCGGTTAGTGCACCAGGCGCTCGATCAGCTCACTCCGCAGCATCGCGCAGTAGTCGTGCTGCGCATGCTGGAGGGTTACAGCACGCGCGAGGCGGCAAAGTTGCTAGGGATTCCTCAAGGAACCGTGATGTCTCGCTTGTCTCGGGCTATGGCCAGCCTACAGTCCATCCTTAACCCGTTGCTAAGCGATGAGCCTCATGCATAAGGGGACCGACAAGGATGAATCCGCCTACGGGGAGCTCGGGCAATTGCTTCAGGCCAGTCGTGTGGACTCATTTGCTCCATTCTTCAGTGATCGCGTCATAGATCAGCTCGCACCCAAACTCGCAGCGAGTGGTGCCGAAGCGCTCTACGATTCACTGCGGTGGGTTTTCGTGCGCACGAGCGCGCTCGGGTTGGTCGCCGCAGCGATCCTCTGCTTGGTAAACGCGATCGCGTTTCAGGACCTAGGGGTGGTTAATACACTTGTAGATACCCTTTTTGGTCTTCCTTCTGCGTCTTTGTCCGATGCCTTGTCATATGGAGCCCTGTAGGCTATGGCCATGAGCCCGCGAGTAAAGTCTGCTTTACTGCTGCTGATCTCCGTCGGAATTGGCATGCTACTCGGCGCGCTTTTGCAGGCGCGATTGGCAGAGCAGCGGTTAGAACGCCTAGCGCTACTACGGTCTGAGATGGGGCTGGCACGGGCACTGGAGCGCATTATTGAGCCAACCGACGAGGCGCAGCGTCAGGCAATTCAAGGCGTGCTGGAGTCTTCAGTCCAGAACATGGCGGCGCACATGAGGCAGAACCGCGAACGGTCTGTAGCACTGCTTGACTCAACTATGCAGGCACTGCATGCTGTCTTGAGCGACGAGCAAATCGCGCAACTCAATGAGCAGATGGTACGCTGGCAGGAGCGCATGCGCATGCGCAGGGACGGCGCGCGAAGGCAGCAACCGCGGAGGCGAGGCCCGCCGCCTCAGCCATAGTAACGCTTGTGTTCCGGTACCGGGGGGTCTATTCTTCGGCCGGACATCGCACCAGAATTCAGACATCGACCGGGCAAAAGCCGCACTGCCAAGAGCCAACGGCCGGACTCGAACCGGCGACCTGCTCATTACGAGTGAGCTGCTCTACCAGCTGAGCTACGTTGGCTGGCAGCGCACTTCCACGTACACTAGGAGTAAAAGATCCTTGCCCATTCGCGTGTTTAGATGATCGAGCTGAGAGGAGTATCCAGGACCTATGGCCCTACCATTGCACTTCAGGCTACAGACCTTTCGATAGCTCGAGGAAAGACCACTGTCTTGATTGGTCCCAGTGGTTGCGGCAAGTCAACGCTCTTGCGGATTACCGTCGGCTTGATCATGCCGTCCACAGGTGCGGTGCTCTTTGACGGCGCAAAGCTAAGTCCCGACAACGTACGGTCCATCAGGCACCGAACCGGGTATGTGATTCAGCAGGGTGGGCTATTCCCGCACATGACCGCCCTGGCAAACATCACGCTTATGGCCCGCCATTTGAAGTGGGATCAAACCCGCATCAAAGCGCGTGTTGGAGCACTTGCGGACCTGGTTCACCTGCCATCGGCGTGTCTGGGTCGCTATCCCCGGCGCCTGTCCGGCGGAGAATGCCAGCGCGTTTCCATCATGCGCGCGCTATTCCTGGACCCGGACATGCTACTGATGGACGAGCCGCTTGCCGCTTTGGATCCCATGATACGGTTCGGCTTACAGGAGGAGTTGCGGTCGATTTGCCGTGATTTGGAAAAGACCGTCATATTGGTTACCCACGATATGGCAGAGGCCGCGTTCTTTGGCGATACCATTGTGCTGATGCGCGCTGGAGAGGTAGTCCAGCGGGGCGCGATTCAAGACCTGATTCATCGCCCTGCCGATGACTTCGTTCAATCGTTTATGCGGGCCCAGCGCGGGCTTCACGAATGGGCATAGGAATGCATACAAAACTCTGCAAATCGGGCCTCTTTGCGCTGCTTCTGTGTGCACTTTCCCTGACAAGTGCCGCGCAGCAGCCGGTGCGGATTGCGAGCAAGTTGTTCACCTCCAACGTGATATTGGGTGACATCGCGCACCAATGGCTGCAGCAGGCAGGCGTGGAAGCCGAACACCAGGCTGAGTTTGGCGCAACACGCTATCTCTGGCAAGCCTTGCAGCGGGGCGACATTGATATCTATCCAGACTACACGGGAACGCTGATAGAGGAAACATTGCTACAGCAAGACCTGGAGTATTCCGAATTGGACTCGGCGCTAGCATCTTACGGCGTGGCGATGAGCATACCGCTGGGGATCAATGACACCTACATCCTAGGCTTGAAGGAGGCAAAAGCCAGAGAATTGGATGTCCATACTATATCGGATCTCAAGCGGTTTCCAGAGCTTCGTTTCGGGTTTTCGAACGAATTCATGGAGCGGGCGGACGGGTGGCCGCTGCTACGGACCAAATACAACCTGCCGCAGACCTTTGTGCGCGGGATGAACCATGACCTGTCGTATGTCGGAATTGAGGCGGGCACTATTGATGTCATGGACCTCTACGCGTTTGATGCCGAGATCACAATCTATGACATGCGTCCGCTTGAAGATGACTTAGGGCATTTTCCTGAGTACCAGGCCGTGTACCTTTATCGGTCCGATCTCGCTACGCGGATCCCCAGCGTCCCAGTGCTCCTGGACAGCCTGGGAGGCAAACTGACAGCGGACGTTATGCGTGCACTCAACGTGCGCGTTGTGCGGGACAAGGTGTCCGAGTCACGGGTCGCAGCAGATTTCCTTAGCGGCGAGTTTCAGCTGGAAACGCCTATCGTAGTAGAGGAGATCACCATGTGGTCACGGATCTGGCAGCACACAAAGGAGCATGTGATTCTGGTTGCAATCTCATTGGTGGCAGCCATACTACTGTCGATACCGCTTGGCATTATCGCTGCCAAGGCGCCGCGTATAGGCACCATCATTCTGGGTACTGTCGGCGTGTTGTACACGATTCCTTCCTTGGCGCTCCTGGTGTTCATGATCCCGCTTATGGGTATTGGGGGACCTCCTGCTGTGGTGGCTCTTTTCCTCTACAGTCTGCTCCCCATCGTACGAAACACGCATGCGGGCTTGATCAGTATTCCCCAACCCCTATACGAGTCAGCTGAGGCCATCGGACTGCCGGCGGTGCCGAGGCTGTTTAAGATCGAGCTACCGCTGGCCGCCCAGTCCATAATGGCGGGCGTGCAGACCTCTGCAGTTATCAACATCGGGACCGCAACGCTCGGCGCGCTTATAGGCGCCGGGGGATATGGGCAGCCTATCCTGAATGGGATTCGAGTTGATGACACTGGCCTAATCTTGCAGGGAGCGATTCCTGCAGCAGCTCTTGCCCTGGTGGCACAGGGGGTATTCGCTTTGGCGGAACGTGTGATCATCCCAGAAGGACGCAGGCACTAGACCCTGACCCGTTGTGAGTAAATACGACGAGCTCTGCAGACTGCTAGGCCCGATTGATGATCTGCAAAAAGCTGCGGAGCTACTGGAATGGGACCAGGAAACCTATATGCCCGGCGGGGCTGCAGAGTCGCGCGCCCGTCAGGTTGCGACGCTGAGGAGGCTGGCCCATGAGCGATTCACGGATGAACGAGTCGGGACACTGTTGGAGCAACTTGCGTCTGAGGATCTGCATGTGATGGGCGCGGACCTTGTCGTTGTGGCAGCGCGTGACTTTGAACGTGCACGAAGAATTCAGCCGCGCTTGGTTCAAGACCTTGCGGTAGCATCCGGTCTTGCAAAAGAAGCCTGGCGCGTGGCTCGCAGTAACAACGACTTCGCGCACTTTGCGCCGCACCTGGAGCGCATCATTGACCTCAGCATCGAAAAATCCGAGGCACTGGGCTATGCCGAGTGCCGATATGATGCGCTATTGGACGAATACGAGCCGGACATGCGAACGGCCGCCGTGCAATCGCTATTTGAGTCGTTGCGAAAGGAAGTTGTTCCCATCGTGCATTCTATAGGGCGGTGCGATGTGCCGGGTTCAGCTTTCTTGTATGAGAAATTCGATACCGGCGCGCAGTGGTCATTTGGCATGGACGTTCTCAAGAAGGTGGGGTTTGATTTTGCACGGGGTCGGCAGGATGTCAGCGCGCATCCTTTTAGCACGTCCTTTTCGATTAGTGACGTTCGGATCACCACTCGCCTGGATTCGCGCTATTTGCCATCGGCATTTTTTAGTACGCTCCATGAGGCTGGCCATGCCATGTATGAGCAAGGCATCGACTCGTCGCTGGAAAACACGCCGTTAGCCAGCGGCACATCACTCGGCATGCACGAGTCGCAGTCCCGCCTATGGGAAAATCAGGTGGGAAGAAGCTTGCCGTTTTGGGAGTACTTCTTTCCAGACCTGCAGGCACGCTTCGGCGACCAGCTTGGTGGAGTGTCCCTGGATGCATTCTACCGCGCTATCAACCGGGTGAGGCCTTCATGCATTCGGGTAGAGGCGGATGAGGTGACCTACAACCTGCATATCATGCTTCGCTTTGAGCTTGAGCAGATGATGGTAGAGCAGAAAGTTGCCGTTGGCGAATTGCCTGCGCTTTGGAATGCAAAAATGGAAGAGTACCTAGGCACCTGTCCAGCGACCGATGTAGAAGGAATCCTTCAGGACATTCATTGGTCGTTGGGAGCCCTTGGTTACTTTCCCACGTACACGCTGGGGAACCTCATGTCTGCACAGATCTTTGCATGCGTGCAGGAAGCCTTGCCCGACCTAGATCGTTCTACCGCAAGCGGGGAGTTTGCAGATTTACTGATATGGCTTCGTACACACATTCACCGGCATGGGCGCCGGCGATCGGCTGAAGCGCTCATATCGGAGCTGACAGGAAGGCCGCTGAGTGCGGCGCCTTGGCTTGAGTACGTACGTCGAAAGTATGGAGCCCTTTATCCCATTTAGGAATTGCCTTGACCAACTGAGAAGGATGCTATGGCTAAACGAGCACATGCACGCACAGACTTTGCTATTGAGTACACGGTTGAAGACGCGACATTGACTGAGGGCATGAAGGCTAAGGTGGCCGACCGCATGCAAAGACTCGCTGGCGGACACAAAGACATCGCAGGTGTCGCGGTAGCGATTGTGAATGTTAAGGGCACCAAGCGCAACGCGAGTTATCGGTGTCGGCTGGTCGTCTACATCAAGCCTGCCAATATCGTGGCTATTCACAAGGCCGAAACGGAGACAGCCGCGTTGATGGACGCTCTAGATGCTGCCGAGCGACAAGTGCGACAGCAGAGGAATCGTTTGAGGGAGCGGAATCGCGTCAAGAGGGGCTGAGTAGGCGCCCGTGGCACACGTGAAAATGCCGCCGCGCGGAGCGACCGACAGGGATGAAATTATCGACCCCAAAGCAGTGAGTAAGGGGCACTTGAGCCGCTAGCTTCAGGTTCTCGGTAGCCGGCCTGCCATAAGATTCCCTCTCCTGAATTGCCGAATTCTCCGCAGGACCAAACTGCGGACAAGCCGGCAATTGGCGGTACGACTCGTGCAAGCCCCTACTGGACCGGTGCGGAAATGGTCACGGAGGCTGACGGAAAACTTTCCAGATTTAGGTTCATGAAGTAGGTAGAGTCTGGAGCTGGCTCGCCCGGAACCCTGCCTCGCAGCAGCTCCAGCACCGATCGGTTATCGGGATCCGGGTCGGGGTCGGGTTCCAGTGTCACTACGACGAAGGCGCCGTCCAGCCGAAGCGGGAAATTCACGCCGGGTGGTGGGTTGTGCAGGAAGTCTTCGCCTGGAAAGCCGAGCGTGGGACTCGGGCCGTTGTGCGGAGCGGCCAAGTCGTCACTGCTGTGGTCTGTGATAACACCTGTAGTGAGTGTGGCTCCCTCGGCCAAAACCCAGCCCTGGTAGCGCCATCCCTCAAGAGGGATGGGAATACGCAGGCCGCGCCCTCTGTCTCCTGCCGTAAGGTTGACAAACCAGATACCCGATGTTTCGTTGGTGCCAGGGCCGTCCGTCGGCGTTGAAAGAATGTAAGTGCCCGCGGAGAGTACCAGGCCATCTTCCAGACCCTCGAAATTGGTCACCAACAGATTGGCTTCAAGGTCGTGGACGAGCCCACCCATCAGCCGCGTCGTGGACGGCGAGTCATTGACGTCGCCCGGCGGTTCAATGGTGATAAAGGCATAAAGCGACGAGTCTAGATCGAAGCCGGTTTCAAAGCGGCCTGCTGCAATCGGCGAGCCGTCGAGAGCCTCAGGCTTGCCAAGGTTGTCTACATTGAATTTTCCGAAGGACTGGTCACTCCCGTCTATGTTGACCCAGCCTTCGTAGTGATAGTCGTTAGGTTGTGGGGGAACGTCCACGAGGCGGAGGAAGAGGGACCTCGCTCCAATGTCCTCAGTGGCACCATTACTGTCACAGCCCGCCCAGAGTAGAGAGACCGCGACTAGCAGAGGTAGGAAAGCCTTCATAATCAAGTAGCCTAGTGGTGAATATTCGTTTACGAAGCTGCGAGACTTACGTTGCTATGGTGCCGTGTGCAGCGGCTGCTCTCTTGCTACACACCACCGGTGGCGGCGTACCTAATGTGTGTGACTGGGCCGCAGCCCTTGGCGGTGGGAAAATTTGACCTACCCGTGCTGATGCCCGGTTCAAGGTCTGTCGGACACTCTGCGGCAAAAGGGGGACGTTGTCTTGCTCGAGAGGGTTGCGACCGCGCAGGTGGACACGTCTATGATGGGGCAGCGGCCCTAACAAGCGAAATCGCACAGCCACCGACCGACTTGTGCCAAGACTATTGCCGCGGTGGGAAACGCCGCGTCACGTGAAGTCGTTCTAGTATGCTTGCCTATTGAAACTCTTTTCTATGGCTACCGCTCCACCAAACTGGCACCCGGGATCCTGGCGCTCCAAGCCGGCGCTTCAACAGGTGCAGTATTCCGACCAGGCAGCATTGCAGTCGATTCTTGCGGATCTGGCCGCGCTGCCACCCCTGGTCACCTCATTTGAGGTCGAGGCGCTTCGCAAGCAGTTGGCCGATGCTGCGTGCGGCAGGCGGTTTCTTCTGCAGGGCGGGGACTGCGCGGAGCGATTTGATGACTGCCGCGAAGAAATCATCAAGAATCGTCTGAAGATTCTGCTACAGATGAGCGTGGTCTTGGTCTACGGCCTTCAGAAGCCGGTGGTACGGGTTGGCCGCTTTGCTGGGCAGTACGCAAAGCCACGCAGTGAGCCCGTGGAAACCAGGGATGGCGTGACCCTGCCGTCGTACAGAGGCGACAACATCAACGGACCGGCCTTTACGGCAGATGCACGAAAGCCAGATCCCAGGCGACTCATCACCGCATACCATAGCTCGGCTATCATCCTGAACTTGGTTCGAGCGCTTGGAGAGGGAGGATTCGCTGATCTCCACAACGTGGACTTCTGGAATTTGGGCTTTGCAGAGCGTTCGCCCTTTTTCGGGGAGTACCGCACAATTATCGCGCGTATGCGAGATGCGCTCCGCTTTGCGGAGACCGTTTCTCAGCAGCCCATTGGCGGCCTTCGGCGCGTAGATTTCTTCACCTGCCACGAGGCACTGCACTTGCCATACGAGGAGGCCCTAACGCGCTCTGCAAAGTACCGGGAAGGGATGTACAACCTGTCCACCCACTTTCCGTGGATCGGTCAGCGGACCTTGCAGCTCGACAGTGCGCATGTTGAGTACATGCGTGGAGTTCAGAATCCCATTGGCATAAAAGTCGGGCCTGACCTGCCCCCTTCGGAGCTGGTCAGCCTGATACATCATCTCAATCCTGCAAACACCCCTGGACGACTAACCCTTATCACGCGCATGGGCATTGCTGACATAGAGCGCACGTTACCACCATTGGTGGCGGCAGTGCGGGCCACTGGACTACAGGTGCTCTGGTGCTGTGATCCCATGCATGGAAACACCGAACGGGCGCAGGGCGGCTACAAGACCAGGCGCTTCGACAACATCCTTGGAGAGCTTGCACTCGCCACTGACATCCATCAGAGTAGCGGTACCATTCTGGGTGGCGTGCATTTCGAGCTCACCGGAGAGGATGTGACCGAATGCGTCGGTGGTGCCAGCGGAATCAATGAAGCGGACCTCAGGCGAGCTTATCGCTCGAGCGTGGATCCCCGCCTTAACGCGGAACAGTCCCTTGAGATGGCCTTGCGTATCGTGGGCAAGCACAAGTAAATGAGGCGGGTATAAGATGCGCGTTTTAGACCTGGTCGCACCAAGACAATTTGCATGGCGAGAGGTCGCTGAGCCTGATCCAAGACCCGGAGAGGAGCTTTTCCGCGTAAGATTTGCCGGAATTTGCGGCACAGACCTTCATGCCTACTCTGGGCGGCAACCGTTCATTTCCTACCCGAGGCGCTTGGGCCACGAGTTGAGCGTAGAGGTGGTTCATGGTCCGCCAGGGGTGTACTGCGCCGTGAACCCGTATCTCCATTGCAGCCGTTGCCAGCCTTGCCGCGCTGGTCGAACTAATTGCTGCGAGAATCTGGAGGTTTTGGGCGTGCACGTTGACGGAGGATTTGCGCCATTGATGTCTTTGCCGCCAGCCCACGTGTACCCAAGCTCGCACCTGTCGGCGGAGGAGTTGGCACTGGTAGAGCCGCTCGTGGTAGGGCGGCACGCTGTAGGCCGCGCCGGTATTGCCACCGGTGAATCTGTTTTGGTGGTAGGTGCGGGACCTATTGGGCTGAGCGTAGCTCTCTTTGCAAAGAGCCAGGGCGCAGACCTGGTGCTGTGCGAGGCGCGGGCGGATCGGCGTCAGGCTTGCCGCAAGATCATCGGCACTGCCCAGGTGCTGGCACCCGGACCGGAATTTACCCCACGGCTGCGCAGGATATTCGGGGGAGATCTTCCCCAGGTTGTATTTGATGTGACGGGAAGCCAAGTGGCCATGCACGGAAGCTTTGAGCTCGTGGCGCACGGCGGGCGTTACGTCTTCGTGGGACACTACCCGGGAGATTTTACCTTCTATGAGCCGGATTTCCACCGGCGCGAGCTAACGCTTCTGGCAAGCCGGAATGGAACGCACGAAGACTTTCTGGCCGTAGTCCAGGCGCTGGAAGAAGGGGCAATAGACGCAGCAGGTCTAGTAACGAATCGCTACACTCTTAGTGATTTGCCCCAGGTTTTACCGGCATTACCCACGCTGCAGGGTGTGATTAAGGCACTGGTGGCGATCCCGTGAACTGTGCCGTTAGGCCTTGCGTTCTACGCAAGTGAAAATTCTCTATTTGCAATGAATACCACCGCCTTTGCTTTGCAGCCCGTGGCGCAATTGGATGTCAGTGCACGGGCCACATTCCTCATGCGCACGTATGGTCATCTCACGGGTGCGGTGCTGTTTTTTGTATTCCTGGAGATGTATTACTTCTCGACCGGGATGGCAGAAGGGATAGCTTCGGCACTGAGCGTAAACTGGCTTTTTGTGCTGGGCGGATTCATGGTCGTAGGTTGGCTTGCCAGTAGAGTTGCTCATTCGACCAGATCGCGACCGATGCAGTATGCAGCCCTGGGCGCCTTTGTGGTGGCGGAGTCCCTGATTTTTGTTCCGCTGCTGTTCCTTGCGAATGCCGTTGCACCAGGTGCTATTCAAAGCGCTGCCTCGGTTACCATACTGGGTTTCTTGCTTCTCACCGCAATCGTCTACAGATCCAAACGCGACTTTTCGTTTTTGGGGTCTATGCTTCGATTCGGGTTTGTGATGGCTCTCATTGCGATCGTCGCAGCGGTGATTTTCGGGTTTGAGCTGGGGATTTTTTTCTCATTCGCCATGGTCATCCTTGCCGGCGGGGCGATTCTGTACGACACTTCGAAGGTGTTCCACCACTATTCTGAAGACCGGTACGTGGGCGCTGCGCTGGAGCTTTTTGCGTCAATAGCGCTGCTGTTCTGGTATGTCCTGTCGATTTTTATTCGCAACCGAGGATAGCGGGTGGCACGATCGTATGATTTGCTCACGATGGGGCGTTCGTCCATTGACCTCTATGCAAATGAGGTTGGGGCGGCATTTCCTGATATAAAGAGTTTTGCTGCCTACGTTGGTGGTTCACCTACGAACATTTGCGTTGGAGCACGGCGGTTAGGATTGCGCACGGCTCTGTTGACTGCGGTAGGCGAGGATCCCGTTGGTGACTTTGTCATCCAATTCCTTCGAAGTGAAGGAGTCGATACTCAGTATATTCCCCGCAAGGCGGATCGCCGCACCAGTGCGGTTATTTTGGGTATTGAGCCTCCGGACCGCTTCCCGCTCGTGTTTTACCGCGACAACTGTGCCGACAACGCGCTGGATATCGACGATGTCCTTGCTGCACCGGTAGAGGCTTGTAAGATTTTTGAGTTTGCCGGGACCAATCTGAGCCAGGAGCCCTGCCGCAGCGCGACGCTCTTTGCAGCCCAGTGTGCTCGCGAGGCCGGGGCCCGGGTAGTGTTCGATATTGACTTCCGCCCCGATCAGTGGCACGATCCGCGCGCCTTTGGTCAGAATGTACGTGCGGCCGTGTCTCTGGTGGATGTGGTCCTTGGTACGCAAGACGAGATTAACGCCGCTAACCTAGATGGGGCGCACCAAGTATCACTTACGCATCAACAGGTTTCGGATGCACGCGTTTCTGGTGACCTAGCCTCAGCCATTCACATGTTGCTCGGCCTGGGTCCAGAGGCGGTAATAGAAAAGCGCGGCCGGCAAGGTGCGCGGGCTCACCTGCAAAACGGAGAATCAATCGATGGGCCCGGCTTTCCAGTTGAGGTACAAAACATTTTGGGTGCAGGCGACGCATTTGCTGCAGGGTTTATCTACGGACAGCTTCAGCGCTGGTCCTGGCGTAAGTCGATGCGCATGGGTAACGCTTGCGGAGCCATCGTGGTTACCAGACATGGCTGCGCAAACTTTATGCCGACGCTGAAGGAGGCGCTGGAGTTTGCGGCTGTGCGCGATGGCCTATAGTGCGTGACTTGGTGCTGCAGTCCCGGCTGGCATTTGCCTGGGACCACAATTTACAGAGGAGCCGTCATTCCATTCCAAAAGTAGCGTCCATCGCATGTAGCCGTTGCACGCGTGACGGCAGGTGGAAACTCTACCAGGTGAGTTCAGTCATTTTATCAACTCTGCGAGCTGTGGAAACAGTCAACAACGGAGCTACGCAGAAGAAGGGGGCGTAGCGTAGTGACAAGGAATAGCCACATATGTTTCTTGCGGAAGACGCCGCGACAGCGGGCATAGTATCGGCGCGAATGCCGGCGCCCACGTGGAGGTTGCGCCCAAGCAGCACCGTAGCAACGAGCACTCCGGCTGCTCAACCGTTGAATTGCGCATGGGTACAGCT
The DNA here is from genome assembly GCA_965262785.1 of Rhodothermales bacterium. Taxonomy (GTDB): domain Bacteria; phylum Bacteroidota; class Rhodothermia; order Rhodothermales; family Bin80. The sequence goes on from OZ253559.1 coordinate 2,156,133, forward strand.
TTAGTGAAGAATGAGTGCCAAGATGGGGTTGGTTTAAGCCCCGCTACTTGCTGCCGCGCATCACGGGAGAAACTGCCGCACCATAGCTATGGCCAGGCGGGCTGAAGCTGACAAGTCCTTCGAGGTCGGGTGCCGGCACAGCACCTGTGCCATGGCACGCCGCCCCCGGCTTGGTGCGATCCGGCCCACGGAACGACTAGACGAAAACGGATTCTCTTGCGGCATGTGCATGAGATCCCCCAAAATGAGGCTTGGGGCGACGTAACTCCTAGGTCGCCAGATTATTTCAGCGATTGTTAGTGATCGCCAGCCGCACTGTGCAGCATGGCCGATTTGAAGGCACCAGCGAACAAAGCAAGGCACAATCGAGGCTAAAAGAGACCCGGCATGCGCCAGAGGCTGCAAACTGTACTCACCAGCATCGAAGTGGGAAATGTTGGAGCCAGTCAGAGAAAGCACGTCGCAATGAAAGGCAAGGTATATGTGTATGTGCTGGGCCGATTCAGCTCGATGAATCGCAAAGTGCCTTGCCATTCAAGCATGGCGGGCTTGCGGCAGGAAGCGGACGGTCTGCAAGCGACCAGGATTGAAAGGATAGGCCAGAGTCATCCGGTGGAGTGGCATCGTGCATGACCATTGGCATGGTGTCGGCGCAGGCGATCAACACCTCAAGAATAATTTCGGTGTTCAGTGTTAGGAGAGTTGGGAGCTTCTTCTGGCAGAAAAAGCCTGCGACGCAGATAGCCTGCGTATTCTAGCATTCTATGTGGACGCGCGGCATGAGGATATACCGGTGACCCTTGCCCTCATGAAGCAGATGAGGCGTGGCCTGACGATTCCTTATTGCAGCCATGATTGGGCAAAATCAGGGAGTCTGGCGTGCGCGCAGTCTCCAAAAAGGCTCATTGGTGTTGCCCACGATTTGGCATGCACGCTGGTATTACTTCAGCGTCCGCGATAGCCGCATTGGTACCAGGCCGACTCGAGCACAGCCCTAGAATCCATCAACGGATAGTGAAGACAGGTCGCCAAGAATGGTCGTAGCTCTGAAGTGCCAACAAGGCTTATGAAGCGACAACTTTCAGCATCTACGTAAGTTCCTGATCCATGGGGTGAACCCAAGCGCGTTCTTCCACTATATTGTGCACCCGCGAAGGTGGTGTGACCAGTCTGCCCTAGGCCATGAGAACCGTTCGATGCACGATGGCGCAAGCCGTCATCAAATTTCTGAAGAACCAGTACGTCTCTCGCGACGGGAAGGAGCAAAAGTTTTTTGCGGGGTGCTTCGGCATCTTCGGGCATGGCAACGTCGCAGGCATAGGGCAAGCGCTGCAGGAGCACAAGGACTTTAGGTACTACCAGTCCCGCAACGAGCAGGCCATGGTGCATGCCGCTGCGGCCTTCGCGAAGATGAGCAACCGTTTGCAGACCTTCGCGTGCACGACGTCTATCGGCCCCGGTGCCACCAATATGGTGACCGGTGCCGCGGTTGCAACGGTTAACCGGCTGCCCGTCCTGCTCCTCCCAGGTGATATCTTTGCCCGTCGTAACGTGGCACCCGTCCTGCAGCAGCTTGAGTCCGAGCACTCTCAGGACTTCAGCGTCAACGACTGCTTCCGGCCCGTTAGCCGGTATTGGGACCGTATCAACAGGCCGGACCAGATTGTAACGGCCTTGCCGGAGGCGATGCGGGTGCTAGTTAGCCCCTCAGATACCGGCGCCGTGACGCTGGCATTGCCGCAGGATGTGCAGGCCGAGGCATACGACTACCCAATAGCGCTTTTCAAGAAGCGCTGTTGGACCATCCCGCGAAACCGTCCAGACTTAGAAGCCGTCCAGCATGCAGCGAGGTGGATACAAGCGAGCGAGCGTCCGCTTATCGTGGCCGGCGGCGGAGTCCACTACAGTGGTGCCACAAGTGAGCTAGATCGCTTCAGTCGCACCATGCACATACCCGTCTGCGAAACTCATGGCGGCAAGGGTAGTGTGCGTTACGACCACCCATACTGCTTGGGGGCGATCGGGGTCACGGGCACATTTGCCGCCAACCGCATTGCGAAGGATGCGGACCTGGTGATTGGCGTCGGTACGCGATACAGTGACTTCACTACAGCCAGCAAAACGCTCTTCGAGAACCCAAATGTGCAATTCATTAACATCAATGTTGCGGAATTCGATGCTTTCAAGCACCATGCATTGCCACTGGTTGGCGATGCACGTGTGGCACTTGGCGAACTGCTCGGAATTCTGGAAGGCAATTGGCGCGCGCCATCGGAGCACAGTGAAAGGGCGGCGCGGCTCGCGACAGCTTGGGACGCTGAAGTGCAGCGCATATATGATATCCGCCACGTGCCGCTACCCAGCCAGGGAGAGGTGATTGGGCTTGTTAATGAATGCGGTGATCCGTCAGGCGTCATGGTGTGTGCCGCGGGAAGCCTGCCAGGCGACCTCCACAAGCTCTGGAGAGCCCGTCATGCTAAGCAGTACCACATGGAATACGGGTACAGCACGATGGGCTACGAGATCGCTGGGGGACTTGGCATCAAGATGTCCGATCCTAGTCGCGAGGTATACGTCTTAGTAGGGGATGGCAGCTACCTTATGTTGGCTACGGACCTTGTGACAAGTGTGCAGGAAGGGTACAAGTTGACTATTGTTCTTTTGGATAACCATGGGTTTAAGAGCATAGGTGGACTGAGTCGTTCACTGGGACAGGACGGCTTTGGGACCCGGTACACGTACCCGCAGAATGGCGTGCTGACGGGTGATTCAGATTCCGGTGCGCAAACCCTGCCTGTGGACTTGGCCGCCAACGCAGAGTCACTGGGGGCACATGTCTTCCGGTGCCGCACGCACGAGGACGTGAAGGCGGCCCTTGAGGAGTCGAAGCGCGCGATGACTACGTGTGTGATACACGTTCAGACGGATCGCTATGTGGATGTCCCGGGCTACGAGGCCTGGTGGGATGTACCGGTCGCTGAAACCAGCCAAATGTCGGCGGTGCAAGCTGCGCGGCTCGACTGGGAGGAGCAGCGAAGCAAAGAGCGCTTTTACCTTGGATAGAATAGCCCAGTCTCCTCATCCATTCTGGTGCACGTGGCCGTGGGCTTTGGCACTAATCTGTACGCTGACCATCGGTGGATGCGTAAACGGCGAAGAACCAGCCCAGTCTTCCCGGTTGCGTTTCGTTTTTGTTACGCATGGTCAGGCGTCCGATCCCTTCTGGTCGGTTGTACAAAACGGCGCCACAGCTGCGGCGCGTGAGGTAGGTGTACGCGTAGAGTACCAGGCACCTGATTCATTTGACTTGGTCACCATGGCGCAGCTTATTGATGCGGCAGTGGCGTCCAGGCCCGATGGCCTCGTTGTGAGCATTCCCGATGCAGAAGCGCTGCGGCCCGCGCTTGAGTCTGCTGTCTCGGCCGGGATTCCCATTATCAGCATAAACTCGGGTGGCGATGTAGCCAGGAGCCTGGGTATGCTACTCCACGTGGGGCAGTCGGAGTACGAGGCAGGCTACGCCGGCGGCGTGCGCATGGCGGAAGCCGGCGTTACGCGGGCATTGTGTATCAACCAGGAAGTTGGCAACCTGGCACTCGACAGCCGCTGCGCAGGATTTGCAGAAGCCTTGGCAGAGGCTGACGGTGCCGCCGTACTGCTGGCAACGGAACTTGCCGATCCCACAGAGTCTCAGCAGCGAATTCAGGCGGCGCTTCGGGCGGATCCCACCATTGATGGACTATTGTCGTTAGGTCCTACCGGGGCGCTGCCCGCGCTGCGTGCGTTGCAGGACATGGATCTGGTCGGGAGCGTACGTCTGGCAACCTTTGACACATCACCAGAAATCCTGCAGGCTATAGATGAGGGCGCGATAGCGTTCGCCCTGGATCAGCAGCAATACATGCAAGGCTACCTTCCGGTGGTGCTGTTGGCCCTTCGGATTCGAAATGAGAATGCACTTGCCAACGAAGTCATCCGTACGGGACCTGGCTTTATCACACGAGGCAACCTGGCCCGTCTGCGAGAGCTTGCGCGGCAGGGCACGCGATAGCGATGGCAGTCGCAATAGATGAACGCCTGCGCACAAGAGGCCCGCTGCTCCGCTTGCTGTCGCGGTCGGAGTTTGGCGCATTGGGCGGCGCCTTCGTCGTTTGGGCGTTTTTTGCCGTTGTAGCGGGTGACAGTGGCTTCTTAAGCCTTCGCGGCACTGCAACATACCTGGAAGTAGCAGCCGAGCTTGGAATTGTTGCCATCGCGGTGGCGCTGCTCATGATAGGCGGGGAATTCGACCTTTCGGTGGGTTCTCTGATGGGTGCCTCCGGGATGCTTCTTACGATACTGGCGGTGCAGTATGGCTGGAACTTCTGGGCAGCAATTGTAGCCGTTGTCGCCTTTGCGATCTTGGCCGGGCTCTTTAATGGATACTTGGTAATCCGGACCGGGCTGCCGTCGTTTATCGTCACGCTTGCAACCCTGTTTATCTTCAGGGGCGGCACCATCGGCCTGACCCGAATGGTCACCGGGCGCACGCAGGTCGGTGGCTTGCAGGAAGTTGCCGGCTATGGCGTGGCCCATACCCTGTTCTCCAGCGACATCACGATTGCGGGCGTGGGGTTTCCGGTGAGCATTGTTTGGTGGCTGGCCCTGGCGGCACTGGCGACTTGGGTGCTGTTTCGAACTCCGTTCGGAAACTGGATCTTTGGCACGGGAGGGGATGCCAAAGCTGCAAGCAGTGTAGGGGTCCCGACGGGGCGCGTGAAGGTTAGTCTGTTTGTAGCAACGGCACTGGCTGCTGCGCTAGTTGGAGTTATACAGGCTGTCACGTTTAGTGGAGCGGATGTTTTGCGTGGCGAGTTGCGCGAATTCTATGCGATCATCGTCGTGGTAATAGGCGGCACGCTCCTGACAGGTGGTTACGGCTCCGCCATCGGGGCGGCCGTTGGCGCGCTCATTTTTGGCATGGTCCGGCAGGGTATCGTGTTCACAGGTGTGGATGCGGACTGGTTCAAGGTGTTTCTGGGGGGCTTGCTCCTTATTGCGGTATTGGTCAACCACTGGGTGCGCCGACGCGCGATAAATGCATGACCATGGATTCGGCTATACCGCTTCTAGAGACGATAGGCCTAGGCAAGTTCTTCGGGCGTGTTATTGCGCTCAAGGACATTGCCATGCGTCTACATGAAGGTGAAGTAGTGGCTCTCTTGGGAGACAATGGTGCAGGCAAGTCTACGTTGATTAAGTGCCTGAGCGGCGTCCACGCGCCTGACGAAGGGGCTATGCTGCTGCGAGGCGCGCCGGTTCGATTCAAAGAGCCGCGCGACGCGCTGCGGCACGGCATAGCCACGGTATACCAGGACCTGGCAATGATTCCGCAACTTGGCATCGCACGTAACTTTGTGCTGGGCGCGGAGCCAACCAAGGGCTGGGGGCCCTTTAGGCGGCTTGACCTGGATGCGGCTACCCGTACTACGCGAGAAGGGCTGAAGAGGCTGGGCATTGATTTGCGGGATGCGGCAGAGCCCGTAGGTACGCTATCGGGCGGCGAACGGCAATCCGTTGCCATTGCTCGTGCATTGCATTTTGGTGCGCGCGTGCTCATCCTTGATGAGCCGACCTCGGCACTGGGCGTGGCGGAGTCCGAGCGTGTATTGCAGGACATTGACCGTGCACGGCACAGAGGCGTAGGCATTATCTTGATTACGCACAATGTGCATCACGCGTATCCTGTCGCCGACACGTTTACGATCCTTAGGCGCGGGCGCAGCTACGGCACGTTTGCCAAGGGTGCGGTGACTCGCGAAGAAGTACTGGCTATGATGGCAGGACAATAAATACATCGAATCATGACGCCTACTGTGCTGCTTCCCAACTTCATCGGCGGTGGATGGCAGAAGTCCATTGCCTCTGAGTACCTCCACGTAACCAATCCGGCTACCGGAGAGGTTATGTCTGAAGTGCCGCTCAGCCCTGTTGAAGAGGTTGGCAGGGCGGTAGAGATTGGGGCAGAGGCTTTCAAGTCCTGGCGGCGCGTGCCGTCTACAGACCGCATTCAATTCCTTTTTCGATTCAAGAATCTTCTTGAAAAGCATTTTGAGGAAATTGCCCGGACCATGACCGAGGAATGCGGCAAGACGGTCGGTGAGAGCCGTGGCGAGTTACGTCGAGGCATCGAAAACGTGGAAGTCGCCTGCGGCATTCCCAGTCTTATGCAGGGCTACAACAACGAGGACATAGCGCGAGGCATTGACGAGCATATGGTGCGTCAGCCGTTAGGGGTCGTGGCTTGCATCACGCCATTTAATTTCCCGGGCATGATTCCGCTATGGTTCTTGCCCTATGCTATTGCGACCGGTAACTGCTTCTTGCACAAACCGAGCGAAAAAGTCCCAATGACCAGCCAGTGGCTAATGCGCCTGCTTGGCGAAACCGGGCTCCCTGGTGGCGTGGTCCAGATGGTGCACGGGGGCAAGGCCGCCGTGGATGCGCTATGCGATCATGCTGGCGTGCAAGCTGTCAGCTTTGTAGGCTCAACGGCCGTAGCGCGGTATGTGTACTCCCGGGCTACCAGGAGCGGCAAGCGTGCCCAGTGCCAAGGAGGTGCCAAGAACATGGCAATCGTCCTTGACGATGCTGACATGGAGATGACTGCACAGATCGTCGCTGATTCCGCCTACGGCTGTGCCGGTCAGCGGTGCTTGGCAAACTCGCTGGCGGTCATGGTGGGGAATGCCCGCGGCCCGTTTACGGAAGTCATGCAAGAGGCTACCAAGTCGCGTCGCGTGGGGTATGGACTGGATGAGATGTCCCAAATGGGTCCGGTCATTACGTCCGAGAGTCAAAGCCGCATAGAAGGCCTGATTGGAGCAGCCGAGCAGGAAGGTGCAAGCGTGCTGGTGGACGGGCGTGGTAGCGTGGTGGACGGGTTTGAAAATGGCAACTGGGTGTTTCCGACGCTGCTGGACGGCGTGCCCCGTGGGGGATTGATTGCTACGACTGAAATTTTTGGCCCCGTTTTTGGGCTCATGCACGCTGACAGCCTGGAAGAGGCAATCAGGCTAGTCAATGAGCAAGCATTCGGCAACATGGCGTGTTTGTTTACAAGTAGTGGAGCCGCGGCGCGACAGTTCAGGACGGAGGCTGAGGCCGGCAACATCGGCATCAACCTCGGTGTTGCCGCGCCGATGGCATTCTACCCGTTTAGCGGGTGGAAAGACAGTTTTTTTGGCACGCTTCATGCCCAGGGTCGGCACGGCGTAGAGTTCTATACGCAGACGAAGGTCGTCATTGAGCGCTGGCCTAGTGCGTGGACACGAAAGTTCTAGGTATCGGGGCATCCAACCGCGCGCGCGGAAAATATCTTCGCACCGCAAGTCGGTACCCAAAGCTTACCCGAGCGGCGGATGCGCTGTAGGATAGTGGGTCTCAGCTGATTCCCACTCGCAAGGCCTCAGTCAGGCCGTGTGCGCTAGTCGACCGGAGTTGCTTCAACCAATGGTTCCCATTGGGCCCTAGCCGTACTCGCCCGTGGTTCTATTGACCTCTAGCCAGGTGTTCTCCAGGTCGCTTCGGTAGCATTCTGTCAACATTCCGCCACCCACCTTACACTGCAGTGTAAAGGTGAGCTTTTTGCCAGGGGCGGGCATTTTGGACTCTTCGTATGCAATTGTCACGGCATGTTGCCCCCGGTCTGAGCTGCCGAAGTCTGCAGGATCGAATCTGCCATAAAATCATGCTGGTCCAGTCCCTCTGCGGACGCCACCCACTCTGCATACGGAAGCACCGCGCGCTGCAGGCGGAGGCCAGATTCAGTCCGCTGCCACGTTTGAAAACTCTATCTCTTCGAAGGCTTGCCGCTGCTAACTCGACCCGCGAGGGTTTGCCGAGTCCGCAGTTCGGGCGCGGGGCAGGCCGGGCTTTGGCATTGGTGGAGGGCGGTTGTATGCCCGCAGGCCTGGCAGTCTCAATCCGCAGGACACGTCTAGGGTTTTGGGCTGCGCACAAGTGATACCAGATAGAACTACGTCCTTGTAACACGCCAACTCAGATACTTGTAGTCAGGGCATGACCGCAAGTATTGGAGTAGGCTACATGCGCAGAGAGTTCGTAAATTGTACGAGACGCCTTTCGAGATTTCGCTGCAGAGCACGAGAATGACGGTAGAACGACTAAAGAAGACGTGTCCTGACTGTGGCACCTCCGATGTTCCCTGGGATGGTGCCAGGTGCAGACCATGTTATTCCAAGTACAGACGGCAATCTGCTAATGGAAGTGGGCAACGCTCATCTGAGAGCTTTGAGTGTCGCGGGTGCGGATCTAGTGAAGCACCTTGGCAAGGGGCGCTTTGCCGCACATGTTTCAAAGAGGAAAGGCAGCGCTCATCGGACAGTTTTAAATGCCCGGACTGCGGAGAGGAGAATGCACCATGGCAAGGCGCGCGGTGCAGCGAGTGCTTCGCTGAAACCAAACAGGAGGGCACCGCCAAATTTCCGTGTCCCGAGTGTGGTCGCAGTGAGGCGCCTTGGAAGGGTGCACAGTGTGGAGACTGTTATTCCAAAGGTAGCCAGGCGCCACTGGGCGCAGCTCCTTGTCCAGAGTGTGGAAGCAGCGAAGTGCCGCAGGAAGGGGGCATGTGTAGCCAGTGCCGTGACAGAGAAGCCCAAGGAGCAAATGGCGAGTCATTTCCCGATGATTTACCGTTCTAGAGGCGGCAGCGCTACAAGTGACCGGTACCACGGCGCGTGAGGAGTCATTCTCGGTTTTCACGTGGCTGAAAAGCCGGGATACTGGTTGAGAGCCGCCTCAATGGCTGGGTGATTTCGCGTGCTGTACACTAATTTCAGCGGACGTGAGCGACAACAGATCGCAGGCGCTGGCCGTGCCTAAACCGACCAACCGAACACCGGGCGTGCAGACCTCAATTGCGGTATTGGGCGCTGGCAGCTGGGGTACTGCCCTGGTTGTCAGTCTGGCATCAGAGGGTCACGACACCACACTCTGGGTGCGCCGCTCCGAAGTAGCTGCAACCATTGAGCAGGAGCGCCACAACCCACACTACCTTCCGGAGGTGCGCATCCCGAGGTCGGTACGGATTACCGCCAACTTCGGGGCTGCCGCGCGAACAGGGAGGATATGGCTGGTCGCCACCCCTTCCCATGTCGTTCGAAGCATTGCCGAGCAACTGCGTCCGTTTGCTGATGGGGGACGGACGGTCGTCTCCGTTGCAAAGGGTATTGAAAATGATACACTCCTGACGACGACGCAGGTGCTGGAAAGCGTCCTGTCGCCTGCAATCTCTGCAGACTCTATCGGGGTACTGTCTGGTCCCAGCCATGCAGAAGAGGTGGGGCAGGGTAAACCAACCACGCTTGTCGCAGCAGCCAGGAATCTGCGTGTTGCGGAGCACATTCAGCAGGTGTTCATGTCGCGGCGCTTGCGTGTGTACGTCAATGAGGATGTGCTGGGGGTAGAAATAGGGGGATCTGTGAAGAATGTGATTTCCATAGCCGCAGGCATCAGCGATGGCATTGGGTACGGAGACAACGCCAAGGCGGCCTTGATTGCCCGCGGAATGGCGGAGGTGCAACGTCTGGGCGTGGCTATGGGCGCACGTGCAGAAACGTTCGCCGGTCTAGCTGGGATAGGGGACCTGGTGGTAACCTGTACAAGTAAGCATAGCCGCAATCGCTACCTTGGCGAACAGATCGGTCGCGGATTTGCGTGGCAAAAGGCACATGCGAACATGCAGATGGTTGCGGAAGGCGTTCGCACCACGGCATCGGTTCGTGCACTGGCGCGCCGCTATGGTATAGAGATGCCAATTACGGAGGCCGTATACGCCATACTGTTTGACGGAAAGCAGCCGGTTGATGCGGTGCAAGAGCTGATGACCCGCTCTGCAAAACACGAAGACTGGCTACCTGGACTACAGACGGACAGATGATGTTGCAGCAATTGACAGACCGAATTGCTCAGGGAGAAGGGCCGCACCTCGAATTCAAGCAGCGTGTGCCTGCACCCGAACGTATGGCCAAAGAGGTAACTGCCTTTGCGAACACTCGTGGCGGCCAATTGCTCATCGGCATTGGCGACGACGGAACGGCGACAGGCGTGAAGGACGCCGCCGAGGAAGAATATGCGCTGTTGAGGGCCCTGGCACAATATGCAGATCCACCGGTGGCGCTCGAAACCACCCGCGTGCGTGTAAGCAGAAAGCGAGACATAATCATGGTCACCATTCGCGAAAGTCCGAACAAGCCGCACTATGTGACCAACCCTGTTACTGCCCGCCGCACTGCTTACATCAGGCTTGAGGACAAGAGTATCCAGGCCAGCCGGGAAGCCAAGAGGCTGATGCGCCGGAGCCATGATCGAAACATCCTCATCAAAATCGGAGAAAAGGAACACATCCTGTTGCGGCATCTTGAGCAGCATGGGCGCATCACGGTTAGGGAGCTTGCGCGTCTGGCAGGCATTTCGAAGTCAATGGCCTCGCAGACGCTGGTTCACCTAACCAGGGCCCACATGCTGCGCCACCATGCGGACCTGCACGAAGACTACTTCACGCAGGGCAGGGAACTGCTTTCACCAAAATAGGCGTGTGGACAAGAGTCAAACAAGGCTGGCCACTGGCAATGGTTTAATCGTCATCCCATTTGTATCCTTTGCGCAGATTTGCCGTGAACATACCATAGCGCATGGCGCCTGTTAGCTCCATACCTCTGCATGAAACAGCGCGGTCGCGGTATCTCAACTATGCACTATCTGTCATCACCAGCCGGGCGCTGCCTGACATCAGGGACGGGCTGAAGCCCGTTCAACGACGGATCCTGTACACCATGTTCGCGAGTCTGCGGCTGTTTCCAGACGCGCGGTATCGCAAGAGCGCCACCATCGTGGGCGACGCCATGGGCAAGTACCATCCCCACGGCGATTCGGCAATCTACGATGCTATGGCACGCATGGCCCAGGACTTTTCCCTTCGCGATCCTCTGGTAGATGGTCATGGCAACTTCGGGTCGGTAGACGGGGACCGCCCGGCGGCTATGCGATATACGGAAGCCAAGCTGCGCCCACTGGCGATGGAGATGCTGCAGGAATTGCGGCAAGCCACTGTACCCTTCCGGCCCAACTTTGACGGCACGCTTTCCGAGCCGGTAGTCCTGCCTTCCAAAGTGCCCAACCTCCTTGTTAACGGCGCAACCGGGATTGCCGTCGGAATGGCTACTAATATTCCACCACACAACCTGGGTGAGGTGATCAGCGCTGCCATGTACATGGTTGACGGAAAGCTCAAGTCTGGGGGCGGCGAGTGGCCCAGTGTGAGAATCCGAACCCTGGTCAAACGCTTCATCAAGGGTCCGGACTTTCCAACAGGAGGGCGCATCCTCAACACGGAGGACGAACTGGTAGCGATTTACACGAAGGGAGAAGGGCCAATCAGCCTCCGGGGCGAGTACCGAATGGAGGGCAAGAGTCGCGTCACTATCAACTCGATTCCGTACGCGATCAACAAAGGTGATCTCGTAGAAAAAATTGCAGAGAACATCGCGTCGGAAAAGGTGCCGCAGATCACTGATGTACGAGACGAGTCGACCAGCGATGTCCGCATTGTTTTGGAGCTCAAGCGGGGGGCCAGCGCAGACGCCGCACTCGGATACCTTTTCAGGCGCACGCAACTGGGCACGCGGTTTCATGTGAACCTCACTGCGCTTGTGCCGACCGAGAATGAACAGATAAGCGCGCCACGGAAGTTCGACCTGTGGACGGCGCTAAGGCTATTCTTGGATTTCCGGCTGGACGTGGTCACGCGCAGGCTTCGTCACGAGTTGGAACAGCTTGAAAAGCGGATTCACATTCTAGAGGGATTCGAAGTAGTCTTCGACGCATTGGATGAGGCAATCAAGATCATACGATCCTCAAGGAACCGCGCAGACGCGGGACAGCGCCTCCGTCATCGGTTCACGTTGACGGAGATCCAGTCGGATGCCATCTTGGATACGCGGCTATACAAGCTGTCGCAGATGGAAATTGTTGCCATTCGGGAGGAGCTGAAGGCCAAGCGGAAGCGTGTGGCTGAGATCGTAGCCCTTCTGGCGGACGAGCATGCCCGGTGGCGCATTGTTCGCGCAGAGCTCAAGGGAATAAAGGACAAGTATGCCACGCCACGGCGCACCACTATAGGCGGGCCAGATGAAGACACGTACAGCTACTCGGAAGCGGATTTCATAGTAGACGAGTCGACCATCATCGTGGTAACGCGCGATGGCTGGGTCAAGCGGCAACGCTCGTACACCAATATAGGCAGTATTCGAATTCGCGAAGGGGACCAAATCGGCTGGATCGTGACGAGTCGGACGCGCAAGACGGTAACTTTCTGGACAAACTTTGGTCGTGCTTACACCGCGCGTGTCAATACGATTCCGATGTCGTCGGGATACGGCATCCCGATGCAGAAGCTGTTCGACTTTACAGACAGGGAGCGAGTAGTCGGAGTGGCGTCAAATTACATTAAAGCATTGCCGACGGTTACTTTCGGCAAAGAGCAGCAGCCAGTTGAGGAGAGCGGCGCTGGTCCGATCGGATATGTGCTGGCGTTTTCACGTGCGGGCTTCTGCATAAGACTTGGGCTGGATGCCTTTGCGGAGCCCTCAACCAAGTCTGGCCGGTACTACATGCGCGTCCCAGACGGGGACGAGGTCCTAGGCGCTTGGCCGGTCGGCGGCAAAGAATATGCGTGCCTCGCGTCCCATAACGGAAGGGGGCTTGCATTTGCCGTCTCAGATGTGCCGCTACGCAAGAGTGCCGGCAGGGGTGTACAATCTATTAAGCTGGACGATGGCGACTTTGTGTTCGGCGTGACCGTTAGCAAGAAAAAATCCGAAGGCTTGGTCGTCAAGACCAAGCGCGGCCGCATGGTGACTATTCGGGCAACGAAGTCGTATCACGGTCGCCGGGCCGCGAAGGGACGCGCGATCATAAATAGCGGCAGCCTTGCCCAAGTTGTTGAAACTCCGTTGGAGTAGTGCCACCAGCAACGCGTACCGCATGGACTCATCCAATACATATACCGGCAAGGACATTCAGGTCTTGGAAGGCCTTGCACCGGTGCGCAAGCGTCCTGGAATGTACATCGGTGGTACTGGGAAGCCAGGGCTTCATCACCTGCTGTGGGAGCTGGTTGACAATGGAGTGGACGAGGCCACCAATGGCTATGCTTCGCAAATTGACGTGACTCTGCACAGCAATGGTAGAAGTGTTACGGTAAGTGACAACGGCCGCGGCATTCCAGTAGATAGTCATCCCACCAAGAAGGTGTCGGCGCTCCAGGTCATTCTCACCACTCTGCATTCAGGCGGAAAGTTTGACGGAATGCAGTATAAGACGGCCGGCGGTCTTCACGGCGTAGGGGCTTCGGTGGTTAATGCGCTCTCGGAGCGACTGATAGCGACCATCAAGCGTGATGGAAAGATGTACGAGCAGCGTTACAAGCGCGGCAAGCCGACCACCAAACTCAAAGTCATCAAGGACTCCGTGCGTGGAACCGGTACGACCATATACTTCGAACCGGACGCGGACATTTTCGAGTCAGTTGCCTTCGATGCGGCGTGGATTGCCGAGCAGCTGGAGATCAAGACTTACCTCAACCGCGACCTGCGCATCACCTTCAATGATCAAGTTAGCAACACGAGCCATGAGTACTTCCACGAGGGAGGTGTAGTCGAGTATCTGACCCACCTGATCAATTTGGCCGGTGCTACCCCGGTTCATTCGGACATTTTCCGCGTGATTCAGGAAGAGGTGGAGGACGGGGCGCGCCTCGAAATAGCCCTTCAGTGGACCGAGGCGCCTACCGAAACCGTCAAATCGTTTGTCAATGGCATTCCGACACGAAGTGGGGGGACACATGAGCAGGGGTTTCGGGATGCGGTTCGTATGGCCGTGCGCGCCTTTATGGAGACGCACAACCTCTTGCCGCGCAGCCTGAATGTGACCAGTGACGACATCCGAGAGGGGATTTTTGCCGTTGTCAACATGTTTATGGAGGACCCGCAGTTTCAGGGTCAGACCAAGGAAAAGCTCAACAACCCGTCCGCGCGCTCGCTATTGGTCAGTGCAGTACGTCTGGCGCTAGAGCAGTTTCTGAATGCACACCCGACTGCCAGTGACACCATTGCGGCGCGCGTCATTCAGTCTGCCAAGGCGCGCCAAGCCAGCCGCTCGGCGGAGCTTTTGGTTCGGAAAAAGTCAAAGGCACGCCGCCGCCTGAATTTACCTGGGAAGTTGGCGGACTGCTCTTCTACGGACCCGGCCGAGGGCGAGCTCTTCATCGTGGAAGGTGACTCGGCCGGTGGTTCGGCCAAGCAGGGACGTGATCGAAAATTTCAGGCGGTCCTGCCGCTTCGCGGCAAGGTCCTAAATGCGGAGCAGGCATCGCTGAAGCGAGTCTTGGCCAACAACGAGCTGTCTAATGTCACGCAGGCCCTTGGATGTGGGCTCGGTGACCGGCTGGACTTGGAGCAGCTTAGGTATCACAAGGTCATCCTGCTCATGGACGCAGATTCCGATGGCCACCACATTGCAACCCTTTTACTGACTTTTCTATATCGGCATATGCGCCCGCTCATTGATGCCGGGCACGTATTCGTGGCAGAGCCACCACTGTATCGCCTGGATGCAGGGAAAGAGACCTACTGGGCCTTGGACGATGCCGATAAGGCGCGCATCACTCGTCGCCTCAAGAGGAAGCGCCCCAACATTAGAATTGAAGTGCAACGGTTTAAGGGATTGGGAGAGATGATGCCTGCAACGCTCAGGGACACTACGCTTGACCCGGCCAAGCGGCGGCTCCTGCGTGTGGAGATACCCGCCGGAGAGAGGGTCGAAACCGACAATACGATTGCCGGCCTGATGGGGAAAGATGCGTCTATCCGGTACAAGTTCATTATGGAAAACGCTGCGACAATTGAGGACTTGGACGTATAGTCAGCAATGTATTGCGGTTTGAGCGGCAGCACGGCAGTCTAGCACCGAATTCGCTGTAGCTTACGAACGCCGGACGTCTTCGAGGCCGCTTCCAGGGTCTTAGCGCAAGTTTACCGTGCGCCTTACCACGGCGCACGGTAAACTTGGGCTAACCCGCATCGCTCACCAAGCTCTTGAATCGCCAAAGTTCGAGGCGTCCGTAGCCAATGGGTCATGGTCTGGGCATGTGAATGCTGATTCCAGCCTTCTGGGGCATTTAGTTGGCGGCAGTAAGCGCTGTTTTGGGCGCGCTTCGAGCGGGAATCAGCCCTTTTGTTCGTGCACCGGTGCTTCTTGGATACACGTATCCAGCAACCACCATGTGGAGTCTGCCAATTTCTGGGACAAGTCGGATCAGGAAGTGCCTATGAAGGTGAGGCGCGCGCGCCGACCGTGGTGGCGTGCACAGTGCCGCGCAGGTTGCTTAGTACGCGCGCGAACAGTTGCTGCCACGGATACGCCTTGGGAAAGAACAAGCGGACTCGGCGCACGCTTACCACGACCAGTGCGGCGATCTTGAGCAACCGCACTCGGATGGTACCGCACTGTGCCTGCGCCATCGAAGTGCCCTGCAAGCCAAAGGTCTTGATGATGGTCATCAGGGTGTTGGCGACCGTAGAGAAGTACAGGCGCAGCTGGTTGCTCTGCATCATGGACGTAGAGGTGCGGTCAGCGAACAGGGTCTGCTGCTGCTCCTTGAGCCGGTTCTCCATGTCTCCACGCGCACAGTACAAATCCTCGTATAGCGTGCGCGCATCGTACGCGTCTTCGCTGAAATTGGTGACCACGAATCGTGCGTTGTAGCCGCGCGGTCCAGGCAGTCATTCCGCCTTGGCTATCACGCGCCGCGCACAGCTCCAGCTGTCCTTCGTTCGGTACTCGAAGCTGCGGAAGCGCCGCGAAGGCTGCCCGCTGGCCTCGCAGGTGGCCTGACTCTGCTGCATAGCCCCCTCAACGATGCGTTGCAGCCGCGCATTGCGCGGCATACCAATGATGTAGTGCAGGCCCTGTGCTTCGCACCATGCCATGATATCATCGCGGCAGAATCCTGCATCTGCACGAATCCAGATGGGCACCTGTGGCCACCGCGCTCGGATACGCGCTACCACGGGCGCCAACTCCTCTATCGTGCCCGCTGATGCGTCCATGTTGGAGGGGCGCAGACGAGCGGCCAGCACATGTTTGCCGCTAACGATGTACAGCGGCAGGTAGCAATAGTGGCCATAGTAACCATGAAAGAAGCGCCCCTCTTGCTGGCCGTGAATCGCGTCATCGGTAGCATCGAGATCCAACACGATGTTCTCTGGCTCCTCGCCCGTTACATCCATGAACAAGTCCGCGAGCATGGTGTCGATCTTTTCAGGGTCCGCTACGATGCGCTTGTACCTGTGCGATGCGGCCCCTTCTTTTGAGCCGAGCTCCAGTCGGTTCAGTGTGCTGGAACTCGCCAGCGGATGTCCCTGGTCGCGTTCCCGTACCCGGTGCACCCCTGTTACATCCTCGCAGCCCACGCCCATGGCCAACACGGGATCGTCCCGCAGGCGGTCATGGTCGTTCACGTCTTCGTGGCCCAAGCATATCGCGTAGATTCGGTGCCTGAGCATCGCCTCCACGGTATGCTCTACTCTGCCGGGATCACGGTGGTCGGTGAAGCAGGCGGCCAAGCGGCCTATGACGTCGAACATCCGGTCGGCCTCCCGTAGCAGCAGCGCACCTGCGTCCGAGGACATGGGGCCGCCGTCGAACTTTCCGACCACTTTACGCCGTCCCAAACCCTCGAAACGAAGCGCTTCAGTATGACAGTCTGTTTTATTCACGCGCAATGCAAAAGATGGTTATAACCAATTGCATATCAAACACTTACGTGGGATTTGGGTTCCAATTCTTGGCACCCTGGTGAGTTTTCCGGGCTAAGCTGATCGCCACGCATCGGAATCACCGCTCGGCTTGTCGGAATCGGTAGTCGGCTTCGTCGGAATACGCCGAGGGAACGTGCGACCATCTGGACCTTCTCGCTTTCGTTCTCTTCGGCCGTGCGCGGCTCGGGAAGATGTGTGCCGAGTTCGGCGATCCGCTTCTCCCTGTCGTCCTGCTGGTAAGCGTCGCCGCCGGGAGGTCGATAGGTTCTGATGAAGGGCTGGCTCAGGACCCGTTACTGGTCCTAAGCCAGCCGACGCCACGTTGAACGTAGCGGTCTGGCAAGGGGGCGTTCCGGCCCCCTTAGACCCTCGGCATTTTGCGGCGGCTGACGGTTGCATGGTCGATCTCCGCGCAATGGAGAAGGAACACCGTAGGGTCCTCCGCCGTATATCCGACCGAGAGGAGGGATGCTACTGGTGCTACTACTGTGCCCTGCGTCCCAGCTGAACAGCTGGACATCCGACCCGAGGCCAGTCGAAACGCGGCGCGGACACGGCTTCAGCCCTTGTCGTTACCTCCATGAACCGCTCTGCCCGCTACTAGCCGGAGCGACAGTTGCTGGGTGGGGATTCGCACCCAAGGGAACCGTGGACCCACGAGGTTGGGCTAGGCCTGAAGCAGCTCCATGCCCCTCCGCGAATCCACCTCTACTCCTCGCTCTGGAAGAGCTGCGACGAATTGCGCGGCGGTATGGGCGCATCCCATGGACAGACTGACCAGCCCTTGACTGCATGTGGATCACCGTACCTTATTCTTGGATCGGATCCTGCCTTCTAGTCCCCTTGAGAGATGAAGCGACCTCGACCGTCACCCACCCGTCGCATTCAACGAATCCTCTGGTCCGAGTCCATGGGCCGTTGTATGAATCCCGCCTGCCACCAGGATCTCTTCCAAAACGGTGCATACATCGGAGAGTTTGCACACATTATACCGCACGCCAATGGCGGCGACGTGACATCGAATAACCTGATTGTCCTCTGTTGCAATTGCCACACCGACATTGATTCCGAAGCCGGGCGAACCCAAGCGATAATTCGCATGCTTCGAAACTGGAAGTCCGAGAGAAATAGGGACATCCGTGCTAGGTTCTCCCAGCAAATTGAGACGTTTGTTGATCTTAGACAAGCCGTACTGCCTGCTCTACGACGCAATCGCGCCATCTTCAAGAGCTATGGTCCGCAACATTCGCGGGATGACGAACAGTTACATCCGCTATGGTTGACATTTGAGCCCGAGCTGATTGCGAACAACGAGAAGCTCGTCTTGTTATTCGAGAGGAATCGCGATCTATTTCATCCAGAGAACGCCAACGTTGTAGATCAATTCTCTGCTCACGCAAGAGAATTTGCCCAAACCAGAGGTAAGGCCGGTTTTGTCCGTGTCAATCTGTTCCCCGACAAGCTGCATTCGATTTTTGGCCTCACCGCTGTGCGGTCATCGCCTCCTTCTAATCTCTCAGCTCTTCAGAATCTTGTGTCCAATCTGATTTCAACAGGGCGATTCATTGCATTGGAGCTAGTGCCCGATCCAATTCTCACATATCGCCATGGCAAGGATATAGTTGAGTTGCACCTTGCAGATCGCCCGAGAATTCTCCAAATCTACTGGGCTAATAGGTTCTATCACCCTCAGACTACCGATCTCCGGCTTAGACAGCTAGTGTTCTTTCTGGGGTGGCTGTACCGGAATGGGGTCGAGTTCGCGTTCCGTGACTACCGCAAGCTGACCGAAATCAAGATAGCCGACAAGCACCATGCTTTATTAGGCTATAAATACTGCCTGTCGTTGGCCGATCTCCACGACCAACTGACTCCAGACGTCGATGTTGTCATCAACCTCCACCACTGGGGCGGCGGTCGGGCTAGCGCTGCCGTTTACCCAAGTTTTCCCCTTGACATTCTGATTTATGCCGCATAGATTGGCGGCATGTTCCAGCAGAACCAGATTCTTCGTACGCTGAGCGAGGCGCAATCCCAGGCGCGTCTGGACGGCATCTTGGCTGATGAGGGTCTGAAGAACCGTGCCGCCATCGCCCGGCGTGTGTGTGCGGCATTCGATTTTTTCGACGCACGCGGGCAGTCGCAAGTAGCCAGTTGCGCCAAGGCGCTCTCGAAGCTGTCCGACCGCGGCTGTATAGCACTGCCGGCGCCGATGAACGACCACGCTGCCGGCGCGTCCCCCCGGCTGCTGAAGGAGGGCGTGCCCATGCCGAGTGCCCTTCCTCGCTCCGTCCGCGAAGTGGATGACCTGTCGCTGATCGTGGTCACGGACGACGACCAGCGCGCCGTATGGAACACCCTATTGGACCAGGAACATCCGCGGGGCACGACGACGTTCTTCGGCGCGCAGGTGCGCTACCTGGTGCATAGCGCGCAGGGCTATCTGGGCGTGCTGGGCTTTTCGGCCTCGGCCCTGCGTCTGGCCGCACGGGAGCGATGGATGGCCTGGAGCGATGCGCAGCGCCAGGCCCACCTGCATCATGTGGTGTGTTTGAGCCGCTTTTTGATCCGGGGACCCTGCACGCACCTGGCGAGCCATGTCCTGGGCCTTGCGCTCAGGCAGCTGCCCGATGATTTTGAAGAGCGTTACAGGTACCGCCCTTGGGTGGTGGAGACCTATGTGGATCCGAACTGGAAGGGTACATGCTTCCAGGCGGCAAACTTTCTGCACATTGGTTATACTGCCGGCGGCAAACGACAGTCCGACGATGAACCCGAGCCGCCCAAGGCGCTGTATGTGTACGAACTGGACCGCGGGTGGCGCCAGGCACTCGGCGTGCCGGCGGTGGAGCTCCATCCTGTGAGAGCACCCCACGAGGCGTTGGACCGTGACCAATGGGCGGAAGCCGAGTTCGGGGACGCTCCACTGGGCAATCGGCTGCGCTCCACGCGCCTGGTACGGAGTGCGTCGATGCTGGCTTCGGTGATGGGCCAGTCCATTACGGGCAATACGGACTACGATCGTGCGGCGGTCAAGGCGCATTACCGGTTGCTGGAGAGCGACCCGGCGTCCAAGGTCACTCCGGAAAACATATTGGCGCCGCATCGTGCGCGCACGATCGAGCGCATGCGCAGCCAGAAGGTGGTGCTCTGCATCCAGGATGGCAGCCGGCTGCGCTATGCCACGCGTCCGGCCTGCACGGATCTGCAGGTCACCGGCCGCAACCAGACCACGGCGCAAACGCGTGGGATGCATGTACATGCGACGCTGGCGACCACCTCCGATGGTCTGCCGCTGGGCGTGTTGCGCTGCAGCTACCGGGATCCTTCGCACGGTCCCCTGAAGCCGAAGGCCCAACGATGGCTGGACGCCTACCTGGACATCTGTGCGGCGGCCGATCAGATCTCCCGCAAGATTCGCGTGATCTGCGTTATGGACCGGGAGGGCGACAGTTTTGCGCTCTTTGACGCCCAGCGTCGTCAGGGCCGCGTGGAGATGCTGGTCAGGGCGCGGATAGATCGCCGGCTGGCCAACGGCAGGAAGCTGTTTGAGACCCTCGCGGGCGGCCCGGCGGCCGGCAGCGTGCGGATCGAGATCAAGAAAGTCACCGCACGCCCGAAGTCACGGGGCAAGCCCGCACGCCCCGGGCGCAGCTATCGCATAGCGGACGCCGAGGTGCGGTTCCACCGGGTGACGCTGCCGGCCACGACCCAGGAGGCAGATCCGGTGACGATGTACGGGGTTCACATCCGGGAGCAGGCCCCGCCGGAAGGCGAAGAGGCCATAGAATGGTATCTGCTTACCAGTGTGGCGGTGCACACGCTGGAGGAGGCCCTGCAGGTGCTGGACCACTACGTGAAGCGGTGGCGCGTTGAGGACTTCTTCCGGGTGCTTAAGAGCGGCTGCAAGGTGGAGCGTCTGGCGCTGCGCACGGCGCTGCGTCTGGAGCGGGCGATCGCGATCTACTGCGTTATTGCCTGGCGCCTGATGGTGCTGACGCTATTGGGGCGAACCGTGCCAGAGTTGGACTCGGAGGTCTTCTTCACGGAGTTGGAGCTTCGTTTTTTGACGAGCTATGCCAGCCGTGTGAAGCTGCCTCGGCCCGGCACGCTGCAAGAGGCCATCCTGCTGCTGGCGGTACTCGGGGGGTACCAGAATCGCACTCGCGACGGGCCGCCCGGTCACCAGATCATGTGGCGCGGGCTGGAACGATTGGCGCTGGCCACACTGGGATACGAGCTGGGATACGAGGTCCGTGACGCTGAGTAAGGGCGGCACTGCGCTGCGATAACCCGTGGACTGTGATCCTGTCACAAGGCAGGATCCCTATACCCTGCCGGGGCTGTATGTCCACGGTAAGCAAGGCCTCCGCCCGCAAAGCAGGCGTAGACCGCGTTGAGCTGAACGAAGCGTCCCTGCACGACCAAGCCTTGAGTCCACAGCCAAGACCCCTGTGCCACATGGACACACCCCGTGTCGCTCGGCAACGACTGGACATGCTTCTGATACCCTCAAATGCGTAAGTCTGCCAGGTAACTTGGGTAAACGGCAGGGCTAGCGAGCAGGCTGTGGACCACGCCTCTCAGAGAAAGGTAAAGCTAATGAGTCAAAGAGAGTTTTTTGTCTATGCACACAACGAGCTGATATGCCTTTGATTCTCGACATCCTGGAGCAAGACGGGTCATCGCTTTTCAAAGGCTTTACTGGCGTGTATGTCATTGGATCGGTATTGCAGGACGCGGCGCCTAATGACATCGATCTGGTTCTCATCTACGACAATGAAACGACGCTTGCGAAGATCAATTCCGCAAGATCAAGGGTTGTTGACACGCTTCTCCGTCGATTCAAGGGCCTCATCACGATTCACCTCACTGTGCTCAGTGACGAAGAGCTGTCGGAGACCCAGTTCTTGAAACAAGTACGGCATCACCGAATTCTCGACGGAAGAAGGCGCTTCTGAGCCAATAAGAGACAATGGTGCCGGGTAAGGCGGATTGTAACATTGGAAGTGTACCGGTCCTGGCTTTGTGGATAGGTGGGCGGCTTACACATCAGGCCGCGTGGTATCCGACACACCCGGCACCTCAAGGTGATTGTGCCGCACCAAGTCCCGTTGCACCCACTCCCAGTCAGGCTCCGCGCGCGACACCTGCGACGGCTACAACGCCTCCTCCAGGCGCTAGTCGCCCAGATCCACCGGCAACGGCCGGACACCCCGGCATCGAGCACCCGCCGGACATGCTGCCGACTTGACTGCACTTAACGGGCTCCGACCACCTTTCGGTGGCCGGCACACCTGTACCGAGGCAACCGACTCTCAATACGGTGGAGACCACCGGGATGACTGATCAACGTCAATACATGATGGGGCCGGCGATAATTAAAATTGGATTAAGAGAGAGGCCGAGCTTCGAGGCGGAGCAGCGAGCTGCGGAGCCTCGAAGCTCGAAGTCGAACAGATTGTTTTGGGAATTATGTACTATAGTTGATGCCTAGGCAGGTTACTTCGCCGCCTTGGGCATCTTCTTGGTGGGGCGCATTAGCGCACGTGCTATCTCCAGCGGGGTCTTGCCACCGTAGCGCGGGTTTGGGCTGGGGGTGTTACTGATACGGTCGAACTCGGCCTTCAACTCTTCTTGCGTGGCTTCTTGTGGGTCAGACATGATGTGTGATGGTGTGTGGCCTTGCTGTGCAGAGCGAAATGTACGAAACGCATAGCGCATCTGCTTTACTCATTGCCCTACTTCGCTCCCTTCCTTCTGTTGTCATCCCGGCAAAGCATCTGGCAATTCTCCACCACCGTCGCGCCACCTTTGGCCCACGGCGTGATATGGTCCGCCTCCATTTGCGACAAATCGAACTCATCACCGCACTTTGCGCACTTGCCGTTCTGACCCTCGTACACGCGCCGTTTCATCGTATCAGTAAACGCCCGAATGTCCAGATGCGATTCTTCGCGTGTGAGAATGTACGCGTAGATGCCCGACTGCTTTTTTACGTCATCGTCGGTTAGCAAGCGCTGTGTTTCTTCTTCAACGGCTTCACGGTCAACCGGCTTGTCGCGGTGCTCGTCGTAAAGCAAGCCCCAGTCCACGCCACGCATCAGTCCCGGACGGGTGTTGAAGCACGACTCCGCCCACTCAATCACCTCTCGAAAATGTTCCCACAGTGGCGTTGCGCTGTCGTCGTGCTGGTGCCTGCCCATGTAGTCTTCGATGTCGCCGCCGCTTATCCACTTGATCGCCGTCTCCAAATAGTCCTGCCGTATCGCCTTGCCTTTTAGGTGGCCGTTGCCTATCTGATACGCCGCACCGCCCACCCTGCTGAAATACCGCTTGGCGTCCGATATCCACGGACCCGAAAAGACGGCGTTGCGCAACTCCTGATCCGTCAGCTTCTCCCCGGCGATGTTGACCGTCCTGAACCACTCCAGCTTCTCGCTGTCCTTCCCTGTGCAAGCGTAGACCATCAACTCGTAGTCCAGTACGCACCTCTTCTTGTCGGCGGGGAGATTGTGATAATACAAGCCGTCAATCGAAAAATCGCCCTCGACGTATTGCGCAATGGATATCGTCCGCTGCTGGCCGTCGATAACCTCGTACTCGTCGCCGCCCTTATCCGCCCAATACATGACATTCAGAGGAAAGCCCCTGTTGATCGTGCGGATCACGGCGTCCCGCTGCTTGTCCTTATACACGAACTCGCGCTGAAACGCGGGGCGGATATCCAACCGTCCGCCATAGCCCACAACGCCGCCCTCGCCGTCATCCTGGTAGTCCGCCACCAACTTCCTCACTGTGACACTGCGCAACTCGATTTTCATTGACGAGCCTTCTTGTGGCGAATGACGATACGAGCATACAATTCCTTGCCTTTGATTCTAAACCTGCTCTGCTTACCGGTTAGTTCCTTAACTAATGAGCGATCCATACCAAGCACTTCGAACTGATCGGGATTGTGTTTGTCCAGAAAACTGATTGGCACACCCATCGCGCCATCGCAGTCGGACGGGATGTGCGCCGTCTTGTTCACGTTGATCGCGTCATAATTGTCGTATTTCGGGTATTCTTTCGGCGAATACCTCTTGTACAGCACCAATTCCTCGTGACGCTTTGCGTGGTCAAGATTGGTGAACCAACATGCATTTCCCAATCTGCCCTTAATGACACCATCTACTGCTTTGTAAGCACTGCCTTCTTTCTTTGTTTTAACCAACTCCCGCGCATAGTCTTCCGGTACGTCAAAAAGCATATCGCGGCCAGCAGGACCGCGACCAAGCCACAATTGATTGTCCCTAATCAGCGGGAATATCTCCCGGTATGTTATCGCGTTCATGTTCCCGATCACCAGAAACTTCTTGTCGTGTTCGACCAGTTGCGCGATATACTCCCTGAACAACGAAAACGGTGGGTTCGTAACCACAATGTCGGCTAATTTCAGCAACGCGACGCATTCTTGACTCCGAAAATCGCCATCTCGTTCAAGTTGAAACACATGCTCATTGTCACCTGCATACTCAACCCCGACAGCCGACTCCGTGTCATGCTGGCTGAACAGATCGGGCCGCTGATTCCTGTAACAGGTCGTAATCAGCTTCCCGAGTCCGAGCTTGTCGAAGTTCAGGTGGAAGTAGCGGTAAAAATTGCTGATCGTTGGATCGTCGCAGTTGCAGTAGACGACTTTACCGGCAAAGTGATGCCTGTAGTACCGTAGCTCCTTCTCAATGTCCGAAAGCTGGGTGTAGAACTCGTCCTGCTTCGCCCGGTTCGCGGCGTGTAGCGACCTGTTACCCGACATGAGCCATAGCCTCCTGCGGGTTCCCCACCAACTCCCGATACAGCACCCGCCGCCCAACCATGCCTGCCACCACGTGCTGCATCTGGGCCTCCGTATCCATCGGGCGCATATTGTGTTTGCCTGCGAATTGAGCAATGTAGCGATTCAGGTGCTTCTTGCTGATCTGGTGGTAGGTGCCGTGGTACGCACGCTTCAGCACAGCCCAGAATGATTCTATGCCGTTCGTATGCGCCATACCGTTGACGTATTCCGAAACACTGTGCTTGACCGCCTCATGCTTCACGCCTGCCATGCCCTTGTAGGCACGAGCTTCGTCCGTGTACACCATTGAGCCTTCGGCTGCGACATCCGCGACAAAGCCTTGCAATGTGGCCGCATCCGTACGATCAACGACCTGCGCCATAATTTTGCCCGTAGCACGATCTCTTGCGCCAACTACCGCTGCCTTAGCCACAGGTCCGCGCCCAAGGTTCGCCTTCTTGTGCGCGTGCTTGTTCTTCTCCAGCCCGCCGAAGTACGCCTCGTCAACCTCTACCGGACCCTTGAAGGCGGCTGCCAACTCTCCCTTCAATGCCTCGCGGATGCGCTGTAGCATGAACCAAGCTGTTCTTTGCGTTACACCAACATCGCGGTAGAGCTTCATAGAAGCCACGCCCTTAAGGCTGGTACTTTCAAGATAAATCGCCAACACCCACTTGCGCAAAGGCAAATTGCTGGATTCTATCGCGGTGCCAGTCTTGACCGAGAAATACTTTCGACAATCACTGCAACGGTACGGCATCGTCCGGTGCTTGCAGCAGTATACTTTGGTACTACCACAACGCAGACAAAACTTCTCTCCGTCCGGCCAAACTACTCCTTCAAACCATTTGCGCGCCGCCGCTTCATCCGGTATCATGTCCATCAGTTCGATCAGCGTCATGCCCTCGCGATATGCTTTTCCCGGTTCAGCCATTCCTCTCGTTTCGTTTATTTGATTACCCTAAACGTACGAATTTCCGAGGACAATGTCAACTATAGTACATAATTCCGATTGTTTTTGGCCCTATTCCGCAGTGCGTGACGGCGGACGTGACAGGTTAATCCAGTAGGCCGCCCCCGGACGTACAATTGTACGGATAAGGCCGCGAAGTCGCCGCTTGAGGCGCCTTTGTCCGGCCAAGAAGGGCTCTTGCGTCGACATTGGCACGGATGCCCGAGTGTGCCACGTGTCCCGAACTGACGCCAGGCGCTCACCTCGCGCCTTCCTGTAAGCGCTTGGACCACATCCCAGGGCAGGACCGCGCACGCTGCCTACTCAGGGCGCAGGTTCACCCACGGCCTGGGCCTCTTGGCGCCGCTTGGAGGCCTCCAGACGGTAACTCGGCACATTCAGCTCCAGGATCGCGCTGTGATGTACCAAACGGTCTATGGCCGCGGCCGTCGTCATCGGGTCCTTGAAGATGCGCTCCCACTGGCTGAAGGCCAGATTGCTCGTAAGCAACACGCTGCCCCGCTCGTAGCGCTGCGACAGCAGCAGGAACAGCACCTCCATCTCCTGGCGGCTGTGCTGCACGTAACCGATGTCGTCGATAATGAGCGCCTCAAAGCGCGCGAGCCGCTTCAGGAGCTTGGGCAGGCGCAGCTGCTGTTTGGCCCATAGTAGCTCCTGCACCAGTGTGCTGCAGTTGTAAAAGATCACGCGACGCCGCTGAAAGATCAGCTCCCGGCCCAGGGCACACACCAGGTGCGTCTTGCCGCTGCCGGGAGGGCCGAAGGCCAGAACGTTCTCCTTGCGGTCCAGGAAGCCTCCCTCCAGGAGCACACGCAGGTGGTGATCTATCCGCAGGGGCAACCGGCCACGATCGAACGTGTCCAGCGTCTTCTCCAGCGGCAGCCGAGACGCACGCAGCCAACGCTGGATGCGGTTGCTGTGGCGCTCCTGCTGCTCCTATTCCACCAGCCCAGGTTTACCATGCACTTTTTCAAGTCGTTTATGCTCACGGACTTACGACCTTGGCAAACGCTCCGAGAAAAGGTACAGTTCTCTGTGCTCCCGCAAACAAGGCGCCGCTGTCTGATTCATTCCCGCTTCTATAGTCCAAAGCCTTCATTCGGAATGACCGAAGCACCTGTCCTATTAGTCTTGCCGTTTTGCGCCTTGCACTGCCTCCTTCGGCAGCGCCTCTTCCCCGAAGATCTCGACGGCCTCCAGTGTCTCACGGACATCGCCCCAAGTCGTGGTGTGGTTGACGATGCACATCCTGAGCGCGAATATCCTGTGCAGCAGCGTCGATGACATGAATGCGCGGTTTTCCCAGAATATGCGAGCAAGGACGGCCCGGTTGACCTCATCCAGCAACTCCTCGTCCAACCCGTCGCCAATAGAATGGACGCGGAAGCATACGATCCCAAGTGACGCGCCACTAAGGAGTTCCAGTATCGGACTAGCGCGGACATAGTTCTCCGCCCGGGCAGAAAGCTCCATCCCCTTCGCTACCGCCCGCCGGAACGCAGCCAGCCCGAAGGTTTGAACCGACATCCAGACCTTCAGGGCGCGAGCCGAACGGCTCAGTTGCAAGCCTAGATCTGAGAAGTTTGGATGGTCCTTGCCCCATACTGTGTCTTGAAGAATGTCAGGCCGAATCGCAAAGGCTTTCTTGAGCGTGTTTGTGTCCTTCACTAGGAGACAGCCGGCCTCGTAAGGCTGGAAAAACCACTTGTGTGCGTCAATCCCGATCGAATCGGCGCGCTCAATGCCGCGCAGCAGTTGCTTGCCGCGTTCGGTCACGGCTGCGAAGCCACCATAGGCGGCGTCGACATGCAGCCACAGTCCCTCAGCAGCGCAAAAATCAGCTATCTCATTCAGAGGGTCAATGGTTCCCGTAGAGCTTGTTCCGGCGTTGGCGGTGACCGATATGGGGGCGAGTCCGGCAGCACGGTCTTGGGCCACGGCATGAGCAAGCTCCTTCATGTCCATACGGAAGCTGGCGTCGCTCGGGATCTTTCGTATACCGTTGCGCCGTATGCCGGTGATAAGCGCCGCACGGTGGTGCGCGCTGTGACTCTGGTCGCTCATGTAAACGGTGGCGTGCTCGGGGTGACCCGCCGCTTCCCGCGCCGCAACAAAGGCATTGAGGCTGGCCGCCGAGCCACCGCTCGTAAAAAGCCCACCCGCGCCGTCAGGATATCCGAGCCAGCGTCGAAACCAGTCTATCACAACTAATTCCAACTGGCTCGGGCCGCTCGCAACTAGCCAGGTACACTGATTGATGTGGAACCCGGCGGCCATGAAGTCGGCCAGCACGCCGGGCCAAGTGGGTGATGAAGGGATGAATCCGATGAAACGTGGGTGATCATTGCGCGCCGTAAGTGGAAGGATTTCCCGCGCGGCCCTTTCCGCAACCGCGGCAGCTGGTCGGCCTTCCTCGGGCGGGTCCTCGACCAAATCATCTTCGAGAATCTGCCGGAACTCCCCCTCCCAGGCATTCTCGTTAGGCAGGTTCTTGATCCGCTCTACCACGAGTTGGAGCACCCTCTGGCCGAGCTCGAGCATCTGTGCACGCGGCATGCGCAGGCCATTGGCCTCCTTAGTGCCAACGTGCACGTCGCCACTTGGTCCCCCGTGACACAGGCCCTCATCAGACATAGCCAAGGCTTTCGATTAAGTTTAGCTGCACGGCCATGCGGCAAGCCGGACGTGCGATGACGCCGTGAAAACGAAACAAAAGGCCGGCACCAAGCTGGAGACGGCCACGAGCTGCACGGGGAGCGGCGCATGCGCGACATGCCTACAAGCCCAAGCAAATGCTCTCTGTGAAAACCTGAGTGGGTTATGGTGATTCGGATGGTGTGCCAGGTAGGCATGCCAGATGCTCCCCCAACGTACATTCACCTAGACTATTCTCGACTTGCTAGCTTCTCGGTACAATCGACCCAAGTACACAGCAAAGCCGCGACATAGCAATCATACCACATGAATCAACATGAAGCCACTTCTCATCAAACCAATAGCCTCGAGCCGTGAATCAGGACATCCGCAAATCCACGTTTGACCTCACTCTGCACAAGTGAGAGGTGCGGCGCCACCAGAATACAAAGTAGTGGGGCATTGAGCGTTCCCAGCATACGCTGGCGTCGGCGCATGCGGCCTTACGAGCTACGCGTCGCTACCAGGGTGCCGGCGACAATCATGAGGGCACCCAGTATGCAAAGACCATTGGGAATCTCTCCCAAGAACATGAATCCCCACTGCGCGGCAAACAGGATCTGCACGTAGCTGACGGACATGGCCCGACTAGCCTTTTCGAGGTTAAGCGACTTGGTTAGGTAGATCTGCGCGATCTGGGTGAAAACCCCAATGCCGATTAGAAGAAGCCATTCAGTGGGTGTGGGGACAAGCATGCCCGGAATGACCATCGGTGCGCAAGCCACTACAGACACCAGCGGGAAGTAGAACACCACTACCAGGTGGTGCTCTGTTTCCCGCAGCTTGCGTACCGTTACATAGGCACAAGCGCCCAAGACAGCTCCCAGGATACCCACCGCGACAGCGACGATGTCGTGCCCGTGCGAAGCGCCACCAAACAAGAACTCGGGCTGCGCCACAAGCGCAACGCCCACAAAGCTTATGACAATGCCTACGATCTCCAAAAGGCGCAGACGTTCTCGCAAAAAGATGGCTGCGAGGACCGCCGTAAACACGGGCGACATATAAAACAACACGGTGGCTTCTGCCAGTGGTAAGCGCGCCAGTGCCCAGAAAAAACAAAGCAGCGCACCGGTGCCCGCGAGGCCGCGAAAGATCAGCAGTCCCCTGCGTTGTCCCCAAAGTCCGATTCCTGCCGCTCGCAGCATCCAGTAGCCGATCACTACCCCTACGACGCTGCGTCCCATCACGAGCTCTGTGGCAGGCAGGCGGCTCCCGGCATACTTAACCAGGAGCGTCATAACGCTGAAAAAGAATGCAGCAAGCACCATGAACTGCAATCCCTTCGGGATCGCACGAGGGCGTGCCTGGGTACGTGGAGTCATGTGCGGAGGCGGCCTTACAGACTAATCCGCACAGAGGTCTATGGTCTATGCGGTTGCCGCGCTAAAGCTACGCTGGCTCGTACGAGTCAGCTTACTCAGGATGCACGCGAACTATGCGGATCGTGAGAAATAGCAGCACAGCTGAATGATTCCCAAACACGTATGCCGGGCGTCTAACGTGAGGTGCCAACGTGCTGGGCAGGGGACGGCCTGCGGCGCTTCCTGGACGGGGCGCCCGTCAGGTACTGGCGGCCATGAGCCGCTCAATAAGGTCGACACGGCTTACGTCGTCGGCCTCCGCATTAAAGTTCTGGATGATCCGGTGTCGCAAAACGGGGATAGCCATGGCACGGACATCGCTGATAAGCGGCGTCAGCCGGCCATCCAATGTGGCTAGCGCCTTAGCGCCTAGGATGAGATACTGCGACGCACGTGGGCCGGCGCCATAGGAAACGTAGTTGTTGACGAAATCGGGTGCAGCGTCGCTACCCGGACGTGTCTTGGTTACTAGCGATACAGCGTACTCAATTACATTGTCGGCAACAGGTATCTGGCGCACTAAGGACTGAAACGTCAGGAGTTCCTGCCGGCTCATGGCCGGGCGCACTTCCGCAGCCTGCGAACTGGTGGTACTTCTTACGATTGCAATCTCCTGTTCGTACGTTGGGTAGTCAAGCCAGAGGTTGAGCATGAACCGATCCAGCTGAGCCTCCGGCAACGGATACGTGCCTTCCTGTTCAATGGGGTTCTGCGTGGCGAGAACAAAAAACGGCTCTTCCAACATAAATGTCTGCCCCGCAGTGGTTACGTGGTGCTCCTGCATGGCCTCAAGCAGGGCGGCCTGCGTCTTGGGAGGCGTGCGGTTAACCTCGTCGGCGAGTACGACATTGGCGAAGATGGGGCCGCGTACGAATCGAAAGCCGCGCCGGCCCGTCGCATGATCTTCTTCGATAATGTCTGTACCGGTGATGTCACTGGGCATGAGGTCCGGCGTAAACTGGATCCGGCTAAAATTCAGGTCCAGTGCTTCGGCCAGCGTACGTATCAGAAGTGTCTTTGCCAGTCCAGGTACCCCTACCAAGAGTGCATGCCCCTGTGCCATGAGGCATACCATTACCTGCGTAATGATGTCGTCCTGACCAATGATGACCTTGGCGATCTCTCCACGCAGACGTGCTTGGGCCTCTACCAACTCTTGGACTGTTGAGGGACTTGCGTCAGGCAAGACGAGTGGCATAAATCAATAGTTGACGGGTGTCTGTGAAGCGCGCATACTGATCAGTTACTCGCGCTATGTTGCGTCGTGCTGAAAAGCTCCAACCCCCTGCCACGGAGCTCGACATAGACTTCTTCCCGAAGTGAGTCAAGCCACTTGCGCATCTCAATGCTGCGCTTATCGTTCAGCGCAAGCTGTTCGATGCGGGCGCCGTCGGTATCGATGTCGACGCGGTGTTCAGGGATAAGCCGCTGCAGCAGCACGATATGGTATCCCAAGGTGCCATCCAGCAGTGCTACCTGCCCGGGGAGGCTTATCTCCCCAATATCCAGCGTATCGGCAAGGTTTTGCCACGTCTCGCCGAGTGCCTCCAGGAACAGGTCGCGCTCACCGGTTTGCGGGTCCACTATACGGCCACCGATTTCCGAAGTGGATTCTTCTTCAGAATGTCGCCGCGCCAACAACTCGAAGGGAACCTCAGTAGTGAGCAACGAATCCCGCAGGACATTCAACATCTCAATTGCTTCACTCGGGTCCGATTTGCTCTTATCAATGACTATTAGGACGTGACTGAAGTCTACCTGATCTCCAACACGTGAATTAACACGCAGGATGTGAAATCCAAACGGGGACTTGAAGGGCGCCGAAAGCTCGCCCGGTGTAGCCCGTGCTGCGACTGCCGCAAATTCAGGCACCAAGTCTGCGAGTGCCATTGCCTCATAACGTCCGCCATTACCCGCAGAACCCACATCTTCCGAATACCTTCGTGCCATCTCTTCCAGCGTACTGCGCCCCGCCTCAATGGAGTCGCGGATGGCGCCGACAATCTCCAGCGCTTCTTCTTCTGCCTCCTTCGACACCTCTGGATACCGTACGATATGGGAGGCGCGTATCACCTTGGGCAGGGTAGGTAGGGAGTCGGTAGGGAACTGTGCAAACCACTCCCGGACTTCGGACGGCGTGACGGTGATAGTCTTGAGTTTTGTGTTCTGAAATTGCTCGGCCATCAAGCGCTCACGGAAGCTCTCCCGCAAGTCCTCGCGGATCTCTTCCACACTTTGCCCATAGATCTCCTCAAGGCGGGTTATGCTGCCAACCTGGTCGGTCAGTACGGAGATGCGCTGATCAATTGCTTGGTCAACCTGATCGTCAGTGACGGTGATGTTCGTGTCTCGACGGGCATGTTCAGCCAAGACGCCCTGATCAATGAGCTGGTTTAGCGATTCCACCCACAATTGGTCGGAGTACGAAGCGCGCTGCTGCTGCAAGATGCCCAGGACAAGCGCGTCGACGTCCGAGCGGAGGATAATCTTGTCGGCTACGACGGCAATGATTTCATCAATGACCTGTTCTTGGGCATTCGCTGGGCTGACCAAAAGAAGCGGCAGAAGAACAATTGCACAAAAGGACTTCCGCACAATGAAAAGCAGACTCATACACGCGTGTTAGTGGCTTGCTGCTTTAAACGTCGCAGCCTGCGGATTATTGGATCATGCGCCGCAGCTATAGTCACTTTCTGATCACAAGTACTTCTCGCGCGAGCGCTTCCGTCCTCAACTGTTGAACCTGCTGATCATACAGCTGTTTCCGGAGATCAATGGCGCAGTGTGTACGCACCTGCTCCTTAATCCATTCAAATTTTGGCACAGTCCCTATCGGGACGCGGTCTACAACCTCGACGTAGTAATGCAGGCTGTCGACCACAAATACCCTAGCGGTTGATGGCGAGAGTTCTTGCACAACCTGTCGAATCTGCGGCTGGCCTGCAAACAGACGGCTTTCAGGCCAGTAATTGGAAGCCAGCGAATGCGAGAGTGCCGGGTCCGTGGAGTACCGAAGTGCCAGACGATCAAATAACAGATCCGCTTCGTCCTTTGGAGCACCGCGCATCTGGTTGTGGACAGCCCGGGCCGAATCGCGTCTTGGCGTTTCCAAGTATCGTATCAAGACGAAGGGCTCGATTGTCCGTAGGCGCTCCTTGTGCGTTTCATAGTATGAAATGAGGTCCGTGTCCGTAAGGCTGGCGGCCGATTCGTCGAAGAGGGGTGCAATAAGCGCGTCAATAAGCACGGCGCGTTCGGCGTCTCTTAGTTGCTGCCGGACGGATTCGTTGGATCTCAGGTTAAGGCGCAGGGCTTCTTGGTACAAGAGCTCGTTTTCAACCCATTGGTCAATGACCTGCGCGTGCGCGTCCGAGGTATCCACGTCGCCGTAAAAGCCTTCCAGTGCTGCGTCCAGATCGGACTGCATGAGAAATGCATCACCTACACGGGCCACGAACTCTATGGGCTTGCTCCGCTCCTGGCATGCCGGAAGGAGCACGCTGGCCAGGACAATCCAAATGGCTTGACGCATGACGGGTCTAAGGAGAGCGCATGGCTTGCACGGCCCGCTTGGGATACGTTCTAACTTTATACTTGGCACGCAACCGCTCAATAAGCTTTTCCTCCCGAATCGTCTGATACTCGCTGAGGACCTCGGAACGGGCCTCGTCAAACGTCTTTTCCCGGGCTGGTTCAATGCCGTCATTGAAGAGCGTCAAGAATCCGTTTCGGTAAGGGATGATATCCGACCGAGTCCCGTGCTCCAATCCCAGTGCACGATCGTATACGCTGCGCGTTGGACCCTCCACCAGGACTGTGTCAAATCGGACCATTGCGACCGAGTCTTTTCGCACATAGTCGTAGAAGTCGGGCCACGACATCCCGCCATCCAGTTGTAGGACCGCTGCTTCATGCAAGGAATCATCGTATGCGAACACCTCCATAATGCGGTGGCGGTCCTTGAACCAGAAACGGTCCCTGCCGGCCTCATAGTGTGCTTGCAGGCCGACGGAATCTTCAGATGCGGCGGCCCACACTGAGTCCTCCATCAGCTTAAACAGCAAGAGGCCGTCCTTGAAGTTTTTCATGATCCATGCAAACTCTTCGTCCTCATGCTCCAAGTCCAGCGCGGTATGGGTAATGGCAGCGTAGTCCAGAAACGCGTCTCCTGTGCTGACGGCCTGTTCATTGCTGGTTTGTCCGTTACGGATGCGGTTATTACGATCAGCAGTAAACCTGCCCAGTTGCCGCACCGTGTAGACGGAGTCTGCCACTCGACCTATGACCACTTTGGCAAGCGAGTCATCATCGGCAATCAAGCTGAAATAGGCACGAACAGAATCTCGGGAAATGCTGGCGACCAGGGAAGTCAAGGCCGCAGTATCTAACGATGCGGAGTAACGGTCTCGTGCGTCTTGCGCCAAGGCGTCCTCTGCCTTCAGCATGCGAGGTAGGTACTGTATCTCGCGCTTTAACGCATCGAATTCAGATTCGTAGGTGCCGAGCGTGTCGCGCCCGGTGAGCTTCAGGATCTGGAAACCGTAGCCCGTCTCTACGATGTCGGTGACATCGCCCACCGCCGGAATTTTGAAGGCGATCTCTCTAAAGGTGCTGTCAATGTCACGGCGCAGGTAGTTGATGGAGCCTACGTCGCCCCCTTTGATGCGGCTGGCAGCCTCCTCGGACAGCTCACCGGCGACAAAAGCGAAGTTTTGCCCGGCATCGAGGCGCGCCTTTGCGCTCTCGATTTTCTCCCGTGCAACGGCCACACTATCCGGGGAAGAACCATTAATTCTCACTAGAATCTGGGACAACTGGATGCTCGGCACCGATGGCCTGCGGTCATGAATCAATATCACGTGATAGCCATAGTCGGAACGAAATACCTCGGACGGCTGACCTATAGGCTCGGCGTAGGCACGGTCTTCAAAGGGCTTGATCATCATGCCTGCGGCAAACCACCCCAAATCACCCCGATACCCCCGCTGGGCCGCCGCGTTTGCCGCCGAAGGGTCCTCCGAGTACCGCATGGCTACCTCACCGAACTGCATCCCCTTCAGCACCGAGTCTCGTAGCGCCTGCGCACGGTTGAAGGTGTGCAACGTGTCAGCCGGAGGCATATCCGGCGTCAGGCGCGTGAAGATGTGGCTGGCGTGCACGTTCTGCTTCTTTTTTTCGTAGTAGTCCAGCAGAATCGGGGCCAGCACTACGCGATCGACCAGATACGGCCGGGCAAAGGCCGCGCGGTACGAATGGATCTCATTGACGACGGAAGGATCCTTGTCATATCCGGCATTCTCGGCAGCCAGCACCTTCAGCTTATAGTTGATATATCGCTCCAGGAATTCTTCGTGCGAATCTGTCGAACCGGGGGCTGCGAGATTGGAGTTCCGGCGATACTCACGCCTGAAATCATCCTGGTGCAACACCTGGTCTCCGTAGATCGCTACGATCGTCGTGTCCGACTCGCCGATAAGCAGCGGCGCACTACCGCCACACTTGGCGAGCATTAGTACGGCGAAGCCAGCCAATCCAAGTCCCAGTCGCAGAGTCATAAATGGCATGCTGTTGCATTAGACAGCCTCTAAAAACCCTGGGTCTGCCATGCTGTTCCAATCTGACAGGGGAGGCAACCATTTGGCCTTTGACGTGTCCATATAGCACTAACCCAGATTGCTATGGAAATGATGGCGCACGAACTCGAGCTGATCGAGGCATTCCAGAATGGCGATGACTTCGCATTCGTGTCTCTTTACAACCGGTATAAGGGATCAGTCTACTCGTTCGCCGTGCGGATGCTGCTGGACCGTGATGCTGCGAAAGATGCCATGCAGGAAACCTTTCTACGCATCTATGAAAACCGGGACCGCCTGCTGAAGACTCATGCTTTTAGGGCGTGGCTCTTCTCAGTTGCGCGAAACCAGTGCCTGAACATGCTTCGGCAGGGAAATCGGCGTGTTCGACTCGATGAAGATCTGAAGGCACGCCTTCAGCAGCCAGCAAGCGGGACACTAGAGAAAGCAGAACAAATCGCGATAGTGAATCACTTTCTCGGTCTGCTGAAGCCCGAGTATCGCGAAGTGATTGTTCTTCGCGAATTTCAAAACATGTCGTATGCAGAGATCGCTGCAGTGACCAAAAGCACTTTAGCTGCTGTCAAGTCGCGCCTATTCAAAGCGCGCCGAAAGCTAGCGAAAAGCATGCTGCCGGTTATGGAACGCGAAGCGCAACGACTAGCCGCGCTGCAGTCATGAAGGCACCGTGCATCCAAGAAGAGTCCGTCCACCTGTTTTTGGACGGTGAGCTCTCGCAAGGCTTCCAGCCAGAACTCTTTGCACACTTGGCGGCGTGCGAGATGTGCCGTGAGGTTATGAACACGATGATGGAATTTAGGCGAATGAGCCGCCAGGAGGTAATCCATGTGCCGCCGTTAGCAGATGAGGCGGTATTGACTACGCTCGAACGGTCCAAGAAGCGCAGATTCCAGAGGGACCGGTACTATGAACGCCGTCCTCTTTGGCAGGCGCGTGCGACGCTTTCGCTACGGATGTGCGCGGTGCTGGCCGTCCTATTCTTTGCTTCGGGGATAAAGGTAGCGCATGATGTGGGCGTTTCGCGGTCGCTGGAGCCGCTTATGGAACAGGAGCCCGAACAAGGGCTATTAGGCCCTCGGTTAGAATTCCTATATGTTGTGTCCCCGGGACTCCTTGTTGAAGCGTCGCGCGCCCCGGAGTCCGTAGATAGACAGTAACAAAGGGCTGCACCCTGAGCGGCCACACGTCTGACATGGCCGTTCGCGTCCGCTTTGCACCGAGTCCGACTGGTTTCCTCCATATCGGAGGTTTGCGCACTGCGCTATTCTGTTATCTCTTCGCACGTGCTCAGGGCGGTACTTTTGTGTTGCGTATTGAGGACACGGATCGCTCACGCTTCGTAACCGACGCTGAAGAGGACATTGTGACTTGCCTTGCCTGGGCTGGCCTTACCATTGACGAGGGTCCGCATCTAGGTCCGGGATATCGTCAGAGCGAGCGTACCGCTTTGTACCACCGATACGCGCAAGAGCTGCTAGTATCTGGCCATGCGTACCACGCCTTTGACGCTCCCGAGGCGTTACAGGCGATGCGCGATCAAGGCGCGGCTTACGACAGAGCGACCCGGTACGAGATGGACAACGCCTTTACCCAGTCGCAGGAAGAGGTTCAGCGCAGGATAGAACGAGGAGAGCCGCATGTCCTGCGGCTGTGCGTGCCCAAGAGTGGCCGCGTAGTGTTTGCGGATCTCATAAAAGGAGCCGTGGAGTTTTCCGTAGACAGCTTGGACGACCAGGTCTTGCTGAAATCGGACCGGCAGCCAACGTATCACCTGGCCAACGTTGTTGATGATCACCTGATGGGGATCACCCATGTGATTCGGGGTGAGGAGTGGTTGTCTTCGACGCCAAAGCACGTGCTGCTGTATGAGGCCCTTGGATGGGAACCGCCGCAAATGGCGCACCTGCCGCTCATCCTGGACCCCAATGGGGGCAAGCTGTCGAAGCGCAGTGCCTCGCGCCTGGGGATTCCCGTTAGCGTGCGTGACTACCAACGGCATGGATACGAACCGGAAGCATTGGTGAACTTTCTGGCACTTCTTGGCTGGCACCCAAGTACAGAACAGGAGGTGTTTACGGCAGCGGAGCTGACTGAAGCCTTTTCCTTAGGTCGCGTGACGTCGTCTCCCGCCAAATTCGATCTGGACAAGCTCCGCTGGTTCAACCAGCAGCACCTGCGGCGACAGGGGCCAGCCGCGATTTGCGCTCGCGTCAAAGCCTCTGTGGGCAAGGCTTTTGGTTACGTGGACCAAGCTTACCTGCAGCGTGTCCTCGCAGTAGTAGGGGACCGCATTGTGCTGCGCGAGGACCTGCTTTCGACGTTTGCCTACTTTTTTGAAGACCCTGAGGCGTACGATGAGCGCGGCGTCAAGAGGCGCTGGAAGTTCGACTCTGCGGAGCTAGTGTGCGCTTACGCTGATCTCCTGGACGTCCTTGCCCCGTTTGATGCTACTAACCTGGAGCATGCTTTGCGTGGCCTTGCTGAAGATCGCGGCGTTGGAGCCGGCCGCGTCATTCATCCGGTGCGTCTGGCCACCAGCGGCACCACTGCAGGTCCCAGCCTGTTTGAGATGCTCGCAGCATTTGGGCGCGCGAGATGCGTCCGTCGCCTGCGACGCGCAGCACACGTACTGGGGCAATGACCTACAATTTGCGGGTCCTTAAGGGACGCTTTGCGGTATGCCGCGTACCAGAAGCAGCCGAGGTACCTTCATGGGCGACCTTAGGTTTGTTCTGGCAGGTAATGCGTGCCCCCGGCGAGTTAACCATTGTATGCGCTGAGCATGTTGTGCCAACGGATGTACCTTCCGAGTCGGGATGGTACGCGCTGGAGGTGGGCGGACCGCTCAGCTTTGACCTAAGTGGGGTGCTCCACGAACTCTTGACGCCGCTCGCTGACAGCGGCGTCGTAGTTTTTGCCATCTCTGGTTACAGTACTGACTATTTATTGGTACGAGACTTGAAGGAGGCCCTGCGGGCACTTCGGAATGCGGGTTACGTCGTGTGCTGATCCAGCTGCTCCTGCAACAGTGCGCGCACTAATCTGGGTGGTGCGGCGCCACATGTTGTCTTGACTACCTGGCCGATAAAGAAACCCAGCAAACCCTTCTTGCCCTCCCGATACAGGCTAACCTTGTCCGGGTATCTCGATAGCAATTCATCTATTATTGCGCGTAGAGTGAATTCATCGTCCAGCGTGCTGGCCTGCTTGGCTTCAAGTAGATTGTCGGGGTCTCCGCCCGCAAGGACCATCTCGGCAAGAATTTCACGCGCCTGATGTGAGGATGCCTGCTTCCTAGCCACGAGTGCCACAAGGCGTCCAAACGCACGAGCCTCGAACGGCAGCGAGGTCAGCTTCTTGCCCTTGGCTGCAGGTAGCAGCTGGTTTACCAGCCAGCTTGCCAGTGGCTGCGGCGGAGCAGCACCGAGTGCGTCCTCAAAGAATCCTCTTGCGCCGGGTGCACGCAGCAGCGCACGGCCGATGGGATCAGAGAGTCCATACTGAGCAAGCCACGCTTGGTCCTCTACTGACAAGGCTGGGGGTTCGCCGTACGGGGGGGAGGGGGCGACGCGCTCACGCAACACATGGGCACCAGTCTGCACGGATGTGCTGCCGCTGCGGACATCCTGGGTCAATCTTGTCCAGCTGTCACGTAGCGGCGCGATGCGGTTGAACACCAGCGGGCCATTTGCGGGGTGTCCCGGGTCACGCCAGAAGTACCCAAGCCGGGTGAATTGGTAGCGCACGCCGGCCGGATCGTCCAGGACGCTGGGCTCCACCCGGCTGTCTTGCATCACCAATTTGGAGGTAGGGTTTAGTTGCGTCATGAAGTCCTCACCCGGGACCTCAACGGAAAAGAGGCGCTCGTAGAGTCGCACCTCTGCCGGGAGCGATGCTGATGCATCAACCCAATGAATGGTGCCGCGCGCCTTTGGACCATGGCCAACGCCGCCGCTTCTGGACTCTTGAAACCACGTACACAGGACTTCGACCACCTCCCCGGCCTCATCCCTGGTAACGCTGTCACAGCGGATGACGTAGGCATACCTCAACCTCACGTACGCGCCGGGTGACAGGCGCCGGAAGCCCTTTTTGGGATTCTCGCTA
The DNA here is from genome assembly GCA_965262785.1 of Rhodothermales bacterium. Classification (GTDB taxonomy): domain Bacteria; phylum Bacteroidota; class Rhodothermia; order Rhodothermales; family Bin80. The sequence continues at coordinate 2,195,564 of OZ253559.1, forward strand.
AAGTCGCTCCGATCGATGAATAGCGAAGCGGAGAACGGCACAGGCCTAGTGCCTTCGCGGCCTATGTCGCGTGGCCAATACGGCGCGTGGAGTATTTCCCGGCGGTCCGAAGGATAGTTGGTCAGCGTGACCCTGAGTGGTTCCAACACGCACATTACTCTCGGGGCCTGGCGGTTCAGATCATCGCGAACGTGGTGATCCAAAAGGCTCGGATCACTGATGCTATCTACTTTGGTGGTTCCCACGGCATTGCAGAGCGAGCGAATGGCCGCGGGCGTTACGCCCCTACGCTGTGCACCGGCGAGCGTGGGCATCCGGGGGTCATCCCATCCGTCAACATGCCCTTCGGCTACCAAGCGCAAGAGCTTGCGTTTGGAGGTGATGGTATAGCCGAGGTTGAGCCGCGCGAATTCATACTGGAAGGGGCGCGGGTTGATGCCGAGAGCGTCCAGGTACCAGTCATAGAGCACGCGGTTGGGCGTGAACTCCAGCGTACAGATTGAGTGCGTGATGCCTTCGATGGCGTCACTCTGGCCGTGCGCCCAGTCATAGAATGGGTATATGCACCAGGCATTCCCTTGCCGGTAGTGATGCGCATGCCGAATGCGGTACATCAGCGGGTCGCGCATCTTCATGTTATGGTGCGCCATATCGATCTTGGCGCGCAGTACTCGCGTGCCATCCCCGAATTCGCCTGCACGCATGCGCGCAAACAGCTCCAGGTTCTCTTCTACCTCACGCTCGCGGTAGGGGCTCTTGCGGCCCGGCTCTGTCACGGTGCCTCGATACGCACGAATCTCTTCTTCTGGCAAGTCATCTACGTAGGCCAGCCGTTTGCGAATAAGCTGGCAGGCCCACTGGTATAGCTGCTCGAAATAGTCTGATGCGTAGAATTCTTTGCCACTCCAGTTGTACCCAAGCCAGATAAGAGCGCTCTTGATCGCTTCTACGTATCGGACGTCCTCTGTTGTGGGATTGGTGTCGTCAAAGCGCAGGTGGCACGAGCCGCCGTATTCAAGGGCTAACCCAAAGTTCAGGGCGATGCTCTTAGCATGTCCGATGTGCGGAAATCCGTTGGGCTCCGGCGGGAACCGAGTGATGATCTTACTGCACCTTCCGGATCGAAGATCTTTGTCGATTACTGCGCGAATAAAGTCCCGCACATTCTTTTCAGCCATGCTATCAAAAATGGTTAGAGCTTGTGCGCCAATCGACAGGGTACAGCTCCGTCAGGATGAACGATACAGTCGCAAGAGTTCGTCAGTAGCAGCCCATGCGGTCTGCTCACCGGTGGCAACTTCCTCTTGCAGTGCCCGCAGCCTTGCAGACACCTCCGGGTGCGCAAGGAAGTCGGCGCGCAGCGCTTCCTCTGCGGCACGCTTTACATCAAGCCTTGCCTGGACTGCGCGATTTCTCTCAAAGTATCCGCTGCGCTTTGTTGCCTCTGCATGTGCCACGACGGCCTCCCACAACCCATCGATGCCGTCACCGGTGACGGCGGAGCAGCTCAGCACACTCGGGCGAATACCTGAAGGCCCGGCTGGGAAAAGCTTTAGCGAGCGCTTGTACTGACGCTGCGCCTCTTGAGCTTCTGCCATTGCCGGGCCATCGGTCTTGGCTACGGCAATGATGTCGGCTGCCTCCACGATGCCGCGCTTCACGGCCTGCAGTTCGTCCCCAGCCTGAGCTAGGACAAGAAGCAGTACTACGTCCACAATGCTGCGCACGGCCACCTCGGATTGGCCGACGCCTACAGTTTCGACGAGGACGATTTCATAGCCTGCTGCCTCTACCAGGAGTATTGTCTGGCGCGCCGCCTGCGTTACGCCACCCAGGGTCCCGGCGGAGGGTGACGGTCGTATGAACGTTTGGTCGCTGGCTGCCAGCATGGGCATACGCGTCTTGTCTCCGAGGATACTGCCGCCCGTGAGCACGCTCGTCGGATCCGTTGCCAGAACCGCCACGCGTCTGCCGAGGGCCACGAGCCGGCAGCCAAGGGTCTCTATCAGTGAGCTCTTGCCGACGCCAGGGGCGCCGGTTACTGCAATACGTAGTGCACCCCCGGCATGTGGCTGGCATTGAGTCAAAACCTCGCGTGCCAGCGCCTTGTCCGCCAGCCGGGTGCTTTCCAAGAGTGTGATCGCGCGTGCCAATAGGACATGATCGGCGGCTAGGACGCCATGTACGTAGTCAGACGCTGCCAGCCTCGGTCGGGCCTGAGCTTGCGTCAAGGAGGGGTTGATTTCCGGCACGTCTGCCATGCCTACGACTTGCTTGACTCCCGATTGATTAGCAGGCGAAGGATCTCGGCGGCAGCCTCTGCGATCACCGTGCCCGGTCCGAAGATCCCCATGACGCCTGCCTGGTGCAACGAATCATAGTCTCGTGCGGGAACGATGCCCCCGACTATGACCATGATGTCCGGCCGGCCGAGCAGCTGGAGCTCGTGAATCAGCTGTGGCACCAGGACCATGTGCGCACCGGCAAGGCTGGAAACCCCCACCGCATGCACGTCATTCTCCATGGCCTGGCGTGCAGCTTCTGGCGGGGTCTGGAAGAGTGGGCCGACGTCCACGTCAAAGCCCAGGTCAGCAAATGATGTGGCTATGACCCGCGCGCCTCGGTCATGGCCATCCTGGCCCAGCTTGGTTACAAGTATCCGGGCACGGCGACCCTCCAAGGCGGCGAAGCGGTTCGACAGGGCTAGGGTTTCCTGTGATGTGGCCGGGCCTTCAGACAAGTACACGCCAGGTGCTGTGGGTAGATTCGCCTGATGCCGTCCGTAGACGTCTTCCAGTGCGAGAGAGATTTCTCCCAAGGTAGCGCGAGTACGCACCGCGCGCACGGCGTACTCAAGAAGGTTACCCCTCCCAGAATGCGCTACGCGGCGGAGTGCCGCCAGCGCTGCGCAGGTCGATTCGCTATTGCGGCGCGCCTTAACGCGCACAAGGCGCCGGAGCTGCCGCTCCAGCACAGCGCTGTGCGCGACCTGCAGCAGATCAAATTCGGCCGGGTTGCCCGAACGGTACTGGTTGACACCGACCACGATGTCCTTTCGGCTGTCTATGCGTGCCTGCTTGCGGGCGGCCGCTTCGTCGATGCGAATCTTCGGAAGGCCCTTGGCGATCGCCCGCGTCATACCGCCGGCGTCTTCAATCTCCTGCAGGTGGGCCCAAGCCCTCTGCATGAGACGGTCTGTAAGGGTTTCCACATAGTAAGAGCCTGCCCACGGGTCAATCGATCGCGTGACATGCGATTCCTCTGCCAGGAAAAGCTGTGTGTTACGCGCTATGCGAGCTGAGAATTCAGACGGCAGGGCGAGCGCCTCGTCCAATGCATTGGTGTGAAGAGACTGCGTCTGGCCAAAAACGGCCGAGAGTGCTTCGGACGTCGTGCGGGCGACATTGTTGTAGGGGTCTTGGGCGGTCAGGCTGTATCCAGAAGTCTGGCAGTGCATGCGTAGCGCCAAGGACTTCGGCTTTTCCGGCTTAAATGGCTTCATAAGACGAGCCCATAGCACGCGTGCGGCGCGCAGCTTGGCAATTTCCATGAAGTGGTGCATCCCAATGCCGAAGAAGAACGACAGTCGCGGCGCAAAGGAATCGATATCCAGTCCGGCCTTGAGACCGGTTCGCACGTACTCCAGCCCATTGGCCAGCGTGTATGCAAGTTCCAGGTCCGCGGGTGCCCCAGCCTCGTGCATATGGTAGCCGCTCACCGAAATGGAGTTAAAGCGTGGCATGTGTGCGGCCACGAAGGCAATGACATCGCTGGCGATTCGTAAGGACGCATCCGGCGGATAGATGTACGTGTTGCGCACCATGAATTCCTTCAGGATGTCATTCTGGATAGTCCCGTTGAGCGCATGGGGTGGCGTGCCCTGCTCCTCGGCGGCGACGATATAGAATGCCATGACCGGAAGGACCGCCCCGTTCATGGTCATGGATACCGAGTGGTCTGCCAAAGGAATGCCGTCAAAGAGGATCTTCATGTCCTCTACGGTATCCACGGCCACACCGGCTTTGCCGACATCACCTGCAACCCGCTCATGATCGGAGTCGTACCCGCGATGCGTTGGAAGGTCGAAGGCAACCGATAGCCCGCGCTGGCCGGACGCGAGTGCCTTGTGATAGAAGGCGTTCGACTCTTCAGCCGTAGAGAAGCCGGCATACTGGCGAATCGTCCAAGGCTTGCCGACATACATCGTGCTGTATGGGCCACCCAAAAAAGGCGGGAGGCCGGGCACACACCGAGGTAGTTGGGCCTTGCGCAGGTCTTCCGCGCTATAGGTAGCCTGGATGGGAATGCGCTCGGGCGTCATCCAAGGCGCCTGGCGCGGGCCTGGCCAAGGAGTGGCTCCGATTCGCCGATACGGTATGGACGCCAGATCAACTCGCATTCTCTGCTGTATGGCGTTCGTTAAGGTTGTCAAGCAGACTGTCCAGCACGCAGGTTATGCGGCACCCTGGATAGATATTAAGTTCAGTACCGTCCGGCTCCTCCGTGGTAGTGACGATTACCTGCAAAGAACGAGGCTGGGGCGTGGGACTCGATGCTGCGCGGCCAACCTGCACCAGGATCTGGGCATTATCAGTGTGCGCTTCACTCACCACGAATCCGCCAATGTTCAGGACCCTTTTTGCCAGTGCTTTCAGAGACCGTAGTGCATTGTCCGTGCTGACCAGGTGCGCCACAGGGGGGTGCCCAAGGAGCGAAGTGAGCTCCTCCGTCCTGCGACGGACACGCTCAATGCTCGCCGCCGCGCGAAATGGCTCCTGATCAAAAAGGCCTGGGCCATTCGTATGAAATGGGATCGAAGGTGCATTAGTGGGTGCCGGGTATGCATTGACTCCCACCAAGGCTTCCTTACCAGAGTCTATGGCTGTAGCCTTGCGGTGCCGCTCTCCTTGAAGCATCCGGCCGATGGACCCGTCGCGGAGTAGCGCTTCAAAGCCGCCCTGCTTTTCGAATTCTTGGAGCATATCCCATGCTCTTCGTCCCAGCTCATCCGTAAGTGCTTCAATGTAGTAGGCCCCCGCACCAGGATCGCCTACGCTATCAAGGTGTGCTTCATGCTTAAGGATGAGCTGCATGCGGCATGCAAGCTCCGGATCTCCCAACTCCACGGTCAGCGCGTCACATCCGCCAACTATGGCGCTCATGGCCTGGCTGCTCGCGCGCACGATGTTCGTCGTGGGGTCAATGCCACTGTGGGATCGCTGCGAGGTTTCGGCGTGAATGAAGGCGGGTGCCCCCGTTGAACCATAAGCCTGGAATAGCTGGGCCGCGAGATGTCGCAGGGCGCGTAGCTTGGCAACTTCTGGCAGGTAGCTGGTCCCTACGTTGACATCATAGTATAGTCGATTTGCGATCTCGTTGGCATGCAGGCCTTGGTTTGTCAGCTTGGCAAGCAACGAAACGGTAGCACCAGCTGCGAAAGCGAGTTCCTGCACAATGGTGGCGCCGCTTCGGTGAAACGGGCGCACATCCACGCGAATGGTGCGCCAATGTGTCCCGTTGGCTGCCCTTGTCAGTGCAGCGATTTCGTGCAACGCCTCTGGTACCAGCGTGGCATCGCTGCCCATCGTGCCGCGAAGCGAGGTCGCATCAAAGCCTGACTTTTCTGCGTTTTCCCGCAGCCGGTGCAGAAGGGTGGCATTCCCGGCGGTCCAGTGAAGCGGAATCCGATCCAGCGGGACTGACTGCAGCAGTGCTGCCAAGTCAATTCCTTTGCTGCTATCGAGTCCTAGCGCGGTGGCGCCGCTCCTCAGCGCGGCTAACACAGTCTTGTTAGTCCCCTCGGCGCCTAAGTTGACGCGGTACTGCCAAGCTCCTCGGGACCACATCGGGCCCGTGTACTGTTGCACATCTTCATGTGTGTACAGCGGCTTGGCAACGAATCCGTCTGGAGAATGCCACGCCAGTTGCTCCAGGCTTTTACCCTGGTTGTGTATCTGCTGCGCCCATGCCGTCGCGCCGACAGGCGGGAAATACTCTTGAAGGTCCAGTGGACCGATCGACATGGCTAGTTACGACGATGAATTTGGGAAATAATTGAACGCCCACGCCGCTTTATGGGTGCATTCAGGGCCAAGGTTGGGCGACCGGCACCTATGATCCCTGCCCCAAAGTCCTCCGGTATCCCCGTACAATGTCGAAGATGGCAATGCCATACGCCACAGCGACATTTAGTGACTGTTTGGCACCATAGAGCGGGATTTCCAGCGCATGGTCGGCCAGCGCCAGCAATTCGTCTTGCACGCCACTTAGCTCGTTGCCCACTATAAGGCACAGCGGAAACATCGAAGGCCCAACTCTGGTGGTCAGCGTAGGGTTGGTTGTGATTTCCAGTGCAGCGATGGTGTAGCCATTTTGTTTAAGAGCCTTAACCGATGCTAGGCCGTCTTTTTTGTAGACCCACGGCACGGTATCCTGTGAGCCCAGCGCGGTCTTGTGAAGTCCACGGTTTTCCGGCGTGCCAGTGATGCCGGTCAGGACAAGCCGCTCTACTAACGCTGCGTCACTGGTGCGAAAGATCGCGCCAACGTTGTAAAGCGAACGAACATTGTCAACGAGAACTGTCACCGGATGCCGTGCCGTTCCACGAACATCTGTCGGACTCAGGCGTGGGATCTCGTCGTGTCTGAGTTTTCTCAAGCTACACTCCTATATTTCTCCGTCCTAATCTGTCTGGGGCCCTATTGATTGTAGCCATTGATGGACCGGCAGGATCCGGCAAGAGTACTACGGCACGGCACGTAGCGAATGCTGTGGGCTTTTTCCACCTGAATTCAGGCTTGATGTACCGGGGGGTGGCGCTCGCATTCTTGAGAAATCAGGCGCTACCTACGGGATCGGAGGTTGCGCACTTTTTAGGCACGCAACCGCTGACGGCCGCCTACGAGAAAGGAGCACTCTGCCTCCGTCTGACTGGTGAAGATATCCTTCCACTGCTCAGGGATCCAGAGGTGTCCGCCATGGCGAGCAAGGTTGCTGTGCTCCAACCCGTACGTTGGGCCCTGGTAGCCATGCAGCGAGCGCTAGGCAGAGAGTACGGTGTCACGCCGGGTCTGGTCGTGGAAGGTCGGGACATAGGAACGGAGGTCTTCCCAGATGCTGAAGTGAAGATATTCATGACGGCCTCGCTCGGGGTACGCGCGCGCCGTCGACATGCTGAACTCCTAGCCAGGGGGCAAGTAATGGCTCTTGATGCCATAGAATCGGCCATCGCGCTACGCGACCGGCAGGATGCGCGGCGCAAGCATTCTCCCTTGCGCCAGGCGCGCGACGCGATCGTGCTGGATACGGATTCCTACTCCATGGAAGAACAGGTCGAGTTTATCCTGGCACGCATCCGGGAACATACGGTGCGTTAAGGCGGTATACTGTGTCTTTGTACTCGCGGCAGAGCGCATTGCTCTGCCTTTTTTTGCCACCCAAAACCGGAAATAGCAAGCTCCGGAATTTACCTCTCGTACATGTCAACTAACCCAGGAGCTAGTGAAACGGCCTCCGACGAGGCAGAGGCCACCACGGAAGGAACAGTAGACACCACCCAGACATCAGACATTGATGCGGCAGATGTCGCATCAGAACCGGTATCCACGGCCGCGGCTGCAACGATTACCGTGCCGAATGGAGCACCATTGCCAGAAGAAGACACTGAAATCTTTGACTCTGAGGTTGTGGCTAGCGACGCGCCCAGTGATGAAGGCCACCCACCCGAACAGGGCGTAGAGGTGCCTGCTGCCCCGGAGGCAGCGGCGTTAGCGACTGCCGTAGCCGAGTCCCCCGAGTCCCCCGAGCCCGCCGAGTCCGCCGAGCCCCCCGATGTGCCTGAGCCCATGGTCATGCACATGTTTGGCCATACCGGCAAGATTGTAGGACCAGTATTTCGACTGGAGGAGCTAGAGGGAACCGCCGAAGACAAGCAGCGCGAAGCACTTGACCGTGCGGACCTCCTGGCCCTGATCGAGCCTACACTGACCAAGGTTTCCAAGAACGAAATCGTCGGCGGCCGCATCGTTGGAATTGGCGACAAGGAGGTAGTCATCGACATTGGGTTCAAGAGCGATGGCGTCGTGTCCAAGAGCGAGTTCGCCAATGACATTGAGGTCGGTGCCGCAGTAGAGGTCTTTCTTGAGCGCATTGAGGACTATCACGGGCAGCTCGTCCTCTCAAAGACGAAGGCCGACAAAGTACGGCGCTGGCAGGCCGTCGTCAGTGCATTCGAAAACGGCACCGTACTTGAAGGTACCGTTAAGCGGCGCATAAAGGGCGGCATGATTGTCGAGCTGCTCAACGGTCTGGATGCATTCTTGCCCGGATCTCAGATCGATGTTCGGCCCGTGCGCGATTTCGATGCGTACCTCGAGCGTCGGATGGAGTTTAAGATAGTCAAGATCAACGAGGCCAATGAGAACGTAGTGGTTTCGCACAAGGCGCTGATTGAGAAAGAGCTGGCTGCTCAGCGCAGGCTTATCCTTGACACGATGGAGGCGGGCCAGATCCTGGAGGGATCCGTTAAGAATATCACCGACTTTGGCGTGTTTGTAGACTTGGGCGGCGTTGACGGACTGTTACATATCACAGACCTTTCCTGGGGTCGCGTATCGCATCCTTCCGAGGTCGTGAACTTGGACCAGGACCTCAAAGTGGTGGTCCTGGACTATGACAAAGAGCGCCAGCGCATCTCGTTGGGATATAAGCAGTTGCAGCCGCACCCGTGGGATGATGTATTCCAGCGGATCAAGCCGCAGGACACCGTTGAAGGCAAGGTCGTGTCAATCACGGACTACGGTGCCTTTGTGGAGATCGAAAAGGGCATAGAAGGACTGGTCCACATCTCCGAGATGAGCTGGACCGACCACATTCGGCATCCTTCGCAGAAGGTGTCCCTTGGCCAGATGGTCAAGGTCGTGGTTCTCAGCATGGACAATGAGAACAAGAAGATTTCCCTGGGAATGAAGCAATTCGAGAAGAATCCTTGGGAAGGAATTGCAGTGCGCTACGCGCCGGGTACGGTGCTCAGTGGTTCTGTTCGCAACATCACCAACTTTGGTGTTTTTGTAGAAATTGAACCAGGGATTGACGGTCTCGTACACATCTCGGATTTGTCATGGACGAAGAAGATCCGCCATCCTGGGGAGCTGGTCCGGAAGCGGCAGGAGCTGTCTGTCGTGGTGCTTGATGTAGATGAGCACCGCCGCCGAATTTCGCTCGGGCACAAGCAGATTGAAACAAACCCGTGGACCGGGTTGGCCACCGTCTACGAGGAAGGGTCGGATCATACCGCGAAAATTTTGCGCGTCGATAACAAGGGGGTGGTAGTTGAGCTACCGCTCGAAGTCGAAGCGTATGTGCCTGCGCGCGAACTCAAGAATACTGAGCAGAGCATCTTCAGCTCGTACCATGAGGGGGAGGAGCTTGAATTGCGCGTCATCCGAATGGATGTCGGTGCGAAAGAGATTATCATGAGTGAATCCGCGCGCGAGCGACAGCAGGCGCGCAAGCAGCGTGATGACGAGGCGAGAGAGAAGCGAGTCGAGCGTCAGCGTGAAGAGCGCGTGGTACGCAAGTACACGAAACGCCAGAAGGCAGCCTCGGGCCCCACGACACTTGGAGAACTGAGCGGCTTGAAGGGTCTGCAAAAGAAAATGGCGGCATCGGAGAAACAGGAGCTAAAAGCCGCAACCAAAGAAGAGCCGGTCGAGAACGTACAATAGAGCCTCGCGCACATAGCCTTGATTGTACAATTCAGACGACCCCTTTTCTCGGCATGACAGGGAATGAAATCCTAGCTTCGCTCGGCATCGCTAGCAGGCCCTTAGGCTTGGCCATCGGAAGCAGCTATGCTACCGGTAGCGGACCGGTTATTCCTACCTACAGCCCTATCGACGGAACCCTCATAGCCGAGGTGGGGTCGGCGGCGCCGGTAGATGTCGGGCATGCCACCAAGGCGGCCCTCCAGGCGTTTGCGGCGTGGCGCATCGTTCCCGCGCCAGCCCGCGGCGAGCTAGTACGGCGCTATGCTGCCGTGCTGCGAGAAAACAAGGTCGCACTTGGTGCGCTCTTGACGCTGGAGGTCGGCAAGATCCGGGAAGAGGCCGAAGGTGAAGTCCAGGAGATGATTGACATCTGTGACTTTGCCGTAGGCCTAAGCCGTCAGCTCTACGGCAGGACTATTCAAAGCGAGCGCCCGGCTCACCGCCTCATGGAGCAATGGCACCCCTTGGGGCCGGTCGGGGTGATCTCGGCATTCAACTTTCCTGTAGCCGTGTGGGCCTGGAATGCTGCACTCGCGCTGGTGTGCGGAGATCCAGTTGTATGGAAACCCTCAGAGAAGGCTCCTCTGTGCGCCTTCGCATGCCACCGACTGTTACAGGAGGTGGTCCAAGACTATGAGCTGGCGCCGGATCCCTTGAGCATCGTAATCAACGGTGGCCGCGAGGTAGGCCAGGCAGTTGCGGCCAGTCCGGACTTGCCGCTGATATCGGCGACGGGATCCGTTCCCATGGGATGCAGCGTCGGCCAGGTAGTTGCGGCTAGACTGGGACGTTCACTGCTGGAGCTGGGTGGAAACAACGCACTGGTGGTCACTCCTTCGGCTGACTTGGACCTGGCACTGAAGGCCATCACCTTCGCCGCCGTGGGCACGACAGGGCAAAGGTGTACGACGCTGCGTCGACTTATAGTACACCGAACCATAAAGGAAGGCCTGGTTCGGCGGTTGCTGAGAGCATTTGGCACCATCAGGATCGGGGATCCTCGTGAACCGGGCGTCCTAGTCGGTCCACTGATAGATCAGCAGGCAGTCGCCAGCATGAATCAGGCACTGGCGCAAGCACGTGTGCAAGGCGGCATCGTACACGGAGGCGGACGCGCAGAAGAAGGAGTTGCCGGTGGCGCCTATGTGCGTCCGGCCATCGTGGAGATCGCCCATGATGCGCCGATCGTCCAGAGGGAGACGTTTGCCCCAATCCTGTACGTGATGGGCTACGACTCTCTTGAGGAGGCGGTAGCTTATCAGAACGAAGTACCGCAGGGCCTCTCCAGCGCAATCTTTACTGGGGACGTCCGCGAGGCGGAGCGGTTCTGCTCGGCTGAGGGGAGCGACTGCGGCATTGCAAACGTAAACATCGGCACCAGTGGCGCCGAGATAGGCGGTGCGTTTGGTGGCGAAAAAGAGACCGGCGGCGGCCGCGAAAGCGGGTCCGACGCTTGGAAGAGCTATATGCGTCGCGCCACCAACACTATTAACTACGGTCGGTCTCTGCCTCTGGCACAGGGCATTCAATTCGAGTAGTTCATATGTCTCGTTCGATCGCAGCTCGCGCACGCTCGGTGCAGCCGAGCGGCATCCGCCGCTTTTTTGAGATAGCGGCTTCAATGGATGATGTTATTTCGCTGGGCATTGGGGAGCCCGACTTTGTCACGCCCCAGCCGGTGATTGAAGCTGCAAAGGCCTCCTTGGCGCGGGGCCAGACTGGATATACTTCAAATGCAGGCCTGCTTGAGTTGCGTGAGCTTATTGCCGCTATGGTAAATCGGCGGTACGGCTTGGATTACGAGCCCGATAACATCCTGGTGACCGTGGGGGTAAGCGAGGCCCTTCAGTTGGCAATGCTGGCGCTGTTGGACCCGGCAGATGAAATTCTGATACCGGAGCCGTGTTTTGTTTCGTATGGACCCGCCGCATCATTTGCGGGTGCAAAGGTCGTGTACGTACCTACATCCGCAGCGCGCAACTTTGAGGTTTCTGCCGAAGACATCGCACGCCACATCACGCCGCGGTCGAAAATGCTGTTTCTCTCCTACCCCAGCAACCCGACCGGAGCGGTGTTGCGTCGGGAGACTATGGAAGAGATTGCTGAGCTTGTAGTGCAACACGACCTTTGGGTGCTTTCGGATGAGATTTACGACCTGCTGATTTACGGCGAGGCCCGTGAAGCCGGTCACACGTGCGTGGCCGCTATAGATGGCCTGCGTGAGCGGACGGTGCTTCTAAACGGGTTTTCCAAGGGGTACGCCATGACCGGCTGGCGCCTGGGTTACGCTTGTGCGAAAGAGCCGGCGTACAACGCTATGTACAAGATTCACCAGTATATGGTGATGAGTGCGCCCACTATGGCGCAGTATGGTGCCTTGGCTGCGCTCACAGAATGTGATGATGACGTGGAGCGCATGCGGCGGGCGTACGCAAAGCGGAGACGCCTGATCGTCGACGGGCTGCGCGGGGCAGGGCTGCCGACATTCGAACCGGGCGGGGCCTTTTACTGCTTTCCGGACATTCGCTCCACCGGCTTGACATCGGAGAAATTTGCGCAGGCACTCATTCAAGAGGAGCGCGTTGCAGCGGTGCCGGGCGATGCCTTCGGACCGAGCGGTGCCGGATTTCTGCGATGCAGCTACGCTACGGCGTACGACAAGATTGAAGAAGCCGTGCGCCGCATTCAATCACTAGCTGCGCGTGTTCGGGCATGAAAGGCGCGTGCCTTAGGGCGGCGTGCGGCGTGGCCGCTGCACTGGCCGTCCACCTGGTGATAGGCTGGGCTTGGACGCTAGTGGTCGCCATTGGCGTAGGGTTTTGGCACGGACGGGGCGGTTGGCTCGTAGGCGCGGCGAGTGTGGGTCTGAGTTTCGTAATTTTGATCGCCTACAACTTTGTCGTGGCGCCCGCGCCGGTAGGACGTATGGGAGAGGTGATGGGAGGCATCCTTGGTGGCTTACCGGCCCCAGCCATCTTCATAGGAACAGGCCTCATAGGATTCTTGATTGGAACCGCAGGTGGCGGCCTAGGATCAGGTGCGCGCCTAATGATAGCGTAGGTCATGGCTAAAGAAGAGATACATCGCCTTCTAGAGCGCGCTCACGCGCTCGGAGGGTACCTTTGACGTTGCGGGGCGAACGGAACGTATCAAAGCACTAAGCCGACAGCGACTGGCGGCCGGCTACTGGGATGACCCACTGTCGGCGCAGCGTACGGAAAAGGAGATTGCGGCAGAGCAGGATTGGGTGGACAGCTACGCGCGCGTGGTGCAGCTGGCGGATGACGTCGAAACCCTTGTGATTCTGGCCGAGGAAGAAGACGACGAGAGCCTTGAGCCCGAAATTGATTCGACGGTGCAGGCGCTCAGAAAAAGCCTGGACGGGCTGGAGCTGCGGAGCATGCTTTCCGGTCCAGATGATCACCGTGGTGCTATTGTTACAATAAACCCGGGCGCCGGCGGCACCGAGAGCCAGGACTGGGCCGAGTTGTTACTGCGCATGTACGTGCGGTGGGCAGAGCGCCAAGGATACAAGCATGCCCTGCTGGGGTACCAGTCTGGCGACGTGGCGGGCATCAAAAGCGCATCGCTGGGCGTGAGCGGGCGGTTTGCCTACGGTTTCCTTCGCAGTGAGTCCGGCGTGCACCGGTTGGTACGGATTTCTCCCTTTGACGCCAGTGGGCGTCGTCACACATCTTTTGCCAGCGTATTTGTCTATCCCGAGGTTGATGACACGATCGAAGTCAACCTTCGTGCAGCAGACATCGAGCTTCAGACCTTCAGGTGCGGGGGCCGCGGAGGCCAAAATGTGAACAAGCTGGATACGGGCGTGCGTCTTATATGGACCGGTGCGCTATCAAATGGTGACAACGTGCGCGTAGCTGCAGAATGCACCGAAGAACGAAGCCAGCTTCAGAATCGCGAACGTGCCCTCAAGATGCTCAAGGGTCGAGTTTACCGCATGGAGCAGGACATCCAAGATGAGGAGAAGAACAAGCGCGAAGCTCAGAAAAAGAAGATTGAGTGGGGTAGCCAGATTCGGTCATATGTGCTTCAGCCATACACCATGGTCAGTGATCATCGGACAGAAGTAAAGACGACCAACGCCCAGGCAGTCTTGAATGGGGACTTGGAGCAGTTTATCAAGACATACCTCTTGGGTCAGTCATGACCGGGGACCGCTACGAGTTTGACTTTCTTGTCATCGGCAGTGGTGTCGCCGGGCTTTGGTTTGCGCTGCACGTAGCGGACCACGGCCATGTAGCGATCGTGACGAAAAAGGAGCAGGCGGAATCGAATACCAATTACGCACAAGGAGGCATCGCCGCGGTTCTGACGGCGGCCGACTCGTACGCTAGCCACATTGAGGACACCCTCGTGGCTGGCGCTGGACTTAGCGACCCGGACGTAACCCGAATCGTTGTTACCGAAGGCCCAGAGCAGGTCAAGGCACTGGTGGCACTTGGTGCGTCATTTACGCACGAGGGCGGCGTGCCGCACCTGGGGCGCGAAGGTGGACATTCCGTGCCGCGGATTGTACATGCGCGCGACGCCACCGGCTACGAGGTTGAACGGGCACTCTTGGCGGCCATTCAGGTGCATCCGAGTATCAAGGTGTTTGAATACCACTGCGCGGTAGACCTGATTACAGAGCACCACCTAGGGCAGATTGTAACGAAGTTGCGGCCCGATGTGAACAGTTTTGGGGCGTACATCTATGATGAGCAGGCCGATGCTGTGCACACTTTTTTAGCCAAGGTGACGATGCTCGCCACAGGTGGGTCCAGTGCAGTCTACCTGCACACCACCAACCCACCTATTGCCACGGGCGACGGTGTCGCGATGGCGTACCGCGCCAAGGCGCGCATCTCGAACATGGAGTTTGTTCAGTTTCATCCAACGGCCTTGTACCAGGCTGAAACGGCGCGTGCAGGCGGCAAGTCTTTCCTGGTGTCTGAGGCCGTCCGGGGCCATGGTGCGTTCTTGCTCAATCAAGCCGGAGAGCGTTTCATGCCCACATACGATGCGCGTGCAGAGCTGGCTCCCCGCGACATCGTAGCACGCGCTATTGACGACCAGCTCAAGCAGCGTGGCGACGACTATGTGCTGCTTGACATTTCGCACAAGCCCAGAAAGGAAATTGAAACGCACTTTCCGACCATTGCGGAAGCGTGTCGAGCGCACGGCTATGACATGGCAGTGGAGCCTGTTCCGGTCGTTCCGTCTGCACACTACCAGTGCGGGGGCGTAATGGCAGATCACCAGGCGCGAACCAGCATCACGGGGCTCTTGGCCACCGGTGAGACGGCATGTACCGGCCTGCACGGGGCAAACCGCCTTGCAAGCAATTCTTTACTGGAAGCGCTGGTGTTCAGCCGTCGCGCAGCAGGTACGGCGCTGAATCTTGCCACGGGTCGAAACATCAATCAGTCAGTGCCTGATTGGGATGCCACGGGTACGCTGCGTCCTCAAGAAGGGGTGCTGGTGTCACACAACAGGGACGAGCTTCAACGCGTGATGTGGGACTATGTCGGTATTGTGCGGTCCACATTCCGCCTGGGCCGGGCGTTTCGGCGCACGAGGCTTCTATATGAAGAGGTGGAGGAGTTTTACCAGCATACGCGCCTTTCCAGCGGGCTTTGTGAGCTCAGGAACATGATAGCGGTCGCCTATCTCATCATTCAAAGCGCGCAGATGCGGCGCGAGAGCCGGGGCCTCCACTACACTGTTGACTATCCAGATCCGGTTGACGCAGAGTGTAGGCCTAGCATTGTCTAGGAGGCAAACAATCTCTCTTCAGTGAGTAGACAGGAATCGGTATCTGGTAGAATTGTGACCCATCGACGGCCGTACCGTGCATCAGCGTGCCGCAGATAGTGTGTAGCAGTTGTCGCGTGACCGCTACGATTACCACCACTGGTTTTTGTTTTCGGCGATCAGCTTTTCGCGGGATGCGGGTACAGGCGGATCGCAGTGCATGGCCACATGGGTGAGCCTGCACAGCTCTACTTCGCCATTTTATGACTCAAACAGTATAGGTGGACACATTCTCCACATATAAGAAAAGGGTGTACTCCCGCCTGGCTGGCACTACTTTTCTAACGCCGTGCGCCTGCCTTAGTCCTGGCGCACGTAGCGTTGCCGATGCAGGCTGGGCGTGACGCCGCAGATGCGCGCTATCTGAGCCAGCTCTGCCCTTGGGCGCTCGTCCTGCACGTTGACAATCACCTGGCCCTGGGTGTCCTTTACGGTTGTCATCACCCGTTGCCAGGCGCTCAGCTTCTGGCGAAGCGTCTTCCAGCTGGTGTGGATGTCTTGCGCCTTCAATCGGGTCCGGATCAGGTGCACGGCGTGATAGGCATACACAGCTATACTGATGTGCGCTGCGATGCGTGCGTCCTTGCTGTGGTATAGCGGCCGCATCCCCAGTTCCGACTTCAACGAGCGGAAGGTGGCCTCCACCTCGGACAGCCGCCAATACGTGGCTACAATGTGCTTAAGGTCCCATCCCGTCTGACTGGTGCGCAGCACGTAGCCCCCCAGGGCCTCATCGGCCTCTTCCCACTGCGTCTTGCGTGCAAACTTCACGGCCTTGGCGTTGGGGCCACTCCCTTCTACAACCGTCACTTCGTACTGATGAGATACGCGGGCATATCGCTCTTTTATGCGTCCGACCTGCTCTACGACCTTCTTGAGCCGCTTGGTATGGTAGGGCTTCTGCAGCCCTTCGTGCAGCGAGGTGAGGGCTGCTTCCAGTAGCGTGCGCCGGCGCTGGAGGATCTGCTCTTCCTTGTGCTTTCTGGCTTCGCTGACGGCATAGAGCAGCATCTCCTGCTTCTTTTGCTGCAACTGCCACACGCGTACGGCGTGTCCAGCCTGCGTGGTCAGCGTACTGTCGGGCTCCCGCTCTGGCGGCAGGGGCCGCTTACCCCGGTGTACGCAGATCCAGTCGTAGCCCTGTTCTGCCAGCCAGGACACGTTTGCTTCCGTAGCGATCCCTGCATCCATGACCACCGTCGGCTTCTGGCCGTCCACGCTGGCGTTCAGACGCTCGATAGCGTCCTGCAGCGTGCCGGGCTCCGAGACGTTGCCGGGCAAGATCTCGCAGGTGCGCGGGAAGCCCGCGCCATCGAGCACCAGCCCGAGCGTCACCAGCGGACAATCGGAACGCTTTTGCTTCGAACGTCCATAGGCCAGGTACTCGCCGTGCTGTCGGCCATGGTAATGGGTGTTGGTCAGGTCATAAAAAACAACGGTCTCCGGCAGGCTCAAGAGCGTCCGCTCCTTTTGGAAGAGCGCTTGCTGAATCGCTTGGTTGTGCTCCCAGAGCAGGTCCCCAATGCGATACAGCTTCGCTAACGACACTTTCCTGCCGGGGCGCAGCCCCAGCAGGTCCAGCGTCGTCGACCTGCTTTGCAACCACTGAAGCGTAGCCCGTTCGCTGTTGGGATGCAGCATGCGTGCGACCACCAGGGCTACGGCCAGACGCGCGTCGCGCTCCTTGGCGCCGGCCTGGATCAGCGTGTCTTTCAGTCCCAGATCCTCGAGCGCCTGAAGGCAGACACGCTCTGCGCCCACGCTGCGGGCATGCTCCGGGTGCTCAAGGGAGTCCATGTCCACCGTCATGACGCTGTCAGGCTCACCCTCCGGCTTCGCGTGTGCACCTATGCCGCGTGCGCGCAGCTGCGCGACAATGGCTTCGGCCGTGTGCTGCAGGTCGGGATCGAACACGAGTGTCGGCTGCCCCTGCAACAAATTCTCTATGTGAAGCACCAAGGTCCCCCACTGCTCACGGGGCGTGTCAAAGTGGACGCCCAGGTTCAGCAGGGTAGACTGGCGCACCTTCCCGCCGATGCGGTCGCTGCGTACCAGGCGGTAGCTGTGTCGCGCTTCGCCTTTCATTGCGTGGGTCTTGGTCGCCCGTATGTACATGGTGTCTGCAGTTCAATGCCGACTCCAAGATAGTGCATGGGCGCACCTGTAGCAAGTCCCCACCAATAATCCTGGCACTACAATGGCCTTTTTCAGCCGAATACGCTAAACTTCACGCATTCTTCACCATATAGCCGAGAAATACGGCTGAAAAGGGGCTGAAAAGGGCGAAAAGTGGGCTGGGAGTACCTGGTTTAGCCCCCCTTCGGCCACGGTTGGTTCCCAAAATGGCGAAGTCGGGACAGGATGCGTCTCAGGCGTGCGTGGCTGGCGCGAGAGATTCGCCGGGGCCGGTTCACACCGATGCCCGACTCGTATGTGCGCACAACTGGCTCGGATAAATCACCTGGCTGTCGGCAGCCTGCCAAACGCGTCTGTAGGTCATTGTGTGTCCATTGGCCAATTGGCTTGGACGCATCTGGTATGCCCCAGAGGTGCCCCATAGTTGTTACCGGCGTCCAGCAACCCCGGCCAGCGTCCATCGCGATCCAGCTTGGCGGAGCCATCGTTTCGGTCCCCCGGGTTGCCAGCAACTCGGGGACGGGGATCGGTCAGGCATTCGCCTATACCACCGCATGCCGGGGCGTCGCCTGCTCGGAGATCTCGCGACCCGCCTCAATCTCCACCCGGCGAAGCTCCCACGTCTTTTGAGGGTTCAATCAAAGCTGCGTCGTCGAACCGCAGTACTGGGCCAGGTGGAGCGCCGTGTTCGCGGTCACGCCCCGCTGGCCGTTGAGAATCATCGTCACCTGGTTGACCGGCACGCCAAGCGCCTTTGACACCACATTGGCCGACAGCCCGAGCTCTTGTCGATTTCCTCGCGCAGGATTGTGCCTGGACGTACCGGCCTCATGCCACTCTTCGCGTTCATGTCACATGCCTCCCAATGACAGATCTCGATCTCGCACGGCCCGTCGTCGGTCCAAATGAAGCAGATGCGCCACTGTGCTTTGATCCGAAAGCTGTGCTGCCGGGCCCGGTCGCCCCACAGCGCGCCCAGCAGGGTCAGCCAGCGTGCCGCTTGATTCGAGCAGCCGTGAAAGCCGACCCTCGAAGAAACGTCTCATTCTCCGGTCCCTGATGCTTTGTATCATGTGACTCCAATGTAAGCCATGTTTTCGGTCTCTGTACAGGGATCTCACCGCCCGTCTGCGGCTGCACATATGGACCCGTTCTGGGTACGCGCACGCTCAGCCATGCCGCCGAGCCTTCGACGCTGGCGGCGACCCGCAGTCGTCGCCACGCCGACAGAACCCTGCTAGTTTGTGCTTGCCCGAAAAATGCCTGATCGGCTCTGCAGACCGGCAGTCTTGGGCGCATAGGGCAGATGTACGGGCCCGTGCGGCGGAAAATCGGGCATTTTGGAGTGTCGGGCGGCTGTTTTCGGGGCAGTTTCCCCAACGGCTGCCTGCGTTGTTTTAGCGAATGTTGCGCCGTTTTCCGATCTTAGTACCGTTATTGGCGTGATTAGTACGCTTCTGCCCCAACATTCGCCCGATTTACTGCCATGCGCGCGATCTTCGAGTCACAGTTTGAGCTTGGGCACACGCCCATTGGAGAGATCAGCTTTGACGCTCGGTCCAGAGACGATATTCCGGCTGCGCTCCGTGGACTGCAGGACATCTTCACGCACCGTGCGACACGCGAGCGGGTGTTCGCGATCCTGCGGGAGCAGTTAGGCGCGAAGGTCAATTTGCGGCGTGGTCGCCCGGGACTGTGTCTGTGGCGGATCTTCGTTTTAGGCACGCTGCAGAAGGCGCTCGACTGCGATTTCGACCGTCTGGTAGAATTGGCGAACTTTCACACGGCGCTGCGCCAGATGCTGGGGCATGCAGATTTTGGAGATAAGCACCAGTATCGCCTGCAGACCGTTATTGACAACGTGAGTCTGCTTACCGAGGAAGCGCTGCAGCAGATCAATGCGGTGGTGGTGGCCCGTGGGCATCAGCTGTTGAAGCACAAGAGCTCTGATCCGCTTCACTGCCGGGCCGACTCAGCGGTTGCGAAGACCCATGTGGAGTGGCCCACTGATGTCCGTTTGCTGTGGGATGCGCTGCGCCGTCTGATCAGGAAGCTGGCGCGTCTGTGCCAGCAGCATGCGATAGCGGGCTGGCGCAAGTCGCAGGCCTGGATCAAGAAAATAGAGCGCGCCTTTTATCGCGTGCGCACTTCCCGGCAGTGTCGTAGTGCATCGAAAGTGGCAGACTACCTTGCACTTTGCCGCACTATCGTGTCGAAGGCAGCGGCTACGCAAGCGATATTGAGGCAAAACGATGTTGAAAGCGCGGAGGTGTCGTGGTATTTGCGGACTGGAGGCAAGCTGATAGACCAGGTATCGCGCCGTTTGATCAAGGGCGAGAAGATTCCGCACGGCCAGAAGCTCTTCTCCGTGCATGAGCCCCACACGCGCTGGATCAACAAAGGGAAGGCGGGCGTGATGGCAGAGTTGGGCGTACCGGTCTGCGTGTTGGAGGATCAGCACCAATTCATTCTGCGCCACCATGTGCAGCACGAAGGCGGCGACCAAGACATGATCGTACCATTCCTTGCAGAGGCGAAGCGGCGCTACCCGGCGCTGGCATCATGCAGTATGGACAAGGGGTTTTACACGCCAGAGAATCGCGAGCAGCTTGACAAGTTGTTGGACCTGAACGTGATGCCTCGAAAGGGGCGGCTCCGTAAAGCGGACCGCGAACGAGAGACCCATCCGGACTTCGTGGCAGCCCGGCGTCAACATCCGGCCATAGAGTCGGCGATCAATAATCTCGATCACCGGGGGATGTCACTAGTGCGCACCCATGGCAAGGCCGGCTTCGACAGGACGCTGGCACTGGTAGTGGTGGCCACCAATGTGCACCGCATAGGTCAGGTTCTGAAGCAGAAGGAAGCGCGCCGACGAAAGTGGTACCAGGCACGCAGTAGGGCGCAGTAAGGCCCTACCAGCGCCGCCACGGGAGCAAGCCAGACTCCTTGCAATGGGGAGAGCGCAAACCTATATCGTGTTTGTAGTGCAATGGCATGAAAAGCTGGCTGAAGGCCGCGGCTTTGTGCCAAATCCACTCATATTCGGGGGCTGCGCGCCTTGCGCACACCCCTGACCGCGACTACAGGCTTACCGCCCACCCACAATCTTCCCGCAAATTGCTCCCAATAGGCCTTTTTCGGGCAATCACTAGTTTATTCGGGCACACCGCGAATCGAAACCACGAAAGCCGATGGGGCCGGACCCAAACACCAACACCGCGACCAATGAAAGCACCCCAGTCGGCGTAGGAGGTTGGCTCGTGGTTTATCTCTTTGGCTCCATCCCTTTCCTGCTCTTCCATTCGGCGGGCCTGTCGGGATGGTTTCTCGAATACCCCCTCTGGCTGCTGGTCGCGATATTCCTTTTCCTCGCGTCCCCGCTTGCGCTCATCCTACTGAAGTCGCCGCGAGCCCCGCGGTGGAACGTCGTCGCGCTGTGGGTCGTCGCCCTCCTGATCACGCTGCGCGCGGCCTTCGTCCCTTTCAATCTAGAGACCGACGAAGCGGCGCAGAGGAGGAGCCCCGAGGAATGGGTGGCCGCGATCGCGATCCTGGCGGTCATCGCGGTCGGGTCGCTGGCGTGGGCGACGATCTGGACGGTCTACTTCCGGCGATCGCTCAGAGTTCGGAACACCTTCCCTCCACTGGCGGTCGATACCTAGCCCGGGCTTTGGCCGAGGTGCACCGCCCACCTTGAGGAAGCACCCCCTCCCCGGCCGCAGGCATTGCCCGGCCCGCCAGACGGAGCCCCCGACCTCCCTGCTCCGCGCCGCCCCTCGAAGAATTGCCGCAATCTCCGATCCTTGAAGCTTAATATTAGGAAATCCGATTCTATGCCCTGTTTCGGCTTGAGTAAGAGGTAGGTCGTCCACCTGGCCGCGAGGCCCGAACTCGGGTACCAACGGTAGCGGTCTACCCGACGCGGAGAGGACTCCTCAGGTTTGAATGTGATTTACATGCGAAAGTGGCAGGGGCCATGTTTCGAATCCCGCCGAAGGTGGCTTGCGGTTCTGATCTGCGTATCGTCAGGCAGTGCCGATGCCTTCCTTCGCGCGATGCTGATACAGGCAATTCGGAACCGGCTGGTAAATGGCGTGTTAACACGCGCGTGAGGATGATCCGTAGGGGTTGCGAACGCCGCGCCCTTAGGCGTAAATTCGTTGCCTACGGTATGTAAGGAAGGGGGGCTCGACGGGCCACCCTTTTTTGTTGGGCTTATTGCAGGATGCACCACGCCCGTCGCGCAAGTCGAGGCCGGGCGTTTTTTGACATCTACAGCTAGCATGCCAATTGCGCTAGATACACTGCAGGACCGTGTGACTGCCTTGGTGCAGGGTGTCCTTGACGGAGGCCCGTGCTTTGCGGTCGAGATCGTCGTTCGAGGCAGTATGGGCTCGCACGCAATTGATGTCTTTGTTGAAAGCGATGCGGTGCTGGATGTGCAAACTTTGGCAAAGATCAGCCGTGAAATTGGCTTCGGACTAGGTTCGGAAGACGTCATGCCGGGTCCCTATACACTAAATGTGTCTTCGCCCGGTACAGACCGCCCGCTGCGCTTGCCCCGACAGTATCGCAAGATGGTCGGACGAGCATTGCGGGTGCACTACCGGTTGCCAGACAGCAAATACACTGAAGTGGTAGGCACGCTGGAGGAAGTAGATGTAGATGGGATCACCGTCGCGGCATGCAAATCGCCCCTTAGCATCCAATTCAGCGATATTCTGTGGGCTAAGGTGCAGCTGCCGTGGTAAGCAGGTTGAATAGGTAGACGCTATGCAAAGCACGGACCTTGTTTCCTCATTCGCGGCAATCGCGCGCGACAAGGATATAGACCGGGACCGACTCCAGCTTATCGTGGAGGACGTGTTCCGCGCGATGATTCGCAAACGGTATGGATCCGATGAGGCCTTCGAGATAATTCTCAACCCGGACCATGGGGACATTCAGATCCTGCACATCAGGGAAGTGGTGGATGACTACGATTTGGAAGATCCGGTCACACAGATTGAAGTCAAAGAAGCTCTTTTGATCGATGAAGATGTCGAGGTGGAAGACGACGTGGCGGAAGAGATTTCTCTCAAAATGTTTGGGCGGCGGGCCGTCGCTATGGCGCGCCAGAATCTGCGTCAACGCATTCGGGACATCGAGAAGGAGAATATTTTTGAGGAATATTCAGATAGGATTGGCGAAATCGTAGTGGGCGAGGTGTACCAGCATCGTCGGCGCGAGGTGTTGGTTATGCACAACCGTGTAGAGCTAATTCTACCACGTGAAGAGCAGATTCCGCGGGATCGCTACCGCAAGGGCGACATGCTCCGGGCCATCGTGAAAGACGTTCGCAGAGACGCAGGCAGTAACGTGCACGTCATCATCAGCCGGGCTGATCCGAATTTGATGGAGCGCCTTTTTGAGCTTGAGGTACCGGAGATAGACGAAGGGGAGGTGGAAATCAAGCGCATCCTTCGCGAGCCTGGGGATCGTGCCAAAGTCGCAGTGATTAGCCATGATGATCGCATAGACCCCGTTGGTGCCTGCGTTGGGCTTAAGGGTAACCGCATTCACGCTGTGGTACGCGAACTCAGCAACGAGAACATTGATGTCCTGGAATGGGCAGACGATCCCTATACGCTGATAAAGCGGGCACTGTCTCCAGCCAACCCTATCTCGATCACTCTCAATGAGGATCTTGACCCGCCACGTGCGAAGGCGATCGTAAGGGCGGACGAGGTGAGTCAAGCCATCGGCAAAGGCGGCATCAACATCCGGCTGGCCTCGCGAATGTCGGGTTATGAGATCGACGTCTACCGTGAGATTCCGCCGGATGAGGAAGACATCGAGATTGGCGAATTTGACGACGAATTCGATGAGGATACTCTTCGTAAGTTGAAGGATATTGGCTGCGACACCGCCAAGGCCGTGATGGAGCTTTCCAGTGACGAGCTGATTCGGCGAAGCGGCCTTGAACCCGAAGTTGCGCGGATGGTAATGACTGTCATCAAGGCGGAGTTTGAGGTCGAGGTTGAAGAGGAGGAAATCGAAGCTTAGCCCGTACGGCGCATCCAGTACCCACGACGACGGCGTTTATGGCCACATCGGCAAAGTCATTCAAGAAGAAGCGGCTCTTCAAGGTAGCCAGAGAGCTGAATATCCAGACCGCTCACATTGAGTCCTTCCTCAATGAATGTGGGCATGGTGATGCGCTGACGGGCTCCGGGATTATGGCCTCCATCACTACCGAGGATGCGTACAATGCGTTGTTGGACCGATTCAGGAGTGACAAAGCCACTGCGGCACGTGTAGAGAAGCTTAGAGAAGAGCAGCAGGCACGCACGGCCGAACTTGCAGACACTACGGGCGACTCAGCACCTGTCGTGATTGCAGATGTGGAGCCGGTTGTGCCACCGGTTCAGCCGTCGCCAATCACAGTTGAGCCCGAAGATAAGCAGGCCGGGCCGACCTTGGAGGAAGTCATTCCCCCGCCACCTGACGAGGCGGAGCCGCCGGGCGCGCTGGATCAGCCACCTGAACCGGTGGAGGAGGTGGCGCCGGAAACTGCGGCTGACGTCGCGCACACCCCTTTGGCGGAGCCGCCGATTGAGGAGCCAGCAGAAACTGAGGCCGAGACACCAGAGATTACGCCGCTGGAGCCGGAGGCACAGGTATCTGCGAGCGAGGAGTCTTTAAGCAAGTTGCCTGACGCTGTACCACCTGCAGATGTACCGCCGACAGGTGAGCTACCGGCGTCAGGTGAGGAGCCGCATACGGAGGCATCCGAACAAGCTGAGATAGAGCGGGAAGAAGGTGTCGAAGCGCCCAAAGGCGAGGGAGTCATAAAGGCGGCGGATAGGGTTAAGCTCCAGGGCACGACGATCATCGGGAAGCTGGATCTGAAATCCGTAGAAGAGAATAAGCCTGCAGCTGCCGAACGACCCAAGCGCAAGCGCAAGCGTAAAGGGACCAAAGTGGCCGCGCCAGCAGCCGCGTCCGGATCGAAGACAAAAGCCGATGCCACTCCCCAGCGCAAGAAGTCCAAAAAGCGCGGCAGGACTGCGGTCAAATCAGATGCTGTTGATCAGACCGTCCAGGATACGCTGCGTACGGTCGAACGTGGCTCATCGCGTGTCAGGCAGCGCCGACGGCGGGCGCGCCGCCAGCAGCGTGCCGATGAGCGCATGCACGAGCGCAAGGAAAGAGCAGAGCAGGAACAGAAGGTGCGCGTGACGGAATTCGTCTCTACCGGCGAGCTCGCGGACCTCATGGGCATCTCCGTCACTGACATCATCAGCATGCTCTTCAATGCAGGCATGATGGTATCGATCAACCAACGACTGGACGCGGACACGATTTCCTTTGTGGCTGATGAGTTCGAGTTTGAGGTTGAATTCATCACCGACTTCGGCACAGAAGACATTGAGCTTGAGGAAGATGATGATCCGGCTGATCTCCTGCCGCGAGCGCCGGTCGTCACGGTTATGGGTCACGTCGACCACGGCAAGACGTCGCTATTGGATTTCATCCGCCGCGCCAGCGTTGCGGTTGGAGAATCCGGGGGCATCACACAGCATATTGGTGCTTACAAGGTTAAGCTGGATGGGGGTCGCATAGTGACTTTCCTGGACACTCCGGGCCATGAAGCCTTTACTGCCATGCGTGCGCGTGGCGCTAAGGTGACCGATGTAGTCATCCTGGTAGTGGCGGCAGACGACGCGGTCATGCCGCAGACCATAGAAGCCATCAACCATGCGCGGGCCGCCGAGGTATCGATTATTGTGGCGGTCAACAAAATCGACTTGGTTGACGCCAACCCGCAGCGCGTGATGCAGCAGCTGTCGGAATATGGCGTATTGGTAGAGCAGTATGGCGGCCAAGTGCAGTGTGCGCACGTCTCTGCAAAGTCTGGCCAAGGCGTGGAAGACCTGCTGGAAAAAGTGCTCCTGGAGGCTGACATTCTTGAGCTGAAGGCGAATCCAGCTCGCCGTGCCCAAGGCATCGTGATAGAGAGTCGCCTTGACCGCGGCCGAGGAAATATCGCTACCGTTCTGGTGCAGAATGGCACATTGCGCGTGGGGGATCCATTTGTTGCAGGGATCTACGGGGGGCGCGTTCGTGCGATGTTTAATGAGTTGGATGCCCGAATCACCGAGGTGGGGCCATCAGAACCGGCACTGGTGCTTGGTCTGCCAGGTCAGCCCACCGTCGGAGACCAATTCATTGGTGTTGAAGATGCGGACGAAGCAAAAGAGATTGCCCAGAGACGGCAGCAGATCTGGAGGGAGCAGAAACTGCGTCAATACAAGCATGTGCGCCTGGAGGATATCGGGCGTCGCATGGCGCTGGGTGACTTCAGCGAGCTTAACCTCATCATCAAGGCTGATGTGGGCGGCTCAGTCGAAGCCATCAGCGACTCCCTGTTGAAACTCTCGACGGACGAGGTGGCGGTCAACATTATTCATTCGGGCGTGGGAGCCATCAACGAGAGCGACGTGATGCTGGCGTCCGCGTCAGATGCGGTCATCATTGGATTTCAGGTGCGTCCCACCCTTGGTGCGCGCAGCGCCAGCGAGCGAGAAGAGATCGACATCCATACGTATTCGATCATCTACGACGCCATAGAAGATGTTCGCGACGCGCTTGAAGGGTTGCTGCAGCCTGAAGAGATCGAAAAGGTCACTGCCGTCGTTGAGGTGCGCGACCTCTTCAAAGTACCGAAAGTAGGTACGATAGCGGGCTGCTACGTCAGTGAGGGCAAGGTGCGGCGCAGTGGCACTTTGCGCATCCTACGGGAGAGTATCGTCATATACAACGGCAAAATATCCTCTTTGCGTCGGTTCAAGGAGGATGTTCGCGAGGTAGCCAGCGGCTACGAGTGTGGCATCGGGATCGAGAACTACAATGACCTGAAGGTTGGTGATCAGTTTGAGGTCTATGAAATCGTTGAAACGAAGCGGACTCTGGACTCATAGTGAGCGTTCGTATGCAGCGCGTTGCGAAACTATTGCAGCGCGAAATAGCCGTCATTCTTGCGCGTGAGTTGCCTCAGGAGCTCATGCTGACTGTCACCGGTGCACGCGTGACAAAGGACCTCAGCATTACCTATGTCTATGTAAGCGTGATGGGGGCCACGGCTGAGCAGCGTCAGGAGGCCTTGGCGAATCTTCAGGACCAGGTGCCAAGGATCAGGGAGGCGCTGGCACAGCGCATTCGGCATCAATTGCGCAGAGTACCCGAGATCCAGTTTTTCTTGGATGAGTCGTTTCAGAATGCTTCAAAGATGGAGTCTATTTTTGAAACGATTCGAGAGGAGCGGGCGCAGCGAATGGAACCGTAGCACGTGGGATGACCCAGGAAGTTGAAGTATTTGGGCGAGGCGCATTGCCTGCTGAATTCTCCGGCGCGGTCCTTCTCATGGACAAGCCTAAAGGCTGGACTTCCTTTGGGGTGATAAAGCGGCTGCGTCAACTATTGCCGGTGCGAAAGATTGGGCATGCCGGCACGCTGGATCCGGCGGCCACGGGCCTACTCATCTGCCTGGTGGGTCGCGCTACGCGGCAAATGGTGTCGTTTATGCATATGCCCAAGACCTATGAAGGCGTGATGCGGTTGGGAGCGGTGACGCCGTCTTTTGATGCTGAAACGCCCGTGAGCCAGCGATCCGAGTGGCGGCACCTGACATCTCAGGACCTTGAGCGGGTACGACAGATGTTTGTTGGCAGCATTCAGCAACAGCCTCCGATGTACTCGGCCGTACGGGTCCGGGGCGAGCGGCTGTACAAAAAGGCCCGCCGCGGAGAAGTGATCGAGCGCGAGTTCAACACGGTTAATGTGTATCAGTTTGCGCTTACCGGTTGGGAAGGCGCAGATGTGGCATTCACGGTCCGGTGCAGCAAAGGTACATATATCCGTGCGTTAGCTCACGACATGGGGCAGGCACTGGGGGTCGGGGCTTACCTGGCGGCACTCCGGCGCACGGCGATTGGAGCTTACCACGTACGGGACGCATGGACTGTAGACGGGCTGGCAACGGCATTGCAAGCTCGGTCACCTTCATGAAGCTCGAGTACGGACTGGATGCTGCCAGGCGAGAACCCACCTCTATCGTAACAGTGGGCTCTTTTGACGGTGTCCACGCAGGGCATCAGGCTATTCTTTCCTACGTTATTGATCGCGCACGCGCACAGCGCGCCTGCAGTACCCTCCTGACGTTCGAGCCGCATCCTCGTGAGGTGTTGACGGGAAAAGTGATGCCGCTTCTCACATCTGTAGAGGAAAAAGCCGACATCCTCGAATCGATGGGTCTGGACCGCTTGATTGTGGTTGAGTTTTCGCGGGAATTTGCCAGCATGTTGCCGGAGGACTATGTGAAAGGTATCCTGGCAGCGCGTGTTGGACTTCAAGAGATCGTCGTTGGACATGACCACGGGTTTGGGCGTGGACGCAAGGGGAATGTGCACCTGCTTCGGAGCATGGGCGACGAGCTGGGGTTTTCTGTGGATGTGCTTCCGGCGGAGGAGGTGGGGTCGCGAGTGGTTTCTTCGCGCGCAATTCGGCAGCTGATCGCCGAAGACGGTGACATGGTTGCTGCTCGCGCGATGCTCACGCGACCATTCTCGGTTCGAGGCCGCGTGGTACGAGGCGCCGGGCGCGGCCGGACGATCGGGGTACCTACTGCAAACCTAATAAGGCAGAATGCGCGGAAAGTGGTACCGAGGCGTGGCGTTTACGTTGTGCAGGCCGCCCTGAAAGGCGGGATTCACCATGGAATGATGAACATTGGATATCGACCGACGGTGGGTGACAGCACCGAGCTGCAGTTGGAAGTGCATCTTTTCGACTTCTGCAACGATATCTATGGCGAGGTGCTTGCGATAGACTTCTTGCATCGTCTGCGTGATGAAGTAAAGTTTCCGTCCATTGAGGCCCTCACGGCGCAGTTGGCGCGGGACGCCGCGGAAAGCCGCGCACTATTGGGGGCGAGTCTTTACAGTTAATTGTGGCAGCACGCAGGTTGTGAAGGCGTCCTTGGTCGGTCGGTCCGTGGCCAATGTATAGCTGCGACCACGATGCAATGCGATAGCGTGGCGTGTCGCAAGCTGTCGATTGCACCAGTGCATCGTCTGAATTAGCATGCGGCATTGGCCTGCGCCAAGGCAATCCATCTGCGTGATGCACGCCACCGGGCTACGGCCGGCATCGCGGGGCGCAAGCTCGCCGGCGTTGACCGCGAGGGACTCAACTATAGCGTCACTCTTCGAGGGGCGGCAACAGGAAGCGCGGCTGAAGCCGCGTAACCGTCTCTTGATACTCCTGGGCCATCTACCTTTCAACGCCTATGCCACTGGCGGAATGGCTATGTCCGTGCCCGCACCGCAGCAGCACAGTGGATGCGGTGGATTGTGACGCAACAAGATCGGTTTGTTGGTCGGCACGTGCACGTGTGATTAGTGCGGACTGGCCCTCGATGAAAATGTAAATGAGGTCTTCAATGCGCGGTGCAGTGGTCCGGCCAGTACATTGGATGGGATTACGCCTTGCATTGCGTCACCGGGAAGATGCAAGATGGCATGCGCCTGGATGTGATCCTATTCTTCTTAGCGTGCCCTTCAAAAGGTGCAGCAACCACCTTTATGCTAAGTGCGACGGAACCCACCAACAATCCTGTCGTTCTAAGAGGCTGATTCGTTCCGGTCCTCGGTAGATAGCTGGCTTTGGCCTTATGCCAGTGATTGGCGGACGGGGGCGGGATCGAAAAAAGGCCGATAATGAGAACTGCAGCATGATTTCTAAAGAGCAGAAAGCAGAGCTAATTGCACGGTTCGGCAAGAACGAACACGATACAGGCACTTCTGAAGTTCAGATCGCGATCTTTTCTACGCGCATCCGGGCGCTTACGGAGCATCTCAAGTCCAATCCGAAGGACCATGCCACGCGGCGCGGGCTGTTGAAACTGGTAGGTAAGCGTCGGCGCCTCCTGAATTACCTGATTGAGACGGAAATCGAGCGCTATCGCACCATTACGCAAGACCTTGGCATTCGCAAGTAGCCAGGTGACAGGTAAGGCCTTCCAATGCCGCCCATGTCGCTTTTACAAATGCGCCGCGCATGCGGCGCGACTCACTAAGTAAGATTGATTCATGATAACTGAAGCAAAAACTATTCACGCTGATATTGCTCCCGGGAAGGCGGTGACGCTGGAAACCGGGCGCCTGGCCAAACAAGCTGGTGGCGCCGTAGTGGTGCGCATGGGTGACACGATGGTGCTGTGCACCGTCGTGCTGTCGAATTTTGTCAAACCAGGGCAGAGCTATTTTCCACTGATGGTGGACTATCGTGAGAATTTTGCCTCCGGTGGCAGGATTCCCGGCGGCTTTATCAAGCGTGAAGGACGCTCCAACGATAAGGAAATCTTGACCTCGCGTCTGGTGGACCGCGCTATCCGACCGCTTTTTCCCAACGGCTTCCGCAACGAGGTCCAGATCGTTGGAACGGTCATCAGCGCAGATGACGAAAACAACAGTGACATGCTCGCCGGCGTGGGTGCGTCCGCTGCGCTGTTGTTAGCCGGCGCACCGTTTGAAGGGCCCATAGCTGAAGTGCGAATCGGTCGCATAGCAGGCAACTTTGTCGTAAACCCCACGCTCAGCGAGACTGAGGCCAGCGACTTCAATCTGGTGGTGGCTGGCAAGACCGATGCCATCGTCATGGTTGAGGGAGAGATGGCTGAAGTTACCGAAGAGGAGATGGTAGAAGCGCTTGAGGTTGCACATGAAGCCATCAAGGCGTTGTGTAGAGCGCAGCAAGATCTTTTGGCGTTGTGCCCCCCACCCACGCCATTTGCACACGAGTGTGATGTGCCGGCAGCGGAAATTGTACGAGCGGTAAGGGACCAAATCGGGGAACGAGTGGCAGCCCACATCCAGGCGCCCTACGACAAATCCAGATTCTACAATGGTCTTGACGCACTGAAGCAGGAAGCGATAGATGTCCTTACGGCGGACGAAGCGCTCGGATATGATCGCTCCGATGTAGAGAGTGCGGCCGGGATTGTGTCGAAAGAATTGATGCGCGAGATGGTGCTTTCACAGGGGCGCCGCATTGACGGGCGTGGCCCGGCAGACGTGCGGCCCATATGGTGCCAAACGGGGTATCTGCCTCGCGTACACGGATCCGCGATCTTCACGCGCGGAGAGACGCAGGTCATGGCCTCGGTCACGTTGGGCACTACGCGTGATGTGCAGGCGATAGATCAGGTATTTAGCCAAGAAGACAAGGCTTTCTTCCTGCACTATGCGTTTCCGCCGTATTCAACGGGCGAAGTCAAGTTCTTGCGCGGCGCCAGCCGACGCGAGATTGGTCACGGATTGTTGGCCGAACGTGCTCTGGAAGGAATGTTGCCCAGCAAGGATGAGTTTCCATACACTATCCGGGTGAACGCGGATGTATTGGAGTCAAATGGTTCGTCCTCAATGGCCAGCGTTTGTTCGGGCAGTCTTGCCCTGATGGATGCCGGCGTGCCGTTGCGCAAGGCGGTATCGGGTGTCGCGATGGGCCTTATTTCGGACGGCGAGCGTACCGTGATATTGACAGATATCCTCGGCACAGAAGATCACCTTGGTGATATGGACTTCAAGGTGACGGGCACCCGTGAGGGCATCACAGCGTGCCAGATGGACATCAAGATCAGCGGGCTTTCGCGGGCGCTGATGCTCAAAGCGTTATATCAGGCACGTGAGGCGCGGCATCACATCCTGGACCAGATGGAGGTGGAGTTGGATGCGCCCAGACCGGAAATGTCGCCCTATGCGCCGCGGCTCACCCAGATCGCGATTGACGCTGAGCTTATCGGCGCCGTCATTGGGCCGGGCGGTAAGATTATCAAGGCGATTCAGGCGGATACTGAGACAACAATCGACATAGAGGAGCGGGACGGTCAGGGTTTTGTGACCATTGCGGCTGCCCGAGAGGAGCAGGCGTTGCGCGCCGTTGAAATGGTGCGTGCCATTGTCACGGTGCCTGAGGTTGGGGAACAGTACGAGGGTACGGTCAAGGCAGTTCTGGAAATCGGTGCGGTAGTAGAGATTCTTCCAGGCAAGGAAGGGCTTGTTCATATCTCGGAGCTCGATCACGGTTACATTAACAACGTGGCCGATGTCGTACAGGTCGGGGACACAGTCAAGGTACAGGTAATAGAGAGCCGTGACCGTGGCAAGCTTCGGCTTAGCCGCAAGGCCACACTGCCGCGCCCGGAAGGGGTGTCAGAGTTTCGTCGCCCCCGCAGTGGTCCGCGCCCTGGTGGGCCCAACCGCGGCGGCCCGCGCCGGGGAGGTGGAGGTCCACCGCGGCGAAGTGCAGGATCTGGCGGACGGAGCCGTAAAAGCCCTGGCGGCGATCGCGGCAAGCGCCCATAGAATACTCTCAGCAGCTGTGTTCAGCAAGACGCTTCTCGAAAGCGGCGTCCGTGTGATTACCGAAGCGATTCCGACGGTTCGTTCGGTCGCTGCGGGAGTGTGGGTGCACACAGGAAGCCGAGACGAGGCCCCAGTTCAAGCGGGAATCAGTCACTTCATTGAGCACATGGTGTTCAAGGGCACCCGAAGGCGGCGTATGCAGCACATTGCGCGGCGTTTGGAGTCCGTGGGAGGTTACCTAAACGCCTTTACTTCCAAAGAGTACACATGCTTTGAGGCGCGAGCGCTGGATGTAAATCTGGCGCGGGCAATAGATACGGCGGCCGATTTGGTCGTTGACCCGTTGTTCCCAGAAAAAGAGTTGCAGAAGGAGAAGTGCGTGGTGCTGGAGGAGATGAAGATGTACGCAGATACGCCTGAAGACATGATTTTCGAGCGGTTTGAGCGCATCGTCTACGCGAATCATGCTTTTGGACACCCGATTATTGGCCTCCCGGACACGGTGTCGGCGCTCTCCCAAGCAGACCTTTTTGGATACCTCAACCGGCGTTATACGCCAGAGCGCATTGTGCTCGCGGCTGCCGGCAACCTCTCGCACCAGGCGGTAGTCCGCGCGGCGGAGCGTGCGTTCATGGGGCTGCGAAAAAGAACCAGCAACGGTCCGGAGCCCCGCGAGAGCCTCGGGCGCTACATGCCGCAGCGCGTGGAAGAAACGCGCCCGATACAGCAGGCTCACATGGTATTGGGCCGCCGCGGTTTGGACATCGGGGACAGCCATCGAGCTGCAATGAACGTCGCCAGCACTATTCTGGGGGGCGGCATGTCCAGCCGCCTGAATCAGAATATCCGCGAGAAGCACGGATTCTGTTACAACGTGTTTGCTTTTCTAAACATGCACTCCGATACGGGGGATTTTGGCGTATATGCGGGTACGGATACCGCACACGTTGATCGCGTGGAGAAGCTAGTCTTCAGAGAGTGCGCCAAGCTTGCAGGGCGCCAAGTGAGTGCCCGCACGTTGAGTCAAGCCAAGAATCAGATCAAAGGCTCCATTCTGCTTGGGCTGGAGAGCATGAACAACCGCATGACCCGCATTGCCCGCCAAGAGCTTTTCTTTGGCCGTTACATAACGCTTGACGAAGTGCTGGAAGAGCTTCACAATGTCAGCGCCGACGATGTACAAGCGGTGGCGCAGGAGCTTTTTGTGCCGGCGGAGTTTTCGCGCATGGTCGTGTTACCTGAATCGTAGGAGCCGGATGCCATCGCGGCGTGGCTATGGACTGGCTGCAGTCGCACAAGTGAGTGGTAAGGCGGTGTGTGGAATGGCGCGATCTAAAGGGCGCATTTCTGGTCACGAGCGCCAACAACAGTGCTCGTACGAATAGCGATATGCACGTAGGCAAGTACGGTGGCATGCAGGTCAATTGCGGGCTGAGATGCAGCAGAAAAGCAGCCCTATGGCCGTGGACGCATACGTTGATAGTTCAAGAGGGGCCTACGACGCGCTCTACGCAGGTTGCGTGGCTTGACCGTGAATTCGGGCTCGAGAAAGCGTAGTGCGAGGCCTGCCTGTTGGCGCCCACATTCGTAGTGAGGTCCAGTCTGCCGGCTTAGTCTGGAATTCGTCCTAACCGGAAGGAGTGCACTCGAGATCATCAAATGGGACGGCGTGCGGCATACTCTGTCCGGCAAGCCGAATTGGTAGGGGGACAGGTTGAATCCATCTGGACAAACGCATGGTGCTACGCTGCAGCCCGCCACAGGCAGCGGAATCTGCGCGAAGCACGAAGAGCGACAAAAATAGACCGGTAGGGCTGTCGTTGCAGCTGTACGCCGCAAAGGAGATCCCCGCCGAAGGGATAGTGACGCCTTGTATCGAGTGGGCAAGGTCGCGGATGCTGGCCAACGAAGAGTTGGTTCGAGGGAAGGATCCAAGCGGATGGCGCTCGCGGTCAACGGGACGTCATTGCAAGGGCCGCAATGGAGCCATGGAGTGCCCGTGTGCCATTCGCAGCAGATTTAAGCTGCTTGCTACACATACACGTTTCCAGAACTGCAAGCGACTTTCTGAACTGGAACGGGCCGTCCGAATTTTAATGCAACTGCGGCACGCCTCCCCGACCGGCAACGTGTAGCGCCAGACCGGAGCATTGCTGTGGATGACGGTACTCTTTGCACAGCGGCGCATCAGACAACAACCGGCCTCATTGCTCAGGAGAGCAAAGGGCGATGCGTGGCATCGCCAAACGGGGGCTAGGGCTGCCGTTTACCCAAGTTTTCCCCTTGACATTCTGATTTATGCCGCATAGATTGGCGGCATGTTCCAGCAGAACCAGATTCTTCGTACGCTGAGCGAGGCGCAATCCCAGGCGCGTCTGGACGGCATCTTGGCTGATGAGGGTCTGAAGAACCGTGCCGCCATCGCCCGGCGTGTGTGTGCGGCATTCGATTTTTTCGACGCACGCGGGCAGTCGCAAGTAGCCAGTTGCGCCAAGGCGCTCTCGAAGCTGTCCGACCGCGGCTGTATAGCACTGCCGGCGCCGATGAACGACCACGCTGCCGGCGCGTCCCCCCGGCTGCTGAAGGAGGGCGTGCCCATGCCGAGTGCCCTTCCTCGCTCCGTCCGCGAAGTGGATGACCTGTCGCTGATCGTGGTCACGGACGACGACCAGCGCGCCGTATGGAACACCCTATTGGACCAGGAACATCCGCGGGGCACGACGACGTTCTTCGGCGCGCAGGTGCGCTACCTGGTGCATAGCGCGCAGGGCTATCTGGGCGTGCTGGGCTTTTCGGCCTCGGCCCTGCGTCTGGCCGCACGGGAGCGATGGATGGCCTGGAGCGATGCGCAGCGCCAGGCCCACCTGCATCATGTGGTGTGTTTGAGCCGCTTTTTGATCCGGGGACCCTGCACGCACCTGGCGAGCCATGTCCTGGGCCTTGCGCTCAGGCAGCTGCCCGATGATTTTGAAGAGCGTTACAGGTACCGCCCTTGGGTGGTGGAGACCTATGTGGATCCGAACTGGAAGGGTACATGCTTCCAGGCGGCAAACTTTCTGCACATTGGTTATACTGCCGGCGGCAAACGACAGTCCGACGATGAACCCGAGCCGCCCAAGGCGCTGTATGTGTACGAACTGGACCGCGGGTGGCGCCAGGCACTCGGCGTGCCGGCGGTGGAGCTCCATCCTGTGAGAGCACCCCACGAGGCGTTGGACCGTGACCAATGGGCGGAAGCCGAGTTCGGGGACGCTCCACTGGGCAATCGGCTGCGCTCCACGCGCCTGGTACGGAGTGCGTCGATGCTGGCTTCGGTGATGGGCCAGTCCATTACGGGCAATACGGACTACGATCGTGCGGCGGTCAAGGCGCATTACCGGTTGCTGGAGAGCGACCCGGCGTCCAAGGTCACTCCGGAAAACATATTGGCGCCGCATCGTGCGCGCACGATCGAGCGCATGCGCAGCCAGAAGGTGGTGCTCTGCATCCAGGATGGCAGCCGGCTGCGCTATGCCACGCGTCCGGCCTGCACGGATCTGCAGGTCACCGGCCGCAACCAGACCACGGCGCAAACGCGTGGGATGCATGTACATGCGACGCTGGCGACCACCTCCGATGGTCTGCCGCTGGGCGTGTTGCGCTGCAGCTACCGGGATCCTTCGCACGGTCCCCTGAAGCCGAAGGCCCAACGATGGCTGGACGCCTACCTGGACATCTGTGCGGCGGCCGATCAGATCTCCCGCAAGATTCGCGTGATCTGCGTTATGGACCGGGAGGGCGACAGTTTTGCGCTCTTTGACGCCCAGCGTCGTCAGGGCCGCGTGGAGATGCTGGTCAGGGCGCGGATAGATCGCCGGCTGGCCAACGGCAGGAAGCTGTTTGAGACCCTCGCGGGCGGCCCGGCGGCCGGCAGCGTGCGGATCGAGATCAAGAAAGTCACCGCACGCCCGAAGTCACGGGGCAAGCCCGCACGCCCCGGGCGCAGCTATCGCATAGCGGACGCCGAGGTGCGGTTCCACCGGGTGACGCTGCCGGCCACGACCCAGGAGGCAGATCCGGTGACGATGTACGGGGTTCACATCCGGGAGCAGGCCCCGCCGGAAGGCGAAGAGGCCATAGAATGGTATCTGCTTACCAGTGTGGCGGTGCACACGCTGGAGGAGGCCCTGCAGGTGCTGGACCACTACGTGAAGCGGTGGCGCGTTGAGGACTTCTTCCGGGTGCTTAAGAGCGGCTGCAAGGTGGAGCGTCTGGCGCTGCGCACGGCGCTGCGTCTGGAGCGGGCGATCGCGATCTACTGCGTTATTGCCTGGCGCCTGATGGTGCTGACGCTATTGGGGCGAACCGTGCCAGAGTTGGACTCGGAGGTCTTCTTCACGGAGTTGGAGCTTCGTTTTTTGACGAGCTATGCCAGCCGTGTGAAGCTGCCTCGGCCCGGCACGCTGCAAGAGGCCATCCTGCTGCTGGCGGTACTCGGGGGGTACCAGAATCGCACTCGCGACGGGCCGCCCGGTCACCAGATCATGTGGCGCGGGCTGGAACGATTGGCGCTGGCCACACTGGGATACGAGCTGGGATACGAGGTCCGTGACGCTGAGTAAGGGCGGCACTGCGCTGCGATAACCCGTGGACTGTGATCCTGTCACAAGGCAGGATCCCTATACCCTGCCGGGGCTGTATGTCCACGGTAAGCAAGGCCTCCGCCCGCAAAGCAGGCGTAGACCGCGTTGAGCTGAACGAAGCGTCCCTGCACGACCAAGCCTTGAGTCCACAGCCAAGACCCCTGTGCCACATGGACACACCCCGTGTCGCTCGGCAACGACTGGACATGCTTCTGATACCCTCAAATGCGTAAGTCTGCCAGGTAACTTGGGTAAACGGCAGGGCTAGGGATACCGCCACAGGTGAACGTTCTGGGTACACTGGCGCGTACGGGGCCATGAATCTTCCGTTGTTACGGGTGGTGCATCTGGGCACACTGCCCCAGCTTGGACTACAGAGCCTTTTGCAAAATTCACTTCAGCCCTTGATTTGGGAGTAGGAGCTTCGTCAAGCCAGTGTGATTCTGCACGTATCAACTTGTTCGACCTTTGCATTGCGGAAGTCTTGCTCGAATGGGGGTGACGAACTGCGCAGGGAGGCATGACACGGCATAGCTGACCCGGCCCGCGCTGATGGCGAGACGGGCCCTACGTGAGGGTACGGGTGCGCTTAGAGCACCAGGCGCATCAACTGGTCGACGGTCAGCGCCAGGATGCCGAACATCAGGTGGCAGTAGACCTTGCTATGCCCGCGTACCCGCACATACCGTCCGCCGAACTCGTCTTTGAGTCGTCCATTGACCCGCTCCACCGTCGAGCGCTCTCTGAAACGTCTCCTCTCTGGCGTAACGTGTCCGATGCTGCGTTGCGCCCGCGCCTCGCGCTTTAGCTCCTCATTGCCACGCGGGTTGATATCAATGATCGGCACATGCCCCAGCGATCTGCTATGCTCTCGGATTTCCTTAGCATCGTACGCACTGTCCATCAAGTCGTACAGACTTTGTACCCGAGCGGCCGTCATCACTGCCAGCGGGATCGCCACCTGGCTGTCATGGACCGAAGCCGATGTTAGCGCAGCGCTGATCGGAATCCCCCCGTCAATCACATCCAAGTGCAGCTTGAAGCCGACCCAGCAGTGCCCGTGACCCTTCGAATTGCGTTTGGTCCCGACATTGCAGTCCTTCGGTAGTTCTTCCAGCATATCATCCAGCTCCATGGAGCGTTGACGCTGCAGGCGGGTAGGGGTTTTCGGTTGTTTGCCGTCGTTGGCCTTGGGCACAGACCGCTTCGGCTTCTCGCGTGCCGAAATCGCGGTCGCGTCCCGCGAAACGTGCCCGGCCAGATGATCCTCCAGCGCGCACTCCAGCAGCACTGCGTGCAGCCGCCCCGGCAGGTCACTGTTGGCAAATTCCGCGAACGCCCGCGAAAACGACGATTCGCTCGGTACCATGTACGACCACTCCCAGCCGCATAGCTGGTGCAGTACCGGATCGCTCTTTAGTCGCTCCACCAACGCCCGCGTGGTCGGGATATCGAATACGGACTTAGCCAAAAAAGCCCGCGCCAGCGCAGCCCGGTCCGCCTTCGGACGGCCTGGACCCTTGGACTCGCACCCCGACAACAGCTCCTCCACGCGCACTAATTCCACCACAGAAACGAATCGTCTGTGCTGTTCACTGAGCTCGCCAATAGTGAGCTCCAGCAATGGAAACAATCTGAGCTGGAATGTGGACCAGTACCTGGATAACTCTGATCGCAATCGCATCTGCACGTTTATTGTATACATTTATGATTCTCACGTGTTCAAGTATACGACTCACGACGCACTTAATCCGCATTATTCTCACCCACGCCCTAACTTTCTACGCCCGGTTTCGCGCTCTCAGCCTATTTTTGCAAAAGGCTCTACAGGCAATTGCGGGTCCAAGCAAGCGTCCTTTGTGATACGTGGAGGCATGGCCCCGTTGCCAGGCGGGGCATGCGAGCTACTCGGCACCGGGGTAGAGCGGGAAGCGTACTCATGCAGTGCACCGACAGGCAGGTGCGGGCTTCTTTTTGCCCCGTTGGCCAATGCGGCTCAACTTCAGAATGAAACCATGATGAGGTTCATTGTACTTGCGGTGATCAAGAGGATTGGCCACCCATACGCAGTCGGATTCACAAGTAGTTACGTGTACTTCCGCGGAATAAATTGGAACCAAACCTACCCAGCTTCATACCATGGGCGCTCTGCCTGCAGAGTAGACCGCCACTATTGCAATGCGCGCATGTTGGGCGCGTAAGTCGAGTATGGCATAGAGGGCTCGGGAGAAGAGTTGAGTTCGACTACCTCATTAATCTCTATCCGGTGCCAGTCGGCGGTAGCGCTGATGCCGGCTTAGCCTCAATTGTACAACTTAAATTAGAATGGAGTCTTATGAGACAGCGAGAGAAATGGGATGAGCTGTTAGCATCCTGGCGAATGGTTCTGTTGCCTCTGGTGATGCTGCTCGGAGTATCTGCGGCACAGGCGCAGGTGCATACTGTGGTGGGAACGGTTGTCGGTGCCGTAGATAACCTGCCCCTCATCGGCGTGAACGTTGTGGAGATGGGCACGCTAAACGGCACTGCTTCAGACGTTGACGGAACGTATGTGCTGGCCGTATCTGGTCCTAATGCATCTTTGGTCTTCACCTATGTCGGGTATGTGTCGCAGACCGTGCCGATAGATGAGCAGGTCGAGATAAACGTAGCTTTGGCCGAGGATACGCGCCTGTTGGAAGAGGTGGTTGTGACGGCTGGTGGCATTGAGCGCAAAGAGCGCGCACTGGGCTACTCGGTCGGCGAGGTGAGCGGTGAAGATCTTCGTGAATCACGGGAGATCAACATTGCCAATTCCCTTGCCGGCAAAATTGCAGGCGTTCAGGTCACGAAGCCTGCTACGGGGCCAGCAGGCTCTAGCCGTGTGATAATCCGTGGCGTCTCGTCCCTGGGAGAAGACAGCCAGCCGCTATACGTAGTCGATGGCGTTCCGATTGACAACACTACGCTTGGCACCGCAGGCATGTGGGGTGGCAGCGATGGTGGCGACGGCATCTCGTCCATGAACCCTGACGACATAGAGAACATCTCGGTCCTGAAAGGGCCGTCTGCTGCCGCGCTTTACGGGACGCGTGCCAAGAACGGCGTGGTGCTGATCACAACCAAGAAGGCCACGCCAGGATTGGGATTGGGCGTCGAATTCAGCAGCAACACCACTTTTGAAGAGGTGCTCGTCAAAACCGACTGGCAGGACGTATAT
This sequence comes from Rhodothermales bacterium, assembly GCA_965262785.1. Classification (GTDB taxonomy): domain Bacteria; phylum Bacteroidota; class Rhodothermia; order Rhodothermales; family Bin80. The sequence goes on from OZ253559.1 coordinate 2,235,513, forward strand.
GGCCAGGGAACGCGTGGCGAGAAACCCTCTTCGGCAGAAGACGCGCTCAGGACGGCCGACTTTTCATGGGGTTCGGCCTTGGATGGGGCTCCAGTCGTGAGCTGGGATGGCACGATGCAGCCATATTCAAAGGCGGCCGATGCCGTCAGGAGTTTTTACAACACCGGGGTGACATCCGTAAACAGCCTGGCGCTAACCACCGCAACGCAGACTTCTTCTCTGCGCATGGGGTTCTCGCATCTTAACAACGAAGGCATCAGTCCCAATTCTGGCGTCGTTCGCACCTCCTTTTCCATCCGAGGCACATCGGACTTTGGCTCGCGCCTGAGTGCAGACGCAAAGCTCAACTTTGTGCGGGAAGTGGTAAACAACAGGCCCCGCCTGTCGGACTCGCCCGGCAACGCAAACTATACTGTCTATCAGTTGGCCCCCAACGTAGACGTCACGACCCTTGAGTGTCCACCGGAGAATGAGGCCTGCACGGAACCAGGCACGGACGTCGATGGGCAAGAGCTGCACCGCGGCCTCTTCGACAACATCTACCAGCAGAATCCCTACTGGGCAGCGAATCAGTTTACCAATGCGGACGAAGACCGGCGAATTATGGGCTTTGCTGCGCTGACGTACCAGTTCGCGGACTGGATATCGCTGATGGGCCGTGTAGGCGGTGACACGTATACGACTCGCAGAACCGGCATCACGCCTTGGGGCACGGCCTACAGCAGACTGGGCGGCCAATCCGAAACCGAATACCGGATCACCGAAGTCAACACGGACTTCCTGCTGAACATGGCGCGGGAGTTCACACCAGATTTCGGAGTTCAGGCCACCTTTGGTGGAAACATGCTCTTCCGTGAGCGCGAGAATTTGACGCTGAGCGGTGGTGGCGGATTCAACGTGCCGGGTCTTGAAGTGGTGACCAACCAAAACACCCGATCGCACGGCTATGGGATCAGCGAGAAGCAGATCAACTCGCTATTCGGGTCAGCTGAGTTTTCCTACGCGGACTACCTATTCATCACACTGACGGCACGGAATGACTGGTCAAGTACACTACCAGTCGACAACAATTCGTACTTCTACCCGTCCATCAGCGGCAGCTTTGTCTTTTCAGATGCCATTGATGTGCCTTCATGGCTAAGCTTTGGAAAGCTCCGGGCATCGTGGGCAGAAGTCGGCGGAGACACGAATCCATACAGCTTGGCCCTGACGTATGCGCTGTACGGCAGCCATCTTGGCCAGCCGCGGGGCGGCGTTGCCCAAGGCCGGATTCCGTTGGCCAGCCTGAAGCCATCGGCCAGCATTGGCATTGAAGGTGGATTCGATATCCGGTTCATGGAAAACCGCTTTGGAGTTGACTTCACATACTACACCCAGAGCGCTATCAACCAGATCCTTTCCACAACGATTTCAAGCGCCTCTGGCTTCGGTAGCCAAACGATTAATGCCGGCGAAATCAAAAACTCCGGTATTGAGATTCTGCTCTCGACGACACCATATAGAACCGGTGACTTGCGCTGGGACTTTGACATCAACGTGTCTCGTAACAAGAATGAGGTGGTGGACCTTGTTGAAGGCCAAACCTCGCTGACGTTGGCCGAAAGCCGCCACCGTGGCAACTTCGTCACAGCGGAGGTTGGAGAGGCCTACGGGAGCATTAAGGGACGCAAATACTTGCGGCAGAATGTACCTTCGGGTGGCTCTGACTGTGACGCAACGGGTCCCATTGTGCATGATGCGGACGGACTACCGATGCGTACTGGGGATTTGTGCATCGTGGGGAACGGTACGCCCGACTTCATTGGCGGCATCGGAAACTCGCTTCGCTGGCGCAATGTGAGTCTGAGCATGCTCTTTGACATGCGTTTTGGTGGAGACATCTTCTCGGTCACCAACAGCGCTGCGTATGACAACGGTCTGCACAAGAACACGTTGCAGGGCCGCGAGGAGAAAGGAGGCATGGTGGGTGAGGGAGTGGACCAGGAAGGCAATCCCAACGCCGTACAGGCAGATCCACAGGACTACTGGGGACGGATTGGCGGCGGATTTATCGCTGAGGAGTTCGTCTATGACGCGAGCTTTGTCAAACTGCGGGAGCTTCAGATAAGCTATCGTTTACCGCCCAACGTCCTTGCCCGTACGCCCATTAAAGTAGCTACGATTTCTCTAGTGGGTAGAAACCTCTGGCTGATCTACAGCAAGGTCGACAACCTCGATCCTGAATCCATCTTCAACAATACCCAGAGCGGTATTGGACTGGAGCACAGTGGCGTCCCGCAGGTACGCAGCATTGGAGTCAATCTGAACGTGCGCCTGTAGCGCAACCAAGGTGCGACATCCATAATCCCAAAACCGAATAACTCATGAACACGACGAAGAAATTACTGGGATGCGCTGCGCTGGCATTGTGCCTGCTGGCGCTTCCCTCCTGCGATGCAGGCTATGAAGAACTCAACGTCAACCCGACTCAGGCGTCGCAGATAAATCCTAACTTTAAGATCACCAACATACAGGTGCAGATTTCAGGGCAGCGCTACGAAAACTGGCGTACGAACCTGATCTACAGCTCGGTGATGATCCAGCACTTTGCTACTCTCCCAGGCTACTGGGCCGGAGACAAATACGGCTATATAGCCTCGTATTCGGCAGCCATGTGGGACCGTTACTACCCGAATATTTCCAGGCAGATTGAGGATCTTCTGGTCCAGTGCTCCCAAGATTCCAACATGGCCAACATCTGCCACATAACCGAGGTTCTGCGGGTGATCATGTATCATCGGCTCACGGACCTTTATGGCGATGTGCCATACTCCGAAGCCGGTAAGGGATTTTTGGAGGGCATCACGAAGCCTAAGTATGACCGCCAGCAGGATATCTACGCCGACATGCTGGCAAAGCTGGAAGCTGCGGGTACGGGCCTCGATGCTTCTTCGTCTTCCGCTGGGGCCGGTGACGTCATGTACCAGGGCGATGTGGAAAAGTGGCGTAACCTAACTTATTCGCTAATGCTGCGCCTCGGTATGCGGATGGTGAACGTGGATCCGGGAGCTGCACAAAGCTGGGTCCAGAAAGCCATCGCGGGTGGCACAATGGAAAGCAATGCCGATATCGCGTATGTCCCGCACAATGATCCCACAGGCTGGCGCAACGGCAATGGCCAGGTGTTCTCTGCCGATGGAAGCCCCCGGCTATCGAAGACCTTTGTGGACTGGATGGTGGCCAGTGGAGATCCGCGGTTGCACGTCTATGGCGTAACTCCGGTCGCGGGCGCGGACCCCGTGGGGATGCCTAATGGCAAGGTCGCCGGCGGCTCCGATGCCAACCATGGCATAGAGAATGATGCGAGCTGGGTTTCCTGCGACACCGGTGCCACACCCTGTGGCATGGATGTATATATGGTGCCAAATGCGTTCATCAAGGGGCAGGACGACCCGATGTTTTTCATGACGTATGCTGAGGTTGAGTTTCTGAAGGCGGAAGCTGCCATTCGCGGCTGGTACTCGGGGGATGCTGCTACGCACTACGAAAACGGCGTGCGTGCGGCGATGGAGTATCTCGTCATGTACGACGCGAGTGCAGCGATACCGGCGGCGGACATTGACGCATATCTCGCGGCCAACCCGTATGATCCGGCCACCGGCATGGAGCAGGTCAACACGCAGCTCTGGGCGGCCGTGCTCTTGAATGAGTATGAGGCCTTTGCCAACTGGCGGCGCACTGGCTATCCCGTCTTGACGCCGGTCGACTATCCCGGCAATGTCACAGGGGGCACGATTCCGCGTCGCCTTCGCTATCGTGAGGCGGAGCAGGTATCGAATCCTGAGGCGTACAGCGCTGCGATCGCAAACCAGGGACCGGACGAGCTAACCACTCGCGTCTGGTGGGACAACTAAGTAGTACCCCAAGCTACTTAGTGGTTCGAGGGCGCCTGCAGACGCAGGCGCCCTTTGCCTTTTGTGTCTCCAGATGGGCCGCCGCGTTTGGGTGCCAAGCCTACATGCCTGTTGCTGTGCGGTGGTCGCTAGCGGGTGAAACTCTGCTTCGCTAAGCCTTCGGTCGCAGCCTCAAGCTGTGCAGATGATAAGTGGCTGCAGCTGCCTCTTTGTGGCGATTTGGCCGCCCCTGTGCTGGCAGAGCTGTGTCCCATACTCTGTCGCGCGCAAGAAGCCAGATGGCATTGCAATCGCCAATGGACAGGCGAAGTGGATCCTGTCTGAATGCCTCGCACTATTGCCATGCAGAGTAGAGCGTTGCGGTTTGAAGACTCCCAAAGCGCGAAGGTTGAGCATACACATGATTCGTCAACGCGAACGGTTACGTTTGGGCACGTCGCGTGTGACTCGAAATCCGACTGGTCCGCTACTCGCTCCACCGGGCGAAGAGCTCATAGCCGGCAGTGCCAGCGGCCCTGGGCCAGCCTACCGAGCATGCCGGAATTTGCGCTGAGAGGAAATACAAGAGACGCCGCTCTAGCCAATATGCACCAACACTCTTCGACTGAGGCGCAGCAACAAGACCCGGAAGGTGATGAATCTTGAATTCTTGTCAGAAGCGCCGATGACTGTATACCTTCAACTACTTAATTCGACGGCATATAATTAATGTATCCCTTTAAGTCAGGGATACCTTTACCTATTCTGTCAGAGCATAGTTAGATGAACATAATGTTGCCGATAAAGCGAGAAGAGGTGCCGACGTGTTACAAATACCAGGCTGCGGCAGAGTCCTTAAAACGGTACCCGAGCTGCAGAAGCGCCGAGGGAGTCAAAGCCCAACTCTGTTCGGCGCAAACTAATAGACCGTGAAGTTGAATCGGATTGCGCGCTGACTGGACTGCCCTGAAATCTCATCGGTAACACGCACTGTGATAACTAGTGGCCCGCTTGCATCCCATGAACTAAGGTCCAGGCTGACATGCTCTCGGGCAGTGCGCGTTGGCGCACTATGGCTGGAACCCACGGTGATAGGAGCGTGACTTGGGTCATCTGCGTTCTCTACGCGGTAGTCCACGGAGTAGTGCACCATGTCGTCTTCCCCGTAAGCCAGATGGTATACCTCAAAGTAAAGCGCCACGGGAGTCTGGTGCGAAAGGTCTTCGTATGGATAGAATGAAGCGTCGTCAAACGGGCCCCCCGCCGGTACCATTAGTGACTGGATGTCGCTCATCTCAAGGCGGGACGGATCGGCATGCAGGGCCTTAAGGGAATCCAGCGTTCGCGTACCGATCTTCAGCGTGGCGCCTGCACTGATGCTGCTATCGTCTTCGAATTTAGCCCAACGCTGCTCCCACTGGACAGCAAGGTGGGTCAGTGGCTCTGTGCTTACAGTTGTCCAAGACTGTGCGCGCAAGTTGTTGCCGAGCGTCGTTGACACCGAATAGTGCCGCGTATCAATTTCCTGCGTCTTGAATCTGGCGTCCCTTTTTGATACCGAAAAAGTGACTAGGTAACGTGCGGTGGGCCTATGTCCCTCGCGTTCGAGCCGCCGCAACAGGCTTCGGCTCGGCGCAAGGGCGTCGCTGGAAAGGCCCCAGTACAGCTCTATGCGAGTCTGGCCCTCGGGCTCCAAAAAGCGTGCCCACCGTAGGGCAGGCGCAAGGTATTCGGCACCGCCCAACGTGTTGGTGAATGCTGTCGGTACGATTTGGTTACGATTACGGTCATAAAAGTCTTCGTCCAGGCGCATCTTGTCCACCAGGCGGCGCACAAACTGGTAGGCGCTGTTGGTGCTGCCACTGTACCCGGGAACGTTGAGATAGCCGTTTAAAGCATCGTAGGTAGTCCCGTAGTGCGGGTGAGCAAGAGCAAGCTGCGCAAAAATCTCTTCTAGAATGGGCAAAAGTAGTCCTATGCGCCGGCGACTCGCTACAAGCTCGCGCGGAATCAGATCTTCTGCGGTAGCAATTCTATATGGCTTGCGACGCGAGGTACGCACAAATAGGTAGTGTGCTTCCTTGTCTATTTGCCGGTAAACCCAGAAGTCATTGTCGGGAAGACGCGCCGAATAGGGATTCAGCCAAACCCCGGCAGACACGATCTTGATCTCTTTGCTGCGAGCGGGTGCGCCAAGCCGAACATAGATTTCCCCGCGATCATCAAAGCCCCGCTCATCGTCTTCGTGCGCATAGTGCTCCAGGGCGAAGGCTATTCGGGTGAGGTGCTCCTGCAGCCGTTCGTTGAATGTGGAATAAGGAAGAGGATCCTGACGGTGCCACCAGCTGACCAGCACTTCAATGTCGCCACCACTACCCGACAGGAGGCGGTCAAGCTCTGGCCGCGCAGGGTCGTCCGCTGCCATAACCATCCCCATATATCGAAGGTGCCGACGCGCGATATGCCGATCTTCGGTGTCAGCAGCCGCAGGAATTGCACGAAGAAGTTCCAAGTATTGCTCTGCGGCGTAAGGGTATGCCGCAAACTGCATGTTGGAGAATACCCCGATTATGTGCCGATTCAGCGTTTGAATGCTAAGCGCAGGCGTGTCTGCGGGCTGGGAGTACGCCCAGAAAGGCAGGGCGCAAAAGAGTGCTACTAGCCCTAGGCGTCGCATAGTCCGTGTGAATTATGAACCCTTACGCAGTCTTATTGGTACGCGCGCATCCAAGAACAGGTCGCTGATCTATCAAGCTTACGCATTTGAGTGCACGAAGGCGCCAAATGGCCAGACGACTCTACTGGTTGCAGCTACCGCTAGTGTCTGGCCTGATCTTGTTATGCGCGTGCTCTCGAGAGGATTCTCTGCCGCTATTCACGCTTCTGCCGCCGGAGGTAACGGGCATTGACTTCGTTAATGCGATCCAAGAACAGGAAGGGTTCAACGTCCTGGAATACGAGTACTTTTACAACGGCGGCGGCGTAGCGGTAGGGGACATCAACAATGACGGCTTGCCAGACGTGTACCTTACGGCCAACATGGCGCCGGACAGGCTGTACCTGAATCAAGGCGGGTTTGTCTTCACGGATGTCACCGCGCAGGCTGGAATCAGCCATGAGCGCACCTGGAACACCGGTGTCACTATGGTGGATATCAACGACGACGGCTGGCTGGACCTGTATTTGGGACGCAGTGGCAACGTGGCCTCCGACAGGCGCGGCAACGCCCTGTATGTCAACAACGGCAACCTCACCTTCACCGAACAGGCCGCAGCCTACGGCCTAAATGACGTGGCTTACACCAATCAGGCGGTATTCTTCGACTACGACCGAGATGGTGACTTGGATGCGTACTTGCTCAACCATTCCATTCGGCGATTCTCAAACTTCCTCGTGGAATTCATGCGGGAGCAGCGAGACTCGCTCGCCGGCGACAAGCTACTGCGCAATGATGGGGGTCACTTTGAGGATGTCAGCGAGGATGCTGGCATCATTGGCAACCCGCTGGGGTTTGGACTCAGTGCAGTGGTGAGCGACATCAACCTTGACGGCTGGCCGGATCTCTATGTCGCCAACGATTACATAGAGGACGACTACCTGTACATCAACCGGCAGGATGGCACCTTTGCCGAATCCATTCGCGAATTTCTAGACCATACCTCGTATTCGTCTATGGGCGTAGACATCGCGGACATCAACCATGACGGCCGGCCGGATATTGTTTCACTGGACATGTTGGCCGAGGACAACTACCGCCAGAAAATTCTGAAGGGTCCCGAGGATCACGTATTCTACGCCAAGCTGCGAGAAGATGGCTTTCATGAGCAGTACATGCGCAACATGCTGCATGTGAGCGCAGGTGATGACTATATCGAGGTAGGGCAGCTTGCCGGGATCTCCAACACAGACTGGAGCTGGGCTGCACTTTTTGCAGACTTTGACTTGGACGGATACCAGGATCTACTGGTCACCAATGGATACATGCGTGACTACACCAATCTGGACTTTCTGAAGACAACCCTGGCAGAGGCTTCCCAAGCGGCCAGCACTGGCGGGACGGCGGGTTCGTCGCTGGAATTGGTTCAACAAATGCCGTCTACTCGTGTCGGTAATTACGTCTTTCGCGGTGGAGCAGATCTGAAGTTTTCGGATCAGACAAGCGCGTGGGGCCTGGGACGTGTGACGCATTCCAACGGAGCCGCGTACGCTGACCTTGACGGCGACGGGGACCTTGACATTGTCATCAACAACATAAATGAGCCGGCACACGTCTATCGCAATGAGGCGCAATCTCGGGGTGGGCGGAGTATTACGATCCGCTTGGAGGGGCCGCGCGGCAACCGGCAAGGCATTGGAGCGAAGGTCGAAGTCACTGCAGGCCCCCGTACGGGGTATCTGGAAATGAGTCCCGTGCGAGGCTATTTGTCGTCGGTTGAACCGATCCTGGTTTTTGGGATGGGAGAGGCCACCAGCGCCACAGTTGCCGTTACGTGGCCCGATGGCCGGCGCCAGGCTTTCCATTCCGTACCGGCCGGCGCGTCGATTGCGGCACATCATGGCGAAGCCGCGCTGTCGATAGCGGCATCCCCTTCGCAGTCCCAGACGCTGTTTGCACAGCTGGAGGGAACGGGGCTTGTATTCAGGCATCGGGAGAATGCATTCGTAGACTTTGATCGAGAGCCGCTCTTGCCGCAGTTGCATTCACGCGAGGGACCCGCATTAGCCGTCGCAGACTTGAACCTGGATGGTCTGGAAGATGTCTTCGTAGGCGGCGCCAGAGGCCAAGCGGCTGCGCTTTTCTTGCAGCAGGCCCAGGGGACTTTCCTGCCAGTGAGGTCGGAGGCGCTTAGCACCCACCGTCACTTCGAGGATGTCGACGCGCTCCTATTCGACTATGACGGAGATCACGACCTGGATCTATACGTGGCAAGTGGAGGGAGCAGCGAGCCGGAGGGCGACCCTGCGTATCAGGACCGCTTGTACGTCAATACAGGGTTCGGGCGGCTGGAATACAAGCCGCAGTTTTTGCCCGAGATGCACTCGAGCACTTCAGTCGTGGTCGCAAACGACTTCGATGGGGACAGCGACCTCGACCTTTTTGTGGGCGGACGCATTCGGCCGGGCCAGTACCCCTTGCCGCCACGCAGCTACCTGCTGGAGAATACGCCCGATGGTTTTCGTGACGTAACGGAAGAATTGTCGCCAGCCCTCGTCCGGCCGGGGATGGTAACGGACGCTGTGTGGGCGGACGTTACCGGTGATGGCATGCCTGAATTGGTAATCGCGGGAGAGTGGATGCCATTGCGCGTGTTTGCGCGCCAGGAGTCTGGTCGGCTCGAGGAAGTTACCGCGCAGATGGGGCTGGAACATACCAATGGTTTCTGGAATGTTTTAGCAGCCGATGACTTGGATGGGGATGGTGACCAGGACCTCGTGGCTGGCAACCGCGGCCTGAACACGCAGGTTAAGGTGGGGGTTCAAGCACCGGCGTCGTTGTACGCAGCGGACTTCGACCGAAGTGGGACGCTTGATGTGTTCATGAGCACGTTCATCAAGGACAAAGAGGTGCTGGTTCATTGGCGTGATGCCGTGGTGACCCAGGTGCCTTCGTTTGTTGAGCGCATTCCGACGCATGAGTCATATGCCATCGCCACGGTGCAGGACATCCTTACCGAAGAAGAGCGAATGGCCGCCACGCACCTGCTAGCGCATGTGGCGGAATCCTCAATCTTCGAGAACTTGGAGGGCCGCACACTCCGCCGTGCAAGCCTTCCGCAGCCGGCACAGGTAGCACCGGTGCAAGACATCCTCACAGGAGACTTCGACGGAGACTCACTCAAGGACATCGTGGTTGCAGGCAACCAGTTTGGCATGCGTGCTGCAGTGGGCCGGCTGGATGCCGGCCGAGGCCTGGTTATTCTGGGGGATGGCCAGATGCGCTTCAGCAGCGCTGGGCCGGCAGGATTGGATGCCTCACAGGATGTGCGAAGGCTCAAGCTGCTATCCGCGTCAGGAAAGACGCTGATGCTGGTTGCCAGCAGCAATGGGGCAATTGAGGCCTACGAGTGGCTGCAGTGAAGAGTATTCACAAAGCCCATAGACCTTAGCTGAATGGACGCAGAGCAGGATAAATGCACTGCACGCACCAAGATAGTGCCATGAAGATCCTTGTGACAGGCGGGGCGGGCTTTATTGGGTCCCACGTGACGGAGCTGCTCATAGCTGCGGGCCACGAAGTCCACGTTCTTGACAACCTCTCAACGGGGCACCGGCAAAATGTGCGTCGAGGTGTGCCGCTGCATTGCCTGGACATTCGCGACAGCGCCATAGTGGACCTGCTAAGGAAGGAGCGCTATGAAGTCCTCGCACATCATGCGGCGCAGATGGATGTGCGCCGCTCGGTAGAAGACCCGGCTCACGACCTGAGCGTCAACCTTGCGGGTTTTTTAAATCTGATGGAGGCTGGCCGGGTTCATGGGCTAAAGCGTGTGATCTTTGCCTCTACAGGCGGAGCTATTTACGGGGAGCCCGAAGAAGTACCCCAAACCGAAGCGCATGTACTGCGGCCTGTTTCACCATACGGCATCACGAAGCTGGCTACAGAGAAGTACCTTCATTTCTACGACACGCAGTTCGGCATTCCTTACGTGGCCCTGCGGTACGGTAACGTCTATGGTCCGCGCCAAAACCCGCACGGCGAAGCCGGCGTGGTAGCTATTTTCACGCAGCATATACTAGACGGCATGCCCGTAGTGATCAATGGGGACGGCTTGCAGACGCGTGACTACATTTATGTAAAGGATGTTGCCCGTGCAAATATTGCCGCGTTGTCCTACGATGGCCCGTCCTGTACGGTTAACATCGGAACGGGTCGTGAAACCGATGTAGTGGCGTTGTACCAAGCGATCCGCCGCGCAGTGGGCGTTGCCGCTCGGGTTCGTCATGCACCCGCCAAGAAGGGTGAGCAGCGGCGAAGCGTTCTCGGATGCGCCCTGGCAAAGTCGACGCTTGATTGGTCTCCTGAAGTTTCGATGCGCGAGGGCTTGGAAGAGACCACTGCGTGGTTCGCTTCGCGCTGGCAGCCGTAGGCCATGTACCGCATTCGGCTTGAGGAATTCGAAGGACCGTTGGACTTGCTTCTGTTCTTGATCCAGCGGGAGGAGATAGACATTTTCGACATTCCGATTGCGCACATCACCGATGAATACCTGGCTCATGTGCGCCTGATGGAATTCATTGACCTTGATGGAGTAGCTGATTTTCTGTACCTGGCTTCGCTCCTGATCGCCATCAAGGTGCGCATGCTGTTGCCGCAGCCCGAGCTGGAGCCCGAAGGGGAGCTCGTTGACCCGCGGCAAGAGCTGGTAGAACGCTTGCTTGAGTACCGGCGTTTTAAGGAGGCCGCGCAAAAGCTGAAAGAACGGCAGGCGCAGCGTGCCGCACACTTTACGCGTGGAGAGGCGTCTGCATCAGTGTATGCCGAAGCGCCGGAAGACCTGGCAAACACGACAATTTATGACCTGATCAATGCCTTGCGGCGCGTGTTGGTGGATGCACCTGACGAGCCTACGCTTGCCATTGCCTCCAGGGACTTCACGATAGAGGAGCAGCGGCGATTCGTGCTCCAGGCGGTCGAGGCGGACGGTACGGTGGCCTTCACGGAATTGATGCGTGACAGAAGCAAGAAGTTTGTCATTACTACCTTTCTGGCGATCCTGGAAATGGCGCGGCGCGGCCAGATAGTCATTGTAGCTGCGCCCTCGGACGATGACTTTATGTTAGAGCAAGGGCCTGCCGATGAATGATGTCACGAGCGAAGAGATACAGTGCGCCGTAGAGGCGCTGATATTTGCAGCGGATGCGCCCGTGAACGCGGCGCAGATCACGCGCATCATCGGCGAAGTCACAATGGGGCCTGCGCCCGCTCGCGCAGTAGTCGAAGCCGCCGTTGTGCAACTGAATGCGTGTTACGAGGAGCAGGGCCGACCCTTCAGGATACAGCGTTGGGCCGGGGGATACAGGATGACGACAACGGAAGCGGCTACGCCGTATTTGCAGGCGTTTTTTCGGCGGGATCGCAGTCGGCGACTGACGCGGCCGCTGATGGAGACCCTGGCGATCCTTTGCTACCGCCAGCCGGCCACCAAGCCCGAGGTAAGCCACATTCGCGGTGTGGATTCGGACTATGCCATACGGCGGCTGCTGGAAGTTGGGCTGATTGATGTAGTGGGCCGGGCCGACGCGATCGGACGACCGGTGCTATATGGGACGACGGATCGCTTCTTGGAGGAGTTTGGGCTGGCGGACCTCGGAGAGCTCCCGAACCTTCGGGAAGTTGAGGAGTTACTAGCGGATCCCTCTTTCAGCCAGGAAAAGGCACGCCTCTTGATGCTCAAGGGCCTAAGCAGTTCGGAGGGCGGGGAGCCGTAGCATCGGGCACAGCACTGGGCTGTGCCTTTGTCATATAGGGACGCAGGGTGAAGAACATCCGTACTGACAAGCGCCGCACGCGACACGCTTCGAAGCCGGAAGCGCTTGAGGAGGGCAGGCTTAACCGCTACATCGCTCGAGCGGGCGTCTGCTCGCGTCGCGCAGCGGACTCACTCATTGACCAGGGCGTGGTAAAAGTCAATGGGCATACTGTGCGCGCGTACTGGCACCAGGTGGAGCGCGGAGACTCCGTTGAGGTGAACGGCCGCTTGGTGTCTCCGCGTCCGTACGAGTACCTGCTCATGAATAAGCCGAAAGATACCATTACCACAGCACGGGACGATCGTTCACGTCCGACGGTGATGGAGCTCATCCCAGAAGTAGTTCGCACCGGGCTCTTCACGGTGGGGCGCCTGGATCGTGACACGGTAGGCGTGCTGCTACTGACGTCAGACGGGGAGCTTGGCCACCGACTTATGCATCCCAGCTACCGCGTCCCCAAGCGGTACGTCATACGCACGCGAAAGCCGATAAAGCCTCACGACGTTGAGCGCCTCCGCACGGGTGTCAAGCTGGAGGACGGCATTGCACAGGCGGACATGGCTGCACCGGTGGATCAGAAAGACCTTTGCCAACTTGGGCTGGAACTGCATGAAGGACGCAATCGCCAAGTGCGGCGGATGCTCGAGGCGATCGGGCACCAGGTCTTGGCGCTGGAGCGCGTTTCCTATGCAGACCTTACTGCGCAAGGTGTTCGCCGCGGCAAGTGGCGACGCTTGCGGCCTCACGAAGTCACGCGCCTGCGACGTCTCGTAGGTAAGCGGTAACGAATCGACCCGCGGAATGCTCGATAAATTGCTTGAAGAGAAAATCAGGCTGGAAGGCCTTACCTACGACGATGTGCTATTGCTGCCGGACCGCTCGCGCGTGATGCCACGGGAGGTATCGATCGAGAGCCGACTGACGCGCAGCATCGCGCTGAACGTGCCGCTACTGTCGGCTGCCATGGACACTGTCACCGAAGCGCCGCTGGCCATTGCTATGGCCAGGGAGGGCGGAGTGGGCGTGCTGCACAAGAACATGCCGATAGAAGCGCAGGCCCAGGAAGTGCGCCGCGTCAAGCGCTCGGAGAGCGGCATGATTCGCGATCCTATCACGCTGAATGTGGACAGGTGTGTCGGGGACGCGCGTGAGGCCATGGGACGGTATAGCATTGGAGGCATCCCTGTGGTCAACGGCCAGGGGCGCCTGGTAGGCATTGTTACCAACCGCGACCTGCGCTTCGAGGCCGACGCATCCACGGGCGTGCGAGAGGTCATGACCCCAATGCCGCTCATCACCGTGCCGATGGGCACTACGCTTGCTCAGGCCGAACAGATTTTGCAGAAGCACAGAATTGAAAAGCTTCCCGTGGTTGATGCGGTAGGCAATCTCACGGGGCTGATCACCTTCAAGGACATTGACAAGAAACGTCGTCATCCTCATGCCTGCAAGGATGAGCACGGACGACTGCGTGTCGGCGCCGCTGTCGGAGTAACGGCCGACCTGGTGGAGCGGGCTAGGGCGCTGGAAGAAGCCGGGGCAGACTTTATTGTTGTCGACACGGCCCACGGGCATTCGGAGGGTGTGCTTAGATCCGTATCCCTGGTGAAGGAGCACTGCGAGGCTGCAGATGTCATCGCGGGAAACGTGGCAACCGGTGAAGGCACGGCGGACCTTATTGCTGCCGGCGCAGATGGCGTAAAGGTGGGAATCGGCCCGGGCTCGATCTGCACGACACGCGTGGTAGCGGGCGTGGGCGTGCCCCAGCTAACAGCTATCATGGAATGTGCGAAGGTTGCAGAGACACACGATGTACCGCTCATCGCGGACGGGGGCATCAAGCAGACTGGAGACATCGCCAAGGCGCTCGCCGCCGGCGCGGAAAGCGTCATGATTGGGAGCCTCTTTGCGGCCGTGGAAGAGAGTCCAGGCGAAACGATTATTTACGAAGGGCGAAAGTTCAAGAGCTATCGCGGGATGGGATCTCTCGGAGCGATGCAGTCCGGTAGCAAAGACCGCTACTTTCAGGACGCAGAGGATGACCTTCAGAAGCTTGTACCGGAAGGAATAGAGGGCCGCGTCCCCTATAGCGGGCACCTCAATGAGATTGTCTACCAGATGGCGGGAGGTCTACGCGCCGCTATGGGCTACTGCGGCTGCGCCACGGTGCGGGAATTCAGGGACCGTGCCCGCTTCGTGAGAATTACCCCTTCCGGACTTAGAGAAAGCCACCCGCACAGCGTGCAGGTCACGAAGGAAGCGCCGAATTACAGCTTCCGCCGCTAGAGGTCTACGGTGCGGCCCTCGCGTACGGAGGTGTCGGCGGCAAGCACGATACGAAGGCTGTTCACAGCGTCTTGGATGTGGTCGGTCAGGTCGTGGTCGTTGGCGATGGCGCTGAGCAGGAATTGCTGTTCCAGGGCGCACAGCTCGTCGTGGTCGGGCTCGTCAGATGTGTCGACAATTCTATCGGCTTGGCTGAAGGCCCCGGATGCGTCTCTGGCGCTATGGTGCACGCGCAAGCCTCCGGTCTGCGTGTGCCCTCCGATGTCGTCCGACTGTTCTTTGGCCTCGTCTACGATGCTGACGCATCCTTTGGGGCCCACTACATCCTTGACAAAGGAGGCTGTCTCGCTCATCATGGGACCCCAGCCGGCCTCGTACCACCCGACCGATCCATCAGCAAAAGTAACGAGCAGGTTGCCGTAGTTGTACATCGCGGAGTCAATTTCGTCGGAGAGGCGCGCGCCGATGGCGCTGACCCGCACGGGCGTAGAGCGCGTCATCTGGCACATCACATCCACGTAGTGCACCCCGCAGTCCACGATGGGTGACATGGACTTCATGAGCGACTTGTGGGTTTCCCACTGGGAGCCGCTACTCTGCTGGTTCAGGTTCATGCGCATCACCAAGGGCTTGCCAAGCGTTTGAGCAATGCTGATAAGCTGCTTCCAGGCCGGATGGACACGCAGGATGTATCCGACTACCAACTTTCTCTTTGCCTGGGCGGCCGAATCGGCCAGCGCTTGGGCTTCGGCTACGGTGTTTGCCAGTGGCTTTTCGACAAATACGTGAGCACCGCTACGGAGACTCTGAGCTACATAGTCGGCATGTGTGTCGGGATACGTGTTTATGGAAACGACATCCGGCCGCGTGGCCGCGAGTGCTTCTTCAAAATGCGAAAAGGTCGGGTACCCACCAAGCTCTCGTGACAGGCGGTCCCTGGATCCCGGTGATCGGCTGATGAGTCCTACGATGTTAAACTCCTTCATAGCATGATAAGCCCGGGCGTGGGAAGTTCCCATGTGCCCGCAGCCCGCGACCAGAACGTTTAGCTTGCTCATTGAACAGTGGAGGTCGTTGATTTCTCGATTGGTACCGTCGGCGTCGTGCCGGATGCGTATACGCACTTCCCCGGGCGTTGGTTGATTGCACTTTTGCAATGGTTTACTGACCGCTGCGTAACTTGCTGTGAATCACTAGCCAAGACCAGTCATGTGCGGACGCATTGCGCAGGCACATACCGCTGACGAACTCCAGGAGCTTCTCGGCATCACAGTGGGGGCAGACCAACTGGAGGGGGTACGTGTATCGTACAATGTGCCGCCTACCACCATGCTTCCCTCGCTGATAGCAGGTGACAGCGGCCTCGAATGGTCCGCGTTGATGTGGGGTTTTCGGCCAGCCTGGATGCGGAAGGGGCGCCCTATGATCAATGCGCGCAGTGAGACTGTGCGCGAGAAGCCGTCATTCAAGCGCGCGATCAGTAGCCGCCGCTGCGTGGTCGTGGCAACCGCCTACTATGAGTGGTTACCGACCGCGAATGGAAAGCAGCCTTATTGCATCAGGTCGGAAGGCGATGCGCCGCTTCTTATGGCCGGAATCTTTGAGAACGGGACATGTGCCATCATGACGCGCACGGCCAGAGATGACTTGGCATTCATCCATGACCGCATGCCCGTGCTCATGCCCCGGTCGCTTGTAGGCCCTTACGTAAGTGAAATCGGAGCGCTGGAGACTGCTTTTGAAGCTGCCAATGTACTTCCCTTGTATTCATACACGGTGACACGGAGGGTTGGCAATCCGCGTTTCAACGGGCCAGAGTGCATTGCGTCGCATGGGACATGAGACTCGGCGAACGGGGCAGGCCTTGAATGTGGTCGTAGGGATCCCGTTGCATGCGAACATGCATTTTGTTCAGCTCTACTCAGGCATGGTAGGCGCATTCGTTCTCGGCAACCGTTAGTGGAGCCTACGGCAACTTCATCCGGCGTTGTAGCACGGCAATGACTGACGCTCCTGCGGACCTGTTGAACCTGCATGGTGTAGATGCTGCGATCATCAGTCACCATTCGAAAGTACGGCGGCTGTGCGGCTTCGCGGGTTCGCGCGCCTTGCTTCTTATACGACCCCGGACCTGGTACCTGGTCACGGACCCGCGTTATTCGGAACAGGCGAAGTTGGAAGTGCATGGGGCTACGGTGGTGATTGGAGACGGCGAATTCCAGGCCGTCATGGTTAAAGAGCAGCTGCTTGACGGTGCGAATCAGATCCTTTTCGAAAGTGATCACTGGACCATTGCGGAACTTGCCGCCTGGAAGCAGGCTTTTCCTGCGACAAGTTGGGTGGCTGGAATGCGTCTCTTGCAACGCTTTTTGGCCCGCAAATCCAGCGCTGAGCTCGAGCTGATGCGCAAGGCGCAAAGGGTCACTGAGGCTGCCTTTGAGCATATCCTTAGAATCATCCGGCCGGGCATGACCGAGCAGGAGGTGGCCGCAGAGCTTGTCTACGCCCACTTGCTCCGCGGAGCCGACCGTATGTCATTTGACCCCATCGTGGCGTCCGGGCTGCATTCAGCACTCCCGCACGCCCGCCCAACGGATCGACGCATCCGGCAGGGAGAGGTCGTATTGTTGGATATCGGGTGCATTTTCCAGGGCTATGCCTCGGACATGACACGCATAGTTGTGCTGGGTGAGCCCGATGAAGAGGTTCGTCGCGTCTACGACGTAGTCCTGCGCGCGCAGAGCAGGGCGATAGCTGCGGCGAAAGCTGGGATCCAGGCCAGCGAGCTGGATGCCGTAGCGCGCAGTGCAGTGGAAGAATCGGGGTACGGCCCCAAGTTCATTCACGGCCTAGGACACGGCATAGGCTTGGACGTACACGAATGGCCGCGCGTTTCCAAACGATCCCAAGACACCATGCCTGCCGATGTGACCATAACGATTGAGCCCGGCGTCTATCTGCCAGGACAGTTTGGCATCAGAATAGAAGACACCGTAGTGCTCAGGGAAGGCGGATGCGAACGTCTTGGATCGTTGGGCCGAAAACTCTTCGTCGTTTAGCGGCAGCGCGAGCCATGGGGCATTCCGCAATGCAAAAGAAGCCGGCAGGCAGCACGCAGCGCCGCGTTCTTGTGATGGCGTACTACTTTCCGCCGCTAGGCCTAAGTGGGGTGCAGCGCGTGGCGGGTTTTGTCAAGTATTTGCCTGACTACGGGTGGCACCCCACGGTCGTTACCGCGAGACCTGCCGGATACTTTGCGTACGATGAGAGCCTGCGCAGGGAGGTGGGAGCTGCAGGTGCCGTCATTCATGAGACCCGAAGTATGGACCCGACCCGGCTGTTCGGCAAGCGCCACGTGGTGGCGTTGCCTGCAGAATCGGTGAGGCGCCCGCTTACGGCTGTGAGTCGTTTCTTGTTTGTACCAGACAACAAAATTGGCTGGGTGCCTTTTGCGATTCGTGCGGGCAAACGGCTGCACCAGTCGCGCCCATTCGATGCCATCTTCGCTTCTGCGCCCCCGTATTCGGCCCTCTTGGCTGCACTACACCTGGCAAAGCAACATGGGCTGCCGCTGGTAGTTGATTTTCGAGATGATTGGGTAGGGCGCCCCGTGCACCGATTTCCTACGCGGTGGCAACGGCAAATTAATGTTCGTATGGAGCGCCGCGTGCTCGGTAGAGCTACCGTCGCCACGGCCATCAACCGCGTCATCCGCGACTCCCTTGCGGGCCGCAACCCCCATGCAAACAATGTGGTGGTGTTGCCGCATGGCCACGATGTAGGCACGCCGCCGGCAGCGTCTGTTCCACGCAATGGGCGCAAGATGCGCTTCCTGTACGCAGGTGTCTTTTACGACGCGCAGACCCCGGACTTCTTCTTGCGCGCATTGGCTACTGTTGGCAGGACGCACCCTGAGGTTGCGCAAAACCTGGAGGCCCATTTCCTGGGTCTCTTGCCAAGCCAGTCGCAAGCATTGATCACCAGGTTGGGATTGGACGGTATGGTACACTATGGTGGTTATGTATCCCATGCCGAGGTTGTCGCGGCGCAGCATGCTGCAGATATCTTGTGGATGACCATTGGAGATCGCCCGGGTGCGCACGGAATCACCACCAGCAAGTTGTCAGAGTACATGGGCTGCCGGAAGCCAATCCTGGCCCTTATTCCACCAGGCACGGCGCGAGAAACGCTGGAGCCCTATCAAGCGGCCAGCATCGTCCACCCCAGCGATGTCGACGGCATCGCCAAGGCCATTGTTGGCTTGTTCCGTGCGTGGCAAGGCGGTACGTTGCCAGTCCCAAATGCGGAGTATGCGGATTCGCGTTCACGAAAGCGTATCACTGGAATACTAGCTGGGTATCTTGAAGCCGGACTGGTTTGACGTGCTTCCCGTAGCTTCCAAATGAGGATGTCGCGCGGCAGTACCGCATCCCAATCAATTGAAACCTTCGTCTCGCTCATGTCCTCCGAGAACGCTAAGACCTTGACCCTCACCCTGCCTAGCACTTTCGATGCGCTGGAGCGGGCGGTAGAAGCGGCGCAGGAATTCCTGGCGTCCCAAGGGGTCGATGAGGAGCTAGCCTACAACGTGGTTTTGCTGGTGAGTGAGGCCGTGACTAATGCCATGGAGCACGGAAACCAGTGGGAGGCAGAGAAGCACGTGACTCTTACGATCACCTCCGATGCAGATCGCATTGAGGCGTCTGTCACGGACCAGGGCGAGGGCTTTGATGTGTCACGGCATCCACGTCCGTTTGCTCCTGAAAACATGCTGAAAGACGGTGGGCGTGGCCGATTTCTGATGCAGGAGCTGGCGGATGAGCTGCGCTACGACAAGGGCGGGCGCCGCGTGCAGATGATCTTTCACGTAAGAGCATAAGGCGCAATCTGCTCAGGATTGACAAGCGCGAATTCGTAGGTTCTGGACAAAAAAGGGGCCACGAATCAGGCTTTAGCCACGATACCGAGAAGACTACATGGGTGTCTTCCCCTGTGGACCTACTTGACGAGCGTCATTGCCCCGTTATGCGTGACCGTTCTATTTTCCAACCTGGCAACAATGTGGTACAAATACTGTCCAGAATGCAGATGAGCACCATTGATGGAGACCGATTGGTCCTTGCCCGCGGCCCTGTCTTCGGGTCTGCTTGAATATACCAAGCGCCCCGTTACGTCGAACAACTGCACGACGATTGATGCTGCAGCTGGCAGGTCAAACGATACCTGAGTATTTGAATTGAATGGATTGGGATAGTTGCCGTGCAGTACAAATTCCGCAGGCAGCTCTTCCCCGCTTTCAATTGAAGTATTTTGGTCACAGTTTGGGCCAAGGGCGTTGTATATCGACTGCAGCCACGATTGGAACGCCGAGTCCAATGGAGCACACAACGCACGCGCTGTTCCTTCCGCCTGTCCAAAATACAGACTCTGGAGCAGTGATAAGTCGGCCAGTTGCAGCGGCAGACTTCCAGTTAGCTTGTTCCCGTCTACCAAGAGACTACGCAGATTCGAAAGTCCACCAAACTCAGTCGGCATGTCCCCCGTCAGCATGTTGTTGCTTAACTTTAAGTGCTCAAGGTAGGGCAAGGCGCCGATTTCGGCCGGAATTGTGCCCGCCAGTTGATTGTCTGCGAGATCCAGATATCCAAGGCTTTTGAGTGCGCCGATTTCTGGTGGAATTGGCCCCGACAATTGGTTGCCGTTCAGCCAAAGATTCGTAAGGGCCGATAGCGACCCGATTTCGGCCGGAATTGTGCCCGTCAGTTGGTTGTCTAAGAGCAGCAGGTAGATAAGGTTCTTAAGTGCACCGATTTCTCTTGGAATTGGCCCCGACAATTGGGTGTCGTGCAGCCAAAGATGCGTAAGGGCCGATAGCGACCCGATTTCGGCCGGAATTGTGCCTACCAGTTGGTTGTTTCCGAGATACAGACCCTCAAGATTCTCAAGTGCACCGATTTCTCTTGGAATTGGCCCCGACAATTGGTTGGCACTGAGCCGCAGGCCTCGAAGGTTTCTAAGTTCACCGAATTCGGCCGGTATCGATCCAGACAGTTGATTACTGGCCAGGTCCAAATTCTGCAGGTCGGACAACCGGCCGATTTCAGTGGGTATCGATCCAGACAGTTGATTAGAAAACAAGCTCAAATGGTGCAGGTCGGATAGCCTGCCGATTTCGGTAGGTATAGAACCTGATAGTGAATTGCCTGCCAAACTTAAATGGCGAAGGTTGGCAAGTTCGCCGATCTCAGGCGGAATCGGCCCTGACAGCTTGTTGCGGAACAGCTCCAAGTGCTCAAGGTTCGTCAGCGCGCCGATTTCAGGCGGAATTGGACCTGACAAGTCGTTGTTGTGTAACTGTAGAAACTCAAGTTTGGTCAGCGAAGCGATTGAAAGGGGTATCGGCCCCGACAGCCTATTGTTGTCTAGCTGCAATCGCTTTAGGTTCGTCAGTGCGCCGATTTCAGGCGGAATTGCCCCCGACAATCCGCAATCGCTCGCTCTTAGCAGCTCGAGATTCGTCAGCTGCCCGACTTCCGGCAGAAAATTGCCCAGGTAACGGTTTCCCCGCAAGCTCAATCGTTCAAGATTCGTCAGTAAGCCGATTTCAGGCGGAATTGGCCCTAACAGGCCCGGGTTTTGGTGTATTTCTAGGGTTCGAAGATTGGTTAGCTTGCCGATTTCCGGTGGTATTCGACCAGACAACAGGTTGGATCCCAGAAACAGCATTTGAAGATCAGTTAGATTCCCTATTTGACGGGGTATTCGACCGGACAGGCGGCCGTAGCCCAAAACCAATACTTGCAGATCAGTTAGTGCACCAAGTTCCGGTGGTATTCGACCAGACAGCTGGCCATAGCCCCCCAAAGCCAGCACTTGTAGACTAGTAAGTGCACCGATTTCTCGTGGTATTGGACCAGACAGCCGGTTGGGATACAAATTCAATTCTCGAAGGCCAGTCAGGGCGCCTATTTCCGGTTGTATTGGGCCCGTTAGCCGATTATATTGCAAGTCCAGCCGCTGCAATCTGGTGAGCCCGAAAACCTCCTCGGGTATAGCACCGGTCAGCGCGTTGCGGGCAAGAACCAATGTCTCAAGACTGGTTAGAGCGCCGATTGCCGGTGGTATTGGACCGGACAGCCTGTTCGACGACAGATCCAGCGAACGAAGCCCAGTGAATGAGCCAATTTCCGGCGGAAGTGCATTCCTCAGGTTGTTGTCGCGCAAGTTTATTGCACTGACGGTCTGACCGCGAGCGGTTACACCGAACCAAGTCGATACAGGCTGTCCGGCAACCAGCCAATTAGTGTTGGTAGTCCAATTTGGGCCGCCAGTGTACTTGTACAGCGCCACCAAGGCTACCGAGTCTTCCTCAGAAACGCCTACGTTTGTACCTGAAGTGATTCGCGCATTGCTGGGGGGCGAGCGTAATTCATTGGTCGGCTCTGGAGATATTGCCCAGTCGTTGGAGAATCCGATTCCTACTGGATGCGTGCTATAGTGGCTGAATTCGCCAGCAGCCTGTATGCCCTGCCCGTCTGCTACATGCAGTACACCGGTGGCAACGACAACTCCGAGTACGAATGAGCCTAGGAGAAACAAAGCGCGAGCCCTCCGGCAACTGGCTTCAAATGAGCATAATTTCACATAGTCGGGATTGCCAGTAGAGCGATCAATTTGGTCGTCGGTCGTAGCGTACCTCAAAGATTGGTGGCCTTGTAGTCGGTCGGACACAAGAATTTTACAGTTGCCAGCGAAAAAGCACCTAATCCAGGGCGGCAGACCAAGCTTTGCCACAACAGTCGCTTCACAAGTGTGTAGTCGCTGCGGCGGGGTATTGCAAGGATGGACGGCGTTCCCAGTGCACCTGTATGCTTGTGTTGCCTGAGCTGACCTGTTAAAGTTCGAGTCACTGGCATTGGCCGTGCTCGGCGCTCGAGAATCCCACCCCGACGCCACTTCTACTAATCTCTACGATTCCGACCTAGTGCCGCCCAACTTGCGTAGGGCACATCAGATCTTGGACCGCGCTGTGGATGGGCTCTATCGCAGGGGTGGATTCGCCTTGGAGCGTGAGCGGATGGAGTACCTGTTCACGCTGTACGAAAAAAAGCGCGAGCCGCTTCATGCACAGGCGAAGCGAAAACCGAGACAGCGGAGGGAGCGTGGATGAGAATTCTTGCCGTCATTCATGCCGCTGGGTCTCGATTCAGCGCCTCATCTTGGCTGGCGGCACCGCCCCTCCCTCGGCAAAACCGCAGAAGTCAGGAGTCTCCCTCATTACCGACACCAGTACGCTGAAGCAGTATCTGCTCGCCTCCCCCGCCACTTCAGCTCAACGCACGCTCTACAGTGTAACCGGACTAAAGTACCCCAGCAGGACCCGCGAGCTGGCCACCCCCGACCAGCTCCCCTAAGAAGTCCAGCTACGATCGAGAGGAGCCTCAAGGGTTCCCGCAAAATCGGCACGCGTAGTGTTCAGTGCTGTATGATGGTCAAGTATAACTCATACTATTTTGCACTTAAACCGCGAAAGTCAAGACTATATCCGGTCCATTCCCGACTCCAAAGTGTCCAATGAAGCATATGCACAGGGGGCTTGCGCTACGTGTTCTTCTTGTTGGAAAGCGCGACGAAAATAGTCGATGACCGAACTGCATGACAACCCCAAGCAGCGGGCTATGGCCCGCACGCCCATCCCGTCCCTGGTGCTTCAGGCGAAATAATTCTTTGAGTTTGCGCATGGAGATTTCTTTTGCGGGTATGGATCAACTCGTAGTTGGATGCGGCATAAAGTGTCTTCAGGGAATGGTGCTCTTTGCGTACTGGTCGCGTGCGACGTCAGAGCCGGGGCAGTCCAACTGTGGCTGGTGCGGGCAATGGTGAAGATGCTAGCCGGGATGTTCTCCGAGGCCAAGTGATGAACGACATTTATTAATACCGTTCAGCGACAGAGTTTTTCCCGGTTGAGCGGTGTCGCATGGGGCGCATGCCGGTTGGAGGGCTGACCTTTACAACCAGCCTTTGCAGCCTCGTGTGCTCTGACAACGTCATCCGCAAATTCTTTCGTCTTTTGAACACAGAACGTACGCTTTGCGCCGCGGCCAGCAGAGCAGGCATCAGCGAGAAGACCGCCCGCAAGTACAAGCGCACCCGTCGCCTGCCCAGTGAGCTCACCAAGCCGCATACGTGGCGAACGCGCCAGGACGCGTTCCAAAAGGTATGGAGCGAGGTCGTCAAGAAGCTCGAGGTTAATCCGGGTCTGCAGGCCACTACGCTTTTCCTGGATCTCCAGCGCCGCTATCCGGGCCAGTTCCAGGACGGTCAGTTGCGCACCTTTCAGCGTCGCATAAAGCAGTGGAAGGCGCAGGAAGGCCCGCCCAAGGAGGTTCGATTCCGTCAGGAGTACGTGCCCGGCGAGCGCAGCCAGTCTGACTTCACGCGCATGAACACGCTGGGCGTGACGATCCAGGGCGCGCCGTTCAGGCATATGCTGTATCACTTCGTATTGCCGTATTCGCGTTGGGAGGCCGGCACGATCTGCATGTCAGAGAGCTTTGAGTCGCTATCGACCGGCCTGCAGAACGCGCTGTCGGCGTGCGGCGGTGCTCCCCATCTGCACCAGACGGACTCGCTGAGCGCTGCGGTGCGCCACTGCAAGAAGGATGGGGAGGGTAAGGAAGTCTTTACGGAGCGCTATCAGGCGCTGATGTGCCATTACGGCATGGAGCCCCGTCACACGCAGCCGCGCAGTCCGCAGCAGAACGGGGCGATAGAGCAGCGTCACTATCGGCTCAAGCGGGCGGTGGCCGACGCACTCAGCCTGCGGGGCAGTTCCGATTTCGAGAGCCGTGCGGCCTACGAACGATTCATCGCCGTCATCATTGCGCAACTCAACGCAGGGCGCAGCGTGCGCTTCAAGGAGGAGGTCGCACGTCTGAAGGTTCTGCCACGCCGACGCCTGGACAGCTTCACGCGGCGGCAGGTGCGGGTATCGACCACCAGCACGATTACGGTGCAGCGCAATACGTACTCCGTACAAAGTCGTCTCATTGGGGAGAGGGTGGACGTACGCGTCTATCCGGAGCGGCTGGAGGTATGGCACGCACAGCGCAAGATGGAGACGATGCCCCGCCTTATCGGGCGGGGCCACCACCAGGTCCAATACCGTCACGTGATAGATTGGCTCGTGCGCAAGCCCGGGGCCTTTCCACGGTACCGGTATCGCGATGCATTCTTTCCGTCCCATATCTTTCGCATGGCTTACGACCGCCTGCGAAGGGGTCGGCATACGGAGCGGGCCGCAGACAAGGTCTATCTACGCATTCTACATCTGGCGGCCTACCGCAGCGAGGTGCAGGTAGAGGCGGCGTTGCAGTCACTTCTGGAGCACAGTGAGCCGATAGACCCGGAGGCGGTGGCGGCACGCATGGCCGCCCCTGCACGCAACCCAGCGGAGCTGGTCGCGGTGGAGGCGGCGAACCTGGCACGCTATAACGACCTGTTGGCAGGCTTTGCGAGCGGCGACAGCGCTTCGGTAGCCGTGACACTCTCGGCAAATCCGGATTATAGGGGCACAACCTGCTCGGACATCATCCTATGAAGACCCTCACCGCTCTTCAGCTCAAGCGCCAACTCTTGATCGGTCTGAAGGAGCTGCGCCTGCCCGCTATGCGTGCCCTGCACCGTGAACAGGCCGATCTGGCGCGCAAGCAATCGCTGAGCTATGAACACTCCCTGCTCTCTCTGGTGCAGCGCGAGTTGGAGGAGCGGCACGCGAACCGCATTGAGCGGTGGCTCCGCGAGTCCCGGCTACCGCTGGAGAAGACGATGGAGGCCTTCGACAGAAGTCGCCTGCCGTCGCGGCTTAATCACCACGTGAGTGTACTATTGGAGGGCGGCTTTCTGGACCGCCACGAGAATGTGTTGGCCTTTGGTCCGCCAGGCTGTGGCAAGACCCACCTGCTCTGTGCCTTGGGTATCGCACTCATCCATCAGCGCCGGCGCATCCTCTTTCGCCCGTGCAGCCTGCTCGTGCAGGACCTGTTGGCCGCCAAGCGCTCGCTGACGCTGGATCGCTTGATGAAGCGGCTGCGCAAATACGACGCGCTGATCCTGGACGACATCGGCTACGTGCAGCACAGTCGCGAAGAGATGGAGGTGCTCTTCACGCTTCTGGCGCAGCGTTACGAGCGGGGCAGCGTGATGCTGACCAGCAATCTGGCGTTCTCCGACTGGGAGCACATCTTCAAAGACCCGATGACCACGGCGGCGGCCATAGACCGCCTGGTGCATCACTGTGTGATTCTGGAGATGAATCTGCCCAGCTACCGTCTGGAGGTCTCAAAGAAGCGTCTGGCGGAAGCGGCGGCTTCATGAGCTGACGGTACCGCCCCGCGGTCACGCGGTGTCCACATTCTTCGTTCATCCGACCAGGTCTCGGTCACCTGGCGAGGGCCCGTGCCATTCGCGGAGCCTGAAGATCGCGAAGGAAGCCTTTTTTCAAAGAATCATTCTCGCGTCTGGGGCCGGCCGGCCCCAGACGCGAGCCCCCCTCTCTACCCTCGAATGACCGATACTTTTAATTGTCGCAGACCGGTAAAGACTATTGACATTCATCACCAAGGGTCCGAGTCTTGGAGCCTAGGCTAGGTTCGGCCATTTTTGAGGTGTGCTCACTCTGAGCGGTCTTGGTCAGGGGCGGTTTTTTTGGCAAAGATCGAGAAACTAGCAAGGCAAATTGCCTCTCGTATGAGAAGCACAATAAGGTCGTGCGCTCGGTCGCTATTAGAGGGCGTTCTTTCAGCATGGAATTCTATTTCTAGTCCGTGTTCCTTTCGCACAACTGTCCACTTGTGCGGCTTAAATACATTATACTCATCGGATGCAAGTTCAAGATATTCCGTGAGCAGTTTTTTGTAATGACCGGGTTCCGCATCTTTGCCGTGAGGAATGGAGTAACTGACTACAAGGGGTTGTTGGTCTTCCTCCTTGTCGGGATATTTCCACGGATCCCCCTTTGACCTGAACGGTAGCACTGACTTCGTATGGGGATTGGGATCAAAATTGCTATGCAGGTGACAATCTTGTTGGCTCATGATCTCAATTCAGGCTCTTGCTGGTCTGTCAGCAAGAGTGAAGAATATGTTATCCATTGCGGACATGCTTGCGCCGTCAGCACTGGGGTACAGCCGCGCAGAATTGTAGCTGAACTTGTCGCATAGCCGGTACATCCCGACACATTCTTTTACAGGCACGGTCAGCTTTCGGATCGAAGAGTTACGGGATTCTGGCAGATATTTCTCAAGGCTCTTGGTGGGCTCCTGTTCTCCTTTTTTACCGAACAACGGGTGGACCGTGAATAATCCCTGTTGCGCCACTATATGCCTCGAAATGGAGCCCCGAACGCGAAGCACCCTAATCCCACTGAAGTAATCCTCATTGACCGGACCCTTGTTGAATTCAATCACCGCGAGCTTTTGACCAATTTCCCATTTTAACCTCTTCCGCAATGCTCCGCAGGCGGCAAAATATACGGCTACATAAGGATTCGTTGTCCAGTCCAGCAGCCTTGTTGGCAGTCCATGGAGCCTGGCCAGTGCCATGGATTCAAGTAACTCTTCGTTAGGCCATGTGGAGGGGAAGTCGTGATACTGCTTGAAGTGCCGGTCCTTCAAGTTCGTGTTGCGGAACTTCAGGGAATCATTTGGAACTCTAACGCCCATTTCGTCGCAGCCGTGTACAAATGCCCGCAGCAACTGGAATTCTTGCCACGACTGGTCCTCGCACTTCAATGGCCGCCCAACCAGTTCTTGGAGCAAATTGGCTGATTGGGGTCGCAAAATGGTGGGGACGAGTTCCCAGGCAGCGTTTGCATGCCCCCTGTAAATCACTTCGTCTTCTGAATCCGCGGGCCGCTTGGTGGGGCTTAGGTACTCCCACAGATCAGCGGCGTTACCGAAATGTTGTTCTTGCATGAGCACGCCCGTACTGTTGGTTGCTCAAAATACGCCCCTTGGGTGATCAAGATGCAGTTGAGCTCACGGCGTGCCGCCCGATCTACTGGCTGGATAGCGGAAGCTGGGACTCTTTTTGCGGCCGAGTCCAGTTTTTGCGACACATTGCACTTTGTCGGCCCTGAATCCGCACGGCTGCTGGGGGAATGGTAATGGACGCGCTGCGCCTAATGACCGAAATGTGCATATTCCGACGATGTGGGCCACCAGATCCGCTCTGAGGTGGGCCACTGAATCCGGAGCATGTGGGCCACCGAATCCGGCGCATGTGGGCCACCAGTGGTTGGGTGCGAAGTTAGCAACTTCATCTCTTGTTTTGCAGTGTATGGGAGGGCCCTAAGGACTTCTTCTTCCGCATAGATTCTCCGATCAGTGCGATTTTGTGCGCGTTGTGGATTAGCCGATCGAGCACGGCGTCGGCCAAGGTAGGATTCTCCATGGTTTCATGCCATTGTTCCACTGGATACTGACTCGTCGCAATGGTGGATCGTGTGTCATACCGATCGTCGAGGAGCTCCAGCAGATGCCGTTGCTGCTCGGCGGAAAGGTGCCCGAGACTCCAATCATCCAACACCAGCACGTCCATTTTGGCGAGCTTGTTCAAGAGTTGCTGATAGCGTCCATCGGCGTGAGCGATCTGCAAATCCTCCATGAGTCGGGGCAGTCGGTGATACTGTGCCCGAAAGTTCTCCAGGCACGCCTTGTGTGCAAACGCGCAGGCCAAGTAGCTTTTTCCGACTCCGGTTGCGCCGGTGATGACGATGTTCTGGTGACGTCGTACCCATTGACAACTGGCCAGATGCAGCATGAGATGCTTATCGAGTCCGCGGCCCTGCCCGTAGTCGATATCCGCCACAGAGGCCTGATGCTTCAACCTGGCGCGCCCCAGCCGCTGCGCCAGGCGACGCGAGTCGCGCACAGCCATCTCGTTGTCGACCATCAGCGCGAGGCGGTCCGTAAAGGTCAGCTCGTCCATGTCGGCGGTGACCAACTGGTCACGCAGGGCATTCGCCATGCCGAACAGACGCATGTGTTCAAGTTTAGCTACGGTAGGATGAGTGAGCATTCCTCTTCCTCCTTTGGGGATGAATTACTGTAATAGGCGGCACCGCGAATGTTGTTGTGCTCAACGACACAGGGCCGCTGACTGCCTGCGGCGCTTGCGATCTTCTCAACGATCTGCTTGACCGCGGGGTAACTGAAGACTTGCTGGTCCAGCGCTTCTTTCGCCGCTGCTTCCATGGCGCGCGCACCATACTTCTTCGCCAGGCCCAGAAGGCTTCTGCATCGCGCGAAGCACTGCTCTGGGATATCGAATCGGTGGAAATTGGCTTGGATCAACGCCTGGGTGTGCGTGCCGACTTCGGCGGCCCAATTCACAAAGCGCTCTGGCGTCCACGCGGCGTAGGCTTGATGGTGCGAGGGCATGTGATGCTGGTTCGTCACGTGTTGACCTCGCAAAAGACCACGACGATGCGCCGCTATGTACGTATCATCCTGCCGATCGAGGTAAATCTCCACCGTGTCCTGGTGTACCAGCGCGTAGACGGTCTTTCCTGCATACTTGAAGGGTACGCTGGTGTAGAAGGGGCCGGGTCAAGGGGGCGGTGATATGTGCGCGGTACATTCACATGATCTTCATGAGCTGGCTATCGGAAAAGGGGCCCTGGCATCTTCGACGGCTTATCAACCTGGTGTCCGCGTGCTGGGTCGGCAATGCCGACCGTAACGCCTGATATTGAATTCGTCGGGAGCTACCATAATCTATTTTCGCGAGCTTGCCACAAGGGCTATCGCAGCGTACCGGCATGGAATCTCCATCCGTGCACAGGGCCCCTTTTCCCATAGCTTTTCTCGGAAGCGTTTCGGACATGTTTAGGCCGCAAGGGCCACCGGTGTCGGTGGCACCGTCTGCATGGCTTCCCAGAGAAAGCCCACGAGTTCGCGCGCAAGGGCCACGATGGCTTTCGTGGGTGCTTTGCGCTGAATCAGGCGGCGGTATCGTTTGTGTAGTCTCCGCTGGGCCCTCCAACTGATGGTAATCACTTCCGCAGCGCAGTGGCGTTGACGCTGGTGCAGCGCCTGGCTACGCCGGGGGTAGTGGGTATATTTCCAGGCCGCAGAGACCAGAGCCTTGCGGGCATGGGAGTTACCGGCCTTGGTGATCGAGCCGTGCCGAGTGCGGTGGCCGGAGGAATGCTCCGAGGGCACCAATCCGTGTGCCAGGCATGGCCAACAGCTTGGAGGTGAAAGTCCTCTATCCAGCCAGATGACGGCGAAGGATTAGCGAAGCGCAAGGGCGTCGCCGCGAGGCGGGGTCTGAAGGAAGCGTGTAGCAAACCCGCGACCTGATGAACAAGAACCGAATACGAGGCCTACCCGATCGGACGAGCGAGCCGGTTATCGCAAAGTCCGCGTCATCTATGCGTCGGGGTGGTACATTCGGCAGGTGTGCGGGGAAGGCGGTTGGTCTTATCCTGGGAGATCTGCGTTGTGTCCGGCCAAGCCGGACTGAACGTGTCGTAAGGCATGTGATCGCAACGCAGAAGTCAGCAGAGGGTGCGCCAGGCTAACTGGCAGGATATAGCGGGTGAAAGTCCCGTGTTATGAAGCTTAAACCAGGTACATATCTCCGCGAGCCGTGCGTGGCCATCCGTGAGGGTGGGCGCGAAGCGTCGGTAGCGGTACGTGTGGCCAGGGACATTGAGCACCGAAAGAGACATTATCTGGGTCGCCGAGGTTTTCCTCTATGTCGAAGGCAACATGTTCGTCCTCGCTATGGTGAGAGGGCGGACAGGCCCACGGTGTCCGAGACCCCATGGACGCACGCAAATATCCTGTCGGGACCTGGGAGGTCTCTCCACTACCTATCCCTTTGGGGAAGGTCGCCAAAGCGTAGGCTAAATGCTGATCGGAGGACGTACGGTGGAGAGAAGTCAGATGCGGCGATACAAGCTATGAAGCCGGCGAACAAAGCGGGGGTGCCCTCGTGGCGGAGTCAGTGGAGCGAAGCGTCGCACTCAAGGGGAAATCGTGAAGTTTCACACGTACCGGACACAGCGTCGGATACTGCGTGTCACAGGGGACGGATCGGTTACGGCTGCGGGTCGATTTGCCGACCTGCTAACGTCATGCGCGACGGCGCGACCCAAGGGAGGAGCCGGATGCGTTAACGCGCACGTCCGGATCTGTGCGGGGCCCCCGGGGAAACCCGGGGGCTACCGTGATGCAAAGTAGTCGGCACAGCTGACGAAGGCCCGAACAATGGACAGGGGTAGTAGGACGGGAAGCTCATGCGACCAATGCGGCAGAATATCCAGCTAACGCTGCCTTTCACGTGGGACAGCCCCGGTGAATCCGGTGGAGCCCATGAGGAAGGGACCGAAGTTCGCGCGGCGCAACCCGAAACCGAACTCCCGGCACGCTCGGCCTGGTGGCCTTGGCACCCAAGCCGGTTCGCTCAAGTCCATTGAACCGCCGTGTACGGACCCGTACGCACGGTGGTGTGGGAGGGTGGGGGCCGTGAGGCCCCTCCCTATCCGTGTGCCAGGCATGGCCAACAGCTTGGAGGTGAAAGTCCTCTATCCAGCCAGATGACGGCGAAGGATTAGCGAAGCGCAAGGGCGTCGCCGCGAGGCGGGGTCTGAAGGAAGCGTGTAGCAAACCCGCGACCTGATGAACAAGAACCGAATACGAGGCCTACCCGATCGGACGAGCGAGCCGGTTATCGCAAAGTCCGCGTCATCTATGCGTCGGGGTGGTACATTCGGCAGGTGTGCGGGGAAGGCGGTTGGTCTTATCCTGGGAGATCTGCGTTGTGTCCGGCCAAGCCGGACTGAACGTGTCGTAAGGCATGTGATCGCAACGCAGAAGTCAGCAGAGGGTGCGCCAGGCTAACTGGCAGGATATAGCGGGTGAAAGTCCCGTGTTATGAAGCTTAAACCAGGTACATATCTCCGCGAGCCGTGCGTGGCCATCCGTGAGGGTGGGCGCGAAGCGTCGGTAGCGGTACGTGTGGCCAGGGACATTGAGCACCGAAAGAGACATTATCTGGGTCGCCGAGGTTTTCCTCTATGTCGAAGGCAACATGTTCGTCCTCGCTATGGTGAGAGGGCGGACAGGCCCACGGTGTCCGAGACCCCATGGACGCACGCAAATATCCTGTCGGGACCTGGGAGGTCTCTCCACTACCTATCCCTTTGGGGAAGGTCGCCAAAGCGTAGGCTAAATGCTGATCGGAGGACGTACGGTGGAGAGAAGTCAGATGCGGCGATACAAGCTATGAAGCCGGCGAACAAAGCGGGGGTGCCCTCGTGGCGGAGTCAGTGGAGCGAAGCGTCGCACTCAAGGGGAAATCGTGAAGTTTCACACGTACCGGACACAGCGTCGGATACTGCGTGTCACAGGGGACGGATCGGTTACGGCTGCGGGTCGATTTGCCGACCTGCTAACGTCATGCGCGACGGCGCGACCCAAGGGAGGAGCCGGATGCGTTAACGCGCACGTCCGGATCTGTGCGGGGCCCCCGGGGAAACCCGGGGGCTACCGTGATGCAAAGTAGTCGGCACAGCTGACGAAGGCCCGAACAATGGACAGGGGTAGTAGGACGGGAAGCTCATGCGACCAATGCGGCAGAATATCCAGCTAACGCTGCCTTTTACGTGGGACAGCCCCGGTGAATCCGGTGGTGCCCATGAAGAAGGGACCGAAGTTCGCGCGGCGCAACCCGAAACCGAACTCCCGGCACGCTCGGCCTGGTGGCCTTGGCACCCAAGCCGGTTCGCTCAAGTCCATTGAACCGCCGTGTACGGACCCGTACGCACGGTGGTGTGGGAGGGTGGGGGCCGTGAGGCCCCTCCCTATCCGTGTGCCAGGCATGGCCAACAGCTTGGAGGTGAAAGTCCTCTATCCAGCCAGATGACGGCGAAGGATTAGCGAAGCGCAAGGGCGTCGCCGCGAGGCGGGGTCTGAAGGAAGCGTGTAGCAAACCCGCGACCTGATGAACAAGAACCGAATACGAGGCCTACCCGATCGGACGAGCGAGCGGATTATCGCGAAGTCCGTGTCATCTATGCGTCGGGGTGGTAGATTCGGCGGGTGTGCGGGGAAGGCGGTTGGTCTTACCCTGGGAGATCTGCGTTGTGTCCGGCCAAGCCGGACTGAACGTGCCGTAAGGCATGTGATCGCAGCGCAGAAGTCAGCAGAGGGTGCGCCAGGCTAACTGGCAGGATATAGCGGGTGAAAGTCCCGTGTTATGAAGCTTAAACCAGGTACATATCTCCGCGAGCCGTGCGTGGCCATCCGTGAGGGTGGGCGCGAAGCGTCGGTAGCGGTACGTGTGGCCAGGGACATTGAGCACCGAAAGAGACATTATCTGGGTCGCCGAGGTTTTCCTCTATGTCGAAGGCAACATGTTCGTCCTCGCTATGGTGAGAGGGCGGACAGGCCCACGGTGTCCGAGACCCCATGGACGCACGCAAATATCCTGTCGGGACCTGGGAGGTCTCTCCACTACCTATCCCTTTGGGGAAGGTCGCCAAAGCGTAGGCTAAATGCTGATCGGAGGACGTACGGTGGAGAGAAGTCAGATGCGGCGATACAAGCTATGAAGCCGGCGAACAAAGCGGGGGTGCCCTCGTGGCGGAGTCAGTGGAGCGAAGCGTCGCACTCAAGGGGAAATCGTGAAGTTTCACACGTACCGGACACAGCGTCGGATACTGCGTGTCACAGGGGACGGATCGGTTACGGCTGCGGGTCGATTTGCCGACCTGCTAACGTCATGCGCGACGGCGCGACCCAAGGGAGGAGCCGGATGCGTTAACGCGCACGTCCGGATCTGTGCGGGGCCCCCGGGGAAACCCGGGGGCTACCGTGATGTGCGCCAGGCTAACTGGCAGGATATAGCGGGTGAAAGTCCCGTGTTATGAAGCTTAAACCAGGTACATATCTCCGCGAGCCGTGCGTGGCCATCCGTGAGGGTGGGCGCGAAGCGTCGGTAGCGGTACGTGTGGCCAGGGACATTGAGCACCGAAAGAGACATTATCTGGGTCGCCGAGGTTTTCCTCTATGTCGAAGGCAACATGTTCGTCCTCGCTATGGTGAGAGGGCGGACAGGCCCACGGTGTCCGAGACCCCATGGACGCACGCAAATATCCTGTCGGGACCTGGGAGGTCTCTCCACTACCTATCCCTTTGGGGAAGGTCGCCAAAGCGTAGGCTAAATGCTGATCGGAGGACGTACGGTGGAGAGAAGTCAGATGCGGCGATACAAGCTATGAAGCCGGCGAACAAAGCGGGGGTGCCCTCGTGGCGGAGTCAGTGGAGCGAAGCGTCGCACTCAAGGGGAAGTGTGCCACGAGTGGCACGGAAGTAATGTTCTTTACATAACGGAAGTGTAGCGTAACTGCATTGGAGATGGAGGTAGGTCC
Organism: Rhodothermales bacterium; assembly: GCA_965262785.1. Classification (GTDB taxonomy): domain Bacteria; phylum Bacteroidota; class Rhodothermia; order Rhodothermales; family Bin80. The sequence goes on from OZ253559.1 coordinate 2,269,584, forward strand.
TCCGCAGCCGCTCTACAGGGGGAGGCTGCAAACCACCGGCTGCTGCTTGGCTTTAAGGGCCCGGTAGTGAGCGAGTCCGGAAAAGGCGAGGGTAGGATCTCGTCAGGTGTGGACTACGGAGTTGAACGAAAGTGAACCGCTGCTGACGTGTCGAAAGGGTTATGATGTGGTCAAAACCGGAGCAAGTTCCCCTGCGCCGGGACGAGGTCGGCGGAAACCTGTTTTACTGGCTGATCGGCCACCGGCATCCAGGCGGCAAGAACGTAGTCTTGGCTTCAATGCGGAACGTGGGAAGGTGTCGGGGCGATGTAAAGGGAGTGCAGCAAGTGGGCAATACCCACAAGCTGTTGAGTACCAATGCGCCCCACGCTGGCGGATCGGCTCGTAGTAGTGTTGAAGGGGCTGTAACGGCCTCGGAGCGAAGGGGCCGACTTGGCTGGTCGCACCTGCTCGACAATCGCAAAGCGAGAGGATCGGGCGAGGTCGGTCGTAGTTGTGCCTATTGGCATGGCAGGCCAAGAAGAGCCGTATGAGGTGAGAGTCTCACGTACGGATGTGTGTCCAGTCAAGGCTGGCATGTTCAGCAGGAGTCAGTCCTGCCAGAGTAGAAATCAGAGCTCTGTAGCTTGGGTAGCATGGAAGCGGGAAACCTAATTCATGAAGCCTACCGACACGGTCTCCGTAAGGGAGATCGCGAGTCATCGGGCCGTAACGAAAGTGAACGCATAGGTGGCCTCGAGAGTGTATCCCGAAGGCCGAGCCCTCATCCGTAGGGCGAAGGCAGCACGGGCGGTCGTAATCTGATTGGGACGACCGTACCGCTTCGGCGGGGTGGTAGCGACGGCACGATGACAAGGACATGCCGAGCAACTGGAGAAGCCCTCCTCGCCCCGGTGAGAAATTGCCGGAGGAAGGTAGGTGCTATAACCGGTGGCACCGGGAAATGTACCGAAGGCGAGAGGGTGGCGGAGAGGTGCGTAGTAGCGATGAAACGGGGTAACGCCCGTGGAGCGAAGGCGCCTCACTGCTGGTATGTTTTCCGACAATAAAGGGAGGCACTGAAGACATGAAAGAGGCAACTATAAGCCTGCAGGACCTGAGGAGGAGAATATACCGCAAAGCCAAGGCAGTACCAGAGTGGCGTTTTTGGGGCATGTACGTGCATGTCTGCAAGCTGGAGACGCTGCAGGAGGCGTATCGTATGGCGAAACGCAACGACGGTGCCCCCGGCATCGACGGCATGACGTTTGCAGCCATTGAGGCGACCGGCTTGCAGAGGTTTCTGGAGTGCATTCAGCGCGATCTGATCCTACGGTGCTACCGGCCCTCGCCATTGCGTAAGAAGCGGATCCCCAAGGGCGGCGGTAAATTCCGCACGCTGGGCATACCGACGATACGGGATCGCGTGGTGCAGGGGGCGCTGAAGCTGATTCTGGAGCCGATCTTTGAGGCTGACTTTCAGGAGGGATCCTATGGATATCGGCCAAAGCGTGCGCCGCATGCTGCTGTACACCGAGTAACTTCGGCGGTAGTCAAAGGAATGACCCGGGTCATTGATGTGGACTTGGCGTCGTATTTCGATACGATTCGTCATCACATCCTGCTCCGACAGGTCGCGCTCCGTGTTAAGGATCGTGACATTCTGTGGCTTCTGAAGCGGATACTCAAGTCCGGTGGCAAGCGCGGGGTACCTCAAGGGGGCGTCATCTCGCCGCTTTTGAGCAACATCTACCTCAATGGGGTGGATCGTATGCTGGAGCGTGCGAAGGCAGTCACCCGCGAGAAGGGGTATTTCCATATGGAGTACGCCCGTTTTGCCGATGACCTGGTGATCGTGGTGGACGGCTACCGCAAGTGGCGGTGGCTGGAGCGAGGCGTGTACAAGCGCCTGTTGGAAGAGTTGGCCAAGCTTGACGTTTCATTGAACGTGGAGAAGACGCGGAGAGTGGACCTCACCCAACGGGAGAGCTTCACATTCCTGGGTTTCCGCATTCGTCGATACAAGACGAAGCGGGGCCGTTGGGGCGTATTGAGCGTGCCTCGTATGAAGGCTCGTACAAAGCTCTTGCGGCGACTCAAGGAGGAATTCCGACGTTTCCGATCACAGCCGGTGGAACGGGTAATTGCTCGCATCAACCCAATACTGCGGGGATGGGTGAATTATTTCCGCACGGGGCAATCGAGCCGTTGCTTCGGTTACGTACGTAACTGGGTCGAGCTTAAGATCCGGCGCCATCTGATGCGTGCCCGCGGACGAAAGGGTTATGGGTGGAAGCGGTGGAGTAGGCGGATGTTCTACGAGCGACTGGGGTTGTATGCTCAGTGGCAGATAGAGTACTACCGGCCGAAAGCGCGCCCACGCCAACTGCGCATGAACTTTGCGGTGTAATCAGCAGGTAAGCCCGGTGCGGGAAAACCGCATGCCGTGGTTTGACGAGGCGGGGCCTGGAAACGTGATTCATGGGAGCCGGACTGAGGCCCGGAGCGAAAGCGACGGACAAGCCACCGGACCCTACGGGTTGGCGCGCCAGGCCCCGACCCTACTGACGAGCAGGGGGTGGGGCGTCCTATGGAAGCCTGACTGAGTGCCGGAGCGAAAGCGACGGATAGCGCACAGGATCCTACGGGATCGTCCCACCCCTTGACTCTACATGCACTTTTTGCAAGTCGTTTATGTTCAGGGATATACGTCACCCTTAAATACCTCTTCTGGCACTACAATGGATTACAGTGGGACGTTTGGTACCGCCGGTCAGACGACGGTTTTCTTCGTAGAGAGGGGCTTGTAATCTATATCCAAGGCGTCATAGATCGACCGGAGCTCGGAATCGGGCTGTGTGGTTGTGCGCACATGGAGCGTACGTCCGTCGCGGCACGGGAACACACTGGTAGTGCGCGTTTGTCGCTGGAGGATGCTTCGAAGCGTCGTCCAACTGGAGCAGGGCCCTCGGCTACGCAGGCGAGTACGGATTACCTGCACGAGCTGATACGCGATGACCGAGATGAACAGATGCCCTTCGGCGCGCAGACCCGTCGAGTGGAAGATGGGTCGTAGACCCAGTTCCGACTTCAGGGTGCGGAACACGGCTTCCACGTCGGTGAGCCGGATGTAGGTGCGCCACAACTCTTCGTCGGTCCAGTTCACCAAATTGCTGCGCAGGCAGTACACGCCTGGATGCGTCGCCATGGACCCCGGTAGCCGTCGCTGCTCCCATTCAACCGTGCGCGCGCGCTTGCCGCTTTCGTCAGGCTGTACCGTGATGTCGTAATGCTGCCCAATCCCTGCGTATCGCTCCTTCAGGCGCCCGAGGCGCTCAAAAACCACGTCGAGGCGCTTATGCGTGCGCGGGCGGGAGAGCCCGTCGGACAGTTTCTTCAGGGCCTGCTCAAACGCGGCGGTCTGCCGCGCCACTATGGCTTGCTCCTTCGCAGCCCGGGACGCAGAGTAGCAATACAGCCGCACCTGGTCGTCCTGTACCTGCCGGTATAGGGATAGACGCTCACCACCGGCCGTCGTAAGTGTTTGTGCTGCCTCAGGATCAAAGACCCGCCTGCGCTCCCGCGCGACCACGATGTACTGGTACTTCTGCGCCTGCAGCCATTGTATACGATCTTCGGTCGCTATGCCCCGATCCATCACCACGAGCGCCCCCGGACCCGCCTGCAGTACCTCCAGCATCTCCTCTAGCGTGCGGTGCTCCCGCACATTGCCCGCGAAGACCTTGCTCTTGCGTACGAAGCCGCTCCCGTCCAGGACCAGGGCCAAGGTCAATAAGGGGCAATCGCGGCGACGCTCCTTCGAGTGACCACGCTTTGCCTTGTCTATGTTGGCCCCGGTACCCTCCAGAAATGTGTTGGTCAGATCAAAGAGCGTGACCGTTGGACGCGCAGCAAACAGATCCAGCGCCTGCGTAAAGAGGTGCTGCTCTATGGCTTGCTGATGCCGCACGAGCAGGTCGCTTGCCCGATAGAGGTGCATGGGTCCCATCGCTTCATAGGAACCGCCCACGAACTCGTCCAAGCCACTGTTGTGGTCCAGCCAACGCTTGGTGGCCCGTTCACTGCCCGGCTGCGCCAAGCGCCCGATGATGCTGCCAATGGCAGCCCGCCGCATGGAGGGGGTCATCTGCAGCCTGTCAAAGAGCGCGGGTATCTTCAACTGCTCCATAGCCCACAGCCCTACGTGCTCCACGCCCACCGTACGTGGTCGGATCGTCTTGATGGCGTTGGCATTGACCACACGCCAGTCTGCTACGACCCCGTTGTGGCCGGTAGGCTCGATCACCTCCGCGCCACGCGCCGCCAACAGGGCCGCGATGCGCTGCGCTTCGCCTTCGATGTGGGAGGACAAGTCCGGCCATAGCTCGAGCTGCCCCATCAGCACCGTCTCAATACGCTGGCACAGACATCGCCAGTGCTTCTTCTCGATCTTGAAATGTGCGCCGAGGTTCAGTAGCGTCCGTTGTCGCACCCGGTCTCCCTCCCGCTTGGCCTGACACAGCCGGAAGGTGTAGTAGCGCGTACCGTCCGCTCCGGTTCGCGTGAGAGCGCGGCGTATAAACACAGTAGTGTGCGGCGTGGTTGGGATGGCCCTGACGCCAATATAGCCACCGGTTGCGGTGTATACAACCACGGGAATACGATTATGGCCCTACATTGGCGTGTCGAGTCGTAAAATATTCAGAAGTGGGGGCTGGGTGGGGACAAAAGGTGAACAATGCGCCCAACAACAGGTCCCAGTGTGGTCGAAGTGGGGGTTCGTCCCTAAATATCCTTGTGCGACCGCCACAATTGCCCGGAATTGATGGCTCAAATGTTAAACTTGGGTTGGGGATGCGCAGGAGACTGTTTCCTGCTAGGCCCTGGCTGCTAAATAGATATTATAGAAGGGGCCGGAGAGGGGGCACAGGCTATTTTGCCTGTGAGGCGCAGGCGCCTGGACTTCATCCTTCTCCATAGACCTTACAATCCCATGAACCCCACCATCAGTGCCATCCCTTCCCAGAAGTCGGTCTTCGTCGGGCTCGACGTACATAGAGACACGATCGCGGCGTGCGTATACGATCCGGCTTCGAAGACGGTATGTCTGGAAGTGGAGCTGCCCAGCGACGACAGGGCCAAGCTGCGTAAGCTTATGGCCCGTATTCGTGGTTCCTTTGGCGAACCCCGGTGTTGTTACGAAGCGTCCTCGTGTGGCTACACGCTTTATAGAACGCTCACTGACGACGGAGTCTCCTGTGCGGTCATTGCGCCCTCGTCGGTTCCACGGCGTGCCGGTGATCGTGTCAAGACGGACCGTCGTGACGCAGACAAGTTGGCCCGCTACTACGCGGCGGGCCTACTGACGGCGGTTCACGTCCCCGACAAGGCGTTGCTTGCCGCCCGAACGCTGGTGCGCCGCCGGGTTATTCTGGTCGAAGACTTGACCCGCACCAAGCAGCGCTCCGTGCTCTTGTTGCAAAGTCGCGGGTATGTGTACCGGGCGGGAAAGAACTGGACGCAGAAATTCTGGCGGTGGCTGGAAGGCCTCGCGCTTGACCCCGTTGATGCGTGTACGCTGCAAAGCTTGTTGAACCAATGCCAGATGCTCGAAGCCCAGATCCGGGAGATAGAGCAACATATCGAAGAAGAGGCACAGAAGACATGCTATCAGCGCACGGTGCAGGTATTGCAAGCCTTCCGTGGCATCGGGCTGTTTACAGCGATGCAGTTGACTTGTGAAATCGGTGACATTCGGCGTTTTGCACACCCGAAAGCACTGATGGCATATCTGGGATTGGTGCCCTCGGAGCATTCCTCCGGCCACCGCACCCGGCACGGCTCGATCACCAAGGCCGGTAACTCCCATGCCCGCAAGGCTCTGGTCTCTGCGGCCTGGAAATATACCCACTACCCCCGGCGTAGCCACGCGCTGCACCAGCGGCAGCGCCACTGCGCTGCGGAAGTGATTACCATCAGCTGGAAGGCCCAGCGGAGACTGCACAAACGATACCGCAGCCTGATTCAGCGCAAAGCACCCACAAAAGCCATCGTGGCCCTTGCGCGCGAACTCGTGGGCTTTCTCTGGGAAGCCATGCAGACGGTGCCGCCAACACCGGTGGCCCTTGCGGCCTAAACATGCCCGAAACGCTTCCGAGAACAGAACAGCTATGGGAAAAGGGGCCCTGCGCACGGATGGAGAGTCCATGCCGGTACTCTGCGATAGCCCTTGTGGCGAGCTCGCGAAAATAGATTATGGTAGCTCCCGACGAATTCAATATCAGGCGTTACGGTCGGCATTGCCGACCCAGCACGCGGACACCAGGTTGATAAGCCGTCGAAGATGCCAGGGCCCCTTTTCCGATAGCCAGCTCATGAAGATCATGTGAACTTACCGCGCACATATCACCGCCCCCTTGACCCGGCCCCTTCTACACCAGTTTCCGATAAGGGTTATTATCGGAAATGTCTTAGGGCGCAAAAAACCGGCACTGAACGAGCGGCCGGGTATCCCCCGAACGCAGGAGAGACAGCGGCATTCAAACAAGGGTGAGCACACGTCAGAATCGCCGCAGACCGCGCCCGATCGCATTCAGGTACGGCCCCTAGGGCGATTCCGGAGACCTTCCCATTGATAGTGTAGCTGCGTTGGGGTTCAACTCGAAGAATCTCAAGGGCCAACGCATCGTGGGCGGCTAGAATTGCACCACAGCTCAGGCCGGCCGCCGAATGACTTACTCTGCATATGACTCCTTGAGTCGTTCGTGCGACTTGCGAGCCATCGCGGTCAGCCTTGCAGGAACGGGTTATGCGCCTTTTCCCGCCCGATAGTAGTACTCGGGCCGTGGCCCGCGTAGACGATCGTGTCCTCCGGCAAAGTTAGCAGCTTTTGATGGATAGACTCCATAAGTAGCGGCAGATTGCCTCCTGGAAGGTCGTAGCGACCAATGGAATCCTGGAATAGCACGTCTCCAACCATCACAAATCCGGCCTGCCGATCATATAAGCACACCGATCCGGGCGCGTGGCCGGGCGTGTGCAGCACTTCCCAGGTGGCTCCACCAAACGTTACCACGTCACCCTCGTGCAATCGCAGAATTGGAAGCGGCGGCTCGTCCACCGGAGTGCCAAACATGGCAGCCTGCGCAGATGCATATCGCAAGAGTGGCGTGCTGCCGGCATGCGCGCTCCATTGCATATCGTAGTGTTTTCCGAAGTAAGCGCACCCAAAAATGTGGTCAATATGCGCGTGCGTAAGGAGCAGGTGCCGCAGCACCAGTCCTTGTCGCTGTAGAAACGACACCACTGCCTTTTTCTCCTGCGGATCGTAGGCGCTCGCATCCACCAAAACGGCTTCCCCTGCACTATAGCAGACGTAGCTGTTGGTTTGGTATGGGCTAAAGGTGAATGTCTTGACCTTGGTCATGCCACTCTAGCGGTCTGGACCTATCACGATGACGATCTCTCCTTTTATGCCTGGTTGCGCTTTGTAGTGCGCATGGAGCGCTTCAAGTGTGCCGCGCCGAATTTCCTCGTAACGTTTGGTAAGCTCGCGCCCGACGGCCGCCTGGCGGTCTGCCCCGAGTGCATCTGCAAGATCTGCCAGCGTTCTCACCAGGCGATGCGGTCCCTCATACAAAACAACTGTTCGAGGTTCCTGCGAAAGCATCTGAAGCCGCGTACGGCGCCCCTTCCTGGGTGGTAGGAAACCCTCAAAAGCAAACCGATCCGAAGGGAGCCCGCTGCCTGTCAATGCGGGTATCAGCGCGGTTGCGCCGGGGAGTGGCACAACATCAAGGCCCGCTTCGTGGCAGGCTCGTACGAGGAAAAAGCCCGGATCGGAAATGCCCGGCGAGCCGGCATCGCTAACCAGCGCCACGCTGCCGCCCGCCTTCATCCGAGCCACAAGCTGCGGTGCTTTTCGACGCTCGTTATGGTCATGGTAGCTGGTCGTGGGCGTGGAGATGCCATAGTGTGAAAGCAGGATGGCGGTGCGTCTCGTGTCCTCGCATGCGATAAGGTTCACCTCCTTCAGTACGCGCAACGCGCGCACCGTGATATCCTCCAAGTTACCAATGGGAGTGGGGACGAGGTACAGCATAGCTACTGGTCGCGTTTCTTCCTGAACCTTGCGCTCAAAGGCAAGGTGGCTCGCAGGTCCAACGCTACATATACGAACAGCCCAACGGCAACAAGGCCCACGATGACGTTGGCAATCCACATGCTGATCCATGGGCTCAAAAAGCCTCGGTCAGCCAGCTTTTCTCCTTGCACCAGCGTCGTCCAGTACAAAAGGAACACGGCTAGGGCTACGAGCGCCGAAATTCCAAGTCCGCCGCGGCGAATGCTAAGGCCGAGCGGCGCCCCTAACAGCATGAAGATGAGGCATGCCGTTGCGATAGAATACTTTTTGTGGATTTCCACGCTGTACCGGTTCATCCACCGCTGCTGGCGATCGATGGTCCGCATGAGGCTGGTCGCCTCGTCCGAGGCCATGCGGGCGGCCTCGTTGGCAAACGCGTTCACGCGCATCGGGTCGTCCGGCGTCCTGCTGCCCATTGTCAACGTTTTCGCCACAAGTGGCGCGGAGGCCCGTATGTCAGCGCGCGAAGATTCAATGCTTGCCTTCAGCGAATCCACCACACGAACCATCACGGAGGTGCGGGTGGAGCGATCTGACCGGCTGCCGTCTGCTGGATTGGTCCGCTCGAAATCGAACTCCGACAGGTCTAGCGTCAAATGCAGCCGGTCAAAGCTCGAACGCTGGTACCGCTCGTGGATGTCCGCGTCTGACTTGGGGAGGAATCGGTGTACCTCGCCGCTACGCAGGTGGAGCACGGCGTTCGTGCCGCGAGATTCAAGCGTGCCTGTCTGTGCCTTAATGGTGGTTCCGGTGCCACGGCCTCGTGAATGGTCGTAGATCAAGATGTCACGCAGCTCGTTGCCAGTCCGATATTTGACCAAGATCGCATAGTCGTCCAGTCCGTCATAGAATACCCCAGGCTGCAAGTCAAAACCAGGCCGCTTGGTATGAATGTCCTGCCAGATATTCCGGGCACGAAAGTTGGACTCTGGCAGCAGGACGTTGTTGAAGTAGGCCATACCAAGCGTCAGCACGCTGCCAGCTACTAGCGCGGGCCATATGATGGAGAAGGCGGAAATGCCGCTGGTCTTTACCACGACATAGGCACGTGACTCGGCCAACGAGCCAAATGCCATAAGTGCAGCCAGAAGTGCGGACATCGGCACAGCCAACACTACCATGTAGGCCACGTTGTATGCGATCAGCTCCAGTATGAGACCCAGCGGAAGTTCACGACCTGCGAGATCGGGCAAGTACTTGATCAGAAACTGCATCAGAAGCAGAAACAGCAGCAGCCCGAGCCACCCAAAGAAGGGGCCTGGCAAGCCGCGCAGTGCCATCCGATGAAGATGCTTCATGACCTACACCTGGTAAGGATTGCCTCCGAATAGCGCGTTTCGATTGAGTCCGCCGCAGGCAACATGCACGGTACGCAATCGTTACAAAAAGTGGTCCCTTCGAAGTATAACTGGTGCGAAATGAACTGGACGCGTATCGATCGCATAGTAGCAGCGTGTGTTTTTGCGTTCGCACTCGTGTTGTACGCACTTACCGTGGCGCCGACGGCCAGCTTCTGGGATGCCGGTGAATTCATCGCCATCGCAAGCGGGCTTCAGGTGTCTCACCCTCCCGGTGCGCCCTTCTACATGCTGGTTGGGCGGCTGTTTGCCATGTTCGTGCCGCAGTCGACTATTCCACTGGCGGTCAACATGGTTTCGGTGCTTTGCAGTGCGGCCACGATCCTGTTCACGTATTGGATCATTGTGCGGCTCGTGCGCGAATTCCACGGCGAGAATCCGTCTGAAGGCCAACGCATCGCAGCGATGGTCGGAGGTGTTATCGGTGCGTGCTCTTTTGCCGTGTCCGATTCGTTCTGGTATAATGCGGTTGAGGCAGAAGTGTACGCCATGTCCATGCTATTCGCTGCATTGATAGTCTGGCTGATCATGCGATGGAGCGATATGGCCCGCCAGTCGTCACGTCGAGGGGGGGCCTTCGGGCTGCACGAGAATCGGGTCCTCGTCCTGGTGGCATACCTATTCGGACTCGCCATTGGCGCACACTTGCTCAGCCTGCTAGCGCTCTTCTTTATCGCGCTCATCGTGTTCTTTGTGAAATTCGATCGCGCCGACTGGACCACGGAAGGCAAGCCGGAATGGCGTTCCGTCAGGCGCTGGGGCGGAATCTTCGCTGCGCTATTGGTCGCGTCAGTGATCTTCGTGGTCATATATCCCGGCATTATCCAGAAGCTGCCGGTATTTGCCGGAAGCACGGGAAGGCCACTGACTGCCATGTTTTTCGTGGCGGCGGCCGTCGTGGGTCTCGTCTACTTCACGCACAGACGCCAGTGGCCTGTGCTGAATCTGGCCAGTGTCTGCCTCTTGGTAGTGCTGATCGGCTATTCTACGTACGCTGTCATCTTTATTCGCAGTGCCTCGAATCCTCCGATAGACGAGAATGACCCGGAGAATCCTGAGATGATCGTATCGTACTTGGCCCGGGAACAGTACGGAGAAACGCCACTGTTGAGCGGACCCGCGTTTGATGATCGCACGGGCCAGACTTCTAGCGCGAGAAAGAACTTTCCGCGTCGCTATTCGCCGTCGCCTCAGCATTGGCGTACCTATGCCCAGTATGGCTCGGATCTCGAGTTTTTCTGGAAATACCAGGTCGGGCACATGTACATGCGGTACTTCCTGTGGCAGTTTTCCGGCCGAGAAAGCGACATCCAGGATGCACGTGCGATAACAGGCATACCATTCCTGGACGGGGAGTACGAGACCTTTTTCCAGACGCCCAGTGAGCGGGCCAGCCGAAACAAGTACTTTGCGCTCCCCTTGCTCTTGGGGCTCCTCGGGATGATGTATCACTTCACGAAGGACTGGCGCCGCGCCTTCAGCGTGCTCGTCTTGTTCCTTTTGACAGGCATCGGCATCATTCTCTATCTCAATCAGACGCCGATGCAGCCGCGCGAGCGCGACTATTCATATGTTGCAAGCTTTTTTGCCTTCAGTCTCTGGATTGGTGTTGGAGCCACGGGATTGATGCAGATGGTGGCGGACGTAGCGCGGGAGACGTTGGGCAGGGCCGCTTCCTGGGGCGTGGCGGCAGTAGTGCTTCTGGCCGTGCCTGGGTTGATGCTGGTCCAGAATTACGACGACCATGATCGCTCCGGTCGTTACACCGCACCGGAATACGCCTACAACATGCTCAACAGCTTGGACCAGGATGCGATCCTATTCACCAATGGCGATAACGATACGTTTCCGCTCTGGTATGCCCAGGAAGTTGAAGGCATCAGGCGCGACGTACGCGTTGCCAACCTTTCGCTACTGAACACGCCGTGGTACATCAAGCAGCTCAAGAATCAGTGGTCCCGCGAATCCGCGCCGCTGCCAATCTCACTATCCGACAGTCGCATTGACAACATTGGACTCCAGCAGTGGGAGCTGGCCACCGTTTCGCTGCCGGTGGATACAACCGCACTCAGAAACAGCTCCGAAGTCTTTGCGAGTCATGTCAACATGGATCATGTGGAGAGTCCCATGAAGTGGACGCTGAAGGGGCGAACCTTGGGCCAAGACAGGAATGGGAATCCGGTAACGGTTCTGTACGCGGCGGATCAGGCGGTACTGGACATCCTTTACACCAATGCGCACCAGGGCTGGAAACGCCCGGTGTATTTTGCGGTCACCGTGTCTCCGGATGGCCGTCTGGACCTGAACGACTACTTTCAGCTGGAAGGCCAAGCCAACCGAATCGTACCTGTCAAGCACGATGAACCAATGGGTCGAGTCGATCCAGTGTATTCTCCCAAGGTGCTAAAGCGCTTCAAGTTTACCAACCTGGACAACCCGGATGTTTACTACGATGAAAACATCCGAGGCATGGTGGACAACTACCGCAACGTGTTTGCGCAAACGGCGATTGGATTGGTTGAGGCAGGCCAGGTGGAAGAGGCCTTGGAGATTCTGGATACGATCATGGCCAAAGTGCCGTACGAAACGATCCCAGGTGACATCACGTCATTTGTGTACCCTGCGCGAGCGTATGAGATGGCCGGCAGGCTGGACAAGTCGATAGAGATCTTGCAGGCTTCCGAGCCATACCTGCTTCACCTTGTTTCAACTACCAGGAGTTCGTCACAGCAGGGGCAACTCTTACAATTGGTGAGGGAAGTGCAGCGCATGTACGTGGGAGCTCGTGACTACGAAGCCTACGCGGCGTTTCTCAACAAGTTGAATGGCGTGACGGGCGACCCAACGGTGGTTACTGCTGATTCCGTGCGTGCCCTCTACGAGGGGGCCCTGAATACAGTCGCTACCGACTCCTCCCTCGGGTCGGATTCCGTGGAACGGTAGCACCGGCTACATACGCGGCGAGGCATAGGAGTATGTTTGTATAGATATCCTTAGCCTTTCAAACGAGTCTGATACAGCATGAGCTTCACGTTCACCAACGAGGATTTTGAACGCATCAGTGAGGTATTGGGCACGGAAGTCCGCCGTGAAGGCTCCAGCGCCCGCTACAGGGTGGAGGACGAGGCGAGCGGCCGCGCTATCACGCTCGAAATTACGTGCGGTCTGACCACGCCGGAGTCCATGCAGCGCGAGGAAATTGATAACCTGGTAACGGTCATGACCTCGAATTCGTTGCTGCAACTCCAAGGCTGCACCGGCTTTATCGAAAGCCAAGAGCTGGGAGAGGTCATCTTCTTTGCGCGCAGCGGCGGTGTCACAAATGGACTGGTGGTGGAGCGTGAAGCTGGGTGTTCGCTGTATGCGAACTTTGACAACCGCTTGCTCTCGACAGACTTTACGCAGCTTGCCCCAGAGCTCATCATGAGCGCGGTCGCGCTATCGTTGACTGCAGAGCTCTTTAACGATCTGTCGTAGGGCTTGGACAACCTCTGCATTGCACAGGAGCATGCCTCGCTCCGCATAGGTGAAGCTGCGCTGATTGCGCTAGTGCGCCATGCGCTGGCGCAAGAATCGCGCGAAGTAGACTACCTCGGAATAATCCTGGCGGACAGTGCTTTGGTGCGGGCACTAAACAAGCGGTATCGCGGTGGCGACTATGATACGGATGTGCTGAGCTTTCCACTGGGAGAGGGCGAGGCAATCGACGGCGAGGTGTACGTAAGCCTGGACTTTGCGGCAGCGCGCTGTGCGGAGTTCGGGGCCTCATTTGAAGAAGAAGCGCACCGCTACGTCTTACACGGCCTCTTGCACCTGATGGGATATGACGACGCCGACGAGGCTGGACGCAAGACGATGCGTAGCCTTGAGAACCGATACCTAAGCGATCTTGCGGAGGCGTCCCACGACGCGCTTCACAACCTTGGCACTCTGCATGATGTAGAAATGAATGCAGGGAACACCGTAGTCGAATAGCTCTTCGCACTGGCGAATCGCCCACTGGATTCCCACCTCCCGAATATGTTCAGGGCGGGCCTCATCGACCTCACCTGCCAAGTCCTCGGGAATCTCGATATGAAATCGACATGGAAGGATCTCAAGTTGCCGCTTCGATGTGAAGACTTTCAAGCCTGGTACGATCGGCACCGTAATTCCGGCTTCGCGACAGCGCTCGACAAAGCGGATATAATGCGCAGTGTCAAAGAACATCTGCGTGGTGATGTAGGTCGCGCCCGCGTCTACCTTACGCTTCAAGTACTGGATGTCCCAAGTCATGTTGGGAGCCCGGTAGTGCTTTTCAGGATAGCCGGCTACGCCGATGCAGAAGTCGGTGGGAACCGCATCCATGAGATCCTCAAGGTAGCGTCCACGGTTCATGGATGAGATCTGGTGTACCAGCTCGATTGCGCTGCGGTTAACGGCTGTGCCGGGCGGAACGGTCTTCTGGAATCCTGTGTCGTCGCCATGCAGTGCCATGATGTTGTTGATGCCGAGATAGTTGAGTTCTATCAATGCGTCTTCAGTCTCGCTGCGTGTAAAACCATGGCATAAGACATGCGGAACGGTTTCAACGCCGAAGCGACTCTTGATCGCGGCGCAGATTCCGATGGTACCCGGGCGCTTGCGCTTGACGCGCCTACGCCACGTGCCGTCGGGAAGCTCTTCATATTGCGCCTCTGCAGAATGACTCGTCACATCGATAAACGGCGGCTCAAAGGGCAGGAGCTCTTCGACTACGGCCATCAGCTGCGCTGCGGAGCTGCCCCGCCGTGGCGGGATGATCTCAAAGGAGATGAGCGGCGCACTTGCGCCCTCCAGCAGTTCGGGGATCCTCATGTAAGTCGATGCGGCATGCTGTGTCGCTACTAACGGTACCTGAACTGATCCAGAACGTCCGGGTCCTTACTGCGCTTTAAGACACTTCCGGAATGCACGTCGCGAAACACGATCTCTCTTGGCCGCGGAGTGACATCGGCCAGAAACAGCGCCCATCCCCATATGCTGTAACGTGCCTGTGCTACGACCGTCGGATCTTTCCGCAGCGCCTCGACAGCGTCCGCAGATGATCGTGCTTCAGGCACGGCAAATGTCGCTACGGGGTTGGCGAAGGGGCCCTCCTCCGGCACTAGGTCCATAAGAATTGCCTTGGCTCGCGCGGTACGGTCGGTAACAGGTGCCGGTCCTTTGCGTCTAAACAGATAGTGGTCAGAAGACCATGTGCCGGGTCCGTAAAGGAAGATGAGTATCAGCAAGAACAGGGTTAGCGCGGCCAGCTCAAAGCCTTGCGAGCCCTCATTCAGGGCAAGATGGACTTCGGTAACTATAAGGGCCCCAACAAGTACCGGTACCTGAATCAAAGCGGCCACGCGTGTCAGTAGCCCAGCAGTCATCATGAAGCCCCCAAAGATGTGCGTCAGCGCTACGTAGTGCAACAGCACCGTGGACTGCAGGCGTGCCGCCGAGTCAGGTGACACCAGATCAAAAAAACTGTTCGCATCTGCAATGAACTGAGTGCCGCGGATAAAGAGTGCAATGCCGAGATACATGCGTAGCATGTCGAACCCGGGGGCACGTAGTGCATACAGCTGAGCCAAAAACTGCTGCCAAGGATACTTGCGCTTAATGTAGTGG
Organism: Rhodothermales bacterium; assembly: GCA_965262785.1. Taxonomy (GTDB): domain Bacteria; phylum Bacteroidota; class Rhodothermia; order Rhodothermales; family Bin80. The sequence continues at coordinate 2,284,695 of OZ253559.1, forward strand.
TCTACAGACCACCGGCCGGAGCCGCAAATCAACACCAAGACCAGCAGGAACAGTACCAGCGAAGACAGCTGGAATGACTGATCCGCAGAAAACATTCCGGACACGCTCAGAAAAACGGCGCCAAACAGCACCGGAATCTGTAGCAAGGTCGCTAGCCGTGTCCAGAATCCTATGGCGATGGCAATGCCGCCAATGATGTGAATCAAAGCGACGGCCGTCATGACCGCCGGATCCACTAGCCATTCAGGTGCGCCTGCGGGAAGTAGAGACATGAAAAGCTCCCGCTCGTACACAAAGAGCACACCACGGGCGAAGAGGCCTACACCCAGGTATATCCGTACCAGGTCAAACGCGACTTCACGGTACTCGTCGAGCCAGGCAGCAAGCTTTTGAAGCATCTGATCGCGGGGCTAATAAACCGTGATGATACCTCAATTGCGCCGAAGCATCAAATCTTCTTCCCAAACGATTGGTAGTCCGGCTGAGGCGCCGCACTCCCACTCATAGGAGCAGTCCGGCTGTTGCACGGCATCATCATGCAAGAGTACCACCGGTGCCTTCCGAAGCACTACCATAGAGGGGCGGCGCCGGGGTTTGGGGCTGTGACGCACGCGGGAATACAGTCTGCGAATGCCCAAGGCCGCGGCAACTAATAGCACCGGCAAAAGCACCGCAGCAACGAATATGAATACAGAACCCAAAACTTGCGAAATACTTGGCAGTCGGTAGCAAGGGAAATGCACCTGGACCAGTACTGTTCCGCATCACTGTTTGTGAGTTTGGTCTCAAGCACCTGTATGAGCGTGGTTAGCGGGCAGTGTGGGCAGCAATTGATGCCGCAAGTACGGAGGGTACTGCTCACGCGCGCGAAATAGTGGTGCATGAGTTGCGTAGGCGCCGGCCGGCAGACAGTCCGCCGAGCGTTGCGGGACTTTTTTGGCCCTGGCGCCAACAGGATGGCGGGTGGCAAAGGAGCACCGGCGGGCAGATCTGAGTGCTGTCCCTCAAGGCAAGACTGGACCGATCCCGATGCGTTGGGTTTGTTTGGGGATGGCATTGGACCCGCGCTTGCATGAGCGGGTCGGCCCTCGGTGCACGGCCAATCCGGTCGCAAAGGGCTATTCAAGGAACAGGCGAATGCGTCCGGGTCGGGCCTGCAGTATCACTCACATTGCAGGTGGCAACGGCGGTCGCCGGTGCCCTTGCCCTCCAATCCATGGACGAAGGCGCTGGGCCTGAACGCCACTGAGGCTCTTGCGTAGCTGCACGCAATACTACCTAGGCAATTGCGTATTATTTCCCCGGAAATTGACACTGGAGAGGCGACTCGGCAATGTCGCCTTCAGTAAAGTTTAGTTCAGACTGCATAGCGATATGATGAATTCGCGCTTCCATACGAGATGCCTATGATACGCCCTTGGCGCGCCACGGTCCTGCGTGCTCTTCTGGTCGGGCTGGTTGCCGTGGTGGTAATGGCCCTGGCTGGCGAGCCAGCGCTCGCCGCGCCGCAGGAGGCCGATCCTGACTACCGGACCTTGCCGTTTATCAGTAGCCGCGTGGCGATGTGGATAATCGCCGAGCTGCACCTGATGTTTGCCGCATTCGTGCTCGCGGTGCCGATGTTTGCGCTGATTATCGAGTTCATCGGATACAAGACCGGTGACAAGCGATTCGACCAGCTGGCCTATGACTTCACCAAGCTGTTGTCGGTATCGTTTTCATTTACCGCCACGCTGGGAGCGCTGCTCACCTTCGGTCTGATAGTGCTGTACCCGGCGCTGACAAAGTACCTGGTGAAGATTTTCAGCTGGACGTTCTTGCCTTATGTCCTGCTGTTCTTTTTTGAGGCTGTCTTTCTTTATGCCTACTACTACGGCTGGGGCAAATTCTCCCCTCGCGTACATCTATTGCTGGGCCTCATGCTAAACATCGTGGGCACGGCCATCATGTTCATTGCGAATGCCTGGCTCACATTCATGAACACGCCCAGCGGTATTGATGATATGGGCAACCTAACCAGTATTTGGGATGCCATCAACAACTACATATGGATGCCAATCAACATCCATCGCCTGATCGCCAACATGGCTTTTGGTGGAGCCATTGGGGCGGCCTACGGAGCGTACAAGTTCTTAGGTGCGCGAACGCTGGAAGAGAAGGCCCACTATGACTGGATGGGCTACATCGGCATCTTCATAGCCATCTGTGCACTGCTGCCGCTACCGTTTGCGGGTTACTGGCTCGGCGTTGAGATCTATGCCTATGATCAGAGCCTGGGCATCACGCTCATGGGCGGAACATTTTCGTGGCTCTTCATCGTCCAGGCCGTTCTGATTGGCAACCTGTTTCTGGCGGCCAACTACTACCTATGGCTCAGCATGGGCCGGATCGCAGGCGCGGAGCGCTATCGTAGGTTCATCAAGTATCTGCTGGCTGTCATCACGCTGTGCTTCATCGTCTGGGCCACACCGCACTCGCTGGTAGCCACTGTAGAGGAGGCGCGCGCCATGGGTGGGTCTCATCACCCGATTCTCAATGTGCTGGGCGTGATGAGTGCGAAGAACACGGCGGTCAACCTTCTCATCCTAACCACCTACGTAAGCTTCCTGCTCTATCGTCGATCCAACAAGGAGGCTACGGTCAGTTGGGCCAAGGCGGGCAACCTGGTGCAGTTTGGCATCTTTGCCGTAGTAGTGATCTTCGTCGTCTTTCTGGGCGTCTATGGCTACTTCGTAGATGCACAAACTCGCATCGGCCTATCCCAGCCGCAGGTGTACTCGGTGCTCTTTGCCATGGTGTCGGTAACCGTGATTGACATCTTTCTGTTCAAGGGCGCAGCGAAGAAGGGTAACATCGAGTGGGGGAAAATCCCAGCTCGTGCGCAGTATGCGCTTTTCTTTCTGGCGATAACCTTCGCTTGGCTGATGGGCCTTATGGGCTACGTTCGTGCGGGCATGAGACAGCATTGGCATGTCTACGGCGTGATACGTGACACGTCTGTTGACGCCTTTACGCCGACGCTGGGCTTTGCGGGCCTCGTAGTTTCCATCACGGTGATCATTTTCTTCCTGTTTATTGCCGTGGTATTTTTCCTTTCGGGCCTCTCTTCCAAGAAAAACTGGACTGCGCAAGCAAAGAGCGCCCGCCGCCGGCTCAAGCGCGCAAAGCCAGAACCCGATGTGGACGCTGGCACCTTACCTTCAGACGCCTCGTGAAACACGCACTCGCAATATTTGGCTTTACCATCCTGGTATCGGCATTCTATTGGTATGTGAGCCTCTGGGTGCCGCAGAAGCGCACGGAGCCGCCGGAGGACATCGTCATCAGAGCAAACCTAACTACTGAGGAGATGGTCGCAACCGGCGAAGAGATCGTCGTTGGCAAGGGCACGTGCCTGACGTGTCACACCATGGGAGAGAGCGGCTCGGCGCTGCGTTTTCCCGACCTTGGCAACATTGGGGCTATCGCTGCTACCCGCGTGGAAGGGCAGAGCGACGTTGTATACCTGGCCGAGTCTATGTACGACCCCAATGCGTACGTCGTACCCGGTTTTGTGGGAGGCATGCCGCCTGTGGCGCGGCCACCGGTCTCGTTGACTGACTACGAGATCCTCACGGTGATTGCGTATCTCCAGTCACTCGGCGGCACACCAACCGTCACCATGGCCACGGAACTTGAGTGGCAGGGTCAGAATGTGGGTGCCGCAGAGGCTGTGCCGGTCGCCACAGGCGGAAACAGAGATGCCGAAACCCTTTTTGCAGCCTACCTTTGCAATACTTGCCATAGTCTCGACGGCACCGTAGGAGCTGGCCCATCCTTGCAGGGAATCGGTGACCGGTTCACCAAAGCCGAAATCTACGAGTCAATTCTTGACCCTGACGCAACCGTGACTGAGGGTTTCGCGGCGGGGACTATGTCGATTATGTTGACTGCGACCGGCTTCCATGAGCAGGTCTCGGCCCAGGAGCTCACTACGCTCGTCGAATACCTTGCCGAACTATAGAGGCTTATGAACATCTTCGCTCTCTTGCTGATTGTTGCGGCGCTGGTAGCGATTCAGTTGTTCGTGCCGCGATGGGTTCGCCTTAACCGCCTGGCTTGGATGGCGATCTGGTGGGTTGCGACCTATGCCGGTCTGGCCTTCGGGATCAACCCGCCATTGCCCAATTCCATCATTGTGCTGTTCATGGCGATAGTCACGCTTGCACTGGTGGCCTACCTCTCTGCGGACTCTGAAGAGCTCGCCTCCGCGATCAAGGTGACCACCGCCTTCATGGTGGAGCAGCGGTATAGGGTGGCCCTCCTCGTGGTGGTTGCTGCCCTGCCGGCGCTCGTTGCGCTGAAGGTATACATAAACCTCTCGAATCCGCCACAGCCGCCCTCCAGCTCGCGTACAATCCACCCGCCTCCCCCGGCGACCATAAACTTCAAAGGGCGCACGATTCAGCTGGCGACCGCCAACAACCCGTATCGGGAGCTTGAGCACTCCGACGAAGCTGCGTTCGCCCGGCATGTGGAGAATGGTCGCCGCATATACTTTGAAAACTGCTTCTACTGTCACGGCGACAACATGCAAGGCGCTGGCATGTTCGCTCACGGCTACGACCCGATCCCGGCGAATTTCAATGATCCTACTACGATCGCGATGCTTCAGGAGTCCTACCTGTTTTGGCGTATCGCCAAGGGTGCGCGAGGATTGCCTTCGGAATCCACCCCATGGTCCAGCGCCATGCCGGCCTGGGAGGATTTCCTGACCGAAGAGGAGATCTGGGATGTCATCATCTACCTGTATGAATTCACTGGCTATGAGCCCCGCGCGCAGGGCATGCCACACTAATCCATGAGACAACTGGTCCTATTCATAGCAGCTTTGACTCTGGGGCATGTGGCCTCCGGCCAGGATCTCGGTACGGAAGACCAGCTGCGAAACGGGAAGGCACTGTATGATTCAAAGTGCGCGCATTGCCACGGGGCCGAGGGCGATGCAGTCAGTATTGCTACAGCGTACCTGCGCCCGACGCCGCGCGACTTTGCGTCGGGGCAGTATAAGTTTCGCACGACGGGTAGTGGCGAGCTGCCCACCACGGAGGATATCAAACGGAGCATTCGGGAGGGTATGCCCTATACGAGCATGCCGCCTTGGGAGGGCATCCTGTCTGAATCGGAGATTGAGGCGTTGGCCTACTACTTGAAGACCTTCAACGCCGATTTTGACGGGCCCTACGGCAACCCGGAGGTGATCAACATCCCGAAGGCACCGGCCTACAACGAGGATAACCTGGAGCGGGGTCGGCTGGTGTTTGAGGCAAACCAGTGCGCCGACTGCCACGGCGAAAACGGCCGTGGGAATGGTCCTTCGGCACTGGAACTGGAAGATGAGTGGGGCTACCCCATTCGGCCAGCCGACATGACCAAACGCTGGACCTTCCGTGCCAGTGCCACACGCGAGGATGTCTACCGAACCTTCACCACGGGGCTCAATGGTACGCCAATGCCATCGTATCAGCAGACCATCGAAGAAGCTGATCGCTGGGCTCTGGTAGATTACGTTTGGTCACTGTCCCGGGACGAGCCCAACTACAGCACAATGATCTCCGCGGTCGGAACGGCTGCCGCGCTTGATGTCACGCAGGGGGAGGCCCTCTTTGTGGATGCACCCAAGTCGTACCTCCCGATCGTGGGACAACTGATTGAGCCTGGCCGCTCGTTCTATCCGGGCGTAAACGGGATTGAGGTACAGGTGGTCTTTAACCAGGAAGAAATAGCCTTCCTGCTTTCCTGGCATGACATGACAGCTGAGCAAGACGGCGCAAACCACCCCGGGCTATCGGCACCGCTATTTGACCCAATGGCGACAGACACGACTATGGGGGCGTATTCCGACGCGGTAGCGCTCTTGCTGCCCGCGGAGACACCGGACGGCTTGGAAAGGCCCTACTTCATGCTTGGCGATGCCAAAAGAGCCATGAGCATCTGGTTTGCAGACCTTGCAACCGATACAGCCTCAGTGCTTATGGGGAATGGTTCGGCGAGCATCACCGACACGGGTGAGGCACTGGAGACGTATGCAGCATACGAGGACGGCGTGTGGAAGGTGGTCTTGAAGGGCAAACGTCAAACGAGTAGCGGCTTGCACTTCGATGAAGCGGCATTTACGCCGGTGACGTTCTCCGTATGGGATGGCCTAAGCCAGGAGCGTGGCAACAGGCGCGGGATTTCGGCCTGGTACTATGTCTATCTGGCACCAATGGAGGCAGAGTCTGCCGCCCTGCCGATGGCGAAGTGGGCTGTCATCGTTTTGCTTCTTGAACTTGCACTGATTGGCATCGTGCGCTGGCGGCATCATGCTCGCGCTGCATAGCCCTAATGGAATACAGGCCGTCTCTTGTTTCCTGGAATCTCACCAAGAAGTGCAACCTGCGCTGTCCGCACTGCTATATGGAAGCAGGCCGTGCGGCGGCAAGGGAGCTAACGACTGGCGAGTGCCTTGCGCTCCTTGGCGAGATGCATGCGCTCGGGACGGAGATGCTCATCCTAACCGGTGGCGAGCCGCTGCTGCGCAAGGACATCTTCCAGATTGCGCAGGAGGCCTCCCGCTTGGGCATCTGGGTTGTGATGGGTACCAATGGGGTTCTGGTGACCAACAAGGTGGCCGAGAAGATGGTGGAGTGCGGCATCAAGGGCGTGGGCATCAGCATAGACTCTGCAGATCCTGCGCGGCACAATGCCTTTCGTGGTGGCCGCAACGCCTGGCAATTCTCCGTGCGAGCGCTGGAAATTTGTCGTACACACGGCTTGGAGGTCTTGGTGCAGACTACGGTGATGGAAGAGAACTACGACGAGATTCCTGAGCTGCTTGACTTTGCCAGGGATAAGGGGGCTTGGGCCTTCAACCTGTACTTCTTGGTCCAGACGGGGCGCGGAAAGGGCATGACGGACCTATCGGCCACAGCAACCGATGCCATGCTGAACCGGCTCGTAGACCTGCAGGATGCGTATCGTCCGATGCTGGTACGCAGCAAGTGTGCACCTCAGTTCAAGCAGATCGCGTATCAGCGGGGGCGCGGTGGCCTGGAGAGTGGGGGCTGTATGGCCGCCACCGAATACTGCCGTATCACACCCGAGGGCGATGTTACGCCGTGCCCGTACATGACTGTGGTTGCCGGAAACGTGCTTGAAGAGCCTTTTGCCGACATCTGGCGGAAGTCGGAGGTCTTTGAGCAGCTGCGCGACCTTAGCCAACTAAAGGGACGGTGCGGAGCATGCGAATTCAAGGGGCTTTGTGGTGGATGTCGTTGCCGTGCGTTTGCAGCAACGGGGGACTACCTGGACGAGGATCCCGCCTGCACCTACCAGCCTACCGGAGTACCGCTGGAGCTACGTGGTATCACATGGGATCGGGCTGCGCGGGCCAGACTGGAGCGCATACCTATCTCGTTCATCAGGGAGAAGACCCGCAAAGGCGTTGAAGCCTATGCGCAAAGTACGGGGGCAGATGTGATCACTACCGCAGTGATTACGGGTGCGCTCAGCGGCATGAAGCGGACGCGGATGTTCACACGTCCAGTGGATTCAACTCCCGTGCACCTTGTTTAGGAGTCATGCCTTACACGATTACGGAAGCTTGCACCGCCTGCGACCAGTGCATCGATGTCTGCCCAATCGAGGCGATCTCAGTGGGCGATCCCATTTACGTGATCGATGACACGTGCTGCGACTTTGAGGAGTGTTTGGTAATGTGTGACGAGCAGGCCATTGTGCCTATTGAGGAGTAGGAGACCATGGTCGAAAACGAGATTCAGTACGTTCCGTGGAAACAGTTTCAGCAGATGGTGCCATCCATCCTGGGGCTTGAGATAACCCGGCTTTCGCGGCACCTCAGAGCGGAGAATCCTCTAACAAGCGAGCGCAACATCATCGTGAAGGTGCGATTCGACATACGTCGGTTCATTGACTGCGTAGCACGCGTAGGCGAGCAGGATGTGCAACGTTGCGCGGAGCACCTGACATCAGCGCTACTTAATGCTGCACTGCTGCCGGAGCACCCGATCCTGATGTACGTCATCGATCGCCTGAAGTACGTGCGTGACCGGATGCCCTATATCTACTGACTATGTATAAGAAGATCTTTGTCCCCGTAGACAACTCCGAGCACTCAGTCTGTGCCGTTGACATGGCCGTCGAGCTGGCGAAGGCATTTGACGCCGAGATCGTCGCCAGCCACGCCTATGCTGCACGCATGCATGACTACCGGTTCAAGCAGATGGAGTTTACGCTGCCTGAGGAGTACCTCGTTGAGGATGCTATGGAGAAGCAGCGCAAGATTCATGACACACTGATCACGATGGGGTTGGAGTTGATTTCCGACTCATATCTCGTGGTAGCGGACAAGCGCTGCAAGGCGGCGGGCATACCGTTTCACCCTAAGATGTACGACGGCAAGAACTGGAAGGTGATTGTCAAGGACATAGAGGAGAGTGACTATGATCTGGTGATAATGGGAGCGCTGGGGCTTGGGGCTGTAAAAGACAGTCAGCTGGGCAGCGTATGCGAGCGCGTAACACGCCGGGTGCGAACGGACACACTTGTGATAAAGGACGTTGCGCCTGACCTGAGTGTCGGCGATGGTGCTCAAGTTGGCGGCAACATCGTGGTAGGTATCGATGGGAGCCCCGAGTCGTTTGCCGGTCTCAAGACCGCTTTAAAGCTGGGGCAGATGACGGGCCGTCAGGTAGAAGCAGTGTCCGTCTACGACCCGTACCTACACTATGCGATGTTTAACAGCATCGTGAATGTGCTGACCGAAAAGGCCTCCAAGGTCTTCCGGTTTAAGGAACAGGAGCAGCTTCATGAAGAGGTGATCGACACAGGGCTTGCGAAGATATACCAGTCCCATTTGGAGGTTGCACGGCGGATTGCCACTGCGGAAGGCGTGGACCTCAAGATCACCCTCCTTGATGGTAAGGCCTTTGAAAAGATGATCCAGTATGCGCGGCGTGAAAAGCCGTGGCTCCTGGTACTGGGCCGCATTGGCGTGCACAGCGATGAGGACATGGATATCGGAAGTAACACTGAAAACCTCCTCCGACAGGCACAGTGCAACATATTGCTGTCAAGCCAGCGCTTTGTGCCGCCCGTTGACGTCAGCGCCGAGGAGACGATGCTGTGGACCGAGCCCGCGACGAGGCTTCTCAACACCGCACCGGAATTTGCGCGTGGCATTGCCCGTACGACGATACACCGCTTTGCCATGGAGCGTGGGCATTCGGTGATTACGCGAAAGATTGTGGAGCAGGCCATGGGCAATATTCTGCCGCGTTCGTCGATGATCAAGATGGGCATCCTTGCAGAGGAGACCGCTGTACGGGAAATCGTTGCATCCGACGCCGTGGTATACGTGTGCGCCGAATGCGGGTACACGGCGCGCGGCTTCGAGCCAGTAAAGTGTGGCGTGTGCGGATCCTCTGCAGCGGCGTTTCAGAAGCTGGACAAGGAAGCCATCAGGCGGTTGGCCCGGCTTGAGGGTGATTCGGAGGAGATGGCCACTTTTGACGACGTAAAGCTCAAATGGACGAGGGAGGCGCGTGATGAACTGCGCCAGATCCCGGACGGATACCAGATGCGCCGGGCCAAGGCCCAGATCGAAAAGCGCGCTCGAGTGCGCCAGATTCCAACAATTACGCTGGACATGGTTCTTAGCGTAACCCAGGACCATGCCAAAGACACGCAGTACCTCACGCCTCGTGGCTCGCTGAAGGAGGCGGGGCCGGGCGCAGCGGGAGATCGGGATGCCAAGGCCAGACCTGCTGCGGAGGCACTACTCAAGGACGGGGAATTCATGTGGACGAGGGATGCACTTGCGCGTCTTGATCGCGTGCCGGAGGGCTTTATGCGCACCCGCACCAAAGGACGCATAGAGGCGGTGGCCAAGAACCAGCATGCCAGCCTCATCACGCTGCAGGTGGTAGAGGAGGGCGTTAAAGAGAGCCTCAAGCTTATGGAAGAAATGATCCGGGAACAGGCCGATAGCAGCGCTTGAAAACTTATCACGACATCGCTACGGACGGCGGCTCCGATGTCTTGGGCCAAGTCACCGAACAGATGTCGCGTCTGCAGAACCGGCTGACGAAGGTTGGCCATGTTGTAGCCATTATGAGCGGCAAGGGGGGCGTGGGCAAGAGCACGATGACCACCGTCCTGGCTGAAGCGCTGACTTTGCAAGGGTACCGTGTTGGCATCGTTGATGCTGACATCAATGGACCTTCGGTGGCGCACATGACGGGCGTGCGGCACCAGACGCCCCTGCCGGGTGCAGAGGGAATGCAGCCTGCCGTCAATGCAGCAGGCATCAAGGTCATGTCCATGGATCTTTTCTTGCCATTGGATGCGACAGCCGTAGTTTGGGACGCGCCTACTCAGGACCATGCATTTGCTTGGCGGCAGATGCTGGAGATGGGTGCACTGCGTGAACTCATTGCTGACACTGCGTGGGACACACTAGACGTGCTGCTCGTAGACCTTCCGCCAGGCACGGGCAAGCTGCCGGACCTGGCGGGCCTGATACCAAGCCTGTCCGGGGCTATCGTGGTGACCGGTCCAACGGCCGTGTCACAGATGGTGGTGGCACGGTCTATAACGATGGCCACCGACGTAGCTGGCGTGCCGGTTATTGGACTGGTAGAGAATATGTCCGTGTTTGTCTGCAGCACATGCGGGCAGGAGGAGCGGCTTGACACTTCCAACCAGGGAGCGGAAGCGCTCGCGGCAGCACATGGCGTGCCGCTTCTTGGGCGTGTGCCCTTTGATCCACGGTTGGCGCTTGCTGCTGACCGTGGCGAACCCTTTTTAGCCAGTAACACTAACTCACCTGCCGGCAGCGCCATATCGGAGATTGCCACGCGTGTTCAGCATTACCTTGAGGCCTGAGCCATGAAATTCCTTTGCGTTCCTTGTGATGAGCCCATGGCCCTGCGCGAAGCGCGCGGGCCTTTTGAAGAGACGATGTCGATTGTCTATGGTTGCCCTGCCTGTGGCCACAGCATGGCGATGCTGACCAATAGGATGGAGACGCAGATGGTGCGTTCATTGGGCGTCAAGATTGGCGGCAGGACGCATGAAGCCGCTCCTATGGAGATGCTCCGGTCAAACCTGCAGGGAAGGCGCGAAGCAGTGCCGTCGCCAACTCCAGCGAGTCCCGGCTCCAAGTGCCCATTCACGGGCGTTGTGACGGAAGCCTTTGCCAGTGAGGCCTTGGAGTGGACGACAGAAGCCACCGCCCGCGTTGCCCGCATCCCGGACTTCGTCAGGCCCATGGTGTGCCGAAATGTGGAAGACTATGCCAGGAAGCATGGCCATTCGAAGGTGGATGCGGACGTGATGGATGCCATGAAGGGACAGCTCGGGGTTTAGTCCGCAAGATTGTGCGCCTGAAGGTGCGCCGTAGAGGCCCGGTTGTGCTGGCTACCCTGCGAGTCACGATTCGGCTATTTGCGGTGCGTTTTCTCCTCGCAGGCTGCTAAGTAGCAGGCGCGGAGGCTTTTTTGCCAGAGAAGCGACGGCTGCGCGTATCTGGTCCGGGTTCGGGTCGAGCTCAGCGAGCACATACGATGCGTGCTTCAGAATGCTTTGCCACGAGTCGTTTTCCGGGAAGAATCCGCGCCCGAAAATGGAGTTGGTAACAAAATCCAGCCGGAGCTCAAAGAAGCCGTGGAAGCGTGCCAGACTCTCCAGCTCCGCCTTGGTGAAGCAAGCCTCGAATTCCGCTATCTTTTCGTCAAAGTGCTCGCCTTTAAGGCTGTCAGCGTAGGCCTCCCCTGGGATATAGATGTCATCGAACCACACGCGTGTGAGTGCGGCAGCCAGCTCCTCCGGTCGCGCGTGGCGCTTGCAGGCAGCAAGGCATTCGGGCGAGGTCAGGAAAGCCAGAAAGACCACGATGCGGTCGTGCCAGTTTGCGGTAGCGATGGTGGGCAAGGCGTGCGTCATGGGATAGGGGCTCCACGCTAGAAGCTGATTTCGGGCATGTCCTGCCAGAGAGGCGGGCCATCGGGCTTGAAGTTTTTTGTAGATACGAAGTGCCACCCCTCGTGGAAGTTGAGCTTGAACTTGCCACCCCCGTAGTGCTTCCGCAGGTAGTGCATCGGGTCATTTAGGAGATCGGCCATCTCCAGCACGCTGCCACGTTCCAAGCCCTTGAAGCGCACGGAGTTCGGAATCGGGACCTGTACCAGGATCGTGACCGAAGACTGGCTCATGGACCGCAGAAAAGCGGCTTCCACCTCCTCTTCCGAAGGAGAGGTGTTGCCGTCATTAGCTAACTTTTTATGGATGTATTTCTCGTAGAGCTTCCATACCCAGGTCATGGCGATGCCCGATTATAAAGATTGCGCGAAGGGTTCACAGAACACTTGACTATTTTGCCGCAAATCAGAATAATCTACGGCGTATCTTTGCGCCGTGGAATACTGCAGGGACAAATTCAACTAACAAACTCAATACCTATGCGATCTTTAGCGCTGGCACTTGTTGTAGTTCTCTTCGCAACCGCCTGTGGAGGCGGTGGCAGCACGGATGCGGATTCCGAAGCTCCGGCTGATGCTGTTGCGGATACCGAGAGCACACCTATGGGGACCGCCTCAATCACTGGCTTGGTCTCCTTTGACGGCGAGGCGCCCGCACGTACGCCTGTGCGGATGAAGCCTGAATGTATGGACCAACACGACTCGAATCCTCTGTCCGAGGATGCCATTGTGAATGAGGGTGCCTTACAGAATGTGTTCGTGTACGTATCGGTAGGCCTGCCCGACGGATACTCTTACGCCGAGCCAGCGGGGGCGGTAACACTTGACCAGGTAGGCTGCATGTACGCACCGCGCGTGATGGGCATGCAGGCTGGGCAGACCCTCCGCATTGAAAACAGCGATCCGTTCCAGCACAACGTGCACCCGGTCCCGGAAAAGAACCGCTCCTTTAACGAGTCCACTCCCAACGAGGGTGACTATTTGGAGAAGACATTCCTGGTACCCGAGGTTATGGTATCTGTGAAGTGCGACGTGCATGCTTGGATGCAGGCGTACATCGGCGTGCTGGACCATCCCTACTATGCGACGAGCGGTGCTGATGGCTCGTTTTCGATCAGCGGACTGCCGGCTGGGACGTACACCGTCATGACCTGGCACGAGCAATTCGGCGGACAGGAGATGCAGGTGACCGTTGGGGACGGAGAATCAAAGCAGGCCGACGTCAGCTATTCGGCCACGAGCTAAGATAGAAAGCGCCCGTCACCGGGCGCTTTTTTTGATTCAGAAAAGTCATTGCGATGGAAGACCATCACGCAGAAACACACGAGTCGCATGCAGGCCACCACGTAGGATTTTGGCGCAAGTACTGGTTTTCGACTGACCACAAGGTCATTGGTATCCAGTACGGGATCACTGCGCTGATTTTCCTGTTGCTCGGCTTCATCCTCATGCTGCTGATGCGGTGGCAGCTCGCCTCACCGGGCATAGAGATTCCGCTGCTTGGTGCACTCACCCCGGAGATGTATAACCAGTTTGGTGCCATGCACGGCACCATAATGGTGTTCTTGGGCATTGTGCCGCTGGCAGTAGGCGCCTTTGGCAACTACGTAGTTCCTCTTCAGATCGGGGCGGTCGATATGGCTTTCCCGCGCCTAAACATGGCGAGTTACCACTTCTTTTTCTGGGGTGGTGTCGTTATGCTTGCAAGCTTTTTCGTGCCGCAGGGTGCTGCGAAGGCGGGATGGACGTCCTATCCGCCGCTGGCCGACATTGAAACTATGGGGCAGACCATGTGGCTTTGGGGCATGGTGCTGCTCATTACTTCGTCATTACTGGGCGCGATAAACTTCCTCACGACTATCATCCAGCTACGTACGGAAGGGATGACCTTCTTTCGGATGCCGTTCTTCGTGTGGGCGCAGTTCATCACCGCGTTTCTCCTTCTGTTGGCATTCCCGCCGCTGGAGGCCGCAGGGTTTCTTCAGCTCGCCGACAGGCTCTTGGACACCAGCTTTTTCTTACCCAGCGGACTCGTGACCGCAGATGGACCCTTAGAGGTATCCGGGGGAGGCAGTCCGCTACTCTGGCAGCATCTTTTCTGGTTTCTGGCCCACCCGGAAGTGTACGTGCTGGTACTGCCGGCGATGGGGATCGTAGCCGAGGTTATAGCCAACAACACGCGGAAGCCGCTTTGGGGTTACCGGCTGATGGTATACTCCCTGATTTTTTTGGGCTTCATGTCATTCATCGTGTGGGCACACCACATGTTCATTACGGGCATGGGCACGGCCATCAGCGCCTTTTTTCAGGTGACGACGATGATCATATCGATCCCGTCGGTAATAATCCTCTCTGCGCTGATTATCACGCTGCGCGGCGGTTCGATTCGGTATTCGACGCCCATGCTGTTTGCACTGGGCTTCTTGCCCATGTTTGGCATTGGCGGGCTAACCGGCCTGCCGCTTGGCCTTGCGCCAACCGATATTCCGCTGCATGACACCTACTATGTAATTGGCCACTTCCACTACGTCGTAGCGCCCGGCACCATCCTGGCGCTCTTCGCCGGAATCTACTACTGGTTCCCGAAAATTACGGGGCGCACCTTGAATGACACGCTGGGTAAGGTGCATTTCTGGGGTACGATCATCGCAATGAACGGCATCTTTTTTCCGATGCTTATCCAGGGGATGGCAGGTGTATCGCGGCGCCTGTTTGATGGCGGGCTGGCCTACAGCTTCTCCGAGCCTGTGCTGCACTACAACGTCTTCATGTCCATTTCGGCCGCTGCGTTGTTTGCATTCCAGATCCCGTTCATCGTCAACTTTTTTATGAGCCTGAAGGGAGGCAGGAAGGTGGCGAAGTCCAACTATTGGGATGCTACCACACTCGACTGGTCGGCTACCCCCACCCCACCCGTGGCTCATGGAAACTTTGAGACAGTCCCGCGTGTGTATCGCGGCCCTTACGAATACAGTGTACCAGGCAGCGAATTGCCGTTCTTGCCTCAGGACTATGCACCTCCGGCAATGCCTGCAGAATCCCAGGAGGAGGTAGAAGCGTAGCGCTATGGAATTGCTTATTCCTTACGAGGTAACGCCACGACGCGATACCGGCGTCAATAACGCGAAGCTTGGCATCTGGCTCTTTTTGGCTTCAGAGGTCATGTTGTTTGGAGGGCTATTCGCCGCGTACATTTTTCTTCGGATGGGAGCGGACGCGTGGCCTGGCATGGAGACGTTCGATACGCACGAGATGGCTACGCGCGCCGATCAGATCCTTAGCGTGCCACTGGCCACGCTGAACACCGTGATTCTGATCGCATCCAGCGTAACCATGGTGCTGTCGTGGGCTTCGCTGAAGATGAACAACTTCAAGGGATTCAAGCTGAATATGGGGCTGACCATACTATTGGCGTTTGGATTCCTGGTTGTCAAGGCCTTTGAGTATGGCTCGAAATTCGATCACGGTGTCGGGCCGGAGACCAACATCTTTCTGGCAATCTACTTTGTGCTCACGGGGCTGCATGCCATTCACGTGACCGGGGGCATCATCGTTAACGCGTACTTCTGGGGCCCGGGCACGAAGATGTGGCTGAAGGGCAACGCACGTGACAAGGCACACTTTACTAACCGGATCGAAGTCGCCGGCTTGTACTGGCATTTTGTGGATCTGGTCTGGATCTTCCTGTTTCCAATGATTTACCTCGTGTGATATGGCCGAAGAAATGACTGTAGAGGAAGTCAAGCGGCACGTCAGGGTATACCTGATGGTGTTCGGGGCGCTGTTAGTTCTGACGCTGGTGACCGTGGCCGTTTCGCTGTTGGACATTCCGTTTGGGCCGGCCCTCGCCGTGGCCCTTGTCATCGCGGTGATCAAGGGCTCGCTGGTGGCTTTGTACTTCATGCACCTGATCAGTGAGCGCCAGGTCATCATGTGGGTACTTGCCACGGCCGCCGCCTTTCTTATTGGGATGTTCGCCCTTTTCATCTCTTCGCTGCTGGACCAGGCGGAGGTAGCGCTGCTGCTCAGTGTCGCTTAAGACCTTCCATATCGTTTTTATTGCGGTTTCCACGCTGGTTGCGTTTTTCTTCGGCGTGTGGGCAATCTTCCGCGGCTTGGTCGATAGCAGTTGGGTGATGGCGATAAGTGGTCTGGTGGCATTTGTCGCTGGAGTGGGCCTCATATACTACGGCGTCAGGTTTATCCGAAAACTCAAATCCGCGGGCATCTACTAGGTGACATGAATACGCTTTGCAGAGTGTCTGTACTTCTTTTGCTTGCGCTGCTGCTTCCGCTGGACGCGTGGGCGTGCGAGCACTGTTTGGGCATCGGCGGGGCCAACGGCCCCACGATCAGAGCGCTGATGTTTTCAATGGCAGCGCTCCTTTCAATAGTGAGCTTTGTAGGGGTGGGAATCGGCATGTTCTTCATTAACACGGCTCGCAGGAGTCAACAGCTGTCTTCAGGAGACTTGGAGGTAACCTCGCAGGGCGACCTTGCGCCTCGGACCACGGTTTAGAAATTTTGCGCCATGTTTGACTTAAGCAAGCTGATGGGCATGCCGCTGGACGCATCGGGACACGGTGCGCCCATTGACGCGATGATGAGCTGGGTGCACTGGCTGATGTTAGCACTTTTCCTCTTTTGGGCACCCTTCTTTTTGTACACGCTGTGGCGTTACAGTGAGAAACGTCAGCGAGTAGCTAACTACCACGGCATCAGGAGCAAGTGGTCTTCCTGGATCGAGGGTGCAGTGGTGGTTGCGGAGGGAGTGCTCTTGGTGGGATTTGCGTTTCCGATCTGGAGCGAGATCAAGAATGACTTTCCGGCTGAGAGAGAGTCTACCGTCATCAACGTGGTGGCCGAGCAGTTTGCGTGGAACATCGTGTATCCGGGTGCGGACGGCGAGTTTGGACGTACCACGCTCGAGAAGCCGTTAGAGGTAGACTCGGAAGATCCCAGGGGCGACGATGATATCATTGTTCCTGATGAGTTGCACCTACTAAAGGGCAGGCCCGTCATCATCCAACTCACCTCTCGTGATGTCATTCACAGCTTCGGGCTGCCTAACATGCGAGTGAAGCAAGATGCAATCCCAGGCCTCACAATACCGGTTTGGTTCGTGCCGGAGATGTCTACCAGGGAATTCCATGCGGCGATGACCAAGACTATGCCAATCTCCGCGGATCAACAGCGCAGGCGGCAGTACCCGCCGTACCGGTGGATCGCAATGGACGACTACGCGGCCAGTGACGGGACGGTCTTGGTTGAGCAGGGTAGTCGGTTGTCGACGCGCGTCCTGGACAGGCTCTTCGAAGCTGGCTTCACAGAGGTTTCAGCGGCGCCCGACATGGAAATCAGCTGTGCCCAGCTCTGCGGCGGGGGCCACTACAGCATGCGGGGTACAGTGATTGTTCACGAGTCACAGGATGCGTTCGACGCCGCGGTGGCGCGCTACGATTTCTAGGTTCGCCGAACAACGGTTCTAACGAGTATGGTGCGACAGGTTTGCACCCCGTCACCGGTACCCTAGCCTGGATTTCCAAGAGCAATAATTCGCATTAACGACGCGATTGCTTCCCGTCAGACGAAGTCGATGCGCAGCCGTCGATTCTGGAGCCACGGGATGGGCTCGGTCATGTCCAGGTAGCCGGCTTTGAGCAGTGCTCCGTTATGGGCGCGCCTTCCCAGCCGTACGGTGACCTGCTCTTCGCTCAGCGTGACGGTGGCGGAGGCAGCGACGAATTCGCGGAAGAGCGTGCGTGCCTTGCTTTTGGCATAGAGCCCGCCTACGCGGTGGGCCAGCATGCGATAGAGCGTGCTGGCCATGAGGGTCAGCTGCAGGTCGACGTCGATCTTCATGGGCACCGCCGCGGAGAGTGCGTCCATATGGAAGAAGTCGATGGCATCGGCAAGGTTGTTTTCAATGATCATGCGTCGGGCATAGCGGTCAATGAGCTTCGCCGCCGAGGTTTTCATGTCATTGGTTATCAGCAGCGTCGGCTTTTCATGCCCCAGGTGCGTGATGGCGATTTGCCGGAGCTTTTCGGGGTAGCCCTTCAGCTGAATCATTTCTTCAAACACGCGCGGTGTGCGATAGGCCCGTCCTACGTTGGAGAGCCGAGTGGTGCGCCAGGACTCCGCGGGCAGGGCCATCAGGGTCTCCAGCAGCTTTGCCGTCCGCCTGCGCAGGGTAAGGAAGCGGATGTCCCACTGATGGAGCTTGGCCAGATTGGCGTAGGTGGTCAGGCGACTGTCGAAGACCAGCTCGGCCGGCCGCCGGCCCGTCCGCTTCTGCCAGCCATCGACAAAGCGCAGGATCTCGTCATTCTGCCCTTCCTTGCAGACCTGGGCGTGGGCATAGGCGAAGGTGCGGCCGGCGGCATCGCGGGCCACGAAGGCCAGGATGCCCCGCTGGCGCCGGCTGCGCTTGGAGACGTAGTGCTTCTCGACCAGGGCCCGGTCGCCGTGATAGGGAATGGTGTGGAAGTCCAGGTCGAAAGAGGTGCCACGGCCCAGTCGTGCGTCCAATGCCATGATGCCGTGATGCCACTGGTCCATCAAAGGTGGCAGCCGCCGGGGATCCACCCGGCAGCTGTATTCAGAGAGCGTGGACCGTTTAGGCATGACATTGAGCCCGGCAAACAGGGCGGGTCCCTCATCCAGGATGTCCGGCATCACGTGATGGGGCCGGCCTATGCCCCAGAGCTTCAAGGCCAGTAGGGCGCGGAAGGCGCAGCCGGCGGGCAGCCGCTGACTGCCGGGCATGCCGCCAGCTTCCAGCAGGGGGTCTATCGGCAGGCGTGCCAGGTCAAAGGCGAACAGAAACAGGCCTCCGAAGCGGGTACGGAAGCGGCGGGGGGTCAGGTCCAGCCTGCGGACATCGGCCGCGGGTGCCCGCCGAGCATGGTGCTCTTCACGCATCTCTCGCGTACGGCGCCAGAGCCGGGGCAGCCCAGCTTGCTTGATGGTGCGGGCAATGGTGGAGATGCCGGCCGGGATGTTCTCTTGAGCCAGCCGCTGCTGAATCTCACTGGCGGAGAGGTTCTCCTGCTTGCGCAGTGCGAGAATGCGCTCAGTGCGCCGGATATGCAGGGGCGCTGCAGGCTGCGGCTTGCGGCCGGGCTTACTGGTACGGAAGAAGTCGATCGCGGGCTTCTTGCGGAACTGGGCTGCAAGGTTCCGGACGCTGCCTTTGTGATAATCGAAGCGTCGCGCCGCCTCTTCTGCGGAGAGGCCCTCGACGTGCATGGCACGCAGGGCCTCATACCGGCGGTGGTTGGGGTTGGAGGGTTGTAGGAAGAGATGGGCAAGGGAGGACATACGACACAGTATAGGTAAGTAGTATATACCAATGTAGTACAGTAGCAACACAGATGCAAGCCACTGCGGCCATTAGTGGCCAAAAAAGATCACAATGCCTCCAAAGATATCTTAATATCCGCCAAATACCGTCCGGAAGGCGTTCGAATACACGCAGGCCCTTGATGCCTTCGTCAATATAATAGAGTGGTATATACTAGCTAATAGCGTTTGGACGTATGCCGCCTGATCAATAGATATTGAGCCAGAGAACCAAAAAGCCCGTGTCAGGGCGCACAAAGGGCTTGTATCGACGGGCGAGGACTCACTTTAATTCTGACTCTTGGAAATCGAGGCTAGTGCCAAGAAATGGCGGCTCAATCCTGCGAAGCGGTCTGGAAGTTCCGGCACTGCACAGGTGCCATGAATGGGCCAGTCGGCGCACTCCATAAGGGTCGAGCGGTGATGCTCGCCAGGCAAGTATTCCGCGCAAGAGCGTACCTGTCCGGCTACTTCGCGTGGGTTGTGGCCCTTACTTGAGGATCACGAACTCGCTGCCCTGTACTTGCCCAACCACCGATTCGTGTACGGCCTCCCCAAGCAAACCAAAAGAAAAAGGCCCAAAGATCGTGTCTAGGTTTCGTGTCTCTGCCAGCGCTTCACGAATTGCATCCGACTCGAAGCTTTCAGCGTTGGCTAAGGCGTTTGCCAGGATATGGGCGGCTGCGTAGCCGCGCGCTGCATAGTCGCCGGGTTCCTCGCCGTACCGCTCACGGTAGCTCTTCAAGAACGCGAGACTGCGCGGATGCTCGGAAGCGGCCAGCCAAGCCTGCAGGGTCACGGCTCCTTCCGCTGCGCCGGTCGCCTGCTGATTGACCTGCTTCACGTCGTCACTGGAGAGCAGCGGAACAATAGCGGGTGTTTGCGTGATGCCGGCGGCATGCATTTGAGGCAGTACGCCCGTGCGGTCAATAGCGTTGCCTAATACAAAGATGGCCTCGGGATTGGCGGCCTTCAGGGTGGCCATCTCGGCGGAGAGGTCAGGGACAGGGACGCTGTCTGATCTAAGGTCCCGTAGGTAGACGACTTCAGCTACGATTCTAACGTCTGGATATCGTCCAAGTGCAGAACTGAGGATAGCGGAGATGCTGCTGAACATAGTAAACTCGGCGCGGTTATGGACCACTGCGACTCGCGAGTAGCCCAGACTCTGTTTGGTAGCCTCAATCCCGCTGGGCACCAGCCGCTCCACCGTAAGGGAGGACCGAAAGAGGAATGGCCTCGGTATGCCGCGGCCAGGTGCATCCGACGTGGGACTCAGCGCGACCATGCGCTCCTGGAACAGCGCTCTTGCGAGAATAGCCGCACTTAGAGATGTATGCGGCCCCAGAATTGCAGGTACGCCCTCGTCTTCGGCCAGCTCCTGGAGCTGACGAATGGTATTACCAGGGATACCCATATCGTCTCTTATCACAAATTCCAACGACGCATCATGCCCAAGAAGTTTAGAGGCATTGACCTCCTCTCTGGCAAGTTCCATGCCCCGTAGCAGCGCGTCGCCATTTGAGCTTAGCGGACCCGACAGGGACAGCAGGACGCCGACCTTTATTGGTGGATTGGATTCCTCAACAGCATCACAGGCTGTGAGGGCAAAAGCCGCAAGAATTACAGGAATGAGTCTCGACATGGGCTCTGATGGTTTGCGTTTGGCTTGCGCAGCCTGTACAACTATCGGGCTGAATTAACACAAACGGGGAAGGCAACCGTCAGGTTGCGCATACCCTAGCCGGGTGTGCCACCCAAGATGTCCAGGTCCGGGTGCAGAATCACCTGGGTGTGTAGAGGCGGAACGGAAAGGCTGCTTTTGCAAATTAACGAATTCATTGTTCTTGACCTGAGCCACTATGGGATCGTACAACGCGTCACCGTCCCCATTGAAAGAAAACGTTCCTTAGATCGTGGCAAAGCCCTAGGTTTCTGCCAATTCGCTTCGGATTGAAGCAGCCTGGTAGTTAGCCGCATTCGCGATTGCGGTCGCCGCGATGTAGGTAGTGGCGTAACCACTTGCGGCAAAGTCGCCTGGCGCTCCTCCACGGCGGGCTGTGTAGCTGTTGACGAAGGCCTTGCTCAAGCTTACTTCTGAAGCGGCAACCCAAGCTTGCAACGTGATAGAGCCTTCGGCCGCGCCTGGGGCCTCCTCGTTGATGCTGTGAACATCTGTGGACGCAAGTAGCGGGCAAATGAATGGGATGTCCATAGTGCCAAGGGCGTGCGCTTGTGTGATGACGCCAATGTAGTCCTCGGGTAGGCCGGACAGAAAGGTCACGTCCGGATCGGCATTTTGGACTGCCGTCAACTCGGATGTGAGGTCTCCGATTCTTGTGCCGACAGCACGGGAATACGACTGTGCCAGTACGATAGCGACATCCGCATCCGCCTGTAGCACCTCCGTGATCTTTGCATTACCGCTTTTGGAAAAAGTATCCTGGCCGTTGACGATCGTTGCCGCTCTGGTGTAGTTCAAGTGCCTCTTTGTCACGGCGATCCCAAACGGCACCAACCGATCTACTGCTAGAGAGGCACAAAAGACCCATTCGCTTCTAGCGGCTATCCCAGTAGCGGAAGAAGTGGGGCTAACGGCCACGATGCCAGCAGCATCCACTAATGAGACTATGCGGCTGGTGGAGCTGGACGTCAAAGGTCCCAGAATCGCGGGGACACGGTCTTTGCTGATCAGCATGTCGAAGGCGGCGGCCGTTTGATCAGGCGAGCTTCGGTTGTTCTGAACAAGAAGAGACAGCTTTGTGTCACCGAGCAACCCAGACTCATTGATTTCGTCCTGGGCAAGCATCATGCCACTTTGTATCTCGGTGCCAGCCTCTGCGAGGGTGCCTGAAAGTGGAAGCACGACTCCGAGACTAAGCACGCTGTCCACGTCAGCGGAGTCGCATGCCGCAACAGCAAGAGCTACGAAGGCGCTTGCAATAAAGATTCTCATGGCGCCAAAAGATAAAGTGCTCAAGGTGGTAGCACGTCGCAATCGTATTGGCCGAATGCGTGTATTGCGAATGAGCTTCTGCAGGGGGTGCAGCAATTCAGGAGGGGTAGTATGTGTACCGATCGCGTCTGCTGCCAGGCTATTACCCGCGAGCGGCAGGCCCAGAGCCGCATATGCGTGAATTGATTCGGGATAGGCAAGGCAAACCGTACGCAGGTCCCAGCTGCTAGTTGAGAATTGTGAATTCGTTGTTCTTTACCTGGGCCACGACAGGATCGTAGATTGCGTCGCCATACTCATCAAAGGTAAACGGGCCGAAAATAGTCGGCAGGTCCTTGGTGGCCGCAAGCGCACTCTGGATGGACCCAGCTTGGAAATTCTCCGCATTTGCGAGCGCTTCGCCCAAGATGAACATCGCCGCGTAGCCGCGCGCTGCAAAGTCGTCGGGTGTTGCACCATGACGGGCAGTGAAGCTTGAGACGAAGGTCTTGCTCAGTGGAACGCTTGAGCTGGCAAGCCAAAGCTGAAACGAAACGAGGTTTTCAGCGGCGCCCTCTATCGATGCGTTGATTCTTTTCACGTCAGAAATTGCGAAGAATGCGGAGACGTACGGGGTATCGGTGATTCCCAGGACGTGTCCCTGTGTGATGACGCCAAACCTATCCTCCGGCAGGCCCGAGAGGAAGATGGCATCCGGGTTGGTGTTCAGAATCTCCGTCAGCTGAGTCGTAAGGTCTCCAATCGTCGTACCTGGTGGGCGGGAATATGTCTGTGCGGAGACTATTGTGATGTCCGGATCGGCGCTTAGCACTTCAGTGATTTTCTTGTGGCTGCTCACCGAAAACGTGTCCACGTCGTTAACGATCGTCGCTACGCGCCTGTAGTTTAAGTGGTCTTTAGACACCCTGATGCCAGTCGGCACGACCTGGTCTACGGTAAGGGATGAACGAAAGAGCCACTTGCTCTTGGCGCCGAGGCCGCTCGAAGCCGACGTGGGACCAACGGCCACCACTCCGGCATTGTCCACGGTGGAAAGGACCAGGCTGGTGGAGATAGACGTGAGAGGACCAACAATTACCGACACGCGGTCCTCATTGACTAGCTTGTTGACCGCTGCTACACTACCATCGGTAGTGCTTTTGTCGTCTTCCGTGATGAAAGCCAATTTTGTGTCACCCAAGCGTCCGGAGTCGTTGATCTCATCCCGGGCAAGCTCCACGCCCTTCATCACCTCGTTGCCTATGTCTTCAACCGTACCCGAAAGGGACAGCACAAGACCAATGTTGAGCACGTTGTCGTCGCTTGTAGAGTCGCAGGCGGCCAGTACAAGTACAGCACAGCAGCTTAGAGCCAGAATTCGATTTCTCATGGAGTATAGGGGGGATGGTTGCGAGAAAAGCTCGAGCAACGCGAACGTGTGTAGAATGTGCCGGACCTGAGTGTTTGGAGACATTTGGACTTGAGGTCAGCGACAATTAGAATTGCGGGGAGAGCGCTGGACGATTGTTCCGTGCTACGGCATTCGTCCACGGTGAAGTGCAGCCACGCCTTCTTCAGGTGCGCTTCGGTTGTCGTATACAAGAATGGCAAGGCCCTTGGAAAGTATTCCGAATTGGTTGATCTTGGCCTGAGCTGGCACCCTGCAGCTCTGTATTACGGTGTCGTATTCTGCAAGCCAATCTCAATTATGGCAGCATTGCCGTGAGGTTGAGCACGTTAGGTTCGTTGGCCGAGCCGCATTTCACTGGAAGTGCGCCGGCAGTTGTGACGTAGATTCTTTGTTGGGCGACGAGACGAAGAGCATACGCCGAAGCGTGCCTCGCTGTTGTGCTTTCGCTTCGCACAATCGGCGGCACCCTTGCAGTAATAGGTGCTCCAGCGCTTCACAGACAGTATGCGAGTGCTGGGCGCATAGGCTGTCGCAAGCTATAGCGATGCCGCGACCCGCGATCCGCCAGTTTGGCGTCGCATCCGCGTGCATTGAAAGTGGGTAGAGGAGACGGAGCGCGCGCTGGTTCGAACTACTAGTTGAGAATTGTAAATTCGTTGTTCTGCACCTGGGCCACAATGGGGTCGTAGACCGCGTCACCGTTCTCATCAAAAGAGAATGGGCCAAATATAGTCGCTAGGCCCCTGGTTTCAGAAAGCGCACTCTGGATAGAAGCTGCCTGGTAGTCCTCCGCGTCAGCAAGCGCTTCGCCCAAGATGTGCATGGCCGCGTAGCCGCGTGCTGCAAAGCCGTTGGGCGCAGCACCATGGCGGGCAGTGAAGCTTGAGACAAACGTCTTGCTCAGGGCGACGTCAGAATTGGCAATCCAAACGTGAAACGTGATTACTCCTTCAGCTGCACCTGCTGCAGCCGCGTTGATCCTTTTCGCGTCAGCAATAGCAAACAATGTGGAGATGTACGGGGTATCCGTTATACCCAGGGCATGTGCCTGTGTGATGACGCCAAACCTGTCCTCCGGGAGACCGGAGAAAAAGATAGCATCCGGGCTGGCATTCATGATGTCCGTCAGCTGAGGTGTAAGGTCCTCGATCGTTGTGCCGGGTGGGCGTGAATACGACTGTGCGGAGACTATTGTGATGTCCGGGTCGGCGCTAAGCACTTCTGCGATTCTTCTTTGGCTGCTCACCGAAAACGTGTCTGCGTCGTTGACAATGGTCGCTACACGTCTATAGTTCAAGTGATCTTTTGACACCCTAATGCCACTCGGGACCAGCTGGTCTACGGTAAGAGTTGAGCGAAAGAGCCAATTGCTCTTGGCAGCGAGGCCGCTCGCAGCCGACGTGGGGCCGAAGGCCACCACGCCTGCACCATCTACGGCGGAGAGGACTCGGCTGGTGGAGCTGGACGTGTACGGACCGACAATTGCCGGTACCAGATCCTCATTGATAAGCTTGTTGTACGCAGTCGCGCTGCCATCGGTCGTACTATTGTTGTCTTCGGTGATGAGGGCAAGCTTGGTGTCACCCAGCTGCCCGGAATCGTTGATCTCATCCCGTGCTAACTCCACGCCTTTCATCATTTCGCTTCCGACATCTTCAAGCGTACCCGAAAGGGGCAGCACTAAACCAATGTTAAGCAAGTTGTCGTCGGAAGCTGAATCGCAAGCTGCCATTGCTAATATCGCACAACAACTTAAGGCCAGAATTCGATTGATCACGGCAAACGGAACGATGGTGGCGGAAAGAATATAGCTACGCCAAAGCGCGCAAAATGTGCCGTACTTACAAGCAGGCGAGGAAGGCCGCCTATTCCCGCTCTCAGGGTTATAACAAATTCACATTCGCGCACGAGCTAGCACATGCGTAACCAAAAGATGGTGCTTTGTGGTCTGGATGGCTGCCCTGTGTGCCAACATAGAGTGAGACAGTTCAGGACATTCTTGGTGCAGCCGCGGTGGGGTAGTGGTTGCAGCACTGATTCAGTCTGAGTGACCTTTTCGCAGCACGGTACAGGGAGGCAGGCTTTCTGGCTCATACCAATGAAATTAGTGCGTGCAAGGCGGACCAGCAGTCTTAACGAGCGCAGGCAAGTGCACCATTTTCGCGGTGAAGGCCCAATAGATTCTGACGATGCCGCAGCCTGCTTATCTGGCTGAATGCAGCAACTTGGCCGCAGACCCTACTCGGGGGACCCGGGTAGCAGCTCGACGAATTCGTTGTTGTTGACCCAAACTACGATCGGCTCATAGAGGGCGTCGCCATGCTCATCAAAGGAAAACGATCCCAAAACAGTCTCCAAACCTTTTGTTGCGGCCAGCGCGTTTCTAACAGAGGCAGCAGACCGGTCTGCTGCCCGGGAAAGCGCATTGCCCAAAATATTCATGGATGCATAAGCCTGGGCCGCAATGTCGCCGGGGGTTTCGCCAAACCGCTCCTCGTACGCGGCTACAAATGCTTGGCTTCGAGCATTCTGACTCGAGGAGAGCCACAAGGTGGTAGCGATAACGTTTTCGGCGGCTCCTGGGCTGTCAGCGTTGATCCGCTGAATCTCATCAATGGTTGCATAAGTGAGAATGAAGGGTATATTCGTGATTCCGAGCGCGCGTGCCTGAACCAGCACCGCATGCTGGTCCTCCGGAAGGCCCGAGCTTATGATCACGTCAGGCGCAGCATCCCGGGTGTTGGTTAGCTGCCCTGACAAGTCATATTCTGCTGCTTCAGCCTGCGGATCGCCTACGTAAGTCTGCTCGCTCACTATAGAGATGTCAGGGTACTTGGCAAGCTCTTCCATCACCTTTTCATTGCTGCTGGTCGAGAACGCATCGGCTTCGTTGACAATTGTGGCCACCTTGGTGTATCCAAGGCGCTCATGAGAGATCTGAATGCCAGCCGGCACGCTTTTGTCAACCGCAAGCGCGACGCGGAAAAGGAATTCACTCTGCGCAGACAGTCCTGCCGCTGTCGATGTCGGGCCGATGGCAATGACGCCTGCCTCACGAATCAGTGGGATGATGGCTTGCGTACCAGATGATGTAGCCGGGCCCAATAGAAATCGAACTCCGTGCTCATCAATCAATGAGCGGACTGCAGAAACGGCACCAGAAGCCGTAAGGGAGTCATCAGCTGTTACAAGAGAAAGCTGCGCATTGCCTAGTTGCCCCGACGCATTGATCTCATCCATTGCTATGGCAATGGCATTGAGTGCATGCTGCGCCTCGGTTAGCATCGGTCCACTCAGGGGTAGGGCAGCGCCGACGATGATTTCGTCTGGCTCTGGGGCTGAACTACAGGCCGCTGCTATGCACAGCGTGAATAGGAGAAATCTGACTTTCATTGTGCTGGCCATCACGAAGGCAATTGTGGGGGCATGCTTAGAGGACAAAGCGCGCCCTGTAGCAGGCCGGATCCATAGTTGGAGGAGGGCACATGCTTAAGTTAGTGCTTACCCGAATAGCACGCATTCATGGTCGAATGGCTCCACTCAAGTGCCTGCCTGGACTTAATTTACCCGGGATACTGCCATGCAGACTGTTCAGTTCGGTCACGGTCTACATTTAGGATTCTGGTCGAAGGCTCAGGTGGCAATGTGACACTGTGCGTGTTCTGAGAGCCCAACATTTAATTGCTTGAAGTCGCGTGTCTTGTACGTCTGAGAGGCACAACAAGAAAGGCGGAGTGTGATGTGATCATGGACTGGCTGGCCAAGTGTTGGCGCAAAAGGGGAGGCCCGGCGGTGCACTGGCAACACGGCCGCCGAAGCAAGCGGCCGGCACCAGCATGAAATCGCCTTCCTGCCAGCAGGTAAGCTGAGCCAGACCAAGATGCGAGTGAGTGCATGAATTGGGGTCTGCAGGTGGCGCAGTAGCGCTAGGACGTCCAGAGAATAATGCGCTTCGCAGGGCGGTTTCAGGGCATAAACCACTTAAATTGGGTGCCATTGCGAATTTGCAGGAGCGAAAAAAGGGGAGGCAATACTGCCGCGGGCACGTCGGAGCTAGTCGCCAGCTCTTCAGCCTGCCTGATGCCCGAAGAGAGTGCAGCAGCCTTGCAAATGCGTTTCAATTGGGGATTGTTTTGTAGAGCGGAATTGGGTGCATTGGTACTCCTCCCCCAATCAATCCCTGTCGGTTTATTGTCGGGGGCTCAACCACGCGTGGCACTCTGCCTGCATCGTATCCAGGCTGAATGCCAGCCCATGTCAAGGCATTGCTTCCTCTCCAAGAGGGACAGGGAAAGGAAGAATTCGTAGATCGAAGTGATCGAGGGATGCGCTTGGTGTGGGTTGAAGCTGCGAGGGGAACGGGATTCCCTTTGTAACACAGCTGGAAAAGGGGCCGCGCAGTGCAGGTGTGGGGCAGCGGCGGTTGGAGCGGTTGGGCACGGCTACCGGATCCGCAAGCCCGGCAGGACTGACGCAAGAATTATTCAATACGCGCCAGCCGAGTAGTAGCAGTGCGATCGCCATGCGAGGCACCGCGTCAAACGGCGCGGTGGCGTGGAACGGATTCTGCTGCCCGTCTACGACTGGCGTAGCCAGGCGGGATCTTTACAACTCACTACTGCGCTTCTAGAAACGTTACGAGCGCAGCGAATTCTGCGTCGGAAACGCCATCGTTGAAGCCCAATACACTCAAAGTGGTCGCCATGACTTGGCCTGGAAAGCCTTCGACCAACTCGGTATCAGGGTCACGGATAGACACAACGATTTGCTCGCGGGTTCGCGTCTGCCCGATGCCCTGGAATGTGGGCCCTGCGCCGATTGTGCCGTCAAGCGTGTGGCATGACATGCAGTACTTCGAATAAATCTCTTCACCAGTCTGAGCGGGAGCGGTGTCTTGTGCGGAGATGTCTTCGGTGGGCTCGGTGGCAGGTTCGTCGAGTTCATGAGTGACGGCCTCCACCTCGAACGGCACATAGCCGCGCTCCTGAATCCCGAATGCACCACGCAGTGCCGTATCTGTTAGCGTGATGGCCAGAAATACAACGGCAAAGATGACTCCCAGGGACACGACGACCATGTTCACGGGGTTGTCATACTTCAGAGCCATAAACACCGCCGCTACTACTATGGCTTTGCAACCCGCGATGGCAAGCGCCAACGGCACATTCAATGGGCCAAGGTCGACCTGAGACGTAACTACCGTGATAACTGTCAGCGCAACCAGCACCGCAAACACGATGGCCAGTGTCCTAATCGGAACTATATGGTGCGAACCGTGCGCCATGGACGGCTAGATCAGGTAGAGCAGCGGGAAAAGGAATATCCAGATGATATCCACCAGGTGCCAGTACAATCCGGTGAGCTCAACGGGTGTATAGTACTCTGCAGAAAAATGGCCGCGGACGACGCGCGTCACTAGCCATACGAATACGCCCATGCCGACCAGCACATGGACGCCGTGAATGCCGGTCATCACGAAGTAGATGCTGAAAAACTGGGGCGCGTACGGGATGTTGTATTGCGCATAGTCGCCATGCGGCGCAAAGCCTGCCCCTGGAAATACTCCGTGCGACCACTTTCCCGTATACTCGAAGTACTTAACTACCATGAACGCTGCCGCGCATAGCAACGTCAGTAGCAGCAAGACGACTACCTTCTCCTTATCATTCTTCTGGATGAAGTGGATGGCAAGAGCCACTGTGAAGCTAGACGCAAGCAGTACCAAGGTGTTAATCGCACCCAGACGCCAGTCCAGCAACTCACTGCTGACAGAAAACACCTCCGGGTACCAAGTGCGGTAGACTGCATATGCCACAAACATGCCGCTGAACAGCAGTATTTCAGTGACGAGGAACAGCCACATGCCCATCTTAGCAGCATCGAATTGCTGCGTCGACGAAACAAAGTAGTGCTTAAGTGTACCGGTAGGTTCCGCCATGTGCGGTCTATGAAGTATCCCTTGCTTCGTCACGCTTGCCAAACACGTCATCCGCCAGGTGGAAGTCGTACGGCCCGCGCGTTACAAGTGGCACCTGATGGAAGTTGTGCAGGTCGGGAACTGCGCCGGTGTGGGTCCACTCCAGCGTAACCGCACCCCACGGATTCGGCGGCGCCTTCTCGCCACGGAAGAGCGAATAGAGCGCATAGGCCAAGATCATCAAAAGTCCCACGGCCAGAATATAGGAGCCAGCTGTCGACGCCAAGTTGTAGGCGGCGAATTCCGGGTATTGATCCAAGAGGCCCGAGTAATCGTGGTAGCGACGTGGCATGCCGCGACTGCCTATGATAAACTGGGTAAAAAACGTCAGGTTGAAGCCAACGAACACAAGCGCGGCCGCAATACGTCCCGCCGTCTCGTTGTAGAGACGGCCCGTGATCTTGGGCCACCAGTAGTGAAGTCCCCCAATCAGGCCTATGAGGGCACCGCCCATCATGACATAGTGGAAGTGCGCCACGATGAAGTAGGTGTCGTGGAGGTGCACGTCAACGGCCAACACACCCACCATGATGCCTGTCAAGCCCCCGATGGTGAATAGGAACAGGAACATTAGGGCATACAGCATCGGAGTCTTCAGTGATACTGATCCCTTGTACATCGTGGCGACCCAGTTGAAGACCTTGATACCAGTAGGTATGCCGATCAGAAAAGTCAGCATTGAGAATATGATCGAACTGATGGCTGACTGGCCAGCGACGAACATGTGGTGACCCCATACCAGAAACCCCAGAAAGGCGATAGCCACTGAGGAGAGCGCAATAAACGTGTAGCCCGAAACCTGCTGCCGCGAAAACGTGCCCATCAGGTCACTGATAATCCCCATGGCCGGCAGGATCATGATGTATACCGCGGGGTGGCTATAAAACCAGAAGAAATGCTGGAACAGGACCGGATCGCCCCCCAAGGCAGGATCGAAAATTCCGATCTGCAACAGGCGCTCCAGAAACAGCAAAACCATAGTGATGCCGATGACCGGCGTAGCCAAAACCTGGACGATCGCCGTCGCATAGATGGCCCAAACAAAGAGCGGCAGCCGGTTCCAAGTCATGCCAGGCGCCCGCATTTTGTGTACGGTGACAATGAAGTTGAGCCCGGTGAAGATCGAGGCGAAGCCTGCGACAAAGACTGCAGTGGTTAGCCAGAGTACGCTGTTGGAGCCATCCGCAGAGTATGGGGTGTAGAAGGTCCACCCGGTGTCCACCTGTCCGATTACCAGCCAGCCGCTCAGGGCAAGAAGCGCGCCCAAGATGAAGATGTACCAGCTGAACAGGTTCAGCCTAGGAAACGCGACATCCTTGGCGCCAATCTGAATTGGCAGGACGAAGTTGCCCAGAATTCCTGGGATGGCTGGGATGATGACCAGAAACACCATCACCACGCCATGCAGCGTAAAGGCTTGGTTGTAGGCGTCCTGGCCCATGATCGTTTCCCCGGGGGCCGCGAGTTCCGTGCGCACCAAAAGCGCAAAGATTCCCCCAAGGAGGAAGAATGTCGCCACAGCCACCGCATACAGGATGCCAATCCGTTTGTGGTCCGTGGTGAGTAACCACGAGCGCAGCCCCCTGTTGGCGGTAAGATAGTTTTGCCCTGAGGCGCTCATGACTTACTGCTCTTTGATGAAGGCTACCAGTGCGTCTATTTCCTCTGGTTCCAGCAACGCGTAGGTTGCGGGCATCAGTGCCGCGAAGTCTTGCACGATTGTCGCGGCTGGCTGTGTGATCGCTTCGCGCAGATAGTTGTCATCCGCTATTGCGCTGGTACCGTCGGTGAAGACGCGCTCCGACCCGGCAAGTCCCTGCAATGTTGGCCCGGTCCCTTCCGTGCCATCAAGCGAGTGACAGGCGAAGCAGCCCTGTTGCATATATAGCAACTCACCACGCTCAGCCGGCGATGCGTCCTCAGCCAAAAGGCTTTCCTGCAACCAAGCGTTGAAGCTGTCCTGGCTAAGTACTATAACGGACGACAGCATGTTGGAGTGCTGCTGACCGCAGTACTCGGTACACATCAGCGGAAAGGTGTCCTGGTGCGTTGCCTCAAACCACGCATATGTATACCGGCCCGGAATCACATCCTGCTTAGTGCGAAATGCCGGCACAAAAAAGCTGTGGAGAACATCTGCACTGCTCATCTTGAGCTTAACGGGGCGGCTAACCGGCACGTGGAGGTCAGTGGACCGAGCACCGTTGGGATACTCGAAGAGCCAGCTCCACTTCTGCGCGCGCACCGTGATTTCCATCGCATTGGGCGGTGCGACATTCATCTGAATGAAGACGCGAAAACCCCAGACAAACACGATGGTGACCAGAATCGCCGGTACAAGGATCCACGAGGTTTCGATGATTTTGTTTTCCTTGACAGGCGTCGGCCGATCGGTGGCACTGCGGCGCCTAAAACGCCATGCAAAGAGTACCATCGCAGCCACAACCCCAACGAAAATAATGACGCTGGTCACCAGGATGAAGTAGAACAGCGAATCCACGTCCCCGGCGTACGTCGAGGCCGCATCTGGAAGCCAAAAGGCTTGTTTTTCCTCCATCACACTGCCGGGGATGCACGGGTGAATTCGCGCCGCCACAGGATGGCGAGGAATCCAACCAGCAGGAGCGCAGCGAATATGCCACCAATGCGCATGGTCCGCGTGGCTGCCAAGACGTAAGAATTAGCCGCTGGATCGTACTGAAAGCAGAAGAGAAATGCCCGATCCAATAGCGATCCTATAGTCCCTTCTGATGCTTCTACGAGCGACGCGCGCACATCACGTCCCCGGGGCGCCACGTCCGCCAAGTATCGCGTAACTACACCGTCGCCGGAAAGAAAGATGAGCGCTGCCGGGTGCGCATATTCGCCCTGTTCTTCTACCCACGCATAGCCGAACCCGACGGATTCAGCCAGCGCGCGAAGCGTTGCTTCATCGCCGGTGAGAAAATGCCAATCTGCCCCAGGCCGGTCGAGGCGACCAAGGTATCGATCGCGCTGGCGATGTGCTATTGAAGGAGTCTCATTCGGGTTGATTGACACCGTTACCAGATCGTACTGCTGACCCGGAGTCCATGGCACCGACTCCAGCGCGCGCGTCAGGCCGTCCAGCAGAACACTGCAGAGCATCGGGCAAGTATGGTACACAAAGGTGAGTAGCGTAGGTCGCTGTAGTAGCGTGTCAAGTCCTACCGCCGAGCTGTCGCTGCGCATAAACACCAGGTCAGCTGGAATCCGTGCACCGAGCTTTGGTGTCAGCCCTACACCCTCATAGGCGCGCTCGACGTGTGCCTGGTTCTGCGCGCACACTGTCATTGGCGCCAGAAACAGCAGTAGCAATGAAGTTCTACCTACACGCATCTAGTAGCGCAATTCAGATGTTAAAACAGAATCGGTCCCTGACTCCTGCGCCAACACTTCCATGGCGCGCTCGATGGGGATCTGAAATACCCCGTCTGCTTGACTGATAATCCGGTAATGGCCCAGCTTACTACGGGCATTCATCTCTGCTTGCTGAAGCTCCGGGTAGCGAGCGTTTGCCGCCGCTACTGCTCTGGCGGCGTCCGCTTCCCGCTGCAACCACAATGTGGAGCCGAATACGCCACCACCAAGCACCAGTAGTGTGCCAATCAGAAATGCGATGAGTGGCCCGGCTTCAATGCCTTCTCGCTGTGCGGCCGGTTGGCTTGCCCAGCGGGGTGCACTTCCATCAGTACTCATCGCTACGCGTTTTTAAAACGCAGCGACTTCGCTAAGAGCGGATCACCCTGCGGGACCAGGGCATGTCGGCTCAGCCGCCACAGAAAAGCACTCACAAAGAGTGCAGTGAGCCCGATCCAGCAGCTAATGTCCAGCCAATGAAACGTAGCGTGTTCGTAGTGGAGCACCGGCATGGCTAGCCAGTGGAGGTCAAACCATTGCATCACTAGCAGCCATACCGCCATAATGCCGAGAAGCGGCAGCGTGCGCTTGACGCCACGCGGCAGCAAAATCACAAAGGGCAGGATGAAGTGCGCCACCAGCAGTACGGCGCTGTGCGTTTCCCAGCCATGCTCCAATCGGTGCCGGAACCATACAGTCTCTTCCGGGATGCCACTGTACCAGTACAGCATGTACTGGCTGAAGGCGATATAGGCCCAGAACACCACAAAAGCGAACATGAGCTTGCCCAGGTCGTGGTAGTGCTCTCTCGTGACTACGCCACGGAGCATGCCGCTTCGCTGCAAAAACATGCAAGCCAACGCAATAAGGCAGAAGGCTGCCATGAATGCACCCGCAAAGAAGTAGACGCCGAAGATCGTCGAAAACCAGTGAGGGTCAAGCGACATCAACAGGTCATAGCTTCCAAAGGCCGTAGTCACGGCCACCAGCGGCAAGCCCCACGCACTGACCTTGCGCTGTTTTGGTGCGATGGCCGGATCGCCGCTTAGGTCCTGGCGCAAGCTCAGGGACCAAAGCTTGGAAGACACCAGTGTCCATATGAAAAAGTAGAACCCGAGCCGAATCAGAAAAAACGGCTTGTTCAGATAGGCGACCTTGCCTGCCAGAATTTCGTCGTAATGACTGCTGTTTGGGTCAGCGATGCCTTCCACGCTCCAGTGGTGGTAAAGGCCGTGACTGTCAAAAAGGCCGATCAGGATCGGAACAGACAGAAGTGCCAGTAGCGGGAAGGACGCGGCCAATGCTTCGGGGATGCGCCGCACAGCGACGATCCACGACGCCTTGGTGAGATGCTTGACAAGTACCACAAAGAGGGTGCCGAGTGCCAATGACAAGCAGAAAGTCCAGCCCACCAAGTACGAGAAATAGAACTGCTCCCTAAAACTCTCCGTGAAGCCTACGACGACGCTGACGGCCAGTGTGGCAATACCGACGAGAGCCGGTATCAGATAGGTCCGGGTACTGCCCTTCCACTCGTACTGCGCAAGAACACCGCTACGGGTTGGCTCCACCGTGTCGATGAACTTCATCAAAATGGGACTACTTCGCAGCGTGTCAGCCACAGGGTCAGGGAGTAAGTCTAAGCTCAGATAGTATGTCCGCCGGGATATCCGCGGCACTCGCATGCTGGCTCCTTTGCAGGGCCCGCATGTAGGCCACAATAGCCCAGCGATCCGCTACTGGGATCTGCTGCGCGTATGCCGGCATAGTGCGTATGCCCCGCGAGATGACCTCAAACAGGTAGCCGTCCTCGATGGCGCGAAGGCGGTCGTCATGGTACCCTATCGGTGCGAAGCCGTAGCCGCCTGCCATCACGATGCCTTGGCCGTCACCAGCCTTTCCGTGACAGACCGCACAGTAAATGTCGTAGCGCTCCTGGCCGCGCAGGTATAGGTCGCGTGTCTGAGGAACCGGCATGACCTGTACAAATGCGCCTGTGGAATCTCGGCCGGCGAAAAAGCGTATGTCGCTGCGCAGCATGCCGCGTGCAACGGTGCCCGGCACCGGTGGGCGCATGGCGCGACCATCTTCAAAGAATGCATTCGCCTCCTGCGCCTCAAACCGCTCCATGGCGTCCATATTGGGATTTACATGGATAGGCGGCTTGTCCGTTACGCGGCCGCGGCAGCCTGTCAGGACCAGCCCGCACAGTGCAGCTATGTATAGCGACCTACGCATGCAGCTGCGAGTATCCATGGTCATGAATAGCCTCCACGCTTAGCGCGTGGGCTTCGCGCAAGCACGCTTCCGTGCTCTCTAGGTCGAATAGCCGATCACTGGCAGCGATGTGGAGGAAGTAGGCATTGTCCGTCACTCGGGCAAAGCTGCGCGCATAGAAAAGCGGGTTATATGGCCTCGGGAGGCCGTTAAGAAGCAACATGCCACCGACCGCAAACAGCGCCGCAAACAGTACAGTCAGCTCGAACATGATCGGAATCGACGGTTCGATGGCAAAGAACGGCTTTCCGCTGATGTTTATCGGGTAGTCCACCGCGCTGGTCCACCACTGGAGCCAAGTAGCAAGTGCCAACCCCGTCGCACCGCCAATGAATGTGATGTAGCCGACTTTGGACTGGCCGAGCCCCATGGCTTTGTCCATGCCATGGATAGGGAATGGGCTGTGCGTGTCGAAGTGCTTATAGCCAGCCGCATGCACTTGCCTAGCTGCTTCCAACAGCGCGCCCGGATGCTCGAATTCTGCGAGCAGACCATATAGGCGATCCTCCCGGGCCTCATAGATGCCCATTGTCGCCTTGATGTCCCGGATGATTCGCTTGAGCATGGCAGGCGCGGGTCTAGCTGTCGTGTTTTTCGTAGTGGTGCGGATCTGATTCCGGCAACACCATCTTCACCTCCGCCATCGCCACCATGGGAAGGAAACGAAGGAAAAGGAGAAACAGCGTAAGGAACAGTCCAAAGGAGCCCACAAGTGTCAGGACATCTACTATAGTCGGGTTGAAGTAATCCCAACTCGACGGCAAGAAGTCGCGATGAAGGCTGACAACCGTGATCACAAAGCGCTCAAACCACATGCCGATGTTAACGACAATGGAGGTCACGAACAGAAATGGTATGCTGCGGCGTAGCCGCTTAATCCAAAAGAACTGCGGGAAGAGCAGGTTGCAGGACATCATGGTCCAGTATGCCCAAGCGTACGGGCCTGTAGCCCTATTCAGGAAGGCATACTGTTCGTATTCGACCTGAGAGTACCACGCGACAAAGAACTCTGTGATATATGCAAAACCAACCATTGACCCCGTCAACAAGATGATGATCGCCATCTTTTCCAGGTGGTCCATGGTGATAATATTTCGAATGCCGTACACTTTGCGCGCAATGATCATCAGTGTCATGACCATCGCGAAGCCGGAGAATATGGCTCCGGCCACGAAGTAGGGTGGAAAGATGGTGGTATGCCACCCTGGCACAATGGACACCGCAAAATCAAAGGACACGACAGAATGGACGCTGAGTACCAGCGGAGTGGCAAGCGCTGCCAGTAGCAGGTATGTCTTCTCGTAGTTGCGCCAGTGGCGATTGGCGCCGGTCCATCCGAGCGCAAAAAAGGCCGTGACTCGGCGGCGGAGCGCCGTCCTGGCGCGATCACGCAGCGTGCCGAGGTCCGGAATAAGCCCTACGTACCAGAATACCAGGGATACAGTGAAGTATACGCTGACTGCAAAGACATCCCAAAGAAGCGGGCTTTTGAACTGCGGCCACATCTCCATCTGATTTGGAAGGGGCAGCGTCCAATAGATCACCCATACGCGTCCCACGTGGATCGTGGGGAAGAGTAGGGCGCATATGACAGCAAATAGCGTCATCGCCTCTGCGCTGCGGTTGATGGCCGTACGCCAACGCTGCCGGAACAGGAACAGGATCGCCGAAATTAACGTGCCGGCGTGCCCGATACCGACCCAAAACACGAAGTTGACGATCGGCCATCCCCAGCCAACCGGGTTATTGTTGCCCCAGACGCCGATGCCATTCCAGAACAGGTAGGCGATCATGACGAGCAGTACCGCCAGCAGCGTGGAAGACACTGCAAACGCCAGATACCACGAGCTTGGCGGGCGCTTTTCGGTGTGGTAGGATACCAGCTGGGTTATTTCGTGGATTCCCAGATTGCCGGTTACCAGCGGTGCCTCTTGGTAAGGCGGAGCAATAGTATTGGTATCGGCCACGTACCTATGGACTAAGCGGGCTCGAGTCCGCTGTTTGGATTGCGCACACGCGCCAGATACGAGACTCGTGGCCGTACGTTAAGCTCGGCCAACATCGTATAACTGCGCGGGTTGTTGTGCTGCACAGAAACGCTGCTTTGCGCGTCATTCAGATCGCCGAACACGATGGCGCCAGATGAACAGGCTCCTTGGCAGGCGGTTGTTACCTCGTCGCGCGCAAGCAAGCGTCCTTCGAGCTTAGCCTGCTTCTGCGCGCCGCGAATGCGCTGCACACAGAAGGAGCACTTCTCCATCACTCCGCGGGAGCGCACCGACACGTTCGGATTCTGCGCCATCTGCACAGTCGGCGGGATGTGCTTGGACCAGTTGAAGTAGTTGAACCGGCGCACCTTGTATGGGCAGTTGTTGGCGCAGTAGCGCGTCCCGATACACCGGTTGTAGATCATCTGATTCGTGCCGTCGGGAGAATGCACCGTCGCAGCAACGGGGCATACCGACTCGCACGGGGCGTTTTCGCAGTGCTGGCACGGCATTGGCTGGATGACGATCTGGGGGTTTTCCGCCAAAGGTTCATCGCCATCACTGATGAAGTAGCGATCCAGCCGCAGCCAATGCAGCTCCCGTCCATTTCCAACCTCGGTTTTGCCCACTACTTGGACGCTATTCTCGGCCTGACAGGCAATGACGCATGCGTTACATCCCGTACATGTATTAAGGTCTATAACCATGCCCCATTGGTTGCGGAAGTAACCGCTGTCCATTGTGGCGGGGTCTCGTGCCGGGTGATTCTCTTCCCACAGCGTGGGATAGTCTTCGAACCTGGTCTTCTCGTCCTTGCCTGGCGTTGGTGCCTCCTGCTCCAGGGCGAATGCCGGGTTCTCGCGGAACGCTGCAAGCGTGCTCATGCGCACAAGTGGCCGCGCGTCGACATCAAGAACACCGTGGTCCTGCGTGGTTACTATCCGATACTTGCGACCCGCAGGCGTGACGGTGAAATCACTGCGGATCGCGGCTGCATTCCTGCCGCGAAGCACAGAAACGTTTTGCCCAATGCCCGTGCAAAGTGCCCCCTGGCCATAGATATCGGTCTTATCACCCGTATCCCAGATGGGCGTGCTACGTCTGGAGCGATTTGTCATCACTTCCCGCCCATAGCCCAGGGTCACAGAAATTGAGCGATCGGCGTGTCCGGGAAGGATCCACACAGGCAATTCTACGCTGTGCTCGCCAGCGGTCAGCGTAACGAGGTCCACGTCGTAGCGCCCCTTGTTGTATTTTGCCGTGACCTGCAGCTCTTCGGCCGTCTTGGGGCTCATCACGGCCACGTTGTCCCAGACGATCTTTGTAATAGGATCAGGTAATTCCTGGCACCAAGCGTTGTTCGCAAAGCTGCCGTTGAGCACGGTAGGGTCCAGCCTGAAGACCAGATCCAGCCCGCCAAATCCGGAATTGGCAGCCCGCACTGGCCCAGCCTCAGGCGTCACCGTCGCATAGCCCGAATTGGCCAAGAAGCCGTCGTGGACCACTTCGCGCCATTTTGCTTCAAAGGGCGCGTCCAGAATCGGCTGCCAGGTCTCGCGAACCAGGTCATATCCGGACCGTGCGATGCCATTAACCAGTGCGTTCAGCACTTCGATCGGGCTCTTGGCATCGCCGTACAATGGTGCAATCAAGGGTTGTATAACCGACAGCGTGCCATCGTGGGCGCGTCCGTCGCCCCACGCTTCCATGTAGTGGGCTTGCGGCACATGCCACGTTGATGCCTGAGCCGTTTCATTGACATGCAGTCCGACATGGATTGAGTCTCCGACATGTGAAAGCGCATCAGTAAAATTCAATTCAGGCGGAGCATCATATACCGGGTTTACCCCCAGCATCAGCAGCACATCTACGTTGCCCGCTTGCATATCGCGCGTCAGGGCAATCAGGTCTGTGTCTTCAGCCACCTCGCCTGTATCAAACAGCGTAACCGTGGTCCCAATGGCTCCAATGGCACTGTTTATTGCTGCGCAGATCGCATGTACCTCGGGGGGCTGGTGCTCGCCCGCCAGCACAACTGCGCGGCTGCCCGCGCGTCGCAAGTCGTCTGCTATAATGTGTGCAGTTGCATTTGGTACGGCGAACTCGCTGGCGAGTACGCCCAGTTCAGCGGCCAAGCTGTTGGCAAACGTGCCGATATCGGCAGCAGCCATGCGATGGCGGTGGTCGGCCATCGAACCAGTAGTGGAATACGCGCTTTCGAAAACGTACAGCCGGCTCATCTCGTCACCCGGAGTGGAGAGGCGCCGGCCGCGCGCAAAGGACGCAGCGGAGTGCACCGCGTTTCGTGCTACAGGTCCCAAGAAATCCGCATCAAGGCTCAAAATGACTTCTGCCCGATCGAAGTTGTACTGTGCACGCAGCTGCTGGCCAAAGGCGGCTTGCAGACCTAATGCCTCGTTGTCATCTCCCTCTGAGCGGTAGGTTACCCAAGTCGCGTTGCTGAAGGACTGCAGCAGCTGTTCCCGAAGGGCCGATGTGGTGGGGGAGGATGTCTCTTCGCTCAGCACCACGATGCGCCGACCTCCGCGCCCCACTCGCTGGCAGAGCACCAGAAAGTCATCCCAACTGGCGGTGCTGGCGGCACGCCGCAAGTTGTGCGAGCGGTCTGGGTCATACAGGCTCAAAATGGAAGCCTGTGCAAAGACGGTTGTACCTGCGGCTAAGGTAGGGTGCTTCGGATTAGGCTCGACCTTGGTGGGACGACCATCGTTACTCTTTACCAGGATGGGGTGCACACTGCCTCTGAGTGGCATGGCAGTCGCATAGAAAAGCGGAACCCCGGGGATCAGCTCTTCAGGGCGGTTGGCGAATGGCATGACGTGTTCGACGGGTCGTCGGCAGGCCGCCAGGCCTGCCAAAGCCATCGAAGCGCCCAGGATTTGCAAGAAGTTGCGCCGGGAAGC
Organism: Rhodothermales bacterium; assembly: GCA_965262785.1. Classification (GTDB taxonomy): domain Bacteria; phylum Bacteroidota; class Rhodothermia; order Rhodothermales; family Bin80. Next base: position 2,324,949 of record OZ253559.1, read on the forward strand.
GTCACCGGGGCGCTCGCTTGCACCAGGCAGGAACTCTCCCTGAGCCAATTCGGCAAAGCCATTCTCCTGATTTGCGTGCGGCAGGCTACGCCACGCCTTGAGCTTTGTAGCAGCGACCGGTACCTCGACGATAGGAAGGTCAATCATGCTAGTAGTGGCACGCGCTGCAGTTGGTAGGCGGATGGATGCCTTCGATGCGGATTCGCTCCAGGTTGCGCAGTACATAGTCACTGCTCTGGATGTATCCCATTGCGGTGACCTCGTCATTGGGGCGCAGGTACTGTTCCGGCTCACGATGGCATTCAAGGCACCAGCCCATGGACAGGGGCTCGATCTGACGGACCACGTCCATTTGGTCTATTCGTCCATGGCACGTTTCGCAGCCAACGCCGCTGTTGGTATGCACGGCGTGGCTGAATTTGGCATAGTCAGGAAGCTGGTGCACCTTAACCCACGGAATTGAGGCATTAGTGGCCCAGCTTTCGCGCACAGGGGCTAAGGCTAAAGACTGCGGCTCAACCACCGCGTGGCAATTCATGCACGTTTCCGTAGGCGGCACGTTAGCCACGTCGGCCACCTTTACGAAGGTGTGACAGTACTGGCAATCGATGCCGAGCTCATCCACGTGAAGCCGGTGGCTATAGGGAACAGGCTGCGCGGGTGCGTATCCGACATCGGTATATTCCGGCGAGAAGTAATACCACACAAAGCCCAACACGGCTACGCCGCCAATTAGCATGCCCACGAGCGACAAGAGAGGAAGCGCATTCACCTTTCTGGGAAAGACCTGCGGCATGCTGAGGCTGTCTAAATCGACCGTCGGCTAAGGTACAACACTATAGTGGAAATCTTCCGAGGCCCACTGCCGGCCTTGATTCGTATTCCAAGAAAATTGAAATAGGTCGTCAAGAGCTAGCAGCCAGCGAATATTGTGCTGTAAACGATAGCTGCAGCCGAATCTTGCAGGCCAGATGTTCACTCTTTCTGTGGCCATCGTGTGACGGAGCAATTCTCAACACCGCCTCCCGGGCGATGTCATGGCATTGTGCTTGCCGGACGAGCGGCGAGCCAGAAACCCAAATCCACATAGGGGCTATTACCAGCAGCGATTGTAGTCGCCGCCGACCCGGCGATTTTGTTAACCTACCCGATTGGGTATGTACCGTGTCTGTGCCCTTTTTGTGGTCCTTCTCCCGGCCATTGCCAACGCGCTGCATGGCATGGTGGTCTATCATCATGTCCAGCGAGCTGACTCCTCGCTATTGGAGGAGGTAAGCAGCACCGGGGCGAATTAGAATTCATGGGGCTGCTGCGAAAGGCGCCAGGCTCCTGGCCTCACATTCTGACATTTGGCGCCAAGGCGTCCCTCATACAAGAGGACGCGGTGTTTGGCGACAGTATGCGTGCGGCCCTGAACCTGACTATGATGGCTCAGATGTGTGCGAAGAGCGCTGGCGGGGCTTCATAATGACAAGGCGCTCAGTATGATTATATCTGGCCCGCATACATCGAAGGCGTCACTCGTTGCGTCGCAGGCGGCTGGACAGTAGGCGGAAGCGCAGCCCGAGCATACACGAGGCGGCAAGGAGCCCTGCCACCAGACCCCACCAGAATCCCTGCGCCCCCAGGTCGGACCAAAACCCAAGAATTGCTGCAATCGGCATCCCTAATAGCCAGTACGATATAAAGCAGAAGATCATGGGAATACGGGTGTCCTTAAGGCCCCGGAGCGCCCCTGCGGTTGACACTTGGAACCCGTCGACTATCTGAAACAGGGCGGCGAGACCCAGAAGCGAGGCCCCAATCGCAACCGTTGCCTCGTTCGCCGGGTCGTTGAGGTTAAGAAACAGCCCCACGATGGGGCGAGGAAACAGCCAGAACAAAATGCTGGTGCTCAGCATGAATGCCGCCGCCATACTCATACCCAGGTAGCCTGCCCAAGCGGCACGCACGGGGTCCCGGCGTCCTACCGCCCGGCCCACTCGGACCGATGTGGCAATGCCGATTCCGAGCGGCACCATGAAGGTGAATGCAGCACACTGGATGGCGATCTGGTGCGCGGCCAGCGGAACGGGGCCGAGCGTGCCAATAAAAAACGCGACCGCAGCAAACAGCGAGACCTCCAAGCCGTAGGAGGCGCCGATGGGAAGCCCAATTCGCAGCAGCTCTCGAATCACGGGAAAGTCTGGAAAGCGGAGATGCTTGAGTGCCGCTAGTGCGCGGAATTTTGCACGACCCTGAACCATGGCCAGCAGCGCAAGGAACATGAACCAGTTCACGATGGCGGTGGCCCACCCGGTGCCTACAAGACCGAGAGCCGGAAGCCCGAATCTGCCAAACATTAGAGCGTGGTTTGCCAAGGCATTGAGGCCTACGCCGGTCAGTATGATAAACGTAACGGGCCAGGGCCGGGAAACTGCTTCAATAAAGCTGCGCAAGGCAATGAACCACAGAAACGGCAACAGCCCCCAGACCGCGGCTCGCAGATAGGCTTGCGCCATTGCAATCGTTGCAGCGTCCTGGTGCATATGCTGCCAGAGGTGGGCGACGTTCCAAAGCACGTATACGACAGGTCCTGCAAGCGCCAGACCAAGCCAAAGTCCCTGTCGTGCACTGCGCCCGATAAGGTCGTAGTCCTCCGCACCGTAGGCCTGGGCAACCATCGGCCCTACGGCCATAAGCGTCCCGATGCACACCAGAACGAAGAGGAAGTACGTAGCATTGCCCAGTGCCACACCTGCCAGGCTGGCGGGCCCGAGCTGTCCCACCATAAGCACATCAACGAACCCGTTCGAGATTTGGCCCAGCTGCATAGCTGCGATGGGCCCAGCAAGGAGCGCCAGCTCACGGATCTCGGTGCGAATGATGTAGCGTAGTTGATTCATGCTCGGCGGCCCGAAGATACGCTGCAGTAGCTCGGATCCTGCACGTGGTACCTCAGGTATACAGTTGGCATCAATAACAGCCTAACTGGTCCCATGAATCTGGCGCTCTTGTTGTTTGTTGTGTCCCTGCAGGCCATGCCGCCGGACACCGTGGTGGTAAATCCCCCTAGCGCAGCAATTGCCGTAGGCCATACGCAGCAATTCACCGTGCGCGCCTACGATGAAGACGGCAAGGAGATGCAGGATGCTTCAGTCCGTTGGTTTGTGCAGGAGCCGGAAATCGCAAGCGTAGATGCTGAGGGACTGGTGACTGCGCATGCGCCGGGAATAGCGCAGATTGCGGTCGTGGTAGATGGGAAACCTGCTTTTGCGTCGTTGGAAGTACTGCAGCTTCCAGTGCATGAGCTCCGCTCAGCTACTCCATCGGTAACGGTCTTCGCAGGTTTGACGGCGCCGCTGCGTGTGGTGGCAAGAACAGCATTGGGTGATGTCGTTGATGATGCAAACCTTACCTACAGCTCCAACAGGCGCAGGGTAGCAAGGGTAGATGCCGGGGGCGTAGTCTCCGGCCGATCGGTAGGCGAGGCCACGATCACCATAAGTGCGGATGGCAAGGACGTGCAGGTCGCCGCAAGCGTCGTAGCAAATCCGGTTGAGCGTTTCCAGATTGCGCAGAACCGTGTCAGCATTCGGCGAGGTGACGTGGTACGCTTTCGCGTGCTTGCCTTCGATGGCAATGGTGCTCCGGTGGAAGGCATCCATGCACAGTGGGGCGTCTCTGGAACCGGCGCAACGATTGAGCCCGATGGAATGGACGGCGTATTCGTAGCGCAGGCAGAAGGGGTTCACACCGTTACCGCGACTATGGGGGAGGAATACGCCCAGTCTGTGACTGTCGGTGTTGATGCACGACGGTATAACGTTCGGCTAGAGCAGGTCGGTCGCGGAGCTATTGACACGCACCACTCGGGAGACGCATGGGTCTTCGAAGGTGCGGACGGGAGAGACTATGCCTACATCGGCACGTTCATGCACGACTGGATGAAGGTATGGGATGTGACCGATCCCGCAAACCCGATCCTTACGGACTCTATTCAGCTGGATGCTCGTCGCATTAACGATGTCAAGATTCACGCGGGCAACCGGCTGGCGATTATCACGCGCGAGGGAGCTTCCAACCGACGCAATGGCATTGTGATACTGGATCTCAATACGCCGGCGCATCCTTCCATCCTGTCCGAGTACACGGACACCGTTACCGGCGGCGTTCACAACGTTTGGATTGAGGGGGATCTGGTCTATGCCTGCCACAACGGCACCAACGAGATGCATATCATAGACATATCGGACCCCGAGAATCCGGCAGAGGTCGGGCGCTGGGGCTTGGACAAACGGTCCAAGACGCTGCATGATGTCATTGTCCAGGACGGCTATGCGTATCTCTCGTACTGGGATGATGGTGCGGTCACACTCGATGTCGGCGCCGGCACTCACGGAGGAACGCCCACCGTACCGGCGTTTGTCAGCCGCCTGTCGTATCCAGAGGGCAACACGCACGTGGCATGGCGGCACGGTCGCTATCTGTTTGTCGGAGACGAAATCTGGCCGCCCGGCTACGATGCCGACAAGCCGATTGATGCGACAGGCTACATCCACGTACTCGACATGACCGACATTGAAAACCCCGTGGAAGTTGCATTCTACGAGGTGCCCGGCGCAGGGGCACATAACGTATGGGTGGAGAATGACCGATTGTATGTCGGGTACTACCAGGGTGGCTTGCGGGTCTTGGACATTTCCGGTGAGCTGCGTGGTGACTTGTATCGGCAGGGCCGCGAGGTGGGATATTTTCTCACCACGGATGATCGTACCATGGTACCGGGCTGGCCTATGGCATGGAGCGCCCAACTCCACAAAGGCAACATCTTCACGTCAGATCTCAATTCCGGCCTCTGGATCATGCGTGTGGTTGAGACAGCGCTGCTTCCGTAGTCATTTCGCAAGAGTTGTCGGTATCCGAATACGCTGAATCCTAGGCCGCTACAAGTCCATGGCTGGGCGCGTACGCTCCTTTGGCCGCCACCACGTTTGGTAGCCCTTGGGGAATTCTGCGCAGGCCTGCGCGCCCCTTAGCAATAGGTCCTGCTTCATGCAGAAGCAATTTGACCCGCCTTATCCTCGCGACCCTTGCCTGCGCGCGGACTGAATCTGAATTGCTAGGCGATACCCACGGACGACTTGCGCTTGCGGGGATTTGACCAGGCGCGACAATGTCTGCGCGCAGCGGCGGCACGTGAATTGGCACGAGGGCCGAAAACTTGGTCTGCACCACTGGCGGCAAGGTTGGATATGAACAGGTCTGGAATAGTGTTCTCGGTGTGACACCTTGTGGCGGAAGTATGCATTATCCTTCGGCCAGGCCTATTTGCATCTATCTTGCAGGATGCATGGAAAACCCTGCAGTTACGCTTCGGGATGGCTTGATCCCGCGTGAACAAGGCTCCTTTGAGCAGTCTTTGATCGTGGGCACGCCCTAAGGAGGCCTCTCGAAATTCGCCTGCAGCACGTTGCGTGGCCTGGAGTTGACAGGTGCCTGCTTTGCGTCCTGTCACAATAGCATTCTTACGCATGCGGAGTGGCGGCTACTTGTCGAGGAACGCAGCCGGGTCTGAGCCATAAAGCATGCCTGAAACGCTTCCGGCTGGGACGACAATCGCGGCTTCCGTTCCGTATCTTGGAAATGCACAGAAACCACGCTTAATGACACATTCCAGACGACACTTTCTGCAGATGTCCGCAGCCTTTGGATTGGGCTTTGCCGGACTTCATTCGCTTGTGGGATGCGGGAAACCCGCTGTGCGTACCGCCCGGTACGGCCCGCTTCTGAGCGATCCCAACGGCATAATGGATCTGCCCGCCGGCTTCAGATACAAGGTAATTTCCCGAGCGGGCCAAACCATGTCGGATGGGTTCCTGGTGCCTGGGCTGCCGGATGGCATGGCGACGTTTGGTGGCCCGAACGGTCTCACGATTCTGGTACGCAACCACGAGGTCAACATAGACAGCGAGGCAAGCCTCGGCGCTTTTGGTTCCGACTTTGCCTTGCTGAGCCGCTTGGATCCAATGTATCTGTACGATGCGGGCACGGGCGCGCGCCCCTGTTTGGCCGGGGTCACCACATTGGTGTACAATACCCGCACGCAGTCGGTGCAGTCACAGCACCTCAGCCTTGCTGGCTCGCTGCGCAACTGCGCGGGAGGGCCAACCCCGTGGGATTCATGGATTACCTGCGAGGAGACCTTTGAGATGGCCGGAGGCGACAGCGCCCAGGATCACGGCTACTGTTTTGAGATACCGGCCAGCGCCTCGCCGCAACTTGTTGAGCCTGTTCCTCTTACGGCAATGGGCCGTTTCGTTCATGAAGCAGTGGCGGTAGATCCTGCTACCGGGATCGTATATCTGACCGAAGATGACAACGAGAGTCTGATCTACCGGTTTATTCCCGAGGTGCCAGGGCAGCTGTCCAAGGGCGGCCGCCTGCAGGCACTGGTGGCGCGAGACGCCAATAGCCTCGACACCCGAAACTGGGATGACCAAGCTGTTGCCGTGGGGCAGAAGGTTCAGGCCGGTTGGATGGACCTGCGGGATACGGATCCGCCGGAAGACGACCTGCGCTTGCGGGGCTTTGCAGCAGGCGCAGCGCGTTTTGCGCGCGGCGAAGGCATGTGGTATGCGGACGGAAAGGTCTATTTTGCGTGCACTTCGGGCGGGCAAGCAAAGAGTGGCCAGATCTGGTTGTACGAGCCAGCCGATGAGTCGCTGACGCTATTTGTAGAGGCCGACGATTCCGGCCTCCTCAACAATGCAGACAATTTGACCGTAGCGCCGTGGGGACATCTGGTGGTATGCGAAGACTCCGCAGAGGACGATCACTTGGTAGGCATCACGCCGGAGGGTACCATGTATCGCATCGCCCACAATGTTTTGAGTGATTCGGAGCTTGCCGGGGCGGTGTTTTCGCCCGATGGATCGACGCTTTTCGTAAACCTGCAGCAAGATGGGCTGACGCTGGCCATCACAGGGCCGTGGACGTAGCCGACGTCCAAAGCCCTCAATAGGTAGCGTGGTCGTGCGGGCATGAAGGATTCTGTGCGGAGCCGCAGAACTGCGCTGTGGTCAACTCAAAGTATGGCAAGCCTACTGAACGCTTCGCGACAGGGTGTCCGCAGAAGAAGGACCAGGAACCTGGCGACCGTCTTTTCCGAGCGGCAAGTGAGCGCAACACGCGTCACAGGCGCCGGGAGACTGAAGTGCGGAAGGCCCCTGGCAAGGAATCTATCAATTGAGCTGTGCGTCGATTTTTCCAAAGAGTTCGCGATAGAATTCGCGCGCGGCACTCTTGGGCATGAGCGAGACCGCTTCGCCACCTTCCTCGTTGGCCGAAGAGGTCGACAGGTTAAGTACTACGGTGGTGCCAGCGTTCGAATCCTGTACTAGGGCCGTAACCTTTGAGCGGTTACCCTGAAAGAGGCGCATTCCGAGGCGGACGCGCTCGTCAGTGTTGATGATTCCACTGTCCCGGTTTGCGTCGGTAACAGCATAGCCATCAACGGCAAAGGCGGCCACGACCGCATCAAAGACTTGATCATAGTTGGCGTCATAGGTGCGTGTGCGCGTCTCAACGGGAATAGATTGGGTGGTCGCGCATCCCGCTAAAAGGACAAGTGCAAACACGCCAGAAGTTATTCGTTTCATCGAGCTAGATTCTGGTGATTGGTTAATTTGCATCTATAGGCGCGTAGAGCTGTGCAAAAGTCACGCTAACGCTTACGGAAGTGAAACCTCTAAAGTGAGCTGCGGATGCTCGCCCGGTGCGGTAAGCGCATTCAGGACCTCAAACGCGAGCCGGATGTCTTCCAGTCGCTCTTTGGTCTTGACTTTGATGGTGATGGCTCCGCGCGCGGGTACTAAGATCACGTCCGTGTGCTCGTGCAGCGTATAGCTCGACGTGTTGCGGAGTGAAAAGGGGGTGGATGTCGCGTTTGCGAGCGTTACCGACAGCACTGTGGTGCCCGTGCCATACCGAGCCTCACTGACCTGCAGCGATGCCTCCAAAAGCGGCATCAAGACGGCTTCGCGGCCAATGAGTGAATGTTTGAAATAGGCTACTGTGCGACGCGCCATGAGAGCCTCTTTCAATGCCTCTTCCGAGCGATCCGTCGCAAAAACCAGCGTCGCAGGGCGATGCCCTCCGCCCGGCACGTCAAACGTCCAGTCCACCAGGCCATGGACGTCCGAGGTCGCAAGGATGGCAAGGTCGTTCTCCAGCGCGATGTTGAGGGCTTCGTCGGAATAGGTGCCTTCGTTCGCAACCTCTATTCCGTGCATTAGGCGATCCGCAATGAGTGCTTCGTGTACGGGGTTCAGCGTCGCGAGGCCGGTCCGGTTTTGCGATACCCAGTTCGGGTGATTCCAGAACACGAACGCGCCCTGGCGATTGGCCTCCTGCAGCGCTGCCACCGAGTCGGGCTGTACCAGCGCGTTTGCGTCCTTTACAAAGATCGCGTTGACGTGGCCAAGCGGCATCCGCCGCGTAACTTCTGAGCCGTTGATAACCAGCAGAGGGCGTCGTCCGTTGGACGCCTGCGCAACCTCATGTGAGCGATTGCGATCCGGGAGTGGAATGTCATGCCGGTGCGGCAGGTACTCCAGATGCTCGGTAACGGCGATTGCGTCAAGTCCGTCACGATATGCCTCGTCAACACGAATGTTGGGCCATACCGAGCCATCGGAAAACACCGTGTGCATGTGAAGGTCGGCTACCAGCGTCTGGTAGGGCGCTACATCGGGGAAGTCAATCGCACGCTCCTGCGCCATAGCCAACAGTGGCAAAAGCAACATGAGCGGAAATACTGGAAGGATTCTGGTCATAGCTCGCGAGTTTGGCTGTCCTAAATTAAGCACTTTGCAGTTCCCGGGGTATATAATACTAGGGAAACAATGAGGCGACATACAAAAATCATATCTACGCTAGGGCCAGCGTCGACGGAGCGCGGGACCATTGCAGCGCTCATCAAGGCGGGAACCGATGTGGTGCGCCTGAATTTCTCACACGGCACGCATGATGACCATCGCCGTGCGGTAAGGCTTGTCCGTGAGGAGGCCGAAAAGCAAGGCCGGCAAGTGGCGATCCTCCAGGACTTGCAAGGGCCCAGGATTCGCGTGGGCGCAGTAAAGGATGGCGCGGTAACGCTCGAAAAGGGGAAGGAGGTCATCCTGTCCGCAGCCCGAGGAGCGGAAGGTACCGCGGACCACATCTTCATCAGCTATGATGCGCTGGACAAAGACGTTACGCCCGGCGGATGTGTACTGATAGATGATGGCCGACTTGAGCTTACGGTAGAACGCATCAAAGGCCGAGACGTGTATGCACGCGTAGCAGTCGGTGGGACTCTCAGTTCGCGCAAAGGGGTCAACCTGCCGCGCGTCCGTACCACCGGACCCGCTCTTACCGCAAAGGATATCAACGACCTGGCCGTAGGCATCGAACTCGGCGTGAACCTCATTGCGCTCTCCTTCGTGCGCACCGAAATGGATGTAGTACACCTGCGTAAGCACTTGCGCCGGGCCGGTCATCGTGCCAGCATCATTTCTAAGATCGAGAAGCCGGAGGCAGTGGATTGCATTGACCAGATACTGGCCGTTTCTGACGGCATAATGGTGGCGCGCGGGGACTTGGGCATCGAAATGCCTATGAGCCAGGTGCCCACGGCGCAAAAGGCGATCATCCACAAGTGCCTGGTAGCAGGAAAGCCGGTCATCACTGCAACCCAAATGCTTGAGAGCATGATCGACAGCCGCGTCCCCACGCGTGCGGAGGCGAGCGATGTCGCCAATGCCGTGCTGGACGGAACGGACTGCGTCATGCTGTCTGGCGAAACGGCTGTGGGGCGGCATCCGGCAGAAGTGGTCAGTGCCATGTCGCAAATCATAAAGGCGACCGAACGCCACTGGTACGAGATGCCGACTGCCAAACGAGGCCTACCGGATGCCCTTCACGAAACCAGCGACATAACCGAGTCTGTGAGCTTCGCGGCCTGCGACCTAGCATCCCATGTAGGGGCGGTTGCCATTGCGTGCTTGACAGGTTCAGGGACCACTGCGCGCGCGATAGCGCGTCACCGTCCACGCATGCCGTTGTATGCGTTTACGGATCAGCCAAGCGTCATCGGGCAACTCGGCATACTCTGGGGAACAAAGTGTTTCGCAATACCTTTTCAGCAAGACACCGACGGCGGTGTGCGTATGGTGCATAAGACGATGATGCGTCACGGCCTTGTACGTGAAGGAGACATCATCGTGATTGCCGCCAGCATGCCTCGGGCGCAGAAGGCGCATACGAATATGGTGCACGTCAGTCGAGTCGAATAGCTCATCTAATGCCTCGAATACTCTGCGTGCTGGCGTTGGCCCTGACCTTTGCGGGCGGGTGCAGCCGGCTCACGTTTGTCAATCAGCGTTTTGACAACTTTTCTGCGTATTACAACACCTTTTACAACGCTGAAAAAGCGCTGGAGGAATGTGTGGCCGGATTCGACCTCAGCGTAGAAGATGTCCCAGTCGACCAAGATGTGTTTGTCTCACTCTTTGGGCGCAACGAAGGCGGGGTCACACAGCGCAAGCCCTGTGAGGATACGATCCTTAAGAGCGCGGATGTCCTGCGTGACCATCCCAGCTCAAAGTGGGTTGATGACGCCACCATGCTTATCGGGAAGTCCTACTTTTTTACGGTAAACTTTGTCGGCGCGGAGCAGTATTTCAACGATATTCTGGCATTGGATTCTCCCTTGGAGTATGAGGCGCGCTTCTGGCTGGCGCGCACCTATATCGCCAGCGGCGCTTACGACAATGCTTACGACCACTTGCAAGCTACGCTGAGCAGTGAAGATCTGCCTCGCAGGTGGGAGCCGCAGTACCGGCTTGCTCTGGCGGAGTTGCATGTCACACGGGAGGACTGGGAAGAAGCTGCGCTGGAATTGGAGACCGGCATTCCAGATGTGCGGGACAGCGACTTGGCGTCGCGCGCGCAGCTATTGCTGGGGCAGGTATATGAAGTCCTTGAGCGGTACGACGATGCTGTGCAAGCATACGACGAAGTGCTGCGGTACAAGCCTTGGTACGAGCTCTCGTATGCCGCGCAACACGGCGCGATACGCGTGCTGACCCAACACGGAGATGCCGAACTTGCCCTCGCGCGTCTTCGAATAATGGAGCGGGATGACAAGAACTATGACTATCGTGCACAACTCAGCTACATGCGCGGGCACACGTACCAGGCCATGGGTGACTACGATGCTGCGCTGGACCGATACTATTTTCTGCTGCACGACGAGGACGGCCAAGAATCGTCGGTAAAGGGGCAGGTGCACTACGCACTGGCACTCTTTTTCAGGGACGTAGAACAGGATTTTCAGTTTGCCGCAGCCCACTTTGATACCGCCAAAGCCAGTCTTGGAAACAATAGCGGGGGCGGATTTTCAACCAGCCGCACGCGCGGTGGCGCCACTCGACAGTCGAGTGCCGGAACCCAGCCTGCGCCGGGCGCCATTACTGATGCCGATGAGCAAGCGCGCATCTATGGTAGCTTTTCGGTCGTTATGGACCAGATCTTGCGAATGGATTCGCTCCTGCATCTGGGTAGCCTGGACGACAGCACTTACAATGCGTTTGTGCTGGAACTCAGAGAGCAGCGGGCCGCCGAACGTGAGGAGTTGCGCAGGGACGAAGAGCGGCGGATGGACGAGGAAGGATTTCGAAGCGGCGCCAACATGAATTCCGGCCTGGGCTTTGGCGACTTGCCGGCTGGTAAGAACATCGGACAGGCAGAGATGGGCTTCCTGTATCATCGAGACGAGATCCAGATGCAGCAGGCCCGCAATGAATTTATTTCCATCTGGGGTGAGCGTCCACTGGCCCGCAACTGGCGTCGCATAGCGGCAGTGTTAGCAGCGCAGGCAGGGGGCGAGGAGGCAGATCGTGGTGGTGACATGCTTGAGATGGCTGGGGCTGAAGAAGCCCTCCCGACAGTCGATGTATCCGATGTGCCTCGCGACTCAGTGAGTCAGGTCAAGATGCGTGAGGAGCGCGCCGTGGCTTGGTATGAGTTGGGAAATGTGCTCTTCCTGTCCATGAACATGCCGGACTCGGCGGCATTTTGGTACCGCCAGGTTATTGAAGCGACTGAGAAGCAGCAGCCAGTTGCGCAGCGGGCTTTCTACGCGCTGGCCGAGGTGCAACAGGCCCTTGGCGACAACCTCAGTGCAGACCGCATTTACCGCGAGATTTTGGAAAGATTTGAGGGCACCGACTTTGCCGTTCGGGCGGCCGAACGGCTGGGCCAGCCCCCGATCGAAGCGGTCGAGACGGACTCACTCGTTCTCGCAGAAGCGCTGTATGCTGAGAATCACTCCGCATGGAAGAAGGGCGCCTACGCTAATTCTCTGCAGGGGATGGTGGATGCTGCACGGACGTATCCAACCACGATTGTGGCGCCCCGTGCGCTATATGCCGCGGGCAACATCTACATGGCATGGGCAAATGCAGACAGCCTGGACCTCTTCGCACCCCTACCGCTGACGGATTCCAGCGCGGCCTGGGTGCGCAGGTCGAAGGCGCCCCCACTTGCAGATTCGGTTGACGTCAAGCTGAAGACCGTCATGGATGTGATTAGGACCAGCTACGCCGAGACTAGGCAGGCGGAGCGCGCCAAAGCCATCATTCTGGCGCTCGATCAGCGATGGGCAGAAATCATGGCGCCACTGGATTCGCTAAGGCGTCTAGACTCCTTGGCGACGGTTGACTCGCTTGCCATGCTGGACTCTCTGGCCGTGGCGGCTCTGGTCGATTCGCTTATGGTAAGTGACTCTTTCTTGTTGCCGGTGGGTGACTCACTCATGGCAGCGCTGAAGGACTCACTGTTTACGGTGGTAAAGGACTCGCTCCAAGTTGCCGCGGAGAACGCACGTATCGCGGCCGATCAGCTGGTAGAGGCTGACACCGCGGCAACGGGTGAGCCAAGAAATGCGCTGCAGGTAGCTGCTGAACCGGCGCAAGCGGCACTGCGCCCTTCCGGAGTGGCCGAGGGCGTTGTGAGCCAAGAAAAGGAGGTCAATGAGACATCGGGCGGGGTGGAGGAGACGGACCCACGGCTGCGTGCTTTGAACCAGAAAGATCCCAGCTTGGGCATCATAGACTGGTCGAAGGGGGGGTACACCATCGTCGTGCGCACGGAGCGGCAACACGAGGTCGCCATGGCGTTTGCCAGAAACTTCGGGCGCACGCTTGCGCACCCAGTGGATGTGTTCACGGCCGCCGCAGAGCGCGGAGTGGAGTTTCGTGTTGGCGTAGGCCTCTTTGAGACCCTTTCATTTGCGCAGCAGGTGATGCAACAACTACAGGGACAACTTCCGGAAGACTCCGAGATTGTAAATATACCCCGACCGTCACGCTTCTAGGCGGACGCAGCTAGAAACTACCGTCTACATTGGGCGGTATAACTTAGCTCAAGGCTTCCGTCAACGGTCATGGATCCCCAAGAGCAACAGGAACAGCGCCCTTTGAAGCAGCCCCGGCCTCCAGAGTCAGGGCGCCGGCAACTCTCTATGTGGATCTATGCAGTGATCTTCGGGATCCTGCTGCTCAACATCTTCTTCATGTGGCGTGGCTCAGACTCCAACCAAGTTGAGTATAGTACGCTCTTGCGACATATCGAGGAAGGACATGTCAAGAGTCTTAGGATTACCAACGACAAACGCATTGATGGCGCCTACACCGATGGTGCGATAGAGGACCGCAACGTGGAAGGAGTTGCGGGCAACGATGGAATCTTGGGCGGGTCTTCCGAGGGTGCTCGATTTCGGTCAACAAAGACTGCGAGCCACGACCTTGTCGAAGTACTAAACGTCTACAATGCCGAGCATCCCGAAAGCCGGGTAGAGTTTGAGGTGAATTACCAGGAAGGCTGGTTCGGCGGGGCGTTCGGGTGGATTCTGGCACTTTGTGTCTTAGTGGTTCTATGGGTTTTTTTGCTACGGCGCATGAACCCAGGGTCGCAGGTGCTCAACATCGGCAAAAACAAGGCGGTGCTCTTTGATGCGATGCAGGGGAAGGTGGTCAACTTCAATGACGTGGCGGGGTTGTACGAAGCTAAAGAGGAGGTAGCTGAGGTCGTAGAGTTTTTGCAGAACCCGAAGAAATTCACCAAGCTGGGTGGTGTACTTCCGAAAGGGGTGCTGCTTGTAGGGCCGCCCGGGACAGGTAAGACGCTTTTGGGCAAGGCGGTAGCGGGTGAGGCGGGTGTGCCATTTTTTTCGCTCTCGGGGAGCGACTTCGTGGAGATGTTTGTTGGGGTAGGCGCCGCACGTGTCCGGGATCTCTTCAAGCAGGCAAAGGAAAAGGCTCCGTGCATCGTGTTCATTGATGAGATTGATGCCATAGGTCGAAGCCGCGGCCGTAACATGATGATGGGCGGCAACGACGAGCGCGAAAACACGCTCAACCAGCTCCTGGTTGAGATGGATGGGTTCTACACAGACAAGGGCGTCATCATCATGGCGGCGACCAACCGGCCGGATGTGCTGGACTCGGCACTTTTGCGCCCCGGACGCTTCGACCGCCAAATCGTGATAGACCGGCCCGACCGCATGGAGCGGGCAGCGATTTTCAGGGTTCATACGCGGGCGCTGGTGCTGCACGAGGACGTCAACCAAGATGTGCTCGCTGCACAGACGCCGGGCTTTGCCGGTGCCGAGATTGCCAATGTTTGCAATGAGGCCGCACTTCTGGCTGCGCGCCTGGACAAGGAATCCATTGAGATGGTGGACTTCGAAAAGGCCGTTGACCGCATAATTGGAGGGCTGGAAAAAAAGAACAAGTTGATAAAGCCTGAAGAGAAGCGCATCGTGGCCTACCATGAGTCGGGCCACGCGATTACTGGCTGGTATTTGAGGAACACCGATCCCGTAATCAAGGTGTCGATCGTGCCACGTGGCCTGGCTGCGCTGGGGTATGCGCAGTCCCTGCCGGACGAGCGGTACATCACTACGCGGGAAGCCTTTATGGATCAGATGACCATGATGATCGGGGGGCGCGTTGCGGAAGAGATGATCTTCGGGCAGTTGTCAACTGGAGCGCAAAACGACCTCGAGCGCATCACCAAGACGGCGTATGCTATGGTGGCCGACTTCGGCATGAGTGCCAAGGTAGGCCATGTCAGCTTTAACGTGATTTACGGGCGCAAGGACACGCCCGTGTTTGACAAGCCGTATTCCGAGGCATTGGCCGAAACCATCGATAAAGAGGTCAAGGTGCTAGTTGACGAGGTCAAGCAGAGGGCACTCGAGCTCCTTGAGTCCAAACGGGACAAGCTTGAAGAGTTAGCACAACTCCTGCTGGAGCAGGAGGTACTGGGTCCTTCGGACTTGGTACGCGTGCTGGGTGAGCGGCCATTCGGCGAATATGTTTCTCTGAACGGAACGCCCGCGGAGGGAAAAACTGACGCGCCGCCCGCCAGCGACCATGCTGCTGCGGCCAGCGAGTCCGAAGAGCCTGGTGATTCCTGCGCCAATGGGTTCACCGAGGAAGCCGAAACACCCGAGCTCGCCTCGCCCTGAGAGGGTCTGGATACGCATCATTTAACAAGATCTTAAAGGATGGATTTGCGGTTATGTGCGTACAACCACTATCTTGTAAGGCTAGCAAAAGATCGAACCTGGTCATTTCTTTAGTAACGCGTAAAACTTAGCAGCCGTGCCAACGATTCAACAGCTCGTACGAAAGGGGCGCCACCCGAAGGTCCGCAAGACGAAGGCGGCGGCGCTTCAGGGCAATCCGCAGCGGCGAGGTGTTTGTACGCGTGTTTACACGACAACGCCGAAGAAGCCGAATTCGGCGTTGCGAAAAGTGGCAAAGGTGCGGCTCACCAACCAGATCGAGATTATCGCGTACATCCCCGGGGAGGGACACAATCTCCAGGAGCACTCAATCGTGCTCGTCAGAGGCGGACGCGTTAAGGACCTCCCAGGCGTGAAGTATCACATTGTGCGCGGTGCGCTTGACACCTCCGGCGTAGAGGACCGGTTGCAGTCCCGATCGAAGTACGGGACAAAACGCCCCAAACGATAAACGACAGCAAGCATCAGCAGGAACGCGGCGCTGTGCCCCGCAAGAGGGCACGGCGTCTTTTTTGACAGGCCATAGCGTATGCGAAGACGATCAGCCGAACGACGCTCTGTTGCTCCGGATCCTAAGTTCAACGATCCGTTGGTGGCGCGCTTCATAAACTATATCATGCATCACGGCAAGAAAGGTGTCGCGCAGGGCATCGTGTACGATGCGATCAGCCTTATAGAGAAGCGGACCGGCAACCCAGGCGTAGAGGTGTTTCACAAGGCCGTGAACAACGTTGCACCGTTGGCGGAGGTGCGTAGCCGCCGAGTGGGCGGCGCCACCTACCAGGTGCCAATTGAAGTGCGTGCGGACCGGCGCACTGCGTTGGCCTTTCGGTGGCTCATCCAGTTTGCACGGAATCGATCGGACCGCGCCATGGCAAGCCGTCTTGCCAATGAGCTCCTAGCTGCGTCCAATGGCGAGGGCGGATCCGTTAAGAAGAAGGACGACACGCACCGCATGGCTGAGTCAAACAAGGCCTTTGCACATTTCAGGTTCTAGCCTGACATGAAGATCGCAAGACACATATCACTGAGTCGCATGCGCAATATCGGGATTATGGCCCATATTGACGCTGGCAAGACGACGACGACGGAGCGGATCCTGTTCTATACTGGCCGGCTGCACCGCATGGGTGAGGTGCATGAGGGCGGGGCGACCATGGACTGGATGGAGCAGGAGAAAGAGCGTGGTATCACCATCACCAGTGCTGCCACCACCTGTTCTTGGAAAGACTTTCGCATCAACATCATTGACACGCCCGGGCATGTCGACTTCACCATTGAAGTCGAGCGCTCGCTGCGCGTACTAGACGGTGCCGTGGCGCTGTTTTGCGCCGTAGGCGGCGTTGAGCCCCAGTCTGAAACCGTTTGGCGTCAGGCCAACCGGTACCGCGTTCCGCGCATCGCGTTCGTAAACAAGATGGACCGAACGGGCGCGGACTTTGTCCAGACGGTCGAGGCCATGACAGATCGCCTTAAGGCCAAAGCAGTCCCAGTCCAGATACCGATCGGAAGCGGAGCACTGTTCAAAGGTGTCATCGATCTGATAACGGCCAAGGCCATCATCTGGCATGATGAATCCCAAGGGGCGACGTGGGATGAGATTGGTATCCCTGCAGACCTTAGAGAGCAGGCGCGCCACTGGAGGATAAATCTTCTGGAAGCCATTGCGGAGTACAACGATGAGCTACTGTTGAAATACCTCGAGGGTCACGATATAACGCCGGACGAGATTCGCAAGACGGTGCGCAAGGCTACGCTGAACCTTGATATCACGCCCGTATTCTGTGGATCGGCTTTCAAGAACAAGGGCATTCAGCGTCTTCTGGACGGCACACTGGACTATCTGCCAAGCCCCCTGGATGTTGCGGCGGTTGAAGGGGTGAATCCCAACACGGAAGAATTGGTAGAGCGCCACCCTGGGAAACACCAGCCGTTTTCTGCGATTGCCTTCAAAATTGCCACAGACCCATACGTGGGTAGGCTCACCTTTTTCCGCGTCTATAGTGGAGCGTTGGAGAAGGGTACTCAGGTGTACAATGCCACTTCGGGCCGCAAAGAGCGCGTGGGGCGCCTGCTCTTTATGCACGCAAACCGGCGTGAGGACGTTACGCGCGTTGCTGCTGGCGATATTGCCGCTGCGGTGGGTCTGAAAAACGTGCGGACTGGCGACACGCTGTCTGACCCGGCCCACCCGGTCATTCTGGAGAAGATGAACTTTCCGGATCCGGTAATACGCATTGCTATTGAACCCAAGACGAAAGCGGACAGCGATAAGCTTGGTGTGGGGCTACAGAAGCTCGCGGAAGAAGACCCGACGTTCAAGGTTTCGGTGGACAGCGAGACTGGACAGACGATTATAGCTGGCATGGGTGAACTCTACCTAGAGATCATCGTCGATCGCCTGCGGCGGGAGTTCAAGGTTGAAGCCAACGTAGGGAAACCTCAAGTGGCGTATCGCGAGGCGTTTGGAAAGACTGTCCTGGAGCGGTACACGCATAAGAAGCAGACAGGTGGCCGCGGCCAATTTGCTGTTGTGGAGGTGGAGGTTGGACCCAACGAGAGTGGCAAAGGATTTGAATTCGTGAGCGAAATCGTTGGTGGAGCCATTCCCAGGGAATACATCTCGTCGGTAGCGAAAGGGTTCAGAGCCTCCATGGATCAGGGGCCGCTTGCTGGATATCCGGTCGAAGGCATCAGAGTACGCCTGCTGGATGGCAAGCACCACGAAGTGGATTCGGACCAGAATGCGTTCGAGATCGCCGGCCGGATGGCGTTTCGAAGCGCCGCGCGGCGTGCCAGGCCCACGCTTATGGAGCCAATTATGAGCGTCGAGGTCGTCACGCCCGAAGAGTATATGGGAGACGTCATTGGGGATCTCAACGGCCGTAGAGGCCGCATCGTTTCGATGACCCAACGCCCGGACGCTCGTGTAGTGAAAGCGCACGTACCGCTGTCGGAAATGTTTGGGTATTCTACGGATATGCGGTCAATCACGCAGGGACGAGCGATCTACACCATGCAGTTTGAGTCGTACGAAGCAGCACCGAAGAACGTGGCAGACAAAATCATCCTATCCACCTACGGCAAGGCCGTATAAGCAACCTACACGCAGCTAGTCATGGCAAAGGAGCATTTCAAGCGTACCAAGCCGCACGTGAACGTAGGCACGATTGGTCACGTGGACCATGGTAAGACGACGCTTACGGCGGCGATCACGAAGGTTTTGAACGAGCGTTTCGGTGGCACGGAGGTACGTTCGTTTGATTCGATAGACAACGCTCCCGAGGAGCGTGAGCGCGGGATCACGATCGCGACGGCGCACGTGGAATATGAGACGAGCGAGCGCCACTATGCGCATGTGGACTGTCCGGGTCACGCGGACTATGTGAAGAACATGGTCACGGGTGCGGCCCAGATGGACGGTGCGATTTTGGTGGTGGATGCTTCCGATGGTCCGATGCCTCAGACGCGTGAGCACATTCTTTTGGCTCGTCAGGTTGGTGTGCCCTACATCGTGGTGTTCATGAACAAGGTGGACTTGGTCGATGACGAGGAGCTGTTGGAGCTGGTGGAGATGGAGGTGCGGGAGCTGTTGGAGGTTTATGAGTTTCCCGGGGATGACATTCCGGTGGTGATGGGTTCGGCGCTGGGCGCGTTGAACGGTGAGCCGGAGTGGGAGGAGAAGATTTTGGAGCTGATGAGTCAGGTAGACGGGTACGTACCGATGCCGGAGCGTGAGAAGGACAAGCCATTTTTGATGCCGGTGGAGGATGTATTTTCGATCACGGGTCGAGGGACGGTGGCCACGGGTCGGATCGAGCGCGGGATCGTGCGCACGGGTGAGAAGGTGGAGATCGTCGGGATTCGCGCGCAGAAGACGGGCACGACGGTGACGGGTGTGGAGATGTTCCGGAAGATTCTGGATGAGGGTCAGGCCGGCGACAACGTGGGCCTGTTGCTGCGCGGGGTGCCCAAGGACGGGGTAGAGCGTGGCCAGGTGATCGTGCACCCGGATTCGATTACGCCGCACTACGCATTTGAGTGCGAGGTGTATGTTTTGAGCAAAGACGAAGGGGGGCGGCACACGCCGTTTTTCAAGGGGTATCGTCCGCAGTTTTACTTCCGTACGACGGACGTGACCGGCGACATAGAGCTGAACGAGGGAGTGGAGATGGTGATGCCGGGCGACAACACGCAGTTCAAGGTGCAGCTGATCCAGCCGGTGGCCATGGAGCAGGGGCTGCGCTTTGCCATAAGGGAAGGCGGTCGGACCGTTGGCGCTGGCGTGGTAACTAACATTCTTGACTGACAAGTCGCAATGGCGAGCCAAAAGATCCGCATCAAGCTCAAGTCGTACGATCACACTTTGATCGATCGGAGCGCGGAGAAGATTATCAAGACAGTCAAGTCGACCGGGGCGGTGGTCAGTGGGCCAATTCCGCTACCGACCCGCAAAGTCATCTATACCGTACTGCGGAGTCCGCACGTAAACAAGAAGAGCAGGGAGCAATTTGAAAGCCGCAGCCACAAGCGGCTAATTGATATCCTCTCAACCAGCAGCAAGACGGTGGACGCCCTGATGAAGCTGGAATTGCCCAGTGGCGTTGACGTGGAAATAAAGGTCTGACAGGCGCGATGAGTGGAATGGTAGGCCGCAAACTTGGAATGACCAGCATCTACGATGCCGAGGGGAATAATATTCCGTGCACCGTCATTGAAGTTGGTCCGAACGTTGTGGTCCAGGTCAAGCGGTCTGGAGACAAGGACGGCTATGATGCGGTGCAGTTGGGCTTCTTGGACCAGAAGGTGCATCGCACCACCAGAGCTATGCGTGGCCACTTTGCAGCTGCGGGCGTGCCTCCGAAGCGCGTCGTTCAGGAGTTTGCGTGGCATACCAACGTCCCAGAGAAAGGAGAGGAGGTGCGTGTTGAGGAGGTGTTTGCCGAAGGCGAGATGATTAACGTCGCGGGCACGTCCAAGGGCAAGGGATTTCAAGGCGTAGTGCGCCGGCATGGCTTTCGCGGCGTGAATGACCGCACGCACGGGCAGCATAACCGGCAACGTGCACCGGGCTCCATTGGCCAGTCGTCGGATCCCTCGCGTGTATACAAGGGCATGAGAATGGGCGGCCAGATGGGTAACCACCGTGTGACCGTCAAGAACCTCGATGTTGCGGCAATTTATCCGGAGCACAACCTGTTGCTGGTCCGGGGCGCCATTCCCGGTGCCAAGAACGGGGTCGTATCGCTGCTGAAACAGTCGTAGGCACATGGAGCTTTCGGTATTCCAGGCTGATGGCGAAGAAACTGGCCGAACGGTTGAGTTGGGCGCAGCCTTCAGCATGACGCCCAATGACCACGTGCTGTGGCTTGATGTGCGTCGTACGCAGGCCGCCAGACATCGCGGCACGCACAAGACTAAGGAGCGCGGCGAAGTCAGAGGCTCCACACGCAAGCTTTATCGCCAGAAGGGGACAGGAATGGCGCGCAGTGGCAGTATCACCTCGCCCCTGAGGCGAAGCGGTGGACGCACCTTCGGGCCGCGCCCCCGGCGATACTACCTGCGCCTGTCGAAGACGACCCGACGCCTGGCACGCGCCAGCGCACTGAGCTACAAGGTTCAAAATGACAAAATTCGCGTAGTCGAGGCCTTGGCGTTCGAAGCGCCCAGCACAAACTCGCTCGTGGGGTTGCTGGACGCCTTTGAGCTTTCGGGTATTCGCGTCCTGGTGGTCACCACGGCTCATGCGCCGGCCGTACATCGCTCCAGTCGTAACCTGGCAAGAGTGGAGGTCAAGGAGGCCCGCAGCTTGTCCGCCGAAGACATTCTGCGTGCCGGCACGTTGCTGGTTGAAGAAGGTGCCATTGACGTGTTAAGCAATGCCATTTCGAAACTGCGCGTAAAAGCGGAGACCGAGTAGCCATATGAGTCGCGAAGTTCTTAAGCAGCCACTGGTAACGGAAAAGCTAGCCAAACTGATGGAGCGCGGCCAATACGCGTTCATCGTTGACATGCGTGCAAACAAGGTGGAGATCCGCAAGGCGGTACAGGCGCGCTTTCCGAATGTCGAGGTAGACGAGGTGCGGACGATGATCGTCCGTGGGAAGCGTCGCCGTCAGCTTACGCGGCGAGGCGTACGTGAAGGGCGCACGTCGCGCATGAAGAAAGCCATTGTGAGCTTGAAGCCGGGTAGCGAACAGATCGACTTTTTCTCGAACATCTAGATGGGCAATCGCAAACTCAATCCAGTCACGCCGGGGCAACGGCAGCGGTCGGTGTCGACGTTTGAGACAATCACGTCTACGACTCCGCAAAGGCGCCTGGTGGCACCACTTAAGCGCAAGGCTGGTCGAAACAATACGGGCCGCATGATGGTGCGGTGCCAGGGCGGCGGTCACAAACGGCGGTACAGGATTATTGATTTCAAGCGCAACAAGAAAGGTGTTACAGCCCGGGTCGAGAGCATTCAGTACGACCCAAACCGGTCGGCGCGCATCGCCCTGTTGGTGTATACTGATGGCGTTAGGCATTACATAATTGCACCTGACATGCTGTCGGTTGGGGACGTGGTACAGAGCGGCCCATTCGCGCCGCCGGAGGTTGGCAACTGCCTGCCGCTGCATCGTGTGCCCATGGGCACGTTCGTGCATGCCATAGAGATGAAGCCGGGCAAGGGCGCACAGATGGCACGTGCTGCGGGTACCTATGCACAGTTGACGGCTAAGGAAGGAGAGTATGTCACGCTGAAGCTGCCCTCGGGAGAGGTGCGGCGTGTGTCGGGCAAGTGTACCGCTACCATCGGGACCACTTCGAACCCGGATCACATGAACATTGACTTGGGCAAGGCCGGACGACGGCGTTGGCTGGGCTCGCGCCCCAAGACACGAGGCGTTGCCATGAACCCGGTGGACCACCCGATGGGGGGTGGCGAAGGCAAGGCCTCCGGTGGCCATCCGCGGTCCAGGTCGGGCCAGATTGCCAAGGGATTCAAGACGCGTAAGCGCAACAAGGCGTCAGACAAATTTATCGTGCACCGGCGCGGTGCGAAACGCAGGTAACTATGGCACGATCGCTGAAAAAAGGGCCGTTCGTCTATTACAAGCTGCAGCGCAAAGTCGACGCGCTGAACGCGAGCGACAGAAAGCGGGTCATCAAAACTTGGAGCCGTGCCTCAATGATCACACCGGACTTTGTTGGACACACGTTCGCGGTTCACAACGGGCGGCAGTTTATTCCGGTCTATGTGACCGAAAACATGGTTGGCCACCGACTGGGCGAGTTTTCTCCGACGCGTACGCATAGGGGGCACGCTGGCTCAAGAAAGGACCGGCGCGGCCGGTAGCCAGATATGGAAGCAAGCGCAACACGCAAGTATATTCGTAGCTCCCCCCGCAAGATGCGGAGGGTCGTGAACACGATTCGCGGGCTTAGTGTGCCGGAGGCGATTGAGGCATTGACTTTTATGCCTCAGGCCGCGACGCGGCCCGTTGAGCTGACCGTACGCAATGCTGTACGGAACCTGATAGATAAGAACCCGGATGAACGTTTTGATGAGAGCAAGCTTGTCATTCTGGAGATCCGCGTGGATGAAGGGCCGCGATTCAAACGCTTTCGAGCCGGTGCCCGCGGGCGTGCAAAGCCATACAAGAAGCGGCTCAGCCACCTGAAGGTCGTAGTACGTGCGACCGCTGACGACAAGTAGGACAATATGGGTCAAAAGACACATCCTGTAGGTTTCCGCCTCGGCATAATCCGGGGGTGGGATTCAAACTGGTACGCCGCCAAGAAGGACATGGCGGCGAAGCTCGTTGAAGACGAAGAGGTGCGCCGCTATCTTCAGGCGCGCCTTAAGCGCGCAGGCCTGAGCCGCATCGTCATTGAGCGTACGCCGCGCCGCGTAATTCTCACGCTCCACACGAGTAGACCCGGTATCGTGATTGGACGTGGCGGTACGGAGGTGGAGAAGCTGCGTGAGGAGATCAAGCAGCTAACCAACAAGGATATCCAGATCAACATTAACGAAATCAAGCGACCCGAGCTTGATGCCAGTCTGGTAGCGCAGAATGTAGCGCAGCAGCTTGAAGGCCGAATCTCATACCGCCGCGCCATGAAGCAGGCCATCACCGGCGCGATGCGCATGGGAGCGATGGGAATCCGCATCAGAGTAGGCGGCCGTTTGGGCGGCGCAGAGATGGGTCGCGTTGAGCAGTACCTGGAAGGCAGAGTGCCGCTTCATACGATACGTGCGGACATAGACTATGCGGAGGCGACGGCATTTACAATCCACGGCACCTCCGGCGTGAAAGTGTGGGTATACCACGGGGAGATTCTTGGCAAGCCAGACCTTAGCCCGAATGTGCAGGCCCAACGGCAGCAACTGCGCCAGATGCAGCCTGGAGGGCGCCGCAACGATGGTGGCCGGGCGCGGGAGCGCCGTCGTGCTGCTGGTGGCCAAAAGCGCCGAGGTGGTGGTAGCGCCAAGCGTCGATAACAGAGTGTGAGCTAAACCATGTTGATGCCAAAGCGGACCAAGTACCGCAAACAACAGAAGGGCAGGATTCGCGGCAACGCGTCGCGGGGCACTCGGGTGGACTTCGGGGACTTCGCGATCAAGGCGCTGGAGTCCGGCCGGATAACAAGCCGCCAGATTGAGGCGGCGCGTATTGCGATCACGCGCAAGATGAAGCGCGTCGGAAATGTGTACATCCGCGTATTTCCAGACAAACCGATCACAAACAAGCCTGCCGAGGTGCGTATGGGAAAAGGCAAGGGGTCAATTGACCACTGGGCGGCATCGGTCCACCCAGGTAGGATCATTTTTGAGATTGGTGGGAGTGTACCGGAGGAAGTAGCGCGGGCGTCCTTGCGGCTGGGACAGCAGAAGCTTCCCTTTAAGACGAAAATCGTCGTAAGACCAGACTATGTAGCACAATGATGGGTGCCAGAGAGGTGCGCACTCTAAGCGTAAAGGAAATCGTTGAGCGTATTCGCGAAGAGGAAGAACAGCTGCGAGAGCTGACGTTCCGCCACGCAATCGCCCGGCTCGAAAACCCAATGATCCTCCGGGAGAAGCGGCGCTTCGTAGCACGCCTTAGAACAATTCTGAACGAGCATCAAAGCTCATGAATAAGAAAGAAACACGTCGCGCACGCAAAGAACGTGTAGGTCTGGTGGTAAGCGACAAAATGGAAAAGACCATACTTGTTGGAATCGAGCGCCAGGTGCGCCATCCGATGTATGGAAAATTCATCAAGCAGACCACGAAGCTGATGGCTCATGACGAAAACGGGGAGGCCCATCACGGGGACACGGTACGCGTGATGGAGACGCGTCCGCTTAGCAAACACAAACGATGGCGCTTGGTGGATATCATCGAGCGCGCCAAGTAACACAGGGAGTCCCATGGTACAACAGGAATCCAGGCTTGCCGTCGCCGACAACAGCGGTGCAAAGGAGGTGCTGTGCATCCGCGTCTTAGGAGGCAGTGGGCGCCGCTACGCACGCGTCGGCGACCGCATCGTGGTAACGGTCAAGTCAGCCATCCCGGGTGGAAACGTAAAGAAGGGAGAAGTGTCCCGTGCCGTGGTGGTGCGAACCGCCAAGGAGCATCGCCGCAAAGATGGTTCCTATATCCGCTTTGATGAAAACGCGGCGGTACTGCTAAATGCCCAGGGCGAGCCGCGTGGCACGCGCATCTTCGGGCCAGTGGCCCGTGAATTGCGCGAAAAGCAATACATGCGCATCGTATCACTAGCGCCGGAAGTGCTCTGATCGCTATGGCACAAAGAAATAGCAGGAAGCGCCCGGTCAAGAAGGGCGACACGGTAATGCTGACCAAGACGATCACCGCTGCCAATCCGCGCAACGACCGCGAGCGCGGATATTCTGGGAGAGTGCTAAAGATCTTTCCGAAAAAAGACCGGATCATCGTGGAGGGCGTAAACCTGCGCCTGCGTCATACCAAGCCTAACCAGACGCACCAGCAAGGCGGGCGCATTGAGCGGGAGATGCCAATCCACATTTCGAACGTACAGCCGGTCGACAGCAATTACGATCCCACACGCGTAGGTCGCAAGTGGATACAGGACCTTGACACGGGGGGCGGACGCTGGGTTCGATATGCCAAGACAACGGGAGAGGAGCTTGATGACTAAGGCGAATGCCTACATTCCCAGGTTGAAGAAGCAGTACCACGGCGAAATCGTCGCGAATCTGCGCTCACACTTCGGGTACACGAACGATCTGCAAGTGCCACGCCTTGTGAAGATTGCCGTAAACAAAGGTGTGGGCGAAGCCACACAGAATCAAAAACTGCTCGAGAGTGCAGTGCAGGAGTTACGTACCATTACGGGTCAACAGCCGGCCGTGCGCCGCGCACGGAAGAGCGTGTCCAACTTCAAGCTGCGCGAAGGGATGCCGATCGGCGCAAGCGTGACGCTGCGTGGTGACCGGATGTGGGAGTTTTTGGATAGGCTGATCACGTTGGCACTCCCGCGCGTGCGGGACTTCAGGGGCGTACCGGATGGCAGCTTTGATGGGCGCGGAAACTACTCCTTGGGCATCAAGGAGCAGATCATATTCCCGGAAGTCAATGTCGACAATCTCGAAAAGATTAGTGGTCTTGGTATCACGTGTGTAACAACGGCCGACACCGATGAGGAAGCCCAAGCGCTGCTAAAGGCGTTGGGCATGCCATTCGTACGCCGGGAGCAAAAAGGCAGGGCTTAAACACATTACAGCATGGCAAAGAAGAGTTGGATAGCACGCCAGAAGAAGCGCGAAGCGCTGGTAGCCAAGTATGCCGGCCGGCGGGCAGCATTCAAGGAAGCGGGGGACTATGAATCCCTTCAAAAGCTTCCGCGCAACGCCTCTCCAGCGCGGCTCCGGAACCGGTGTCAAATCACCGGGCGCTCGCGCGGATTCATACGCGCGTATGGCATTTCGCGCATCGTGTTTCGTGACATGGCGCGCGCTGGCAAAATTCCTGGAATCAGAAAAGCGAGTTGGTAATGAGTGGCATCACTGATCCGGTATCGGACTATCTGACGCGCATTCGGAATGCGCAAAGCGCGGGACACCGGTTTACGGATGTGCCCGCGTCCAAGCTTAAGCGCGCCATGACCCGGATCCTTATGGAGAAGGGGTACATCCGCAACTTCGTCAACATTGACGATGGGAAACAGTGGCTGCTGCGCATCTATCTCAAGTACGATCGGAATGGGCGGGGAGCGATTGTCGATTTGAAGCGCATCTCGAAACCGGGCTTACGTCAATTCGTGCGGGCGACTAACCTGCCGCGCGTAAGGAACGGGCTAGGCATGGCGATCCTGTCTACCTCGCGTGGTGTGATGAGTGACAAGGAAGCTAGGAAGATCAACGTCGGTGGAGAGGTGCTTGCGCACGTCTTCTAGCAAATCTACCGTGCTATGTCCAGGATAGGAAGGTTACCCGTTGCCATTAGGGAAGGCGTCCAGGTGACGGTGTCTCCAAGCAACGAAGTGAACGTGAAGGGACCCAAGGGCTCCCTCAGCGTCCGGGTAGATCCCGGAATTGCTGTCAGGATTGACAAGGACGTGGTGCTTGTCGA
This sequence comes from Rhodothermales bacterium, assembly GCA_965262785.1. Taxonomy (GTDB): domain Bacteria; phylum Bacteroidota; class Rhodothermia; order Rhodothermales; family Bin80. The sequence goes on from OZ253559.1 coordinate 2,352,152, forward strand.
GCGGCCCAGTGACCAGAAACGTCATCGCGCGCAGCATGGGTTGTACCGGGCCCTCATCCAAAACATGGTGACAGGAGTTACTAAGGGCTACAAAAAGGAGCTCGAAATTATTGGCGTCGGGTCGCGGGCCGAGGTGAAAAAGGGAGTGTTGGAGTTGGCGCTGGGCTTTTCGCACCCGGTGTTTTTTGTGGCGCCGCCTGAGGTTACGGTGACTGCGGACCCAGGTCGCCGCGGGCAGGCACCAACGGTCACCATCGAAGGAATTGACAAGCAGATGGTGGGGCAGGTTGCGGCGAAGATTCGTTCGATCCGGCCGCCGGAGCCCTACAAGGGTAAGGGCGTGCGATACTTAGGAGAGGATGTTCGTCGCAAAGCAGGCAAGACGGCAGCGAGGCAGTAAATCATGGCTATCAGAAAGGCAAAAGCCGCAAAAGCACAAAGGCGCCAGCGTGTCAAGCGCAGCGTACGCAAGAAGGTTTCTGGCACCTCGGCGCGTCCACGGCTTACGGTATTCCGGTCGAACCGGTTTATCTATGCCCAACTCATCGACGATGTGCAGGGGCATACGCTTGCGTCTGCATCCAGCTTGGAGAGAGTCCAGGACCTTGGCGAGCCGACGGCAACGAGTGAACAGGTGGGGCTCCGTCTTGCGGAGCGCGCAAGGGAAGCCGGCATTGAAACGGCGGTATTTGATCGTAACGGCTATCGTTATCGCGGGCGCGTGAAGTCGGTAGCCGAAGGCGCGCGCAAGGGCGGCCTCACCTTATAGCGAAGGTAAACATGGCAAGACAGTCAAGAAACACAGGACGAACTGGGCGCAGGCGGTCGGAGACCGAGGACGGCATCGACTGGATTGATCGGCTTGTAACGGTGAACCGCGTTGCCAAGGTCGTCAAGGGCGGTCGGCGGTTTTCGTTTAACGCCGTAGTAGTGGTTGGTGACGGTCAAGGCAAGGTTGGGGCCGGGCTGGGCAAAGCCAATGAGGTGGCGGACGCCATCGGGAAAGCGACGGAGGATGCAAAGAAGCACCTGATTCGTGTGCCGGTGACCAAGAACGGCACCATTCCCCATCGCGTGATCGGCAAGCAGGACGCAGGGCGCGTGCTACTTCAACCAGCCTCGCCGGGCACGGGCGTGATTGCAGGTGGCGGTGTTCGCGCAGTGCTGGAGTGTGCCGGCATTTCGAACATCTTGTCGAAATCGCTTGGGACCAGCAACCCGCACAACCAGGTCGGTGCGACGTTGGATGCGCTGCGCAGCCTGGAGGATCCGGCGCAGGTTGCACAGAGGCGTGGCATCCCGTTAAGCCGCGTTTTTGAGGGATAGTCCAATGTCTACACCTACACTTACCATCACACAAGTGCGCAGCCTCATTCACGCATCGGAGCGGCAGCGCCGCACCATGCGTGCACTAGGCCTCAGGCGCATCCGCCACACGGTGCAGCATGACGGCACGCCGATGATTCTCGGCATGATAAAGGTGGTGCATCACTTGGTGCAGGTGCGCGAAAATAACTGACGAAACAATGGATCTGAGCAATCTGAAGCCTGCGCCAGGTTCTACGCGCAAGCGTAAGCGCCTTGGCCGGGGCGTGGGCTCCGGCAAGGGCGGCCACAGCTCCACGCGTGGCAATAAAGGCCAGAAGAGCCGCACGGGTAACCATCGGATGCCGGCGTGGTTTGAGGGCGGGCAGATGCCGCTGCAGCGGCGCGTACCGAAGTTTGGATTCAAGAACCCGTCACGGAAGACGTATTGCACCATAAACCTGTCGCGGCTTGACGCGCTGGTGCAGGCTGAGCGCCTGGATCCTTCGGAGCCGGTGACCCCCGCGACGCTCCTTGCGGCAGGTCAGGTCGGGGCAAAGGATCAAGTGAAGATATTGGGAGGTGGAGCGCTCGCGGTGCCGGTGCATGTTCAAGCACACGCCTTCAGCAGGTCCGCCATAGAAAAGATCGAAGCAGCGGGCGGCAGCGTTACAGTGCTGACAAACTGAGGAGGATATGGCTGGTCTTGCGCAAAGCCTGCGTGACATCTGGAAGATAGACGAGCTGCGCAAGCGCATCTTGTATACGCTGGGGATCCTGGTCATTTACAGGATTGGGGCATATGTAACACTGCCGGGAGTTGATGCGGTAGCGCTCCAGGACGCATTTGCTCAGGGTGATCTCAACAACTTGTTCGGGTTTTTTAACCTTTTCGTTGGGGGTGCCTTTCTGCAGGCCGGCGTGTTTGCCTTGGGCATCATGCCATATATCACGGCGAGCATCATCATCCAGCTGCTGGGGGCGGCGGTGCCGTACTTTCAGAAGCTCCAGCGCGAAGGCGAGGAAGGACGGCGCAAGATCACGCAGCTCACTCGGTATGGGACTGCGGGTATCACGGCACTGCAGTCGATCGGCTACACGCTGTATTTGCTTAACACGGTGCGCACGGCCATCGTGATCCATCCTACACTGTTCATGGTCACGACGGTGATTGTGCTTACGGCCGGCACGATGTTCGTGATGTGGTTGGGTGAGCGCATCACTGAAAGCGGGATTGGCAATGGCATCAGCCTCATCATCACGATAGGCATTATCGCGTTTTTGCCCCAGGCATTTGTCAATGAATTTCGCCAGGTCCCAAACTTGTTCCTCTTCCTGTTTGAGATTGGGGTATTGGTACTGGTGACGGCATTCGTGGTCCTAATGACCCAGGCAACGCGGCGTATTCCGGTCCAGTATGCCAAGCGCGTGGTCGGGCGCAAGGTTTACGGCGGTACTACGCAATACTTACCCATTCGCGTCAACGCTGCTGGCGTGATGCCGATCATCTTTGCCCAGTCTATCATGTTTGTGCCCGGCACGATAGTCCAGTTCTTTCCGGACAGCCCGGCGATGCTGCAGTTTGGTGCGCTGTTCCTGGATTTCACTAGTTGGGGTTATTCGATCATATTCTTCTTCGTGTGTGTCTTTTTCACCTATTTCTATACGGCCATCGCAGTCAATCCGAAAGAAATGGCCGACACGATGAAGCGCCAGGGCGGTTTTATCCCGGGCATTAGACCTGGCAGGCAGACGAGCGAGTTCATAGATGACATCCTGACCCGAGTCACGCTACCGGGCTCTCTTTTTATTGGTTTTGCCGCCATCCTCCCGGCCTTTGCCGTGCAGTTGGGTATTACCGAGACGCAGCAATTTGCGCAGTTCTTCGGAGGAACGAGTCTTTTGATCATGGTCGGGGTTACGCTTGACACGCTGAAACAGGTGGAGAGCCACCTATTGATGCGACACTACAGTGGCTTCATGAAGAGTGGCCGCATGCGGGGACGCCGATAGCAATGATGCACCTGAAGAGCCAACGCGAACTGGACCGCTTGCGCGCCAGTGCAGACTTGGTGGGCCGCACGCTCGGCGAGGTGGCCAAGCTCATGGCGCCCGGAGTGACTACGCTACAGCTGGATCGTGAGGCGGAGCGTTTCGTGCGTCAGCATGATGCGGAGCCGGCATTTAAGGGGTACCGCATGCCTGGGTTGACCCCCTTTCCGTCCACCTTGTGCGTATCGGTTAATGAAGTGGTGGTGCACGGCATTCCTGGTAGCTACCGGTTGAAGGAAGGCGACCTCGTATCGATTGATTGCGGAGTGCGATTGGATGGGTACTATGGGGACAGTGCATATACCTTTGCACTGGGCGCCATCTCGAAAGACCAGCGGAGGCTGTGCCAGGTGACCTACGAGGCGCTGCATCTGGGCATCAAGGCGGCTGTGCACGGCAACCGGGTTGGAGATATCTCGCACGCGGTTCAGACGCATTGCGCGGGCTACGGCGTTGTGCGTGATCTGGTGGGGCACGGCATCGGCCGCAAGCTTCACGAAGCACCGCAGGTACCCAACTTTGGCCGGCCAGGCAAAGGAAAACTACTGCGTCATGGGGTGACAATCTGCATAGAACCCATGATAAACCTGGGCACGCACGGAATCACAACGTCCGACGACGGCTGGACTGTGCGCACTGCCGATGGCACCCCGTCGGCTCATTATGAGCATATGGTCGCCATAGGCAAGGACGGCCCTGAAATACTGACATCATTCACCTACGTTGAAGACGTAATCGAATCCCCATACACCGTTACGCATGGCTAAACAGAAACCAGTTGAACAGGATGGTGAAGTCATTGAGGCTTTGCCCAACGCACAGTTTCGTGTCCGACTTGAGAATGGGCACCAGATTCTTGGACTCCTTTCGGGGAAGATGCGCATGTACTACATCAAAATCCTGCCGGGCGATCGGGTCAAGGTGGAGCTTTCTCCCTTTGACCTGACCAAGGGTCGCATAGTCTATCGTTACAAGTAGGCACGGGAACCGCTAAGGTCGCCGTTGCGTACAAGTGCGCTTGCAATCTATTCAGAGGCAGTTGACATGAAAGTGCGAGCGAGCATCAAGAAGCGCGGCGCGGGCGATAAGATCGTCCGGCGCAAAGGCCGCCTGTACATCATCAACAAGAAAAACCCCCGGCACAAACAGCGCCAGGGCTAGGACAACATGCCGAGAATTGCCGGAATAGATGTGCCGCCCAACAAGCGCGGGGAGATCGCGCTGACTTCCATCTACGGGATTGGGCGCTCGAAGGCGCGGGAGATCTTGGCACGCATGGGCCTAGACCCGGACAAGCGTCCTGAGGACTGGACCGACGATCAGACGCGCAAGATTCGACGGCTGATTGAGGACAACTATGTCGTTGAAGGGCAGCTGCGAACGGAGGTGCAGCTGAACATAAAGCGCCTGATGGACATCGGCTGTTATCGCGGGGTGCGACACAGGCGTAACCTGCCGGTGCGTGGGCAGCGCACGCAGACCAACGCGCGTACACGCAAGGGTCGCAAGAAGACAGTGGCGGGCAAGAAGAAGGCGCCGCGCAAATAATCTCAAATTCGTATGGCAAGGAAGCAGTTGCGCAAGGGTGGGCGCGGCGGTCGCACGCGCAAAAAGAAGGTGTCGGTCGAGCCGAATGGCAGGGCATTTATCCGTGCCACATTCAACAACGTAATCGTCACCTTGACCGATCAGTATGGCAACTGTATCTCGTGGTCCAGCTCTGGCAAGGAGGGCTTCAAGGGGAGTCGCAAGAGCACTCCGTATGCTGCGCAGGTGGCGTCGACCACTGCAGCTACCGAAGCCTACGAGCTCGGCCTCAGGAGAGTCGATGTCTTTGTCAAGGGGCCGGGTTCCGGGCGCGAGTCGGCGATTCGAGCCTTATCAGTTTCCGGTCTTGACATCGCGACAATTCGTGATTTAACACCAATTCCACATAACGGCTGCCGTCCGCCCAAGCGGCGGCGCGTCTAAGACAAAAGCAGCATACCGCTTATGGCCCGCTATCGAGGCCCGAAACAGAAGATTGCACGGCGATTCAAGGAGCCGCTTTTTGGTCCGAGCAAGGTGCTGGAGCGAAAGCCGCACCCACCTGGGCAGCATGGCCGCAAGCGTCGTCGTCGCGAAAGTGAATATGCCGTACAGCTGAAGGAGAAGCAGAAAGCCAAATACACGTACGGCATTTTGGAGCGTCAGTTCAAGAATTTGTTCGAAAAGGCCGCTCGTAAAAAAGGCGTCACCGGCGAAAACCTTCTGAGATTTCTGGAGGCGCGCTTGGACAACACCGTATTCCGTTTCGGGTTGGGGGCAACGCGCCGACAGGCGCGGCAGCTGGTCAATCATGGGCACATCCTGGTCAACGGCCAGGTGGTTAGCATTCCCTCGTATCATTTGCGCCCGGGAGACATCGTCGCGGTGCGTCCCAAGAGCAGACAGTCGTCGGTGTTTCATGAGAACGTTCTGCGCCACAGGCGGTCGTACGCATGGCTGGAAGTGGACCGCAGGGCGCTGACCGGGAAGTTTGTTGACTATCCCAACCGAGCGGACATCCCAGAGAACATCAAGGAGCAGCTGATAGTGGAGCTGTATTCGAAGTAGCTAAAACCTGCCAAACAAAGACTATGGGTGACCACGGCATACATATGCCTGATGGCGTCGTGATTGAGCGGGACACACGTTCCTGCGCGCAATTTGTGCTCCAGCCATTGGAGCCCCGCTTTGGGGTCACAATTGGTAACGCGCTGCGTCGGGTTCTCTTGTCGTCCTTGGAAGGGGTGGTGATCACCTCTATTCGCATTGACGCGATTCAGCACGAGTTTTCCACAATTCCCGGCGTGACGGAAGATGTATCGGACATCATCCTGAACCTAAAGGGTGTGCGTTTTAAGGCTGCTGAATACGCTGGTGGAGCCATTTACCACCGGGTGAAGGGAGCTGGCGTTTGGAGGGCCGGGGATCTGAATCAAGCTACAAGCGAGTATGAGGTCCTCAATCCGGACCACTACATTGCCACGCTTGGTGCGGATGCCGCCTTTGGTATTGAGTTGCGCGTAGAGCGGGGGCGCGGGTACGTGCCAGCGAACGAGAACAAGAGGGCCGACGATCCTATCGGAGTGATAGCTATCGATGCCATCTACTCGCCGATCAAGCGTGTGCGCTATACGGTTAAGCCTACCCGGGTCAAACAGCGCGTGGATTATGAGCGACTGGAGCTCGAGGTGGAGACCGACGGCAGCATCACGCCGGAAGACGCCATGGCCCAAGCGGCGGGCATCCTTCGCGAGCATGTTAACCTGTTTATAGACATGCAGGTTCAGCCGGTCGTCGAGGCAGCGGACAAGCGGATAGGGCCAGAGGCAGAGCGCACACGCGACCTGTTGATGCAGCCTGTGGAAGAATTGGATTTGTCGGTTCGAGCCAACAACTGTCTTAAGGCTGCCAACATTAAGACCATTGGCGACCTGGTAATGAGAGACCATTCCGCGATGCTGAAGTTCCGCAACTTCGGCCGCAAGTCGTTGCAAGAGCTGGAGAAAGTGCTGGAGGAGCGCGGTCTGACTTTTGGCATGGACATCGTAGATTTGAGAAGCGACGCCGCCGAGTAATCACAATGCGACACGGTAAGAAAGGGTACAAGCTTGGCCGCACGCACGCCCACAGGAAGGCGACGCTGGCGGCCTTGTCCAATGCGCTGATCAAGCACAAGCGCATTCGAACAACGATTACGAAGGCGAAGGCGATGCGCAGCTTTATAGAGCCGCTCATTTCGCGTTCTCGCTCGGATACTATGCACAACCGGCGCGAGGTTTTCCGCCACCTAAGGGACAAAGCTGCCGTGACGGAGCTCTTTGTTGAGATAGCCGAGGCTGTAGGCAACCGCAACGGTGGCTATACGCGCATTGTAAAGCTGGGGCAGCGCTCAGGCGACGGGGCAGAGGTGGCAATGATTGAATTGGTAGACTACAACGAGAGCAGTGTCGAAACGCCTAAGACCAAGCGGCGCCGTACGCGCCGCGGTCGTCGCCGGCAGCACCCGGAAACGCCCAGCGAGCCGCCGGAAAACGGCATGGAGTAGGCTCTTCAGCAGAGCCCGGGTGCTGTCCGTCCGATGACTACCAGCTGCCTGCCCCGGAAAAACCCGGCGGGACCCGATGTCCTGCCGGGTTTTTTCGCATAAAGAAACCGCAGTACAGTGGATCCAGTACTGTAAGTCATGCTGGAAACCTCAGCCATACTGAAGGAGTCGCGGACGCAGGTCAGTGCCGCGTTTGAGCGCCACTTGCAGGTACTCTTGGGTTCGTGCCACGCTCATTTGCCGGCGGTAGACGAGGGCATGATCCGACGAGCGTTTGAACTCAGCTTATGGGCACATCGAAACGACCGGCGCGCCTCGGGAGAGTTGTACATTACGCATCCATTGGCGGTTGCGCAGATCGTGGCGGAGGCTATCCGCATTGATGACACCAGTGTGGCGGCCGCGCTTCTGCACGATGTCGTTGAGGATACGGAATTGTCACTGGGCCTCGTTCGTGAAGAGTTTGGCGAAGAGATGGCCATGCTTATTGATGGCCTTACCAAGATTCGCGGCGTCTATTCTAACCGGGCCTTGGGACAGGCCGAAAACGTTCGAAAGCTCATTCTTTCGATGGCCCAGGATATCCGTGTGATGCTGGTGAAGTTTGCGGACAGGTTGCACAACATGCGGACGATTTCATCGCTTCCGCGTGCCAAGCAGCTGCGTGTAGCCACGGAGACGCAGACGCTGTTTGCCCCCTTGGCGCACAGATTTGGGCTGCAAGCGATAAAGTACGAGCTCGAAGACCTGTCGCTGCGCGTGCTGGAGGAAGATGCCTACTCGACTATCGTTCAAGGGCTCAAGGCCAGTCGGCAGGAGCGAGAAGCGTACATCAGTCAATTCATCGGTCCGTTGAAGAAGCGCCTGAATGAGATGGGCTTTGACTTTGACATCTACGGGAGGTCGAAAAATGTGAATTCGATCTTCACGAAGATGAATGCCCAGAACAAGCCTCTTGAAGAGATCTACGATCTATTTGCCATTCGCCTCGTGCTCAAGAAGGGTGGGCGCCAGGGCAAGGAGGACTGTTGGCGGGTGTACTCAATTATCACCGACCTGTACAAGCCGCTGCCGGAGCGCTTTCGGGACTTCATCTCGGTACCTAAGTCGAACGGTTACCAGAGTCTGCACACGACGGTGCTGGGGTTGGATGGCCGACGCATTGAAGTGCAGATCCGAACTCAGGAGATGCACGAGATCGCTGAGCGCGGTGTGGCGGCCCATTGGAAGTACAAGGAGGGGGTCAAGAAGTCTGATGCGAGCATGGACCAATTCCTGACGTGGGTCCATGACCTTATGGAAAACCCTCGCCAGGAAAAGGCTACGGACTTCGTCAAGGACTTCAGTTTGAACCTGTACACGGACGAGATCTATGTCTTCACGCCGCGCGGCGACCTCAAGACGCTGCCGAATGGGGCGACGCCAGTCGATTTTGCGTTCCAGATCCATACGGATGTAGGATACCAGTGTATCGGCGCTAAGGCCAACGGCAAGATGGTGCCTCTATCGTATCGTCTAAGCAGCGGTGAGCAGGTGGAGATCATCACCTCCAAGAAGAAGACGCCCAACCCTGACTGGATGAAGTTCGTTGTCACGCACAAAGCGCGCAGCCGCATCAGGTATTGGATCAATGAGGAGCGGCGAACGGCGACGCGCTACGGACGAGAACTCTGGGAGAAGAAGGCTTCGCGCGCGAAGCTGCGCGTTTCGGACACGATGCTTTCACGCTGTGCGGCCAAGTTCAAGTATGCGAGTGCGGACCAGATGTTTTACGAGATTGCATCGGGGCTCTTTGATGTTAGTGAGTTAGTTCGACTGGTGCGTACTGGCAAGACCCACGAGCCGGACGTGGACGAGGAAAGCACTGGTTCAGTCAGTGAGCAGTACGACAGTTTCCGGGAGCGTGCGCAGACCTCAGGCCAGGACACGCTGGTAATCAACGGTGAGCGCATTGAAGGCGTGGCGGTAGACTATGCGTCTTGTTGTAACCCGATTCCTGGCGATCCTGTGTTTGGGTACACGAGTAAGACCGGGACGCTGAAGATCCATCGCACGATTTGCAGGAACGCGCCGAACCTCTTGGTTAATCACGGAGAGCGCATTCAGCAATGTGACTGGAGCCGGCAAAAGGACGTGAGGTATATCGTGGGCCTGCGCGTGGTCGGGGAGGATCGCGTCGGGATAGTGCATGACCTGACGACCGTGATTTCGCGCAACCTTAAGACTAACATTCGGTCTATCTCCGTTGCAACCACGGATGGTGTGTTTGAGGGGACGATCGTATTAGATGTCAGTGATTTGAAGCATCTTAAGCGCCTGATAACGCGTCTGAAACGCGTTGACAGCATCCATGGCGTGTACCGGTTTGAACAGTAGCAGCGTGACGCCACCAGCCATCGAGGCTGAGAATCTGCCGGCGGTTCTTATTATTATAGCTCGCTAGAATTAATTCACCAATCTAACTGACACGTGATATGAGTCGCATTCCAGATACACTGACCCGCAAGGATTTGGTGCGTCGCGTAGCGAAGCACACCAAGATGCCTCAGCACCTTTGTAAGCCATGGGTGGACGCCGTTCTTGCCTGCTTCGGGAACATGTTTATGGAGGCTGATCCCGAACTTCGAATTGAGCTGCGTAACCATGGCGTATACACAGTCAAACGGACCAGCGCCCGGCTGAAAGCCCGCAATCCGCGGACCGGGGAATCCGTCCGGGTACCGAGTCGGCGCAAGGTACACTTCAAGCCGTCCAAGCACATCAAACGCTTTTTGGACCAACCACTCGATGCCCCGGAACAGGAAGACCCACCGCAGTACACGGCGTAGCCGCACATTGCGAGGGCCCGCACGCATCGTAGCCGTGGACTATGGTACAAGGCGCGTAGGGTTGGCGCTCGCCGATCCATTGCGCCATTTTGCACAGCCATTCGGCACCTATAGCCAGGACGAGGCGGTGCGGAGACTGAAGGCATTGCATGCGTGTGAGGGGCTGGACACGGTCGTAATCGGATGGCCGCTTTTGGAGTCTGGCGAAACGGGCGCTGCCACTGCACGCGTACAGCAGTATCTAAATCGATTGAAGAAGGTGTTGCCTGGGACACGATTTGAGAAGTGGGACGAGCGCTATACGTCCGAAGAAGCCAAGAGCCGCCTTGCGCAGCAAGGCAAGCCATTTGCGAAAGAGCGTGTTGATGCTGCGGCCGCAGGCATCATCTTGCAGGAATACTTGGACCAACATCAAGAGGAGGCGCCGCGCTAGCCCAGAATACCGTAGACGTACCAGAGCGGATTGGCATGCACATGGAAATACGAATCGGATTGGCAACTGTATTGCTGCTGGTGCTCATTTGTTGATCCTTGGTTTGGCGCACCTTGGGCAATCATGGAGAACAGGCGGAGCTGGTCGACAAGGCATGGAGCAATGTGGAGGCGGTCTACCAAGCCAGTGCAGAGCTTGTCCCGGGCATTGTGAGCAATTTGGAGGTCGCGGGATACGTTGATCAACAGACGCTAGCAAGCCTCACCGCGTTTCGGGACCATGCGATGGTGGCAACGCTTAGCGCGGGCAACCTGGCAGATGCGGAGGCCGTAGCAGTCTTTGAGGCTGCGTAGAATCAGCTTGGCAACGCAATGACGAGTCTTCTTTCTGCCATCGTAAGCGGTTCGCAACTGCGGAAATTGGAGGAGCAAAAGCGGCTGGAGCCGTACCTCGTAAGTTCTGAATACCGCATCAGCGTTGTGCGCTCGGTTTACAACGAGGCGGTCGGTACCTACAAGGGCGCCATTGGCAACATGCCTATGTCGCTCCTGGCGGGCCTGGTCGGCCATTCCGCGCGAGTGACTCTCGATCTGTAGGCGCATGCCCCTGGCGCGTCAGCGGCGAGCCTTGCGTCTTTATTGGGTGGTTTGGCTATCTTGCCGTCCGCGTGTACTGGCTACAGCCTGCTGCTCGGTGAAGGAAACTACCGCAGGCCGTTTTCGTATCCTGCGGCTATACCGAATACGAATATATTATGCGAAACAAGGGACTCATCGGACTGCTGATCGTACTCCTGCTCTGTTTCTTTGGTGGTTGCATAGGCTGTGGAACGTACAACAGCTTGATTGCCCAAGAGGAGGCGGTTGATGCGGCTTGGGGCAACGTAGAAACGGCTTACCAGCGCCGCGCAGACCTGATCCCCAACCTTGTCAGCACGGTGAAGGCCGCCGGCGATTTCGAGCAGGAGACGCTGTCAATGGTGACTGCCGCACGGGCACGTGCGACGGGGGTGACGCTGAATGCTGACGAGTTGGCTGATCCAGAGCGGATGGCGGCGTTTCAGGCTGCACAGTCGCAACTGGGTGGCGCACTGGGCAGGCTCCTGGTCGTCAGCGAAAACTATCCGCAGTTGCGCGCGACAGAGGCCTTCAGGGATTTGCAGGCGCAGCTGGAGGGCACCGAGAACCGTATCAATACCGCCCGTACGCGCTATAACGATGTAGTCCGTCAGTACAACACGGCAATTCGGAGCATGCCGGCCGCACTCTTTGCGAGCTTGATCGGTCATTCTCCGCGCCCTGCCTTTGAAGCAGAAGTAGGTGCAGAAGAAGCGCCGGCAGTCAACTTTTCGTCCTGATTGTGTCGCTTCCCACACGCTATTGGTGCTTGGTACTCATGCTATTGAGTGCGGCCGCGCATGCTCAGGAGCGGCCCCGAACCAATGCATGGGTAACAGATGACGGCAACCTGCTTACCAGCGGGGAAGAACAGATCTTAAGCCGCAAGCTTAGCAGTTACTCTGACACGACTACGTCCCAGATCGCAATTGTCACCAAGCAGAATCTGCAAGGTGAAGACATTGCAACGTATGCAACTGAGCTGGGCGAATTGTGGGGCATAGGCCAGCAGGACAAGGATAATGGCGTCGTGATACTCGTTGCACGTGAGGAGCGCGAAGTCTTTATAGCGGTTGGCTACGGGCTGGAGGCCGTTCTTCCAGATGCGATTGCGGGCCGCATCATACGTAACACGATCACGCCACAGTTTAGACAGGGACAATTTTTCCAGGGATTGTCGCTTGCCGTCGATGAGATCATGATGGCGGCAGCGGGAGAGTTCACGCCTGGTATGATGGCGGCTATTCCAGCACAGAAAGCTAGACGACTTGACTTTTGCGGGCTTGCGTTTTTCGTGCTGTTGCTGGTACTCTTCGTAAACGGATTCTTTCGGAATCGAGGGGGTGGGGGCAAAGGTCCGCGCCGCCGTATCAGTAATGATAGCATCCTTCCGTTACTGCTTCTGGGGCATGCTGCGGGCCGCGGCGGATTCGGTGGCGGCGGATTCGGTGGTGGTGGATTTGGCGGCGGCGGCTTCGGTGGATTCGGTGGCGGCGGATTCGGTGGTGGTGGCGCAGGTGGTGGCTGGTAGTGTCCATTCGGTCGGGCGCAGGGCTACCCAGCAAGGGAAGGCACGGCTTTGTGGGCGCGGTGTTTCAGGTTGAATTGAGAGTTTTTGCCGCGACTAGCGCATCGCCACTTCATTCCCTACGGAGCCATTGGTGGCGGCCTCCTCCTTCCGTATTTGGGCCGGCGTGTTGGCTTGTGTTCTTGCAACGGCTTCTGCGATTCCAGGACCATGGCCCCCGTTGTGTGGGCCGAGGGTGAGTTCATGTTGGGGGTTGTTGCAGTGCCGTCTGCCATATCGACAGAATGGCTGTCAATGTCGGGTTGGCGGGTCCGGTCGGCCCCACGACGCGCCGCGGGGCAGTGGACGCGGAAAACGCAGGGCGACTGCGTGCGCTGCGTGCCTCTTGGAGGTTGTCAGTGTCTGGTGCGGGCACTAGTCTTCCTGTGTGTCATAAGTAGGCTTGGTAGCAAACAAAATCTGCGGCCCGGGCGCCGAATCGTGGCATACAGGCTGGGACACGACCTGGAGATACCGCTCACGGCATGCAGAAGCGAAGGTGCTGTGCGCTGGGCCGGTATAACTATGGCAGCAGCGACGCATTCCTGCTTAGGCGATTGGGGTGGGCCTAACGCTAACGATGGTGGCAGTGCAGGCTATGCAGGTGGTCTTGGAGGCTCTGATGCATCGTTTGGTGACGGAGACGAATCTACGGTGGACTATGAGACATCGGCTGCGAAGGGATTGGGGTTCCTGGAAGGCAGCGCTGGATTGCTTCATGCTATGAATTGCGGTGCGTTGCAAAGGGTGGCGGGGGTTGACGCAGGATTCTGAGGTATATGGCTGTTGATCGACTTGCATTGCTTTTGCAGTATCATGCGGAGGATCCGCATGATGCCTTCACTTGCTTTGCTCTGGCGCAGGAATACGCAAAGCACGGGAACACAGTAAAGGCATGCTCTCTTTACGAGTCGCTCGTTGCAATGCAACCTACGTATACAGGTACGTATTATCACTTGGGGAAGCTGTACTTGGCTCTTGACCAACGAAAGGAGGCGGCGGAGATATTTCGCAAAGGCATTGCAGTTTCCTCGCAGGAAAGGGCCCTAAAGGATCTATCCGAACTGCAGCAGGCGCTCATGGAGTTGCACGATGAATAGCGAATTCCAGATGCCGCAACTGGGCAAGGCGGAGCCATCTTCGCCGGTGACCGGCTACCACCGGCTCACCCGGACTGCGACGTATGGGTTCCTGATGGCCCTGCCGCTAGTGCTTCTGTACGAGATCCTAATTCGCTGGATAAACAGAGGGTATGAGGGTGGCGGTGTGCGCATCAGCTCGGAGGTATGGATGAAAAGCGTACCGATGGGGACACCCATCGGGCAGTGGCTCCAGGCCAAGCTGCTGGCATACGGCATCACAGCGGAGGTCGGGCTACTTGCCGTTATTGTGCTTGTCGGGTTGGCAATTTTTCTATTGGAACGCCGAAAGCAGCTCACGCTGAAGGCATCCTACGGCCTTGGCATTGTCGGTGAAAGCGCCGTGTATGCACTGATAGTGGCTTACGTGGTCTCGTTCGCGACCTACAGCGTGCTCCAGCCGGGCCTTGGTATGGTGGCACAGGAGGCCGGAGAGCTTGGGCTGCTTCAGAAGCTAGTCATGTCGTTGGGTGCAGGCATCTACGAAGAGCTTCTTTTTCGTGTGCTACTGACCGGCGGTCTGTTTTTGGTGCTAAACCGGATTATGCCTCGTGTGGGCGCTTACCTGACTGCAGCGGTGGTTGGAGCGCTCCTATTCAGTTGGATACATTACACAGGGTCATTGGGCGACGAGTTTACGATGGCCTCCTTTGCCTTTCGCGCGCTGTTTGGCTTGGTTCTCAATGCGATATACTTGCTTCGCGGCTTCGGCGTTGCTGCGTGGACGCATGCGATCTACGATGTCTACGTGGTTACTGGTGTATTTTCGCTGGTTGGCTAGGCGTTATGGCAGCGTGCCAACCGCACGTATCAGCCGGTCGATCTCTTCGTCCGATGTATAGCACGCACAACCGGCACGCACAAGTCCTTCAACTCCCAGTCGCCTGATAACAGTTAAGGCATAGAAGTCGCCGTGTGACAGGAAAAGTCCCTTGGTCGCAAGGTAGGCACTGACTGCTTCCGCATCATAGTCGCTAACGGTGAATCCAAGTGTAGGCGTACGCGCCTCGTCAGGACCTGGCCCGTACAGGGTGACCCGAGGCAAGGATTCGAGTCCGTGCCAGAGTTTTCGAAACTGTTCGGAAGCGCGGTTCTTGAGTTCCGCAAAGGTGCTTACCAGCCGCTCGCGCCGCGTCGTACCTTGGCCAAGTGAAGCAAGGAAGTCCACGGCGGCAGCGGATCCCACGATGGCTTCGTGGCTGAGCGTACCTGTCTCAATACGCTCGGGGGACTCGCTCGGAGCCGGCACCAAGCGGGATACTTCCAACTGATCCAAGAGTGAACGCTTGCCGTAAAGCACTCCCGCGTGAGGGCCATAGAATTTGTAAGGCGAGCACGCCAAGAAATCGCAGCCTAAAGCCGTAACGTTGGGTAGCACGTGGGATGCGTAGTGAACAGCGTCCACGTACGTCAAGGCGCCGGCCACGTGAGCCATTTCTGCCACACGCTTCACATTGTTGATGGTACCCAGTGCATTAGACGCTGCCCCGACGGCTACCAGCCGAGTTTTGGGGCCTAACGCGCGTTGGAATTTGTCTAGATCCAAATGCCCGGTCTGCACATCAAAGGGCACCGGGCGCACTGTGAGGTTGCGCTCCACTGCCAGGTCCCGCCACGGATCGATATTGGCATGATGGTCCAGATCGGTCACTACAATCTCGTCTCCGGGCGCCCAAGCGCGCCCGAGTGCGCGCGCTACATGAAAGGTCAGCGAGGTCATGTTGGGGCCAAAGGCAACGGTACCCGCGGGGGCATTAAGGAAATCCTCCAGTGCCTCGCGGGCGGCCAGAAGCGCCGCGTCTGTTTCAATGCTGGTCGGATAGGCCCAATGCGTGTTGGCATTATGGTGATACAAGTACCTTGTCATGGCATCCCCGACTGCCCGCGGCACCTGCGTGCCGCCAGGCCCGTCGAAATATCCAACTGCATACCCGTTGTGCCGTCGGGCGAGCGCCGGAAAATGGGCGCGAATCTCGTCTGGGCTGGCGATACTGTTCTGCATGCGACAAAGGGAGAAAGAGTGAGGCACGGTTTTAACCGCGGATCCCAAAGTTACCGCCGCACGGACAATTTCCCGTACTTTAGCATGCCTACACTCGTATTTGCCTGCGTTATTGCCACGTGATTCTCAGCCATGGGCGCGTTCTTGGAGGACAATGCGGAGTTTGCGATGTTCAGCCTGGAGCACTGCAGCGTGCTTCTTGCTGTTCTGATTCTGACGGTGCTCCTGCCGCTCTATGCGCGGTGGCGCTTGGATGCCGTGCAGCAGTTGTGGTTGGGCCGCGCGATTGCAGTGGCGATCTCAGCGATACTGATCGCGTGGACTGGCATTGCTGTCTCGATCGGGCAGTACGACTGGAGGGAAGACCTCCCTGTTCACCTCTGCTACTTTCTCTCACTGGTACTGCCTGTCGTAGCATGGAAGCCCACGTTGCGCGTGCACGAGGTACTGTATTACTGGATCCTATCGGGCACTCTGCAAGCCAACCTAACGCCGCGCCTTACTGAGAGCTTTCCGCATTACGACTTCTTTTACTACTGGGTAGCCCATAGCGGCCTCTTGGTTTATATAGTATATGTCACGGTGACGCAGAGGCTATATCCTACGAGGCGAGGTATCCTGCGTGCATTTGTATGGCTTAACGCCTACGCGGTGGCAGCCTTTGTAATCAACATTCTATTGGATACCAATTACCTGTACCTTGTCGCTAAGCCGCCGTCGGCGTCATTGCTGGACTTTTTTGGCTCGTGGCCGTGGTACATCCTGGTGACGGAAGGCGTGGCGTTAGTCATGTTTGGGCTGTCCTATTTACCTTTTGCCTACTTATCGCGAAAGAAATGATTCCAGTTCGTAGCATCGGGTTTGCTCTGGTGGGGTGCATGGCCTGGCATGCTGCCGCCTACGGCCAATCCGAGCCTCCTACTGCCGACCGTGTCGTAGCGGTCTTTGTTGAAGAAGCGCCAACAGTTGACGGCATCTTGGACGATGCCGTCTGGCAGGAGATCACGCCCATTACCACCTTCACGCAAGTATGGCCCCATGAAGGACAACCCTCTACGGAGTATTCCGAAGTGCGCATCGCATACAACAGGGATCACCTATTCTTTGCGTTCACATTTCGTGACCGAGAGCCACACTTGATTCGGGCGAAGAATCTGGAGCGTGGCGGGCGCAACGACCGCGATGACCACGCCTACATCGCGCTGGATACCTATATGGATAAGCGCAATTCTTACCTCTTCGAGATGAATGCGCTGGGTACGCAGGATGATGCGACGATCACCGATGAAGGGTTGACGCTCGACAGCTTTTCATGGAATGCGGTCTTTCGAAGTGAAACGGTGATTGATGACCGAGGATGGACTATGGAGGTGTCAATCCCGTTTAGGCAGCTGCGCTTTCCAAAGGGCGACGATCTGTCATTCGGGCTCATGCTATCTCGTACCATTAACCGAAAAAATGAACGTGTCATTTGGCCTGAGATTGGGCTTGAATACGGGGGCCGCTTTGGCGTCTTGGCGGCCGTGTCCCAGTATGGTACACTGGCCGGTCTCAAGAATGTGCGCCGTGGTAAGAACATTGAAATCAAGCCCTACGTCATCACCGGCCTGCAAGCCGCTCGGCCAGACTTGCAGACAGCGGCCACGGAGCAGGAATTCACACGGGACCTCGGCGTGGACTTCAAGTACGGCATCACGTCAAATTTTACCGTGGACCTCAGCGTCAACACTGACTTTGCGCAGGTGGAGGCCGACAATGTGCAGCTTAACCTGACCCGATTCAGTTTGTTTTTTCCAGAGAAGCGCGAGTTTTTTCTGGAGCGGAGCGGGCTGTTTGAGCATGGCAATCCGCGCACAACGCAGACGTTTTTTTCGCGCCGCATTGGACTTTCGAATCGCATCCTCGCCGGCGCCCGCGTTACCGGGCAAGTTGGGCCGCTGTCCATCGGCCTCATGAATATCGAAACCGGTGACAACCTTGGCCACATCTTTGGTGGCAAGAGCGCCAACAACACGGTTGCCCGCCTGCGGGCTACGCTCTTTCCCCGCGCTACTGCTGGTGCCATTGTCACCAACCTGCAAGAGTCGTATGGCTCCAATACGGCCCTCGGACTAGACGCCCAGTACCGATTCTGGAGCTCCAGTGAATTCAGCGCATGGTATACCCATGTTGATGACTTCGGAGCGGACATGACCGGTGTGGCCGGACATGCCAGTCTGCGCCTGCTCAATGATACTTATGGGGCCTCTGCCTCGTTTACTAGCGTGGGTACCGACTATAGGCCGGCCTTGGGCTTCGTGCGTCGCCGCGACCAACGCCGCTACTTTGGGAGCGCCCAGTACACGCCGGTGGTTGAGATGGCGGCGCTGCCATTTGTGCGTCGTTTTGGCCTTGAAGGCGACTTCACCTATATCACGGGCCAGGATGGTGAGCTACAGTCCTCCAGTGCTTCGTTTAGCGCAGGGATGGACCTGCACCGCCGAGATGGATTTGAAATCACGGTGGAGCGGCAGTTCGAGCGTCTGGAAGCGCCTTTCCGCATTCGCCCGGATGTTGCCATTGCCAAGGGTGACTACACATACACTAGGGTATCCTTGGAAGGGATGACGGACTCCAGCCGTCGCCTGTACGCGAGCGGGCAACTATCGAGTGGTGGGTTTTTCCCGGGCACGCGAACGGACCTGCGCGGCAGCATTGGCTACCGCCCGGCGCAATATCTGAACGTGGATGGAAGCGTCGCGTATTCGCTGATTGACTTGCCCCTGGAGAATGGTAGATTTGGCGCAACGACGATGTCGCTGTCGGTCTTGGGGGCAGTCAGTCGCAAACTGTTTGCTACGGCTTTGGTCCAGTACGATAACTTCACCAGGGACCTGCAGGCTAATATCCGCGTGGACTGGATCCATACCCCTGGAAGTGACCTCTTCCTGGTCTTCAATACCGCGTACCATTTCACGGGTAGTAATGACCAGTTGTTTGACCCGCGACGCGACGTAACGATGCTTAGCCGCGTCGGAGTTGCCAAGCTTACCTATCTCGTCCTGTTATAGCCATCAGCACCATACCGTAGAAGTGGAAGCCAAGAACACTCGCACGCTGCCAAACCCCAAGAGGGGGCTCGTAGACCGGGCATTGGGGGGCATTGAGGTTGTCGGCAACAAGCTGCCGGACCCTTCGATGCTGTTCCTGTTCTCGTTGATCATGGTGTGGATCCTGTCTGCGATCCTTGCACCGGTAGAATTCACCGTAGAGGACCCGCGCACCGGCGGTGCGCTTCAGGTCAACAACCTACTCACGGGCTCGGCGCTGACCGCATTCCTCTCGCAGATGGTAGGAATCTTTACGGGCTTTGCCCCACTGGGCGTGGTTCTGGTGGCAATGCTCGGCGTTGGTGTAGCAGATGAAGCCGGATATTTTCACACGAGCATAAAGCTGCTGCTCAGCAAAACAACCGCAACACTGCTTACGCCGATGGTGGTCCTTGTGGGCCTAATCAGTCATAGCGCTGTTGACGCTGGGTATGTCCTCGTTATCCCGCTGGGCGGTGTAATCTTTTATGCGGCGGGCCGCCACCCTCTGGCGGGCATTGCAGCAGCATTTGCCGGCGTGTCAGGTGGCTTCAGTGCCAATCCGGTTCCCTCCGCCCTAGACCCCCTCCTGCAAGGCTTTACGCAGCCTGCCGCGCAGATCATTGATCCTGCGGTACTGGTGAATCCGCTCTGCAACTATTTCTTCACGGCGATATCGAGCATATTGGTTATAGCGCTTGGCTGGTATGTGACAGACCGTATTGTCGAGCCGCGCCTGAAAAAGAATACGCCCGTTGATACAGATGCGGAAGAGGCGCCTGAGATGTCAAAGATTGATCCGAGAGAGATTAAAGCATTCTGGTGGGCCACTGGCGTGATGCTGTTAGGATTGGCGCTGCTTCTGTTGGCACTCTTGCCGGACGACTCGCCATTTCGAGATGCCAGCGGCAGCCTGAACTCGTTTGCCGCACCGATTATGCAGTCTATCGTGCCGCTGATCTTTCTGCTGTTCCTGATTCCCGGCGTCGTGTTTGGCTATGTGGCTGGAGTCTTTCGCAAGTCGAAAGACATGGTTGATGCGATGACGAAGGCGATGGATGGTATGGCCTACTACATCGTGATGGCATTTTTCTGTGCGCTCTTCGTTCATGCCTTTGGTGCGTCAAATATTGGGGCGCTCTTGGCGCTTAAGGGAGCGAGTGTCCTGCAGGCGCTGCTGCTGCCTGGCCCGGTTACGATTGTCGGCATTATTTTGCTGACAGCCTTCGTCAACCTCTTTGTGGGCTCGGCGTCGGCGAAGTGGGCGCTGCTGGCCCCTATCTTCGTGCCGATGCTTATGCAGGTGGGGATTTCGCCAGACTTGACGCAGGCTGCCTACCGAGTGGGCGACTCCTCGTCCAACATCATCACGCCGCTGATGCCGTACTTTCCGCTTGTGGTGGTATACTGCCAGCGCTACGTCAAGAAAACGGGCATTGGGACGCTTACATCATTTATGATTCCCTACAGCTTGCTGTTTCTTGTAGCTTGGTCGGCGTTTCTGGTTTTGTATTGGGTACTGGGTATCCCACTGGGTCTCGGAGCATCGTATGCGTACCCAGCACTATAGTTGATCGTTTTCCACGCATCTCTTGTTGGCGCTTGTCCGTTGCGAGCTGGACATGACTGTACTAGCTGACAGCAGTGCCTGTTGAGTCGGGATCAATTAGCACGAATCTGACTGGTAGGCGCATGCGGACGCGTTTCGCTTTGCCTTGATGTTGTCCCGGTATAAAGGTGGTACGCCGAAGTGCACGTACGGCGGCAGAGTCACACAGCGGGTGCAGCCCGTCCATGATATGCACATTGCTGGTGGTGCCATCGGGCTCTACGACGAATCCCAGGATCAGGCGGCCCTGAATGCCACGCAACTTGGCTTCTGCCGGGTATTCAATATGAATGTAGTACGCGGCAAGCCCTCCCCGCACCTGAGGCATCTCTTCCACGAAGTCTAGCACGGGCATGTTTTCCACCTTGGACAGCTCGGGTGCGGAGTCTTCCGCGCGCGTATGGTCATCGACCTCTTCGTCCACCATCGTTGTGTCCAGAGCAGCAACCGGGGCGGTGTCGAGGCCGGCTGATGACGAAGGCGCGGTGGGTATGCCGGGAGCAGCGTCAAGTCCGAATTCATGAAGTCCAAGGGCAGGCGCACTATGCCGTCCTGGCAAGCGCCAAGTGGAGGGTCGGGACTTCAGCGTGAGTGGGAGGTTGAATACTAGTCCTACCAGGAGCAGGCTCATGGCCAACGAAGCCATGATTCGGATGGAGTAAGCCGAGTGCCGGTTTGTACCTCTACGCATCATCATCCACGCCGTCTATGGCTCGATCAATCAAAGCGCTCGTGCTCAAGGCCCACGGCACACCCGTGGTGCGCAACCTGGATGCAGGCGTGTTGCCCGGCAAAGGCGTCCTGGTGGATGTACTGTACTCCGGGATAAACTACAAGGATGCGCTTGCAGTCACGGGTACGGGCAAGATTGTCCGCAGTA
Source organism: Rhodothermales bacterium (assembly GCA_965262785.1). Classification (GTDB taxonomy): domain Bacteria; phylum Bacteroidota; class Rhodothermia; order Rhodothermales; family Bin80. The sequence goes on from OZ253559.1 coordinate 2,373,724, forward strand.
CATACCCCTTTGTGCCCGGCATCGATTTGGTAGGGCGAGTCATACAGGATACGGATTCATATGCCGAAGGGGACTGTGTTGTTCTGACCGGTGGTGGACTGGGAGAGCGGTATTGGGGTGCGTACGTGCAGCGCCAACGTATACCCATGACCTACCTGCTGAAGCTCCCGGAAGGCATTCCGCCGCTGTGGAGCATGATAGTCGGAACGGCGGGCGTGACGGCGATGTTCTCTATCATGGCATTGGAGGCCCACGGTATTGCACCGGATCGTGGTGACGTTGTGGTAACCGGTGCTTCCGGCGGAGTAGGAAGCTTTGCGGTCGCGCTTCTTGCAAAGCTGGGCTATTCTGTGGTGGCCTCTTCCGGCAAGCGCGCAAAGTGGGATTATCTGCGTGGCCTGGGTGCCGCGCAGACTGTCGACCGGTTGTCGCCTGGTCGCCCGTTGGAGTCGGCCCGCTTTTGCGGCGCAGTAGATGCGGCGGGAGGAAACAGCCTTGCCGCCGTGTTGAGCCTTCTGCAGCGGCATGGAAGCGTAGCTGCTTGTGGCAACGCAGCCGGGACAGCATTGAATACTACGGTGTTCCCATTTATCCTCCGGGGTGTGAACCTTCTGGGCATCGACTCAAACACATCACCGCGTGCTAAGCGGGTAGCGGCCTGGCGCCGCCTTGCGGCCTTGCTGACCGAGCCAATGGTGAGCGCCATTCATACGAGCACCATTCCGCTGGATCATGTGCCTGCGGTGTGCCAAGCTATGGTCGCGGGAACAACGCATGGACGGCATGTCGTGGACCCCAACATTTGAAACAAAAGCTCCGGATGCGGTTAGTGGGGTGGCAAAACGGTGTCCTGCAATGCCAATTCACAGACCGCTCATTCTCATTCTGGCTCTTGCCACAGGCGTGGCCACTGCCGCGCAGGCCCAATTCCCCGTGTTTCACGGGTCCCTGCAAGTCGGCGCGGCTGTTCCGCAAGGCGAGTTCGGTGATAACCTCGATGGACCGGGGTACGGCCTTGCTCTTTTTCTAGGTGCGCAGATGCCTACCGCTCCTGTAGTTCTTGGCATTGAGGGCGGCTGGTACACCTACTCTCGTAGTTCAGAGTCAATAATTGTCGCGGAATTCGGAACGAATCAAAGGTTCGCGGCGGGACATTTTGTGGTTCGTTTTCAGCAACTGCAGAGGAGTATCATGCCCTACGCAGAGGCCATGGTGGGACTGAAGTTCTTTTACACTGAAACCACATCGCGCGTTCTAGTCTTCACCGATCAGGAACAAACACTCGACGATGTTACTGCGAGCTATGGTGTGGGTGGCGGACTTGAATTCCTTTTAGGCCAGTTTATTGATATGCATCTAAATGCCAACGCTGGCGTGTGCTACTTGCTCGGTGGGCAGGCTAGCTACTTCTCGTCAGACGGTTCTGATATTGGTCGCTCGCGGACGGATGCGCTCATGTTTGCCTTTGGGCTCTCTTTGACAATGCCGTAGGGAGCGCTCAACCAGCGGGCGCGCGAGGCTCGCCGCTATCCTAGTGGGCCTAGCCGGCCGTGAGCACGTCAAGTGAAACAACTGCTCAGCACAACTCGGTTACACTAGATCGAGCTTGTGACTTTGTAGGAAGCCCTGGCCAACTCGCATCGGCCCTTCAACCTGATTGCCGAGTTTTCAATGGGTAGCCTTGGTGGCAACGTTGCAAGCGTCACTATTTGAGCAAGTGGCTTTGCTGACGTCAAAGATACCTTAGTGCACTATACCGTCGCCAGTGAGTTCGCGCCGGTCAGCACTTTGCATCCAGATTGTGCGAATCTTCTGGGTCTCAACTCCAACGTCGTGCTCCAAGCGGTTGGAGGTGCTGGTGACTGTGCCCATGGTGGAAGCGGTTTACACGCCAACCGAATCGCCGAACCAGGTAACGGGGGTATGCGCATCAAAGGATGCAGGCAAGGTGCTTGGGTGGCTTGTGCCAGATCCAAGCGTGTGACAAACTGGCCAGTGTACGCGGCTAATGCGATAACAAAGCGGAGCCTTGCCATGAGCCTACAACCACGCCTGATCCTAATCGCGGCCCTGTTCGCGAGCCTGACTGTTACCGCCCAAGCACAGCTCTTGGTGCCGCACTGGTCTCTCCATGGGAGCGTTGCCATTCCCCAAGGGCAATTTGGCGACGTCCTCAGCCGGACTGGATATGGCTTTTCCATGTTTGGTGGGGCGCAGATACATGCCACGCCGGTGATTCTCGGCATTGAAGCCAGCGTGTACGAATATGGGCGAGAAAATTCTTACGTGCCGATCCTGTATGCCGTCCCGGACGTGACGTACAGGTTGACAACAGTCAACCATATTGTCACGACCCACTTTGTGATGCGCCTGCAGTGGCGCAAACAGCAAGTCAAGCCGTACGCAGATGGCCTAGTCGGACTAAAGTACTTCTATACGGCAACCTCGCTCAATGATCACTACGACCATTCTGGCCCTTCCAGTGTCAACCTTAGGGACGTCGCGTTCAGCTACGGCGTAGGTGGCGGTGTGGATATCTTAGTCGCCCGGTCGTTTGGGGCGAACATCCACATCAATGCGGGCGTGCGCTATCTGCTTGGCGGGCAGGCCGAATACCTCAAGCAAGGAGCGATTTTGCGCTCTGGAGGCGAGTACGCGCACAAGGCGAACATGTCACGCACGGATGCGCTAATGCCTTCGTTAGGGCTTTCTTTCACGATGTAGTTCATTGTCCACGGTCTCAGGCGTCCCGGGGCGTTAGCGGAAATCCGGGAATCTGGCAGGGTCTTCCGACAGATCCTGGAGTAGGACCATCAAGCAGCATTTCTTTGACGCTCTAATTCTTGCGATCGGAACTATGAATGTGGCGGAAGCGCTGGCCAAAAAGTATTGGCCCATCAGCCGCTTCACGGTCGTACCAATAGTCGGGCCTGCCAGTAGCTCTTGAGAGCGTCGCTGCTTCTGCCGCCGAGTCTGTTGCCGGGAGCAAGGACAACATTCCAGTAATCGTTGACGTGGAAGGGACCTCTATGCGTTATGCCGATGCCAGTAAGTACGCGCCGACGAGAAGCATGCATCCGGGCATTGCAGCGGTCTCACAGAAGCGCCACCACGTAGACGGCTATGCATCTATTGGTGCGAACACACCGCGACCGGCATGCTTCTGGCCGCCCGTCGCGGGGTTCTTTGGCCAGCGGCGCATCCTTGTGGAGAAGGGTATATCGAGAATTATTTTACCCGAAAAACGCCATCTGGCCGCTGGGCACCCTGATCAGTGATGAAGCCGCGAGGTATGGCTTGGGTGGTGGATTGAATACAAACCCCTTCAGTGGCGCAGCGAGTGGCTTGAGAATCTCATGGATGTACGGCATCTTTGGGGAATTGACAAAAGTCCTTTACCAAAGGAGGCGGCAAGCGCACTTCCGGCGTATGCCAATAGGGGGTGCTCCTTCCGCACGACGGCGCAAATATCCGTACTTGACGTATCCTTCTGAATCAAGCTGTTAGGTCACCGTGTGGATACACTGCCCGTTTGCAACCCTGCCGGACTGGCAGCTATGCGGCGGGTGTCCGTGGCAGAATGTTCATCAAGCGGAGAGGAGGAGGTGGGTCTATGGACTGGTGCAGAATGAAGCGCCACCAGGTGACTTAAGCCAGTAAGACCCGTGTGCGTCAAGTTGTCTGCGCAGCCGCCAAAGCTCAGGACCTCGCCCTGAGAAATCAGAGCAATTTGGTGTCATGTGTACTATCATGGGCTCTACGTTGATTGAGTGCTTGACATGAGCCGGGTTATGGACATTGGTAGGATAGACCGACGCGCGTTTATGCGTGCCGCCGTGGTCGCCGGCGTTGGTGTGGGCATCGCGGGGTGCACCCGCTTTACGCAGGCACCCTTTATGTCAATCGGCATCTGTGACCCAGCGGGCCACACCGAGGACTTTGCTGCGCATGGCTATGCGTATATTGAGCCTGCGGTGCAGCGCTTTTTGGTACCGAACAGCTCGGAACAGGACTTCAAGGCCAACTTGGAGTCGGTCAAGAAGCGAGGGTTGCCGGTTCCGGTAGTAAACCAGTTTTTGCCTTCATCGCTCAAGGTAGTAGGGCCGGAAGCGGACCACAAGGCAGCCCTGCAATACGCTGCGATCGCATTCCGGCGGGCCCAAGTTGCGGGCATTGAGCATATTGTGTTCGGCAGCGGCGGTGCACGCAATGTTCCGGAGGGGTTTTCGGTTGAAACAGCGACGACGCAGTTTGCCGAGGTCCTGGCAAAGATGGCGCCGATCGCGCACGAGCACGGCGTTACGCTTTGCGTAGAACCACTTCGCACCCAGGAAACCAATTTCCTGAACACGGTGCCGGAGTGTATGGAAGTCTTAGAGGCTGTGTCTCATCCCTCGGCACAGCTCACCTTTGACGTCTACCATGTCACTCAGGAAGGCCGCGGGGCCGAGGATGTCCTTCTGGCAGGTGCAGCCATCAAGCACTGCCACATCGCAGAAAACGAGGACCGGCGTGCCCCGGGCGTTCACGGTGATGACTTTACGCCATTCTTCGCCGCCCTGAAGTCCATTGGCTACAATGGCCGCATTTCTGTCGAGTGTCGCTTCGATGACAAAGCGGCCGAACTGCCTGCTGCCGTCCAAGCACTCGCGGACCAGATGGCTAGAGTCTGAAGCCGGCGCGGATCTTGGGAATTGCGAATCGGCGCTTCAACGAGGCAGGATTAGATTCTGGACCCGTGCGCCGGGTCGTGCCATGCGCGGAGCAGCAATGCCTTGTCAGCCCGAGTGACACGGCCCAACCAAGTGGACAGGCAGGGTAGAGCCGTGAGCTCAAGCGGCTTCTGAAGGGTGGGCGGGTATGTTGCTGCCGGCAGGCGAGGCAAAGAGTTACGCAAGATCGTTAGCGCGAACTGGCGCAGTACACTGAGGAGGAATAGTTCTCGCAGGTATGCGGGTGCGATGCTTGTACATACGCAAATTGCCGCGAGTACTACTTGCCCGGCATGAGCTTCACCTGTATGTACCGGTCGACAAGCCATGAGCGGGCCGCCTCGCGGATATCTTCAAGACTGAGCGTGTTGATGAGATCCTCGTGGTGCAGCACAGGAAGCAAGGACTCGTTATGACGGTAAGCTTGCTGGAGCGCCGCCAGCCAGTAGGAATTAGTCTCCAGCCGAATCCGATGTGCCTGGCGCTGCTGCTCCTTTACCCGCGCAACGTAATCGGCAAGCGGCGCGTCACCCTTGATCTTTTCTATCTCATCAAATACCGCACGCGTGAGCTCGTCGACCCTTTCGGGCGCGCACCCAAAGTAAATCGACAACGTATACTGCGGCCGTGGCAGCCTGACGGCTCCGGCCTGCACTGAGGCGCTATAGATCGCGCCGCGCGCTTCGCGTAGTTCTTCACGGATTCTCATATTGAGCACCATCTGAAGAGACTGCAAGCGATGGTCGCGGACGCGCGAATACGCAAACGGCCCGTGAAAAACAATACCTATTCGGCTCTGTGGCTCCTGTCCTTTGTAGGCTACCTTGGTGACCACTCCTTCCGGCAATTCTGGCTCCACATCACGCCATGACTCCTGCCTCCCCTGACTGGGTAGCGTTCCAAGGTATGTGCGCGCCAGCGCAACAAGCTGATCCACCTGGAAGTTACCGACAAAGATGAAGGTGAAGTCCCCGAAGTCCCCGAAACGCTCCCTAAAAAAAGCCAGTGACTTCTCTGCGCTCAGGCTGTCAATGTCGCTAACCTTCAGAAGTCGCCTGCGCGAGTGGCTCCCATAGAATGCTACAAACAGCGAGTCTGAAAACGCGCTTGCGGGGTTGGCTTGGCGGTTGGTGAGTTGGGCCCTCTGATGATTCTGAAAAGACCGTAACGCAGCCTCATCGATGCGCGGGCGAGTTGCGTAAAGGTGCACCAGCTGAAATAGTGTTTCCAGGTCAACTCTTGAAGCGCGGCCACTAAAGCCTTCGGTGAGTTCCGTGACGTAGGAGTTGACGGAAACGAACTTTCCAGCAAGCTTTTGCCGAAGCGTGTTTTGATCAAAGTCGCCGACGCCGCTACGCTGGACTATCAGGTCGGCGAAGGTCGCATCAAAATAGTCTTCATCTCTGTAGAGTGAGGTCCCACCATTGCTATAGGCTGTAAACAGCACTTCGTCCGCCTTGAAGTCCGTGGGCTTCATAAGCACGCGCACACCATTTCCCATGGTGACCTCGGTGATGCCCAGCTCCGGTTCCTCTTGAATATGAACTTCGCTAACTGGAGCCGGAATTGTAGCCATCAAGGGCCCCTCTACGACATGGTCCTGGTAGGGAGCGAGCGTCTCCACCTGCGTGCGAGCTGCCGCGACCTTAAGCTCATGCGCTGTGACAGGCGCGAGGCCGGGTTTGTCGGGCATCGTTACCACATAGACTTGATCGTCGCGATCAAGGGCATTGCGCAGGAAGGCGTCCACCTCTCTTGCCGTTATCGAAGGAAGCAAGGTCTGGACCAGTTCGTGCTCATAGTCAATGCCAGGAGCGGCCGTGCCAGTTAAGAAATGATGCACCAGTTGGCGCGCAAGGGCAGCCGACGGGGTATGGTGTCGCTCGGTATAGGCACGCTCACGACCACGCAGGATCACTCGCTTTTGGCGCGTAAGTTCTTCAGTTGTGAAGCCGTGTCGCGTAGCACGCGCAAGTTCGCGCAGGGCGGATTCCAGACCGACATGCAGGCTGTCTTCGTGGACCTGGCCAGCAAGTGCGAAGGCCGAATGGTGCCGCACCAACGAGCTGCGAGTCAGGCGAGCCCACAGAAATGGAGAATGTGTCCCATCGCGTGCGATGGCCGCGAGACGCCGGTTGAGCATGCCGGTCGCTAGTTGCCCCAATAGCTGGTTACGGTAGTCTTCGCCAGTGACGGTGCGATTCGACTGCTGGCGATAGTAAACCGTGAAATTCGTGACGGTGGTTTCATGGTCCCGAATGACTTGGTACTGCGTCTTAGTATTCGGCGCAAGGGTATGCTGCAGCCGTGGGCGTAGGTCAGGAGGGGCTTTGAATCCACCGAAGTGTTCCACCACGAGTTGCTCCAAATGGGCCGCTGGAAGGTCGCCCACCAGAACTACAGCCATGAGGTCCGGTCGATACCAAGTGTCGTAAAAGCGCTGGATTGCCGCATAGGGACTGCGCCGCAGTGTGAGCGTATCCCCAATCGGCAATCGATCCGCGTACCGGGATCCATGTAGCAGCAGGGGGAGTATTTGGTCTCGTGTGCGACCGGCTGCGCCACGCCCGCGTCGCCACTCCTCGACGAGAACACCCCGTTCCAATTCGATTTCTTCGTGATCCATAGTGGCGTGCATGGCCCAGTCTTGTATGACCTCAAACGCTCGGCGAACCGCCGGCAGGCTGCCTGTCGGCACTTGGATCATGTAGACTGTTTCGTCGAAGGAAGTGTACGCGTTGACATCTGGGCCAAAGCGCATGCCGATGTTTTCAAAGAACTCCACCAGTGTCTGCCGCGGAAAGCGCCGCGTACCGTTGAAGAGCATGTGCTCCACGAAGTGGGCGAGACCACGTTGATCATCGTCCTCCAACACGCTGCCTGCGTTCACCGCCAGGCGCATCTCCAGCCGCGCTGCGGGCTCGGCGTTTTCGCGAATGAAGTATCTGAGGCCGTTACTGAGGGTTCCGGCCTTGACTAACGGGTCGAGTGGGAGTGGTGAGTCCAGTGTATCCTGGCCGAAGCTATCGGTCGACACTGCCAAGCATGCCAGCACGAGCGCCATGTGAAGGGAGACGTGGCTGCCAAATTTTGTCATGATTGCGGAGCGCGTAGCTCTAGCCACCACCGCAAAGAGCAAGCTAGGTCCAGATGCATGATCATGTCACGCTGTCGTTGGAGGATTGCACGATCGATGCGTACCTTCGCTTGCATTCAGGCAACTTCGCGCATGCGAATACGCCCTAGAAGTGAATGCAGTAGAAGATACGTCATGTGTACCAGCGGAAAACGCGCACTACCGGCAGAGCCTCGGAAGTCGCACGGTCATGGGAATTGCCCAACACCATATCCGGTCTGCCGCCCTTGGCGGTAATTCGTCAACAGGGTCCGCGTGCTGCTTGTCATGTATCTTGCTAACGAACTTAGGAGTGCACATTAGCACATCAGCATTTTGGACATGCAAATAGGCCGGCCAGTCCTACTTTTATTGCTGCTGGTAAGTGCCTGCAGTCAGCAGCAGTCCTATACCCTGGAGGTAATCGGGGCCGACGAAGATCGCCCTATAGCAGTAGCGAGTTTTGACCTTCCCAGCCGCGCCCAAAAAGCCGCATGGCGGGCGCACGCTGCCGATGGTACCATCGTGCCGGTGCAGGTAGGTGCGGACGGGGCGGGCACGTTGATTCTGGAGAACGTTGCCGCGGGTGAAGTGCACAAGCTGACGCTGGTACAAGAGGAAGCTTCGCGCGCGGTCACTATAAGAGACCAAGCGGGCGTGGTGAGCTTCAGCGCCTGGGGCCGGCCGGTGGTGGCGTATCATGCCTCAAGGCAGCCCCTGCCACGCGATGATATTGACTCGATATACCATCGCAGCGGGTACCTTCATCCGGTTTATACCCCGACCGGCCGTATGGTGACCGACGACTACCCGCCAAACCACATCCACCACCATGGCATTTGGTCCGCATGGACACGTACAGCATTCATGGGGCGAAACCCCGATTTCTGGAACATGGGCAGCCGCACGGGAACCGTAGAGCATGTAGCCGTGGACAGCTTATGGGAGGGACCCGTGCACGGGGGTCTAAAGGCGCGCCACGTGCAGGTAGACCTGTCAGGAGAAGGCCCTATAGCGGCGCTTGATGAGGTGTGGCAGGTGCGGGTATACAACGCTCCCGGAGTTCATCTTTTCGACCTTGCGGTGCGGCAGGAGCCGGCGTCCGACAGCACGTTGCACCTGCTTGAGTATCGGTACGGCGGGGTTGGGTTGCGGGGTGCCCGGGCTTGGAATGGGCCGGACAATGCCGAGTTTTTGACCTCCGAGGGCCTTAAGCGCATAGACGGTCACGCGACCAGGGCCCGCTGGTGCCATATCGGCGGTCTGGTTGACGGCGAAAAAGTCGGGATTGCGGTTCTGGGGCACCCTAACAACCACGAGGCACCGCAACCCATGCGAATACACCCGGATGAGCCGTTTTTCAACTATGCTCCGTCCCAGGCCGGCGACTTTGCTATCAGACCGGGCGAAACCTACCAGATGCGCTACCGATACGTTGTCTACGATGGGGATCCGGATACCGCGCTGCTCGACGCGCTTTGGCAGGATTACGCGTCCCCACTCGTGGGAACGGTAAGCCGTTAAGCAGGGTGGCAACAGCCCCACGCGTGCGAAAGCAATGCCAGCCGAAGGGTTTGTCCGCCGAGAGGTGTCGGGCATCACATGTGCATGAAGGGAACCACGAGCGTCTGATCTGCCGCCGATGTCTGAGATGAAGGGTCCAGAGCGCCACTACTGTCTTGCAAGCAGGTATCGGCGGGGGTGCACAAAGGATTTGTTCAATGGCCAGAGCAGGATTGATGTGGGTTGCGCAAAAGCTGCGACGCCGGCCTCATCTAAAGCTGGGAGCAATGTGTGGCCAATTGCCAGGCCGTGGACCTGGTAGGAGCATGACCATCAAACGGGTGGCATGCACTGGGCTGGCTAATGCGCTGCGCGCTTCGAGGATGCTGCTACAAACTGCAACCGTGCCCTTGCAAGTCTAGCTTTGGGTATCGCAAGACCAACTCGTAGACTGTCGGGTTGATGGCCTGCATGGCTTGGTGTTCCGAAGAAAACCGCCTGTCACTTTGAACCTGGTTTACCAGCGGATTCATGTCCGCAGTCCAGTTGGGCCCATATGGACTAAGCCGCACAAATGTTGTGCACGCGGCACCCGGCGCTTCTTGAAGTGCCCCGTTCAGCCATGATACTATAGTTCCTGCATAGTCCCAATCGAAGCCGGCCAAGCAAAACGGACCCTTGTTCAGGCGTTCGATGGTTTTCAGGTCGACGTCCATCGCCAAACCGGTTTCGGTGTGCCATCGACTGCTGTCCTCACGAATCCACAACATCTTGGGCTTTTCCTGGCGCACCGAGTCCTGCCACATTATTTCAATCTGATCTGGGGTCCCCGCAAAAAGAAACGTCCCCGTTTCGTAATAGCCTTCACCCCACCACACCTGGCCTTTCGTCACGTTCGCGGCCCCAAACCGAGCTGTGAGTTGCGTTGCGCTCACATCCGGCGGAAATACGGTCTTACAATCCAGCAGGCGCGTTTCCTGCGCCATCAGCAAGGCGGGACTCATCAGCGCAAGCAAGGCAGACATGGAGCCAAACGCCAGTGGTTGCAGTTTGGGCCTAGTCTTGGGCCAAAAAGAGGCGGAGCGCGCATCAAGGCACTCGCTGATTCGCCGGCTTTCCCAGTGGAGTGCGGACTTGAGTCGTCCCTCGTGTGCTGAGGAGCAGCGTTCAAATAATGCCATTGCACGAATCATTTGAGTCCGAAAATACGAGGGCATTGTGCAGTGTCGCTTACCTCGTACATTCCATGTCACCGTCAAGGAAGGTGACGGTTCCGGATTCGAGTGAATACTCGGCTCCGACGATCAGCAGCCCATCTTCCTGGATTGCCTGCTCCAATAGAGGTGATCGGCAACGCAGCTGATCAACAGATGCCATAACATTTGCCCTGACAGCATTCGGCAGTACGTCTGCCAAGTCCTTGCAATTCTGTTCGGCCAAAAGCGGCTCTACAGCAGGACGCACGCTGTCGGTTATAGCGCGAAGGTTGTTGGACTCGGGCTTCTTACCCGCCAAGATTTATTGTAGCGCAGCTGTGACGGCGCCGCAATGCGTGTGACCCATCACGACTACGAGTCTGGCCCTGCATGTCGCGACAGCGTATTCGGCACTTCCAATACTGGCAGGTGTGGCAATGTTGCCGGCGACGCGGATCACGAACAGATCACCAAATCCCTGATCGAAGACGTGCTCCACAGGGACGCGCGAGTCTGCGCAGCCAAGTACTACCGCGAAGGGCTTTTGGCCAGCTATTAATTCCGCCCTGTGGACAGTATTGGTTGTTGCAATGGTCTTTCCAGCCACAAATCGCTGGTTACCTTCACAAAGCCGCTGGAGCGCAGCTCTTGCGGCGGTCATGATTCTGCCGGTCATTGGGGGATTGGCAGGAAATTCGTCGCCTGGCTGCAGGCTGGCCGGCGGCGCTCTTGTGCTTTTGGCGTGGCCACTGCCACAGTCATCGATCACTGAGTTCGGGAAACCTGCGATTCCCAAGGGCCTTGGAAAATTGTGTCAGGCTGAGCCTGCCGAGATCCTGCAGCTAGGAATGTCCAGTACTCCAGAATAGAATAGCGTAAGAAGCGGCCAATATTCGAGGCAGCCCGAAAGGACTTGCGTTCGGCATTCCAGGCTTTAGGATTCAATGGCATGGAATAACCGCACCAGTAGTTACAGCGCTCAGGGTACGGGTACGGCTTTTTCGCAGTTGCTCCATCTTTCTTCGCACTGTGTCACTGTGCGGCAGAAGGGCGGACGTCACTGACTCATAAGCTATTCAGGTTCTGGGCGAAAAATCTCAATTTAGCCAAGGGGCCAGACCACTCTTGAAGCCGTCCTCAGTAGTGCCGAATACGGCTTCCAATGCCAATGCGGGATTGAAGCCGGACTGAGGGAGAGCCGCCGGCAATGCCGAAGCCGGACCGCGCGCGTAAATGCCGGGGCAGCATCATGCAAATCCTGCTTCCGTAGCGGCCGCTCATGTCGGCAGCCCAACCCGCACTTTGTTGCTCGCACGTAGCACGCGGGCGGATGGCTTACCAACTCACTTGCGTTATTCTGGTAAAAGCGTAACCTGAACGTAGCGCTCAGTAAGCCATGTGCGTGCGGCCTGCTGAAGATCCTCGGAAGTTAGCGCGTCTACAAGTTCTTCATAGCGAAGAATGTCCAGGGGCGACTCCAAGCTGTCACGGTAGTATGCGCTGCGCAGCGCACTGACCCAAAAGCTGTTTTGTTCCATGTTGATGACGCGGCTCTGTCGCTGCTGCTCCTGCACGCGCCCAACGTAGTCTTCGGGCACTCCGTTACGCTTGATTTCTTCAATCTTGTCGAAAACAGCGCTCATCAGCTCGTCAGCTCGCTCTGGGTCGCAGCCAAAACTGATTGAGAACCGGTACTGCTCACGAGGCCTAATAAGGCTGGTGGCATTCACCGACGCGCCATATACTCCGCCTAGGGCCTCACGCAACTCTTCAAATAGTAGGCTCTTCCCCTGATTAGATGGGTGCAGTGTTGTATTCAACGGGAAACGAAATGAGTTTATGCGGATTCATACCCGCTTCTTGTCTGTTTCAAGGCCATCAACACGATGGCGCACACGTTCTCTAACCCCAGCAGCGATATGTCACAACTAAAGACTGATATCGGTTGCCTCTTGGGCATCCAGGCTCCCTGGAAGGTTTCCGAGGTGACGTTTGCGCATGAGGCGCAAGAAGTCCGGATTCATGTAGCTTGCGAGGAAGGCCATCAGCTGCCTTGTCCGGAGTGCGGCACGGCGTCTCCGGGCTACGACCACCGTCGTCGGCAATGGCGTCACTTGGATCTGTGTGCGTATCGCACCATGGTGGTTGCGCAACTTCCCCGCGTGGAGTGTCCAGAGCATGGAGTGCGCACCGTGTCGGTTCCGTGGGCGGAACCTATGTCACGGTTCACTGCGGAGTTTGAGGCGCTGGTGATTGATTGGCTGCAGGAGGCGAGCGTATCGGCGGTGTCCCGTCTGATGGGGGTGAGCTGGAATGCGATAGACGGGATCATGCAGCGCGCGGTGCAACGCGGCCTTGCGCGGAGGAAGGAACGGAATGTTGCCCATATTGGCGTGGATGAGACCTCTTTTCGCAAGCGCCATGCGTATGTCACCATTGTTTCGGATGCAAAGGCGGGTACGGTGCTGCATGTGGGCGAAGACCGTAGGAAAGAAACACTTACGCGTTGGTATGCTGGACTCACTGTGGAGCAGCTGGAGGGCATCGAGAGTGTCAGCATGGACATGTGGCCAGCCTACATCAACGCCACGCTGGAGCATGTGCCAGAGGCGCAGCGGAAGGTGGCCTTTGACAAGTTTCACGTAGTGAAGTGTCTGGGAGTTGCCGTGGACAAGGTTCGGCGACAGGAGCACCGGGCATTGATGAAGGAAGGCCTGGAGGACCTCAAGGGGACCAAGTATGATTGGTTGACTCACCGGGCCAACATGTCTGCTAAGCAGAAGGCGCGCTTCCAGCAGTTGCGTACCAGCACGTTGAAGACGGCCCGCGCGTGGGCTATCAAGGAAATGGCCCTGCAGCTGTGGCACTATGTCCACCGCACATGGGCGCGCAAGGGTTGGGAGCGATGGTTGTCGTGGGCCATGCGGTGCCGGCTGGAACCGGTCAAAGCGGCCGCCAGAACCATCAAGAAACACCTGTGGGGTATCCTCAATGCGATCATCCTGAAGGTGAGCAATGGCCCTGCGGAAGGCATCAACAGCCGGATCAAAACCATCAAAGTGCGCAGTAGGGGCTTCCGCAACAAAAGGCGGTTTGCCAACGCCATTTACTTTCACCTCGGAGGCCTGGATCTATACCCGAAAGCGTCCGCAGGTGAGCTTACCCACTAAAAGAGGGGTAGAGCCAAATAGTATTATGTTGAGCACCATCGCCAGGGACTCCATGTGGTGGCGCGATTCGCGTGAAGCCTGGTAGGACCCGTTGAAAGTGATGTTGACCCGGCTCTTTGGTTCCTGGCCCTTGAGTACTGTCTTAACTACCGTGCTTTCTGGCGTGTTTGGACTGTGGTCCCGCCATGTCTCTTCACGATCCGTAGCGGGGAGCGTGCCCAGGTACGTCTGGGCCAGCGCAGTAAGCGTATCCGTATCAAATGCACCAACAAAGATGAAGGTGAAATCATCCATGTCTGCAAATCGCTCCTTGTATATGGTCAAGGCACGCGCAATGTCTACGCCATCGAGGTCTGCTACCGTTTGTCGCCGGTTTCGGGGGTGGTTCATGTAAAGCGTGGTTCGCAGCGTATCTGCAAAAGCTGCCTCCGGCGAGTTTGACCGGTTCGCTTCAAACGTGCGGTTGAGGTTTAGAAGTGACACAGCGGAAGACGAGTCGGCGCGCGGCTGCGTAGCGAAGAGGTGAATAAGCTGGAAAAGTATTTCCAGGTCTTGTGGCGAAGCCCGCCCGCTTAGTGTCTCGAATGAATTACTAAACGACGCAGATACCGACGCACGCTTGCCGGTAAGCTTTTTACGTAGTGCTAACTCGTCGAAGGCGCCAACGCCGCTGCTCCTGACGATGTTGTCCGCCCAAGACGCCGTAACGTACTCTTCATCGCTGTAGAGCGAGGTTCCGCCTTCGCTGAAGCCGTTGAATTGAACCTCGTCAGCCTTGAAGTCGGTCGGCTTCATCACAACTCGAATGCCGTTGTCAAGGGTGATTTCTGTAACATCAAGCTCGGGTATAGCTCCTTCCGTGGTGATTGCCGCAGGCAGAAGCGTTGCACTTAGCAGTGGCGCATCCACTGCAATGTCGATGTATGGGTCTACTACTATGCCAGTGTAGTGCTCAACAGTTTGGGCCAGGACATCCTCGGTAACCCACGCCATTGACGGCTTTTCGGGGACGTTGGCCGTAACGACGCGGTCCGTGCTGCTTAGCGCCTGACGCAGGTAGGCGTTGGTCTCATCAAGGGTGATGGTAGGCAGAAGCGCTTTCGCAAGTTCGTATGCGTGAGTCGGGCCCGGTATGGGAGTCGTTTCCAGAAAGTGGTAGACGTAGGCGGAAGCAAGAGCTGCGGATGGCGTGTTATTTCGTTCGTTGTAGGCCTGTTCCAGTGGTTGCAGATACGACACAGTCAGCCGCGTTAACTCGCCGTCCGTAAATCCATGCTGTTCGGCGCGTCCTGCTTCTATGAGTATCGTCCGCAGTGCCGCCACCAAGCTGTCTTCGGGTGCATAGGAAAAAAACTGGAATTGCGGCACGTCACGTACGAGTTCCCCGCTACCTGCGTTGGCGATAAAAAAGGGCGATCGGGTGCCGTCCTGGGCAATATCGTTCATGCGGCGGGAAAGCATTCCAGAGGCCATGCGGCCGACGAGCTGGTGACGATAGTCACGCACGGTTTCCAAGGGAACTAGCGGCTGCCGGTAGCTGATGCTCAAGGAAGGGAAGGAGGCGTACTCTGGGTCGCTGGCAACCTTGAACCGGGTCTCGGTCTGGTGCGGCACTTCGAAGGAAGGCCGAACCAGAGGGTCGGCTTTTGGCGCGATGGTCCCAAAGTGCTCCTTTACCAGTTGCTCCATCATTTCTACTGGCAGGTCCCCAACAACTGCGACCGCCATCAGGTCTGGGCGGTACCACGTGTGGTAGTAGCGCCGCACTGACTCGTAGGAGCTGTGCTTAAGGACCAGCGTATCCCCGATGGGCAGACGCTCTGCGTAGCGTGAATCCCCCAACACCACCGGCAGTGTCTGATCCCTCATACGGCCCGCTGCACCACGCCCGCTTCGCCATTCCTCGATGACGACGCCACGCTCGTTGTCGATTTCCTCGCCGCTCAGCGTTGCGTAGGCCGCCCAGTCCTCCAGAACCTGAAAGGCGCTTCGCACCACGGCCATGCTGTCCGTTGGCACCTGCAACTGATAGACGGTTTCGTCAAAGGAGGTATAGGCGTTGATGTCCGGGCCGATATTCATGCCGATGCGTTGCAGAAACGCAATCAGCGATTGCTTCGGAAAGCGGCGCGTACCGTTGAATAGCATGTGTTCGACAAAGTGGGCAAGACCCCGCTGGTCCTCGTCCTCAAGCACACTGCCAGCGTTGACCGCGAGGCGCAACTCTAGACGCCCGGCGGGCTCGTTGTTTTCTCGGAGATAATACGTGAGCCCATTGTCGAGTTGGCCGATTGTGACCGCGCTATCGACCGGAATCGGTGAGTCCAGGGGCACCTGTGCCCGGGCAGTGATGGCAAAGAATATCATCGCAGGTGCGACCAGGCGCATAACCTTCGCTATCTTTGTAGTATTCACGAGTGATGGCATGAAGTTGGGATGTTGTTTTAGGAAGCACACGATTATGGAGTGCGCCAGGCGTCCTGCATTCCCGCAGTAGTCAAGACCGGACCACTGACTAGCCAACCACACGAGGTACGCTGCGCTATCGAACTCCTTGGACCATTGTATTCAGTGCCAGGGCCCATGCGACAATCGTCTGGCCGCTAGAACTGAAAAGACTGTCAGTTGATTCATGAGACTGCACCTCAAAGAGGAATACGATGCCATCGTAGTGGGGTCCGGAATGTCGGGCGGATGGGCGATGAAGGAACTCTGCGAAAAGGGGCTCAAAACACTGGTTCTGGAGCGGGGTCGCATGGTGGAGCATGCGGTGGACTACGTCACCGAGCACAAGCGCTCTTGGGAGCTGCCCCACAGAGGACGAGTGCCCCCGGCCGAAGCCGAGCGCGACTACTACATCCAGAGCAAGACGTATGCATTCTCCGAGGCCACCCGGCATTACTTTATGAAGGATGGGGAATTTCCTTACGTGCAACTGCAGCCGTATACATGGATTCAGGCCAACGTGGTGGGCGGGCGCTCGTTAATGTGGGCGCGGCAAAGCTACCGCCTTAGCCCCATGGACTTCGAGGCCAACTTGCTCGACGGGCACGGCACGGACTGGCCCATCCGCTACGACGACTTGGCTCCCTGGTACGACTACGTCGAGCGAACCATAGGCGTCAGCGGCCAAGCCGAGGGACTCCCGCAACTTCCGGATGGCATCTTCCAGGCTCCCATGGCCATGAATGCCATGGAAAAAGAGCTTAAAGCAAGGGTCGAGGAAGCTTTTCCGGAGCGGATTGTCACCATCGGACGTACCGCTACCCTCACAGAGCCCATAGGTAATCGTGCCGCTTGCCACTACTGCGGTCCGTGCGAGCGCGGGTGCTCCACAGGATCTTACTATAGCACGCAAAGTGTTGCGCTGCCAGCGGCACGGGCCACTGGCAACCTGACGCTACGGCCGCACAGTCTGGTGCACCGCGTGCTGTATGACGCGGTGCAGGGGCGTGCAAGCGGTGTGGCAGTTATTGATACGGAGACAGGCGAGGACCTCGTTTTCAAAGCGCACGTCATATTCCTGTGTGCTTCGTCAATGAACACAGCACGCATTATGCTACTTTCGAAGAGTGACAGATTTCCTGACGGCATTGGGAATGACAGTGGTACATTGGGGCACTACCTGATGGATCATCACTACCATGTCGGCGCCACAGCGGACTTTGATGGTTACGAAGACCGGTATTACCAGGGCAACCGTCCGAATGGTATCTATATCCCGCGCTTCCGGAACATCAGCTCTGGCACGCGTCATCCCAACTTTCTTCGAGGGTATGGCTTTCAGGGTAGTGCCAGCCGCCAAGGCTGGAGGCGGGGACTCAGCATGTCCGGCTTTGGCGCAGAGCTTAAGCATAATCTGCGTACGCCTGGGCGCTGGACGGCGGGGCTCGGTGGCTTTGGCGAAACGCTTCCGCGCTACGAAAACTTTTGTGAATTGGACGACACCATAACTGACGCCTACGGTGTTCCGGTCCTGCGATTTCAAGTCACTCGCGATGCCAATGACCTTGCCATGCGCCAGGACATGATGGCTACGGCGGCAGAAATGCTGGAAGCCGCCGGTGCGGTAGCAGTCACGCCCTATGACGATGCGCAGGATGCTCCTGGACTGGGCAACCACGAGATGGGTGCCGCCCGCATGGGGCGCGACCCTGCAACGAGTATCCTAAACGCCAACAATCAGTGCCATACGGTGCCGAACCTTTTCGTCACCGACGGTGCCTGCATGACTTCATCCGCTTGCCAGAATCCCTCGCTAACCTACATGGCACTTACGGCCAGGGCCTGCGACTACGCTGTGCGGGCGCTTAAGGGCGGCAATCTGTAAGTAACATGAGGTCAAGTATCGCTAAATGTGCACTGGCCACGCTGCTTGCGGCGTGCGTTGCGGCTGAGACACAGGCCCAGCATCCCGCGCATGTGGCTGTGGTTGATTCCGGCTTTGTCCGTGGTGACGCACGGCTGGTGCTTACCAGCGCAGCTGCGAGTATAGAGATGGCGCTTTTGGGTCAGAGCCGAGAATACAGCCTGGCGCAGGCGCGACCACGTTTGGTGCAGTTCTTTAGGCAGTATCCGCCGCAGGCGTTTGCCTGGACCACTGAAGAAGTTGGCGATGCGGACTGGTATGCTACGGGCCACTACCGCGTGCGACCAGCGGGAACGCTACTACGCGTGTATGCGCACTGGCAAAAGCTCCGCGGCAGATGGGAGCTCGCCACGATTCACGTATTCCAGTAGATATGGCCATGCCAGCAGGTCCAAGGCAAATTTGGAAAGTGGTGGGTCGGTATCGGGTCGCCACCGTCGTGGTGGGACTGCTGTCACTAACGTGGGCTGCTGAGCAGCTGCATATCCGTTACCTGCACCGTGAATCACCCCAGGCGTTGTTGCGGGTCGTTAGCACTGCGGAACGGCACATAGCTACACGATTCGATGCGATGCAAGCGGCTATGCTGAAGCATGCGGCTGCGTTGGCCGCTGATCCCGTGGTAGTGGCAGGGTTGTCAGGGAGTTCGGATACGGGTCCTCTAGTTCGGCACCTGGCTCGAGACAGGCTCCCAGCCCGATGGTCAGTGGGCGCGTACGACCGGGCCGGAACGCTGATGGCATGGAACGGCGTCAGCATTCCTCCAGAGGCCGGGTCTGTGCCCGAAAGCAGCGAGATCCACTGGGGGCTGGCAACCGATGGAAGCTGGCGGCAGGCTTTGGAGCTCTGGTACCCGGTACCAGGCACTCTTGGGCATGTGCGCCTGCTGCAGCTCCTCTACGAACGCACGCCGGTTCAGAATGAATACTTGCGCGACTTTCGGGTCGGTGACGAGTGGAGTCTCCTTGTGGGCCTGCCTGTGCGAACCTCCTTCGACAAGCAGCAGCGCGTTCGGGACGGGAAACCATTGGCAGCGCGCGATGGCACAGTTGTGGGTCACTTTGACTTGGCAGTGCCAGAGTTGGACTTCCTTGTGGCAGATGTCAAGCGGCGCTACCGAGACGCTATGGCTTTGTGGATCGCGTTTCTGCTCGGAATTGGCCTGTGGGGCCTCTGGCGCAGGTATCGTTCGCAGCGAACCTGGATGTGGCTTGGGGCATTTGCCATTTCGTGGTGGGGCGTGCGATATGTGCTATTGCTTATTGATGTCCCTGGTCGGTGGCAGACTGGAAAGGCACCCCTTAGCCCGCTCTTTGATGCGACCCATCTGGCCTCTACCCTGGGCGGCGGGCTATTGCGGTCGACGGGCGATCTGCTGGTCAGTGCGCTTTTCTTCTTATTCGTTGCCTTGGTGCTGTTGCGCTTTGCACACCATCACTACGGCGCATCCCCAGGTGTCGCCAGCACATGGCGCCATCTTCGGCGGTCACCCTTGCAGGTCCTGCGCACGCTCATTGCCGCTGCGGCAAGCCTGGGCCTTGTTGCACTCCTTGGTACCGTCGTGCGCCATGCGGTGCTTGACAGCACGGTGGACTTTCTTTCCAGGGAAGCGCTGCTCCCCGAGCCGCTCATCTTGGCAATCTTTTGCGCGCTGGCCATCACGGCGCTGGCCGTGGTGTTGGCGATTGCGGGCATACTGAGGATTGCCATTGGACCAGCCAAACGCTACGAAGAGGTACGTCCGGGAGAATCCGCGCGGTACTTGGCTGGTGCTTTGTTGGCACTGGCGGTCTTGGTCGCAGTCGCGGATGTGCGTATAGCCCTGCCGTGGATTATTAGCGTCGCGTTCTTAGGCGTGGGTTTTGCTGCGGCATTCCTTCGCGTGGGGAGTAGCCTGGACTGGCTGACGCTGCGCAGTGTGCTTCTCGTAACACTGGTCGTCAGCACCCTGCTGTATCCGCTACTAGTTGCCGGCTTTAACGAGCGGCGTCACAGCCGAATGGAGCATGCGGCAGCCTCCTTTGACCGCGGTTATGATCAGAGTGTGGCATTTGCCTTGCGAGATCTTTTGGAAGAAGCCCGCACGGATACGACACTTGCTGCGGGTTTCGCTATGGATTACGGCGACTTGCTAGCCGCTGCGGCGATGGATCCGAGTCACGGCACACTTTTGTCCTCGCGCGGCGCGTTTGATCTGGACTTGCACTTTTTTGGTCCGTCCTTTGCTCCGCTGGGGAGTGCGGCCGGGGATACTGCGCACCTCGTCCAGCGCATTAAGACATTGCGGCGCGGCGTTGATGATTCCGATACGGTAATCCTTCCGGCAGCCGATGCAGAGCTAGGCCACGCGTACGAAGGAGCAACGTCGGTATTCTCGGATGGCAAGCAGGTTGGCTGGATTCTGGCCCGCGTAGCTCCGCAGGTACTGCCTGAGGAAGCCAGCACGCCTTTGCTCCGCATTCTGTTGTCGTCAGGCTACCGTGACCTATACGCGAGCCTGTCAATAGGGTCTTTTCGTGACGGGTTGCTTCAGCACAGCATTGGGCGGAGCTTTAGGCACTATGCACTGGATCGGGCGGTCGCCAAAGCACTACAAGACACATCCACGGTCTGGCGGCTGGACAAGTACGGAGATCGTACGTACGAGGCATACTACCTGCGTCATGGCGATGGCAATGTCGTAGGAGTGCGCGCTGCCACGGTTGCGGTATTCGATCACCTGTACTATCTGCTTCGACTGATCGTAGCGGGGCTTGGAATTGGGCTCCCGCTATATCTGGTGGGCTTGGTTCTAAGGCGCTCTGCCCGAATGCTGCCAGCGAAGCACGTTCGATTTCAGGACAAGGTACTTAATGCATTCTTGGCTATGGCCATCATAGCTGTCATCCCGGTTGGGATCGTTGGCGTACGTGTGGTAACGGAAGAAAACACTAAGGCCATTCAAAGTTGGCTTCGCAATCACTTGCAGCTAGTGGAGGTAACCCTCGCATCTGAATCTCGGGGCGACGAGGCGCCATATCGGGTCCTAGAGCGCGTCAGTATCGATTCTTTGGCAGCACGTCTGGGGCTGGATCTCAACCTGTACGACGAGCAGCATTTGGTTGCGTCGAGTCGCAACCGTCTGGTTCAGGAGCGGCTTATCGATGTTCGCTTGCCAATCCAAGCGTACGAGGCTCTGTTTCTGGATGGCTACAAGTCCACGTTCGTAGTGCAGCAACTGGGTGATTTCAGTTATACCGCGGGGTATCATGTGCTGCTGGATGAAGGCGGAAGTCCGCGGTATGTGCTTTCGGTTCCTACATTGCCCGAGCAGGAGCGCATTGAGGAAGAGCGCGCTCGCACATTGGCCTACCTTTTTGGGGCGCTCTTGGCGCTGATGACTCTGGTGATGCTCACGGCATCACTTTTGGCCAGCGCTTTGGCCAGGCCTATCGCTCGCTTGCAGCAAGGGCTTCAGGCCGTTGCCCAAGGGCGTTTTGAACGGCGCTTGCCGGTACAAACTCGAGATGAAGTCGGTCAGTTGGCCCAGACCTTTAACGATATGCAGCGCCAACTTGCAGAGAATCGCCGGCAGCTTACACAGCAGGAGCGAAAGCTCGCTTGGCGCGAGATGGCGCGCCAGGTCGCACATGAGATCAAGAATCCGCTGACGCCGATGAAGTTATCGGTTCAGCACCTTCAGCAGGCGTATGAGACGCGGACGCCTGGAGACGAAAAGGGGTTTGGCGGGCTCTTTCACCGCATAACCAAGACACTGGTTCAGGAGATTGGCGCCCTGGCGCACATCGCAAACGAGTTTGCATCCTTCGCCCGGATGCCCGACCGCATCGTAGAGCACTTGGACCTGGTCGAAGTCATCAGAGAAGCCACCTCACTAATGCAGGAAGAGGCGAAGGGCGGTGTGGCATTTTCTGTGCAGCTACCGCAAGATTCGCTGGTGGTGCAGGCGGACAGAAAAGAGCTAAAGCGGATCTACGTCAACTTGATCAAGAACGCGTTAGAGGCGATGCAAGAGGATGCCACAGGCGTGATAACTATCACGGCCCGACGTGACGGGGGAGTCGCGTACAGCGCGGTCAGTGATACTGGTTGCGGCATCGCTCCAGACCTGCAGGAGAAGATCTTCGAACCCCGCTTTTCTACCAAGACGAGTGGAACTGGGCTGGGACTCGCGATCGCCCGCCGCAGCATTGAGGCATTTGGCGGCACGATCGGTTTTGACTCGCAGGATTCGGGCGGGTCGGTATTCTATATCAGGCTACCGTTGTCGAGTTAAGACAATGCAGCGCGCGGGTAGCACTCCCTCTGTGCCAATAAGAAGTGAGACAGTTCAATACATTAATAGTGTAGCCGCGTTGGGGTTCAAGCGGCAGGGCTGGTCAGGCGATTTTGCTTAACCAATCCATCATTTTCCCCTATTCAATCATGGAATCCGATTACCCTTCCAACACGACCGGTACTGCAGAGGTCCCGCCGTCTGAGGTGGTGCCCAGGGCCAAGCGCCGCAGGTTCACTGCCAGTTACAAGATGCGCATTCTGCACGAGGCCGAACTCTGCAGTAAGCCTGGAGAGGTCGGTGCGCTTTTGCGTCGGGAAGGTCTTTATTCGTCTCATCTGGCCCAGTGGCGCAAGCAGCGCGAATATGGAGCGCTTTATGGTTCGACCAAGTCCGGGAAGGAACTTCTGGCCAAGGACGAGGAGATTCGGCGGCTGCGCAAGGCGCTCAGTCAGTCCCGGCAGCAGCTTCAGAAGGCCGAGGCCATCATAGAGGTCCAAAAAAAAGTCTGCACGCTCTTTGGCATCA
Organism: Rhodothermales bacterium; assembly: GCA_965262785.1. GTDB lineage: Bacteria > Bacteroidota > Rhodothermia > Rhodothermales > Bin80. The sequence goes on from OZ253559.1 coordinate 2,396,593, forward strand.
GCAGCGAGAGCGAGGCCGGGCAGCCATGAGGGAGATGGTCAAGGCACTGCGTCCGATTCTGGGTACGGTGGCGGCCTGCCGCCATGTGGGGATCTCTCGCGCCTCCTATTACAGGAGTCAGCGTGCGGCGCAGCAGCAGCCGAAGCGGCGTCGCCAGAGCAGCCGACGGTTGTCGGAGGTTCGCCGGGCGGAGATTCGTGCGATATTGAACGCAAAGCGTTTTGTGGACCTGCCGCCACGCCAGATCTGGGCCACGCTCCTGGATGAGGGCACCTACCTGTGCCACTGGCGCACCATGTATCGTATCCTTAGTGAAAACAAGGAGATACGCGAGCGCAGGAATCAGCGCGTACATCCTCCGTACACGAAGCCGGAGCTGTTGGCCCAAGCCCCGAACGAGCTTTGGACGTGGGACATCACCACGCTTCGGGGCCCGGTCAAGGGCCTGCACTTCAAGCTATACGTGTTACTGGATGTCTTCAGCCGCTACGTGGTGGGATGGACCCTTGCCTCGTTTGAGTCTGCCGCGCTGGCCAAGGATCTCGTCCTGGCCACATGCGCGCGTCAAAACGTCAGAAGAGACCAGCTGGTCCTCCATTCGGATCGCGGCCCGGTCATGACAAGCAAGACGTATGTGCAGCTGTTGGCAGAGCTGGGAGTGGAAGGTTCCTACAGCCGTCCGTATCGCTCGAACGACAATCCCTATTCGGAGGCGCACTTCCGCACGGCGAAGTACCACCGGACGTACGAGGTGCGCTTCGGCTCCCTGGAGGACGCCCGGAGCTGGGCGCGGCAGTTCTTCCATTGGTACAACAACGAATTCTACCACACGGGGATTGCGCTGATGCATCCCTCGACGATCCACTACGGCAAGACGCGCGAGGTATGGAAGGCGCGACAGCGCGTCATGCAGGAAGCCTATACGCGAGAACCGGAGCGGTTCATTCGGGGGACTCCCAAGGTACCCATGCCACCGCGGAAGGTGTGGATCAACCCGCCAGACGATCCCCAGGCTGCAGTGAAGCTCGTAGCCAAGAGCAACGGCCGCCAATCCCGCAACTTCGTAGTCACACGCGACCAGTTACTGCCTACATGAGTTCCACCTGCTACACTAAATCCGAGGCGAACTTGTCTCATTTTTGTTGGCACATACCGACTCGATGGTGATGGCTACGCAGCCGTTCCCTTATATTGAAGGCTGTAGGTCGTGCAGGCGGAGTGTCTGCATCCGGCTGTACAGACTAACTACTAATCCCAATACGGTCCATGAGCGAACTTAGCAAGATACTCGTACTGTTGCTTTTTCTTGGCGTCACCGGCGGCTGCGCCAGCGGTGACGAAGACCTGGAGATGATGGAGGACGGCGATTCAACGGAGGAACGAGGCATGACGGAGGAACACGGTGATGAGGCGAAGGAGGGAGGCATGACGGAGGAACACGGTGGTGAGGCGAAGGAGGGAGGCGATTTGGAAGAGGGTGACGAGGAGGACTCTTCTGTTCGCTTTACCAAGACGGAGACATTTGACGAGGTCCGCCGTGGCGTGCGTTTGCAGCTGCGATACGACAGTTCGTCAGCTGCATTCGTGGGAACGGCTGAAAATGTTTCGCAGTCTGCGGTTCGGCTGGTGCGGGTAGAGGTCCATCTTTCCGGGGGTACGGAGCTTGGGCCAACTACGCCGGTGGATTTGGCGCCGGGAGACAGTACTGCGGTGCTGCTCCCGACCGAAGGTCACGATTTTGAAACGTGGAGCGCGCATGCCGAGACGGGTCGGAGCGAGCATGGTTCAGAAGGGCAAAGGTAACGCGTGCGGCTCGCACAACTCACTGCCTTACGAGGGGCGCGTGAACTGCTGCTACAACGGTTGGGTGCCGAGGCTTCCGGCAACTGGTTTTTGTTCGGGTTATGACTGGCGTGAATAGAGTGCACCGACCCACTTTGTTTTAGCTTCCGCTCGTTACCGGCGCCTACGGACCTCCGGGTATCCCTAAAGGCTAGGCTCGAGAGAATTATAGTGGATCGATATCAATCCAGTCACCAGCGTGCCTGAGGCCATGCGAGAGAATGCCTCGGGCGTGACAACGATAACGGCCCGGAGCGAAGACGGGATCGGATACAGGGTGGTCGGCAGTTTCAATCTGCGGCATTGCGCCCGAGCAGCGAAGGAGATCTGAAAGCCCAGTTTTTTTACCAAACGGAGCGGACCTGGCGATCGCGTGCCGCAGCGTAGACGCGCTTGGCGACATGATCGGACGTGACTGGCAGGAAGCGGGCGGATAGTAGCTCAATATTCGGCCCACTTATCCCTGGTTGAGACAAAAATATCGCGCCGGACGCCCGCAGTTGCAGTTGTTGTTCACTATTCCACTATATTATACACTGTATGTCGCGCAGGTGAAGTGCCTGCACACGGCTGTACAGACTAATTACTTACCCAGTTACGACCCATGAAAGGACTCAGCGGGATATTCGTACTGTTGCTTCTGCTCGGCGTTGTCGGTGGCTGTGCCAGCGGTGACGATGACATGGACAATGGCGATGACATGGAGATGATGGATGAAGGCGAGGAGATGGAAGACGACGCGACAGAGGAAGACGGCATGATGGAGGAAGGCGAGGAGACGGAAGGCGAAGCCATGGAGGAAGGCGGTGATGAGGAGATGGAGGAAGACCACACGGACGAAGGCGAAGAGGAGGCCGAAGGGGCCGAATCAGAGCACTAGTAGTGGGGCGGTATCTGGCGCTGGAATCTCTGGTTTCCGGCCGTTCGGGGTACTCTCACTACCTACGGCAGTTCTCTATAGGAGGGGGACGCGATCGTTCAGTATGCTCTAGGCGGAGACTCTTGAGAGGTTTCGCTGAGGTGTTCTGTTGTACTTGCATTGCTGCGGCGCATCCGCTGCATGGGGCTGCTTGGGAACAATTCCAATCCACGATTCGCCGTTCGTGACCAGAGGCGCATCATTCTGGTGGCGCAGAGCTTGGGCATTCCACGTTGGTAAGAGTGGCACCGGGTGATGGTGCCGCAACGCGGCTACTGGCCGGTATTCTTGAACTTGATGCGTGAGCGGTGCATGCCGAGTTCGGTTGGAGCGAGTATAGCGAAGAGGGTGGCAGGTAGCCGACTCGGCTGGTTCCGCCTGCCAGTTAACGAAAGGCGGTTGACTTGCAGCTTCAGCGGTTCGGCTCCGAGCCTCCCGGCTGCTGAATTGCGGTAGTGCTATGGCAGGCATGAACAGAGTGCGTTGCCGTGCTTTGCTCTGGCTGCTGTTGGTCATAGGTGGCTGCGGGTCGGCCAACATTTCGGAAGACCCGGCCGACGGCGCGGTAACGGTAACGGTATGGACTGAGGCTACAGAGGCCTTTGTGGAGTATCCGTACGTGGTCGCGCGCGCAGATCCTGCGCCTTGGCTTATTCACCTCACTCGGCGCAGGGATCACAGCCCGATCAGCGGCGGCACTGTTGCCGTGGAGGTTGGTAGCGTAACGATCCCGGCGGTGGAAGCAGCATCGCAAGGAATTTTTGCGCCCGAGGTATCTCTACCGACCGCGGGTACCTTTTCGGCTTCTATTCTGCTGGACGGCCCGGATCATCAGGAGCGAATTGAGCTCGGGTCTGTGGTGGTGCACCCTGCATCATCGGACATCGTCCCGCCAGGCCTCAGCGTTTCGGGGGTCAACATGACCAAAGAGGCTCAGTGGACTGCACCGTTTCGTGTACAGCGGGCCGCTGAGGGTACCATTCGCCGTAGCTTGCCCCCCGCACCTGGTGTAATTGAGGCAGCGTCCTCACGCGTGGCCGACGTCGTAGCGCCGGTTACCGGAATTCTAGTCGCAAGCGCCAACCTGAACACGCCTACGGAGGGCGCCCGGATTGGGCACCATGAGGTGTTAGCTACGATTGCGCCTCTGCCTTCAGAGTCGTCTTTTGCCGCGGTCAATGCGCGCGCAGAGCAAACCAAGCAGGAGCTTGACCGCTTGACTCGACTCTTTGAAGTTGGCGCGGTGCCGCAGAACAGATTGTTAGATGCGCAGCGGGATTACGATGTCGCCCGTTCCGCATTGCAGGAGCTAGGCGGTGTAGCCGGCGAGAACAATCGCTACGTCGTACGCGCGCCGATAGCAGGGTTCGTAGAAGACCGCTCGGCCGTTGCCGGAGAGGCCGTTGCGGTTGGGGATCCTCTCTTCAGGATCGTTGATCCTAGCGTCGTGTGGCTTCGCCTGTTGCTCCACGTTCGTGATGCCGCGCATGCGCACAACATACAGGGGGTCACCTTTACGGTTGAAGGATCTGAGCGAGTTTACACGTCTGAGGATCTCGTTGCGGTCGGGAGCGAGATTGCGACGGACAACCGAACCCTGCCCTTAATCTTTGCGGTGCCCAATGAAGACAGATCGCTAACCATAGGGTTGTTTGCGGAAGGGCACGTGATCACTAGCGGGGAGGATGCAGGCGTGGTTCTGCCCAACGAAGCAATACAGAAAGAGGATGGGGTAGCGGTAGCTTATGTACAGGTAGAAGGCGAACTCTTTGCTCGCCGAATGGTGGTCCTTGGGGCAACCGATGGGACGCATACGCTCATAGAGTCGGGTGTGGCATCGGGAGAGTATGTAGTTACTCATGGAGCTTACAACGTTTATCTGGCATCTCTGAACATTGGCGGTGGTGCAGCGCATCATCATTAGCTCCAGAGATGCTCGATAACCTTATAAAATGGTCGCTCACCAACCGGGCCACCGTTCTCCTTGGCGGTGTGCTGCTGCTCGGTGCTGGGGTATGGTCAGCCGTCACGCTGCCCGTCGATGTGTTTCCAGACTTTACGGCGCCGTCGATTACGGTGCTGACCGATGCCCATGGGTTTGCGGCGGAAGAGATAGAGCGACTGGTAACGTTTCCCATTGAGACGGCCATCATCGGGGCAGCGGGCGTCAGGCGCGTGCGCAGCAACTCGGCGCATGGCATTAGCCTGGTGCATGCCGACTTTGAGTGGGGGACAGACCAGCTCCAGGCTCGCCAGATTGTCAATGAACGCGTCCAGGCCGTAAGCCGCGAGCTACCCTCCGAGATTGGTACGCCCATCATGACGCCCGCCGCCTCGATCATGGGCGAGGTTATGCTGATCGGGCTTTCCAGCGACTCGCTCCCTCCTACTGAGGTACGCTCTATAGCAGACTTTCAGGTTCGTCGCAAGCTGCTTGGCGTGCCCGGCGTCGCGCAGGTCGTACCCATCGGAGGCGACGTGAAGGAGTACCAGGTGATCGTGAGCCCGGAGAAGCTACGTCTGCATGGTGTGACGCTTCAAGAGGTGCTTGGTGCGGTTCGGGAATCAAACAGGGACGGTTCAGGTGGTGTCTATTCTGCCAGTGGCCGCGAGATCTTGATACGTGGCTTAGGCCGCATTCGGCAGTTGCAGGACATCGGCAACACCGTCATCGCGGCGCGCAACAACGCTCCGGTACAGGTGAAAGATGTGGCAGAAGTGCGGGTGGGCCCGAAGCCGCGTTATGGCACCGCGGCCGTAGAAGCGCAGCCCGCGGTGATCATGACCATCCTGAAGCAGCCCGACGTAAACACGCTGGAGCTAACTAGCCGCATCGATGCGGCCTTGAGCGAGTTAGAGCAGGCCTTGCCATCCTCCATAGCAATTAACGGCGAGGTTTTTCGGCAGTCGACTTTTATTGCACGCGCAGTTGACAATGTCGTGGAGGCACTGCGAGATGGGGCGGTGCTAGTCGTTGTGATCCTGTTCCTCTTTCTGTGGAGTATTCGCGCGACTTTTATATCCGTGCTGGCAATTCCGCTTTCACTGGGCGCGGCGCTCGTCATAATGAAGTGGACCGGGGTTACGGTCAATACGATGACGCTGGGCGGCATGGCCATTGCCATCGGCGCACTCGTCGACGATGCAATAATTGATGTGGAGAATGTGCATCGAAGGCTGCGAGAAATGCCGCATCGGTCTGTGCTTAAGGTCGTCTATAAGGCCTCGCGAGAGGTGCGAGGCCCCATCATGAATGCCACGTTGATAATCTGTGTGGTGTTTGTGCCGTTCCTATTCTTGGAGGGATTTGAAGGACAATTGCTGCGCCCGCTGGGCTTTGCGTATGTGACTAGCATTCTTGCTTCGCTGCTGGTGGCGGTTACTGTCACGCCAGTGCTGTGCATGGTACTGTTGCCGGGTACGAAGCTTACGGTAGGCAAGGCATCCACGTTGCTTGTCCACTGGTACCGGCCTGTGCTTTCATGGGGCTTGCGCCACCAGCGGATCGTGATGGGAATGTCAGCGGCCCTTGTGGCGGGTACGATAGCGCTGCTCTTTTCTGTGGATCGTGGGTTTTTACCGCCTTTTCAGGAAGGCTCGCTCGTCGTACATGTAACGACAATTCCTGGTACATCTTTGGAAGAGTCAGATGCAATCGGCCGGCGATTTGAAGAGACGATGCTTGCTCACCCCGCGGTACGTTCTACATCACGACGCACGGGACGCGGCGACATGGACGACCATTTGCAGGCGGTCAGTGCCTCGGAGATTGATGTGCAGCTCAACCTGTCCCAAGCTGATATTGACGAGGTTCTTGGTGACTTGCGGGCTGCGGCGGCACGCCTCCCCGGCGTGGTAACGGAATTCGGGCAGCCCATTAGTCACCGAATTGACCACATGCTGTCCGGATCCAGAAGTGCGCTGGTGATAAAGCTCTTCGGCCAGGACTTGGCGACCTTGCGCCAAAAGGCAGAAGAGGTACGACAGCGCATCACGCCGATCTCCGGCCTAACGGACGTTCTTGTCGATCCGCAGGCATTTGTTCCACAGTTGCGCTTGTATATCGATCGCGACCGGATGGCGAGCTACGGGATTCGTGCCAGTCAGCTTGTTGAGTATATCGAAACAGCCTTTGCCGGCAAAGCTGTCACCGAGGTTCGCGACGGGGAAGCGGTACACAGCGTGGTGGTGCGGTTTCCGGAAGAGCGGCGTAACAGCGAAGAGGATATCTTGCGGGCCCAGATAACAACAGCGACCGGCAGACAAGTGGATCTCGGTGAGGTGGCTGACATTCGCTGGGAGCGTGGGCTCAACAATATCAGCCGCGAGAATGCCCAGCGTATGTTGCTAGTCTCAGCCAACTTGGCCGGTGGCGACGTAGCTGGGTCAGTGCGGGAATTGGAGCGTCAGTTGGATTTGGTCCAGTGGCCGGAAGGCTATAGCCATGCGCTGGAAGGCCGCATAACAAGCGCCGACGAAGCGGCGCTGAAGCTGGGTCTGTTTTCTCTCCTTGCTATTGCCATTATCTTCCTAATCTTGCAGCGAGCGCTAGGTGGCAGCAAGCTGGCCTTCTTGGTGATGGTGAATCTGCCGCTTGCACTTATGGGCGGAGTGTTGGCCCTCATTGCGACGAATACGGAGTTGAATTTGGCATCAATGGTCGGATTCCTGACGCTCTTCGGCATTGCGGTGCGCAATGGACTCCTGCTGGTAAGCCAATACCAAAACCTTCGCGCGGAGGGATTGGACCTTGAGACCGCTGTCACCCAAGGGTCACTAGAGCGCTTGATACCAATCTTGATGACGGCGCTGACGGCCGCATTGGCACTGCTCCCGTTAGCGCTCGGCGGCGGTGAACAAGGGAGGGAGATTCAGACGCCGATGGCGATCGTCATCCTGGGCGGATTGCTGACTTCGACATTCATGAATATGGTGGTCGTGCCGACGCTGTATAAGCGCTATTTCCCCACGGCAGCGCCCTCGCTCGAGAAGTCTCTATAGGCGAGGTAGTGCAGCACGTACTTCACCTTGGCTGACTTGCCTGGACCAAATCCGGGTAGTGCTTGGACACGCGTTCTGATGGTGGTGCTATCTGCCCCATCATTCCATAGGTTCGAGGTTTCGCCTTTGTAGTCCTTCACGATAGCTTGCGCAACCAGGCGCGTATAGTCCGCCATCTTGTTAGAGAATCGATGCACGGCCAGCGGCGGCGGCGCAAAGACGCTTCTGAGGGTTTCTGGATCAAATTCGGCCAGCCGCTTCATGTCCAGGTGCCCGACTTGGTCATACAGGCGCCGGGGCCCTGTGAATGCCGACTCAGCCCGCACTCGCTGGTCGAAGAGCAGCCCCAAGAGCGCTGCCGCGGCGTGCTGGCGAAGGAACTCGTCTTCGTCTGCGTCACCGGTTAGGGTGCCTTCGTCGCGGTAGCGGTTAAGCATGCGGGAGAGGCCTCCGCCGATCTCGCTATAGTCTAAGGGAGGGATGGTCGCCATAGTGTTAAAAAGTACTCTTGCGTCTCCAGGTGGTACCTTCAGGGGTGTCATGCAGCTCTACGCTGTGCGACAAAATTTCGTCCCGTATCGCATCTGCGCGTGCATAGTCTTTGCGCGCTCGCGCCTGTTTCCGCTCCTTGATGAGCCGCTCAATGGTGGCCGCGAGGCCGTCGTCAGCAACACGGATCTCTTCCGCTACTCTAGGTGCGCCTGTATAGATGCTGGTTTCGCCTGCGGCTACCGTTTGTCTTTGCTCTTGCACGTGGGGGCTTGAGGAATACGAGACTACACCCAACAGGCCGTTGATGCGAGTCAAGAACAACTGAGCGGATACAGCGGCAGCGGCGCTGAGGCTGTTTCCGGCTGCAAGGATAGTCTTAGTGCCACCGAGCGCGGCGGCAATAGCCGCAGGCGTGTTGAGGTCGTCTTTCATGGCACCCAAGGCCTTCTTGTACTGACCTTCCAGGGAACCACGCAATCCATCGGGGCCAACTCGCTGATTGGACTTGGCCTCTTTGGCATAGTGTAGCGCCAGCTGAAACCTCTGGACATGGCGCAAGGAATCTCTTAGCGTAGCACCGGTGAAGTTGAATGGTTTGCGGTACTGACCGGATATCAGTGCCAGCCGCAGCGCCAGCTTCTTTTCGTTCGGAGGATTGTGCCCGAGCACGTCCAGGACTCGCAAGAAGTTGCCCAGGCGCTTAGACATCTTTTGGCCCTCAACCTGCAGAAAGCGCGTATGCACCCAGTGACGTGCAAACGGCTTGCCGGTCAGGCTTTCTGCCTGTGCAATTTCGCATTCGTGGTGGGGAAAGATCAGGTCTTCGCCGCCCGTATGCAGGTCGATCTCAGCGCCCAGGTAGGCTTGGGCCATCACTGAGCATTCTATGTGCCACCCGGGAAAGCCCCATCCCCATGGGCTGTGCCACTGCATGAGGTGGTGCGGGTCCTTCTTCCAGAGTGCAAAGTCTCGCGGGTCTCGTTTTTCTTGGTCTATGACTACTTCTCGCGCTGCACTTCTTAGTTGCGAGGCGGCGTCGTTGCCCGAAAGCTTTCCGTAGCCGGCAAAGGCCGGCACAGAAAAATATATGCCAATGGATGTCTCGTACGCCGCTCCGGCTGCGATAAGCTTCTCTATGGTCTGTATTTGCTCGCGGACATGCTCGGTGGCGCGCGGGCGCACATAGGGCTCCGCAAGGTTCAGGTCCAGCCAGTCGCCAAGGAAGGCGCCGGTATAGTATCTCGCCAGATCCCAGACGCTTACGAAGCGCTCTCCTTCCTTCGACCTGAGTGCCCGCGCCATGCGGTCTTCACCCGCCGGGTCGATCGTGTCATCGGTCGTCAGATGACCGACGTCCGTAATGTTGGTGACGTACGTGGTTTTCCAACCTATCGCGTGGGCCGTTCGCAGTATCAGGTCGGACGTTAGGAAAGACCGGAAATTGCCGATATGCGCGTACGAGTACACCGTTGGTCCGCACCCGTACATACGGAGATGCCCCGCGTCCAAGGGGCAGATCGGCTCGACCTTGCCCGTTAGCGTATTGAATAGTCTGAATGGTGTCTCGCTGGACATTGGCGGGCGCTCTTACGAAGCGCGGTCCTCTATGTGCCCAATGGCGGCGATCGCGCCATCCTTCACTAAGAGCTCTAGAAAAGCTGTGACCGCGGCAGTCCACCCTTCAAATTTCGACAGGTCAAGTCCCCAGAGCCGAACGTCACGGCAGACCGACGTAACCAATTCATTCAGTCCGATTGGCTGTGTCCACAATGCCTGAAAGTGCGGTGCCTCATCGTCGCGAATGGGGTACCAGTTGTTCTGCCACACGGTATGAATCACGCCGCGACTATTGCGCTGGCCTTGCATGAAGAGCAGGTAAGCGGCGAAGCCAAGGGCGATGCGGCGGGGCACCGTACCATAGCGCTCATAGAATGCCATGATGGTCGGTACGACACGATGCCGCATCTTGGTGGTGGACTGCAGCGTGATATCAATGAGGCGATGCACCAGGTGCGGGTTGCACCAGCGAAGCAAGACCTCGTCTATATATGGGCCTATAGTGGCAGGATCAACGTCTAGGGTGGGGCCTATTTCTTCGCGCAAGAGGGCTTCTACAAAGGAGGCCGTGTCGACGTGTGTCATGTTGTCTAGAACCGTGCGGTTGCCAGCCAAGAGGCCCAGTGGAATGGTCAACGTGTGCCCGCCATTAAGTAGGCGGATCTTGCGCAGCCGGTATGGCGCGATGTTGTTTGCAACTACGATTCCTGGATCCGCTGCCGCAAAGCCGATGCGCTCCTTGAGTGCGGCATCGCCTTCTATAGCCCAGAGGCGATAGTCCTCTGCGGTAATCAACAGGGCGTCACGGTATCCCAGCTGCTGCTCCGTCGCCTGGTACTCCGCTTCCGGTGGGCTACCTGGGACAATGCGATCCACAAGCGTGTTGCAAAAGGCGACCGACTCCGCGAGCCATGCATGGAAGGCAGGGCCGAGGTTGGCCTGGCGTGCCATTGCCTGTACCATGGCGCGCAAGAGGTCACCGTTATCCTTGACAAGCTCACACGGCAACACGACGAGCCCTTTTGCGGGGTCAAAGGCGAAGTGCCGTGCGCGCTCGTATAACACCGCCGTCAGCTTTCCCGGAAACGATCGCGGTGGGCTAGCCCTTATGTCATCGTCCATATCCAGCCTAAGACCGACCTCGGTCGTGTTGGAAAACACCATCTCGAGCTCCTTGCTGCGCGCAAAGTCTAAGACTGCGTCCCAATCCTCCTGCGCGGACAGAGCCCGACTGATGGCACTGAGGACGGTATGCGACTCGCCACTGTTGTCACGCGTCCACAGCGTATAGGAACCGCCCTGCTTACGGAGCGCCTCTGCACGGCCGCGTCCGATTGACTGGACTACCACGATGCTACCCTGGTAGCACCCGGCACGCTGAGCTCGGTCCACGAAGAAGTCGGCGAACCCGCGTAGGAAACGACCGGTGCCAAATTGGAGGATTGTTTCCGGGCCGGGCGGGGCATCACGCGAAAGCAGTGGCAACGGCTGCATAGTAGTAGCTACAGAAAGAGCTCAGGAAGCCACAGACTGAGCCCCGGCACATACATCACGATAAGCAGTGCCAGCACCATGACCACGTAGAGCGGCAAAAGGGGCCTCACAACACTGCCGATCGAGGTCTTTGCCACACCCACGCCTACGAATAGTACTGTTCCTACCGGTGGGGTGCAGAGGCCTATGCACAGGTTGAACACCATGATGATGCCAAAGTGAATCGGGTCAATGCCCAGGTCCAGTGCCACCGGCAGGAAGATGGGCGTAAAGATGAGGACTGCCGGGGTGATGTCCATGAATGTGCCGACGGTCAGGAGCAGAACGTTGATGATGAGCAGGATGACGAATGTGTTGTCCGATACCGCAACCAGTGTAGCAGCCACGTTCTGCGGGATGTTGACATAGGCCATGATCCAGCTCATACCAACCGAAGTTGCTACTAACAGCAGCACGACAGCGGTAGTGAGGCAGGCATCTACGAAGATTCTTGGAAGGTCGCGTGGGGCGATTTCGCGGTATACAAAGGCCAAAACGAGCGCATAAAGGACTGCGATGGCGGCGGCTTCGGTGGCCGTAAAGAAGCCCGCGATGATGCCTCCCATCACCACGACCAGGAGTGTCAGACTGGGAATGGCATCGATGAAGCGGCGCACCACCTGCACCAGCGCCATTTGCTGTCGTGCCCCATACTTGCGCCTGACCGCCATGATGCCTGCCACCGCCATCAGACAGACGCCGACTAAGAGACCCGGCAGGTATCCCGCTAAAAACAGTGCTGCAATGGAGACGCCGCCACTGGCGAGGGAATACACGATCAGGATGTTGCTCGGTGGGATAAGGAGGCCCGTAGTAGCCGAGGTGATGTTTACTGCAGCGGCGTAGTCCTTGTCGTAGCCTTCCTCTTCCATCTGGGGTGCCATAACGCCACCCACTGCGGACGCGGCAGCCACCGCCGATCCCGATATGGCTCCAAAAAGCATGGATGCCAGAATGTGCACGTGCGCTAGGCTTCCGGGTAGCATGCCCAGAAGCGCTTTGGCAAAGTCGATAAGCCGCCGTGCAATTCCACCGCGGTTCATGATCTGACCAGCCAGGATAAAAAATGGGATGGCCAGAAGCGCAAAGCTGTCTAGGCCTGTCGCAATGCGCTGGGCCGTCGTCGTGACAGCCGGCACCGCGTCTATGCTAAGCAACATCGTGGCCACGGTGGCGAGGCCGATGCTGTATGCTATGGGCACGCCAAGCGCCAGAAGTGCCGCAAAGCAGAATGCAAGAACCAGTGCGTCAGCGATCCCCATCAGTTGCGCAGGGTCTCGGTGAGGTCACACGCCCCATAGAACGCGATCAGGACGCCACTAATTGGTACGACCAGGTAGACGTATCCCAGCGGTATCTGCAGCCCCGCGGAGGTTTGGCCGAGGTATAGCATGGTCCACACTAGCCGCGAGCCACCGCCTACCAAGACCGCGAGCGCAAAAAGCAGCGTACAGGCCTGAATTACGACTGCCAGGGTAGTGGCGCTTCGGCCAGTAAGCTTTCTGGGCAGCAAGTCTACGGCTAGGTGCATCTTCTTGCCCGCCGCGTATCCTGCGCCCAAGAGTCCGACCCAGATCATTAGGTAGCGGGCGAGTTCCTCGGTGTAGGAGCTCGGGTTTTCCAAAACAAAGCGCGTAAAGACCTGCCACAACACGTCCAAAACCAGTGCAGCCATGATGGCGACCAGCATTGCGGCGAGAATCTTGTCGACCAGTTGTCGGGCCTGCTGCATATTACCTCAGGAGCCAGGTGCAACCGCTTGGATGCGGCGGATGAGGTCCGCGATTTCGGGCTGATTGCCATAGGTCTCATAGAGAGATGCGCTTTTTTCTGCAAAGGCGGCCTTATCGGGATAGATTACCTCGACGCCGGCGGCCTGTACTGCAGCCAGGGCCTCTTCCGTGGCTGCCTTCCAGAGTTTCTTCTGGTATTCGGCGGACTCAAGTGCGGCGTCCGCTACCCAGGCACGCTCCTGCTCCGTTAGCTTTTCCCACACGATTGTGCTGATTAGTAGCACGTCTGGAATGCCGGTATGTTCATCAAGTGAATAGTACTTGCACACCTCATAGTGGCGCGAGGTATAGAAGGAGGGAGGGTTGTTTTCGGCGCCGTCGACCACGCCTTGCTGAAGAGCGGTATATAGCTCGCCCCATGAAATGGGTGTGGCCGATCCGCCGAGTGCATTGACCATTTGGACCTGCGTGATGCTCTCAAGCGTACGGATTTTTAATCCTGCGAGGTCATCCGGCGTGCGAATGGGCTGCTCCTTGGTGTAAAAACTTCGGCTGCCGGCATCATAGAATGTGAGCCCGCGGAGCCAGTAGTCTTCACTGGAAAGCAAGAGTTCTCGCCCGATTTCGCCTTCAAATACAGCAAAGCGGTGTGCCTCGTCGCGGAACAGGTAGGGCAGGCTGAGCACCTTGTACTTGGGAGCAAAACCCTCCAGTACTGCAGCGGCAACCTTTGTCATGCCGAGGCTGCCGAGCTGAAGCAGCTCTAGGAGCTGCCGCTCCGTGCCAAGTTGCTGGCTCGGATAGATGTCGATTCGCAATGCGCCGCTGCTCTTGTCATGCACGCGCTCTTGCATAAACACCATTGCCTGGTGCACTGGATGATTGGAATCCAAACCGTGCCCGAGCTTAATGACGTGCACATCCTTGTCTTGGCTACACCCTGCAAGGACGAGAAACGCCACAAGGATGGCTCTACCACTCGTTCTCATACCCGGGGCGCGTAACTATTCTAGCCCAGTCCCGCACATTCTCTGTGAAGGCGCCGAGGCACCAAGTGAACATAAAGTCGACTGATGGAGGGGCTATCGTGTCGTGGTAATTGGGCGTGACGTTGATAGCCTGCTCATCAAAGAGGTGCACGTATGTGTTCACGGCCTCGCCCGGGCGTGCGCAGTTTTGCAGAACGTAGGGGGCATCGTCTTCCAGGGTGCTGGAGCACCGGAAGTGGTAGATTTCTTCTTTGGCATCCGGTCCGAGGCCGAATGGGCCGTCCGGCCCGTGGAAGTGGGGCGGGTAGCTCCCCACGCCCCCGACGTTGGCCATAAACGTATCGCCAAAGAGCAGCCGGCACGCTTGTACATTTTGGTCGATCAGCTTGTACACCGTGCGCTCCGACATGGGGCGCTTTGTGCCGACATTCGCCGCGAGGTGCGTACCTTCAATGTCTGAGTGCCGCACTAGGGCTTGAGGGTACTTGGTGTGGCAGTCAACAGCGTGAAACTCGCTGATGTCGCAGAATTCGCCGACGGCTCGAATAGTAACGGTTTCTCCAAGCCCGACGTACAGCACGTCAAAGCTGCGCAGATGATAATCCTTCCCGCCAACCTGAAGAAGGGCACTGCCACGGTTGACATAGAAAAGCGCTTCCTCCGTGCTGCGCAGCGTAACGGTGATCGGTGTGTACCCGGGTTCGCTGGGGCAGAGTGCGATGCGTGCCAGTCGCAGGAATCGGAAGCTGGAATTGCGCCCGGTAATGATGCGCGCCCGTTGGTTCATCACCGGACATGCATCGAAGAGCTCAACCCTACGTAGTGCGGACTTGCCTGGTACCACGGCACGGCCTTCGATGGCACGGGCCTGCGGAGCCTGCGGATCAACGGTGCGAAAGCGGCCTATCAGACGAGGTGTTACCATGAGGCAGCGTAAACCAATGCGGTCTGTTGTGAGAACGTACACCAACCATTGTCTCTAGTCAAGTATAAGACTATTCGACTTATGCGAGCCTTCCTGGATGACGACTTTCTGCTGGAGAGCGTGCCTGCGCAGCAGCTGTACCACGACTATGCGGCGCCCATGCCAATCATCGATTATCACTGCCACCTGCCGCCAGATGAGATCGCACGCGATGCCACGTACCCTACCATAACCTCGATATGGCTGGACGGGGACCACTACAAGTGGCGCGCGATGCGATCTAGCGGCGTGCCTGAACGCTATTGCACGGGCGATGCTTCGGACTGGGAAAAGTTTGCTGCATGGGCGGCTGTTGTGCCGTACACCGTGATGAATCCGCTCTACCACTGGACACATTTGGAGCTCCGGCGCATTTTCGGCATTGATGATCAGCTGTCTCCGGCCACTGCACGCAGCATCTACGAATGTTGCAATGCACGCCTCCGCGAGCCGGGATTCAGCGCACGCGGATTCTTGCGCCGGTTCAATGTAGTTGCGCTTTGTACCACAGACGATCCAGCCGATTCGCTGGAGCCGCACGATCGCATCAGGTGCGATGGTCTCCCGGTGGCGGTCCTGCCTGGATTCAGGGCAGATCGAGCTTTAGCCGTCGGAAGTGCCGGATTCACTGCGTACCTCGCGCGCTTGGGAGCAGCCGCGAATCTGTGCATTGACTCCCCGGAAAGCCTGCTGGCAGCCTTAGAGCAGCGGCAGCACCACTTTGCCGGCCTTGGATGCGTTACGTCAGACCACGGGGAAGCGCAAGTATACGTCGAGCCGTATTCGCGTAAAGACATCGCCCGAATCCTAGACGTCGCGCTGACGGGGCAAGAGCCAACGGCACATGAGGTCATACAGTTTAAGTCCTGGGGGTTGTATGAGCTTGCGCGAAAATATCACGACCGGGGGTGGGTTCAGCAATTCCATTTGAGCGCGCTTCGCAACACCAATTCGCGGGCCCTCAGCGCGCTAGGCCCAGATACGGGTTTTGATTCGATTGGCCAGAATGACCTCGCCGGGCGCTTGGCCGCGTTTTTGGATCGCCTGGACGAGGAGAGCAAGCTTGCATCAACCATACTCTACTCCGTCAACCCGTCCCACAATGAGGTACTGGCCAGCATGGCGGGCAACTTTAGCAGCGGGCCGGTGCCGGGCAAGATCCAGTTTGGAACAGCTTGGTGGTTCATGGACACCAAAGAGGGCATGGTCCGACAACTGACCGCGCTGGCGAGCATCGGGCTAATCAGTCATTTTGTTGGAATGCTCACGGACTCCCGAAGCTTCTTGTCGTATCCTCGGCATGAATATTTCCGTCGCATTCTGTGCAACATGATCGGTGATCAGGTTGCACGCGGCGAGCTGCCGGGCGACGTGAAGTGGCTTGGCCATCTGGTGCAGCGCATATGCTACGGCAATGCGCGTGAATATTTCGGGCTGGACTTTTTGGACGAGTATGGCCAATCGGCCGTCCATGGTCATCCTAACAATGGACGCATGCAAGGCTGAGCATGCTTCCCGGTGCAAGGTAGCAAGTCCGCCAGTGCAATCGGGTTGTTGGTATCGTGCCATCCTACCATCATTCCCGGTGTTACAGAACGGCTGGAGCTGCAGTTGCCAGGCGGTAATCGCTCAGGCCGTGCAATAGCATCTGTTGGCGGCGAGCGGTGCACTAAAAGATGGTGCTCTCCACGTTGCATGTCTGCTTGAATTAGGAACTGTCAAGCCAGTCAATTCGTTTTCGCCACAGATTCTACGTGTACAAGGCGACCAAGAGCATGCTACGAAGCCTCAGGTTAGAAAGGTATCGCGGCTTTGAAAGCTACGAGCTTAGCGACTTTAAGAGAATCAATCTGCTCGTCGGTCCGAACAATAGTGGTAAGACTTCGATCCTAGAGGCCATCGACTTTCTGGTCGCACAAGGTGATCCAGGTGTCTTAGTACGAACGGCAATTCGGCGCGGTGAGGTGAATTATGCTAGGTACGGGAAAAACCGAGTAGAGCTCAGCAACATTTCTCACTTTTTCCACGGCCACAAGCTTTGGTACGGTGCAACATTCCGCTTGTCGGGTGGGCGATACGGACCGATCGTCGCCCAAGTTCAGCCAACCGATGCAGACAGGATGGATTCTCTGTTTCATGAAGAAGCTAGTCTAGCCGCCTTGTTTAATGTCAAGATTGAGGGAAACGCTTCTGAGAAACCTTTTGTCATTCCCGTCACTGAAGCCGGTGAGGTAGAGGATCGGGCCATACTTGCGATGCACAGATCTCGGCGGCGACTATCTCCGAAATCACCGCCGGTGCAGTTTATTGCCCCAGAGTCGGTCGGACTTGGCGAAACGCGAGCGATGTGGGATACGGTCCAGGCTGAGGGTCGGGAGCACGAGGTCGTAACGGCTCTCAGGGTCTTGGTGAGTGATCTTAAGTCCATTCACTTTCTTACAGCTGATTGGTCGCGTTTTTCTTCGAGCAGTGCTGGCATATTGCTCGGAATTGGGGCTGGGAACAGTCGAATACCTCTCGGCAGCTGTGGAGATGGCTTACGACGTCTTTTGGCACTCTCGCTGTCGCTACTAAATGTAAAGGACGGCTTCATGCTTGTTGACGAGATTGACGCTGGTTTGCATTGGACAGTAATGAAAGACATGTGGCGCCTGGTTCTTGACACGGCGCAGCGCTCCAATATTCAGGTGTTTGCGACGACGCACAGTGCGGACTGCATCAGGGGCCTTGCTAGGCTTGCAGGGTCGGATTCAGTTTTAAGCGAAGATGTTGCCATTTACAAGATTGAGCGACTATTGGAAGAGGCCGTGAGGTTTAGCGGGGAAGACCTTCAAGTTGCTACAGATCAGGAGATTGAGGTGCGGTAGTGGCGAAGCAGTCAAGGCTCTTGGTCGAGGGCAATGACGACCTTCACACAATTCACCATCTCCTTTCGAGCCACGGCATCGAAAGCGAAGTGGATCCGAAGCCGTCACCGAAGGGCCTAGTTGGAATCCATAGTAAAGGTGGTGTAGATAAATTGCTGAAGAGTGTCCACTTGGAGGTGAGAACTAGCAGCGGTGGGATCGTGGGATTCGTATTGGACGCCGACACGTCGCCTCTAGATAGCTGGCGGGCTATTTCAGACCGTCTGAAGAAGGAGGGCGTGAATATGCCGAAGAAGATTCCGCACGGTGGATTTGTCGGGAAGTCCAAGTTCAACTCGCGCGTTGGTGTATGGGTCATGCCCGATAATCAGCATGAGGGAGCCATTGAGCATTTCCTTCAGTCGCTCATTTCCGACAATGACCAGCTGCTGCGCCACGCCCGGAATTCGACTGATGTGGCCAAGAGGGATTATGGCGCGAGGTTTGGCCTTGCCAGTACCAAGAAGGCAGTGCTGCATGCTTGGCTCGCCTGGCAAAAGCGACCCGGAGTACCATACGGCACAGCCATAAAGGCCAAGTATTTTCGCAATGACAGTCCAGTGGCGCTAGAATTTGTTGCTTGGAGTCGGCGACTATTCGAGCATGGCTGAGGCCACAAATACAGCCAGGAGAAGAATTAAATGGTGGTTGCTGGTCTTCGGGCGGTGGGCCGTAGCTCTTTCTTGAGGTTACAGCGAAGTGCAGAATTGCGCCCCAGCTTCGTAAAGTTTGGAAATCACATACGAAAGTAACCGTCCAAATCGAAGCCTCGCAGCGCGCTAACACTGTACCCGGCAACCTTCGCCGAACCGACTAGATCATTCTTGGCCTGTGGTCATCGGTTACCTCAAGCTGCTAGGAGAATAAGACATATATCCTTTTGTGGTGCGCTTGTAAGCGTCTTGCAAATACCACTTGTCTGGTGCAGTTTGCAAGAGCCTCATCAATTCTTAGAAAAAGGCAAGCCAGAGAGCGGGGGATTGATGACGAATCCAGGACCGAGACGCAGCGAACGAACTGGTATCAGTATAATTCGGTTGGCCGAAGTGATTCCAAACGAAGTCGCGGCTTCGCGCCGGTTCGAGTCGACTGGCTGGCCGGATGGGTGCAAGTGCCCATGCTGCTACAGCGGCAACGCCCACGAAGGCGCGCACAAGGATGTACCGTACCGATGCCGTGCGTGCGGCCGGACATTAAGTGTACGTAAGGGCACCGCGATCGCAAGCAGCCGATTGCCCTTGAAGAAGTGGGTATGGGCCATTTATCTTGAAATAACCTTGCTGAAAGGCGTTTCATCCATGAAGCTCCATATGGCTTGGGCGTAACGCAGCGTACCGCATGGTTCAAGCTCCAGCGTACAACCGAAAGGGGGTATCCCCATGACCGCATACAATCTTTCGTGGAAAGACGCAGCAATCCGGGTACTCACGGAGGCTGGCGAACCATTGCATTACGTCGAGATCGCGCGGCGAATCCTAGATGGTGGCTTTATGTCCACTTCAGGGGCGACACCGGCCGATAGCCTGAACGCTGCTATCGGAACGTCCATTAACAAAGATGGTCCCGCGTCACCCTTCGTGCGGCACGACGCTGGTGTCTACCGGCTGCGTGACATGGCCTTGGCCACCGTCGACCCTACTACGCCCGGGCCGGTAGCCGCTTTCGGCATTCACTGGCAGCGCGATCTGGTTCAGTGGGCCTCACGGCCGCGTCTTTACGGTCGGCAGCACGCCAATGCTGACCGAGTGGACCTGGCCGATCAGTACGGCATCTACCTGCTACACGATGTGCGGGGCGAGACCGTGTATGTCGGCCAAGCACAGCTTCTGGGCATGCGGCTCTCACAACACACGCGGGATCGGCACGCCGGGCGGTGGACCTATTTTTCGTGGTTCGGAATCAGGGAAGTGAACGAGGACGGCAGCATGGCAGACCCGTCTGGTGCGGCCGCGCCGTCTCGCCTTATCGACACGTTGGAGTCAGTCCTGATTGAGGCTATCGAACCGCGCCAGAATCGCCAGCGCGGTTCCTGCGCTGGGAGCGAGTATCTTCAGGCCACGGACCCGAGGTTATAGAGAGGCACCGAGTCCAGATTCGCGCGCGCTCCAGCAAGCGCAAGGTCGAGAGCGCTGAGGCATGCATGCGAATGTCCAAGCCCTGCAGGAGAGCGCGGTCTCCCGCAGCCACTCGTTGACTTTTCCGCAGAATGGTTGGAAAGGCGCGACAGAGTGACGCGGTCGCTGCCAAAGTCGATCGCGTCCGAGGCTCCCGGCTGATTCAAGCGATCTTTTGGGGGCGACTTGAGTGTCCGTTCGCGGAGTCTGGCCGGGCTCCAATTCGTGACT
The DNA here is from genome assembly GCA_965262785.1 of Rhodothermales bacterium. GTDB lineage: Bacteria > Bacteroidota > Rhodothermia > Rhodothermales > Bin80. The sequence goes on from OZ253559.1 coordinate 2,416,874, forward strand.
GGAATTCCTGGGATATGCGATGATTCCACCTTGTTTCCAGAAAGACAGGGCACCGTCTCAATGTTGCTGGAATGGATATTTTGGCGGCCCATGGCTCAAGGCGTCGACGGGCAAATTAACACTGCTTCTGTATGCCTCTGAACAGACGGCGTAAACGGGCTAGAGCCCGACCGCTACGCCTAGACGGCTGTAAGGAGAGTTGTGTGGACATGGCTTGCAACGCGAGCGACTTTACCGAGCTGTTGCGGAGACGGCTGGAGTCCGAATGCCGGCCGATCGAGGTACTGACTGCGAGCGAACTCGAGCAACCCAGCGAGAATTCGCGGCATGTCGCGAGCAATGCGCTGCGACCCATCGAATGCGATACGGCGGAGACGACCTAGGCAAATGTGAATCCTCTGGTCGATGCATGGCTGCGGCCCCTGGTGGTCGGCCTGAGGCTCTGGCTCGGCATCTGCGGCGGGAGTAGGGTGACGCTACACTGGCTGTTGACGCACATTCAGGCCCCGGTCCATACGGTCGCTGCCCTCGACTTGGACATCGAGGAGGCCCGCCGGGCTCTGGCGCGGCTCAAGGCTACCACCTAAGATATCGTGCTCCTGGAGATTCAGAGAGCGGTTTGTGGCACTGCCAGCTGGCACGCTGACCGATCCGCTATAAAGGGTAGGCACTCGGCCAGCCGGGAAGCATTCCAACGAGTGAAGTAGCTCTATGATCGCGTTAGAACAGCAATTGAGGATGTCGTCCGCATAGTATGAGCAGCCGCTGCGCGTCGCGCTACTCACCGGGGAAGTGACGCAGTTGGATCGGAAATATAGGACGTTCGCCGAGACGTTGCGAGTACGCTGGGCCAGACGCAATGGAGTGGGCGGCCCTCCCGACGGCATTGCAGTGTACCAAAATGGCGGTGGGTTATGCTGACTTTACTGACCATCTGAGAAAGGGGACTAGCATCACCGTGATCAACCTAGCAGAGTACAGCTTCTTGGCACATCGAGCGCGGATCGTTGGGACAGTGGCGTACTGAAAGAGGCTGAGGCGGACGAGGAAACTGAGATTTCTCGCGTCGCAGCCGAGGTGCATTGTGGCTGTGGCTGTGCGTGCCGGCGTTTTACACTTGGGTCGGGAGATACTGACGCTCGGCCACGAGTTGAGGCTGCTTCCGCAGGTCTATGTGAAGCCATTCATCAAAAGGCACATGAGCGACGCCGCGGACGCGGAGGCATTCTCGGTTGAGGTCCAGCGGCCGACCATGCACTTCGCGGTGGTGAAGACGGAGGCGCAGTAGGTGCAGGCGATGCCCTTCCGCCTGCATACTCTCCAGCGCGCGTGCTTGATTGCACGCACGATGGGGTCTGCGCTTGGGCGACCGTAATCCGCGTGCGGGGCTTTGCGCGCGCCTGATTAGGAGATCAAACCTGCCGCTGTATTCCACAGAAAGACAAGCGCCACGTTTGGCGTTGGGACATCTTCGCTCTCGCGGCGCCAATAGCCGAGAAAGTCATCCTGGCAGGGTCTCAAAACGCCGCCAAATCGGTGCTATCCTAAGCCGAAATACCACCCAGCAGGATCAGAGTCGGAATCTCTTGGTCTAAAGATCGCCTGTCTGGGTGGCCCGTCGGCCGCATCCAAGCGACGTTGCGCTATCAGTGAAATATGCGTGCTAATGGTCTGGTGTGCAATGGCACGGAGCAAGAAATGCTCGCCGTTACGTCACAGTGATACGCCGCGCTTCCACGGGATGAAGTCGTGCTGAGCAAGCCGTGTCGCCTGCGTGGTGCACTTACCACTCGCCAGCGCGATGACATATTCGAGGATTCGAGTGCCTACGTCCTCAATCGATTCGCGGCCCTCAATAATGCCGCCCGCGTCCAGGTCGATGAGATCCGGCAGCCGCTCGAAAAGGTCTGTGTTGGACGAAATCTTTACTACGGACGCCACAGCGTTGCCAGTGGGCGTCCCCATGCCGGTAGAAAACAGGATGACCTGTGCCCCCGCGCCCGCTATCGCCGTGGTGGATTCGACATCACCGCCGGGCGTGCAAAGAAGGTGAAGCCCAGGCCTTGCCGTGTATTCGGGGTAGTCGAGTACCGCGGTCACCGGCGCGGTGCCGCCCTTCTTGGCAGCGCCAGCGCTCTTCATGGCGTCAGTCAGGAGCCCATCGCGGATGTTGCCTGCCGATGGATTCATATCGAATCCCGCGCCCACGGACGCCGCCACCGCCGCGTACCCTTGCATGAGGTCAGCAAACCGCTGGGCGTCTTCCAGGCGCTCGCAGCGGTCGATAAGGTTTTGCTCGACGCCGCAAAGCTCTGGAAACTCCGCCAAAACTGTGCGCCCTCCAAGTGCTACCACCAGGTCGGCCGCGTGCCCAATGGCCGGGTTGGCACTGATCCCCGAAAATCCGTCCGACCCTCCACACTCCAGCCCTATTGTCAGCTTGCACAGGGGTGCGGGGCGCCGCACAAGGGTATTCGCTTCGGCAAGCGCGGCAAACGTTTCCTGGGTAGCGGCACGCAGCATCGCATCTGCGGACGCATGACGCTGCTGCTGGTAGATGAGTAGTGGCTTGTCGAATCGCGGGTTGCGCCGCCGGAGTTCCTCCTTGAGGATCCCGATCTGCGCGTTTTCGCAGCCAAGGCTCAGCACGGTGCCGCCAGCGACGTTGGGATGATGCAGATACCCTGCAAAAAGTCCACATAGCGCGCGCGCGTCCTGGCGCGTGCCGCCACAGCCGAGTGTGTGTGTCAGAAAATGGACGCCATCAACATTGGGGAATACGCGCGGCATGTCCGGTTCCGCTTGAGCCGCAGTGCTTTGTTCCCGCAGCATGTCAGGCGTAGCGCCGCTCCTGAATTCTTCTATCAGGCTGGTGACCTGGCGACGGTACGGCGTTGACACGCTGTAGCCTAGCTCATGTACAAAGGCCTCCTTAAGGGCGTTGACGTTGCGGTTTTCACAGAAGACGAGGGGTAGCACCAGCCAGTGATTCGCAGTGCCAACTTGGCCATCGCTTCGGTGATACCCGTAAAATTGTCGCCCTGTCCACGGCGTTGTGTCCGGCGCCTTCCACGAGTAGCTTCGGGGCCGCACCACGTACGGCTCGGCATCATGGGTTACGTTGCGCGTGGTCACGAGCCCGCCCGCCGGGATGTGTCCAGTGGCCCGCCCGATTCGGATGCCATACATAGTGACGGCATCTCCAGGCGCCAAGCCATGCGAAGCGACTTTGTGTTTTCCAGGGATGCGCGACTTAGTTATGACGGCGCCCTGCAGGCGCGTGCCCTTTTGCAGGGTGTCGAGTGCCACCAGGACGTTGTCCAGCGGATGGATTCTGAGCGTGGCCACAAGGTGACTCTAGCGAATCTCGGAGTAGTCTCCTACATTGACGCTGGCTGGGGACGGTGCTACCGTAGCGTGCGCACCAACGAGGGTGTCCTGCAGTACGGCGTCCGTCACACATGCGCCCTCAAAAAGGATGCTGTCGCGAAGTACGGATCTCGCAACGCGCGCATCCCTTTCTATGCAGGCATAAGGGCCGATCACGGAATCCGTGATGTGTGCCCCAGGTCCAATGTACACGGGCGGGATGATGACGCTTCTTTCAGTCGCTTCTGGCGGCACCGCCACCGCTTCTGTGCGAAGTAGGTGGCGTGTAGTATCCATGAATGCGCTTAGCGTGCCGCAGTCCAGCCAATACTTTACAGAGGTCGTCTTGAAGATGCCCCCGGCTTTCAGCATGATGTCAAAGGCATCGGTGAGGTAGTATTCACCGCCCTTGCCGCAGATGGCGTTGTCAAACAGGTGGTTGATGCTGCGTCGCAGGACGTCCAGGTCTCGCACGTAGTAGATGCCGATAAGTGCCTCTGTGGAAATGAGCTCCTGCGGCTTTTCTACAAAAGCTGTGACACGGTCGCCCTGGCGCACCGCGACCCCAAAGCGGCTTGGGTCTTCCACATGCTTGACCCATACCATTACGTCGCAGTCGCCAAGATTTGGCGGTTCCCCCATTGCAAACACCGTGTCGGCGTACACGACGATGCCTTCGCCAGATAGGTAGTCCGAGGCAACAGCAACAGCATGGGCAGTTCCCAGCGGCTCGTGCTGAACGACAAAGTATGGCTGGGCATTGTGACGCGAACAGATGTCGGTGAGCAGCGGCCGCGCCTCGCGTTCGAAGCTGGGGCCTAGTATGAATACACATTCATCAACCGGTCGCGGCAGCGTGTCTTTGAAGCCCTCTACGATGCGTTCCACCATGGATCGGCCGCGCACACTGAGCAGCGGCTTTGGCGTAACAGAGGACTGTGGACGTAGCCGTTTGCCACGGCCCGCCATTGGAATTATCAGTTTCATTCAGTCCATGATAAAGGTGTGGCCTGCTGCGTCCTCATGCCTGATTTCATCCACGGAATGGGCCTTGCCACGCCCAGCGTAAAGTGCATTGGGGCAGTTAAATATGAGCGCGTCAGTGTCGCCTATATTGCGGTAGGCATGTACCACCCCCGGGGGCACTAGAACGGACGCTGGCTTGGCGTCCCCTAAGTCCAGGATTTGGCGATAGCCATGCGTGTCCGAGTGCGCCCTCGCATCCCAGAGGTAGAGCCGAAAGTGCCCGCTAAAAAACACGAAAAGATCCGTCTGCTCCGCATGCTCGTGTGGGCCTCGGGAGCCGCCGGGATGTGTCAGAGACAGGTATCCCATGACGGGGTGGTATTTTTCCTCCAACTCATCCTGGCGGAATACCTCCGCGAGCCAGCCGCGTTCGTCGCCATATTTCTCCAGGGGTGCAACGCGGCAGCCGTGAATTACCCCGTCTATCCAGGTCATGCGTTCCTCGCGTTGGGATAGGAATGGTAGACTAGGTTGCGTGCCAGCTGATTGGCTTCGTGCCAGCCTTCCAGCGTGCCTGCATCCCCCCACCAGCCATCCAGAATCCCGTAGCTCAGGCGGCTGTGGCGGACATATGAGGTGTTGACGTCGCTTACTTCGAATTCACCGCGGCGGCTGGGCGCAAGTTGGCGGATGAAGTCAAAGACCTGCGTGTCGTAGAAGTAAATGCCGGTAACGGCGAACGAGCTGGGCGGATTCTTGGGCTTTTCGATGATTTCGACTATGTCGTCGCCTTCCAGTCGCGGTACGCCGTAGCGCTCTGGATCGTGGACATTCTTAAGCAGGACGCGCGCACCGGCGCCTTGGGCGCAGTACACTTCGGCATGTGGCGCAAGGCTGTCCTCCAAGACGTTATCGCCGAGGACGGTGATGAATAAGTCGTCGCCCGCAAAATTCTCGCACAGACCCAAGGCCTGGGCAATACCGCCGGGCTTGTCCTGGACGCGGTAAGTCAAGTCTATTCCCAGCTCATTGCCACTGCCCAAGAGGTTAACTACATCTCCCATATGCTCAGGGCTTGTTACGATGGCGATCTGCGTAATGCCGGCCTCTTTAAGTCGGAGCAGTGGGTGAAAGATCATCGGATACCGCCCAACCGGCAGCAGGTGCTTGTTGGTCACCTTCGTCAGCGGATACAGCCGGCTTCCCGTGCCGCCCGCCAAAACTATACCTTTCAGTGGCTTGCGCATGATTCCTATAGTTCAGCTTTAGCGGCCTTCAAGTCTGCAGACACCATCTCTTCGATCATGGACTCCAATGTATACCGAGGCGCCCAACCTAGACATTCGCGAGCCTTGGATGCGTCACCCAACAGACTGTTGACTTCGGCAGGGCGGTAGTATCGTGGATCCACTGCTACGACCGTTTTGCCGGTCTGCGTACAGGTCGCATATTCCTCCGTGCCTTGGCCGTGCCACTCCAGGTTCATATCCAGCGCAGCAAAGGATTTGTCACAAAAGTCGCGCACTGTGGCTTCCCGGCCGGTTGCCAAGACAAAGTCTTCCGGTGTGTCCTGTTGCAGCATCAGCCACATCCCTTCCACGTAGTCCTTAGCATGTCCCCAGTCTCTCGACGCATTCAGGTTGCCGAGGTATAGACGCTCCTCCAGCCCGAGCGCAATGCGCGCCGCTGAACGCGTGATCTTGCGAGTCACGAAAGTCTCGCCGCGCTGCGGACTCTCGTGATTAAAGAGGATACCATTGCACGCGAACAGCCCGTATGCCTCACGGTAATTCACCGTGATCCAGTGCGCGTACAATTTTGCTGCGCCATAAGGGCTACGTGGACGAAACGGCGTCTGCTCATTCTGAGGGACCTCTGTTGCATTGCCGTAAAGCTCACTGGTGGAAGCCTGGTAAAAGCGGACGGACTGCGCCATCTTAAGGATGCGGATGGCTTCCAGAAGACGCAGGACACCTACTGCATCGGCATTTGCGGTGTACTCTGGCGTGTCAAAGCTTACCCGCACATGGCTCTGGGCGCCAAGGTTGAAGATCTCATCGGGTTGAACCTCTTGTACGATACGGATGAGATTGGTCGAGTCCGTAAGGTCACCATAGTGCAGGAAGAAGCGCACGCCCTTGGCATGGGGATCCTTGTAGAGGTGATCGATGCGCTGCGTGTTGAAGAGGCTTGAGCGCCGCTTTACCCCATGAACGATATACCCTTTGCGCAGCAGAGACTCCGCAAGGTATGCTCCATCCTGTCCCGTGATGCCCGTGATCAAGGCAACGCGTGGTTTCATTGTATTTCCTGTTGTTTCTGCATCCAGGCGTAGGTCTTCCGGATGCCGTCTCTGAGCGTGGTGGGCGCTTTCCAGCCCAAGCTGTGAATGCGCGAAACGTCGACAAGCTTTTGAGGCGTCCCGTCGGGCTTGGTGGTGTCGTGTTGGACAGATAAATTCGTGCCGACAACCTCCTGAATTTCTCCCACAAGTTCATTAATGGTTAAATCGTGTCCCACGCCAATATTCAAAAGACCATCGGGTGCTGCCCTGTACAGCACTTCTTCAGGCTGGCGCAGCACAAACAGGCAAGCATCCGCAATATCCTCACTGTAGAGGAACTCCCGGCGCGGTGTACCCGTGCCCCACACTGTGAGACTCTGCGCTCCTGTGCGCCTGGCTTCATCCACCTTGCGCAAGAGCGCAGGTAGGACGTGGCTGGTCTTGAGGTCAAAGTTGTCGCCGGGTCCGTACAAGTTGGTTGACATCAGCGACACGAAGTCGCACCCATGCTGACGTCGGAGCGCCTGGCAGTACTTGACGCCTGCAATCTTGGCAACGGCGTACCACTCGTTGGTGGGCTCTAGTGGCCCAGTCAGCAGGTGCGACTCTTTCAGCGGCTGTGGTGCATTGCGCGGGTAAATGCAGGTGCTCCCGAGGAACAATAGGCGCTTAACTCGGGCCCTAAAGGCAGCGCACAAGACGCTGTTCTGTATCGCTAGGTTGTCGCCGATAAAGTCAGCGGGGTACGAGTTGTTGGCAAGGATGCCGCCCACACGTGCCGCGGCTAGTACCACGAAGTCAGGCTTGGATGCCGCAAAAAATTGGTTCACCGCCGCCTGGTCTCGCAGGTCTAACGTTTTCCGGTCTCGCGTCAGGAGGTTAGCGTAGCCTTCCTGCTGAAGCCTGCGCATGATTGCAGAGCCCAATAGCCCGCGATGCCCGGCCACAAAAATCTTTGCGCGCTTTGAGGTAAGGTGCATAGGGTAGAGCGCTTCCACGGGGCGCCCTTTTACGCGCATCGCGCCAACCGGTCCCGAACGTAGGCGAGTGTGAGTGTCAGTCCTTGGGCGCGTGTATAGTGAGGGCGCCACCCCAAAAGCGTTTCGGCTACAGTCGTATCGGGTTGCCGGCTCTTGGGATCATCTTCCGGGAGCGGCTCTGTAACTATAGGGCTATTACTGCCGGTGAGCGAGAGGATTTCCTGCGCGAATGCCTGAATTGTGATTTCGTCGCGGCTTCCGATGTTCACTGGCTGCGTGACATCGCTGTTAAGCAGACGATAGATGCCTTCAACGGTGTCGGCTACGTAAGCAAAGGAGCGTGTCTGACGTCCGTTGCCGTAGACAGTAATTGGCTTGCCGGAAAGTGCCTGACGCATAAATGTTGGAAGGGCGCGGCCGTCATCAAGCCGCATGCGCGGCCCGTAGGTGTTGAAGATGCGCACGATCCGTGTGTCCACGCCATGGTAGCGGTAGTAGGCCATCGTCATGGCTTCAGCGAACCGCTTGGCTTCATCATATACGCCGCGCAGCCCCACAGGGTTGACGTTGCCCCAGTACGTCTCCCTCTGCGGGTGCACCTGCGGATCTCCGTATACCTCGCTGGTGGAGGCCAAGAGGAAACGCGCCTGTTTCTTTTTGGTGAGCCCAAGCGCCTTGTGCGTGCCAAGAGCACCCACCTTGAGTGTCTGGATAGGCAGGCGAAGGTAGTCTATGGGAGAGGCAGGGCTGGCAAAGTGGAGTACGTAGTCAACCGGCCCGTCGACATAGATGTAGTTGGTAACGTCGTGCTTAATGAATTGAAAGCCCGGTCGCCCCATCAGGTGGCCAATGTTGTCCTGTGAGCCCGTCAAAAAGTTGTCTATGCAGACCACCTCATGTCCTTCGTCTAAAAACCGGTCACATAAGTGCGACCCCAGGAAACCGGCGCCACCGGTAATAATAGTTCGGGGCATGCGTGGGCTTTAGAAGAGCGTGTTTATCATGTAACTTCAGAGGTAAGATACGGCACAGCACGCAGTTAGGGTGTGTGCGAAGCGCAGCGCTGCATCGTACCGCAGGCGTGCGGCCGGACGCTTCCGCCGACAGCTGAGATTGGCCTGTCCTTGGTTGGCGCCGGCGAAAAATTTGCATGTGCTACACTTCGCAAACCGCAAGACACTGTGAGCTGAGGCAAAGTACGTTATTGCTCTTGTGAATAGCGGGCACGCAGTGAGGGCCACCGGGCCTAATGTCTGGCAAAGGAAGGGTGGCCACTATGCCATGCATCGGAATGCTTGATCAGCACCAACTCGGGCTAATGCCTCTAGCGAGGGCGACCATTCCCGTCGATCAACGGATAGTCGCCGAAGGGCCTTTTGCTGAAGGCCTTCGTTTTGCATACCGAAGGCTGCAGCGAGCGGTGATAGTCTGCGGGACCGCCGTGAGGACTGCGAAGCCTTGGCGGCGAGCTGGCGAACGCATGCGTGCGTCGGCGGAATAGGCTTCTGATGCAGGGCTGCGTGACATTCAGACAAATGCGTTGCAGAGAGCATGAGGGCTGGCGGCACAAGGGCACCCGCGCCCAGCGCTCAATCACTCCGTGCTACGTGTGGAGGAGCTGATAATGGGCCAAGAAACAGTAGCGGCAGTTAGCGATGATTTGGCGCAAACGCTAGTGGCGCAGAGCAAAAAGAAACCAGGCCGTGCCTGCCCGCCTAAGGTCGCTAGTTGCCTTTGCTGTGCTTATTCAGGCCCGGGTCGCGATTCAGAAACTCGTTGTATAGCCGCGTATGTCGACTCTCCATTGGGACTTCGTACCCTGCAATGAAGACGTGATGGATCTGCGTCTTTGTCTCCATTGGGTCGCCGTCGGCCACAAACAGCGTCGCCTCCTTGCCTTGTTCCAGCGAGCCGCGTTCGTCGGCCACGTCGAAAATCTCTGCAGGTACAATCGTGATGGCGCGAAGCGCCTCCTCAGCGCCCAATCCGTAGGCTGCGGCAAAGCCGGCGTTATACGGCAAGTTGCGTGCATTTTCGGTTTCGCCCGAGCGGATTGCCACCTTTACGCCCGCGGCATGCATCAGTGATACGTTACGGTAGGCCTTGTCATACCGGTCACTGGCGCGCGTCGGAACGGAAAACACCGGCCCTACCAAACACGGAATGCCCGATTCGGCAATCTTGTCGGCTACGCGCCAGCCTTCTGCGAGACCAGTAAAGATGACCCGCTGTAGATCCCTGCTCTCTACCCATTCCAATGCCGCAGTGATGTCCTTGGCAGTATTGACTCGAATGATCAGCGCTTGATCCCCGCGTACCACCGGAAGAAGTGCGTTGATCGATGGTACATATTCGGGCTTGCGCCCTTCTTCCGGATTGACCTGGTGTGTAGAATCAATGCGGTGGTAGAGCTCGGCACGATCGAAGGTGTCGTTCAGCTTCTTTAGTGCCTTCTCACTAGCCTTTTCGATATCCTCGTCCGACCGTGAGTCAAAGCGCCCCCTGCGGCCAGTTGAAGGAAAAGACAAGGTCATCGCTTCAAAGCCTGCGAACATCTGGGCTGGCGTATAGCCGTGCAGGTTGATGAGCGCGGCTTGCCCAGGCAGCATGCCGCCTGAAGGCTCCGTGAGGACGGTCGTGACGCCACTGATACGCGTGACCGGGATAGCCACGCCATTGGGGTTAACAGCAGTCAGAGCTTTCATCTGAGGTGAGAAGTCACCCAGCTCGCTGGCATCCCGGGTTTCCGGGAGCGATCCTACCTCTACGAGGCCCAACTGCGTGCCAGTGTCAATCAGGCCGGGATAAATTGTCAGACCACTGCAATCAATAACGCGTGCGCCCTCTGGAATTGCTACATCAGTTCCGATCGCTACAATGCGGTCACCCTCCATCACCAGCGTTCCGCGCTCGACCGTAACGCCGGTTACCGTCACGATCCGCGCGTTGGTGAGCGCTATCGGCCCGTCGGGCGAGGTGACCGGTGCGTGCCCGAACACGCCGACTGCAAGGACTAGGGCAAGAATAGTGTTCATGTCGTTGTGCTGTTAGCAGAGGCGCTTCACTGTTGGGAGAGGAAGCCGAACAGGTCAGTACTTCCTTCTTGCAGGCAGCGGCTGTAATCCGCATGCTCATGCAGAATTACCGTGTCTATTCTGGCCTCGGGGTCAACGCTTATTCGCATGTCGTCCGCATCACGATCGATGTCGAAATACACTACGCCGTCTACGATGGTCTTTTGTGGTATTGCGTAAATCGACAGCGGGTGTTTGTCAAATATCGCGAGGTCGCCGTCTTTGCCTACCTCAATGGAGCCGACCCGGTCTCCAATTCCCAACTGTTTTGCAGGGTTAATTGTGATGAGCGATAGGGCCTCGTCATCGGTCAGGCCGCCGTATTTCTGCGACTTGGCAGCTTCATGGAACAGGTGGCGGTTGAGTTCGCCGGAATCTGAGTTAATCGATGTCAACACTCCATTGCGGGTAAGAATGGCGGCGTTGTAAGCTGTAGAGTAGTACACCTCGAACTTGTATGCCCACCAGTCCGCAAAAATCGATGCGGCTGCACCTTCTGCCCCAAAGGCTGCCAGCTCCGGCGCAATCTTGAAGCCTTCATTCACGTGCTGAAAAGTCACGTGGTCTACGCCGAAATCCTCAAGAACGCGCATTAACATCAATATCTCATCCGCCCGGTATGAGTGGCAGTTGACGATGATGTCGCCACTGAGGATGTCGGCCATTACTTCAAGCTGCCCGCTATAGGGTGGCGGGATGGCGCGAGCGTTGCTGCGAGCCTCCGCTTCATACTTTTCCCAGGCTTCCTGGTAGCGAACGGCCTTGTTGAAGGTCTCGCGCAGCACGTATTCCACGCCCATGCGCGACGCCGGGCGGAGGTTGTTGCCACGTCCATGGACGCGGGTGGGGTTTTCGCCCAAGGCGAACTTAATCGTTCTCGGCGCGCCATCCATGATCAGGCCATCGGGGTCTTTAGTGCCCCAGCGGTGCTTTATAGTCTCGTTTTGGCCGCCGATAACGTTTGCGGATCCGTGCATCACGTGCGAGGTCGTCACGCCACCCGCAAGCGCCCGATACAACGAGATGCTGTATGGATTCAGCACATCTCCGACGGAAACCTGTGCAGTCACCGGCGCTGATGACTCGTTTACATTGCTGATGGCGATATGCGAGTGTGCGTCTATGATGCCAGGCATGACGTACATGCCCTGCGCATCAATGACTTCAACTCCAGCAGGTGCGGCGACTCCCGGTGCTATTTGCTGAATGCGTCCGTCTACCACGAGCACATCCGTGTTTTCAAGGGTTCCGCCGGTAATGGTCAGCACGGTGGCACCACGAACAAGTACGTCACCGGCGGGTATCTGCGCCCGCGATGGCAATACCCAGGCTAGCGCGGCGACGAGGAGTAGAAGAGCGTTTTTCATGGAATCGTGAGTTACAATTCTGGGTTTGAGACGCGCTTTCCGAAGAACGGGCCCGAGCCAGCGACCGCAGAGGTAGCCTCGCCGTCAAATTCATCGCCGGAAATCGTCACACTCACGGTCACCAAGCCAATTCCATCCACGTCGAACGAGAAAGACAGCACGTCGTCCTCGAATGTCGCGCCGGTGATCTCCAACTCTTGCCCTAGCATGTCCGATGCTACGGTTCCGGTAAGGTCCTCATTTACGACGAAAGTGCCCCCGAAATCGCCATCGGGCGTGGACGCCGTAAATGACCAGGTGCCGGCTGCCGCAGCAGCCACTCCCTCGGCGGCACCAGTCTTCTTCTTCTCAATCTCCATCTCATACTTACGACCGTCGATGAATACGTACCGAATCTTGGAGTCCTTGTCGAAGATGTTACCGGTCGCCACGACCAAGTTGCCCATCTTGCCTTCCTCTACTGTACCCATGGTTGCGGCCACGCCCAGAATCTTGGCCGGGTTGATGGTCAACGCCGCCAGTGCCGCGTCCTCCGTCAGTCCGTTTTCGATGAGCGTCCGTACGTTTGGCAACACATCACTTGCCTTGGTGTCTAGCGTCGTGAATCCGAAGCCGAATCCCGCCTCCGCCAGTGTGCTGGCATTTTCGAGATATTTCTTGTGTTCCGCGTCGCGACGCGCCTCCAGGTTTTTCTTTTCGGCCTCCAGGTCGTTGAAGTCGCTCACTCGCAGCAAAGGATCATAGGCAGGTTCGGGCACCTCCGGCAATTCACCGGCGGTATCGGTAGGTTTGGCCTCCGTCGAGTCAGCATCGGCCTTGTCGTCGTCTTCCTTCGCATCCTTGTTCTCAGGTAGATCCAGCGTCAGCAACAGAGGGATGTTCGCAGCCTTCAGCTTGTCCATCGCGTCAAAGCTCTGGTTCAGGCCAGTGAGGACCATGCTGAAGCCCAGTTCTTCGTGTACTGCCAGCGCACGGTGAACATCCAGTGCATCTTCGGTATGGAAGAATACGCGGCGATCCGCGTCTAGAACAGGAAAGAGCGCGTAGTGCGTCGGGTCATAGGACGGGCGTTGGATGCCGGTCGGGTTGTCTGCATAGAGCCTCTCAATGCGTTGCCGGCGTTTAGCCTCATGAAACAGCTGCCGCAACTTGGCGATCACCGCCATATCGGTGCCAGGGTACATTCTGCGCGCAGAAGCGAGTTGGGCAAAGACCGATGCTTCCCCAGCATAGACCACCTCGTTGGCATCGTCTCCTGCCAGCAGGATGATTGCGCCCATCCCAGGCAGCATGCGACCGCGTGGCACTACGTGCGCTGCTGTAAAGCCAGATTTTCGCAAGTCCGTAAGGCTTTTGTCATCCGCCTTAAGCAGCGTACGCACGTCAAGGCCGGGCTGTATGCCGGCCTCGGCATCGGGCGGAAACCCTGGGTCATCCGGCCGCTCCGGTCGCTGCTGCTCTTTAGGTGCGGGGATGCCCACGTGCGAAAGGCCGTCAATAAAGCCGGCATATACCGTCATCGAATCAGCTGCAATCCGCTCAGCATCAAATGGGACGGCCACATCGCGGCCAACGGCCGTAATGAGTCCATCACGAACAATCACCGTGGCACCCTCTAGAATGCGCCCCGGTGCCTGCACGATACGCGCGCCAACAAGTGCGTATGTGCGCGTGACATCGGGCAATTCATTACCGCTGTCCACCTGCGCCTGGGTTGCCAGCGGGCCTGTAGCCAGGACGGACAACAGAAGAATACGGCCGTAACGACGAATCATCGGTGAAGCAAGTTTTGAGTTAGTAGGCATGCGCGGCCAGGCGCGCCGTCAATTAATCAGCAATATGCCAGTCGTCGACCACTCCCACGACCACCACGTTAGCCGGCACATGCTTCGAGCCAAGAACATCCGCTACTGCGAGGCCTTCGCGTGCGACAAGCACATGGTCACCAATGCCGGCGCTCAGCTTTGCATCCAGTGCCAGCATCTCTGCGGCTTCCGGTCGCAAAATACCCTTTTCATCTATCTCGCGCACAACTAGGAGCTTACACGGGCGAAAAACCTCGCGCTGGCGTGTAGCCACCACCGATCCGGTTACTTTGCACAGAATCATGCGAGACTAGTCAATCTGGAGTTTGAGTTCACGTACACGTTCTACCACCTCTTGGCGACTCATGGACCGATAGGGTTCGGGCAAGAGATCCAAACTGGTACTTTCGATGACCGCAACCAGCGTTTGCAGCCGGACTTGCAGGGGATACGTGGGCGGGATGAAGTCCTCCACCACATGGGCCAGAATCTCTGATGTGACCTCGGTGTCTTCCTCGCCTAGTGCCGCTGCTCGAAACTTGGCACGCGTCAGCACAGCTTCCATGTCGGCACCACTATAGGTGCGCTCGCCACTAAGCAGCGCATCCGGCACATCGTCAACCGGGATGTTGAGCCCGGTGCGTCGCATCATGACTTGCAGCAACTCAAGGCGCAACGCGCGTGTGGAAGGATAGAAAAGAGCAATGTGTTCTTCCGCCCGTCCTTGCCGTTTCAAGTCAATCGGCATCAGATCAGGGCGCGCCGTGATAAGAAAGAATATGATCCTTCCCCGGTGCTTCGAGTTGCTCATAAAGGCGGCGATCTGTCCAAACACGCGCTGCGACACACCCGAGTCTCCCTGCGAGCTCCGATTCCCAAGTGCTGCATCGGCCTCGTCGATCATCACGGCCACCGGCGGCATTGCCTCCAGGAGATTCAGAATCTTCTCAAGGTTGCCTTCGGTCTGACCTTGCCACTGCGAGCGGAAGTTCTTCAGCTTCACCATTGGGACGCCAATCTCTCCGGCAAAGCATGTGACCATGAACGTCTTGCCAGTGCCCACGGGGCCACTAATCAGGTAGCCCATAGGCATCACGTCTTCACGACCCTTGCGCAAAGCTATGGCGGCATGACGCAAGTGCTCCTTCGCTTCCTTGTGCCCGGCCACCATGTCGAGGTTGTAGTCCGTCTCAACAAACTCCAGCATGCCAAAGGCGGCCTCTTCGATCATCTCCTTTTTCATTTCGGAGAGCTGCTCGAAGGTGAGTCGAACGCGGTTCTTGGTAGTGTCGGCGAGGATAGAGCGCAGCTGTATGAAACTCAGGCCGGCCGTGTTGCTGGCCAGCGATTCCAAGGTGACATCCGAATGAGCCTCGAACACGTCCTGCTGATCTCGGCAAAACCACTGAGCCATGGCCAGACGTGCGTCAGCGTCCGGCATGGGCACGTGGACTTCCGCGGTCCACGGACTTTGGACATGCTGTTGATTGATGTCGCTTAGGTTTTCGGCAATTAGGCAGACCGTGAAGTCGTGTTGCAAAAAGAACTGGTCGTGCGCCCAGCGCTGCAAGATCACGATAGCATTGCGGTCCTCCGACGAATACATTGCCGCTTCTGCCATGGGAATAACGGTTTCGGCAAAGTCCAGGATGCACGCAATGCCCTTGCGCTCACGAAGGCGCAGCCGGAAATACATGTCCAGTAGCGATAGTGCCCGGACCGGGTCCTTTGGAAGCCGGGAGAAGAACGCAGTGCCCTTGCGTGTGTCGTAGGCGCGGACAAACTGGTCGAAGTCGGTGCGTGAGCCTTGATCCCGAAAGGAGATCCCCGTTGCACGATCGTAGAGTACTACGACATCGCGCGGGTGAAAGAGCTCCTCGGTGAGAAACGTGACCATATCCTTATAGTCGCGCTCACCTTTGGCCGACGTAGTCAGCACTAGATCCCGCACGTTGCCGTGCAGAACAAACTGATTTACCGTGCCGCCCAGATATTTTCGGGCGATCTCCGTCGCCCAAGCCGGGGCATGCGCGGTAGTCTTCTCGAATAGTGGCATTTCCGCAGCCGGCGCTACGCTGTGGGCCGGAGCGCTATCCGCCACCGCAGGAGGTTCGTGTTGTTCGTTTCCGCCTACCGCTACCGCGTGTGCCTCATCCATAATATGCCGCGTTGCCTTACCAGACGAAGGCAAGATACACAGTCGGCGCTGCAGGTGCAGCGCACAACAAGGGCCCTAGTGGTGCTGCCACGAGCCGGTTACACTATGCTATTGTTACTGCCCTGTCAAGGTAGACATTCTGGATGGCGTTTAGAATGCCGATGCCATCCTTCATAGAGCGCTGAAATGCTTTGCGGCCCGAGATCAAGCCCATGCCGCCCGCCCGCTTGTTGACCACAGCGGTGGTTACGGCTTGCCGCAAATCGTTGGCCCCGGAGGCTCCGCCGGAGTTGATCAGACCGCAGCGCCCCATGTAGCAGTTTGCGATCTGGTAGCGCGTGAGGTCAATGGGATGGTCGGACGCAAGGCGCGAATAGATCCGCTCGTCAAACTTGCCGTAGCTGGAACTGCCGTAGTTAAGTGCGGCATATCCTCCATTGGATGTAGGCAACTTCTGCTTGATGATATCGGCTTCGATGGTTACGCCTAGGTGGTTTGCCTGCCCTGTAAGGTCAGCTGAAGCCTCGTGATTTACGCCGTCGATCTTGAACGCGCTGTTACGAACGTAGCACCACAGGATAGTGAGCATCCCCAGCTCATGTGCTTCGGCGAAGGCTTCAGAAACCTCCTGTAACTGCCGTTTGGATTCCGGCGAGCCAAAATACACGGTGGCGCCTACGCCTACGCAGCCCATGTCCCAAGCATTCTGCACGCTGGCAAACGGAATCTGGTCGCTCGTGTTGGGATACGACAGCAGCTCGTTGTGGTTGAGTTTTAGGATGAACGGAACCTTGTGCGCATACTTGCGCGCCACGGCTCCCAAGACGCCATAGGTAGAGGCTACGGCGTTGCATCCGCCCTCAATGGCCAGGCGGACGATGTTTTCGGGGTCGAAGTAGGCCGGATTCTTCGCGAAGGATGCTCCACCGGCATGCTCGATGCCCTGATCCACCGGTAGAATGGATACGTAACCGGTTCCTGCTAGACGTCCATTGTCAAATAGTGTTTGGAGCGCGCGCAGCACACGTGGGTTTCGGTCGGAGCCGCTCCACACCTCATCGACAAACTTAGGTCCGGGAAGGTGCAGGTTTTCCCGGGGGATCGTTGTGCACTTGTGCGTGAGAAGTCCTTTGGCGGCATTGCCCAGGATCGTCGCGGTATCGCCGGTGAGTACTTGGGTCATCTCGGCTGGTAAGGCATTCGCCTACTTTGAATTGACAGGCAATCAAGGTAGCTAATACTACTAGCGTGTGGGCCGCGCCAATGGCCAAATTACTTTGAATTTGCCTTGGTGACCTGGATTGCATGCGGGACTTGCGCCGGATCCTCAAGGAGTGTTGGTAACATGCGCGAAAGAAGCGCGGAAAAAAGGATCCCCTTTGATCCCAGGCCGGTAAAGACCCAAATGCGTTCTGCGATTGGGCCAACGATGGGTAGGCGCGTGCCCGGAACGCCGACGCGTACGCCTGCCGTTGTACCAAGTACGGGTTGGTTGTTCAAGTCAGGGACCATAGCCGCTGTGTTGCGCAGAATTGTGCGGGTCGCTTCTTCGGTTGCTTCCTCGGTCGCAAAGCCGCGCTCATAGGTAGTGCCGACCAGTAACGCATGGGAATCAGGAACGACGTAGCCGCGCCCGGAGACTGGCATCGGGAGCTTAAAGTCGACCGGGCGGCGCACGCGTACAATTTGGCCTTTGGTTCTGTGAAGGTTGAGCACACGCAGTGCGGCAAACTTTATGTAACCGCTACCTAGGCAAAGCAGCACGCGAGAGGCTTCATAGCGCATTTTATCGCGCATCACCACGAATGCGCTGTTGTTGGCCGAACCCCACGACACAACTTCAGCTCCCGTTTTGATGATGGCCCCGCGGCGCGCAGCAGACGACAGCACTGCCTCAATAAGTTGCGGCGTATCTATGATTCCCCCACCGTGGAGAACAAGTGCGCCACGGTCCGTGATGACACCCGCAAATTGGTGGCGCGCCTCATCAGCACCGATCCACGCTGCGTAGCCTGGGTACGTTCGCGCCACATTGCGGAAGCTTTTGGATTGCTCCGCGCTGGCAGATGGCCTCAGCACGCCACACCGGTTGTAGAGCCGGTCAGCGCCAGCCTCAGTAACGAGTGCATCTATACCTTCCAGGGCCTCAAGGCCGCGCCACATGAGCCGACCACGAAGTCCGGTAAATGGATTGACGATGCCTGCCGCTACCTGAGATGCGCCGGACGGCCTGTGGAGAGCTTCTACTAGGAGTACTTTTTGGTTCTTGCTCAGCCAAAGCGCACTAAATGCGCCCGCGAGTCCCGCACCCACAATGATGATGTCAAAACGCTTTGCCATCCTCGCGGATCTGGAACCGCGCTGCCTACTTTTTGTCTAAGGTTTTTTTCAAACTGTGCCCGTAGCTCAGCTGGATAGAGCGTCTGACTACGGATCAGAAGGCCGGGGGTTCGAATCCTCCCGGGCACGCATTATTTGCAGCGTCCTGCCAGTATCCCATCATGGTGACCGCAGGACGTTTGTACTTTTGGCGTTTCTTACTAGAACTGCCATGCCATGCATGCGCCCGTTCGCTGCCGGTTCTGCATCGCACATACGGATTTAGTTGGGTTGACTGATAGGATCGGCTAGTTGGCCTGGTCATTCGGCACGAATGCTTCCAGAACAGGATCTGTCGCCCATTCTCGACCTTGCGGTCACATGTTGGTGCACTCGTACCGACCTTGCGGCACCCTTGTCCAGAGGGCCGCTGGAGAGCTAATCACGGGTACCATCCAACAGGCCGCTGGCATTGCATCCACACGTGAGGCGGCGGCAGTGTGTCCAGCACGCGCTTATCGGGCGTACGGGGAGGCAGGATGGGGGAATTCCACTGTGAGGCCGGTTGCAGTTTCACGAAGGAGTAGCGACGTTCTGCCGAGTTGTCCGGCTTTCCGGCAGCGTTGAATTGCAGACCGCCAATGGTCGGGGTGGTTCCTACGAAGGAGTATCGGACCAATCCGGAGTAGGCATTGCGGGGTCTGCAGCACGCGTGGCGACTACCAACTCGCTCAAAGGTGCTTGCCCCTAACCCGCTTGTACGGGGCGACTGCAACTCGTTAGCGAGAGTGGTTCGTGCACTACCTCCGGTACCGGCAAACGGCCCGGACATACAGGACGGGCATGCCAACGCCCGCTAACACAAGAAATAGCACCATGACCTGACCAGCTAGCTCAAAGCCGCCACCCCGCTGAGAAAGGGCGAATACTATGGCAGTGACGGCAAGGGCAAGGATAGCCACGAAAATTGCGAATGGCAGCGCCGATCTGAATGATCGTATCGGAATGAGGCCTTGGGACTCTTTTGTTGTTGGGGGCGGCAGGATCCCTATCTCGCCCGTACGAGGCAGCTTCGTGCACATTCTCCAGTAGCGGCGAATACCCCGGACATACAGGACGGGGGTGCCAGTGCCCAACAGTACTAGTAATAGCACCAAGACCAAGTCGACTGGCTCAAAGCCGCCGCTCCGCCAGGAAGGAATGAACACTAAGGCAATTAGGGCGAAGGCGAAGACAACCATGAAGATCGCGAACGGGAGAACCGACCTGGCGGACGGCATCGCAACAAGACTTCTGCGCTTCGGGTTGGTTGGGGACGGCGGGCTTGTCATCTTAATCTTGCCTTGACTAAAGCATCCAGTATAGACGCAGAGTTTCCTGTGCAAATGTCACCTACCTGCTTCTCGCAGTTTCCGGTGTTCCTCTGGATATCCAGATCTGTGCCGATCCCAATTCCCATAGCGGCGAATTCGCCAACGATTTAACATAAGGACTTCAACCGCACCAAGAATTGCTCCAGTAACCCGCCCGCACCCCAGGAACTCCCCGGCTGGCCGTCAAGGCCATCGAAGTAGGCAGCAGCAACCCCACATAGTTACAGACAGGAGACGGCGAAGCGCAGGTTAGTGTTTGATAAGCATTGCCCATCTCCACTATTGAGGCTTCCAGCTCGCCCGAAATCTCGAGATCAGCTTGCCAATCTGCCTGCGACAGTGCCGTGCAGGCCGACACAGACTCGCCTAACGCCAATAAGAAGGCCCGAAGCAAGCCGCCGAACGCGAGAACAGTCTTAGAGCCGTTGAAAGGAATTGCTTGCTGAAGAATGTCCGCTTCGCGGGCCATAGTCAAGCCCTCAGCGCATTGTACTATTGATCAGAATGGAGGCTTCTCTTCATTGCGGGTCCGGCATATCCTGACAGTCGTGCGAATAATCTCGAGCGTAGCCAATTCTCCTTTGGTACCGAATGGGTTGCAGATGCAATATGCGCTGCTACAGCTTGCTACCGATATTCCAAAAGGCGCATCAAGCCTCGCTATATGCATCCGTGCTTAGCTGCGTGCCCGACGCCGTCGAGCACAATTCGCCCAGCGCACATGCATCGCTGGTCTGTCCGGTTCAAGACTGGGGCGACGGGAGGTGGCGGTCAGAGCTGCGACGGTTTCCCCGCCTGCAGACGTGTATGGAAATTCATCGATTTATTCGCCTACCACGGGTACGTCCATTGCTATTTCTCTGTTGGGTTCTGCGGCGGATGCGAATCTGCCTCCAAGTACTCCGCTGCCACCTCGCGTACGTAGACAGGGCAGGCGTATTTCATGTGCTTGCTTGGGTTTTTTAAAGCCGCCTCCATCCTGTACAGGCTATTCATCCATTCGTGCGCATACTGGTTCTTGAGCGACATAAAGCAGTTGCAAGCAGGGTCGATGGGCTCGTTGAGGTAATTGGTGGGCCTGTAGGGATAGTCTTCGCCGGCATGCTTGAAGTACCCGATCTCTTCAAGATCTTCAACGGTAAGTTGCCCACCCTTGGCCTTGCGCAGCCTATCTACGTTGGGCGCAAAGTGGTGGCGTAGTAAGCGTCCCATGTTAGCTACCTCGTGGATTGTTCACCGACTATCGCAGTGCTTCAGGTGCTTTCCTCCACTAGTGTGCGCAAGTGCAGCAGGCTGCACCCACACACGCCTATTCGCCTGTTTGGTGTACGCCCAAGACCCTTCAGGTTCTAGGACGCTTCCTACTTGCTCAACTATGGAGTCAGGCATCTGGTCCGGTACCGGTGAGGGCTAAGGTCGAATGGGTCCACTGGCAGAAGTGCATTTGATCCGTACATAGGGCGCTGCCTGGGCAGTCCTTCGCGAATTTCTCGGTCACGTTTTGTTTCGTAGCGGCAGCACTTGAACGGCGGTTGATAGGCCCTACGGGGTGTGTTTTTAAACCAGCCCGCAGCCACATCTAGCCGTGGTATGCCTTACAGCACGGAAATAGGGTAAACAAAGATATGCCACATCCTCATTTGGGAAAAGGGGACTATGCACATGCGTTCTGACACACTGTTCCACGAGTTAGACCGGCTCGCCGAAGAAACTACACTCCCAGCAAGTGATGTATTGTACGGTCCTCGCTGGCGTGCCACCCATTCGTGCTTGCGCGCAGAAATTGTCAGGGACTCGTGCTCTCCCGGCGTTACTTTCCGGCGCAATGCGAGCACGATAAGGAGAAGGCTCCACCAACGACCCCAGGAGAGCACAACACGGGTGGAGAATCCCACCGGGATGGCATCGCAGTATCTATAGCGCAGGCTACGGGCGAAGTTCTCGGATTGCTGCTGCCCAATGTGATCAATCGCCCGATGGCGGGCATAGCCAGCGCCAATCGCCATGCGCCGCTACTTGGTGGCCAAAACGGTCAACTCCTCCGCAGTGCTGGCTGCGCTTTCTTGTCACATCCGAATTCCGCGCCCGGTCCATCTCTGAGCAAGCAGGCCCTGTTGGCCAATAGGTTTGCGCATGTCACGCGGTTTGAACATCGGCTCTGTTGTCTGCTTCATTCAACGGGCGCGGGTCTGCTTCTGGCAGCGTCGGCAGATGCGCTGGTCACGGATGTCCCAATCTGAGCACCTGTCGACGGGTATATGCAGACGCTTGATCTCTGGCTTATATGCCCTTCCTGTTCACATGTCGAATTAGCCGACGCGTGAGTGAGGCTCACGCTAGAGAGAAATTCTTCCCGATAGAGTCAAGCTGCAGGTGCCACGTCTTCTTGCGGGTTTTGCTCCAGTACCTAATGCGACCTGTCTGCGGGGTGACCATAGATAACGCCTGGGAACCCGCCTATTGAACCCATACCGGAACCTCGCCTACCTGAATCTTAAACACCCACGCCGCCAACGTGTAGGCCAGAACCGTCACAACTGCTATAAAGAGGAAGTTAAGCACAAGCCCGGCACGCGCCATTTCCGGAATGGTAACCCGCTCACTGCCATAAATGATGGCATTAGGCGGCGTGGCCACGGGCAGCATGAAGGCACAACTTGCAGCCAGTACCGCAGGGATGGCCAGCAGAAGAGGATTTTCGCCAGCGCCGATAGCCAGCGCTGCCAGCAAGGGCAAAAAGGTTGCGGTAGTTGCTATGTTGCTGGTTAACTCCGTCAGAAAAACGATGACCGCAGTGACCACCAGGATGATGAGCACGACTGGAAGCAGGTCCACAAATCCCATGGAGTTGCCAATCCATTCCGCGAGGCCGGTCCGCGACATCGCAGCAGCTAAACTGAGCCCACCGCCAAACAGTAAGAGCGTACCCCATGGCAATTCGTTGGCGGCCTTCCACGTGTGGACAAATACTCCGCGGCGCAGGTCGACCGGCAGGACGAAGAGTACCAGCCCTCCCATCATTGCAATACCGGCATCGGTGAGTCCAGGAATCACGGGTGCCAACAAGGGCCGTGTGACCCATAGCACGGCTGTGGAAGCAAAGACAATTGCGGTCAGTCGCTCGCCACGTGAAATTGGTCCCATCTTTTGGATTTCCTGGTCGATCAGGCCTTGGCTGCCGATGATATTTCCGATTTCGAACGGATATACCACTTTTGTGAGT
Organism: Rhodothermales bacterium; assembly: GCA_965262785.1. Classification (GTDB taxonomy): domain Bacteria; phylum Bacteroidota; class Rhodothermia; order Rhodothermales; family Bin80. The sequence continues at coordinate 2,439,792 of OZ253559.1, forward strand.
GCGAAGTACGTCAATGGCAGGCCGATTCCCACTATCGGCAGGCCAACGACTAGCCAGCGTACAAAGGAGATTTGAAAGCCGTACTCGCTTTCAAAAAAGGCAGCCATGAAGGCATTGGGCGGTGTGCCTACAAGCGTTCCCATTCCACCGATGTTGGCTCCGTACGCTACGCAAAGCAGTAGCACCACGGCAAAGCGCTTGTGCATGCGTTCCTCTGTCCCTTCTTCAGCCAGGGTTACCACAGATAACGCAACCGGCAGCATCATGACAGCCGTAGCTGTGTTGCTAACCCACATGCTGAGGAATGCTGTAGCGAGCATGAAGCCCAGAATGAGTGCCTGAGGACTGGTCCCAACGCGCCGAATGATGTAGAGGGCAATGCGCTTGTGCAGGTTCCACCTTACCATCGCGGTGGCGATCATGAGCCCGCCCATGAACAGGAATATCAACGGGTTGGCGTAAGGCGCCGCCGCCTCCTGCATGGTGCCGCCACCGAATAGAGGAAACAACACCAGTGGCAACAGAGACGTTGCCGGGATCGGCACGGCCTCAGAGATCCACCATGTAACCATGAACAAGGCAATCGCCGCGGTGACCCAGCCATCTTGGCTTAGGCCGTCCGGGGCGGGTAGAACCATTGCAGCGAGAAGCCAGATTGGTCCCACTGCAAGTCCAAATTTTTGGCGAAGAGAATAGGCGTGCGGTGACGACAGAGAGGACTGCACGAAATACTATGCGGCGCTGAGGAATTCTGGAACCGCCAATAATACGCACATAAGAGCAAGTGTACACTGCACAGTCTACCCATACTCCTCCAGGGCAGCGCCTATCTTTGCACACGAAACAGTATTTGACATGCAGTATATCCTCGGCCTGGACACTTCAACGACCGCATCGAAGGCGCTGTTGATTGATGCGCGTGGCAACATTGTCGGCAGCGCTTCTACGCCGCATGACCATTCAATTCCACAACCGCGCTGGAGCGAGCAGGACCCTGTCCACTGGTGGCGCGCGATGCAAGAGAGCATTAGGCAGGTTCTTAGAGCCTCCGGCATTGATCCGGCATTGGTCAAGTCCATTGGCCTAACCGGCCAAATGCACGGTCTTGTGTTGTTGGGAGACGACGGGTGCGCTTTGCGGCCGGCTATGCTGTGGAATGATGGACGGTCACAGCGGCAGTGCGACGCAATCCGCAAAAGGCTAGGGCTTAGGCGCTTGGTTTCTGTTACTGGCAATAATGCGTTTGCAGGCTTTACCGCACCCAAGCTCCTTTGGGTACGTGACCACGAACCAGCAGTGTACGCTAAGGTGGCCAAAGTCCTGCTACCTAAGGACTATGTTCGGTATCGGCTCACCGGTGTCTTTGCAACCGACAAGGCCGGCGCTGGCGGCACGCTGTTACTGGATCTGGCGGCACGTGACTGGTCCCCTGAGGTTTTGCAGGCTTTGGAAATCCCTTTCAGCTGGTTACCCAAGACGTTTGAGGGCCCGGAGATGACGGGCGCGGTCTCTGTAGAAGGGGCGGAGGCTACCGGGTTGAATGCCGGTACCCCCGTGGTTGCCGGCGCCGGCGATCAGGCCGCGCAGGCCGTAGGCGTTGGGGCGGTCACACCCGCCATTTGGGCGCTCACACTCGGGACTTCAGGCGTGGTATTTGCGCCGTGTGCGCAGCCGCATGTGGATGTCGATGGGCGTGCTCATGCCTTTCCTCATGCCATTCCCGGTAGGTGGCACATGATGGGCGTGATGCTTTCTGCTGCCGGTAGTTTAGCTTGGTATCACGACACGCTTTGTGCCAACATCGACTACGACACGCTCATTGGTGAGGCCGACGGGATTCCGCCAGGAAGCGACGGTCTAGTGTTTTTGCCCTATCTGACGGGGGAGCGGACGCCGTATGCTGACCCCTTGGCGACTGGCGCATTTGTTGGCCTGACGCCCAGGCATACGCGTGGTCACATGACGCGGGCCGTGCTTGAAGGTGTTGCGTTTGGGCTGCGTGACAACCTCCTGTTGCTAGAGAAGGCTGGGCTCGCGCCGCCGGATGAGCTGCGCATTTCGGGTGGCGGTGCCAGGAGCCCGCTGTGGCGACAGATTCTGGCCGATATTCTGCAGGTAGAGCTAAAGGCCGTCTCCGTAACCGAGGGTGCGGCGCTCGGCGCAGCGTTACTGGCAGGGGTCGGAGCCGGGTTTTGGGCATCCACGGAGGCGGCGTGCGAAGAAGTTGTCGGCACACAGAGTGCCACACAGCCGGGTCCGAACAGCCTAGCATATGCAGATCTCCACGAGCGCTTTGCTTCGTTGTACGGACTATTAAAGCCTTTCTACCACGCCTAGCCGGAGAATCCCTGCCAGGGTGCAGGTATGACGCGCGATGATTCATTCGCTCGTCGAGGATGGCTGAAAGCAAGAATCCTGGCACAGTCGTCCCCAGGACCGTCATACTTACGTCATGAGTGATCGGCTATACCAGATCAACAGATCTGCCTCTACCGTTGTTGTTGCTAACATTGGAGAGTAGATAACCCCCTGGTGTAGTAGGGGGTGCAGGATTCTCCAGGCTTGCTCGCAGCAATTGAGACTAGTGGTATTTCGCAGGGTGCCGGTATTTGATGCCCAAGCGGCCTAAGGGCGCGTTGGCACGAGCTTCAATGGTAAGCGGGTCTGCCCCACGGTGTCGGAGCAGGTAGTATCCGGCGCCTGCCACCATCGCGCCATTATCCATGCACAAGGAATGCGGAGGCAAGAATGTTTTGTAGCCTTTTCTTTCTGCCGCTTCACTGAGTTGCGACCGCAGGAGGCTGTTTATGGCTACGCCGCCGGCAAGCGCAATCTGCGTGAGGCCTGTTAGCTCAGCAGCCCGCAAGGTTTTGGCTACCAGGACATCCACCACCGCCTGCTGAAAGCTGGCGCAGATGTCTTCTAGGCGATAGTCCCGATTATCATCAAGTACCCTCATGACCGCCGTCTTTAGACCGCTGAAGCTAAAGTCCAAGTTTGGTTTTGCGAGCATGGGCCGGGGCAGTGGGTACGCTGTAGGATCGCCGCCTTTGGCAAGGCGCTCGACAGCAGCGCCGCCGGGGAATCCAAGGCCCAGGCGGCGCGCGAGCTTGTCTAAGGCTTCGCCGGCCGCGTCGTCTCGAGTGTGACCCAACAGTTGATAGACACCATGGCCGTCGACCTGTAGCAGCAGCGTGTGGCCGCCTGCTACCGTCAGGCAGAGGAATGGAAAGGATAGCTTATCAGCATGTCCCATCAGCACGGAATAGATATGGCCTTCCAGATGGTGGATGCCGATAAGCGGGATTTCGCACGCCAACGCGATGGACTTGGCCGCCGACACGCCCACGACGAGGGACAGCAGCAGCCCCTGGTCATTGGAAACGGCCACCGCGTCAAGATCGCTGAAGGTGACCTGGGCGTCTTGCAAGGCTGCGTCCACTATGTGTCCAACGTGCTTTGTATGTTCGCGAGCGGCAATCATTGGAACTATGCCACCAAACTCCTCGTGTGCTGCGTATTGAGAAGAGACTATGTTGGAAAGCACTCTGTGACCATCCCTCACGATGCCGGCACTCGTGTCGTCGCAGGTGGTGTCGATCCCGAGAATGATCATAGACTGAAGCTATTTTGCTGCGTCTCGTTCGGCCAATGATGACTGCATGTAAGTCGGCGTTAGTGTAAGCGCTTCGTCTGAGGAAAGCGGCGCTACACTCGCAGCAGCAGCAGCCATGTCTTCTGGAGAGAGTCTCTGGGAGTGCTTCAGCGCGCAAAGCGCATGAAGCGTGGGGCCCACCAATTGGCCATATTCTACCAAAAGCTGCAGTCCGTCTTGGAGTGATATTTCCTGTTCCAGGGCCTCTACGGTTACTACGGCGGGGTCCTGATCGGCCAGCACAATCGCCCCTGTGCTGCATGTGCCGTACCATGCTCGATACACGCGGCTACGGCCAGCGCTCAGCAGCGCACAAACGCGTCCGCCGGTCCAACGATATCCAGCAACAAGTGCGTCAAGAGAAGAAATTGGCAAGACGCATATGCCGAGTACTTGGGCAAGCGTCTTCGCAGCCGTCACGCCGATGTTGAGTCCGGTCCAGGAACCGGGCCCTACGACAATGCCAATACTCTCCAATTCTGACAGGGCAACCCCAGCCTCGCGAAGGGTAGTTCTGATCTGGTCATGTAGCCGTGCGGCCGGGCGGCCCCGAATTGCTGACGTGCCGAGAAGCTCGCGGCACCGCATGACGGCTACGGTCGAGCAGGCACTGGACGTATCAAGAAAGAGCGTCGCCATGGTTTGACAGATGACACAGGAGATTGGCATACTCGGCGGAGGAACCCATGACTTCAATAGTGACGTCGCGGTGTCCCGGTGTACCGGGTCTGGAAAGGGCAATTGAAAGGTAACTGGGCACCAAGTCACCAAGAAACTTACCAGCCCACTCGACTAGGCATATGGCATCCGGACGATCCAGGATTTCACTGAAGAGGAGCGTATCAGGCAGCGAAAGTTCGTCCAGCCGGTAGAAGTCGATGTGGAAGACGTGCCAAGCAGGGCACTCCAGATGATATTCGTGGATGAGATTGTAGGCCGGACTCTTTACCAGCGAGGGATCGTGCGAGCCAATGCCCTGAACGATGCCTTTTGCAATCCAGGTCTTGCCGGCTGCTAGAGGTCCATCAAGCCCGACGACGGATCCCTGGGGAAGGCGCGAACCAATCTTTTCGCCTAAAATGAGCGTTTCGCGCGGGCTAGCCGTGTGGAATTGGACACGCATATAGAATCGTTCTTGCTACGCGGCACCCGCAGGCCATGAACTGGGCCGGATATACGCCAACGAGGAAGGTTTGTACCGTAACTGCAGGGCCAGTGGTTGGTAAACTGTCACCGTTCCATCTAAACGCGTAACTTGAGGCAGCCCCATACGAGATCTTGCTACCCATGAATATTCGCGCCCTAGTTGTCGCTGCATTGCTGTTTGTAGCCGCGTGCCAGAATGAAGCTGCTTCACCTGAACCTGCAGCCACTGAACCTGCAGCGATGGTACGGGCGGCATCGCCGGAAGGCGCCATGGTCTATATCATTTCACCTGAAGACGGCGCGACGATTGGCGGGGGTGCGGTAAAGGTGGTGTTCGGGTTGGCAAATATGGGAGTTGCTCCCGCAGGCGTAGACTTGCCTGACACCGGGCACCACCACCTGTTGGTCGACGTAGCGGCACTGCCGGATATGGCCCTTCCGGTTCCGGCGGACTCAAACCATATTCACTTTGGTAAGGGACAAACTGAAACGACCCTAAACCTTTCGCCTGGGCCGCACACGCTACAGCTACTGCTAGGCGACTACCGCCATATTCCGCACGATCCTCCTCTCGCCTCCGCGGTTGTCTCCATCACCGTGGAATAGTGATACCTGCTTAGTGTGAAAGGGCCCAGAGTATGAAGTTGATGGCCATCTGGAAGCTGACCGTCGAGGCCATTCCCAAGTTGCGCCCACCCGGCCACTCCCAGCCATCGCCGATATCCTGATTGTAGCAGATCACGATAGAAAGGCGCCCCGTGTCATCTGTGATCCCATAGTAAACATCGTCCAAGGGGCCAAATCGCATGCCCCAGCCGCCCCATCTGCCCCCACCATTCTTGGTCGATATCGCAGCGTCTGGATCAATGTCGTAATAGATGGACCAGATGGGGTGGGAGGCATCCATCTCAACAGGCTCCTTGTCGGGATACACGCGCTTGATGTTGTTGTACATGTTATTCCACTGCGGCCCGAATTGGCCACGTCCGTAGTCGTGGAAGTCGTCAATGATCAGAAATCCGCCGCGATCCAGGTACTTGCGAAGGCTGGCTACTTCGGCATCGTTAGTCTGCCAATACCCCGGCTCGGTCAAGTATAGGACGGGATAGTCGAAGATGCGCTCGTCCGTCAGGTCGAGCACGATGGGTGGCCCCTCGAGTTGCAAGAGGGTAGTGCGGTCGATCGCCTCGTGGAGGTTCAGCTCTGCTGTAGGATAGTCCGTGGCCCAAGCGTTGCCACGCATCCCCGGGTGGCTCTGGTAACGTACACGCACGAACCGGAAGCCCGTGTCCTGCAAGGGTGCCGCCAAAGCAATTGCCAAGGCGGCGATGATCGAAATTCGAACCGCGCTTCGCATGCATCATGTGCGGGTGTCGCCGGCGCTTAGGCACGACCGGTGCATACCTGCGCTAGTTGGTGGAGGGGGCATTCATTACGAGTTGGAACGCTTCCACAAACGAGCTCATCTCCTCGGGTTTCCCGATACTCAACCGACACCAATCCAAGTAGGGCGGGAATGGTCGGCCAACCAGAATCCCTTGTGCCGCCATTGCTTGCTGAAACGCCCCGATCGGCCGGCCAAGGTGGAAAAAGATGAAATTTGTTTGGGAGGGAACGCTCTTGTGCCCGAGCGCCCTGAGGTTGGCTACTACCTTGTTGCGTTCGGACGCGATATTGTCGCGACTCCACTGAACGAAAGCAGGATCCCGATATGCGGCAATCGCAGCCCGCAGCCCGATGATATTGATGCTGTTGTCGGTCCGGAATGCCCTGAGGCGAGCCGCAATGTCAGGGCGCGCCAGCGCATACCCGACGCGTAGGCCTGCCAACCCGTAAACCTTGGAAAACGTCCTCGAGACAATCACATTTTGACCGTCGGCTACCAAAGGGACCATTGTCGCGTATGCGGGGTCGGTTACGAGTTCGTAGTAGGCCTCATCAACGAAAACAACTGCCCGCTTGGACACCTTCTCCACGAAGGGCAGCAGTGAAGCGTTGGGCGTAATAGTGCCCGTGGGATTGTTCGGGTTACACACGAATACCAGCTTCACAGCCTGTGTCATGCGCTTCTCGATTTTGGCAAGGTCCATGACCAGGTTGTTGTCCACAGGAACGCGGTGAACATGCGCACCAATTCGCGTGGCGTAGTTCTCCAGCCCTTCGAATGTGGGGTGTGCCGTAACCAGTTCGCCGCCTGAAAGACCATAGGCCATTGCGGTCATTCGCAGCACTTCGTGTGACCCTGCGCCAAGCACTACATGCGCAGGCGAGAGTCCTTCCCGCTCCGCAATAAGCGTCTCCAGCTCCTTGTATTTGGAGCTGGGGTACAGATTGGATTCGCCAAAGGCCGCGGTCATTGCCTCCTTTGCGGAGTTAGAGGGACCGTACGGGTTTTCGTTGCTATGAAGGCGAATGGGAGCAGCGCGAATGCCTCTGCGCGCGGCGCGCGCAAGGATTGGTCGCAAGGCGAGGGGGGCAGCTGCACTTGCGAGGAGCCATTCGCGGCGATTCAATTGTGCGCGCATAGGAAGCCTCTGGTGGATGAGCAAGATGTAAGGTACGGAATCGACGATTCGGGCACAGAGCAGATCAAGCCATTGGACGCTGGTTCAGGGCGCCGCGGTGAGAGACATATCTGTTGGGATAGGTTCGGCAATGTCGACCCACGAACGGCTTCGTCCACTCGCTGCTAGCGCGTCTATGGCACGCATATTGAGTGTGGCGTCGTCGAGCGGCGTCGGCATGCGGGCGTCCTGCGTTACCGCCCGCGCGAAAGCATCCGCCTGGAGCATGTACTGGTCCACGGGCCCAAAGCGCAGGACCTCCGTGCGTCCGGGGTAGGCTACTTTGACGTGCACGGGTTTATCCGGCGGCGCATTGAAGGGGACACGGAGCTTGATGTAACCCTTTTCACCGAGGACATCCACACGCTGGTAGCGGTGAAGCTGCGTAGCGCAGGTAAAACCAGCCATACCATGCCCAAAGTCGAGAATCGCAGCCGTCAGAATATCCGTTCCAAAGATCGGGTCATGGCGCATCGTGGCAACAACGCGCAAGGGCTCGCATCCGAAGAGGTAGCGTGCAAGCGAGACGCCGTAGCACCCGATATCCATTAACGCCCCACCTCCAGTGCCGGCCTTGTTGCGGATATTGTTGGGGTCCTTGTTGCTGTATGCAAAGAAGGCGTGTACCGTGCGCAGCGCGCCTATTTTCCCACTCCGGACCAGTTCGCGCACGCAAACCCACTGGGGATGGTGGCGATACATGAAGGCTTCTGCGACCTTGAGGTGCGGGTGCGCAGCAGCCACGGCAACCAGTTTTTCGGCATCTGCCGCGCAGAGACCGATGGGCTTTTCGCAAAGGACGTGCTTGCCGGCCTCAAGTGCTCTTATGGACCATGAAACGTGCAAGTGGTTGGGGAGGGGGTTGTACACCGCATCAACTTCCGGAGAGTCTAAGAGCGCTTGGTAGGATCCGAAGGCAGAAGAGATGCCGAGTCGATCCGCCGCTACGCGTGCACGGCTGAACTCACGCGAAGCGATAGCTGTGACGATCCCGAGAGTGCTCTTTTGCATGGCTGGGATGACCTTCTGCGTAGCGATGCGGGCCGTGGAGAGGATGCCCCATCGAAGGGTATTCATAAGCCTGTGACGAATCGTGGGATTTGCAGGAGCAAGGTGCCAGCAGGGACCGTGGGAAATTGGGTGCAGTATACCGGTCAATCGCCCGCTGAACAAGCTATTCGAAAGGCACGCCACCAAGCAAAGAATGGCTGCAAACTAGAAGCGGCTCGTACCCCAGTACATGTGATGCTTGGTCCGTATACGCTGACCTGCACGCTGGTGGATGTTTCTGGCTATCGGGGCAGTCCTTGCCGCGCCGCTGACATGCAGTTGGCAGTGGGTTGTGCTACTCTATCTATGCCGGGTGCCCTTAGCCTGCTAGTCGCGCACGTTCAAGGACGCGCGGTGATTGTGCCAGGGCAGACAAGCGGTGCCCTTCTCTAAGTCCATAGCCTACTGAAGAATGCTAACATGAGCACGGCAATTCGAACTCCAAACTTAACCCGAACCACAGAGCAGCGTCGCCTGTCCAGGCTAAAAGGCCTGAATTGGATTGCACTCGTGGTCGCAGCCCTGGTCGGGTCGGGCTGTTCTGTAAACCTGGCTACCGAGCCCTGTAATGCCCTAGCGGTCCCCAGATGTGCAATGGCTGACCTGCAAGGCCTGACGGTTGCTCCAGAGAATCGTTGCAGCGCATACGACCGGGACGACTATCAATATAGCCAGAACGTCGAGGATCTAATCATCGCCAACCTTGGCGGAGTATACAGTCCATACACCGGGGAATGGTTTGACAACAAATATGACACGGATATCGAGCACATGGTTGCGGTATCAGAGGCGCACGACAGTGGCCTTTGCGCTGCGGAGCTAACCACGCGCAGCACTTTTGCCGAGGATTTGCTTAACCTGACACTTGCCAGCCCTCAGGTCAACCGTCATGAGAAGAAGCACTACGACGCTGCGGAATGGCAGCCGGAAAAGAATGCATGCTGGTTTGCGGGGCGCGTTATAGCCGTGCGCAAAAAGTACAACCTCACCATCGACCGGGCTGAGCGTCAGGCGCTAGAGAATTTGCTTAAGCAGTGCGATTCGTTAACTTTGGAAAAAGCTGATGCCTAGTCTGGTGGCAGGATTTGCTCGGGATGGCCGCCCCCTTGTCAAGTCTTAGTTTGCCCAAACCCGTTACGAATTCGCCCATTCCAAAGTACCTCGCCTTTGACCTAGGTGCCTCTAGCTGCCGCGCCGTGCTTGGTCGGTTTGATGGCAAACGCATGCACATGTCCGAGGTGCATCGGTTTCGAACGCCGATGCTGGTGGAAGGAGAGCGTCTCTATTGGAACCTCGAAGCCATCTGGATCGAACTTGAGGCAACTCTGCGGCGCGTTAGCGGAACCCACGTCCTGCGCAGCCTGAGCGTCGACTCTTGGGGCGTAGACTATATCCCTCTTGATGCTGCGATGCAGCCGGTAAGGCTGGCGCACTGCTACCGTGACCCGCGCGCAGCGAATATGGGCGAAGAAATTGCGCGGCGTATCAGTCCTAGTGCGATTTTTGCGATCACTGGCGTGCAGCCACAAGCCATAAATACGCTGTTTCAGGTGGTCGCGGACCAGATGCTCACCCCGGTCGACTACAAAAAGACAGCGATGCGCTTGCTGATCGCAGACTACTTCAACTACCGATTTAGTGGGCAGGCGGTAGCGGAAGTTTCGGCCGCTAGTACTACGCAAGTATTTTCGCCGCACTCGATGACGTGGGCTCACTCGCTGATTTCACGCTTGGGCTTACGCCCCGAAACATGGCCACCAACGGTCCCCTCCGGCACGCAGCTCGGCCCTGCGCAGGTGGGGGATACGGCTGTTGAAGTCATTGCTGGATGCTCCCATGACACAGCCTGCGCAGTTGCCGCGGTTCCGGCCAGAAGAGACTCAGGGGCATGGGCATTTCTCAGTAGTGGGACGTGGTCTATTCTGGGCATCGAACTTGAGCATTCGATCAACACCGCCCAAGCACGCATACTGGGCTACACGCATGAGGTGGGATTCGACGGATCCGTCCGTCTGCTCAAAAACCTGACTGGTCTTTGGGTACTGCAAGAGTGCGAGCGCGTCTGGCGAGAAGCTGGGGACGCCTTTGACTATGACACGCTGCTGGACGAGGCGGGCCGTGCTACTCCCGCGTCCAGCATGGTGGACCTGGCAGATCAGAGGTTCTCCATTCGAGGAAACATGCCAGAGCAACTCCGACAGTACTGTCAAGAATACAACCTGCCAATACCTGACAGCCGCGGGACCATGGTGCGGCTGATCCTGGAGAGCCTAGCCGTTATGTACCGCAAGGCGCTGAATCAGCTGAATGCGCTAACAGGGAACCCTGTCAAGGTTTTGCACATCGTCGGTGGCGGAGCGCGCAACGCGCTGCTAAACCAGTGGACGGCCGATCATTGCGGTTGCACTGTGATAGCGGGGCCTGCAGAGGCAACTTCGCTTGGCAACCTTCTTGTCCAGGCATACGCCATGGGGGATCTACGCAGTCCAGGAGATGTTCGCTCGGTGGCCGCCAACTCGGCCCGGCTTCAAGAATTCAGCCCCCGATCGCGCACCTAGTCGCCCGTGATGCGCCGGACCTTTATGCTCCGGAAATGCACCTCGTCCCCATGATCCTGCAACAGGATGTGGCCGCTCTGCCAATGCCCGAAACCTTCCCATACCACGTATTTGCTCCGAGCCACGAGTGCATCAAAGGACTGAGTGCCACGTTCGTAATCCACAACCATACGGTCGTTTAGCCAGTGCTCCACATGGGCGCCCGTGAACAGGCGCTCTTCCATTCGATTGCCCGAAACGTGTTCGTCAAGGCGCGTGCCCTTGACGACCACTCGCGCCCTATTCCATTTGCCGGGGCCACGGTCGGACTTGCCGGTGGCCGCGGGTATGAGGTCATAGAGCGAGCCCAGTGTTCTGTTACCAGCGGCACCCTGAGTGGCGTCGGGGTGGCGCTTGTCGTCCAGTAGCTGGTATTCCAGTCCGATGGCCGATGCGTTGCTGCCGTAGCGCTCAGTGATGAAGTACTTGATGCCGCTGTTCGCACCCTCGGAAAGCAAGAAGTCTAGACTGAATTCGAACATGTCAAATTCGTCGACCGTTAGGATGTCGCCGCCGTGTGCGGATTCTGCGCCACCGGAAGCCTGAACGGTCAGTATTCCGTCTCCGACTCGCCAGCCCTGATCAGGGAAGGCTTCCTTGCCTGCACCCCGCCATCCGTCGGTGGTCTTGCCATCAAAGAGGAGTTCCCATCCTTGGGCCTCTTCCTGAGGCGAAAGGGTGTTGGGCACCAGATTGACCACATACGTGTCGTCAAAGGGGCGCAGGCTCTCACTTCCTTCTTTGATCTGGACGTTGCGCCAGCGCGTCTGCTTGCCAGCATTGTCCGGACTACCAATTGAGTGTACCTGTAGGGCAATAAACCCCTCGAGTGTCGTGTCGTCATACAAAGCTGCGCAGGGAATCCCGTTAATCCAGGTGCGAATAGACGGCCCAATGGCTTCGATATAGAATTCGTTCCAGTCCTCGACCTTGAAGGCACTTCTACACTGCTGATTCAACGTCATAGGGTAAAGCCAGCCCCGACGCGCCTCGTCGTAAATGCCGCCACTCCAAGCACGGTCACTGGGGTCTATCTCAACCTGATAGCCATGCACGCGCCCATTCATGTAGCCTGGATTGCTTTCGCTGCGTATCTGTATGCCGGAGTTTATGCCATTGGCAACCCAGACATCCACATGCAGTGCGAAATCGCCATAAGTCTGGTCGGTGGTCAAGAAGGTATTGGGTGTGCCTAGGGTCGTTGTGCCAACAATGGTACCGCCGTCAACGGCATAGGTAGCTTCACCGTTAAGGCGTGTCCAGCCATCCAAGGAGTGGCCCTGAACCAGATTCGTCCATCCATCGTCCTGGGCGGTAGCCGCTAGGGGCGAAGCGACGAGTAGGCAAATGCCGACGGTCAGTAGTGTGCGAAGCATAGCGCTTGCCTAAGAATTAACGAAGCCCATTCAACCTTTTGGGTCTCCAATTGGTTCAGAGGTATTGTTATCTTCAGCCCAAGATTATCCGAATACTCCAATGCCCACTCGTCGTGATTTCATGGCTACCGCTGCCGGGATTGCGGTAGTCTCCCGCATGCGGCAGCGTGCTCGCAGCATCCAGGACGTAATCGACCTTTGCAGCGAAGTGGCGCCCAACGCGCCTTGGGAGTCAACCGTGGACACGGTGAAGGTAGGGGACCCGACGCAGGAAGTCCGCGGGATTGTAACGACGTTTTTGGCAACCTCGGAAGTCATCTGGAAGGCCTTGCAGTACGGCGCGAACCTCATAGTCACGCACGAGCCGACCTTCTACAACCACCTTGACGACACCGATTGGCTGGCCGGCGATCCGGTGTACGATGCGAAGCGCAAGCTACTCGAGGAGCACGGTATGGTAGTCTGGCGATTCCACGACTATTGGCATGCTCGCGATCCTGATGGCATCGCCATGGGCGTCTTGCAGCAACTGGGGTGGGAAGGCTACGCGCAGCCCGGAAACCCGCGCACATGTGTAATTCCCGCGACACCGCTCTCGCGCTTGTCACTCTTCATGAAACGCAGGTTTGGCGCGCAGCGGGTACGCGTAATGGGTTCGCCAGAGCTGTCCTGTACCAAGGTTGGGCTCTTGGTGGGGGCCGTTGATGGCCGTAGGCAGATTGAGGCCCTGAGCGAAGTCGACGCACTGGTAGTAGGTGAAGTTCGTGAGTGGGAAACGACCGAATACGTTCGGGACGGAGTGTACGCCAACCAGCCACGCGGGCTGATAGCTGTCGGGCATGCGCTCAGCGAAGAGCCGGGCATGAAGCATCTGGCGGAATGGCTTAGGCCGCGCGTACCGGAAGTCCATGTCAGGCACGTTCCAACCGGCGATCCGTTTCGCTACATATAGGTGCACGGTGATGTCAACTCGACCTAGCATTTCGAATTTATTCGTCCTCATTCTGGTTGCAACGGGGCTCGCCGCGTGCAATGTGGATCGCGGCATTTTTGACGGAGAATCCAACGTCGGAAGATCGCGCCTGGGCGGAGACCTCGTATACGAGCGCAGTGCGGACATTTACACGGTTTCGGGCAGCGGTGCGGATATCTACGATGACCACGACGAATTCTACTACGTGTGGCGCCGCGCTTCCGGCGACCTTGCTTTGAGTGCGGATATTGATTTTGCTGATACTTCGGGCCACATGTTCAAGAAGGCGGGATGGATGATACGTGCTTCTCTGGACGATGAAAGCCCATACATTGACGGGCTGGTGCACGGAGACGGGCTTATAGCGATGCAGTACCGCGAGCAAAAAGGCGGCTCGACACACGAGATCCTGTCAGGCATGAGAGGCCCCGCCACCCTGCAACTGGAACGTACCGACAGCCTGTACACGCTATACCTGGTTCGCGGCCGAGAGGAGCTTCGTGTCGTTGGAAACGTGTCCCTGCAGCTGCCTGACGAGGTCTATATCGGATTAGTGGTATGCTCCCACGACGACAGTGTGCAGGAAACGGCAAGCTTTACCAACGTTGCCGTGCAGGAAATGGGAAGGCCGGCAGAGCGAGAGCTGGAAAGTTCGATAGAGGTGATCGACATCGGGACTGGTGATCGTCGGATTGTACGCAGGACGCTTGCACATCTCGAGGCGCCGAACTGGTCGCCGGACGGAGAGTCGCTTGTATACAATCAAGAAGGCAAACTCTATAGTATCGACGTCAATTCCAGAATCGTCCGGCCGATTGACACGGACTTTGCGGACCGCATTAACAACGACCACGGGTTCTCGCCGGACGGAAGCATGATGGCAATCAGCCATTCGCCGGGTGATGAGGGCTCTGTAGTTTATACGATACCAGCGCAAGGCGGTACACCCACACGCATTACCGAGCATGCGCCTTCTTACTGGCACGGTTGGTCTCCGGATGGGAAGATGCTGGCGTACGTGGGTCGTAGAGACGGCGAGTTTGACATTTATGCAATCCCCTCGGGAGGCGGCGAAGAGATTCGTCTCACCAGTGCGCCGGGGTTGGACGATGGACCAGACTATTCGCCTGATGGTGCCTATATCTACTTCAACTCGGTCCGCACCGGCTCTATGAAGATCTGGCGCATGGCACCGGACGGCTCGAATCAGGAGCAGATGACGTTTGAGACTGAGTATGCGGACTGGTTTCCGCATCCTTCACCGGATGGGCGATGGATTGTGTTTCTCTCCTATGACGGAGATGTTGAAGGGCATCCGGCCAACAAGCCGGTTACGTTGCGCATAATGTCGGCGGCAGGGGGCGATCCGCTGGTGTTAGCTACGCTTTTCGGTGGGCAAGGAACCATCAATGTCCCCTCGTGGTCGCCGGACAGCCAGTCTTTGGCTTTTGCCAGTTATCGCCTCGTCGGGCGCAACTAAATTGGACTACTCGTCTGAGTAATCTGGGTTTGGCATTGGCATGCGTGCCCCAGTAGCTTCTCTCCAAGCATGCAGGGCATCACGGAGCTCAGCGGTCTTATCCGGCATTGTCGCGGAGATGTCTGTGCCTTCTCCAAGATCATTGGCAAGGTCGAAGAGCTCGGTACGTCCGTCTTCGAACCACTCCACCAGCTTGTAGTCGCCAATACGAACAGCGCCGGACGGACGATTGCCTGAACCATGATAGTGCGGGAAGTGCCAATACAGCGCGCGCTCAGGCACTACGCCACTAGAATGCACTCCTGATAGGTCTTGGCCATCAACGCCCGCCGGTAGCACAAGGCCGGCAAGTCCAAGGAGGGTAGGGAAGAGGTCGTCGGTGGTGCCTGGCGTATCAACTACTTTCCCGCGTGGGCCCGATGGGTCTCGTACGATCAGCGGAATTCGAATGCCACCCTCGTACAAGAATCCCTTACCGGCTCGCAGCGGGAGGTTTGCCGTAGGCGCCCATCGACGGTCGTTTCTCAGTGTACTTAAACCGCCATTGTCAGAGGTGAAAACTACGATTGTGTTGTCTGCGAGGCCCAACGAATCCAGCGCAGCTCCGATGCTGCGCACGCTTTCGTCCACAGATGCGATCATGCCCGCGTATACGGCATGATCCTGCCGCTGCTTGGTCGTTCCGTAGGTCCCTTCGGAAAGAAAAGCGGGGTCCGCGTCACTCTGCGGAGCTTTGGCCTGGTAGACTGCCGTGAGCTCCGGCTTGGATTGCAGCGGCGTATGGACAGCGTAGTGTGACAGGAAGAGGAAAAATGGTGCGCCTTGATGGCTGGCCAAGAATTCGATCGCATGATCCGTCAGGCGGTCGGTCAGATAGGCATCCTCAGAGTCCCCTGCCAGCCCGGGCACATTCGACACCGGAAACCTAGGGTTCTCATACGGTGGGAAGTAGGAGCCAGGCTGCCCGGCGTAGTTGACGGCACGGGTATATTGGAATCCCTGATCTTCGGGCATGAATCCAGCCCTCCCCAGATGCCATTTGCCAATGTACCCGGTCGCGTAGCCAGCATCTTGAAAGGCTTCGCCCACGGTAAATTCCTCAAGGGGCAGGGCTCGGACGTAATCGCCCTGGATAAGTTGTCCGTTCTGTTCCCCGCCGATCCAATTGGTAATGTGAAGGCGGGCCGGGTGCTTCCCGGTCATCAGGCTGGCGCGAGTCGGTGAGCAAACCCCGCTTGCGGCGTAAAACTGAGTCCAGCGAGCGCCTTCTGCGGCCAGCAGATCAATGGCGGGCGTTTCGTAAAAGGTGCTACCATACACGCTAGTGTCTGTCCATCCCAGGTCATCAACCAGGATGACCACTACGTTCTTCTGCTGAGAGGGCCCTGAGCAGGAGAGCAGGGTAATGCACAGCAAGCAGATGTATCGCATAAGGGTTGGCATTCGAACTTAGGAGAATATATAGTGAGATTCAGCCACGGATGCAAGCCGTGATACAGGTTGGGACATGCCAATAGGTGTCAATTCCAGCAATGTTATTAGCTGGCATTCGGGGATCGCACAAATTCAAGTTGGGAATTGGAGAGTTGCTGTGGAGGTGGACCCTAGTCTCCACCATTCCTTTCCAATCATATGAACCCCTCACAGCCTGTTTTGGGGAGGGCTGAGGCACCTTTAGACGCCCAGATCAATCCCTCCGGTGACTCGCGGCGGCTTCTGATGAAGCTCTGCACGCACATACTGCAACAATTGACCACCGACTGGCCCATTCCGGCAGCGCAGCAGCAGCCGGCGCCACCGCCCGTAGTGATCAAGGCTTCTGCTGCGGCCCAGGACACAAAGCCAGACTCGGCGCAGTTGAATGAAGCGTGGCAGCTGTTGCATTCGCGTAGTCTGCAAGACGACCCGATCGTTGCGATCTGGCTGCGCGGGCTGTGCCCACGCGGCGTTAGCATCGTTCTTGGAGCGGGTCTGACCATCACGGGCTATCGCCGCATACTTGGCCTTGTAGCGTGCTACCCTGAGAACGTCTCTGCTCTTACGTCCTTTGTGCAGTCGCTGTCCGATCGTGGTCTTTCGGCCGCCGCCGGGCTGCTCTGTGTGCTGCCCAGCAGTACGGGACTTCAATCGGCGGTGCGCCAGGTGTTCGGCGCCAAGGTCGCTATACAGCGCTGTCTCAATTCGCTGTTGGATCAAATCACCTGCGGTCTTCCGGAAGACCTTGCTCCTGTGTATCGCAATCGCCTCCGCCAAGCATGGAATGGGTTCGATGCCCGGGAAGCTGAACGCGCACTCACCCGTATTCACCAGGACTTGACGCGTGTCAATCGGTCCGCAGCGAAGGTTTTATGGGAGGGCCTGGAGCAATCTCTGACGATTCAACGCACGGGCATGCTGCTCAAGCTCGACCGGGGGCTACGCGTGATGCGCTTCATGGATGCCATCAGTCGCAGGTTGCAGACCCCGGCCAGCGCCGTTTTCCAGCAACGCGAACAGATGGCACTGGCACTGTTGGAACACGAGGCTCAGCTGCGCCGTGTGGCCCATGCGGCCTATCTGCCACAACTTCGTGAGAGTCTCATCAACCTTAACGCCGTCTGATGCCCCATACCCCTATGCTGGATCAATCACTCATCGAGGACTTTCGGGGGCTTGCGCAAAGGAACTTCATCGGCCTGGCCAGCTGCCTTGGGTGTCTTGATCATCTTCTTACCAAGATGGCCACATGGGTCATGGAAGCCGAGGTCCGCTTCATATGCGGCGCACGTGGGAAGCACCATAAGACCGGCTTTCAGCGCTGGGGGGCGAATCCGGGTTCCATCCGCGTCGGTTTGGAGCGCATTGCGGTCCGCGTTCCGCGCGTGCGGAATGTACGAACCCGAAAGGAGCGTCCTCTGCAAACGTACCGCCTCTTGCGCGAGCGTGGGCTTATGGACCGGGAAAGCGTGACACGAGGGTTGCTGTGTGGACTCTCGCGGCGCAATTACAGGCAGGCGGCCCAAGTCTTTACCGATAGTCTGGGGTTGAGCGCCAGCAGCATAGGCAACGCCTTCATGTGCGCCGTGATAAGGCGCTTTTCTCTGGTGGGTGCGAATCCCATCCATCATCTGTCGCTCCAGGTGGTAGCGGCCAAGGCGGTTTATGGAGGTAACGACATGGACTGAAGCACTTTGGCAAAAGGATCGCTTTGCGATTCAGCGAACGTACGGGCCGGAACGCGTAGTGAATGCTGAGCAGGCCTCGAAACTGCTAATGCGAAAGCCGACCCTCCATGAAGTAGGGGAAGGCCGCCGGCAGTTCGGGAAGCGAGCGACACAGGCACCGAGCTGTTTTCGCCGGGGTAATGGCACTGGCACGTACGGAAGATGAGAAAAGACGCAACACGGGAAACCCTGTTGATGGTGGGGCACACCAACTGGAAGCTCGCAAGAGCCAGGCCGGGTCAACAGGGTGGCGGAGTGGCCCGTATTACCGTGGAAGCGGGGTAATGCTCGCCGAGGGAAGGGGCCGCAGGTGCGGAACGGTGTTCAAAGAGGGAAAGGCCTCGGCAATGGCAAAGTCCTAACAGCCGGGTTACGGTCGGAGACCTCAGAGACATCACATGCGAAAGTGAAGGAAGCGCGCTCCGGCTCTGCCGGGGAGCGTGGCAGTCAAGGCGTAAACAGGCTTGGCTCCGAGTCATCAAGGGTGTCGAGTAGGCGATGGAGGGTGTCCCCCTTCATTAGGCAAAGCTCTTCGTTCCGGGCGACTTTTCCGAGTGCGAGATGCATGATCCGCCTGGAGAGCCCGGTGCGGGAAAACCGCACGCCGGGTTCGGTGAGCGGCGGGCGGAAACGCGCTCCTCGGAGTGGCGCGCCGCCCGCCGACTCTACTACGCAGACGGCAGCGCTACTGGAGGCATTTGAGACGCGCCGATTCGATCAGCACACCTTTGCGGCGCTCCTGCTTGATGGCAAGTATTTGGCTGGTGTGCAGATGATCGTAGCGATGGGCATCACGACCGAGGGCGAGAAGGTCGTACTGGGCTTTGCGGAAAGCCGTACCGAGAACAGTGCGCAGGTGGAGTCGCTGCTGCAGGATCTGTTGCGTCGGGGCTTCACCCATACCGACAAGCTGTTGGTACAGGTGGACGGCAGCCGCGGGCTTCGCAAGGGAATCAGTGCGGTGTTTGGGGATGCGGTCGTATTCCAGCGCTGCCAATGGCACAAGCGTACCAATGTGACGCGTCACATCAAGAGCGAGCCAGCGGCCACGCAAATGAAGCGTCGGCTTCAGGCGGCTTGGGAACTGCCCACGTACGCAGAGGCACGGGCGGCGCTTGCGTCGCTGCATGAAGCGCTGCAGCAGTCGTGCCCGAAAGCCGCACGCAGTCTGGAGGAGGGTATGGAGGAGGGATTGCACATTTTTAAGTTGGGTTTCGGCAGCTTCTGCCGAGATGGGCCCTCAAAGTAGATATCTTTTGGCAATGGATTGGGCTTCGGGTCGAGTGTGTGGGTGCAAATGGGACGGTGCATGCCAATGCGGGCCCAATTGCGTGCTCACACGCGGATTTTCGGGCGTAGGCAGGCTCGTGGAGTGACTTTCCGGGCACGATATCCCGCAGGGATCCTCTGATCGCACGCGTAAGCGGCGATCTTGGCAGGGTGCAGCGCCTCAGAGCGTCCAGACAGCTGCGGGTTTTGCGTTATGCCAGCGTCAGCAGCGCACTACTGCGCTGTGGCATCCAGCGGCAGGTGTTGCCTTTGCAGCCCCCTGGGGCTGGCAGACCGAATCCCCACTAACCCATCGACCCCCGGAGGTGCTCAGGACCTGGGTCAGCTCCTTCATGTCCTCCCGGCGTATCGGCTTCAGATTCGACTCGTACTGCATGAATATCGCCCCGCACCAGCGCTGACGCATCCCCGATGATCCCCAGCGCTTCACGTTCCGTGATCGGTTCGCAATAATGCTGTTGAGGTTCTCGATGATGTTCGTCGTCTTCAGGCTGTCTCTGACAGCCTGGTTCCGCACCCCCAACCGGTGAAGCGTCAGCGTATCCTCCAAACCCTCCTCCAGACTGCGTGCGGCTTTCGGACACGATCGCTGCAGCGCTTCATGCAGCGACGCAAGCGCCGCCCGTGCCTCCGCGTACGTGGGCAGTTCCCAAGCCGCCTGAAGCCGGCGCTTCATTTGCGTGGCCGCTGGCTTGCTTTTGATGTGACGCGTCACATTGGTACGCTTGTGCCACTGGCAGCGCTGGAATTCGACCGCATCCCCAAACACCGCGCTGATCCCCTTGCGAAGCCCGCGGCTGCCGTCCACCTGCACCAACAGCTTGTCGGTATGGGTGAAGCCCCGACGCAACAGATCCTGCAGCAGCGACTCCACCTGCGCACTGTTCTCGGTACGGCTTTCCGCAAAGCCCAGTACGACCTTCTCGCCCTCGGTCGTGATGCCCATCGCTACGGTCATCTGCATACCAGCCAAATACTTGCCATCAAGCAGGAGCACCGCAAAGGTGTGCTGATCGAAGCGGCGCGTCTCAAATGCCTCCAGTAGCGCTGCCGTCTGCGTTATGAAGGCGTTGCCTATGCTGCTGGCACTCAACCCCAGACTATCGGTGAAGACTTGGGCCGCCTGCCTGTAATTGCGCCGCGACAGTCCACACAGCAACCTTCTTACCACGCTTTCCCGGTCCATAAGCCCACGCTCGCGCAAGAGGCGGTACGTTTGCAGAGGACGCTCCTTTCGGGTTCGTACATTCCGCACGCGCGGAACGCGGACCGCAATGCGCTCCAAACCGACGCGGATGGAACCCGGATTCGCCCCCCAGCGCTGAAAGCCGGTCTTATGGTGCTTCCCACGTGCGCCGCATATGAAGTGGGCCTCGGCTTCCATGACCCATGTGGCCATCTTGGTAAGAAGATGATCAAGACTTCCAAGGCAGCTGGCCAGGCCGATGAAATTCCTTTGCGCAAGCCCGCGAAGGTCCTCGATGAGTGATTGATCCAGCATAGGGGTATGGGTCATCATACGGCGTTGAGGTTGATGAGAATCTCACGAAGTTGTGGCAGATGGGCCGCATGGGCCACACGGCGCAGATGAGCCTCGTGTTCCAACAGTGCCAGTGCCATCTGTTCGCGTTGCTGGAAAACGGCGCTGGCCGGGGTCTGCAACCTGCGACTGATGGCATCCATGAAGCGCATCACGCGTAGCCCCCGGTCGAGCTTGAGCAGCATGCCCGTACGTTGAATCGTCAGAGATTGCTCCAGGCCCTCCCATAAAACCTTCGCTGCGGACCGATTGACGCGCGTCAAGTCCTGGTGAATACGGGTGAGTGCGCGTTCAGCTTCCCGGGCATCGAACCCATTCCATGCCTGGCGGAGGCGATTGCGATACACAGGAACAAGGTCTTCCGGAAGACCGCAGGTGATTTGATCCAACAGCGAATTGAGACAGCGCTGTATAGCGACCTTGGCGCCGAACACCTGGCGCACCGCCGATTGAAGTCCCGTACTGCTGGGCAGCACACAGAGCAGCCCATCGGCGGCCGAAAGACCACGATCGCACAGCGACTGCACAAAGGACGTAAGAGCAGAGACGTTTTCAGGGTAGCACGCTACAAGGCCAAGTATGCGGCGATAGCCCGTGATGGTCAGACCCGCTCCAAGAACGATGTTAACGCCGCGTGGGCACAGCCCGCGCAGCCAGATCGCAACGATCGGGTCGTCTTGCAGACTGCGCGAATGCAACAGCTGCCACGCTTCATTCAACTGCGCCGAGTCTGGCTTTGTGTCCTGCGCCGCAGCAGAAGCCTTGATCACTACGGGCGGTGGCGCCGGCTGCTGCTGCGCTGCCGGAATGGGCCAGTCGGTGGTCAATTGTTGCAGTATGTGCGTGCAGAGCTTCATCAGAAGCCGCCGCGAGTCACCGGAGGGATTGATCTGGGCGTCTGCAGGCGCCTCAGTGCTCCCCAAAACAGGCTGTGAGGGGTTCATATGGTTGGAAAGGAGTGGTGGAGGCTAGGGTCCACCTCCACAGCAACTCTCCAATTCCCAACTTGAATTTGTGCGATCCCATGGAGGGATACGCTGGCGCTTCACCGGTTGGGGGTGCGGAACCAGGCTGTCAGAGACAGTCTGAAGACGACAAACATCATCGAGAACCTCAACAGCATTATTGCGAACCGATCACGGAACGTGAAGCGCTGGGGATCATCGGGGATGCGTCAGCGCTGGTGCGGGGCGATATTCATGCAGTACGAGTCGAATCTGAAGCCGATACGCCGGGAGGACATGAAGGAGCTGACCCAGGCGCTGAGCACCTCCGGGGGTCGATGGGTTAGTGGGGATTCGGTCTGCCAGCCCCAAGGGGCTGCAAAGGCAACACCTGCCGCTGGATGCCACAGCGCAGTAGTGCGCTGCTGACGCTGGCATAACGCAAAACCCGCAGCTGTCTGGGCGCTCTGAGGCGCTGCACCGTGCCAAGATCGCCGCTTACGCGTGCGATCAGAGGATCCCTGCGGGATATCGTGCCCGGAAAGTCACTCCACGAGCCTGCCTACGCCCGAAAATCCGCGTGTGAGCACGCAATTGGGCCCACATTGGCATGCACCGTCCCATTTGCACCCATACAATCGACCCGAAGCCCAATCCATTGCCAAAAGATATCTACTTTGAGGGCCCATCTCGGCAGAAGCTGCCGAAACCCAACTTAAAAATGTGCAATCCCGGCATTCGCACGAGGCTCAGCATGCGAGAGCTGGCTATAGCATTGCAGCTCCATGGCCCGATTTTCGATGAAAATCAGAATTGCCAACTGCCCAGACCAGGCGCTCCATCGAAAGCTTTACCGAGCCCTGCCAGGCTCGCAAAAAAAGGGCTTCTAAGCAATTCCATGGCCGCAAGTGCTATTGCAGGAATGCAAATGAACCTTGTACTGCAATGGGACTCAAGGGCAGCTCTGTCGTACCCCTATATAGTGCACCCAGTGCAGCCAGCTCGGTCCTGCTAACCGCATGCGCGGAGCGTGCAGCAGCGGATGTTAGAGCAGACGCACTGTATGACCCAATCGAGATTGCAAGGGGGTTGAGAAAGCGATACTACTAACACGTAGTGACCCAAGGGACAGGGAAGGTTCAGCAAATTAAGGAGCCCTAAGCGGGTCCATTGTATCGGCTGGAGGGCGAACGGCTCAGAAAACAGATCATGGCGGGCCCAAGCACGCAAGCGGAGGTACCCCAATGCGCAGCACAGACGGCCACGGTATTTTTGCCATTCGGCCTTGTCAATCCAGCCATTAGTTGGTCGCAACTCTGGAGGTGCGCTGGAGTCTGAACAGACCGAGCGGGCAATGACATGCCCCGCGCAAAAAGTCGGTAGTCACCCCGTGGCGACGGGGGTAGATGTGTTCGAGATAATTCATTCTGCCGGCAATCAATATCTCGGCGCGGCTTTGAAAGGCCGAACTAAGCTGAATTACTGGCACAAAGAGCCTCTGCCAGTAGGCGGCGCCAAGGCACTTTAAACACCTGCCATTTGTAGGGTCGAGCCCTACGCGTGCCTACAAATCGACCTCAATTGTAGCATTGGGGTCCGCCGCAACACGCAGTCCAACCAGAGTTCTCTGCTTGTCGTCGGGCCCGCTCACGGTGACCGTATACGCCATTCGAGAGTCAAAGACCTTCGGGCGAAATGAATTGCCCCCGATGCGTAGCGTGTATAGCACCGCACCGGTTTCTTCTTCTGTTACCTGGACCACCGGGTCTTCCACACCCTCGAATTCCAGTCGGGGCAAATAGCCAGCTGCGGTACGACCGTAGTTGTCTTCCTGAGCCACTGCAACCGGCCAGCCGGGATACTGCACCGCATCTTCGGCCGAGGGGTCCACCCAGCGCGGCCATGCTTCGGAAGTAATCGTGCGGTCAGCGCGATTGAATCGGATAATGCCGTAGCCGGGCACGCGATCATAGAGGGCTTCGGGCTGCATTCCGCTTCGGATCGGGTTCGCGACGGCGTGTACAGTCATGCGGTTCCCAAAGCCGTCATAGTGTTCGCCGGTATATTCAGGGGCCCCTGGAGTGCGATTGGCGCCCGGTGCGGGCGGAAACCACCGCCGTGGCCATGTGTTGGCAATTGCCGGTGAGATGAATGCATTGGGCCCGTCGTTGAATTCGTCAATCCCGTACTGGACAAAGCTACCTAAGTGCTGGTCACCTCCGACATGGAAAGCAAACCCCTTTCGTATGGTACGCAACGCCCGATTACGACCGGCCTGAGGCCACCCGTTGGAGTCCATATCGGTTCCGACGTGGTCGGTGTATATGTACTCACCCGGCTCCGCATATTGCATTCGCGGTACGATCCGGTCATCGTAGTGGCCCTCGGGAAGCGTCGCCAGGTTGCTGAACAAGGTTTGAGACAGCATCACCTTCATCCATGTATTGCCTGAAAAGTCCTGGGCCCAATTCTCCAAAAACAGAAGCTGCCTTGGGCCCAGCAATGTGGCTTCCGTAACGGTCGTGGCATCGTAGTTACGGTTCTCGGGCCAGCCGTTGCGTACGGCAGCCTCAGGCACGGCATTGCGCGGCGTAGATTTCCACATTCGATCCGCCACGATGGCAAAACTGATGTCGCCGTACTTGAGATCCGTATAGTAGACGGTGATGTTCTGCTTGATTGGTGTCGGATCGTATGGGTCTGGAAGGTGCGCTATCTGCGTGCGGTGAACGGCATTGACGAAGCGAGCATCCATGATGTAGCCCCCGTTGTCGGAAAGCGGTCGCGCATCGCCTTCTGCCTTTTTGCCACCGTCACCCCAGATGTTTCCATGGTACACGTCATGGTCGTCAGGTATCGTGATGGTCGGGCGATCTCGCATTAGGTCTCTAAAGGCCCACACAAACCGGTACCAGTGGTAATGGTAGTCCAGGTATGCTTTGTCCAATGGCTCGCGAATGATGCCAGCGAGCCCACCTTCGTAGATCTGATCGCCGGCGAAAAAGAGGAGGTCCGGGTCATGCTTCGCCACCGCAGCGGTTAGTTCGTTGTGTGGATACCAGATCGTGCTGTGGTTCCAGACAAGGTCGCGGCCCTTCGAGATGTGTTGGCAGTTCAGCGACGCAAGCACAAACTCGTCATCTTCCACCCGCGGCCTGCGAATAATTCCCTCATAGTAGTGCGGTTCAGAAGTTCCATCCGGCCCGATCAGGTCGTAGGCTACGCGATATGGCACATCACTGTCCGCGGAAAATCCATCCACACGCAGTGTTGCTGTGTAGCTATCTGAATCAATCGAGCTGGCAGCAGCCTGAGCCCAGTGGTCGCCGGACGCTCCGCCACTTAGTTCTAGGCGCACATTGCGCGAGTCGCTATCTCCGATTGGACCGAATTGCGCAGTTAGCTTTAATACTTCATCGCTAACGGTATACATGGCGCCCATGATCGGGCCAAAGGCACGGTCCGGGTGCTCCGCCACCTTGGTGCCTGCCAACTTCCAGTCCTTGTACCAGTAGCCGGCCCCTTCCATGCGCGCACTGTTATGCGACACTAAAGCCACATTGCCGGTGAAATACGCTGGATCGAGGCCCTTGTATCGGGCTGATGCCACGACGTCCTTGCCCGCCAAGGCGTTTACGGTAACGGCATAGGCTTCGCCTTGTGGATGCGCGTCCAGCGTAAGCGTCACATCGCTGTAGGGATCTATGGAGCCATCGGACTCCACGGGTTCGAGCAGCGGCCAGGCATCAACTGTAAAGTTTGCGCGTGGTCCTTTCGGCGCTCCGTTATGGGAGTTGTCGCGAGCCACGATTTGGCCAGTACCGTCGACAGCAATGATTAGCCCACCGTCCTCGCCAGGCCAGTGATGCGCAAGGCTGCTTATGCGAAAGTCTACGTGACTGCCGCCAACGCCGATAAGGAAGCCTGTCCAAGTGTTGTTGTGAGCCTCTCCGCCGGCCTCAATGGGCCCGGTCTGGACCGATAGCTGCAGACTTCCGGGCTCCTCAGCCAAGGCACGTGTCAGCAGGTGCAGGGTCCGCATGGGCTTCCTTGAGCGGCCTTCAATACACTCTATACGGCCAGCCTTCAGTTGCCAGTCCATGAGTCGGTTTGCGTAGAAATCTTGCCCAATCCAAGCGCGGCTGGCACTGTCAGGTAGGCTGGCTGTAAGGGTTGTATCGGCTGGCTTGCAGCCAACGCTCAGCAGCAAGCTGAGCGGCGCAAGCCAAGAGATGGGCAGGGGTAGGCTATAGACTCTCATTGTGAAGGCATTTGTTCCTAGCGCCCATGCAGGGCGACGTGACAGCAAAATTGTCGGCCTCTAAAGTACCATTGAAGCAGGACTGCCGCTAGCCTGCATCTGAGAATGTATCGCGCTACTGATTACTGCCGCGGCAGATCCTCGCAAATTGGAGGTGTCTCCTCGAGATTTACACGTCCAAGAGATCTGCCTGACGCATTCGGTAGGTGAATGCGTTCCGCGAGCCGTTCGTCCTTCGGGGCGAAGCATGTAGGTGCCGCCAGCACCTTTCGGTTGCCTGGGAGAAGCGCCAGAGATTTATACTAATACTGAGGGCGTGACTCAAGTCCGTTGGTTCTGGCTGTTCCACCCAGCTTGAGGACTTTGACGGGGGTCTTACCCGCCAGCTCCTTCCATTTGCGCACCTCATCCTGCTGCGCCGTAAAATAGATGATCTGCCGCCGGTCAGCCAAGGCCGAGATGGTCTGGATGACCGTCATGGCGCGGTCGTCATCACTGTTTGCCAGCGCCTCGTCTAGCGTTAGCGGGAATCTGTTGTCGTGCTCCTGGGACTCTACGAATGCTACGCGAACACAGAGCAGCAGCTGGACGCGGGTAGCGCTAGAGAGCTCGTTGAGACCGTGCTCCCGCTCGCGATGGGTGTCATATGCCCTAAATGCGCTCTTTTCGCTAAGGCGCAACTCGTAGCGACCGCTGGTAACGGCGAAGAAATACTTTCTTGCCGCCTGGAATACCGCAGGCAAGCCCTGCTTTCTCGTGTAGGTCACAAGTTCCTGGACCAGGACATCGCCGACCGCCTGAGCGCATTTTTCATCACGATCAGCCTCCAGCTCCGCCTGGCTCTGATCGTATGCTGCTAGGGCTGCCTCCAGGACGTTGCCTTTTTCTGCGTCCTCAATTCTTGTCTTGATTGCGGTAATCTGCTTTTGGAGGTCGTCTCTGTCTTCGGCAAGGCGTTTCAGCTTGCCGCGCTCAGTGGTCAAGTAGTCGACTTCCGCACTCATAAGGGTATCGCAGAAGCCGGGTAAAGCCCGCAGCTCTCGAGCATGGTTGTCCAAGACCGCTTTGGCTTTCCCTACTATTTGCATTTGCTGCCTGAATTCATTCCCCTTTTGGACGAGTCGGTGCAGCAATTCGGTGTTTCCATCAGGCAATTCAAGGTCTGAGAATATTCCGCTCCTGCGGGCAAGCGTTCTTTTGCGCTGTTCCTCAAGACCGTTGATTTGGTCCAACAGCGAGTCGCGTTTCTGCACGTTGCGCAGCAACGACTCGTTGGCAGAGCGCAGGCGTTCATACGCTGCGACAGCTTCAGTAAACGAGCTGATCCGTTGGCTGCCGTGCGCCGCCAGTGCATCGTTTACTAGGGAAGAAGTATGCACGCGTGCATTCTGCGCCTCGTGAAGGTGCGCTTCCTCGCGTGCTGCTTCTTCAATGCTGCGCCGGTGCTGTATGATTTGGTTTACGAGGAAGTACAAGGGCTCTTCAGTCGCGACCTTCAAGCCAGTCTTGGCTTGCAAGGCCTTGAAGTCAAGCAATGCCTCGGCCCATGCGGCTTCCAGCCCTTCCCGCTCTTCAAGACGTGCCATCCAGCGGGACTGCTTCTCTTGATCGACCTTAAGGCCAGCATGCTCCTTGAGCAGCGATTCCAGGTGGGCTGCTACCGCTTCGCGGTCCCATGAAGCTGGCTTTTCAGTCCCAAGTGTTTCGAATCCATGCTTGTGGGCATTGCTTTGGCTGTCATTTGTTTCGGCTGAATGAACTAGAATGTATGCTATGACGATCAGCGCGGCAGTTACTAGCCCGGTCCATCCTATTGGGTTGCTAAGCGCGACTGGCACTGATGCCACCACGGACAGCACGGCAGCGGTCAACAGGAGGATCTTGACGCGAGTGAGCCTGCCAGTGCTTGGCCCTTTTGCACGCAACCAGTCAAACAGATACCGCTGCGCCTGCCTCAGCTGATCGTCACGCTGCTCGAGATCCTGGCCTCCGTCGACCTGCAGGATACCTTCCAATGCCTGCAGAGCAGATTTCTTCGCGCGAAGGTCTTCCAGCCGACGTGTTACCCTTCCAAGCTGCTGGACGTCAGCAAAGCCCAGCTGCGCTGCTAGATTGTGGTCCGTCGCGTCTGCGATCGACTCCCAGATCTTCTTTGCTTCGTTTCTGTGGCCGGCCAGCTTCTCATTGTGGCTATCCACTCTTGTTTCGGCGTCCCTCATATTCTGAATCTGCGCGTGTAGCTGCTGCAGAAATCCGTCGGCCAGTCCTTTTTGCGAAACGTTACTTGCTGCTATAGACCTGTTGACTTTGGCAACCTGGTGCCTTAGTCGATTCAGCTCAGCACTAAATCGCGCTAACTCGTCGGTAATCTCCCCTAGCTGTTTTGGCGTATCGTCCAGATTTCGTGCAACTGCCATGCGCAGGATCGGGGGGAATTGTTGTGCGATGGCATTGGATTCCTCCCACGATTGGCGTGCCCCATGGAAGGCCAACGCCTTGTCCAAAAGCCCGATGCGACTCTTCGCATCAACACTTGCCTTGAGCTCTTCACTAAGCTGTCGGAGTTTGCCCCTTTCAAAGGCAAGAGTCTTGTGTTCGGAGCGAACCGTTGAGAGGGCGTTACGGTTTTCTGCTATGGCCTTGTTCAGCTTGTCGCGACGAACTGAAGGCTTCGCGAATCCCAAGCGCTTGGCTGCGGCGTGTATGTCGTATCCACCGCTAGCTTCTTTGACGATTTCGGCCGCGAAGGATTGGTCACCTGCCTCTGCACTCAGCAAGTCGTGCAAGGAAATGTGATAGCTCTTAGGTCGGATGAGCTCGGGATCCCAACTAACGCTTTCTCCATCGAGTCGACAGTCGCGTCGCATTCCGTCTACGCGTATTTCCAGTTCGCCGGTACCGATGTGGAGGTTGGCGTCCAAAGCGGTCTTCCCGGCGCGAGCGTACCTAGGGAGCAGAACGGACTGTATCGCGT
The DNA here is from genome assembly GCA_965262785.1 of Rhodothermales bacterium. Classification (GTDB taxonomy): domain Bacteria; phylum Bacteroidota; class Rhodothermia; order Rhodothermales; family Bin80. The sequence continues at coordinate 2,468,845 of OZ253559.1, forward strand.
GTGCCATGGTTGACTTGCCGGACGCATTTGCGCCGAACACGATGTTTATGTGCTTCGACAGGCTCGCGAGCATCAGGCCGCTGAATGGCTGGCCGTACATCCTGTCGACTTCTATCCGTTTGAAATAGATGCGATTGCTCATAGCAATCAATTTCGGCACTTGTTCGCAGTGAGAGATGCCGCGCTGCAACTCGCTTCAAATGTAGCGGTATTCAGCGCATCGATCCGTACTACCTTCGGTGCTTTGGCATTGTTCGCTCCGTTCGATAGCGTTGCGCTCGCGTCAGCGGATCGGCGAGTTAGTATGTCGGCGGCCTCGTCTGATTCTCTGTGGGCGATCACGTTGGGTTTAGGGGTAGGGCATACGCCGCGCAGTCCGCGTGTCGGTGAATGCATACTACGATGCATGTGGGCCACCGAATCCGGCGCAAGTGGGCCACCGAATCCGATGCAAGTGAGCCACCGAATCCGATCCATGTGGGCCACCGAATCCGGCGCATGTGGGCCACCAGATCCGATACCATAGGGCCGCTTGGGTGCCCCCGCAGAGCGTGACGTTGGGCATCTAGTAACACTGAATAAGTTGTGTCTTCCCTAACAAATTGGAGGCACAGCAACATGGCAGCACACCGCATACCGATGCGCAGAATCAAGTATATCCTCTCCCTACGCTACGAGCAGAATTACTCTGAGCGGCGCATCGCGCAGCAAGTAGGAGTCGGTCGCAGCACGGTATCTCGTACGTTGGCGCGTGTACAGCAGACGGGGTTGACCTGGTCGCAGTGCGCAGCATTGAGCGATGCAGAGCTGCAGCAGCAGCTCTTCCCTTCGGACGACAAGCAACAGGTGCCTCAGCGGCCGCTGCCCGATTGGGAGCAGGTTCACAAGGCCTTGGCCAAGCACTCGTATATGACGGTACGGCAACTGTGGCTTGAGTACAAAGCGGGCCATCCTGATGGCCTGGAGTATAGCCAGTTTTGCCTGCGGTACCGCCAGTGGCGTGGCAGCGACAGGCACTTGGAGATGCGTCTGGAACACCGGGCGGGCGAGAAGCTCTTCGTGGACTACTCAGGAAAAAGGCCCTCCATCGTAGACCCTCGCACGGGCAAGTCACGCGAGGTTGAGCTCTTTGTCGCAACGCTGGGCGCGTCCCATTACACCTTTGTAGAGGCGACCTTAACGCAGCAGCTGAAAGATGTCTGCGGATCGCTTCGGCGATGCTTCGAGTTTTTAGGTGGCACGCCTCGCGTGTTGGTTCCGGACAACATGAAGACCGCCGTGACGGCGATAAACAGGGGTGACGTAGCGAAGATCAACGCAACGTTTCAGGAATTGGCGGATCACTACCAGGTCTGTGTGCTGCCTACTCGACCAGGAAAACCAAAGGATAAAGCCGCCGTTGAGAACGCCGTGTTGCAGGCTCAAAGGCGCATCCTGGCGCCACTTCGCAATCGTCACTTCTCCAGTCTACAAGACCTGAATGCAGCCATCGCCCCGTTGCTGGAAGCACTCAACGCCCAGCCCTTCCAGAAAAAGGATGGCAGTCGTCACAGCTGGTTTGTAGATCTGGACAAGCCTGCGCTACGCCCGCTACCACGCACGCCTTACCGGTACGGTGAGTGGACGAGCAAGCGTAAGGTGCAGTTCAATTATCACGTGTCGATCGACAAATGCTACTACAGCGTACCCTTCAAGTATGCAGGAAAGACCGTCTACGCGCTGGTACACCAGGACACGGTGGAGATTTACCTCGATCGGCAGGATGATACGTACATAGCAGCGCATCGTCGTGGTCTTTTGCGAGGTCAACATGTGACGAACCAGCATCACATGCCCTCGCACCATCAAGCCTACGCCGCGTGGACGCCAGAGCGCTTTGTGAATTGGGCCGCCGAAGTCGGCACGCACACCCAGGCGTTGATCCAAGCCAACTTCCACCGATTCGATATCCCAGAGCAGTGCTTCGCGCGATGCAGAAGCCTTCTGGGCCTGGCGAAGAAGCATGGTGCGCGCGCCATGGAGGCAGCGGCGAAAGAAGCGCTGGACCAGCAAGTCTTCAGTTACCCCGCGGTCAAGCAGATCGTTGAGAAGATCGCAAGCGCCGCAGGCAGTCAGCGGCCCTGTGTCGTTGAGCACAACAACATTCGCGGTGCCGCCTATTACAGTAATTCATCCCCAAAGGAGGAAGAGGAATGCTCACCCATCCTACCGTAGCCAAACTTGAACACATGCGTCTGTTCGGCATGGCCAATGCCCTGCGTGACCAGTTGGTCACCGCCGACATGGACGAGCTGACCTTTACGGACCGCCTCGCACTGATGGTCGACAACGAGATGGCTGTGCGTGACTCGCGTCGCCTGGCGCAGCGGCTGGGGCGCGCCAGGTTGAAGCATCAGCCCGACTTCGCCATTTTGGGAACCAACCGTGGCCGAAGGGGGGCTAAACCAGGTACTCCCAGCCCACTTTTCGCCCTTTTCAGCCCCTTTTCAGCCGTATTTCTCGGCTATATGGTGAAGAATGCGTGAAGTTTAGCGTATTCGGCTGAAAAAGGCCATTGTAGTGCCAGGATTGTTGGTGGGGACTTGCTACAGGTGCGCCCATGCACTATCTTGGAGTCGGCATTGAACTGCAGACACCATGTACATACGGGCGACCAAGACCCACGCAAAGAAAGGCGAAGCGCGACACAGCTACCGCCTGGTACGCAGCGACCGCATCGGCGGGAAGGTGCGCCAGTCGACCCTGCTGAACCTGGGCGTCCACTTTGACACGCCCCGTGAGCAGTGGGGGACCTTGGTGCTTCACATAGAGAATTTGTTGCAGGGGCAGCCGACACTCGTGTTCGATCCCGACCTGCAGCACACGGCCGAAGCCATTGTCGCGCAGCTGCGCGCACGCGGCATAGGTGCACACGCGAAGCCGGAGGGTGAGCCTGACAGCGTCATGACGGTGGACATGGACTCCCTTGAGCACCCGGAGCATGCCCGCAGCGTGGGCGCAGAGCGTGTCTGCCTTCAGGCGCTCGAGGATCTGGGACTGAAAGACACGCTGATCCAGGCCGGCGCCAAGGAGCGCGACGCGCGTCTGGCCGTAGCCCTGGTGGTCGCACGCATGCTGCATCCCAACAGCGAACGGGCTACGCTTCAGTGGTTGCAAAGCAGGTCGACGACGCTGGACCTGCTGGGACTGCGCCCCGGCAGGAAAGTGTCGTTAGCGAAGCTGTATCGCATTGGGGACCTGCTCTGGGAGCACAACCAGGCGATTCAGCAAGCGCTCTTCCAAAAGGAGCGGACGCTCTTGAGCCTGCCGGAGACCGTTGTTTTTTATGACCTGACCAACACCCATTACCATGGCCGACAGCACGGCGAGTACCTGGCCTATGGACGTTCGAAGCAAAAGCGTTCCGATTGTCCGCTGGTGACGCTCGGGCTGGTGCTCGATGGCGCGGGCTTCCCGCGCACCTGCGAGATCTTGCCCGGCAACGTCTCGGAGCCCGGCACGCTGCAGGACGCTATCGAGCGTCTGAACGCCAGCGTGGACGGCCAGAAGCCGACGGTGGTCATGGATGCAGGGATCGCTACGGAAGCAAACGTGTCCTGGCTGGCAGAACAGGGCTACGACTGGATCTGCGTACACCGGGGTAAGCGGCCCCTGCCGCCAGAGCGGGAGCCCGACAGTACGCTGACCACGCAGGCTGGACACGCCGTACGCGTGTGGCAGTTGCAGCAAAAGAAGCAGGAGATGCTGCTCTATGCCGTCAGCGAAGCCAGAAAGCACAAGGAAGAGCAGATCCTCCAGCGCCGGCGCACGCTACTGGAAGCAGCCCTCACCTCGCTGCACGAAGGGCTGCAGAAGCCCTACCATACCAAGCGGCTCAAGAAGGTCGTAGAGCAGGTCGGACGCATAAAAGAGCGATATGCCCGCGTATCTCATCAGTACGAAGTGACGGTTGTAGAAGGGAGTGGCCCCAACGCCAAGGCCGTGAAGTTTGCACGCAAGACGCAGTGGGAAGAGGCCGATGAGGCCCTGGGGGGCTACGTGCTGCGCACCAGTCAGACGGGATGGGACCTTAAGCACATTGTAGCCACGTATTGGCGGCTGTCCGAGGTGGAGGCCACCTTCCGCTCGTTGAAGTCGGAACTGGGGATGCGGCCGCTTTACCACAGCAAGGACGCACGCATCGCAGCGCACATCAGTATAGCTGTGTATGCCTATCACGCCGTGCACCTGATCCGGACCCGATTGAAGGCGCAAGACATCCACACCAGCTGGAAGACGCTTCGCCAGAAGCTGAGCGCCTGGCAACGGGTGATGACAACCGTAAAGGACACCCAGGGCCAGGTGATTGTCAACGTGCAGGACGAGCGCCCAAGGGCAGAGCTGGCTCAGATAGCGCGCATCTGCGGCGTCACGCCCAGCCTGCATCGGCAACGCTACGTGCGCCAGGACTAAGGCAGGCGCACGGCGTTAGAAAAGTAGTGCCAGCCAGGCGGGAGTACACCCTTTTCTTATATGTGGAGAATGTGTCCACCTATACTGTTTGAGTCATAAAATGGCGAAGTAGAGTCAGGCCTCTGTGGCGGATATCGACTACGGGCAGGGCCGCGGACTCGATAAGCATCTCATGCTGCATCTGGCCAGTTGTCAATGGGTACGACGTCACCAGAACATCGTCATCACCGGCGCAACCGGAGTCGGAAAAAGCTACTTGGCCTGCGCGTTTGCACACAAGGCGTGCCTGGAGAACTTTCGGGCACAGTATCACCGACTGCCCCGACTCATGGAGGATTTGCAGATCGCTCACGCCGATGGACGCTATCAGCAACTCTTGAACAAGCTCGCCAAAATGGACGTGCTGGTGTTGGATGATTGGAGTCTCGGGCACCTTTCCGCCGAGCAGCAACGGCATCTGCTGGAGCTCCTCGACGATCGGTATGACACACGATCCACCATTGCGACGAGTCAGTATCCAGTGGAACAATGGCATGAAACCATGGAGGATCCTACCTTGGCCGACGCCGTGCTCGATCGTCTAATCCACAACGCGCACAAAATCGAACTGGTCGGAGAATCTATGCGGAAGAAGAAGTCCTTATGGCCCTCCAACACACCACAAAAAAAGAGATAAAGTTGCTAACTTCGCACCCAACCACTGGTGGCCCACATGCGCCGGATTCGGTGGCCCACTTGCATCGGATTCGGTGGCCCACTTGCGCCGGATTTGATGGCCCACTTCAGAGCGAATCTGGTGGCCCACATCGTCGGAATATGCAGGTGAAAGCGATTCCTATCTCTACTTGGGAGGTGGCTGGCCTGTCTACGGTACCATTCCCAGCAACTGCTGCTCCGCCAGCAATAGCGAATGCCGCCAGCCGATCATCCGGTAGTCAAGTATTCCCCTACTTAGTCCCGGTGGACCTGTGTGGCACCGAATTCGACATCGTCAAGAGATGCTTTGACACGCCGTGAATGAATCACTCAACCCCGACTTTGCGGCTATCACCTGGCAGAATTCTTTGCTGCCGTCTCCCATCCTGCGCTTTGCTGAGCCCCTTAGGCTGAGCAGCAGGGACTGGTTTGCAGCCTGCGTCTGAGGTGCGGATTCGGGGCCTACCCAAGTTACTCTGGCGATTTGGAGCACGTCAACTACGTAGTTCTCTCCTCCGTGGCTCGGCGAGACACATCGAATGTAAGTCTATATGCGCCGAGGCATGTGCCACTCTTCTTGGATGCGCCTACGGCGGGGAGAATTGCGAAACTCTTGCAGGGTCAGCCGCCTTGCGTTAGCGTGGCTTCAACGTATGTGTAATGGCACGATTCCTCCCACTGGACTGATTCCTTCCACAGGATTCGCTTGCCTGCGAAGCTGATGTCGGACCAAACCTCGGCCTTGCCACAATGGGTGTCAATCCAGCCTGTGTCCATAATAAGCCCGCCTTCGAACGGAGTAAAGATGCCGTCTTTGTTAATTCGTCCTTCAAGCGTGGGCAGCGTGAACTCAACGTAGCGAAAATAACCGGCATTCGCGCTGTCAAGCACGAAGTACCCGTTGAGCGTCACCTCGTTTTGGGACTGGGTAGGGTGGTGCACCATTCTTAGTTGGTAGGGGGCGGACGTAGTAGCGTGGAGGTGGTATTTGAATGAGTAGTGTAGCCTATATGCGCTTGTAGAGCCATTCGTAGCTTCGGAAGATGTTGCGCCTGGGGAATCTTTTGCAAGTTACGAAGAGATTCGATGGCTCCCAGGGCTATCCACCGGTGCACCTGACCCGAGTGCATCCAGTGTGTCACGTTGTGGAAGAGGCGGGCGAAGGCACTGTTCAGGTTCTCTATGCTGTTGGTCGTACGCAAGCTGCGGCCCAGCACCTGGGCCAGGCCCAGCCGATGCAGCGTCAGTGTCTGCTCCATGCCTTCTGCCAGACTGGCGGCGGCTTTGGGAGCGCTGGACTGCAACTCCGTTTGGAGGTTCGTTAGTGCTGCCTTCGCCGCTGCGTAGGTCGGCTTCCGATAGGCGGACTGAAGACGCTTACGGTAGCGTGGCTGATCCTCTTTCTTCACATGTGCCACCACGTTCTCCTGTTTATGCCAGCAGCAGCGCTGTACCAGTGCATATTTGCCGAAGACTTTGCGCACCGCCGCGTGTATGCCTTTGGACCCATCGACCATGCAGAGCAGTCCTTCGCCTAAGCGCAGGCCACGGGCAATCAGGTCTTCCAAGAGGCCCTCGATGGCCTCGGTATTCTCCGAAGGCACCTGCGCAAACCCCAGCACTACCTTCTCGCCCGTCAGGGTCAGCCCCATGGCCACCACCACCTGGTATTTGGCAAAGTGCTTGCCGTCGATCCACAGGCCCACCAGGTCCAGCTTGTCCAGCCGGTGTTCAAAGAAGTCTTGCAGGATCTGTTGGCCGCGCTGGATAAACCTGCGCCACACAGAGGTCGCGCTGAGACCAAACGCGTCTGCATACTCCTGGGCTGCCCGCTGGTAGTTGCGCTGGCTGACACCCATGAGCAATACCTCAGTCAGCTTCTTGTCATCTACTGTTGCGTTGTGCAGTCGGCGATAGCTCTGCAGGGAGCGCGCCTGGTTCGTCTGTTTGTCCTGCACGCGTGGCACCCTGATGGGTACTCGCTGCCCACACAGACGGATGGACCCTGGATTGGAGCCCCAACGCTGGTAGCGCCCCTGGTGCGGCTTGTCTCGGCTGCGATACCGTCCGCAAAGCATGGCGACCTCGTCCCGAATGGCTTGCTCGGCCATGCGTTGGTGAAACGAGCCGATGTTGAGCACCGCGTCGATCTTCGCCTCCATGCTGCACGAGCCAAAGGCACGCAGGAGCTCGCCGCAGGGGTCCGTAGGGTTCACCGTAGTGGGAGAGGTCGTCATGTGCACTGGTAGGGTTTAGGAGGACGTAAGACGTTCGCTAAAGAGGGTGCTGCGAAGGCGCGCAAGGTACGAAGCGTTGGCCAGGCGGTAGAGGCGCGTCTCCATCGTGAGCAGGCCCAGGGCCATGCACGCCTGCCGCTGCTGTGGTGGCAGCCAGTGGCCATATGGCCTCAGGTGTGCGGCTAAGCGTTGGCTGACACGGCCAATCACGCTGGTGGTCTTCAGGCTGCGACCCAAGGCGGCAAAGACACCCGCCCGGTGCAGGGTCAGCGTCTGCTTGAGTCCCTCCTGCAGGCAGCGCCCCGCGGTGTGGTTCTCTCGGGAGACGGCACTGTGCACACGCATCAGCGCCCGCAGGGCCGTGTCATAGTCGGCTGCCTCCCAAGCGTGCCGCAATGCGCTACGCACCGCCAGACGTTCAGCCTCCGGCAGATAGCTCAACACACGCCGGGCCTTCTGCACTTGACACCGTTGCACCTGGACACGGGCGCCAAAGTGGGCTGCAAGCGCCTCGTAGAGGCCACTGCCCCCGGAGATCACGCACAGCAGTCCGCGCTCGGTGCAAAGCCCGCGCCTGGTAAGCTGCTGCAGCATCTGACTTAACGCTGCGGCATCCTCCAGCGACGAAGCCGCGAAGCTTAGGATCCGTTTGCGCCCGGTCATCGTAGCGCCCATGCAGAAGACATACTGTGTGCCCAGCACATAGGCGGCGTCAAGCCATAACGCCACGTAGTCGTGCTGGGACAGCGGCCGCGTGGCGAACTCCTGCCAGGCCTGCTCCAGGTGTGCTGCCACCGACGCATCCAGTGGCTGCGGAAGCGCAGACGAGGCCTCCGGCCGATCCCGCGTGGACACGCACCTCACACAGCAGGTGCACGCTGCGGAGTCGGCCTCCGGCACCTGCGCGTCGGCGCCCGAGGCCGGGCCGCTCGCCCCATCTCCACTGGTACTCTGACCCGGTGCGGTCCAGTCACGAGCGAGCAGCTCCATGAGCTCGCTGAACTGCCTGACCAGGGACAGGCGCCAGTCACCCTGAGCACGCAGGGCGTCGCCAGTGACGCTGTCATGGAGTGTGGACTTGCTGTGTTGCCCGGACATAAGAAGCAGATTAGATATATGTGGAAAATGGCTCCACTATCTGTCTACGTCTGCCCTTTACCAACTAAGAATGGCGCACCGCCACTGGGTAGCCATAATGCTGGCTGGCCCGGATGTAACCTTGACTTGCCCCTCAAAGGATTCTGAGATACTGATCATTCCCGCATATTGCCCCGCCACGTCAACGGATGCGAAATCGCTGGATGAATCGCAGGCTGCCACGGTCAGAGCGGCGGCGCAAAGTAGGTATAGACGTTTCATAGGCCTTAGTGTGTTTGTACCCATGCAGCCGCGGGGAGGGGGTGAATGGAATTGCGGAATGTGTAACGTGGCCTTTGGATCCGGCGCGAATCACATCAGTGAACAATTCGCTGCCGCTGAGCGCAAGCGTATGCCATAGCTGCTTGCCTGCTTGCGCATCCCAACAGGCGGCGGGGGCAGGCCGGAGCCGAAGCCTATGCGGAATTCTCGCTGGCTTTGCAGGCCCCAGCGAAGCGGATTGAATGATGATGGAACGCGCCTACGAGCTTGGTAGCGTTCCTGCATTGAATCTCCTTGCGGCAGCCGTACGTGTCCCTACTATGCGATTTGCACGACAGGGACTATTCCTTTTGAGCCATCAATGTGTCCACGAGCAGATTCCCTTGCTGCACCAGTCTAGAGGCAACCGAATCGCGGTCAACCACCGCTTTGTCAACACCTTGATATTTCGGCTTGCTATAAACCTCAATAGCTGCTGCAAGCGCCCGGTCCAAGAGGTTTTCGCACTCAGGTGAGCCAGTTCCGCTTTCGGCCAATCCCTGTAACTCCACAATCCAGCTGGCCACGGTTGCGGGTGGATCCTTGAATCGCGCAATATTCTCCAGATTGCGCGCGGGAGTGGATTCTACGTACACCTTGTTAACAGACGCGCGCAAGTCGCCGTGGACGGAATCCAGGTCACCCAAGCTGCTCCAGGCGCGCGTGGCCAGCGCACTGTGGAGATGGGACTTACCTGTCAATACAAGGCGATAAGTTACATGGCGCAGCCGCTCATACCGGCGGCTCAGCCGGTCAGCATCCTCGCTGACCCGCGCAGTGATACGGGATTCTACGTCGTCAAGGCTGGCCGCGTCTGTCAAGTCGATGGCTAGCTTAGCGTAGCGCACCGAAGCAAGTTGAACTTGCCGCGCAGTTACATTCCCTGCAACGTCTATTTTCAGCAGCCAGGGGCCGTGGTCGTCCGGTTCTCCCGGGTCAAGCGGCTGAATCGATCCCGGATACAACACGGGGGTGCCACCGGACAGGATGTACCGGGGCTTATGCACATGCCCGAGCAGCCACATTGACAGGGGATGCTTTTGAAGCTCCCCGAGCGCCAGCGGCGCATAGTTGCTTTTGGCGGAATCCAGGTCGCCGTGAACGATTCCTATTGTAGGCTCTTCCTTTTTTGGCCAACGAAACGACAGGAGTGGCGATTCATGGCAGTGAGCCGACGGAAACGACCACCCCGTAAACCAGGCAGCCACGCGACCGTCGATCCTGAGGGGCTTGGTTTCCCAGGTCCCGCCGCGTCCAAGCAGGTGAAAACGGGCAAGGCTGGTATCGTCAACCAGGCGCGGAAGTACATCGTAGTCGTGGTTGCCGGATACTGCAAATACGTCAATTTCGGCACTATCAAGCCTTTCAACGCCGTGCTTGACGGCACCGTAGGCCTCAAAGTATTTGTTGTCCTGATCGACAATATCGCCGGTCAGCACCACCGCGTTGACCTTGTTTTCGATGGCGTAATCGATTGCCGAATTCCAGACCGCGCGGACTGCCAAGCCTTGCGGGTCTAGCGGTACCTTGGACGGGTAGCGCCCAATATGGGCGTCAGCGATGACTAAGACGGAGATCATTATCAGAGTGGTCTGAAGTACGCGCTAGAGTCCTGTACGACCACCATCGCGCAGCCGAAATGCTAGTATTTATCGCCAACCCGGCACCTGGACAACGCGCTTCGTGCACGAGAATATACGCGCGGTCGCTGCCAAGTGTCTTGAATGACAGGCGTGGTGCTAAGAGCGGGTTGCCAACCGGTGGGCGCGCGGCATGTCACTTCTCTAATGGCCTCTCTGCGCGCGGGCTCGGAGAAGGCCCTTCGTTTGGTTGCGGGATCCTTTTGAAGCAGAAATGGCCCTCCCCAAACTGGGGAGGGCCATTGGAGGCGCGGTGCCTCTCCGACCTACTTTATCAGAGTCATACGCTTTGACTGCGTGAAGGCTGTGCCTGCTTGAAGCCTGTAGATATAGATACCGGAGGCCAAATGTTGCGCATTAAACTGCACTGTATGGCTGCCGGAACTTAGGGTTTGACCGCTCAGGACTGTGGCTACGGTCCTGCCGAGGAGGTCGTGTACGGTTAAGGTCACTCGCTCCGCAGAAGGGATCGAAAAGCTGATGTTCGTTTGCGGGTTGAATGGATTCGGGTAATTCTGGTCTAGCGTGTACGCGGTGGGCACCTCAGTTTCGGTGGCGATGGGCCATGATCTGCGCCCTATCATACCTACGGCCTCCCACTGGGCCGGTGTGTTCCACCACTGGCCATCTGCATTATTCTTGAGGGTCCACTGAATTTGAGACTGCCGGACGCCGCCGTCCCGGTCATTCAGAACGATGTTGATGGCTCTCGGCACGTTTAGTGTGTCCACCGGCGCAGGCATCACAAGGTCGCCCGTGGCGGGGTTCTGTATGCCATCCAGCGGAATCAGCGCCAGGATTTTGTACCCAATCGCGTTTCCTGAGGCATCATTGAGCACATCATACGTGGCTGCGCTCTCGGCAGGAATTCCGCCTACACCTGGATCAACCCAGACAAAGGCCTGAGAGCCATCTCCCTTGCCCCCGATACGAAACTGATAGTCCGCTTCCATGCCTCGCTGCATGGTCTGATGCGTTGTTCCAAATATGGGATCCAGCACATCGTAGTTGGCCCATCCCATCTCTATGACATCGTACTCCCAGGGGGCCGCGCCCGGATCCTCGGATGGCGGCAGCTGCACCTCATCATCGAGAACCTCAGCATAGACGTACAGCTCATTATCCTTCGTGAAGCCCAAGTAGAACGTTCCCGACAGGTCGTTGTCATCATCAGGCGTCGTCGGTGCGTCTGCAATCTTGAATCGATTCTGATTGATATAGAATGGCAGCCAGTCATCATCAAAGCCGGCGCCCGATGCATTGTCAGAGACCAAGTCGCTAAAGAGGACAGCCGCTTCGGCATCGGTGAGTTCACTAATTGTTGGGCCAACGGCCAACCGCCTGTTCGCAACCGATTCGCTGCTCTGCGAAACATCGGTATTCTCGATTCCAAACTGGCTCACAGACGTGACGCCATAGTGGATCGGGAGCGTAGCTTCCAGGCCGCCTAGCGTCGCCAGTGCGGCGAGTCCTGGGTGTGGCCAGTGAACGTAGTGTGTCACGCTGAATTCACTCGCGGACGCATTGACCTGCCCCACCAGAAATGCAAAACCGTGCGTGATGGCGAGATCATTAATCTCGGTCAAAGCACTGCCGTAGACCTTGTAGGCGCCGATCTGAGACTGCGGGTCATGGGTCCAGGAGATCTTGTTTCCCGTTGCCAGCGTATCGAACGCAACGCCCGTCACGGCTTGCGGCGGGGCGTCTGCCACCGTCAGGTCCAGTCCCGCCTGACCAACATAGACGTCGTCGAACCAAATTTGGCCACCTCCAGAATTGTGATCCCAGAATGCCCCTAGGGATTTCACGTTCGTCCACTCGAATTCCTTCCAGTACATGGCATTGTTCGTGGTATTGCCACAAAGGTCGTCGTAGTCGCCGACGCGCCGCTGGTTGGGGTTGTCCCAGCTCCCGCCGTACCACCAGTTGTCTGCCAACCCCAGCGTGCCACGCGCACTCGCCAAGTCCGCGCATTGCTGTGGCGGGAGCGGAATTTCAAGCGTGTGCCAGTTGCCATCCTTCATGCTTTCCGGCACTCGCCATACCAGCCGATTTGGCAGGTCGTCGGGCGTGCCGTTGGTCTTGTCCTCGAACATGACGAAGGTGTTTTCCTTGTTCGCGTTGGTTGGATCTACCCTTAGCCTAAGGTGCAGGATGTCGTTATTGGTATGGTTGCCAGTCATGTCAACGCCCACGCCGGCGTCCCAGCCAAACGACTGGTAGGAGTAGTCACCATAGTCGTAGCGAATCGAGAATTCCCCGGGCGCGTTCGGATCTTCATCCAAATTTCCGGCGACGTTTGGTATCGACGTGTTGGTGCCGTTGCGGAAAAATATAAAATCGCTTCCAAGCGGCGGGCCGGCTTGGGCGAAGGAGAGTGTGGTAGGTGCTGCTAAAAGCACCGCGAAAAGAGTAACGAGTTTCATGTGTGGCGGTAGAGTAAGTGAGAGGGGCACTTTCGGAACCAATACGCCTGAAGGCAGCGAATGATTAGGTATCCGATTTACTTACTCGAATTTGCGCAATTTACACAATAGCCCCCTTCGGCCACTCCGGCACACGCGTCTCAGCCCGAATGTTTCAATCAGGACAAGGTTCTCTTAAAAAATCCAAAAGGCAGGCATTCACCAAGTTAAAGCTACTTCAGTAGCGTCATGCGCATGGACTGGCTAAAGGTTGTGCCTGCTTTTAGGCGGTAGACATACACGCCGGATGCAAGGCTGCCTGCGTGGAACGGTACAGTGTGGCTGCCCGCTATCAACCGCTGCCCGCTTAGCAGCGTGGCCACCGCCCTGCCAAGCGCGTCGTGGACCGCAAGTGTCACGCGCTCTGGCGATGCAAGCGTAAAAGTGATAGACGTTTGCGGGTTGAATGGGTTGGGGTAGTTTTGCAACAGCGAAAACCCGGTGGGCAGCTCTGACTCTGTGGCAATCGGATGCTGATCCCGGGGAGACATCGCCACGGTTTCCCACTGAGCGGGGGTATTCCACCACTGCCCGTTGGCGTTGTACTTGAGCGAGCTGTGTATCTGGGACTGCCTGAAGCCGGCATCACGGTCATTTAGGGCTATGACAGCGGCCATAATTCGCGGGTCTTCACCTGACTTCGGAGGGTCCACAAGCGCGTCACCCGTGTTGGCTAGCTGAATGGCATCCAGCGGCATGAACGCAAGGATTTTGTAGCCCACCTGAGCGCCGTTTGCATCCATCCATGGGCTGTATACAGCGCCACCAACCTCTCCAACACTAGGCGTTACTACCTCGGCAAATGCAGAGGCGCCCCCATCGCGGCCCCCGATACGGAAGTGGTAGTCCGCATGCGCGCCTCGCTGCATGTCGTGATGTGGGGTGCCGAAAATCACGTCCCCTCCATCGTCCCTCACATCGTAGTTGGCCCAACCAATCTCGATGGTGTCGTAGTTCCACGGATCGGCGACTCCCGTGCTCGGGAGGACGACTTCTTCATCCTTTACTTCAGCGTATATCCAAAGCTCATTCAGCCGTGTGTATCCCAGCCAGAAGCTGCCGGAGAGGTCGTCGTCATCTGGCGGCCCTTGGGCATCCGCCATCTTTAAGTTGGAGCGCCGCCTGGGCAGCTCAAAGGGAAGCCAGTCGCTGTGGAACGCGATGCCCGAGACGTTGCCGGTAGTGATGCCCGTTAGTAGCTCGTCAGCCTCTGCATCGGTAAGCTCCAGGATTAGCGGCCCGGTTTGCAACTCGGTGTTTAGGGCATTCACCAGGCTGTTGGTGATGTCCTTGTTCTCTACACCGTACTGGCTTATGGATGTAATGGCGTAGTAGGGTTTGTACACTAGCGGGTTAGATCCATCGGGTGCGTAGTTGGGATGGAGGAATTGCAGATAATGCATGAGGATACCGCCACCAAAAGCGTGCGAGAACGTTGCTATCTGGAATACGCCGTCTGCCGTAACATTCGTGAAAGAGTTGCTGCTGCCGTAGATTTTGTAGGCTGTTAAGACGGCATATGAATCCCAGACAATCCGGTTTCCCTCGTCGTTTGCGTCTACCTGTACGTTGTAGACAGCGGCAGGTGCGATGTCTGCAATGATCAGGTCCAACCCGGTTGCGCCAACGTAGACATCGTCAAACCAGATGCTGCCGGCCCCCGAATCGTGATCCCAGAAGGCGCCCAGAGACTTCACGTTTGTCCACTCGAATTCCTTCCAGTATTGGGGATTCACCGTGGTGTTGCCGCACAGGTCGTCATAGCCGCCGACGCGCTGCGTGGCGGTTGTCCAGCTTCCGCCATACCACCAGTAGTCTCCCAGGCCTAAGGTTCCGCGCAAGCTGGCCAGGACCGCACACCTTTCCGGTGGAAGTGGAATGTCGAGCACATGCCAATTGCCGTCCTTCATGCTTTCGGGCACCCGCCACACCAGTCGCATCGGCAAGTCGCCGGATTGACCATCGGTCTTATCCTCGAGCATGATAAAAGTGTTGTCCTTGCCTGCGTTGGCCGGATCCACCTTCAGCTTTAGGTGAAGAATGTCGGCACTTCTCTGGTTGCCGGTCAGGTCTACGCCCACATCGGCCTTCCAGCCAAAAGATTGATACGACCAGTCGCTGTAGCTGTAGCGGATGGAGAATTCACCCAAAAGATCCGGGTGCGCTTCCTTGGTACCATCGACGTGGGGAATGCTGATATGGGTGCCGTTGCGGAAAATGATGAAGTCATTATCAAGTGGCGGGCCAGCCTGAGCTAGCGCATGGGCAGCGGATAGCGTGATCAGCGACGGAAACAGCGCAGTGAAGCGGTGCATAGCGAGTGGCGGGATGATGTAAACGCAGATCGTAATCACCAACCTGTGGCGCGGTAGGGCCAGTGGTTGGCAAATGCATGGGGAGATGGCAGTGTCAGACAGCTGGCCGGCATTATTGCCGATACCGAGGTGCCGCCGCTGGAGCGTACACACGCGTTCAGATTCCTGGCCCAACAGCATGCGCTGAGGTGCGCAGGTCATGGAGGGCCCCACTCATGAGTACACGTCGCTGCGCCACGACAAGTAACGGCGTACGCTGGGGCGCGCCGTGCGCAGAAAGGCAAAACGGCCTCTTGCGCACGCTGCTCTTGGAAATGCGTTTAGCGCGCGAGCTGCAACGGGGATCAGCTCGGATCCACGCTGCGCGGGGTTTACCGGTTTGCAGACCGATAGACGCGTACGAATTCGATCTCCATCGTCTGTGGGAACGCGGCCGTGTCTACCATGCCGCCCCATGCACCTCCAATGGCGATGTTCAGTATCAGGTAGAAGGGTTTATCATAAGGCCACGCGTCAGCACCCGTGTTTTCATTTCGATAGGTCAAGACAGGTACTTCGTCTACATAGGTCTGTAGGATCTTGGGCGACCACTCAAGCACGTACGTGTGAAACGCCGATGTCGCATCAGCCACCATCACAGAGTCAGTTTTCTGCGTATCGGTTTGCCACTGGTAGCGCTTGGAGTGCGCGGACGAATGAACCACGCCGGGGTTGTGGCCGACATGTTCCATGATGTCGATTTCCCCAACGTCCGGCCATCCTCCTTGCTCAAATGTCCAGTCGGAGGGCATGAGCCAAATCGCCGGCCATGTGCCGCGTGCTTCTGGCAGGTGTGCGCTTACCTCAACACGGCCATACTGAAAATCCTTCTTGCCGCGCGATATGATGCGTGCGGAAGTAAATGAATGGCTGCCGTACGTCTCGTGGTGAGCAGTAAGGTGCAACCGACCGTCGCGAACAAACGCATTCTGGGGGCGGGCATCGGTGTAATATTGAAGCTCTTGATTACCCCAGCCATGACCACCTACGGCATAGGTCCAGACCGTTGTGTCTGGAAGACCCGCATGCTCAAATTCATCAGACCACGCAAGCTCCCATTGCTGCTGGTGCGTGCAGGCGGGCAACAACGCGAGCAGTATCAGCAGCCTGGATGGACTCACATACATTCGGGGGCGAGGAATACTTCAATTTTCGAGATATTCCCGGTGCGATCAAACACAGAGCAGCTGTCTGCGGCGGAAAGTGCTAGCGTAGCTTGCTGTTTTTCTTCACCCGAAGCATACTGTATTCGTAATGCGGGGTGCGCTGCCGCATGGTAGACTATCGGCACCTGGATGTACGTGAAGCCTAGGGTGTTTGCGGGGAGCATCTCGGTCGCGCGTTCTCCTTGTACAGTATAGTACGAAAAGGGCGTCGACACGCGAAGAAACTCACTGCGTCGAATGAGGGCGCCGCTGAAGGTGACGCAGCCGCGCTTCACCCGGACGCCGAGCTCATTCCAACGCCCGATGATGTCCTCCTTGACTTGACCGGTCATTCCCGGCTGCTGTGCGCCAGCATGCGCTGGTGTATGGGAGTAAGGATCGGTTGGGAAAGCGCCGTACTCCGCGGGAGTCTTGTGGTCCCCGATGCCTGCCCGCAACTCGTAGTACACGGCAGCGAGCTCCGCCAGCGTCCCTGCGTTTTCATGCTGATCTAATCCCCTGTAATAGACCTCCTGCACGCTAAGCAGCAGCTTGGAGACCATGTGCCAGTAAATGCTTCCCAGACCTTCGTATTTGAAAAAAGTCCCGGAGCGGCCGGTGAAGGTCTTATGGCTGAATACCGATTCAAAAATGCCTAGGATAGTCTGCCGTTCCCGAATAACGTCATCGCGATAGCCGGCGCTCGCAAGTGCATCCAACGCTGCCGCTACGCTGTCCCGGTTCCTGAACGACGCATTGAAGTAGTATACCCCGGTTGGCGTCTTTCCCGCGATGCTAAAATCGCCGGCTTCAATCAGATGCAAGAGCAGAGGGGAGCGTTCAACTAGGGACTGCGGAATCGTGCACTTGTCCGTAAACGCAGGAAGGGGGCGGTCGGGGTAGAGGAGATAGCTGCGCTGATCCTCGCGCCAGAGAGCGCTCTTGCGCAGGACTTGCAAAACACGTATGGCTTCAAGGACGCTCACGTTGCCCGAACTCAGCGCTGCGACCTGGCCTTCAAGCATAAGAGACAGCCGGTCAATCGCGAATGTATCAGTGCCTACCGGTGACAAGAGGTTGTAGGCATGATAGAGGCCGTCCGCTCGTCGATTCGAAGCAATGGCAGCGTCTACGTGCCTCAACGCGGAGGCAAAAAACACGCGAAGGTCCTTCAGCGCCACTTCACGCACCTCACCGGTGAAGCCCTGCATATAATAGTTTTGACGATAGTCGCTTCCAGCCTTCCCCAGTGCGTCCATCAGCGGACGAGGTGCGAGCCCGGACGACAGGGCAAGCGACACTGCTTCCAGCCAGGTGGCCACCCCTGTGGACATAGCAACCGCAGTGGTTTCTCGCATTTCGAACAGATCAGCGCAGAAGGCAAGCAGCGGGCGCAAGTAGCAAAGCGTGACCACCGAGATGCCCCATCCCACCAGCGCGTTGTTCGCATCATTCCACTCCGGGCGCTGCGTGTTCATCCATATGCCGACGCCGGGCACGAAGTTGGAAAGGCGCGTGCAGAGGGAAACCAAGAGCTTTTCCGCCAACGTGACCAAATGGACTTGGTCCGCATCATTCCAAACAAGCTTGCCATCCGTACCAACTTTGCGGACGCGGGTCCCGATACGTGCGGCCAACGCCGCATCGAAAGTAATCGTGTTGTGTGGATCAGCGACTACAGCTCCGTATGGCTTAATGCGGTACGGCACGTTGGCATACGCAAAGGCATGTTCATGCAGAAGCGCAGGCAGCAATTCAGGGAAATGGGACTGAGCTATCAGGAGTAACCGCAGCAGGTACACTGTCTGGTGGTCACCCCAATATCCTATATGCGCCCAGGGATCCTGAGGATCGGGCACCTCCCAGTCAATACCATTTCGCGTGATCCGGTACGGGTTGTAGCCGTCTGCAGTTGAGGCATTGACAAAGGTGCAAATCATGCCGGTGACGAGGGCGGGATAAGAAAGCGCAAGCGCCTCCCAGTTCTGAAAAATGTCACGCCAGTTTCCCTCAAAATCCAGACGTTTGGATCCGTCAGCATTGCGGACATTTATGTTGAACCTGTTCCACGGCCGGCTAGGGTCCCCATGGCGCCGACTAAACGTCAGGGGTAAGTATTCCAGACACAGCCTTCTCAGCTCAACTTCGTGGCGGGTAGCCTCATGGAGCGTGTCAAGGGTAAGTTGCGTCGGAATGATCTCTTCGATTGATGTCGCCAATGCCTTGTTACGTGTGCGTACGAATTGTACCACGTCGGCACGCGTGATGTGGTACTGGTCCAGGCACGTGCCCCCACGCATTACGTTGAATAGCGTATTTGCCGTGTGCCGCACATTGATCTGAGGCATATCCGAACACTGGAAGCCGTCAGAAAGCCCGATGACGCGCTGTAAGTTCTGCGTGCCACGTGCCACCGAATGCGCTACCTCACGCAAGAGCTTGCTCGGGGCACCATCTAAGCGGTAAGACAGGGCTGCCACCTCTGCAAAGCCCTGGTCAAGTTCTGCTGCGAAAGTCCAACACACCTCTTCCCCTGGCGCAAGGGTAATATCGAATGCAACCAAGTAGGCCCCGCGTTCTGCACGGACATCGTGCTCTGCGCACACTGACCGCCCGCGTCGGAATGCGCGTACCTGTCGTTCACAAAGCAGGCGGGTGCAGTCTTCCGGGCCTACGGACCAGACCGTGGTGCACTGCAACGACTCGGCTGGCTCCGGGCGGTCCACGACATGGGAGCTAAGCGAATACATGCCAACACGCCCGATGAATTCATTGCGCTTGTATGCATCCAGGAGCGTGCTCCGCTCGGATTGAAGCTTTAGCGACGTGCCATGCGGGAGGACGTTGCGCAGTCCGTCTAACACACGCGCAGTTCGTGTCCGTTTTCCCTCGTTAGTCAGTCGAACCTTCCTCACAAAGCCAAAGCACTCACTCGTCTGCCACGAATAAGAGAAACGGAGGCCAAGGTCGTGGTTGACTTCTTCAAAACATATCTGATGGCCCAGCGCGTGCTTATAGAGAGTACGCTGGATTTCAAAGGGATTTATATCGTTAATTGTACCAAATGGGCAGCTCTGTTACTTCTATCTATGCGGCCCTCCGCAGCGATAGCGTGTGTAGGCATGGTATGACGGGATGCGCTTCATGCGGCGTTGGGGCGAAGTTCTTGTTCATGTCTCTGCCAACTGGAAGCCACGATCGAAAGCTATTTCTTCGTGTGATCTTCTCATCCCCGAAACGCGGTCCAGCTGAACTGACCCCAGCAGGAATCCGCGTTCTAACATGGTCTCAACCAAATGTACCGAGCTGATCCGCTTGTTGCCTCCGGCTCCCATCCTGAGGATATCTTGCAGATGGTGTGGCGGTGTACCAACAGGTTTCAGGATGATTCGGTACTGGCGCCCGTACTTGTCTGAGGAATCGCTCAACACCGAGTACCCGCATATGCCTGGGCTCGGGGCAGTCTGTCCAGTTTTGACTAGATACTCGTGCTCGAATGTGCTTCGCTTGCCCGGTGGCACTTGGATTTCGATTTTCACTTCAGTCTTGGGGTTAGCAAGATAGCCGAGTGCTTCAGCCAATTCATCCAGCGTCCAACTTTCGGGCCTTGTCATTATTGTTTCCTGAATATGAGTAGATATTCGTGAACCTTGTTGATGATGAACTTATAGGGATATCCGAGCGGGCGCATGGAGTTGTACTCAGCTTGTCGGTCCCATATAATGATGTCGTTCAGTACCATGTGCTTGTTAACGGACTCCGACACGTCGTGGTGAAGCGGGTAGAAGACAGGCCCCTTTCGGATGTCCATTACGTTGATGATGAAATAGCCACCGGGCCTTAGCACGATTTCTACTTGCCTTACCACATCATTTAGCGCGTCCAGGAAGGTAGCGTAGTCCTCGATATTGCCTAAATCACAATTCTGCTTGGAATAGGCGACGGCATCCTTCCGGTCCGCACTTCGCTTACGGTTCAGGATGTCCCAATAAGGGGGCGACGTGATGGCGATCTCCACAGAGTTGGGAGGTAACACGTTTGTCAAAGTTCGGGCATCGGCGATCTCGTAACGCCACTCAATATCAGTAGACTCAAACAGTGTGAAGCGACCTTTGAACAGTGTTCGGTAGGCGGGATTGATGTCGAAGCCTATAGTTGGCATCCCAGCCCGTAATGCAGCAAGAAGTGTGGACCCCGAACCCGCGAACGGGTCCAACACAGTCCCTTTGGGATCGGCTGCAAAACAGTCAATCAAGCGGGCTGCCAAAGATACGGGAAAGGTGGCGGGGTGGGCACCATTGATGTCCGTGTCGCGCTTCAGATCGCGCCAAATGCTGAAGGAGTTCTTGAGCCAGTCAGAGCCGTTGAGGCCGTTAGCGTTTCTAGCCTTTGACCTCATTGCCCCAGGCGTCGAAACCGGAGTGCGGCCGGCGTGCGAAGACATCCAGGCGGGGGTTGGCAAAGTATTGCTCGATGTGTTGGTAGAGATATGAGGGTTTCTCACTGTGGCAGCTAACGGCGGCGGAAAACGCCGTTTTCATTTTGCCCAACGATGCTTTAGGAAAACGGCACTTGCCCCGGTACCCGAACAGGCAGTGCTCGGTCGTGATCTGGTAGGGGCCAAACGGACAGGGGCCAGTGGACTTGTCCCACGTCAAGGTAGTGTAATACCGGAAGCCCCAGTGCTCCATAAGGTCAAACGCCTGCATCAAGATAGGCCTACCGCTGGATCGCGAACGACTGTTTGTGGCCCACAACCACAGAAATGATTCGGGTGCGGCCCACTGGTCGATCGGCACATTGGCGATCTCCTCATATCTCATAGTGGGATACGGGAGCTCCGTGCCTTGGTTGGGACGTACAGCGCGCAATCCGGTCTTGCCCTGATCCCAAGGCGGATCAACAACCACGCACCTGTAAAGACCAGCACACGTAGGATCTGGCACAGCCAGGGATGCGGGTAATACAGGGCCTGGATGCTTCGGCATCCATGTATTCAGGATTTCCACTACATCAGGAATTAGCCAAGCAAGGGGATTGTGGATACAAACATACACAACTCCGACACAAAGACCGATCCATCAACGGACATCAGCCCGATAATTTCGGGAATCGGTCCAGATCGTCTTGGGCTTCCAGTTGGCGGACACGTGGGTAGGGCTCCTAGGAGCCTCCGGCCCGCATCGATGGCTGAACAGACGACGGCTGCCGCCTGGTGCGTGAAGTGGTTTTCGTCGCCGCTTTCCGTTTTTTGACCTTCGGTGCCACCCTGCGTACGGCTTCCTCGAAGGGTATGGGTAGCGGTTCTATGATTCTGGGACGCATGGTATCGGGGTTTTGGGGTGGTCGGGTGTGTGCATAGCACTACCCATATATACACATAAGGATAGGAAAAGTCTAATCCTTCACAAAACGCTCACGAGGCTACGCTACGCAATTAGTCCTGCGTAGGTCAGTCGTTTGCCTTCGCTAGCCCGTATCACGCCAGCCAGTGCAGGTAAGCCAGTGGCGGTACGCGTATTGTGCCGGTACACGTACTCATCTACGTAGCGGTGCAGGTGCTTAAAGCTCCACCAGTGATGCGTACCGTAATAGCCGCGCTTCAATAGCGCCCAGAACGATTCGATGCCGTTTGTGCTGGCTCTACCGTTGACGTACTCGCCTGCGCTGTGTTTGACGGTCTCATGCTCAAAGGCTCTGTCAAGGCCCGTGTAGGCCGTATACTCGTCTGTATAGAGGGTTGAGCCAGCCTTCACGTTGTCGATCACCGCGCCTTGTAACGTGGCCTTATCGGTCTTTGCTACCGGCATTGCCACTACCTGCCCGCTCCGTGCTTTCATGCCTAGTACGGCCGCCTTGCCTACGGCTCCGCGCCCTGCGTTCAGCCGCTTGCTTCTGTGCTTGTTCTTCTCTTTGCCGCCGATGTACACCTCGTCTATCTCCACTTCACCGTGCGCCGTGAAAAGGCGCTTTCCTGTGGCGGGTGCGAATCCCGCCCAACATCTGTCGCTCCAGTTGGTAGCGGCTACAGCGTATTATGGAGGTAACAACATAGTATGAAGCACTGTGGTTAACGGGCTACGTGAGTAGCTTAGCGACCATGCGGGCCGGAACGTGAGTGAACGCTGAGCAGGCCCCGAAACGGGTGATGCGAGTGTCGACCTTCCGGTGATATGGGGAAGACCGCTGCGGCTCGGGAAGCGAGCGACAAAGGCACCGAGACCGACTCGCCGGGGTATTGGCGCTGGCACGCATGGAAGATCAGGAGAGTTGCAACACGGGAAGCCCTATTGGTGGTGTGGCACGCACCAACTGGAAGCTCTTTGAGCCAGGCCAGGCTGATAGGGTGGCGGAGTGGCCCGTATTACTGAAGACGCGGGGTAATGCCCGTCGAGGGAAGGGGCCGCAGGTGCGGAGCGGTGTTCAAAGGGTGAAAGGCCCCGGAAATAATGGCATAGCCTACCATCCGATCAGGGTCGGTGAATCCAGCGACACCACATGCGTAAGTGAAGGACCCGTAGGCCAGTCGCATTCTATGCGATGCTGGCGTACGGGGTTGTCAGGGCGTAAACAGGCCTGTCAACGCGTTATCCGCGGTATAGGGTGGCTGTAAGGAGCGTGTCGCTCCTTGCGTAGTGGAAGTCCTATGCGGCAGGAGAAGCGGTCCGAGTGCGAGTGGCATGATCCGCCTGGAGAGCCGGGTACGGGAAAACCGTACGCCCGGTTCGGTGGGCGGCGGGAGGAAACACGGTGATGGAAGCCGGACTGAGGCCCGGAGCGAAAGCGACGGAATGGCCACCGGATCCTAAGGCAGGTGCGCCTCCCGCCGACCCTACGTCCAACAGGACGCGGCCATCGTTGCAGGCTAACCGGATACGGTGCTCCAGAAACCACGCTGTTTTCTGCGTAACTCCGAGTTCCTTCGCCAACTGAATGCTGGAGATGCCTTTGCGGGCCGTCGTCATGATGTACATGGCAAGCAACCACTTTTGCAGCGGTACTCTGGACTTCTCCATGATCGTCCCCGTTCGGACGCTGAACCGCTGCTTACCCGTTGGGCAGTCACCGCATTTGAAGCCCATGCCGTCATTGATCCGCCATACCTTCATGCTGCCGCAACGCGGGCAGGCCGGTTCGGTGCCCCACCGTTGGCGGGCTATGTACTTGCGGCACGTGGCTTCATCGGGGAACCGCTGAAAGAAGCTGGACAGGCTGATGTAGTTCTTCATGGCAAGGTTGCGTCTGCGTCTGCGTCTGCCATAAGATACTGAATTGTACCATTAGAATTGCGGACTTCACACGATCTTGACTAATTATTTGGTACAATTATCGATATAGTTCCCATTTCAAAGGGGCCCAAAAAGCAGTCCGAAAACGGCTCCCAAAGCTGCGGCGTGTGCAGGATGGTTAGTGGGCCAGTATGGTGGTGGGCGTCGTGAACCTTGTCATCGGTCACGTATGGGAACAGTGCGTGCTCTGCATTTCTTCGGCCCGCAGTAAGGCCTCCGCTACTGGACACAAACATCCAGTGGTCCGAGTCGCTTACTATCGAAATAAGAAACGGCCGCAGCGCATCGTAGTCGCGAATCACACACCACGTCTCGCCCGCGAGGGTAACCAATTCCCCCGATGCTGAACTCTGCATCGCCTCAACAGAGTCGTTGCCTAGGACCGCCACGGGCTACTCTCCTACGTAGAATGGTATGTTGGCATGCCCCGCGCTGCCTTGCCCGTCGCGGATATAGACAAAAATGCGGTAGGCACCGGGCTGACTGGGAGCGGCGAAGCTGATTTCTGCGCCGACAGGTATTTGAACCAGGCCCGCAAGGTTCTCGGGGACCTGCTCGTCGTCACCGCCGTGCCCGAGGCTTGTGCTTTCGCGCTTGATCTCCCAGTTGTACGACAGTGAATCCCCCTCAGGGTCAGCGGCTGAGACCTGTGCTGCATACGGCATATCCGGCTTGAGCCGCACGCTGTCTGTGGCCGCTCGGCCATCAAGCGTCATGCCCTTCAGTCGCGGAGCGCGGTTGGCTGGGAGCGATCCGGTCCAGATGTGGTGCATCACATCGACAGGTTCAGTTTTTTCCCCAGACTCCAAAAATATGCCGTACCACGTTGGCGTCCGCTCCTGCTTTTGTCCCCAAAGAAACACGTACGATCCAAGGCACTGTGTCTCATCTGAAGCTATGGCAATCTCGTACCGCTCGCGGTAGAAGTCGGCTTTGACAGAGCTATTGTTCTCAATCGGCGCACCCCAAGGGGTTGTCGCAACTTCCCAATGTCCGGTTGCACCCCATTCTGTGACCATGTACGGGCCATCCCAGCCAGCGGTTTTGAGGTCTTGAGGAAGGTTGACGATGGCCCCATAGCTTTGGATGCTTAGCAGGTCGAGGTTGGGTGCGCGCTCCTTGATGTCGCGTACAAGTTCCGGGTATATGCCAGCCAGCATCGTGGTCGTGGGGTGGTTCGGGTCAACTTCATGAATCATTTCCGAAATGCCGTTAACAGCGTCCCAGACTGCCGGGTTGACAGATCCTAGATTGAGTTCATTTCCAATGCCCCACGCGAGCAGGGCCGGGTGGTCTTTGTACGTCACTACCTCTTCGCGGACAGCCTCAAGCTGCGCGGCAACGGCTACGGGGTCATCGTAGTCGAACCCGAACACTCCTCGCCCCTGGCCTTCGCGTTCCCGGGCAATGTCGATTCCCATGGTCACATAGACGCCATTTTGATGTGCACGTTCAAGTACTTCCATTCCTGTAGACTGGCCGTTGTCCGTACGCCAGGTGCGGAAGGAATTTCCGCCGTGCAGCGCCAGCCGTTCGACGTCGCCGAACTCCAGGCCGGCGCCATGGATGTAAAACGGCTTCCCATCCACGTAGAGACGGTAGGCGCCATTGTCCTGCCGGACCTCAACTTTAGCTGGTCCTGGCTCCACACTGCAGGCTACAAAAAGAAGTAGCGCAGCTGCAGGCCAATTCCTGAGATAGTTCATGAGTCTTATGCGGTTGCGGGGTCGTTGCGCATGAGCAGGGATTCAAGCTCTTCCAGCGACTTGCCCTTGGTTTCGGAGACTCGGGCAATGACAAACACAAGTCCAAGAACGGCGAAAACGCCATACAGCAAGAAGGTCAGGGCGTTGCCCAGGTTGGCCAATTCCCAAGGAAAGAATTGTTGTACTGCCCAGCTTACGGCGGAATTAATGAGGCCTACAAAGGAGATGGCAAGGCCTCGTATCCGGTTGGGGAAGAGTTCTGAAAACAGCACCCACATTACTGGGCCCACCGACACGGCGAAAGACGCCACAAAAGCCAGGATCCCGAACAGGATCAGCAGTGAATTCATCTCGATCGCGGCAGTGATGATTTCTGATTGGTGCTGCAGTGCCATCTCTGCACCGGCAGCAACACTTACAGCCTCCTTGAATGCGAGATCTGAGGCAAAGGTCTCTCCGGCCAGCGGCATCAGCAAAGCACTTACCTCTTCAGGAAGCGCGGCCATAGCGCCCGGCTCCAACGTATAGGACGCAGACCAGAAGCCGAAGGCCAATACGGCCATTGAGATGGCTATGCCCGCCAATCCGATGACGAGCAGGGGCTTGCGGCCGAGGCGGTCTATCAGCAGGATGGCGACTACTGTAAACGCAAGGTTAACCAGCCCTACCAGAATGGCTTGCATGAACGAGGCGTCGGTCCCGATTCCAGACTGCTCGAAGATCATCGGTGCGTAAAAGAACACGGCGTTAATGCCTGTGATTTGTTGTACCACCGCGATTACCACACCGACCAGCAGCACAAGCCGTAGGGCAGGGGCGAATAGTGCGCTAAGCTTTGCTTTCTCCTTGCGGGTATCTGCCTCCAGACTCCTGAGCACCTCTGTCAGATCGCGCCGGGCGGCTTCCGTTCCACTGGCCTTTTCCATAATGGCGAGGCCGACTTCGCTCTGGCCATTCATTACCAGCCATCTCGGGCTTTCCGGCACGGCAAAGAGGCAGAAGAAATAAAGCACAGCAGGAAGCGTCTCAAGGCCGAGCATCCAGCGCCAGTTGTAGGGGCCGAACATAAGCGACTGTGCCCATTCGGCGTCTGACTGCCCGAGCTGCAGGATGAGGTAGTTGGTGAAGAAAGCAACGGAGATGCCAATGACGATGTTCAATTGGTTGAAGGACACCATCTGCCCGCGCATGGCCGGCGGGGCAATCTCTGCGATGTACATGGGGGCAATGATGAGCGAAGCACCTACGCCGAAGCCGCCAATCATGCGGGCTATAACCAGAAATGTGTAGCTGGGGGCCAGCGCGGAGCCAACGGCCGAGATGGCAAAGAGCACTGCGGCTCCGTACAGCACACTGCGCCGGCCAATGGCATCGCTAAGGGGGCCGGACACCATCATTGCCAGCGTAGCCGTCAGCGTCAGTGAACTCACGGCCCATCCTAGCTCCAGCGAAGAGAGGGAGAATTCGACTTCAATAAACTTTACCACGCCGGAAATCACCGACGCGTCAAATCCCATCAGGAATCCGCCCAGCGCGACTATGAGCGCGGTACGGGCAACGTACATCCGGTTATTCATGAGGCAAAAGGGTGATTATCGCGAATCTGCGGCGCTTGGAATACTGCGAAGTGGCAATAGTAACGTCCGATCCCAAACCAAGAGTCGTCAGCGCCTATTGCGTCCAGAAGATATTAAAGGTCAGTCAGCTTGGCGATGTGCTTGTCCACTCCGCCTGAATTATGGCCTCCGCAAGACAAAATATACGTCATGCAGAAGCCCACGAGGTAGTTAGGAATCAAAGACGGTAGATGTCAAGCAGCGCGGCCCTTTGCTAATGCCTGCGGCGCGACTATGCGCCTTTGTCGGGCTAGCGGAGAAGCAGCATCGAACGTTGCCGCAGTGCCTGTGCGGTCGTTAGACGAAAAAAATACAGCCCGCCTCCCAGTCCGGCACCGTCAAAGCGGGCATGGTATTGGCCAGGCATGTGATGATGATCTACGAGGGTGGCAACGTGCTGTCCCAGGATGTTAAATACTTCCAGCTTGACCGGGCCGGGGCGTTCGATGCTATAGCTTACACTGGTCTCATTCTTAAACGGGTTGGGGTAGTTTGCATGAAGCATTGCCCCGGCGCGAATCCCCTCAAAGTCGGCCGCCAATGGCCGCAAAAACGTGAATCGTATCCAATTCACGTTGGTGCTGTTGACATCAATCGTCAAACGCAGGTCGTGCACGCCCTTGGGCAATTCTACGTCTGGTTGAAATACAACAGTCCACTGGTTTGGGGTAATTGGAGAGTCGTAGACGACCGCGTCCTGGCCATCGATCGCCAGAGTAAAGGCCGCTCGTGCGCCCTGGGTAGAAAGCCGTACGAAAAACGTGTAGAGACCGCGCTGGGCCACATTGGCCGTGTACGACAGCCATTCACGACGGGATGCAAGCACATGATAGCCGGCGCCGTCGGTGGTTTGGTACACCTCTACACCCTCTGCTTGGCGAATGCCGTCTCCATGGTTGGGCTGGTTGATGTCGAAGTATCCGACATTCTGGCCGCCCAGATCAAAGTACTCTGCCTCGATTTTTCCGGGTACTGCATGAGGGGCGACAAGGTAGGGAGCCTTGCCGCACGAATTGCCCACTGAGAGGGCAATGGTATCGGCATGGGCTACCCATCCGAGATCGTCTACGGCCATGGCACTGAGCTCGTAGCAGCCTTCGTGCACTCCTTTCACCGTGTACTCGTACGGTGGCGCGGCAAACTGGCTGAGAATTCCGTCGGCTTGGAGCAGCTTTACGCGTTGCACCGTGCCATCAGGATCCGAGGCATTGGCCATGATGCTCAGTGTGTCCCCAGGTGCCAGCATTGTGGATGCAGATATCGTGACCTGGGGCTGGGCCAGATAGCGAAATACCCGCACATAGTCAATGACGAACTGCTGTGGAAAAATCGAATCATCAATGCCCTGAGCGCCGCCCCAGCTACCCCCTATGGCGATGTTTAGCAGGAGATGAAAGGGGTGGTTGAATGGCCAGGATGTCCAGCCTTCATTCTCGTTGCGATATGTGAAGTAGACGCTTCCATCAATAGAGAAATCGATCCGCGCAGGGGTCCAGTCGATACTGTAGTCGTGAAATGCCGATTGTGCGTCAGCTATAATCTGGCTGCCGCCTTTGGCGTTGTTCCTTTGGTGATTGTACTTGCTAGTATGAATGGTGCCGTGGACCTTGCCTGCATCGTGCCCGACATGCTCCATGATGTCTATCTCGCCGTTGTCGGGCCAGCCACCGTTGCCATAAATCCAGTTGGTAGGTAGCATCCAGATAGCGGGCCAGGTGCCGCGTCCCGATGGAAGCATCGCACGCACTTGGATGCGACCATGTGTCCAATCACCTTTGGTCTTGGTAACCAACCGGGCGGAAGTGTAGTCCTTTCCGGCGTACGGCTCCTTGTGTGCCTCAATGATGAGCTTGGAACCGTCAACGCGCGCATTCTTTTCGCGGTGGTCGGTATAGTGTTGCGCTTCATTGTTGCCCCATCCGTCCCCGCCTACGTCGTAGGCCCATCTCGCAGAGTCCGGGAGGCCTTGGTAATCGAATTCGTCGGCCCAGACCAGCTCCCATGTTTGCGCGTTCGTTGCACCAACAGCGCAGCAAAGACCGACCACCACGGTCGCTAGGCACCGCTGTGCCACTTGCGCACAAGCCCCTAAGTCCATGAGTGGTTTCGTCGCGGTGTGCGAGAGTCGAAATGAGAGGCAGATCGAATTAGTAAGAATAACCTAGCCGTGGGCAGGTAGCAAGTCAAGCCGCGTTGGCATCCTTGCGGCTTGGCAAATGGGCGAAGTTGAATAGGCAGGGCTGGATCATCTATTTCGCTACGTAGTGATTCAGCAGCGCCAACCACCTCGCGCGCACGGCATCTTGGCTGAACTGATGCTCATAACGGGCCCGGGCATGCCGGGAGGCCTCTTGCCAGGTGCCGACGTCAGACAAATCGGAGATAGCATCTGCGATTGGTGCGGGCGACATAGGTGGAACGAAGCGTGCCTCCTTGTCCTGACGAACCATGTCCCTGATGCCGCTGTGGCGCGTGACGATGACGGGTGTTGCTGCGCTGAGCGCCTCTATTATTGAGATTGGCTGTGCTTCTTCGCTGTAGTAGGTAGGCAGCAGGAACACGTCTGCTTCGCGGTGGAGGGCATTGATCATGCTTCGGTCTCTGATGGCGCCGTGGTGTGTGACTACCTGATCCAGGCCAAGTGCCTGTACTTTGAATGAGAACTTGTCCCGGTCTACATCGGCATTCCAGCGCCCGGCGAAGGAGGCTGCTACGCGTACTCCGCGAGCTTGCGCTTGACCAATTGCGTCCAGAACATCCAAATAACCCTTGGAAGCAATCATGTTGCTGAGATAGAGCAGCTTAAGCGGGGCTGCCGCGCGCCGGCCTTTCTGCTTTACAGCAATGTCTCTGGCCGATGCGCACGGCTCTACGGTGTAGGGGATGATTGTTCGGCGAGCATCTGGCACCCAAGGCGCTACTTGCGATGAGAGATACTCGCTCAAGAAGACAAACTTGTCCACGCGTTGTGCCAGCCGCTTGGCGGACCATCCAGTGACCGCGCTGCAGAAGATGCGGTCGAAGTGTCCTCTGTGCGCTATAGCAATCACCTTCTGACCAGGAGTGAAGCATGGAAGCGTGGCAACAATGTCGCGCGTGTGACCAAACACCCCCGGAGAAACTGATCCCCACAGTACCGGTGAAGTGGGTGCCGCTGCCAGTGACTTGCGAAGGCCGGCCCTTTGACGCAGGTAGTGGCGTATTGCATGAAACTGTGAAGTAAGCCCCGATGGTGTCAAAGACTGACTCTTTTGTGCGGTATCAAACGTTCTCACATCAAATTCCGCCTCCAATAGACGGGCAAGGCGCTCCGTGGCCAATGATTGCCCGTCTATCGGGGGAGGAAAGCGACCGATAAGGTGGACTGTGGGGCGCATAACAGGGAGATGCTAAACTGACGGCCTGAAGGAGAGGACCTCCTCAAGGATGTTCTCAGGCGAATCAAAGCTTGGGAGTCCGATGCGCGCACCAGTGCATCGTATTACAAAAAAGGCCGCAAGTATCCGTAGAACGGACACTCGCGGCCAGCATAGTGGAGATGCCGGGAATCGAACCCGGGTCCGCAAGGACGTACACGTCAGGTATCTACGTGTGTAGGCCATCTATTTGGAGCTTACCTGCGTCACGTGTGCCAATGGCCGGGGCCGGGCGCAGGGCAAGGCTGGTTGGTAGCCACTATCCAACCTACAGCCTGAAGGAAGGGTAGGGCACTCATCATTAGTGGTGCCTCCAAGAGCGCCGATGAGTAGGCACCCAAAGAGACAGATGGGGCGTTTACGCCGCCATCGCGTACGAGTAGTCGTTCGCAATTCTGTGATTCCTGGCCTGATTTACGAGAAATGCCAGGCGAACTCGACACGCCACCTGCTGCACGAATCCATCCGTCGAAGCCGTTTCATCCCCAATATGAAAAAGAACTAGTTTACTGATACGCACGCGCACCGATTCGGATACACGCTAGAAGGTACGGGTGATGATTTACCGCGTTTTTTCTCGGTCTCGTGAGGCGCCCGTGCCCACGGCAGTCAGTTCCTGTGCAGCCATGGCCGAATCAAAGTCGCGCAAAATAGACCGGCGGATCGTCCCATTGAGGAATGCAAGCTTGCTGCGCGTGCCCCAGACGTACTTGCGGTACGGATGCACGAGAATTCGCACGTGGCCGCCGCCAATCGGTATGGCCTCCAGTGAGACTTCGATGGAATACACGCCCCAGTGTCGCACACGACGCTCGTTGGTCGCAATTACATTAGGGGCTGCAGCCGGGACGCGAACCCATCCCGTAGAGACCAATGCATTTTGGATACGCGTCTCCACAGATTCGGCATGAGGCTCGACCGAATAGTCCCGGTAGAGCGGATACAGTGACGGCGAGCATGCTGAACAAAACAGCAACGCAGCCGCAAAACAGGTCACGTATGTGATCGGCCTCATGCAGGGAGCAGCGCCGCGTGGGCGAAGGTCTACAAAGGGTGCAGGGAGCCGTTTCCAGCCACCCTGCGCAGGAACCGAGCGATGTGGCTGCTGAAAAGGCTTGGCCATTCGATCATGGGTGCATGACCGCATTCGTTGATAAAGTGTAGCTCGGCATTTGGAATGCGGCTAACGAACATTTCAGCCACGTCGGGAGGTGTGATCCGGTCATCGCGCCCCCATATCAGTGACGTTGGGGCGCTGATTTCGCCCAGCCGTTCTTGAAAGACCTGCCTTTGCGAATCTCGCGCAAGGTGCAGGATCCGAAGAGCATGGCTGTGGTTATTTGCCGTGTTGTAGAGGCGCTCTACCAGCGTGTCATTGGCATGGGCTGGGTCAAAAAATGTTACCGCGGCGCTTTTTCTGATAAAATCACGGTCACCCCGACGGAACAGTGACTTACCGAGAGGTACTTCGTACATGCCGGCCGAGCCGGCTAAGACCAGGCCTGCAACCGATCTCGGGTAGTCGAGCACGTAGCGCAAGGCAATCTGGCCGCCCAGTGAGTTGCCAACAAACACGGCCGGATCCAAACACAATGACTCGACAAACTTCCGCACGTAGTTCGTCACTCCTTTGATACTCGAATCGCCCAGCGGGAACGTCTCGAAAGGGATTGCTGGTACCAAAACGCGATAGCCATGCCCCGCCAGACACTCGACCGACGTGGCCCATTCGTCGGCTGTGCCCAGAATGCCGTGCAGACAAACCACTGGCACATCTTCCGATCTGCCGCCCGCCTCAATGAAGCGGTAGCCAAGCTCCTGGCGAAGTCGACTGGTCAATTCTCTCTTCCTTGCGATGCCTGCAGGTAAACCGATGCAGCATCAAATTAATGCCCTGTGCCGAAACAAACTGACCACGCAGATCAGGCGTGGCGGCAAGCTTAGCCCTCAAAATTCGGAAACCAATTTGCCTCCTGTTTGTTGCACCAACGTTCGAGGTGTTGCTACTTTGCGTTTCATTAATACGAAGACGGCCCATGCCCTGCGGCAGAAAACGAAAACGGCACAAGATTGCCACGCACAAACGGAAGAAACGCCTGCGTAAAAATCGCCACAAGAAGCGGAACCGATAGCGCTGCGCTATAGGTCTGACCCTGCGCCGCGGTTGATTTTCGGGTAGTGACTATTTTTCATGGTCGTGCCACATGCACGTGCCACCTGAGGACCATTCGTATGAAGCAAGACAATTTGAGTAGCGTTACGCGCGTACTTGGCTTGGGGGCGCTAATCGGAGTCAGCGCTGGATTCGTTTTAGGATTGCTTTTGGCGCCCGAAGAAGGCAGCCGCTTGCGGCGCCGGATTAGCTACCATCTAGAGGGGGTTCGCAAACAACTGCGCGAGCTCCTAGAGGACAGCTTGGGGCAGGACCTTGAAAATGAGGCGCGTCGAAGTGGCCAGGCGTTGGTCACGGAAGTGCACGAACGTGCGCAGGAAATCAGTGACAAAATCGATGAGGTGCTTGGGGACGTGCCGGACCGTGGCCAGAATTAGATTGCATTCATGGTAAAGTTCTCTATCCTTCTACCACCATCCGACCTACAGAACAAGCATGGTAACAGGTTCGCTCCCGACGTGTTCGACTATCGGGAAAAAACCACCTTCAACTTTTACCATCAGCTTATTTCGGAACGACGCGCCTTAATTGATACGATTCATCGCGCGATAGAGGTAGATGGTGAGGATACCGTAGCCGAGGTGCTTGGCAGTCCAGGTGCGGTCAGGGTGATGAAGAATGTGTATTCGGCCGAGCTTATGGCGGCGCGGAAGCGATATGAGGCAGGTCCGTTCTATTCTGCCCTGGATTTCCAAGGGCTGCCGACTGGGGCTCAACGCCGATTTTTGGAAAACAGCATAATCATATCTGGGTTGTTCGGGGTGCTGCGACCAGACGACCTTGCGCCGGAGTATGTGCTGCCAATCAACGCGAGTATTCCCGGTTTCGGGCGTGTGTCAGACTACTGGCGGCCAGTCATAAGTCCGCTCTTGAATGATGCTATAAGGGGAAGTTTTGTGTGGGACATGCTTGCCGAGGAACAGCGAAGCGCTTGGGACGACGGCAGGACCTACCGTGAACGCGCGCAGGTCAAATTCTATGATCGGCAGGGAGCCGAGTCGAATGATACTCTCCTGTTGCGGGGAAAACTGGTGCATCATCTGGTTCAGCAAAATACCGACGGTCTAGAATCCATCAAGTCTTGGAATGACAAGGACTCCCAGGGGTACCGGTTTGACGAAGACCGTTCTTTGTTGGATGAGGCCATGAACATGGTTGTAGCAATGTCGAAGCCCTAGGCAGCAGTGGTCCTGCGTTCATCTAGGGTCCCATCATGCCTGAAATTGCACAACTGGCTATCCTTCTTGGTATTGGGTGTGTTGCGGGTGCAATCAACGTCATGGCCGGGGGTGGCTCAACGCTCACACTCCCCGCGTTGATGTTCCTTGGCTTGGATGCGGGTACGGCGAACGGCACCAACCGTGTCGCGATTCTGATCCAAAACCTCTCCGCTACAGTCTCCTTTGGCG
Source organism: Rhodothermales bacterium (assembly GCA_965262785.1). Taxonomy (GTDB): domain Bacteria; phylum Bacteroidota; class Rhodothermia; order Rhodothermales; family Bin80. The sequence continues at coordinate 2,502,841 of OZ253559.1, forward strand.
CGGAAGGAGCTACGAACCTACGGCAAAGTCTAGCTTATGCGCTCTGGGCGCTGCCGGGCGCGGTAGTAGGGGCGTTTGCTGCTGTGCAAGTTACGGACGCCTGGTTTGAGCGTATCCTCGGTATAGTGATGATTGGCGTGGTGATATCAATGGCGGTCCCACGTCCGCCCGTATTGGAGCAGATCTCCAAGCGCCGCTCAATCTGGGCTTACCCAATGCTCTTTGGCATTGGATTCTACGGCGGATTCATGCAGCTGGGCGTTGGCTTTCTGATCATGGCTACGTTTTTCCATATCCTGCGAATGGACCTAATACAGACCACGATCCACAAAGTCACGATAGTGTTAGTGTATACCTTTCCCGCCCTTCTGATTTTCAGCATTACAGGCCATGTGAATTGGATTCTGGGTTTGGGACTCGCGGCAGGAAATGCAACGGGAGCCTGGCTGGCAGCTCGCACGGCTATTCGCAAGGGTGAGAAGGCTGTGCGCGTGATCCTTATAATTGCCGTGCTCGTGATGGCCGCCAGGATCCTGAAGCTGATCTAGCATATAATTCGCTGAATCAATGCGGGTTAAATTTGCGTAAAGACTATCGAGTTCTGATATTGACAACTATGGGTCGGACCGCGTTTTATCAAGCACTGTTTTTGACACTGCTCTTAGCGCACGTAGCGCAGGCACAGTTGCGGAACCCGAAGCCGCTTTCCTTTGAGGGTGGGCTGAACAGTGGCCCGGTATTCGTCGTGCCTGTAGAAGGCATGATTGACAACGGACTCGCAAAGTACATCCAGCGCGCTGTGAAGGATGCAGGAGAGAGCGAAGCTGCGCTTGTGCTTTTTCACATTGATACCTTCGGTGGACTGGTGGATGCGGCCGACAAGATTCGCAAGGAACTTCTTGATGCACAGATGCCTACGGTCGCCTTCATTGACAAGAATGCGGCCTCCGCGGGTGCGCTGATATCGTACGCAGCAGACCGCATCATCATGGTGCCAGGTGCGTCCATCGGGGCCGCTACGGTGGTGGAAGGCGTCGGCGGCGATGCCGCGCCCGACAAGTACCAAAGCTATATGCGGGGCCTGATGCGCGCTACGGCAGAGGCCAATGGCCGCGATCCAAAGATCGCGGAGTCCATGGTCGATCCAGAGCTCGAGGTGGCCGGCGTTTCGGAGAAGGGGCAGGTCCTCACGCTGTCTTCCCAGGAGGCCTTGCGCCTCGGTGTCGCAGACGAGATTCTTGAGGACCCGGCAGCGGTTTTTAGTGCATTTGGCAAGGCAAGCGCGCCGGTGGTAGAGCACCGCGAGACTTCCGCGGAACGCATCCTTCGTTTTCTGGGGTCACCCGTGCTTCAGTCAGTCCTGATGCTCATGATGCTGGGGGGGCTGTATTTTGAGTTGCAGACGCCAGGAGTTGGCTTTGCCGGGCTAATCGCATTGGTAGGTGCGCTGCTATTCTTTTCGCCGCTCTATCTCTTGGGCCTCGTTCAAGTCTGGGAGATAGTGGTATTTGTCATTGGGATTACACTCATTCTCGTAGAGCTCTTTGTGCTGCCCGGCTTTGGCATCGCCGGCATCTCTGGAATTGTTCTTACCATACTTGCCCTGGTGGCATCGCTGGTAGGCAATGTAGGGTTGGCATTCCCGCCTCTGATGCGCTTCGCGCCCGCCATTGGAACTCTGGCAGTGACCTTGGCGATGCTAGTAGTATTGGCCATGACTGTTGGGCGCTTTCTTCCCAAGGCCGAAAGGTTCAGCACATTGGTGCTGACTCCAGAACTCACGAGCGCTGCAGGTTTCACATCTGCCGAGACCCATACCGAGTTTCTTGGCCAGACAGGGGTAACGCTCACGCCGCTACGGCCTTCGGGAGCCATGGAGCTGGGTGAACGCCGAATTGACGTTATAACGGCTGGCGAGTTTGTTGACCAGGGCGTGAATGTAAAGGTGGTTGATGTGCGGGGCAGCCGGGTTGAAGTCAGGCCCGTAACGTAACTGGACCAACTGTTGAGTGGAATTGCTGATTCCCATACTGCTTATTGTCGCAGGGTTTCTACTGATCCTGATCGAGGTCTATGTAGTACCCGGCTTCAATGTGGTAGGAATTCTAGGCTTCCTGCTGGTTGTGTTTGCAGTAGGGTATATCTATCTGGAGAGGGGCTTGGTAGGGGGCACACTGGCCTTGGCCGGCTCCATCGTATTTGGGGTGTTCTTTTTCTGGGCCCTGTGGAGGTCTGGCGCTTGGCAGCGGTTTATCCTGTCGGCCAGCCTGGGTGCGGATCACGAATCAGTTATACGTGAGCACGAGCAGCGCAAGCACTTTCTCGGGCGAACTGGCCGAGCCATCACCCCGCTCAGGCCAACAGGCATTGCCGAATTCGACGGCACGCGCGTAGAGGTGACAACGGAGGGCGAGTATATCGCAGCGGGAAGCGAGGTATGCGTTGTAGCGATGTCGCGTCGTTCGCACGTGGTCAGGCTCGCGTCAGACGTGCCATAGTGCTACCAGCGTAGCTGTACGGCGAGAGACAACGAACGCCCAATCAGGTCCTTGTTTTCAATGAGCAGGTCAGGCGTTTCTTCCAAGTCGGCATCTGACTCTGTCGAACTATTCGGCGGGGTTGCAACTTCTTTCAGAAACAATTCTGCCTGGTTGCGCCTGTTCAGTGCATTCAGCAGGTCTACCCGTATCTGTAACGTCAACTGACGCACGTTGGCTTGGTAGGCCAGACCGAGGTCCAACTGCTTTAGCGGAGTCAGTCTGTGCTGTTTGGCGGTAGGCAAGTGAAAGTCGAAGCCATCAAAGCTCAGGCCCTGCCGGAAGTCGGTAGCCAGATAGTCATAGTATGTCTGGCGAAAACCCCATACGCGGCCCCAGACGCCACGCCAACGGGCAGAGGATCGAAGGGCCCCGAATACGGTGGCTTCAGCAGCCAGATCCAGCCGGTGCGGCTCACTCCACGGCGCCGGCAACATGCGGATCTCATTCCCTCGGAAGGCATACTCGCGCTCGGCAATGTTGTGTTCATAGCGCGCGTGTAGGCGTAGGCGGCTGGACTCTCTTTCCAGAACCAGTGCCGTGCCATAGGCAAACCCTTTCGCCGACGCGACAAAGTCGGCCTGCGCGGTAAGGTTTTCTACTTCCACACCCGAAGATTCCTTGTCCTCTGACCAGAGCCTGGGATAGTCAATGCGGAAGGTGTGCGGAAGAGCCTTGTAGTAGCCCTCCAGGTGTAGAGTCCAGAAGTCCAAGAATCTCATGCCTAAGTCTGCGGCGACATGATAGCTCTTGGGCGGGCTCAATGATTCGTCAACCGGGAGCCAAATGCGTGTCGAAGAGGTCAGCGTGCTCGGACTCAAGGTCGACACGTCGAACAGGTTCAGGAATTGGTAGTAGAGGCCACCGGCGAGCCGCGAAACAAATGTACCGCGCTTACCGGTTCGAACTTTAGCTTCAACACTGAGTCGCGGCTCGGCATAAAACTCATTGCGAGCTTGGATATAGGTCATACGCGTGCCGGCGGTAACGGTAAGGCCCGGCGCAGCAGTTACAATTTCCTCAAAATAGAGTGCAAGGCTGCTCGACAGACGCTCGTGAAGAATACCTTTCTCGAAGACTTCACGCACGATGAAGCGGTGATCGCTGAGCACATATTCCAATGAGGCAGTCAGGGACCCGGCCCCATGGGAGAGCTCCACGGCATGTTCCAAGCCTACTTCCCGAATTTTATTGCCATCCTCAGCTGGGGTAGTGTCGATGAAAAGCCTGTCATAAAGTATATCGACCGCATTACTCCGGTTCAGCCCGGCGTACTTGTGATTCAACCGGTAGTGGCTGCCCCGGAGCTTGGTGGCAAGAAGAATATCTGGCGACGCTGAATAGGACCACGTCAGCTGTCCGGTCTGATTGATCCAGTCGTAGGAATCGGGCGGGGGAATGGACTCATCATTCTCCAATAGCGATGGTATGAGGTGGCGGCCTTGCAGCCGGTTGCCGCCCCGGTAGTAGGACCCTCGTAGCCAGCTTTGACCAAGTAGAAGTTGGCCCGCAACGTGTAAATCGCTGAATGTGACATCGGGCAGCGACGGAGGGGGGATATGGTTAAGCTGTTCGCTATAAAAGATGTAGGCATTAGGAAACAGCTTTTTGAAGGTGTAAAAGCTGGCCCGCGAGAGAAAGACATCGGGCTCATTCCAGTCGAGCAATAGGTCATCTACGGCGCTGCTGCGAATGCCGGACCACCAGCCGCTCCAGATGCTGGTGCGGAGTGCGCCCATGAGGGTCCACTGTGCCCCGCTGCCCCGGTTCATGTTGCTGAAATTCACGCGGGCGTTGAAGCTCAGCGGATCAAGGTATGCGTCCAGAATTGTGCCACTCGTGTCACCGAATGCGTGCTCAGCACGCACAACGCCCGAGCTGTAGCTGCCTTGCGATGCTGGGAAGCCTGCCTTGTAGATTTGTAGACTACTCAAGGCAAACGGGTTAAGGCCGCTAAATATCCCAAACCCATGTACGGGCTCGAACACGGGGCTCCCATCAAGCATAAATCGGTGCTCTCCCTGACCTCCACCCTGAATGTGCAAGTTTGAAGACTTTTCGTCCAGTGCCACATTCGGCACACGGTTTCTGGCGCTGCGGCGCACGTCTGCGGTGCCGACACCTCCGACGTGGCTTAGACTTGCGCCCTCAACGAGGTATAACTGGCCAACCTGAGGCATATCGTGCGAGTAAATGTCCCATACATCAATCGGGTCGTGTACAATCTGCTTTTGTTCAAGCTTCGCGTCCAAAGACTGGTGGCCTCCTGGGACCAGCAACACGGGTTCACGGATGGTTTCATACCCTACAAATCTGAATACAAGCACCACATTACCCGCCGCAACGTCTTTCAAGGTGAAGCGCCCCTGGTCGTCAGTAGCTGCGCCTATAGGAGTACCGGCGATTTGGATGGTCGCGTCCTCCAGCGGTAGACCCGTGTATGAGTCAGCCACTGTACCGGAAATCGTGGCACGGCGCGTCGTAGCTTGCGCCAGACCGTACGTACCGCTTGCAAGACGGTATGAGATTAGCCCAGTGCCGACCAATAGCACCTTCAGGTCGTCTTTTGGGTCTCTCTTTATCGGCTTGGACCAGGTCGTCCACTTGTTTTCGACAAGCTTGGCATCGTAAGCCAAGTCGACGTCCCAGATATTCTGAAAGTCTACGAGGGCGTCGTGGAGTGAGATGTAGTAGCTGGTTTGGGCTTGGGCGTCGGTTGCCGTTGAGCAGGCCAGAAGAGCCATGCCCAGCAAGACCGCTCGGATTGCATTCAATCGCAGAAGCACAAACAAAAGAAAGCCTTATGCGAGGGCTAGCACCCCCGGATCAGGCTCCCTTCTTGCCAGCGAGCCATTCTAGCGCGGCGCTATCCTGAATATTCTTCCGTCGGGTCCCTTGGAGTACCCGCACTGGTGTAACTCGCAAATGTCGTCAAGGATCTGTTCCGGTCCTTCCGGATTCTCCAGAAGTATGCCGCTGCGTGTTTTTTCCAGACCCTCTACGTCTACTTGAATGTCAACGTCGTACCTACGCTCAAGTTCCTCCAGAATATCCCCCGTGGGGTGATCGGAAAACTTAAAGCTGCCGCTTACCCAGGAAAGCTGGTTTTCGGCATCGGCAGTGGATTCGGTCACATGAACCTGCCCGTTTCTACCCGTGCGTGCGGTATCGCCGGCTTCCAGGATGACTTCGCGGCCGAGCCTTGGGGTCACGCGGACGGTACCCGACTCGACCGCGACATCGGTGGCGCTTTCAGCGTCAGTAGGCCAGTAGCGTACGTTGAAGGAGGTGCCCAGCACGTCAACTGTGGCATGGGCCGTCCGCACTGTAAAGGGCACATCGCTCTTTACAACATCAAACTGTACGTCACCGCGCATGACTTGCAACTCGCGGGAATCCTTGTTGAACTTGGAGGCGACTCGCACCCGCGCTCCGCTATTTAGTAGCAGCTTGCTGCCATCAACGAGGGTATACGTCAGTGCTTCACCATATTCCGCTTCAATTGTGTTGTTGTCCAAAGTGATGCCCACGGAAAGAAGTACTGCAACGCAGGCCGCGATAGCCGCGTAGCCCTGCCAAGGACGCAATGGCAAGATGCGTGCTTTGCGGAACGGTAGTATCCGCGCGCTCCGCCGCACCCGGGCTTTAGCGACAGCATCAGCGGACCGTGCCAGATGCGCTACAGGTAACACACCCTCTGCGCACAGGAATGCCCGCAATTCATCAGCGAGCACCGGGATACTGTCTTCAAACGTGCTGTCCTCGGGCTTGATTGCACCGAGGCCGTAATCAGACTGCAGCCATATTCTTTCGAGGGCCTCAAGCTCCTCTGGCAGTAAATCCGCCCGGATCTCCGGGGGCAGCGCACTACCGGGACCTCTATTCTCCATGGGCCTTGATTTCTTGTAGTGCTGCGACACGAGAACGCAGATAACGCAGCGCCAACACGATATGGGTATTGACCGTACGCGAGGTGAGCTTCATTTCCGCGGCAATTTCCTTGTGGCTGAGCCCATGGTACCGGCTGAGCACAAAAGCCTGCCTACGGCGTGGGGGTAGCTCATCAATGAACTTCCGTAGGTATGTTTCCAGAATGCTTCCGTCAAGACGCTGATCCGCAGAGGGCATCCCATCGTCAATGCCATGCAGGGGAAGAGGGTCCTTCACATGGTGGGATGAGCGCTTGAGGTTCAGCGAAAGGTTGCGGACGATGGTATACAGCAGACCTCTCAGCGAACGCGACGGGTCAAGCGTCTCACGTGCCTGCCACAGCTTCAGGAAGGCGTCTTGCACGATATCGCGGGCGGCCTCGGGGCGGCCAGTGTAGCGATATGCGTATCGTAGCAGGTTAGCGTGCATCGCTTCAAATAACTCGGAGAAGGCATGCTGGTCAGACACACTAATGCGCTCGCTCCATCGGGCAAACGCCGCGTCATCATGTGGATGCCGTCTTTGGCCTTCGTCTATTCGCGTCGACAAGTTGTTCTTTCTGTAAGTTGTACACTGGAGCGCAGACGCATAGCGTAGCACTTAAAGTGATGCATTAGATGGAACACGAACAGCTGTGCCCGCCGTGTAAGTTGGCTCCCTGAGTGCTAGCAGACGCTTTCAATTGCGGAAATTATTACTGCTTACACGGCCAGTACACCTGCAATAGTGGCCGTCATAAGGTTCGCTAACGTGCCTGCGAGAACTGCTTTGAGGCCAAGGGAAGCCAAGAGTGGCTTTCGTGAGGGGGCCAATGGGCCGATGCCTCCAATCAAGATTGCTATTGAAGAGAAATTTGCAAATCCGCACAGCGCAAAAGTGGCCATCACCACAGTTTTGGGATGTAGCGTACCCAGCGAAATATCACCTGCTAGTTGCATGTAGGCTACAAACTCGTTGGCCACAATAGAGATTCCTACCAGGGAGCCAAAGTCAGTGACATCGGGAATTGGAACGCCCATGCTCCAGGCCACCGGCGCAAACGCCCAGCCTAGCAGGAGCCCCAGCGAAAGCTCTGCGCCGAAGAGGCCGCTAACCCACCCAAGGAGGAAGTCCAGCATAGCAATCAGTGCCAGGAATGCGATGAGCATGGCCGCGATGTTGAGAGCAAGCTTGAGTCCATCACCGGCACCGGAGGCGGCTGCGTCAATAACGCTCTTGGATTGCGTGGCGGCAAACGCAGCGCTTTTGCCCGTTGTGACCGGGCTGCCGGTTTCCGGGACCATGATCTTGGCAATTACGAGCGCCGCCGGCGCCGCCATCAGGCTTGCGCCCAATAAGTGTTCGGCAAAACGAAGCTGAGCCACCTCGATAGCGATGCCCTCAGCAGCGGCAAACGAAGCCCCCAAGAACAGGATATATGCCGCCATCACACCGCCTGCAATCGTCGCCATTCCACCTGCCATCACGGCCATCATTTCTGAACGCGTCATGTCCTGCAGGTAGGGGCGGATTACTAGCGGCGCCTCAGTTTGCCCAACGAAAATGTTGGCCACGGCCGAGAGGGATTCCGCACCGCTGGTGCGAAGGGCCTTGCGCACAAGGTGAGCCATTGCGCTGACTGCACGTTGCATCACGCCAAGATGGTACAGCACGGCCATGAGTGAACCGAAAAAGATGATGGTTGGCAACACTTGAAACGCAAAGGCGCCTCCCCAGCTTTGACCCGTAACCAGCGGTGTCCCTGGAGGCATGCCATCGTCGGGCGTGCGAGCCAAGTCGCCAAATACGAACTCAGCGCCGGCCGACGTGAAGCTGAGCACATGTACGAACAGCGAGCTGACCCATGCAAAAAGCGCCTTGGGCCAGCCAAGCGGTGCCCAGGCGGCACCCATGTCAGCGCCCTTCAGGATAAGTACTGCCAGAACGATCTGAATGCCCACGCCCCAGATCACCATTCGCCAAGGGGTCCTGCGCCGATCTTCCGAGACCAGGAAAGCCACGCCCAAGATAACGGCGAGCCCAAACGTGGCTCGCAGCAAGGTTGTTAGAAGATCCATATGGGTCCGTACCCCCTTTGGCACAATAATACGTACCCAGAGTCTATCTTCAGTGGATCCGATTCGGATAGCCAGTCCTACAAGCGATGTGCCACACTTCGGCGCATCGAACAGCACCTACTCTATGAGCGGAAGCAGGGTCAGTATGGATGCGGAGGGCATCCTGAGCGCGTTGAACGAAAAGCAGCAGGAGGCTGTCCGCTGTATATCGGGACCACTTCTAGTCATCGCGGGGCCCGGGTCGGGCAAGACCCGCGTGCTGACATCCCGGATCGCATACCTTATTGCTACGGGAAAGGGGCATCCAAGCCAGATCCTCGCGCTCACCTTCACAAACAAGGCTGCAAGGGAGATGCGGAGGCGCGTCCTCGAGCTGCTGCCGAAGGGGACGGGCAAAGGCCTAACGATGGGCACGTTCCATTCGGTTATGATGCGCATGATGCGCGTGGAGCTGAAGGAGGGCTGGCTGCCTGGATACACGCATGAGTTTTCCATTTACGACACGGATGACTCTGAGCGCGTGATTAGGCAGCTCATGGAAGAGCTGCACATTGATAAGAAGCAGGTCTCCCCCCGATTCATCCGGGCCGCGATCTCCAGGGCAAAGAATCAAATGACTACGCCCAGCCAGTACGAGGAGCAGGCGGGCTCGCGCACGCAGAAGCTAGTTGCACAGGTATACGGCCCTTACAAGAAGTCACTGCATGCTTCGAATGCATTGGATTTTGACGACCTGCTCCTGAAGCCACTTGAACTCTTTCACAAACACCCGCACATCCTGGAGAAGTATCGGCGTAAGTGGCAGTATGTCCATATAGACGAGTACCAGGACACAAATCGCGTGCAGTACCGGCTGTCCCACTTCATCGCGGGTGGTCACCGGAACATCTGCGTTGTGGGAGATGACGCGCAGAGCATCTATGCTTTTCGTGGCGCAGACTTGCGCAACATCTTGGACTTTCACACGCACTATCCGGAGGCAAAGGTCGTACGGCTTGAGCAGAATTATCGGTCGACAGGGAAGATTGTCAGACTTGCCGATTTCATTATCAAGAAAAACAAGGGCCAGCTGGAGAAGGACCTGTGGACGGACAACGATCAAGGCGACCACGTCAGGCTCATAGAGGCTCTCACGGGGCGCGAGGAGGCGAGTAAGGCCACCGACCGTATCCGTTCGCACCATGAGCGCCACGGCTATGCCTATAGCGACTGCGCTATCTTGTATCGAACCAACGCCCAAAGCCGGAACTTCGAGGATGCGCTGCGTGGGGTGGGCGTACCCTACCGCGTGGTAGGCGGTACGTCATTTTACCAGCGCAAGGAGATCAAGGATGCCTTGGCATACCTGCGGATTCTTGTAAACCGTGACGACCGGTCCAGCCTGATTCGAATAATCAATTATCCGACGCGCGGAATAGGCCTGAAAACGCAGGAGAAACTTGCTGACTATGCACGCTTCAATGGAATCAGCTTGTGGGAGGCGTTGGAGCAAAGCCGGCAATTGCAACTGGGAACGCGGGCAATGAATGCGCTGGCCAACTTTCGCAACCTAATTAGCAAGTACCGCGCCCAACTGTCTGCGGAGTCGCCGCAGGTGGTAGCTACAGAGTTGCTCAAGGAGGCCAACCTCTTTCTTGAGCTGAACAAGGAGGCGACCAACTCCGCCTTGATGCGAGTGAATAACGTCGAGGAGCTCATAAGCGCTATCGCGCAGCATGTCGAAGATGAGCCGGAGGGCACGCTTAGCACTTTTTTGCAGTCAATTGCGCTGTTTACGGATGCGGATCAAGACGATGGTGACGCGGACAAAGTTACGCTAATGACCCTGCATGCCTCCAAGGGCTTGGAATTTAAGGTGGTATTCATAGGCGGGCTTGAGGACGGCCTGTTCCCGACGTCCCGTGCAATAATGAAGGAAGATCTGGACGATTTGGAAGAAGAACGTCGCCTGTTCTATGTGGGCGTTTCACGCGCAGAGCGGCACCTGTACCTCGCTTGGGCGAGGACGCGGTATCGGTTTGGCCAGGAGGTGGATTGCGGCCCCAGCATGTTCTTGTCCGAGCTGGATGAGGACTGCGTGCGCAAGGAAGGCGTTTCGCCATATCAAAGCAAGAAACGGGACCTACCCTTTGGTGGGGGGCAGAAAAGGAATCTACACGGCTTGCCGCACGCTCGACGGCGCGCAGTTAGTGCACATTCTTCCTGGCAGCAGCAAACGCGAAAGCCGCCACCGTTGGACCCAAGTGAGATTAGACCCGGTATGCGTGTACTGCACCAACACTTTGGTGAGGGCCGCGTCGTGTCAACCACCGGAATAGACAATGAAAGAGTGGCGACTGTACATTTTGATACGCGAGGGCATGTGAAGATGAAATTGCGCTTCGCCATCGCCAAGCTGCGTGTACTGAAGTAGGCTACTTCGGCGGCGTAAAACCGAGTTTGCCTTCGGTTAGCCGCACCGGAGGGCAAAGTCTTGCGTGCAGGCATTCCCGGATTGCCAAGTAGTGCGCTTTATACTCTTGCCGGAAATCCTCAAGGGCACAACCCAGCTTAGAGGCCATTAGGCGCTGTGCCTCTTCTCGGGTACTGGCGACAAAACGGCCGCTGCTGAATTGGAAGTCCTGAATCACAAAATGCGTAACGCCCGTCCCAAGGAGTTGGTCGGCGAGCCGGTTGGCATCAGCAATGAGCAGTATCGGCGTGAGGGTGATGCAAGATTCTACACCCGCAGTGCACAATGCCGCCGCGGCCTCAAGACGTCGGCTGTTGGCAGGGCAATAGGGCTCAAACGTGCGCCGGATATCCTCGTCATCCGTTGTGATGGTGATGTTAACCCTGACCTTGCCGCCTTTGGCGCTTAAGGCATTGAATAAGTCGATGTCCCGGACAACATCCGGGCTGCGGGTTTGGACTACCAGGATGGGTGCATGGCGCGTACAGAGGATCGTAAGCAGGGCTCGCGTGAGACCAAGCTTGCGTTCTACCGGCTGGTATGGGTCCGTAACACTACTCAAGTAGATGCGCTTGCCATCAAGGCTTCCAACACGCCGCCTTGTGAGTGTCGCTACGGCATTGTCCTTAACACGCACCCAATAGCCCCAGGACGCGCGCTCCTCCGGCGTGCGTGCGAAGAAAGCCGCATAGCAGTACGTGCAGCCAAACGAGCATCCAGAGTAGGGGTTGAGCGAAAAGTCGAACGCTTTCAAAAACCCCGATGTCCGCGTGAGGACATCACGTGTCTGTCCGTGCGAAATGGCGGCGTGTCCCAACTTGGACAGAGAGCCTGCTGCTGCCAAGATTGAATGGGATGCTGCGCTCAGTTCTGATCGCCCGTGGGCAGATATGCTGCAGGAATCGGCAGGTCCTGCCATTCGGGTTGCCACGCAATCGAGTGGATCCACCACCGATCCATACTAAAGAGCAGCTGGATGCTGTTGATTCCTCTCTGGAATGGCGCTGCGTCATCCTTGCTGCGGTAGGACTCATACGTGCTGAAGGCATGCACCACGTTGCCGTAGCGCTCTGTCTTGCGCGCAATCTCGATCTCGAAGAATCCGCTCTGCTCAAAATAGCCACTTGCCTCCGTGACGTAGTCATCTACGGTCCAAGTCAGGTGTACGGGTGCGCCCGTTGAGTCCCTGCCTGTAGGAGTGAGCCTGCACGACGGCGTGGTGAGAGAACGCAGACGATCCCAGTCGCGTGGCCCGGCGGGACCTGAAATCACGTCGTACAGGGCCTCTATGATAGCATCAACCGATGCCACATCCGCTGCGTTGGGCTTGGGGCCGTCCTAGGCAAAAGAGCTAGGTGCAAAGAAGCACAAGCACAGAACAATTAAAGAGGCTTTGGGCATAGCACGGGTGAGTCTACCTTAACAGATGTTTCACGGCATCAAGGTCGCCATTGTTTTCAAAGGGTGCAACCCCAAAGATGGCACAGAGCAGTTCGTAGATGTGAACATTCGAGAAACCTTCTACGACCACCCCCTCCTTGAATGCTGGTCCGCGGGCGATAAAGATGCCGTTCATCGACGGATTGGCTGGGTCGTAGCCGTGTGTCCCACCATCAAAACGGCTCGCATTGGTCGTGAAATACGGTCTGGATGAGATGCGCCACCCCACGTCTGCGATGCCGATAATGGCTCGAATTCGATCGTGATTGTTGTAGTGAAGACGGGCCGGCATGTCTTCTTTCTTGTAGAATGTCACATGCCGCATGGATTCCAGCTTCGCCAGTAAAGCATCCGTATCTCCGTCCACTGGATCTATGGCTAGGACAGGATCCCAGTCGGTGACGGCTACACTATCCAAGCTCACGTAGTCGTCCAAAAACGCCACGGAGTCGCGCGAGGTGGCAGCCATTCCGTGATCACTGGTGATAATGAGGTTAACTTCATCAAGAAGGTTTGCACTTTCCAACCGTGTAACCAGAAGCCTCAGATAGCTGTCGACATCGGCCACGGCACTGCGCACCGGTTCGCCTTCAGGCCCGTGGGTATGACCCGCAGTATCTACATCCTCGAAGTAAAGGGAGAGCAGGTGCGGGCGCTGCGCCTTAGGGAGTGCGAGTGCATCCACTACCCAGTTGATGCGCGTCTCCGCGGGGGTGTCCGAACTAAAGGCCTTGTTGAGGATGGGGCGTACTCCATGAATCTCCGCTTCAGAGCCTGGCCAGAAGTACATCGCACTGGTTATTCCGTTCTTGTGAAGGGTAACCCAAATGGGCTCAGCATCGTCCCACCAGCGCCCGTCCCTAACGGCCCGCCGGTTGCTGAGGCTGAAGCGGCCCAACTCAGGGTCCCGCATAGTGTTACTCACGATGCCATGATCCTCTGCGTATCTCCCTGTTACCAGCGTATAGTGGTTGGGAAAAGTCTTCGTCGGAAAGATGGGCTGTAGGTACTCGGCGCGGATGCCCTTGCCCGCAAGCTGATTCAGAGTCTTGGGCTTGTGTATGGAAAGGTAGTCCGGGCGGAAACCGTCCAGGGAAATTAAAATTACCGTCGGCGTCGCTGTCGTATCAGTCCTGGTGCCGCAGGAAATCACGGCCAGCGCCATGAGCCCAGCGACGGCTGCAGCAGTCAACTTCAAGCGGGACACTTGTCGTTTGGAATTGTCAACGGGGGCTTGAGATTCATTCGGCAACGCAGGTCCCACTGGCTCTAACCGACCAGGAGTTAGCGCCAAAGCGCCAAAATAACACAAATGCTTCTTGAGCGGGGAGTGCCATCCAAATTCTGCACACCGCAAGGTGGTTTCCAATGCCTGTAGTCTGCCTGGTCTCCAAGAGTTGCCGCGTTGCGGGTCCGCGCAGGGACCGGAAGACCCCGATACACATTTCGGACCAGAGCCTTAGAAATCTCACTAGGCTGGTTTACCGGCAGCGCGCACACCCTTCAAAGCGCTGGACTACTGCTTGAATCACCTCTTTGCCTGGAGACGACACTGATTCTGCACGAACTGGGTCTTCTAGCCGCATCCAGGACAATCCCGTAGAATCGTGCGCTCCGGAACATTGCACCTGGAATGTCATGAGGGCCGCGTTGTTGTTCGAATCGCTGTCGAGCCTCGACCGTGCTCATTCATTCTTCGCGCCCGTATTTTCATTCCTCAGGAGCAGGTCACATTCTTGACTTCCGCGGTTTAAGTGCAAAATAGTATGAGTTATACTTGACCAACATACAATACTGAACACTACACGTGCCGATTTTGAGAGAACCCTTGAGGCTCCTCTCGATCGTAGCCGGACTTCTTAGGGGAGCTGGTCGGGGGTGGCCAGCTCGCGGGTCCTGCTGGGGTACTTTAGTCCGGCTACGCTGTAGAGCGTCCGCTGTGCTGCGGTGGCGGGGGAGGCGAGCAGATACTGCTTCAGCGTGCTGGTGTCGGTAATGAGGGAGACTTGAGCGCCGCTCAGCTCTGTCAGGATACGAGCCTCGCTGAGTGGCTCCTGGCCCGCATGCATGGTGTTGTGCTGGTAGCGCAGCAGGCGCAGCAAGGCAAAAGCGACGAAGCAAATCGCGATGTGGGCCTTGACGCGGCTGGGGGTCCAGTGATAGATGGGCCGCGTCGCCATGGTGTGCTTGAGCACGCGAAAGCCCTCTTCGATGCGCCACAGCTCCCCGTAGTACGCATAGATGTGTTGTGCTGGATGGCTTTCGCGATCCAGGCTGGTCCAAACACCGTGGAGCCCGTCAAAGCATGCGTCCCGGTCAATGGCATCCTGGTTCAGCTCCACGGCATCGCGGTCCACCTTGAGAAAGCGGCCTCGTTTGCCGCTTCCCTTAATGCCTTGCGTTAGGCGACGCTTGAGCTTCTCTACGATTCTATCACGTTCATGGACATCCTTGGCCGCCCGCTTCTTGCTGTGGCGCAACACCAGACGCTGGCCCTTTAATTGCAATTCTGTTACGCTGATATCTTCGCTGACCGCGACCCAGTCATGGGACTCAAAAAGCTCGGCCTCCATCCTGCGTGGCAAGCTGCGTAGGCGCGCCGCGACCACCCAGTCCCAACCCTGGGAGGCGAGCAGGTCCAGGTTGCCCTGGCTCAGCATCCCGGCGTCCGCAACCAAGACCACCCGGCCTATCTCAAAGCGCTCCCGCAGGGCCTTCAGTGCCGGCTTGAGCGTGCGCACATCGGTCGTGCTACCTGGAAACAACTCATATCCTATCGGCAGCCCCTCCACGCTCTGGAACAAGGCCAGAACGACCTGCACCTTCTGCGGCTTACCGTCTTTGCTGAATCCCTTCTTGCGAAGATCATCGGCCTTGTCGCTGGCGAAGAAAAGCGTGGTTACGTCGAAGAAGAGGACGTCCACATGCTCTTGCAAGAGTCCGCGCACTTCATGCGAGACGATCGACTGCAGCCGTGCAATCCGGTCGTCATTGACCGCGTCCATCATGCGGTAGAACTTGTCCGGGTTCACTTCCACGCCATGGTGCTTGGAAAGCTTGTCACAGCACGCGCGCTTGCTGGAGCCCGGCGCGGCCAGTCGCATCAGCACGGCCTGGCGAAACAGGCGCGCCGCCATCTTTTTGCGGGCCCCGAAGACCTTCTGAAAGTGCAGCCGATCGTACAGCGCCCCGAAGACCTCGTGAAAGCCCATAGTCAGACGCTTGGTCTCCGCCAGCTTGCGTGCATCGGGTATGGGAAGCGGCTGGTCGCTCTGGCTGCCATGGCGGGCCCCTTGCACGCGTTCGGCCAAGTACTCTATAGGAAACAAGGAGGGCTGTCTCTCTTCCAGGAGCCGCAGCTTCGCCCGGTGCGCCAACCGCACCAGCGCCTCCAGCAGCGGCCCTTCCGGAGCAGAGCCCATATGCTTGACGATCCGCTGCCGCGGTCCCTTGCCGGGTACGCGGGTTGATTCGACAATCTGTACGCTAACGTTCTGGGTGGTCTTGCGTCGGACGGTACGGACGAACATGCTGAGTGCGAGATGGCTGCGAGGATCGCTATGCCCTAAGGTACATCAGCATCTTAACAATGTCAAGTACTAAATAGGACTGAACACTACAAACCAGCATCGCCCAAATCGACACGGCCCGCGTGATGCCCTGGCACATGTTTTGGGGGTCACATCCAACACTGCACACTACCGCCCTTGGTGTCTCAACGCACGCCGGGAGTACCACAATGGATCGATTTGCCCTAAAAAAGCGCAAAAAGGGGCCCAAGTCGGACAATGTAGCCACCAATTCGGCTAATCCACACGTAGTCTGGACACCTCAGGCTGAAGCGACCAATGATCGTTTTAGCGCCTCATCTTGACTGGCGGCACCGCCCCTCCCTCGGCAAAACCGCGGAAGTCAGGATTCATTCTTCGCGCCCGTATTTTCATTCCTCAGGAGCAGGTCACATTGGGCCAAATCACGTGGCTGGAAGCTTCTGACGCCCTTATCTACATGGCTGACTGGAAATAAGCCCGTCTTGCGTTTAGCGTGTTTGAGCATGTAGCCTCTTTGCCGCAGCCATCTGCGCAGGTAGCCGGTTGAACCAGCAGGCAATATGGACCTCGCCAGCCAACAGGCTGCGATAGTACTCGAGCCCGGCAAAAGCGCGGCCTACCGACCCGCGAAGTAGTAGATGATCAGCCCGACAATGGGTAAAATGAATATCAGCAGTATCCAGAGCAGCTTGCTTACAGTGTCGCGGCTACTGCCGGCGACCTCTACTACTGCAATGATGTCGAGCACTAGGATGACAATTCCGCAGATGCCGCCACTCGCTAGCCCACCTATTTCGACACACCCTGCAAGGCTGACAGCTAGAAGCAGGGCCAAGGTGACCGGGATCCATCGTAACGATTTGAATGACATGAGCGCTTGCGTCTAGTTGGGCTAAATTCCAATACGGAATATCTTCGGCGTTTGATTCACGGGAAGCAGGCCGGTGGAATTCTCGTTGGCGTCGCCATGCGGATAGGCTGCAGCCACGGGACTTGCGTCCTTTGATGGAAGTCTGGTCGCCGCACAGGCGTTGACGCGGATCCGCCTGGCTTCTTGGCGTGGCTGGAGACGGGGTGCTTACCTGCGATCAGCAGCCTGCGCTCATGTGCCAGCCGGCCGCTGCCCCGACCTAGCCTCTTACCCTGGGCGCACTGCTGGTCATCTTTAGCATTCACATCACTAGATCCTCTGCAGTGTGAATTCCCAGTGTTGCCATTCTGCCGACGGTGCAGGCCTATCGACCCATGAAGAAGTAGATTATGAGCCCAATAATGGGAAAACCGAGGATAAGTAGGATCCAAAGCAGCTTGACGGCCATGTCCTGGTCACTTCTTGCGACCTCAACCACTGCTGCGACGTGTAGTCCGCCGAAGACCAAGCCTAGGATAACGAATTCTAATGGCCCGATTTGGCCGATTCCTACGAGTCCATTGCAACCGGCCAAGCCAATAGTCAGCACCGGAAGCACTGCTCGGGTCCATCGTATCGACGTGAATGACATAAGTGCATGCGTTCGATTGTATTGCATGCCAATACGGAGCAGCCTTGGATTTGATTCAATGGAAACAGGCCCATAGCCGACTTGTTGGAGTCGCCATGCGCATAGGCTCTGTTGAACTGGGCAAGCGTCCGCTGATGCTGGCGCCCATGGAGGATGTCTCCGACCCACCGTTTCGTGCGATCTGCAAGCGGTATGGTGCGGATATGGTATATACGGAGTTTGTTTCGTCCGGGGGGCTAGTCCATGAAGCGCCAGATTCAGTGATGAAGCTCGACATTTGCGATGACGAGCGGCCCGTAGGAATTCAGATTTTTGGGGGTAACCTCGGTCAGGTTCGTCAGGCGGCCGCCATCGTGGACGAGGCTGCACCTGACATCATTGATATCAACTTTGGCTGCCCCGTAAGAAAGGTCGTGTGCAAGGATGGTGGCGCGGGCATTCTTCGCAACCTTCCCAAGATGGAAGCCATCACGCGGGCGGTTGTGGATATCGCAACGAGGCCGGTGACCGTCAAGACGCGCTTGGGTTGGGATGATGCGTCCATCAAGATTGTTGATGTGGCCAAAATGCTCGAGGACTGTGGCATACAGGCTCTGGCAGTTCATGCGCGTACCCGCAAGCAGATGTATCGGGGCCACGCGCGCTGGGATTACCTGCGCGCCATCAAGGCTGAGGGCCTGCGCAACATTCCGCTAGTTGGCAACGGGGACGCTTTGTCTCCAGAAGCCATTTGCTGCATGTTTGACGAAACCGGCGTGGACGCCGTGATGATAGGGCGGGGCGCCATCGGCAACCCTTGGGTTTTTCGGGACGCCAAGGCCTTCATGGCGACGGGTCAGGTGCCGCCAGGCCCCTCATGGAGAGAGCGGGCTAGTGTTGTTGCAGAACACTTGACACTAAAGTGCGAATGGCTGGGCGAGCGCCGCGGCGTGCAGGAAATGCGCCGCATGTACGGTGGCTACTTTAAGGGTTTTCGTCACGCCAGTCAGCTGCGTGCACGCCTCATGAAGGCCAGTACAATGGCGGAGGTGCTGACTACATTGGATGAGTCCCGAGCAAAAGAGCCGGTGGTGAGGCGGCTATCCCGCCGCAGCGTTCAGGCGGTGCTCCCGTCGCCGTGATACCCTGATGATAAGGAAGTCTATTCCGACCAGGACTAGTACAAGAGCGGCAAGTGCGGGCAAAGCTAACCACCTGTTGAAGATTACAAGGCCGCCAATGAAGCCCAACACGCCACCAAGGTACTTTATGTAGTTGAGCTGATCGTTGCTGGAATACTTGATTAGATCTTCCAGGCGATCCTCGTCAAAGCTCTGCATCCTGCTTACCAGCATGGTGTAGACATCGAGGTTGCCCACAAAGCTCTGAGCAGCACCAGTGGCCCATTCCTCAATGGCATCGGAGCGCGCAGAAAGCTTGTCTGGTAGCGCATCCAGCATCAGGTCCAGCTTCTTTAAGACGAGCCCAAGTCCTTGGGGCATTTCTCGTATGGCCCTATCGACTGCTGACCGCAATGGGCCTTCGGCAAACTGTAGCATCGCCTTCATGGCCATCCCTCCTACGCCCTTGTCAAAGTTCTCCTCAAGCCTCTTAAAGGTAAAGTCCGCTATCTCTTTACGCAGCTCCTCGGAGCTGAGTGCCCCCTCAACGTACGCGTGAATTACGGCCCGCATTTCTGTGCGGAATTCCTCGTCTTCCAGCAGCCCGCGCAAAGCCTGCTCCGCCTGAACAAGGAAATTCGGAACTACGCCACTGTCTCTAATTCCTTTCTTGATGATGTCGGGCCCAATCAACTCACGGTCAATAGCCGTGGCCAGCCTCACTATTATGCTGTCGCGCTGCGCCGGGATTACGCCCTGCCCGAAAATCGGATGGCGATTGCGTGGCCGAAACAGCATGCCGATTGCCAGCCAGTTTGTAAAAAAACCGATAAGGCCGCTGGAGCTCAAGACGAGTAGCAGGCCATCCAGGGGCAGAGTGCCTGAAGTGCGCGGCAAGGGCAGCCATCCCATGCTCAATGTGGCTGCAATGTTGCCATCGGCCAAGAAGTGCAGTGACTCACCGGCGTATTGCACTGCAAGGCGATCAAAGTCCCAAAAAAATGAGACGCAGAATGTCAGGCCCAACGCCCATGGGATGAGTCGAACCAATAACTGCGTTACCGGTGAAATCGTTGGCGGAGCAGAAACAGGTCGACTGGCGCGCACCGGGTCCTTAGGCCAGTGACGGATATGGCGGGCTACAATGCCTCGTAAGCCGGAAAGCGGAGCTGCACGCTTCGGCACCTCTGGAGTGGGTGGAGGTTCTACGGAAGCATTGCTTCGGACATCATCCATCGTGTTTACACCAGCTGAAGGCGCGCTGCGCGGTGCTGCATGCCGGCAACAACATTCGCAATGTGTTGCGCGAGATCGATCCCAAGCTCTTCAGCGCCCTGGAGGATCTCTTCGCGGCTCACCGCGGCAGCAAACGCCTTGTCCTTAAGCTTCTTTGTTACCGACTTGACCTTCATACCCATCATCTTGGTTGGCCGTACGTAGGCAACAGCCGTGATGAAGCCTGCCAGTTCATCACATGCAAAAAGCGTCTTCGCCATCAGCGACGTGCGTGGCGTTCCACTGTAGGTTGCATGTCCGAGGATGGCCTCCGTGACAGCCTCTGGGTAGCCAAGCTTCTTCAGGTGAGCTACCCCAACGAAAGGATGCTCCGCGCTGGTGGGGTGCCTTTCATAGTCAAGGTCGTGCAACAGACCAGTGATGCGCCACAGATTCGCGTCCTGGTCAAAAAGGCCAGCATAGTGTTCCATCGCAGCCTCGACTGCATAAGCATGGCGCCGAAGGCTCTCCGATCTAGTCCATTCGTGTAAGAGTGCTAACGCATCGTCGTAGGAAGGCATAGTCACAAAATGTCTACCAGCCGTATCTCCTTAAGGTACTTGCGCGGGTTCTGCTCGATGTCTTCCAGGAGGCGACGCAACGCGGCTGCTGCCTGGGTTGCCTCATTATAAAGAGTCTCATCTGTGGCCAGCTTTCCAAGGGTGCCTTGGCCGCTGTTGACCCCGTCCAGGAAAGAGTTTAGCGCCAGCGTTGTGCGCTCGAGTGCATCCAGGTTCTTCTGCAGGCGGATGACGACTACGTTAAGACCTTCGACGGTGTGTGCTAACGAATCTCTCGCCAAGCCAGTTAGGGCGTGTGCCAGCATACGGATGTCGTCCAGCGCAGCACTTAGGTTTGCGCTTTCGGCATTCAGCAGTGCCGATAGCGATTCCGCAGTGGTACCCACCGACCGTAAGGAACTCCTCAGGTCACTGCCCTGGTCATCCAGAAGGACATGGGCTGCGGCTACGGATTGACTAGTTCCCGCGAGTAAGGTATCAAGTCGATCCAACAGCGTGGGTGCAGCCGCGGCGAAGCTGGCAAGCAGGCTCTCGTCCTGATTCTCGGGGATGATGTCCCCTGGCGAATGGTACGTTGTATCAGGTGGCCCTAGAATAATGTCCAGACGCACGTCGCCGACAAAGGCAAAGCCTCCGAGTATCGCTGTGCTTCCGTGGGGGAGATCTATGTTGTCGCTTACGGTAAAGTACACGCGCGCGGCCCCTTCATCGATCTGAACGTCCGTAACGGAGCCAACGTACACGCCGTTGATGCGGACAGCGTTGCCGGGAATGATACCGGCTGCGTCTTCAGCGATCGTGCTGTACGTATGCGTGCCTGCAAAGATGGGAAGGTCACGAAAGTACCGCTGCCCAACATATAAGATTGCACCCGACAACACTAGCGCGGCGCCAATCTGAACCTCTCTACTGATTTTCACAGGCCAAGGCGTTACGATGGAACGTAAGAGGGCGTGCCGATAAAGTACTCATTCGCCTTCACGAAGGCGCGCAGGGTCTTGTCCTCGCTACTGTGCAGTGAATCCATTGCGCCAACCCAGTGCATGCGCGTTTCGTGAATAAAGGCAACCCGGTCTGCGATGCTTAGCACCGACCGCATGTCGTGCGTAACGACGATACTGGTCACATCAAGTTTGTCGGCTAAGCCCTTGATCAGGTTGTTGATCGTGGTGGACGTGTGTGGGTCCAAGCCGCTGGTCGGCTCATCATACAGGATGTAGCGGGGTTCCAGCGCGATGGCGCGTGCGAGTGCCACGCGCTTGATCATGCCCCCGGAGAGCTCTGAGGGTTTCTTTTTCCCCACGCCCGACAGGTTTACAAGGTCTAAGCAGCGCAACACCCGGTCGCGCACCTCCCGTTCCGTGCTATCGGTAAAGGTGCGCAGCGGAAACGCCACGTTGTCGAAGGCATCCATCGAATCAAATAGTGCGCCACCCTGAAACAGCACGCCGAATTGCCGTCGTACGCTACGCAATTCCTTATAAGAGATGCGCCCAATGTCGATGCCGTCGACCAGAACGCGGCCGGTATCCGGCTGTAGCAGGCCGATCGTATGCTTCATCAGCACGCTCTTACCCGAACCGCTGCGGCCAATGATGGCCAGCGTTTCGCCTTCGTGGATGTCCAGCGACACAGTGCGAAGAACTGTGCGTCCGTTGAATGACTTAGATATATTTTCGACCTGGATCATCGGCCCAGCATACGGAGAGGCTTGCTTAAAGTAACACGAGTGCCAGGATGAGGTCTGACAACAGAATGTAGACGCAACTGATCACGGCGGCTCGCGTGGTGCTGCGGCCAACGCCCTCTGCGCCGCCCTCGGTGAAATAGCCCATGTAGCATGAGATGGACGTGATCACAAAGCCGAAGACTAGTGACTTGATGAGCCCAAAGGTCGGTCCAAAAACGAGATAGTTCTCACGGGCGCCCTGGATAAACTCGCCTGTAGACACCACGTCCGTAGCCATGGCTGCAACAAGTCCTCCGCCAACACCGACCAGGACTGCGACAACATAGAGCACTGGAAACATTATTATCCCTGCCATCACGCGTGGCACGATAAGGTAGCCTATGGAATTCAGTCCCATCGCTTCCAGCGCATCAATCTGCTCCGTTACGCGCATGGTGCCAAGCTCGGCAGCGATTCGGGCGCCGACGCGACCTGCCAGAATGAATCCCGTGACCACGGCGCCGAGTTCCAGAATCAGCGACGGGACCACTACCGCCCCTATGACGGACGGTGGTATGAACGGCGAGACGAGCTGGTATGCTGTCTGTATGGTAGTAACGGCGCCGGAAAAGGCAGCTGCCAGTGCCACGATTGGGATGGAGTCAATCCCGACACGCCCGCACTGGACAACCAGGTTCTTGCGGTAGACACTGAAATGGCCCAGAGATGTGAAGCCCTTGGACAAAAGAAGCGCGTAGCGTCCAAGGCTGTAAAGCGGCTGCGTGAGTCGCTGCTGAAGTGCGGGCATTCCATATCGCAATCGTAGCGTGCGTGAATGAATTTTGACGGTGGATGTTTCTAGCCTGCCGATACGCAGCTTGCGCTGTCGGCCTAAACTCACATATTCCACCCAGCAGCGTATAGCCATGGCGAAGTCGCGTACGAGTCACGTCTGCCAGGAGTGCGGCTACGGCTCCCCTCGCTGGATGGGAAAGTGCCCGTCCTGCGGGTTCTGGGACACCTTTGTCGAGGAGGCTGAGCACGGCCATAGAGCCAAACAGGTTGGGCGTGCAGCCAAACCTCAATCTATGAGCTCCATCAGTGTAGGCGAGGAGCCGCGCATCATGACCCACGTCAATGAACTTGACCGCGTGATGGGTGGTGGCATTATGCGGGGTTCCACGACGTTGGTGGCAGGTGATCCGGGCATCGGTAAGAGTACGCTCATGTCAGAGCTTGGCCGGCATCTGCGGGACTGCACAGTGCTGTACGTGACGGGCGAAGAATCTGTGCGCCAGGTCAAGATTCGCGCCGAGCGCCTGAGCGCCGCGACGGACAACGTGCTGCTTCTGGCAGAAACCAACCTTGAAACCATCCTGCAAGCGGCCTCCGAAACAGCGGCTGACATTATCATCGTGGATTCGATACAGACAGTATTCAGCGAAGCAGTGCAGAGCCCACCGGGGAGCGTTGGCCAGATTCGGGAATGCGCGGCTGCGATTATGCACATGACCAAGGATATCAATGCGTCAACATTCTTGGTAGGACATGTGACAAAGGCGGGTTTCATTGCGGGACCGCGCGTGCTGGAACACATGATGGACACGGTGCTCTACTTTGAAGGAGAGCGGCATCATGGGTTTCGCGTGCTCCGTGCGGTAAAGAATCGATTCGGCTCAACCAATGAGATCGGCATCTTTGAGATGCACTCCACAGGGCTTCGAGAGGTCACTAATCCCAGTGAAATCTTTCTCGCCGAGCGCCGGGTGGGGCAGAGCGGCTCAACCGTCGTATGCAGCATCGAGGGTACGCGCCCGGTGTTGGTGGAAGTGCAGGCCCTCGCTACACGCGCTTCGTACGGCACGCCACAGCGGACAACTAACGGGTTTGACCAGAAGCGGCTGCAGCTGCTCTTGGCGGTCTTGGACAAACGCCAGGGATTGAGCCTTTCGGACCACGATGTGTTCGTCAACGTAGCGGGTGGCGTCCGGTTGGACGAGCCGGCCGCAGACTTGGGTGTGGCCGTTGCCGTCGCGTCATCGCTTTATGATGTTCCCGTGGATACCTGCGGAGTCCTTGTGGGTGAGATAGGATTAGGAGGTGAAGTGCGTAGCGTCAGTAAGCTGGGTCTTCGCTTGAATGAATCCTCAAAGCTCGGGTTTTTACGTGCGATAGTCCCCAAATCCAGTCTCCATGGCGTGAATATGCCGCCGCAGATGGAGGTCACCGGAGTCCACACCGTGGGTGAAGTCTTGGACCTGTTCCTTTAGTGCTGTCGTACCGAGGCGCAGCTGAACGGAGCGAGGCGGCGAGGTCCGAAGTTTTTGATCAGCATGAGCAATAAACCAATGAATCGTTGCGTTTAAAGGTTGATGACACCGGGCATGCACACGGACCTTCCCGAGGATGAGCTGATCCGGCGCTACCTGGAGGGCGACCAGGAGGCCTTTGGCACTCTGGTAAAGCGCCACCAAGAGCGTGTGTTCGGATTTCTACTTGGAATGGTGCGCGACAGAAATGTGGCAAACGACCTGTTTCAGGACACATGGCTTCACGTCATCTCCGCACTGAACAAGCGGCGCGGAGCCTACGTGCATACCGGGCGCTTTGTCTACTGGGTGATCCGTATTGCCCGTAACGCGGCGCTGGATCACTTTCGCAGACGAGGTCGATGGATGGACAACGGGGCGGACGACACGTATTGGGACAGGCTGCCGGACCAGGCACCCCTGCCGGATTTGGAGCTTTCCATGAGCGAAGATCTGGAAGTCTTGGAGCAGAGCATTGCGCATTTGCCGAACGCCCAGCGCGAAGTCGTGCTCATGCGGCAGGAAGGCCTGACCTTTAGAGAGATTGCAGAATTGACAGGGGTTTCGATCAATACAGCTTTGGGCCGTATGCGTTATGCCCTGATTAACCTTAGAAAGATGATGCAGCGGGCAGGGCATATGCCTGCTCAGTCCGCTGCGCACATCTGAAAAAGCGATACGATATGGACAAGAAGCTACAACTTCTACTACATCTTTACGGCGAAAAGGACAGTCCAGGGGAGCTCGAGGAGCTCTTGCGTGATGAAGAGTTGCGCGTGGAATTCGGGCAGCTCATGGCGACTAAGCGCGCCTTGGAGACGCGCCGTGAATTGAGCCACGCGAATATGCGGCCTGACCCGGCTGTGCTGTCACGCGTGATGCAGAGAGCTGCGGCCCGACGACCGCGCTTCGAGATGCAAAGACTGCGGGCAGGCAAACCGCACTCTAGGCGAATTCGACATCTCGTGGGCTGGCCCACGGTGGCGCTGGCCGCTGCGATCGCCGGCATTCTCTTTTGGCCTCAGGACATTCAGCAGCCATCATCCGTGCCGGGGGCAGGCGAGGCGGCTGGAATGGAGCAGTCGACCGTGCTACCGCCGTGGGACGATGGGTCGCAGCTGGTGAATGTGAACAACCACATTGAGGTCCTCAATTCGCGCAGTGTGGGAGAGACCTGGGACGAGCCGGAATTGCTCAGTCTTGACTCGTTGCCTGCGCCAGGGCCGTCAGGTGGGTTTACGCCCGCCAGCGTTTCACACTAACTCGCACCAATTTCATCGAGGACTACGAATGAAGAAGACTTACCATGTGCTCACCCAGTGCCTGGTGCTTGCCCTGGCGATTGCTATGGCAAGACCACTGGCCGCACAGGAGTTTGCACTTGTCATAAGGGACAACACAGTCTTTATCAATGGCAAGGAAGTTTCAGAGGAGAACCTGTCGGAGCGGCTGGATTTAACGGGGCTCGATGTCGAGTTTAGTGGCCGCATTTCTTCACCGGATGAGCGGCCGGTCGTCAGGATCAACGGAGTTCTGTTCGTGATCGAGGCCGACAGGCTGGTCCCGGCCAGCCGTCCGGTTTCGATCATGACTCCGAAGCCCGGCGGAGGAGCGTTGATCTCATTCGAGCGCGCCGTAGAATTGGGATACGACCTGCAAGAGACTACGCGCGGACTGCACGCGTCCCTTCAAGAAGTGCCGACAATAGAGTTCGTAGAGACGTTGCAACAAGCCCAGACGCAGATGGAGGAAGCGGCCGCGGCCTTGCAGTCTTTCCCAAAGATGCAGCTCAAGCAGTATATCGACGGCGTGCTGCGGGAGGACTTTGACCTGTATGAGCGCCTTGTGGAGGAGGTGGAGATGGAGCGGCAAGCGGCGCATCTGGCCGACGAAGTCAGACGCATGTCACGGGGAAAGGAGCGGAACCAGAAGCTGGAAGCGCTACGCGAACGGTTAAGCGCCATATTTGAGCGTAAGCAACATAACCGTCGCCGGGAGATTCAGCAGCTCGGAGACAAGCTTCAGAGTCTTCAGGAGCGCCTCAAGGAGCGCGAAGACGTGCGACGCGCAATCATTGAGCGCCGGCTGCAGGAGCTCTTGGGCACGCGATTCTAATTGTTAATTCGTGCTATCCACCAACAAGAAAACTAGAAGATGAAACCCTACTATCGTGCCTGCGCATTTGCGCTTCTCATGCCGCTGCTTTGGACAGCGTCAGCCCAGGAAGCAAAGCCAGACCCGGCTCTCGAGAAAGAGAGTGAAATCCAGCTAATCGAATTTACTGGGGAAGTCATTAAGTTCCTCAGCCCAGGTGACTATGACGAATTAATAGGGTCATTGGATGCGGCCCAGCGGATCAGTTTCGACAATGGGAAGGGAACGCTTTACTTCGACAAGCGGGGCGACGATTCAAGGGTCATTCTCGTGTCGAGAAAAAGTGCGGCGGATCGTTTAGGCAAGTCGGGCCGAACTGGCATTGCGGAACTGCACTGGCTCTTGCGTGACCCTGGGTTATTCACGGGCCGTAACTTCTCCATGAATAACAATCGTGCGAGCTCTGTCGCCAAAAGCGCGGAGCTGTTAAAGCTGGAATCCAGAGTCCGCAAGTTGAGTGAAACTGCTCGCTCGGCCCAAGGCGATGAGTTGGAAAAGCTGGAGAATGAGCTAAGGACCTTATTGGACGAGATCTTTGACTTGAAGCAAAAGGAGCGAACCGCGGAGATTGAGTCAATGCAGGCTCGAATCGACGCGTTTGCAGTGCAGCGTGACGAGAGGGCGTCGATTCAACAAGCTATCGTTGAGCGGCGACTCGACCAGCTCTTGGGTCGCTCTTCAAAGTACGACTGGTAGGCATCGAGCTCCGGAAGACTCTATTTGCGGCGGCTAACCCTACCCGTCGGCAACATTTCCGGCTTGACAAGGTGGCCTCACGGCCGATTGCACGGAAGCCAGCCTTTCGCGCGGTGGTTGGTCCGTGTAGATAGCGTAACTAACACAGCCGCAATGCCCGACTAAGGGCGTTGATTTGGGGTTGAAGAGGCTTGGATTGGCAGGCGCAGCAATGGCAAAAGCTGTATCGTGCGCGTGCGTGCTTCGCAGGCACGCACCTATCCTGCCAATGCTTTTGCGGCATCGTGACGGTCCGTGGTCCTTATCAATAGCCCTCCCAGGTGAGCAATACTGCGGGCCTTCTTTCTGTGTTGACACCCTACGGCGGCCACAGTCCGTACTTCTTCTGGAGCACGGCAAACATGACAGCACAGGCCTCCAGCCGGAGGTAGCCGCGCGACATGATTTTGGCGCCAGGCGGCGGATCGCTTTTCCGATTCATGTATCCTCCCATCATGGCCAGCAGCAGAATGGCTGCAGCCAGATCATCGGGAGACGCCAGGTTGAATCCTTCGGCATATTCTCGTAGCACGCACAGCTCAATATCTGTAAACAGGATCTCGGCCGGTGCTTCCGGATCCTGGCGACCCAGTAACGTCATCAAGTGCAGGCGCCACGCCATCACCATGTTGATGGTGATGGCCAGGTGAAGACTATCGGCCTTCTGCAAGCGCAACTCCTGCACCTTGCACACACTCTTGAGAATCCGGAAGCCGTCTTCCACACGCCAGCGTAACATGTAATAGTCGACCATTGTTACGGCCTGTGCCACCGAGGTCACCTCCGCAGTCGCGAGCAGGTACCACTGAATCGCTTTCTGTCCTTCTGGCGGGTCCGCCTCTCCAACATGTATGGCGGTGACCTTCACCGGGCCGCCCTGCTGTCCACGGGTGGGCGGAAGCATGACCGTACGGTAGCGTACCTCCATCTGTGCGATGCGGCCCGCACGGCCCTTATGCTTGACACGGCCCGACTTCTCGCGACGGCTCAGCCGCTGTATTGCTACCTCAATGGTACCTTTGGGCGCCCCCTGGCGCATGAACTCAAACAACAACGGACCCTTTCTTCCCAGTCTCCGATTCGCCTTGGCCCGTACTAATAGATCCACCCGTCCCACTTGTTGCTGCGCGGCGAACAGGGCAAAGATGTCCGCTTCCCGATCCATGACGCAGAGTACGCGGGTCTTGCTGCTGAGGTGTGTGGCCGCCTCGGCGATGTCATGCAGTCCGTCGATCCATTGCTGCGTCTTAGCTGCGTGCTTTCCCGCTTGGGTCCTGTAGGCACAGCGCAGCACGCCCAGCGGCAACCCCTGCGCACTCAACGCCAACGTCGTATGCAAATGCACCCCCCGTGCTTTCGCGGTGGTCTGGTTGCGCCCGATCACTTCCAAGCCCTCGCACGCAGGACGGGTGCTGTAGTTGATGTCCGTGCCGTCCTGAAGGCACAGCACCGTCTTTTCCGTGCGCATCCGCTCGATCGTACGACGGCGATGCGGCGCCAGGATATCCGCGGGCGTGGTTCCCCGCTCGTTGGCCTTCTCTATGAAGCGATAATATCCCCGTATCGCGGCACGATCGGATTTCATGGTGGCCGTTATGGACTCGCCGGGCGCTCGTGCCAATATAGTGACACTGTTGACCAGGCGGGTAGTCCGCCGCTTATCCCCCAGCTGTGCGCCCCCAAACTCCTGCGCCGCCCAGGTCTCGGCATCCAGCCCCGCGCCAGCCTCCAGTTTGGGATACGCATCTACGTGCGCCACCCCGAGATGCTTGCGCCACCGGCGGTCCAGATCATAGACGAACACCGCCTTCTTCGTCCGGGTACACGCCTTGGTCTCGGCATGGCGACCCCGGCCGGTGGTCCTTCCCACATAGTGGAATCCCGCCGCACGGAAACAGGTCCCCCGCTGCTCAGGCCCCACGAAGGTCTCAATGACCCACGGGGTATAGCCGTAGCGCGCCGCAAAATCCACGGGCAACCGCTTGAGCACCTTCCCCAGAAGATGACTGGCCAGGTTCTTGACCTTTACGCCTGGCCGAATTAACAGCCGGTTCAGGCCCACTACGCGCATCAGATGCTGCTGGCGCTGCGCGTGCGTCCAAGCCATCCACCGGTCACGCGGTCCCACATACAGGCCGGAAGCCGCAAAACCGATCGCGCCCAGATACCCGTGATCGCTCCGAAACAAATACTTTATCTGCGCGCCCGCAAACTGCCGCACCCCCTGCGGATGCTCCGCTGCCATCAGGGTGTTCCAGCGCGCACGCTGTGCCGCATCCTCCACCAACTCCAATGCCAAGCCCTTGATCTCTTTGAGCGAAGCGGGCACATCCACTGGTTTCGGCACCGGCTGGTCCAACAGCCGGGGCGTACCGCTTGCAATGGTGCGCCTGGGCGCGGGCAACGACAGCCTGTCCTCGGATTCCAGCGTCTTGAGCGCCTTCAGACACCCGGTCTGCTGCAGATTCCCACGAGCATCACGAAAGCCGAATGCATGGCACACCTGGCGGCTGATGGCCGTACGGCTTTCACCGGTATGCGCTTCCAATGTGCGCAAAAGCCGCGCCTCAGAGGTCCGCAGCGTGCGAAGAATCTGGCTCTGCGTAAGCATGCCGCAAAGCTACACGGCATGATTTACAAAGTCAAGTCGCTAATTTGGGGACAGGGTAGGGCTAACCGTGCAGCGGCAGCGAATTGCAGCCGTCGGACCGGCCGCGGGGCCGGGCCACAGGGCTCCGGCTCCAGCCGCGTACAGCGAACCAAACCTTGAGCCAATCGTGGCTTTCACCCAACTAGAACGGAGGAACACCTTATGAAATACTACATCCGTGCTTGCGTTTTTGCGCTTTTGTTTCCGCTTTTCGGCGCGGCCTCTGCTCAGGAGACGAATGACGAGCGGCCCGCCAAGGAGAAGTCTAAGACTGTAGCCATTCAGTTGGAAGGAGGGCACATAAAAGTCTTCATGCCTAGCGATCCTGACGCAGTGGAAAAGGCTATAAGTGTAGTCAAGCGGCTCGACCTCGGCGAAGGGATGGGGTCTATAGTCGTCTATAGAGGAGATGAGGCCGGCGAAAAATATTTGCTTGAGTTTACCAGGAGTGCTCAGGCCAGCCCCGGTTTTATTGCCACAGGGAATTTTGGCGCGGCGTCCGTCGATTTAATCGATGACACCCACTTGAATTACACCTTAGAGACCATAGAGGGCGTCAATCCGCAGATAGTTCTTTCGACCAGGCCACAGGGACTTCGAATTCGGGGCATAGGCAGCGCCAAGCAGCGCAGAGCGCTCGCTGAGTTGGAAGAACAGTCCCGTTCCTTAGGCCGCAAAGCGCGTGAGGCTGAAGGGCAGGAGCGTGAGGAGCTGGAGGAACAACTGCGATCCCTGTTGCACGAAGTCTTCGATTTAAAGGTGGTGATGCGCGTGGCGGAGGTTGAGTCCCTGCAAGAGAAGATCAATGACGCCAACGAGATTCGTGCCGAGCGTGAATCGAATCGGGACGCCATCATACAACAGCGCCTCGACAAGCTCTTAGGCCGGTCCTCAAAGTTCGACTGGTAAGCGTACGACCAGTCGCGTCGCTATCTTTGGCCGTTGCCCGTGATACGACGCTAGCATGCAGGTAGCCGACGCGCTGCGCAAGGCCGTAAGAACGATTCCTGACTTTCCAAAGCCGGGAGTCCAGTTTAAGGACATCACGCCGATTCTCGGCGACCCTGCGCTCTTGGAAATAGCGGTTGACCTCTTGGCCCAGCCGTTTGCGCAGCAGACCGTTAACAAGGTGGTCGGCTTAGAGTCACGGGGCTTCATCTTCGGTCCTTCTTTGGCTCGGCGCCTCGGGGCGGGCTTTGTCCCTATTCGAAAGCAGGGCAGACTGCCATACGATACGGTTAGCGTCGCATACGACTTAGAGTACGGCACCGACATCATCGAAATGCATGTGGACGCCTTGCAACCAGGCGAGCGGGTGCTCATTCATGACGATGTAATAGCAACGGGGGGCACGGCGGCGGCGTGCCACAAGCTTGTGGGTCAGCTCGGTGCCGTGGTGGTTGGGTTTTCTTTCCTGATAGAGTTGGGCACGCTCAATGGGCGTGCACGGCTACCCACCCATACACCATTCCATGCGGTTCTGTCGGACTGCTAGCTGACCGCGATGCAGGATATGGAAATCGCCGCGTCGCGCGGAAGAGCTGCGACCTGCATTGTTTCGCGGCAGGGTGGCTTATCGTCAAAGTAATTCGAGTATACCTCGTTTACCTGGGCATAGTCACTGATATCGGTTAGGTAAATTCGGCAGTGCACTACGTGTTCGTAGTTGAGAGAAGCAGCGTTGAGCAGGGCTCCAATATTCTCAAGAACCTGGCGAGTCTGTTCCGCGACACCGCCGTCAATGAGGCGTTGCGTTGTCGGGTGAAGCGCGATTTGACCAGAGCAGAAAAGCATGCCGCCCACCTTGATGGCATTGCTGTACGGACCAACTGCCGAAGGAGCGAGCCGAGAAGTCACCGCGGTTCTTGGAGATACCGTGCGCTTGCGGGTCATAAGAGTTGAAATTCTGCCCTGGGGATACCCAAATTCCGCAATCAGACAGGTAAATTCAAACGAAAATTTTCAAAAGAACGGCCGATACTTTGCCCGATTCATGGGTATAACCGCAAAACTGCACCCTTATGAATCTAGGTCTACAAGATCGAAACGCGTTCGTAGCTGGCGCTAGCAGCGGGCTTGGCTTGGCAGCTGCCATTGCGTTGGCGCGCGAAGGTTGCCGTGTAGCAATTTGCTCGCGAAGCGAAAAGCGGCTTGCTGCAGCTAAGGAGCAGTTGGTGCAAGTAGCCGGTACAAAGCCGGAACGTGTGGTTACCGTCATGTGTGATGTTACAATTGAGTCGCAGGTTCAGTCCGCGATCAGCAGTGCTGCGGATGCGCTGGGAGGCCTCCACATCCTGCTTACCAATGCGGGTGGGCCACCGACCGGGCTGATTGACGAATTCGACGCGTCCGTCTGGCGCAGCGGCCTGGAGCTGAATCTGGTAAGCACAATCAACCTGTGTCGCCACGCATTGCCATACCTGCGCGCTGCCGCTGCTCGAGACAACCATGCGCGTATATTGATTGTGACCTCAATTGCGGCGAAGCAGCCGATCCAGACCCTGTACCTGTCCAATACGTCTCGGGCCGGGGTGCAGGGCTTCGCCAAGACGCTCTCAGAAGAGTTGGGTCCGGCTGGCATAACGGTAAACACGCTCCTGCCAGGATTTACGCGCACGGCTCGCCTGTCGCATCTCGTTGAAGATATCCAAGGCCGAACCGGCAAGACCGCTGCAGAGGTTGAGTCAGGCTGGGCAGCCGGGGCCGCTTTGCGCCGCCTGGGTGAGCCCGAGGAGTTCGCGGCGACAGCAGCGTTTCTGGCCAGCAAACCTGCAGCCTTTATCACAGGCGTGGCAATGCCCGTTGACGGCGGATACTCTAAGCATGTCCTGTAGTGTGTGCGAGTAGGGGATAGATAGCGCCTTGGCATCATGAATCAGCGGGTACTTGTAGCTATGAGCGGGGGCGTGGATTCGTCCGTCGCCGCAGTGCTTCTGCACAAGCAGGGCTACGACGTCATAGGCCTGACGATGAAGACATGGGACTATGCGGCGAGCGCGCCGAAAGCGGGCAAAGTTGTCGGCTGCTGCACGCTGGAGTCGATGAATGATGCGCGCCATGTAGCCCTGAAGTATGGGTTCGCTCACTTTGTCGTCGACATCCGCAAGGAATTTGGTGATTGGGTCATCCAGCGCTTCACGGGCGAGTACCTGGCAGGCCGCACACCCAATCCCTGCGTACTTTGCAACACTCACATCAAGTGGGATGCGCTCCTGAGGCGGGCGGATGACCTTGATTGCGGGTACATCGCTACCGGCCACTACGCGCGGGTGAGACAGGAGGCGGGCCGCTACGTGGTATCACGAGGCTTGGACCTGAACAAGGACCAGAGCTATGCGCTCTGGGGACTGCCTCAGGCGCACCTGGCGCGTACGGTATTTCCGCTGGGCCAATATGCTAAGCCGGACATTCGCAAAATGGCGGTCGAGTTTGGGCTGCTACATGTGGCAGACAAGCCCGACTCCTACGAAATCTGCTTTATCCCTGATAACGACTATCGCCGGTTCCTGAGGGACCGCGTCACGGATCTGGACGACCAGGTTCGCGGCGGGTCCTTTGTGCTCTCAGACGGCTCCGTGATCGGGCAACATGCGGGATACCCATTCTATACGATTGGTCAGCGGCGGGGGCTAGGGCTTGCCCTCGGGTATCCAGCCTATGTGACTGCCATTGACCCTGAGTCGAATACTGTAACGGTTGGCCCACGGGAAGAGCTGCTGCAGGAACACCTTGTTGCACGCCAGATCAACTTGGTAAAGTACGCGGACTTGCGCCGTGAGCGCCCAGCTACCGGAAAGATTCGTTACAAGGACGCCGGAGCCCCATGCCTGGTTTGGCAGAGCGACGAGGATGAGCTCACAGTTGCATTTTCGAATCGCCGCCGTGCGATCACGCCTGGGCAGTCCGTCGTCTTGTACGAGGGTGACGATGTCCTTGGCGGTGGTTGGATTGCTGCTGCGTGGAGTGCAGGAGAAGAGCGTGCCGTCGCCGCCGCCGATGTAGCAGACTGAACGGCTAGCGCAATGGCACGTGTGGTGCTTTTCTTTCTTTCGCTAACGGTGGTCGTATCCTGCACCACTATACAGCCTGAAAACAGTACTTCACCACCAGATGCTCAAGAGGACGAAATGGCGCCAATTAGCGGAACGGGAACGATACGATTCCTAGAGTTTGAGGGCGGCTTCTATGGTATCGTTTCGGACGATGGCCGCCGATACGATGTAGGTCAACTGGACTCCAAATTCCAAAAGGACGGGATGCGCATCAAATTTGTGTTACGCGAGCGCCCCAATGTGATGTCCTTCCGGATGTGGGGTAAAGTTGTAGCGGTGGTGAGCTTGGAGGCAATATAGAAGGACGGGTTCCATGGGGCTACTCTTCATTCTCAAAACCAAGGGATAAGAGGACCTTTCTGAAGACATCGGGTGCTTGCGCTGCGGGCTCGCTTTTGGCGCCCCTGGCGTGCAGCGCGCCCGAGCTGTCACCCAAGCGCACCAATTGGGCTGGTAACACTACGTATAGCACGGATCGGTTTTTTGTACCCGGCCACGTTTAGGAGCTGCAGGATGTTGTTGCTTCAAACCGCAAAATTCGCGCTCTTGGGTCTCGTCATTGCTTCAACTCCCTTGCTGACAGCACGGCGGCGCAGGTGTCACTGGAGCGGTTGAATCGTGTCGTTGCACTGGGCGATGGATTCGTCACGGTAGAAGCAGGTATTTGTTACGGGGAGCTGTGCCCGTTCTTGCATAAGCAGGGATATGCGTTGTACAACCTGGCGTCGCTCCCGTACATCAGCATTGCAGGCGCCAGCGCAACGGCTACTCACGGCTCCGGCCGAGCCAACGGCAATCTAGCCGCTGCGGTAACGGGCCTTGAGATGATTAGGGCCGACGGCAGTCGCGTAGCGTTGTCGCGTTCAAATGACGGTTCTGAGTTTGCTTCTGTGGTCGTACATCTTGGCTCGCTTGGGGTGATCAAGCAGGTCACGCTTGCTACGGAGCCGGCGTACGATATGGTACAGCACGTCTATCTTGGCCTGCCTGTGGCAGACCTGGATGCCCGCATTGACGCGGTCATGGGGATGGGGCATAGCGTGAGCATTTTTACTGACTGGCGAACGGAGTGCTCGAAAAGGGACGGTGCCTGTTTCAGTTATTGGGGAGGTTGCTGTGAATAGCAAGGAGGAGGAGACGAATAGGGTATCTGCCTAACTCTGTCGCAAGTGAACCCAGACCCAAGTCCAATGCATTCCCCTTCGCGCCTGATTAACCAGCAGGGCGGTGCGCCATTCTTAGTTGGTAAAGGGCAGACGTAGACAGATAGTGGAGCCATTTTCCACATATATCTAATCTGCTTCTTATGTCCGGGCAACACAGCAAGTCCACACTCCATGACAGCGTCACTGGCGACGCCCTGCGTGCTCAGGGTGACTGGCGCCTGTCCCTGGTCAGGCAGTTCAGCGAGCTCATGGAGCTGCTCGCTCGTGACTGGACCGCACCGGGTCAGAGTACCAGTGGAGATGGGGCGAGCGGCCCGGCCTCGGGCGCCGACGCGCAGGTGCCGGAGGCCGACTCCGCAGCGTGCACCTGCTGTGTGAGGTGCGTGTCCACGCGGGATCGGCCGGAGGCCTCGTCTGCGCTTCCGCAGCCACTGGATGCGTCGGTGGCAGCACACCTGGAGCAGGCCTGGCAGGAGTTCGCCACGCGGCCGCTGTCCCAGCACGACTACGTGGCGTTATGGCTTGACGCCGCCTATGTGCTGGGCACACAGTATGTCTTCTGCATGGGCGCTACGATGACCGGGCGCAAACGGATCCTAAGCTTCGCGGCTTCGTCGCTGGAGGATGCCGCAGCGTTAAGTCAGATGCTGCAGCAGCTTACCAGGCGCGGGCTTTGCACCGAGCGCGGACTGCTGTGCGTGATCTCCGGGGGCAGTGGCCTCTACGAGGCGCTTGCAGCCCACTTTGGCGCCCGTGTCCAGGTGCAACGGTGTCAAGTGCAGAAGGCCCGGCGTGTGTTGAGCTATCTGCCGGAGGCTGAACGTCTGGCGGTGCGTAGCGCACTGCGGCACGCTTGGGAGGCAGCCGACTATGACACGGCCCTGCGGGCGCTGATGCGTGTGCACAGTGCCGTCTCCCGAGAGAACCACACCGCGGGGCGCTGCCTGCAGGAGGGACTCAAGCAGACGCTGACCCTGCACCGGGCGGGTGTCTTTGCCGCCTTGGGTCGCAGCCTGAAGACCACCAGCGTGATTGGCCGTGTCAGCCAACGCTTAGCCGCACACCTGAGGCCATATGGCCACTGGCTGCCACCACAGCAGCGGCAGGCGTGCATGGCCCTGGGCCTGCTCACGATGGAGACGCGCCTCTACCGCCTGGCCAACGCTTCGTACCTTGCGCGCCTTCGCAGCACCCTCTTTAGCGAACGTCTTACGTCCTCCTAAACCCTACCAGTGCACATGACGACCTCTCCCACTACGGTGAACCCTACGGACCCCTGCGGCGAGCTCCTGCGTGCCTTTGGCTCGTGCAGCATGGAGGCGAAGATCGACGCGGTGCTCAACATCGGCTCGTTTCACCAACGCATGGCCGAGCAAGCCATTCGGGACGAGGTCGCCATGCTTTGCGGACGGTATCGCAGCCGAGACAAGCCGCACCAGGGGCGCTACCAGCGTTGGGGCTCCAATCCAGGGTCCATCCGTCTGTGTGGGCAGCGAGTACCCATCAGGGTGCCACGCGTGCAGGACAAACAGACGAACCAGGCGCGCTCCCTGCAGAGCTATCGCCGACTGCACAACGCAACAGTAGATGACAAGAAGCTGACTGAGGTATTGCTCATGGGTGTCAGCCAGCGCAACTACCAGCGGGCAGCCCAGGAGTATGCAGACGCGTTTGGTCTCAGCGCGACCTCTGTGCGGCGCAGGTTTATCCAGCGCGGCCAACAGATCCTGCAAGACTTCTTTGAACACCGGCTGGACAAGCTGGACCTGGTGGGCCTGTGGATCGACGGCAAGCACTTTGCCAAATACCAGGTGGTGGTGGCCATGGGGCTGACCCTGACGGGCGAGAAGGTAGTGCTGGGGTTTGCGCAGGTGCCTTCGGAGAATACCGAGGCCATCGAGGGCCTCTTGGAAGACCTGATTGCCCGTGGCCTGCGCTTAGGCGAAGGACTGCTCTGCATGGTCGATGGGTCCAAAGGCATACACGCGGCGGTGCGCAAAGTCTTCGGCAAATATGCACTGGTACAGCGCTGCTGCTGGCATAAACAGGAGAACGTGGTGGCACATGTGAAGAAAGAGGATCAGCCACGCTACCGTAAGCGTCTTCAGTCCGCCTATCGGAAGCCCACCTACGCAGCGGCGAAGGCAGCACTAACGAACCTCCAAACGGAGTTGCAGTCCAGCGCTCCCAAAGCCGCCGCCAGTCTGGCAGAAGGCATGGAGCAGACACTGACGCTGCATCGGCTGGGCCTGGCCCAGGTGCTGGGCCGCAGCTTGCGTACGACCAACAGCATAGAGAACCTGAACAGTGCCTTCGCACGCCTCTTCCACAACGTGACACACTGGATGCACTCGGGTCAGGTGCACCGGTGGATAGCCCTGGGAGCCATCGAATCTCTTCGTAACTTGCAAAAGATTCCCCAGGCGCAACATCTTCCGAAGCTACGAATGGCTCTACAAGCGCATATAGGCTACACTACTCATTCAAATACCACCTCCACGCTACTACGTCCGCCCCCTACCAACTAAGAATGGTGCACCACCACCAGCAGACGAACCACAGTATCTTTCTAGTCGGTGCAATCCTTTTGGTCGCCCCCATGGCGTCAAGCGCGCATGCACAGGATACACCGGCTAGCGAATCTAAGTACTTCAAAAATGGTCGTAACGGTCAGGTTCGACAAGCCGGATACGTTACTGATCGCAGCCATCGACCATATTGATGTAGATCAGTCCGGTCGATGGCTGATAACTGACAGGCCGGGGGATCAGGTCTTGCTGTTTGATTCGACCGGCACCCTGCAAGCTTCATTGGATTCATCGAATTGCCATCCGGGATTCACCTTTAGTCCTGATGGCGCCAAGTTTGGGCGCAATGAGTTCATCTTTGTCCTGAATACATCAAACCACTGGGGATACCGTTTCACGACGGGCGGGAAATGCTTGGGTAGCGTGGATCGCGACTTCGTCAAGCCAAAATACGTTGACATTGATCCAGCGGGCGCACTCTATGGTGCTTATAGTGGACCGCACTGGGAACTGCGGCACATGAACACCACCGGGAAAACCCTTAGGGAGCTTCCACTGCCTCAGTCCAAGTTTCCCAATGCCAGTGAGCGTTTTAACGGCGGTGGTCTCGTTACCGATGGGACGCACCTCTTCTACGCTTCGGGACTCGATACGGAGATACTGAAATTTGCCTTGGATGGTATCCTATTGCAATGGATTTCGGCACGCAACTCGTGGTTTCGCTCCCCCAGCAAGGATCTGCCGCTTGATGCTTCGCAGTTTTTAGAGGCCTTAAAGGACTGGTCGGCCACGTCCGCAAGGATTATGTTTGAGCTTGCCGATCAGACCCTTATGATTCAGTATATCCACAGAGAGCGGGGAACCGGGTATCAGGTCTTTACCAAGGACGGCAAACTGGTTGCCGAAGAGTTTGGCCTCAACTATTTGTTCTTACACGGAGAAGACGGATTGGTCTATCGCCCGTACCAGCTGGATCTGGACAGTCAGGGGGAGCTGCCCAATCCTTATCTTGAGGTTTACCGTTTTGTCGCACAGTAGTGGAAACGTGTATGTCTTCCTCCATAAAGTCTGAGATCGTCAAGGTCCTGGCCTTGGCTTGGCCCTACTTCTGGCACTGGGCTTCGGCTACCTGCCACTTGTTGACACCGCAGAACCGGCGCGGTCAAACGGCGCGCTTAGCATGTACGCAGACACAAGTACCATCGACTCACTTAAGCTGGCACTTGAGGGGCGTGCCGTACCAGCTCTTAATGCCAATAGTATTGTGAAAGGTCAGCGTGACAGCATCAATTTGGCCGCTATCGGCCTGATCATTCCGACACCTGGCAACGCGTGCATTCAGAGGCAGGTTGGAGCGCTGAAGAGGTTGCAGGCGCTACATGACGCTATCAGAGAGGACGTCCCCGTACAGGTATTTCTTTTGACGTAGAGGCCACCAGGATGCGAAATCTCCTACTTCGCAAGGCATTGCGTCCGACATACGAGTTGTGGTATACCAGCGGTGTGAATCCCCTGTCTCGGAGTATTGTGTCGGGGCAGTTAGAACCGGTTCTGGCAGTCAGCGACCACACGGTAAATAGCGTGTTCCACACCGTGCAACATAACCGTGTTGTGCACACCGTTTCGGAATGTCCCGGGCTTCCTACTTCTTAGCGATGGAGGGACACCCAAGGCGATTGAGCGGGTTATTCCATCCAAATCGGATACAGCTCAAGAGCTGACCAGAGAGTACGGGCGGGGCAGGTGCATAGCCAAGTATGTAGTTCCCAAAATTATGGCTATCGTGGGCTGCTCCGGCCTTCCGCTGTCCATCGGCACCCACTCGGCGCAGCGGCACGATATCAAGAGCGTGCAGCGGAGCCTCAACCAGGTGTTCCTCGAAGGTCCCCCGGAGGAGCTGGTTGGCGACAGGGCGTACGAATTCGCCGAGCCGCTGGACGTGCCCGGGTGGCAAGAAGCGGGGCGTCGAGATGATTGCGTCTCTCCAGAGGTATCGGGCGGGCCTGAAGACTCAGGACGGGTACTGCCTCCGCAGGTTCAAACGGCGGCGGATCGTCGAGCTGTTCTTCGCTTGGCTCCAGTGGAGGTGCCGCGTCTTTACCAGACGGGATCATCACGCCGAAAACGTCCTCGGATTTGCCCAGTTCGCGACCCTAAGACCGGTGCTTAAGCCGCTTTGTAGCTGAGATAGGCCTAATTCTCGTGAATAAGGTGGGATACATAGTGTCATCTAGTCTCTGCATCATAGCTTTGCGGGCTTGACTCCGCTCACCCGGCCAGGTCCTGTTGTCGCGGTGAAGACGGCCGAATAGTATCCACACTGCCCAAAGTCACCAAAGGGGGGCGTGCCTGCCCAAATCAATACTCTCTGTCCAACATCGAGGAACTAACGAAATGCCTAAGTCGAACCAGGACTGGTGGCCAAACCAGTTGAACCTGACGATTCTCCACCGCCACGGCCGCTTGCCGAATCCTCTGGGCGAGGAATTCGACTACGCCGAGGAATTCAAGTCTCTTGACTTGGATGCCTTGAAGAAGGACATTTGCGAGTTGATGACAACGTCGCAAGACTGGTGGCCGGCCGACTACGGCCACTATGGGCCGCTTTTCATTCGGATGGCATGGCACAGCGCAGGCACGTACCGCATCAGCGATGGCCGCGGCGGCGGCGCTTTCGGCACCCAACGCTTCGCACCCCTCAATAGTTGGCCCGACAACGCGAACCTCGACAAGGCGCGCCGATTGCTTTGGCCAATCAAACAGAAGTACGGCCGGAAGATCTCCTGGGCCGACCTGATGATCTTCGCCGGCAACTGTGCCTTGGAGTCGATGGGATTGAAGACGCTCGGTTTCGGCGGAGGCCGAGAGGATGTGTGGGAACCTGATGACGTCGATTGGGGGCCAGAGGACACGTGGCTTGGAGACGAGCGCTACAGTGGCGACCGGGAACTCCAGGAGCCTCTTGGCGCCGTGCAGATGGGACTGATCTATGTGAATCCGGAGGGGCCGAACGGAATACCGGACCCCGTCGCGGCAGCCAGGGACATTCGGGAGACTTTCCGGCGCATGGCAATGAATGACGAGGAGACCGTCGCGCTTATTGCCGGCGGGCACACCTTCGGCAAGGCGCATGGTGCCGCCGATGTGGGCCGGTATGTCGGTCCCCAACCAGAGGGTGCCGACCTGGATGAGCAGGGCCTCGGCTGGAGGAACAGCTTCGGTACCGGCAAAGGCGGCGATTCCATCACCAGCGGGTTGGAGGGCGCTTGGACAACCAACCCGGCGAAGTGGGACAACAACTTCCTCAAGAACCTGCACGGCTACGAGTGGGGGCAGGTGTCGAGTCCTGCAGGTGCGGCGCAGTGGACTCCGAAGGATGCCGCTGCTGAGGGCACCGTGCCTGATGCTCACGATCCATCGAAGAAGCACGCCCCCATGATGCTGACGACGGACCTTGCATTGAGGATGGACCCGGACTATGCGCCGATTGCGAAGCGCTTCCTGAAGAACCCTGAGGAACTAGCGGACGCATTCGCCCGCGCATGGTACAAGCTGACGCACCGCGACATGGGGCCCCGCACGCGGTGTCTCGGTCCGTGGGTGCCGGCTGAGCCGCAGTTGTGGCAGGATCCCGTCCCTGATGTCGACCATGAGCTAATCGACGCGCAGGACATCGCCGACCTTAAATGCAGGGTCCTCGCATCGGGACTGTCCGTTTCCCAGCTGATCTCGACCGCCTGGGCATCGGCGTCAACCTTTCGCGGGACCGACAAGCGCGGAGGGGCGAACGGGGCGCGCATCTGTCTAGCGCCGCAGAACAACTGGGAAGTCAACGACCCGGCCGAGTTGGCCAAGGTGCTGCGGAGCCTGGAGGGAATCCAAAAGGATTTCAAGAGTTCGCAGTCTGGCGGGAAGCGGGTATCGATTGCCGACTTGATCGTTCTGGGCGGCTGCGCGGCCGTCGAGCAAGCGGCGGCGAATGCCGGGCACGAAGTGCAGGTGCCGTTCTTGCCCGGGCGCACGGACGCGTCGCAGGAGCAAACCGACGTGGACTCGTTTGCAGTGCTCGAGCCTACAGCGGACGGGTTCCGCAACTTTCATGGAATTCGACACCGGAGATCAGCGGTGGAGCTGCTGGTGGATCGAGCCTGCATGCTGACACTGACCGCTCCCGAGATGACGGTGCTTGTTGGCGGCATGCGCGCCATGAATGCCAACTTTGGGCGCTCAGAGCTTGGCGTTTTCACCCAGCGGCCGGAGACGTTGACCAACGAGTTTTTCTTGAACCTGCTCGACATGAATACCGAATGGAAGGTGTCCGCCGCATCCAAAGGCTTGTTCGAGGGGCGCGACCGGAAGTCGGGAAGGCTAAAGTGGACCGCCACCAGCGTCGACCTCGTCTTTGGTTCGAATTCCCAACTCCGAGCGATCTCGGAGGTCTACGCATCTGACGACTCGCAGCAGGCCTTCGTTCGCGACTTCGTGGCTGCGTGGGATAAGGTGATGAATCTGGATCGCTTCGACCTTGCCTGAATCCCTTGTTCCTCACGCGTCTCGACTGCAAGCATGGTCTGCTCATAGGCAGCTCAAGGAGCATCGGCCTGGGATTGGTCCGCAAGTGTGCGGACGTGGCGGTCAGCTACCGCCGTTTCGACGGTAACCTCGGCCCCCGCCCGCACAAACTTGTGGAAGAGGGTGGGCGGCTTTGCCGATTTCAGTCCGTTGCCAATCCCGGTTGCCTGGAGCCGATAGAGCGTATTGGCCGTGTGGGTGAGCTGCAGGTCCACGTCAATGTTCATGGGTACTGCGATGCTGAGCGCATCTATGTAACAGAGGTCGATGGCATCGGCCGTGACATGGGCGCTGCATAGAAGCCCGCCGGAATCATGGGATGGCCGGGCATGCCACTGTGCTCGAGCGCCGTCTATCCCTGAAAACGGATTTTTCGGTCGCGGCAACAGAACGCGTGCGACCGCAGGAGGCCAATCAGGTGGCTTTGGGGCTGGCGACGTCGCTGCGGGGCGGGCGCTACGAGATCACGATCGAATGCTAATGCAAGA
The DNA here is from genome assembly GCA_965262785.1 of Rhodothermales bacterium. Taxonomy (GTDB): domain Bacteria; phylum Bacteroidota; class Rhodothermia; order Rhodothermales; family Bin80. The sequence goes on from OZ253559.1 coordinate 2,545,529, forward strand.
GGATGTGGCACCTGATCGAGCACAAGGAGGATGCCGACTATCTTGGAGTAGCACTCGGCCCCTGGCAGGACAAGATTGACAACGGCCGCGGCTGGTCGTATGGGGCGGAGTTCTTTCTGCAAAAGCAGTTAGGGCGAAATACGGGATGGTGGGGATCTGCACTCTCACGTACGCAGCGGAAGATTGCTGCGCTCAACGATTGCATGAAACTCCCCTGCACATCCGATCGCCATTGCGTTATCTCCTTGGTTGTGAATCATCGCCTCTGTGCACTAGTCTTATTTTTGGAAACCTGGGTGTATGGCACCGGTCAGTCCATCTGGCAGCTCGTAGAATAGTTCCATGGAGTGAACTACGATGCCGGGTGGCTCGTTGGTCCCGGGATCACCTATCGTTACGTCCCTATGGGCCACAGAATGGATCAAGGATCCCCTCCTACCATCTCTTGACAAACATCCGGTCTTTTTGCACAGTCAGTCCGGCGGACACGGCGTGAATGGTCCTTCGGCCACTACAACGCGTATAGTCGAAGGAATCCATTCATTTTGAATGCAACGCCAGAAAAGGGAGTGGGCGATGGGCCAAGCCATTTGATTTTCAGACAGATCACGATTTTTCCCATCATACCGTTTGCAACCTTACGCTTGGAGTGGTGACCCATGAAACGACCGCGGCGAGTTTTTTGCGCACTGCTCCTCGTGACTTGGATGGCCTGCGAAACGGTCGTCGAGACCGATCCGTCTGCATACGAGATCGTCGTCGTGCCGGAAGAAGCCCTGATCGTTGGGGAGGGGGGCGGGGCCCAGTTCTCGGCATTCTCGTACGACGCTGCCGGGCAGACGGTCACGGCCACTGTCGAGTGGTCTGTGGACAATTCGGGGGTTGCCGAGATTTCCGACGGAGGATTCGCAATCGGACGGGCCAACGGTGTGACCACCATCACCGCGATGGTCGGCGGGATCAGCGGCACAGCGCAGCTCGAAGTGTACGCGCCGCGAATCATCACCGACTACGAACCCGGGAAGCACTACTTCGGGCGGCGGGACTACGTGGAGTACATCCCGGGCGAATTGCCCGTAATCCTTTCTTCCGCCCATGGGGGCCACCTTGTGCCGGCCGAAATCCCGGACCGGAGCTATGGTGTCCTTCGCAGCGACCTCAACACGCTGGAGCTCACGATTGCCATGCGTCAGGCCCTGATGGAACTGACCGGCCAGGCGCCCCACGTCATTCTCTCCCACCTGCACCGCAGCAAGCTGGATGCCAATCGCGAGATCGAGGAGGCCGCGGCGGGTAATCCGTACGCTGAGCTGGCGTGGATGGAGTTTCAGGACTGGATTGTGACGGCCCGGACATCCGTGGCGGGCGAGTTCGGCAATGGAGTATACTTCGACATCCACGGACATGGCCACGATATCGGCCGCCTTGAATTGGGGTACCTTCTCACCGCAGCAGAGCTCAACCGGCTCGACGTCAACCTCAACTCACTCGAGATCGTGGAGCGCACAAGCATCCGCCAACTGGGTCGCACTTCGCCGATCCCCTTCTCGCAGCTTCTACGGGGACCTACTTCGCTGGGAGGCCTCTTCCAGGAGGAGGGCATTCCCTCGGTCCCTAGTCCCGCCGCGCACGGACCGGGTGACGACCCTTACTTCCGTGGCGGATACAACACCCGCCGGCACGGCTCTTTCTACGACTCCGAGGTTATCGACGGGATCCAGATCGAATATCACTACCAGGGAGTGAGGGATTCAGAGGAAAACCGGAAGGCGAACGCCGCCAAGACTGCCATCGTAATCCGCAAGTTCATGCTGGAGCACTATGGGACGTTTGAGACAGGATCGTTCGCGCCGCGATGACATGAGTCTCGTTGCGGGAGGATCCGCGCCGGTCATCGCGGACCTTTTGGGGTGACTGGAAGTGGTCGCGGACCCTCGTAACAAAGCGTCCGTCAAAAGCTTTCTGAATCACGTGTTCGGCTGCCGTAGGGTGAAGATGCCGGTAGTCGCGCCGGTCGTCGCCGGAAAAGTTGCCGGAGCAATGGCTAAAGCGGCGGGTGGACTACCAGTGGAGCCTGCCCGGTCGTTGGTCGATGTTAGCTTCACAGAGGACAAGTTTGCCGGCATTTTTTACCTTCTGAAGTAGCTGCTGCAGCGGTTGGAGCCGGATCAGCTACTTGCGGCTACCAAGGAGCTCTTCCAGGCCGGTGCCTTTTCGCTGCGCACTGGCAATGCAGGCTCCGCAGGCAGCAAGCAGCACCGATGCAATCAGGACAGTCCAACTTTGCGGGCAAATTGGCGCCAGGGCATGCCGAGGGGAGAGACACCACGTAACTTTGTTGCAACTGCTTAACGGAATTGATCAGATTGGTACGCCACCCATGAAAACATCTATGCTGGCTATTCTGGTATTCGCGTCACTAGGCGCTCACTGCGAGCGCTATTCTCGACCTTCATCGCAGGGCACGCAGGACGAAAAGCCAGAAATTGCAGAGGGAGTAATTGCGTACCAGGACTTGTTTAACAGTTCGATGCGCAATGGTGTATCCTGCTACCGGATCCCTGCCCTTATAACGGCACCCAACGGTGACCTGGTTGCTGCCATTGATGAGCGCGTGCCTTCTTGTAGCGACCTGAGAGGAAGTAGAGACATCAACATTGTCGCACGACGTAGTAGCGACCAAGGAGACACATGGTCGGCGATTGAAACCGTAGTGGACTTTCCGTTGGGAAGGTCCGCCTCTGACCCATCTATGATTGTAGACGAGGTAACAGGCGAAATATTTTTGTTTTACAATGTCATGGATCTGGACAAGGAGCCGGACGTCTACTATCTCCATGTGAGAAAGAGCGCTGACAATGGATCGACGTGGAGCGAGCCAGAGGACATTACGCTCCAAGTAACAAGGCCTGACTGGCACAACGATTTTAAGTTCATCACCTCGGGGCATGGAATTCAGACCCGCACTGGTAAGTTGTTGCACACGCTCGTGAACTTAGAAAATGGCCTGCGCCTTTTCGGGAGTGATGATCACGGAGAGTCATGGTTTCTCATCGATACGCCCGTTGTGCCGGGCAATGAGTCTAAAGTGGTGGAGTTGGCAGATGGCACCTGGATGATAAACAGCCGTGTAAATGGAGCAGGAGTGCGTTACGTCCACACCTCAACGGATGAGGGGAAAACCTGGGAGACCAGACCTGAGCCGTCACTCTTGGACCCGGGATGCAATGGCAGTATAATTCGATACACGGCCATTGAAGACGGTTTTGCCAGGAATAGACTGCTTTTCTCCAACGCCAACAGTGCAGATGGTCGAACAAACATGACCGTACGCGTGAGCTATGATGAAGGCCATTCGTGGACTGCAAGCAAGACCATTTACACGGGAGGGTCCGCTTATTCCTCTTTGACGGTTCTCGAAGAAGGTGATATCGGATTGCTATTTGAGAAAGACGGCTACAAAGAAAATGTGTTCGTCCGCTTCTCGCTAGCATGGGTAACCGACGGCGAGGACAGATATGATGAAGCCCAGAAGTAGACCACGCAAGTGTTGTCAGCCTGGCGGCGTAGAGGACTCGAGAAGCAGGTCTTCATCTCAATCGTAGACCCAAGCCGCATCAGGGCGTGCATGTATCGGCATCGACAATGGGGAGAATAGCCCTTCTGCTGATTGCTACCCATTTGTTGTGGTTGCCGGACGCATCGCGTGCCCAGGAACGCCAACATTTCCCCACGGTGCTCTATTCGTGGAGCAGGTTGCCGGATCTTCCTGATTCAATCGGAGTCGCGGGAGCCTGCGCTGGTGTCTCAGGCGACGCCTTGATCATTGCGGGCGGTGCCCAATTTCCCGTATCGCTCTTCGAAGGCGGCGAAAAAGTTTGGACTGACCGTGTATATGTGTTGCAAAAAGAGGAGGGGGGCGTCTACTCCTGGCATCAAGAGCCAACCCTTGAAAAGCCGTTGGGATATGCTGTTTCGGTCACTTGGGGCGATGAGGTCATATGTGTCGGCGGTGGGAATGCACAGGAGCACTTTACTGATGTCTTCTCGCTGCGATGGCATGAGGGAATTGTTGAGCGGCGTTCATTGCCCGCGTTGCCGGCGCCAGCTGCGTTTTGGGCTGGAGCGCTGGTTGATAACACTATTTTTGTGGCTGGAGGGCTTCACGCTCCAGATGATTCGGCGGCCACGAAGAATTTCTGGGCCATCAATTTGTCCGATGTGGAACCGCGATGGGAAATCCTCGATCCCTGGCCGGGGCCAGCACGCTCCAATCCAATCGCCGCCGCGCACGACGGGTCCTTTTACCTCTTCAGCGGCGTCGAGCGCACGCCGGACGGGCAGGGCGGACTGTCGCTTCGCTTTCTGGCGGATGCCTACCGTTTCCATCCGGATCAAGGATGGGAGCAGCTCGCCGACCTACCGCACGCTGTGGCGGCCGCACCGTCTCCAGCGGCAACATTCGGCCCTTCGCATCTATTGATCTTCGGTGGAAATGACGGTGCCGACGTGCACAGAGTGCAGGAGCTTCAAGACCGGCATCCCGGCTTTCGACGTGACATCCTGGCCTATCACATCATCACCGACACCTGGGTAACGATGGACTCGTTACCGGCGGCGCACGTCACGACGCCGGTTGTCCAATGGGGTAATGACGTCGTCATACCAAGCGGGGAAATCCGTCCGGGTACGCGGTCGCCAGCAGTCTACCAGGCAACTACAGTTGCTCCGACAAATCAATTCGGTTTCACTAACTACCTGGTGCTGGGAGTCTATTTCCTGGTGATGGTGGGAATGGGATTCTATTTTTCCGGCCGCGAGAAAAGCGACCAAGATTACTTCCTTTCGCGTGGACGAATTCCGTGGTGGGCCGCTGGCATCAGCATCTTCGGTACCCAGCTCAGCGCGATCACATTCATGGCCATCCCGGCCACGGCCTATGCGACAGATTGGGTCTACATCCTCGGCCAGGCGACGATTGTTCTGCTTGCGCCGGTCGTTGTATACCTCTACCTGCCGTTTTTCCGGCGGCTCCAGATTACTACTGCCTACGAGTATCTGGAAAAGCGATTCAACGTGGTTGTGCGGCTCTTCGGCAGCACATCATTCATCGCCGTCCAACTCGGGCGAATGGGCATCGTGGTATTTCTACCCGCAATTGCCCTTTCAGCAGCGACGGGAGTGAATATCTATGCAGCAATTCTCTTGACGGGCCTCTTAAGCACCCTGTATACCACGCTCGGCGGCATTGAGGCGGTAGTCTGGTCCGATGTTGTGCAGGTGATTGTGCTAATGGGGGGAGCCCTGCTGAGCCTATTCATCATTGCGTTCAGCGTGGAGGGCGGCTGGACCGGCCTGATTTCCACAGCGGCAGCGCACGACAAGTTTCATATGACGAATTGGACATGGGACTATGCCTCCACAGGGGTTTGGGTCATAGTCGTCGGATGGACACTCAGCAACCTTATCCCGTATACGGCGGATCAGGCCGTTGTTCAGCGCTACCTGACGACGAAAAACGAGGCAGAGGCGGGCCGGTCCATCTGGACCAATGCCATCCTGACGGTCCCTGCAGGCTTGATTTTCTTTGGCTTGGGCACCGCTCTATTCGTGTTCTACCGGGAACATGCGGCCAGCTTGGAGCCCGCTCTCCAGACCGATGCCATTTTTCCGTTGTTTATCGTGCAGCAGTTGCCCGTAGGAGTGGCCGGTTTGTTGATCGCGGGTGTCTTCGCAGCGTCGATGTCGAGTCTGGACAGTAGCCTTAACAGCGTTGCCTCCGCTCTCGTGACAGACTTCTACAAACGCTTTGCGCCAGCTTCTACGGAGAAGGGGCGCCTGCGGCTGGCGCGCTGGCTGACAGTTGTACTTGGTGTGCTGGCAACAATGCTGGGTCTGCTATTGGCAACGTTTGATATCGCGTCGCTGTTCGATCTTTTCCTCGAATTGCTCGGCCTGTTCGGTGGAGGTCTTGCTGGGCTCTTTGCCCTGGGAATATTCACGCGCCGCGCCCATGGAACCGGGGCGCTCATCGGTGCCGTCTCTAGCGTTATCGCGATTTACCTTGTCAAGGTTTTTACTGCGGCCCACTTTTTCTGGCTCTACCCCTCTTTTAGTGGGTAAGCTCACCTGCGGACGCTTTCGGGGTATAGATCTAGGCCTCCGAGGTGAAAGTAAATGGCATTAGCAAATCGCCATTTGTTGCGGAAACCCCTACTGCGCACTTTGATTGTTTTGATCCGGCTGTTGATGCCTTCCGCAGGGCCATTGCTCACCTTCAGGATGATCGCATTGAGGATACCCCACAGGTGTGTTTTGATGGTTCTGGCGGCTGCCTTGACCGGGTCCAGCCGACACCGCATGGCCCACGACAACCATCGCTCCCAACCCTTACGCGCCCATGTGCGGTGGACATAGTGCCACAACTGCAGGGCCATTTCCTTGATAGCCCACGCGCGGGCCGTCTTCAACGTGCTGGTACGCAACCGCTGGAAGCGCGCCTTCTGCTTACCAGACATGTTGGCCGGGTGAGTCAACCAATCATACTTGGTTCCCTTGAGGTCTTCCAGGCCTTCCTTCATCAATGCCCGGTGCTCCTGGCGCCGAACCTTGTCCACGGCAACTCCCAGACATTTCACCACGTGGAATTTGTCAAAGGCCACCTTCCGTTGCGCCTCTGGCACATGCTCCAGCGTGGCGTTGATGTAGGCCGGCCACATGTCCATGCTGACACTCTCGATGCCCTCCAGTTGCTCCAAAGTGAGCCCAGCATACCAACGCGTAAGTGTTTCTTTCTTACGGTCTTCGCCCACATGCAGCACCGTACCCGCCTTTGCATCCGAAACAATGGTGACATACGCATGGCGCTTGCGAAAAGAGGTCTCATCCACGCCAATATGGGCTACATTCCGTTCCTTCCTCCGCGCAAGGCCGCGTTGCACCGCGCGCTGCATGATCCCGTCTATCGCATTCCAGCTCACCCCCATCAGACGAGACACCGCCGATACACTCGCCTCCTGCAGCCAATCAATCACCAGCGTCTCAAACCCTGCAGTGAACCGTGACATAGGTTCCGCCCACGGAACCGACACGGTGCGCACTCCATGCTCCGGACATTCCACGCGGGGAAGTTCCGCAACCACCATGGTGCGATACTCGCACAAATCCAGGTGACGCCATTGCCGACGACGGTGGTCGTAGCCCGGAGACGCCGAGCCGCACTCCGGGCAAGGCAGCTGATGGCCGTCCTCGCAAGCTACATGAATCCGGACTTCTTGCGCCTCATGCGCAAACGTCACCTCGGAAACCTTCCAGGGAGCCTGGATGCCCAAGAGGCAACCGATATCAGTCTTTAGTTGTGACATATCGCTGCTGGGGTTAGAGAACGTGTGCGCCATCGTGTTGATGGCCTTGAAACAGACAAGAAGCGGGTATGAATCCGCATCATCTCATTTCGTTTCCCGTTGAATACAACACTGCACCCATCTAATTAGGGGAAGAGCCCTTTTTCTTATACGCAGGCATTGGGATCGTGACCTGCTTCGTGGTCGGATACGTCGCCAGCGTCTTGTTGCCATTTGGTAAGCCACAATTGCGGGGGTTGACCATCTATAGTCTCGGTTCGCGCGACGCGGCTTCCACTGGCCGCGTCACTAACAGACCTGCACCTAACGGATAAGCCAGAAGCAGAGTGGAGGCGTGAGCAGTTTCGGGCGCCAGGGACGATCTTGAACTGACGAAGGTTCGTAGGAGCGGTTGCAGGCGACATTGACGCAACGCTGCTCGCAGGTTCTTGGAATGCCGAACCCGCGACGTCAGATTGCAAACGGCGCGCAGCGAGCAGCAGCAGCGGGGATATAGGGGGAATGGGTTGGCTTTGTGCGCCACAAAACATTGACCGGTGACCTGCAAAGGTCAAGTACAGTGCGCACGAAACCCTTAGGGGATTTGTGCCACTAAGACGCCAGCCTGTGCATTTGCTCCGAGACCTACGCTTAGTGCTCGCTCGTCCGCAATGCGGTTCTATCAGTGAACCTGGGTTTGCCGCGCATGTCACGCACCGGTGTCAGTAGTCTGGAGTGGTACACGAATGGCGAAAACGATTGCAACTAGAACGTATTAGCCGTCATGCCAAAAGAGTAACAGGTGCATGTGTATCAAGCGACCTAGTGTGCTCCACATTGCCTAGCCTTGCGGCTGATCAGTCCCACTACAATGGCGGTCGAGTCCTTGGAGGTGACCGTTGACTAACGTGTCTGGCTTGGCCTCTCCTTGCTCACTTTCCATTCGGCCTCGCCAACTTGAGTGGTGGGTTGCACTACAAATCTGTGGATCATCACAATCAGGAAAGTGAAGGTCGCAAGATCCCTGAGAATGAAAATTGCTACTACATTGGCCGGAGGCCAGTGCCATCAACTTTGCATGCTTCACAGCACAAGTGAGACCCGGCATCCGTAACCTGTGTGTGGCTGCAAGCTCCGGACCAGAATGATGCCAGGCGTGTTCCGACTATGGATATCCGCTGTACCTTCGGCCAGAATGGCTGGGCATCGCGCAGTGATAGAAACGACAAGGAGGCAGAGATGCTGGATGACAAATTGGACGACAACGTCATGACATGCGACAAGGACTATGCCGCTCCGCTTGTATATCCACGAACTGGGCACAGCGCGTCTGGGTTGCAACCCCAAGAAATTGGTGATCAGAGCTTTTTGCCCGGCGCAAGATGGCCCTCGCCTGCTCGTAACCGATGGCTTGGGTATGAGCTCGCCAGCATGTCAGAGTCTGCGCTTACTTTCACGGAATTCACTCGGTCTGTGCATGCACTGTCGAGAATTTAAAGCGAGGAGACCTGCACGCTTAGCCATCTGCTATGACGTGGTAGGAATGATCATCTGAGCTCATTGCAAATGAATGTTAGCAGCACTAGGAGCGCGTACCATGTTTAGACTTCCGGGACTTACGGCCGCCGTCTTTACGCCGCTATGTGGAGATGGATCGCTGAATTTGGATCAGATCCCAGCCATCGTGGACCACCTGGAGCGCGACGGCGTCTCTGGCCTATATGTTCTGGGGAGCACCGGAGAGGGGACCTCCCTGACCAGCTGGGAACGCCGTGCTGTGGCCGAAGCGTATGTGCAGGCAGCTAGCGGGCGCCTGCCGGTAGTTATACAGGTCGGACACAATAGCCTCGGCGAATCACGTGCGCTTGCTGAGCATGCGCTGCATATCGGCGCGGATGCGATTTCGGCGACGTCGACATATTCTTTCAAACCGGAATCCACCGAGGCACTGGTCAAATGCCTGGCGGAGGTTACGGCAGGCACCCCTGAATTGCCATTTTACTTCTACCATCTCCCAGGGAAAACAGGTGTGGAGCTGGACCTTTACGAGTTCCTCCGCCTCGGCGCGCAGCGCCTGCCGGCCTTGGCTGGCATCAAGTTTTCAGATCCAAGGCTCTACGAGTTTCAGGCCAGCAGACTTCACATTCAGGGTGACTGCTTCGACTTCGTTTCTGGCGTCGATGAAATGCTGCTGTGCGCGTTGGTCGTGGGGATGCAAGGGGCCGTGGGTACGACCTTCAACTTCGCGGCGCCGCTCTACCTGCGTATCATCGCTTGCTTTGAACGTGGCGACATGCAGCAGGCGCGGCACTATCAAGCCCAGGCTGCAGCGATGATTAACATTGTCCTGCGCACCTGCGGGCGTCCTGGCTTTAAGGCTCTAATGAGCGTGATTGGCCAGGACTGCGGACCGCATCGGCTACCGCATGGTACGGCTTGCAAAGATGATGTAGCCAGGATGACACAAGCCCTGGAGGCCGCCGGGTTTTTTGAATGGAGACGTGCCAAAGAGATATAAACCGACGGCAGTCATTGGTTGGCGGCGCCTACTCACATTATGAAGGTCCACGACGACGGGCTGCTCATCACGTGGCACGATAAGTTAAGTGAGATACCAATTGAGATGTAACGTGGCAAGCGTGCTCTTGCCAATTCAATCCTGCAATTATACCCACAACGTGGGCAGGTGCGTGACACCCGAAGCGCTTGGCTTCAGGTAGTGCCGGGGTCGCGAACGTATCCGGGCAACTGCGTCCGGCTAGAGTATGCCTACTCGAGTCAGGTACAAAAGACAGCTGGACCCCTATATCTCAACCTCCACGCCCAGTCCGCGCTGGTCTGCAAGCGCATAGGCACGGCTGGCAACCGCCAGGTCCTGGGCGGCACTGCCGACGGACTTGAAAAAGGTGACCTCTTCGCGAGACTTGCGTCCCTGCGCTTTGCCCATTGCTACCTCGCCCAATTCGGCGCGGATGTGATCTTCGTCAATTCGTCCGGCCCTGATCGGCGCGATGAGGTCTCCGGCCTCCTCTAAGGCGGCTGCACGCTGATCTACAAATAGGGCGGCCCGGCACACGGTATCCGCCGGTATTTCTGTCATGTCGGGCCGAAATGACCCGACTCCATTGATATGGCAACCGGGTTTGAGGTACGAATCGTCAAAGACCGGGGTCAACGAAGTGGTTGCGGTGCAGATTACGTCCGCATCCGAGAGCTGAGTCAGATTTCGCGCCACCGAAACATCGATGCCGTATTTTGCTGAAGCCTCTGCAGCAAATCGCGCTGCATTCTCTTTGCTTCGGCCATAGATTAGCACCCTCTCAATGGGGCGCACAGAAAGCAAAGCCTCAAGCTGCGTGCGTGCCTGAACGCCTGCGCCGAATATGGCCGCAGTCGACGCGTCCGGAAGTGCCAATAATTCCGTTGCGAGACCCGCGCCTGCACCTGTGCGCAAGGCAGTAATAAATTCGCCGTCCATCACGGCCAGCGGTGTGCCGCTTGCCGCGTCAATCAGGATCACTAAAGCGTGGATAAACGGCAGGCCACGGAGGGTGTTGTTGGGATGCACTGCGACGATTTTTTGGGCCACTTGCCCATGTGCTGGCGAATACACCGGCATGAACAGTGCGCGCGCCTGATGCTCCGGGATGGCAACATTCATGCGCACCGGAACGTGAGTGTGGCCACTTGACAATGCGGCAAACGCATCACGCATAAGCGCAATGGCATCCTTCATCGTCACCGTGCGCTTGACGACGGCTCGAGACAGAATTCGCAGAGTTGGCACGGCGGGATCTGCTAAAGGTGAGGGTGCTATCGTAAGATAAACCCGTCTCGCAACGGGTCTTCAGGGTCCATCCAGAAAGTGTTGCGACCGGTTATATAGGCACGGCCTTCGACTTCAGGGATGATGGCCGCATGCGGCCCGAAAATTGTCTCTTCCTTGGCACGAACAGTAAAGCTGCTGCCAATAATGCTCTCGATGATGATGGGCTCGTCAAGGCCAATCTCGCCACGCGCAAAGTGCAAAGCAGCGCGGCCGCTGACTCCAGTGCCCGTGGGGCTGCGGTCAACCTCGCCCTGAGCGAAGACACACACGTTGCGGCTATGACTGCCTTCGGCTTTCCCAGGCCCGACGAAGACTGTGCCATACAGGAACCCTAGGTCCGCCTCGAATGGATGCTCGGTAGAAATGGTAGCCTGGATGGCACGCTTGATGGCCATACCCTTGCGCACGAGCTCCTCATGCTGTTGCGGAATGCACATCACTCCTGCATCTGACGCCTGCACATACGCATAGAATGCACCACCATAGGCGATGTCGTAGGGCACCTTTCCTAAGCTTGGTACGGCGACCGATCGGTCCAAGGCGTACGCAAATGACGGCACATTGAGGAAACGTACAGATCGGACCTTGCCGCCCGGCGTGTCGGCAAAGGCGGTCACAAGCCCCGCGGGCGTGTCAATGCGCACGCAAGTCGAAGGCACCGTCACCGGAAGCAGGCCAGTCTCCAATGCCACCTTGGTTACCGCTATAATGCCGTGGCCACACATGGTGCTATAGCCCTCATTGTGCATAAAGAGCACGCCAAAGTCCGCACTATTGGTCACGGGCGGCGTGATCAGGCACCCGTACATGTCCGTGTGGCCGCGCGGCTCCCACATAAGAGTCGTCCGAAGCGCGTCGTGGTGCTGCATGAGCTCCCGCCTGCGTGCGAGGATAGTGTCGCCGCCAAGGGTAGGGTAGCCGCTCACGATGACGCGAAGAGGCTCGCCCTCGGCGTGAGCGTCAACCGTGGTGATGCTAGGGGCCGCGGGGCGCCAAGCCTTCATCCTGGTATAGTCCAAGCTCATTGGGGTGCAGTGATCAGAATTGGGAGGTGGGAACGGCAGATTGCCGAAGGACTAGCCTCGACGAGAGGACCGCTTCAACGGTTCGAGCGGGACGAAGATTCGAGTATGGTTAGTGTCGCGCATAGTAAATTGTCGGCTCACGCCGGCAAGCATTCTTACTAAGTCATGGTACGTTCTGCACATATACTCCTCGTTGTGGCATGTGGGTTGATCCTTGCGCCAGCGGCCTCGGCGCAGTCAGAAGATATCTACAGCCGGCCGCTCCAAGCTGAGCGCAGCCGAACTTATGACGCGCTGCACTACAAGGTCCATCTGAGTTTTGACGAGTCAACAAAATCGCTCTATGGATCCAACACGATCACCCTGACTCCACTGCGGGACAACTTTTCGGAGGCCGTCCTGGATGCCGAAACCTTCACGGTCGACGAGGTTACCGATTCCGATGGAGCCGCGCTTTCCTTTGTGCAGAAACCGCACAGCCTCAGCGTCCACTTTCCAGAGCCATATGCCTATGAGGATACAGTCACCTTCACGGTAACGTATCACGCGAACAATGTGGACGTCGACGGGCCTGCATACGGAGTGGCCGCTTCCTACGACCTCGGAATTGGCTTCAAAGATGCCTCCGAAGACAACCCGCAGCTGATTAACACGCTGTCCTTTCCTCGGGGTGCACGTCACTGGATGCCGTGCTATGATCACCCCAATGACCGAGCTACAAATGAAACGCTTGTCACGGTCCAGAAAGAGTACAAGGCGCTGTCCAATGGACGCCTTGTTTCGGTGACTGAAGAAGGCGATGGGCAGCATACCTATCACTGGCTGCAAGAGCTTCCACATCCAACGTATCTGTACGTCGTAGTGGCCGGGCCATATGTCGTCCTGGAGGATTCGATGGGCAGCCTGCCCGTAAACTATTGGGTGTACCCTCAGGACGTGGATGATGCAATGCGTTCATTTCACCGAACACCGGAAATCCTTCAGTTTCTCGCCGAGGTCTATGGCGTACCCTATCCGTGGGTCAAGTACGACCAGATTACCATCCCCGGGATTGGAGGTGGCGCAGAGAGCACAACGGCGACGGTTCTCGGGCAGTCCACGATCCACGATGAGGCCGCTGAGCAGGACTATCCGAGCGACTGGCTGGTGGCGCACGAGGCAGCACACCAGTGGTGGGGCAACATGATTTCCTATCGCGACTGGCCACAGACGTGGCTCAGTGAAAGCTTTGCGACGTACAGCGAGTATCTCTGGGCACGCCACGCCCATGGTCCAGATGAGGGCGCCGTTAATTTGTTACGAAAAAAAGAGTCCTACTTCAACGAGGCCCGCTCGCGTTACAAACGGCCTGTAGTGTTTCGACGATGGCAATTCCCCAATCACAACTTTGATCGACACACGTATCAGAAGGGAGCCGCAATCCTGAATATGCTCAGCCACTTGATGGGTGAGCGAGACTTCCGGCGCTCTATGCAGCACTTCCTGACCAAGCACGCTTATCAGCCTGTCGAAACACAAGACCTCATGGTCGCCATAAAGGAGGCGACCGGCCAGAATCTGGACTGGTTCTTTGAGCAGTGGATTTTCAGTGCAGGGCACCCCGTGCTGGAAGTCACCAGGGAGTGGGACGACGATCAGAATGAGCTTCACCTCACGGTGAAGCAAGTACAGGACACGCTACTTGGTGTCCCCGCTGCCTACAGCATGCCGGTGACCATTCGAGTGGAGTCTGAAGGCGATACGCTTCTGCGCGCAGAGGCATGGCTCTCGGAGCGGCTTGAGAGATTCACATTCCCACTGTCCAAAAGACCCCAGATGGTGCGGTTTGACGACGGGGACCACCTCCTTGTCGAGTGGACGCACCCTAAGTCGACGGAGGAGCTTCGGTACCAACTTCAGTACGACAACGCGCTTGGCAGGGCTCGGGCGGCGGATGAGCTCAGCAAGTACAGCAGCGAGCCAGCGGTGCAGGAGGCACTGTTCCACAGCGCAGTGCATGACGCATTCTGGCATGTGCGCGAGGCAAGCATTGAAGCCCTCGGCGAAACGACTGCGCCGGAATTCCTGATGGAGCGGAGCATGGATGTGCACTCGCGTGTCCGTGCTGCGGCTATTCGGCAGCTCGGTCACCGCCGCAACTCCGCGTATGTCGACTTCTTTAAGGCGCGATTTGCGGAAGATGACAGCTACGTTGCCCGCGCGGAGGCCCTCAGGAGTCTTGGAATGGTGGGCAGCAGCGAATTGCGGCCGTTTCTGGAGGCCGCGATGGCAATAAAGTCACCCCGCAACGTGGTCCGTGCTGCTGCAGCGTCGGCACTGGACCAGCTCTAAAGCTTAGCGCGCAAGCGTTACAATCGTCCAGAGCTTAAGCTGCTCAGAAACCGCGATGCCTTGGCCGGGGCTCCGCGTACGTCCGGAGCTGCCATCGCCCAGCCCGGCGGCGCGTCCACCAAAGCCAGGCACGGCGCCACCGCGCCCACCACGACCTACAGCGCTGCCTGGGCCGTCCGAACCCTGCCGGAGTTCGTCGAAGTCAAGCGGTGAAGTCTCCAAACCAAGCCCAATGGTGCTTCCCACGGGAGTCCCGAGATCAAAATGAGTACTCGAATTCAGTGGGATGAGCACCTCAATGGTGAGCGTGCCATACTCCATGGCAGCACTCGCGCTGACGTTGGGCAGGCTGTTAACTGGGTGCCGCCATACCTCGTCGCCCTGGACAATTTCGAAATAACTGGCGGCACGTTCAATGGCACCTCGCATCCGTTCCGCGCCTGCGGCAGCGTTGACGGACGCTGCCGGTCTGTCTTGCCCACTCATCCCCGTTGGATACCGCAGCCCGATGACTTTCTCTTTGCCCCCGGTGGGATCAATCCAGAAGGTCAGGCCGCGCGTGACAATCTGCCGGATCACCTGCTGGTTGTGCGACACCAGCGCGATGTACAGGTTGTCCTGGTCGTTCAGAACGCCCAGAGAAAACTCCGAGCCGTCCACAGGGCTAAGTGCGCCTTCCCACTCCGCAACCTTGGCATCAACAATAACTTCTTCTGCAGGAGCTCGGCTCGTAAGCGATTGTGCTGCTGTGCAGCCGCCGGCAAAAAGAATGAATGCAAGCAGGTTTCGAGCCGCCATTGGAATCGTGATTTTTCAGCCGCTACGGGCTAGATGCGGAAGTTGCGTAGCCGATACGACAAGTTAAGCATTATGTATCGACCCAGAGTATCGGTCTGGTTGTCTTCGATGTAGATGTCTGAAACCGTACGGCTGATGCTATTATTTTGATTAAGGACGTCCGCAACGAGTAGTTTAATCTCCACAGATCGGTCCTTAAGGAGCTTGTATCCGACCCCCAAATTCAGCAGTATGCTGCTTTGATCGAAGGTGTCGCCCAATCCGGTGTATTGTAGGAGTGCAAGGTTTGTATCGAAGACCATTCGCTGCATCGGCAACCAATGGAGCCGCACTCCTGCGTTGTGCAAAAGATAGTTGTTGTCCAGTTCCGGGTATAGACTATTCGTTACCAGCGAGTACGTATTGCTGTACGACAACGTGAAGTCTAGCTCCGCGCTGATGTTGCTGCTGACAACGGCACCGCCTCTGATGCCCTTGACCATGGAGGTATTAGTTTGCTCCTCGATTACGCCCGGGGTCCGCCGAAAGTCGTAGCCGCCGTTGAGGTTGAGATTGGTTTTCCACACTGGCAATCCAATCGTGAAAAATGAACGTGCATTCCACTGACTACCCAGATTTTCGGGTTGCGAAAACTGTGCACCTTGCAACAGCAGCACATTGGGGCGAATCATGGTGTCTGCCTGGGCAAAAAATGAGATGTTTCCAATATAGTCGTTGGTCTTGCCGACGCTGACCATGCCCATGAATGTGTGCGTGCCCTGGGCGTAGTTGTAGCGGGCTACCACGGAGTGCGAATAGCTGGGCCTAAGCTGCGGGTTGCCACTTGAGAGCTGTAGGGGGTTGGTGTTGTCGACGACCTCTTGCAGCTGGTTAGTCGACGGTGTATCAGTGTTGGTGCGATAGTACAGGCGAAGAGAATTAGTGCGGGAGAATCGGTACGACCCCGTGGCACTAGGGAGCAGGCTAAGGAAAGACCGATTGACTTTGAGTTCGTGCGGGAATGTCGCCTCCCCAAGCAGTCGTTCATCCTGGATCTGGAATCCCAAGGAGCCTGAAAGCTTGGTGCCGCGGCCGCGGAGCCTGATGCCACCTCTCTGCCGCATGACGTTGTTGTCAAAGACACTCGAAAAAGCAGAGTCGAGTACCGAATAGGTGCCCGCCGCCGGGTCCAGGGCATTTGCGCGGCGATCCGAAGCGCTGCGCGAAAGGGAGGGGCGGTAGCTGAATTCAAGCTGTCCAATCCTGCCGAGGGGCTCGGTGTATGACAAACCCAACGAAAGCGAGTTGCCGTCTTGCCCGGAGTCGATGCGCTGATCGAAGGCCAAAGTCGAATCTGGCACCAAGCTGTAACCGCTGAAGAAGCCGTTGGAGGAGCGCTGATCGGTGTCGCCCCAGCGGTCGTTGAGCCCGATACCAATGTTAGCGGAAACCGTCCGCCCCGCCTTGGCAAAGCGGTGCCGATACAAGATGCTGGCGTTGGACGTATAGCCTGCGTTGGAGCTGGAGTAATCGTTGGAGGTCTGGCTAAGCAGCCTCCCGTCCGGCATGCTGTTTAATCCACCCAAAATGCTTGACGACGAGTTGTTCTGAAAGCTCACGCGCGGCGTAAAGATGATCGAGTTGCTTTCGTTGATTGTATACGTCATCCGCATGTTGAATCGGTGGTTCTGGTTGCCGCTCTCAGCGAAATTTGACTCCTCGTAGAGTTGCGAAACCGCGTCTGCCAGAACATATTCGCGGTCAAGCTGCACATCGGATGTGTTATCGCTGCCGTTGAAGAAGTAGCTGCTTGACATCTGGATTCTTTCGCCCAAACGATCCGAGTAATTGATACCAACTGAATTCGTGGAACTAACGCCTGGCTGCTGCCCAATCAAGAAGTTGGATGGGCTCGAACTCGACACACTGAATCCGCCGCCACGGCTCCCACCGCCACCACCACCACCGCGACCCCTTCCGATGCGACCACGGCCGCCACCGCGCCTGCTGCTGGCAGTTCCCAGCACGCCCAGCAGATCCTCGGAGGAGAAGTTCTGCTGGTTCACGTTGTTGCCCATACCAATAACAGATACGCGTCGCTCCTCATCAAAAATATTGATGCTGCCGCCTCCAATGTACCGCGACTCGGTCCCGTAACCTCCATGAAGCTTGCCAAACTGGCCAACCTGCATGCCGGGCCGGGTGACTATGTTAATGGTCTTCTCGGTATTGCCATCGTTGAAGCCGGTAAACTGCGCTTGGTCGCTAAGGCGATCGTACACCTCAATTTCCTTGACGACTTCAGCTGGCATGTTGCGTAGCGCCAAGGTAGGGTCTTGCCCGAAGAATTCGCGTCCGTCCAGTAACACGCGACGGACTGCTTCGCCTTGTGCCTGAACCTCACCGTTTTCCACGGTGATACCGGGCATTTTGCGCACTAGTGCCTCTGTGTCGGAATCTGGGTTGACCTTATAGGCGTCAGCGTTGAATACTGTCGTGTCTCCCCGCATTACGACTCGCTCCTGTTCGGCAAGGACCAAGACTTCGTCGGACTCCACAGGGGATTCCTCCATCACGATTATGCCCAGATGTCGGTCCCGGTCAGATATTCGGATATTTCTTTCGATGGTGGCATACCCCACAAATGACAGCTTAAGACGGTAGGTGCCAGGCGCCCTAACGTGGAGGCTGAAAATGCCGATGGCATTGGTGGCTGCTCCATGAATCGGCGTCGGGTCATCTCCCTGCAGCATCACGGCGTTAACGCCTTGCAAAGCCGTGCTATCGGTGCCCGAAACAATGGTACCAGATACCACGAAGCCTTCACGCTGTTGGCCGTGCGCCTGGAGGGCAAGTAGTACGCCGAATATTGTGAGTATGATCTTCATTGTATTGCCGTCTGCAATCTTGAATGTCATGGCGTTATCGTGACCCTTCGTCAGCGTTGAACGCTGCTACCGGTCGCGCTGCCGGCGCGTGCGGTCACGGCGCATGCCGCTGCGGTCCAGCTTCTGCAGTTGCTCTGTTGTCAGAATTTCCTTCAACGCGGACTGCAGCGCCTCACGTTGCATTTGGGCACTCTCCATGCGGGCTTCTGGCGTAGGATCGTGGTTTGTCTCCATCCAAGCCTCCATTGCCTGCCGATGCGCCGCCAGTGCTTCCTTCACCTTCACCTCTTGGTCCTCGGAAAGCCCCAAAAGGGACGCAGGCCGCCGGGCCCTGCTTATGCGACGCGTCATCAGGAGCTGCTGCTCCGCTGTAAGCACCGATTCCATTGCGTCGGCTAGCTCTTTGCGCTGCGCAATGCCAAGTGCTCGCTTCTCCGCGTCGGTAGCGTCGGGATTCTCTTCAGCGAAGGCACGGCGAGCTTCATCAACTGCCCTGCGAACTGCGCCCATGGCTTCCCGCTGCTCACTGCTGAGCCTTACGGGTAAGTCTGAAGGCCTGTCACGGCGGTCGTTGCTGCGATTCACCCGGAAGGAACGTCTGTCACGGCGATCGTAGCTGCGATTCACCCGAAATGAAGGCCTACTGCGGCGATCGTCACTCCGGCTAATCCGGTCTGAACGGCCCGTGCGGCGAGCCCGCTCCATGCCGGGGCGCCACCTACGCATGCGCTCCCGCAATTGCGCTCCGCCTTCGCGCATCGCATTAATTTGGTTTTCAGTGAGAATCTCGCCAAGCGCTTCCCTAAGTGCGACCATTCGCGCGGTGTTGGCAGCCTGGTGGCTTGCGTAGACTTCCATTAGCTTAGCCTGTTGCACCTCGGACAGTTCCAGCTGCCTGGCCATCATGGCTACACGGCGAGCGATATCGATTTCTGTCCCCTCTGCACGGGGCCCACGCTCCTGCGCAGTAGCTGGCATCAAAAAGAATACAGATGCCAGCAAGGCAAGAATGACATTCCTATTCATGGTGGTAGCGTTTTTGATTATGTGTCGGGCACGTTGCCTGACTTTCGCTACTTTGATGCATGAATCGCCAATTTCATTCCCTGAATGTCAGTTTCTCTGAATCGCAGGATACTTGGCGCGCATCAGATGCTGACGGACGCTGAGCAGGCCATGAGCTTAGTGAGGTGAACCCAAGCCGTTGGACTGGGCTGCGTCCTACGCGCTATCCAGCTCTGACGGCCCCGGCGTTCGGGTATACTTCGGCTGCTTGGTGAGGCATTTGCCAATAACCACAGAAAGGCCGCTGGATATTACGAGCGAAAACGAAGAAATGATGGCCAGCTGCTGCGCAATATTTAGCCGCAGTAACCAGCCATTCAAGTTGGATGTCGCACAATCATAAACTAGACCGTATCTGTCGTCTTACCCCCGCAGTGGAGCTGTGATCACTGGCTTAGCGGCACGTGCCAGCCTAGGTACCTCGCGTGCTAAGCTGCTTGCTACGCGGGCAGAGATACGGGCGAGGCCGGACCTGAAGAGCTGCGTTTGGCCACTCAACCACACGTCGAAGGCGTTTTTTGCTATCCCGCTGCCCGCCTGCTTTCAAGTTGTTCCCACGCCAGTGCCGCTGCACCGTATACGCCGGCGAAGTCAGTAAGCTCAGAGGGCACGATCGGTACCGATTCGCCCGCCGGATACCGAAAAGCATGCCGCGCAACATGGGCACGGACCTGCGGCAAGAAATGACTTGCAGCAGCAGCTGCACCGCCGCCCAGAATAACGATCTCAGGGGCGTACATGTGAATGACGCTCACCAGAAACCAGCTAAGGTTGGTAGTCCAGCGCGCCAGCGCATCCTTGCATAGTGCGTCGTCCTGTTCCACTCCTCGAATTACAGCCGCAAAGTCAATGCTGTGCGGGTCCTTATGGTAGCCGTCGTGCAAGACGGACGGCAGCCCACGTATCAGCCCATCACGAACCGCAATGGCCAGAGCCGTGGCAGAGCAAAGGATGTTGGGCGTGCCCCTCCCGCTGGTGATGCATAGTCTGTCGCTCGCTGCTCTTTGCACGATGTGGCTCGCCTGTGTGCCGAATTGCAGGTGCGGATCACGCAGAATGTTGCCGTCCAACATTACGCCTGAACCCACGCCTGTTCCGAGCGTGATGGACACTGCCCACCGGTGTAGCTGTGCCTTTCCGTAACGAGCCTCTGCAAGGATGGACAGCCGTCCGTCATTGTCCGCTGTCACCGGGACGCCCAGTGCCTCATGCAGTAGTGGGACCACGGGATAGCCTTCAAGCTTAAGCTTTCCGGGCAACAGCACAATACCCTTGCCGGGGTCTACCGCTCCGGGAAAGCCAAGTGCAATACAGCCGGCAGGGCGCCCAAGCGCCCGGACTATACGTCGGACATCGCTTAAGACGGTGGCCATGAATTCATCAGGCTCCATGGCGAAGCCGGAGGAGGTGACACTTGATTCGGCCAGAGTGCCGTCGCGAAGGACGGCGCCACTTTTTAGGCGCGTGCCGCCTACGTCGAAGCCGATAACGTATGCCTGGTGGTCCAACTAAGTGGTGTACAGGTGTGCCAAGCTCCTTCGGTAGGCCTCGTAGAAGCAGTCCAACTGTTCTTCGGCGTTTGTACTGCCTGCAATCTGGTGGCTCGGCATGGTTTCGGGCCTGATGCCCCGGGCCAAAAGCTGCTCTGCGATCTCTACGCGCAGCATGTTGATGATCATCGCGCCGGTAACCGTGGAAATCGGCCCGGTTCGCCACTCCAGCCCGTCCAGCTCGATGATATAGTCACCCGGCGGACACTGGTTATCCAGAACGATGTCTGCTAAATCTACCAGTTTTTTGCCAGAGGAATGGCCCGCATGCGTGTGTTCACTGTGCTCTTTGGACAAGAAGCCGACAATGGGCATGCCATGGCTCTGTACGCCCTTAGCCATCTCAACGATAAGAGGGCGCACGCCGCTGGTGGAGACAATAATGAAGGCATCGTGTGGGCCAAATCGAAGGTTTTTCAACAGTTCTTCAGCGTACCCTTCATAGTTTTCCAAGTACAGTGGGCCCCTAAGACCATTGGGCCCAACGATGGCAAAGTGGTTCGTAGTGACTGTCCCACAAGCGCATAAAACCCCACGAATTCACCTTGGCGCGGGATCATCTCCTCACACATGATGCGCGAGTGTCCCGAGCCGAACAGGAAAACAAGCCCACCTTGGGCAATACGGTCTGCACAAAGCGTGGCTGCCAGCTTGATGGCCTGCCATTGCGTATCTCTCAGGCGCTGGAGCCGCGCGCTCGTGCGCTCAAATTAATCCAGTCCAGCAGCCATCAGTCGCGATCAGTCCAGGCAGGGCCAACTTCCATAAAGCGGCCCGTTCGCGATCAAGAATCTGCAGTGATGCGCAGAACCCAAGTACTACTCGGGAGCATCGTAAGTTGCTCCCTCAGGGACAAGGCGTCTTCAATTGTAGGCTGTTGCCCAACAGTCACGCGAAACTTGGTCCCATCACGGGAGCGCATTATGTCTACCGGTATGCCGGGGCTGCTAATGAGCATGCGAGTGCGATCCACTTCGCTTGCGGCCACGGCGCGGTCTTCAAAGGATGCAACGATCAGCGTGTATCCGCCCTGGTTGCGGTCAAGCCTGGTTTGAGATCTAACTTCTTCTTGCGGTGGCAGATCAGTGCCCGCCTCCGTCTTAGTGCCCACCGAGTCTTGAGCCTCCTGGGCAACTGAGTTATTTGGAAGGGGGTTAGCACCTGGGCCGAGCCTTTCTTCAGACCCCGCGGGGCCCGTCAAAGTGGGGTCTCCGGCGATGATGGTGTGTTGCCCGGGTGGATCTTGGGGTTCGAACTGCTCGAAGTCCAACAGCAGCACCAAAGCGGCTCCAACTATGAACATACCTAAGATTGCCACCGGCCATCGCCAACGGGGCTTGGGTCTGCGAGTAGGACGTGCGGGCCGTCTAGGCAAGCTCGCCCCAGGAGGCCTGGAACTCTCAGAGGGACCTGTATCCGCTGAGGTGCGGGCATCTTTCTCCGCGCTGGGCCCATCACCCCTAGACACCGTCCCGGCAGGACCTCCCGTAACTTCCGGCTTCAGGTCTGGCGGTGCCGCCTCACCTGCCGACGTTTGCGATAACGCTTCGTCAGCTGTTAATTCAGCCGCTGACTCTTTCCCCGAAACGACCATGACGGGCTCCAAGCCATCCAGCGCTGCCCAAGCAGCACTAAGAAGTGCTTCATCAGGTACGAAGGCTAACTCGGAACTCGAAGCCGTGAATGTGCCCAGTCCATTGATCGTGACGCGGCCTTCCTCCTTGGCCTGGCGGCGGAGGTCGCTGGCAAAGCCACGGAGGAGTTTCTCTGCCGCACCGGAGCGGCAAGAAAGCTTTCCGGCAACAAATGCTACTACAGACTCAGCCATCAGCTGCAGCGTCCTCCTGCACCGGCGAAAACGACAGATTTCGCCTGGGTGGCACTATGACAGTGCTGCCATCCGGCAGACGTTCACAGCGACTCTTTTCATACGCCACGCGGATAGTGCCCAGGCCGGGAATGGTGGCCTCACGGTTCCGCTCCACCATGCTGTGCACAGCGTCAACCATGGCCCAAACTAGTTTTCTTCTGTCTGCGTCCTCCATTCGAGAGTTGGTGTCTTTAAACCGCAAGTGTACTAAGATAAGTAGGGGCGGCGAATTTGTCCTTAGAGCCTTTTGCAAAATCCACTTCAGTCCTTGATTTGGGAGTAGGAGCTTCGTCAATCCAGTGTGATTCTGCACGTATCAACTTGTTCGACCTTTGCATTGCGGAAGTCTTGCTCGAATGGGGGTGACGAACTGCGCAGGGAGGCATGACACGGCATAGCTGACCCGGCCCGCGCTGATGGCGAGACGGGCCCTACGTGAGGGTACGGGTGCGCTTAGAGCACCAGGCGCATCAACTGGTCGACGGTCAGCGCCAGGATGCCGAACATCAGGTGGCAGTAGACCTTGCTATGCCCGCGTACCCGCACATACCGTCCGCCGAACTCGTCTTTGAGTCGTCCATTGACCCGCTCCACCGTCGAGCGCTCTCTGAAGCGTCTCCTCTCTGGCGTAACGTGTCCGATGCTGCGTTGCGCCCGCGCCTCGCGCTTCAGCTCCTCATTGCCACGCGGGTTGATATCAATGATCGGCACATGCCCCAGCGATCTGCTATGCTCTCGGATTTCCTTAGCATCGTACGCACTGTCCATCAAGTCGTACAGACTTTGTACCCGAGCGGCCGTCATCACTGCCAGCGGGATCGCCACCTGGCTGTCATGGACCGAAGCCGATGTTAGCGCAGCGCTGATCGGAATCCCCCCGTCAATCACATCCAAGTGCAGCTTGAAGCCGACCCAGCAGTGCCCGTGACCCTTCGAATTGCGTTTGGTCCCGACATTGCAGTCCTTCGGCAGTTCTTCCAGCATATCATCCAGCTCCATGGAGCGTTGACGCTGCAGGCGGGTAGGGGTTTTCGGTTGTTTGCCGTCGTTGGCCTTGGGCACAGACCGCTTCGGCTTCTCGCGTGCCGGAATCGCGGTCGCGTCCCGCGAAACGTGCCCGGCCAGATGATCCTCCAGCGCGCACTCCAGCAGCACTGCGTGCAGCCGCCCCGGCAGGTCACTGTTGGCAAATTCCGCGAACGCCCGCGAAAACGACGATTCGCTCGGTACCATGTACGACCACTCCCAGCCGCATAGCTGGTGCAGTACCGGATCGCTCTTTAGTCGCTCCACCAACGCCCGCGTG
This sequence comes from Rhodothermales bacterium, assembly GCA_965262785.1. Taxonomy (GTDB): domain Bacteria; phylum Bacteroidota; class Rhodothermia; order Rhodothermales; family Bin80. Next base: position 2,569,513 of record OZ253559.1, read on the forward strand.
GTCGGGATATCGAATACGGACTTAGCCAAAAAAGCCCGCGCCAGCGCAGCCCGGTTCGCCTTCGGACGGCCTGGACCCTTGGACTCGCACCCCGACAACAGCTCCTCCACGCGCACTAATTCCACCACAGAAACGAATCGTCTGTGCTGTTCACTGAGCTCGCCAATAGTGAGCTCCAGCAATGGAAACAATCTGAGCTGGAATGTGGACCAGTACCTGGACAACTCTGATCGCAATCGCATTTGCACGTCTATTGTATACATTTATGATTCTCACGTGTTCAAGTATACGACTCACGACGCACTTAATCCGCATTATTCTCACCCACGCCCTAACTTTCTACGCCCGGTTTCGCGCTCGCAACCTATTTTTGCAAAAGGCTCCTTAAGGTGGCAAGCGGGCAATATTGTCCGACAATGTCCCGTGTGCCTGGGTCAGTGCTCCGTCTGACTCGTTTGTGCGTATAATGACGTGCCCTCGCATGCTTCCGGCGTCTGTAGCATGCGGAAAGTCGAATTTCATTCGAGTCTATTCGAGGAGCATGTGAGTGTACTGGCGGTCGGCACCATCGCGTTCGATGATATCGAAACGCCCTTTAAGTCCGCCCGGAATGTCCTGGGAGGCACTGCCACCTATGCAACGCTAGCCGCGCGCCTTGCAGGTGCACCCGTCCGCCTGGTCGCTGTTGTAGGAAACGACTTCCCGGACCGGTTCATAGAGCTTCTGCTTGACAGGGGGGTGGACCTTGCAGGCCTGCAGGTGGATGCCTCTGGCAAGACGTTTGCTTGGGGCGGGCGATACGCCGAGGACCCAAATCATCGTACCACTCTCTTTACGGATCTGAATGTTCTTGCCACCTTCGATCCGACGCTTCCTCCAAGCTACCAAGACAGCCGCATCGTTTGTCTTGGCAACCTTGATCCCAGCATCCAGCTGCGTGTACTGGACCAGGTTCCGAAACCAGTCCTTTCGGTGTGCGATACCATGAATTACTGGATCACTAACACGCCGGGGCCTCTGCGCACTGTGCTGCAGCGCGTGGACTGCCTAGTCCTCAACGATGAGGAGGCACGGCAGATGACTGGGTTGCACAACTTGGCCCACGCAGCCGAATCCATCCGCGCACAGGGGCCGCGCATCGTTGTAGTCAAAAAGGGGGAGCATGGAGCATTCCTGTTTACGGGTAAGTCGATGTTCATCACACCGGCGTTTCCTACCAGGCAGGTGCAGGACCCTACTGGAGCGGGCGATGCTTTCCTTGGAGGCTTTTGCGGGCACCTGGCGTGCGAAGCATTGATCGACGACGCGGCGCTGCAGCGCGCAGTACTGTATGGGACCGTGATGGCCTCGTTTGTCGTCGAGCGATTGGGCATTGCGCGCCTGTTGGATCTTACTTCTGAAGAGATTGCTCGGCGCATTGCCGCGCTGCGGCGCGCAGTAGCTTGGCCGGAGAACACATTCGTTGCGGAATGCTGAGGTTGTTCTGCAATGCGCTGGTGCTACTGTGCCTTTTGGGGTGTGCCCCCCAAGGTCAGATAGAAATAGTCCTTGACAAGCCGGATTCAGAGCGACTGCTGCGTTTCTACTTTGGGAGTTATGTAGAGGGCGGCGGCGATCCGTTTGAAGCAGGGATACTTTCGCAGCGTGGGCAACGCTTCTACGCGGACCCTGCCGCGCTGGAGGTCCTGCACCCCGGCATGGGCTCTTTGCTCACCCGGCGGGCGCGTGCTAACATACTTTCGTGGGACAGCTTGGGGTCCTTTCTGGCAGGCACATATTACCAGGTTCGGGGGCTGCCGCCTACGCTGGCGGCCTTTAAAGCGCGGTGGCCTTACACGGACTGGTTGGCATTCGATGTGGACGGACCTATGACGCATGCCCGCAGGCGCATCTATGTCGAAGAAGCGGCGTTGCTTGAAGCCCTGGATGGGTATCTATCCTCGGGTCAACGACTTCTTTACCCCGACGGCACGGCCATCGCTGCTGATCATTACATTGATAGCACGCTCATTGAGCATACGGCAATGGTACGTCGTAGTGACGGACACTGGGACTTCGTAACCTACGCAGCAGACGGCACGCTTGCGGCCACAACAAAGGCTCTGCCGCGCGCGCTAAATACGCCGCTCCAATGCGTAGGCTGCCACTTTGGCTCCAAGCAGTTCGAGCCGGAACGTAGCTTTCCGCAGAATGCGTCGCCGGGTCCGGAAGGAGTCCGTGCCTATTATGTGGGCCATGATGCTCGTGACCCCGAGGTTACACAATATTTTGCCGAACACGCACGGCGCAGCGACACGGTCTTGGGGCTGTACGGTACCATATACGTTTCGCGCCTTCGTGCAGGCAGGGATTCGCTTTCGGATGCGAATCGGGCACTCCTCGAATATCTTGGTCTATAGCGCCTATGCAACCGCTTAGCACGGTCAGGCTACGGAATGCGGTGTTTTTTGCACACCACGGTGTGATGCAGGAAGAGCAGCATACGGGTGGGCGCTACGAAGTAGACGTTGAGATGGACCTCCGCTTCGACGATGCCGCACGACAGGATGACCTGCACCAGACGGTCGACTACGAGCACGTGTACCACCTAGTTCAGGACCTGGTAACAAGTAACCGATTTTACCTCATCGAGCGCCTTGCATTTATGATAGGCCAACAGATTCTGAAAGTGTTTGCCGCGGTGGAACGTATAGAGGTAACCGTACGCAAGCCTAACCCACCGATCGGCGGAACCAGCGACGCGGTAGAGGCCATCTACCGGGCTAACAGGCAAGAAAATCCGCGAAGTACTTTTTGATCAGGAGGTATAGGCGGCGTAGCGGCAGTCCCACTACCGTATAGTAGTCGCCCTTAATGTGCTGGACAAAGAGGGCCCCCATGTCATCCTGGATGCCGTAGGCGCCGGCCTTGTCCATCGGAGCGCCTGTAGCAACATAGCGAGCAATTTCGCCGTCGGAAAGGCGCCCGAAGGTGACTTCAGTTGACTCGGTTGCTGTCACGCTTCGCCCACTGGCGTCATGCATCAAGGCCATGCCGGTAAATACAGTGTGCGTCGACCCGCTCAGGCGGCGCAGGATAGCGGTAGCTTCCTGGGGACTGGACGGCTTTCCTATCAACAGGCCTCGGTGCACTACCACGGTATCTGCACCCAATACCAAAGCGTCTCGCCGACGACAGCTGACGGCATGGGCCTTGCGCATGGCTAGCTCACGTACCCTGCTGTCGGGCGGCATACCGCTGGAAACGGTCTCGTTTGCATTGCTTGGAATCACGCTGAATGAAATTCCAAGCTGCCGAAGCAGATGCCTACGCCGAGGCGACTGGGAAGCCAGTATGAACACAGTGTTCAACTTCATTCGTGGGCGCAAAAAGTTGCGAAATCGAGGAATTCAGCAGGCCGTCACGGCGTAATTTAGTGCACTTGGCGTTCATTTAAGCTTGTTTGCATGAGTAGTCGGCAAACGAAGGTCCTTACCATGTGCAACCACAAAGGGGGCACGGGCAAGACGACATCGGCCCTTAACCTCGGCGCGGCCATCGGCTTGTCGGGGTTTCGGGTGCTCCTTGTTGACTTGGATCCCCAGGGATTTCTAAGCCGAATGGTGGGCCTGGACGAGCCGAACCCCAACGCCTCCTGCATGGCGCTGTTCGACCCTTCATTGAAGAAGGGGGACCTGGTACCAATTCCCTTTAACGCCTTTGACATCATACCGGCTTCCAGGCAGCTGACCAAATTGATGAAGCGATTAAACAAGCCCACCGACCACCTTTGGATCAGCGAATCAACTAGTTTATTCCGCGATTACGATCTCATCCTGCTAGATACGGCAGCCGCTGTCACAGTCTACAGTCTGGGAGCATTGGTAGCGGCCACGCTCGTGGTGATACCTGTCACGCCCGAAATCCAGCCTGTCCATGGTGCAGAGAGCGCCTACAGGTCCGCAAGCATAGTGCGCAAAACGCTCAACCCCGACCTGCCAAATCCCTATTTCCTGATCACGCAAGCGGATGGTCGCAAGCGTATACACCACAAATACGCACGCTACCTTCGTGCCCAGTACGGTGACTATGTGCTAAGCTCAGTCATCCGGACCAATACCGCATTGGCCAGCGCCTATGAATCGGGTAGAACGGTATTCGAATGCCACCCGCGTTCGCGCGGCGCGCAAGACTACGCCAACGCGGCAGACGAAACCATTCGCATCCTCGGACTTGCCGCGTCCGGTCCATGAGCGCGCGGAAGGCATGGCCCGCGACCGTATGGGCGTTGGCAAATGTGTTTCTCCTCTACGGGCTACATGTGCCTGTCGGGGGGCTTCTGACTCTCGGTCCGCTTCTGGACCCATGGAATGGGGTCTACCGAACCGCGCGGATGGCCGAGCACCCGGCCCGCATGGAATTGTCCATGGGCAGTTTAGCCGCGCCGGTCACGGTGGAGCGCGACGCACGCGGCGTGCCTCACATATTTGCCGAGAACGACTGGGATGCACTGGTAGCGCTGGGCTACGTGGTAGCCCAGGACCGGCTGTTTCAGATGGACTTTGTCTGCCGCGTCGCGTCAGGCAGGCTGGCAGAGATCTTTGGGCCCGGCTCGATAGCGGCCGACCGCTTTTTGCGCAGTACCGGCATGGAGCGGGCCGCGCAAGACATCGCACGAAAGATCCACGAAGACAACGGCTTGGAGCTGAGGATAATCGACGCCTTTGCGCGCGGCGCCAATGCGTATATCGAAAGTATGTCCGAATCCGACTTGCCCTTTGAGTTTCGGCTCTTTGGGAGCAGGCCAGAGCCTTATACTGCACTCCAAGCTGCACGCATAGTCCAGTACTTCAACTATGACCTGTCGTATGAAACAGATGACGCAGCCTATGGCATCCTACGTGCCCGGCTAGGAGACGACGCGTACGCCAGACTCTACCCGCTGCATGCCCCACTCTATGTGCCTATAGTTCCGGCAGACAGTTCCACTAACAATGAATTTGCGTTCGCGCTCCCCGCGCCGATGCAGGATGTTCTGCTACCGAAACGTAGGTCTTTCCCTTTTGCTGAAGGATTTAAGCCTGGGAAAGGCTCAAACAACTGGGCCGTATTTGGCGCCCGGTCTGCGACAGGAATGCCACTGCTGGCCGGGGACATGCACCTTGAACTTACACTACCCTCCACATGGTACGAAGCGCACCTGGCAACACCAACCATGAACATCTATGGCGTGCTGTCACCAGGCACACCGCTCCTTATCGAGGCCTTCAATGACGATGTCGGGTGGGTCTTCACCAACATGGGAGCGGACGCGATAGACTTCTACGCGCTTGAGCTTGACGAGTCCGGCCAGCGGTACCGGTTCGAACAGGCGTGGCGCGACCTCGTGCCTGAAGTCGACACCATTTACGTAAAAGGAGCGGCACCTGTAGTAGACACGCTCTGGCACACGCACATGGGGCCTCTTCGGCAGGCTGCGACAGGTCCCCTAGCGATGCGGTGGGCAGCATTCGAAGAGAATCATACGTTGACAGCCCTCTGGGGCCTGGCCCATTCGACGCATGTGGATGAAGCAGACTCGGCCCTAAAACACTGGGGCGCGCCTGCACAGAATGTGCTTCTTGCCGATGGTTCAGGTGAAGTCGCAATGCGGTCAGCCGGCTACATTCCGACTCGCCACGACGGGGGTAGTCGGGCAGGTATCCTAGATGGCACTTCCAGCGCTACGCAGTGGAGCGGGCGGCTGCCCCATAGGGTGCTTCCCTTTTCCAAGAATCCCGCTCAGGGATACCTCACCTCGTCCAACCAGCAACCTACCGCGCGCGACTACCCATACTATCTGGGACACAATTGGCCGTCCTCATACCGGTCCTTGCGCCTGGAAGCACTGCTTAGCGGCCAGAGCGACCATAGCCTGGCGGACATGAAAGCGTATCAGCAGGACGTTCATGTGGTGCAGCGCGACCTTCTCGCGCCGCACCTGGGCGTATTGGGCCCGCTTTCGGGCCGCGCAGCGCTGGTGCGCGACATGCTTCTGGATTGGGATGGCACGGCGTCCACCGATCGCAGCGAACCACTTGTACTGCATACGCTGCTGGAGATTATCCAAAACATCACATGGGACGAGCCGGTCTTTGCTGGGCTGCCTAAGCCCCGCGGCACCACACTGTTTGCGCTGTTCGGTCAAGACTCACCGTGGCTGGACGTAGTGGCAACGCCCATGATTGCTGAAGACACGGCCGGATTGCTGCGCATAGCCCTAATGGCGACCGCCGACACACTTGGCGCCCGCTATGGGAGCGACCCCGCCGGATGGCGCTGGGGAACCCATCACAAGCTCATCGCCAGACATGTTACACAGTCGGCGGCACTGAGCGCGTTATGGAGCGATACGTACGAATACCCTGGGTTTGCCCAAACCGTCTCGCCTGGGGATGGACTTACTGTCACCAAGAGTGCCAGTTGGCGCATGATCGTGGATTTCTCCGAAGACTCCCCGCGCGGGTATGGCATCTACTTTGGAGGGCAAAGCGGTAACCCGTTCAGTAGATTGTATGACCTCCACATGGAGACTTACGTGACCTTTGGCTACTACGACCTGAAGAAGCCGACCGCTCCGGGTCAGCTGGGTGCTGAATCCGTCATTTTGCTGCGGCCGTAACCTACGCCTGAAACCATGTCAAACTACGCGGATCAACGATTTTCCTCCCGCTGGGGGCTACTTCTCAGCGTCCTGGGCATTGCCGTAGGAACCGGCAACATCTGGCGCTTTCCGCGCATCGCGGCCACCAACAGCGGCGATGCAGGTGCGGGCGCCTTCCTGGTCGCTTGGATCATCTTCCTTTTGCTCTGGAGCGTACCGCTGATCATTGCCGAGTATGGCCTCGGGCGCAAAGGACGCATGGGTGTCGTGGGGACGTTCGCAAAACTTGCGGGCGGACGCTACTCCTGGATGGGTGCGTTTCTGGGGTTTGTTGCCGCGGCAATCATGTTTTACTATTCCGTGGTGGCCGGGTGGTGCATGTACTACTTCCTGAAGATGACCACAAGCGCGTTGCCTCTGACCGTTTCAGCAGGGCAGGGTGTCTGGGATTCTTTTCAGGGAAGCGGCTTCCCGGTAATGTTTCACGGACTTGCGATGGGACTGGGCGCGGTAGCGGTCTGGAAGGGCGTGCGTTCTATTGAAAAGGTCAACAAGGTGCTTATCCCGACGCTGCTGGTCATCGTATTTATTGCGCTTGCCCGTACCCTGAGCCTGGACGGCGCCTCCACCGGAATTAAGTTTCTATTCACACCGGATTGGGCCACCTTGGCCGAACCCAAGACGTGGCTTGAAGCGCTGACACAGAACGCTTGGGATACAGGCGCTGGCTGGGGACTTATTCTGACTTACGGGGCTTACATGAAGAGCCAGCACGGTGTGGTGCAGAACTCACTCATCACCGGTGTAGGTAACAATACGGTGTCGATCCTGGCCGCCATCATCATTTTCGGGACCGCCTTTGCCATTCTAGGTCAGGACATGTCAAAGCCCGAAGTCTTGGAGGTCATGCGGACCAGCGGGCCTGCCGCCACGGGGCTGACGTTTGTATGGATGCCGCAGCTCTTTGCCAAGATGCCTGCGGGCAACATCTTTGCTATGCTGTTTTTCCTGGGCCTTTCCTGTGCCGCCTTTAGTTCGCTTATCTCAATGATCGAAATGGTATCTCGAATCGTGGTGGACTTCAGTGTGCGTCGCAAGCATGCGATCATTGGTGTATGTACGGCTTCCTTTGCGCTGGGCATCCCTTCCGCACTCAACCTTGGCTTCTTCGAAAACCAGGACTTTGTCTGGGGCGTAGCGTTGATGCTTTGCGGTGCTTTCGTGGCATTTGCTGTCATCCGACAAGGTGCTCGTCAGTTCCGCGAGGAATCCATCGACAGCCTGCAAGGAGACTGGAACGCCGGGCGGCCGTGGGACCTGGTCATCACTTACGCCATCCCGCTTCTGGCGACCTTGCTGCTGGCATGGTGGCTGTGGTTGTCGGCCACTCAGTATGCGCCTGACACCTGGTTCGACCCGACCGATAAGTTCAGCGTCATGACGTGCTTTGTGCAGTGGGGTGCAGTACTGATTGCGTTCTTGTTGCTTAACCGCTGGATGAATCGCCGCATGGGCGTGAATGGATAGTCTTTGGCAAGAAGTTTGCTGGATGAGAGCTAAAGCGTTGGAGGAGCCATGATGAGCAGACCGTTGGCCTTGATCTTGCTACTGTTTGCAGCGGCATATGCGCAGGCGCAGCCTGCGGCGTTGGCGGTTGGCGGTACGCTGCCTGTGCAGGGTCATACCGTGCAATATGTGGGCGGCGGCGATGCAGAGGTGTCCTCGCTGCTGGGGGCCCACGGGACCGTATTCATCTTCTGGAGCAATGCATGCCGATGGACGGAGGGCTACGAAAAGCGTGTAGAGGATCTTCACGCGGCTGCGAGCAAGAATGACATCTCCGTAGTACTCGTGAACAGCAATGATGCGTCAGCTTTTCCAGATGAAGCGCCGGCAACGAGCGCAGCCGGACGGCACGCGCTGCCCTACGTCCATGACGTGGGCGCAGTGCTGGCGAAAGCATTGGGCGCGTATCGGACGCCCGAGGTGTTCGCCTTTGATGGAGCGCGCAAGTTGGTTTATTCTGGCGCGATTGACGATGCGCCCGCCGACGCCAAAGCCGTGCAGCAGTCCTTCGTGGCCGACTTTCTGGATGGCAAGTCCCCTGCGCCAACCAAAGCGTTTGGATGCCGGATTCGCTTTCCGGGCGGCTGAGTCCTCTGGACGTAGCCCGGCAATTTACTCGCCCCCAAGAGCCAGGCGACTTTGACCGGATGGCGTGCGCATTGCGCGCGTTCCAGAAGGCCAACTGCAGCGTTTACGCCCGTTTCGATCACACCTATCTGCCCATTGCGGCCTTCAAGCATGCCACCGTGGCTTGCTTTGACCCGGAAGAGGCGGCCAAGGTCTTTCGCAGTAGCGGCACCTCCGGCCATGCTCCCAGCCTCCACTACGTGCGTGACCTGGAATTCTATGAACGTGCTATCCGCACACATTTTCTTACCGTGTTTGGAGCGGGCCCCTTTACGCTTAAAGCACACCTGCCAGGCTATGCGGCAGACTCGTCGCTGGTCTACATGTTGCAGCGGCTGATCAAGTGGTTCGGGGACTCCGAAAGTGGGTTTTTCTTGGATGACTTGCAGGTGCTCGAGCGTGCTATCCGCCATAGCACCGCCAACAAGACACAGCTTCTCCTTTTCGGTGCTGCCTTTGGGCTCTTGAGTCTCGTTGAAGCGCGGCAATGGGCGCTTCCTCCCAGCGGACGGATTGTTGAAACCGGGGGCATGAAGACGCACAGACGAAGTGTCACACGCAGCGAACTCCATGCATTGCTCGCCCAGGGATTTGACATTCGCCGTGAACAGGTCTGGAGCGAATTTGGGATGTGTGAGCTACTAAGCCAGGCGTATGCGCGAGGAAGCAGCGTCTACTTTCCGCCGCCTTGGATGCGGGTCAGCGTCTTCGACCCCGAACGCATAGAGCAACCGCTGCCTGCAGGGCAGGTTGGGGTGTTGGGCGTGATTGATTTGGCCAACGTCTACACCGTGTCCGCCATCATGACTGAAGACTTGGGCGTTCAGCGCGGAGGCGGATTTGAGGTAGTTGGGCGGCTGCGGCAGAGCGAACTGCGCGGCTGCAACTTCTTGCTTGACGATGTTTGAGGCCATTGCGCGTATAGCAGCACAGTGGCGCGAACCAAACCACCCTGCCCGCCAAAGGGCAGTTCACGCTACGCTGCAAGCACCCAACAGGTTTACGCGGGAAGCGTTGGCATTTGCGATCAACCAGCAGATGGCTCTCCTGGATTCGGCGCGCCTGAATGCATGGATCGGAGATCGGCATGCGAAGACGTCCAGTACCGTCGGTGTCTTGAATGCGGGCAACGTCCCACTGGCAGGGTTGCAGGATCTTTTGGCTGTGGTATGCACAGGGCACCACTACGTAGGGTCGGTGTCCCGGAAATGCCCTGCACTTCTGCCAGCGTTTTCAGAGGCGGCTGGTCTGGACGCTCGCTTTGTTGACTCGGATGCGCTGTGGAAGTGCTCGGACGCCATCATCGCAACCGGCACCGACGAATCCCGGGCGTGGGCCACGGCGCAGGCGAAGCGGTATGGCGTGGCCCGGCACCGGTGCCTCTTGCGGGGGCACAGCTACAGCGCAGCAGTGGTCGACGGCCGTGAAAGCGCAGATGAGCGCGAGCGGCTGGCAGAAGACGCCCTACTTCATGAGGGCATGGGGTGCAGAAGCGTAGCGCTTATTTGGGCGCCCGCAGAGTTATCTCCGGACCCCTATCTGGAGAGCATGGCACACTTTCGTGCGGCATTTCCAGCGCACAGGGACACGCCAGGGGCCTTGGTGATGCAGCAATCGCTACTTAAGGCACTGGGCGTGCCGCATGCCTATGGGGAGGGGTTGGAATTCTTGATGAGCCGCGGCCCGGCGCAGCCACAGGGGCCCGCTCATATTCGATGGGTACCCTATGGTGGCTGGAACGTCGTAGAGAATGAACTTGCGGCGCATGGGGCGCGGTTGCAACGAGTGTTTTTGCGCGAGGGTTTGATCGACAAGCTGAGGGGCGGCGCGCCGGTAGAAGCCTTGGGGTTTGCGCAGCGCCCTTCTCTTGCATGGCACCCGGATGGCCAAGACACCGTAGCATTTCTGAGTGCCCTGTAGGAAACCCAGCCGAGCATACCTGCGTATGGGTGCGTTTTGCCACTGCAGTAGACAGCAAAAGTGCCCGAAGCAGCGCGAGATCAGTCGCAAGAAAACAGGAACGAACGCTTAACCCGCCATTGGGGTACCCTTGCGTCGGACCTGCAGACTTGGGTCGAGCTCAAGATATCTTTGATAGAGATCCAACTGATTGACCGTCTCAAATGGGAGCTTTTGTCGAAGGGCATACCCGCAATGATGTTTGCAGCAGCCTTGGGGCTCCTGCTAGTCGGCGGCGCTTTGGGGCTCGGCGAGATATTCGGACGTCCTTCATGGGGCTTTTTCGCTGTCGGTGGCATGGTAGGAGTATTAGCAGGGCTCGCGCACCTGCTTCGAATTCGCGCAGAAGACAAAAAACAACATGGAAAAAGACGACCAAAAGCGAACCGCCTCCGAAGTACAGAAGTTGCTGAAGGAGAAAACCAGGCAAATCGAGCGGCACCTTCAGGCACTGAAGCACGAAGTGTCCAACTTCACGCCGACGGTTCGCGAAGCGATCAATAAGAACCCCTTGCTGACAGTAGGGGGTGCATTGGCGGCCGGCGTAATTACCGGAATGCTCTTGTCGCGGCAACGCAGTGACCCATATAGCCGCGCGATGATGGATGCATACCTGGCGCCCATTGCAGCAACGGTGCAAGCTCGGATGAGTACCGGCGAAAATGCGGAAGACGCCGTGCGGGCGGCACTGCGTGGCCAGCTGCCAGTCCCTGCTCCGGCACCTTCCCTGAGCACGGAGCTTTTGCGACTCCTTCTTCCGGTAGTTGTAGGATGGGCTGCCCAGACTCTTGGCAAGAGCAATGTTGGAGGCGCAGTGGACTCGGATGCGTAAGGTCTCTTGCGCGTGAAGACACGTCTGGCGCTCTTTGGCCCACCGGGGGCCGGCAAAGGTACGCAGGCCAAGTTTCTGGTCGAGCGCTTGGGGTTTGCGCATATTTCGACCGGCCGGATCTTGCGCCTAGCAAAGCGTGAAGATTCCCCGGTTGGACGCACAGCACAAGCCTACATTGATACCGGGCGTCTGGTGCCGGATGCATTCATGTATGACCTCGTGGAGCGAGCACTGGGCGAGGCTCGTTGGGACCGCTTTGTACTTGATGGATTTCCAAGAACACTGATCCAAGCCCGCTGGCTGACCGCATGCCTAAGTAAGAAGAATGCGGTCTTGAATGCCGTAGTATTCATGGACCTGTCCGACGACCGTGTGGTCGCGCGCCTGTCTCGCCGCTGTGTCCACAAGATAACAGGAGAGAACTTTCACCTGGATTCCAGGCCGCCGGTGGGGATTGATCCTGCACTCATTGTTCAGCGCAAGGACGACAGGCCGGAAGCCGTCCGACAGCGGCTGCGCATCTATCACGAAACGACCCAACCGGTAGCGGACTACTATCGAAGTACCGGAACCATCGTTAAGGTCGACGCTTTGGGCTGTTTTGACGACGTCTATGGCCGAATTTACCGCTTGTTGGAGGCTGCTGCCTAAACGAAAAGCTTAATGGAGGCGCATGTGCGGGAGCGTGTGACTGACCTGGGTGCAATGGTGTCCGCACGCCTGTCGGCGATCGCAGCTCACAACAAGCCCGACGTATTGTACGACCCGGTGCGGTATGTCTTGGCAGGCCAGGGCAAACGCCTGAGGCCGGTACTGCTGCTGCATTGCGCCGAGTTGTATGGTGTAAGCAATGAGGATGCGCTCCCCATCGCGCTCGCAATTGAGGCGTCGCACAACTGGGCACTGGTACACGATGACATCATGGACGGGGCCGCTACGCGGCGCGGTCGCGCGACTGTGCACGTAAAATGGGACGCGGATACTGCACTGCTTTGTGGTGATGTGCTAATGGGGTTGGCGTTCGGCCAGCTCCTGCAAGCGAAGGCTACGCAGCTGCCTGCTCTCCTGGGAGCGTTTACGCGCACGGTCACGGCCCTCTGCGAAGGGCAGGCACTGGACATGCAGTTTGAAACACGCGCAGATGTTACGACCCAGGAGTACCTGTTCATGATTGACCTGAAGACGGGTGCGCTCATTGGTGCTGCCTTGGAGATGGGTGCGATTCTGGGCGATGCTTCACCTGCAGACCGTGCCGCCGTGTGCAGCGCCGGAATGGCACTTGGAAGAGCCTTTCAGCTTCAGGACGACCTCTTGGACTTGGTGGCCCAAGATCGGCGATGGGGCAAAGTGATTGGGGGCGACCTCATAGAAGGCAAGAAGACGTTCTTGCTCCTGGAATCCCTAGATCGCGCCCAAGGTGAGGATAGGACATTCTTCAATCGCATCCAGCATGGCGAAGGAATAGAGCCGTGCGACATTGGCGAGGCGCGCAGTCGCATGGACCGTCTTGGCGTCTTGGCCTGTGCCAGAAATAACGTGGCTCACTATACAAGCCTGGCCATTAGGCACTTGAGCCTGTTGCCGCGGCGCGCCGATGTATTGGTGACAATCATGAAGACCATGGCCGCAAGAGAGCACTAGCGACCCGTACTCTCCAGTCTACTCCTCTTAGGCTTCTTACCCGATCAACCTAAGCAAACGCAAAGATGCAATGACACGCAGCGATATTGACCGCTTTGATAAGGAGGACATGTACGGAGCGGTGCGGGACTTTCCGGAGCAGCTTCGAGATGGCCGTCAGCGGGCATTAGACCAGGTAGAAAAGACGGTTTCGCTTCAGGGTAGGCTTTACGATGGTGTTGTGGTCGCCGGGATGGGTGGCAGCGCCATTGGGGGAGACTTTCTGCGTGCCCTCAGCGTGGATACAGCCAGTATGCCCATCGTAGTAAACCGAAGTTACTTGCTGCCCGGTTGGGTGAGCGCTAGGTCTTTGGTTATTGCTTCCAGCTATTCGGGTAATACAGAAGAGACCCTGATGGCCTTTGACAAGGCCGCGGCACGAGGCGCTTCGCTTCTTTGCATTGCCACCGGTGGCACGCTGAAGCAGCGCGCGGCGGCGGCGGGTGTGCCGGTGATCGACCTATTGCCGGGACTGCAGCCACGAGCAGCTCTCAGCTACTCTGCGGCGGCACTCCTGACGGCCTCCAGTGCACTGGGGCTTGTGAGAATAAACGACAGTGATTGGGATGAAGCGGTAGAGATCCTTCAGTCTCAGCGGACGGCCTGGGAAGATCCGACGCGTAAAGACAATGCAGCATTGCTGCTGGCGCAAAAGCTGCGACCTCTGTTTCCGGTGATATATAGCAGCGAGCAGCTTGAGGTTGCCAACCTCCGCTGGCGCAACCAGATGCACGAGAATGCCAAGACTTTTGCCGTAGGAAACCTCTTGCCGGAGATGAACCACAACGAGATCATGGGATGGGCCCGCTTCGGCACAGAGCTCAGCAAGCTCGGCGTGGTCGTACTGCGTGACCGGGAAGATCATCCACGGACCCGGCGCCGCTTGCAAGTTACCGCCGCGTTGCTCAAAGGGCATGCCGGACACTGGGAAGAGGTCAGCAGTGTAGGATCCAGCAGGCTGGCACGAATTTTGTCGCTCATGTACAGAAGCGACTGGGTCAGCCTTTTCCTGGCTATTTGCCACGAGACCGATCCGTCGCCGGTAGGGCTCATAAGTACGCTCAAGGAGCGGCTCGCCACAGGATAATCAGTCCCCCATTGGGAACCGCTATTGCTACGCACTCTACAACGATGCTCCTGCCTTCTGCAGCTAACGGGCTGCCCAATGGGTCAAGCTAAAGCTCTATTGACGATGCTGGTAGTGTGCGGCCTTGCCGCGCCTACGCAAGCGCAGTACTGGTTTCACTTCGGGCGCAACAAGATCCAGTACGAGAATTTCGATTGGCATGTCCTGAAAACGGAGCACTTTGACATCTACTTCTATCCCGAAATGCAGGAGCTGGCGGAGCACGGGGCCGCATTTGCGGAGGAGGCCTATCGCGAACTCCAGAACAAATTCAACTTTTCGCTCGCCAATCGTCCACCGATCGTTTTTTACTCGTCCAACCTGCACTTCAAGCAGACCAACATCACCGACGGGTTTATTCCCGATGGAGTCGGTGGCTTCTTTGAGTTCCTGAAGGGCCGTGTGGTGATCCCCGCCAATGGGGACCTGCACCGATTCCGTCGCGTGGTGCGGCATGAGATGGTACATGTATTTACGTTGAACAAGGTCGCGCGTGCCTATCGCGACCACCGCATCCCGCCGGATAGATTCCTGCCGTTGTGGTTTACGGAAGGGCTGGCGGAATATTGGTCCGGCGAGCCGGATTTCCAGCATGAGATGGTGATCCGGGATGCACTCTACTCGAATTTTTTCGTGCCGCTGCAAAACATCTACCGTATCACCGGCACTTACGTCATGTACAAGGAAGGAGAGGCGCTCTGCCGCTTTATTGCCGAAACATATGGCGAGGAGAAGCTCCTGGAGCTTATGGAGAATGCCTGGCGCGATCCTGATTTCAGGAGGGTTATGGAGTACGTGCTGCGCGAGGATTACCGAGTGCTGGGAGACAGGTGGCTAGAGTGGTTGAGGGAGCAGTACTACCCCAAGCTTGAGGACGCCGAAGCACCTACGCTCCTGACCGAAGTAGTTTCGGCGCGCGGGTTCAATTCCAAGCCTGTAGCCTACAGCCGCAAGGACGGGCGGCGGCAGGTTTACTTTGTCGGCAACCACAATGGCTACGGCAATGTATTCTACGTTGATGTGGATTCGCTGTACCGACCGCTGCACCGGCCGAAGGTGCTGGTCAGGGGCGAGCGTGCAAATCGCTTTGAGGCCTTTCACCTGCTGGAGAGTCGACTGAGCATATCCAAGAGCGGTGTGCTCGCTTTTGTAACCAAGAGTGGCAAGAAAGATGTCATCCATACGTACGACTTGGAGGCAGGCGCCTTTGGGCCGGTATATGAATTTGACGGCCTAATCGCCGTCTATTCGCCGTCGTGGAGCCCGGACGGCCAAAGACTGGCCTTTACCTCTATCGATCAAAGCGGGCATATTGACCTCTACGTTTATGACACGGAAACGGGAATGCTGCAACGCCTCACGCACGATCTGTACGACGATCGTGATCCTGCCTGGAGTCCCGACGGCCGACGTATCGCCTTTTCGTCGGACCGCACCTCGGTAGGGCACCAGCATGCTTACAACCTTTTCACGTACGACTTCCTCACCGGCTCAATTGACTACGTTACCTTCGGTGCCCACCATGATTTCTCGCCGCGATGGAGCCCGGACGGCACTCAGATTGTCTTCACCAGTACCCGTCGTGACTCTACCGGGCGCTATGGGGGCCGAGACATCTATGTGATTGACGCGGAGGGCCGTATCCCGCCGCCCCTGATCGCGAGTGACACCAATGCTGCGGGTCCGGAGTATCGCCTGGCGTCCAGCCGGCGGACTCTGCGACGGCTTACGCACCTCACCACGGCTGCCTTCGACCCCATGTGGACAGAGGACCAGCACTTGGTTTTCACAAGCTTTGAGAATTTCACCTTTACCATAAGGGCTCTGGGAAGTCTTGACTCATTGTTATCCTATCCCAAGGAAGAAGGATTGGTGGACTTGGCTCGCGCCGGCAGCGAGCCATGGGCTTTTGAATACATCAAAGCCGAAACCCAGGCGGAAAAGGTCCCATACAAGCGTCGCTATGGGCTGGACATTGCACAGGGTCAGCTTTCCAACAACGCTATATGGGGCACAAGCGGCGGTGCCGTTTTGTCGTTCTCGGACCTTTTGGGGGATGATCGTTTGTTTTTGGCACTTTACAGCACCGGTCAATACGGTGATAGC
Organism: Rhodothermales bacterium; assembly: GCA_965262785.1. Taxonomy (GTDB): domain Bacteria; phylum Bacteroidota; class Rhodothermia; order Rhodothermales; family Bin80. The sequence continues at coordinate 2,586,031 of OZ253559.1, forward strand.
TTCTTACGTAGCTTGAATTTCGAGCTCTCTCGCGTTCAGCTCCACCGGCGAACAAATGTAGGCTACGGAATCTTCCGTTACGGCGGCAGGCGGTACGACTTCACCGAACCCGATGCTTCACTCGAGTTTCCGTGGTTCTGGGAGGAGGTCTATGGCGTCTTTGGGGCGGTTAGCTTCCCGATCTCGATGTTTCGGCGAGTTGAGCTGAGCACGTCGGCGAGCTATGACCGCAAACAGATTCCAGAGCATCGCATTGACAGAGAAGCGTATCTGCTCTCCAACGCCGTATCACTGGTACATGACAATGCGCTGTATGATGTCAACGGGCCGGTTGATGGTTGGCGCGCGAAGCTGACTTTGGCGTACACTACCGATGTCAGGTATTCGAACGTCAACTACGTTACGGTAGCTGCAGATCTTAGGCATTACTTGCGGATACTTCGCAATGTGTCCTTTGCTTCACGGGCCATGGCAAGAGGTAATCATGGACGTGAGGCGCGGCTGTGGTTTATGGGCGGCAGCTGGGACCTTAGAGGCTATCCCCTGTTTGACGTGCGTGGCAACAAGATGTGGTTTACCTCGCATGAATTGCGTTTTCCCATCCTGGAGCGGCCATTCCTTCATGTCCCGCTCTTGGCGGCGATTGGCGTAAGCAACTTGCGCGGTGCCCTTTTCTTTGATGCGGCCCATGCCTGGAATAACGGATACGACAAGCGCATTCCTCAAATCTTCGCAGGAGAGACGCTGGGGTCCTCAGGCCTGGGCTTCAGGCTTAACCTGTTTGGCGGCTTTGTCCTTCGCTACGACATCGGGTTCCGATATCGTGACGGATTCAAGCACCGTGACAACCGCCTGTTCCGGCAGTTCTTTTTCGGGTACGACTTTTAGTGCGGGCCGAAGCGTACATCGCTGCCTCCTTGCTGCTCCTGGTGGCCGGCGGCTGCGTGGTACTCAAGATCGATGACATCGAGTTGCTTTCGCAGCGGCGCGGGCCGGCTACGTTGATTCCACCGCTGCGTGTGGAATGGACCTACAATGCGGGCGCGGGATTCGGCGGAGATGGCCCGGTGGTCGTTGGCGACCACATCCTAGTAGCAACGCGCAACGGCGATTTGCATGCCATCAGCGTCCAGTCTGGCCAACGCGCGGGATTCAAGAGCTTTGGAGATGCGTTGGAGGCGGCACCCTTGGTAGCGGGCAAGATGCTGTATGTGCCAGTGGACATGGGTAGGCGCGCCATCTACGCGTACAACCTAGAGCGAAGTGCCGTCACCTGGCGCTGGCAAGGAGAGCCCATCTCCGTGGGGCTGCTTCCTGTGGAGACAGGCTTTGTGTCCGTGGATGTCCGCTCAGTGGTTCGCCGTCACGAAGGCCTAAGCATTGCCTGGACACAGCAGCTTGGCGATGATCGGTTTGTCCATGCACGTCCACTTTCTGCGGCTGGCCTTGTCATAGTAGCCGACGACCTTGGCACAGTGCGTGCTTTGAGCCCAAACGATGGTTCTATACGCTGGACCACGGCGCTAGGCGCACCCGTTTACAATGGGATGGCGGAGCACGCAGACCGCATCTATGTTTCAACCACACGCGGAAAGCACTTTGCTTTGGAGGCGGCGACTGGCTCGGTGCTCTGGGACTATGCACTCTCGGACACTACCGTGCGTATAGCCACGGCTACGGCAGACAGCTCGACTGTGGTCTTTGGAGCCACCGATGGCACCGTTACGGCGCTCGATGCCCTGACCGGTGCCGTTGATTGGCACTGGGTGGCGCCGGATGCCATCGTTGCAGCGCCGTACATGAACCAGAGCGCGGTATATGTTGGCAGCATGGGAAGCATGGTTTATGCACTTGACCGAAAGACTGGCTCAGAGCTATGGCAAGAGCAGCTCCGCGGTCGGATAAAGTCTAACATAGTTGGCTACGACGACTTCCTCGTTGTGCTTTCCGGGCCGCGCTATGTCTATTTGTTGAAGGCCGATGAAGCAGCTCAGTAGTATCGGGATGGCATTGCTTTGTGCGGGATGGGCATGGGCCCAGGAGCGTGCAATGGTAGCGGTAGAAACCAACTATCCGGATGCCATCGTCTACATCGACTCCATGCGCATGGGTCCGGCAAACTGGCGCACATTTGCTGCGACGGCTGGCCGCCATACGTTACGCCTTCTCGCGCCGGGCGAGGCGGCATGGTCGATCGAGCCCGTAGAGCAGGAAGTTACACTGACGCCTGGGGACACTACGCACGCATCGTTATTCTTTCCACTTTACCACCGAATTGAGTCTCTGCCCTTGGGTGCTACGGTCTATCTGCGCGAAGAGCAAGGGCGCACGGCCTTGGGCAAGACGCCCGTAACGTATCCTGCACCCGCGACTACGAAGGGCAGCTTTGTCGTCGAGCTGTTTGGATACAGGGTGCACGAAGTTGTCCCGGGTCGTGATGTCTGGAATCGCTACGTGATCCAGATGCAGCCCTTGTACGATAGTAGTGCCCCCGACGTCCTGCCGCAGGTGCAGTCGCACAAGCGCCGCCGGTGGATTGATGCCGCCGCCGCAGGCCTTGTGGTGGCAGGCGGCATCCTGACCGTACACCATAAATTCAAGGCGGACCGCCTGAACGACAACTACCAGGCCACCGGTGACCCAGATCTGCGCCCGCGCATCGCCCGTCTGGACGACCGTGCCGCCATAGCGCTAGCTGGCATGCAAGTCGGCCTTGTAACGATCGGCGTGCGTTTCTACCTTAGGAGGTAACCGAATTGCGACACGCTGCGTACGACCGGATGACTGAACAGACCTAGCAAGTTGTCATGATTGATATCCTGATTCTGGCTATCGTCGTGGTCAGCATTCTGGCGGGGTTTGTCTCCGGTCTTGTGCGTCAGGTGGTAGGCCTGGCGGGATTGCTGATTGCAGTGGCGCTGGGCATAAAATTTGCGAGTCCTGCAGGCGAAGCCGTAGCGTCTGTCTTGGGTTTGGCAGAAGGTTATGCGCAATGGTTTGGCTTTATTGTGGTGTTTATTGGCGTATATGTTGCAGCCTTGATTGCTGCACGCATAGGTATGTCAATGGTCAAGACCCTCCAGATTTCAGGCATTAATCGGATTGCAGGCGGCATCTTTGGTGGTCTCAAGTCCATCGTGTTTATTGGGGTCCTGCTTACGGTGCTGGCTACTCTGGAATTTCCAACGGAAAATATGCGCAGCAATTCAAGGCTTTACGCGCCACTGATGGAAGCATCTGAGGCGGCATGGAATTACTTTGGCGATCAGCTAGTTGATAGGCTTGACTTTTCCGATCCTGCGGAGTCAGTGCAGGAAACACCTTGAGTAGGGGCGGATGGTTCCCGTTTCGCTTCGTCTGAAAAACTTCATGAGTTACGGCACCGAGGTGCCGCAACTGGACTTTGAGCTGTTCCATACCGCGTGCCTTTCGGGCGACAATGGCCAGGGCAAGTCGGCGCTTTTGGACGCGATCACGTGGGCACTATGGGGAAAGGCGCGCAAGGCGGCAGGACGCCTTAGCCCTTCACAGGACCTACTACGCATCGGGCACGACGAAATGCAAGTCGAGCTCGTGTTTGACCTTGACCACGCACGTTACCGGGTGATACGCACGTATCTCGGCTCGCGAGGACGATCATTCCTCGAATTGCACGCCTGCAGCCCGGAAGATCAGCAGTACAAGTCGCTGAGCGGCACAGGAATATCGCAGACGCAGAAGGTCATCACCGACGTTATTGGGCTTGACTATGACACCTTCATTAATTCTGCGCTTCTGTTGCAGGGCCGAAGCGACGAATTCGCAAACCGCTCTCCTGGCAATCGCAAGGAAATCCTCGCCCGCATTCTCAACTTGGGGCGCTACGAGGAGCTGCGACGAATGGCATCGGACAAAGCCAAAGAGGCAAATCAAGCCGCGGGGCAGGCGGATGCAGATGTCGAACGGATTAGCAGGTCACTAGAGAGCGAGCCCAAGTGGGTGGCGGAGCAGAAATCGCTGCGGCGTACAATTCAGGAAAAGGAAGAATCTATTGCCAGTGTGAGAAGTCGGGAAACCGAGCTCATTGGCCGTCTGGCTCAGCTCGAAGGCCTTCGTGATCAGGTGGACCGTCTGCAGACGGAACTTTCGGTTGCCGACGAGCGCTTGCAGGAATACGCCGGTGATGCAGCAGCAATTAAGGCCAGCATTGAAGAAGCAGAGGCGCTTGTGCGAAGGGCGGATGCCATAAAGCGCAACCATCTCCACATGCTCTCCCTCCAGAAAGAGCGACAGCAATTGGATGAACTCGGCCAGATTCACCTTGGGATCGAACGCGAGCGCGAACAGAAACTCCGGCAGCTTACGGAGCGCCGCCACAAAGCGGAAATCCAGCTGAAAGGACTGAGCAGCCAGTTGAGTGTCAGCAGGCGTGATCTGCAGGAAGTGAATCACGCTGAGGAAGAGCTGCCACGCATCAGGCGCAGGCTGGAGGCGGTCACGGCGGCGGCTCGCCGGGAATCCGTGATGCGGAAGGAAAAGGCGCGCGTAGAGCAGCTTAAGGAAAAGGCGCGCAAGGCCAGCAACAGCATCGAAAACCAGCGCAGTGTTCTCCTGAGCCGCATGTCGGCGGTGAAAATGCGCAGGGAGCAGCTTGCGGGTTTCATAGGAAGCGCTGAAATGCTTGCCACGCGGCAGCGAACGCTGCAACGCAAGGCTGCGCGCTACCAAGAATGCACTGAGACAAGAGAGGCCACACGCGAGGAAGGAATTACGGTCGCGGGTGAGCTGAGCAGTGCGCAGGGCCGAAGGCAGGGGCGTGAAGAGCAACGCGATAAAGCGCGTCAGCAGCTCGACTACCTCAGTATGGAATCCGACGGCAAGTGCCCGACTTGTGGCACGCAACTGACGCCTGGTCACCGGGCACAAGTGCACGCTGAGTTGCATGCGGAAATTTCCAGTCAATCAGAATTGCTGGAGCAGGAAAGGCGGCTAGAAGTCCAATTGATAAAGCGGCGAACAAGGCTTGTGGAACGATGGAAAGTGCAGAACAGTGAGGTCATGGCCATTGAAGAGGCACAGGTCGAGCTCGCCGGCGTAGTGGAGCGCCTGGCTCAGCAAGAGCAGTACAAACAGGCGCTTGCAGAAGAGGACGCCAAACTAACGTCATTCCGCCAGCAGCTCAAAGAGGAAGACTTCGCGCAGGAGGCCCGTACCACGCTGACAGTGCTGGCGCAGGTGCTAAAGAAAGCCGATTTCGACGAACGTGAGTTTGAAGGGGTCCGCCACGAGGCGGCGCAATCGCAGCGGTATACGGAGTTGATGGCCAAGACCAGGCTGCAGATTGCACGCAAAGCTCCGCTGGTGCGGGACATAAAGCGCTTGGAAGAAGAGGAGTTAGAGTTGCGCAAGCGACTTGACGACGGAATGCTATTCGGTAAGCTACTAGCAACCATTCGGCACTTGGAGGCTCAGCTCAAAACCGTGGGGTATGATCCGGCCAGGCTTTACGCCGCAAAGCAAGAGCTTGAGTCGCTCAAAGATGCCGGCGAGGAGATGACGCGCCTTGCTACGGCCCTGGGAGATCGTGAGAAACTGAAGAATCGTTTGGATGCAACGCGGACACGAGTCCATAAGGCTACCTTGGAACGCGAAGCGAAGGCGAACCAGGTCCACCAAATCAGTGCCAGAATGGAGGGCATGCAAGAGTCTGAAACCCAATTGCGGCAGTGCCAAAAAGAAAGGGACAGGCTCGAAGGCGAGTTGAATGCGCTTCGCGTGCAGTATGGCGAGGTGAGCGAGAAGCTTGCAACCGCCGCTCTGCAGCGTAAGCAGCTCAAGAAGCTTAGGAAGGAGCACAGGAACTTCAAAACAGACGCTCAGCACTATTCATATCTCATGCAGGCATTTGGCAAGCATGGCATTCCGTCGATGATTATTGAAGAGACGCTACCGGACATTGAACAACGCGCCGGAAGCCTTCTGGAACGCCTGACCGATGGCAAGATGTCAATCCGTATTGACACGCTGCGCAGCAAGAAGAAAGGCGGTACCATTGAGACGCTTGACATCAAGGTCAATGACGAGCTTGGTGAATATCGCGCTTACGAAACGTTTTCCGGAGGAGAGGCCTACCGAGTTAACTTTGCGCTCCGTATCGCACTGTCGCAGCTGCTGGCTGCACGCAATGGTGTGCGGATGCGTTTGCTGGTAGTAGACGAGGGCTTCGGTACGCAGGACCAAAGTGGTGTGCGCAACTTGCTGCAGGCGATCGCCGAGGTAAGGAGTGAATTCGACAAGATTTTGGTAATCACACATATTCCAGAAGTGAAAGAGGTTTTTCCTGTTCGCATCGAAGTAAAGAAAGACCCCGTTGCTGGAAGCCGCTTCGAGATGATTGGAGTGTAGATTAATTTTGCATGGTGCAGCGCACTCGGCTTGGGTGATCCTGCAGATGCCTTGAGCTTGGCGTTGCAGCGCGGCCGAAACATGCACGGCTTAACGCTGTTAGTCACATAGGGCTTCTACAATGTATTCCTAATATGGCTCTTCCCCTAATTAGATGGGTGCAGTGTTGTATTCAACGGGAAACGAAATGAGATGATGCGGATTCATACCCGCTTCTTGTCTGTTTCAAGGCCATCAACACGATGGCGCACACGTTCTCTAACCCCAGCAGCGATATGTCACAACTAAAGACTGATATCGGTTGCCTCTTGGGCATCCAGGCTCCCTGGAAGGTTTCCGAGGTGACGTTTGCGCATGAGGCGCAAGAAGTCCGGATTCATGTAGCTTGCGAGGACGGCCATCAGCTGCCTTGCCCGGAGTGCGGCTCGGCGTCTCCGGGCTACGACCACCGTCGTCGGCAATGGCGTCACCTGGATTTGTGCGAGTATCGCACCATGGTGGTTGCGGAACTTCCCCGCGTGGAATGTCCGGAGCATGGAGTGCGCACCGTGTCGGTTCCGTGGGCGGAACCTATGTCACGGTTCACTGCAGGGTTTGAGACGCTGGTGATTGATTGGCTGCAGGAGGCGAGTGTATCGGCGGTGTCTCGTCTGATGGGGGTGAGCTGGAATGCGATAGACGGGATCATGCAGCGCGCGGTGCAACGCGGCCTTGCGCGGAGGAAGGAACGGAATGTAGCCCATATTGGCGTGGATGAGACCTCTTTTCGCAAGCGCCATGCGTATGTCACCATTGTTTCGGATGCAAAGGCGGGTACGGTGCTGCATGTGGGCGAAGACCGTAAGAAAGAAACACTTACGCGTTGGTATGCTGGGCTCACTTTGGAGCAACTGGAGGGCATCGAGAGTGTCAGCATGGACATGTGGCCGGCCTACATCAACGCCACGCTGGAGCATGTGCCAGAGGCGCAACGGAAGGTGGCCTTTGACAAATTCCACGTGGTGAAATGTCTGGGAGTTGCCGTGGACAAGGTTCGGCGCCAGGAGCACCGGGCATTGATGAAGGAAGGCCTGGAAGACCTCAAGGGAACCAAGTATGATTGGTTGACTCACCCGGCCAACATGTCTGGTAAGCAGAAGGCGCGCTTCCAGCGGTTGCGTACCAGCACGTTGAAGACGGCCCGCGCGTGGGCTATCAAGGAAATGGCCCTGCAGTTGTGGCACTATGTCCACCGCACATGGGCGCGTAAGGGTTGGGAGCGATGGTTGTCGTGGGCCATGCGGTGTCGGCTGGACCCGGTCAAGGCAGCCGCCAGAACCATCAAAACACACCTGTGGGGTATCCTCAATGCGATCATCCTGAAGGTGAGCAATGGCCCTGCGGAAGGCATCAACAGCCGGATCAAAACAATCAAAGTGCGCAGTAGGGGTTTCCGCAACAAATGGCGATTTGCTAATGCCATTTACTTTCACCTCGGAGGCCTAGATCTATACCCCGAAAGCGTCCGCAGGTGAGCTTACCCACTAAAAGAGGGGTAGAGCCCCTAATATGGCCCTTGTAAGTTGAACTACGACGATATTCCGGTTCGAACAAAACACTAGCTGAGGAGAAGCGGTCAGTGAATAGTCCTGTAGGGATCAAGAAGCTATACTATTCAATCGGCGAAATTGCAGCGATTGTAGGGGAAGAGCCACACGTGTTGCGTTTCTGGGAATCAGAGTTTGACCAATTGAAGCCACGTAGGAACAGGGCGGGCCGACGCATCTACACGAAAGACGACTTGCTGATGGTAGAGCGTATATGGCATTTGCTGAAGGTGGAAAAATACACGCTTGAAGGGGCAAAGCAGGTGTTGCAGCGTGAAGGCGGCCTGCGCGGTCGCGACGAGTTGCGTCGAGAATTGCAGCGGCTACGTGCCTTTCTGGAGAACATTGCGCGCCAGTTGAGTGTTGATAAATAGTACGGGACGTAGCGCAGCCAGGTAGCGCACTTCAATGGGGTTGAAGGGGTCGCGAGTTCGAATCTCGCCGTCCCGACCAAGGTAGATATTCGCGGCGACAGGCACATGAAGGAAGCTACGCGTCTTGAGGCAGGGATAGTTTTGGTGGCACGGCGGCATTTGCGCGCACCTGTGGCTTTGCCGCAGGAACACACGGCTCAGCGCTCCCCGCTTGGTCGAAGGTGGATACGTATGGCAGGACGCTGGCAGACTAGGTAAAATTCGTAGATTAGGGCATAGTTCAACATAGCATAGGGATGTCTGACAAGGCGCTTACGGCGGCGCAAAAGTCCTTTGTTAGCGACGTGAAGGCTTGGAGAGAGGCGAGTGGGCTTTCGCTGATAGAATTGTCCCGCAAGACGATGATCAATGTGGAGACTCTTGCCGAGTTCGAGCGCACGGGCCACTTCAGCAATCCGGTATTCAACAGGGTCTACCTGCGATCTTTGGCCGGCTCCTATGCCAAGTGTGTGGCCTTGGATGTATCGGCGATGCACGTGGCGCTTGACCAAACGCTCAACAATGACTATGACGGCGCGCTGGGGCGCCGCTTGCGTGGAGTGGAGGTAGAGGTTCCCCAAGAGCCTGAGCCGAGTTCCGATTCAAAACCCAAGCCAGCAGACGCGCCTGTACTGGAATCCTCGCCGAGTTCGCCAAAAGACGAGACACCTGTACAGGTCCAAGAACCCCACAAGGCGGAAGCTGAGCCCCATGAGCCCGAGACGCCGATAGAAAGTCCTCACCGTGGCGTACGCAATCCACTTCGACGGTATAGAAGCTACCGCCGTTCAACCAGAAATGGAATTGGATCCAGAGTGGTGGGCATCGCAATTGTGGCCCTGGTAGTGGTCATCGTAGTAATATTGTTTGTTCTGTCCCTCGGCCAGAAATCTGCGAATCCCTTAGGAGTCCTGCAGCCCGTGGCGCCAGCAGGTACCGTGGAGGAGGTTGCAGCGCTACCGAGCAGAGTGCTGCCGGACTCGTTCTACGTAATCGTCCATGCCGCTCACCAGAAAGTTGAAGGCATTGCCGTAGAGGCCGACGGAGCGTACTCTTTTCGGTGTTGGATTGAGCTGGATGCTGCCAAGGCCTTTGTTGCCTCGGACTCCTTGGAGCTAGGTAGCCAGCTCAACCGCATTCGGCTGTATGTGGATGGCTACGAGATACCCACTGACACCGCGCGAGGCTCGTTCATTCTAAGCCGCTCTTTTCTTGAGTCTGCGGACCTGCTAGCGGCGATGCCTCCCATGAGTATCGACACAGTCGATAGAGCAACAGTCAGCTGCTAGCGTCAGCGGCCATCAACAGCGCGCCTATCAGTGGTGCGTCATGTTCTAGTGCGGCGGGTACCACCAAGGGAGGGAACGGCAGCACGCGGCGCAGCACCGTTTGGATTCGGTCGGTTACGCGCTCCTGGTTCAACCCGATCGATCCTCCCAGGATAAGCCGATCAGGATCAACAATGCTCCCTATCGCCACGGCGGCCTGCGCCAGATAGTCCTCAGCGCGTCGCACCAAGCGCTCTGCGTTGGAATTGCCCCGACCAGCAGCCGCAAAAACCAGCTCCGCGTCCACGCGACCGCCGGTGATTGTCGCCCATTGCTCCGCCAGACCCATGCCGGCCGCAGTGCGTTCCAAGCACCCGTTGGGTTTCCAGTGACGATCAAGATGGACAGGATCAGGAATAATGTTGCCAATCTCTCCAGCGGAGTGATGAGCACCTTCAATCAATTGTCCCCCGATGACTATCCCCGCAGAGACCCCGGTGCTGATCGTCATGTAGACCAGAGAATGGCATCCCAGTCCCGCTCCATAGGTCGCTTCGGCTATAGCTGCGGCGTTGACGTCGTTGCCTACTCGGACAGGAACCTTGAGCCGGACTTCGAGAAGGTTCGCTAGAGGGACCTCCACCCAGCCCGGAAGGTTAGCCGCATCAAGTACTATGCCACGCTGTGCATCTGTCATGCCAGGCACGGCACAACCTACTGCGCACAGACGCCCCTGGCTCGCGGCGCTCAGGCAGCTCGACACAGCACGCGTCACTAGCGCCACAAGGGGTTCCACACCCGGCTTGGGAGTTGGCGAGGTGCGCCTTGCAAGGATGTGGCTGGGCGCCTGCAGTTGAGCAAGCGCTACGCGGGTATTTGTACCCCCGATATCAACACCGGCAATAAGGGGTGAAGGCACCTTCAGAGCTCACGGACCCAGATGTTGCGGAACCGGGTCGGCTCGTTGTGGTCCTGGAGCAGGAGTGGGAGCCTGTCTGCGTGCGCCTTATAGGGTGGGCGAGACTTGTGACCCGTGGGGCCGGTAAGCGCAACATTGTCCTGTATGAGTACGCCGTTGTGCAAAACGGTGACGCGTGCCGGCGTGACCGTGTTGCCAGCATCGTCAAAAAGCGGTCGACGAAAGACTATGTCGTAAGTCTGCCATTCGCCAGGCGGGCGGCTCGCGTTGACCAACGGCGGATACTGGCCATAGACAGATCCAGCTTGGCCATCGGGATACGTGGCGTTCTCATATGAATTGAGAACCTGCACCTCGTACGTATTCATGAGGTAAACGCCGCTGTTGCCGCTGTTTTGGCCTCCACCGCTGTTGGGTGTCGCCCATTCTATGTGCAGCTGGATGTCGCCGAAACCCTGCTTGGTCATGATGGCTCCACCGGCTACTTCCATGTACCCGTCCATGATGGTCCACGAAGCCTCTCTGCCGTCCCGGTGCTGCCACTGTGAAAGGTTGGACCCATCAAAGAGCACAATGGCATCGGAAGGAGCACCTCCCATAGTGCCGGGCGAAACAATGGGGGGCTGCGGGCGGTCGAGATCATGTACACCCCAAGCGCTGAGGTCCGGGATCTGTGCTGCCGCCTGCATCGCAAGCAGGAACAGCACTGACAAGAGTCCAAGCCGAGTAAGCCTCGTAATCATAACGTGAAGGAGATTGTGCAGTGGAGGAGGCAGAATTTAGGGAATTACATTGAAAAGTCGTGGTGGCGTGGAGCCGCGTTGAATCGATCCCGATTCTACGCCTTCCGTTGCTGTTCCCTAACCTTGCGAGCTACTTCCGGGTTCGTCGGGCGAATCAATGCTCGCGCCAAATCTTCCGGCATTCGCCCGCCGTAACGAGGGTTGACGGCCGGACGCTTACTCCAGTCGGTCGTGTCTTGTCTCTCTTCCGTCGGTTCTTTCATCGTATCGGTGCAGGGTAGTGCGACATCCAATTACGGGACGGGCACAATAGCATGTTGGTGTATGCGCGCATTCATGTACGTTGTTTAACCAAGCGCTTTCGAAACCACTCTGCCAGTTCGTCCAATGCAACCTCGTGGCATGCCACGTTTGAGATGATCTCCGCCAGATCGAACTCGTATTCAATAACCAATTCGTATCCGCTTTCCATGACAAACCACAAAACAAGATAGTAAGCAGTTCTCTTGTTGCCATCCACGAACCCGTGGTTCAACACAATACTGTGAACCAATGCAGCAGCCTTCTCGTGAATGGTATGGTAATGGCCGCAGTACGGACGGGCAATGGCTGATCGAATCCCGCTTTCGTTTAGGATTCCTGGCGCTCCGCCATCTTCGAGAGCCTTATCATGGCTCCGAATTGCATCATCGAACGTGACGCAATAATGGCTTCCTACCGCTTGGCTAGCCACTCAAGAGCTTTTCGATGTTTCACCGAAATCCCTTCGAGGATGTGCTCCGAAGAGGGTCGCACGGAGCCTTGACCCTTTGTATCCATCCGGGTTTCAGATACGGAGCTAGTATTCCCGTGACTGCCTATTTGCGCAGATTTCGCGTTCGCGGCCTTCCGTGGTGCGAGTTTCATTTTCATTTCGTCCGATTGGGCCTGAATACGCATTGCATTTGGGTGAAGGTATCCCTTTGAATTTCGGCAAGCTAGCAGAGTACGAATGGCTTTCAAAATCATCGTTTGACAGAACGGTCTGCCATTATTTCTACTTGCCAGTGCATTCTCGGTTCAGTGAGTCCGACACATGTCGGGTTGCCTGCCGAATACGACAGCCGATTCCAAGCGCGACCTCGCGACTCGCGCCGGCGAATAGGCAGGACATCTTGCGAGTCTCATCATTCGTCTACGCCACCAAATCCCGCCACAGTAGCCGTTTGCCTACCATTGCCGCCGCCGCATGGCCCATCTGATCAGTGGTGTCCAAGTGCCGAACGTTGTGCTTACCGGCAGACTGGTTCACGTAGCGCTGCAAGTGCCTTGGCGATAGCTGGTGGTAGACGCCGTGATAAGCCCGTTTCAGGATGGCCCAAAACGATGCTACGCCGTTGGTGTGAGCCTGTCCGTTCATGTACTCGGATACCAAGTGTTTCACTGCTCCGTGATTTGGTGGACCCATGTACGCACGGGCGTCGTCCGTATAGACCTTTGCATCGTCTTGGGTAGCTTCACTCACGAATTCCTTGAGCGTAGGCCCGTCAGTTTGCTGCACTACCTTGGCCGCCACGTTTCCAGTAGCCTGTTCACGTGCACCTACACCCGCCGTCTTGCCTACTGGTCCACGTCCCAGATTGGCTTTCTTGTGCGCGTGCTTGTTGCGTTCCAGGCCACCCACGTACTCTCGCCCACTTCGACCGGGCCTTCAAACTCTGGTAGTTCGTCCAACCAGAACGCTTCGCGAATGCGCTGCAGCATGAACCACGCTGTCGCTTGCGTCACGCCGATGCCCCTGTGGAGCATTATGCTGGACACGCCCTTCAGGCTGGTCATTTCGATGTAGATCGCCCACACCCAATTTAGCACCTGTATCTTGCTAGACTGGATGGCCGTGCCGGTTTTGCAAGAGAAATACCGCTTGCATCCTCTGCACTGATACGGCATGGACTTGTGTTCTGCCGGGTACGTGTCGCCACTGCCGTACCGTAGGCAACAACGGTTGCCGTCCGGCTATACGATCAATTCAAACCACTTGATCGCTGTCGATTCGTTGGGAAACTCCATGGCGAGCTGGATAGTCGTAGTGCCTTCGCGGTTGAAAGCGTTCCGGTGTGGTCCCCGTGTACGTCTTTGCCATGATCGTGGCCATTTGATCTAATACCTTATGCGGCATCCTCGCGGACAGGCGTCAACTTTGGAATAAGATTCCCAAAATGTGCCTCAATGATTCGAAAGAAACGCTAGCAGGTCCGCCACCGCTTCTTCGCCAACGCCCTCAAGTAATTCCGGAGGCATCGCACTTGCAGCAATGGCGGTCATGGAAGTGATGTCTGCGCGCGGCACGGAGTACGATGCCTGCTGAGTGGCCACCAAGATTGCGGCTGGAGATTCCGAGGCTACGATGCCTTGAAGGCGGCTGCCGTCCCTTCGCTCTATCACCCACTGCTCATAGCCGCTTGCTACCGACCGGTTAGGGTAGATGATTTTGTCCAGTAGCGCCTGACGCGGCCAATGCTGTACCGTAGCCAGGTCGGGTCCCAGTTGCCCGCTGCCTGTCCCGCCGGCTTCGTGGCACAAGGCGCATAGTGCAAGGAAGACATCCTCCCCGCGGGCAGCATTGCCTGGAAGCGCCGGCACCCTGGATGACACAGCAGTGTAGTCGCCCAGGCGAAGCAGAGCACGCGCCCTGGAGCGCACTGGCTCGCGTGTATCGCGCATCAGTCGCACGCGGTAGCGCCAAGGTAATTCACCTGGCTGCACCTGCCCCTTCTCCAAAGCCTCTACCAAGAGGGCTGCGCGTGCATTGGAATCAAATATGGCTAATGCTTCCTCGCGCAAGGCCGGGGTAAAAGTTTGCCACGCTTGAAGTATCGTCCGAGCCGGAGCGTCGCCCTGGGCGTCATGCATCGCTTTTATCGCGCTGCGCCGAACTGCAAGTGAATCGGCAGATACCGCGATGGAGGCCAACAGGTCACCATGCCCTTCGGCTAGGCCCAAAAGACGCGACGCTCTCACGCGGAGAGCAGGTCGCGCGCGGGTGTCCCTAAGCGTAGCCGCTGCGCGTGATCCAGTGTCAACGCCAGCAGGAAGTCCAATCTGCTCAAGAACATCAATGGCGGCATCAGCCGAGCCGTCTTCTCCGGTTCCAAGCGCCTGTGTTACCAACATTGATTGCACCGCACTGAAGCCGTTCATGGCAGTGCCGCGCTGTCCAAGGCCCTGCGCTACCCCACGCAGCACGGGCGCCTCCTCCAGGTAGGTCTCGACTGCCTGCATCACGTCTTCGCGCGTGCCCTGAGCGCCTACGAGTGCGCTTATCCGTTGGAGGAATCCGTCACGCGATGTCGGCGGCAGCCCTGGCCGCTGCACTACCATTTGAATGAGCTCCCGAGGCGGTACACCAAGTACCATTAGCGCCAAGCTTTGGAACCATTCGCTTTCCAGATTGCGCCAGAGGATGCCAAACTGTGCCTCGCGGGCCTGGCTGCCGGCAACAATTCCCAGTGCACCAAGCACCTCAAATTGCACGCGCGCATCGGGGTCCACAGCCAATGCCTTTAGGTCCGCTCCCAGGCCATGATGTCGCATTGCCAGCCTCACCGCGTTTTCCCGGACGCCGGGGTGTTCGTCGCGAAGAGCTGCTCTTATGGCCGCAGGCGTCAAGGCATTCAAGCCTTCCAGTGTCCACAAGGCGTGCAGGCGCGCTTCAGGGCTTTCGCTGGTGTCCGAAAGTGAGTGCAGCATTGAGGCCGCGCTGGGGTCCTTCCCATCAACAAGAAGGCGTTGGGCGGTCATGCGCCACCAGGCATTGGGTGAGGCCAGATGGTCGACCAACGCCTCCGTGGTCCCGAAGTCTATGCGGCCATACCAGTCAAGAGGGCCCGCCTCATCGGGCGCAATGCGGTATAAGCGCCCCATGTGCATGCCACGGGTAAGGTTTCCGTGGGCGGCCAGGCTATCGTCCATCCACTCCGGGTGCTCAATGATGTGGCGGTAGTAGTCCACCAGGTAAAGCGCACCGTCGGGGCCATGGCTGAAGTTAACCGGTCGAAACCAGCTATCCGTTGAAGCAAGGAATTCACGCCCTTCATGTATGCGGCTGGCCGTGAAGGTCGGGCCATTCGGCAGGACTTGATCTACATGCACCAGGTTGTGGACCGGCTCGGCTACAAACGTGGCCTGGTCAAAGGGCGCCGGAAACAGGCCTCCCAGATAGTAGGTGAGCCCGCATGCAGAGGTGAATACGCCACGGTCTGTCAGTAGCTGGTGTTCAGGACGCACAGTGATGGGAAACACTCTGGCTGCATCTCCGTGGTCTGGAGTGGAGTGCCTGGCTGTTGTCCCTGCGGTATAAACGTCCTTCCCAAAGAATCGGGCAGGGATGACTTCATGCATGTGGTGGTGGCTGTTGTTGACCAGAAAATGGTGTCCCCATGCGTCAAAGGTGTGTCCGAACTGGGATCGGCTGCTCAAGCTTTCCAGCGTGTAGGCGTCCGGGCGAAAACGCACGTTGCGATCTGACCCGTTGGGAGGCAGCAGCGGCGCTTCAGGGTGCCCCGGAAACCGGATCTCGCTTCCCTGATCCCCAAATGGATCCGCGTATTTTTCCGTCCATGATATTGTGCCATTGTTGGCGATGTAGATCCAGTTGTCGAGGCCGTATACCGGCTTGTTGGCATTGTGCTGCGCGTTGGAAAGAGCGAATCCGGTCAGGATTGTACGGCGAACATCGGCGACGCCATCACCCGTCGTGTCGGCCAGGTACAGTACTTCGGGCGGATCAGTGACGAGGATGCCTTCCCGCCATCGCATGATTCCCGTCGGCAGCCGCAGATCCTCGGCAAAAAGCGTGGCGTCATCAGGGCGGCCATCACCATCGGTATCGTGCAGCAACTTGACGCGTCCAGAGCCACTGGCGTCTAGCGGGTAGCCGGGCATTTCGGCTACAAAAATCCGGCCGTGCTCGTCGATGTCCATCGCGACTGGATCCATGACTAGGGGCTCGGCAGCGACGACTTCGATGCGGAAGCCACTCTCCAGGACAAAAGTTGCCAGCGCCTCGGAAGCGTCGTACGGCGGGCCGTCGGTCGCGGGTGCAGGGCCGCATGCCGCTACAGCGCAGCACGCGAAGACCACAATGCACAACGGCGTATGCAGTGCGCGGATATGTGGGGCCCGTCGCGGCAGCAGCGCAACGCCAAAGAGGCGTCTTGCGTTGGGTCGCGCAGAGACCTGCTGCTGGAATCCCGCTAAGGTGCGCCTCCTGGTACAATATGGAGATTCAAGATTGCGCATGAAGTCGTAACAATGTTGCTGGTGTGGCCCTGCATCGGTGGGCAATATATGCAGCGCACGGCGACCGGCAGTCTTGAAGATTGGAAAATGTCCGTGCACAAGCCGTACCTTCTCGCGCTGTAGTGTTTCTGTATAGTAGCCGAAATGATGGATAGGCGTGCCGCGCTGGAACGGATTGCATGGATGATGGGGGGCGTTCTGTCGGCGTCCACGATCGCCGGGGTAATGAACGGATGTTCAGCCGGGGAAAAGGGGACTATTTTCACCCCGCGCACGCTGACTGGCGATCGCCTTGAGTGCGTGGCTACCATTGCTGATCATATCATCCCGCAAACGGATACGCCTGGGGCCCGCGAGGCGGGCGTGCATGAATTTATCGACAACATGCTTACGGACCACTTCGATGTTGAGGAGAAGCAGCGCTTTATGGATGGCCTAAGTGAGTTGGAGGCACGTTCGTATGCTGACTTCCGGAGTCAATTCGCGGCCCTTGAGGCCGCTGATCAGGTGGAGTTGCTAACGGTCCTGGAAGCGGAAGGCGTGCCCTTCTTTGCTACGATTAAGGCACTTTCCCTTACGGGCTACTATACATCAGAGGTCGGTGCAATGCAGGAGCTGCATCTGGCTCCATACGGTTCGTACAAGGCAGACGTCCCCTTTGCACAAATTGGCCGCACTTGGGCCTAGCCTTTGCACTTATGAATAGACGATCCTTTTTGAGTTCCGCGGCGGGGCTGGGCGGCGCCGCACTGATTGGCATGGGATGCGCCAGCGAAGAAGTACAGTCGGAAGGTGAGCCAATGCCCATGCGAACGCTGCCGGCGGTTGGACTCCAGCTCTACACCCTTGCCAGCGCGATGGAATCAGACTTTGAAGGCACCATTCGCAAAGTCGCTGCGGTAGGATATGCAGAGGCCGAGTTTGCGGGATACTTCGAACGTGACCCTGCAGACGTTCGTGCACTGCTAGATGAAGTAGGCCTGACTGCGCCCGCTGCCCACATCTCAATTGAGATGCTCAAGGCCGACTTGAGCGGCGTATTGGTCGCGGCCAAGACGATTGGCCATCGCTACATCGTGTGCCCCTACCTCGCTGAAGACCAGCGCTCCATCTTGCAGTATCGCGATCACGCCCGCTTCTTTAACGAGGTCGGTATGGCGTGCCAGGAGGCGGGCATGCAGTTTGCCTACCACAATCACGATTTTGAGTTCTTTGCAACGGACGGGATCATACCGTATGACCTGTTACTGGCAGAAACCGATCCCCAACTCGTTATGATGGAACTCGATCTGTACTGGATAAAGAAGGGCGGGCAGGACGCGCTGCGGTATTTTGCTGCGCACGCGGGACGCTTTCCGCTGTGCCACGTAAAGGATATGGCCGAAGATGGAAGCATCACGACTGTTGGAGCAGGTACTATTGATTTTGCGCCGATCTTCGCGCTTAGCGAGCAGGCCGGACTCCTGCACTTTTTTGTCGAGCACGACCGCCCGGACGATCCGATGGGCACGATCACGAAGGGCTACGCTCACTTGTCGGCGCTCAAGTTCTGAGGAACTCGGTAAGGAATATGCCACTAGGTAGAAGACTGCGGTACGCAATGGTGGGTGGTGGCCCGGGCGCATTCATCGGCGCAGTGCATCGTATGGCTGCCGCACTGGATGGGTCCATGGAGCTGGTCGCCGGGGCATTTTCGTCCAATCCCGGCAAGTCGCGGCAGCAAGGGGCTACCCTGGGTCTTGACCCTGATCGGGTGTACGGGTCCTTTCAGGAGATGGCGGACAAAGAGTCCGCTCGCGATGATGGTATTGATGTGGTGTCTATCGTGACGCCCAATCACATGCATTTCCCGGTGGCTAAGGCATTCCTGGAAGCGGGGTATCACGTCATCTGCGACAAGCCGATGACTAATACGCTGGAGGATGCAGAAGCGCTATGCCAACTGGTCCGGCAGCAGGATGCGGTGTTTGCGCTTACGCACAACTATACTGGCTATCCAATGGTAAAGGAGGCACGCCATCTGGTACGTTCCGGCCGAATCGGTACCGTGCGGAAAGTCATTGTCGAATATCCGCAGGGTTGGCTCGCCACACCCATCGAGCGTGGAGGCCACAAGCAGGCGGATTGGCGGACCGACCCGAAGCGTGCTGGCGCAGGTGCGCTCGGCGACATTGGTTCCCACGCCGAAAACCTCGCGCGATACATCACGGGCCTGGAATTGGATGAGCTCTGTGCAGACGTAACCACGTTCGTCCCAGGGCGGCGAATTGATGACGACGTCAGCATGCTGGTGCACTACAAAGGCGGCGCGCATGGTGTGCTGCACGCCTCGCAAGTGTCTATAGGAGAGGAAAACAACCTCAACATTCGTGTACATGGCTCTGAGGGATCACTCCAATGGTACCAGGAGCATCCCAACTGGCTATATCTGCGCGCGCTCACGGGCCCGGAGCAAGTTCTCAAGCGTGGCAATGACTACCTTGCGCGCGTCACGCAGCAGGCCTCACGCCTTCCCAGTGGGCACCCTGAGGCCTTCCTTGAGGCTTTTGCGAACATATACGTAAATGCCGCCCGTACTATTGCAGCAAAGATTGCCGGCGATGCGCCCGGGGAATTTGATATGGACTTCCCGTCGGTTCAAGATGGTGCACGCGGTGTACACTTTATCCTGACAGCACTCGAGAGCGGGAGTCGGCGTGCATGGGTTGACGCTTGTTACACGCCTCCGGCCTAACTGATTGTATCTTATGGCACGACCTGTTACGCTATTTACTGGTCAGTGGGCGGACCTTCCGCTCAAGACACTGGCCGCCAAAGCGGCTGCGTGGGGTTTTGACGGCTTGGAGTTGGCCTGTTGGGGCGACCACTTCGATGTGGCACGCGCCCTCAATGAGGAGAGCTATTGCCAAGGGCAGCGTGAACTGTTGGCACGTCATAACCTGTCGCTATTTGCGATCAGCAACCACCTTGTTGGTCAGGCGGTTTGTGACACAATTGATGTGCGACACAAGAGCATCCTGCCACCCCACGTCTGGGGAGACGGCAACCCCGAAGGGGTGCGTCAGCGCGCTTCGGAGGAGATGATGCAAACTGCGCGCGCTGCGGCGCGCCTGGGAGTCAAGGTGGTAAATGGCTTTACCGGCAGCAGCATTTGGCCGCTGCTATACTCGTTTCCACCCAATGTGCCTGGGATGATCGAAGCCGGATACAAGGACTTCGCAACCCGGTGGAACCCCATCTTGGACGTGTTTGATGAGGTAGGCGTAAAGTTCGGACTGGAAGTTCATCCTACTGAAATCGCTTTTGACATTACCAGTGCCCATCGCGCGCTGGACGCGATTGGCCACCGTGAGGCATTTGGATTCAACTACGACCCAAGCCATTTCGGCTACCAGGGCGTGGACTATGTAGCGTTCATCGATGCGTTCGCCGACCGAATTTATCACGCGCACATGAAAGACGTCTGGTGGTCCGACCGTCCGACCGCAGCGGGTGTCTTTGGCGGACACACAGACTTTGGTCATTCCGACCGATTCTGGGACTTCCGTTCGATAGGGCGTGGCAAGATCGATTTCGAGGCGATCATACGCGCGCTGAATCGTGCAGGCTATTCAGGTCCCTTGTCCATCGAATGGGAAGATGGAGGCATGGACCGGGAGCATGGCGCAAAGGAGGCCTGCGCCTTTATGAAGCGAATTGACTTTAAGCCGTCAGCGGCAGCCTTTGATGCAGCGTTTGCGCAGTAGCGCACCCTTCTGGATTTGGCTTGTGGCGGCAGGCTGTGCCACGCAAGTTGCACTGGTACCCACAGAGCCTCGTCCCTATGCTGAGGCCGTTGTCCTGCCCTCGATAGTAGAAACTATCCCTGGCACGGATGCCAGCTTTACGCTGATCGAGATTCCGGGCGGCACTTTCACGATGGGTAGCTCTGTGGATGAGTCCGAACGAGGCGAGGACGAAGGGCCACAGCGAGAAATCACCGTGGCGCCATTCTTTATGGGTGCTCACGAGGTTCGCTATGATGCTTGGGCGATATACCGCTCGCGCGAGCGAGACAACGCAGTGGCGGCGCCTGGAGTAACGACATTCGATCCCGATATCACCGCGCGCCCGAGCCCACCGTACGAGGACCCGGCACACGGTATGGGCACGCTCGGCCATCCTGCGGTCGGCATGACGCAGTGGGCCGCCCTGCAATTCGCACGATGGCTTTCGGAAAAGACTGGCCATTTTTTTCGCCTACCGACGGAGGCAGAGTGGGAATATGCCTGCCGTGCAGGCACGACCGCGCCCTTCAGCTTCAGCGACGACAGGCTGGATGCCCATGCGTGGTACATCGGCAATAGCGACGAGCAGTATCACCGAGTGGGAGAAAAGGAGCCCAACCCGTGGGGCTTGTATGACGTCCACGGCAATGTGGCTGAATGGACCCTGGATGAATACGACGCAACCTTCTACAGAGACATGCAGGCGGAGAATCCATGGTCGTTTCCCACCCGCCTGTACCCGCGCACTGTGCGCGGTGGCGCCTACGATGACGACCCTGGGTCACTGCGTTGTGCTGCGCGCCTGCGGTCCAGCGCCGAATGGAAGCGGCGTGACCCGCAGATTCCGAAGAGCATGTGGTGGAATACAGATTCGCCATTTGTTGGCTTCCGGCTCGTGCGTCCGGTAAACCCCCCGACACCAGATGAGCAGGCCGAGTTTTGGTCCATCGTTTTGGGTGGGTGACAAAGTCAGGTTTTTGTTAAGTTCCATCGTCTATTCACCTAAGCAAAGAGGCACACTATGAATGACTCCAAGAGCGTCAGCCACATGTCGCGGCGTGACTTTGTTAAGGGCGGCGCCACCGCTGTTGTGGGTTCGGCAATGGCCAGCCAGTTCCCGCTAAAGGCCAGCGCATTCTATGGACTTGATGACACCATCCGTGTGGGGCTGATTGGCTGTGGTGGCCGTGGGACCGGTGCTGCTGTTCAGGCGCTGCGCGCTGCGCCCAATACCAAGTTGGTTGCGATGGCCGATGCATTTGCTGACCGCATCGATGAGAGCTACACCAACATGAAGGGCATGAAGGAGGACGGCAAAGATGTGACCGCGCAGATCGATGTTCCGGCAGAGATGCGCTTTGACGGTTTTGATGGATACAAGAAGGTTATCGAAAACTCAGATCTCGTCATCCTGACGACGCCTCCAGGCTTTAGGCCCATTCACTTTGATGCGGCGGTCGAGGCTGGCAAGCAAATCTTCATGGAGAAGCCGCTGGCGACGGACGCCCCCGGCGTACGTCAGATTCTCGCCACCGCTGAGAAGGCGAAGGCCAAGAAGCTTAACGTGGTCGTCGGCCTGCAGCGTCACTACCAGACGGTATATCGTGAGTGGGTCAAGCGTCTGCATGATGGCATGATTGGCGACATCCTAGTTGGCCGCGTGTACTGGAACAGCGGCGGCGTGTGGGTACGTGGGCGCAAGGAGTACGAAGAGCGGGCCGGCCGTCCACTTACGGAGATGGAATACCAGATGCGCAACTGGTATTACTTTAACTGGTTGTGTGGTGACCATATCGTGGAGCAACACATACACAACATTGATGTAGGAAACTGGGTCATGCAGGGTCATCCTGTCAAGGCGCAAGGGCAGGGTGGCCGCCTTACGCGCACCGGGAAAGACCACGGCGAGATTTTCGACCACCACTATGTTGAATTCGAGTACTCCGGTGGTCGGCGCGTCCTGAGTCAGTGCCGTCACTTCGAGAACTGCGCCAACAACGTGTCTGAAGGATTCCATGGCAGCAAGGGCACGGCACCCATTAGGGGTGAGATTCTGGGGCCAGGAGGTGAAGTGTTGTTCAAGCACCAGGGCAAGGGCGACCCCAATCCATACCAGGTTGAGCATAACGATCTGTTTGCGGCGATCAATGCGGGCGAGTACAAATTTGCGGACACCGAAAACGGGGCCATCGCCACCATGTGCGCGATAATGGGGCGCATGGCGACCTATTCCGGCCAGGAGATTACGTGGGATGAAGCCCTGAATTCGAAGGTCAGCCTGATGCCGGACACGTTTGCGTGGGATGCGGAACCGCCTGTGATGCCAGATTCAAAAGGAAACTATCCGGTGCCGATGCCTGGCGTGTCTGTCGCAATGTGAGTCGGTCTTTAAGCGCTGCACTTTGCGTTTCTGCCTTGATTGCTGTGCCGTTGACAGCCCAGGACCTGCAGCGGTTTGCGTTTGGCCGCTCGCAGATGGGGACGCAATTCAGCGTCGTTGTTCTTGCTTCTGACAGTTTGCTTGCGCAGAAGGGAGCGGAGGCTGCCTTTGCTCGTATTGACACACTGAACGGGCGGCTGAGCGACTATCTTTCCGGCAGCGAGCTTTCACGGCTGTCCGGCACAGCCGGCAGTGGAAAGGCTGTTCCCGTAAGCGACGACCTGTGGACCGTACTGAATGAGGCGCAGCGGGTAGCTCGCCTTACGGACGGGCACTTTGACCCGACCCTGGGCCCCCTTACGCGCCTTTGGCGATGGGCCTTTCGGCGAAACATGTTTCCGCCTGCAGCGGACCTCGAGGTGGCACGTACACTCGTGGGCCATCAGTTCTTGATCCTGGAAGCGAATGACCGTACGGTGAGGCTTGCCCAGCGCGGTATGCGGCTGGACCTGGGGGGCATTGCCAAGGGCTTTGCTGCTGACGAGGCCCTGAAGGTTCTTGAGGCAAATGCACTTCCGCACGCTGTAGTTGATGCCGGCGGAGACATTGCGCTGGGTGCCGCCCCGCCTGATTCGGCGGGATGGACCGTAGCACTCGAGCCTGCTGGTGAAGTGTTTTTGGCCGGCTGTGGCATTGCTACATCCGGGTCCAGATACCGGTACATAGAGCAAGACGGCGTACGGTACTCGCACATCCTAGACCCGCGCACGGGCATGGGAGTGACCCACGAGCGTACGGTTGCGGTGATTGCACCTACGGCCATGGAAGCCGATGCTCTGGCATCTGCGGCTAGCGTGATGACGAAAGGTGAGCTGCAGTCGTACGCCGACAGCTTTGGAGCCAGAGTCTGTAATGCCGAACGGGGTGGCGGGGAATCTGGTGTTGATCACTGCATCGAAACGTGTCGCCAGTCCAGCATTGGGATTATAATCTGGTAGCTTCCTGGCACAAGCGTGCACGCAATATTTGAAAAAAGACGGTCAGTCATCTTCCCGATAGCCGTGCGAGAACAGCCCCCATCACCAGGCATAGCCGGCACGCGGCTGCAGCGCGGCGTGCCATTTGCTTTGCAAGGAATTGCGCAGGCCTAATATTACGCAGCTGTCCCGGCTGCAATGCGTTTGCACGTGACGAGCGTCTCACTGCCGCCTTTCCAGTGTTTGGAGGCTGCTGCCTATAGCTGACTTGAAGGTTAACAGCATGCAGGCTACGGTACCTGACCGGAATGGGATAAGCGCGATGCCGTACTTTTTCAGCAGGATGTGTCCCAGTTGTGCCCGCGCTGATTTATGATGGCCTTTACAATGTTCGCTGGAAGAATGGATGGAGACGCAGTCCAATGTGAAGCGCAACTCTGAAGACGTTGTTTTGATGCAGTCACGCCGGTGCACCTGCCCCTTCTCTAGGCGAGGTGGCCACAATTAGCCGGATGTTTCGCAAAAAGCCCATTACCGTCCCGGACATGCCCCACCTGGTGGGCAAGGACCAAGCACTCTTTCTGTCAGCGTTGGAGCAAGCTGCACGCTACCTCGAGTACGGGGCCGGCGGCAGTACCGTTGCTGCTGCAAAACAGGGCGTGGAAACAGTCTGCGTTGAGAGCGACAGAAGATTCGCCGACGCGGTAGACTCCAAGATCCGGCCTTTGGACCACCGAGTGGCACTGCAATACGTGGACATCGGCCCCACGGGCCGTTGGGGGCGGCCGCTAAAGGTCTTCGCAACACCCAAGAGGCGGCGCCGATATCCGAACTACGTATATGCACCGGATCGCTACGCAGCAAGCGGATTTTTCGACCTCATCCTGATTGACGGACGATTTAGGATAGCCTGCGCGTTGTATGCATTCCGCAGGGCGACGGAGGCACGTGCACCGAGCCTAATTTGCTTCGACGATTACAGGCTGCGGCGTGAATACCGCGCCGTGGAGAAATACTGCGAGCCTGAATCGGTAGGTGACAACATGGCGTTTTTCCGGCCTGCACGCACCGGTCTGTTGCTGCTGCCGAAAGAGGAAGACATCCTGACCCACTGCAGAAGTGCACTTTGAGAGGGGTGCCCGTAACTGGCCAGCTCCGGTTTTAACAATTGCCGCCTATCACATGGGCGGAATCAGCTGCCGGACCGCAAGCTTTCTGCAAGAGCACTACGCCGAATGCTTCGCATGTGCGCGTTAGCACCAACAGAGCCGCCCCCATTTTCGTGCGATTCTTCTTGCTTGTGGTGCGCCCTTCCACATACAGACATGCAAACGCAACCGCAATTGTGCGGCGTCGCCCTGCTGCAGAGACGCAGGTGCCTGCATGCTACTGGGTTGAGAGCTTCGCCGCGCTAATTCCGCGGTCCACCAGTCTGCTGGCGGGATAGCACATAGCAGCTACAGCGTGCACAATACGCGGCATAACGACAGCCCGCGTGCTGGATCGTGCGTAGTGCAGAAGAATTTGCGGTGCCAACTTGAGGTATTGCCTTTCGCGCCTATGCAACCTGCGCCCTTGCCAGCTCAGTGAAGGCGTGATGCCAGACAGGGCTCTCCCAAGCTGCCTTCTGGCGGAATGAGCGGCTGGAGCTGGCGCGTCCAATTCGGCAGGCGAATTCCGGGTCCCATCCTCGTCCGGCAAGCTTAGGCGCGATTTCGTGCCATGTTCGACCATCCTGATTTACGGATTGGAATGCCATAGCGTCTCATCAGCCAGGGGCCGGCCTATCTGGCGCACAATGCCAGCCCTTCGCATGGAATTGCTTTACCTTCAGTCCGCCCCCCGGTGGTGCCTACGATGGGCACTCATTAGTGCATAATCCTGCTGCGACCGTGTTCGCCGCGTTGTCTTTGACCGTTTTCATGTATGCAACGGTGCGTCCGGCTTCTTTTTGCTTGCCCACCGGTATAGGGACAAGCGCAGTTAAACCGGCGCTTCCTATATTAGACGCACTCGCTACAGCCGGACATTTCTATGACAGACCGTTCTCACCTCTCGCGCCGGAATTTCTTGAAGGTTTCGGCCGCTACCACCGCTGGCCTCATGGCCACCGGCAATTTTGCCTATGCCGCTGGAGGGGATGCCCTTCGAGTCGGTCTTGTCGGATGTGGAGGACGTGGTACGGGCGCAGCTCGTGACGCCGTGGTCGGCGCAGAAAACGTTCAGATCGTGGCCATGGCCGACCTTTTCGAAGATCGCCTTGATAGGTCTATGGAAGGGCTGAAACAGGAGATCGGAGAAGCCTTGCAGGTAGACAGTTCGCACCGATTTGTAGGTTTTGACGCCTACAAGGGGGTGATGGCGAGCGACGTTGACATGGTGATTCTCGCAACGCCGCCTGGATTCAGGCCAGTGCATTTCCAAGCTGCCATTGAGGCTGGCAAGCATGTCTTCATGGAGAAACCCGTTTCCGTTGATGTAGCGGGTGCACTGAAGATCATGGAAGCTGGTGACCTGGCGACTGAGAAGGGTCTTTCCGTCGTGGCCGGTACGCTATATCGCCGCCAGCCGAGCTTCGTCGAAGCCGTAAAGCGCATTCATGCTGGTACGATAGGCAAGATCGTGTCGGCTCAAGAGTACTACATGACAGGGCCAATATGGCTTAGGCCACGCAAGCCTGGGATGTCGGACATGGAATGGCAGTGCCGGAATTGGTATTACTTCACTTGGCTTTCTGGAGATCACATTGTAGAGCAGTTTGTTCACAACCTCGACGTGATTAACTGGGTGTTTCAGGCGCACCCAGAGTCCTGTATTGCGATGGGAGGGCGTATTGAGCGCGTCGATCCCTCATACGGCCACATTTATGATCATTTCAGCGTCGAGTACGTGTATCCGGGCGGCGCGCGTGTTGAGGCCAAGTGCCGGCAGTTTGTCGAAGGTACGCGGCGCGTAACCAACAGGGTCGTTGGCACAGAAGGCACAGCTGAGCTCCATCCCAGGCACTCCAAGCTGGTCTCACACGACGGGGAAACCCTCTTCGAAATGACGGAGCCCGGCCTGAATGCCTACGTCCAGGAGCATACCGATCTAATCAATGCCATTCGTACGGGTTCACCGATTAACGAGTCACACCAGATCGCAGAAAGCACATTGACGGCCGTTCTCGGCCGCGAAAGCGCCTATACCGGACACGAGCTTACCTGGGAGGCGCTCATGAGCTCCGGGCTTGATCTGGTGCCGCGCAGCTTTGCCTTTGGATCGATGCCATTCCCGGGTGTGCCGGTGCCGGGCAGGACGCAGCTGGCGCGTGCGCCTTGGGCCGAGGCAAGCCCATGAAACGCCGATCATTCTTGAAGGCGGGTGCCTTTTTGGGCGCGGCTGGCCTCACAGTTGGAACGCGTGCATGGCCTGTGCGGCATGGCACGATAAAGAAGGCTGTAAAGTTCGGGATGGTGCAGGAAGATGGTTCCATCCTGGAAAAGTTTGAGCTGCTGAAGGCCCTGGGCTTCGATGGGGTGGAGATGGATAGCCCTAGCGACCTAGATCGCAACGAGGTAATTGCAGCTCGCGATGCCACGGGGCTTCCCATTCATGGCGTAGTGGACTCAGTGCACTGGCGAAAAACTCTTTCGCATCCCGACGAAGCGGTGCGTGCTGAAGGGCTTGCGGGACTCATGACGGCGCTGGAGGACGCACATGCCTACGGCGCATCTACCGTTCTGTTGGTGCCTGCTGTGGTAAACAAGGATGTCTCTTACGCAGATGCCTATAGACGCTCGCAGGAGGAAATCCGCAAGGCACTGCCCAAGGCTGAGGAACTTGGCGTTAAGATCGCTTTTGAGAATGTGTGGAACATGTTCCTGCTGAGCCCACTGGAGTGTGCTCGATACGTGGATGAATTTGAGAGCGATTACATAGGCTGGTATTTCGACGTAGGCAATGTGGTCAACTACGGCTGGCCCGAGCACTGGATCCGCACCCTCAGCCACCGGATCCTGAAGTTGGACATTAAGGAATACAGCCGCAGCAAGCGAGACAAGGAGGGGCCCTACGCGGGGTTCCGTGTACCGCTGGGGGAAGGTGACTGCGATTGGCCTGCTGTCACTGCAGCCCTTGCAGAAATCGGCTACGAAGGCTGGGCCACGGCAGAAATTGCTGGCGGAGACAGGGTGCGCCTGCAGGAAATCGCCAGCCGCATGGATAGCATTCTGCCAACCTGAATCATACCGAATCAATGGAACGACGTGATTTCGTCAAGACCGGGTTTGTCGGAGCTATGGCTGCTAGCCTGCTCCCGGCGGCCAAGCCTGCTCTGAAGGGTAACATTAATCACTCCGTTTGCCGCTGGTGTTACGGTGGCTTTAGCGTGGAAGAGTTGGCTCAGGCAGCAGTCAGGATTGGCATCAGCTCGGTGGAGTTGCTCTCACCGGAAGAATGGCCCATCGTCAAGAAGTACGGGCTGACCTGCGCGATGCCTTTCGGGCCCGTGGCCGACGGCAAGAACCGCCTGACAGACGGCTTTTGCTATCCTGAGAACCACCAGTGGCTCATCCCCATGTTTACGGACCGCATCGTAGAGGTGGCGGATGCGGGATTTGACCGCGTGATTTGCTTCTCTGGCAATCGGCGCGGAATGAGTGACGAAGACGGTCTCAAATATTGCCAGAAGGGCATTGCGGAGCTCATCGGCATTGCCGAAACCTCGGGCGTAACACTCTGCATGGAACTGCTCAATAGCAAAGTCGACCACCAAGACTACATGTGTGATCGCACGGAATGGGGGGTAGAGCTCGTGAAGCGGCTAAACTCGGATAACTTTAAGCTGCTGTACGACATTTACCACATGCAAATTATGGAGGGCGACGTAATCCGAACGATCCGTAACAACCATCAGTACATCGGACACTACCATACCGGGGGCAACCCGGGCAGAAACGAAATTGATGACTCGCAAGAGCTGAATTACCGTGCCATTATGCAGGCCATTGCGCAGACTGGATTCACTGGGCATGTGGGGCAGGAATTCATCCCTAGTCGGACGCCACTCGTTTCGCTACGCGAGGCGATTCACATCTGTGACGTATAAGCAAGATCATGAAACGCAGAAACTTTGTAACCACGTTGGCGGCCGGTGCGGCCGCATTGGGATGTGCGCCAATGGTGCCTACCAGGCGCGCCGCCGGGGCATTCAAGCTGAACTATGCTCCGCACTTTGGCATGTTTAAGCACAATGCGGGAGAAGACTTGGTAGATCAGATACTGTTTGCTGCGGACCAGGGCTTCACGGCATGGGAGGACAATGGTATGAAGGGGCGTAGCATGGAGACCCAAAACGCTATCGCAAAGGCCATGGAGAGTCGCGGTATGGCCATGGGTGTCTTTGTGGCACACAGCATTGCGTGGCGGCAACCAAACCTTGCAAATGGCGATCCGGACATGCGGGCGCAATTTCTGGCGGAAATCACGGAATCGGTAGAGGTGGCCAAGCGTGTCAACGCCACCTGGATGACGGTGGTGCCGGGCCATGTCGATCTGCGGCTGGATATGGGATACCAGACAGCTTATGTGGTTGAGACCCTGAAGCAGGCCAGTTCCATTCTTGAGCCCCATGGGCTTGTCATGGTGCTTGAGCCGCTAAACCCTTGGAATCATCCCGGGCTATTTCTTACGAAGGTGTCTCAGGGGTTCGAGATCTGTCAAGCTGTAGGGAGCCCTTCGTGCAAGATCCTGAACGACCTGTACCATCAGCAAATCACAGAAGGAAACCTGATTCCCAATATCAACAGGGCGTGGGACGAAATCGGTTACTTCCAGATTGGGGACAACCCCGGCCGTAAAGAGCCCACCACTGGAGAGATCAACTACCTAAACGTGTTCAAGCATATTCACAGCAAGGGCTTTACGGGTATTTTGGGCATGGAGCACGGCAACTTGAACCCGGGCAAAGCAGGAGAGCAGCGGCTCATTGAAGCTTACCGCGCCGTCGACAGCTTCTAAGCCAATGTGAGTCCTTCTCCATTGCGCAAGACTTGGTATGGTTGCCCCAACGCTTCGGCTTCGCGAATGAATTCGTCGGGCGTTGCTGTGTTGAATTCGAACATGTCGTAGTGGCACGGGATAACGAGCTTTGCATTTATGTCGTGCGCTAACCGCGCCGCTTGGGCACCGTTCAGGTTGCCAGCTACCCGCCGCGCCTGGTCGCGGCCGTTGATCGGCAAAAGAGCGACGTCAACTTTCCATGGTCTCAGTCGGTCTTCTATGCCTTCGTAAAGCATGGTGTCGCCGGGGTGGTACAACGTCCACGCCCCAAAGCGAACAATGTAGCCGAGAAAGTGGTGTTGCCCGTGCTGATTCGTGGACAGAGACTCGTGGGCTGAAGGCAAGCCCGTAAGAGCAAAGCCGGCTACAAGAGTGCTTTCACCATCGTCCAAGCCAATGGGCCACGAAGTGTCGCAGCGCAGGCGATTGGCGGCAAATGTCCTGTTTGCTTCCGGTATAATCAGCTCTAGATCTGGGTTGACGCGCCGTAGTGTCAAAAGCGTCTCTCCATCTAGATGATCTGTATGGTTGTGGGTGGAGACGGCGACGTCAACAAAGTCCAGCGCCTCCGGGGCGATAACCCGGCGGGTCATCCGTACATGGGGCTTGTCCGTGGTGGCATATTTTCGGGTTAGCGAGTCCGACAGGTACGGATCCAGCAGGAGGTGATTGCCTGCCCATTGCACCAAGAATCCGCTCTGTCCGAGCCACCACAGCCTGCACGACTCCTTATGCCTAGCTAGGTCGCGCAGAAAGGCAGCCCCCTCCTGAAATGCCTCTTGCACTATTCTTCCCCGATTCGTTGCACGACCCTCCCTGAAGCTTTGTCCCGCAGGATTAGCTTAACCTTGCCGTCCGGCATGTGCTCTCGCTTGACCAATTGCATGCCGTCGACTTCTTCTCTTGTCCCGGCAACGGGTTTTGTGTCTCGCTGGCCCCGCCAGTCATCAAGCAGCACCGGCTCCCACTGTTTTGTGCGTGCGCTCTTGTAACAGGCATCTATCACGGCGTTGACTACGTAGCCATCATAAAAAGTCTCCCGTGGCGCATGCCCGCGGTCCATAGCATTAAACATATCCGTGAACATGTCCACGTAGCCAAGCTCTGAAACCTCGTCACCGACGGGGAAAAGCCATCCCGTATCCTGGTCGGCTTTCTCTGCTACGTATCCGCCTGATCCGCTCGTAAACATCTCAAAGCCCGTGCGCAGAAAGTGGTTCAGCCAAATCGTTCCCTCTGTGCCGGCAACCTCGTCCCTGAGGTCCATACCGCCGCGAAAGGACCAGCTCACCTCGAATTGGCCAACGGCACCGTTAGCAAAGCGGATCAGGCCGATGGCGTTGTCTTCAGCCGTGATTGGATGTACCAGGGTGTCTGCCCAGCAGGTCACTTCCACGGGGCGGATATCCTTTCCAACAAAATTCCTGATGATTTCTATGCAGTGGCATCCGAGGTCCACGATGGCGCCGCCACCTGCTTGCTCCAAATCCCAGAACCAGTCACTATGCGGGCCGCTGTGCGTCTCGCGCGAGCGTGCCCAAAGGACATCGCCTATGGTGCCCCGCTTAACGGACGCGAGTGCCTTCAGCGTCTTGGGCGTATATACCAGGTCTTCAAGGTATCCGGAGAAAATCCCGGAGGACTCGGCGATTTCCAAGATACGTTTGGCCTCTGCAGCTGTGCGGGCCAGGGGCTTGGTGCACAAAACCGCCTTGCCGGCTTCTGCGCACAGGCGGACGGCCTCTTCATGTAAATGATTTGGTAGGCCGATCACGACAACATCCGTTTCTGCGTGCCGAATCGCCGCAGCCATATCGGTGGTGGCATGCGGTATGTCCCACTTCGACGCGAATGCGCTAACCCGATCCGCTGAACGAGAATACACGACTCGTACGCGATCGCGGCCCCGCTGGCCGTGCAGAGTCATGGTGTAGAACAGGCCAATTAAGCCCGTCCCCAACATAGTAACGTTATGAGACTGTTTCATCGTGAGCATTCTATTCCTAAGTGGTAGCACGCCTTTCTACGCTGTTGGCATACTTTGGGGGCCACGTTCGCCGCCAAGTGCGGGCCATCTCGCACCGATTCCTGTGCCTCCGTCCCGGGCAGCATGTCGCATTATGTTCGCCTATCCTTCTCAGAACCCACTACTCTGAGGCCAATACGGATTGCCGCATTGATTACGCGGCCCGGAATCAGTCCACGCCGCTCGCAAGCATACGAATGAACCGGAGAACTATTCCAGGTGCGTTGTAGCCCATCACGCTGCTGCGTGATGAAACGTGCGGCCTTTAGTACTGCCATCTCGCCTGTGTCGTCGGACAAAGCAACTAGCCGGCGCACGAAAGTGGCCAAGCGCCTTCCCATTTCTGCTCGGGGCAAGCAGCGGCCTCTGGTGCCGTGCCTCCAGAACGTGGCTGGCAGAACTAGGCTGCCATGAGCGATGTTGACGAAAGTGCGCGTCACGAAGTCTGCCGCAGGCCGGCCGCAGGTTCTGTACAAACGAATCTTCTCGTACGCCCCGGCGTGGGCCATTGACGGTTTGCAGATTCGGCTGCACACATGGTCTGCCGCCAGCTTTCGCTGCAACGCCTCGGCGTTTCGGCCCGCCTCCAAAACATGGAGCTTGGCGCGTGTCGTGCCACCGCCAGTGGTTTTGGTCCCTCTGCCCGTACCTGCTACTGGCTGCTTTTCAGTCTACTGCAGAACCCGCCACGCTGTCACTAACTGCACGCAGTTGCTGCTGCTTGACCATGGCCAGCAAACACCTAAGATCTTGAGGCCAGTCCCATCCTGGATTGGACGGCTACGCCGGTCCTAAAATCGAGTCTGGTCTGCCCGATTTGCCGGTAGGCACCCGTTGCGCCGCTGCTTGCAGGCAGAGATACCAGCCAGAATAGAGCTCATCAGTGCCATTCAATATTGGGAAAGTGCATATTCCCAACTTTTGGCGCGGACTTACGGTAAAATGCAACCCATTGCAAGCACGCTTAAGCACGGTGGACGTCACTGCTTCCACCAAGGCGCCCGTAGTAGCACCAGCAGCTCTGTGGTCAACCGCTCGAATTTCAGGTATTTGCCTGTAGCGCCAGCATTCATGCCGTCCATATCAGGAGCAGCCTCTTAGTGCCTGTCCGCCCGCCGGCCCTTTTTGCGGCGCAATGCGGCGGCTCGTTTGCCCTGTCAGCCCAGATGTCGGAAACATTGCTGCACGCACCTTCAACGTCTGGGGTTTGGTCCATCCCTTGCAATGTTTGTAGCCGCGGTGAATCCGTTGGAAAAGCGGCGGGGTTTGTTTAACCTAGCGGAATCTTCGAATGAGTTGATGAATACAGCACAGGCATACTTAACGCAGGCTCAGCGGATCCTACAGCGTATCCAAGACACGCAGCTAGACGCGCTAGAACAGGCAGCAAATATTTGTACCCATACGATTGCAAGTGGCGGTCTAGTCCACCTCTTTGGCTCAGGGCACTCGCGAATGGGCGTGGAGGAGATGTTTCCGCGGTACGGGAGCTTTCCCGGTTTTCATCCCATTGTGGAGCTGTCCTTGACCTACCACAACATGGTAGTGGGCCCCAATGGCCAGCGACAAGCCATCTTCCTTGAGTGTGTCGAGGGACTAGGCAAGACGATTCTACGCAACTTCGTCTTGCGTCCGCCGGACAGCTTCATGGTGTTTTCGAACAGCGGTGTCAATGAGGTGGTCGTCGAGGTGGCGCTTGAAGCAAAACAATTGTTGCTGCCTGTAATTGTAGTTGTATCCGCGGAGCATTGCAGTGCGTCAAGCGCGAAGCACTCAGCCGGTAAACGGCTGATAGACATCGCTGATGTTGTACTTGACAACTGCACTCCGGCAGGCGATGCACTGGTATCCATTGATGGACTATCAGACCGGGTTGGCCCGGGCTCCACTATAGGAGCTGCTGCCTTGGTGAATAGCCTCAAGTGCATGGTGGCGGAAAAGCTGACTGCACTGGGTCAGCCCCCTATCGTCCTTACCAGCAGCTACCACATCGGAAGTGAGGCGTCGAAGGCACGGTTTGAAGAATGCTTTGATGACTACCGGGCGCGCGTTCGGCGGGCCTACGGATAGCTCGTTTTCACTTTGAGCTGGACCTTGGGGCACGAACCGTCCCCCGGAGAATTGAGAGCGCTTGCGGCTGGTTGTGCTGCGCAGTCCTCGTGTGTGCCAATGAACGGACTCGTGGCGGGTGCTTTGGGGCGCCTCACGCTGTTAGTCGAGCTGGTGCGATTGTCAATTTTGACCAGTTGGGCAACTCCTTGCGATTTGACTAGCTCGCTTGCATCGGAGTATCCCATCAGTTAGACGGCCAATAGAAAAAGGGTATGCAGTGCCGCGCCGGCATGGGGGTGCGGTGCCCCATTCTGCCTGCGCTACTACCGCTTGGCAGTTTGCACGGTCTCGTTTCAGGGTGTATTATGTGCGCGAAACTGGCGTGGAGAGTGCCGTACCCGGTCACGAAGTCCTTGAAGCCATTCGAGCGAATCCATTCACCGAACAAATCCATCACGCCACTATGGCTCATCTCAGAAAGTACATTGCCGTTGCCCTGCTCATCGTAGCCGGACCGAGTCTGGCCAGTGCCATGGTGCAACAGCAGGCAGGCTCCGATTTTGCCATTGCAGGCCACCTGTACGTTCAGTTTGCCAGTGCCGATGTGGCTGTCGCCGGCGCTAAGACCGGGATTGACGCGTTCGACCGGCAAGCAGAGAAGTATAGCGTGACGGCAATAGAGAAGGCCTTCCCCAGCCTCGACATTATCGCGATGCACCGTCCTCTTCTGCCATCCGCGGAGGCCTTGCGCCGCGTTTATTTGGTTCAATATGCGAGACCGCATATTCCGGCGTTGGTGGCACAGGACCTGGCAACTGTATCTGGAGTCAACTATGCCGAGCCCGTATACAGGAAGGAACTATATGGTACAGTGTCCCAAGGCGAAGGTGCACGACTTGCCACGCCTAACGACCCAGGCTATTCGCTGCAGACACATCTCCCGCGGATGCAGCTGCCCAGCGCCTGGGACGTGATCAAGGGCGAAGATAGCACGGCGGTGATCGCGATCGTAGACGGCGGAACCAACTGGCAACACGAAGATCTTGAAGCTAACGTCTGGACGAACCCGAATGAGATAGCCGGTAACGGCATAGACGACGACAACAATGGTTTTGTCGATGACTTACACGGTTGGAACTTCAATGCAAATACGGCCGATCCATCCGCCCCAGCCTCCTCGAGCAGCGCCCGACATGGAACGGCGGTAGCAGGCGCGGCAGCCGCGGTTACGGACAACAATACAGGCATAGCCGGGTCGAGCTGGAATGCCCTATTCATGGCTGTCAACGCTAGTTGCAGCGACCTGAGACTCCTATGTCATACCACTCGCGGCATCGTGTATGCAGGCATGAATGGCGCGGATGTCGTGACCGCCAGCTTCGGCTCGTCGACGGCGTCCATTACGGCTGAGATGGCCATTCAGGCGGCACTGGATGAGGGGACGCTGGTAGTGGCGGCGACCGGAAATGACGAGGTAGATGTGGACCTGACGCCGTATTACCCGTCCTCCTTCCCCACGACGCTCAGTGTTGGGGCGATTTGGAAAAACTCGGATACAAATAGATTCAACTACGGGCAGAGCGTAAACGTGTTTGCTCCTGGCACCGGCATAGATCTTACAAGTCCGTCGAACCAGTATTCGGTTGGGGACGGCACTTCCTTTGCCGTGCCATTGGTTGCCGGCGTAGCTGCCCTTGTAAAGACAGCTTTTCCGAGCTTTTCGCCAGAAGAGGTGCGGGAGCAGATACGGCTTACCGCGGTGAACATTGATTCCGCAAACCCCCAACTCGCCGGCAAGATGGGGCGAGGAAAAGTCGACGCCTACAGTGCTGTTACGACAGCGCCACTCCCTGGTGTTCGCGTCGTTGCATGGTCATACGAAAACCAGGATGGAAATACGCAGATAGTCTCGGGGGATCAGGTTCAGGCTACGATTACATTAAGGAATTTCCACGGTGGTGGCGCAGATATGTTCGCGGAGCTGACGAGCGATGCTACTTACCTGCAGTGGTCAGCGCAGCGAGTGAGCCTTGGATCAATGGCTAACGGGGAAACCCGCGATGTCACATTCAGCTTTTCTGTTGCTGCCAATGCCCCTGACAACCGCAAAGTACGGCTAGTGCCACGCATCACAATGGGTGCTTTTGAAGATATGCCTGACCTATTGCGTATGTCGGTCAACGAGACGGGAGTCGCCGTGCACAGTACAACGGCTCTGTCCGTCTCCGTTACGGATGAGGGCAACATCGGCCATACCTCATTCCAAGGGGCCTCGAATTCGCGAGGCAACGGGTTTGTGGCTACCACTTCGTCCGGCAGTAGCCGCGATGTCTTATATGAAGGCGGCCTGCTGATAGCAACCTCGTCCAGCCAAGTATCGGATTGCGTTAGACAGTCCGAGCAAGACCCCGCCGGTCAGCAGGAAGACTTTGTGCTGCTCGACGGCGCGGCCTTGGAGATTCTCAGCCCCGGTGAGCGTACCTCTGAGCAGGGCCGTGTGGTAATTACAGACTCAAGGGCGGCCAGCCCTATAGGTGTCGAAGTGCTTCAAGAGAGCTTCGTTGACCACAATGCCATGAACGAAGACTTCGTCCTACTCCAGTACACTATCACAAACGAGAGCTCCAGTCAGATAGAAAACATGCACGTGGGGCTGTTCTTTGACTGGGACGTAGCGGCCAGCGCCAGCGATGTAACGCGCTTTGACGCCGCGCGAGGGGTCGGCTACCTGATGGATAGCGCCGCAAACCCAACCGTGGTGGTAGGCACTCGCCTGCTTACTCCGCACACGCTCCACTACAGCGCTATTGACAACGCAGCTACCATTTACAGAGGTACAAGTGACGGCTTCACCTCTCAGGAAAAATGGACATTGCTCTCTGGTGGCGTTCGCAATAACGGCGTTATTTCAGGAGGGCCCAGGGACGTGTCGCAAATAACAGCCGCGGGACCGTTCTCACTTGAGCCGTTGTCGACTGTGGAAGTGGCCTTTGCAGTAATATCAGGCACCAGCGAGAGCGACTTTCTGGCCAATGCAGACAACGCAGTGACGTTGTGGGATGCCATAAGTACTGCTACGGCGGATGACATCCAGCCAACAGATGGCTGGGAGATAAAGTCACCCTATCCTCATCCGGCTGTGTTTCCGCTCGAGCTGCGCTTCGAAACGGCAGCGCACAGTGGAGTGCAGTTGGATATCTATGACGTATTGGGACGCCGGGTACGCTCAGTGCTGGACGTTCAGCGCCCAAGCGGCCAGCATGTGGTGACGTGGGACGGACGTGACGAATCGGGTGGGCGGGTGCCTTCGGGCCTGTACCTCGTGCGGATGGTGGCACAAAGCGGCAGTAAGGCTTACGTCCAATCACGACCCATCATGGTAGTTCGATAGGGAGCCGCTCGGGATTGCCCCCTGCGGCGATTGGAAAGGGACCGGGTCGGCAGCGCAGAACCCCTAACTGCACAAAGGGGCCTAGTGTGCGACTACCATCGGAAATGCAGCCTGGTAGATGGTGCTGGCGAATCCCTCTACCTGTAACTGGTAGAAGTACGTCCCTCCGGGCAGGCCGCTTGTGTCGAAGGTTACCGCGTGCCAAGCGTCTTCGTGCCTGTATGCCTCGGTAAGTCTGGCTACGCGCCGGCCGGCGACATCAAAGACATGTAACGTAACGATGCCGGGCTGCTGAAGGTAGTATCGGATGGTTGCCTGCTCCGAGGCTGGGTTTGGGAAGCTGTGCGACAGGAAGTAGGACTGCTGCGCTTCGACTTGCACGGTAGCGGTGCTCAGGATTTGTTGCCGATTGCGGCCGCCCCGCACCTCCAATAGATACGTGGCGGCACCTGGAGTGCTTACACCCGAATCCACCCATTCACCGTCGCTGGCACCCTGGCGCTCAACTAGCACGGCGGTACCATCGAGATCTTCACGCGTGATTGAATAGGATTCAATTCCAGCGTCAGTCAGGAATCGCCACCGTAAGGAAACCACACCAATGGTATCGGCCACGGCCGACAGTGCCGCAGTCCCCAGCGCCGCGTTGCCTGTGATCAGTAGGTCCGCGATCAGCGTGCGAAATGTAGGCAAGAGGGCATAGTTGTGATCCCCTGGGCATGACGTGTTGCCA
This sequence comes from Rhodothermales bacterium, assembly GCA_965262785.1. Lineage (GTDB taxonomy): Bacteria > Bacteroidota > Rhodothermia > Rhodothermales > Bin80. The sequence goes on from OZ253559.1 coordinate 2,623,992, forward strand.
AAGTCACGATGGCCTCGGAGCGCATCCGGGTCTACGCTGTAGCGCTCCGACAAGTATGCGTACGTAACCACAAGTGAGTCCTTCGCTGCGTCGGTCATCACATGGCGGCAGTCAGAACCTTCAGGAGGGTGATAGCACCCCATGAGCGATACACCTATGTTTCCCGTGTTGCTGCCACCGGCATGCGCCCCGCGCACTAGGGGAGGGCCATCGTCAAAGGGCACGCTGGGGTTGAGAAATGGGCGCCCCTGGTAGAGGCGACCTTCCTGATCCATCAAGAAGTGGTACCCAATGTCGCTCCAGCCGCGTCCATTCTGATGGAAGTCTTGAATTCGCTTGACCTGCTCCAGCCCTTCGGTCAATGTCACGGCCGCAAAGCCCGCCGTGTGGTGGAGCGTCATCCTGTAGTAGTCGGGCTGGTTGAGCGGGACCGGTGTTCCGCGGTACGGCTCCGCCCCCCACTCCGCGCGATCATGCAACGCAGGTGCCCAGATTACGAAGTCCGCCTGCTGATTCTGCCGAGCAGCTTCGGGTGGCGGCTGGTTTTCTTCATCCAGGAATGTCCCGGCCTGCAAAATGCGAACGGACTCCGATTTCTCAACCTCGAACCGCAGCTCAAAGCGACTTGCAACGCGCGCCTCGTTGCCACGATATGCTGCCAAGAATGCGTCATCGGTAAAGGACCGCACGATGTACAGCGGAGCCCACTCGCTCCAGGTGCCGCCAGACATGAAGCGAATCAAGCCGCGTAGCGTGTCGCCCGTAGCAGTGCCTTGCACCACCACACCTGTAAACGGCGGCAGCGCCACGGCGCTTTCCATGCTTACCTGCCGGGCCTGACCCACGATTTCGGCAACGGGTGAAGACACCGCGACCGGTACATCAATCATGTCGGCAATAAGCTGCCCAACGGCGGAATCGACGATTCCGAATGCCAAGAGGGCAACAAGGAGCCGCTTCATGCCTTAGAACGAGAGATTTACGGTAAACCAGTGCGTCTGGGTCAGGCGTCCGAAGTCTGCGTAGGCATAGTCAAGGCTGGTGCGGAGCGACCGGTCGATGCGCAGTTGGATGCTGGCGCCAGCCGTCAGGCCTTGCTCACCATCAGGCTCAAAAAGGCTACGGTAGCCCACGCGAACCGAAAAGAGCTCGCGGAAGGTGTACTCCATGCCCGCATTGACGTACTCTGCGTTGTCATTCGGATGCGCTGCGTCCGTAGAGACTAGTAATCGGTGCGTGCCGGATTCATAGGCGTCCCAAGCCACCCCTACCCGAAACACCAGTGGCAGCGGGTGTGCATCCATGCGGTACTGTGCATTGACGATCTCGGCTGTCCCTGTCGTGTTGGGATTTGGGTCTTCGCTAAACAGGATGTCGCGCCCGTCCATGCGCATCTTCGGTCCCAGGTTGGACAGGCTGGCGCCCAAGCGCACCCCATCAAATGGCGTAGTGAAGAGGGTGCCTACATCAAAGGCAAAGGCCGACGCTGTGCTGTGCCAGATGCGCTCCTGTATGTACTTCAGTGACCCCCCAATAGAAAAACGGTCCGTTAGGTTGCGCGCAAAAGTAGTTTGGATCGCAAAGCTCTGTACTTTGAACTGCTCCCCTGTGCCTTCTGGCTCTGCCTCGGTGCGTACGGCCATGTTGCCGGAGTCCAGCAGCAATATCGACAGGCCAATGCTACCTATGTCACGAATTCGTGTGCCGAAGGCGGCCATGTTGTAGTCCACTCCTGCCAGGTACCGCGTCTTGTTCAGCTGAACGCCACTGCCGTCCAGCCGGGCCAGCCCGGCTGGATTCCAGTACAGGGACGAGAGGTCGCTGCTCTCCGCCACGTAGGCGCCGCCAAGTGCAATGGCCCGCGCTCCAACGCCGAGCTTCAGGAACTGCGCTGCGGTGGTACCCACACGCGTTATGGTCGAAGCATCAGGCGAGGCAGGGTCATCCTGCGCCTTCACCGGAGCCCAGGTTAGCACTATCGCCAGACAGCAGAGTCTATATGGTCGCCAGCGAATCACTTGATCACCGCGAATTTGCCAATGAAGGAACCTTCTGGACTTTCAACATGGAACAGGTACAGGCCGTAGGCAAGATTCATGTTGTCCTTGGTGCGCATGTCCCAGAAGACCTTGCCATCGTCAAGGGTGCTGTTATGGTGCAGGGTTTCGACGAGTTCGCCAGCGAGCGTGTAGATGCGGATTGAACACTGCCTCGGCACGCCCGCGAAGTACAGGCGCCGCTGCCCTCGCTCGGTCCGTGCAATGGGGTTGCGTGGCTCAAACGACGATGTCGCCACGTACGGGTTAGGCACGACATAGATGTCGCCGAGCTCCTGTTGCGCCAGAGTAGCGTCCGTGCCGGCGGCCTGGGTGCGAAAGCGGAAGACATCCTGCTCCGTAAATGGCTTGTACGTCATGAGGAAAAACTGATCTCCTTCGCCGGGCACGCTCCCCACGTCTTCAAACCGCACTTCCCATGTAGCGGTAAGCACTCCCTCGAGCATTTCCAGGAAGATTATTGGCTCGTCAACATCCCAGATGTTATCCCGATTGAAGTCAGGGCTAAACACCTCAACCGGCAGGTTGGCTGCCGTAAGGTTGACCACCTCGAACGGGATCGGCATATTGTTGCTGAAGCTTGTACCGATTGGAGAGTCCGCAAAGCGGATCTGGTAGTCAGACGGTTGCGGCACGCGCCCGGGCCCTGCAGTGGCCACGAAAATGCGGTATGGAACCTGCATGTCCTCCGAATTCCAGCCCGTCTCGTCCGTGTTGACCTCCAGCGAGTCATCTACGGCAAAGACGTGAACGCCCTCAAACACGATGTTCGCCTCTTCCCCGGAAAGCAGCGTGCTTTTGTATACGGGTGCGTAGGCAAATGTAGCGGTCACAGGTGTGCCGGCAGCAACGCCTGCGGACGGCTTGATGTGGATGGTGCCGAGGGCCGGATTCAGCACGTAGTCGATGTCAGGCTGCAGTAGGCGACCGTCAGCCGTGCGAACCGCGATAGAACCTGGCACGAGGTTGCGATACGTTGTGGTTTGGCTCTTTCCGGGTGCCGCAGTAAGCGTGGCGGTGATCGGTCCCTCGTTTATCACCGAATAGGTCATCTGACTTCCTGACGCTTCGAACGTAATTCGGTATTGCTGATCCTCGCGGACCGCCAGTTCATCTATTACATCTACGCGGAACTGGCCGGTTGCATGGCCTGCTTCGTGCACCAGGCCTGTGGAGCCGTACGCTGACGATGCTACGTAGCCGGCTACGCGAGGCTTGGCGATGGCCGCCACCGTGTTGAGGTCGTAGATGTAGGTATCGGTGGTGGGGTCGAAGGTAATCGTCTTGCTTGTTTCGCTCGGTGGAATACCGTTGGCAAAGGCGTCGCCCGCGTCTTCTGCAAAGCCACGGTCGTAGGCCGCCAGCGCGTAGTAATAGGTCTGCCCATTTATCACGTTGTTGGAGTCCACAAATGTGTGGAACAGTCCGGTGTCGTCGCCCAGGTCGTATGCGATTCCGCGGCCCGGGAAAGGGATGCCCGACGCGCCTTTGATGCCGTTCTCAAGATCGAATTTCACGTCTACGCCTTGCGCGGTCTTGTGCGGTGCGAAGAGAAACTTGCTTCCGTTGATGTCGGTGATTGTCTGCTGGTCAGAAAACTCGTGATCAGTAGAGCGGTACAGCACATAGCCCTCAAAGTCCTCTTCGCGCGTAAGCGGATCTACCGTCTCCTCAGAGACATCATCCCAATACAGCGTGATCTTTTTGTCTCCTGGCGCTACGCGCAGCGTTGGCTTGTTCGGAGGCTTCGCAAAGACATAGCCCACGTCATAAATCTGCTGTGCCACCTGCGCATTCAGGCGCAGGTCCTCCCGGTTTTCGCCGATGATGAGCGCTATGGAGAAGCGCTTGGTATCGCCAGCGCGAAGGCGAAAGGAGCCGGAACCGTAAAGAAAAACGTAGTCCCCGGGCGCCGGTGGGACTTCATCAAAGCGTCCAGGTTCGACCAGATTCCACAGGCGCTCGTCATTCGAGACGCGGTTTCCCGCAAACGGGGGTGATGCGAAGGACGTGAGGCCAAACTGGTCACTTTCATCTATGTCCGTGAACTCGAAATTCGGTTCTCCGGGTTTGGTGATGTCAAACTGGGAGCCGGCCGTTGGAATCCCGTCGCCTTCACCGGTGTCCCCGGTCCCGGGAATTCCGTCCAAGCCTACATCGTCACGCTCAGGGTCCCAGTCGCCGTCATTATCAATGCCGTCGGTCCAGGATTCATCGATGAGCCCATCGCCATCGTTATCAATGCCATCGTCATCAACGCCAGGACTCTCCAAGAACTTGTAGCCAAAGTATCCGGGCACCCTGCCGGCAATGTCCGACTTGCCGTCGTCATCCCAAGCAAAGACCATGTTGAGTGCCTCATCATAGTAGGCCAGGTCGTCCGCCCAGTCGCGTGGCCCACCGACATGCGGGTCGCCCCACATGCCAAAGATGACCTTTTCCAGGTCCTTTTCGCTCTTGTTGGAGATCTTGTATATGAGGAAGATCACATCTTCCGCAAGCGGATTGGCCCACTGGTACAGGCGCACCTCTACTTCCAGGCCCAGGCCACGTTTTGAGCTGTCGGACGGGGCGGGCCAGTAGCTGAATTCACTATTGGAATAGTCATTCATGAAGTAGATCGTCTCCTTATCAGCATTGGAGGCACCCTGTTGCAGGGCACCAGGCCAGACGTATCGCTCCAGCGGTTCGCTATACCACGCCTCGGGCCATGAGTCCGGCTTACCATCCAAGTCCCTATCCGGCGCGTCGTTGGTAGGAATCTTGCTGGATTCTGGGTCTACCACTTCCAAGCCCTCAAAGCTGCCCACCGGCTCTGCGCAGGGTACGGGCTGCCAGCCCCAATAGGTTGAGCCGTCAGGGGAGATTTCGCCGCCGTTGGAAACCAGCCCGTCGGACACTACGCGCATCACATAGACCTGCCGGCCTTGGACGTCGAGCACCGGTCGTCCCTGATCATCATATAGCGGTACGCTCTGCGGGTCGCGGGGCCTGCCGTCTTCGCGGTAGGTGTCTACAATTTCAGCCGCCACCAGCGGGCCGAATTCGTAGCCATATCCCAGTCCATTCCAGACAATATCGGTGATGGTATTGCCCGGCGCGGATATCGATCCGAAGTTGAAGATCTGCGTAGTGATCCGGTTGCCATTCAGGATCGCGTCGCGCCGATTGGTGATTTCAATGCCGCAGTCCGTTCGTGAGCTGGCCGACATGGGGGCCTGCGCCAGGGCGTCGACCCACACACGCACCTCAACAGGGGACCAGCCTCGTTCGCGCAGCAGTTGAGCATCTGCTGTGGCGGTGAACAGAAGCATGAAGCCCAAAATGGGGACGCGCTGATACATTAGTTGCTAGAACGAAAGGGTGACGCCGACCTTTACGTGGCGCGGGCTGGTAAACCAGTGTGGCCGAGTGTCGTACTCTTCCAGCGTGTGGATGCCTGGCAGGCCATAGTTGGGCTTCCACGTCGCATGGAGGTTGCGTTGGTCCGACAACGAGTATGTTGCACGGCCAGTGTCATTGAAAACAAAGTTCTCGTTTCGGCGATCCAGGACGTTATAGACCTTGGCGAAGGCACGCAGGCGCAGCCCGCGAATGGTGAATACCTTGTAGGCATGCACGTCGAGCTTTAGCTTGGACGGCTTGCGGCCGCTCCGCGTCGGTAGGTCAACATTCTGATCCAGGATCAGTGGGGAGTAGGGGTACCCCGTCGCGAATTGACCGTTGAAAGAAACACTCCAATTAGCCGCCCGGGCGACTGTCACGGTGGACGAAAGTACGTGACGCTGGTCAAAGGGCAGGGGCACGACTTCAAGCTCGTTTTCGCGCCCGGAAAGTCGATTAAAAAAGAACCTGTTGGCATCGTCATCGCTGCCTTCGGCGATCTGAAAGGTGTAGTCCACAGTAGCAGACAGCAGGCCCGTGCGGCTTCGGCGCTTGGTTAGCGCCACGGTAAGGCCAGTGACGTTGGCGTACGCCTTGTTCAGGTAGATGTTGAAGAGGTCTTCGCCTGCGATCGTGGAGTATCTGACCAGCTGCAGGGCCATGTAGTCACGGATGTCCTTGAAGTATCCGGTCAGGTGCACGGCCAGTAGAGTGCCTATCTGCTGCTGGAGCCCGATTTCATACTGTATCGTCCGTTCGGGTCGTAGGTCGGTGTTCCCAAAGGTAGGCGCAGAGCCTTTGGGGAATTCGAATTCAGGGTTTACGTACAGGTTGCGCAGCGAAGGCATCTGCGCAAAGTGGCCGTACGAGAAATGGATGATGCCCCGCTCGGTGATAGGAAACGACACCCCCAAGCGTGGCAGCACCATGTTTTTGACCTCTGCGTTGCCAAGGTCCCCATTGGGGTCGAACAGGTCGGGAATGTATTTCCCGTTGGGATCAAAGCGCTCAAAGCGCAGGCCGGCGTTGATGATGAAGTCATCAAACTCAAGCTTGTCCTGCGCATAGATGCTCATCTCCAGGATGCGCTGACCGTCATATCTGTCATGCGAGGGATTGTCCACGGGTGCCACCGTGGGCTCGCGGTACTGGTTTCCATCAAACAGCACTACAAAGTTCTCACGGCTCAAGCTGTGACTCTGCACCTCAAGGCCGGCCTTGATTTCGTGGGTGATGCCTATCTGATGCGTATAATCCGCTTTGGCCCGCAGCGAGCCGGAGTCTTCATAGATGTGCGACTTCTGGTTGCCGCCAAATAGAAAGTTGTTGCCCGGAAACCCGGTCACGTTGCCGCCGCCAATGCCACCAATATCCTTCACGTACCGGGGATCGAGCGGGTCTTCGTACAGGTAGTTTTTGTACTTGCTGAGGGCCCAGGACAGCTTTACCGTATAAAAGGCACGCTCGCCCAGCGTGTGGGTCCAGTGGAGGCTATGGTTCTGGTTTCGGCGGCGCTGGGTAGCCGTGCCATCAGGGTTGAACCGGTAGCCGAAGCTGAATCCTTTGCGCTGGCTGTTGTCGACCAGATAGGAATACTCCAGCTGCGTTCCACGGGATGGACGTACCGAAACCTTGCTGAGCACGTTCATGCGCCGGCTGGGGCTCATGGGAACACGATCCTGGGGTATCTCCAAGCCTTCGCCTTCAACCACGGTGCCGTCCGGCAGTGTGACAGTGGAATCCATGTATGCCCACCAAGGCTTGCCATGGATTTCGTAGTACCAGGTCGGCCCGTTGAAGTTGGCCGAATCCGATGGCAGGTGCTGGCGGATGCCATACAGGTGGCCCTCGTCCTGGTCGTACCGGCCGGATACCAGAAAGCGCACCCTTCTGCCCAGCGGCAGCGGTCCACTGAGCGAGCCCTCCAGCGTTCTGGAGTTCAGATCGACGCCCGAAGGCAGAAAGAACAAGTCTTCGCTGGGCGTAGCATAGTCCCCTCCATAGACGCTGATCGAGCCGTCATACCGGTTCCCGCCCTCCTTCGTAACCAGGTTTACAATTGCAGACATGGCCTTTCCATACTCGGCATTGAAAGCCCCCGAAATCACCGTCATCTCTTCAATGGCATCAATGGCGACGCGCGTGGCAATGCCATTGGTGTTAAACGGGTTGCTTACGGCCAATCCGTCAACCAAATATGAGATTTCATTGCTGCGCCCGCCCCGGACATGAAGCTCTCCGCTTGCACCCGTAGTCACGCCAGCCTGGGTGGCAAGTACGCCAAATAGGCTTTCTACCGGCAGCGCATCGATCTCCTCGGCGACGACAGTTTTCTTGGACGCCGTGAGGTCCTTTTGAACCAGAGGACGCTCGGCCTGTACGACTATTTCCTCCCCTTGGATCACGGTTTCCGCCAGCCGAACATCTATCCGAGAGGTCTGCCCCGTAGTCACAGCGATATCGGTAACCCGCTGGGTGCGATAGCCGACATAGCTGAAGATGAGCGTATGGGTTCCCGGCCGCATGTTGAGCAGCACGTAGTTGCCGTCAGTGTCGGTGATGGCGCCGCGCGTTGAGGCGTCAAGCCGAACGGTAACGCCGACCAGGGCTTCTCCGGTATCGTCATCTCGGACATTGCCCACAATCTTGCCCTGGCCAAGCGCAATGTGTGCCCACGACAAAAACAGGAGAGCCGCTAGCCACATGACACTCCTAGCTGGGACCACTCCTGCGGCTTTGCTCAAGCTAGCGGACATGGCTATCGGCAGCAAATTGTTCTCAGTATCACTTGAAGCAGGCAGAGAAAAGGCGTAGCCGGCGGCGAACCAAGTCAGGTTAAAGGAGGTTCTGCATAGATTCTCTACTTGCGCCCTCTTGAAGCCGCAAGGGCGCTGGTCTATACCTGCGTTTGACTCAACCTATGCCCTCCACCGGCCAGCTCGCGAACCATCGGAAGATACGAGTAAACACTTACAAGGGTCCCTGCGCGGAGCTGTGGGCATGGCATCTCGCGAAGAGTTCGGGACTAGGCTACGCTACCCCACTGGCGGGGCTCATGCCGCAAGGCAACAGAAAAGGGAGGCGCCCAAGGAGCGCCTCCCCTTTCAAACTGTGCACCGCTTTGCGGGGACTATTTGATCAGAATCATGGACCGGGCCTGCTGGAAGTTGCCATAGCGCAGCACATAGAAGTATTGCCCGCTGGATACGGGTGTCCCCGAGTCGTTCACACCATGCCACGTGGCTTGGTGCGTGCCGGCCGTAAACGTCTCGTCTCTAATGAGTGTGCGCACCAGACGCCCCGTAATGTCGTAGACCAGCACGCTGATGCGCTTGTCTAGCGGCAGCGTGAATGAAAACGTGGTCGTCGGATTGAACGGGTTCGGGTAGTTGGCCCCAAGCACATAGTCCTGCGGCACGATAACACGATCTTCGGTAAAGCTCAGAGGCAGGCCCTCGCCAGAGAATATCCGCAAGAACGCGCGGTTCGCATAGGCTACGGTAGAGTCCGGAAGTAGCGTTAAGACAGTGGTGCTGTCATTCGGGTATGTCTCCTGGAATGTGTACAGGCTGTCCGGTACAGACTGCATGGAAAAGGCGAGCTCTGCGTGCCCGTCGCCATCCGCATCGCCGAGGAAGGCGATCTTCGCACTAAATTCCGCGCCACCCGACGGGCTCTCAAGACGCGAGCCCGTGCTGTCGTAGATCACATTGAACGCACCCCCTTCGTCCGGGAAAGGTATGTCCCGAACGGAGTAGTTGGCCGGATCCTCCACATCCGTGCCTGGCCAGAAATCTGCGATCCGAATCCACGTAGGCGGTTCGCCATTCGCGTAGGCGGTCGCTGAGTAGCCCGGGCCGCTGCCAATGAGCTCAATCCTTCCATCACCATCAATATCGCCGGCTACGAGGCCGAGCGCAGAGAACTCGGACAGGATTTCGTAGACCACATTGTCAGCGTCAATCTGCGTCGCGTCCTCGCCAGCTTCATAGTTGAGCAGGGTTACATTACCGGAGGGATAGACGGGGCAGAAGACTTCGTCGTCGCCATTCATGTCCAAGTCCACGGCCACACAGCCAAACAGCGGAGTCTCGTCATCACTTGAAGCATGAAACCATGCCAGCGTGTCCCCAGCGGCGGGTGCGACATACGTGTCCGGGCCTGTTACGTCGACATTGGTGAAGTTTAGGTTATTCCAACTGCTGAGTGCAAGTTCTGGCGTCCCATCCCCGTCAAGGTCTGCGGGAATTATGGAATAGGCACTGCCACCACCACGATTCACAGGGTCGAAGTCCTCAGACGCCCGCGTGCTCCAGCGGGCTTCCTGATTCCATGCGAAAAACGGGTCTAGGTCCGTGACGGAAAGGACGTACCAGTTGTCGAAGTAGTTGAAGCCTGTTCCGCCGTTGTTGGCAAGCATTATTTCGTCTACGCCATCCCCATCTACATCCGCTACAGTGATTTTCTCACTCACAAACCGATCAGGCAGGGTGTCAGGAAAAGTGTACATTACAAAAGGAGGCAGGAGAGGAATGTCGTTATCACCCGCGGCCTCCACGACATAGAGCCCTGGCGGCACGAATGGCGCGAGCGGGTTCGTAGCGCTGTATCCCCGCCCGATCAAGGTTACCACCTCCCCGAATCCGTCATCATCTAGATCAGAACAGGCCGCGAAACGCGCATTCTGGCTTGTACCCGTGGAGTCGATAGACGAAGAGGCGTATACGACCTCCCACATGTCCGGGCCCGCAGCCTCGACCATATAAACCCGGCCGCCGCCGGTATAGTCAGTCACCAGCAGGTCTGTCTTGCCGTCGTTGTCAAGGTCACAGGGGCCGTAGACACCGCGAGCGCCCGATTGGCGTCCGGGCGCGTATGGGGGAAAGACATCTAGCGGGCTCCCTGACAGGACCGTGCTCTGGTCCGGTATCCACGAGAACTCCGCCTTTTGGGCAAGGGCATCGGTAACGGTGAACAAAAAGAACACCGCGGAGAGAATGATAGCTGTACGCATAGCAGGGTACCAGTTTGCGAAAACGTTAGCGAAGTTTCGAAGATAGGAAAGTGTCCGTTGCCTTTAAAGCATAATCAACGGCGCCGCAATATTTTTTTGGCTCTTCCCCTGATTAGATGGGTGCAGTGTTGTATTCAACGGGAAACGAAATGAGTTTATGCGGATTCATACCCGCTTCTTGTCTGTTTCAAGGCCATCAACACGATGGCGCACACGTTCTCTAACCCCAGCAGCGATATGTCACAACTAAAGACTGATATCGGTTGCCTCTTGGGCATCCAGGCTCCCTGGAAGGTTTCCGAGGTGACGTTTGCGCATGAGGCGCAAGAAGTCCGGATTCATGTAGCTTGCGAGGAAGGCCATCAGCTGCCTTGTCCGGAGTGCGGCACGGCGTCTCCGGGCTACGACCACCGTCGTCGGCAATGGCGTCACTTGGATCTGTGTGCGTATCGCACCATGGTGGTTGCGCAACTTCCCCGCGTGGAGTGTCCAGAGCATGGAGTGCGCACCGTGTCGGTTCCGTGGGCGGAACCTATGTCACGGTTCACTGCGGAGTTTGAGGCGCTGGTGATTGATTGGCTGCAGGAGGCGAGCGTATCGGCGGTGTCCCGTCTGATGGGGGTGAGCTGGAATGCGATAGACGGGATCATGCAGCGCGCGGTGCAACGCGGCCTTGCGCGGAGGAAGGAACGGAATGTTGCCCATATTGGCGTGGATGAGACCTCTTTTCGCAAGCGCCATGCGTATGTCACCATTGTTTCGGATGCAAAGGCGGGTACGGTGCTGCATGTGGGCGAAGACCGTAGGAAAGAAACACTTACGCGTTGGTATGCTGGACTCACTGTGGAGCAGCTGGAGGGCATCGAGAGTGTCAGCATGGACATGTGGCCAGCCTACATCAACGCCACGCTGGAGCATGTGCCAGAGGCGCAGCGGAAGGTGGCCTTTGACAAGTTTCACGTAGTGAAGTGTCTGGGAGTTGCCGTGGACAAGGTTCGGCGACAGGAGCACCGGGCATTGATGAAGGAAGGCCTGGAGGACCTCAAGGGGACCAAGTATGATTGGTTGACTCACCGGGCCAACATGTCTGCTAAGCAGAAGGCGCGCTTCCAGCAGTTGCGTACCAGCACGTTGAAGACGGCCCGCGCGTGGGCTATCAAGGAAATGGCCCTGCAGCTGTGGCACTATGTCCACCGCACATGGGCGCGCAAGGGTTGGGAGCGATGGTTGTCGTGGGCCATGCGGTGCCGGCTGGAACCGGTCAAAGCGGCCGCCAGAACCATCAAGAAACACCTGTGGGGTATCCTCAATGCGATCATCCTGAAGGTGAGCAATGGCCCTGCGGAAGGCATCAACAGCCGGATCAAAACCATCAAAGTGCGCAGTAGGGGCTTCCGCAACAAAAGGCGGTTTGCCAACGCCATTTACTTTCACCTCGGAGGCCTGGATCTATACCCGAAAGCGTCCGCAGGTGAGCTTACCCACTAAAAGAGGGGTAGAGCCATTTTTTTTTGGCGCGACTGGAGCGCGCAGATTGTTTCACGCACAGCGGCTAGAATTTAGCCTGCTCGCTGGCTGCGGCGCTGGCGATCAACGCTCCGACTCGAAAGTTAAACACGCTTCACCTGGCTTGTCACTGCAATCCCATGCTGCAGACCACTGTAATCGGAAGCTACGCCTGGCCGTCCTGGTTTATCACCGCGGTGGAATCCATCAGGGCGGGCGAGTACGGCCCGAAGGACGTAGAAGAGACCCTGGATGATGCCGTCGATGTGGCAATTCGAGATCAGGAGGAAGCAGGGCTTGACGTCATCAGCGATGGCGAAATGCGCCGCTTGGGCTTCTTTACGGCCGACTTTTACGGGCGCTTGAGCGGCCTGAGCGAATTGCCACCATTGCGCCGGCTTGGCCCCGGCGGGCATGACCAGCGCGAGCGTTACCAGGCGCTGGCTCCGTTTGAGGCTCCTGAGGGCCTGGGCATCGTTTCCGAGTTCGCGTACGCTCGAAGGAGGACGGGGCGGCTGCTCAAGGTGCCGTGTCCGGGCCCCTATACCCTGGCAGGGCGGATCATGCCCAACGCAATCTACCCGGATCGAATGGCGGTGGCCCGCCAGTTTTCGCGCATAGTCAATCGCGAGCTCAAGGCCGTAGTGGCGGCCGGCGCTGCGCTGATCCAGTTGGATGAGCCTTCATATGCCGTACACAAACACTCGCCAAAAGCCTTCGTAGAGCTGTTCAACAACACCGTCGAGGGCGTGGATGCGTGCATCGGGTTGCACCTGTGCTTTGGCAACTACATTGGTCGGCCGGTAGCGCACCGGGTCTACGCGCCGCTGTTTCCGCACATCCTGGACGTGAACGCGGACGAGATCCACTTGGAGATGGCCAACCGTGAGATGGCCGAGGTGCACCTGGCCGGAGAAATTGCGCGCGCTGGCAAGATCATCGCTGCGGGTGTCATAGACGTAAAGAACTATTTCATCGAGACGCCAGCAATTGTGGCGGATCGAATTCGGGCTTTGCTCAAGCATGTCGAGCCTGACCAACTGGCGTTAGCGCCGGACTGCGGACTCAGCCAAACCGCGCGCTGGGCCGCTCGGCAGAAGCTCCAGGCAATGGTGGCGGGGGCCAAAATCGTGCGAGATGAATTGAGCGGTTCATGACGAATTGCGACACCCGGTGGTGCTCGGCCCGCGATTTGCTCGTAACCCGAAGCGATGCTTAGGATCTGACTTGACAGGTAGCTTCGGTCTCAGATGTGGACCTGGTGGCCCAGCGCCGGATCATCGGGCCATACGCTTCTCGGAACTCAGGCACTCCTGAACGCCTCTGTACACCTTGCTCCGGACCCAAGTATCGGATTGTCAGCCACGTTGATTAAGGCGCAACACCGAGTGGCCCGGAGGGGCACCAACGTTTTTCGAAGGCACAGGGCGGCGTAGATACCGACGAGCCAAGGAGTTGGTGCCTCCGAAGCGGTCCGGACGGGACTCGAACCCGCGACCTCTGGCGTGACAGGCCAGCATTCTAACCAAACTGAACTACCGGACCGAAGCTGATCTCAATGATAAGGCACCGGAACACCTGGAACAAGACCGTATCCTGTAAAATTCCCGTGCAAATGCGCGCACGGACGCAGGCCAAAGTGCGGTGGTCAGGGAGGGATTTGAACCCCCGACACACGGATTTTCAGTCCGTTGCTCTACCTACTGAGCTACCTGACCAAGGTGCCTGTGGTACAGTGCTATACACGGCATTGTTTCGGAAGACGCAAGCGCGGCCACTTGGCCTCTGTCTCGCCGAACCCGAGTCGTTACAGATGGTGCAGCCGGGCGCAACGAGCAGCAAGGCAGTACTTTTTGCCTTTAAGTTCACGGGAGTTGCGCGTAACTTTGCGCTCTCACAGAGTGTCTACCAACGCGTTTAGCTATGGCAAACGAGATATTCCCACAGCTCACGGGAGCCTATTCGGGTGATGCTGAGGAATACCCGGCTCCCACGGAGTTCAGTAAGCGGGCGCACATCCAGTCGCTGGAAGCCTACCAGGAAAAGTACCAGCGCTCGGTAGATGATCCAGAAACGTTTTGGGCGGAAGAGGCGCAGCGAATCTCTTGGTTTAAACCGTTCACCAAGGTCAAAGACGCTTCATTTGCTTCATCTAACGTCTCTATTCGTTGGTTCGAGGGAGGAACTACCAACGCGTCCTACAACTGCCTGGACCGTCATCTGGAGGAGCGTGGCGACCAGATTGCGCTGATCTGGGAGCAGGACGACCCTTCGGCTGATGCCAGGCACATCACATACAGAGAACTTCATGCTGAAGTCTGCCGCTTGGCCAATGTCCTCAAGGCGCACGGCGTAAAGAAGGGGGACCGCGTCACCGTGTACATGCCGATGATTCCCGAGGCCGCAGCAGCGATGTTGGCCTGCAGCCGTATTGGGGCGATACACTCGGTAGTCTTTGCAGGGTTTTCGCCAGATGCGCTGGCGGATCGCATCCTGGACTGTGATTCAACCTTTGTCATTACAGCCGATGAGGGGGTACGAGGTGGGCGTCGCGTGCCACTGAAGCACAACACTGACAAAGCATTGGAGCGCTGCCCGGATGTGTCAGCGGTCCTTGTCGTGAAGCGTACGGGTGGGGATATCGGCTGGACGCCCGGTCGGGACGTGTGGTATCACGAAGCCATGGAAGGTGCCAGCGCTGCATGCGCACCAGAGGCCATGGAATCGGAGGACCCGCTCTTCATCCTGTACACGTCAGGCTCCACGGGCAAACCCAAGGGCGTACTCCACACCACGGGAGGATACCTGGTGTATACGTCGTTGACGCATGAATTGGTATTCGACTACCATCCTGGTGACGTTTTCTGGTGTACTGCCGATGTCGGCTGGATCACCGGCCATTCGTACATCGTCTATGGCCCGCTGATTAACGGGGCCACCCAGGTGTTTTTTGAGGGAACACCAACGTACCCGGACGCCGCACGCTTCTGGGAAGTGGTAGACCGTCACCAAGTGACGCAATTTTATACTGCGCCCACCGCCATTCGCGCATTGATGTGCCAAGGTGACGCTTTCGTCGAACGCACCAGCCGGGCCTCACTGAGGCTGCTTGGCACCGTAGGAGAGCCCATCAACCCGGAAGCATGGCGCTGGTATTTCGAGCGCGTAGGGCAGGGGCGGTGCCCCATCGTTGACACATGGTGGCAGACGGAAACCGGCGGCATACTAATCACACCGCTGCCTGGCGCCATCGCCGCCAAGCCTGGGTCTGCCACGCTGCCATTTTTTGGAATCGAGCCACAGGTCCTGTCCGAAGACGGCACGCTCCAAGCAGGGGCGTCCCAAGGGGTGCTTGCAATCAAAGGCTCCTGGCCGAGCCAAGCGCGTACGGTTTATAAGGATCATGACCGCTTCGTAAAGACGTATTTCACAGCCTACGAGGGCAAGTACTTTACCGGCGATGGCTGCCGCCGCGACGAAGATGGATACTATTGGATTACCGGGCGTGTCGATGATGTGATAAACGTCTCAGGCCACCGGATGGGCACGGCAGAAGTCGAAAGCGCACTAGTACTACACGAATGCGTGGCGGAAGCGGCCGTAGTTGGGTGTCCGCACGCAGTCAAGGGGCAGGGCATTTACGCTTACGTCACGCTCGTATCCACGGCAGAACCGTCCTTCGCGCTCGGTGCTGAACTGGTAACCCATGTGCGAGCACGCATTGGTCCCATAGCAAAACCGGACCATATCCAGTTTGCGCCTGCGCTTCCCAAAACGCGGTCCGGCAAAATTATGCGCCGCATTCTGCGTAAAATTGCCGAAAACGATTTTCGCAACCTCGGTGACACATCCACGCTGGCAGACCCCTCCGTGGTGCAAGCGCTCATTGACAATCGGCAGAACCGGTAACGCGTAAGGCGGCCGGCACTACGGTACCTTCGGCAAGTTGCCGAGCCAAACTTACCGCGCCGCGGATGCTGGGCTTCGTCTGTCGGCCCAATTGAAATTCCGGCAGGACCTTCTGCACGGCCTGCGAAATCGCCGCGTAGTAGTAGGCGGACCGGTTCAAGCCTCCGGACAGACAGATCCGGGGACAGATGTGCGGTTCGAGCTGCTGCAGCCAGCGAGCCTGCCGTGTGAGCGCCATGACCTCTGTCGCGACGATTTTCTGCGCCACCGCATCCCCTTCCTCTGAGGCTTCCAAAACAACCTTGGCCATATGCTGAAGGGGCCACAGGTCTGTATAGACTGCAGCGAGTAGCGCGCGCCTTCCATTGATACCGTGCCGCTCTGCGAGACGTTCGGCTAGCGTGGTAGCGGGACCACCGTCGGCAGCGTGGGCAACGGCAGTCATTCCACGCCTTCCTATTGCGTACCCGCTGCCTTCGTCGCCAACCAGGTATCCCCACCCGCCAACGCGCGCAATCGTGCCACGGTTCGTGCGCGCAAGCACTGCGCTACCGGTGCCAGCGATCATGAGCATGCCGCTCGACGCCGGAAAGGCGGTTTCGAGTGCAATCACACCGTCATGGAGGATCTCTATGATCTGTGGAGCGGCACTTCCCAAGAGTCCACGAATCTTCTTGGCCAGCGACTGCTGTGCTTCAGGCTCACCAGCGCCGGCCACGCCTGCTACCACTGCGGCAAGTGGTGTACCCGGGTGTGCCGCCAAGGCCTGGCGCACCAGCGATGCCAGCAGCCGCGCCGTCTGCTCTTCTCCATGACGCAGTAGGTTGGCCCCCTTACCGCGAATCACTAGATCGGCCCTGTCGTCGATGGTCCGTGCCAGCAATCGGGTTAAGGTTCCGCCCGCGTCTATGCCAACGTACTGGAGGGGCACTCCCATCTAACGTTTTAGGGTAGTGGTATACGCCGCCTGAGACGGCAAGGAATAGATTGGCACCTCGTCGTGTCCTAGCAGTTCACGATGGAGCAAAAAGCTCGTTTCCGGGTGCAGCCTGCGCCTAACGGCGAATTTGCCGTGCCAACGGGCAGGATGCCACAACTCAAACGTCGCTGAAGGCACAAGCTCGGCAGAGTTGCTGGTTGAAGGACCCCAACGGGGTGCGCTGCCGTGACCTTGACCGGGCCACTCAAGCGGCGCAAACCGGGACAAGGTTGCGCCGTGCGGAGCATGGGCCGCTGCAAAAAAACGACGGTCGGGATGCAGCGCTCCCCAGCGCCACTCAAACTGGTTAGGCCCGAATCGGGCAGAAAGGACTTGCACAGCCTTCTCTAGGGCGGCGACCACCAAGCCTGCGTCTACGGACGTTAAACTGAAGCGCACTCCCGCCTCCTCAAGGTAGGCGTTCATCCACTCCGCATACAACGATGCTCCTATGCTGGAGCGCGAGTATCGATAGTCCCAGTTTTCAAGATATGTCAACGCGCTGTCGACACGGCTTGAATGTGTTGTCTGCTCTTCATACACGGCGGCAAGAAGGGTGGGAAGAACCGTTTCCGCATAGGCGCTTCGAGTATCGACGACCCATTTCTGGGTCTCAAGCCAGGTCGAGTCGGGCGCTGACAGGTAGACTGCCAGTGTGTCCCGGCTGATCAAGATGCCTTGCGGGGACTCCAGCCTTACTGCCGGATGCCCCACAGCGCGCCATCGGCCAAGGGTGTCTACGCGAATCTGGGCTCCGACAGAGAGCCTGAAGGGCACATCGCGCCCTTCGGGCAGAGCGCGCCAGGCCGCAATGTCTGAGCCGATGACCAGCCCTGGCCACGAAAGTACCCATGCTGTCGTGTCAGAAGTCGCAGCGACCAGAAGCCTGCCATCTGCACGGAAGAAGGAACAGATATGCTCGTCGCCCTTGTCATCAAGAATTCGCTCGTGCCGAATGGGTACGGGCGACCATGCGCCATGGGTGAGACGGCCGGTCGACCCCAGCAGTACGGCCCAAGAGCCACGGTGGGATTGTCCGCCCACAAAATACGGCGTACCGACAAGCGTGGCACCGAAGACGGAGGGCAGGCCCCGAACGCGGATCATCGCCTCCTGGAAGACGGGGAGTGCAGAATTTCCGTACACATGTCGCTGGTATAACGTGGCGACACTGTCGTGGCTTACGGCCCATGCCAGGCTGCCGCTAAACCCATGAAGATGCACAATCTTTCGCAATGTGCTGTCTGCTTGGCAGAAGGCTACGGCCTCGGTACAGTCCAACTCGGCTGCCAGATAACCAATCAGCCGCTCTACTGCCAGCGAATGCCACGGAAGCCAAGGCTCAGGCGCATGATCCAGTACCAGAAACTCCCGGCGCAAGGCAATGGACGGGTGTGTCCAAGCTGCTGACACGCCTGCGGCATACGCGGTAAGGAGATCCTGGTCTTCACGGGCGAGACCCGCAAAGCTCTCTTCGGCCATAAGCGCAAGCCCAAGACTCCGTGCCAATGAATCCGCCGGGATTGCCTTGTGGCCGAACCATTCAGCAAGCCTCCCGGATGCAGCCCGCCGCAAGAGTTCCATCATTGAGGCGTGGTTCCACCCGTGTACATAGCCCAGGCTTGCCGTTGCGGCGAGCCTGTTGGGCGCATCTATCTGCGCGTCACCTGCTTCCGCCCATGTTATACGTGCCTCGCCACGCAGCCCGGGCAGTGACGCTGCCGATGGCGGATTCGAAACGGGCGCATGGGCGATCCGCCAGGCAAGCATCACGATCACCAGTATACAAGCTGCGATGATACCAACGATCACGCCTATACCGACTAGCGAGCGCCGAATGTTCATGCGGTGATAGTGCCTGGTGTCTACGCGCGGGGATCAATACAACCACGCTCTTGTTCTATTTTAGTGATATTCGAAGTCACTTTCGTTGAATGAAATGTGGAACCGGAAGGCATTTACTGTTGGGGTCGTACTCCTGGTCGCAGGCGTCTTGTTGGGAATGCACCTGCAGCGCATTGCTGACGAAGATGCGCGCACCGCACTGCAAAAGCTTGTTCAGGCATTCAGGCTGATTGATGAGAGATACGTGGAAGAAGTGGATGCCGGCGAGCTTGCTGAGAACGCACTCCGGGGTATGCTTGAAGGCCTAGACCCGCATTCGGCCTATATCGACTCGGCCAGCATGAAGCTGGTTGCGGAGGATTTTCAGGGCAGTTTCGAGGGTATCGGCATCTCATTTGAATTCATTGAGGGTGTAGACGGCCAGGATTCACTGACTGTGCTCAGCGTGATCCCTGGCGGGCCGAGCGAGGACGTTGGACTGATGTCAGGCGATAGGATCATTGAGGTCGACGGCCAGAGCGCATTGGGCTTTGAGAGCATTGATGTGCAGCGAACCCTGAAGGGACCCAGGGGCTCCAAGGTATCGATCAAGGTTGTGAGGCCTGGCTACAAGGGGGTTATCCCTTTCACGATCACAAGGGGCAAGATTCCTATCTACTCCGTGGATGCGGCCTTCATGCTCGATGAGCAGACGGGTTTCATCAAAGTCAGCCGTTTTGCACGCACCACCTACACCGAATTCAAGCAGGCCGTGAGGGATTTGCAGGCGCAAGGTATGCAGCGCCTGATGCTCGATTTGCGCGGCAATGCCGGGGGCTACATGGACATTGCAGTCCGCATGGCAGATGAGTTTTTGGCGGATAACGCACTTATCGTGTCGCAGCGTGGGCGCAGCGACGATGCTAGGCAGGAATTCCGCGGCAATCCGCGCGGCCGCCTGGAAGAGGGCGCCGTCATCGTTCTCGTGGATGCCGTTAGCGCTTCAGCCAGCGAGATTGTTGCTGGAGCACTCCAGGACCACGACCGCGGGCTAATCGTCGGCCGCCAGACTTTTGGCAAAGGGCTGGTGCAGCAGCAGTACGAGCTGCCAGATGGGAGCGCGCTGCGCGTCACAGTGTCGCATTTCTACACGCCATCCGGCCGGCTTATTCAGACGCCGTACGAAAGCGGAAATCGCGAAGACTACCAACGCGAAAAGAAAGCAATGCGCAGTGAGCTTGTTCTGCTATCTGCAGAAGAGATTCTGGAACGTTTCCCTGACTCGCTGAAATACACCACAACCGGAGGGCGGACGGTGATCGGTGGCGGGGGCATCCTTCCGGACTTTATCGTTCAACCGGATACGGCTTCACGGCTGTTGCGGGAGGTCCTGCGGCGCAACCTGACCCGCACGTTTGCTAGGCAGTGGAATGACCGCCACAATCAGGCGCTGCGGACACAGTTTGGGGATGACCAGAGGCAGTATATTGCGGAATTCGTTGTAGATTCCAGCATGTTTGACGAGTTCCTGACTTATGCTGCCGAGAATGGCTTGGCGCTCGAGGGGTATGGTGGCACGGAAGCGGATTCATTCACGCAAGAAGACGTGGACCAAGACCGTGCTTTTCTGCAGGCACACATCAAAGCCCGTCTGGCCGTTCGCCTATTCGACAACAGGGCATTCTACCTCATCATACACCCTGAAGACCAGACTCTCCAGGTGGCTATGCGGCTGTGGCCGCGAGCGGAAGCGCTCGTCCGGTAAGCATCGCAAACCATTTGCGCATTCGCGTGTCTTGACTTTAGCAACCTTGAATGGTAGAATAGGGGCCCACGCACGTGAACCTGCACTGCTACTGCTGTACGCGTACTTTCCATTGGGAATTGCATCCCAGCGTAGTTATATTCTGTTACCCCAACACATTCATCGGAGGATGAGTCAATGAGGCTACTAATGCTGCTTTCACAGGACGCTGCCGGCGACGAAGGCGTTATCAATCTTCTGGTTCGCTACTTCAACGAGGGCGGCGAATTCATGTGGCCGGTACTGATCATCCTGATCGTCGGCTTGGCAATCGCCTTTGAGCGGGTCATCTCGCTCAACCGCGCCGACGTGAATACCCGTAAGTTTATCGTGAAGGTCAAGGGTGCACTGGAGGAGGATGGTGTTTCCAGTGCTGAGGAAGTCTGTGCCAATACGCGAGGCCCGGTAGCCTCCGTGTTCCAAGCTGGTCTGCTGCGTGTCGACGAGGGCATTGATGCCGTCGAAAAGGCCGTGGTGGCCTACGGCTCCATAGAGATGAGCTTCTTGGAAAGGGGACTGGTATGGCTTTCGCTCTTCATCGCTCTGGCACCCATGTTCGGGTTCCTGGGTACGGTAATCGGCATGGTTGCGGCGTTTGACGCGATTGAGGCCGCCGGCGACATCTCGCCCAGCCTTGTAGCGCGTGGCATCAAAATCGCTCTGCTCACGACGGTGTTTGGTCTTATCGTGGCCATCATTCTGCAATTCTTCTACAACTACGCGGTCTCCAAAATCGACCGCATCGTGGTGGACATGGAGGAGGCATCGATAGAGTTGATTGACTCACTGGTGCTGATGCAGGCCGGGCGACCGGTTGCGAGTGAAGCGCACGAGTCCGACGGGTAACCCTTCTGGCCATTTCTTTTAACTCATAGCTGGTAACTGACAATGGTTCCGATTGCGATATACCTCGCTTCTGCGCTCTTAGGACTTGGCCTCTTGGCCATGCTGGCATTTGGCATCCGCAGCCTGACCTTCGGCAAAGTGGATCCCATGGCGGTAACTATAATAGTCGTGCCCATCATGATCTTGCTCGTGCTCGGCTTTACGATGTCCAGTTGGGCAGAAGCCGGGATCATGACCATCATAGTCACATTGGGCCTTGCGCTCCTGGCACTGCTGTATACGGGTGCTAAGGGGCTATTTTCATAACTCCAATCCGGTCATTTGCGATGGGTGTGCTTAATAAAAGGAAGGAACGTCGCGAGGCAGAAATTCCAACCTCGTCCATGGCTGATATTGCATTCCTGCTTTTGATATTCTTCCTCGTCACCACTACTATTGACGTGGACACCGGTATCGGCATGACGCTACCCCCTGAACTCGACGAAAACGTCGAGCCTCCGCCGGTGAAGGAGCGAAACAGCCTTAAGATCCTGATCAACTCGGCCGGGCAGGTCCTTCTTGAAGACCTTCCTTCCAGTGTAGCCCAGATCCGCCAGGAGGTAATGACCCATGTTCAGAACCAGGGGCAGGACCAACGCTACTCTGAGACTCCCACGAAGGCACTTGTATCGATCAAGACCGACCGGCTCACTCCGTACAACCTATATATCCAGACGCTGGATGAGGTCTGGATGGCTTACTTTCAGATATGGGATGTCGAAGCCCGCAGCATGGGATTCGTAAACTACCATGACTATCGCTCCAGCCTGGAATCTGGGGCGGACAATGTGATCCGTAAGAAGTGGCCCGCCCAAATCTCACTGGCGGAGCCGGACCCCGGCGAATAGCAGCGCCATAAGCCCTTAGACCAACCTCATACCCATGGGTCACTTCACAAAGAAGAGCAAGGCCAAACCGGAGATTTCGACGGCATCGCTGCCGGATATCATCTTCATGCTGCTCATCTTTTTTATGGTGACGACGGTCCTGCGGGAGCAGGAGGTACAGGTGCGTACCATCCTGCCGCAGGCGGAAGCCCTCACCAAGATTGAGCAGAAACGGTACGTCTCATACATCTGGATGGGCCCGGAAAAGCTCCGCGGCAACAGATTTGGCACCACCCGTGTCCAGATTGACGACGCCATCATCGAGGAAATGACCAGCATCCGCTCGATCATGTACAGGAAGCTGACGGAGGAGCCGCGCCTTATCGTATCGATGCGCGTTGATGAGGAGTCCGAGATGGGAGTGGTGACCGACGTTCAGCAGGAGCTCCGAAAGGGCAATACCCTGCGAATCAACTATTCCTCCAGGCGGGATATCTCTGGACTGTAGTCCTCAATCCAGGCCGGTTGTCATTACAAGAGCCCTGCTCAGGCAGGGCTTTTTGTGTCTACTGAAGACGCGATGGCTTACACGGTAACGCTAATTCCGGGTGACGGCATTGGGCCAGAGGTCACCAACGCGACCGTGCGCGTACTGGAAGCTTGCGGCGTGGCCATTGTCTGGGAGCGGTTTGACGCGGTAGGGTATGCGGGCATAGAGCACCACGGCACGCCGCTTCCCGATGCGGTGGTAGCATCGATTCGCCGTAACGGGATAGCGCTAAAGGGCCCGGTCACTACGCCGGTGGGTGCCGGGTTTCGCAGCGTGAATGTCTCGCTTCGCCAGCAGCTGGACCTGTTTGCCAACGTGCGGCCTTGCAAGGCCCTGCCAGGCATAGTAACGCCGTTTGACGGCGTGGACCTGGTGATCATCCGCGAGAATACCGAAGGGCTCTACCGCGGCATTGAATACTACGATAAGCGCCTGGAGGTAGCTGACTCCATTGCGCGCATCACTCGCCGGGGCTCGGAGCGCATCTGTCGATTCGCTTTCGAATATGCCCGGGCCCACAAGAGGCGGCTAGTGACGTTGGTGCATAAGGCGAACATCCTCAAGGCCACCACCGGTATGTTTCTTGAAGAGGGCCAGCGCGTCGCGTCCGAATTTCCCGATGTCTCCTTCAATGACCGAATCATCGACAACATCGCAATGCAGTTGGTGATTCGGCCGAAGGAGTATGACTGCATTGTCACTACCAACCTCTTCGGCGACATTCTGAGCGATCTCTGTGCGGGATTGGTTGGAGGTTTAGGAACCGTGCCTGGCGCCAACATTGGTACCGATGCTGCGATTTTTGAGGCGGTCCATGGCAGTGCTCCCGACATCGTAGGTAAGGGGCTCGCCAATCCCACCGCGCTGCTGCAGAGCGCGGTCATGATGCTTCGCCACATGAATGAGGCACGGGCAGCAGATCTGGTAGAACAGGCGATTCTATCGTGCTACGCGGAAGGCACTACGCTCACGCGCGATGTAGGCGGCACGGCCGGTACCGATAAGTTTACCCACAGCCTAGTTGAGCGCGTACGCGCACTGCGCTAAGACACCATGATTCAGCGTATACAGAATCTCTACCTATTCCTCTCCCTAGGGGCACTTGGCTGGTTTCTGCTGTCCGGCCTTCCGGGAGCGAGCGGCTCCGACTGGCAAATGTTCGTGATCTACGGCATGGGCCTGTCCGCCGTGAGTCTTGTCATCATTTCGCTGCTGACTTTCAAGGATCGGGACAAGCAGCGCAATTTCACCACCCTCGCATTGGCGGACCTAGTGGTGTTTGCCGCGGTCGTGTACGGAATCTTGTTTTTTTCCGACAACCTGTACTTTCAAACAGAAGCCGGAACGGACGTTAAACGATTATTGGACCTGCTCATGCCAGCCGTAGCCTATGTCAGCTCCCGGCTGGCGCTTGCCGGAGTCAAGAAAGACATCAAGCTGGTCCAGTCATCCGACCGTCTTCGGTAGGCGGAACTTCTTTGCTGGCAACTCGGCAAAGGTCCGCCGCCGCCGTATGAAATAGTCCCACAATATGCTGCCGTGGTAGGCCCTTTCCGCATGGCACTCTGGCTGCTCTGCACGAACGTTGCCTTTCATGCAGTAGGCATCCCGATACCCGCGTAGGATAGAAGCAGCACTCTTCCATTGCCCTCGCACCAACAACCCCGCTGCCAGTACGGATTCTACGGCAGCCTTTTGGACCAGGATGGCAAGAAAGCGCTTGGGGGTAAGGTTTTTGTGCAGCATCCAGAGACTGTTTCGGATGTTGAAGTAGAGCCGCCACGGTACATAGTTGAAGTCAGTGTCGCCACGAACGTGGAACACATGACTGGTCGGCTCACACGCAACGCGGTAGCCTTGGTTACGGAGGCGCCAGCAGAGGTCGACCTCTTCCATATGCATCTGAAAGCGTTCGTCCAGCAGGCCGGTCCGTTCCAGTGCATTCTGCCGTAAAAAAAGCGCGCAGCCCCCAGCAAAGTCCAGATCGCACGCGTAGTCGTACTGCCCATTGTCGCGTTCCCTTGTCCCAAAGATGTGGCCGCGCGTGAATGTATAGCCCATCCTGTCCAGGAAACCGCCAGCAGCGCCGCCATAGCCAAACCGGTCGCGCCGGTGGTACTGCAAGATCTTGGGTTGCAAGGCCGCAATCCTGCTATCAGCTTCCGCTGCGTTAACCAGTGGCGCAAGCCAGCCGGGCGGCGTCTCTATGTCGTTGTTGAGCAGCACCACATATTTGCCGGTGGCTTGGCGAATGGCCTCGTTATTGCCCTTGCAAAACAGGTAGTTTTCCGCGTGGCGTATGACACGCACGGAGGGAAAATGCTCTGCGACCCAATCTGCAGAGCCGTCTGTGGAGGCATTGTCGGCATAGATGACCTCCAAGTCAGGATAGTCGGTAGCAACCACCGACGCAAAGCACTTTTTCAGGAGGTCCAGTGCATTCCAAGAGAGTATAACTAGGGACACGCGTGGCATCTTAGTAGACGGTGCAGCGAGTTCTACAGGCGCGGCGAAAACGCAGTGGCCCTACTATGGTTTCAACCGGCGATGGCAACAAACAAGAGACGGGAGGCGCTAACGTTCCTCCGCCAGCATTGGAAACACAACGCCTTTCGACCTGAACAGGCAGTCGTAGTTGACGCATTGCTTGAAGGGCGCGATGTGCTTGCGGTGATGGCGACGGGTAGCGGCAAGTCCGCCTGCTACCAGATTCCACCGCTTGTGCTTGGTGGAATGACGCTGGTCATCTCGCCGCTGGTTGCATTGATGCGAGACCAGGTTGACGCATTGAACGTCCGCGGGATTCGTGCCACCTACCTTGCGAGCGCGTTGACGTTGCGCCAGATAGACAAACGTCTCGACGAGGCGGCCGATGGTATGTACCGGCTTCTATACGTGTCACCTGAGCGGCTGCAGTCAAAGCTGTTTCGTGCGCGTGCCCCAGGTCTGGAGGTCACCTTGATCGCCGTGGATGAAGCGCACTGCGTCAGCGTGTGGGGTCATGACTTTCGACCGAGCTACCGTCTTATTGCGGATTGCTATGAACTCATGGGCCGGCCTGCAGTGGTAGCTACTACAGGGACGGCTACTCCACGTGTTCAGGCAGACATCGTCAGCGGACTCTTGCTTAAAGACCCTGTGCACGTCATCGGACGATTTGGTCGGCCGAATGTATTCCTGCGAGTAGCGCATGAAGCCGACAAGGTGGCCGAGCTTCGGCGAGTGCTTCAAGACAACGCGGGGAGTGGCATTGTCTATGCGGGCACACGCATCGGCGTCATGGCTTTGCAAAAGGCGCTGAAGCAGCAAGGACATGCTGCCGTTGCATACCATGCCGGCCTAAGTGCCGCACAGCGTGCGGCTGCATACAGAAAATGGATGCGGCAAAAGGCACGCGTGGTAGTGGCCACCAACGCCTTTGGCATGGGAATCGACAAGCCCGACGTCCGTTTTGTGGTCCACATGGATCCACCATACTCCCTGGAAGCCTACTATCAGGAGGCGGGCCGGGCCGGTCGCGATGGCAAGCCTGCGGTGGCGGTACTGATAACTGGCGCGGCGGACGAGCCCATGCAGGACCAGGTGGTGGACCGCCGGTATCCAACGCCCTACGAGGTGGCAGCGGTCTTTGGAGCGGTTTGCACCGGTGCGCAGGTGGCTATCGGAAGCATGCCCGAATTTCCGGTACCGGTCGACTTGGCCGCGCTTGCTAAGGAAACGGGTCTTTCACCCGCAGCGGTAGAACGAATTGTAAACCTCGTAGCCGAGGAGGGGACCTGGACTGTGTTACCCGGGCATATGGGTAGTGGCATGATCCGGATGCGGCAGTCCGCTCAAACCATACGCCACTTTAGCCGTGGCTTGAAAAACGACGAACGATACCAGTTCGTGGTGGCCTTGCTGCGCGCAATTCAAGCCGATGCCTACAGAGATTGGATGCCAGTCGACCTCAGCACCCTGGCATCCCAGCTATCCCTCACCCAGACACAGTTGCTGACGGAGCTGGCTTTCCTGGAGGCGCGGGAGATTCTTTCGTGGCGCTCGATTGCGGGAGACCTGCGCCTGCGATTCAGGCGCCCGCGGACCGACCACCTAGCCATAGATCAGGCTGCGATATGGCGCAATCGGCGATGTGCCATTGAGCAGCTGCATCACGTTCGCCGGTACGTGATGGCAACTCGATGCCGTGGGCAGCTGCTGCTCAAGTACTTCGGCGAGCGCGATGCTGTAGCCTGCGATCATTGTGACTTGTGCATTCGTGGAGCTGAAGTAACAGCCGCTGATCAGCCGCAGTTGCTCCGGCTGCTGAGCCTTGTGAAAAACCAAGAGCCATATGATCAGTGCGGCCTCTCGCGTGCCGATCAAGAAAGGCTGCTTAACTTCCTGATTTCCGAAGAGTATGTATATGTTCGCAGCGGCCGGCCGTACAGACTTACGGTGAAAGGTGAGATGTGGCTGACTCAATCGCCGCCGCGCACTGACTAATATGCTGGGCGAGCGCGTGTATAAGCCTATTGTGGCAGGCCCTACGTAAGCATGTTTGACGCTGCTAACCCTGGCATTCGCCGTGCGCCGTGAAAAGGCGCTTTCCTGTGGCGGGTGCGAATCCCGCCCAACATCTGTCGCTCCAGTTGGTAGCGGCTACAGCGTATTATGGAGGTAACAACATAGTATGAAGCACTGTGGTTAACGGGCTACGTGAGTAGCTTAGCGACCATGCGGGCCGGAACGTGAGTGAACGCTGAGCAGGCCCCGAAACGGGTGATGCGAGTGTCGACCTTCCGGTGATATGGGGAAGACCGCTGCGGCTCGGGAAGCGAGCGACAAAGGCACCGAGACCGACTCGCCGGGGTATTGGCGCTGGCACGCATGGAAGATCAGGAGAGTTGCAACACGGGAAGCCCTATTGGTGGTGTGGCACGCACCAACTGGAAGCTCTTTGAGCCAGGCCAGGCTGATAGGGTGGCGGAGTGGCCCGTATTACTGAAGACGCGGGGTAATGCCCGTCGAGGGAAGGGGCCGCAGGTGCGGAGCGGTGTTCAAAGGGTGAAAGGCCCCGGAAATAATGGCATAGCCTACCATCCGATCAGGGTCGGTGAATCCAGCGACACCACATGCGTAAGTGAAGGACCCGTAGGCCAGTCGCATTCTATGCGATGCTGGCGTACGGGGTTGTCAGGGCGTAAACAGGCCTGTCAACGCGTTATCCGCGGTATAGGGTGGCTGTAAGGAGCGTGTCGCTCCTTGCGTAGTGGAAGTCCTATGCGGCAGGAGAAGCGGTCCGAGTGCGAGTGGCATGATCCGCCTGGAGAGCCGGGTACGGGAAAACCGTACGCCCGGTTCGGTGGGCGGCGGGAGGAAACACGGTGATGGAAGCCGGACTGAGGCCCGGAGCGAAAGCGACGGAATGGCCACCGGATCCTAAGGCAGGTGCGCCTCCCGCCGACCCTACAGCAAGTCTTCCTAACAACCGGGCCGCAGCCGCGTATCATCGCGGAGTGGTTCGGCAGCGTCAAGACTTACACCCTCTGAGAAGGCCAGCGGCGCAGGGATTGGTGGCGCCGAAGCAGGAAAGCCCATTTGGCGAATCATACCGTCAACGCTCCTACTGCACAACAAGCGGTGCCTATTTCGCGGATTGCCCTGCTTTGCCTGGGTAGTGGTGGCCAATATGCTCATAGTGCCGGCTTTTCAGTGACACCCCCAAGCAAGTGATGGGGCGCGTGACGGTCCACGAAACTGGCCCTATGCAGGTCTTGACCGAGCAAATCCATCTCCCTTTGCAGAGTCGTCACCGCAGCAGCCCAAGATGCAGGCAGAAAAACCCATAGCCGACTTGGAGCTACTGCTCACGCGACCAAGGGCAATAGTGGGTTCCCAAAGTGACGATGTTGGATTTAGCCGCGCCTTTTTGGGCGATGGCCGGCTGTTGGCACCCTTAGTCACGGTCGAATGACGGGAGGTCGTCAGCCGGTATCCGCTAACTACCACACACCGATCCGGGTAAATCCGCTAAGGAGGTAAGTAAATGGCTAAATTCGCAAAAGAGAGGAACGAGAGAGCACTCATTGTATGCGCGCGAAGCTTGGCAATTTTTGGCCTGCTGGCTTTGGGGCTGAGCTTTTCTGTGCACGCGCAGAATAGCGGAAGTAAAGAGCCTGCCTGGCAGCCCCAGGTTGTAGTCGTGCAATTTGAAGAAGGTGTCCGCATTGCCGCGGGGGCCGCCAAAACGGGCCTGCAAGCATTCGATAGTCGGGCCAGCCAGTACCAGGTACACCAGATTTCGCGGGCATTTCCGTTTCTGGATCATGTGCAACCAACTCCTACAACGGCCCAGAACCTGGAGGCTCTGCGCCGCACGTACTATGTGCGGTACCACGCCATTGCCGGTCCTCGGCAAGTAGCCAAGACGCTGGAAGCGGCTAGAGGGGTGGTCTATGCCGAGCCGGTCCCTGTCTTTCGCTTCTTCAAATCAGGCCTCCGCTATCCAGCCGAGCCTAACGACTCGCTCTATAGCGAGCAGACGTATCTGCGGCACATGCGCCTGCCGGAGGCTTGGGACGAAGTCAAAGGGATGGATGGCAATCCGCCGGTCGTGATTGCCATCGTGGACGGGGGTGGACATTGGCGGCACGAGGATCTTGTGGCCAACGTTTGGACCAACGCGGACGAGATCGCCGATAACGGTATTGATGACGATAACAACGGCTTCATTGATGATGTGCACGGCGTAAATTTTGCCAATGGTGATGACCGAGATAACGACCCGACCGGGTTGCCAGCCACGCCATTCAATGGCCTGCATGGCACAGCCGTTGCCGGCGTGGCCAACGCCGTAAGCGACAATGCTATCGGTGTCGCAGGTGCAGCCTGGAATGCCCAGGTCATGCACGTCAACGCAGCATGCCCAACGGAGGAAGCTCCTTGCTTTGGCTATGAGGGTGTACTGTATGCTGCCGCAAACGGGGCAGACATCATCAACGTAAGCTGGGGCGCCCCGGTAGCTGTGGCAGAAAGTACCCAGCTCGGTCATCAAGTTCTAAGTCTGGTAACGGACTTGGGGGCACTAGTAGTGGCCGCTTCCGGGAATGAGAGTCGGAATGTCGATGCTATTCCCTCCTTTCCAGCCGTTCATCCACGTGTTCTGGCTGTGGGAGCAACCCTCGTGGATTCGCGCGTCAGGGCACCCTTCTCCAACTATGGGCGCAAAGTGGGTGTTTTCGCACCTGGCGTCTCTATCAGCACCACCATACCCGGCGACATGTACATCCAAGTAGGAGGGACGTCGTTTTCATCCCCCTTGGTGGTTGGCGTGGCTGCGCTGGTTAAGACAAAGTTTCCGCATGTCAGCCCCGACGAGCTTCGGGAACAGGTTCGGATGGTGAGTGAGAACATTGATGCCGAGAATCCGGAATTTGCAGGTCTTTTGGGGCGCGGGTATGCGAATGCGTTCGCTGCAGTACAGGCCCCGACACTTCCGGCAGTCCGGATCAAGCGCTGGTCTTGGGCAGACAGTGACGGCGATGGCCAGATTGAGTCAGGCGATCACGTGACGGTGACGGCGGTGTTCGTCAACCATCTCGCCGATGCGCAGCAGTTGGTGATCGGCTTGATGCCCGAGTCGCCGTATGCGTTCATTGATTTGACGGCCGCTGAGGTACAGGTTGGCACGCTGAATAGC
Organism: Rhodothermales bacterium; assembly: GCA_965262785.1. Lineage (GTDB taxonomy): Bacteria > Bacteroidota > Rhodothermia > Rhodothermales > Bin80. The sequence goes on from OZ253559.1 coordinate 2,654,412, forward strand.
AGCGACTCTACTGAGGTTACGTTTGGCTTTACGGTGGCCACAGGTGCCCTGCAAAATCAGAGGGTGCGGTTCTTCACTCGCATTCGTGAAGGAAGCCTGCAGGACACCCCGGACAGGCTAGACTTTGTCATCAACGGAGCGCTCGAGCCTATCTTTGCTGGGCTAAGCGCTTTGTACGAGGCCACCGACGGTGACAACTGGATAAGCAATACGAACTGGGACACCACGGGCGTGCCTACGGTGGATGAATTGCTCGGTTGGTACGGCATTGTTCCAGCGGACGGCTGGCCACTGGGGTTGGACCTGTCCAACAACAATCTGAATGGGCCCCTGCCGGTCGAAATCGGCAGCCTCTCGGCGCTGGAGCAGCTAATTCTGGAGTTTAATTCGCTTACGGGAGCCCTTCCTTCCCAGCTAGGCGATCTCTCCCAATTGCGGTTGTTGCATCTGTCGGTGAATCCGCTGCTTTCCGGTGGAATTCCTGCAGAATTGGGTAACCTCTCACAACTGCAGGAGTTGGGGCTGGTGCTCAATTCGCTTTCCGGTGAAATTCCTGCAGAGTTGGGTAACCTCTCGCACCTGCGGAAATTGTGGCTGGCGAATAATTCGCTGTCCGGCGACATTCCAGCAGAGCTGGGTAACCTCGTACAACTGCAGGAGTTGCGCCTAGCCTATAACTTGCTTTCCGGTGAGATCCCTGCAAGGCTGGGTGACTTGGCGCAATTGGAGGCGTTAGAGCTGTTGAACAATTCGCTTTCCGGCGAGATTCCAGCAGAGTTGGGTAGCCTTTCGCGATTGCGGGAGCTGGGGCTGGCTTTCAATATGCTTTCCGGCGAAGTCCCGGCAGAGTTGGGTAGTCTTTCGCAACTTCGGGAGTTGTGGCTGGCTAACAATTCGCTTTCCGGTGGGATACCCAGTGAACTAGGTAACCTCTCCCAACTGACCCAAATGTATCTCAATGACAACGAGTTTACGGGGAGGTTGCCGAGGAGCTTTATGCAACTGGCCAATCTGGAATACTTGAGTTTTGGAGGCCCGGTACAAACGCTTTGTGCACCGCAAGATGCCGCCTTTCAGACGTGGCTAAGCGGTCTTCAACAATGGGACGGCAACATTTGTAGCGGTGTCTTTATTACTACCGGAATTATTGACGATCAAGTGTACGAGCAGGGCGTGGCTATCACTGACTTTGTTTTTCCCGAAGCATCCGGCGGCTCTTCTCCCTATACGTATACGCTCGCGCCGGCCCCACCCGTAGGACTTTCGTTTGACCCGGGTACTCGTACACTGAGCGGTACGCCGACTAGCGTTGCAGCTCCTGTAACGTATACATACAAGGTGACGGACGCGGCGGCGGCGTCGGATTCTTTGCAGTTTACGATTGATGTGATGGGTCCGGTGTCACGCGAAGAAGTGAACGAGTTGCCCAGTGATCTGGTCATGAACGGCAACTACCCGAATCCATTTACCGGTCGTACGACTTTCCTGTTTGATCTGAAGGAGTCTGCAGAAGTGACGGTAGCGGTCATTGATATGTTAGGTCGAGTGGTTTTGGAGACGAGTGCAGAACAATTCGGTGGCGGACGGGGACACAGACTTGCAATCAATGGCTCGTCTCTGCCGGCTGGCATCTATGCATATCGCTTTTTGGCGCGCACCAGCCAAGGTATAGTCGCAAAGACGGGTACCCTGCTGCACGTCAAATAGAGGACAATCTGGCCTACGCCCTCCTTTGGAATCACATTCAGCTCTGGGGCCGACAGGGATGGGGTAGCGGGTCGCCTGGGGGTTGAGGAGTTGCTTATGTGTTCTGGCAACGCTGGCGGAATTTAGGCCGTGCCCTCGGTTCAAATGTGTCCCTTTCATTGACGCCTGTGATTTCTAGAATACATTGCAGAGCATGGCCCCGGCAGTCAGGAAGTCGACCTGGCTGCCGTTCTCCTTCCAGCCTCTGCGATTCTGGGCCTTGCGGTAGCTCTACAGGTACCCTGTGACCCCTATCGGACACTCCACCAGGGCACGGATGCGACTACCCTTCTTTTTAAGTGATTGATCCACGCAGTTCAGCGTGCCCGTCTCAGTCGTGTCGATCAGAGTATGCCGTGCCGCACTCCGAGTATCCGCCCGCTGCTTGCGAAGCTTGTACGCATACTGCCGCTCGGCCCACCTAGTTCGACCAGGCTTTAGCGCGATGCAGTATTGGGGTCTTGTAACGCCGGGCGCAGAATCTGCCACCGCCTAGCATGTTCAGGCATGAGACCTTCCGAACCGCATGCGAAACGATGCACCCTGGGAGGCATCGGAGCTGGCCATGGCCACTATGCAGAAGAGTGCGTCAAACAACGTTGTTCTGCAGACAATAAAAGTCTGGGGCGTGACCAATGAAGGGCAAACCTCCTATGCCGGCCCTATTTGGCCGGTGCGGGCATGGCTGACGGAGAACTACACCAGGCTTTGCAGCGCCCGTGGTCGCCAGTTGGACAACCAGCCGCGGCGTGTTGCCAAGCACCCGGAAAGAAGCGGTGCCGAACCAGCAAGCGCGACACGTAGCGAAATGGCACCCCGCCCCTCCGACGACCCACCACACGGTCAGAATGGTTTCCCCAGAATTGCAGTGCCGCTCTGAGAGCCTGGTGCACAAACGGCGAAAGACCCAAGGGGTACGGCAGTAGTACGAGCGGAAATGGTCGGACGAGGAAACGCTTGGTGAGCGTGTGCTGCCACTGGCGGATCTCTCTGATCTCCAGTATGCAACTGTGGGCCCATGGTTGCGCAAGCTAGCGCATCTGACGCATTGCGTCGGCACCCAAACGGTCAACAACCTGGGCGTACATGGCTACGTACCGGTCCGGGTGGTGTGCGTAGTAGTCCATCACCCGCGCGAAACCAGTAGAGTCGAGCCCGTACTTCGCCAGTATGGCGTCCTGATCAGTAGCGCTGAGGTTAAGCTCCTGGCGTGCACTCGACAGGTGAAGATCAACAAACAGTGATACGGCAACGCTGTCGGAAACAACAGGACTCCGGTTCTGCGGCCCCGCGCATTGCACAAGCGCGCACAGACTCAGGATGCCCAAAGCGACCCGCAGGTTCATTCTGACTCGGCTGCCGCCACATCTTCCGCTGTGCGGAAGGAGTATGCGATCACTTCGAGCTGGCGCAGAAACTCACGCTTGGGATAACCGGGCGCAAACAGCATGCCGTCAATCACGTACAAGCGCCCTGTGGGTGCATCGTAGAAGGCATAGGTCACAAATGCGCCGCCCTGCCCATACTGGAACTTGCGGCCGTTTTTTTCGCCAATCATTTCCCACAAACCGCGGATCTCGTACCCGAAGCGTCCTTTAAAGTCAATGGAGTCAACTGTGATGGGCTGGGTCAACACAACTTCCAAGATGCCACCCTCCGTACCCTCCATATGCTGCCTTGTGAGAGCATCTCGCAGCAGGATGACATTCCCGGGCGTGAGGCTGGAGGGATCCATCCGATCCTGATAGTACACGAAAAGGCTGCGCCAGGTATCACTGAGTATCCGCCGGAGCCACACAAAATTCGAGGTGTCGACAGCAACGACGTAATCATGCTGGGCATTGACTGCAAAGTCATGTCTTTCCATCAGATGGTCTTCCACACTTCGCTGGCGCCCAATATCAAACAGCTCCCGGTGCATACGCTCACGCGTAGCCACGTTGAATGCGTAGACGATGTCCTCGCTATTTTCACTGATGGCATTTATCAACTCCTCGGGTGTGGCGGCCACCGCGTAGTAGACTTGCTGTCGCCGTCTCCACTCGTCACTGCGTGCCAGAACGACAGGGGCACCTCCTAGAATCGCTTCCCGTGCGTCTTGCGCGAACCGGTGGTACAGCCACCGTGACTCAAGGGAAGTCGTATCCCCAACCGTCCCCACAAACAGAATGTTGCGTTGCTCCTGAGCCGTCTCCAGCGCATTCTGCCCGGTAAGGTGCAGTGGTACCAGCGAAAAGTTCGGCTCCCTTGACGGCAGGGTTGAGATGGGCGCTCCAATGGTTTCGCGCAGCGTATCACCCACAGCGCCCCTCCAAAGCGCTGAATCAACTACGACGGTAATCTGTCCTTCCAGACCTCCGGCTTCGGGCCGAAAATCGCCCCCGGAGATGAGGCAGCCTGCACAACTGAGACTTGCAATGGTGCAGGCAAGCAGTGAAGTTTTCATGGTGCTAGTCGTTTGCCGGGAATACCCGCAGCTAGGTTGCGTGCGAATTGTCGCACGCCCTCCAAGCGGTCCGTGAAACTAAGGCTGCTGTCATTCCAGAGGCCCTCAATGACCTCTACAAGTGCACTGCCAACAATAAAGCCGTCCGCGTGGCGGCAAAGGCGCCGAGCGTCCGCATGCGTCTTGATACCAAACCCGACCAGCACTGGGTTATACTCTATTATTCTATTTGCCCGCTCTAAGTAGCGAGCCACATTCTCCATGCGGTGTTCCAAGCACGCACCCGTAGTGCCAGTTACGCTTACAGCGTACACAAATCCTGTGGACAGCTGATCAATTCTCCTGGCCCGTACATCTGACGTATTGGGCGCCAGAAGAAACACCATTTCGAGTTGGCATTCATCAGCCGACGCCGTTATCAGCCCCGCCTCTTCTGGCGGCAGGTCTGGAATTATCAGGCCATCTATTCCACTAGAGCGCGCAGCAGCGCAAAAGTTGCCCACTCCGTACTGCAGAATCGGGTTTATGTACCCCATGAGGAGTAGGGGAGTTTCGCTCCTTTCCCGAAAAGTGCGTGCCGTGCGAAAGACATCTTCCATCTGAACGCCACCCGCCAGCGCCCGTGCGCTGGATCGTTGTACGGGGAGTCCTTCCGCCAGCGGGTCACTGAACGGCATTCCTATCTCAAGAAAGTCTGCACCGCCCGCATCGAGGGTCCGCAGCAAGGGAACTGTTGCGTCCAGGGAAGGAAAGCCGTTTGTGAGAAACAGACCCATTGCCTTCTCACGCCTTCGTTTCAACTCGCTGAGTACGGTCCTAAGGCGTGCCATCAGCCTCCATGATGGTGGTCATGTCCTTGTCGCCGCGCCCTGAGCAGTTAAGTACTACGACCTCGTCCTGCGCCATCTTTGGCGCCACTCTTGCCAGAGCCGCAACGGCATGCGCCGTCTCCAGCGCCGGGATGATGCCTTCCGTGCATGACAAGAGTCGAACGGCCTTGAGCGCTTCCGCATCTGTTGCGACTTCATACCGTACGCGTCCCAGGTCCTTTAGGTACGCATGCTCCGGGCCAACGCCAGGGTAGTCCAGCCCGGCCGAAATAGAGTGCGCCAGCGTGACTTGGCCTTGCTTGTCTTGCAGGAGATAGCTCATGGCCCCGTGCAGGATGCCGGGCGTTCCTCTCGACAGCGTAGCAGCATGGCGTCCATCAAGGCCCTCGCCAGCTGCCTCTACGCCAAGCAAGCCCACCTCTGGATCCTTCAGATACGGGTAAAACAGGCCTATGGCATTTGAGCCGCCCCCCACGCACGCAATGGCAAGGTCAGGCGTTTCGCGGCCTTCCGCACGAAGGAGCTGCGCCCTGGTCTCCTCTCCAATTACGCAGTGAAAGGTTCGAACCATCACCGGATAAGGGTCAGGGCCAACGACCGAGCCAATGATATAGAAGGTGTTGCGCGGGTTGGATACCCAATCCCGTATCGCTTCGTTGGTTGCGTCTTTGAGCGTCTGGCTGCCGCTGACTGCGGGCCGAACCTCAGCGCCCAGCAGGTGCATGCGCTCGACATTAAGATGCTGTCGGCGCATGTCCTCTGCGCCCATGTACACAATGCACTTCAACCCGAACTTGGCAGCGACTGTGGCGGTGGCTACGCCATGCTGGCCGGCGCCTGTTTCGGCTATGATTCGGGTCTTGCCCATCCGGCGGGCCAAAAGGATCTGACCGACTGTATTGTTGATTTTGTGCGCGCCCGTGTGGCAGAGGTCCTCACGTTTCAGATAGATCCTTGGGCCGCCCAGCGCCTCTGACAGGCGATCCGCAAAGGTGAGCGGGGTAGGGCGCCCAACGTACTCACGCAGCAGCTTGTGATACTCTCGCTGAAACGCTGCCTCCGCCCACGCCGCTGAAAACGCCTTTCGTAGGCTGGCAAGCTCCGGGATAAGAATCTCGGGCACGAAGGCGCCGCCATACGGCCCAAAGCGGCCGTTTGCATCGGGGACGGCATAGGCTCCCACGTTCATGGCTGCAGGTGGCTTACTGCGTCAAAGAGATCTGCTATTTTGTCAAAGTCCTTGCACCCCGGCGCGTGTTCCAGCCTGCTGGAGCAGTCTATGCCGGCCGGATTCACGGCTGTAATAGCGGCCAGAGCGTTGTGTGCTCCAATGCCTCCAGCCAGGATTATTGGGAATTCCGCAGTGAGTTGCGCAGCGACATCCCATTGAAAGGTCTGGCCGGTCCCGCCACGCAGCTCAGGATGGTAGGCATCGAGCAGAAAATACTCTGCCACTTCCAGGTAGGGCTCCATACGATTCCGCAGCGTCCCGACATCCGCATCAGCTCTTACCGTAAATGCCTTGATGACCGGACGTGCCATTCGCTGGCAATACCCGGGTGACTCGTTGCCGTGCAGTTGAACGTAGTCAAATCCAGCCGTGTCTGCGGCGTTGTTGACGACGTCTAGCCCCTCATTGACAAAGACGCCGACGCTTTTCGGCCCGAAGATCCATTCGATGATGGCACCCGCGTACCCGGCCTCAACAAACCGCGGGCTCCCGGAATACTGAATAAAGCCCAGCAAATCCGCACCGGCGGCGGCAGCGTAACGCGCATCCTCCAGCGTGGTGATACCGCAGATCTTGACACTAAGCGACATGGACTTGAAGGACCTGCTTCATTGAACTGATGAGCGATTGCAACGCTAGCCCCGGATCGGGAGCGCGCATAAAGGCTTCGCCGATCAACACGGCATCAACGCCTGCCAAGCGAAGCGTGGCGAGCTGTCGGGCTGATTTTAATCCACTTTCAGAGACCCGCACAACCGACTCTGGCACGCGCTGCAACAGGCGCACTGAATGCGAAATGTCCACTTGGAAGGTTCGGAGGTCCCGGTTATTGACACCCAACATCGTTACCAGAGTCCAGTCGATTCGGTCCATCTCGTGCTCCTCGTAGACCTCGACCAAGCACTCCAGCCCCAATTCATTTGCAGCTTCCTGAAGGGCACGGAGCTGCGCGCGCTCCAGCACCGCAGCGACGAGCAAGACCGCATCGGCACCGTGGGCGCGCGCCTCCAAGAGTTGATATTCGTCAATGACAAAGTCTTTTCGCAGAAGCGGCAGATTCGTGTGCGCCCTGGCGGCTTGCAAGTCCTCAAGCGACCCCCGGAAATGTTGCTGCTCCGTCAAAACACTAATTGCGCTTGCACCACCGGCTTCATAGCGTTTAGCTAAATTCTGAGGCTCAGCCTGCGCCAGGATTGTGCCTTCGGAAGGAGAGGCGCGCTTGATTTCCGCGATAATCGCTAGTGTGTCCTGACGGAGCGCGCAGGCCATGGACCGGGTAGGGGGGGCTTGGCCTATCGCCGTGAGCAGCGTGCATTCCGGAATGCGGCGCTTGCGCGCCGGTAGCTGCTCCCGAACTGATTCGACGATACGATCGAGAATCGTCATGGAAGGCGCTGGGATACGGCTTGAAGCTGTGCCAAGCGAGCCATGGCGGCACCTGAGTCGATGCTTTCCCGGGCGGCTGCGAAACAAGCGTCCAAGTCTTCAAAACGTCCGCTGACACGCAGCCCAAATGCGCTGTTGAGAAGCACCACGTCCCGGCGCGGGCCAGGGGCGCCAGAAAGGACTGCACGTAGGAGTCGAGCGTTTTTTGTCACGTCACCGCCCGCAAGGGCCGACACCGGTGCGCTGGCCAAACTGAAGTCCTGCGGAAGGCATGCGCCGTCGCGGACGCCCGCCCACCCCGCGCGAAATTCGCGATAGGACGAGCGGCCCTGGAGAGAGAATTCATCCATCCCCCCCTCTGACGAGACCGTTATGATGTGCACGGCGCCGAGGTTCTTCAGGATGGCTGCCATCTTCTTGGCAGCCCCTATGCTGAAGGCCCCTACGACTTGGCGCGCTACGCCGGCGGGATTGCACAGTGGGCCCAGAATGTTAAAGCACGTGCGGACGCCGAGTGCTCGGCGCGCAGGCATCACGTAGCGCATCGCAGGATGAAAGTGCCTGGCAAATATGAAGCCGATGCCAACTTCGCCAAGACACTCGGATACACCGGGTGCGCTCAGGTCCAGGTTAATACCCAGTGCCCGCAGCACATCGGCTGATCCACAGCGCGATGACACGCCAACGTTACCGTGTTTGGCAACCGTTACGCCCGCACCAGCACAAACAAAGCTGGCTGTGGTGGAGATGTTGAATGTGCCCAGTCCATCGCCCCCGGTTCCGCACATGTCGATTGCGTGGGGATCATCGCAGGCCACAGGTGTAAAAAATTCTCTCATGACCCGACTAAAGGCGGTGAGCTCGGTGATGGACTCACTGCGCGTTGCCAGTCCCACAAGTAATCCTGCGACCTGAATGTCCGACGCTCCTCCTTGCATGATCACGCGCATAGCGCCGGCGGCTTGTTCAGCCGACAAGGTCTCTCCTCGCACAATCGTTGTGAGGATTTCCTTCATGCGGGTACTTGTGCCAGCCAGTTCGTAACGAGTCTAGGGCCTTCGGTCGTTAGGATGCTCTCTGGATGAAACTGTACGCCCTCCACCGGAAAGTCCCGGTGCCTGATCCCCATGACGACACCATCCTCCGAGGTTGCCGTGACAATTAGACTGTCGGGAATCGTATCACTGACCACGACCAGTGAATGGTATCGTGTGGCGACAAAGTCCTGCTCGGCACCGGCAAAGATTGACTTACCGTCATGCCGCACGCGGCTTGTCTTGCCGTGCATGAGCGTGCGGGCATACGTTATTGAGGCGCCATAGACGCTGGCGATGGCCTGGTGGCCCAGGCAGATGCCCAGAATGGGCGTGCTGGGGCCTAGCCATTCGACCACCTCCATGCAGATCCCTGCGCTATGTGGTCGGCCCGGCCCCGGCGATATCAACACTGCGCGAGGGGCCCGTCGAGCCACCTCGTCACACGTGATCGCGTCGTTGCGGACCACCTCGAACTCCGCACCGCTTGCTCCAACCAGTTGCACCAAGTTGTACGTGAATGAGTCGTAATTGTCGATCACCAAAATCATGAGTATGTCGTCATCAATCCCGTGAGCTCACGGACTCGCTCCATACAGGCACTGGCAACCGCACGCGCATTCCTGGCCCCCTGGCGCAACACATCTTTCACGTAGTCCGGATCATTCAGCAGCTCTCGGCGGCGTGCCCGCGCGGGCTCGAAATAGTCGAGTATTAGGCGAATGAGCTCTTTCTTGGCGTGCCCGTATCCATACCCACCCCCCAGGTAGGCTTCGCGTAACTCGGCTTCCTGCTCCGGCGTAGCAAAGAGCCGAATGAGCGCAAAGACATTGCATGTGTCCGGGTCTTTGGATGCCTCCAGCGGCGTAGAGTCCGTCACGATGCGCTTGACGCGACGCGCCAGGCTCGCCCCTTCTTCAAAAATGTTAATGGCGTTGGCATAGCTCTTGGACATCTTACGGCCGTCAATTCCGGGCACTGTTGCTACGTTTTCGACGATATACGCTTCGGGGATTGGGAAGAGCGTACCGTAGCGGCTGTTGAACCGCTGCGCAATGTCGCGCGTCATCTCAATATGCTGCCGCTGATCTGCTCCCACCGGTACAACTGTGCCCCCGTAAATCAGGATGTCCGCAGCTTGTAGCACTGGGTAGTTGAGTAATCCGCAATTCGCACTCAGCCCCTGCGCGACCTTGTCCTTGTAGGCAACGCCTTTTTCCAGGTGCGACACCGGGGTCAGGCAGAAGAAGATCCATGTCAGCTCATTCAATAGCGGTACGTCACTCTGAACGAAAAGGTTGGACTTGTCAGGGTCGAAGCCCAGCGCCAGATAGGTGACTGCGGCATCCAGCGTGTATGCGCGCAGAGCCTCCGCATCCTGAAGCGTGGTCATCGCATGGTAGTTCACGATGAAGTAGTACGACGGGTGCTGCTTCTGGAGTGCAATGTGCTGCCGAATCGCACCGAAGTAGTTGCCGATATGAAGTGCGCCGGAAGATTGGATGCCAGAGACTACTACCGTCTGGTCCGGCTCAAAGAGTGCAGCCATAGGGTTTATTGCGCAGTCCAGAGGCGGCGCGCGCACTTGTTCAAAAAGCTCAGGCGTTCTGTGCTGCTTTGTATGCAGCGCTGAAGCACCGCCTCGGTACGCATCTGGTGCTCAATCATCTGCTCTTGGAGTAGGGCTTGGTGCAGCGCACGCTCCTTTTCAGTCAGCTGAGCCAAGAGGCTGGCGCCTGCAAGCACAGACGTGCTGCGATCAGCACTCGCATATGCAACGCCACCGCAGCTGAATACCGTTTCAGCCAGCTTACCCGCATCCAAGCGGACTATCCGCCGGATAGCCTCCAACTCCCTCAGGTCGGCCGGGTCAGCGGTCAGTGGGTCGGCCTGGTCATACATCCGGCCCAGTGCAACGTGCTGCTCGAGGAGCGGATTCACTCGCGCGATGGTTGCTTTACGCGAAATGGTCCGCCCGGCCCAACCTTTCTTCAGGAGAAGGGACTTGATTTCTCTTGTGCGCATCGTGGCTAGAGGTTGTATGGCGCAAATATAGCTCCTAGAGCAGACCATCGGCGGCAACGAGAAGAGCCTTCTTCAGTGCACGGGCTTTGTTCTCCGTCTCCTCATATTCCCGCTCCGGGTTACTGTCCGCTACGATCCCAGCGCCAGCCTGTATGAAGATCTCATTGCTTCGCACTACCATCGTTCGAATGGCGATGCAAGTGTCCATGTTGCCTGAAAAATCGATGTACCCCACTGCGCCTGCATAGATGCCCCTTTTGGTGGGCTCAAGCGCATCAATGATCTCCATCGCACGCACCTTGGGTGCACCACTGACCGTTCCAGCTGGGAAGCATGCGCGCAGGACATCCAGCGGCTGGAATTGAGGAGCTACCTCACCGCTGACTGCGCTGACGATATGCATCACGTGCGAGTAGCGCTCGATATAGGCATAGCGATCCACCACTACGCTTCCTACGCTGCAAATACGACCCAAGTCGTTGCGACCCAAGTCCACAAGCATGAGATGCTCGGCCCGCTCTTTGGGATCGTTCAGAAGCTCTTCGGCCAGGCGATTGTCTTCGGCTGAATCCCGCCCTCTGGGACGTGTGCCAGCAATTGGCAAGAGCTGTGCTCTCCCATCTTCCACGCGTACCAGAACCTCAGGCGAGGACCCAATCAGCACAACTTCGTCAAAGTCCAGGTAGAAGAGGTATGGCGACGGATTGATTTGACGCAGTGCCCTGTACAAGTTGAATGCGTCGCCCTCAAAAGACATAGAAAACCGCTGCGACAGCACGACTTGGAAGATTTCGCCTTCGTAGATGAGGCGCTTTCCTTCTTCCACAGCCGCCTCGAAGGCATGCCGGGCAAAGTTCGATGCCATGTGATCGCTACTCAATTTAACCGGCCGCGGCGCTGGAATCGGCGAATGAAGCTCGGCTTCCAGCTTGGCAAGCCTAGCCTGCGCTTGCAGGTACTGCGCCTTAAGCGACCGGTCACGCCGCACGAATACGCTGGTCATGAGCACCATTTGGTGCTTTACCCTGTCAAAGGCGGCCATGGTGTCATAGAAGCACCAGATCGCATCAGGAACCCCCAGTTCATCCTCCGGCATATCGGGCAGGTATTCTATAAGGCGTACGCCGTCGTATCCTAGAAATCCTACGGCGCCGCAGCGCAGCCGGGGTAGCCCGGGCACCCGGACTTCTTCGTATTCCTGGAGGTAGCTCTGAAGAACGCTGAAGATGTCACCAGTTGGAATGTCACCGGCCTGCCTGCCCTCGCCATCCTCCACCTCCACGTTCGCCCCGCGGGCACGAACAATCCGGTAGGGATTCTTGCCCAGGAAGGAATACCGCGCCAGATGCTCGCCGCCTTCCACGCTTTCAAGCAAAAACGCGTGACGGCCGGACTGCCGCAGCACCAGAAAAGCTGACACCGGCGTCAAGAGGTCTGCACTCAGCCGCCTGTAGACCGGGATCACATGTCGCCCCTGTCCGCGGTGTGACTCGGCAAACTCCCGGAATTCCCGAAACGTCATCATGGGTTAACTGCAATGAAAAAGCCCACTGCACATCAGCAGTGGGCTGTTTCTGGCATCTCCGTAGTACCTTATGCGCTAAGGAGTCGCGCCCACTGCCTGCAGCGAAGAGCGCCAGCAGGTTCTCTGGGCGGCGTGGGCTATATTTGCGACTGTGTCAAACATCACGGGGACAAACTACGCCACGCGCATTGTGAACGCAACCCTTCTCCACATGAGGAACATGCAGTCTGTAACGGCATTTTCCGCGTCCTACGGAGTAATGCGCGCCAACCCACTCGGAAGAAGATGAAACGTCATGTTTCCCCTTATCGCAAGGTTCTCGAACGCGCCTTGTTTGTGTTAGCCAGCGCTGGCATAATGCTTACGGCGCACCTGTCCTTCTGGTATGGAGGGGCAGTAGCGGACCCGGTCTGCAGTGGCGAAAGTGACTGCGCTTCGGTAATAGCCCAGGACCCAACCTTGTTTGGTCTCTCAAGCACCACGTCAGGACTGTTGTTTTACCTGTTAGCGGCGGTCCTTACGCTTGGCGTGGCAATGGATTTTTGGGGCAAGCGGCAGAACTTAAAAGCCGCACGCTTCATTCTGGTAGGGGCAGGACTGTTATACTCACTCTTTTTAACACTCCTCCAGCTCTTTGCGCTCGAAGGCTATTGTGTCCTGTGCCTCGCGTCTTTCGGGCTAGTGGCAGCAATGACCGGGCTACTTCTTGTGATGGCCGCCTCACCAGGCGCCGAAAAGCACCGCCGAGGTCAGGCCACTCACCCACAGAAGATGAACTTCTTCGGGATCATCGGGGCTTTGATTCTCGTGGCAGTTGTTGCGGACTACACATGGTACAAGTCAAAAGCGCCCGAGGTCGGAATGGGTGTGTCTGCCAACTCGAGCTTCAACCCTGCCCTGTGTGGTTACGACGAATCGCTGCCGCGCTTCGAAAACCTGGATCAATTCATCAGCGAGTCCGACCCGACTACTGGCTTTGCGACGGCGCCGGTCACGATTATGGAATTCATCGATCCCAACTGCCCGGCCTGCAGGTTGCAGCACCCCATCATGAAGCAGCTTGCAGCAAGATACCCTCAAGAAATTCGCATCGTCTACAAGCCGTTTCCGCTTCTGACCGGCAACCTGCTCTTTTCGCTGGACGAAGTCATGGCTCTTTGGCTCGCCCATGAGCAAGGGCGGTACGACGACATGATAGAGGCAGTGTTTGATGCCAATGATCCGGCTGGGTTGTCGGTGACCCAACTTTCGGAGATAGCGGATGATTTGGGACTTGATGCATCGGAGTTTCGGCGGGTCCTGGAAAGCCGGCGTCTGGAGTCCCGGGCCCGCAGAACGCGCCTCGTGTTTGACGGAATGGGTTTGGGCGGAGTACCAGCCATCCTTATCAACGGGCGCAAGGTGCATTCATCAGATCGCTCGCTGGGGTGCCTTAGCTACCTCGTGGACCAGGAGCTCCCCGGCGTAATCCAGTAACTGCCATGCTTCAGGAAGCGTGCATTAACACGATTCGGCTTCTCGCGGCCGATGCGGTTCAGCGGGCACGCAGCGGACACCCCGGTATGCCGATGGGTGCGGCCCCCATGGCCTACGTGCTGTGGACACGGCACTTGCGTCATGACCCTGCAAACCCCCAATGGCCCAACCGGGATCGGTTTGTTCTTTCAGCCGGCCACGGGTCCATGTTGCTCTATGCCTTGCTTCATCTGACGGGATACGACCTGCCGATGGAAGAGCTGCAGACTTTTCGCCAATGGGGTAGCCGAACGCCCGGGCACCCGGAGCATGGGCTCACGCCCGGAGTGGAAACCACCACAGGGCCACTTGGCCAGGGTTTTGCCAACGGCGTTGGGATGGCTATCGCCGAGCGCTACCTCGCATCCAGATTCAATCGTGACGGCTACCCCCTCATTGACCACCGTACCTTCGGCATCGTGTCTGACGGTGACCTCATGGAAGGCATCTCGCACGAAGCCGCATCACTCGCCGGGCACTTGGGACTCGGAAAGCTCATCTACTTTTGGGATGACAACAGCATCACGATTGATGGAAGTACCCGCCTGGCGTTTACGGAGGATCCCGGCATACGCTTTCTGGCGTACGGGTGGCAGGTGCTTCACGTCGAAGACGGAAACGATACCGATGCATTGGATGCTGCTCTGCTGGAGGCCGCGTCAAATACCGAACAGCCTACGCTGATTCGCGTCACGACGACTATTGCGTACGGGAGCCCTAACAAGGCAGGAACGGCCGGCGCCCATGGAGCACCCCTTGGCGAAGAGGAGGTTGTGCTCACCAAGCGCGCACTCGGTTTTGCTGAGTATGAGCATTTCAGCGTTACCAGCGGGGTCCGTAGGGCCATGGATGCTAGGGCCCGTGGCCAAAAGCGATCCCAGGCGTGGCAGGCGCTGCATGCCCGCTACGCGGAGGCCTATCCAGCACTATCTGGTGCATTTGCCAAATGGCATCAGCGAGATGAATCCGAGGACTCGGAGTGGATGGCCGCGCTGCCCACCTTTGAGCGGGGCAGCAAGCTCGCCACGCGAGCCGCCAGTGGCAAGGCATTGGGCACGCTCCTGGAGAACGTCCCCAACCTCATCGGCGGCTCTGCCGACTTAACGCCGTCCAACAAGACCCGTGGCGCGGCACAAAAGGACTTCCAACGGTCGTCTCCATCTGGTAACTACCTGCGATTTGGCGTGCGCGAACATGCCATGGCAGGGATCTGCAACGGCATTAGCCTCCACGGCATGCTGCGTCCGTATTGCGGGACGTTCCTGGTGTTCAGTGACTACATGCGCCCGGCGATCCGCCTGAGCGCAATCATGAAGCAGCCGGTCATCTACGTCTTTACCCACGATTCTATTGGCGTGGGTGAAGATGGCCCGACGCACCAAGCCATAGAGCACGTGATGGCCTTGCGTGCCATTCCAAACCTCACAGTGATTCGGCCCGCCGACGCTTGTGAGACGACCCAGGCGTGGCGCGCAGCACTAGTGAATACCTCTGGTCCTACGGCGCTGGTTCTGACACGGCAAGGCGTGCAAACCGTCACCGGAGAAGCCACTGCGCGGGGACTGGCACGCGGCGCCTACGTTTTGCGCGTTGGTGGCGTAGAACCCGATGTCATCCTGATAGCCACGGGAAGCGAGGTGCAGCTGGCCGTGCAAGCCCATGAACTGCTGGCGTCTGAAGGCATTGTCTCGCGCGTGGTTAGCATGCCATCATGGGAGCTCTTTGCACAACAGTCGCCCGAGTACCAGTCCGTCGTGCTTCCACCGGGCATCGTGCCACGCCTAGCCATAGAGGCCGGCGTAACACTAGGGTGGGAGCGCTACGTCGGTGCTCATGGGCGTGTGCTCGGAATTGATCACTTCGGTGCATCCGCGCCGGGAGCGAGGCTTTTTAGAGAATTCGGGTTTACTACGGAACGTGTAGTTGCGGCTGTGCGCAAACTTCTTGACAAGTAGGTCCTTCGCCGTGGCTGGTTTCGGTGGTCAGAACCGAAAAGGCCCTGCAATTGGTGAAGCGGACCATGCATGCCGCTTTGTGCCTTGGCATCACGTCGTGCTAAGTGCTTTGATCGTGCAGGCGCTCATTCTCTTGCAAGTCCTAGCCTGTGGCACGGCGCAGGCGCAGCGGTTTCCGGGAGAGGAAAGTTGGAGACCGCTCCTGACCCACGAAGGTGTGGATTTTCGATACCTGTATTATCGGCGGGCGGATGGCGAAAATGCGGGCGTGGTGCTGATGCTGGAAAACGTGAACGACTATGCTGTCGCGTACTCCTTCAGTATAGTCTTCAAGAGTGAAGACGATGAGGTGGTTCGTGCAGTCACGGGTTCGCTTGAGCCTGGGCAGCGCAAGACTGGCTCGAACGACAGCCTGTCCTGGATTCCATGGAAAGACCAGCGCGCCATCGGCCACATAGGCCTCCGCGGGTATAGCGTGACACCCAAAAAAAACAAAAAGGGCGCTGAGCCATGCTGTGGCCCGCAGGCCGGTGTTATTGACACGGGGCCGCTAATTCCTTAAACTTAGTGCGAATATTGAGTTATTCAGTTGCCGATCCGCAACGATTAAGACTGCCCTTCATTTCAGGCCCCGGCGTGAATCCGATCGCATGGGCGCTCGTCTGGCACAGGTGTTGTCCCGCAATACCGGGATTCTTGCGTGAAGTCAAGCCCTAGTCACCAAGCCACAAGTCCTTATGCGTATGTCCTTTAACAGGATGAAGCTGTCTGCATTCATCTACGAGTACCCGTCAGAGCTGATTGCGCGGTATCCTGCGGAGCCACGCGACCATTCGAGGCTAATGGTGCTCAATCGGAAGGACAAGACGATAGAGCATCGCCATTTCTATGACGTGGTGGAGTACTTTGGCGAAGGGGATGTTCTCATTTACAATGATACCAAGGTATTTCCTGCACGCCTACACGGGTGCAAGGAAAAGACCGGCGCGCATATTGAGGTCTTTCTGCTTCGCGAGTTAAACCCGGAAAGCCGCTTGTGGGACGTCATCGTCGATCCCGCTCGCAAGATTCGTATCGGCAATAAGCTCTTATTCAGCAACGGCCTTGTGGCCGAGGTCATCGATAACACGACCTCGCGCGGGCGAACGATACGCTTTGTTTTTGGTGGCACGAACAAGGAGTTGTACGGCAAGATTGACGAGATTGGAAAAACCCCGCTGCCTCCTTACATCAAGCGGCCGGTAGAGCCTGCCGACCGTGAACGCTATCAGACCATCTTTGCACAGCACCGTGGCGCCGTGGCCGCGCCGACCGCCGGGCTGCACTTTACGCCGGAGCTTACGGCAACATTGCGTGAAAAGGGCGTAGACATCCTGCCGGTCACGCTTCACGTCGGGCTCGGAACTTTTCGGCGGGTTGAGGTCGAAGATCTCACTAAGCACCGCATGCATTCCGAAAACTATGCGATCTCAAGGGAAACGGCTGCGACCGTCAACCGCACACTGAGCTCAAAAACTAACACAGTAACAGCGATCGGCACCACGGTTGTTCGAGCGGTGGAAACCAGCCTGACTGTGTCACGGCGGCTGAAGGGAACCACTGGTTGGACGGACAAGTTCATCTACCCGCCCTACGAATTCAATATCACACAACGGCTAATCACAAATTTCCACATGCCCAAGAGCACGTTGCTCATGCTGGTGACGGCATTTACTGGCTACGAGTTCCTTATGGAGGCCTATCGCGAAGCCATTGCGGAGGAGTATCGTCTCTTTTCCTTCGGTGATGCCATGCTGATTGTCTGAACGAGACGGTTTTGGGGCACGTAACGGTTATTGTTCCCGCTGCTGGGCGGGGCTCACGCATGGGCGGTCCTCGGAAGCAGTTTCGGGCCATTGACGGAGTACCGTTGCTCTTCCACACGCTGCGCGCCTTGCGGCGCTGTAAGGACGTTGACAGCCTTGTAGTAGCCATGCCTGAAGACCATGGTGTGAGTGGCTTCTCTGATGATTTGGGTGTGCATGCCGTAATTGTTGGCGGGGCCACGCGCCAGGACTCCGTGGCCCGTGCCATGAAAGTTCTGCCACCGGCTGCAGATGTGATTCTGGTCCATGACGCGGTGCGCCCCTTTGTTGAAGCTCGCCAGGTAAGTGCCGTGATTGCTGCAGCGCGAGAATCGGGTGCTGCGGCGCTGGCCGTGCCGGCGACAGACACGATGCGTTACGGATGCGGCGGCTACTTCACGACTGCAGTCTCGCGGGACGGCCTATACCACATGCAGACGCCGCAAGGGTTTAGGCGGCAGATCCTTGAGGGGGCCATCGCCGCAGCCGAGTCGGCAGCTACAGACGAGGTCGCACTCGTGCAGCGTTTGGGGCATCGTGTCACCGTCGTGCCAGGAAGTCGCAACAACGTGAAGATCACTACGGGAGAAGACTGGGAGTGGGCCACCATGCATTGGCCTTCTTCGGGTACATAGGCACCGATGCGAATAGGGTTTGGATATGATGTTCATCAGCTGGTGCACGGCCATGCGATTACCATCGGTGGTGTCCGCATTCCCCACACTCGCGGACTGTCCGGACATTCGGACGCGGATGCGCTGCTCCATGCGATCGCGGATGCGCTGCTCGGAGCCTCAGCGTTGGGCGACATCGGACTGCACTTTCCCAGTTCAGATGAACAGTACAAGGGTGCCGACAGCAGCGCGCTGCTGCAGGTTGTAGCCGGCCGGGTGCAGGCCGCGGGATACCGCATTGCTAACGTTGATGCCACTGTGGCACTGGAGCGCCCTAGGCTGCGTCCACATATCGGTGCGATGCGCACAGCCATAGCGTCTGCCATCGGCATCTCCAAGGATCAGGTCTCCGTGAAGGCAACCACTACTGATACCATGGGCTTCGTCGGCCGACAGGAAGGCATCGCAGCATGGGCGGTATGTCTAATTGAAAGCTGGCGCGATGGCGACCTTCTTCAATGACCTGGTAGCCCTCATTGGCGAAGTGCCGGTGATCTGGGCCTACGGGATTCTGCTCTTGGCCGCCTACCTGGAAAATGTCTTTCCACCCGTACCGGGGGATGTCTGCATCATATTTGCAGGCTACCTTGCGGCTGCAGGCTCGCTCAATCTTCCGCTCGTGATTGCGCTGGGAAGTGCGAGCGGAATACTGGGGTTCATGACGGTGTTTTATGTCGGGCGCGTGGCTGGTCACAGGTTGGTTGCCTCCCGGCGATTTCGCTGGATCGACAAGAACGCACTCGCAACGGTCGAGCGCTGGGCAGCGCGGTGGGGTGCCGGCGTTGTACTGCTGAATCGATTTCTTGCGGCGGTTCGAAGTGTCGTTGCTCTGAGCGTTGGCATGGGCGGCATGAGCAGCAAGCGGGCGCTGGTGCTGTGCGCCGCAGCAGCACTGGTCTGGACAAGCCTACTTGCATGGGCAGGGTACGTTGCCGGCGACAACTGGGAGCGCATCTTGGGTTTGCTATCCGAGTACAGCCGCGTCGTTTTAGTAGTCATAACCGTGATCGTCGGTGTAACATTTTGGCGGTACCTGCATGCAAAGAAGAGGGCCAGTTCAGGTGACTAGGAAGGGCCATGATGGGCACGCTGGCGTAGCTCAACCGGTAGAGCAGCTGATTTGTAATCAGCAGGTTGGGGGTTCGAGTCCCTTCGCCAGCTCTTCACACTTTATTCTTTTCTGCTGCTGGCACAGTTTGATTTGTAACGATTATAACAAGGTTGCAATCAGGGCAGGTACCCAAGCGGTCAACGGGGGCAGACTGTAAATCTGCTGGCTAAGCCTTCGGAGGTTCGAATCCTTCCCTGCCCACGGCCGCGGGAGTAGCTCAGATGGTAGAGCATCAGCCTTCCAAGCTGAGGGTCGCGAGTTCGAATCTCGTCTCCCGCTCTGCAGCCGCCTTAGCTCAGGGGTAGAGCACTTCCATGGTAAGGAAGGGGTCCTCGGTTCGATCCCGAGAGGCGGCTCTCACTAGCAGCAACAAATACGGAGATCATGGCAAAGGAGCATTTCAAGCGTACCAAGCCGCACGTGAACGTAGGCACGATTGGTCACGTGGACCATGGTAAGACGACGCTTACGGCGGCGATCACGAAGGTTTTGAACGAGCGTTTCGGTGGCACGGAGGTACGTTCGTTTGATTCGATAGACAACGCTCCCGAGGAGCGTGAGCGCGGGATCACGATCGCGACGGCGCACGTGGAATATGAGACGAGCGAGCGTCACTATGCGCATGTGGACTGTCCGGGTCACGCGGACTATGTGAAGAACATGGTCACGGGTGCGGCCCAGATGGACGGTGCGATTTTGGTGGTGGATGCTTCCGATGGTCCGATGCCTCAGACGCGTGAGCACATTCTTTTGGCTCGTCAGGTTGGTGTGCCCTACATCGTGGTGTTCATGAACAAGGTGGACTTGGTCGATGACGAGGAGCTGTTGGAGCTGGTGGAGATGGAGGTGCGGGAGCTGTTGGAGGTTTATGAGTTTCCCGGGGATGACATTCCGGTGGTGATGGGTTCGGCGCTGGGCGCGTTGAACGGTGAGCCGGAGTGGGAGGAGAAGATTTTGGAGCTGATGAGTCAGGTAGACGGGTACGTACCGATGCCGGAGCGTGAGAAGGACAAGCCATTTTTGATGCCGGTGGAGGATGTATTTTCGATCACGGGTCGAGGGACGGTGGCCACGGGTCGGATCGAGCGCGGGATCGTGCGCACGGGTGAGAAGGTGGAGATCGTCGGGATTCGCGCGCAGAAGACGGGCACGACGGTGACGGGTGTGGAGATGTTCCGGAAGATTCTGGATGAGGGTCAGGCCGGCGACAACGTGGGCCTGTTGCTGCGCGGGGTGCCCAAGGACGGGGTAGAGCGTGGCCAGGTGATCGTGCACCCGGATTCGATTACGCCGCACTACGCATTTGAGTGCGAGGTGTATGTTTTGAGCAAAGACGAAGGGGGGCGGCACACGCCGTTTTTCAAGGGGTATCGTCCGCAGTTTTACTTCCGTACGACGGACGTGACCGGCGACATAGAGCTGAACGAGGGAGTGGAGATGGTGATGCCGGGCGACAACACGCAGTTCAAGGTGCAGCTGATCCAGCCGGTGGCCATGGAGCAGGGGCTGCGCTTTGCCATAAGGGAAGGCGGTCGGACCGTTGGCGCTGGCGTGGTAACTAACATTCTTGACTAATGCCACACGGGCGTAGCTCAACTGGCAGAGCAGCGGTCTCCAAAACCGCAGGTTGTGGGTTCAAGTCCTACCGCCCGTGCACCAAAGACAACTAAAGGAATGATAAAACTCGTTGGTAAGTTTGAATCCTATTGCCGAGATGTGATGACGGAGATGCGGAAGGTGTCTTGGCCGAAACGCAAAGAGCTGACCGGCCACACGCTCATCACGCTGGTGGCCAGCGTCGCCTTGGCACTCTTTATCTTCGCGGCCGATCGTGTGATCAGCTTCATCCTGGATGTAATTTACCCCGGCGTGTAGTCGCGCGGCACCTCGAGAATGCCCATGAAACCCAGTAGCGACCCCATCCTGCACTGGTATGTGCTCCGCACCTTTACAGGACAAGAGAAAAAGGTCAAGATGTTCCTGGAGAAGGAAGTACTAGAAGAGGGCTGGGAGCACAAGGTCCAGGAGATCCTTATCCCTACGGAAACCGTCTTCGAGATGCGCGGCGGCAAGAAGCGCACGCGCGAAAAGTCATTCTTCCCTGGCTACGTCCTTGTACGCATGGCGATGGATCGGCAGCTCAGACACTTCTTTAATGACCGATCCAAGCCCTGGCCGTCCAAGGTAGACTTCCTGGGGCCCAACAACGAGCCGACCGCTCTGCGCCCCCACGAAGTCGATAGAATCCTCGGCCGCGTTGCTCACGCCAAAGACAGTGGCGAGAAGCCCGAGATGCCTTTTGAGCCGGGCGATTCGGTCAAGGTCGTTGACGGACCCTTCAACAACTTCAGCGGGGTTGTCGATGAAGTCTTCCCGGACAAAATGAAGGTGCGCGTAATGGTGTCCATCTTTGGCCGCAAGACACCCTTGGAGCTTGACTACCTGCAGGTCGAGCGCGACAGTTAATTTCCCGTGAACTTCCCCAAGTCGGAACTATATCGTTGGAGAATCTTATTACGAGGTTGCATGCGCATTTGACATCCCCGCGACGACTGTATGGCAAAGCCCGTTGATAGCCTGATCAAGCTGCAAATCAAGGCGGGGCAGGCTAATCCCGCGCCACCGATCGGGCCGGCGCTGGGGCAGCACGGCGTCAACATCATGGAATTCTGCAAGCAGTTCAACGCTGCTACGCAGGACCGCATGGGGCTGTTGCTGCCGGTAGTGATCTCGGTGTACAAGGACAAGACGTTCAGCTTCATTGTCAAGAGTCCTCCCGCGGCCGTGTTGCTGATGAAGGCTGCCGGCATAGAGAAAGGTTCCGGCGATTCGATTCGCGAAAAAAATGGTGTGGTATCCTGGGATGACTGCCGCTCGATAGCCGAGCAAAAGATGGCCGACCTTAACGCGTTCGACGTAGAGAAGGCGGCATCCATGATCGCAGGCACCGCCCGCTCCATGGGCCTTCGTGTCCAAAGGTAGCACGGTGCCCGTTGCGGGAGCCGTTACGGCGGCGCTATCACCGCAAAACGCAAACCTACATGTCCAAAAGGGGAAAGCGATACTTGGCGGCCCGGCAGACAGTGCAGGACGCCGGTGGAGGGCCGTTCACCTTTGCCGAGGCAACCTCGGTGCTCAAGAGCGCGGCTGATAACGAGTTCAACGAATCCGTTGACATTGATATTCGGCTCGGCGTGGATCCACGCCACGCGGACCAGATGGTACGCGGCAGCGTGACGTTACCTCATGGTACGGGTAAGGAGCGACGGGTCCTGGTGCTGGCTAGCCCGGCCAAGCAGGATGAAGCCATTCAGGCCGGTGCGGACCACGTAGGGCTGGATGACTATGTCAAGCGTATCCAGGAAGGCTGGACGGACATTGATGTCGTTATTGCCACACCGGATGTTATGTCAAGAGTGGGCCGGCTGGGACGAATTCTGGGGCCGCGCGGCCTGATGCCGAATCCAAAAAGCGGAACGGTTACTATGAATGTTGCGGCCGCTGTAAAGCAGGTGAAGGCCGGCAAGATTGACTTCCGGGTTGATAAGCAGGGAAATCTTCACACCGGGATTGGGCGCTTGTCGTTTTCCAAAAAGCAGCTTCACGAGAACGCGCATGCGTTCATGCTGGAGGTGCTGCGCCTTAGGCCGGCGTCGGCTAAAGGCACGTACGTCCGATCCATCACGCTCTCTTCTACCATGGGGCCCGCGATCCCGGTTGCGCGCGCGGAAGCGCTCAACATCGCACGTTAGTCTGATGCCACTTACCAGAGAACAGAAGGCGGCCGAGGTTGCTGCGGTGACCGAGATGCTGAATGACAGCACGGCCGTATACCTTACGGATTTCATGGGGCTGAATGTTGAACAGCTCAACCAGCTTCGCGGAGAGTTCCACCAGTCGGGCGTTCAGTACCGTGTCGTTAAGAACACGCTCCTGCGTATCGCCTTAGAGGAGATTGGAGGGTATGAGGGCCTTTACGAGCACCTAAGCGGGCCCTCTGCCGTGGCTTTTTGTGCTGACCCGTCCGCGGCCGCCCGCGTGATCAAGCGCTTCAAGATCGACACCAGTCAATTGCTGCCGGCACTTAAAGTTGCCTACGTGGACGGTGCAGTGTTCGCAGGTGACCAGATTGAAGCGCTAGCGGCTTTGAAGTCGAAAGAAGAATTGCTGGGGGATGTGGTCGAGTTGCTGCTCTCACCTCTGACCAACATCGCTGGCGCAATCCAGACGCCCGGCGCCACCCTGGCGGCAATCCTGGAAACTCTGCACAAAGAAGCACAATCCTAGACTCACTACCATCCCTTAATGTGCGGCGCAGCCCAGAGACGGGCCGAGACCGCCGCAGGAAAACACCAATACCATGGCTGATATAAGCACCCTCGCAGAACAACTCGTAGCACTCACGATCAAGGAGGCCGCGGAGCTCGCCAAGCTTCTGGAAGAGAAGTACGGCATCAAGCCGGCGGCCACGGCCGTCGCCGCCATGCCAGCAAACGGCGCCGCCGCCGGTCAGGCCGAAGTCTCGGAGCAAACAGAGTTCGCCGTCATCCTCAAGAACTTTGGCAATGCCAAGATCGCGGTCATCAAAGAGGTGCGCCAGATTACAGGCCTGGGCCTCAAAGAGGCCAAAGCGCTGGTTGACGGCGCGCCGAAGGAGGTCAAGGAAGGCGTTTCAAAGGACGAGGCAGAAGATATTCGGCAGCGCTTGGAAGCCGTCGGTGCCGAAATCGAGGTCAAGTAGGAATCTCGGCCGCTCACTAGTTAAGGAATCGCAGCACAGCCGCATATGCCCAAAAGAAATGGTCAGCAGGAGTACAACGGACGCATCAGCTTCGCGAGTACGCGCTCCGTCCTCGATTTTCCCGACTTTCTCGCAGTCCAGCTCAAGTCGTTCAGCGACTTCGTGCAGGCAGACGTTCTTGCCGAAGACCGCCAAAGCCAAGGACTCCAGGCGGTATTCAACAGCCATTTCCCGATTGAAGATAGTCGGCAGAGGTACAAGCTGGAGTTTTTGCACTACTCTATGGATGCGCCCATGCATTCCATGGAGGAATGTATAGCTCAAGGGCTGACCTACTCGGTTCCGCTGAAGGCCACGCTGCGCCTTTCAGCACAGGACGACGATGACGACGATGATCCGGAAGAGTCAGTAGAGCAGGAGGTGTATCTCGGTATCATTCCGCAGATGACGCCGCGCGGCTCGTTTGTGATCAATGGTGCCGAACGCGTGGTGGTGTCTCAACTGCATCGCAGCCCGGGCGTTTTCTTTGGCCAGAGTACGCACCCCAACGGTACCAAGCTGTATTCCGCACGTGTAATCCCGATCCGGGGTTCCTGGATTGAGTTCTCAACGGATGTGCAGAATGTACTCTGGGTCTATCTGGACCGCAAGAAGAAGCTGCCTGTCACGACGCTGCTGCGTGGGCTTGGACATAGCTCCACGCAGGAGATCGTGACAGTATTTGAGCTTGCTGACCGCGTGCAATCGAACACGAAGCGCAACTTCAAGCGGGGGATAGGCCGGGCTCTCGCGATCTCCGTAATCGTCAGCGTTAAGGTGGCGGAGCATATCGACGAAGACACTGGAGAGATACTGGAGGAGGAATTTGCTGACAAAGTCCTGCTACCTGCGGGCCATGAGCTCACTGAGGAGAATTACCTACTGTTCAAGGAGCACGGCGTCACCGAACTCTTTGTAATGCGCAAGGATGCGGACGACGATGACGCGCAGGACAACAGCACGCTGCTGAAAACGATTGACAAAGACCCCACGACCAACCAGAAGCAGGCGCTACAATACATCTACCGGCGGCTGCGCGAAACAGATCATGATGCGCCGGATGAAGACGTAGCCAGGCGCGAATTGATGCGGATGTTTTCGCGGATCGATCTGGGCGAGGTAGGGCGCCACCGCATCAACAAGCGGCTTGAGATCAACGTCGAGTCAGAAAACCGGTCACTGGAGGCACATCACATAATCGACATCGTCACTGCCATCGCGAAGAAGCTGGTGGCACTACGCAGTGGGGAGGGAAGCCCGGATGATATCGACCACCTGAGCAATCGCCGGGTGCGCACCGTAGGTGAGCAGTTAGGACAGCAGTATTCACTCGGACTGGCTCGCATGGCGCGTACCATTCGAGAACGAATGAACCTCCGGGACGCAGACCTTCTGACACCGCAGGACCTGGTTAATGAGCGCACGGTACGGAGCGTGATCAACACGTACTTCGGTACCAGCCAGCTAAGCCAGTTCATGGACCAGACCAACCCCCTTGCGGAGCTTACTCACAAGCGAAGGATGTCGGCCCTTGGTCCGGGTGGCCTTACTCGGGAGCGTGCCGGGTTTGAAGTTCGCGATGTGCACTATACGCACTATGGGCGGCTGTGCCCCATTGAGACGCCGGAAGGCCCAAACATCGGTCTTATCTCCTCTCTGTGCGTCCATGCCCTAATCAGTCCATTCGGTTTCATTGAAACCCCGTACCGGCGCGTAGTGAAGGGTAATGTGACGAACGAAATCGCGTATCTGTCCGCTGAAGAAGAGGATCATGCCGTGATAGCGCAGGCAAATGCGCGCATAGATCCCAATGGCCACTTCCTGGATGAGCGGGTGCGTTGTCGCTTCAGGGGCGACTTTCCAACGGAGCGGCCTGGCGATATACAGTACATGGATATCGCGCCGAATCAGATCGTGTCGCCGTCGGCGTCCATCATCCCTTTCTTGGAGCACGATGACGCCAACCGCGCACTCATGGGCTCAAACATGCAGCGCCAAGCCGTGCCGCTTCTGCGAGCCGAGGCGCCGATCGTGGGGACCGGACTGGAACACCGCGTAGCACGCGATTCTCGCGCCGTAATTGTGGCTGAAGGCCGCGGCGTGGTAAAGTATGTCGACTCTCAGCGCATCATCATCCAGTATCGGCGTAGGGAGAGTGACGAAGTGGTCGCCTTTGAGGAGCCCATCAAGGAGTACCCGTTGGTGAAGTTTCGGCGTACAAATCAGGATACGTGCATCAACCAGAAGCCGATCGTTGAGGTCGGACAGCGGGTCGAAAAGGGGATGGTTCTCACTGACGGGTTTGCAACCGACAAGGGAGAATTGGCCCTTGGAAAGAATATTCTGGTCGCCTTTATGCCTTGGCGCGGCTACAACTTCGAAGATGCCATTGTGCTATCAGAGCGCCTGGTGTCGTACGACGTCTTTACCTCGGTACATATTGAGCAGTTCGAGCTACAGGTCCGCGACACCAAACGTGGTCAGGAGGAGCTGACGCGAGAAATCCCCAACGTATCGGAAGAGGCTACAAAGGATCTCGACGAGCGTGGAATTATTCGCGTAGGGGCAGAAGTCAGGGCGGGGGACATTATCGTCGGCAAGATCACCCCCAAGGGTGAGACCGACCCCACGCCCGAGGAAAAACTGCTGCGAGCGATCTTTGGCGACAAAGCGGGTGATGTCAAAGACGCTTCCTTGAAGGCGCCGCCCGGGATGAATGGCGTCGTAATCGACACGAAGCTCTTCAGCCGCCGGAAAGTCGATCCGGCCGCCAAAAAGCGGGAGCAGCAAGAGTTTGCCGAGATCGAAAAGCGCAAGGAGCGTGACATAGAGGCGCTCCAGAACGCGATGCGGCAGAAGTTCATTTCGATGGCCGTAGGTCGGATCTCCGACGGAATCTGGACCGTGGATGGGCGAGAGGTTGTGCCGCCAGGCGCCGAAATCAAGACCATGCACTTCCAGGATGTGCATATTCACGAATTGGATATGCAGCGCACCAGCCTGGAAGAAAACCGCACGCGCAACCGGCAACTGCGTAAGCTCTTCTCGAACTACCAGGCGATTCTAGGCAAGGTCCTCGCAACGGCGAAGCGAGATGAGCATCGTGTGAAGCTGGGCGACGAGTTGCCTGCCGGCGTGGTTCAATTGGCCAAGGTATATGTTGCCAAGAAGCGCAAGATCCAGGTTGGCGACAAGATGGCGGGACGTCACGGCAACAAGGGCGTGGTAGCGCGCATCGTGCCGACGGAAGACATGCCTTTCCTGGAAGACGGGACGCCAGTCGACATCGTGCTAAACCCACTGGGTGTACCCTCCCGCATGAATCTGGGGCAGATTTACGAAACGCTGCTGGGATGGGCCGGCACGGTGCTGGGCAAACGTTTTGCCACGCCGAGTTTTGAAAGCGCTAACACGTCCCAGCTGTTCAACTACGTAAAGGAGGCCGGCCTACCGGAAGATGGCAGGGCCCAGCTGCTTGATGGCCGCACGGGAGAGCCCTTCGACCAGAAGACGACCGTGGGGCAGATCTACATGATGAAGCTGAGCCACCTCGTTGATGACAAAATTCACTCTCGGTCGATAGGCCCGTATAGCCTTATCACGCAACAGCCGCTGGGCGGGAAGGCCCAGTTCGGCGGGCAGCGGCTGGGTGAGATGGAAGTCTGGGCCATGTACGCCTACGGCGCATCCAGCGTGCTGCAGGAGATGCTCACGTACAAGAGCGACGACGTACAGGGGCGGTCAAAAGCATATGAAGCGGTTGTGAAAGGCGACAACATGCCCGAGCCCGGAATTCCCGAGAGCTTCAACGTGCTCGTCCGCGAACTGCAGGGCTTGGGGCTTGAGATCCGTCTGGACTAAGCGTCACCGATTCCTACCCACACATTTAGGAGCGCTACACTATGCCGTACGGTCACCAACCGAAGGTAAAGAAGAATTTTGGCGGAATCACTGTAAGCTTGGCTTCTCCAGAAGCAATCCTGGAGCGAAGCCACGGAGAGGTTCAGAAGCCGGAGACGATCAACTACCGCAGCTTTAAGCCGGAAAAGGACGGCCTGTTTTGCGAGAAGATCTTCGGACCCGTGAAAGACTGGGAGTGCTACTGCAGCAAGTACAAGCGTATTCGCTACAAGGGCATCATCTGTGATCGCTGCGGCGTGGAAGTGACGCAAAAGAGTGTGCGGCGCGAGCGGATGGGGCACATCTCGCTTTCGGTGCCGGTCGTTCATATCTGGTATTTCAAGACGCTTCCGAACAAGATTAGTCATCTGCTGGGACTGAAGTCCAAGGCACTCGAAAAGGTCATCTACTATGAGAGTTATGTTGTTGTGCAGGCAGGGGGTGCTGAGGTGCATGGCGTTGAGCGCGGCCAGCTGCTGACAGAAGACCAGTATCTGGACCTTCTGTATCAGATTCGCGACGACAATAACCGGCTCAGCGACGATGACCCGGAAAAGTTCATCGCGATGATCGGTGGGGACGCCGTGGAGACCATGCTCAAGCGACTCAACCTTGACATGCTCTCCTATGAGTTGAGGTTCCAGATCAAGACGGAGTCCAGCCAGCAGCGCAAGGCCGAGGCCCTTAAGCGTCTGAAGGTAGTGGAGGCGTTTCGCGATGCGAATCGGCGCATGGAAAACAGGCCGGAGTGGATGGTGCTGCACGTCGTTCCTGTGATTCCTCCAGAGCTGCGCCCACTTGTGCCACTGGAGGGTGGCCGCTTTGCGACCAGTGACCTGAATGACCTTTACCGGCGCGTAATTATCCGCAATAACCGGCTCAAGCGCCTGATCGACATCAAGGCGCCGGAAGTCATCCTTCGCAACGAAAAGCGGATGCTCCAGGAGGCGGTAGACAGCCTCTTTGACAACTCGCGCAAGGCCAATGCGGTGCGCAGCGACAATGGCCGCCCCGTAAAAAGCCTTTCGGACATGCTCAAGGGCAAGCAGGGACGATTTCGACAAAACCTGTTGGGCAAGCGTGTTGACTACTCTGGCCGTTCCGTGATCGTGGTAGGACCTGAGTTGGAGCTGCACCAGTGCGGCCTTCCCAAAGAGATGGCGGTAGAGCTCTTCAAGCCCTTTGTCATCCGCAAGCTGATCGAACGCGGGATCGTCAAGACGGTCAAGAGTGCAAAGAAGGTTGTAGACCGGCGAACGGCCGAAGTCTGGGATATCGTAGAGAAAGTTATTCAGGGTCGTCCGGTGATGCTGAACCGCGCGCCGACGTTGCACAGGCTCGGGTTTCAGGCATTCCAGCCCGTGCTCACGGAAGGCAAGGCGATTCAGCTTCATCCGCTCGTATGTACTGCATTCAATGCAGACTTTGACGGAGACCAGATGGCCGTGCACGTGCCACTGGGGCAAGACGCATGTCTGGAGGCCATGGTACTGATGCTTTCCAGCCACAACATCCTCAGCCCGGCCCATGGCGGACCAGTCACCGTGCCCACGCAAGACATGGTGCTTGGCCTATACTATCTGACCAAATCGCGCAGCGGGGCCAAAGGAGAGGGCATGGTCTTTTCGAGCCCCACAGAGGTGCGGCAGGCATTTGACCTTCAGCAGGTCGCCATGCATGCGAAGATTGTAGTGCGGCTGGCGGATGGTTCGAAGGTGAATACGTCCGTAGGCCGCGTGCTCTTCAACGAATTCGTGCCTTCGAAGCTCGGGTTCATCAACGACGTTCTGACCAAGAAAAACCTCCGGCGCATCATCGCGCGCGTACTTGCGGCTACCAATTTCCCTGAAACGGCGCGCTTCCTGGATGACATAAAACAGGCCGGATTCGAGTTTGCGACGATGGGCGGGTTGACATTCTCTATCGCTGACATCGTGGTGCCAGACGAAAAAGGAGAGCTTCTCAAAGAAGCGCATGCTTCGGTTAGCACCGTGCTGGCAAATTACGAGCTTGGATTCATCTTCGACGTGGAGCGCTATAACCAGGTCATCGACATCTGGACACGCACCAACAACAAGGTCGCCGAAGTCCTGTTTGAAGCGCTGGAGAAGGACGAAGACGGATTCAATGCCATTTACATGATGGCCGACTCCGGCGCGCGGGGCTCGAAGGAGCAGATTCGGCAGCTGGGAGGGATGCGTGGCCTGATGGCCAAGCCACAAAAGAGCATGAAGGGTGAGGCGGGCGAAATCATCGAGAACCCGATCGTCTCAAACTTCAAAGAGGGCCTTAGCGTGCTGGAGTACTTCATCTCCACCCACGGTGCCCGCAAGGGCTTGGCAGATACGGCGCTCAAGACCGCCGACGCCGGCTACCTTACACGCCGTCTGGTGGATGTGGCACAGGATATGACCATCACCATGCGTGACTGTGGCACGCTCCGCGGCATTGCGATTTCTGCGCTCAAGGATCACGAGACCGTAGTGGAGCCCCTCGCAGATCGCGTTCTGGGCCGCGTGTCGCTGCACGATATTTACGATCCCCTTACTGGCAAACGAATCGTGGAGGCCAACGAGGTCATCGACGAGAAGCGGGCTACTCAGATGGCCGAGACCTCTATTGAGCAAGTGGAGATCCGGTCCGTGTTGACCTGTGAGGCGCGTCGCGGCGCCTGCGCAAATTGCTATGGACGAAACCTGGGCACAGGGCGCTTGGTGGAGCAGGGCGAGGCCGTAGGCGTTGTGGCCGCCCAGTCAATTGGTGAGCCCGGCACACAGCTGACGCTTCGCACATTCCATGTTGGTGGCACTGCCAGTCGCATTCAGGCCGAAAGTACTATTCAGAGCAAGTATGCAGGCGCCATCTCGTTTGAGAATCTTCGTACCGTGGACTATGAAGCAGATGATGGCCCGCGGACTGTAGTGCTTTCACGTCAGGGCGAAGTTAGGATCATTGACCTTGAGCACGACGGGCGGCAACTCTACGCCTCCATCATCCCTTACGGCGCTGAGCTGCTAGTTGAAGAAGGACAATCGGTTGAGAAGGGGCAGGTTGTGGCGAGTTGGGACCCGTACAACAGCGTGATCCTTTCTGAGGTCAAGGGCAGGGTTGCATTCCAGGATATCCAGGAAGGCAAGACATTCCGCGAAGAATCCGATGAGCAGACGGGGTTCAAGGAAAAGGTTATCACCGAGAGTCGCGAGCGCAGCTTGACGCCGGCCGTGCGCATCTTTATCGAGGATATGACCGAGCGTGAGTATCCTCTGCCGGTGCGTGCACGTATTCAGGTTGAGGAAGGGCAGGCCGTTCAAGCAGGGCAAGTACTTGTTAAAATCCCGCGGCAGTCTGCCCGGACGCGCGACATCACCGGTGGGTTGCCGCGTGTGACGGAGCTCTTTGAGGCGCGCACGCCCAGTGAGCCAGCCATCGTAAGCGAGATTGATGGCGTGGTGAGCTTTGGCACCAAGCGGCGCGGCGCTCAAGAAGTCGTGCTGACAAGTCGCGACGGCACAGAGGAGCGGATATACCTGGTTTCGCTGCAGAAGCAGCTACTGGTAGCGGAAAATGACTTTGTGCGGGCTGGCGAGCCGCTATCGGACGGGCGAATATCGCCGCAAGACATCTTGCGTATCCGGGGACCACGGGCGGTGCAGGAGTACCTGGTCAATGGCATCCAGGAAGTGTATCGTATGCAAGGCGTCACGATCAACGACAAGCACATTGAAGTGATCGTTCGACAGATGATGCAGAAGGTTAGGGTCACCGACCCGGGAGACACGTCGCTGCTGGAAGCGGAAAAGATCGCCCGATTCTACTTGGAAGAGCTGAATGACGACCTCTACAATAAGCTGGTTGTCACCAACTCGGGAGACAGTGACTTGCCGATCCGAGGCCTCATAGACCGCCGTCGGCTGCGCGAAGTGAATTCCGACATGAAACGCCAGGACAAGCGGCCTGTGTCCACACGCGAAACCCAACCTGCGGTGGCTGAGCCGATCCTCTTAGGAATTACACAAGCGTCGCTCGCAACCGAGTCATTCATTGCTGGTGCATCCTTTCAGGAGACGACGAAGGTGCTGACAGAAGCGTCCATAGAAGGGCGCTTTGACTCGCTTTACGGGCTCAAGGAAAATGTAATCGTAGGACACTTGATTCCCGCAGGGACCGGCCAGCGGAGGTTCCGCGACATCGTTGTGGGCTCAAAGGCCGAACTGGAGGAATTGCAGGCAGCGATTGGCAGCGACGTGGATTTGCCGACGCCCTTTGGCCTACCGCGTCCGAGTTCCGGCGACGGCGCGTTGAGACAGGTCAGGTCGGTTTAGCAGGGACCGCAAGGGCTTTGCCGCACGAGAGAGGATTGGGCCGCCGCGTAGCGAGTGTATCTGTGGTTCCCACGGGCGCTGGACGTGGCGAGGATCCTTTTCATGAGGAACCGTCGACACCGTTCGCTGCGCTAGTTGAGGTTTTCAAACGTCTCGTTGATGATCGGGTAGGCCCGCCAATCCTTGTAGTCGAAGTGCCACCATTCGGCCTCGTATACAGCAAATCCAGCATCTTCCATGGCGTCGCGCAGCAGCTCACGGTGATAGCGGCTGAGCGCCGTGCCGCCAGGGTAATCGGGATAGGCACGCGCGGTGAATTCATCGTACCCGCTCGGCATCTCCACGATACTGCCTGACGCGAGGTCATAGAGGCCCAAATCAACGGCGCATCCTCGATTGTGGCGTGAACCGCGGCTCGGATCTGCAACAAACAGACGCAGCGAGTCCGGCGTAGCATCCCAGAACATCTTCGTCACGCGCCAGGGGCGGTATCCATCATAGACCATCAGTCCATAGCCGTGTGACGCAAGGGCCTGGTTGGCACGTACCAGTGCCTCGGCAGCCGGCCGCTGGAGGAACGCCTGCGGCGACTGGTAGAACGGTGTGCCCATGAAGTTGTCACTGGTCGCATAGCGAATGTCGAGCCGGATTGTTGAATCAAGCGCAGGGATGCTTACCAGGTCGGACGCCTTGAATGTCCCTTCCTCCACCGGTGGTTGCGCGGCAGCTGCGGCTCGTCGCAGCACATCATTGGGCTCTTGGGGCACGATCCTGAACGTTTTACCCTCACCCGCAATGGCGTCCCGTCGCTTGAATGGCACGCCGACAAGATTTGCTTCGGTGACTTGGCCAATAGAGTCGCGGAGAAATGTGAGGGCTTCGTGCATGTAGAGGCCCGCGTCAGGGAATTGGTATACATCTTGTGCCACGGCTCCCAGCGGGTATCGAAAAAACCACTCGATTAAGGCATGGAGCGTGCCTCCGTCTTCATAGACATATAGTACGTTGTGGTCCCAGCCGTATTCCCCGATGAGGTCTCTAAGCTCCTCCGGGGCTTCCGGCGGTTTGGTCACGGGCTGCCTCACAAACTGATTTACGTCTGAATCAAGCGTATCCACGCGCGGCGCAAGCTTGATGCTGCCAATGCCAAGGCGTCCGTCGTTGATGAGCCGGTCACCCAGTTTGCGGACATTGTAGCGTTCTACGCCAAAGTCCATCAGCAGCTTACCGTTACGCTCAATGAGCGTAATCTTGTCATCGCCGCTCACGTAGGTGCCGTCAAGTGAACGCGCCATAAGGGAGTCTACCGGTGTCGTCCGAGGTATGGTGGGTAGCGGGGCACCGTCTCTGCTGGCCAGGACAAGCGACAGCGCATAGCGTGCAATGCGGTCAGCTACCGGGTTCGACGCATCTACATTTGATACTATGGCAACGCCCAAATCCCGCTCAGGTAGCGCCCAGACGCGCGTGGCATAGCCGTACATGACGCCAGCATGGCCTACGGTCATGTAGTTGTCGTGCCTCGAGACGTAGAAACCAAGCCCGAACCCACTAGCTGTGCCTTCCGGAGCAAACTGCGGAGTCCACATCTCTTGAAGTGAAGCGGATGAAAGGACGTCGGGTCTTTCGTCTCTACCAATGGCAAAAAGCGCGCGAACAAAGCGCGCGAGGTCGTCTGTAGTAGTGTAAAGGTTGGCCGCCGGGCCGATGCCAAGCTCAAACACGGGTGCACTTTTGAGAGTGCTGGTGTCGTAGCGCCACATATAGCCGGCACCCAGTTGCTCGCGAAGGTCGGCGCGAGGATAAAAACTCGTGTTCGTCATGCCTAACTTGTCGATGAGGGCCGACTGCATGTGTTCCTCAAAGCGCGTGCCGGCGACCTGTTCGACGACGTACCCCGCAACGCTAACGGCCGCATTGGAATACTTGGTGGTGGTTTCCGGGGTCAGGACGAGGCTTGTCTGGTTCAGGCTCCGCACCGTGGCCTGCAGGCCTGGCTCCGTGTCGTCGAAGTAGTTTCCTATGGGCGGCTCGCGGACAAGTCCGGATTGGTGCGTAATCAGTTGCCGGAGTGTGATCGGCCTCTCGAACGGATTGTGCGGGCGAAAGTCCGATACATAGTCCGTGACGGGCGCATCCAAATCCAGCCTTCCTTGTTCTACGAGTTGCATGACTGCCAGAGCGGTAAACAGCTTGGACACCGAGGCGACGCGATAGACAGTTTCGCCGGAGACCCCTTCGTCTTGGGGCCCAAAACCCTTACTCCACATGAAATCCGTGCCTTCGACAATGGTGATGGAGATGCCGGGAATACCCTTTTGGGCCATCTCGTGGCGCACAAAGTCGTCGAGCTTGGCTTGCCACTCCGGCGGTGGGCTGGTACACGCGGCGGCCCAGATCAACAGGCTGACAGCGATGATCAGGTGGTTTCTTGACATGCTAAGGAGGCGAGTTGGCGCGCGCACAAATGTGAATCAGCACGTGGCTGACAGGTTATAGAAGATACGACCATGGCAGCGCATCTCGAGTGCATTTATATCTATCCGGTAAAAGGGCTGCGAAGGGTAGCGCTCCAGGAGGCGCAGGTTGAGCCGCAAGGACTCGCCCATGACCGCCGCTGGATGCTGGTTGGCCGCAGCGGTACTTTCCTGTCTCAGCGTCAGGTGGCAAGCCTCGCTTTGCTGCGTGCGGCAATTGCGCCTGAAGGGATCCGTGTCAGTGCGCGGGGAGCGCCTGACCTAGTGGTCGCACGCCCACAAGTGGACGCGCCCCGACTTACCGTCACCATCTGGGGCGATACCTTAGAGGCCGCGTGCGCGGCCCCAGAGGCTGACCGGTGGTTCACCGCTGTTACGGGGCAGCCGTGCAGGCCCGTGTTCATGGATGACGCGGCTACCAGACGTGTCAATGCCGCGTACGATCCAGGTGGCGCCGTAGTGAGCTTTGCGGATTCTTACCCGCTTCTGCTGACTTCCGTCCAGTCCCTGACGGACCTGAATTCGCGCATGGTGCGGCCGCTTTCCATGAACCGATTCAGGCCGAACATTGTAGTGAATGGCTTTGCGCCATTTGCTGAAGATGGCTGGCACGAATTGCAGATTGGGAGCATGCGGTTTCACGTGGTCAAGCCGTGCCAGCGTTGCGTGGTAACGACGATTGACCAGGAGTCCAGCAAAGGGGGCACTGAGCCGCTTCGGACGCTGAACACCTTCCGCAAGCGGGG
Organism: Rhodothermales bacterium; assembly: GCA_965262785.1. Classification (GTDB taxonomy): domain Bacteria; phylum Bacteroidota; class Rhodothermia; order Rhodothermales; family Bin80. Next base: position 2,689,959 of record OZ253559.1, read on the forward strand.
TGGCAAGGTATACTTTGGCGAAAACCTCATCCCACAGGGACAAGGCACCGTCAGGGTGGGGGACCCCGTTACCGTAGCGGCCAATCGAACGCCAGCACAGCGCACCTTTTAGTTATGGCAGCCGGGTTCGCGTGTATATCCTTGTGTCCGCTGCGCAACAGGCAACCAATCCACCTATTCTACGCCTTCCCTGTCGTTCTTCATAACATAGTAGAACCGCTTCGCGCCCAAGGCCGCCAAGGGTTGATGCAGTACTTGCCACTTCGATGAGGCCGCACGTACTAGTTCTCAACCAGGACTTTAGCGCTCTGACGGTGTGCACAGTAAGGCGCGCCATCGTGCTGATCCACCTGCACAAGGCCGATATGGTGGAGTCCATACCCGAGCGGGCCATGCGCTCACCGAGCGTGAGTTTTCCATGGCCGAGCATCGTGCGCCTGCGATTCTACGTCAGGGTACCGTATCGCCGGATAATGCTCTCCCGCAGAAACATCTTGCGGCGGGACGGCTTTCGCTGCCAATATTGCTCGGGGCGTGAGCAGCTAACGGTTGATCACGTCATGCCCAAGTCACGTGGAGGCAGGCACATCTGGACCAACCTCGTGGCCGCCTGCACCCGCTGCAATAACAAGAAAGGAAACCGAACACCAGAAGAGGCGGGCATGTCATTGTATCGCAACCCATTCAGACCAAGCCACGTGATGTTCATCCGTGACTACGTGGGCACGGTGGATGACAAATGGAAGCCCTATCTATTCCTAAACTGATCCTGATCTATGGTACGCACAGTTGCACGCATATTGTGGGTCGTACCGCTTCTTCTTCTACTGCTGTCACTGGACCAGGCCAAGGTCGCATACGACCTTCATGCGACTTGGCGCCAGGGCGAAAGAGCCACGGCGGAGGTGATTGAATGGGAGCGATCCAACCGCGCAGATGTCACCTATGGCTACGTGAGTCTGCGCGTGCCGCTAGGGGACAACCGTGTCCTGGTTAAGGACAAGATGTCCTTGCCCTATTCCCTGTTGCCCAAGCTGGAGGGTGCAACGACGTTGGACGTGCACGTACGCCAAGGTGCCCCGCAGGAAGTTGTGATAGATCGCATCATGCCTGCGCACTGGCTTATTGCCGCTTCGCAGGTTGGAATCAGCCTGATTGGTGCCGCGCTTTTCTTTGCGGGTGTCTATTGGTGGAATGCCCACCTGCGCAGCCAGTCCGATGCCGGCATGCCTACCGGATAATGGGACCGGCGTAGGTACGCGGTGCGTCCGGGTAGAGCGAGGCAACCCACTCATCGTAGCCGTTAAACATCTGAGTCGGGATTCGCTCCTCAACCCCTTCAGTGGACAAGAACCGTTCTGTAGCCTGACTCCATCGCGGATGCGGTATGTTCGGGTTTACGTTTGACAAAAACCCGTACTCGCGCGGCTGCAGCTTATTCCAGAAGGTCTCTGGCTGCCGCCTGGTGAATTCGATGCGCACGATGGCCTTGGGACCCTTGTATCCATATTTCCAGGGAAGCACCAGCCGGAGTGGGGAGCCGTTCTGTTTAGGCAGTGGTTCGCCGTATAGGCCGGTAGCCACAAAGGCCAACTCATTGAGCGCCTCGTCCATGCGCAGCCCCTCGAAATACGGCCATGGATACCATGTGGCCTTCGCCTGGCCAGGCAGTTGCTCGGGGCGGTTCACACAGACGAACTTGACATAGCTGGCGCTGTTTTTGGGCTCACAGCGCGCAATCAGCTGTGCCAGGGGAAATCCGGTCCACGGAACAGTCGTCGACCACGCTTCCACGCAGCGGAATCGGTACAGCCGCTCCTCAAGATCCATGGACTTTATTAGGTCGCCGATATCCAGCGTCTGCTTTTTGGCCAGTCCCCCAACCTCGATTGTGCCCGGGAATGGCTCGTATTGCTCTGTGTGCGGCCATACGAGCTTGAGGTCGCCTTGGTTGATGAATTCGTAAAAATTATTGTATGAGGACGTTACGATCCGGTCCGTGACGACACGTTCCGGCACCGCATAGGCAGCGTTGCGCGGAGCCGGGTACCCCTCGCGTGGGGCGTTGTCCGGTATGGTGTCCAAGGGTCCATCGGGGTCGGTCGCGCTTCGGGCCTGCTTTGAGCACCCCAAACCCAGCGTGGAGAGCCCAATAGATCCGAGGCCCAGTGACTGCACGAAGGCACGCCTGCTCATATAGGCGGCCCTTGCCGTCGTCTGATTTTCCTTAAGTTGCCAGCCTGGATAGCGGATGATGTTAGCCATGGACAATGGTCGGTTCGGAGTATAATTGTTTTGTACCTAGGGCAAATCGGAATGGTTCAAATGACACTGATGACTGGCATGCAAGACCCGCAGGCATTCAATTTTGACGGCGATTACGGGGAGATCTACGACGACCTAGCCCACAAGGTGATTCCGGGGTATGAAACGCTGTTTCCGGCAACGCTTGCACTTCTGATCGAGCGTGTCGGGATGCAGGCACACGTGCTGGTAGTCGGGTGTGGCACCGGCCGCGAGATCAGCACGTTTGCGCCGCAAGTCCCCTCGTGGCAATTCACAGCCTTGGATCCAAGCGTTGAGATGGTTGGATACACGCAGCAGACTGTTGCGCGGCTCGGCGTTAAGGACCGGATCACGCTTCACCACGGCTATGTTCACGACCTGCCGGTAACACCGAGGTTTGACGCAGCGACGATCATTAATGTAATGCATTTTCTGCGGGACGACGGCGCTAAGGAACAGTTGATAGAGAGCGTGTCCACGCGGCTTCGCGACGGTGGAACGGTAGCACTCTTTGACCTGCATGGCGACCGCGATGCACCGTACTTCGACTTCTTCTACGAGGCCTGGAAGCGGTACATGACGCTGCGCGGCTATGGCGATGAAGCGAAGGAAAGCCTGCTGAAGCGGTTGGCCGCCGGCATCGCCTACGTGCCCGAAGAACGAATCATGGAGATTTGCAAGCATGCAGGCCTGCGCCTAGTTCGCAAGTACTGGAGCGGTCTGCTCTATGGGGGATGGCTGCTGGAGCGCCGATAGCGGCGTAGCTGGGCCAAGCACTCACACTACACGCCCGCGCCTTGCAAATGACGGCTGGGAATGCTAACATTCTTGTCCAGCTAACTTACGTTGAGTAACACTATGAACCGCATACTGGGCGCTATCCATATCCTGATCGCAGCGACTGTTGGGGTATACTATATGATCTACCCATTGATGGGTGCCAGCGCGGACCACACAGTGTGGACTGCGCTAAACTGGCCCATGGCCGTGGCGGTGGTCTTATCCCTGTACTTTGCCTTCACGTGGATGCGCGGGCTGGGGGAGGATGCCAGTACGAAGGAGTTCATCACACACAAGATCCTGTTTCTTGGGGCAGCACTGTTGCTGCTCTGGTATTTCCCCGCGTGGTTTGCAGAGATGGGTGGCAACGGAGGCTCGGAGGCAATGGAGGCGCTGACGGAATCGTTTTGGCTCCTGGTAGACCCACTATTTGTCCTTACCGTTGGGTGCGTAGGCTTCAGGCTCTGGGAGAAGGGCTAGAAGTCACTTTGGGGGTCGTACGACCAGTACAGTTCCTTGGGGCCAAAGTCGTGTAGCCGGTGCTCCGCTAGGCACCGGACAATGTGCGTAGGGCTTAAATCCTCGATGTTCTACGCCGCTGGTAAGCAGGACTTGCGGCAGTCTGGATAGTGGACTCGAGGTCGCCGGGATCGAGCCTCCGACCGTTGCCGCCCATGCCTCTGGGCATCGCTGGCTGCACGAGGCGCAGATATTCCTTGCCCGTGCCGTTCTTGGCAGGCGGTAACATGGCTACTCCAGCAACTGAAGTTGAAGAATACTATGAATCGCGTACTGGGTGCTATCCACATTCTGATTGCAGCGGCTGTTGGGGTGTACTTCATGATGTTTCCCTTGATAGCCGACAGCGCAGGCCACTCGGTATGGACTGTGCTCGAGTGGGCTATGGCCCTAACTGTCGTCTCGTCCGTGTTCTTTGCCTTCGCGTGGATGCGTGGACTGGATGAGGATGCCAGCACGAAGGAATTCATCACGTACAAGATTTTGTTTTTTGGGGCGGCACTGTTGGTACTTTGGTACTTCCCGGCATGGTTTGCGGAACTGGGCGGAAGTGGACGTTCGGAGGCAATGGAGGCGCTGTCTGCTTCATTTTGGCTACTGGTGGACCCACTCTTCGTGCTTACCGTAGGGCCCGTAGGCTATAGGCTCTGGGCCAGGGGCTAGAAGCCACTTTGGGGAAGGTCCAGAGAATGCAAGCCCTAGGGACATACCAGTCGAGTGACCGGTACTGCGCGTTAGCTAGGAGAATAGCCCTATTGTCTGCAACGTCGACGCTTCGCGTCGCCGGCCGAGGGAGCTCGTAACAGGTAAATTCCGGGCCGAAGAAGCAAGGCCCGAACTCCAGCATAGCCGTGCCTTTCGGAGCTGCCGGCTGCGCGAGCGGATGGAGCTGAAGCATCAGCGAAACCGGTGTTCTAACAGCTATGCCGCGGTGCGGCGTGATTTGCTTGCCTGTTTAATTGCGGAGGTAAGGCGCTGCGTAGTGGCATGGCTCCGGCCGGTCGGGCGGATACTCGAAGAAGAGTGGAGTCGGCAGGGATGTTTCCAAAACCCTAAAAAAGTTTCCCTCAAGGCCGGAAGTCTCTTGCATTAGAGCATAAATTCACGTAATTTTCAGCGAATTTTAAACTACTCTCACCATACGTGTAACCGCTATGAACAAAGCTTTCGGCGCAATTCACTCCTTAGTGGCGCTTCTTGTGCTGCTATATTTCTGTCTAGGCCCACTGATGGGCGATTCGGGATCAGAATATTGGGAACTCACGAGCTGGGTTATGCTCCTGACTGCGCTTCTTGCGTCTTATTTTGCCTACCAGCATCATGCCGGATCTGATGACGATTCAGCGAAACGAGGCCTCTTTTTCACTTTATGCATGACGCTGTTGGTAGTCCATCAGACGCTGTCGGCCTATGCCGGCGGGGACGTCTTCGGCTCCGACCTGTGGAACATTACCGTCGTGTTGTATGTGGTCACTGCCGGCGCAGTCGGCAATAGACTGCGAAGTTCCTAGAATGCAGGCTTGACCTTCAGGGAGGTTGCTAGCCGTGCGGATTTCCAGCCGTATTCCAGCCAAAGGCGTACGGTCGCATGCCCGGACATCTGGCCTCCCCTGGAATTTTCACCCTTCTATCCAAATCAAGAACAATGAATAAGCTCTTTGGTGCGCTTAACGTCTTAGTAGCACTGGCTGTCCTCCTGTATTACGGCCTGGAGGCGTTCGTATCCGACATGGACCTTTGGGGCATCCTGTCTTGGTGCATGCTCGTGATGGGTATTGTGACGACCTATCTCATGCTGAGTTCAGGTAGCGAGAATGGAGGCGGCAAAGTACAGGGTCTCATGGTGATGATGATGCTCTTGCTAGTTCATCATACATTCGTGGGCGGCGGCTTCGATTTGCTGACCTGGGACTTAGTATGTGTGACCTATGCGTTTATGATCGGAGGTGCTGGTCTCAAGATGTTGAAAGACTAGGCGGCCTTTGACTAGGTCCTGCGCAACACAGCTGTGATTCAAGTTTCGCAGGGCGTCCGCCTCTTGGCAGAAGCCAAGGACTTGGGGCACATCACCTTGGTCGGGAGTACTCAGGCGGGCTCGCTCTGGAGTGAAGGGGGCCTGCGACTGGTCGTAGCGGTAGACCTATGCTGCCGACGACGTCTGAAGAATCGATGCTGACCCGACAGCAATGGCCATGTAGGTCGGGGCGCTAGCGCAGAATCGCTTGCGGGCTGGCGCGTACCTGTACTGCGCCGGGTCGGGCCTACGGGCTTGGGTACACCCACGGGCCCCGGTAGGGACGGCGCAGCATGGAGGACGCTTCTGCGTCACCCTCGATCTCGCCGCGGTCTCCATCCCACAGGAGGCTACGCCCCGTCTTGAGAGAGATCATGGCCAGCAGGCACATGTTGGTGGCGCGGTATCCGTGCTCGATGTCACATGCAGGCCGAGATCCGTCTGCGATGGAGCGCGTAAAGTCGTCCCAAAGTGCCCGGATGTTCTGGTCATCCGGCTGGTCCAGTTGCGGTTCTTTATGAATAACTGAACCCGACCTGCCTGACGGATAGAACGTCCAGCCGTCGCGCCAACCCAGGTGCAGCGTTCCCTTCGTACCGTAGAAGTAGCAGCCAATGTTTGTGGACTCAGCCCTGTTGGCGGCGTAGAGTCGGTGTTCCCAAGTTGCCGTAAAGGACTCAAAGGTGTAGGTCGCCACCTGTGTGTCCGGAGCATCGGTGCCGTCCGCCCGGATGTGACGCCCTCCGGTTGAGTAGATCGCGCGGGGGAATCGTTCCTCGGTCCACCATAGGATTTGGTCCAGCCAGTGGATGCCCCAATCACCGAGCTGCCCATTGGCAAAGTCCAAATACTGGCGGAAACCTCGCGGGTGAATTCGCGGGTTGTAGGGTCGGTATGGTGCGGGCCCGCACCATAGATCCCAGTTGAGCTCTTCCGGAACCTCCGCATTCGGAGACGGGCTTCCCGGTCCACCCCCGTAGTGCACGAATGCACGCACCATCCCGATGTCGCCGACGGCTCCTGAGCGCAGGAAGCTCATTGCCGATACATTGTGTGGAGAGACGCGGCGATGTGTTCCCACCTGTACGACCCGGTCATAAGCCCGAGCCGCGGCCAATATTGCCTTACCTTCGTCGACGGTGTGGCTGATTGGCTTTTCCAGGTACACGTGGGCGCCGTGCCGGATGGCAGCGATGGCGCCCAAAGCGTGCCAATGGTCGGGCGTAGCCACAATCACGATATCCGGCCGCTCAGATGCCAAAAGCTCGCGGTAGTCCTCAAAGCGCTTGGGTCGCACACCGGTAAGTGCGGCAACCTCATCTCTGGCAGCAGTCAGGTGGCGCTGGTCCACATCGCACAGCCCTGCGACTTGGACCGACCCCGTAGCCAGCGCCGTACGGAGAATGTTCATACCCCACCAGCCTGAGCCAACTAGCGCAGTTCGATAGGGGACCTTGGGAGAAGAAGCGCGAATAAGCGGCGCGGCCGCGAGGCCGGTAGCCACCGTACGAACAAACTCCCGCCGCTGCATCTACTGTGCCTCGTCGTCCCAGTCCTGAACGCTGGATATGTTTGGCACACCGTAGTGGGCGCCATTCCAACCGTCAAACCCGGCCATGCGGAAGGTCCAAAATCCGGTTGTCATATCGGATACTGCGATCAGGCCATCCTCATTTCGTACGTCTACGCCAAAGGCACCGTTGATAACGGAAATCCACTCATGCGTTGGCGGTCCAATGTACGTGTCGTAGTACCCGACGGTCTTGGGGTGATGCGGGTCCTCCAAACTGAATATCTGCAGCCCGTCAAGGTATCCGGACACGAATACATACGGCCAGCGGACCTCATGATTGTGTACTAAGTTCTTCCAGTCGGCGGTCCATGCCGAAATAGGCTCACGTATTACCGTCTCCTCTCCCTTGAGTGCAGGCTCAAGGTCAAATATGCGGAGTGGGGAATACTGGTATTCTGCTTCCGCCACCACGTAGCGACCGTCAGGGCTGGGTGTGAATGTGTGACCCCAATCCACGCCACGGACCCCGACCAGCGAGATCTTGAGCTCAGGGTTGGCCAGGTCGGTGATGTCAAAGACATAATAGCCTCCTGTCCCGCCCCCATAGAAGCGATCTTCGCCAGTGGCTGGGTGCCGCGCAGCGTAGAGGTCGTGGTACGACGTGGTTCGCATGGACCGCCCAGGTACATTTGGGACAGGAACCTCGCCGACCAGCGCACCATCCACATTGCCCGAGATGACTTCTGTCAGGTCGTATATGTGGGCCTTGCCCGTGCGTACCGTCGTTAATAGCAATGGATGGCCATTGGAGTGTTTGTAGATGAAGATGTTGTGGAATCCTCCCGGGTAGTCCGGGATGCGGATGCGCGTAACCTCCCTCACTGCGTCAGGATCGGGCAAGCCTGTAACATCGAACACTACAGCACCCAGATCATGGTCCGGGCCTTGGCCAAACTCAAAGGACTGGACGACATAGTAGCGGCCCTGCCACTTGAAGTACTTTACATCCATCCCGCCGCGGTTCATGTGCAGGTCCTGGTCTTCCAGGCGCCACCGCAACAAGACTTGGGGCGCTGCCGGGTTGCTGAGGTCAATGATGTCCATGCCCTTGGGCCCTTCCTCAAGAATAGAGGCGCGTCCTACATAGGCGTATGGGCGATGCATTTCCTGCTCCAACTCCATGTCTGTTACGGTCATTCTGCCACCCAGTGGCACATGACCCACCACGGAGACGTTCTCTGAACCGGGCTTTTCGGGAGTCCACTGGGCATTCGCTAGCGGTGTCAGAAGGAGGGCAGCTAAGAGTGTGGCAGTACGCATGGGAATTCCTCGTTGAGACAGTTCCACTCAAGATACACCTCCTCCAAGTTCAAAAGCACGTTACCGGTCGTATGTAAACCGGTGGGCCAAGCGTGAAGGGGGCGTACCGAATTGGTAGGAAAGCCAGAGGAATGCATTGCGCACCTGCTGGCGCAGTACGCCATGCTCCGAAAACCGCCGCGACGCAGTGGTAACTGCCGGCTTCAAGAAGCGGAAGCCTCCCCGCCGGTAGAGCACGCGTACTAGCTGGAGGTCCTCAAAGATGGGGATGCTGGCAAACCCGCCTACCTCCTCCATGGTCGATCTGCGCACAAAGAGCGTACGGTCTCCAAAACAAAGCGAGGGCAGGTTCAAGCTCGAGCACCACGCAAATAGCTGGAGTAGCCAATGGCTAGCATCGAAGCGCAGGGAAAACGTTCCTGCCTCGACGGTCGGGCTGGCCAGCGCCCGCCGCACGTGACTGAGTGCGCCGGCAGGCAGAACTGTGTCGGCGTGTACAAAAAGAAATGCGTCGCCCGTAGCAGCCTTCCAGCCTGCATTCAACTGAGCAGCGCGACCGCGCGGCGCCTGCTGCACGCGAGCGTAGCGTGCGGCCTTTTCGCACGTGTCGTCTGTTGATTGTCCATCCACCACAATGACCTCAACCGGACCGCACTGCGCGACTACCGAGTCCAACGTAGCCGTGATATATGCGGACTCGTTAATGGTCGGAATGATGACGGAGATCTTCACCGCAGCGCCGGAATCTTCGCGTCAGGACTTGTCCGTCAGTGAAGCAACACCGGGCAAGGTCTTGCCTTCCAGGAAGTCCAGCATTGCACCGCCACCGGTGCAAACGTGGGTCACGCCATTTGCCAAGCCGGCCTGCATGATGGCAGCGACAGAGTCGCCGCCGCCGACCACGGTAGACGCGCCGCGACCAGTGGCCTCTACCAATGCGAGCGCCATCGCATTGGTGCCCTCGGCGAATGCGGGCACCTCAAAGACACCCATCGGTCCATTCCATATCACGGTGCGGGCACCGTGGATCACTCGGCGGTATGCCTCCACAGTACGGGGGCCAATGTCGAGTCCTATACGTCCTTGCGGTATCGGGCCTGAAATCACGCGCCGGTGCGCGACATCTCCAAACCCCGTACTGGTCACATGATCCGCAGGAAGCCGGAGCTTGCCGCCCGCCGCCTCATAGATGTTCAATGCGTCCTCGAGCCGGTCATCTTCAACCAGGGAATTGCCCATTTCCTGGCCGAGCGCCTTTAGAAATGTGTAGCTCATGGCACCGCCCACCAGAACGGTATCAACCCCGGCTGCCAGGCTGGTTAGCACCCCGATCTTGTCTGATACCTTGGCGCCTCCCACCAAGGCAACCACAGGGCGTACGGGCGATTCCGTGATCCTGCCCAGCTGTTCCAATTCTCGCTGCAGGAGGTAGCCGGCCGCCGCAACGGGCACACGTGATGCAACCCCTACGTTGGATGCATGAGCTCGATGTGCCGTTCCAAAAGCATCGTTGACGAAGAGGTCACCCAATGCCGCGAGCGACGCCGCAAAGGCGGAGTCGTTATTCGTCTCGCCGCGATGAAACCTTGTATTCTCCAGGAGCAAAACGCCAGACTGTGGCATGATGCTGATGGCATTTTGTACCTCTTTGCCCACCGTGGCCCCGGCAAAGTCAACCGGAGTTCCTAGTGTTTCGCCCAAGTACGTGGCTACGGGTGCCAGGCTGAATTCCGGCTTGGGCGTGCCCTTAGGACGCCCTAGGTGACTCATCAGGATGGGTTTGCCTCCCGCATGCAAGATCGCTTCGATCGTGGGCAGCGCAGCGTTGATGCGTGTGCCATCGGCGACCGCGAATCCACCCGCCGCATCTTTCAGCATTGGCACGTTAAAGTCCACCCGCACAAGGACGCGCTTGCCTCGCATGTCAAGGTCATCCAGCGTGAGCTTTCTCATGCACGACTGACCGATAGCGGAAGGGCACTATCCGGCAAGGGCTAAGAGTTTGGCAGCAATATCTACCAGCCGGTTTGCATATCCCCACTCGTTATCGTACCACCCCAAGATCTTGACAGTCGTTCCGCGGACCATCGTACAAGGGCTGTCGAAGATGACCGAGTGCGGGTTGCGCACGATGTCGACGGACACAATTGGGTCCTCGGAGTACTCTATGATGCCCGCAAACGAATTGGTGGAAGCAGCCCTAAACGCCTCGTTCACCTCGTCACTGGTGGTCGGGCGCTTCACCTCTACGGTCAGATCGGTAAGCGAGCCATCAGGTATAGGGACGCGGAGTGCCATGCCGTCAAGCTTTCCTTGAAGATGCGGCAATACCAGCCCTACGGCTTTGGCCGCTCCCGTAGTGGTAGGCACAATTGAGTACGCGGCTGCCCGGGCCCTGCGAAGGTCACCGTGCGGCGCGTCCTGGATGCTCTGGTCACTGGTGTAGGCATGGACTGTCGTCATCAGGCCGCTTTCCACGCCAAAAGCATCGTCAAGTACCTTCACCATCGGGGCCAGACAATTCGTCGTACAACTGGCATTGGAAATGATCTCTTCCTTCCCCGTTAACATGTAATCATTGACGCCCATGACGACGGTGGCATCCACGGCATCCTTGGCGGGTGCGGAGATGATGACCTTTCTTGCTCCCGCATCGAGGTGCTTCTGCGCCGCCGCGCGAGAACGGAAAAAGCCGGTGGACTCAATCACGACATCTACACGCAATTCATTCCAAGGCAATTGGGAAGGGTCTCGCTCGGATAGAACCGGTATCGATATCGTGTCATTGATGACTAGGCACCCGTCGTGCACCGCCAAGGTTCCCGGGAAGCGGCCATGCACGGAGTCGAACTTAAACAGGTGTGCCAGCGTGCCAGCGTCCGTTAAGTCGTTGACGGCGACGATGTCAAACTGGCCTGGATGACGTTCCAGGGCGGCGCGGAGTACCAAGCGGCCTATGCGTCCAAAGCCATTGATTGCAAGTCTAGTTGCCATTTGGAATTCGTTGAATGCAGCATATTGAAACGCTATTGACCCTTTGCTGATCCGTCAACTAGTCGTGAAGACAATCGAATTGCGGCGTTGCCGGCCAACCACGGGGAACGAAGGACGCCTTGGATGTTTAACGGCCTTGGCAAGTAGAGGAGGAGTCCTCTAGTTTATTGTGATGAAACGCACCCGGAATGGCAACCTCTAGGGCACCCAAGACGATTTCCAGGCGGAGTGAGCTCCGCAAGGATGCGGCTACGACCGTTTTTATCCGCATTCAGGACACATTTAGCGCATACCGGCGGTACCTTATGTACTCGGGCATCGGTGCCGCAATCATCGGCGTCTGCATCTTGAGCTACATCTTCGTTCAGCGCACCCGCTCGCAACGGGCGAACGAACACCTTGGGGGCATTGTCCTATACTATGAGCGTGGTGAGTACCGGACCGCCCTAGACGGAGCAGGCGAAGTCCTGGGACTCGTTGACATCATCGAAATGTCTGGTAACACCGGTGCCGGGAACATGGCACGTTTCTATGCGGCGAATGCTGCATTTACGCTCCGTGAATTCGATCAGTCGCTGGAGTGGTTCAAGGCGTTCCGGGGTAAGGGAGGCATGTTGGAAGCTAGCGCCCTGGACGGGCAGGCCGCCATCTACGAGATGCGCGAGCAGTACGAGGAAGCTGGTGAGTTCTACGAACGCGCAGCTCGCGCCTACGAAGACGCGTTGCGATCTCCGGAATACCTGAAGAAGGCGGCCCGCGCCTACCAGAAGCAGGGCGTATACCAGAAGGCCGAAGCATTGCTCTTGCGGATCCGTGAAGACTACCCGGACTCGGAGGCCGCCCAAGATCTGGACTTTCACCTCGGCTTCGTACGCGCGAAACTGAAGTAGCCTACGCCTCGTCATGGCTTCGCCTTCCGTCCTCGTCGTAGACGACGAAGCGAGCATTCGCCGCACGTTGCGAGAAATCCTGGAGTATGAGGGTCTGGTGGTTGACGAAGCCCAGGATGGGGTAGAGGCAATCAAGAAAGTGCGCGCGCGGTCATATGATGTCGCGCTCCTCGACATCAAGATGCCACGCAAAGACGGTCTGGAGGCACTGGCCGAACTCGTGGAAAAGTGGCCGGAGCTGCCGGTCATCATGATCAGCGGACACGCAGATGTGAAGACTGCCGTGGAAGCCACGCACACAGGTGCGTTTCACTTCATTGAAAAGCCGCCCGACCTGCATCACCTCTTGGTTACGGTCCGTTCTGCGTTGGAGCGCGGTCGCCTTGTCTTGGAAAACCGGCGCATGCGTCAGACTATTGTTGAGCGGCGTGAGAATGAGCTGACGCCCATCTTGGGGAACAGTCCCGCAATCGGACGCATCAAAGAAATCATCAAACGGGTGGCACCAACGGAAGCCCGCGTACTGATTACTGGAGAGGCCGGCACGGGCAAGGAGTTAGCCGCGAAGTGGCTCCACCACCTCAGTCCACGCAGAAAGGGGCCACTGGTAGCCGTGAACTGCGCGGCGATCCCGGCCGAACTCATCGAAAGCGAACTATTTGGGCACGAAAAGGGCTCCTTCACCGGTGCCATCAAGCAACGCATCGGCAAGTTTGAGCAGGCGCATCGGGGCACGCTGTTCCTGGATGAAGTTGGAGACATGAGCCTGTCAGCCCAGGCCAAAGTGCTTCGGGCTTTGCAGGAAAACAAGGTCACGCGCGTGGGAGGCGACCGCGCCATCAAGGTGGATGTCCGTGTCGTTGCGGCTACGAACAAGGACCTGCGCCAGCGCATTGAGGAGGGGGCATTTCGTGAGGACCTGTACCATCGTCTCAGCGTAATTTTTGCTCATCTGCCACCTGTCAGAGACCGTAGAGGCGATCTACCGGTGCTGCTGGGCCATTTCCTGACAAACCTGGCCCAGCGCAATGGGTTGCCGCCGAAGACAGTCGCGCCTGCGGCGATGCGGCGGCTGGCGAATTTGCCATGGCGCGGCAACGTGCGCGAAATCCACAACGTGGCCGAGCGCCTGCTGATCTTGGGACATCCGACCGAAATCACCGCCCTCGATGTCGAAAGCTATGTCCACGCAGGTGTCGGGCACAGCGACACTCTGGCGGGCCTGATGCACCGGTTCGACGATCTCGGAGAGTACCGCAACATGGCGGAAAAGCTGTTTCTGACGCAGAAGCTGAATGATAACGACTGGAACATCAGCCGTACTGCCGAGCGCATTGGAATACAGCGCTCCAACCTCTACTCCAGAATCCGGCGACTAGACATTCAGCGCGACCATGGACCGTAAGACGAGGCCAATTTTGCTGCCGAATGCCCTGCGGCTCTGCCTGCCCGTTGTGATCCTATGCACAGGTGGCCTGTTTAGCGGAGCCGTCGCGCTGGCCCAGAACGGGGCGCAGCGGCTGCAGGTCTATCTGGATTGCGACGAGTGCGACGACGACCACATACGAACAGAAATCACGTGGGTAGACTACGTGCGGGATCAGGAACTTGCCGAAGTGCACATCTTCATCACGACGACCCGCACCGTGCTCAGCGGTGAGCAATACGAGTTCTCGTTTATCGGGCGAGGTGACTTTGACGCGATGCAGTATACGTATACCCGGACGGTAGACCAGTCCGCAACTAATGATGAGGAGAGGGAGATCGTCAACGAGGCCATTCGGGTCGGCCTGGTACCGTTCGTGACGCAGATGGACCCGGAAGCCTTTACCGTGCACTACGACCGGACGGACGCGCGCAACGCCGAAGAGTCGCCGGAGCGCGACGCGTGGCGACACTGGACCTTTACATTCTATGGCGGGGACTTGGAAGTGGACTTGGAGTCGAATCGCGAGGTGTATGACTCGCGCTGGGGATTTTTTGCGGACCACCACAGCGAGGAGTGGAAAATACGTATAAGACCGTACTTCAATTATGACGTCTATATCGTGCGGCGCGAGGGCAGGGACGACATTCGCAGTAGTATTGCGCGGCATGGATTCGACGGCAATATCATCAAGAGCCTGGGTGCACACTGGTCGGCAGCCCTATTCGGCACGTATATTACGCGCAACGATCGAAACCTTCGGCACCAAGGAGAGCTCCAGCCTGGCGTGGAGTACAGCTTTTTGCCGTATGCGGAGGCCACGCGCCGTACCATTACCCTGTCTTATTTGCTGGGAGTGACCTATTCGGACTACTATGAGGTAACAATCTTTGACGTCAAGCAGGAGTGGCTTCCACGCCACGAAATTGACTTCTCGGTGGCACTGCGCAGGCCTTGGGGAGACATATACGGGGGTGTCGAGGTATCGCAATACCTTCATGACACCTCCGTGCTGAGCGCCGAATTTGGAGGCGCGATCTCCGTGCGCCTGTTCGAAGGCTTTTCGCTACAGGTTGAAGGAGAGTACGAGATGATTCGGGACCAGCTTACACTGCCCAAGGGCGATGCTTCGCTTTCTGAAATCCTACTCCAGCAACGAGAGCTGGCAACGGACTACGCCTTCTCTTCCTCAATTGCCTTCACGTATACCTTCGGGTCGCGCTTCGCGAATGTCGTTAACACGCGTTTCTGATTATGGCCGAGCTCCTCTCTGCTGAAGCCATTGAGAAGAGCTATCCGACTGGCACGGGTGGGCGTTTGGATGTCCTTAAGGGCGCTTCGCTTACGGTACAAAGAGGCGAGATCGTTGCGATAGTTGGAGAGAGTGGCACAGGCAAGAGTACACTGCTCCACATCCTGGGCGCGCTGGACCGGCCCGACGCAGGGCACGTCTTCTATAGAGGTGCGGACATTTTTGAAAAAGGAGATCGTGCGCTGGCGCGTTTTCGCAACGAGTCTGTAGGTTTTGTGTTTCAATTCCATCACCTGTTGCCGGAGTTTAGTGCGCTGGAAAACGTCGCCATGCCTGCGCTGATCAGAGGACGCCGCATGGCGTTGGCCCGCACGCGGGCGCGCCAGCTTCTGGATCAGGTTGGGCTTGCGGACAGGGCCTCGCACCGGCCAAGCGAGCTCAGTGGTGGGGAGCAGCAGCGCGTAGCAGTGGCTCGTGCGCTCATGAATGAGCCCGGGCTCATTCTGGCGGATGAGCCGACTGGGAACTTGGATGCCAAGAATGCAGCTGTGCTGCACGAGGCTATCGTAGACTTGAGCCGTGTCCACGGGCAGACCTTCGTGATTGTGACTCACAACCCGGCCCTGGCCGCAATTTGTGGCCGCGTGCTGCACTTGGAGGAGGGCCAAATCGCAACAGGTGGAACAAAATCATTGCCCACATAATACGTTAGTGTTCCACTAGCCTGTGTGAAAATGCAGCTTTTCTTGCCACAAGTCGGGTTCGTGCAGGAATTCGTGGACCCCGCTTTGGATATCTACGCCGAGATAGCGCGGCTGAAGCGAGAAAAGAATGCTGTCTTGCTGGCGCACTATTACCAGGAGCCTGCGATCCAGGACATCGCGGACTTTATTGGAGACTCTTTGGGACTTTCTCGTCAGGCGGCAGCAACGGATGCGGACATCATTCTCTTTGCCGGCGTGCACTTTATGGCAGAGACGGCCAAGATCCTGAATCCAGCCAAGAAAGTAATCCTGCCGGATCTCAATGCAGGATGTTCGCTGGCGGACTCGTGTCCCGCGGATGAATTCGCTGAATTTCGTAAGCGGCACTCAGATCACCTGGTGATTTCGTACATCAACTGCACGGCCGGCGTAAAGGCGCTGAGCGACATCATCTGTACCTCGACCAATGCCGAGCACCTGGTGCGCCAGATTCCGCAGGATCAGCCGATTCTATTCGCGCCGGATCGCAACCTTGGCCGTTGGCTGATACGCCAGACCGGGCGCGAGATGAAGGTATGGGACGGCGCATGCATAGTCCACGAAACGTTCAGCGAGCGGAAGCTGGTGGGTCTTAAGGTGCGGAATCCCGGAGCGCTGGTCTTGGCGCATCCTGAGTGCGAGGAGCCGGTCCTGCGCCACGCTGACTTCATTGGGTCCACCAGTGGCATTCGCCGTCATGCGCGCGAGAGCGACGCAAGGCAATTCATCGTGGCGACAGAGGAGGGCATCTTGCACCAGATGCGGAAGGACTGCCCGGAAAAGGAATTCATTCCCGCTCCGCCCGATAGCGGATGCAACTGCAGTCAGTGTCCTCATATGCGCCTGAACACGCTGGAGAAGGTTTATCTGTGCCTGAAACATGAGCAGCCTGAGATCAATCTCGAGGAGGAGCTGCGTGTGCGTGCGCTCGCGCCCATCAAGCGGATGATGGAAATGAGTGCGGGCGTCTCATAAACTGAACAGTGCTTACTGTGCCTTATCGCTTCGCGCTACTGCAGCAGACGCAGACTCCATGAAACGATGGACTTACACCAGAGGCAGGAGCCTGTGGCTTTTGGACCGTACCTATCGGCGGTACGACTGGTTTATCAAGAATATGCCTGTGATATTGTTAATATTTCTTGCTGGTAGCCTTGCAGCTATCGCAGTTATTGGGGCAGTATTTATTGACATGGGTCTGATGCGTGCCTTTATCTATCCTGCCATAGGTGCAGCCGTGGTGTATGGCTGGCTTGTGTTGGCCCAGTTTCGCCCTGACCTTGCAGTCAGATTGACGTGGAAGCTAAACCCCAGGAAGCTGCACCCGTCCGTTGAGCAAGAATCCGAGGAGATGCTACGACGCGTGGCATGGCTGGCCGGGAACGGTACGCCGCCGGAGGGGTGGCGGTCCATGTTTGAGAAGGATTAGAACGCCCACCTACACCTGCGCGCACGTCAAGCGCGACAGGTTGGGTTGAATGAAGCGAAATGCCCGGCGGCGGCAAACAGGACCGGAGGAGCTACTGCTATCTGTGCGGCGGCCACGCTGCGCGGATAGAGAAAAAGCTACGGCGCTGACGGTGGGGACTGCGAACGTTGGCCGTAGCCTCTCGTACGTGTGCGGGAGGGGCGCACAGAAGGCGCCCTGCGTGGAAAATCAAGTCAACCTTGAATTCCGAATCCGATGGATTCTGAATGCCCATACCGATTGAAGCTGAACACTTTGGCAGGTGAAGCTCCGCGCTGCCAGGGACTGAATCGACCTAGTCTACCTGCCGCTGGAGCCTGAACGCCACCCGGGATTATCATCAGACCTTCGTTCTCACACGGAGACCCCGATGCCCAAAAGAAGCACCTTTGCGCGAAGAATCAGAGACGTGCTTAGTCTGTGCTATCGCGAAGGATTTACCAAGCGCAAGATCGCTCGCTGCCTGGACGATGCCGAAGGCATGGTCACCACGTATCTGTCCCGTGCTGAGCTGGCTGGCCTGGGAGAGAAGGATCTATGGCTGTGCCGGAAACTTGAGCATCCGGGAGATCGTTTTCGACCGACGTGCTTCGCCCTTGTGCTCTCGCGCCCATCGAAAGGATGATGAACAAAGGCACCAGCGTATCATAGCCAGAGCGGCGCTACCCGTGCACCGTCGCCCCATCCAACTAAAACAGACTCAGACATCATGAAGCGGTGGACATACTCCAGAGACAAAAGCCTGTGGATCTTGGAGCAGATCTACAAGCGGTGCGAACGACGTATTAGATTCACGCGTACCCTTTGGGCTGTCGTTGGGTTTGCCACTCTTCTGTTTGTCATCGCGGAATCGGGGCTTGCTATTCTGGACGGATTTGACCCGATGAGAATCCTGCGCGATGCTGCTATAGTGGTCGTAGTATACCCGTGGCTCTTGCTGGCCCAGTTCCGTCCTGACCTTGCAGTCAGATTGGAGTGGAAGCTGTATCCCAAGAAGCTGCACCCGTCTGTGGAGCAAGAGTGGAACGAGATGCTGCGACGCGTGGCCTTGCTGGCCGGGCGCGGTACGCCGCCAGAGGGGTGACGGTCCAGGTTTGCGAAAGATTAGACTGCCTGTCTTCGCTAGCTCGCAAATGAACCGTGGCAGGGTACTCCACATGCGGCGCAACGCCTGCCGATCGAAGGCAGGACGGGCGGACTTATGGCCATCAGCGTGGCGGCCCCATTACTAGGACTGGTGGTATGCGCTGCGGCGCTGGCGGTGGTCGCTATGGCGCGAAAACGACGCAAAGCCGTTTATGGTGGGGGATCAGGAGGGCATCTTGCACCAGTGGCGGAAAGATTGACCGGACAAGGAATTCATTCCCGCGCCGCCCGAATGCAGTTTCAACTGCAGTCACTGTCCTCACATGCGCCTGAATGACGCTGGAAGAGGTGCGCCTGCTCCCGAAGCATGAGCAGCCTGAGATCAATCACGAGGAGGAGCTGCGTGCGCGTGCGCTAGTGCCCATCAAGCGGATGATGGAAATGAGCACGGGCGTTTCGTAGCCAACCTCGCCGTGCCCGCCGTTTGCAGGTACAAGAGGCGCAGCGAAAGGCTAAAACTGCAATTTAACGCCCGCAAACGGCTCAAAGCGCCGCTGCACGAGATAGCGAGGCGCGCCCACGCGTTCGACAAGTTCGAAGGTATAGCGCGCCAGCACATGCATATAAAACGGGCCCACAATACGGTAGTCGGTGCCGAACACAAGTGCGCTCTGGTCATCAAAGTCTTCGAAGATGCCCAGGAAGCCGGCGGTGCCCAGCTTATCTATTCCGACTTCAAAACGAAGCCTGCCGCCGCTTCGGACAAAGAGTCGAAAGTGAAACTCGCTTAACGCCTGGCTGCCAAAGTGGCGACGATAGTAGTACCACAATGAGAAGCTAGGTACAACTTCCAGCTTGAATTCCGTTAGCAAATCGTTCGCGCCGCGACTCTCCTGAATTGGCACACCGACAACTCCATTCCCTGAAGCCTTCAGTATGCGCGCATGGACGTTGTGCACAGAATACAACGAGCCCACGTACCCCGGGATGAATTGCCGACTGTTGTAGAATGTGCCGATCCGAAGCCTGAAGGTGACGAGGTCCAGGAATTCTGTGGCATGCAGATCTGCACCAAAGGCCAGCCCTTCGCCGTAGTCCGGGTACCACGCATAGCTTAGGTATGGCGCGAAACCCACACCTCCTGCTGCAAACAGCTCCAGGTGCAGATCTGCGCTGTACGCTTCAAGACGCGCGTCCGGAGTTCGGTCTATCACGTAGTTGACCCCAAGTTGAGCGGTGCGCGCCGGCAGCGCACGTGCAAAAAAGAGTGGATGTGCAGTCACCCGCCCACCAGCTATACCTCCCAAAAGCACATCACCCATGAAGCCAGCTATGGTCAGCGCCTGCCCGCCATAGCTGAATTCGGCGCCTACTGTCCGGTGATCCCACGCAACGGAGGTGCTGTAGAAATTTACTACGTGTCCGATGCCGAGTCGCATCCCATCCAACAGGCCCACGCGGAGATGTACCGGCCGCGACTGCGGTGCATTGTAGCGGGCGAAGTCCAAGAGCCGAAGGATGTCGTAGGGCTCATCGAGATCGGGAGCATAGCGTCCCAGCGGCCCCATTCGTAGCGTGCCGACTAGGCGCATGGTAACCGGACGCGTAACCAGCTCCAGCCGCGCACTAGTCGCTGCGCGCCACTGAGCGCCAATGAGCGAGAGGCCACCCATGGCGAAAAGGGCTTTTTCACGACGCCACCACTGGGGCTGCAAGTATTCCCTGAGGTCTCCCTCCGATCCAAACGGTGTCGGCTGCGCCAAAGTAGGCGAAGGGAGGAAGCAAACCACTAAAAGCAGCGTACCAAATCGCGTAAACTGGACCGCAGGGCCACGCAGCTGTGCCTTCGCGAAACACTTAAGCCAGGATCTCATTCGATCGTAGTATGAGACTGCCCCTGTTCCCGTTAGGCGTCGTGCTCTACCCGTCTGAGCTGATGCCGCTGCACATACACGAATCACGGTATCGTACCATGACCAAACGGTGCCTCGACGAGGACCAGCCCTTCGGGGTACTGTGCATGGATGAGGGCAAGATGGCTGACGTGGGTTGTACCGCACGCATCGCACGTGTCTTGCAGCGCTACAGCGACGGCCGGCTGGACATACTCATTGCCGGAGAACAGCGCTTCGAGGTCCTTGCGCTCTACGACAATCGGGCGTACCTGACAGGCGACATTTGCTACCTGAAAGATGCATGTGAAGTTCCGCAGCGGAACGTCGTCGAGCGTGTGATCGCACAGCATATGCGGCTGCTGGAAATTGCCGGACGCGAGATACGTCCTTCCGTGTACCGTGAGGCGGAGACGGTATCCTTTCTCATCGCACGCAGTGCCGGCCTTTCGCTGCAGCAAAAGCAGGCGCTTCTGGAATTCCCCGACGAACAGGCTCGCATCAAATACCTCATCAAGCACTTTGAGAGCTTCATTCCGCGAATAGAAGAGACGCAGGCGCTGAGGCTGAAGGTTCAGTCCAATGGCCACTTGGAACTTGGTGGTTTGTAATGCCGCAAATTGGTCCGTATACGCTCTATGCTATTGAAGCGGGCCGCTTCCGCCTGGATGGCGGGGCGATGTTCGGAGTGGTGCCCAAGGCCGTTTGGGAGCGGCGCGTGACGGCCGACAGCCGTAATCGGATACAGGTTCAGATGCGCTGCCTGCTAGTGGAGGGCCAAGGACGACTGATTCTGGTCGACACTGGAGTGGGACACAAGGAAAACGCATGGTTTACCGATGCCTTCGCCATTGACTTCATGCGCTGCGACCTAGAGCACAGCCTCCACGCCGCCGGCTTTGCGCCTGCTGACGTAACCGACGTCATCCTGACCCACCTCCACTTTGATCATGCGGGAGGGAGCACCAAACGAGCAGGGGAGCAAGTGTTACCGACGTTTCCCAATGCTACCTACTACCTTCAGCAGGGCCAGTGGGAATCGGCCCTGGCCCCCAACGTGCGCGAAGCGGCCTCGTTTATGCAGCATAATTTCATGCCGCTGCACGAGACTGGGCAGCTTGCGCTGCTGCAAGGCGCGCACAACCTTTTTCCCGGCATTGACGTCCTTGTGGTACACGGGCACACTCGGGCGCAACAGTTGGTTAAGATAGCGGGCCCCGAAGGGTCGCTGGTATATGTGGCTGACCTCTTTCCATTTACCCACCACATACGGGCGCCCTGGGTAATGGCCTATGACGTTCAGCCGCTTCTCACGCTCGCGGAAAAGGAGCACTTCCTGCGAGAAGCACACGAAGAGGGCTACAACCTGTTTTTTGAGCACGATCCCGACACGATGATCGCCAACATAGTGGAGGGCTCGCGAGGATACGCAGCAAGCAACTATCGCACTCTAGACGAGCTTTTTTAGAAACCTTCCGCGCGAACCGCAGTATCAGTGAGCTTGAGTCAACACGCACGCATATAGGCGCAGCTGCTACCGAACGCCAAGATTGTTGCATTGCGGATGCCAGGCATCTGCCTAAGTACCACGAAATCGTAAGGCGCGTGCGTTTGCGTAAGGTCAGTATTGTATTGCTGTTGGCAGGTGCTCTTGCTACTACACGGGCGCATGCTCAGCAGGTCCAATTCCGTCAGGTAGAGACGGAAAGCACCAGGGTGGTCTACGAGCTTCTCGCCTCATGGAGCAGCCCACTGGTGCAGCAAGGCGAATCCCTTGATGCCGACGGGCTGCGGACGCTTACGCAAGGCGGACTCTTCGAGCGTACTGCCACCCTGCATCTGGCCACGCTGGCCCAGCCTGCGGTACGTGTCCTGGCGGCCGACTTTGATGAGGTTGCAGCGACAGTGCGACCTGAAGTGGTGCACCCGATGGGAAGCCAACCCGCGGAAGTCGTAGGGCTTGGCCTGCACCGAAAGTCACCTGCAGCCACGCTGGTGGTTCGCACGGTGACATTTGACGGCACTGTTCTTAGGCGCTACCGTCGCCTGTTGGTAGAAGTCACCTGGGCTGGGGGGCCTGCCGTGCAGCCTGCAGGTGACAATTCACACCTCAGCGTGAGCGAGAGCGTTCTGGCTTCAGGTACGACATTTAAGATTCCAATCGTGCAAGAAGGCATCTACCAGATAGACCAAACCTTCCTGGCTGCGTTGCCAGGACTTGGCATGAGCCCGAGTTCCATAGATCCACGGGACGTAAAGGTCTACGGAAACGGTGGTATGCCTGTGCCAGCCCTAAATAGTGATCCAAGACCTGCAGACCTGGTCGAAGTCCAAGTCTTCGTACAAGGTGGCGGGGACGGCTCTTTTGACAGCGGTGATGCAGTATGGTTCTATGGGGCAGGCCCCTCGGGCTGGCGTAGTGTACACCTTCGTGACAGCCGAAGTGAGCTGCGGTATGACGCCTCTGGCAGCCCCATAACGGAGTGGCAGCACTATGTGCATCCCTATTCAAATGAGAACTACTACTTCATCAAGATTGACGATCAGGACAACAGCGAATTCACGCAAGCATTGTACCCTGGCGTGGCAGGGGCGACTGAGCTCACGCAGATTCTGGGGCGCCACTACGTGGATTTTGATGAGTTTCTCTGGGCCCGAAGCGGTGAGAGCGGCCATACGTGGGTCAGCGTACCAATTCAGGACAGGGGCGCCCTGACGGTGCTTGACAACGTGTCACTGCCTGGCCTCCAAAGCGGGAAGATCACCTACCATGCTCGGCCCGCGATCAAGAGCAACCCGGCTGCATCAGTATTTTTTCTCTCCGGAGGCACCACGCTGGCCAGTGTGAATTTTGGGGCTACTTTCGGCAGCAGCGCTACCACTCCCATTGCGCGCACGGGCGTAGCTGTCTTTGAGCAAGATGTCAGCGCCAGCCAGCAGGTTACTCTGACTATGGAGATTGAGAATATCTCCGGCGGGCCGCAAGCTGCCTTGGACTGGCTGCGCGCATACTACCCCATGGCACCGGCACGGTCCGAAGCTCCCCTGCGCCTGCATACGCCGCTGAAGAATGCAGGTACATTCACATTGACACTCCAGGGATTTGCCACAGAGCCCTTTGTGCTCGACATCACCACACCGGGCGCATACTCCTGGCTGGGTACGGAGCGCGTCGGCAATAATTATCGCATTCAGGCTACGTCGGACGACATTCTTGCACCTCGCGAGCTCATAGCCTTTGATGCCAGGCATGTTACGCCCTTGGTTGCCGCTGAATTGTGTCCTGCCGACATCGGATGCCGCGTTGCGCCACAGAACCTGCACGGCATCGCGGCCTACCCGGACTTTGTCATCATCACGCCGGCGGAGTTTGCCAATCAGGCGGAGGAGCTTGCCACGATTCGTCGAAATGAAGGGCTCATCGTCGAAGTCATTGATGTCCAGCAGATCTACAACGAGTTTTCCGGCGGGTTGCAGGACGTGCGCGGCATCCGTGATTATCTGAAATTCCTATATGACCGCGCGCCCAGCGAGGACGAGCTACTCCGGTATGTTCTCTTTTTCGGCGATGGCCATTACAACTATCGCTCCATCAATGTGGACGAAAACGTGCCGGCCAACTGGATTCCGCCATTCGAAACCGAGGAGTCCTTTATCCCTGAAACGTCCTACACCACCGACGACTACTTCGGACTACTGGATGACAACGAAGGGCTGTGGCCGTTCGTGCGTCGAAACTTTCAAGGACCTAGCGCCTATCTGAATGAACGCGTGGACCTGGGCATCGGACGCTTCACAGTTACGAAAAAGGAGGAGGCGAAAACGGTGCTGGATAAAATAAAGCACTACGAGAGCCCACAGAACTTTGGCCCTTGGCGCAAACGCTAC
Source organism: Rhodothermales bacterium (assembly GCA_965262785.1). GTDB lineage: Bacteria > Bacteroidota > Rhodothermia > Rhodothermales > Bin80. The sequence continues at coordinate 2,714,030 of OZ253559.1, forward strand.
GTTTTTCTGGCAGACGATGGCCCTACAGGCTCATCAGGCACGCAGGATGACAAGGACCTGCATACGCAGAATACGGATGTGGTTGCCGAGATGGTGGAAAAGGTGGCCCCATACATCAATCAAAAAAAGGTCTACGGCATATCGTACCCGCGGGAATTCTTGAATGGCTGGAGGATGCCACGTGCTCGACAGGATGTCTTGACGGCGATCAATGATGGTGTGTTGGTATTCAACTTCAGTGGCCATGGCAATGAGGAAGGGCTCGCGCAGGAAGACCTGTTCAACGCCGTCGATGCGGCTAATCTGACGAACTACGATGCCCTGCCCATCTTCATTACCGCGACATGCTCATTTGGGCGGTGGGATCAGGCGGATGCACAGAGCGGGGCGGAGGTGCTCCTGCTCAGCAGGCAGGGTGGCGCCATCGCGCTGCTGACAACGGTGCGCACGGTGTACACTTCGGGTGATGCATCAAGCCTTAACGTGGGCCTGAATGTCGCGCTGAACAAAGAGCTGTTTCAAAGAGGAGCGGATGGGCTCATGCCGCGTCTGGGCGATGCGCTACTATTGACCAAAAACGCGCGTGTCGGGTACGAGGGCAACAATCGCAAATTCAACCTCCTGGGCGATCCGACACTGCGTGTCGGTGTGCCTGCCCCACATGTCGTGGTGGAGTTCGTAAATGGTGTAGATGTGACACAAGGGACTACGGACATCAAAGCGCTCGAGCGCGTCACCCTGGAGGGTCGCATTGAATCGGTAGACCGGCAGTTTGATGCGTCTTTTGAGGGCACAGTTACCCTGACCGTCTTTGATGCGGAACGACGTGTGATGATTCCACCCGACATTCGGCGTCACATGCCCAATCCATACTATCGTGTTCGCGAGGACCTTATATGGGCCGGCCGCACAAAGGCAAAAGCTGGGCGCTTTGCGGCCACCTTCGTAGTGCCTAAGGACATTTCTTACAGCAACAAGCTCGGGCGTATCTCGGTCTATGCCGCCAGCGACCAGTCGCACGCACAGGGGTATACTGACAACATCATCGTAGGCGGTACGGCAGGCGAGGTCCCCGATGATGACCTGGGACCCGTCATAGAACTGTACCTGGGTGACGAAACATTCACAGCGGGCGGCCTTACCACCAGTACACCGGAAGTACTCGCCAAAATCTTTGATGAGAGTGGTGTCAATACAGTCGGTGCAGGCGTGGGCCACGAAATGCTATTGGTGCTGGATGAAAACGAAGAAGACGCGGTGAAGGTAGGTGCACTCTATGAGAGCGAAGAAAACTCGTACCAGCGCGGCACGGTGCAGTACAAATTCAACGAGTCATTGACTCCGGGCATGCATACGCTGTCCATGCGCGCCTGGGATGTGCTGAATAACTCAGGTTCGAGCACGCTCGAGTTTGTGGTAGCCGATGAAGCGCAGCTGGTGTTACGCAACGTCCTCAACTACCCCAACCCTACCACCGGGCCGACCCGGTTCGTGTTCGAGCACAACCAGGTGCCTGGTACGCCCGTCAGCGTGCAGGTGCGCGTTTATTCGTTAGCCGGGCGCCCCGTGCGCACGATAGAGACAGAAGACGCGCTTCCCGGCGGTGCGATGCAGATCATCTGGGATGGCACAGACGATGATTATGCCAGGCTGCCTTCCGGCGTGTACCTATACAAGGTACGTGTCGAGACGCTAGGTAGCGGAGGTGAACGTCAGGTTTCGGAAATCATCGAACGGCTAACCATCATTCGCTAACGTACATCAATCATTTTTCTATGGTAATGCACTCTTTTTCTCTCGGCCGATTGCATGCGCAAACCCTCGCACTGCTGGCTTTGACGGCAGGTCTACTGCCATTGGCACGGCCTCTGCAGGCCCAGATCGGAGGGGCTGCGGTTGTGTTCCTGATGATTGAGCCGGACAGCCGTTCGGCCGGCATGGGCAATGCAGGTGTAGCGCTGGCAGACAACGCTAACGCGATATTCTGGAATCCTGCAGGTCTTGCAGACCAGCGTGGTATGGAGATTGGCATCACGCACTCGAACTGGCTACCGGAATTCAATGCCGGTCTTTACTACGAATACTTAGTCGCCAAGCAACATTTTCAGGGATGGGGCACATTTGGAGGCCACCTCACCTACCTGTACCTCGGTGAGCATGATCACCGCGATGCGCAGAACCAGGATTTGGGCACGTTTAGGTCGTACGACCTTGCGGCTGGGCTTTCCTGGGGAGGCAAGGCTTTTAAGAACCTCTCCGTAGGTACCGGGGTACGCCTGATCTATTCCAGCCTAGCCAATGTGTCGGTAGGTGCCCAAAAGACCAACCCGGGTGTCTCCGTAGGCGTAGACGCCGCAGCACTGTACAAGGCACCTGAATTCTGGCTCGGGCTCACCACAATTAACTACAATGTGGGCTTTAACCTAGCCAACATGGGGCCGAAGATCCAGTACTCCGACAGCGAGCAGGCCGACCCCATTCCGACTTATCTGCGCTTTGGGCATGCGCTCACTTTCAAGTTCGACGACTATAACAAGATCACTCTGGCCAACGATTTTTCGAAGATCCTCACGCGCCAGCGGGTGAACGAGGTCTGCCTAGACCCCGCCGACAGCGAAACCTGCAAACCTACATACGATGCAGACCCATTCTACAAAGCCATCTTTTCGGCTTGGACGCCGATATCGGTAGCCCGTGGTGCAGTCGACGACGATGAGCAAAAGCTTGAGTCGCTATCCATAATTGATCAGCTACTGATCTCTACCGGGTTTGAGTATTGGTATAACGACCTGTTTGCTGCGCGGGCGGGATATTTCTACGAGAACCCCTACAATGGGGACCGCCAGTTTTTGACCTTCGGCGCGGGCTTGCGCTACAACATCGTGGGCGTAGACTTTTCGTATATATACGCGCTGGAGGAGAACCACCCGCTAGCCAATACGATGCGTTTCTCGCTTTTACTCAACTTGGCCCGCTAGCACGGGGCATGCATATGGGCGCCGGGACTCGTGCCCTGTGCATAGTGTCTGTGGCAGTTTGGGCGGCCGTTGGCGCCCGCGCCCAAGTGCATTCACACTACGATGTGGTAGCGCTCCGGGTGGAGTTTCAGCCGGACACCACGCGCTTCACAACTGGAGACGGGACGTTTGAAGGGTTGCGGTGGGGGAGCGGACTGGATCCCAAGGTCGATCCGCTCCCGCATGATTCCGGATACTTTCAGGCGCATCTCACTTTCCTGGAGGACTATGTCCGGAGCGTTTCAGGCGGGCGCACCACGCTGAATACCTACCTTGCGCCAGACGTTGCTCGCGTTGCGCATGAAATGGGAGCCTACAGCCCCGTAGGTATGGGGGCGGACAGCGACACGGAACGGATCAAGCTTGTGCACCTGGTAGAGGAGGCCTGGTCACTGGCCAATGGCCCAAGCCAGCTCGACTTGTCTCGCCTAGATCCGGATCGGACCTTTTTTGTGCTTTTCCACGCCGGAGTGGGGCGAGACGTGGAGTTGTTGGGCACGGTTCTAGAAAAGACTCCCTTGGATCTTCCATCGCTCTACTTCTCCGAATCCGAGCTCTTGCGTCTGGGCGTCACGGGCCTTGCGTACAGTAACCTACCTGTCACGAACAGCGCTATCATGCCACGCACGGAGTCCCGCCTGGGGTACAACAGCATCACGCAGGACTCGCTGCTGCTGGAACTGTCCATTAACGGCCTTTTGGCATCGAGCTTTTTCAGTTTCCTGGGTGTGCCGGATCTCTTCAATACTGCGACCGGGGAGTCGGCCATTGGTGGATTCGGACTCATGGACCCGCAGGGCATTTTTGCATACGCGGGGCTGTTTCCGCCGGCACCTACGGCATGGACACGGCAGCACCTCGGCTGGCTTGAGCCGCTGCAGCTCCAGGGACCTGGGCCAATTCAGGTGACGCTGCCTGATGGCAGTGCCGCGCGCGCCAGTGTTTCGGCGGCAGAGTACTTTCTCATTGAGAATCGCCAGCGTGATGCGGATGACGACGGCCTGGTGCTGCGCGTGTGGAAAGACGGACAAACTGTTGAACAGCGGATTGACGCCATCACAGACACCTTTAGCCGCTTCAATGTGGACGCATTTGTAGGTGGCGTTGTAGTGGGCGCTGACGACTATGACTTTGCCTTGCCAGGCCGCGACGCCGACGGTGAAGAGTACGCAGGTGGCATTCTGATCTGGCATGTGGACGAGCGCGTCATAGCAACAGGACCAGTAAATGCAAACCCGGACTTCCGTGGACTGGACCTCGAAGAAGCCGATGCGGCGCAGGACCTCGGATATGGCAACACGCCGGGATCGCCGTTTGACTTTTTCTATGAAGGCAACGATGTCCGGGGGGTCTTGCCGAGCGGACGCGAAATCCGGTTCTACGAGAATCGATTCGGGCCCACTACCAAGCCATCGAGCGCTGCGAATGATGGCGGTGAGAGCTTCATCACGCTGACGGACTTTTCCGCGCCAGGACCTGCGATGACGTTTACCTACCGGCAGGAGGCTGCACATGGTATTCGCCCGGAAGAGGATGTCAACCTTGGCGCCGACGCGGGGAGCGGCAGCTCCGTGGGCGGAGGTGAAGGATTCACCTTCGTGTTCCAACAAGGAGACCCCAGCCGCGTCACGGTCGTGATGGGTGACTCGTCATTTAGCATGGTGTCGCATGTGCGCCCTGTTGCAATCAGCAATACGATCACGGTGCTGCAGGAGGGAGACGTAGCAGGCGGTCTAGCACTAAAGACGATTGGCTTGCCCGACCAGGGTATCACGGAGGTGCGTCCCCTGCCACCGTCTCTGTCGGCCTACGTTGCACAGGGACCGCTGATCGCTTCCACAGACGGCGCGATACACGTGCTGCTTGCCAGTGAGGCAGAAACAGCCTTTGTGACGGCTCATGCTGGCGGGGCCATGGATACGCAAGAATTTCCGGCTGGTGGCACAGGCCTCGCATTGGCGCCGGATGGCACTGTGCTGGTAGTCGGACGAACGTACGTAGCGAGGGCCAGCGGCGCCATGCTGTGGACATTTGATGAGGGGGGCAAGGCAGCGTTTGCCGAAAGCGCCGACGGATTTCTGGGTGCTATGACGATACCGACTGCAAACGCCGTTCGCATCCTGGCCACCATGCAGCATACGGTGACGATAGACGCTACTGCCTATGTGGGCGAGACTGCAGGGCTCTCTGAGTATGTCACGCTGGCGGACCTTGACGCAGACGGTGCGCACGAGGTCGTGACAACAGCAGGCGAATACCTATTGGCCTTTGAGCTTGGAGGTGCTATGGCGGCTGGCTTTCCTGTTCAGATGGGCGCCACGCTGATTGGGCAACCACTGGTAGCGTCACGCACTGAGGGCGCTGCCCTGATTTTGGTTGCTTCAACCAATGGTCTGGTTTATGCAGCAGAGGACGGCAGGCAGGTGCCCGGTTTTCCGCTGAGCGTGGGCGGAGCCATTCTGGCTACACCTCGCCTGTCGGAAGGACGCCTGGAAGTGGCTACCTCTGAGGGTGTGCTTCGCACGTACTCCATGGCCGATACTGGGACCCTGCTTTGGGGAGAGAAGCACCACAGCAGCGCCAACACGAACTTTGCTGCTCCAGCCACTTTGGCTGCGCCGCCTGCCGAATCCAGGCTACTCGTAGCCAGCGAAACCTACAACTGGCCCAATCCCGTTCGTGAGGGTGTAACGTTCTTGCGCCTGATGACCTCGGAGGATGCGGCTGTGGACGTCACCATCGTGGACATGGCAGGCACCGTTCTACACAAATCAGCCCTAGAGGTGCGAGGTGGCAGCCCCACTGAATACCGGTGGCAAGCCGCCGTTGAGAGCGGGCTGTATTTCGCGCGCATCAAGGCCACGGGCTCCGATGGACGGACCGATACGCGCCTGGTCAGAATCGCGGTGATCCGATGAGGGCTCCGCAAGCCATCGCGCTCTTGGCACTCACCCTGTGGGCGTCCTCGGCTCTGGGGCAGGTTTCCGTGTCCCTCATGGATTTTGCACGACCCGGACTGCAGTGGCACGCGTTTGAGACGGATCACTTCACCGTGCTGTACCACGCAGAGGGGACAGGGGGCAGCAGCGAGCGATCGGCACGTGAGGTAGCCCGAATTGCCGAAACAGTTTACGGACCCATCACGGCACTCTACGACCACGAGCCGTCCGGAAAGGTCCACATAATCCTAAAGGACTTCGAGGACTACTCCAACGGCGCTGCGTACTTCTATGACAATAAGATAGAAATCTGGGCACCAGCTCTGGACTCGCCGCTAAGGGGCGATCATGCGTGGCTGCGCAACGTGGTCGCGCACGAATTCACGCATATCGTGCAGGTGCAGGTGGCTATGAAGATGCCGCGTGCACTGCCGTTCGCCTATCTCCAGATTCTGGACTATGAAAACGTTCGCCGCCCGGATGTCCTCTATGGCTTTCCTAACGTCATTGTAAGCTATCCGATCGCCGGACTCAGCAACCCGGCCTGGCTGGCGGAAGGCACTGCACAGTTCCAGCGCGCCTACATAAACTTTGACCAGTGGGATACGCATCGCGACATGCTTTTGCGCACGCGCGTTTTGGCAGGGCAATCGTTGTCGCTCGCCGAGATGGGTAGCTTTTACTCAAAGTCGAGCCTGATGCGTGAAGGTGTCTACAACCATGGTTTTGCTTTTACCCGGCATCTGGCGCGCAAGTATGGTGAATCTATGCTCGCCGATCTAAGCCGTGCGCTGGCCCATTGGCGCAACTGGAATGTGGAGAGAGCGCTCAAGGAGGTCACCGGACGAAGCGCCGACTCAGTCTATGCGGACTGGATGGATGTACTGGAAACAGCATACGGCATGGCTGCGGCCCCCCTGCGTGAGGCTTTGGTTCAGGGTAGGCTGGTCGAAACGCGCGGACACGCAAACTTCTACCCGGCTTTCTCGCCTGACGGCACAAAAGTGGCTTACGTGTCCAGCGGCGATCGTCACTATGGCCAGACAAGCTTGTATGTGCAAGACTTAGCATCGGGAGAGCTGTCGGCTTTCAAGTTGGGCACAGGCGCGCCGGCCTATACCTGCGCGCTGGGTCATCGGCTTCGCCGCAATGTCGCCGGAAGCGTGTCGTGGCGCCCGGACGGCAATGCCATAGTGTATGCGCGGCGCCGGACGACCCAAGCAGGATATTTGTATGGGGATCTGTACGAAATAACGCTGGAAACTGAGAAGGAAGTGCGATTGACCCACGATGCCCGCAGTTCGCATCCCGCCTACGCGCCCAACGGGCGTCGCATTGCATTCGTGAGCCAGCGGGATGGCAGCACAAATGTGACGGTGCTGGAGACGGCGTCCGGCACCGTGCGAAACGTTACATCATTCGTTGATGGCACGCAGGTCAGCGACCCGGCGTGGCAGGGCGATTGGATATACTTCGCGCTATTGGCACCGGGGGCGCATGGTCGTGACCTCTGGCGGGTGCGTGCCGATGGGACAGGTCTGGAAAGCATACTGGCTACCGCTGACGATGAGCGCTCGCCGATCCTCCGGGGGAACGACCTGTACTACAGCTCAGATGCAACGGGCATCTTCAACGTGTACCGCAAGACGGCCAATCAAACAGAGCAACTCACGCAGGTTCTAGGCGGTGCCTTTATGCCCAACGTGAGAGCGGATGGTGCTATCATCTACGCCCACTACCAGTGGGACGGATATAAGATCGCGCTCCTGGAGGCGCCTGCTCCGATTGCTGCGCCGATTCACTATGAAGTGCCAGAGGAGCTTGGGAATGTGAGACTGCCTGGCGCCATGGGAGTCCCGATACCCAGGACTGCAATAGACAGCACGCGCCGCTATGCGGCGGACTTCACCTCGTTCAGCTTCTTTCCAGTCCTGCGCCTGGACCAATATGTGTCGCGGCGAGCAAACAGCCTGGACCGCAGGCTGCCCGAGCGCAGCCGCGCCAGCGCTCTCTTCCGCAACACCAAGATGGGCTTTTATACCTCCAGTCGAGAAATGCTGGAGGGCATGAGCCTGTTCGCCGGCCTTATGGTTGGGCTAGGGTCCCGCCCGGTGGACTCGTTTGCCGAAGCCATCTCCCCGTCCAACCTGCTGTCTTTGGAGCGCGATGCGTTCCTGATATTTGACTACAGACGAGGACTCCGATTCATCCCTGCACGATGGTCGCCACAATTGTCGGTGGAGCTGTTCAACATCATTCGCCGCGTCGAAAACGGGCTGTCGATCGAGGAATTTCCGTGTACAGCATGCTTTCCTGACACCACGCTGACAGATCTGACCTATGCGCTATGGGAGGGAAGTGTATACGCCCGGAGCAAGGTCAGCCGGAATCTTGTGGTGGAGGCTGGGTACCGGTACAGCCCCTATCGCGTAATAACGGACCAGTTCTATTCCAGGGAGTTACTTCAGCCCATTCCCAAGTCTTCTTCCCGGTACTTCATCGGGCGAACGGGCCTTCTGAGAATATACTTCGAGGCCCTTGCCTCCCACCGCGAAGCAGACCTCCTGCCCATTGGGCTCACGGTGGACTTGGCGTACGAGCGTGAGTCGGGGCGCCTCATTGACCGGTTTGACATTCGCAATGGCTTTCTGGTCCCGATATATGGGCGCGACCGGTTTCACCGCCTTACGCTGAATGCAGAGTGGGGCACGCGACTGCCGGGCCGCGTGCGCGGTGCCACCCATGGTGCTTCCCTGCGCATGCGCGGGTCGGCCATCTTGGGCAAGAGCCGAGACAACTTCTACGATGACTATGTGGGCGGACTGAGCGCGGCGCGCGGATACCCCTTCTACGCGCTCGGCGGCAGCAGGGCACTGTGGCTGCAGGCTTCTTATTCTATGCCGGTGCTTCCAGATATCGGGCGACAGCTATTCTTCACCTACCTGGACAAGATGTACCTGCGCTTGTATACCGACGGTGCAACGGTATGGCCGGGACCCGGGGTACTCAGGCGCGATGTGGGTGCCGAGTTGCGCCTGAAGCTGGGCTCATACTACCTGCTTCCTACGGCACTTTTTGCCAGCGCCACCTATGGGTTGGATTCCTTCGACTATGTGCTGGACGAAGACTTTGTGACGCCTACCGGCGCCCGGAGCGTACGTTACGGAAAGGAATGGCAATGGCACTTTGGCGTGCTGTTTGGGTTTGACCTGTAGCGATTTGGGCGGACGCTATGAATATGACTGTCATTGTGGTGGTTGCCGCGTGCATGATCGTGGTGGGCGTGGTCTTTCTATGGCTGCTGCTACGAGGGAGCGACAGCCAAAAGCCGCGGGGCGGCATGGAGTGGGCAGGTTCCGTAATGTCGGTGCTGCTTATCCTTTGCGCAGGTTTTCTAATGGCGTTGGCGCTGGCACACACTGAGACAAAGGTGATGACGCAATCCGGCGTTGACCAGCCGGCAAGCGACATCGCATTCAAGCTGTTGCCTAATGATGCCCCGCAGCGTCTTTCGGACTACGAGGGCAGAGTTGTGCTGTTGAATTTTTGGGCCACCTGGTGCCAGCCTTGTGTTACAGAACTGCCGGAGCTCGACCGGCTGCAGGCAGACTACTTTGATCAGGGCCTGACCGTGATCACGCTTTCGGACGAATCCCGAGAGGAGCTGGATATTTTTGCTGATCTGTGGCCGGAGCGCACCGTGTCTGGGTATTTCTTGCCGGAGGTGGCCCCGGAGCCTTACCGTAGCGAGCTTGAACGAGGGCGCCCGGTATCCTACGTTATAGATCGCGACGGCATTGTCCGCCAGTTCATCGTTGGCGCGGGCAACTACGACTCGTTTGAGCGACACGTTCGCCCGTATATTTGACAGCGATACTGACGGTTCGGACCTCCCTTTGCGCGGGCTTGGCGGCCGGCCTTTTGGTGCTGATCATCGTGCCCGGGGCCCAGGCGATACAAGTTGAAGCGCAGCCAGACTACACCGCTACCACGCTTCGTTCCGCGTTGGCACATGGGCCCTTGTCTACGGATGTGCCGGGCCTGCGCCGCTCCAGAAGCGTGCCGCTGGCCTTTGGCCTTTCTGCGTTGGTGCCTGGCGCCGGACAGGCCTATAACCGTCACTGGATTAAGGCATCTGTCGCCGTCGCGGCAGAGATTGGGACACTTTGGGCGTGGTCCTCATGGCGATCGCAAGGCCTAAGTGGTCGCGACGAGTACCAGGCCACCGCCCACGCGCACTGGAGCCCGGTGCAGTATGCGCTGTGGCTCAATGACTTCACTTCATACCTTAACACACTTCCGGGCGGAAGCGGAATTGAAGCGGACTTAATCACTATTGAGGAAGTACTCTATCGCGTGGACCTTTCTCGTCCGAGTGCCTGGACCAGCAATCAGCAGCTGGCCGTCCGGCGCCTGATCCTGGACATCCGCGCGCTGGAAATGCTGGTATATCACCCCGAAACTGGTGCCCGCTTTTCGCACCAGTTGCCGTTCTTTGGGGCTCAGCAGTACTACGAACTCGTCGGCAAGTACTTTCAGTTCGCGCCGGGCTGGGATGACTACACTTTTCTGGTCAGAGATGGCGTTGCCAGCTGGATTGATGAAGACGGCAACTTCATCGAAACCATTGATCCGGAAAAAACTGCACCAGATGGCAGCAAGCCCAACGTGTCTCGCCGCTTCTTTGCATATGCAGACAGCCACGCAGCGGCCAACGACTACCTGCGACGCGCCTCAAGAGTAACAATCCTGTTTTTTGCCAACCACCTCCTGGCTGCCGTTGATGCAGCGGTTTCGGCCAAGCTCCACAATAACCGGTTGCAGACGCGGCTAGGCTTCTACCAGCGCGAACCTATGCTGACGATGCAACTCAGCTTCTAGCTGGCCGCCGAGCAGGCTAGGAATTGACAGCGCCCCCGCACCACATCTTCGCGCCACTCCCTGCGCAGACCTGTCCGTGCAAGTAGGAGTGCCGTGTGCGCACCACTGATTTGAGGATGTTCCACGGTAACAACACGTGCCGCAGGTTGGTCAAGTTGCGATACGCGCAGTGGAGGTCGAAACATCTTCCACCCATAGCAATGAGGGATGTATCCGCCTGCTCGGCTCTGCTTTTTCCATGTGAACGCGTCGGCGCAGCCCCACTGGGTGAGCCGATTCGCGGAAGGGACCAGCGCCGGCGGGCGGAATACGGGGGCTCGCTTGCACGTAGATGCGTTAGAAACACGGTGGACGTCCAATCATTTTGGGCTCCATACCCTCGTCCTAAATCGCAGGCCGGCCCGATTCTGGGCAACACATGTGAGCTAGGCGCCGATGCCCCTGCACCTCGCCTCGCACTGCGAGCCCACATGGTTCCCCCGTCAGGATGACTCCGCCCAAAGTAGGACCTGGTCCCGCCTGGAAAGCAGCGGAAGAAGACCCTGTTTCGGCTGGTCATTCACCGCAGCCCCCCTGGTAGTCTATATGCCGCCAGCAATTCACGGGGAATTTCGACATTCAAGGGGCGCTGTAGCAGCGTCAGGCCTTCATATATGCAGCCAGGCTGCCCAATGGACCTGCCGGTCATTGCCCTACTCTCCAGCGATCGGCAAGAATGAGGGAAGGCCCAAGCTCCAAGTGGCATGAATCTTGTGAACACTGCAGCCTGGAAGACTTTGATCGTGAGCGGTTGCTGGGTTTCTCCGTTGTTAAGGCTGCTATCCTCGCCCAAGCAACAATGCGCCCAGTGCTACGTTCGGCTAATGGGGAACTTGGAACTGGGATCAGGCGAAACCTCGTGGCAAGGGTAGATGGCAGGATTTGAGCAGAGCCAAGTGGTCAGACCATAGAACCTCCCAGTGGCGATATCAAAGTGGTCAGCAACGTCCTTGGCGAATAGTTGCCCACTTCCTTTTCTGTGTCCTTGCTGGCTGAGGCGCACCGCTTAGATTTAAGATTGCTATTTTGCGCACAATCAATCCCGCAGTGTTTTTATGACTTGGCTAAAGAAGCTTCACAATCAGATCATCCTCGGGCTCATTTTGGGCTTGCTCTTCGGGATCCTGTCGGCAGCAATGGGGTGGGGGCAGTTTACCAGCGACTGGATCGGACCCTTTGGAACGATATTCCTGCGCTCACTCTTTCTGATCGCCGTACCGCTGGTCTTGGCCTCTATCATCACTGGCGTGGCGTCGCTTTCGGACACGAAGAAGCTCTCCCGTATTGGAGGCAAAACCATTGCCATCTACATCGGCACAACAGTGGCAGCGCTAATCATCGGGCTCGTCTTGGTGAATCTGCTGCGGCCCGGTGGATTCGTGCCGGATGACGTGAAAGAGCAACTTACCGCAGAGTACAGTGAGATGGCCGAGACGCGCGCAGAAACCGCTTCCGAAGCCATGGAGGACCGCGGACCCTTGCAGGCAGTGGTGGACATGGTGCCGGACAACATTTTTGGCTCCGCGTCCAGTAACCGCAACATGCTTCAGGTCGTATTCGTGGCCATCCTTTTTGGCGTGGCGCTGCTAATGCTGCCAGGCGAGAAGGCACAACCGCTGCTCTCGTTCTTTGACAGCCTCAACGAGATGGTGATCAAAGTCGTAGAGCTCATTATGAAGATAGCACCGTTAGGAGTGTTCGCACTTCTGGCGGATACCATCAATCAGGTTTCGCAGAACGACTTGAATGGGCTATGGTCCCTGCTCGGTGCGTTAGGGTTCTACATGGTTGTGGTAGTGCTGGGGCTGATCATTCACGTTGGCATCACCTACACGGCGATTCTGAAGTTCTTTACGCCGATGACGCTGAAGCGCTTCTTTATGGGTTTGGCACCGGCGCAGCTGGTAGCGTTTTCCACTTCATCCAGCGGGGCTACGCTGCCGGTTACGATGGAGATGACCGAAAAGAATCTAGGGGTTTCGGAAGAGGTCTCTTCCTTTGTTTTACCGCTGGGCGCCACCATCAACATGGACGGAACGGCGCTCTACCAGGCAGTTGCAGCGGTATTTATTGCGCAGGCGCTGGGCATCGCGCTTGGCCTTGGTGCGCAGCTGGAGATTATTCTACTTGCAGTCCTAGCGTCGATTGGAACTGCGGCGGTTCCCAGTGCAGGCATCATCATGCTGGTCATCATCCTCCAGTCCGTGGGTGTGCCTGCTGCAGGGATTGCGCTGATCCTCGGAGTCGACCGCATCCTGGACATGTGCCGCACGGTTTGCAACGTCACGGGAGATGCAACAGTTGCCACCCTCGTAGCCGCAACGGAGAATCAGATAGACGCTGCACCAGCGTAGAGGACGTACGCCCGAGAGGATTCGAACCTCTGACCTTCTGCTCCGGAGGCAGACGCTCTATCCAGCTGAGCTACGGGCGCAGGTGCCAGGGGGAAACGGGTTGAAGCCCACTTAGATCCATCAGCCTGCAGGCAGCCCTGCCATGGAGAACGGCTTATTGGAAGACGGGCCGCTGGCACGGTGGCATCCGGCGCTGGTAGCTTTCGCGGCGCTCGTAGCTGGATTCCTTGCCTATATGGCGGTCGGGAGTGTAGCGCTCCTTGTATTGCTGGTGGCTCGCGGCGCGTCGCCGATGGAAGCCGCGATGGGCGGAGCCGAGCTTCTTGCCGAGCACGCTACGATTGTTTTTGCCGGCAATGCCATAGGGCTGGCCTTGGGCTTGGGACTGCTTGCGATCCTTGTCGCGCGCTTACAGACTACGCGTCCGTGGTCGCTGTTGCGTGTACGGTCCTTGGACCTGCCCGCAACGTGCTTGGCGCTGCTGGGACTGCTGGCGATAATACCCACCATCATGTGGCTCGGGGAGCTCAACGAAAGCGTACCGCTTCCAGAGTTTATCAGGATCCTGGAAGAAGAGCAGCTTGCGCTGCTGGAAGTCGCACTCTCCGGGGAGGGAAGCCTTGCCTTGAACCTCATATTGGTGGCACTGACGCCCGCGTTGTTTGAAGAAGTGTTTTTCAGGGGGTTGGTGCAGCGTAACTTTGAGCGCACATGGGGTGCAGCAGTAGGCATCGTGGTGACTGGAGTCGTGTTTGCGCTATTTCATCTGCGTCTGACGCAGGCGCTGCCACTGATGTTCGTGGGCATATACCTGGCCTACCTGGTTTGGCGCACAGGCAGCCTGTGGGTGCCCATCATCGTCCACTTTGCCAACAACGCCATTGCACTCATCTTCAGCAGGGCCGCTGAGAGCGGGATGAACGTGGATTTGAACACAATGGAAGCGTCCGCAATACCTTGGTATGTCGTAGGTTTAGGTACAATCATCTTCGCTGGCGTTATCATACTGCTCCAGCGACGAGGAACTACTTGATATTATGAAGCGCCCGGGATGGAGCATAGTGTTTTCCTCTGGCACCGACTATGAATCGGAGCTCGCAAAGGGCCGCCTGGTGGACGCGGAAATCCCCGTGGTACTGCTAAGCCAGCGGGATCACGCGTGGAATCTGTGCCATGGGTATCTAGCGAAGGTACGCGTGCTCGTTCCCGATGCATTCCGAGAAGCCGCAGAAGCTCTGCTGAGCGAGCCGCCCATGAGTGAAGACGAACTTGAAGCGCTCGCTTTGAGCGAGGGCCTGGCATAGCCACGGTTGCTTTAAACTAGCGCTGGGTGCACCGCCCTGGCATGAACTGGCTCAGATCCAACCTGCTTAGACGCACGATCACCGCTGCGATCGGCGCGGCGCTGCTGATAGGCAGTGCGTGGCTTGGCGGATGGTATTTTGGCGGGGTTGTGCTCTTGACTGCAATTTTGGGTCAGTGGGAATGGTATGGCCTCCTGCGCCGTGCGGGCCTGATACCTTGGCGCTTTACAGGCCTCTCCATTGGCATTCTGCTAGCCCTGCACCCCCTCTTGCCTGGTAGCGTCCGTTTGGCGATGGTACCCCTGGTGCTGCTCCTGGTGTGGATGCCGTTTTCAAAGCGTGGCGCGGTGGTGCATTCGTTCTGTGCTACGATTTCGGGGGCGCTATATCCGGCGGCGCTATTGAGTTTCTTACTGTACCTGCGCGCCATGAACGAGGGGTTTTTGCTGGTCGTCACCGTATTTGTGCTGGTGTGGGTCGCAGACGTCTGCGCATATGTGGCAGGCAGACTGTGGGGACGGCACAAGCTCGCGCCAATAACTTCACCCAACAAGACCTGGGAAGGCTACATCGCGGGTATCGTTGGACCCCTTGTTGTGGGGGCAGCCATTTTCTATACGTTTGCAGTGCCGCTGGGCCTGGTTCCGGTCCTGGTGCTGGCCATGATTTGCGGTGTCGCGAGTGCCTCGGGCGATCTGGCGGAGAGCCGATTCAAGCGCGCAGTCCAGCTAAGCGACTCCGGGAACCTGCTTCCTGGACACGGGGGCGTCCTGGATCGCTTTGATGGCATGATTGTCGCAGCGCCTCTCGCCTACCTCTTCATGTGGGTCATCGGAGCGGGCGGATAGCTTCCCCGGCGGCGTTGGCCCTTCGCTGCTGGGCCTTGCCGCCACCCTCTCTGAAGGTGGAACGAAGCCCCAAGTGAATTGTAATCTATCGCTGAGGTAAAAGGCTATGGCACTTTTTCAAAGCAGAAGAAAGGTCAAGCCGCGCGCCTATTCATACGAGCCGCGGTACTACGATCCCTCGCGTGATGAAAGCCTCAAGCGCCGCATGCGGATTCAGAGCCGTGCCCGACGCCGGCGTAGTCCGCTGGCGCTTATTTATCTCGCGGCATTGCTCTTTTTTGCCTTTTACATCTACAACGCGCTCGGCGGGTAGCGCAGGCCGCCCGGCCAGCCCTTGGTGATGGCACACGAACGAGGCGAGAGCGCTCCGCGCATTCATGTGATGCCAACTTCGCTGGCCAACAAGATCGCGGCCGGCGAAGTTGTGGCACGCCCTGCTTCGGTGCTCAAGGAGCTTTTGGAAAACGCCGTTGATGCAGGTGCCCAGGGTGTCAGCGTTGAGGTCAAGCAGTCGGGAAGCCTCCAGATCTCTGTACGTGACAACGGCATAGGCATGGGTCCCAAGGATGCCGTACAGTGCTTTGCACGCCACGCAACCAGCAAGATTCGGTCAGCAGAGGAGCTGGATCAGATCTGGACTCTGGGATTCCGTGGGGAGGCGCTGGCCTCGATTGCCGCCGTCTCGCAGGTCACGCTGAGGACGCGGCGGCCGGCGGACACCGAAGGGCACATGGTGCGGATTCACGGGGGAGAGATTCTAGCGTCGGAGCCGTGCGCGGCTACAGCAGGTACCGCCATTGACGTGCGCAACCTGTTTTACAATGTCCCGGCGCGCCGCGCTTTTCTGAAGTCGCCTGCCACGGAATTTTCTCATATCAGCGACGTCTTTTTGGCGCAGGCCCTAGCAAACCCGCAGATGGCGTTTTCGCTCAAGCGTGCAAACGCTGAGATCTATCGCCTAGCCCCTTGTCAAGAAGATGACGCAACCGCCGGGCTGCGCGTGCGGATCGGCCAGATTTTCGGCAGCGACTACGCTGAGCGACTCATCGTCGTCCGCGAAAGCACCAGCTACATCTCAGCCTACGGCCTCCTATGCAGCGCTGAACAGATGCGTCGCAGCAGGAACGAGCGGTTTCTCTATGTCAATGGCCGCATCGTGCGAAGCCCCTCGCTGCGGCACGCGGTGATGTCGGCATACGAAGGGATGGTTTCGACCAAGCGGTATCCATTCTATGTGCTGTTTCTGTCCCTGGACCCCAAACATGTGGATGTTAACGTTCATCCCGCCAAAACGGAGGTGCGCTTCGACAATGACCGGGATGTCTATGGGTTCCTGCGCGCGGTAGTGCGCAAAGCGCTGGGAAGCGCGGACCTCGTGCCTCAATTCAATCCGTCCAAGCTGGCAACGCTGAGTTTGGGGAATGAGAGCGGCCCAGAGCGATCCAGGACCGTGCAGCAGCCATCGTCCGGCAAGCAGCGATCTCACCAATCCGCCGAGCAGCTTTCTAACACGCTGTACGCACCCACCGGTGCCGCTAAGTCGACCGTAGCCGAACCGACCGAATCCGTCCCGCAAATCTGGCAGCTACACAACCAGTATATCTGCACGGCATTGCGTACGGGGTTGATGATTCTCGACCAGAGGGCAGCCCATGAGCGCATCCTGTATGAGCAGGCACTCGCCAATATCAAGGGCGGCTTGGGACTATCACAGCAGCTGTTATTCACGGAGCCAATCGACCTTGATACGCGGGACATGGCTCTGTTCGAAGAGTTGACACCGCTTTTGGTGGCATCTGGCTTTAACGTTGACAAATACAGCGGGCGCACGGTCGTGGTGCGCGGCATTCCCCAGGGCCTGCACCCGGGCATGGAAAAGCATCTCTTGCGCGATGTGATTGCAGAGTACAAGAACAATGCGGACCAGTTGCAAATCGACCCGCGAGACAACCTTGCCCGGAGCGTCGCTCGGCGCGGGGCCATCAGAGCAGGGACGATCATGAATCCGGAGGAGATGAGGGCACTCATTGATGAGCTGTTTCAGTGCCAAGATCCGTATACGGCGCCCGGGGGACGCCCTGTGCTGATCAGAATTTCCAAGGATGAGCTTAAGCGCCGCTTTAGCAAGGCGCCTTTGTAGGTGGCTGAGCCCATGTTCCTCCAGAGCGTCCAGCAGCAGATTATGAGCAGGAAGCTCATGCCGGCCGGTGCGGGCGTGCTGGTTGGAGTGAGCGGCGGCATGGATTCGACTGTGCTATTGGATGCACTATGCAAGCTTGGGTACGCGGTGGAGGTGGCGCACATCAACTTTGCCCTGCGGGGAGACGACTCAGAAATGGACGAGCGTTTTGTGCGGAATCTCTGCAAAGATCACGGCCTGTCTTGCCACGTTAGGCACATGGACGCGGCAGGCTATGCGCGCCAGAATCGCGTGTCGATTCAAATGGCGGCGCGCGACATGAGATATGAGGTGTTTGCCGAGTTTGCCAAGCTCTTGCGGCTGGATTTCGTAGCCGTGGGACACCATGCCAATGATCAGGCGGAAACCGTTCTGATTCACCTGTTGCGAGGCTCAGGCCCCGAAGGCCTTGCCGGGATGCCAATCATGCGCGCGCTGGGGAGTGCGACGCTGGTACGCCCACTCTTGAACCAAAGCCGCACGGCCGTTGCCAGTTATGCACGCGTTGCAGGTCTCTCTTGGCGCGAGGACACGTCCAACGCGGACCCGAAATACCTGCGCGGGGCGCTTCGCCGGCGCCTGTGGCCTGTTCTGCAGGAGTTGGCTGGACCGGGTGCAGGCAGCAGAATTGCCTACAGTGCTGGCTTAATACGCGAATACCTTGACGCGGCGTTCTTACCCACACTCCGGGAAACGTTTAAACGCGCCGCAGGAGAGCGCCAACTCGACTTGGATGTGCTCACAGATTTGCCCCCCGTGTGGCAGCGTCGTGTTATTTTGGAAGCTGCCAGGTGCTGGCTGCCAGGTGCGCCGGCCTCCATCGTAGACCACGTAGTGTCTCTGATGTCCTCGCAGCCGGGACGACGTGTCACTTGCGGTGCGGGAGCCGTTTGGCGTGGCCGCGAGTCTCTGTTGTTCGAACACCACCCGGCGCCAAGTACCAATGAACTTGTTGCCTTGCGCGCAGGAGAGTGCGTAGCTATAGATGGGGGCAGGGTAGAGATAACAGTATCGACTCTGTGCCCGGAGAGCCTGGAGGAAGAATCACCGAAGGTGGCGTATGTGGACGGCGACCGCTTGGAATTTCCGCTGATGGTGCGCCGCTGGCGAGCGGGAGACCGCATGGTGCCGCTGGGCATGGCGCATACCAAGAAGGTAAGCGACGTGCTGACCGATGCCAAGGTCCGCGTTGACATGCGCACCCGGGCCCACGTAGTTTGCAGTGGCAAGGACATTGTATGGTTGGTTGGCGTCCGGATCTCCGAACTTTTCAGGGTACGAAAAGGCACGCTTCGGTTCGCCAGGCTTGCTCTGCTGTAGCTGTGCGGTAAAAAGACACCCGACTGGCAATGTGGGTGCGAGGCTCTACCGCCATTCGCCAATTAACCGGTCACCGCTCGCATGACGTCCACTCTTGCTTCTGGCCTTCGGCTATTCAAGGATCCTGACAGCATTCAGATGCGCATTCACGAACTCGGCAGGGCGTTGTCCGTCACGCACCAAGGTCGTAACCCGCTTATCATCGGCCTCCTTGATGGTGCTTTCGTGTTCCTTGCTGATCTGGTCCGCACCCTGAGCTTTGATTGCGAGGTGGAATTCTGGCGTCTCAAGTCATATGGAACCGGGACGAAGAGTAGCGGGCATGTAAAGGAGCTGTGGCCCTTGGCAGTGAGTGTCCAGGGCCGGCATGTGGTAGCGGTGGAGGACATCATAGATAGCGGACGGACCATCACGCACGTCCGCGCAGAGCTGGTGCGCCGCCAGGCGGCTTCCATCACGGTTGTTTCACTTCTGAAGACGCGCGATTCTACGATTACTGTAGACCACGTAGGTTTTTTGTGTGGCCCACAGTTTGTGGTTGGTTACGGGCTTGATTTTGGCGGCCAGCTACGCTGGTTGCCCGCGCTGTACTATCTTATGGAGTGAACTTTCCTTGCCCAATGCGATGAGCACGCCTTTACGACCTGGTTTTTCCCGCCGCCAGTTTCTTAGGACTGCAGGCGCAGTCACTACTTCTGCCTTCTTGCCTCTCAGGAGCGCTCCACTGTTTGCCAGACGCCGCAAGGTGGTGATTGGGGCGATCTCGTACAGTTTTCGGCAGATTCCCGGTAGCGCCGAAGACATTCTGGACTACATGCAGAGGCTGGAACTACCATCCATTGAGCTCATGGGTGGCCCTGCCGAGGTGTTTGCCGGCGCACCAGCTGGGCCGACGATGCCCAGGAACTTCCGCGACATGAGCCCGGAAGAACGCAGCGAGATGGCAGCAGCGCGCAGGGCACACGGAGAGGAGATGAGAGGGTGGCGCCAGAAAGCATCAATGGATCGGTTTACGGAGCTGGGCAAAATGTACCGGGACGGGGGCGTCGACATTGACATCCTGAAGTTGGGCCAGCCACGCTGGACCGATGCAGAGATCGACTACGCGTTCAGTGCTGCCAAGGCCGTCGGGGCGCGGGGCATCTCTTTTGAGATCTCCAATGAGGCTGCGGAGCGCATGGGACCGTTCGCCACCAAGCACGGCCTGCTGACGGGCATGCACAACCATGTCCAGGTTGCCAATGAGGGGTTCAGCTGGGACATACCCTTGTCATTTTCGCCGAACAACATGCTCAACCTGGACATAGGCCACTACGTAGCCGGCCTCGGTACTTCACCAATACCGGTCATCAGGAAGTACCACGACCGCATTACGCATCTGCATCTCAAGGACCGCCGCAGCCCCGAAAACGGCCAGGACAACACGCCTTGGGGCTCTGGAGATACGCCGATAGGAGAGGTGCTCCGCCTCTTGCGCGACGAAGGCTATCCCATTACCGCCATGATTGAGCTGGAGTACGAAATTCCTGAAGGTTCTACGGTCATGGAGGAGATGCAGAAATGCGCGGATTTCTGCCGTTCCGCTCTCCACTAAAATCTATGAGCGGGGATGGAACCGATCTCGTTGCCGTTGGTGACGCGTCGGATGGGCTGGACTGCAGTGCTACGGTCACGAGGTGGCTATGAATGCCATTCACGTCGGATAGAACAGGGGTTCTCGGATTCGGCTTGCGGACTCGCTGCTGCTTCGATTGGAAGCACCGGTAAGGCTCAGGCGATCCTTGTGGCGGGTTATATTGCTTCACCACACTACTGAGCAGGCGCTGCATGCCACCGGCACCATGGCGCCAACCCACGCTCAGTTCTCCCCTTGCCAGCGCACTGCCATGCGCGTGCACGTACATCGATGACCATCATGATTGGCTGATTTGCCGCAGCGCCCCAGAATTTCCAATTTGCCCTTGTGCAGCTAAGCAGTGAAATGGAAAAGAAAGGCCAATACGCCCAGTTCGCGTACGGGCATGCAGAGCGGCTGCTGCAGCAGGCGGTGGGAAATCCGGCTGCGCGTTTTCGTGACGGCCAATGGGAAGCCATCGACATGCTGGTGAGCCATAAGCGCCGGCTATTGGTGGTGGAGCGAACGGGCTGGGGAAAAAGCATGGTCTACTTTCTGGCCACGCACATGCTGCGTGATCGCGGGTACGGCCCTTCGCTTGTCATCTCGCCGCTGCTCGCACTCATGAGGAATCAGGTTGCAGCCGCAGAAAGAATCGGGCTGCGGGCCGACACCATCAACTCCACCAACCCGGATGACTGGGAAGCAATTGGGCGCCAAGTACGACGGGGGCACATAGATATGTTGTGGATTTCGCCGGAGCGCCTGTCGAACCAGTCGTTTGTGCAGAATGTCCTACGGTTTGTTGCAGAAAAGATCGGTTTGGTGGTGATCGACGAGGCGCATTGCATTTCCGATTGGGGCCACGATTTCCGGCCGGACTATCGGCGGATCGTCAATGTGCTGAATCAGATGCCACCCAACATGCCTGTGCTTGGCACTACGGCAACGGCAAACGATCGGGTAGTTGACGACATAGCGCAGCAGTTGGGCGACATTCGCATTCAGCGAGGGGGGCTGACGCGTGACAGCCTGGAGCTCCAAGCAGTTGTGCTTCCTGATCAGGCCTTTAGGCTGGCTTGGATGGCCGAGCACGTTCCGAATCTTCCCGGCACGGGTATCGTGTACGTGCTCACGAAGCGTGACGCAGACACTGTTGCAGGCTGGCTCAACCGTTGCGGGATTGATGCACGGGCCTACTATTCGGGAGTACAGGCCGAGGATTTTTCGAACAGCAGCGATTATCGGCTCCATTTGGAGGGCCTTCTGCTGGACAATGAGATCAAGGTTCTCGTCGCAACGACCGCGTTGGGGATGGGGTACGACAAGCCGGATGTTGGATTCGTCGTGCACTACCAGGCACCAGGCTCTGTGGTGGCGTACTATCAGCAAGTAGGACGCGCGGGCCGTGCGATGGATCGCGCTTCGGGCGTTCTCCTGTCCGGCAAGGAGGATTCAGACATTGTCGAATACTTTCGCGTTAACGCGTTTCCGTCGGAGCAAGAAGTCAATCAGGTACTCGCCCTTCTGGCACGACACGATGGACTTTCCGTTGGAGGCATCGGAGAAAACTTGAATATGCGGGGCGGTCAGATCAAAAAGGCTCTCAAGTTTCTTTCCGTGGAGCGTCCGTCCCCTGTCATCAAAGATGGGCCGAGGTGGCGTCGTACGCCGGTTCGGTTCAGCTTCGATAAGGACCGTATTCAGCGGCTAACCCGGATAAATCACCAGGGTGCCAAGAATTGGAACCTAAAGCCCCACGTAAGTGTATGATATACCACCAGTTATAACCATCCAGTGCACTGCGAGTGAACAAAACAGACTGTCATACTGAAGCGCTTCGTTTCGAGGACTTGGGACGGCGTAAAGTGGTCGGAAAGTTCGACGGCGGCCCTATATCCTCGGACGCAGGTGTGCTCCTGCTACGGGAGGCCGACCGGATGTTCGACGTCATTGGCCGCTTGGCCGCCTGCTTCACCGACCACCGTGATCCCAGCAGGGTCGAGCACACCGGGGAGGCGATGCTCAGGCAACGAATCTACGCGATATGCTTGGGCCACGAAGACGTGAACGACCATGACCGCCTGCGGGACGATCCCGTGTTGGCCATGGGCGTGGGCTGCGAGGATGTAACAGGTGCGCACCGGGCACGGGAACGCGACCAGGGACATCCGCTGGCGAGTTCCAGCACACTGAACCGACTGGAGCTCGGCTCGAAAGAAGCGGCCGTATTGCACAGGTACAAGCGCATCGTAGTGGACCCTGAAAAGATCGATGCCATGCTCGCGGACTTGTTCACCGATATCACGGGCGAAGAACCAGAGCATATCGTGTTGGATCTCGATGCTACCGATGACGCGATACACGGCCAGCAGGAGGGGCGCTTCTTTCATGGTTACTATGGCCACTATTGCTACTTACCGCTGTACATCGTTAGCGGCAAGCATGTGTTGACCGCTCGTTTGCGCCCCTCCAACATTGACGCATCAGCGGGCACGATAGAGGAGTTAGCGCCCGTGGTAGCGCGTATCCGTGCGCGGTGGCCGCAGGTGCCCATCTGGATTCGTGCAGATGCAGGATTCTGCCGCGATGATATCATGGCATGGTGCGAAGCGCAGGGCCTGCACTACATCGTTGGTATGCCGCGCAATGAACGGCTGAAGCGCATCATTGAGGAGGCTATGGAGCAGAGTCAGGCCACCTGCGAGGCCAGCGGGCAGCCTTCGCGGCGCTTCCGCAGCTTCGAGTACCGAACAAAGGACAGCTGGAGCTGTGCGCGGCGCGTGATAGCCAAGGCGGAATGGCTGCCTGGACCGCGCGGCTACAACGCACGATTCGTGGTCACCAATTTCAGCGAGGACGCGTACGACGCGCGCACGCTATACGAGGATTTGTACTGTGCGCGAGGAGACATGGAGAACCGGCTCAAGGAGCAGCAGCAGACCCTGTTCGCTGACCGCACCTCTACGTCCATGATGGAGAGCAACCAGCTGCGCCTGTACTTCTCTACGGTCGCCAACATCCTGATGACCATCATCAAGACCGTAGGCTTGCAGGGCACAGCGATGGCTAAGGCGCAGTGCTCTACCACCCGAGTGCGGCTGCTGAAGATCGCCGCACTGGTCGTGGTAAGCGTGCGCCGAGTCCGCCTGTTCTTTCCCAAGGCGTATCCGTGGCAGCAACTGTTCGCGCGCGTGCTAAGCAACCTGCGCGGCGCTGTGCACGCCACCACGGTCGGCGCGCGCGCCTCACCTTCATAGGCACTTCCTGACCCGACTTGTTCCAGAGATTGACAGGTGCCACATGGTGGTTGCTGGATACGTGTATCCAAGAAGCACCGGTGCACGAACAAAAGGGCTGATTCCCGCTCGAAGCGTGCCCAAAACAGCGCTTACTGCCGCCAACTAAATGCTCCGGAAGGCGGGAATCGGCCTTCGCATGTCCAGATCGTGACCCATTGGCTACAGATGCCTCAAACTATGGCGATTCAAGAGCTTGGTGAGCGATGCGGGTTAAAGTCGGACCACCGTACAGCAAGGGCAAAGTGCGCGAATAGCGTCGGATCTCTGTGAGCCCAATCGGTTATCCGCCAGGATGCACGGCGCCACTGCCTGCGAA
Source organism: Rhodothermales bacterium (assembly GCA_965262785.1). Classification (GTDB taxonomy): domain Bacteria; phylum Bacteroidota; class Rhodothermia; order Rhodothermales; family Bin80. The sequence goes on from OZ253559.1 coordinate 2,738,144, forward strand.
AGCGTTTGTACTTCCGCATGGCCCACCGAACTAAGTGGTAGCCAATGGACTGCAGTGGCCGGTACAGGACGAATTAGTGGGATTGCACATTTTTAAGTTGGGTTTCGGCAGCTTCTGCCGAGATGGGCCCTCAAAGTAGATATCTTTTGGCAATGGATTGGGCTTCGGGTCGAGAGTGTGGGTGCAAATGGGACGGTGCATGCCTATGTGGGCCCAATTGCGTGCTCACACGCGGATTTTCGGGCGTAGGCAGGCTCGTGGAGTGACTTTCCGGGCACGATATCCCGCAGGGATCCTCTGATCGCACGCGTAAGCGGCGATCTTGGCAGGGTGCAGCGCCTCAGAGCGTCCAGGCAGCTGCGGGTTTTGCGTTATGCCAGCGTCAGCAGCGCACTACTGCGCGGGGGCATCCAGCGGCAGGTGTTGCCTTTGCAGCCCCTTGGGGCTGGCAGACCGAATCCCCACTAACCCATTGACCCCCGGAGGTGGTCAGGACCTGGGTCAGCTCCTTCATGTCCTCCCGGCGTATCGGCTTCAGATTCGACTCGTACTGCATGAATATCGCCCCGCACCAGCGCTGACGCATCCCCGATGATCCCCAGCGCTTCACGTTCCGTGATCGGTTCGCAATAATGCTGTTGAGGTTCTCGATGATGTTTGTCGTCTTCAGACTGTCTCTGACAGCCTGGTTCCGCACCCCCAACCGGTGAAGCGCCAGCGTATCCTCCATACCCTCCTCCAGACTGCGTGCGGCTTTCGGGCACGACCGCTGCAGCGCTTCATGCAGCGACACAAGCGCCGCCCGTGCCTCTGCGTACGTGGGCAGTTCCCAAGCCGCCTGAAGCCGACGCTTCATTTGCGTGGCCGCTGGCTCGCTCTTGATGTGACGCGTCACATTGGTACGCTTGTGCCATTGGCAGCGCTGGAATACGACCGCATCCCCAAACACCGCACTGATTCCCTTGCGAAGCCCGCGGCTGCCGTCCACCTGTACCAACAGCTTGTCGGTATGGGTGAAGCCCCGACGCAACAGATCCTGCAGCAGCGACTCCACCTGCGCACTGTTCTCGGTACGGCTTTCCGCAAAGCCCAGTACGACCTTCTCGCCCTCGGTCGTGATGCCCATCGCTACGATCATCTGCATACCAGCCAAATACTTGCCATCAAGCAGGAGCACCGCAAAGGTGTGCTGATCGAATCGGCGCGTCTCAAATGCCTTCAGTAGCGCTGCCGTCTGCGTAATGAAGGCGTTGCCAATGCTGCTGGCACTCAACCCCAGACTATCGGTGAAGACTTGGGCCGCCTGCCTGTAATTGCGCCGCGAGAGTCCACACAGCAACCCTCGTGTCACGCTTTCCCGGTCCATAAGCCCACGCTCGCGCAAGAGGCGGTACGTTTGCAGAGGACGCTCCTTTCGGGTTCGTACATTCCGCACGCGCGGAACGCGGACCGCAATGCGCTCCAAACCGACGCGGATGGAACCCGGATTCGCCCCCCAGCGCTGAAAGCCGGTCTTATGGTGCTTCCCACGTGCGCCGCATATGAAGTGGGCCTCGGCTTCCATGACCCATGTGGCCATCTTGGTAAGAAGATGATCAAGACATCCAAGGCAGCTGGCCAGGCCGATGAAGTTCCTTTGCGCAAGCCCCCGAAAGTCCTCGATGAGTGATTGATCCAGCATAGGGGTATGGGGCATCAGACGGCGTTAAGGTTGATGAGACTCTCACGAAGTTGTGGCAGATAGGCCGCATGGGCCACACGGCGCAGCTGAGCCTCGTGTTCCAACAGTGCCAGTGCCATCTGTTCGCGTTGCTGGAAAACGGCGCTGGCCGGGGTCTGCAACCTGCGACTGATGGCATCCATGAAGCGCATCACGCGTAGCCCCCGGTCGAGCTTGAGCAGCATGCCCGTGCGTTGAATCGTCAGAGATTGCTCCAGGCCCTCCCATAAAACCTTCGCTGCGGACCGATTGACACGCGTCAAGTCCTGGTGAATACGGGTGAGTGCGCGTTCAGCTTCCCGGGCATCGAACCCATTCCATGCCTGGCGGAGGCGATTGCGATACACAGGAACAAGGTCTTCCGGAAGACCACAGGTGACTTGATCCAACAGCGAATTGAGACAGCGCTGTATAGCGACCTTGGCGCCGAACACCTGGCGCACCGCCGATTGAAGTCCCGAACTGCTGGGCAGCACACAGAGCAGCCCATCGGCGGCCGAAAGACCACGATCGGACAGCGACTGCACAAAGGACGTAAGAGCAGAGACGTTTTCAGGGTAGCACGCTACAAGGCCAAGTATGCGGCGATAGCCCGTGATGGTCAGACCCGCTCCAAGAACGATGCTAACGCCGCGTGGGCACAGCCCGCGCAGCCAGATCGCAACGATCGGGTCGTCTTGCAGACTGCGCGAATGCAACAGCTGCCACGCTTCATTCAACTGCGCCGAGTCCGGCTTTGTGTCCTGGGCCGCAGCAGAAGCCTTGATCACTACGGGCGGTGGCGCCGGCTGCTGCTGCGCTGCCGGAATGGGCCAGTCGGTGGTCAATTGTTGCAGTATGTGCGTGCAGAGCTTCATCAGAAGCCGTCGCGAGTCACCGGAGGGATTGATCTGGGCGTCTAAAGGTGCCTCAGTGCTCCCCAAAACAGGCTGTGAGGGGTTCATATGATTGGAAAGGAATGGTGGAGACTAGGGTCCACCTCCACAGCAACTCTCCAATTCCCAACTTGAATTTGTGCGATCCCTCGCCGTATTCGCCGGCAACCTGCTACGAATGTCATTGGAAGCCCGTTACAGGCAGAGCCTTTTGCACAATTCACTTCAGCCCTTGATTTGGGAGTAGGAGCTTCGTCAAGCCAGTGTGATTCTGCACGTATCAACTTGTTCGACCTTTGCATTGCGGAAGTCTTGCTCGAATGGGGGTGACGAACTGCGCAGGGAGGCATGACACGGCATAGCTGACCCGGCCCGCGCTGATGGCGAGACGGGCCCTACGTGAGGGTACGGGTGCGCTTAGAGCACCAGGCGCATCAACTGGTCGACGGTCAGCGCCAGGATGCCGAACATCAGGTGGCAGTAGACCTTGCTATGCCCGCGTACCCGCACATACCGTCCGCCGAACTCGTCTTTGAGTCGTCCATTGACCCGCTCCACCGTCGAGCGCTCTCTGAAACGTCTCCTCTCTGGCGTAACGTGTCCGATGCTGCGTTGCGCCCGCGCCTCGCGCTTCAGCTCCTCATTGCCACGCGGGTTGATATCAATGATCGGCACATGCCCCAGCGATCTGCTATGCTCTCGGATTTCCTTAGCATCGTACGCACTGTCCATCAAGTCGTACAGACTTTGTACCCGAGCGGCCGTCATCACTGCCAGCGGGATCGCCACCTGGCTGTCATGGACCGAAGCCGATGTTAGCGCAGCGCTGATCGGAATCCCCCCGTCAATCACATCCAAGTGCAGCTTGAAGCCGACCCAGCAGTGCCCGTGACCCTTCGAATTGCGTTTGGTCCCGACATTGCAGTCCTTCGGCAGTTCTTCCAGCATATCATCCAGCTCCATGGAGCGTTGACGCTGCAGGCGGGTAGGGGTTTTCGGTTGTTTGCCGTCGTTGGCCTTGGGCACAGACCGCTTCGGCTTCTCGCGTGCCGAAATCGCGGTCGCGTCCCGCGAAACGTGCCCGGCCAGATGATCCTCCAGCGCGCACTCCAGCAGCACTGCGTGCAGCCGCCCCGGCAGGTCACTGTTGGCAAATTCCGCGAACGCCCGCGAAAACGACGATTCGCTCGGTACCATCTACGACCACTCCCAGCCGCATAGCTGGTGCAGTACCGGATCGCTCTTTAGTCGCTCCACCAACGCCCGCGTGGTCGGGATATCGAAGACGGACTTAGCCAAAAAAGCCCGCGCCAGCGCAGCCCGGTTCGCCTTCGGACGGCCTGGACCCTTGGACTCGCACCCCGACAACAGCTCCTCCACGCGCACTAATTCCACCACAGAAACGAATCGTCTGTGCTGTTCACTGAGCTCGCCAATAGTGAGCTCCAGCAATGGAAACAATCTGAGCTGGAATGTGGACCAGTACCTGGACAACTCTGATCGCAATCGCATCTGCACGTTTATTGTATACATTTATGATTCTCACGTGTTCAAGTATACGACTCACGACGCACTTAATCCGCATTATTCTCACCCACGCCCTAACTTTCTACGCCCGGTTTCGCGCTCGCAACCTATTTTTGCAAAAGGCTCGATCGTCGAAATTGGAGGCAAATGGCTACCCGAGGGCGAAATTCCCCTCAGCCACATGCAGGACGAATTCAGGACCGATAGACGTACTACCCAGCAAGCAAGGCATCCGGTTGGCTTGCAAGGTCGCCTATTTTGATTTGGCTACGACGGTGAATAGTGCGGGCGTCCGTATACTGCTTCATACTTTAGGGCGCAGCGCCTATTCCAACCAACATGCCAAATCGCGTCGGTAGGACCAGGAAGCCGTTGATCATGCCACCCACAGGGGTGGTCTTGCCGCAGCATGGTCTATTACCGATGACATTTCGGCGCAATCCATGGAGGCATGTGTGATGCGATACCGCGGTACGGGGCAACGCACGCTCCTCGTGAGTTTCCGCCGACTGATCACGCAAAGGTGCCACACAGCCCACAGGGGCATCGTGCAGTTCCGCTAGACCGCTAAGTCAATCTCCTTGGGATAACAGACGAAGACCTTTTCGACGAAGTTGGTCAGTGCCTCTATAGCAGGTGTATCGGCTATGCCCGAGAGCTCACATAGCTCGCCACTTTTGTTCACAACTCGGATTGGCCCTTCTGAGCGCGCATATGCTGCATGGCGCGCACGGCCTTTCGTCAGGTAGTAGGTGGCGTCTTCAATGGCACAAGGCGGAGTCGATAGACCCTTGACACACAATAAGTCCGCAATGCGTTCTTTCCATCCGCCCATTTTGCACTCTGGTGGTTCGACATCAAGAAACGTACACCGAAACATGTCGCGCTGAAGAAAGCGTTGGGCGAGGTCGGCCAGAATCTTGTCCGGGCTGCTGGCCCACGCCTTCAGACTGCCTACTACGTCGGTGTCGTCACAACGAAGAAATGTGTTCAGGACGCTCCTGTCAGCCAGATCTGATTTGTGTATGGTCCGCTCCAAGAAAAACCGTAGCGGCGGCGTCATGCCAGCTATTGCATCGTCGTTTCCTTCCGCCAGCCACTTGCGAGCTCGCTTGATAACGGAACAGAGTAGCTGATCGCCCGCAACCACGGCCTTGTGCAGGTAGACCTGCCAGTACATTAAGTGGCGAGCGATAAGCATATTCTCGACGGCGTAGATGCCTTTCCACTCCACGGCGACATGCGAACCCGGACCACCAGATGTCGGGTGTACACACATGGTGTGCAATATGCGCTCGAGACCGATGCGTCCTTCAATCACGCCGGTGAGATGCGAATCACGACGCAAGTAATCCAGTCGGTCCATGTCGAGCTGACTAGCGATCAAGTCGTGAAAAAACGATCGTTCGTACGAACCGTTAAACATGGCCAGTGCCAAATCCAATGGCGGACCTACCTTATCTGCGATTGACTTGATAAGAATGCCACTTATGGCCTCGTGCGGTGTATCCTGGATCAAATGAAGCTCAAGCGTATGCGAAAACGGCGCATGCCCAATGTCGTGCAGGAGTGCTGCGGCCATAGCTGCTTGCCGCTCTTCCTTGGAGATCGGGGTGCCCTTGCCCTCCAGGATGTCTAGCGCATCCTGCATGAGCGCCATGGCACCGGTGGCGTGCGTAAAGCGCGAATGCTCTGCACCGGGGAAGACCAGGAAACCAACCCCCAGTTGGCGTATCCTTCGCAGCCGCTGGACGTGTGGCGTCTGCAGAAGCGGCAAGAGGACATCCCGCGGCACGCTGATAAAGCCGTGAACGGGATCAGAAAGATAGACGCTATCCGCAGCCCGCATCGTAGCTGCGCTTATCATACCGACCCTGAATCACAATGAGTATCCGATGCTGCATAGCGGTAGGTCGGGAATATGCACCAAAAGCAACGTACGCCTTGCGCATGCTTCTGTTGCCTTTAGGCATAGATCCTGTCTGGGTGGCCGACAGCGAACTGCGCGAAGGAGACCTTTACTATGGACCGCAAGACCTGTCGCTGGGAAAGGGAGTGCTATCCCTGTCCTTTTCGCAGCAGGCAGAGGCCTATTTCGCGGCGGGCACCCCATACCGCTCGGGAGACTCCTGCATGCGCACCTGGGATGGCGAGTCATGGCCTGTCCTGTTTGCCGGAGAGGAGCCAGGCAGCGATGACCTGGTGGCGTCTACCTTCTTTTGGCTCTCTGGCTGGCAGGAACACGTAGTGCCGTTTCGGGATATCCATGCTCGCTTTCCGCATGGGGAGTCGCTTCAGCGCACGCTCGGCGTAACCGCTAGACCTGTGGTTGACGCCTACCGCTCACGCCTTGCGTCGGAGCTCCGGCGGCATGGTGTGGTTACTAACCCTCGCAAGTGGGGTGGGGCGACCTGGGCCCTGTGCCCTACAATTGATGTCGACTACCTGGTTAAGTGGCGCAAGGGCATGATCTACCGCGAAGTGGTGGAATACCTCGTGCGCAACCTGCGGTCTGAGCACCTGTCTGCGCGTGTACGGCGATTTGGGCAGTTTCTGCGTGATGCGGTGCGGCCAGGCGATGTCTACCAATCCGCACTGACACGCATCCACCAAACGATCAAGCATCACGGCACCGGAACGTTTTTTTTTAAGGCCGCAGCGCATGGGCCACGGGACGTACACTACAGTCTGCAGCACCCATTTTTGCGGAAGTTCGTAGCGACTCTAGTAGATGATGGCTTCGAGCTGGGTGTTCATCCGAGCTATCATGCGCACACGCACATCGAGTACATGTTGGCCGAGCGGGAGGCTGTAGCGACTCTGGCAGGGCATCCACCGCTTAGCGTCCGGCAGCACTTCCTTCGCTACGAAGCGCCCGTCACGCCAAGGCTTCAAGAGCGGGTGGGCTACAGAATCGATTCAACATTGGGCTTTGCTGAACATGAAGGATTTCGCAATGGCACCTGCATGCCCTTTCTGAGATTTGACACCTCGGCCAACACGGTTACCCGTGTGTGGGAAATGCCGCTTGCTGTCATGGAATCTGCACTTTTCAATCGCCTTGGGCTGGACTTGGCGGCCGCCAAGCAAGCTACACATGACATCCTGGCCCAATGCCGCCGATTCGGCGGTGCCGCGGTAATGCTCTGGCACTCCGTGCTCTGGGACGAGATGGACCATCCAGGCTGGGGCGAACACTTTCTCGATACGTTAGCATGTGCGGCAGACCAAAAGGCGCAGGTGGCTTCACTCCAGGAGGCACTATCTGCTTGGCTGGGCGGAACCGTTGCTGCTACTTAGGGTCGGAATAGATGATGAGAGACCATTCGCCAGTGGCCGGACACTATCGGTGCCATGAATTAATATAACGAGCACAGCAAGTAGTCGACAGGCTGCTAACCCCATAAGCATGCCACCCACGAGCATCCAGCGGGGCGAAACCCCGCTCATGAAACAATACTACCGGATCAAGTCGCAGTATCCGGACCGGTTGCTACTGTTTCGGATGGGAGACTTCTACGAGACTTTCTCGGAAGATGCACTCACGGCGAGCAGCGTATTGGGCATCGTCCTTTCCAAGCGTGCCAACGGCCGAGCCAGTTCGGTGCCTTTGGCGGGATTCCCCCATCATGCAATCGACAAACACCTGCCTAAGCTAGTCCGGGCAGGCTTGCGCGTAGCCATCTGTGAGCAGCTTGAGGATCCCAAGACGACGCGCAAACTTGTCAAGCGCGGCGTAGTCGAGGTCGTTTCACCGGGCGTTTCGCTGCACGACAGCCTGCTTAGTCCCAAACAGGTCAATTACCTTGCTGCGGTGCACTGGGCACAGGCAGGGCGGCAGTCTACTATTGTCGGCGTGGCCTATGTGGACGTTTCCACCGGAGAGTTCGTGGTGACTGAGTCTGACCCCGCACAGCTTGAGAGCCTTCTCTATTCCGTTGCTCCGAGCGAGATCTTAGTCGATAAGCGCCTGAAGAGCCGCTTGGAGTCTGTTCGCTTCAAGGACTTTGTCACAACACCGCAGGAGGACTGGGTCTTCACGCGTGACTATTCTCGCGACGTGTTGCTTCGCCACTTTGGTACGCACTCGCTGAAAGGCTTTGGCGTGGAATCGCTCCGCCACGGCTTGGTTGCTGCAGGGGCAGTGCTGCACTACTTGGGCGAAGCGCAGCAAGGTCACCTGTCTCATATCAGGCGAATCGCGTCACGCGTGGACAGTGGAAGCATGCGCCTTGATCCCCAGACCAAGGCAAACCTTTCGCTGGTGTCCTCCACGCAGGAGGGGAGGCAGGATGGCCCGTTAGTCCAGCTAATGGATCAGACATGTACAGCCATGGGCGCACGACTTCTTCGGCATTGGCTCGGAGCCCCGCTGTGCGAGGTCGACGCGATTCAAAAACGACTGGATGCCGTTGAGGCACTCTTTGACGACACGCCTCGTCGCAAAAAGGTGATGGAAGGACTTCAGCCCATCTGCGACATGGAGCGGGTGGTGGCGCGCGTATGCACTGGCCGGGCGTCGCCACGGGATCTGGGAGCGCTGGGTCATTCTCTGGCGAGATTGCCGGACCTTAAAGTATTACTTGAAGACGATACCTCTAACATACTAAGCGCATTAGGCTCGGACCTTGACCCTTGCAGTAATACCTGTAGATTGATACAGCGTGCACTCGTAGGAATTCCACCGACCTCTTTGAGGGAGGGTAACGTCTTCCGCGACGGCTACAATGAAGAGCTTGACCACCTGCGATCGCTTGCGCGTTCGGGCAAGGACTTCGTGGCCAAGATGCAGAAGGCCGAGATCGAGCGTACGGGCATCCCCTCACTCAAGGTGGGCTACAACAGGGTCTTCGGGTACTACCTCGAAATCACCAATGCCCACAAGGACAAGGTCCCATCCAACTACATCCGCAAGCAGACGCTGGTCAGCGCCGAACGATACATTACCCCTGAGCTGAAGGAATATGAGGACCAGATCCTAAATGCTGAAGACAAGCTGATCGAGCTGGAGCGCGAACTCTTTATGGAACTAAGGGCGGATGTGGCGCGCGATGCTACGGCACTGCAGAGCACCGCGGCAATACTTGCGACGCTTGACTGTTACTGCGCCTTCGCCGAGGCGGCCAGCAATCATGACTTTCGCCGACCCCTCATTGATGACTCGCTGCGCCTGCACATCGAGGATGGACGCCATCCAGTGGTAGAACAGACCGTCGAAGTGTTTATCCCAAACACGGTGGAGCTGGACCCGGCGCAAGGCCAGATCTACGTGATCACCGGCCCTAACATGGCTGGCAAGAGCGTCGTGCTTCGCCAGACCGGTCTCATCGTGCTGCTGGCTCAGGCCGGTTCGTTTGTGCCGGCACGGAGTGCACATGTCGGCGTAGTGGACCGCATCTTCACGCGGGTGGGCGCTTCGGACAACCTAGTAGCCGGGGAAAGCACATTCCTGGTGGAGATGAACGAGACCGCCAACATTTTGCACAATGCGACGCCGCGGTCCCTCATCCTGCTTGACGAGGTAGGACGCGGAACAAGCACCTTTGACGGGTTGTCCATTGCTTGGGCTCTAGTAGAGCACCTGCACGAGGAATCGCGTGTGGCGGCGCGCACGCTTTTTGCTACGCATTTTCACGAGCTCAACGAGCTTGCGGAGCGTTTTTCTCGCGTACGCAACTACCGCGTGCAGGTGCAGGAACACGAAGGCAAGGTGGTGTTTCTAAGGAAACTGGTGCCAGGTGGAGCGGATCATTCCTACGGACTTGAGGTCGCACGCATGGCGGGCCTGCCAGACTCGTTGTTGAACCGGGCCAAGGAAATCCTTGTGCAGTTGGAACGGCAGCCGGCGCAGGAGACGGTGGTGTCTGCGCCAAAGCCAAAGGAGGTGAAGAAAGCCGCGGGAGTTCAGATGACATTGTTTTCCTGGGGTGCGGACAGCCAAGTGGCGGATAGAGTGCGTGTGCTCGATCCGAACAGCATGACGCCCATTCAGGCGCTGGTGGCCTTGGCAGAGTTGAAGGAGCTGGCGGATAACGAGTAGCGACCCCAATGCCCTTGGGTATCAGCCATGTTGGAGCGATCTCTGCGACTATCGGTAGTGCGTGCGGCACAATTGAATCGCACGTGAATACAGCTGCTGCCGGCGGCGAGTGATGCCGATAGCGCTCGTTGATTCCGGGACCCTCTGACCATGCGGCACCCTGACCACCCATATTCAGGCCGAGCAAGCCGGAATTCCAGCAACAAGGCCTGGCGTTTTGCAAGCGGGTATTGCTGTACCTTGCAGCATCGTCTATTGTGCACCTCGGTGAATCTGTGGCAAGACTACGCTTCGATCGGACTATGCGTGGACGTAGCGCTTGCTTGGGTATTTGCGATAACCGATTCCAGAAAATGAGTCATGCGGATTTTGGTCGTAGGCAGCGGGGGGCGTGAGCACGCCTTTGGGTGGGCTCTTATGCGCGGCAGGTCCACGCTATACTTTGCTCCAGGCAATGCAGGCACGGCTGTCATTGGGCACAACATACCGATCGGCGCTGGCGAAATCGAGGCCCTAGTCGCATTCGCACGCGAAGAGTCAATCGACCTCACCGTGGTCGGGCCAGAGGTGCCACTAGTAGCCGGGATCGCCGACGCCTTCGAGTCTGCACACCTGCGGGTCGTGGGTCCTTCGGCTGTTGCCGCCGAGATTGAGGGCCGTAAAGCGTTTGCCAAGAATTTCATGGCTCGCCGTGGGATTCCAACCGCGGGCTTCAGGGTGTTTCATGCGGTCCAGCATGAGGAAGCTTGGGCATACGTGCAGGCCCAGGGCGTGCCCATTGTAATAAAGGCGAGCGGACTGGCCGCAGGCAAGGGCGCTATGGTTTGCAGCACCCTTGACGAATCCAGAATCGCGCTGGACCGGATGATGAAGTCGCTGGATTTTGGCGACGCTGGGGCTGAAGTCGTCATAGAGGAGTGTATGGAGGGCGAAGAAGCGAGTGTATTCGCATTTACCGATGGGGAGGACTATGTGTGCCTGTCACCTGCACAGGACCACAAGCGTATTGGGGAGGGCGATACCGGTCCCAATACCGGTGGGATGGGGGCCTACGCACCAGCTCCTCTGGTGGACGATGCACTGCTGGATCGCGTGTGTACGGAAATCATAGAGCCTACTTTGGAAGGCCTGGCCAGTGAAGGGCGCGTGTACCGAGGTTGTCTGTATGCAGGAATCATGGTGACGGATTCAGGGCCGAAGGTTGTAGAGTTTAACTGTCGCCTTGGTGACCCGGAAGCACAGGTCGTGCTGCCGCTCCTTGATGTCGATGTCAAGGAATTGATGCTGTCGATAGCAGATTGCAGCCTGAGCCGCCTGCGGGTCGCCGTGTCCACAGGCGATGCGGCGTGTGTGGTGCTGGCCTCGAAAGGGTATCCTTCCAGCTACAAGAAAGGCTATACGATTGCCGGACTGGAAAGAGCAGGGGAGGAGGCATTGGTGTTTCATGCGGGCACACGCCTGGATGACGCAGGGCACGTGGTAACCGCGGGCGGGCGTGTCCTGGGTGTGACAGGCCTTGGCAGTAGTCTGCAGGGAGCCTTAGACCGGGCGTATGCTGCGGCGGAGCACATTCATTTTGAAGGCCTGACTATGCGACGCGACATCGGCCAGAAAGGCATTGCACGCCTGACGTTGTGAGATGTCTCTTGGCCCTGCTGGGTTTGTTCCTGGTGCCGGCGGCGCAGGCGCAGGACGGTGAAGTAACGCTCGCGGACTACGAGGTGCTTGCGACCTTTAACGAGGCGTGCCGATTGGCAATCGACGCTCGCCACCGCCTGTATGTGGTGGATAAGGGCCGAGAGGTCGTGGTGCAGCTGGACGTTGACGGAAACGAGCTGGCGCGATTGGGTGGACCTGGAGGTCGCGACGGCGAGTTTGACGAGCCGCTGGACTTTGACCCGGGATCCGGGCTCACCTGGCTGGTAGCCGACGCGGGCAATGGACGGCTTCAGCGGTTTTCCCAGACATTCCTGCATTTGGAGACGCTGGCCGTCCCTCGCAAAGCACACTTCGAGCCTGGCACTCCTAGTCGACTGGAGCCACGAGATGACGTGCTGCAAAGTGGCTGGCCGGTAGCAGTTGCGCAAAGTCCAACCGGAGAAACATTCGCAATAGAAGCAAACCAAAACGTGGTGCTCAAGTGGGACAGGAGCCGGCGCCTGGAGCGCGCCATTGGAGGGTTTGGCTTGGGAGAGGCAACGCTTGAAGAGCCTGTAGCACTCGCCGTGGACACCGAATTGCTCTACGTGGCAGATCGAGGATCGCGCTCCATACGGGTATACGACCTGTTTGGCGGCTACGTCCGTACGATGGCGCGCGGACTGGCAGAAGATGTACGCGCAATAGGCCTTGAGAGCAGCATGCTCTGGGTCGTTCTGCCTTCACGCCTTTTGGTGATGGACGCCACAGGCCGGAAATTGTATGACATTCAGGTCCGCGAAGATCTGGACCTGGTTGATGCCGCGCCGCACGGCAGAGACGTCTTCCTGCTGACGTCGACGCAACTCCTGCGCGCACGCAGCGATGGCCGCTAAGTGGCCTTTCGGCTAAGCAGGGGGCTGCAATGGCAATTGGTTGATCCTGTGCGCACGCACTTCAGTTCTTTGGCATCGCGGACTGACTTGCCATGGACGAAGCGATGTCAGGAGTACCTGCATCTGAACACGGCACAGGGGCGGTGTCTTCATGCGCTGGCGAGCTCTGGCGCGGCTGACGGCTCCAATGGCTGGCTGCGCGTCCGGCTGGCATACAGATTAAAATTCCCTGGTTGCTTGTCCCAGCCGTCCAGGCTGGTGGTCGCACGCTTGAGCTGATTCGAGAGTTCCTCAATGCTGGAATGGGCCCGTACCTTCTGGTTCGTGGCTTGCGGCAGCATTTGCGCAACTCGGCAATACGCGCAAAAGAATGCACCAACTGTGCCCGGGCCCGCCTGCGATAGCTGTTTTGTGGTGACCTGCTGCTCAATTGCTCCGAATTTGGAGACTGGAAGCGCTTTTGATGTTACAAGAGTCAAGAACATCTGCCTGGCGATAGCGTTTGCGCAACCGAACGTGCGTAACAACACCGTAGCGTGTTGGCAACTGTCGCAGAAATCCGCATATTTGCGACCTGTTCCGGTCGGATATGATGCAGCGAGAGATAGGCGAAATGGTTTTCCAGCGCGCGCCCGCGGGCGCGCCGAGGCTCCAACCCTCCGCCTTCAGCGTCGACCTACTCCTTCTAATCTTCGGGTAACCGCCCCTGGTCGATCCTGACGCACATCGCAGACGCTGAGCGTGGCACGGGGTTGGCCAGACCTCGCGCCGATGCAGCTACCTACCTATTCTACAATCAGGTCTCAGCGGCATAGGGCAGCGTTGCTTGCCACCACGCCGTTGCTCAAACCCGTGTGTCGGCGGTCATGACTCTCCACAAGCGCTAACCTCTGCCCCTTATGCGATACGATTCACATACCAAGTTGCATGCGGCTGAGGCCGCCGGCGATGCCCTCCCGGAATCCGGACCGCATGTCGTTGCTGCTCAGCAGCACATATCTGGCGCTGAGATTCTTCTTCGATCGCTGCAGGCCGAAGGCGTAAAAATTATTTTCGGATATCCAGGGGGTGCGGTCATCAAGATCTATGACGAGATGGCCCGGACCAACCCGGACTTTAAACACATCCTGGTCCGGCACGAGCAGGGAGGAGCCCATGCCGCCGAAGGATACGCGAAGGCAACCGGCAAGGTCGGCACGGTTCTGGTTACCAGCGGACCCGGGGCGACAAACACCGTGACCGGAATCGCGGATGCCTTCATGGACTCCGTACCGATCGTCGTCTTTACAGGTCAGGTCCCGACGGGCCTTATCGGCAATGATGCATTCCAGGAATGTGATGCCGTTGGCATAACACGCTCCATCACCAAGCACAGCTATTTGGTTCGCGACGTCAAGGACCTTGCACGTACGGTCAAGGAAGCCTACCACATAGCTCGTACCGGGCGCCCTGGTCCTGTGCTCGTAGATCTTCCTAAGGATGTACTGCTGGCCAATGCACCGTTTTATTACCCGGACACCGTCAACATCCGCGGCTATGTAGTGCCCGGAGCCGGGCTACCGGAGAAAATCGCTCGTGCAGCACACATGATTGCAGAGTCTCAGCGGCCAATATTCTACGTTGGCGGCGGGGCAGTCAATGCGGGCGCCTCAGAAAAGCTGCGTGCAATTGCCAGGCGGACACGCATTCCCGTTACAACAACGCTGCATGGCCTGGGGGCGTTTCCTGAAGACGACCCGCTCGCCCTCAATATGCTGGGTATGCACGGCACGTGGTGGGCCAACCAGGCGATTCAGCACTGCGACCTCATTATCGCAGTGGGAGCGCGCTTTGATGACCGGGTCACCGGAAAGCTCGAATCATGGGCACCGCATGCCAGCGTGATTCATATCGAAATTGACCAGTCCTGTATTTCCAAGAACATATTTGCAGACTGCGCCATCCTTGGAGACGTCAATTTGGTTCTGGACCAGCTGGATCCGCTCTTGAAGCGCAAGGATACCCAAGCGTGGCTGGAAGAGATTGATGTCTGGCGCCAGGAATGCCCGCTCGCATATGAAATGGATGACACTTTGCGCGCCCAGTACGTCATCGAGTGCTTGCGCAAAAAGACTCAAGGTCATGCCGTGGTGCTAACCGATGTTGGACAACACCAGATGTGGACTGCGCAGTATTTCCGCTTTATGAACCCTCGCTCTCATATCACGTCGGGTGGCCTGGGGACGATGGGGTTTGGAATGCCCGCATCCATGGGAGCAGCCTTCGGGTTGCGAGAGATGGGCAGTGACATGCCCGTCGTATGCATCAGTGGGGACGGCGGCTTCGTGATGAACGCGCAGGAGCTCAGCGTGGCGGCAGCCCACAAGCTTCCGATCAAGATCGCGGTCATCAACAACCGGTTTCTTGGCATGGTACGGCAGTGGCAAGAGCTCTTTCATGCCGAGCGCTACAGCCACACCGACCTGTCTGATACCAACCCTGACTTTGTGAAGCTGGCCGAAGCCTACAACTGTGTGGGGCTGCGGGCCACTACCAACCAGGAAGCCGTCGACATCATCGACAAAGCTTGGACTATCCATGACCGGCCGACGCTGATGGAGTTTCAGGTGGCCAAAGAGGAAATGGTCTTCCCCATGGTTCCAGCCGGCGCTGCCACGGGTGATATGATTACCGAGCGCATCGTTCCCAATTCATTCGTGTGAGGTGGAAATGCCCGAACCACTCATTCTGACACCGCAGCAGATCAAGCGCAAGAAGGCTGCCGGAGAGCCGATAGAGCCAGGTGAAGACGAACTGATTCATCGGCATACGATCATGGTCCTGGCAGAAAACTCCATCGGATCCCTGATCCGAGTGATCAACATGTTTGCGGCGCGCGGATTCAACATTGACAGCATCACCGTGGGTGCCACGGATGATCGGTCGATCAGCCGCATGCATATAGTCACTACGGGCAACGAGCGCATCATCGCGCAGATTCTACGGCAGTTGAGCCGCCTGGTGGATACGATTGAAGTTTGCGACTTGACCGAGACCAACTACGTGGAGCGCGAACTGTGCCTGCTTAAGGTGCGCTATACGCCTCAGTCACGCGCCGAGATCATGGATGTCAATACTGTTTTTCGTGGCAAAGTCGTGGACATCACCCCGAACGCCTTCACGTTTGAGCTCACCGGGCCTTCGCCCAAAATTGACGCATTCATCGACATGATGCGTCCACACAAAATTGTAGAGGTAGCAAGGAGCGGTCGTGTCGCCATGCAACGCAACCACGTACTATCATAGTTAGACACTCTATGCAAATACATTACAGCGCCAACCCGGCGGCGATACGTAGCAAGAAAGTGGCCGTCATCGGTTACGGCAGCCAGGGCCATGCGCACGCGCTTAACTTGGCCGACAGTGGCGCCACCGTTGTGGTGGGCCTGCGAGACGGCTCCTCTTCGACGCCTGCAGCCTCAAAACATGGCTTACGAGTCATGGACATTGGGGCGGCTTCAGCTTGGGGCGATGTCATCATGCTGCTTATCCCGGACCAGCACCAAAAGGCGGTATACGAAGCAGCAATCGCCGCCCACATGACACCTGGCAAGGCCCTGGGGTTTGGGCATGGCTTCAACATTCATTACAATCAGATCCTGCCGCCGGCCGGCGTCGATGTGTTCATGGTGGCGCCCAAGTCGCCGGGGCATCTCGTACGCCGAACATTCGAAGAGGGCAAGGGGACGCCCTGCCTGGTCGCAGTAGCACAGAATGCCAGCGGGTGTGCGCTCGAGCTTGCCATCAGCTATGCCGATGCCATTGGAGGGACGCGCGCCGGTGTGATAGAAACCAACTTCAAAGACGAAACGGAGACAGACCTGTTCGGAGAGCAGGCCGTGCTCTGCGGCGGGTCCCAGGCACTCATTCAGGCTGGATTTGAAACCCTTGTAGAGGCAGGGTACCCGGAGGAGCTCGCCTATTTCGAAGTGATGCATGAGCTCAAGCTTATCGTGGATCTGTACTACGAAGGTGGGCTCTCGTATATGAACTATTCGATCAGCGATACCGCCGAGTATGGCAACTACTCGCGCGGTCCACGTGTGATTGACGCGACTGTAAAGCAACGCATGCAGGCGGTCCTCAATGAGATTCAGTCCGGTGCCTTTGCAAAGGAATGGATTGCAGAGTGCGAATCCGGAGGTGCAACATTCAGGGCGCAGCGCGAGGCCGTCGCTTCACACCCGATTGAGACGGTTGGAAAGCGGCTTCGCAAGATGATGAGCTGGCTCAGGTCGAACAAGTAACCGCGTGCAGCGCAGGCTCGTGAGAAAATCGTACAAGGTGGCGGTCTTGCCTGGGGATGGAATTGGTCCCGAAGTGACGCGCGAAGCGCTCCAGGTGCTGCGTGCGGCGGCAGAGTCACACGGCTTTGGGCTTCAGACGTCATCTCACGCAGTCGGTGGCAGCGCGCTGGACAGTTGTGGCGAGCCGCTACCGGCCGCCACCAGTGTAGCCTGTCAAGCTGCGGACGCGGTGCTCCTTGGCGCCATCGGTGGTCCGAAGTGGGACCATGAAACCGGGCCTCGCCGCTGCGAGGCCGCGCTCCTTGGCGTGCGCAAGCTCTTGGGGGTCTATGCCAACTTGCGACCGGTGAAGGTGCTTGAAGGCTTGACATCACGGTCACCGCTGGGCGCAGACCGGGTCACCGGCACGGACATCCTCATCGTAAGAGAGCTGACAGGGGGCGTGTACTTTGGCACGCCGCGTGGCCCCAAGTTCTCCGACGGTCAGCGCATCGGCGTAAACACGATGGTCTATACCGAGGACGAAATCTCTCGAATTGCCCGCGTCGCCTTCACATGGGCACGCCGGCGCACCGGGCACGTCACATCCGTGGACAAAGCTAACGTGCTGGAATCCTCGCAGCTCTGGCGCACGGTGGTTCGTGAAGTACATGGCCAAGAATTTCCAGATGTTTCCCTGGACCATCTGTACGTCGACAACGCGGCAATGCAGCTGGTGCTGAATCCCAGGTCGTTTGACGTGATTCTCACGGGTAACCTCTTTGGGGACATCCTCTCGGACTTGGCCGCCACACTACCCGGTTCGATTGGCCTTTTGCCATCAGCCAGCGTGGGCGCAGCCATCGGCCTTTTTGAACCGGTACATGGAAGCGCCCCGGATATCGCAGGCCAGGGAAGGGCGAATCCGGTAGGTGCAATCCTCAGTGCCGCGATGATGCTGGAATCGCTGGGCGAGGAGGCGGCAGCAACTCGCATCCGAAGTGGCGTTGCGGACGCTCTTCAGTCTGGCATACTGACAGCCGACTTGGGGGGCACGGCCTCAACGACCGCTGTCGGTGAGGCTATCTGCGAATTCGCCTTCGGAATGGAATCAGCTAACACATATTAGGCAGACCAATGTCATTCGATCACGTAAGGATCTTTGATACCACGCTGCGCGACGGCGAACAAGCGCCGGGCGCAGCGATGACTATAAGTGAAAAGCTGCGCATTGCACAGCAGCTTGCACGGCTCAACGTGGACGTTATTGAGGCCGGCTTTCCAATCTCTTCACCGGCCCAGTTTGACGCCGTTCAGCGCATTGCAGGAGAGATTCGCGGCCCTGTGATCTGCGCCTTGGCGCGGACCATTCCGGCAGACATTGAGGCGGCGGGTGAAGCCTTACTCACTGGCAGCAAAGGGCGGATTCACACCTTTATTGCCACGAGTGAAATCCACCTCATGGCCAAATTCGGCGACGCGCGTTACGGAAAATCGCTGGCGGAAAAGCGGGCAACGATCCTGCGCATGGCTGCCGAAGCCGTCACACAGGCGCGTACAATGACCAGCGACGTGGAGTTCAGCGCTGAAGATGCAGGGCGCACTGACACGGGCTACCTTGTTGAGGTCGTAAGCGCGGCCGTTGAGGCCGGCGCCACCACCATCAATATTCCCGATACGACCGGGTACTGCGTGCCCCATGAATATGCCCAGCTGTTTCGCATGGTGAAGGAGCGCTGTAACCTGAATGGTCAGGTGACCCTTTCCACGCACTGTCATGACGACCTGGGGCTTGCCGTAGCGAACTCGCTGGCCGGCGTTCTGGCCGGTGCCCGTCAGGTCGAGTGTACCATCAACGGTATTGGCGAGCGTGCAGGCAATGCCTCGCTGGAAGAGGTCGTGATGGCGCTGAGTGTCCGGCGTAGCAACTTCGGGGCAGAAACCGCGATCCGGACGCACTTGCTGACGCCTACCAGTCGGATTGTGTCTATTGCCACGGGCTTTGCGGTGCCGCCCAACAAGGCGGTGGTAGGAGGCAATGCCTTCAGCCATGAGGCCGGAATTCATCAGCATGGTGTACTCAAGAGTCGCGAAACATACGAGATCATGCAGGCCTCGGACGTTGGCCAGGAAGTTGAAGCGATCCGGCTAGGACGGCATTCGGGGCGCCATGGCCTCTTCAGCCGCCTCACCAGCATGGGCATCGTCGTAGAGGAAGAGCACCACGAGGAGTTGTATCAGCAATTCGTAGAGCTTGCTGACAAGAAAAAGGAGATCTACGATGAGGACCTGGAAGAGCTGGTCCAGCGCACAACCGGGAGACCGACCTCAGATCCCTACCGTCTGGACCAGATCCACGTATCGACAGGAACCGGGCGCCACCCAACTGCCGAAGTCTTGGTGCACCACCTTGCTTCCGGCACTTTCCGCCGCGAATCCGCCGACGGCGACGGACCGGTAGCTGCCATATATAAGGCCATCGATCAAGCCACGGGGAGCCATCATGACCTGATCAGCTATGCGATTCGATCGGTGGGAGAAGGGGCGGACGCGATGGGTGAGGTAACCGTTCTCATTGGAGATTGCGGCGCGTTCTTCAGGGGCGTTTCCCGCAGCACGGATGTGCTGCAGGCCTCGGCCGACAGCTACATCAAAGCGCTCAATCAACTGGCAAAGTTCCGCACCGAAGAACAGAACGTTGAATTCGTTGGCGGTGGTATCATGCAGTCCTTTGACAGCGGCACGCCGCAGTAGCCCATGATGACGATTACCGAAAAAATCCTTGCAAGCCATGCGCGGCGCGAGCGCGTGGCACCCGGCGAGAGCATCTGGGTGGATGTTGACATCCTGATGACGCACGATGTCTGCGGGCCGCCGACGGTGGACATCTTTAAGCGAGAGTTTGGTGAGGACGCCCGCGTATGGGATCCCAACAAGCTGGTTGTCCTGCCGGACCACTATATCTTTACCGCAAACCATCATGCGAACCGCAACGTGCGGCTCTTGCGCGAATTTGCGGAAGAGCAAGACCTCCCGCACTTCTACGATGTGGGTACGCCCCGCTACAAGGGCGTGTGCCATGTGGCACTGGCTGAGGAAGGCTTTAACCGGCCCGGATCGCTGCTGATCGGGACTGACAGCCATACCTGCACCTCGGGTGCGTTCGGGATGTTTTCCACCGGCGTGGGCAACACCGATGCGGCACTGATCATGGGAACCGGCAAAATCTGGCTGCGCGTACCTGAAACCATGCGCTTCATCTTCGAAGGCGAGTTGCCGCCATACCTTATGGCCAAGGACCTCATCCTGGCCGTAATTGGCGATATTGGCTGTGACGGGGCCACTTACCGCGCCATGGAATTTGACGGAGAAGCGGTCTATGCACTGTCCATGCAGGAACGTATGACGCTCACGAACATGGCGATTGAAGCCGGTGGCAAGAACGGGGTAATTGCGCCGGACGCGGTGACGCTCAACTACGTGCGCCAGCGTACTGACGCGCCGTTTGATGTGGTGTACAGCGATGTGGATGCGCGGTATCAGTCCGAATACCGCTACGATGTAACGAAGATGGAGCCCGTGGTGGCCAAGCCGCATCGACCGGACAACAAGGCCACGGTGGGAGAGGTAGCCGGCACGCGCCTGGATCGGGCCTATGTAGGAAGCTGTACGGGCGGAAAACTAGAAGACTTCCTCGCCGCAGCTTCCGTGCTCAAGGGACAGGAGGTGGTAATTGACACCTATATCGTGCCTGCAACCACTGAGATTGGCCAGGCGCTACACACCACAAACCTGGACGGCGTATCGTTGCAGGAGATCTTCGAAAACGCAGGCTGCCTGATGGGACAGGCAAGCTGTGGCGCATGCCTGGGCGGCCCGCAGGACACCTTCGGGCGCAACATGTCACGTGAAGTAGTGATTTCGACAACAAACAGGAATTTTCCGGGTCGGATGGGATCCAAACAGGCCTCGGTGTATCTGGCTTCCCCGCTGACAGTAGCCGCCTCTGCACTCGCCGGGGTGATTACCGACCCACGCGAGGTTTTGGTATAAGAAATAGAAAAGGCATGGAAAGTAATGTTCGAGGCTTGGCCTACGTAGTAGGAGACGCCATTGATACTGACCAGATCATTCCTGCGGAGCATCTGGTCTACAGCCTGAAAAGAGCGGACGAGCGCCGCATGTACGGACGTTTCGCTATGAGCGGTATACCGGTGGCTGGGCAGGGACTGCCATTTGGCAACATTCCGTTTACTGCGCCCGACGAATACCGGAGCAAGTACACGTTTGTGGTGGGCGGCACAAACTTCGGCTGCGGCTCCTCGCGCGAGCATGCACCATTTGCACTAACAGAAGCTGGTGCCCAGGTCGTAGTTGCTGAAAGCTATGCAAGGATATTTTTTCGCAACACAGTTGATGGCGGCTTCGTCATTCCATTTGAGTCGGAGGAGCGGCTCGTGGAATGCATCAGGACGGGAGACGAGCTGGAACTCGATACCAAGCGGGCACACCTGACAAATCATACCACTCATCAGGCATTTCTTTTGCGTCCGCTGGGGGATGTCGCCGATATTCTACATGCCGGCAACGTGTTTGCCTATGCCCGGCAGGCAGGACTGATCCCGGCTGCGCCATGAATCGCACCTCAATAGAACTATTCGACACCACCCTGCGCGACGGGTCGCAGGCCGAGCATGTGACGCTTTCCGTTTCGGACAAGATGCGCATTGCGCATCGGCTGGATGCGTTCGGCATTCATGTGATCGAGGGCGGCTGGCCCGGATCGAATCCCAAAGATCAGGAATTCTTTCAGGAGGCCTCGGCTGCCACATGGAAGCAAGCGCAAATCTGCGCTTTTGGCTCTACGCGGCGAGCGGGAAACACGCCCGAAAAGGACCCTAACCTGCAAGCGATGCTGGCATCGGGCACCAGTGTGGTATCCATATTCGGCAAGAGCTGGACGCTGCACGTAGAGCGGGCACTCGCCGTAAGCCGCAAGGAGAACCTGGACATGATCGCTTCCTCCATTGGCTATCTGACAAACCAGGGCAGGCGCGTGATCTACGACGCGGAGCACTTTTTTGACGGTTATAAGGACGACCCTTCGTACGCACTGAAGACTCTGGAGGAAGCGGCTCAGGCTGGTGCCGACGTCCTGGTGCTCTGTGACACCAACGGAGGAACGCTTCCCAGCGAAGTCGGACGCATCGTACGTGCGGTAAGCGAGCGCTTTGACACCATTGGTATTCATCCGCACAACGATAGCGGATGTGGGGTAGCCAATGCCTTGGCTGCGGTAGAGGCCGGTGCACGCCACGTGCAAGGAACCATCAACGGCATTGGAGAGCGGGTCGGCAATGCAGACCTGTGCACGATTGTTGCATGCCTCCAGGCTAAAATGGGATATCAGTGCGTGCCGCCGGAATGTCTGGCTGGCCTGGCGGACCTTTCCCACTTTGTGGACGAGGTCGCAAACCTTTTGCCGCTGGACCGTGCTCCGTTTGTGGGGCGGAGCGCGTTTGCACACAAGGGCGGCATCCATGTCTCTGCGGTGATGAAGGAGCCCCGCGCATATGAGCACCTGGATCCGGAGGTGGTGGGCAACAAGCGGCGGGTGCTTGTGTCGGATTTATCCGGACAGTCCAATGTGCGCTACAAGGCCAAAGAGCTCGGTATTGAGCTGAACGGGCAGCGTGAGACGCGCGAAGCCGTCAAACGCATCAAAACGCTAGAGCACCTGGGGTATGAGTTTCAAGGGGCGGAGGCATCATTTGAGCTTCTGCTGCGCAGTATCCGCGGGGAACAGACAAAGATGTTCACGCTTGACCGGTTCCGTGTACATACGGCAAAGGGCCAGCGAGGTGTGCAGTGGTCCGAGGCCACAGTGGCAGTATTTGTCCGCGGAAAGCGGGAGTTGGCCGTGGCCGAGGGACTAGGCCCGGTAGACGCGCTCTCCAATGCGCTGCACAAAGCGTTGTGCGTCTCGTATCCGCGCCTGGGTGCCCTTCGCCTTGCCGATTACAAAGTTCGGGTGCTCGGCTCCGAAAGCGCTACCGAGGCTACGGTTCGCGTACTGATTGAGCATCACGAGGCTGGCGGTGACCGGCGCTGGCACACCGTAGGAGTTTCAAAAAACATCCTTGATGCAAGCTGGCAGGCTCTGACCGACGGCATTTGCTACTACCTGCTTCACACCGAATCAAGTCAGCTGTCGGCGGCCGGGCTCAAGTCGGCCCAGGCTGTGGCTGCATAGAGGAGCCAGCGCTTGCGAGACTCAAGCGCGCGAGCGCCGCTTGAAGTACTCCTTAATGATCCGCCGGTACGCACGCGCGGCACTTGAGACTTCCTTTGCCGCTACATGCTCCTCGGCTGTGTGCGATAGTTCGCTTTTGCCAGGGCCAATCTTTACTACGGGAAGGTCATGGAGATGTATCCAGTCGCTGGCGGTGGGGGAACCCGCGGCCACTGCGCCGGGCAGGGCCCGAAGGCAACTCTGAGCGATGTGGGCCGAGGCCGGGGTTGAGACGGGGATTATGCGTCCGCTGTGGATGTCGATGTCCGAATCGAGCAGCGCATCAAAATCGCGGACGATCTGGTCATGCGAGTACGCTGGCGTGGAGCGGACATCCACATAGAACGTGCAACGATCCGGCACAACATTCCGCGCTGTCCCTCCTTCGATAGTCGAAATGCATAATGTAGGCGCCCCCAGCAGCGGGTCCGCATGAGCAAATTCGTAGCGACTCAACACGCTGATGTCTGCAGCGGCTATTGATATGGCGTTTACACCCAGGTGGGCACGAGCGGCATGTGCACTTTTTCCGCGTGCAGTAGCCCGTAGGACCAGCAGCCCCTTCTGCGCAATGATGGGCTGCATCGAGGTCGGTTCGCCCACGAGCGCGCTATGAAGTGGCGGCAGATGTGGCCTGAGTGCAAGAAGGCCGTTGTCGTCCGTGCCGACCTCTTCGCACGCGGTCAGGGCAACGATCACCTGGCCGTCTGTGGGATTCCAGCCTTCCTGGGCAAGGGACAATAGGGCCGTGGTCATGGCTGCGCCGCTGCCCTTGGCGTCAGCCGTTCCCCGCCCGTAAATAAGGCCGCCAGCCTCGACCGCTTCGAATGGGTCATAGGGATGACCGGTGGAGGCTGGCACCACATCCAGGTGTGAGTTCAAGAGCAGCCGGTGATCCCCGTCACCGACCCAAAAGTACACGTTGTTGCCCACGCGCCGAACCTGCACACCGCATTGCCGGACGTAGGCTTCTAAGAATGAAGCGATCGCGTCTTCCTGGTGGCTCAGCGACGGAAATCGCACGAGTGCTTTAAGAAGATCCGGTGCCGAGCGTATCATCTACAGAACGATCTGCGTTGCTTGCGACCTCTTGATGAGATCTTCAGGGCCGGTGACATAGACTTGGCGAACGCCCTTCCTCAGGGCCTCCACAGCGACATGCCCCTTGACTTGCATGCCGCCGGCAATCCATCCCTGCTCCTGTCCTTCATTGAAGGCGCGTGCACTGAGAGACCGCACCAGCGTCGAGGCATCATGCGCGTGGCGACGAATGCCGCCGGTTTCTGTCACTAGTATCAATGCCTCTGCTGCCAGTGCTACCGCAAGAGCGCCGGCAACGGTGTCGGCGTTCACGTTGTAGCGACGCCCCTGGTCGTCTATCCCGACAGGCGCAATTATGGGGAGGTACCCTGCGCCAATGAGCACTGTTAGGATACGAGGATGCACGGAGCTGATTTCTCCCACCCAGCCAAAGTCCACCTCCTCACCGTCAATCATCCATGGCTCGCGTCGGGTGACCATCAGCAGACCACCATCTGCGCCACAGAGGCCCACACCGCGCAAGCCATGGGTCAGGGCCTGGCCCACCAGAGACACGTTGATGGCTCCCCGCATGGTCCATTCCACGATTTGAAGGTCCAGTGCCGTCGTGACGCGGCGGCCCCGGATGATGCGTGGCCGGTGTCCAAGTTTTGCAGCGAGTGCGCTGGCCTCCCTGCCACCACCGTGCACGATGGCGACAGGACCCATCCTGGACAGCATCTCTACTTGCGGCCAAAAGGAATCCAGGTCCTCAAGCACCGCGCCGCCGACCTTTACCACTGTAGGCGCACGCCCGCCTCGCTCGCGCAGACGCTCCATCAGCTCAGTGCCTGTGCCAGGATAGCCACCTGCGCATGCAGCCTGAATTCCGCCTGCAGCAGGTGGATTGCCTGGGGACTGTCGATCACGGCATCACTGACAACCACGTTGCGCCGGACGGGAAGGCAATGCATGAAAGCACCCTGGTTCGTTCTTGCCATCAGCGCCGGGGTAACACGCCAGTGCTTATGGCGTCCCCGCATCACCGCTTCTTTCTCGGAATTCCGGTACCGCAGCGGGCTTCCCCAAGCCTTGGCGTAGATCACGTCCGCGCCTGTTGCCGCGGCTTCCAGGTTTGCGGTCTCCGTAACGGCCTGGCCATGTGAGGCTGCATACTGATGCGCCTTCGCCATGACGCCAGGGTCCAGCTCATATCCTTCGGGGCGTGCTACTGTGACGTTCATGCCCAGGCGGGCCGCCATCAGCACAGCCGAGTTGGGCACCGCCATGGGGAGCGCCTTGGGATGGTAGGCCCACGCCAGCACAAATTGCTTGCCGCGCGTCGCACCTCCAAAGCGGTGGTGCAGCGCTCCGGCATCGGCCAGAGCCTGGCACGGGTGGTAGAATGCAGACTCAAGGTTGATGACAGGGACGGTGGCCGCGTCCAGTATCATTCGGAATCGGTGTTCGTCTCGGTCCGCCGCGTAGTCGGTGCCAGAGGCAAATGCTCGCACTCCCAGCACGGAGAAATAGCGCGAGAGAACTCCAATAGCCTCGCGGATGTGCTCAGGGCGGTCGCTATCCATCACCTCGCCTTCGCGCCATTCGAAGGCCCAGGTGCCCTGGCCGGGGACTATAGTGCAGGGATGCAGATGCAGGCGTGCCGCGGCTACCTCCATAGAGGTGCGCGTGCGCAGCGATGGATTGAAAAAGACCAGGCCGGCGCTGCGCGTTACCGGCGACGGTGGACGCTGCTTGCCATGGTACTCCTCTAAGGCACTTAGCACCATGCGGTCCCAGTCGTGATCGCTTCGCTCGTGCCAAGCCAGAAGGTGTTTGCCGCGCAGGGCAGCCTTGTCCCAAACGTGCATACTACTCAACGCTCTTGAGTGCCTTCTCGAATGCGTCGCCAAACCACTCGAGCTCCGCATCCGAGGTGATAAGCGGGGGCATCAGACGCATGACATGGGGATCTCCCGAGCCGCCGGCAAGCACGCCGTGCTCGCGCAGGGCGGAAACCACAGGCGCGCACGGGCGGCCGAAATCCAGACCCACCAGGCATCCACGTCCCCGCACCGACTCTACATGCGGTTTGGCGACATCCTGCACACCGCAAAAGATATCTGCTGCGCGTCTCATCAGGTCACCGTCCAAGATCGTCTGCACGGTGGCCTCCACTGCAGCCATTGCGAGCATTCCACCGCCAAATGTGGAACCCTGGTCCCCGTACTCGACGCCTGCTGAAAGCGCGTCGCTTACCATCGTGGCACCTACTGGAACACCCGAGCCCAAACTCTTTGCCAGCGTAATGAGGTCCGGTACTATGCCATACTGCTCCGCTACAGAAAACGTGCCCGTCCGGCCGACCCCGGTCTGCACCTCGTCAAAGATGAGCAGCGTCCCTGTGGCGTCACACAGCTCCCGGAGGCCCCGATAGTATGACGCAGGAGCCTGCACCATGCCGGCGATGCTCTGAATGGGCTCGAGGAAGACTGCAGCGACATCCCCGGATGCCTCCAGCGCATGCTGCACGGCACCCACATCGCCCAAGGGCACGAAGCGCGTACGCGGCAGGACGCGCTGGTAGGGCGCGCGATACGTGCTGTTCCATGTTGTTGCCAAGCTTCCCAGCGTGCGGCCATGAAAGTCACCTTGCATGGCTATCACCTCGCTGCGCCCGGTGGCCTTGCGGGCAATTTTGAGCGCCGTTTCCACGGCCTCCGTGCCTGAGTTGCAAAAGAAGACATTCCCCAGACCCGCCGGGGCGGCGTGGGCCAGCAGAGCCGCCGCTCGGGCGCGCACGTCACTATAGACTACGTTGGAGTAGAAGAGCAGGGTGGAGGCCTGCCGGCGCACAGCTTCGACGACGCGCGGCGGGCAATGACCCAGCAGCGTCACGCAGTGGCCACCATAGAAGTCGAGGTAACGCCTGCCGTCCGCATCCCAGACGTAGGTGCCCTCTCCACGTACGAGCGCGATGGGAAGCTTCCGATACGTGGGTACGAGGAAGGAATCCTCAGTGCGGATAATTTCGGCGGTGGTCATCGCTATTCAGGGTAGCAGTCCCGCAGCCGGGCCCATCCCAAGGACCTCGTTAAGGTTCTGGATGGCCTGCGAGGCAGCGCCCTTGAGGAGGTTGTCCAGCGCAAAGCCAATGACTAGACTTTCTCCTTGCTCCACCCAGCCTATGTCGCAAAAAGGCGTGCCCACCGCATACCGTAGTTCCGGCAGCATTCCTGGCCACAACCGCACCAGTGGCTTATCGCCATAGTAGGCTTCGAACAGCTCGCCTATGGCCGCTCTCGGATCGCGCGTCATTGTGCTGATATGGACACTTCCCCAGATCCCTCGCGACCAAGGGCCGGACACAGGTACCAGCGATACGGTAGCACCAGCATGCAGAAGCTGCATCACTTCGGGCAGGTGTTGGTGTCGCAGCACCTTGTAGGCGCGGATGTTGCCGTCCCTGGTAGGGTAGTGGGTGGCGGCATTCGGGCGCGTTCCGGACCCCGAGGCACCCGTGATCGCCGTGATCGCCGCATGATATGACGACAGCCTTTCCTGCAAGGGGCGGAGTGCGAGAGCCATACCAGTCGCGAAGCAGCCTGGGTTGGCTACCCTGTTGGTATGGTAGGGAGCGGTGAGTTCCGTCATGCCATATGCAAACTGCGGCAACAAGTCCGGGGCGGGATGTTCAAACCCATACCAGCGCTCATAGTCGGCGGGGTCGTTCAGCCTGAAGTCGGCACTAAGGTCAACGATAGCGCCTTCAAATCCGCAGCCCAACAGATCGAGTACGACCTGCACGGCCTTGCCATGCTCTGCGGCAACCAGCACGCCGTCCAGGCCGGTGACGTCCAGGTCCGACGGGTCGGAAAAGGCCATGGCTGTTGCCCCCCTCAGGTCCGGGTGTGCCTGGTGAATCGCCTTGTCGGCGAAGGTCCGGCTGGTGACAGCGGCCAGGGAGACAAGGGGATGTCCAAGCAGGATACGGATGAGCTCGCGGCCCGCGTATCCAGCGCCGTGCAGCACCGCGACGGTCTTCTTTGCAGAATCATTCCTCATGGGCTGCCACAGCTTGCTGAATGACGTTAGCTGCTGTTGGTTCGCGCCTTGTGGGCAAGGTATCCTTGCATGCCCGCGATGCGACAGAATCCTCGCGCATCGTCACCGTTCCAATACTCCGTTTCTTCGCCGTATGTAGCGACGCCGGTGTTGAACATTGAGAATGGGCTCTCGCATCCCTGGACGGATACCCTACCACCGGCGAGCCGTATGCATACGTCGCCGGTGACTACCTGTTGGGAGCTCACCAGAAATGCTTCAATGTCACGCATAACAGGATCAAAGTGCTGACCTTCATGGAGCAGCATGCCATAGAAGTCCGCCAGGTGGTCTTTTTGATAGCGTTGCCACTTGGTGAGCACAATCTTTTCCAGCTCCCGATGGGCGGCTACCAGCGTGATAGGCGCCGGTGCCTCAAACGCCACTCTTCCCTTTACGCCCAGGATCGTGTCTCCCACGTGCATGTCGCGTCCGACGCCGAAGGGCAGTCCCAGCGAGTTCAGCGATTCAATGAGAGAAACCGCGTCCATTGGCGTTCCATCAAGCTCCACCGGTACGCCTTTGTCAAAGGTCAGTTTAATGTCCTGGTACGCACGCGAATTCTGCGCGACCAACGCTGCGCCGGGGAAAGCCTCCTCGGGCAGCGGGTCCCGAGTGCCCAGGGTTTCTGCGCCGCCAATAGTGGTCCCCCAGAGTCCCGAGTTTATGGAGTACCGGGTAGTTACGATGGGAACGCTGAAGCCGCGTTCTTCCAGAAATGCTGTCGTATGCTGCCGAGTGAACTGGTTATCGCGGATGGGAGTGATGATTTCGAGGTCGTCAGCCAGAAGCTGCAACGCCACATCAAAGCGCACCTGATCATTGCCGGCGCCGGTCGAGCCGTGCGCGACAGCGCGCGCACCCAGTTCCCGTGCGACGGCCACGGTCATTCGTGCTTGAACTACCCGCTCTGAACCCACGCACAACGGATAAACGCCACCCCGGAGCACGTTGCCCATGATTAGGTAGCGCAGATGGTCGTCGAACAGCAGGTGGCGACCATCTATCAGGTAGTGTCCCGCTGCGCCCAACTCCAATGACCGGGCTTGAAGCCTTGCCTGATCCGCATCCGTGATGGCCCCCGTGTTTACCGTGACGGTGAACACCGGCTCGTTGAGGGTTTCGCGCAAATAGGGTACGCAGAAGGACGTATCCAGGCCACCACTAAAGGCAAGGACGATAGGCATCTACGCGTGGTTTGCTTTCCATAGGAAAGGCGCTGATTCGTGACAATCAGCGCCATCGACTGCTTGCGGAACCTGTCGGGGTGCCCAAACCATCGTGTTACGCACCATTTAGCCAAAGGATCACGGCACGATCGCGTGCGGCTTCAAAGCAGGCGGGTACATTTACTATTTTCTGGGGTTATAGGAAGCGTACAGGCAACGCGTGCCATGATTCACGAGCTCAAGCTCCTTTCCGAGTCAGACGGACCTCGCACTTCGCGCAGCGCCGCCAGCGAGGTGCCAAGTGGATTTGGTCTGACCTACAACCCGAACCACTCCCGGGACCAAGTCCTTGCGGATGGCTTTGGGCGGCTGCACACGTACCTTAGGATCTCGCTGGTTGAGCATTGCAACCTCCGGTGCCGTTACTGCATGCCGGATGACGGCTTGGACTGGACGCCGGCCGCCAGCCTACTCACAAAGCGCGAGATCGTCCGCCTGGCACGTCTCTTCGTCCAGCAAGGCGTGAGCAAGATTCGCCTGACTGGAGGAGAGCCGCTTCTGAGGCAAGACATTGATGGGATTGCGGAATCTATTGGCAGTCTCCCTGGACTGCGGACCTTGGCTATCACGACCAACGGGCTATTACTGCCAAAAAAGCTCGACCGACTTAGGACGGCCGGATTGAACCTTATCAATATCAGCCTTGACACGCTGTGCGCGGATCGATTTGAAGAAATCACGCGACGGCGCGGGCTGAGCCTGGTACTTCGCGCCGTTGACGAAGCCCTGCGCCAAGGCTTTGTGCCGGTCAAGGTAAATTGCGTGGTGATGCGCGGATTCAATGACGACGAGCTGGTAGATTTTGTCGAGTGGACCCGGGAGCTGCCTATTGAAGTGCGGTTCATTGAGTTTATGCCGTTCGATGGCAACCGTTGGGATGTTAGCCGGCTGTTTTCGTATAAGGAGATGCTTGA
The DNA here is from genome assembly GCA_965262785.1 of Rhodothermales bacterium. Lineage (GTDB taxonomy): Bacteria > Bacteroidota > Rhodothermia > Rhodothermales > Bin80. The sequence continues at coordinate 2,768,664 of OZ253559.1, forward strand.
AGTCATTCAGCAATCCTTTCCGCTGGAGCGGCTGGTTGGCGGGCCGAATGATGTGTCCAAGACGTACCGGGTACCAGGCTTTGTGGGTAGGATAGGCTTTATCACGTCCATGACGGAAAACTTCTGCGAGGGGTGTAACCGGCTGCGCATCACTGCGGACGGCAATCTCAAGGTGTGCCTATTCGGCCGCACCGAGCTGAGCTTGCGCGACGCGATGCGCAGCGGCGCCTCGGATGACGAGCTCTTAGACGTAATCAGCGCCGCGATCGGGCGCAAGCGAGCGCGGCACGCCGGCATGCATAACCTGGCGACGATGACCAATCGCCCCATGATTACCATTGGGGGGTAGCGACAACACGTTTTGGTGAAAGTATGATAGCCTTCCTGATGTCCCTGGCGGCATGCGCCAGCCTGCAAAGCGCAGCGGACACCACCACGTTCGACGTCATGACCTTCAACGTGCGCTATGACAATCCCCTCGATGGAGATCACGCTTGGGATCACCGGAAGGAGCGAGTGGCGGCTATCATGCAGCGGGCCGATATCATCGGCGTCCAAGAGGCCCTTGTTGGGCAGGTAAATGATTTACAGTCCATGCTGCCCGAATATGCTTGGTTTGGCGCGGGGCGTGATGACGGGATGGAAGCCGGGGAGTATTCGCCGGTATTCTACAGGCAGGATAAATTCCAGCTCATAGATCGGGGTACTTTTTGGCTCTCAGAGCAGCCTGAACTGCCCGGAAGCGTTGGGTGGGATGCTGCCATCACACGAATTGTCACATGGGGGCGCCTGCGTCATACGGCTACTGGTGAAACGTTTTGGATGTTCAACACGCACTTTGACCACCGGGGCAGAGAAGCGCGTCGACAGAGCGCCAGCCTGCTTATTCAACGCTTGGGCGAGATGGCATACACGGAGCCGGTTATTGTGACTGGCGACTTCAATGCCTCTCACAGCTCGGTAGTCTACCGTACGATGACGGCCGGCCGGCTCGAAGATGCGCGCCATGGAGCACGGACCGAGCCTCGGGGGCCGCAGGGGACCTTCAGCGGATTCGAAGGGGGCGTCGGACTGTCCGAAGAGCGCATCGACTACATCTTTGCAGACGACTGGATTCCGGTGCACGCTTTTGAGGTGATCGATGAGGTAGAGGATGGCCACTATCCGTCTGATCACCGCCCGGTCTTGGCAACGTTGGCACTGCAGTGAGGCCACCCGGCCCCCTTGAAACGAAACCTTATCGGCAACATGTCCCTCGCCTTGCGCTCACACCGAAGGCTATTCAGGAGTGAATTGCCGTCGCCGAGCTTCGCTACTGGATTCTCACAGGCGGTCGTAGCCCTTCCGAGGAGCTGGCGAGCAGGTGCGAATTAGCCGGCGCCGCGGAAGTAGGGGCATACGTTAGGAAATCTCTGGTTCCATGCTTGAATGCAAGGCTGAATTTGAGGTGGAGGAAGTCGCGCGAGATTGGGTCCTCAGACCTGAAGAAATGGGGAGCAGGGAAAAGTTTTGGTACCGCGATCCAGAACACTCTGAAACCAGTTGGCTTTTCAAGTATCCTCGACCAGATACGGGAGAGCACTGGGCGGAGAAAATTGCCGCCGAGGTTGCTAGGGTTATGGACATACCGCACGCAAGGGTGGAATTGGCGCTATTCGAGAACGAACGAGGATCAGTTACGGAATCCTTCGTTTACGCGGGCAAGGGACTAATTCATGGGAACCAGGTGCTAGCGATAGTCTTGGCCGATTATGACGCTGAACGCAAATTCAATCAGTCGAGTCATACGCTGAAAAACATGTGGCATGTGATGGATCTAGTCTTCGTAGAGTCTGATGCACAAAAGACAGCGAAGTCCAAACTTGCGGAGTACATGGTGTTAGACGCGCTTATCGGGAATACAGATCGTCACCACGAAAACTGGGGTTTGCTGGTGCAGTATAATATGGATACTATAGAGGTTGTTGTAGCCTCTTCTTTTGATCATGCTTCGTCGTTAGGCAGGGAACTCCGTGACAAAAAGCGCGAATCGATACTGGCAACAAACCGAGTGGGCAAGTACGCAGAGCGCGGTCGTGGCGCCGTATACTGGTCGGAGAAAGACCCAAAGGGTCCAAGCCCACTGGAATTGGTCAGATGCGCGAGCCGAGCCTACCCCGAGCTATTCCTTCCGGCGATTGCAAAGCTGCATAGGCTGGACAATTCTCCTGTCACCGCCTTGGTGAACCGCATTCCCCTCACGTGGATGACTCCGCCCGCCAAGAGCTTTGCAACTGCCCTTATGGCCTACAACCTGGAACAGTTAAAGAGGCTATTGCAATGAATATGAGAACATTGTTCTTGGCGTGGCAAGACACACGGCGAAGCCGCCAATGGTTTCCAATCGGCCGGTTGGATGCAGATGTAGAGCGTCCGCTGTACCGCTTTCGCTACATCGGCGGAGCAAAACGGGCAAGTCGGGAGGCTGGCTTCTCACCACTGTTCGAGTTTCCGAGGCTTGACGAGGGCTACGAGTCACCGAACCTGTTCCCACTTTTTCAGAATCGTGTGATCAGACCAGTCAGGCCCGACTTCGCCAAGTACCTCAGGTTCCTTGACTTGGACGGAACAGCCGACCCTATCCAGATTTTAGCGGTCAATGGCGGTACTCGGGCCACCGATGCATTCGAGGTTTTCCCGAGAATCGTCAAGGACGGCGACGGGAACTTTTCGTGCCGATTCTTTCTTCACGGGCTCCGATACGTTAACCGGGCAGCGCAGGAGCGTGTCGGATCATTGGAGTCGGACGATACGCTGTACGTAACACTGGAGCTGACCAACCCAGTAGCCACGGTGGCGGTACAGATTCAAACCACAGATTATTTCATGATCGGGTGGGCACCGCGGTACTTGGTGGCTGATCTGGTTTCCGCAATGTCTGAGGCACCCACCAGCTATGAAGCGAAAGTGGTACGCGTAAATTTGCCACCTGCACCGCAAAGCCAACGTATTCTGGTTGAGATGCGCGGACGCTGGCGCGACCACGAACCCATGGGAAGCGAAGACTACAGGACCCTTGCCGATTAGGGCCAGAGACGAGTCTTTCCACCTGCCTGCACCATGCAAAGGGCAGCGTACTGGACTTCCTGGCCGCTTAGATAAAGCGCCGGACAGCCTGCAAGACTCCTGCGCCGTGATTGCGTATTCCTAAGAATGCGCCCACGCATTCTACAGAGAGCGGTCCGTTGTTCGGCACCAGACAGAATTGCAGATCGGACTAAGGACGGGCTGCTCTGTGATCCTTGTGCAGGCTGGGCCTTCCGATTGAATCGAATGTGATTGGCCCTCTTCGTGCCTTGGTCTAGTAGTGGAAGGGCGGGCTTGCCGACAGCGACCAAGAGAACATCGCCTACACTGTTGGATTGTTGGCGGAGCTCGGGTCTGGACTCATGGGCTGGGCAAAGGCACGAGATCGTCCACACTTGCAAATGATTGACCTGTTTCGGCGGCCCACCGAACCTTCATGGCGAGTACGGCCGCGAAATCGAGCCGGTGTGACAGGACATCGTGCATATCGCGGCCATCCATACAGATGACGCTCTTGCCTCGCCCAAATGCGGCGAGACCATCTGGGGAGAATCCACTATAACTCAGCAGAAGACCTCGGGGCCACCTCGCCTTTTCCTCTACCTTGGCGTTAAGGGAACGAAGCGTGGCCGAGCCCACTTGGCAATTTGCCCATTTTGCTTCGAGCAAAAAGGTATCGCTTCCCAAGACGAAGCTGCCGTCGATTTGCTCGCCCACCAGGCGAATGGAAGCGCGCGCAGACAACCCGAATGCATCGAACATGCCCTTCAGGAATTTTTCGAATGCATAGCCGCGCGGCTGTGGGTTCAGCTTGGACACGTCCAGTAAGCGACCGGCAAGAGACGAAACGGTCGCCGCATCTATTCGCGATCCGCCGGAAGGCATCCCGTAGGTCGGCGGCGTGCCCCCGAGTCGCTGAGTGATGCTAGAAAACGCAACCCGTACCGAATCGTCCAATTCCGGGTAGTTGTGAGTCACGCTACTGGCTTCACGGTACTCCCAAAGCGCATTCAGCGTGTCAAGAGCTGTTTTTCTGTTTGCCTGGCGCAAGTAGTAACGCAGGCGCCTCGCCTTGCTCCCGCCGTGAATTGCCCATCGGGAATCGTATATATTGACTTGGAGCTCTTCTCGGAAGAATTCGTCGAAGGTTCGATTCACGAAGTGAAGTACGGAGCCACCTTTCATGCCGAATACCTTGCCGTGGACCGGCATGTCCATGATGCGAATCTTTGCGTTTGACATCCCGCTCATGTCTACCTCAAGCCAAGTCCTCTGAGCCAAGCGTCAACCTGCCCGAAAGCGTCCTGCTGCCACTGATCAGCTGTGCGATCGCCAAGCAGGTTGGATCCTTCCACAAATCTTCGGACGCTCGTTGGCCCGAAATCTTCGGCGCTTCTGAATTTGTCGGAGATCAGACGGTAGCCTTTTCGGGCCGATCGAACGTCAAGGAGTGGTTGGGTCGCTTCTACGAGCGCGTCAATCCCATTCGGGTAATTTCGGACAGAATAGTAGATATCGTAGGCATCCTTGGGTTTCAGACGATTTGTGATGGCGTAGCCTTTCATGGCCAGGAGGGCTGGAATCGACGCCACGGGAATATGAACGAGATTCCTGGCACCATTGGGCATGTCTCCCTCTAAGGCGATCATCTGATAGAACCTGAGCGCCAGCTTGGCGCCGTCGGCACGCTGGACGGCAAATTGGCTGATGAGTGGCGGCATATTCTTTATAATCTCTGCGTCGCGCGGCATCAGGAAGTCGACTACAACATCAATGTCGGTCCCGTCATCTCTGGCGGGTACGGTACGCACGAGTTGGAAGCGCCGCAGGTAGTCCCGTTGATGGTAGCCGTGTTCCTGGAGGGCTTCGACAAGTCGTACATATTCGCCGTCGCCCAAGGCCGACGGGTCGAGACAGAGGTCCACGTCTCCGGTTCCGATATGGGGCATGTCAGCTTCGCTCAGTAGCAGCCAGGGAACGGCGCCGCCGATAATCGCAAACTTGCCCTTGAAGCTGCCGAGGATCTGGCCGATCTCGATCAGCACGGATTTGATTGCCGTTGTCGTGCGGTCGTCGTAGTCGCTGGCTGATTGAGGCTCTCTCATAGCCACGGGAAGCACTTCAAGGCCATGTGGTCGGCGGCCTCGCGATCCCGATCGTTGCCCTTCCAGAGATCGAGGTATGTAACGATCGGGCTTGCGCAAAAAATGCCCGGTGCCGGCTGAACGGCGTCCTCGAATAGACTCTCATCTTTCGGGATGCAAACGAGGACATTTGCTCCCTTCTCAATCTGAGTTAGCTGCAACGTCTCCTTCAGCATATGAGCGCCGGATTCATCGGCGTAGAAGCTGTGTGTGCCGCCCCGGGCGAAGGGTGCAAACCATTGGGCAGCCGAGTTTGACGAGAGGATAGCACGCGGATGCATTGGCTCTGGATTTAGAATCCCCGGCAACTGTTTGTTAAGTTGTTCGCCGTGGAAGAGCGTGTATCCGTTGAAACGGCGGCCTGCCGATTGGCGGTATCCCTCACGCCATGTCCGCAACAGCACATCCGGCTGGACGAGGATGATGCCGTTCTTCCGCTTTTCGATCCATTCCCGTGCGAGCAGGGCTTTGCGAACGTTGCTCACATGGCCTAGGCTCGCATTGGCCGCTTCCGCCAGATCGGTGACGCGCCACGCCCGGGCAGGATCACGAATGAGCACCCGCAGGATTGCGGCCGCCTTCGGGGTGAAGATCGACTTTAGAGCGCGGGTTTCGGACTTGGGCCTGCCTGCGACGGCTCGATCGATATAGACATTGTCGAAGGCGACGTTAGCATTCCCGACAAGATCCAGGTATGCGACACCATGATCTATACAGATCGACCGAGACTCGGGAGACAAATAGGGGCTCACAACCATGGGAATCAATCGTCGGCCGGAACCCCTTTTACCGGACTGGTGAGCATGCGCCAAATAGCCTTTGAGTTGATAGACAGCGGACCGGACGAACCGGGGGGCACCATTCGACATGACTTCGATCATAAGTGAATAGGTCTCACCGCCGTGCTCAAACTCGATGCGCCCATCTATGAGATGGTCGCTGCCGAGCCGCTGGTCGAGGCGCAACGTAGTAGCCTCCAGGTGCGGCACATGGCTGAGCAGGTCACGGGCCGCATCCACGGCCGTTATTTCCAGATCGTTTACTGATATGGACCTTTTCATCGTACACTGAAAATAAGCACTTTGGTGAACATAGTCAAGCAATTTCACTCATATGATGGTTTCAGCGACTTGCTGATGGCGCCTACAAAGTAGGGTCGGCGGGAGGCGCACCTGCCTTAGGATCCGGTGGCCATTCCGTCGCTTTCGCTCCGGGCCTCAGTCCGGCTTCCATCACCGTGTTTCCTCCCGCCGCCCACCGAACCGGGCGTACGGTTTTCCCGTACCCGGCTCTCCAGGCGGATCATGCCACTCGCACTCGGACCGCTTCTCCTGCCGCATAGGACTTCCACTACGCAAGGAGCGACACGCTCCTTACAGCCACCCTATACCGCGGATAACGCGTTGACAGGCCTGTTTACGCCCTGACAACCCCGTACGCCAGCATCGCATAGAATGCGACTGGCCTACGGGTCCTTCACTTACGCATGTGGTGTCGCTGGATTCACCGACCCTGATCGGATGGTAGGCTATGCCATTATTTCCGGGGCCTTTCACCCTTTGAACACCGCTCCGCACCTGCGGCCCCTTCCCTCGACGGGCATTACCCCGCGTCTTCAGTAATACGGGCCACTCCGCCACCCTATCAGCCTGGCCTGGCTCAAAGAGCTTCCAGTTGGTGCGTGCCACACCACCAATAGGGCTTCCCGTGTTGCAACTCTCCTGATCTTCCATGCGTGCCAGCGCCAATACCCCGGCGAGTCGGTCTCGGTGCCTTTGTCGCTCGCTTCCCGAGCCGCAGCGGTCTTCCCCATATCACCGGAAGGTCGACACTCGCATCACCCGTTTCGGGGCCTGCTCAGCGTTCACTCACGTTCCGGCCCGCATGGTCGCTAAGCTACTCACGTAGCCCGTTAACCACAGTGCTTCATACTATGTTGTTACCTCCATAATACGCTGTAGCCGCTACCAACTGGAGCGACAGATGTTGGGCGGGATTCGCACCCGCCACAGGAAAGCGCCTTTTCACGGCGCACGGTGAAAACGAGGATAGGCTCAAAGCTTGCACGTAGATCTGGAGCACTTGCATCGGGTGTCGCTTTGCCGCCGTACCCTAGCCCTCATGCTCTGTGCGCCGAATTGTCCGGGCTATTTGCAGAGCCTCGAATGTGCGGTTTCGCGTGCTGATCCAGTTTGGAATGTCTCAACCGGTTGGTTGGCCCTGAGGAGGCAGGATAGCACTCCAGTACGGCAAACTAAGACTTATCATCGGGTGAGCAGGTGCAGTCGCACTCTCCGGGGGGATTGCAAACGCACCTGGTCTGCAAATCAAGAAAGGGGCGTGACGCCGCGCTAACACCGACTGAGCTGGCGCGCCCATTGTAGCAGTCCTTGAATGGCCGAGTTGTGCTCGTTTGATTGTTCCCTCCGGGGCCAGCGCGGCCGGAGGTACAATCACGCGCAATGTCGACTACGGCCAACGAATTAAATGGACATTTACGCGGGTGACAGTTGAGCCTGTGGACTGGTAGCCTTATCCTTCCTGGCCCATTCCTACGCTCAGCGGCATGCAGCAGGACTTGCAGACGGGCCTTTACGAACAGGTGCTGACGAGAAAGGTTGCCGAAGCAATCGACGGCCTGGAATCGGTGCAGTCCAGAATATCCAAGCTCTCCTCCGGCGAAGGCCATCTTCTTCTGAACCGGCACGTCTCGAATCTGGTTCAGGCCGCGCTCCTGTACTATGGTGGAACAGATCGCCTGCATAGACAGCTACGGTTCATCAACCGAATCGTTGACGTCCTCGCCGAAGAATTGCCGGAGCTCTTCTCCAAGCGCGACCACGCCACGGAGAATCTGCTTGAGGAGCTGTTTGCGACCCGGCTGGCCGGCTTGGTTGCCCCTGTTCCTGTACCCAGGCCGAGCATTCCGCTGTCGAGCTCGGCACTGCTGGTCAACGCCCCTAAGGAATACCGAATCGGGTGGGAACTGCGCAGGGAGATTGCGTCAGCCGATCGCATCGATCTCCTCTGCTCGTTTGTCAAGTGGTCGGGGCTACGCTTGCTGGAGAGCAACCTAAAGGACTTCCTGGACTCCGGCAAGCAGCTGCGCGTAATCACAACTGTATACATGGGTGCCACAGAGCGGCGTGCGCTGGACCACCTTGTCAGCCTTGGTGCAGATGTTAAGGTTTCTTACGATACGCGGCGGACGCGGCTGCATGCCAAGGCCTGGCTCCTGCACCGAGCCACCGGCTTTACCACCGCCTACATCGGGTCCTCAAATCTCTCCGAAGCCGCACAGCTGAATGGACTGGAGTGGAATGTCCGGGTCTCTGCCGTTGATGCGCCGCAGATTGTGCACAAGTTTGAGGCCACTTTCGCTACATACTGGGAGGATCCTGAATTCCGCACCTACTCCGCCAAGGCGGAGGAGCGCCGCGCGATGGATCAGGTCCTGGATCGCGAACGGTCTCCCCAAGACGCTGATACGTTTGCGCTGGTTGACATCCATCCCTTTCCATTCCAGCAGGAAATCCTTGAGCGCCTGACCGTCGAGCGGTCCGTGCATCGGCGGACAAAGAATCTGATCGTGGCGGCTACAGGTACAGGCAAGACCGTAGTGGCCGCCTTGGACTACCGGCGCCTTCGAAAGGATGACGGCCTGAACGAGTTACTGTTCGTGGCCCACCGCAAGGAAATCCTGAAGCAAAGCCGCGCAGTCTTTCGCCTCGTTTTGAAAGACAGAGACTTCGGAGAACTCTTTGTTGAGGGCCGAAGGCCTGTCCGTGGCAGTCACGTCTTCGCCTCGGTGCAGTCGCTCAGCCACTTGAATCTGGCCGAAATGGACCCCGAGGCTTTCGACGTAGTGATTATAGACGAGTTTCATCACGCAGCGGCGCCCACATACGATCAGCTCCTTCGGCATTTTCGGCCCAAGATTCTCCTCGGCCTCACGGCCACGCCGGAACGTGCTGACGGACGCAGCATCCTGCACTGGTTTGGAAACCACACGGCGGCCGAATTGCGCCTTTGGGATGCGATTAACCTGCGGCTGCTCGCTCCATTTCACTACTTCGGCATCCACGACCACATGGATCTTTCCCGCGTGGGCTGGGTGCGAGGACGCTACAATCAGCAGGAGTTGACAGCACTCTATGAGGCCAATCAGCGACGTGCAGACCTCATCATCGAGGCCGTTCATGAGAATGTAGCTGAGGTGGCGCGCATGCGTGCGCTGGGTTTCTGTGTTGGCGTGGCTCACGCCCGATTCATGGCGGACCGATTTAACATGGCCGGCATTCCGTCGCTTGCCATAACTGGAGAGACACCGCGCGATCAGCGCAGCGATGCCGTCCGGAAACTCAGAGAGCGCAAGGTTGCCGTACTCTTCACTGTGGATCTGTTCAGCGAAGGTGTTGACATACCCGAGGTGGACACCGTTCTGTTTCTGCGACCCACTGAGAGCACCACCGTGTTCTTGCAGCAGCTGGGACGCGGTCTGCGACGCCACGAAGAGAAGGAGTGTCTGACCGTTCTCGACTTTATCGGCGCGGCGCACAGCAAGTTTCGCTTCGATGTCCGATTCCGGGCGCTACTGAATGCTACGCGGCTCGAGGTCGAGCACCAGATAGAGGCCGGCTTTCCCATTCTGCCGTCCGGCTGTGCGATTCAGCTGGACCGCCAGAGCCAGGAAGCGGTACTCAGAAACGTACGACAGGCCCTAAGCACAAGCACAAGCGGGCTGGTGAGCGAGCTTCGGCGGCTAGGTCCACGTACAACGCTGGCGCAGTTTCTGCGCGAGTGCGGATTGGAAAGGCACGAACTCTATCGCGGCAGTCGAACGTTCACCAACCTTCGCCGTGCTGCCGGCTTTGATGTGGAGCCACAGGGCTCGCAGGAGGTGCAGCTGGGCCGCGCATTCGGGCGACTGCTCCACATTGATGAGCCCGCACGACTACACCTGTACGCAACCGCCCTTGAGTCGGGATTTGACCCACAAGCACTCTCTGAGCATAGCCGCAGGCGACTTATGATGCTTTTGTGCGTGCTGTTCGGACCTGCGGCTGCGGGTCGCTTGGGGGCATATCACGCCGAGCTCGTGCAGCACCCGGCCTTGTGCCAGGAATTGGGTGAACTTCTGTTCGTGCTTCGCGAGGAAGTTCGCCACGCGCCGCGGCATGCGGAGCTGCCTGCGGACGTTCCACTGGCCCTGCACTGCAGCTACAGCCGGGAAGAAATCATGGCCGCTTTTGGGCATGTGCGCAGCAATGGAAATCTGGTTCAGCCCCGCGAGGGTGTTGTTTACCATGCGCCGACGCGCAGCAACTTGCTTTTCGTCACGCTGGAAAAGATCGAAAAGGACTACTCGCCTACCACTATGTATAAGGACTATGCCATATCCGCCCGGCGGTTTCACTGGCAGTCGCAGAGTAGGACCAGCGCAGCAAGTACAAAGGGTAGGCGGCATACCGACCACCAGGGGCAGGACATTACGCCGTTGCTATTCGTGCGGACACGTAAGAGAGAGAACGGAAGGACAAAGCCGTATCTGTTTCTGGGACCGCTCATGTACGTCAGGCACGACGGAGACCGCCCGATGAGCATCCTTTGGCACTTGCCCACGCCCATGCCGGCGGACTTCCTTCGGGTGGCTCGGGTGGCCGCGTAGACAGGCCGCAACTCCCATGGGGCCCTGCAGCCTGGTGCCCGCGGTATTGCCCATGCTCACGATCCTGCCAACGTCCGCAATAGAATCGGCTCGGCGATCCTGAGCGCTTTTGCAGTTTCGAAGGCAACTGGGTCTCGTACCTCCTCTCACCTCAGCACGCCAGGCGAAGTGTGCGGTTCAGACTTCTCTCCCCGGATATCTCGGAGCTCGGTCTACCCCGTGCTCTGCATCGCGGCGGCGATCCCATACACGCTTAAGAGAAGCGCTCGGGCAATGCGCTGGCCGTCGTCGGGTCCACCTTCCCGGCGACGCTTCATGAGCTCGATCTGGAGCAGGTTGAGGACATCCGTGTAGGGATTGCGCAGCAGTATGGACTTGCGAATTACTGGGTTGTTGTCCAAAAGCATCTCCTGACCAGTGATCTCGAGGATGGCTTTCTGGCCATGCGCAAAGTCGGCCGCAATCTCCTTGTGTAGCCGAGCGCTTTCCGAGCCGCCAAGCTTGGCATATTCTGCAGCAATCTCCAGCCTCGCACGGGCCATGGCGCGCTGCGCGTTGTCTACCACCGCCCGGAAAAACGGTCGCGACTGGTAGAGATGCTGCACCCGTGCCTTGTTTTCTTGTACGGCGGCATCCAGCGCAGTGCCGATACCGAACCATCCAGGAACGATATACCGCGTTTGGGTCCACGCAAACACCCACGGTATGGCGCGCAAGTCCTTAAACGTGACTTCCTGGGCCGAGCTCCGTGATACCGGACGAGAAGCGATCGGCAGACGACTAATCTGCTCAATGGGCGTCACTGAAGTGTACCAGCGCCAAAGGGCAGGGCCCTGTACCAGGGCGCGGTACGCCGACATGGAGGCCCGTGCAATCTCAGACATAAATGCAGCGTCACCCTCGCCGAAGTCGTACTCGCCCAGATGGGCGGACGACAACAACATGGCTCGCGTTATCTGCTCGAGGTGGCGATGCGCTATTGCTGAGAGTGCATACCGAAAGCTGATTACCTCGCCTTGTTCCGTAAACCGTATCCGACCGTTATGCGTGACAGCCGGCATTGACATGATTGCTTGGCCTGCTCTGCCACCGCCGCGCCCGACCGTACCGCCTCGTCCGTGAAACAACCGGAATTCTACTCCGTGCGCCTCGCAGGCCTGCCCGATCTTACCCTGCGCCTCGTAGAGCGACCAGTTCGCCATCCAGTAGCCACCATCCTTGTTGCTGTCGGAATAGCCGAGCATGACTTCCTGCAGGTTGCCGCGGCTCGCGAGATGCTTCCTGTACGTTGCCTCCGCAAAGAGCGCGTCCAGCAGACGATCTGCAGATTGGAGGTCTTCAATGGTTTCGAAGAGCGGTACTACGTCAATCGGGCACACCACCTCACCGCCAGCCAGGCGCCAAATCCCGACTTCTTTAGCTAGAAGAAGGACTTCGAGGACATGACTGACGGCGTGGGTCATGCTGACAATGTAGCTTCCCAGCGCCGCGGGCTCGGTCTCGGAAATCTCTCGAATGACCTCAAACGTGTCCAGTACCTCTTGGGCATCGTCCGGCAGGGTAGCACCACGCGGCAATAGCGGCCGAGGGTTCGTGAGTTCAGCATTTAGTAGCGCAACCCTGGCTGACTCCGGTAGCAAGGCATAGTCCTCGTGCACCCCAGCCAAAGCAAAAAGGACTGCTACGGCCTTCGTGTGACGACGGCTGTGCTGCCTGACATCCAGCGCCGCCATGTGAAACCCGAACACCCTGGCCCGAATTATCAAACGGCCCAGGCGGCCTTCCTTGACCAAAGAAGCGTTGGATGTGCCGATCAGCGTCTCACTGATGAGCTCCAGGTCTACCAGAAACCGCTCAACGTCATAGCTTCCGACCGCGCCGGAGCCTGCGCATTCGCGGAGTGATTCAAGGTGAAGCATCATGTAGCTTAGCTTCCGGCGCAGCGGCTCAAGCCTATAGAGCCTGGCCTGGTACGACGGCAAGGAAAGCGACTCTTCGTCACGCTCAATCGATTCGTATAGCGCCCGAGGTATTGGCACAAGGCGCTCTGAAAAGCTCAAGGTGCGTCGCAGCTGGCGCAAGTCTTCCAAGTGGCGCGTAAGTACGCTGCGCCGTTGCATGGCGAGTGTTTGGCGCGTAACGCTTGGCGTTACGTTGGGATTGCCATCTCGGTCGCTACCAATCCACGACCGAAAGCGCATGAAGACGGGAATGTCGCCGGCTTGCCCATAGTGCCGCTCGAGTGCACGCCTGACATCCAGGTGTATGCGGGGCACGGTTTTCCAGATGGCATTGCGCAGGAAGTAGAGCCCATTGTCCACCTCATCGAGGACAGTAGGCCTACTGGCTCGAATCTGGTCTGTCGCCACAAGCAGGGCAACCTGGTTATAGATCTGAATCAGTAGATCGCTGCTCTCACCTGGTGTGTTCTGGCACTCACGAAATCGGTCAAAGAGCGCGGCCAGGTCCTGCAGCTTGTAGAGGATTGTGCGCCGCCGGGCATCGGTAGGGTGGGCAGTTAGCGTGGGCTGTATATCGAGGCCTGTGATTAGAGCCATGACCTGATCGTACGAATAGCCTTTTGCCTTCAGGGTGCTGACGGCCTCGTCGATGGACTCGGCGCGCGACACATCGGGCTGTTTGACCGCACGCATCCGGTTGATGCGGACAATTTCTTGCTGCTCGCTAAGGTTGACCAACATGAAAAAAGCGGTGTAGACGCGTAGCATCCACACGATGTCCTCCAGGCTTTGCTGCCCGATGCGGCTGGCTGCTTCGTGGCGGAGCTCCGGGCGCTGCTCTTGGATAGCACGCTTTGTGAGAGAGCGCAGCTCCTCCACCAGGGCGAAGGATGCTTCACCTGCCTGCTTGCGGACTACGTGTCCCAAAAGGCTGCCAAGCAGGTTAATCTGCTCACTCAGCGGCTGGGAGATCCCGGTTCCTTCCGATTCGATGTCCAGTCCTTTCCACGTCTCTTTCACGCTACTCTTGCGCTGTTCATTGATGCTGGGGCTAGCCCAAATGGTGTTGTGCGGTGGGAATGTAACAACCACACACATGGCTGCCCGCACCTCTATGTATGGAATTTGTCGCCGTAGGCACGGTAGGGGACAGCATCACGCCGCAAGATTCGCTGAGCGGTGGGCCCTCACGAGCCTGCGTCGCAGAATAAATCGAAGACTGCTGAGCTTCACCTGAACCCACCGCCCTGCGATCTTGGGAGCAATAATAGGGTACACGCTCCAAACCATGCCTCGTTGCGCAAAGAGCGTGGATGCAATTCCCAACTAGTTGTGACTCAATCTCCTCGGGGTAGCGCGTCCGCAGGACTGCGGCCTTGGCCGCTTCCATGCAGTGCCCGCGTCCTTTTCGCGGAGCACAAGCGGTGGGTTCAGTTTTCGCGATCACTTCGCAGATAAGTCCGGACACCTGCGCGGACTTTTGGGGGCGCTCCCGCCGCACGCGCCGCAGGGCTTAAGCAATGTCGGGCTTGCGAGTGGGGTCCGTCGCGCCAGCTTCGCGGCTGGCGTAGCGCAGGGGGTCAGCTGCTGCTGCCCCACGCGTCCGAATGCTGACTGGCGGGCCCGGAGAGGAAGGCCAAGAGCGTGATCGAATGGTTCCAGGGCGGCCGCTGCTGCGCGCCCATCCCGTGTAGGTCTTAAGGCGCAGGGCGTAGGCTTCGATTGGTGGCACGGCTTAAGGCGCCGCGCAGCGCGGCGCCAATGCGCGTGGCTTTCGCGGGGACCACCAGGGCGTCCGTGTCGGGGGATGTGCAGAGAAATGTTTACCCCTATGTTGTGCCGACTAAATAGCTTCCCATAAATGATATTATCGGAAAGAGTTTAAACCTCGAAAAACGGGTTTGAACGGCTGGTAGGGCACCCCCTGCACGTCTTCCGAGAGGCGCACCGTTTGCCTCTGCGGGGGCGCATTGCCAGGTACCCGAATCCGAATAACCCCGATACGGATCCTTTACCGGACATGCACGAAGCGCCCCGCGTGCACGGCGCGGCCGCCCGGCGATGACGCATGCACCCGGTACAGGTACAGCCCCGAAGGCGCCGTCAGTACATGGCGGCCCATCACATCCATCACCTCAATCGTCACACGGGCGGGCCACGGGAGATCCATCATCAGCCGCGCGGTATGTCGGAACGGATTGGGATAGTTGCCGTGCAAGGCGAACGCTTCCGGCAAAAAATCATGTTCGGCACTGGCCGGAGGAAACACCTCTATGCCAAAGGACAGGCTGTCCGTGGATCCGTTCGCATCGGCGGCCTTGTACGCGTAGGGCATGGCCAGTGTGACCACCGTGGGCGTCCCACTGAGTGTGCGGGTGGCCTGGTCAATGGTTAATCCTGCCGGCAGTGCGGGCGTCAGCGCATAGTCAACCGGGGGCGCGCCTCCGGCAGAGGCCCGTGTAAGAATTTCAGTCGTCGACGTCACGGGTCGCATAGTGGCGACGCTGGCCGACAGTGTATATGCTCCGGGCATACACAAGCTTGACTGGGAAGCGAGCGCCTTCGCGAGCGGCATCTACTTTTATCGCATGGAGTCAGACGCGCGACTGATCCAGACCCGGAAGATGACTCTCGTAAAGTAGCGCGCATAGCAGCCCTTCCTGTCCTACCACGACGCACTGATGTGTGAGCCTTCGCGTGGGGTGGAGAAACGCAGGATTTCACGTAGGCAGCCGACAACCCGGTGCTCAGGAGTTACGTTTGATAGTTGTAGTTATCAGACACAAGCACGCTCGTACGGGCTTCAGCGGCGGTTCGGGTGCGTAGGCTACGGTGGCACGCCTCCTGGAACGAGAGCTTTCCAGTTCGGTGTACGGGGCTCATGTCGCCTTCGCCCACGGGGCAAAGGACCTCGTTTATCTTGGGGGGGAGCTGTCGTTGACAGCTGATACAGAAGCCACGTAGCTTCGCTCTAAGGAACATGGGCGCCTCTAGTTTCCTCGCGTTTTCCTTAACTTTTTTGGCTACCCGGGAGATGCCAGAATCGGGGCATCCGTTCCTAGTTTTGCCACCTGCCCAGAAATCCTTCCTGCTTCACGGGTTTTGCAAGAGGCCCTCTACCAAACGATTACCGACGATGAGTCCTCTACATTCCGCGCTCAACAGCGCACCTTGCACCAGCGTGTGGCAGCGCAAGGGAGTCCGCAACCGATTCGCAGCCACCCTTGGCCACTCCGCGGCGATAGCGCTGCTGTTCGCTGTCGCGGTGATGGCCACAAATGCCAGGCCGTCCGGAGGCCAAGCATTGGCGACCCCCCACCCGCTTGACGGGTTGACGAGCGCAGAGATCCGCCGTGTCACCGAGATTCTGCGTCATGCTGGCGAGGCGGATGACCAGACACGATACCCGCTGATCGAATTGCTCGAGCCGCCGAAGGCCACTGTGCTCGCGTGGACGGACGAAGGCCCCGGGCCCCGTCGCGCCTTGGTGCATCTTCGCGGCCGGAGCGGTTTCCGCACTGCCGTAGTCGACTTCGATAGCGGTGCAGTCGTGGCCGCCGGCCCTGCCGGGGGGCAGCCGATGGTGCTATTCGAGGAGTTCACCAGTGCCATGAACGCCGCTCTCGAGCATCCGGGGATGGTCGCCGGATTGGCAAGACGGGGCTTGACGCCAGACGACGTGTTCTGCCTGCCGCTAACCGCTGGCAACTACCCGACGCCGGAGTACGACGGCACTCGCCTGATGAAAGTACCCTGCTACCTCAACCCGTCCAGCTCGAACTACTACGCCAAGCCGATAGAGGGCCTTCTGGCTGTCGTAGACCTGTCGAAGAACCGCGCTATAGACGTGATCGATGAAGCTGTTGTGCCAGTGCCGGAAGATGACTGGGGTTATGCGCAGGACGAGGTGGCCGCCCGGGTCCCGTTGCGGCCGCGGTCGAGCCCGGTCACTTTGGCGCAACCGGGCGGCGCTGGCTACGCAATAGAGGGCTCCCGTGTCGAGTGGGACATCTGGCGCTTCCGCCTGCGCGTTGGCAAGCGCGAGGGTGTGGTGCTCTCTACCGTAGACGTGCGCGACGGCGAGCGATGGCGCTCGGTGCTCTACCAAGCCCACCTCTCCGAGGTGTTCGTGCCCTACATGGATCCCGCGCAGAGCTGGTACTTCCGCACCTTCATG
Source organism: Rhodothermales bacterium (assembly GCA_965262785.1). Classification (GTDB taxonomy): domain Bacteria; phylum Bacteroidota; class Rhodothermia; order Rhodothermales; family Bin80. Next base: position 2,785,680 of record OZ253559.1, read on the forward strand.
GACAGCGGCGAATACGGCTTCGGCCTGTTCCTCAGCCCGCTCGAAGCTGGCCTCGATTGCCCCGACCATGCCACCTTCCTGCCCGCGGTCGTCAGCGATGATCGGGGCCGGCCACTTACGATCTCGAATGCCATCTGCATCTTCGAGCGCTACATTGGCGACCCCGCGTGGCGACATTTCGAGGTGTTCGCCCAAAGCGATGACAGGTTCGTTCCGGCCGAGGGTCGGCCGGATACCGAGCTGGTTGTGCGCACTGCTTCGGTGATCGGCAACTACGACTATCTGATCGACTATCGGTTTCGGCAGAACGGTGACATTCATATCGCGATAGGCGCCACTGGTCTGGACGCGGTCAAGGGTGTTGCTTCCACTACCATGCAGGACTCTTCCGCCACCGATACCGCGCACGGAACGTTGGTCGCACCGAATCTTGTGGCCCCGTTTCACGACCACTATTTCAACTTCCGTCTTGACTTTGACATCGACGGTCCCCTCAACCACCCCGCTGTCCTAGAGATCGTACCGGACGAGCCGCCGCCGGATAACCCGCGCCGCTCCTTCTGGACCGTCCGCCGCTCGCACCCGGCCTCTGAGCTCAAGGCTCGCTACAGACTAAGCGCTGTGGCGCCAAGGTACTTCCTGGTGGCGAACGAGGCCGAACATACGCCGCTGGGCCACCACCCTGCATACATGATCCACCACGGCAACGTGGCCTACGGGCCATTCGACTACGCGGTTGACCCACCGATGAAGCGCAACGCCTACATCGAGTACACAATATGGAACACCGTTTACGACCCGGCCCGGCGCTACGCCGGCGGCGACTTCGCGATTCAGAGCGACGGCTCGGACACGCTGGCCGAGTGGGTCAAGGCCGACCGACCGCTGCAGGGCACAGATGTAGTGACTTGGTTCACCACCGGCTTCCACCACATTGCCCGGACCGAGGACTGGCCGGTCATGTCGACAGACTGGAAGACAATCCACATAAGGCCGCACAATTTCTTTAGCCACAACCCTGCGTTAACGATCCGACCTCGAACTCCGCAGATACGCTGACGAAATCACCAGTGCGAGGAACCAGCACAGCACATGCCCGCATTTCTCAGTGCGCCGTGGATAGGTGCTTCATCCTTGTGGCTCTAACCCGGAAAACTCACCAGAGTGCCAAGAATTGGGACCCAATGCCCCACGTAAGTGTTTGATATGCAATCGGTTATAACCATCTTTTGCACTGCGCGTGAACAACACAGACTGTCATACTGAAGCGCTTCGGTTCGAGGACTTGGGACGGCGTAAAGTGGTCGGAAAGTTCGACGGCGACCCTATGTCCTCGGACGCAGGTGCGCTGCTGTTACGGGAGGCCGACCAGATGTTCGACGTCATTGGCCGCTTGGCCGCCTGCTTCACCGACCACCGTGATCCCAGCAGGGTCGAGCACACCGTGGAGGCGATGCTCAGGCAACGGGTTTTCGCGATATGCTTGGGCTACGAAGACGTGAACGACCATGACCGCCTGCGGGACGATCCCGTGTTGGCCATGGGCGTGGGCTGCGAGGATGTAACAGGTGCGCACCGGGCACGGGAGCGCGACCAGGGACATCCGCTGGCGAGTTCCAGCACACTGAACCGACTGGAGCTCGGCTCAAAAGAAGGGGCCGCATCGCACAGGTACAAGCGCATCGTAGCGGACCCTGAAAAGATCGACACCATGCTCGCGGACTTGTTCATGGATATCACCGGGGAGCCAGAGAACATCGTGTTGGATCTCGATGCTACCGATGACGCGATACACGGCCAGCAGGAGGGGCGCTTCTTTCATGGTTACTATGGCCACTATTGCTACTTACCGCTGTACATCGTTAGCGGTAAGCATGTGCTGGCCGCTCGTCTGCGCCCCTCCAACATTGATGCATCAGCGGGCACGATAGAGGAGTTGGCGCCCGTGGTAGCGCGTATCCGAGCGCGGTGGCCGCAGGTACCCATCTGGATTCGTGCAGATGCAGGATTCTGCCGCGATGATATCATGGCATGGTGCGAAGCGCAGGGCCTGCACTACATCATTGGTATGCCGCGCAATGAGCGGCTGAAGCGCATCATTGAGGGGGCTATGCAGCAGAGTCAGGCCACCTGCGAGGCCAGCGGGCAGCCTTCGCGGCGCTTCCGCAGCTTCGAGTACCGAACGAAGGACAGCTGGAGCTGTGCGCGGCGCGTGATAGCCAAGGCGGAATGGCTGCCTGGACCGCGCGGCTACAACGCACGATTCGTGGTCACCAGTTTCAGCGAAGACGCGTACGACGCGCGCACGCTATACGAGGATTTGTATTGTGCGCGTGGAGACATGGAGAACCGGCTCAAGGAGCAGCAGCAGACCCTGTTCGCTGACCGAACCTCTACGTCCATGATGCAGAGCAACCAGCTGCGCCTGTACTTCTCTACGGTCGCCAACATCCTGATGACCATCATCAAGACCGTAGGCTTGCAGGGCACAGCGATGGCTAAGGCGCAGTGCGGTACCATCCGAGTGCGGCTGCTGAAGATCGCCGCACTGGTCATGGTAAGCGTACGCCGTCTCCGCCTGTTCTTGCCCAAAGCGTACCCGTGGTAGCAATTGTTCTCTCGCGTGCTAAGCAACCTGCGTGGCGCTGTGCACGCCACCACGGTCGGCGCGCGCGCTTCACCTCCATAGGCACTTCCTGATCCGACTTGTTCCACAGATTGATAGACTCCACGTTGTGGTTGCTGGAAGCGTGTATCCAAGAAGCACCGGTGCGCGAACAAGAGGGCTGATTCCCGCTCGAAGCGTGCCCAAAACAGCGCTTAATGTCGCCAACTAAACGCTCCGGAAGGCGTGAATCAGCATGCCCATTCCCAGACCGGGACCCATTGCCTACAGACGCCTCGAAATTCGGCGATTCAAGAACTTGGTGAGCAATGAGGGTTAGGGAGAGAAGAGGGCGCTTTACCAGTCGAAAAGAAAACGCTCCGCCGCGCAATGACTCGGTGGAATGGGCCACACCCAAGCACATCTGCCATTTTGGCAGACCGGTCAAAACGGACGAATTCAATCGAGACGCGTGGACGATTTGCGTCGGAATATGCAGCTAGCCGCGCTACGGAGGGAGCCCGACTTGCGCCGCACCTTGTCGCTGGTGGATTCGACGGAAATTTGCGAGGTGTACGGATTGGCTGCAATCCGGGCCTGCAAAACCATAGGCAATTGTTGTCAAGGCAAACCAAGTCCGATGGACCCGGTGCAGGCACGAACTGTATAACTGTTGATCAGCATGCTCAGATCAAATCCGAGCTCCTCGACAAAGAGGGCCCAATTCAGCACGGTTCATGAAGATTAGAGAGCTACGTTTAACGAATATCCGCTGCTTTAAAGAGCTGTCACTCAAACTCAACGGGGAATCTGCGTTACTGGTTGGCGACAACGGCGACGGTAAGTCAACTGTCCTTCGTAGTCTGGCTATGGGCCTCTGCGACGACTCCAGTGCATCAGCTCTATTTAGGGATCTATACGGCGAATCAGTGCGAAAGGGGAGCGCGAAGGGAACGATCAAAGTCGAATTAGAAGATAGTTCTGCAAGATACAAAACGGAAACCACCATTGCGACTCTGAAAGCGTTCGAACGCGTAGATCAAACCCTCTATAGGTTGCAGGACGGCAAACAAAAGGAGAAGCTCGAACAAAACAGCTTCCCCTGGGACAAGGTTTTTGCCGCCGGATATGGGCCAGGCGTGCGCGTACGCGGTACAGCAGATTACGACTACTATCTTGCAGTTGATGCCCTCTACCCTCTTTTTGTGTACGACAAGCCATTGCAGAATCCCGAGTTGGTAATACGCAGGTTGGTGGCACCCGACGGCAAACTGCGTAATGAGAAGAAGGTCCTCGGTGCAGTAAGGACCCTTCTCCAATGCATCCTGCAACTCGAATCCAGCGACAGTATTCGATTGACAAGAACTGGTATAGAGGTCAATACAGGCCAGGGCTTTCATCCCTTATCCTCCTTGGGAGATGGCTATCAATCTATGGTCACTTGTGTGCTAGATCTACTTTCCTGGTGGTATCTCCGTGACCCACCCGATCTCACCGAAATAAGTGGCATTGTCCTCATTGACGAGCTAGAGCAGCATCTCCATCCCCGCTGGCAGCGCAACATCTTGCAGTTGCTAACGCAGAGCTTCCCCAAAGTCCAATTTATTGCCACCACGCATTCGCCACTAGTTGCCTCAGGCTGCGAGAACATTCCGGTACACCGCTTGAATGACGGTGAACACGAAACGGTGAAGCCGTTCGGCTGGCGCGCGGAGGAGGTCTATGAAATGATGGGCTTACCGACTTCCCGTGCGGAGTCCTTTGTAGAGCTATTAGAAGAGTACCAGCGGATGGACGACAAGCGTCTGAGGGGCGGCGAGTTTTCGCCCCCGGAGAAAAAGCGTTTCAAATTTCTCCGTGAGCAGTTGGAAATGACGCCTGGTACCGACCCAATTAAGCTGGCAACGGAGCTCGAAAACCTCGTCCGTCGCGCTCAAGAATCTTCAAACAAGAACCCATAGATGCGCAGCGTAACCCGTCCCGCTATGCCTGCCTCACTCCGCAGGAACGCCGTACGCTGGAAAAGAGAACTGGAGAATGCTCTGAGTTCAGAATGCCCAAATAGTAGTAAGATTAGGAGGTGCTTTGACCGCTACAGGCAGCAAGATATCCGTACGGCCCTAGAGGATATGTACAGTGGATTGTGCTGCTATTGCGAATCCCGCGTAGGCATAGTCGACTTTCCACATATAGAGCATAGGCAACCCAAGACGTGTTTCCCAAAACTCACTTTCGAATGGGACAATCTGCATCTGGCCTGCCAAGTGTGTAATCAAGCAAAGGGTAAGAATTGGGACGAATGCTACCCGATTCTAGATAGCGTCGTGGATCCGATCTCGAAGCATCTGAGTTATCGTGTAGGAGGTGGATGGGCAAAGCGATGGCCGGAGAGCAAGCAAGGCAGGACCACCATCTGTCACGCCGGTCTGAACCGTCAGAAACTCTTGGATGCCCGCACGAGGGTATCGCTCAGGGCAATGAAGGTAATCGATGTTCTCAACCGCGATCCTAGCTCTCCTTCAGCAGAACTACTTCGAGAGGAACTGGAGTGTAAGACCGCGGGGGAGTATGGCAGCCTAATGAGTTGGCTCCTGGACAACGGTCTCTAGCCTCGACTATTTTATTTTGTCCAGTAACGAAAACTGCCCTTTGGCAACGGAGACCGCAATCCTGCCCTACGGTCTTGAATTGATATTGGATCTCCATAAGTGCGATGACAGCAAATTCACGCGTGGCAGTATTGAGGCACTCTTTTGCGAACTCTGTGAACTGATAGACATGGAGCGCTGTGACTTGCACTTTTGGGATGATGTTGGCGTACCTTCAGGGGATCAGCAAACTGATCCTAAAACGAAAGGTACGAGTGCCGTTCAATTCATTTTGACGAGCACCATCGTTATTCACACGCTTGATCTCATTAGGGCGGTATACGTAAATATCTTTTCTTGCAAGTCATTTGACACGGATGAGGCGGCTCGATTCGTGGCGCGCTGGTTCGATTCGTCTGACTGGACCTCGACTGTCGTATTGAGACGCTAACCGGGATGTAGGACCGTATTGCTAACACCGAAATGACTGAATCACTAGTCGAAGAACAGCGCGAAGTCCCACTCGTCGCTGAACACAAGGACTTGCTTGCGCATTTCCGGCAGGCATTCGCTCGCCAACCATGCGGCGAGCGGATTCCAGTTCGCTTTGCTGTCACATCCACCGGAAGTTCGCACTATCATTGCGAGTATGCGACCATGGCCTCTAGCTTGTGCGCTACACGCAAGCCCCGAGCATCCCTATTCGCTTTTCGCCGCCGAATGGTTCAAGACAGTGGTGCATTTAATGTTGTCGTATTGATTCCGACGGGCATTGGAGCTGAGCTTGGCGGTCACGCTGGAGATGCTGGTCCGATGGCGCGCCTCCTTGCTGAAGTATCCGACACTTTGGTGCTGCACCCGAACGTGGTGAATGCATCTGATGTCAACGAAATGCCCTCGAACAGTCTTTACGTCGAGGGGAGCGTAATAACCCGGCTCCTAATGGGCACTGCTGGACTACTTCCAGTTCGATCCAACAGAGTGCTTGTAGTGATCGATGCGCACATGGACGCGTTGTTCGTTAACGCTGCCGTAAATGCGGTAAGCGGAGCCAGAGCGGCGTATGGACTCGATTGTGTTGATGTCGTCGCCATTGATCCTCCCATCGAATTAGTCGCAAGCTACTCCCGTTCTGGGTGCGCTGCCGGTAGAATCGAAGGAGCCGAGAGAATTTTTAGACTGCTTGATGAGCGCGCGGGTACATTTGATGCAGTGTCGCTGTCGACTGTAATTGATGTCCCGCCAAAATTTCACCAACTCTACTTTGACGCTGAAGGGCTAATGGTTAACCCATGGGGGGGAGTGGAGGCCATGCTTACACATGCACTTTCAAGTGTATTCGATCTGCCAACGGCCCATGCTCCGATGTTCGAGTCTCGAAACATTGCGGATGCAGATCCCGGTATCGTGGATCCACGTATGGCGGCCGAAGCGGTTTCATTGACGTTCCTGCAGTGCACGCTGAAGGGGCTTAGGCAGAGTCCGCGGATCATCACAAATTCGGGGGCGATGCGCGAGAATTGCGTAATGACAGCAGAACAGATTTCATGCCTCGTAATACCTGAAGGCTGTCTCGGATTGCCGACTCTTGCTGCGTTGGAGCAAGGTATAAACGTCATTGAGGTCGCGAACAAGAACCTTATGAAGAACGACCTTGAAGCGCTACCGTGGGCGGAGGGCCAATTCAACCGGGCAAGCAATTATCTAGAGGCTGCAGGATTGCTTGCAGCGCTGCGAGCCGGTATTTCCGGCGATTCGGTCAGACGGCCATTGCGATGTACTAAACTCACGCGTTGGAATATGCAAGCAGCCGCATTGTCTAGCTTGGTATAGTAGGTAGATAATTAGTGATTGCCCGAAACATACGTGATGGGCTCTGCAAATCGGTATTTTTGGCGTATAAGGCGGATAAATTTCGGGAGTTCCAGGATCACGCTGTGCTGCACGAGCCGATCCACGGCCGCCGTCGTCGTCATCGGGTCCTTGAAGATGCGCTCCCAGTCGGAGAACGCCAGGTTGCTGGTCAGCATCACGCTGCCGCGCTCGTAGCGCTGCGCCAGAAGCGTGAAGAGCACCTCCATCTCTTCGCGACTGTGCTGCACGTAGCCGATGTCGTCCAGGATCAGCGCGTCGTATTTGCGCAGCCGCTTCATCAGGCGATCCAGCGTCAGCGAGCGCTTGGCGGCCAACAGGTCCTGCACGAGCAGGCTGCACGGGCGAAAGAGAATGCGCCGGCGCTGATGGATGAGTGCGATACCCAAGGCACAGAGCAGGTGGGTCTTGCCACAGCCTGGCGGACCAAAGGCCAACACATTCTCGTGGCGGTCCAGAAAGCCGCCCTCCAATAGTACACTCACGTGGTGATTAAGCCACGACGGCAGGCGACTTCTGTCGAAGGCCTCCATCGTCTTCTCCAGCGGTAGCCGGGACTCGCGGAGCCACCGCTCAATGCGGTTCGCGTGCCGCTCCTCCAACTCGCGCTGCACCAGAGAGAGCAGGGAGTGTTCATAGCTCAGCGATTGCTTGCGCGCCAGATCGGCCTGTTCACGGTGCAGGGCACGCATAGCGGGCAGGCGCAGCTCCTTCAGACCGATCAAGAGTTGGCGCTTGAGCTGAAGAGCGGTGAGGGTCTTCATAGGATGATGTCCGAGCAGGTTGTGCCCCTATAATCCGGATTTGCCGAGAGTGTCACGGCTACCGAAGCGCTGTCGCCGCTCGCAAAGCCTGCCAACAGGTCGTTATAGCGTGCCAGGTTCGCCGCCTCCACCGCGACCAGCTCCGCTGGGTTGCGTGCAGGGGCGGCCATGCGTGCCGCCACCGCCTCCGGGTCTATCGGCTCACTGTGCTCCAGAAGTGACTGCAACGCCGCCTCTACCTGCACCTCGCTGCGGTAGGCCGCCAGATGTAGAATGCGTAGATAGTCCTTGTCTGCGGCCCGTTCCGTATGCCGATCCCTTCGCAGGCGGTCGTAAGCCATGCGAAAGATATGGGACGGGAAGAATGCATCGCGATACCGGTACCGTGGAAAGGCCCCGGGCTTGCGCACGAGCCAATCTATCACGTGACGGTATTGGACCTGGTGGTGGCCCCGCCCGATAAGGCGGGGCATCGTCTCCATCTTGCGCTGTGCGTGCCATACCTCCAGCCGCTCCGGATAGACGCGTACGTCCACCCTCTCCCCAATGAGACGACTTTGTACGGAGTACGTATTGCGCTGCACCGTAATCGTGCTGGTGGTCGATACCCGCACCTGCCGCCGCGTGAAGCTGTCCAGGCGTCGGCGTGTGATGAATGTCAATAGTCTTTACCGGTCTGCGACAGTTGAAGGTACCGGTTTTTAGAGGATGAGGAGGGGACGCGTGTCTGGAGCCAGCCGGGCATGGGTGCATCTGCTGTTGGTCGCCAGTGACACATGCCCGATGATTTCCTTAGCCTCGTGGGCCGCCGCTCCGTGATCCAGTGCCGGGGATGAGGGCATGACGCGGGGCTAACGGCGCTCCATTCTTTCCCCCGACGTGTTATTATTGGAAGAGTTTTAGGTCTCAAAACCGCCATGGAACGACTGGCTGGGTACCCTGCATGACGCCTGAAGCAACCGCGCACAATTAGGGTGGAACCCGCCTCAGAATCGCTGCAGATCGTGCCCGATCACATTTAGGTGCGGTCTGGGGCCATTCCAGAGGCCTTACCCCCAAGCGCTCGCTGACGCTGGATCACTTGATGAAGCGGCTGCGCAAATACGACACGCTGCTCTTGGACAACATCGGCTACGTGCAGTACAGGCGCGAAGAGATGGAGGTGCTCTTCACGCTTCTGTCACTGCGCTACGATCGGGGCAGCGTGATGCTGACCAGAAACCTGGCGTTCTCCGACTGGGAGCGCATTTTCGAAGACCCGATGGTGGCGACCACAGACCACCTGACGCACTACTGTGTGATTCTGGAGATGAATCTGCCCAGCTACCGTCTGGTGGCAGCAGCGGGTTCATGAGCTGACGGTACCGCCCCGCGGCCACACCGCACGATGGCGTGGGATCCACATTCTTAGTCCTACCGGCCAAGTCGCGGTCACCTGGCGTGGGCCAACTGGCCTGCGCCAATCCTGGAGACTGAGGATGGCGAAGGAGACCCTACTCCAAAGAATTTCTCGCGCGACCGGGGTCGGCCCCAGCCGTGCGTCCCCTCCCTACCCTCGAAAGACCGGTACTTTTAATTGTCGCTGCCCGGTAAAGACTATTGACATTTATCACTGCCCGCGACTAGAAGGCGGTTGTAGTCGGGTCGCTGGCCTTGGCGGCGTTCTACAATGGGCTGGACTCAATCCCCAGACCCGCGATGACTTGCCGATTGAAAGCCTGGGCGCCTGTCAGACTTGTGCTGCTTTGTACCGCAAGGATTACCAACTCTTTGCGCCGGGGCATGATAGGATTCTCCGTGTGGTACGTTTTAATGGCGCAGCACAGCGGCGGCCACCGTGCGGCGTAGCCACTGCCATCGAACAGGCAGGTTTTTCGTTCCCCCGCCTCGTTCACGATGCCCTGAGCGGTACCCGGGGGACCTCTCCGCGCGCATGGATCGTGGTTCACCGAACGCCTGTGCCCCAGTTACGGTCGGTCAGATCCAGCGGATCGTTATAGAGTTGGCTGACTCTAAAAAGCTCGGCCTCCATGGCAGCCTTCCGGTCCGCATGACCTGGCTCATCGGCGAGGTTGCGCACTTCGTGCGGATCCTCATTCAGGTTGAATAACTGGTCAGTGCGCACTCCGTTCACGTTGTACTGGATAAGCTTCCAGTTTTCCGCTGTACGCACGCCGCGCTGCAGATCCCGATACACGTAAAACACGGCATCGCGAGTGGAGGCATTCGCATCCTGCATGACCGGCAGGAGGGTTTGACCTTCGACTGTCGGCGGTATCCCGAGCCCCAGGACACCAGCCACCGTAGGAAATATGTCGTGGATATACGCCAGGGCGTCCCGCGTCTCGCCCTTCGGGATGCCGGGTCCCGCAAAGACGAGCGGTACCCGCATGCTGTGCTCATAGAGGTTCTGCTTGCCCAACAGGCCGTGGTTACCTACCGCCAAGCCATTGTCTCCGGCAAATACAATGAGCGTGCGGGCACGTAAGTTCGTTTCGTCCAGCACGTCGAGGATTCGGCCAATCTGCGCGTCGACCTCGCTGATCATGCCATAGTACAGCGCAAGCTCCTCCCGTACGATTTGCTCCGTGCGCGGGTGTTCGCGCAGCCTCTCATCACGCACCCTCAATTCACCATTGTCGAAGGGATGCTCCGGCAGGAAGTTAGATGGCAAAGACACCGAATCCGGACTATACCACCTGTCAAACGGCGGCGGCGGTGTGCGCGGATCGTGTGGTGAGGTAAAGGAGACATACGCAAAGAAGGGTGCTTCGTGTGACTGGCGAAGGAATTCAATCGCCGCATCGGCATAAAGCGTACTGGAATAGCCTTCAACCTGGCGCCGGTCCTCTCTGGCATACGTGCCTGTGGAGTCAAACGAGTTGAGCTGCGGCGCCTCATGCCCGCCTTGATTTGGCCCGTGCATTCCCCCGAAATAAATGTTGTCGGCTGCTTGAAAGGCACGTGCGAATGCCGCGCGATCGTTGTGCCACTTGCCTGTTCCGAAGGTCATGAAGCCCGCTTCTCTCAAGAATTCCGGCATCATGACATGCTCCGCCGGGATGGCGTCCCCTTTTTCCAAGAGGCTGAAGAGAGGGCGCCCTGTCATCAGCATGGCACGGCTCGGCGCACATAGCGCACCATGCAATCCACCCATCGTGTGCGCATGCGTAAAAGCGGTGCCTTCGCGAACCAGCCGATCCATGTTGGGCGTAATGATTTCCTCGTTGCCGAGGGCTGCAATCGTGTTGAAGCGCTGATCATCGGTGTACAGCACCAAGACGTTTAGGGGACCTTCTTCAGATACGCCAGACTGGCAGGCAGAGAAGAGGCATGTCAAGAACAGGAGGGCGAAGCGCATAGCTACTCGGCAGGATGAGAGTCGCGCTAAGATCGGCAAAGCCCGGCACAAAACCACGACCCTTGCTTTGCCGCGCCGCAGCCGCCTCCGCCGATCGCCTTGAAGTCTTAGCCTCAGCCGGTGCAAACTTCTGCGACGAGTCAAGTCGATCGAATCATGGCGCGCACTGCGCCGCAACAAGTCTAGAACGACAGCAGCCTCCGTGCAAACAGGGAGGCGGCTACACGCTATACTCCGCGAAAGGCCAAGTCCATCTACGGCGTTGCAATCCACTGAGGCGAGCCTGAAGTTGGCAGGCAGTCTTCGCCAATCCATCAATTTGGTGATCGGCAGGGGTCTTAGCTGAGTAACATTCTTCGGCCACGAGGTCGCAGAAGCAGCAAAGGTACTGCTAACCAAGGTTGAGTTGAACATGCGGCGAAAACATGTCCATAGGAGCCTCTTGCTTACAGTGCGCAGCCGGAATTGTCGGTTTCAGCAATTGGCGCTGCAATTCAGGGTGCATTCAGTGGGTTGAAGGAAAAGAGACGCCGACGTGGTTTTGGCACTCCTACAACGCTATCTGTCGCAGTGATTTCGACCCGGGAAGACAGATGTCGGCGATTGGTTGTGACAATCACGCACACCTATCCTGCACACCTGGCACGACAGGCACCCTGCTGCGCTCAGCTGAGGGCGTGCAGCCCAGCAGTCGCACCATCTGGTCCAAGGTCAGCGCGAGCATATCGAACATGAGGTGGCACTGCACCTTCGCGTTGCCACGTACGCGAACGTGATGGCCGCCATACTCGTCCTTGAGGCGACCAAAGACGCGCTCGAACGCTCCTTGTAGCGTTCGAGCGCCGGCGGGTTCAATCCCAGCCGCACGCTGGGCCTTCGCCTCACGCTTTAGCGCCTCCTTTCCAGCGCGTGTACGCGGGTGCTGGTCAATAATCGGCACATGTCCAAGACGCTGGCTGTGAAAGCGTATCTCCTCCACATCATAGGCGCTACCCATCACATCGTATAAACTCGTGACCCGCTCGGCGGACTTGGTCTCCAGCGGAATGGCCACCTGACTGTCATGCACCGACGCGAACGTCACGATGCAACGGATCGGTCTACCCCCATCTGCCACATCCGCGTGCAGCTTATAGCCGCTCCAGGTTTGCTTGTAGCTCTTGGAATTGCGCTTGACTCCCCGGTTGCACTTCTTTGGCAGCTCTTCTTCCATCTCCTGCAGGCTCATACCCGACTGGCGTACGACGCGCCGCTCCTTCTTTGCAGGTTCCTCTCCCTTACGCGGTCGCCCAGGCTTGCGCTTGGCAGGTGCCCGCTCCTTTGCAGCAGAGCGCTCGCGCGCCTGGATCGCCGTATAATCACGTGAGATATGTTCAACAACCTCCTCCTGGTAGCTCTATACGATCAGTGCACGATGCATCCGATCTGGAAGACTGGTCATGGCAAACTCTGCGAATGCGCGTGAAAAAGTCGCCTCGCTTGGAACCTGGACTTGACGTTTCCACCCACACAAGCAGCGCAACTGGGGGTCCGAGCACACCCGGTCGATCAACGCGCGGGTCGTACCAATATTGTAGACCGCCTTCGCCAGAAACGCCCGCGCAAGCGCCGCACGATCCTGCAGCGGACGCCCGCACGCTGCCGTGGGATTGCTGCGCAGATTGCACTCAACGCGGACGATATCCAACACGTTCAACGGCTTCGTCTGCAACTCATTCAATGGACCGAGCAACTCCTTCGCACAGGAGAAGAGCGTCTTTTGGTGACTTATCCAAGAACACAGTATCTCCCAACTAAAGGACATGGCTGCCTCCGTAGTCTTAGAGGCTTACGATACCTCTGAAGACTCCACAATCAGAGGCGCTACTCCTCGATCTCCGTAGCCTGCAAAGGGAGACACCGCGTGTTTCGCGGTTTTTGCAAGAGGCTATACCTATCAAAGGCGTCCAAGGCTTCGCTGGTCGTCCATGACATGACCGGGCGGCTGGTAGCCGAGCTGCTCGACGGGTCATTGAGGGCTGGCAGCCAAAGCGCCAGGTGGAATGCATCGAACTTGCCCAGCGGTGTGTACGTTTACCGGCTTCAGGCAGGCGATTCTTTCAAGAGAAAACTCATGACTCTGCTACAGTGAGAAGATCCAAGAAAAGCTATCTACGCCATACTGAATCCACGCTGACATCCACTCGCCAGCTCAGTACCATTCTTACACTAGTCTTCAGTCTGGTGCTGGTGGGTGCTTCAGCAGCACAACCGTCCCCACTGACCATTTCTGCAAAGAGTGGGGCTGCCAGGCTCGTTCCGCACGGGGGCCTCGGTATCACGAAGCTACCGAGGTATGCGTTATATGCGGAAGTGCAATTCGAAAGGAGATTGGTGACCATTCTTAACGACGTTAAGAGTATTAACGGACACATAGCCATAAGTGGTGCATTCTATGGAGGATACTGGAATGACGGCATCAGCTATAATGCTCGTATAATCTGCAGAGACTGCTCTGGAAGTTTACACTCTTACCGCAGCTACGTAGCTGGCATGCGAGTCTATGCGAATCCGTCCCCCATTCCCCTTAGGTTTGCAAATCCCTTTATGGGGCTGTCATATCATTTTGTCCACGGCAATTACTTAGGCAGCTACGATGGTGACCATGTGCCGGGCAATTTTACACGCAATGATGACCAATTTAACTTTGGCGCCTTTGAAGCAGGACTACGTCTAGTCATTCCCGTTACGAATCGCTTGATCGTTGTCGGTGAAGCCCAAAGATACTTGGGACACTTCCTCAAACCCACAACCAGGCGGGAACCCGGAATCAGGCGGGTCAAGGAGCGGAAATCGGTGACACTGGGATTCTCTATTTCTCTCTGATTCGTCAATAAGCTCGTAGATCGCTGAATGGGCGGCTGTCAACTCTACCCCGGAGCACTTCCTGCACTTGTAGCACAACACTGAAACGAAGTGTACAGGCACGGGCTATGGACTCTCCGGTGCTACCAGCACGGTGCTGCGGCTGTGCCGTAATTCCGGGGGGCAGTGCTGGCCTAGCCCTACCCGTCGGCAACATTTCCGGCTTGACAAGGTGGCCTCACGGCCGATTGCACGGAAGCCAGCCTTTCGCGCGGTGGTTGGTCCGTGTAGATAGCGTAACTAACACAGCCGCAATGCCCGACTAAGGGCGTTGATTTGGGGTTGAAGAGGCTTGGATTGGCAGGCGCAGCAATGGCAAAAGCTGTATCGTGCGCGTGCGTGCTTCGCAGGCACGCACCTATCCTGCCAATGCTTTTGCGGCATCGTGACGATCCGTGGTCCTTATCAATAGCCCTCCCTGGTGAGCAATACTGCGGGCCTTCTTTCTGTGTTGACACCCTACGGCGGCCACAGTCCGTACTTCTTCTGGAGCACGGCAAACATGACAGCACACGCCTCCAGCCGGAGGTAGCCGCGCGACATGATTTTGGCGCCAGGCGGCGGATCGCTTTTCCGATTCATGTATCCTCCCATCATGGCCAGCAGCAGAATGGCTGCAGCCAGATCATCGGGAGACGCCAAGTTGAATCCTTCGGCGTATTCTCGTAGCACGCACAGCTCAATATCTGTAAACAGGATCTCGGCCGGTGCTTCCGGGTCCTGGCGACCCAGTAACGTCATCAAGTGCAGGCGCCACGCCATCACCATGTTGATGGTGATGGCCAGGTGAAGACTATCGGCCTTCTGCAAGCGCAACTCCTGCACCTTGCACACACTCTTGAGAATCCGGAAGCCGTCTTCCACACGCCAGCGCAACATGTAATAGTCGACCATTGTTACGGCCTGTGCCACCGAGGTCACCTCCGCAGTCGCGAGCAGGTACCACTGAATCGCTTTCTGTCCTTCTGGCGGGTCCGCCTCTCCAACATGTATGGCGGTGACCTTCACCGGGCCGCCCTGCTGTCCACGGGTGGGCGGAAGCATGACCGTACGGTAGCGTACCTCCATCTGTGCGATGCGGCCCGCACGGCCCTTATGCTTGACACGGCCCGACTTCTCGCGACGGCTCAGCCGCTGTATTGCTACCTCAATGGTACCTTTGGGCGCCCCCTGGCGCATGAACTCAAACAACAACGGACCCTTTCTTCCCAGTCTCCGATTCGCCTTGGCCCGTACTAATAGATCCACCCGTCCCACTTGTTGCTGCGCGGCGAACAGGGCAAAGATGTCCGCTTCCCGATCCATGACGCAGAGTACGCGGGTCTTGCTGCTGAGGTGTGTGGCCGCCTCGGCGATGTCATGCAGTCCGTCGATCCATTGCTGCGTCTTAGCTGCGTGCTTTCCCGCTTGGGTCCTGTAGGCACAGCGCAGCACGCCCAGCGGCAACCCCTGCGCACTCAACGCCAACGTCGTATGCAAATGCACCCCCCGTGCTTTCGCGGTGGTCTGGTTGCGCCCGATCACTTCCAAGCCCTCGCACGCAGGACGGGTGCTGTAGTTGATGTCCGTGCCGTCCTGAAGGCACAGCACCGTCTTTTCCGTGCGCATCCGCTCGATCGTACGACGGCGATGCGGCGCCAGGATATCCGCGGGCGTGGTTCCCCGCTCGTTGGCCTTCTCTATGAAGCGATAATATCCCCGTATCGCGGCACGATCGGATTTCATGGTGGCCGTTATGGACTCGCCGGGCGCTCGTGCCAATATAGTGACACTGTTGACCAGGCGGGAAGTCCGCCGCTTATCCCCCAGCTGTGCGCCCCCAAACTCCTGCGCCGCCCAGGTCTCGGCATCCAGCCCTGCGCCAGCCTCCAGTTTGGGATACGCATCTACGTGCGCCACCCCGAGATGCTTGCGCCACCGGCGGTCCAGATCATAGACGAACACCGCCTTCTTCGTCCGGGTACACGCCTTGGTCTCGGCATGGCGACCCCGGCCGGTGGTCCTTCCCACATAGTGGAATCCCGCCGCACGGAAACAGGTCCCCCGCTGCTCAGGCCCCACGAAGGTCTCAATGACCCACGGGGTATAGCCGTAGCGCGCCGCAAAATCCACGGGCAACCGCTTGAGCACCTTCCCCAGAAGATGACTGGCCAGGTTCTTGACCTTTACGCCTGGCCGAATTAACAGCCGGTTCAGGCCCACTACGCGC
The DNA here is from genome assembly GCA_965262785.1 of Rhodothermales bacterium. Taxonomy (GTDB): domain Bacteria; phylum Bacteroidota; class Rhodothermia; order Rhodothermales; family Bin80. The sequence goes on from OZ253559.1 coordinate 2,801,983, forward strand.
ATCAGATGCTGCTGGCGCTGCGCGTGCGTCCAAGCCATCCACCGGTCACGCGGTCCCACATACAGGCCGGAAGCCGCAAAACCGATCGCGCCCAGATACCCGTGATCGCTCCGAAACAAATACTTTATCTGCGCGCCCGCAAACTGCCTCACCCCCTGCGGATGCTCCGCTGCCATCAGGGTGTTCCAGCGCGCACGCTGCGTCGCATCCTCCACCAACTCCAAGGCCAAGCCCTTGATCTGTTTGAGCGAAGCGGGCACCTCCACTGGTTTCGGCACCGGCTGGTCCAACAGCCGGGGCGTACCGCTTGCAATGGTGCGCCTGGGCGCGGGCAACGACAGCCTGTCCTCGGATTCCAGCGTCTTGAGCGCCTTCAGACACCCGGTCTGCTGCAGATTCCCACGAGCATCACGAAAGCCGAATGCATGGCACACCTGGCGGCTGATGGCCGTACGGCTTTCACCGGTATGCGCTTCCAATGTGCGCAAAAGCCGCGCCTCAGAGGTCCGCAGCGTGCGAAGAATCTGGCTCTGCGTAAGCATGCCGCAAAGCTACACGGCATGATTTACAAAGTCAAGTCGCTAATTTGGGGACAGGGTAGCCCTAGCCTTCGAGGTTGGGGTAGACACGCGCAGGATTGCGCGCCCGCAGCCAGCAACTTTGGGCCCAAGGGCTACATTGATAATTGTTGGCGATCGCCTACGAAATACAGCAGTGGGAATAGATGCCCTGGACGGTCCGCCAGGAGGGTGCGACTATGAACGAGGTGAATAGAACCTCTGCTGCGCGGATAGCGGTAAAGGAGGGGTAAGAAGGAGAGCACGAGGCTCGTTGGCAGGTAAGCGTCAGATGGCACACTGTTCAGCGATGGCACTACTATGACCAAAAGGGCAGGCTTGTTCTCTCTACCTCCCGCCTGTGAGGCGGGTCAATGGGAACCCTATCAGCGTGCTGGGGATCTCATTCACCGGGACGCTTACCGTAGAAGGCTTGCTGCAGTACCTGCTACCACCGGTTACCATAATTGCCAGTTCCGCGTGGTATTGGCGGATTAGGCAGGGCAGTCTGCCCGGGCTTATTTCGCAGGTCTTTCCTTCTACCGTGTACTACCCACCGCCAGGCAGAGCAGCGACATACACCGGCCTGCCAAGCCTACGATCTTCGCCGGATTTGAGGTCCGTAGGCACGCCATTTCGGCCAGCGTCTACGACCGCGCCACTCGAGCCTGCAGGCAACACATAGATGCCTTCCGCTACTCTTGGATGATCTGGCTATCGCCATTCTGATGGTGGCTTTGGTGGAGATACATGGATTGCAAAACCGATCCGCCTCCAATGTCTACCATCGCCTCGCACGGCTAGCGCCTATTGGGGCCCGGGGCGCTAAGGGATCGCACAAATTCAAGTTGGGAATTGGAGAGTTGCTGTGGAGGTGGACCCTAGTCTCCACCATTCCTTTCCAATCATATGAACCCCTCACAGCCTGTTTTGGGGAGGGCTGAGGCGCCTTTAGACGCCCAGATCAATCCCTCCGGTGACTCGCGGCGGCTTCTGATGAAGCTCTGCACGCACATACTTCAACAATTGACCACCGACTGGCCCATTCCGGCAGCGCAGCAGCAGCCGGCGCCACCGCCCGTAGTGATGAAGGCTTCTGCTGCGGCGCAGGACACAAAGCCGGACTCGGCGCAGTTGAATGAAGCGTGGCAGCTGTTGCATTCGCGCAGTCTGCAAGACGACCCGATCGTTGCGATCTGGCTGCGCGGGCTGTGCCCACGCGGCGTTAGCATCGTTCTTGGAGCGGGTCTGACCATCACGGGCTATCGCCGCATACTTAGCCTGGTAGCGTGCTACCCTGAGAACGTCTCTGCTCTTACGTCCTTTGTGCAGTCGCTGTCCGATCGTGGTCTTTCGGCCGCCGACGGGCTGCTCTGTGTGCTGCCCAGCAGTACGGGACTTCAATCGGCGGTGCGCCAGGTGTTCGGCGCCAAGGTCGCTATACAGCGCTGTCTCAATTCGCTGTTGGATCAAATCACCTGTGGTCTTCCGGAAGACCTTGTTCCTGTGTATCGCAATCGCCTCCGCCAGGCATGGAATGGGTTCGATGCCCGGGAAGCTGAACGCGCACTCACCCGTATTCACCAGGACTTGACGCGTGTCAATCGGTCCGCAGCGAAGGTTTTATGGGAGGGCCTGGAGCAATCTCTGACGATTCAACGCACGGGCATGCTGCTCAAGCTCGACCGGGGGCTACGCGTGATGCGCTTCATGGATGCCATCAGTCGCAGGTTGCAGACCCCGGCCAGCGCCGTTTTCCAGCAACGCGAACAGATGGCACTGGCACTGTTGGAACACGAGGCTCAGCTGCGCCGTGTGGCCCATGCGGCCTATCTGCCACAACTTCGTGAGAGTCTCATCAACCTTAACGCCGTCTGATGCCCCATACCCCTATGCTGGATCAATCACTCATCGAGGACTTTCGGGGGCTTGCGCAAAGGAACTTCATCGGCCTGGCCAGCTGCCTTGGATGTCTTGATCATCTTCTTACCAAGATGGCCACATGGGTCATGGAAGCCGAGGCCCACTTCATATGCGGCGCACGTGGGAAGCACCATAAGACCGGCTTTCAGCGCTGGGGGGCGAATCCGGGTTCCATCCGCGTCGGTTTGGAGCGCATTGCGGTCCGCGTTCCGCGCGTGCGGAATGTACGAACCCGAAAGGAGCGTCCTCTGCAAACGTACCGCCTCTTGCGCGAGCGTGGGCTTATGGACCGGGAAAGCGTGACACGAGGGTTGCTGTGTGGACTCTCGCGGCGCAATTACAGGCAGGCGGCCCAAGTCTTTACCGATAGTCTGGGGTTGAGCGCCAGCAGCATTGGCAACGCCTTCATTACGCAGACGGCAGCGCTACTGGAGGCATTTGAGACGCGCCGATTCGATCAGCACACCTTTGCGGCGCTCCTGCTTGATGGCAAGTATTTGGCTGGTATGCAGATGATCGTAGCGATGGGCATCACGACCGAGGGCGAGAAGGTCGTACTGGGCTTTGCGGAAAGCCGTACCGAGAACAGTGCGCAGGTGGAGTCGCTGCTGCAGGATCTGTTGCGTCGGGGCTTCACCCATACCGACAAGCTGTTGGTACAGGTGGACGGCAGCCGCGGGCTTCGCAAGGGAATCAGTGCGGTGTTTGGGGATGCGGTCGTATTCCAGCGCTGCCAATGGCACAAGCGTACCAATGTGACGCGTCACATCAAGAGCGAGCCAGCGGCCACGCAAATGAAGCGTCGGCTTCAGGCGGCTTGGGAACTGCCCACGTACGCAGAGGCACGGGCGGCGCTTGGGTCGCTGCATGAAGCGCTGCAGCGGTCGTGCCCGAAAGCCGCACGCAGTCTGGAGGAGGGTATGGAGGATACGCTGGCGCTTCACCGGTTGGGGGTGCGGAACCAGGCTGTCAGAGACAGTCTGAAGACGACAAACATCATCGAGAACCTCAACAGCATGGGATTGCACAAAATTTAGTTGGGTTTCGGCGGCTTCTGCCGAGATGGGCCCTCAAAGTAGATATCTTTTGGCAATGGATTGCGCTTCGGGCCGAGAGTGTGGGTGCAAATGGGGCGGTGCATGCCTATGTGGGCCCAATTGCGTGCTCACACGCGGATTTTCGGGCGTAGGTAGGCTCGTGGAGTGACTTTCCGGGCACGATATCCCGCAGGGATCCTCTGATCGCACGCGTAAGCGGCGATCTTGGCAGGGTGCAGCGCCTCAGAGCGTCCAGGCAGCTGCGGGTTTTGCGTTATGCCAGCGTCAGCAGCGCACTACTGCGCGGGGGCATCCAGCGGCAGGTGTTGCCTTTGCAGCCCCTTGGGGCTGGCAGACCGAATCCCCACTAACCCATTGACCCCCGGAGGTGCTCAGCGCCTGGGTCAGCTCCTTCATGTCCTCCCGGCGTATCGGCTTCAGATTCGACTCGTACTGCATGAATATCGCCCCGCACCAGCGCTGACGCATCCCCGATGATCCCCAGCGCTTCACGTTCCGTGATCGGTTCGCAATAATGCTGTTGAGGTTCTCGATGATGTTTGTCGTCTTCAGACTGTCTCTGACAGCCTGGTTCCGCACCCCCAACCGGTGAAGCGCCAGCGTATCCTCCATACCCTCCTCCAGACTGCGTGCGGCTTTCGGGCACGACCGCTGCAGCGCTTCATGCAGCGACACAAGCGCCGCCCGTGCCTCTGCGTACGTGGGCAGTTCCCAAGCCGCCTGAAGCCGACGCTTCATTTGCGTGGCCGCTGGCTCGCTCTTGATGTGACGCGTCACATTGGTACGCTTGTGCCACTGGCAGCGCTGGAATACGACCGCATCCCCAAACACCGCGCCGATCCCCTTGCGAAGCCCGCGGCTGCCGTCCACCTGCACCAACAGCTTGTCGGTATGGGTGAAGCCCCGACGCAACAGATCCTGCAGCAGCGACTCCACCTGCGCACTGTTCTCGGTACGGCTTTCCGCAAAGCCCAGTACGACCTTCTCGCCCTCGGTCGTGATGCCCATCGCTACGATCATCTGCATACCAGCCAAATACTTGCCATCAAGCAGGAGCACCGCAAAGGTGTGCTGATCGAAGCGGCGCGTCTCAAATGCCTTCAGTAGCGCTGCCGTCTGCGTTATGAAGGCGTTGCCAATGCTGCTGGCACTCAACCCCAGACTATCGGTGAAGACTTGGGCCGCCTGCCTGTAATTGCGCCGCGACAGTCCACACAGCAACCTTCTTACCACGCTTTCCCGGTCCATAAGCCCACGCTCGCGCAAGAGGCGGTACGTTTGCAGAGGACGCTCCTTTCGGGTTCGTACATTCCGCACGCGCGGAACGCGGACCGCAATGCGCTCCAAACCGACGCGGATGGAACCCGGATTCGCCCCCCAGCGCTGAAAGCCGGTCTTATGGTGCTTCCCACGTGCACCGCATATGAAGTGGGCCTCGGCCTCCATGACCCATGTGGCCATCTTGGTAAGAAGATGATCAAGACTTCCAAGGCAGCTGGCCAGGCCGATGAAATTCCTTTGCGCAAGCCCGCGAAGGTCCTCGATGAGTGATTGATCCAGCATAGGGGTATGGGTCATCATACGGCGTTGAGGTTGATGAGAATCTCACGAAGTTGTGGCAGATGGGCCGCATGGGCCACACGGCGCAGATGAGCCTCGTGTTCCAACAGTGCCAGTGCCATCTGTTCGCGTTGCTGGAAAACGGCGCTGGCCGGGGTCTGCAACCTGCGACTGATGGCATCCATGAAGCGCATCACGCGCAGCCCCCGGTCGAGCTTGAGCAGCATGCCCGTGCGTTGAATCGTCAGAGATTGCTCCAGGCCCTCCCATAAAACCTTCGCTGCGGACCGATTGACGCGCGTCAAGTCCTGGTGAATACGGGTGAGTGCGCGTTCAGCTTCCCGGGCATCGAACCCGTTCCATGCCTGGCGGAGGCGATTGCGATACACAGGAACAAGGTCTTCCGGAAGACCACAGGTGACTTGATCCAACAGCGTATTGAGACAGCGCTGTATAGCGACCCTGGGGCCGAACACCTGGCGCACCGCCGATTGAAGTCCCGTACTGCTGGGCAGCACACAGAGCAGCCCATCGGCGGCCGAAAGACCACGATCGCACAGCGACTGCACAAAGGACGTAAGAGCAGAGACGTTTTCAGGGTAGCACGCTACCAGGCCAAGTATGCGGCGATAGCCCGTGATGGTCAGACCCGCTCCAAGAACGATGCTAACGCCGCGTGGGCACAGCCCGCGCAGCCAGATCGCAACGATCGGGTCGTCTTGCAGACTGCGCGAATGCAACAGCTGCCACGCTTCATTCAACTGCGCCGAGTCCGGCTTTGTGTCCTGGGCCGCAGCAGAAGCCTTGATCACTACGGGCGGTGGCACCGGCTGCTGCTGCGCTGCCGGAATGGGCCAGTCGGTGGTCAATTGTTGCAGTATGTGCGTGCAGAGCTTCATCAGAAGCCGCCGCGCGTCACCGGAGGGATTGATCTGGGCGTCTGCAGGCGCCTCAGTGCTCCCCAAAACAGGCTGTGAGGGGTTCATATGGTTGGAAAGGAGTGGTGGAGGCTAGGGTCCACCTCCACAGCAACTTTCCAATTCCCAACTTGAATTTGTGCAATCCCAACAGCATTATTGCGAACCGATCACGGAACGTGAAGCGCTGGGGATCATCGGGGATGCGTCAGCGCTGGTGCGGGGCGATATTCATGCAGTACGAGTCGAATCTGAAGCCGATACGCCGGGAGGACATGAAGGAACTGACCCAGGTCCTGAGCACCTCCGGGGGTCAATGGGTTAGTGGGGATTCGGTCTGCCAGCCCCAGAGGACTGCAAAGGCAACACCTGGCGCTCAATGCCCCAGCGCAGTAGTGCGCTGCTGACGCTGGCACAACGCAAAACCCGCAGCTGTCTGGGCGCTCTGAGGCGCTGCACCGTGCCAAGATCGCCGCTTACGCGTGCAATCAGAGGATCCCTGCGGGATATCGTGCCCGGAAAGTCACTCCACGAGCCTGCCTACGCCCGAAAATCCGCGTGTGAGCACGCAATTGGGCCCACATTGGCATGCACCGTCCCATTTGCACCCACACACTCGACCCGAAGCCCAATCCATTGCCAAAAGATATCTACTTTGAGGGCCCATCTCGGCAGAAGCTGCCGAAACCCAACTTAAAAATGTGCAATCCCCGCTAAGCTTCCTCTGGCCCCGAAGAGGAACGGATTGTGTCCGCCGCAAGTGGTTTTCAGAACATAGCGGCCACCCAAATAGATTGTAGTGGCGCCACTGGAATGGAACAGCGGCAGCTAGAGCAAAGCAAGAAGAGGTCGCTATATGCAATATTGCTCGACCGGTTGAGGCAAGGCTGCCACCCGACTATTGAGATCTTTCAGTGCAGATTTTTGCTTGGACCAGGCGAGTGTTTGACATGCTGGCCCTTTCCACGTGGAGGGGGCGGCACGTTTCTTGCACGAGGAGTCTTACACCACAACGGAATCAAACAATGAGAGAGGCAGTGCTCGAGCGTGTAGTCGCTTTGTCGGGTGGACTGATCTTGGCACTTCTCTTGGTATGGGGCTGCAGTATGCCCATGGAGCAGATGGCTGCCGCCGCTGAATTTGAGCTCAGGGCCCTAGTCGACAACAAGGTCTGGCAACATCGGATACATTCACGGAAAAACTCGTGGAGGATCTGGAGAAAAGCATTGCGGAACGCTATGCTCCGGTGTCTGCGGGACCTTCTTGACGCCCGACGAAATACTCGGTTTGTTCTTCGGGGTGGCATTGCTTGCTTTTGAGTCAAGGTCGAGAGTCGAACACAGGTAAGCAGCGGCGGACTACAAAGCAGGCGGTGTTGGAGGTTTTGTGAACTGTTTGGAGAAGTTGCTCAATATTAAGAGGGTGCCTGGGTGGAAGTTACTGAGGACCATCCGAGGGCACATGCTGGGAGCTACAGCTCGATCATGAACGGTGCCGGGAAGCACTTGGGAGCTGCAGGCTGCAGCATGTCCGTGGACAAGACCGCTACGAACCACAACGAAGGACTGACAGTCCTATTCAACGAGTAGGGGATGGCTGCGTAAGTAAGATTTCCGCCACGCGCAATTCAGCTGTAGCGCTACAACGAGATTTGGTGAACGATGCGCTACGCGGGCATGAGGAAGGACTGGTCCAAAAGACAGGGGAAATGCCTGTTCCGCCTTCGCCATGAGTTACATATCGTAGGCGCGGCAGATTGCTCGTTTGCCACTATTGAATGAAATCGCCAAACAAAGGCATCTTTTGATAGGGCAGGTTCGCGCCCGCGAATGGCCCGTACGCGCGCAACTGGGCCTGCCTTCGCTGCGCTGGCTACACCAACTTCAACCCGCTCAAATTCGGGGGTCCTTGACCGGGCACTACGACCTAATTGGCGGCAATACCCACGCGGACCTATGACACCGCCTGAAAGGCCGGCTAGCGGGCGTTGCGTTGCCTCGTCAAGTCCATACTGCTTTCACACGGGTGTTAGGCAAGCCGCGACTTCGGGTGCATTGCTGCACAAAGTCCAGTTGCAATTCGATCCCGCCGTCACGTACATACATTTCGTGCAGGATTGCGAGCCGCTGCGTAGTTTCCCCGATAGCCGATCATCCTAAACATGAATACAGCTGTCTGCATTCCGCCCAGAATCAAACCTAGCGGCACAAGATCGGCCTTTAGGAGTCTTATGAACATGGCCGCTAAACTTGGAGTGGAGGGCGTTACGCAAGGCAGTTAGCACCTTTACCAGCCGTGAAAAAGGATAACCACATCTGGACAAAGAAGGATCTCGTGAAGGCTGTTTCTGCTGGCAGCGGCCTAGACAGAGCTGATACTGAAACGGTCATTAATGGCTTCCTGTACATGATTAGCGAGGTCCTGAAGCAAGGCAAGCAGGTCGACCTTTGGCGATTCGGCTCGTTTCGGGTCCAGCACCGGGCAGCCCGCATGGGGCGCAATCCTGCCACCAATAGGGCAATGCAGATTCCGGCGCGAGTGGCACCGGTATTTCGGCCGTCGCGCGACCTGAAGGAAGCAGTGAACCGGGCGATGCAGGGGGAATCATGAGTGGAAGCGCTCGGACGTGTGAAGAGTGTGGCGCCAGGATTGTTCATGGAGCAGAACGATGCACGCTTTGCGGATGGCGAGTAGGGGAGACGGATCTGCACGTGGAAGAAGCCCTGGATGTCGAAGAGGAGCCTGTCTCCGCAGCGCAGGTACACAGTTTGCCAAACAAGCCGGTGTTCTGCAATGCGTGCGGATGGAAGAACCCGCCTGAAGCGCGATACTGTTCGCAGTGTGGCGCGCAGCTGCAAATGATGGCACCCGGGCCTGGTGTCATTAAGGCCGCTCCGCCACCCCCGCCGCTGGAAACACCCAGGGCCAAGTCGCCCGCTCCGGCTGGCATGGTCAGCATTGTGGTTGGTGCCGCGGTCGCGTTGGTGGTCGCGCTCTTTCTCGTTACGTCCGTCAGCAAGAAAACGCATCCCGAAAGCGTAGAAGTGCTACCCGCCACGACTTCCTTGACTTCGGCGCCAGTGTCTGGCGCTCTGGCCGAGCAGATTGCCGTACTCGACGGGCAGATTCGAAGCGACACGGGCCTTGCGCGCACCACGCGCCAGCGCGAAAAAGCCTACCTGCTCATGCAGTCTGATCGTCCCGACCTGGCAGCCATGGAGTATCAGGCTGTGGCACAATCCACGGGTGTTCTGGAAGACTGGCGTATAGCGGGAGACCTCTTCTATGACTGGATGACCGGCGAAGAAGACGCGAGTCGTCGTGTACAGATTGCTGTCAATGCCGTGGCGGCCTACGAACAGGTTTTGGCGCTGGATCCAGACAACTTGGGCGTGCGCACAGATCTTGCGACCGCGTACCTCAACACCGGCAGTCCCATGAAGGGCGTTACGGAAATCAAGCGGGTACTGGAAGCGGACTCCTTGCACCTGGATGCCAACTTCAACTACGGCCTGATGCTTTGGCGCATCGGGCGTAACGATCAGGCCGCCACGCAATTCGAAAAGGTAATGGATCTGGCAGGGGACCCATCCGAGCACTACAGCCGTGCAAGCGAGGCGCTGCGCACAATGACTATGCAGCAGGCGGGCACATTCTGATGCGATGGGCTACTCTTGTCGCCTTGGCGATAGCGATAGCCGGCTGCGGAGAGGATACTCATCGGCCAGACGAAGTCATCGTGTTTGCAGCAGCGTCTTTAACCGACGCGCTCGTAGACATAACTGCGGCGTTCGAGAAAGCACATCCAAGCCAGCGGCTCGTGCTAAATGTCGGGGCGACGTCACTGATGGCAAGGCAGATAGAGCAGGGGGCACCAGCCGATGTATTCCTGTCGGCCAACGAGTCGTGGATGGACCTGCTGATCGCCCGCCACCGGATTCAGGGCGGCACACACGCTTTGGTCGGCAACCGACTTGTCATTGCAGGTGCACTTGATGCATCGCCCATTAACAGCCTGGAGTTGATCCAGCACTTTAGATACATTGCGTTGGCGGATCCCAGCCATGTGCCTGCCGGGCTTTATGCAAAAGAAGCGCTAGAATGCATTGGGCTTTGGGAAGCAGTAGAGCCCAAAACGATTCCTATGCTCAATGTTCGCACAGCGCTCCTTTCCGTAACGACGGGGGCTGCAGAGATTGCAATCGTGTACGCATCTGACCTGCGCGCAACGCGGCGAGCGCGGGTGCTGCTGGAGTGGCCGGCGGCGTGCGCTCCTGAAATCCGCTATTCTGCAGCACGCGTCCACGGCGCTCCGAATCCGAATGGCGCCGAGGCCTTCTTGGCCTTTGTAACAGATTCCTCGCGGATACCGGTCTGGGAGCACCACGGTTTTGTTGCACCCAACCCATAGCATCCATGCTGTCGCCTGCAGAGTGGGAAGTGGTCGCGCTGTCAGCGCAGGTAGCACTCTCGGCGGTTGGCATCAGCCTTCTGCCGGGCATCGTGATAGCCTACTGGCTGGCGAAGAGCCAGTCACCGGCGCGCTTTTTGGTAGAAAACCTTGTTCAGCTCCCGCTGATCCTGCCACCCGTAGTCACCGGCCTGCTACTGCTTATCGTCCTGGGCCCTGAGGGACCAGTTGGCGCGTGGGTTCTGCGCACGCTCGGCATACGGATTGCCTTTACGAGCCTGGGTGCCGCGACAGCTGCGGGCCTATTGGCGTTTCCGCTTCTAGTGCAGACGCTTCGCGTCACCTTTGCACAGATCGACCCGGAATGGGAAGAAGCCGCGTACGTATACGGCGGCGGGCGCTGGTCTGCCTTCCGGCATGTGACAGTACCGCTGGCAGCACGGGGCATCGCCGCAGGTGTGGTGTTGGCCTTTGCGCGTGCTGTGGGTGAATTTGGCGCAACGATCGTGTTTGCGGGCAACTTGCCTGGCCGAACGCGTACCATACCCCTGGCTATCTTTACCAGGATAAACCAGGTCGGCGGTGAAGCGGCTGCGATTCGACTCGTACTTGTTGCGGTGACGCTGTCCGTGCTAAGCCTGATCGTCCATGCGGTGCTGACCCGCCGCCTGCACCGAATGTAACCATGCTACTGCGTTGAAATGAAAGGAGTCCTAACCGAGTCTGACCTTACCCGAATTCGCGAAGCCGTAGCCACGGCTGAGTCGATGACCTCGGGCGAAATCGTTCCGTACATCGTGCGCCGATGTGACAGCTATGACGTGGCCGTCTGGCGCGCCGCTGGCATTGGGGCACTTGTGGCCTTTACGGTACTTACGCTGCTCGCACAGCTTTACAGCGGATGGGACGACGCATGGTGGCGTGCTGCCGCGTTTCAGACACTTGCGATGGCGACCGCTGGCGTGGCCATGGCGGCGCTGGCTGCCTTAGTACCTTCGATCAAGCGCCTATTTGCCGGAAAGCGGCAGATAATTGGAAGCGTTCACAAGCGGGCTATGGCGTCTTTTGTAGAAAAAGAGATTTTCAACACGCGTGAGCGTACGGGCATTTTGCTCTTTGTATCGCTCTTTGAGCACCGGATTGAGGTGGTCGGCGACAAGGGGATCAGTGCCAAGGTTTCGCAAGGGGAATGGGCGTCCGTTGTGCGCTGCATCCGCGACGGCATCAAGGCCGGGAAGCTTGGAGACGGCCTCGTACAGGGCATCAATCAGTGCGGCGAGCTCTTGCAAAAGAGCGGTGTAGAAATCCGCCCGGACGACATCAACGAGCTTCCTGACGATGTCAGCTTCGAGGAATAGCTGCCCTTTTCGGCGCGGCTTGCGGAGCAAGTACACTAAGACAGACTACTAAGGCTAGGCTTTGCGCAACATACAGCTGCGGCGCTTGGCCTGCTTTGGTCTCTTTATCCTGGCCGCTCACCCAGCCGCCAGCCAGGACCTGGGCGTTCATGTCGACACTCTTTCGGGTGCGCAGCCCTACGTGCTGCATTCCTTTATTCGCCCGGGAACAGAGGAATTCTATCATCAGGATCAGAGGCTCGGGCCCTCCGAGTATAAAATCGACTTCCGGTTTGGGCGACTCTGGGTGGAGGGGCTGACGGGCGCGGACACCGTCGTAGCGCATTACCGAACGTGGGGCTTGGCACTGCAGGACCAGTACGGGCGTGCGTTGGTGCGCGTGGAACCGCCCGAGACAGACTCCGCGGGTAAGGCCGCGCTTCCAGCACCGATAGCGCCGAGGAGGGAAGCGATTTCGCTGTCGCGAACAGGCAGTATAACCCGCGGCGTCTTGGCTGGAAACAACCGAGATGCCGTCATTGAGTCTGGACTGCGGCTGCAACTCGAGGGTACAGTCGCGGAGGATGTCCGCGTACAGGCCGTTTTGACCGACGAAAGCACGCCCATACTGCCTGAAGGAACGACGCAGCGCCTGAGCGAGCTGGACCGGGTGTACATCGAAATTGCCACCACTCAGGGGCTGGCCAGGCTTGGAGATTTTGCAGTTGACTACCAGGCTGGTGAATTCGCAAGGCTTGGGCGAAAGGTCCAGGGCATCGGCATTGCAGCCCAGCCTGCGATCAGCGGCGTGACGGGATCGGTGGAAGCCATGGGTGCTACCGCTCGGGGGATTTTTCGACGCGAGCAGGTGAGGCTGATCGATGGAGTCCAGGGGCCGTATCGCCTGACCGGTGAGCAAAATGAGCAGTTCATATTTATCGTTCCCGGCTCGGAAGAGGTGTTCCTGGACGGAAGACGGCTGCAGCGCGGACAGACTCATGATTACGTAATCGACTACGCTACGGGTGAAATCACCTTCACCGCCAATCGCCTCATTCGCGACCGCGACCGGGTGGTGGTGGAGTTCCAGTATCGAACGACCGAGTTCACACGCACGCTCGTTGGTGCGGCGTCCGATGTGCGCTTTGGCCAGCGGCCCGAGGGTCCGGCGCGCGCCACCCTGGGTGCTACGTTTCTGCGGGAGGCCGATGGCCGGACGTTGAGCGAAGCCTTTGGGCTGACGGCAGACGATGAAGCACTGCTGGGCGCGGCCGGCGATTCTGCTGCGCAGCGGTCCGGCGCAGTGGTGGTGAACTTTGAAGCGGAAGCACCCTATGTGCAATATTCCCGGCGGGACACTGTTGTTGGATCCGCTACTCATGAGATCTTTGCCGCTATCACGCGCGAGCCAACAGGGCCGGTGTTTCGCGTGAACTTTACGCGCGTAGGGGAGGGGCAGGGCAGCTACGTGCGCCAAGGACGCACCACCAACGGGCTGGTATACCAATGGCGGGGCCCTGGCCTAGGTGACCATGAGCCCGTGCGAATACTGCCAAAGCCGCGGCAGCAGCGCATGGTCGATCTGCGGGGCACAGTAGCCCCGGTGCGGCATCTGCAGCTGTTTGGCGAGTGGGCCCAGTCGCTCTACGACCGGAATCGGCTTTCGACGTTGCACAAAGGCGATGACTCGGGTCTTGCGTACACGGGCGGCATGCGCCTGACGCCGCTCCATGTGGGCCTGGGCACGGTGGCTCTTAGCGCCCATCGCCGCTACGTCGGCACTGGATTCGCATCGTTCAGCCGCATCAGGCCGGTGGAGATCGAGCGGCTGTGGCTCCTCAACTCGCAGCAGACTTCCGCTACGCGAAGCAGTATCACGGCCGAACATGAAACTGTTGATGAGGCCGTCCTAAGCTGGGAAGCTACGGAGCAATCCAGCCTGGTCTTCACCGCAGGTCAGATCGCCATGGGGGAACGGTTTAAAGCGCAGCGCAAGGAGGCATCGATGATGTTGGATGAAGCGCGATGGCCTCACATGCGATACCACGTCATACACATCCGGAGTCAGGATGGTGGGCGCCTGGAAGATGGCATGTGGCTGCGCCAGGATGGCCGCCTGTCGGTGCCTTTCTTTGGGAAACAGCTGGTGCCACAAATCCGGCTGAAACAGGCGCTGCGTACGCTTCATCCCGTTGGTTCCGACAGCCTTGTGGCGCGATCCGAGTCCTATATCCGGGTAATTCCAAGTGTCGCTTGGCGTGTACCGATTGGAGATGTAGGCTCGACCATCGATGTACGCACAAACAGTCGTGTCAAGGGTGGCAGGCTCCAGAAATTCAACCAGTCAGTTACCTGGGATATGCATTTTGATCTGAAGCCCTACAAGACGCTCACCATGGAAGGACGGGTAGGGGTACGCCATCGGAATCACCGCAAGGCATTCGTTTCGGATCAACGGCCCGCCGAACAGCGATCAGCGGTGGTGCGCTGGTCCGGACACCTGCGGCCTTGGCAGCGGGCTCTGCAGATGCACTGGTTCTATGAGGCCTTGTCAGAGCGTACGCCATCTCTGCAGGAGATCTATATCCGCACCGGTCCAGAGCTCGGTGAATACGTGTGGGTTGATGCCAACGGCAACGGCGTTATAGAGCTGGACGAGTTTTTGCCTGAAGCCACACCAGATGAAGGAAACTACGTACGCACCCTCATCCCGTCCGATTCCCTGCAGTCCGTGACGGGCTTGCAGGCCCGGTTTTCGCTCGACGTGGATCCTGCACGCCTTTGGCGCGATGCAGGCACTGGCTGGCAGCGCGCACTACGAAAGGTATCCATGCGGACCATGGTCAACGTCCAGGAAAAGAGCCGCAACCCGGCGGTCTCCGACATCTACCTCTTGCGACTCGGCACCTTTCGGAGTCCTGTGCACACGCTCAAGGGGCTCTTGGTGGTGCAGCAGGATCTCTTTTTGTTCAGGGGTACGCCGCGCTATGGAGTTGACCTGTCGTACCGGCACGTGCGAGGGCTGAGCGAACTTGCGGCCGGCACCGAGTCGCGCGCCGCTGATGAGTACCGCGGAGAGGCGCGCATGAAAATCACAGACAAGTGGGGCGCAGCGTTGGCGGTTTCCAGCGGAACGCGGCGCACAACAAGTGAGTCGTTTACTTCACGCAACTACGACATCGAAACACAGGCGATAGCGCCAGAGCTGATCTACAGCGCTTCGCCAAACCTCCAGGTCTCGCTGGCAGCTTCCCATGCCCGGAAGGCGGCCGCTGGGACGCGCGGGTCGCTGTGGAAGGTGCCTATAGACGTGCGGTACGCCCGCCCGCGCAAGTTTAACGTTACTGGGCGCCTGGAGGCGGCATCGGTTGTGATTCGGGGAGCGCCCAACGCGAGAGGACTAGCATACTTCGAGCTAACCGACGGCCGCGGCGAAGGCACTTCATTCATCTGGGCGCTGTCATCCTGGTTCCAGCTGAGCAGAGTCCTGAGGGCCACGCTGTCCTACAACGGGCGGAGCCCGCAGGACGCACCTACCATCCATGTCGTCCGCATGCAGCTGAGCGCGGTTTTCTAGGCAACGGTCTGGACAGTCCACTTGCTACGGAACAATTGCATATATTCTGGCTGCAAAAATCGGCTACTGCGCTATGAAATACCTCAAGATACTCTTGCCAGCGGTTCTTCTGCTAGCATTGAGTCCGGGCACGCTGACTGCCCAGGACACTATGGAAGAGCTTGAAGCTTTGTACTGGGCTCGCCAAAAGGAGGCCATGTCTCGCTTCACACAGGCCGACGTCGACTTCATGGTAGGTATGATCGGGCATCACGCCCAGGCGCTAATCATGTCCCGGCTAGCACCTACCAACGGAGCCAGCTCTGCCGTCCAGGTCCTTGCGGCCCGCATCATTAACGCGCAAAAAGACGAGATCGAGATCATGCAGAACTGGCTCCGCGACAGGGAGCAGACAGCGCCGGAGGTTCACATCGATGGCCTGACCCTTATGATCCACGGTGGAGCAAGTCATGCCCATCACATGCCGGGCATGCTTACGCAAGAGCAGCTGGAAGAGTTGGCTGTAGCTCAAGGCCGGGAATTTGACCGGCTGTTTCTGACGTACATGATCCAGCACCACGCCGGTGCGGTGACCATGGTCGAAGACCTCTTCGCTGTTGACGGGGCGGCTCAGGACGAGGCGGCCTACAAGCTGGCTTCCAGCATCCATGTGGACCAGATCACTGAGATCGCTCGCATGCAGGATATGCTGAATAGCCTTACGAACTAACCACAAATAATCTCTTTGCAGATGAGCATGACAGCTATCAACATACGCAATGCCCTATTTGGCACCTTGTCCGTAGCGCTGTGCGTGACACCTTCGCTGGCGCAAAATATGGACGACCCACGTGTAGGGCTTGGCGCTGGCCTCTTCGATGCCGAGGAAGCGATCTGGAACCTCTCCATGCTTTCGACAAGCGTACCGCCGGAGGCATTTGTCGGGGTAACCAATTCGGATTTGGCCTTTAGGGGCAACTACGCGTTCCAGGGCAACTACAATGGTGTCCTGATTTGGGACCTCAGCAATCCCGAGGAGCCTGCCTTGGTCAAGGACTACCTGTGTCCGGCTTCACAGAGCGACGTATCCGTATACGAGCACCTGCTCTTCGTTTCTGGCGAAGGGCTTGGCGGTCGTTTGGACTGTGGCACGGAAAGGATTGAGGAGCAGGTCAGTCACGACCGGCTGCGTGGCATACGCATCTTTGACATTTCGGACGTCACAAATCCCGAATACGTTGCTAATGTCCAGACTTGCCGCGGCTCGCACACCCATTCGGTGCTGAAAGACCCGAATGACGACGAGAATGTGTATGTATATGTGTCGGGATCTGCGCCGGTCCGCCCTTCAGAAGAGCTGCCCGGCTGCTCCGGCCTGTCTCCTGATGAAGACCCCGAGTCTGCACTCTTCCGGATTGAAGTAATCAAGGTGCCGCTCGCCGATCCGACACAGGCGGCTATCGTCAGCTCGCCAAGGATTTTCCAGGACCTCGTCGCGCCGCCCACGCATGGCGCGTCACCTGCCGATCTGGAAGCGGTTGAGGAAGCCCGGGCCCAAGGCAAATTCATCGTTGAATATGCCGGGCAGTCCATGGTGCTGCCCGATCGCTATGCCGCGGTACGAATGGGCCAGTGGATGACCGAAAACGGAAGAGAAGGGAGCCGACGGCTGCTGACAGTACGGATTTTCGTGAAGCTCTCCCGGGCATCTTCCAAGCCATGATAGGCGCCAGTGAAGCAGACGATGAAGCAGATGAAGGACCGGCACCAGGTCCTACGCAGTGCCATGACATAACGCTGTACCCTGAGATCGGACTGGCGGGTGGTGCTTGTGAGGGGTACGGATTGCTGCTTGACATCAGCGACCCGGCCAATCCGGTTCGCATTGATGCGGTGGCGGACTCCAACTTTTCCTATTGGCACTCGGCCACCTTCAGCAACGACGGCTCAAAGGTCCTCTTCACGGATGAGTGGGGTGGCGGTGGAGGGCCCAAGTGCCGCGCATCAGACCCGATGGAGTGGGGTGCCAATGCGCTGTTCACCCTTGGCGACGACGGCAAGATGGAGTTTCAGAGCTACTTCAAGCTTCCGGCTCCGCAGACGTCACAGGAGAACTGCGTCGCTCATAACGGATCACTTATCCCGGTTCCGGGTCGTGACCTCTTCGTACAGTCGTGGTACCAGGGCGGGATATCCATCATGGACTGGACCGACATCAATAACCCTTTCGAGATCGCGTATCATGATCGCGGTCCGGTCAATGCGGAGCAGATGAGCATGGGAGGCAGCTGGTCTGTGTATTGGTACAACGGGCTCATCGTAAGCAGCGAGATCGCACGTGGGCTGGACATCTTCCAGCTGGAGCCGAGTGAGTACCTGACGGCCAACGAAATCATGGCGTCCAACACGGTTAAGCTTGGCTACCTTAACGCCCAGGGCCAGCCGGAATACAAGTGGCCCGCGACATTTTTTCTGGCGCACGCCTATCTGGATCAGCTGGAACGCGGTGGCGCAATGCCTGCGCGGGTCATTACAAGATTCAGAGCAGGACTTTACCGCGCGCAAGCCTTGGAGGGGGATGAGCGCTCCGGCATGCTTAGAAGACTTGCGAGCGCCCTGGACCGCAGCAGCGATGCTGAAAAAGCATCCTTGCTCAAGGAGACGCTGTCCGCACTCGCCCAATAACATTTACCGTCTACTGCTATGCGTAAGCTATTGCTAGCCTGCCTGATCGTGGGCCTTGCGGTGCCATGTGCCCTCGCACAGGACGCACCGGATCCCCGCGAAGGACTTGCCCCCGGGCTTTTTGATGCCGGGGAAGCCATCTGGAACCTCAACATGCTGTCGACCGTGCAGCCGCCCGAGGCGTTTGTGGGCGTAACCAACTCTGACCTTGCCTTCAAGGGCAGCTACGTCTTCCAAGGCAACTACAACGGCGTCATCGTTTGGGACATATCCGATCCTGCAGCGCCAGTTCTGGTGAAGGATTACCTCTGCCCTGCTTCGCAGAGCGATGTGTCGGTCTACGGCAACCTGATGTTTGTCAGCGGAGAAGGAATGGGCGGGCGGCTGGACTGTAGCAGCAAGGGCATTCAGGAACGCGTCAGCCACGATCGGCTGCGCGGCATCCGCATCTTTGACATCACCGATGTCACGGATCCGCAGTATGTAGCCAACGTTCAGACTTGCCGCGGCTCCCATACGCATTCAGTGCTCAAGGACCCTGCTGATGACGAAAACGTCTACGTTTACGTGTCCGGCTCCTCGATGGTGCGCCCGGATGAGGAATTGGAAGGCTGCTCCAGTCTGATGCCGGAAGAGGATCCAAACACCGCGCTGTTCAGGATTGAGGTGATCAAAGTTCCTCTCAGCGATCCTTCGCAGGCAGCCATAGTGAGCTCGCCTCGCATATTCGATGACCTTGAAGCACCGCCGCGTCATGGTCCCTCGCCTGCCGACTTTGAGGAGGCCGAAAAGGCCCGCTCCGCTGGCCGGTTTGTCGCTACCGTCCGGGGCCAGCCGCGCATCCTTCGCGACCGACAGGTTCGTGCATACATGCGGGATTGGATGGATGAAGAGGGTAGAGAAGGCGAACCAACAGCCAAGGACAGCACAGATTTCAGGGATGCGCTCCCGGCCTTTATGGCCACCGCCAACCGTTCGCGCGGCATCCCTGCGGGAGCCCGCCGCGGCCCGACGCAATGCCATGACATCACGCTGTACCCAGAGATCGGTCTGGCAGGCGGCGCCTGCGGTGGTTACGGCCTGCTCCTGGACATCACCGACCCGGTAAATCCTGTTCGCATCCAGGCTGTGGCGGACTCAAACTTTTCCTACTGGCATTCGGCCACCTTCAGTAACGACGGATCAAAGGTGGTCTTCACCGACGAATGGGGTGGCGGTGGCGGGCCCAAGTGCCGCGCTTCGGACCCGAAGGAGTGGGGTGCAAACGCCATCTTCACCATTGATGAAGATTCAAGGATGCAATTCCAGGGCTACTACAAGCTTCCGGCCGTCCAGACGTCACTGGAAAACTGCGTGGCGCATAACGGGTCCCTGATTCCGGTGCCCGGTCGCGACTTGTTCATACAGGGCTGGTACCAAGGCGGGATATCGCTCATGGACTGGACCGACGTGACCAACCCCATAGAGATTGCTTACCATGACCGCGGCCCCGTCAACCCGGATCGGATGCAGAGTGCAGGCAGCTGGTCCGTCTACTGGTACAATGGCCTGATCGTCAGCAGTGAAATTGCACGCGGGCTTGACATCTTCGAGCTGGAGCCCAGTGAATTCCTGACAGAGAACGAGATTGCAGCCGCTAACACGGTGACGCTTGACTACTTCAATGCGCAGGGCCAGCCTAAGTATACGTGGCCTGCTTCGTTTGCTCTGGCACGTGCTTACGTGGACCAGCTGGAAAGCGGAGAGGGCCATGGTACGGAGGCTATCGCAGGCTTAAGGATGGGGCTTGATCAGGCGGAGGCTGCTTCGGGTGATGAGCGCCAAGCCATGCTGATGGCCCTGGAGCCGCTTCTGACCGGCGGCAGCGATACCGCCAAGCTCGACATGCTGGGCGGCGTCTTGCTTCAGCTGGCGAACTGATTTTGCCTGGAGTCTTAACGTATCACTTTAACTATGAATGTAGGCCGAATAGCGCGCCTTAGTCTCATGATGTTTGTCCAGTACCTCATCTGGGGTGCTTGGGCGCCCACGCTGGGCAACTACATGCAGACCATTGACATGGGCGCGTACATCCAACTCGCCTACGCGCTGGGCCCTTTGAGTGCGATCATCGCGCCGTTTTTCCTGGGCATGGTGGCGGACCGCTTTTTCGATTCTGAAAAGGTCTTGGGTGTGCTGTTTCTGATTTCGGGCGTATCGATGGGCCTGATGCCGCAATTTGCAGGCACCGGATATTTCCTTCCGCTATTGGGGCTGCATGCGCTGTGCTACTTCCCGACGCTCGGTCTTACGGCTTCGCTTGCATTCCACCATATGGACAACCAGGAGAAGGAGTTTCCTGTCGTGCGCGTCTTTGGCACGCTGGGCTGGGCCGCAATCGGCACGTTCATGGGGTATATCCTGCAGCAGGACTCGTCGCCTACCGGCCTTTTCATTGGCGCGGGTGCGGCAATCTTTTTAGGGCTGTACAGCTTCACGCTGCCGCACACGCCACCGCCTTCGGCTGGTCAGGCTACATCGTGGAAGCAGATTGCAGGATTTGATGCATTTCGCGCGCTGAAGAGCCGTTCCTTCCTGGTATTCCTGGCGGCTGCGATGCTCATTTTCATCGCCTTCGGGACCTATTTCCCGTACGCGCCGGTGTTCTTCCAAGACCTTAACTCGACGCTGGAGCTTTCGCATTTCTCCAACCCGAGCTTTGAGATGAGCTTTGGCCAGTGGTCAGAGATCATCTTCATGCTGCTCATTCCGTTCTTCTTTGCGCGGCTGGGCGTCAAGTGGATGCTGCTGCTGGGGATGCTGGCCTGGGTGGCGCGATTCACGATTTTTGCCGGCGCGGCCCTGACGGGCACTTTCTGGCTGATCATGATCGGCATTCTGGTCCACGGCATCTGCTACGACTTCTTCTTCGTAACGGGCCAGATCTACCTCGACAAAAAGACTGCACCGGCGATTCGTGGCCAGGTCCAAGGGCTGTTGGTGCTCCTCACTCAGGGCGTCGGATTTTTCCTCGGCACGCAGATTTCCGGAATCTTTGTCAATTCGGTCGGAGTCAATGGCGACCTGGAGCTTGGCCAGTGGCAGATGTTTTGGCTATTCTTTGCCGGCCTGACGGTAGCATTCACGCTCTTTTTCGCATTCCTGTTCAAGGAAACAGACGGCGAGGAGCCGGCTGCAGTGGTAGCCGCTGAATAGCATCCGTCCCAATTCTGTCCGGCGCTAAGGGTATATATTGTAGTCTGCGTCCACCAGTCGCAACGAGAATAGCCTATGAAGTGTCTGCTTGGGCTGGCAGTCATACTTATTCTTTACTGGTTATCCCGCCAATCATCAAGCGACAAGCGCGAATCGCCAACTAAGACGTCAATTCCATCAAAGTCGACCCTGACGTCTCGTTCGTCCGCAGGTACAGCTTCAAACAGTTCCCCTCCCGCCACGCGGACCATTGCTTCCTCAGGCACAGCGAGCGCTCGTGGTCCCGCCCGTCGGCCGTCCCACGAACCTGCGCCTACCATTCACGCTCTACCGAGGGCAATACCATCGCCGAGCTCTGGGCGAATCCGTCGATCTTCTTCTACATTATCGCCGCTGCGCTTGGGAATAGAATGGTGGCTTCACGTAAAACCTAGCATTTCGAGTCAGAATATAGCGGCCATATACGCGATAGGGTACCGGATTGAAAGGTCCGTGGACGATCCATGGACGGTCCGGTTCAACGACTTCAAGCAGAATCGTGGCCAGAGTGTATACAAGGCTGAAGCTGTGGTCCGTGCGGCAGCTCGTTCGCTTTTCCGACGTTTCGACATCGACCCCGAGGACACCGCAGTTGTACCCGCGCTTCGGTCATCGGAGACTCGAGCCAACGCCAACTCGCACAATTCGCGCCTAGCAAGAGCATTGGCAGAGGGGGCAGGCGCTCATTGTCAGGTACACTGTCTCTCGAAAAACCGCCACGAAAAGCTGCATTTTCAACCCACACAGGGTCTCCGCGATTTCGCACTGGCTGCGGCCAATTACCGGGCAGGCTGGGTAGGAAAGAAAAACGTAATCATTGTGGATGATATTGTCACACGTGGAGCGACCATGGCCGCTATCGCCGGTGCTATCGTAAGCTTAAACCCGAACATTCTGATCTTGGGCTTTGCTCTAGGCAGACATCAGCGACGTGAGTGGCTATCTGAACCGTTTGACGAGGCTAACAGTAAGATTCCCAAAATCCTTGCCGAGATCTGGGATAGAGCTGATTCAGATCAGTCCTTACCTTTTTAACCACATGGACGCACTACCGTTAATCGCGACGATGCGGCTAACCCGAGTTGGACCGAAAAAAGCACTCGAAGTTGCCAAGTACTTGTCTGGCGATCCAATTGACTTCCAGAATTTGGTCCACAATCGATTCAAACAGTCTGTGCATGAAGCGAGGCGGGCATGGGACCAAGCACACCAAATCATCGAGGAATGCAACAGGCTGGACATTCAGCCAATCGCTTTTGCGAATGATGCGTACCCCCGGCGCCTGCAGGCGCTGGAACAGGTTTCGAGAGGTGGTAGCATCAGCGACGAAAGACCCCCGGTCATCTATGTTAAAGGGAATTATGAAGCTCTGCACCACGAGCCACACGTAGTGGCTATCGTTGGCACCAGGAAGCCGACAAAACATGGGGAACAGTTTGCTTTTGAGCTCGGCAGATTTGCAGCACGTAAAGATATTCCTGTCGTGAGCGGATTGGCATACGGATGTGACCAGTTCGGACATCAAGGATGTCTTGATGCAAATGGAACAGCGATTGCAGTCTTAGCCCATGGCCTTGACCATGTCTATCCGCCTGACAATGAGGATTTGGCCAACAACATTTTGCATCAGGGCTGCTGGATAAGTGAGTACCCGCCAGGCGTGCGGGCAAAGAAATGGTCATTCGTGGCTCGCGACCGCCTCCAAAGTGCACTATCAGACATCGTAGTAGTGATTCAAACCGGCCTCGAAGGTGGTACGCAGCACACGGTCAAGTATGCAGTAGAACAACGAAAGCAGTTGGCGTGTGTCGAGCCCCGCGAAGCTGAAGTGGAGCTTGATATAGTGCAGGGAAATCTCGAATTGATTCATGATGGAATGGCCGAACGCTTGATTGCCCCTCAGGATCTGAGCCAAATATTGGATGGGTACCGGGCACAAGAACCGGTGACACTTTTCACTTAGCAAATCCGCTGCGCTAAGACTGCCGGGTCTCAGTAAGTGCGTCCACCGATAGTGCTTTTTGATTTTGATCAGGTGTTGGTAGACACCGAGCCTATAGCCTACTTGCGCAGCGTCAGAAACTGGGCGTCGTACAGGAGAGAGGTCAGCAAATTTCGGCCATGTAGTGGAATCAATGAATTATTACAGGCTGCAGCACATAAGGGCCATACGATAGCGATCGTGACCCAAAGTCCTAGTTTCGTGCCGCGGATATTTGTGCGGAAAGAAAACTGGCCAATCGATATAGTTGTAGGCTGGCATGAATTCAAGCTGCGAAAGCCGCACCCGTTATGCCTGCAAGTGGCTATGCAGCATGCCGGTGCCCGGCCAGAAGAGTGCTTCCACATTGGAGATCTGCCAATTGACACAGAAGCATCTAGAAACGCGGGCGTGCGCTCCATAGGAGCCGGATGGTCGACCATTGATGCTGTTGCTCTGCGTAGATCACGGCCGGATCATTACTTTGAATTGGTGAGGCAACTGCATGATTTTATTCTTACGCTTTAGGCAATTGCCGTCTTCGCGCATCCCGATTGACAAATGTCAATAGTCCTTACCGATCAGCGACAGTAAAGAGTACCACGACTGCTATCCGGCTAACCCAGACATCCGCGGTTTTGCCGAGGTAGGGGCTCCGCCGCCAGCCAAGATGAGGTGGTAATTCGATCTTTGGTCGCTTCGGCCTGAGGAGTCCAGACTTCGTGTGGATCAGCCGATTTGGTGGCTGCATTTTCCGATTTGAGTCCCTTTTTGCGCTTTTTTAGGGCAAGTCGGTCCATTGTGGCGCTCTCGGCATGTGTTGAGCCACCAAGGGCGGTAGTATGCAGTGTTGGATGTGATCCCAAAACATGTGCCAGGGCATCTCGCGGGCCGTGTCGATTTGGGCGATGCTGGTTTGTAGTGATCAGTCCTAATTAGTGCTTAACATTGTTAAGACGCTGATGTAGTTTAGGGCGTAGCGCTACTCGCACCCATCCCTCGCTCAGCATATTCGTCCGTACCGTCCGACGCAAGTCCACCCAGAACGTTAGCGTACAGAGTGTCGAATCGACCCGCGTACCCGGCAAGGGACCGCGGTAGCCGATCGTCAAGCATTTGGGCTCTGCTCCTGAAGGGCCGCTGCTGGATGCGCTGGTGCGGTTGGCGCACCGGGCGAAGCTGCGGCTCCTGGAAGAGAGACAGTCCTCCTTGTTTCCTATAGAGTACTTGGGCGAGCGCGTGCAAGGGGCCCGCCATGGCAGCCAGAGCGACCAGCCGCTTCCCATACCCGATGCACGCAAGCTGGCGGAGACCAAGCGTCTAACTATGGGCTTTCAGAAGGTCTTCGGTGCCCGCAAAAAGATGGCGGCGCGCCTGTTTCGTCAGGCCGTGCTGAGGGCCGGCCCGCCGGGAGTGCTTCGTAGGCCGGGGATGAGCACCAACGCTCGCATACAAAGGATTGTGGCTTTTGCTGCCTGTCGATCCACTTGGCTATATGTCGGTAGCTGCTATGGCACTTTCGGCAACACTCGTGATTGCATCCAGTTTTGCGCCGATGTCCGGGTCGATCTCGTTCTCGGGAACATGGTCGGCAAGTTCGTAGAATGCCTTCTTGTTCATAAGATTGGGCAAGCCGACTTCCTTAAAGTAAGCCTGGAATAAGGGTGTTAGGAAATCATCGCTCGCCTTCAAGTTGTGGTCCCAAGGAGATCCTTTGCCCAAGACCTCTAATGCCTTACCAACCTTTGCTATGGCACCCATCATGGCGCCCAATCGTCTGTCGACTTCGGCACCCTCAAAGAGAGGTCCCTCCGCAGTCGCCCTCGCGGACGCACGCGCAAAATTTTGTAGGGTTGCATTGGTACAGAGATAGTTCTCGATCTCTCGTCTTTTCCAAGCCAAGAATCGAAGCGATGAATCTTTTGGCGTTTCACGATCCAAACGATCGAAAAGAGCAACGCCCTTCAGACCGGGCAGCGCCTCTCTTAGACCATGAAAATGGTCCTTCGCTTTCGAAGATTGATTTCCAACATACTTGACAAAGGGCCTCTTCAGTACCTGCATGGCGCTGTTCTTGCCAAGCCTCTTGGCGAAGGCCTGAAGAATCTTTAGGTCCGTTGGTCCTTCCAGATAGAGAACCCACCCGGTCAGTTCCGCCATGTAGTATTGATCGGACCCTATATCTACAAGCGCCTTGCGCACCTGACTTTCCCTACCACTTATTCGATGCGGTTTACCGACAAATGCGATAACTAAGTCATTTACCGCAGCTTCATGCAGCAACACCTCAGAATGACTTGCCGCAATGATCTGACTACCACTCTCCTGGGCCATTTCGGATATCAGACTGTAGATCTGACGCTGGCGAAGGACTTCGAGATGAGCGCCAGGTTCGTCCAGTAGAATGACTGCACCAGGATTGGCCTTCATGTAAGCAAGCAGCAGAAGGGTCTGCTGCAATCCCCGTCCACTTGATGAGAGGTCGAGTGCCACGTCGCGCTCCCGATAACCCATTGCGATCTCTCCCCTCTCTACCACATAGCGAGGGCTGTCGAGATCCACTCCGAAGAGCTCCTTGATCCGTTGCGCCAATGCTGTCCACTGGCTTGGACTCTTATCCCAGATACGGAAGCACAGATTTCGTAACACTTCGGCCGTGCGACCTTCACCGATCCGTACATTCACGGCACCTGGATCGAGCCGCGTCTCGGTGGCGGCTAGGCCGGACATAGGAGACAGGAAAGCCATGCTTAGGGACCCAGCTTCGCGCGGAATGGGCATTCGTGCTGGGGTGCTGCTCTGATCAAGCCGCAGCGGCCGGCAATAGAGTGATTCCACGTTGGCGAAGTCAAATTCTAAACCGCAGGCCCAGACTTTGTCCTTGCCGATGCCCTCCACTATGATGTCGATTCTCACATTGCTCGTCCGTGGACTGCCCTCGACGCGTTGAATGTCTCGGAGCCGCAGATTGCGCCACAAAAGGGCGGTGCTGGGATGAGGAATGGCCAGCAGATCCCTCCGGTTTAGTGTGACGCCAGAGCGCTTTTCAGGTACGCTCTTTCCCCCACGCTTTTCATTCCACCGCTTCAAGCCAATGTCCCAGAGGGTAAGCGCCTGCATAGCCGAGGTCTTCCCCGAATTGTTTGGACCTATAAACACAACCGGATTGCCCAGCTCGATCTCAACCTCGCCAAAGCGCTTGAAATTTCGGATCGTGAGCTTAGTGAGCATGCCCTATCTCCTGACGGTGGTTGCGGACCTTCACCCCGACTGTGCTTCGCACGGTACATCAGGGAGGGCCGGCGGCTTGCCATTGCCGAAGCCGCCGAACCCTTGAAGGTAGCGCTTTCAGCTTCGTACTTCGCAAACAAGGGCGACCTGTCGCCATCTCCAACGAAACTTAAAAACAAACCACTCTAAAATGGTCAGATCTCGTGCACAAACCTCAATTGGCTCACCGGATATGCCACACTTGGCGGAGAAATACCCGCCTCTCGATTAGATTCAGATTTGCATTGGTGGTGCATGGTTGGGTTTTGCTGGCCCTAGTCTTCACTGCTGCACCGCGGAATTCGCGGGGCCAGTCCGCAACAATACGTTGTACACTTGTTCTGTTCCCGAAACCAACTGGCACCCATATCCAGCCGGCCATTTCCCTTTTCATGCCTGGACCGATCTCGTAGCCGACCAAACAGCGCAGTCAGCATGAACTCGAACGCTATCCACACCGGGACAGCCTGGTCCCGCAATTTCCCGTCATCCAGGAGGCGCAATTTTCTTAAGATGGCCGAAATCGTGCCCAGCGATTGGGGTACACTTCAGACCCGCGTCATGACTCCGTGCCTTGAACGGCTGGTATATTCAGCGAGTGGCCCGACGTGTCGAGCCTCCCCCAAATAGGTATGCGGCAACCAATGTGCGACTCTGGCGTATTGCACGTTGTTTTTGTTGCAACCTTTTCCTTTCTTTAGCGCACAAATCGTACGGACCTGCTCAATATTGACCTTCAAGTTTGACGACCCGGCAGTGGCCAACCTCCTACTGCTAGTTGCAGTGTTGGGCTTCATGTGGAAGGTCTCCGAGCGACTAGCTCGAATAGAGGGCTGGATAGAGGGCCGTTTAACCACTGAACAAGCAGCGGCACAGCCTCAGGGCACAGTGGCGTACATGGCTGTCACGAACTAGGTACCATCGAGTCAGAAGCTCCCTCCCTCACCCTGCGGGCATGGCCCGCTGCGTCCTTTAGTCGAATGCAATTCATGAACGAGGAAAAAGCTGCGTACTACTACGTACCTGAACAAAACATCGGACACCTTTCGAGCCCCGTAGATAGTGAAACCCGCAAGGTTGTAGGAGAGACTTTAGACGATCTTTCTGAGTTGCATAGAAATATCGTGAGTCCTACTAAGCTCCAAGCCGTAATCGCGGACGAGGCTCAGCGATTAGCCAACATATGGATTTCAAGCGAGGACCTTAAGAAGGATTTAGCAGACGTATACCTTCGACAGGCTTCCTAGCACCTTCAATTCGTCGTTGCCAGACCCCCCAATCCTATGGAGCTAAGATGAGCAATGACCTTTAGCAGTTCGATCCCAAACCCATGCATGCTATGGCAACCAGACTAATCAAGGATTCCAAGACAGGCCAGATAGTTAAAGTCGACATGGTCGAAATCGTTGGCTTGGTCAACAGTCCCATAGTTGTTACCCTACGTGACGGGGCTGTCATACGGATTAAGATGGATATTGCGCAAGCTGGACGCGTGAAGGGTAAACTCAGTCCACAAGGAGAGCCAATCTACCAGCTACAGATGGGGTACACATTTGGGCTTCTGAGGCTACCGGAAGGTCACACCATTTAGGCTATAAAGATGATTGATACCATTACTACGCCGAAATGCCACCTCGCCTACGAAAATGGCTTTCTGGGTCCAAGTTGGCATAGTTTCGATGCCCCATTACTGTGGTGCCCAGTTGATACAGATGGAATTGTCATTTACAAGGTGCCTTTTGGAGACAAAACGCTGATAAGACGTGAACGCTTAGTGCTGGCTGCCAAAAAGTCCAAATGCGGTAAGTACTTCACTGTTGAGGTGGAGGATTTCGACATGGTTCTATCGGAATCGACCTTGGCAGAGCTGAAAGACGTAGTTGATTCTGTGTTGCGGATACTGTGGAGGCGATACGTGATGGGTGACCCAGAAAGGATGACGTTAGGAGCAGTCGAGCTTACAAATCGACTAAAAGCAACCTACAGGTTGGTTTAGCATGGCATCCTTGGCAAAGCGCAAGGTAGTATCTGCCTTGCAGAGGAAAGGGCTCGAGAAGGATAAAGACGGAGATCACGTGGTTCTGACGTACCGAAAACGTGACGGATCGCTATCCAATATCTCAACGCGCGTTAGCCATGGCAGCCGACCGAAGGACTTGGGCGACTATCTCATTGGGGAGATGAGGACACAGTGCAGACTTTCAAAAGACGAGTTTATCCGTCTCGCTAACTGCCCAATGGAGCAAAAGGAATACGAAGAGATAGTGCAAGAGCATCTTCGTTAGCCCCTGGGGTGTCCGCGATAGCCTAACCCCAAGCAACTTAACTACGTATCTCCCTTATGTTGGGTAGACCACACACCAACGGCATACACCTCAATGCGCATTACAACTTTGCTGGCCGCAGTAACGGCACTTTCCCTGGCCGCGTGCCAAAGCCCGGAATCCACTTCCGACTCCGGGATGGAAAGTGAGACCGTGGAACCGGAAATGACTGACGGCTGGATTGCCCTAACCGCCGAACACTGGCGAGGCTACCAGAAGGACAGCCTGCCCTCTGCGTGGGCCGAATTGGACAACGGCGCGCTACACTTTACAGGGGAGGGGGAAGGAGGCGACATTGTCACTCGGGATCAGTACGACAACTTTGAGTTGGAGCTCGAGTGGAAGATATCCGAAGGAGGCAACAGCGGCATCATGTTTCGGGTGAGCGAGGACCACGACTACCCATGGCGTACAGGGCCGGAATTCCAGGTGCTTGATGATGACAATCACCCGGACGCAATGGAGGGGGGCGACCGCTTGGCGGGCGCCAACTATGATATGCACGCGCCTTCAGAGAGCGTCGTCAAGCCGGTGGGCGAATGGAATGCGGTGCGCATCGTGGTCAACGGCGCACACGTGGAGCATTGGATGAATGGCGTAATGGTTGTCTCCTATACCCTGTGGAGTGACGAGTGGAAAGAGCGGATTGCCAGCAGCAAGTGGATCGATATGCCCAACTACGGAATGCAGCAGATCGGGCACATCTGCCTCCAAGACCACGGGGATCAGGTCTGGTTTCGCAACGTGCGCGTGCGCCAGCTGACGGCCGCAGACGCGTAGCCTACTCAGGCAGGGCAAAGGCTACGTACGTGTCGCCCGATTTTGTGCCCATCTTGCCGCCGCCGGCTGCGATTACCACGTACTGGCGTCCTTCTACCTCATAGGTCGCGGGCGTTGCATAGCCGCCAGCGGGAAGCTGTGTTTCCCAGAGGACTGCACCGGTATCCTTGTCAAAGGCACGAAAGCGTTCATCCTTTGACGCGCCGATGAAAAGAAGTCCGCCTGCCGTCACCACCGGTCCACCGTAGTTCTCGGTGCCTGTGACGGGAATGCCACGCGCGGTGAGCTCATCAAATTCTCCCAGGGGCACTGTCCACACGATCTGGCCCGCGCTCAGGTCAATAGCGTTGAGTGTTCCCCAGGGCGGCTTGACGGCCGGGTATCCTTCTTCATCAAAGAACCGATTGTATCCCGTGTGCCCATAAGGGCTGCCGGCAAAAAAGGTGCTAAGCCGCTCCGCTTGTTCGTCTACCTGAGTCGGCGCCTCGTCATCCTCGCCAAACAAGAAGTTGGTTATGTTGGCTACCTCCAATTCGGTCAGGAACCCAAATGACGGCATAAATCCCATGCCACGCGCAATCTGTTCAGCTACCGCTTCTCGTGAGGCACGGTCTTGCAAACCTATGAGGGCAGGGGACGACTGATCAGTGTTCCCTTCCATCTGGCTGCCGTGGCAGCCTGCACAGTAGCGCGCATACAGGCCACTGCCAGTCGAAGCATTGTCAGGATTGAGCTCTACCATGGTCAGAATCCACGGCATCTCGTTGCTATTGACATACAGCATGCCGGTCGCGGGGTCGTAGCCGGAGCCTCCCCATTCTGCGCCGCCATCAAAGCCGGGATAGATCATCGTGCCCTGCGTGCTGGGTGGTACAAACTGACCGTTGGAGCGTGCCGTGCGGAAGATGTCCTGGACAAAGGCGGTGGCTTCCGGCGAGATGTCCGTTATGCCCTCTTCGCCAAAGTACTGCCGTGCAAAAGGCGGGGGCGCGGTGGGTATGGGCTGTGTCGGCCAGGCTTCTTCGCCCACCAGGTCGCTGGCAGGGAAGCTGTGCTCTTCTATGGGAAAGAGAGACTCGCCGGTTTCTCGGTCAAAAACAAAGACGAATCCACTCTTGGTAGCTACCGCAACGGCATCGATCTGCTGACCGTCTTGCTCAACCGTGACGAGGTTGGGAGGCGAGGGCAGGTCGCGATCCCAGATGTCATGGTGTACAATCTGATAGTGCCAGATGCGTTCACCCGTCGCCGCATCGAGTGCCAGGAGACTGTTTGCGAAGAGGTTCTGGCCTTTGCGATTGCCACCCCAGAAGTCAAACGCCGCTGACCCGGTGGGCAGGAATACGATGCCTCGTTCCTTGTCCAGGCTGAGACCCGTCCACGCATTCGCACCCCCAATACGCTCATAGGCATCATCGGGCCAGGTATCATAGCCTAACTCGCCTGGGTGCGGGATGGTGTGGAAGATCCACTTCATGGCTCCGCTTCGCACATCGTACGCCCGGATGTGGCCGGGCGCACTCTGCGGGCCTTCCGAAAGGCTAGTACCCTGAATCAGCAGCTTTTCGTAGATGATTCCAGGGGTTCGCGCACCAACGGAAAGGCCGGTCACATCTCGACCCAGCCCCTCGCGAAGGTCGACGGACCCTTGATTGCCAAACGACTCGATTGGAACACCCGTTGCTGCATTCAGCGCAAAAAGCCTCGCGCCGCCGGTGAAGAGTATGCGCGACTGGTGAGCACGGTCACCCTCCCAATACGAGACGCCGCGCAAGATGGAGGGACCCTCCGCTACGGCACCTGCCGCAAAGGGGTCAAAGCTCCACAGCAATTCGCCCGTTGCCGCCTGGAGCGCGAACACTTTGACGCGGGGGGAAACGGCGAAGAGCACGCCATCCACGATGATCGGGTTGCACTGGATTTGCGTGCGCCCGGTAGTATCGGCATCGCCGGTGGCGTACGTCCAAGCTACCGATAGACGGTCAACGTTCGTACGATTAATCTGGTCAAGTGTGGAGTAGTGGCTACTCGTGTGGTCCCCAAGGTACACGGACCAGGTCCTATACGGATCCTCTGCCTGCCAGGAATTGCAAGCGGGCAAGCAGAGCAGCACCACTACGCAAACGGAGGCGACGCGAAGCATTGGCAAGGGTTAGAATGAGTGTGTGCAAGATAGCAACGAGCCCCGCTTTCAGCACAGCGTTTGTTGGTCTGTTCGGCTGTTTCGCGAGAGCGTGTGATCGACTTCAAAGCGTGAATGTGCTCAAAAGAACCAAGCAATGCGAGCAGTACGGACTCAATGCGCAAGTAGGCTGCGTGGTTCTGGAAAAGGGGCTCTTGCCAGGAGCGTCTGGCAGTGATGCGCGGCCATAAGCCGTGACTGCACGCTCAGAACCCCATGCCAGTTGTGCTCAGCCGGACCCTCAGGAGGTGCATGTCGGCTGTAATGAACAGCACCGAGCCGTCCTCGCCAAACGCGCAGTTGCTGGTAGCCTGTCCCGTGTTCAGTGAACCAAGGTGGGTGCCATCAGGAGAGATTACCAGGACCCCACCCGGGCCAGTGGCAAAGAGGTTGCCGTTGACATCGACTTTGAGCCCGTCCGGCAGGCCAAGGCGCCCAGCAGCTGAAAGGTGAGATGCATCAAAGAACACGCGTCGGTTAGCAAGCAGTCCTGCCTCGTCTACGTCGTATGCCACCCATATGGGGTTCTGCGGGTCCGAGTTGGCTACGTATAGCGTGCGCTCGTCGGGCGAGAAGGCGATGCCATTGGGCCGGGTCATCGTGCTGTCCAGTAGCGTTACTTGCCCATCGGTACCCAAACGGTATACTCCCTGAAAGTCAATCTCCTTCTCCGGGTCGTCTTCTTTCCTCTCCAGCCCATAGGGTGGGTCCGTGAAATACAGGCTACCGCTGGAATGGTAGGTCAGGTCATTTGGGCTGTTAAAGCGCTTGCCGTCGTACCGGTCAGCCAGGGTTTCGTACTGGGGAACGGGGGACTCCAGCGGCGCAGTCAGCCTGGCGATGCGGCGATCTCCATGCTGCGCGAGCACCAGGCGCCCCTCTGCATCCAACACAAGTCCGTTGGAGCCAACTTCGCCGCCCCGGGGAGCGTCACCCGTGTACCCGGAAGGCAGCAGGTACAGCATGAGCCCGTCTACTTCATTCCACCTGTAGATGGAATTTGGCGGGATGTCTGAAAACAGCACTGCATCCCCAATCCATACAGGACCCTCAGACCATTCAAAACCGTTTGCAACTACCTCCAGCGCAGCGTCTTGCGGTACAAGTGCGTCCAGTCTCGGGTCAAGTCGCTCGACAATTCCCACGGTGTCGTAGGGTCCAGATTCTGGAGCACACATCGCAAGCAGTATCAAGGGTATCAGAAGGGCTCGGTGCATGGCGTCAGCGGCGCTGGGTAGAGTCAGGAGGAGCGAAGAGGGAACCCAAGGAGCCCGGTATGCCCTGGTTAGATTTCTGCATCAGCTCTTCAGTGGTCCAGGAGGTTGATCGATCCGCCGTGGCTTTGCGCACCTGCGCAACCTGGTCAGGCGTCACGGCAGAGGCATCGTTGCCCCAAGCGCCGCGCACATACGTCAAAAGGGCAGCCACCTCCTCATCACTCAAGTAGGACTTCCATGGCGGCATCGCGCCGGAATACACGACACCCCCGACCTTGACTTCGCCCATCATGCCGTCCAGCACCAGTCGAATCAGGCGTCCTTTGTCTCCGGTGACCCAATCCGTTTCTACCAGCGGCGGAAAGACCCCTGCGATGCCCATGCCGTCGGTTTGATGGCATGACATGCAGCGAGACAGGTAGATCTCCTCCCCATCGTCAAGCGGTGGCATAGCCACAAAGGCAACCGCTGCAGTAGCGGCGACAACCAGCATTCCCAGCACTCGCATGCGCGTAGAGTTACCTGTTAGATGGACCTGCTTCCGGGATATGCACGGTCTTGGTAGTGGCCATGGTCTTGCCGCGCGCGTCAGTGACGGTCAGACGCGCCAAGTACGATCCCGGTCGTTGGTAAGTGTGCTGTGCAACGCGACTGGTGCTACTAGTGCCGTCACCAAATTCCCACAGAAACGACAAGAGGTCCAAGTCGGGGTCATAGACGTCCGCCGCATCGAACCGAAACTGCCAGCCGCTCTCCTGGATCACGTTCGCATCACCTAGCGGGGCGCGATTGCCTTCTACCCAGCGGTACCGCGTTACCTTTGCATCCGGGCCAGGGTCCCAGAACCCATCAAACTCCGCCACATATATGCTGCCGTCCAGACCTTGCTCCATAGAGATTGGAGCTGTCGCCCGAAGTTTGTCGAACGTCTTGATGTTCACAAGCCGCACAGCTGGCAAGGAGATGTCCGGTACCTCAACGCGCACGTCTTTCTCGCGGTCGGCGTCGAAGGTGCCCTCTACGAGTTCTCCATACTTGATCCAGCGCCGTGCCCAGTCAAAGACGAACAGCCTGTTTTGGAAAAGCTCCGGAAAAGCTCCTTCGCCTTCATGACGATAGATGGGACCTACGGTCGCCGAGCGCCCTCCACCCTCATAGGTGTATTCCCAAAAAGGCGGCACGAAACCGGGTATCATGTCGGGCTTCCACTCATTGTAGAACAACTTGCCCAGGGTGCGTGGCCATCCAAAATTCTCGCCGCCTCTTTGCGACACGTTGTATTCGTCGTAGTCGAAGGAGGCATCCGGGCCTACGACACCTATATATAGCGCGCCGGTTTGGTGGTCAACTTTGAAGCGGTAGGGATTGCGAAGCCCATAGGCGTAGATTTCCCACCGCACACCGGGCTGCCCAAAAAACGGGTTGTCATGCGGAATCGTGCCGTCGCGGTTGATGCGGAGGATCTTGCCGCGCAAGTCCTGGAGGTTCTGCGCGGAGCGTTCCGAGTCAACGTTACGTGACCAGTGGTGGCCCTTGAGGTTATGACGCTCTTCAAATGCCTTAAGCTGGTCTTCGCTGACCTCCCACTCCGGGCGCACCTCGGACATACCGGTGTCCCCAGTTGAAATGTACAGCGTGGAATCAGGCCCCCACTCAAGGTCTCCGGCCTGATGGCAGCAGGTAGGCTCCGTAGGCACACGCAGCAGTACTTCTTCTGGTCCCAAAACGCGCTCGACAGCTAAGTATTTGGGCTCTACCCCTCTTTTAGTGGGTAAGCTCACCTGCGGACGCTTTCGGGTATAGATCCAGGCCTCCGAGGTGAAAGTAAATGGCGTTGGCAAACCGCCTTTTGTTGCGGAAGCCCCTACTGCGCACTTTGATGGTTTTGATCCGGCTGTTGATGCCTTCCGCAGGGCCATTGCTCACCTTCAGGATGATCGCATTGAGGATACCCCACAGGTGTTTCTTGATGGTTCTGGCGGCCGCTTTGACCGGTTCCAGCCGGCACCGCATGGCCCACGACAACCATCGCTCCCAACCCTTGCGCGCCCATGTGCGGTGGACATAGTGCCACAGCTGCAGGGCCATTTCCTTGATAGCCCACGCGCGGGCCGTCTTCAACGTGCTGGTACGCAACTGCTGGAAGCGCGCCTTCTGCTTAGCAGACATGTTGGCCCGGTGAGTCAACCAATCATACTTGGTCCCCTTGAGGTCCTCCAGGCCTTCCTTCATCAATGCCCGGTGCTCCTGTCGCCGAACCTTGTCCACGGCAACTCCCAGACACTTCACTACGTGAAACTTGTCAAAGGCCACCTTCCGCTGCGCCTCTGGCACATGCTCCAGCGTGGCGTTGATGTAGGCTGGCCACATGTCCATGCTGACACTCTCGATGCCCTCCAGCTGCTCCACAGTGAGTCCAGCATACCAACGCGTAAGTGTTTCTTTCCTACGGTCTTCGCCCACATGCAGCACCGTACCCGCCTTTGCATCCGAAACAATGGTGACATACGCATGGCGCTTGCGAAAAGAGGTCTCATCCACGCCAATATGGGCAACATTCCGTTCCTTCCTCCGCGCAAGGCCGCGTTGCACCGCGCGCTGCATGATCCCGTCTATCGCATTCCAGCTCACCCCCATCAGACGGGACACCGCCGATACGCTCGCCTCCTGCAGCCAATCAATCACCAGCGCCTCAAACTCCGCAGTGAACCGTGACATAGGTTCCGCCCACGGAACCGACACGGTGCGCACTCCATGCTCTGGACACTCCACGCGGGGAAGTTGCGCAACCACCATGGTGCGATACGCACACAGATCCAAGTGACGCCATTGCCGACGACGGTGGTCGTAGCCCGGAGACGCCGTGCCGCACTCCGGACAAGGCAGCTGATGGCCTTCCTCGCAAGCTACATGAATCCGGACTTCTTGCGCCTCATGCGCAAACGTCACCTCGGAAACCTTCCAGGGAGCCTGGATGCCCAAGAGGCAACCGATATCAGTCTTTAGTTGTGACATATCGCTGCTGGGGTTAGAGAACGTGTGCGCCATCGTGTTGATGGCCTTGAAACAGACAAGAAGCGGGTATGAATCCGCATAAACTCATTTCGTTTCCCGTTGAATACAACACTGCACCCATCTAATCAGGGGAAGAGCCAGTATTTGAAGCGTGAGAGCGTGTTGATAAAGGTGTGCGGCTCTGCGTAGTACAGGTATACGTACGGGCTGCCGTCGTAAAAGGCCGGATCCACCTCAATGCCATAGAGGCCGTGCTCTATGTTGGTAGGATCCGTAGTCCTGACTTTAATTACCCTATGCACATCTCCTGTGGCCGCGTCGTAGCGATGAACCTTGCCACGCAGCTCTGCGATCCACACGTTGCCGCGTTCGTCGACGGCAATGTCATCCGGCCATACTTCCTTGGCTATCACCTCTTTGATGCGGCGCCCGCCGAATTCTGCATCCGTTCTGCCTGCTGCAATGCGAAGGCCCTGAACGATATGCTCCTGGAATGCAGGAGTCTTCCAGACGTCGGCAAAGTGGCCAAGCTTAGTAACGAATACGCGGCCTCCCTGGTGCTCGCGAATCCAGGCAAGAGGGTAGTCGTTACGCTCGTCACTGGCGACGTCGCCGGTCAGCTCAACGCTATCCATTCCTAGGGACATGAGCACGCGGCTGTTCCAGCGCGGGTTTTCGTCCAAGACATAGATCTCGTCGCGAATCCAGAAGTCCTCTCCAAGATGCTTGGTTGCAGGATTCTCGGCGTCATCGATGGTGATGCGCACGCTTTGGGTCCAGGGGTGCGAGTCAAACAGACCGCCACCCACCATTTCGCGATATTCCTTCCAGTTGTAAAAGGCGTCAAGACCGGCATGGGCTACCGCGATGCCTTTGCCGTCCCGCAGAAACTCCATGATCGCTACTTGTTGGTCCGGTGCAATGGTGGGAGTTTCTTCTTCTGCGTCCATGGCGGCCCGCGTCCCGGTAAAGGAAACCTGGGTGCCGCTCACGGAAAACGTGCCCGTGAGTTCGCCGCCCGTGCGCTGAGCTTCACCCTCAATGATGCCAAAGTCACCGCTATCGAAAGAAAAGGCAAGGCTGTCATTAGATGTCTCAAGGTCTTGCAATGGGATGACGGCTTCAACAAACGAGATAGTGCCTACGCCCTCTGCAAGCAACAACGTCGCCTCCATGGTCCCTTGCGGCGACTGGATGGTTAGCTGCCAATCCTCAGCGGGTGGCGCTGCCTTCGTACCGACAAGGGGTAGGGGATTGCCCATGATTGCCACGGTCCCCTCCAGGCCGTCATCCTTCAGCACCAATGCGGCTTCCAGCTTCCCAGCACCCTCGACTTCCCAGAAAAAAGTCAGCGAGTCTCCCTGCAAGGCCACCACTTGTAACTCAGCTACATCCGGAAACATTGTGAAAAATATGGCCCCTACCAAGCTGTCGGCGCTTCCCGAAAGTGCCAGTGTACCCTTGAGCGCGTTATCGGGCAATTGAAGCTCCACATCGTAGTTGGCAAACGTGCCCTCAAGTGACACTTCCTCCGGTTCCGGTGCTCCCTCCGGCCGCGGTGCCCGCAAAGTGCTGTTCGCGAAGAACAGCACATCGTATTGCGCGAGGTTTTCGCGATTCAGGAGCGTGAGGTCTTCAGTGGTGTCCACGCGGAGTTCGGTGGTTGCAGGCAGCGCCGTCATGACTTCCTTCTGCGCCTGAATGGCCGCACCATGACGAAAAGCGTGTGTGGTGGTGACCATCAGGACGCGGATCTCTTCCTCGCCGCGCGCATCGGGCGCAAGCTCTGCCAAGGTCATGGGCGTAGATTCCTCAAGCACTTTGACTCGCACATCGCGAAACGCTACCTGCGAGCTGTCATCGTGATTCTGCAGGCCGATGTGGCCTTCGCGCGAACGATCGCCGATGAAGTCGTTGACTAGCTCATCGTTTAGCCATATCCGGTACCGCTGCCCGGTAACCATGATGCGGTACGCATTCCACTGGTCCGTCGCCTTGGCGGCAGCCTTGAAGGGTGCTGAGATAGCGTAAATGCTGCCGGTTACGTGCTCTGGATCGCGGCTGTTGTCAATCTGGATTTCGTAGCCCTCACGGACGGCCACCCACGGGTCGTCGCTAGCCGGAAATCGCACAAAAACACCGGCGTTAGCAGCATGCTTGTTCACCTTCCAGTCAAGCTCCAGAACAAAGTCTTTGTAAGACTCTGCCGCATAGTAGAATAGGCCCATGCCTCCGTGGCTGACCATAGAACCATCATCCTGCAGGGCGAAGCCGCCAGGCCCGGCCTGCTCCCATCCCTCCAAGCTGGTGCCATCAAACAGTGTTTGCCACCCGTCCTGCCCCCAGGCAGCCTGGTAGCCGGCAAGCAGCAGCACTAGGAGCGTAGCGCATCGTCTCATACAAGTCATTGCGTCAGGCCGGCGTAACCGGCGTGTGTGAGGGCGGTTTCCATTCCGCCTTCCATCAGTACAGGGGCAATCGCTCCGTCTCCATCAGCATCCACGCCGCTGCGGCAACGGCCGAGTATGGCGGTCATGGCCGCTGCATGCGAACGCGCCAGGGACACATCGCCCTGGTAGTCAGTCTTGAGGATGTTCAGGGCCTGCGCGAATGCCTCGTGGATCCAGCCTGTATCAGCGCTGGAGTTCCAGAACGCGCTGGGTGCGTCCCACATATAGGTCAGATCTACGCGCGGCTGGTTTTCTGCCTTGGTCACGCCATCATCCAGCCGCATCCACCCTATGACGTTGTTTAGCGAGTGTATCACGTGCGGCAGGTGTCCTTGCGACGGATCAGCTTCATACCTTGCCACGAGCCCGGCGCGAAGGTGCCTGGCGCGCCCCATGAGGCCGAGCTGCTCGGGATCCGCGACGTTGGGCGGACTCTTTCCATGACGAGCCACATGGTCCTCGTCGAAGTCTTCGCCCGTGGTCTGCCAGCGGGTCTTCCAGCCATGCATAGCTGCGGCTCCTCCGTCACCTTCTGCCAGCCCGGACGGCTGCCCCCAGATGGCGGCAAAGACGCCATCCGCATGTTGCTTTACACTTGCGACGTCGGGCGCGGCTTCGGCGGCCTGGCTAAGCGCATGTGCCTCGAAAAGAAGCCGGTCAAGGTTCTTGAGCTGGGCGCCGGCATCGTCCTGCGCAAGCGCCGCGCCGCAAAAAATGAGTGGGCAAAGAAACAGAGCCCCGAGAATTCTCATGAGTCGGATGGAATGTGCTTTGTGGGTTTTGCGATGCGAAAATCCATGCAGTCTCGGCACTAGGCCTCGTAGAGCTCGTCCAAGCTCTGGGCAGACAGTGCTACAAGGAAGCCCGCGAGTTTTTCCGTTAGAGCCTTAAGGAACCGCACCCCTTTTTTGCTGGAGGATCGGGAAGGATTTCCCACGCCCGTGTCTTCCGTGGCCTGAAGCCACGACCGCTCGGCCCAAACCCAGCCTTCGCGTATCCCTTTTAGCGCAGGTTGCCGGACACGCCCGCTTCCTGCTTCGCTGAGAGGCAGGACAAGCCCCGGCGTCAGGTGCAGGAGGTTGCTGGTTTCCATTTCTCCGCCATGGTCGCCCGGCTCATCGAAGTATTCGGATCCCCGAAGCACCTTGAACCAGTTGATTTCGCAGATAAACATGTCGCGGTACCGGGCGCCGATCTCGCGAATCATCTGCTTGAAGCTATTGCCGCCGTGCCCGTTGAGCACGACAAGCTTGCGGATGCCCTGGTGCGAGAGCCCCTGTACGATGTCACCCAGCAGGGCTGCCTGCGTGCTCGGCATCATGTTGATGTCCAAGAGTACATCCAGCTGCCCGGTGTTCACGCCAAAGGGAACGGTGGGAAGCACGATCGGCCTTGCGCCTTCATCCCATGCCAAGCGCGCGCTTTCTGCTGCGATGTAGTCCACCTGGATGTTGTCGGTGGCGTACGGGAGATGAAAGTTGTGCGCCTCTGTGGCACCCCAAGGCAGGACTGCCACAGCATACGAGGCATCCCTTACGGCTCGCCAATTGGTTTCGGCGAGGATATACGGGCGGCCGCTCATTCGAATGCTACGCGGTCTGCCTGCCTACTGCTGAACGAGGAGAACGAGGTCGTACTCGTGATCAATGATTTGGATTGGGCCGTCGAAGTAGGGAATGATGTAGCGCCCCTTGCGGTCAATGGTCAATTCCGTCGCGCTATAGGTCAGGTATCCACTCTGGAAGGAGCCACTAAAGCTATAGTCCAGCATCCTGCGGCTGCCCGATATGTTTCGTTCGATTTCGTAGTGCCGGACCTTCTCGAATTCGGCGCCAACGTGCAGCGACACGTTGGTGATCTCGAAGGAGCGGCGCACCGTGACCGTTGCCGGCGTAGTACTTTGCTGCACGCCTTCTACAAAGATCCAGGCGCGCTTTACCATTGGGGGCCCAGCTGCCTGCGTGGTGTCTTTGGGAGCGCGCGAGACGATGGTGACGCCTGCGGGCGTGCTTACGCATCCGGCGTGAAAGAAGACCAGCATGCAGCCAAGAGCTGCCGCAGCCGCCAGGAGCCTCATATGCCCGAATCGGGTTGGTCCGCGTGCATTCCTCTGTTATCGGCTCGTAGAGGGTGTTGTTCCACCCCGGAAATCTGGATAGCGGTTTAAGGCGCTGCTATGCGTGGCGACTTTGGACCCAGAAAGGGATGCCAGCCACGCTCCGACCTGCTGGAGCGCAGCGAGTCTTGGTTCGGGCTGGAAATGGCGCTCTACGCCCCAGTAGCCGAACAGCCCTTTAAACATCAGGCATCGCTCCTACGACAATTTTGCCACGCTGAACGCCAACCAGAGCAAGAGGGCGGCAGCCCGGCCTCTTGTGTGCACAGGCGGCACGCACGAGACATGTGACCCTTACCAGAAGAAGTCTCCGCCGAGCCGCTTCAGCTCTTCCCGCCGCTCTTTGTAGTCGGGCAGGACGCGCCCGGTCTCCTGCCAGAATTCGCGGCTGTGATTCTGGTGGAGGATATGCACCAACTCATGCACTACGACGTAGTCAATTAGACGCATTGGAGCCTGCACTAGACGCCAGTTAAGGCGAATCGCGCCATGTCGGTTGCAGCTCCCCCAACGCTTCTTTTGATTCGCAATGACGACGGAGGGCATCGATACGCCAACCCTCAGCCGCCAGAACTCCACGCGTTCCCTTATTCGTTTGGCCGCTTGGCGCTGAAACCATCCGATCAGCGCCGCACGCGCGTAAGCCTCCTTCAGGGAACCATCCGGCACCGGTACATGGATCCACTCTCCAACGAGTCTAGCCTCGCCAACTGCAGAAGAGTCTATCTTCAGGCGGTATTGTTGGCCGAGGTAGGAGACGCTTTCTCCCGTCACAAATTCACGTGGAGCTGCCGCGGACGGCATTTCCCTCAAGTGCTGCAGCTTCTGCATGACCCACTCCGCCTTTCGGGTCACGATATCGTCAATCTCGTCAGTTGGGCAATCCGCCGGAGCGAGGACAACAAGGGTCCCCTTGGGCTCCACTTTCAGTGCAACCGTCTTTTTCCGCCGCGCGCTACGACGGATGGTGTAGGTCAGTAGATTGCTGCCCCAGGCTATCGTGGAGGTTTCTTCTGCATTCATTGTTCAACTCTGCATTCTAAATGCTACGCCGCATCGGCCGATGGCAATGGCGCCTCTCACGCAGGGGCGCAGCCCATGCAGGTCAGCTCTCCGGACTGGAGACCACCTGGCGCCGCCGTGGACCGTTTCGGCCCCAAAGCGAGGCTGGCTGTACAGAACCCGGCGAGAGCGCCCTTTTCCATGCGTGACGGATGCCGTTCCAATTGGCCGAAAGGTACGGCACCGCGACAGGAAAGTCCGATGGGTGCTACTGAATCAGATTTCCTCTGGTTGGCTGCGCGCACCGCAAAGAAGGACGGGGGACTGGAATGAGCCCGCCTCTCTGGCCAACGAGTCGGCAAAGCGGAAAATCTCATCCTGGGATTCCCACAGAATGCCTGTTCGCTCTTGAATTCAAACGACTCATCTGCGCAGCCGGCCAGATGCGACTTCGGGCGGACCATTAAGCAAGGGCAGGTAATTTCCATCTGCGACCCACTCGGGTATGCCGACGATGACGAATGCAAGGTCACCTAACACGAGGGCAAACTGATTGCATCGCGCAACGGATCATTGTTACCTGCCGAGCGCATGAAGCGACCGGCTGCACTTGAATCCTCACCTGCTACTAACTGTCGTTTTGCGTGTGGCCTTTCCATGACATTAACCACTGGCGAGTAACCCTCGGTGGGTTTGTCGTGACGTGCAGAAGGGACATACCAAAGCTGCGCCAGCCGAGGCTGCCCATTGGGCCATACGGCCGCCTTTCCAGGTTGAGGCGCCTTTGCTTTCATTATTGCTTCGAGCGATGGCAGCGGACCCGTGTTGGGCGGCCTGATCTTTGGGCAGCGCAGAACGCGTGGGGACGGAGCTGGTCGGTAGAACCGATGTGCAGGAAATCATCTTTTGGACGCGCGCCATATGAATCGGCTCAGCAACGCCTGCCGCGAGATGCCAGGGCGCAAGGGCAGGGCGGTAGCCAAGTTGCCAGTAACGGCTCGCGCCAAGGTCTTAGGGCGTATTGTGGGCGTGGAAAGCGTCGCCATGAATACATGCTGGCGATTGCGTTGCAAAATGCTGCATTCGGCGGGGCTTTGGCCTCCCGGATTTGGGCGCTAAAGACGGCATTCTTGACAGTATTATATAGGGCGCACAATCGGACCACATCCGGGAGTAGCCTAGCGCACAGCCGTGACTGGCCGAATTCGACGTCTTGCTCTCCAGTCCCACCGGCTGAAATGACTGCAAATTGCCGGTCTGACACGTCGGTGCGGGTAGTGGCGGCCCGTTTGCGCTGACCCCTGCTGAACAGGAAAGTAGCAAGAGCGGTGCGACCGTACTTGAAGAGCACGTTGAGACGCAGCCGGCGGCTTTTCGCCATGTCTACGGCAAACCGCGTCGGAACGTGAATCACTGCACACAGAGCGCCGGTTTTCACCGCATTCATGAACTACGTGAGCGGGGGGTGCGTGCTCGGATTTGAGCGGCACGTTTCGCGGCGCCAGCGGCACACTCTTGCACGCGAGAGGCATGTATATGGCCAATCCCACAAGCTCCGCGGAGGAATCGGCACTCGGCGAGCGGTTTCTATGGAGCAAGCGCAAGGTGGAAACTTTGGTGGCCCATGCCGCCGCCCACCTGCATGACATGCTGACTGGCTGAATTACCCGTAGGGTCATGAGGCGGCGGAAAGATCCTTTGGTGCCTATTGGTACGGAGTCGCGCGGAAAGTGGGCCGCGCAAGTCAGCGCACCACGAGCCATCTCTGGCGACGCAATACTTGTAGCCTGATACCCCGACGCAGGAACCCGCGATGAGTGACCATTCTGGCGCAACAGCCGATGTTCTGCACACCTGGACCAATCGCGGACGGTGAACTTCCGCAGCATCCTGCGAAACGCCTGGCAAAGAAATCTGAATTCGGCACCGATCTGGGCGACACAGAGCCGAAACACGTCCCCGCCACTGTGCCTGGATCGATTGGCCGCTGGGCACACTCGCTCTGCGTGGTGTGCGTACAATCTTGGAGGGCGAATTTGCGCGAGCCGTCGCATCCTCGATATTCCGCCACTTCAGTTTCCGAATCCAGCGACAGATGCCAGATCATTGGAGCAGGGGTGAAAAGCGGCGCTTCAGGGCGGGAAGAAGACTGCCATAGCATTCAAGGACGAAGGAATGCTCGCGTTGTCAGGACACAACGGCCCGGAGCACCATGTGCTGGCAGCCTGCAGTGCACGGACCAGGGCGATTCATTCAATGTCAGAAGTAGGTCCGATACCGCACTCCTTCGAGGCCCAGACTCTCGCACCTACTACAGAAATCCGAAATAGCGTTGGACAGGCCTTACTGGATAGAATACTGCTCTTGCGCGGTGTTGGGCGCGTTGAATTGCGATCGCCATAACCTCCAGGTACTGGATTCCCTGACATGGATCACTTCGCCAGATTTCTCTTTGCAAACCGCTCTAAGGCGTTTGCCGGCTGCTAGACCCACGGGCGATGGCGCTGATAACTCTGAGTTTGGGGCGCGCCAGCGCTACTACCATCAAAACAAACGCAGTCACACATTGGCTCTCCACTCCGGCTACGACGCCAAAGGAGACGCCCGGTGCGTCCAATATTTGCGCACGGGACCGTAACCGCCCTGGCGTAATCATCATACGAGGCCCGCCCGA
The DNA here is from genome assembly GCA_965262785.1 of Rhodothermales bacterium. Classification (GTDB taxonomy): domain Bacteria; phylum Bacteroidota; class Rhodothermia; order Rhodothermales; family Bin80. Next base: position 2,846,232 of record OZ253559.1, read on the forward strand.
CATGCAAGAGTAGCCACAGATTCAAAGTTCGGCAGGGAGTCCCGCAGTGTCGAGGGCACCTCCGGGCGAAGGGCAGGGGAGGGTGCAATCTGGTCCTCCTGAAGAATCCACCCAGATTTTGTATCTCATGCCAGCACAGGCCTTTCGGCACCTGGCTCGTGGGGTTTTGGCGATGTACGAATGACTTGGCCCAGTCTGACCAAGCGCTGATATTAAAGTATTACTTTAAGTAGCGAGGCGAAGAGGCTTTTCTCTTGCGCCCATGTGATATAGAATCGATGATATTGCTTCATATGCCGCGCTGAGATTGATAAGCGCAGACGCGCTTAGCTTGGGCTCACTCAGGACTTGGAGGGCAGCCGACAACCAAGCGTGCACGCATGCGCCAACCGATAGGGCGGCGGTGCGAGCTCAATGTTTTCTTGCCGAGTACGGAGACTCCGCCAGGTGCGAGGCAGGCAAGACCATCCGCGTGCGCAGCGAAGGTTGCAGTTCAGGAGACGACTTTCTCATGGCCTCCCGCAGCCTGAATGCCGGAAGCGGCAATGGGCCGGGCTTCTGCAGGGCAGGTTCAGCGGTCGGGCTTTTCCACCAAGGGCAGTTTCGGTGGATAGCACAGTGCTGCAGCCTAAGTCCCCAGCCGGAGTTTAAGGGGGAGTGCGCGCGTGAAGACTTAGAATGGAGTGTAGACGTGGGATGCGTGGCACTGCGAGGTCTTGCCGTATTGCAAACTGGCCGCATGTTGGCTTGTGGGATGTGCGGGCATTCATCGGGAGCTTGCAACTGCCGTATCTTTGAGTCAGGCTGGCGGGGGCCGTAGGGCAACTATTCGACTGCAGGATCTGCTCAAATTGTTGCGCACAATGCAGGCCAGTAGGGCGTTTAAAAGCTGTGCCAGAAATGGCCTGAAACCTCTATTACCGTTAAACGACATTCGATTGCCTTTCGTAGATTGGGCCCAAGGCGGCAGTCGGGATTTGCATTCCACAGGTTTAAAACCGTTATCTTGCCAGGAAAATGCTGGCTCGGTTGCATCATACCATGCATAGCTGTGTACAACCATCGGGGAGGGCTGGATTAACTTGTAGCCCAACGGGCTTGCTATGCACTTAGCTGATTGGTCATCGCGAACCGGTGCAGACCACTTTGTGGCGGTTCGTCGCCCTAATTTATAGCCAATGGGCAGCTTCTGGACGTATTTTCGGGGCTGGAGGCGCTTGAAGCGCCATTTTCGCGAGGTTCGCCGTGTACGAGCGTGGCTGGCGACGATTCGGCGTGCCCGTTTGGCGCCAGCCAGGCATGGCTGCCTGGACGCGCTCGGGAACACGGGGGCAACTTGCGTTAGTGGCGTATTTTTTCGTAGTATGTTTAGTTGCGGCCCGCCGATCATGCGAGGTCGCGCACGGCTCCAACCGGTTATAACCGTTAAATGACGCGTGCTCCGACAGGGCTTCAGCCCTCATTTTTGCTTTCACTAACCTGTACAGGTAATAGCTATGCTGATTTCCAAGGTGCTTGATTCACCTCTTGCCTCGCGTGCACTGCCGCGAGCCGCTGGCGGGCGGTTACGAGGACGCACCAATTCGCGAAGGATTTGGATGCCGCTCGTGTTTAGCGTGCTGATGGCGCTCGCTGTCACGGCGCCAACCGTAGTGCAGTCCGTGCAGGCACAGACGGGGTTCAGGATCTACCTAACAGATCTACTACCTGCATTAGCCGATGTAAACCACTCGTATGAGTGCGACCGTGATCCTGACAATGACAACATAAGGCCGAGACCAGCGCTAGGCAGCATGACCGCCACTATGCCGGAAAATGAAGCCCCTGCTACCTTGACCTATACCTATGGGTCTAATGACCCTCCTGATTCTCGCACGAGTCCAAACTTTAGCACATGTGGAGCCCCTGCAGATGCCACCGTCACGTGGGCGTTCGCGGCAAACCGCACGCAAAGTTACGAGGGGTTCAATGTTAGCTACGGAGCTGAAACTGGAGACGATGACGGTGCCGGCGGCACATTGACCCACGTCGAGCCCGCCGCAGATTTCGAGTCGAAGCGCACGTACACGCTCAGGATCATTGCGCGCTACAGTGGCGGCTCGGATGGTGCGACTGGCGAGGCATCCGTAATCGTGAATGTTAGTGTCACTAATAAAGACGAGTCTCCCGTGTTTACCGATGCCGATACCCCTGCGATGGGCCAAACTGACGCCGTGTACAAGTTTGAGCTGGCCGAAGGACTGGATGGCAGTACCACTCCTTACACGGTGGGAACCTTTAAAGTGGAGGACCCGGATGATTCGCAGGCACTTATTCAACTGACTGATGATCATGATCATTTTGAAGTCCACGATGGCAAGGAACTGCGGTACACAGGGCTTGGTGAAAACAATGATGAGGGTGCTGATCCAAAACTAGCAACCGAAACAGTCAAAGTGACCGCTACCAGCGGTAGCGCTGATGCCACGAGCGCTGACTTTATGATCAACATCGTCGACTACCCCAAGTTTGATCAAGTTAATAGCGAGAGTCAGCTTTACGATTACGAGTTTGGCCTCAACGGGGGGACAACCAAGGGTTCAGTGATCGGTGCGGTACAAGCGTCCAGCCGTATCGGGCGAAGGGTTGAGTATGAAATATCAAGGCGTGATTGCACGCGTCCAAGCCCCGATACTGATCCGTCACGGTGCAATTACAAGGACTCTCTTACAGTAAACACTAACACCGGGGAGATCAGTTTTGACCACGTCAATGTTGGCGAGCCGAAAGAGCCTGTGCCTCCTACCACAAACGCCAGTTTTCGGATTCCCAATATTTCTCTTATCATCCGTGCAACGGAGGTAGCTGCCGGCTGTGGGATAGACGATAGCCCCATTTGCGAGACCTCACTTGCGACCGTTACGGTAATGCACACAGGCGCTGGCGGCCTGCTCACATTCCCTGGAGGCGCAATAACCATAAACTTGCCCGAGAATGAGGCGACTAGGACACCGCTGACACCGGATGTACGGGAGGCAACCGGCGGGAGCCCGCCATATACGTATACGCTGACTGGCACGCGGTCAAATTTATTCACAATCAGCTCCACTGACGGCAGGATCCGCTACACAGGCAACGGGGAAACCTCTGATTTCTCCTTTACGCTGCAGGTGAGGGATGCAGCTGGTACCACACGTACACGAACTGTAAGGGTAGATGTCGGTGGCACAGGAGGTGGAGGCGGAGACGGAACCAACAGACCGCCCATCTTCGCCAGCTCAAGGTATACGTTTGATATCGAGCGGGACGAGGCAGGACCGGTAACAGTAGGTACGGTAGCATTTAGCGACCCGGATGACGATGCCCTGACTGCATCTCTAAGCGGCACAGGTAGCGATCTGTTTTCGCTCAGCAATTCTGGCACGCTGCTCTATACAGGACCAGGGGAAACGGGCACTCCGCCTTCTTACAGCTTAACGGCTGAGATTGAGGATCCTGATGAGCTGACCGACACGGCTACCATTACTGTTACCGTGGACGCGGCCGGCTCCGGCATTCCGGTGTTCCCGGATGACGGATTCACCTTTGATCTTCCGGAGAATTCTGAATCCGGGGAAGAAGTCGGAGTCGCGAAGGCTACCGTTAGGGCCAACATTGCTATCGCCTACAGCCTGGAGGACGAGCCGGCAGGGAAGTTTAGAATCACCTTGAGTACTGCTGCCATCACTTACCATGGAAGCGGTGAAGACTACGAGACACCACCGAGTAGCTATACCTTCAAGATAAGGGCGCAGGCTCCTGACACGTCTGTTACGGCAGACGTTACCGTCAGAATTACCGACGTCAACGAGAGTCCAAGCTTTGCAGAGGCTGGCTATGCATTCGACATAAAGGAGAATATCGCCAGCGGCGAAACAGTCGGTGTTGTAGTAGCTACCGACCCGGACGCGAGCAGTGCGTTAACGTACTCCCTGTCGGGTAGCGGCGCTAACAGATTTGCCGTAAACGCTGGTAAAATTACGTATGCGGGCCCCGGCGAGGACTTCGAAACGCTACCAAACCAGTACACAATTACCCTGACCGCGAAGGACCAGGGCGAGCTTGAAACGACCACGACGGTAACGGTGAACGTAACCGATGTGGTTGAGGCACCTGTCTTTGCGAACGACAGCTACAACTTCAACCTGCGAGAGAACATGGCTGGCCCCGTCCGCTTGGGATCGGCCGTGGCCACGCACTCCGAAGGCACGAGCTTCACCTATTCGCTGGAAGGCGCAGGTGCGGTTGACTTTAACATCGACGGCACCGGCCAGATCACCTACACGGGCACCGGCGAGGACTTTGAGACGCCGCCAACCTCGTATACCTTCAAGGCCGTGGCTACAGATGTGGACGGCATGAAGGGCGAAGCGGATGTCACCGTAACCATACGGAACGAGCAGGAAGGGCCCATGTTCGCGCAGAGCCGGTACGACCTTGAACTTGACGAAAACGTACCTGGCACGGTGAGAATCGGCGCCTTGACCGCAACAGACCCCGAAGGCGACCGTGTATTCTTCACCTTGGAAGGAGACGATGCACTGAACTTCAGTGTGAATAACTTTGATGGGGTGTTGAGCTATCGGGGCACCGGCGAAGACTTTGAAGATGGGCCGAAGACCTACGAATTCGCGGCTGTGGCGACTTCCAGCGGTGACCTCACTGGTCAGGCGACGATCGTGGTCGCGATTCTGGATGTCAATGAGGCTCCAACCTTCGACGCAGCGGGATACACGTTCGAGCTGAAGGAAAACGTCGCAGGCCCGATCGTCGTAGGTCGCGCACCTGCAACTGACCCGGATGGAGACAAGGTGATCTACTCGCTGAGTGGTGCCGGCTCGACCAAATTCACGGTCGCTGGAGGTGACGTCATGTACGCGGGAAGCGGCGAAGACTTTGAGCAGGATCCTGGTCCATTCGAATTCATGGTGATTGGTACGGACCCATCTGGACTGACCGCATCAGCGAACATCACTGTCGATGTGACGGACCAGAACGAAGCACCTACCTTCGATGCTACGGCATACGACTTCAATCTGTCCGAAAACCAGCCGGGCCCGGTATCATTGGGAACGACCAATGCTTCGGACCCGGACAACGATGCGCTGAGCTTCACGCTGACCGGCGGCGCGGGCAAGTTTGCCGTGGATGCCACCAGCGGCGAAGTGCGCTATACGGGCACGGGTGAAGACTTCGAAGGTGGACCGGGCAGCTACAGCCTGACGGTGACGGCTACGGACGCCGGCAACCTTTCCGCGTCCGCGGCGGTGAATGTGACGATTCTTGACGAGAACGAGGCTCCTACCGTGTCAGCACAGATCTCGGACTTCGCAATCGAGGTGGGCACCTCCAGATCTGTGGATGTTGCCGCTGCTTTTAGCGACCCTGATGGCGATGCGCTGTCGTACTCCGCGGCCTCATCTTCCAGTGACGTTGCTAACGCCAGCATTGCTGGCACCAACCTGGTTGTAAGTGCGGCCAGCATTGGCACCACGACAGTCACGGTGGTTGCCTCGGATCCGAGTGGTCTTTCGGCTGAGCTCCAGGTGTCGGTCACGGTGGAGGCTTCCAGAACAGAGCGTGCGCGCACACTGCAGCTCTCGCTTGCGGCCATGGCGCGTACCATTGGTACCGAAACTGTTGATGTTCTCGGGACACGAATGGATGCCGCGAGGGGCCGTGATCATGTCCAGGTAATGGGCCATTCGCTGGCGTGTGGGGTGTTTGGCAGTGGCCAGGACTGTACGCTGCAGTCCTTTGCGCAAACCGCTACGGGAATACTGGGACTGCATGCGCCCAGCCAACGTGGCTTGCAAGGTGGGCCCGGTATCGCCGCGCCAAGCCCATACGTGTCCGCGCGGGGAATGGGCGGATCGTTTGGCGGCCTGCCGCAGGGACCTGCGCTGGCACGCTCCTCCTTCCAGGCCTCCAACGGCGCATTTACGCTTTGGGGTCAGGGAAACATTAGCGGATTTGAAGGTGATCCTGAGGATGGGTTCTCCATGGAGGGCTCTACCACCTCGATGTACTTTGGTGGTGACTATCAATTCGGCGCGCGTGTTATGCTGGGCTTGGCTGTATCGCTTACATCAGGTGAGATTGACTTCACGAGCTCGCTTAATGGCAGTGGCACCATAGACGTGTCAATGACAGGGTTCCATCCGTACCTGCGCTACTCGCCGCGGGCGGGACTGGACTTCTGGGGCGTCGCTGGTGCCGGTTCAGGTAGCGCCGACATCAGTGAAGAACTCGGTGACGATGTTTCTACCGACCTGACGATGAGGATGGGCGCTGCTGGTGTCAGGCAGGAGCTCACGGGTGCTTTCGCGCTCAAGGCGGATGTCTTCACGGTGATGATAAGCTCGGATCAAAACGCCATGGTGAGCGAAGTAGACGCCAGCTCCCAGCGCCTACGCGTGGCACCTGAATTCGGTGTCCGCCGCTCCAACGGAACCGCATCGTATAGCGGTCATGTGGAGATTGGTCTCAGGATCGATGGTGGAGATATTGATAACGGCTTTGGCGCCGAGGCGGCCTTCGCCGGTGGGTATGCACATGCACCCTCCGGCTTTAGCTTGGACCTTCGTGCGCGGACGCTGCTTGTTCATCAGTCCGAGGGCTACACGGATTGGGGCGCGAGTGTTGCCTTCCGCCTCTCGCCTGGTGGAGACGAGGGATTGGCTATTGCAGTTGAGCCGAGCTGGGGCAACGCGCACGGCAGCGCCGAAGCATTCATGCGTCAGGAGGGTTCGCTGGGCCACATGCTCCCGTATGGGCAGCTTAGGGCCATGAGCCCCCGGCCGGATCGCGTAGGCGTACAGGTAGGCTATAAAATGCCGGTCAGCTCCAAGGCGCGCTTGGCACCGTTTGGGCGGTGGACCAACAGCGTCATGTCCGGCTACCAGGTCCAGGCGGGAACGCGTCTAGCGATAGTGACCAAGAAGTATAGCCAGCAGCCGGCAGTAGCAATGGATGTGTTTGCCGAGCAGCATGTGAATGGCGACGTGATAGGCAACACGCGTGTTGGCTTGCGAGGAATCGTTAAGCTCTAGGGGTGTAAGCCCTTAGTCGTGAAGCTTGAAGGCCGCCTGCACGAAATGTGCAGGCGGCCTTTCTTTTGACCCATAGTTTTCTGATATGAGTGTGGCCCCTCGTGGGAACGCAAGTTCCGTATCAGCCTCGTGGGATTCTTGAATAGTCCTAACGTTGCTGCGATCTGACACGCAAGTCAGCTCGGGGCCGATTCCTGGTGCGACGGAGCATTCCAGGAGAGCAAAAAGTGATCTACTCGGAGCAGGAGAGTTCGCCTCTTCTAGATGCTATGTGTTTGGGTGGTCCTGATCCGTAAGTCTTGTCAAACTGTTTCCTAAGCCCGAGAAGGACCGCGCCCACTCGGGCGCTTGCATGTGGCCCGCAGAAGGGTAGTTGGCCTTAGAACAGCCACCGGTCCGGAAGCGACACCAAATCAGCCCGGGCCGGCCGTTTGGCACGGAGAGTGCCCCGATGGCACGCCTAACCTTGGCCAGCCGTCATTAGACTACTGAGCACAGTTGATCAAACGCGCCCTGGCGGAGAAGCAATCAGGTGATCTGCAGTTGCACGGTCACGGTGATGGATGGCGTAACGCAACCTGAATTGACGCTGTGGTTGATGGAGCGCGGATTGTGCGCCAACCATCCAGGTGGAGCGAGTGCGAGTGCAAGCAGGGTAGGTTGCTGTTGGCGAGATGTGTGCCAAGGTCGTAGGTATTTCGAGAGGTGGGAAGTCCGAGAGAATTGGGGCCATGCCTTCTTCCGGTTGCAGGTGGCCTCAAACGGACATTAAGGAAGTTTCGATTTTCGGGGTGATAGAGGCTTATCACTCGACAACAGGTCCAAAGGCAATTCAGGAGGGTAAACTGCACGCCAACTTGAGTCCGCCCCGTCCAAGCGCCTGCGTATTGAATGTCTTGGAAGCATTAGCACTGGCCCCAGGACCTACCTAGTGCTTGCCCGAAAAATGCCTGATCGGCTCTGCAGACCGGCAGTCTTGGGCGCATAGGGCGGATGTACGGGCGCGTGCGGCGGAAAATCGGGCATTTTGGAGTGTCGAGCGGCTGTTATCGGGGCAGTTTCCCCAACGGCTGCCTGCGTTGTTTTAGCGAATGTTGCGCCGTTTTCCGATCTTAGTACCGTTATTGGCGTGATTAGTACGCTTCTGCCCCAACATTCGCCCGATTTACTGCCATGCGCGCGATCTTCGAGTCACAGTTTGAGCTTGGGCACACTCCCATTGGAGAGATCAGCTTTGACGCTCGGTCCAGAGACGATATTCCGGCCGTACTCCGTGGACTGCAGGACATCTTCACGCACCGCGAGACCCGCGAGCGGGTGTTCGCGATTCTGCGGGAGCAGTTAGGCGCGAAGGTCAATTTGCGGCGTGGTCGCCCCGGGCTGTGTCTGTGGCGGATCTTCGTGCTGGGCACGCTGCAGAAGGCGCTTGACTGCGACTTCGACCGTCTGGTGGAATTGGCGAACTTTCACACGGCGTTGCGCCAGATGCTGGGGCATGCAGATTTTGGAGATAAGCACCAGTATCGCCTGCAGACCGTTATTGACAACGTGCGTCTGCTTACCGAGGAGGCGCTGCAGCAGATCAATGCGGTGGTGGTGGCCCGTGGGCATCAGCTGTTGAAGCACAGAAACTCGGATCCGCTTCACTGCCGGGCCGACTCAGCGGTTGCGAAGACCCATGTGGAGTGGCCCACCGATGTCCGTTTGCTGTGGGATGCGCTGCGCCGTCTGATCAGGAAGCTGGCGCGTCTTTGCCAGCAGCATGCGATAGCGGGCTGGCGCAAGTCGCAGGCCTGGATCAAGAAAATGGAGCGCGCCTTTTATCGCGTGCGCACTTCCCGGCAGTGGCGTAGTACGTCGAAAGTGGCAAACTACCTGGCACTTTGCCGCACTATCGTGTCGAAGGCAGCGGCCACGCAGGCGATATTGAGGCAAAACGATGTTGAAAGCGCGGAGGTGTCGTGGTATTTGCGGACTGCGGACAAGCTGATAGACCAGGTATTGCGCCGTTTGATCAAGGGCGAGAAGATTCCGCACGGCCAGAAGCTCTTCTCCGTGCATGAGCCCCACACGCGCTGGATCGACAAAGGGAAGGCGGGCGTGATGGCAGAGTTGGGGGTACCGGTCTGCGTGCTGGAGGATCAGCACCAATTCATTCTGCGCCACTACGTGCAACACGAAGGTGGCGACCAGGACATGATCGTACCATTCCTTGCAGAGGCGAAGCGGCGCTACCCGGCGCTGGCATCATGCAGCATGGACAAGGGGTTTTACACGCCAGAGAATCGCGAGCAGCTTGACAAGTTGTTGGACCTGAACGTGATGCCCCGGAAGGGGCGGCACCGTAAAGCGGACCGCGAACGGGAGACCCATCCGGACTTCGTGGCAGCCCGGCGTCAACACCCGGCCGTAGAGTCGGCGATCAATAACCTCCATCACCGGGGCATGTCACTAGTGCGCACCCACGGCAAGGCTGGCTTCGACAGGACGCTGGCGCTGGTAGTGGTGGCCACCAATGTGCACCGCATAGGTCAGGTCCTGAAGCAGAATGCATATTCCGACGATGTGGGCCACCAGATCCGCTCTGAAGTGGGCCATCAAATCCGGCGCAAGTGGGCCACCGAATCCGATGCAAGTGGGCCACCGAATCCGGCGCATGTGGGCCACCAGTGGTTGGGTGCGAAGTTAGCAACTTTATCTCTTTTTTTGTGGTGTGTTGGAGGGCCATAAGGACTTCTTCTTCCGCATAGATTCTCCGACCAGTTCGATTTTGTGCGCGTTGTGGATTAGACGATCGAGCACGGCGTCGGCCAAGGTAGGATCCTCCATGGTTTCATGCCATTGTTCCACTGGATACTGACTCGTCGCAATGGTGGATCGTGTGTCATACCGATCGTCGAGGAGCTCCAGCAGATGCCGTTGCTGCTCGGCGGAAAGGTGCCCGAGACTCCAATCATCCAACACCAGCACGTCCATTTTGGCGAGCTTGTTCAAGAGTTGCTGATAGCGTCCATCGGCGTGAGCGATCTGCAAATCCTCCATGAGTCGGGGCAGTCGGTGATACTGTGCCCGAAAGTTCTCCAGGCACGCCTTGTGTGCAAACGCGCAGGCCAAGTAGCTTTTTCCGACTCCGGTTGCGCCGGTGATGACGATGTTCTGGTGACGTCGTACCCATTGACAACTGGCCAGATGCAGCATGAGATGCTTATCGAGTCCGCGGCCCTGCCCGTAGTCGATATCCGCCACAGAGGCCTGATGCTTCAACCTAGCGCGCCCCAGCCGCTGCGCCAGGCGACGCGAGTCACGCACAGCCATCTCGTTGTCGACCATCAGTGCGAGGCGGTCCGTAAAGGTCAGCTCGTCCATGTCGGCGGTGACCAACTGGTCACGCAGGGCATTGGCCATGCCGAACAGACGCATGTGTTCAAGTTTGGCTACGGTAGGATGGGTGAGCATTCCTCTTCCTCCTTTGGGGATGAATTACTGTAATAGGCGGCACCGCGAATGTTGTTGTGCTCAACGACACAGGGCCGCTGACTGCCTGCGGCGCTTGCGATCTTCTCAACGATCTGCTTGACCGCGGGGTAACTGAAGACTTGCTGGTCCAGCGCTTCTTTCGCCGCTGCCTCCATGGCGCGCGCACCATGCTTCTTCGCCAGGCCCAGAAGGCTTCTGCATCGCGCGAAGCACTGCTCTGGGATATCGAATCGGTGGAAGTTGGCTTGGATCAACGCCTGGGTGTGCGTGCCGACTTCGGCGGCCCAATTCACAAAGCGCTCTGGCGTCCACGCGGCGTAGGCTTGATGGTGCGAGGGCATGTGATGCTGGTTCGTCACATGTTGACCTCGCAAAAGACCACGACGATGCGCTGCTATGTACGTATCATCCTGCCGATCGAGGTAAATCTCCACCGTGTCCTGGTGTACCAGCGCGTAGACGGTCTTTCCTGCATACTTGAAGGGTACGCTGTAGTAGCATTTGTCGATCGACACGTGATAATTGAACTGCACCTTACGCTTGCTCGTCCACTCACCGTACCGGTAAGGCGTGCGTGGTAGCGGGCGTAGCGCAGGCTTGTCCAGATCTACAAACCAGCTGTGACGACTGCCATCCTTTTTCTGGAAGGGCTGGGCGTTGAGTGCTTCCAGCAACGGGGCGATGGCTGCATTCAGGTCTTGTAGACTGGAGAAGTGACGATTGCGAAGTGGCGCCAGGATGCGCCTTTGAGCCTGCAACACGGCGTTCTCAACGGCGGCTTTATCCTTTGGTTTTCCTGGTCGAGTAGGCAGCACACAGACCTGGTAGTGATCCGCCAATTCCTGAAACGTTGCGTTGATCTTCGCTACGTCACCCCTGTTTATCGCCGTCACGGCGGTCTTCATGTTGTCCGGAACCAACACGCGAGGCGTGCCACCTAAAAACTCGAAGCATCGCCGAAGCGATCCGCAGACATCTTTCAGCTGCTGCGTTAAGGTCGCCTCTACAAAGGTGTAATGGGACGCGCCCAGCGTTGCGACAAAGAGCTCAACCTCGCGTGACTTGCCCGTGCGAGGGTCTACGATGGAGGGCCTTTTTCCTGAGTAGTCCACGAAGAGCTTCTCGCCCGCCCGGTGTTCCAGACGCATCTCCAAGTGCCTGTCGCTGCCACGCCACTGGCGGTACCGCAGGCAAAACTGGCTATACTCCAGGCCATCAGGATGGCCCGCTTTGTACTCAAGCCACAGTTGCCGTACCGTCATATACGAGTGCTTGGCCAAGGCCTTGTGAACCTGCTCCCAATCGGGCAGCGGCCGCTGAGGCACCTGTTGCTTGTCGTCCGAAGGGAAGAGCTGCTGCTGCAGCTCTGCATCGCTCAATGCTGCGCACTGCGACCAGGTCAACCCCGTCTGCTGTACACGCGCCAACGTACGAGATACCGTGCTGCGACCGACTCCTACTTGCTGCGCGATGCGCCGCTCAGAGTAATTCTGCTCGTAGCGTAGGGAGAGGATATACTTGATTCTGCGCATCGGTATGCGGTGTGCTGCCATGTTGCTGTGCCTCCAATTTGTTAGGGAAGACACAACTTATTCAGTGTTACTAGATGCCCAACGTCACGCTCTGCGGGGGCACCCAAGCGGCCCTATGGTATCGGATCTGGTGGCCCACATGCGCCGGATTCGGTGGCCCACATGGATCGGATTCGGTGGCTCACTTGCATCGGATTCGGTGGCCCACATGCGCCGGATTCGGTGGCCCACATGCATCGTAGTATGCAAGCAGAAGGAAGCGCGCCGACGAAAGTGGCACCAGGCACGCAGTAGGGCGCAGTAAGGCCCTACCAGCGCCGCCACGGAAGCAAGCCAGACTCCTTGCAATGGGGAGAGCGCAAACCTATATCCTCTTTGTAGTGCAATGGCATAAAAAGCTGGCTGAAGACCACGGATTTGTGCCGAATCCACTCATATTCGGGGGCTGCACACCTTGCGTACACCCCTGACCGCGACTACAGGCTTACCGCCCACCCCCAATCTGCCGGCATATTGCTCCCAATAGGCCTTTTTCGGGCAATCACTACCTATCCTTGGAATACAAATAAGGACTTTCAAGCCATGTAACTGTTGGCCAAGGCCATCAACGTGCAGACCTGGCCGGCGCGTTTCTTCAATTCCTGAAATCGCGCCTTGCAAGAGCACCACAGGCTATTGATTACCCTAACCCGACTTCGCCGTGCGCCGTGAAAAGGCGCTTTCCTGTGGCGGGTGCGAATCCCGCCCAACATCTGTCGCTCCAGTTGGTAGCGGCTACAGCGTATTATGGAGGTAACAACATAGTATGAAGCACTGTGGTTAACGGGCTACGTGAGTAGCTTAGCGACCATGCGGGCCGGAACGTGAGTGAACGCTGAGCAGGCCCCGAAACGGGTGATGCGAGTGTCGACCTTCCGGTGATATGGGGAAGACCGCTGCGGCTCGGGAAGCGAGCGACAAAGGCACCGAGACCGACTCGCCGGGGTATTGGCGCTGGCACGCATGGAAGATCAGGAGAGTTGCAACACGGGAAGCCCTATTGGTGGTGTGGCACGCACCAACTGGAAGCTCTTTGAGCCAGGCCAGGCTGATAGGGTGGCGGAGTGGCCCGTATTACTGAAGACGCGGGGTAATGCCCGTCGAGGGAAGGGGCCGCAGGTGCGGAGCGGTGTTCAAAGGGTGAAAGGCCCCGGAAATAATGGCATAGCCTACCATCCGATCAGGGTCGGTGAATCCAGCGACACCACATGCGTAAGTGAAGGACCCGTAGGCCAGTCGCATTCTATGCGATGCTGGCGTACGGGGTTGTCAGGGCGTAAACAGGCCTGTCAACGCGTTATCCGCGGTATAGGGTGGCTGTAAGGAGCGTGTCGCTCCTTGCGTAGTGGAAGTCCTATGCGGCAGGAGAAGCGGTCCGAGTGCGAGTGGCATGATCCGCCTGGAGAGCCGGGTACGGGAAAACCGTACGCCCGGTTCGGTGGGCGGCGGGAGGAAACACGGTGATGGAAGCCGGACTGAGGCCCGGAGCGAAAGCGACGGAATGGCCACCGGATCCTAAGGCAGGTGCGCCTCCCGCCGACCCTACGTGCGCCGTGAAAAGGCGCTTTCCTGTGGCGGGTGCGAATCCCGCCCAACATCTGTCGCTCCAGTTGGTAGCGGCTACAGCGTATTATGGAGGTAACAACATAGTATGAAGCACTGTGGTTAACGGGCTACGTGAGTAGCTTAGCGACCATGCGGGCCGGAACGTGAGTGAACGCTGAGCAGGCCCCGAAACGGGTGATGCGAGTGTCGACCTTCCGGTGATATGGGGAAGACCGCTGCGGCTCGGGAAGCGAGCGACAAAGGCACCGAGACCGACTCGCCGGGGTATTGGCGCTGGCACGCATGGAAGATCAGGAGAGTTGCAACACGGGAAGCCCTATTAGTGGTGTGGCACGCACCAACTGGAAGCTCTTTGAGCCAGGCCAGGCTGATAGGGTGGCGGAGTGGCCCGTATTACTGAAGACGCGGGGTAATGCCCGTCGAGGGAAGGGGCCGCAGGTGCGGAGCGGTGTTCAAAGGGTGAAAGGCCCCGGAAAACAAATGGCATAGCCTACTATCCGATCAGGGTCGGTGAATCCAGCGACACCACATGCGTAAGTGAAGGACCCGTAGGCCAGTCGCATTCTATGCGATGCTGGCGTACGGGGTTGTCAGGGCGTAAACAGGCCTGGCAACGCGTTATCCGCAGTATAGGGTAGCTGTAGGGGGCGTGTCGCTCCTTGCGTAGTGGAAGTCCTATGCAGCAGGAGAAGCGGTCCGAGTGCGAGTGGCATGATCCGCCTGGAGAGCCGGGTACGGGAAACCCGTACGCCCGGTTCGGTGGGCGGCGGGAGGAAACACGGTGATGGACGCCGGACTGCGGCCCGGAGCGAAAGCGACGGAATGGCCACCGGATCCTAAGGCAGGTGCGCCTCCCGCCGACCCTACGTGCGCCGTGAAAAGGCGCTTTCCTGTGGCGGGTGCGAATCCCGCCCAACATCTGTCGCTCCAGTTGGTAGCGGCTACAGCGTATTATGGAGGTAACAACATAGTATGAAGCACTGTGGTTAACGGGCTACGTGAGTAGCTTAGCGACCATGCGGGCCGGAACGTGAGTGAACGCTGAGCAGGCCCCGAAACGGGTGATGCGAGTGTCGACCTTCCGGTGATATGGGGAAGACCGCTGCGGCTCGGGAAGCGAGCGACAAAGGCACCGAGACCGACTCGCCGGGGTATTGGCGCTGGCACGCATGGAAGATCAGGAGAGTTGCAACACGGGAAGCCCTATTGGTGGTGTGGCACGCACCAACTGGAAGCTCTTTGAGCCAGGCCAGGCTGATAGGGTGGCGGAGTGGCCCGTATTACTGAAGACGCGGGGTAATGCCCGTCGAGGGAAGGGGCCGCAGGTGCGGAGCGGTGTTCAAAGGGTGAAAGGCCCCGGAAATAATGGCATAGCCTACCATCCGATCAGGGTCGGTGAATCCAGCGACACCACATGCGTAAGTGAAGGACCCGTAGGCCAGTCGCATTCTATGCGATGCTGGCGTACGGGGTTGTCAGGGCGTAAACAGGCCTGTCAACGCGTTATCCGCGGTATAGGGTGGCTGTAAGGAGCGTGTCGCTCCTTGCGTAGTGGAAGTCCTATGCGGCAGGAGAAGCGGTCCGAGTGCGAGTGGCATGATCCGCCTGGAGAGCCGGGTACGGGAAAACCGTACGCCCGGTTGTGTGTCCAGTCAAGGCTGGCATGTTCAGCAGGAGTCAGTCCTGCCAGAGTAGAAATCAGAGCTCTGTAGCTTGGGTAGCATGGAAGCGGGAAACCTAATTCATGAAGCCTACCGACACGGTCTCCGTAAGGGAGACCGCGAGTCATCGGGCCGTAACGAGAGTAAACGCATAGGTGGCCTCGAGAGTATATCCCGAAGGTCGAGCCCTCAACCGATGGGCGAAGACAGCACGGGCGGTCGAAATCTGATTGGGACGACCGCACCGCTTCGGCGGGGTGATAGCGACGGCACGATGACAAGGACATGCCGAGCAACTGGAGAAGCCCTCCTCGCCCCGGTGAGAAATTGCCGGAGGAAGGTAGGTACTATAACCGGTGGCACCGGGAAGTGTACCGAAGGCGAGAGGGTGGCGGAGAGGTGCGTAGTAGCGATGAAACGGGGTAATGCCCGTGGAGCGAAGGCGCCTCGCTGCTGGTATGTTTTCCGACAATAAAGGGAGGCACTGAAGACATGAAAGAGGCTACTATAAGCCTGCAGGACCTGAGGAGGAGAATATACCGCAAAGCCAAGGCAGTACCAGAGTGGCGTTTTTGGGGCATGTACGTGCATGTCTGCAAGCTGGAGACGCTGCAGGAGGCGTATCGTATGGCGAAGCGCAACGACGGTGCCCCCGGCATCGACGGCATGACGTTTGCGGCCATTGAGACGACCGGCTTGCAGAGGTTTCTGGAGTGCATTCAGCGCGATCTGATCCTACGGTGCTACCAGCCCTCGCCATTGCGTAAGAAGCGGATCCCCAAGGGCGGCGGTAAATTCCGCACGCTGGGCATACCGACGATACGGGATCGCGTGGTGCAGGGGGCGCTGAAGCTGATTCTGGAGCCGATCTTCGAGGCTGACTTTCAGGAGGGATCCTATGGATATCGGCCAAAGCGTGCGCCGCATGCTGCTGTACATCGAGTAACTTCGGCGGTAGTCAAAGGAATGACCCGGGTCATTGATGTGGACTTGGCGTCGTATTTCGATACGATTCGTCATCACATCCTGCTCCGACAGGTCGCGCTCCGTGTTAAGGATCGTGACATTCTGTGGCTTCTGAAGCGGATACTCAAGTCCGGTGGCAAGCGCGGGGTACCTCAAGGGGGCGTCATCTCGCCGCTTTTGAGCAACATCTACCTCAATGGGGTGGATCGGATGCTGGAGCGCGCGAAGGCAGTCACCCGCGAGAAGGGGTATTTCCATATGGAGTACGCCCGTTTTGCCGACGACCTAGTGATCGTGGTGGACGGCTACCGCAAGTGGCGGTGGCTGGAGCGAGGCGTGTACAAGCGCCTGTTGGAAGAGTTGGCCAAGCTTGACGTTTCATTGAACGTGGAGAAGACGCGGAGAGTGGACCTCACCCAACGGGAGAGCTTCACATTCCTGGGTTTCCGCATTCGTCGGCATAAGACGAAGCGGGGCCGTTGGGGCGTATTGAGCGTGCCTCGTATGAAGGCTCGTACAAAGCTCTTGCGGCGACTCAAGGAGGAATTCCGACGTTTCCGATCACAGCCGGTGGAACGGGTAATTGCTCGCATCAACCCAATACTGCGGGGATGGGTGAATTATTTCCGCACGGGGCAATCGAGCCGTTGCTTCGGTTACGTACGTAACTGGGTCGAGCTTAAGATCCGGCGCCATCTGATGCGTGCCCGCGGACGCAAGGGTTATGGGTGGAAGCGGTGGAGTAGGCGGATGTTCTACGAGCGACTGGGGTTGTATGCTCAGTGGCAGATAGAGTACTACCGGCCGAAAGCGCGCCCACGCCAACTGCGCATGAACTTTGCGGTGTAATCAGCAGGTAAGCCCGGTGCGGGAAAACCGCATGCCGTGGTTTGACGAGGCGGGGCCTGGAAACGTGATTCATGGGAGCCGGACTGAGGCCCGGAGCGAAAGCGACGGACAAGCCACCGGACCCTACGGGTTGGCGCGCCAGGCCCCGACCCTACCGGTGGGCGGCGGGAGGAAACACGGTGATGGAAGCCGGACTGAGGCCCGGAGCGAAAGCGACGGAATGGCCACCGGATCCTAAGGCAGGTGCGCCTCCCGCCGACCCTACATTTTGGGAACCCACCGTGGCCCAAGGGGGGCTAGACCAGGTACTCCCAGCCCACTTTTCGCCCTTTTCAGGCCCTTTTTAGCCGTATTTCGGGGCTATATGGTGAAGAATACGTGAAGTTGAACGTATTCGGCTGAAAAAGGCCATTGTAGTGCCAGGATTGGTGGTAGGGACTTGCTACAGGTGCGCCCATGCATTATCTTGGAGTCGGCATTGACCTGCAGACACCATGTACATACGGGCGACCAAGACCCACGCAAAGAAAGGTGAAGCGCGACACAGCTACCGCCTGGTACGCAGCGACCGCATCGGCGGGAAGGTGCGCCAGTCGACCCTGCTGAACCTGGGCGTCCACTTTGACACGCCCCGTGACCAGTGGGGCACCTTGGTGCTTCACATAGAGAATTTGTTGCAGGGGCAGCCGACGCTCGTGTTCGATCCCGACCTGCAGCACACCGCCGAAGCCATTGTCGCGCAGCTACGCGCACGCGGCATAGGTGCACACGCGAAGCCGGAGGGTGAGCCTGACAGCGTCATGACGGTGGACATGGACTCCCTTGAGCACCCGGAGCATGCTCGCAGCGTGGGCGCAGAGCGCGTCTGCCTTCAGGCGCTTGAGGATCTGGGACTGAAAGACACGCTGATCCAGGCCGGTGCCAAGGAGCGCGACGCGCGCCTGGCCGTAGCGCTGGTGGTCGCACGCATGCTGCATCCCAACAGCGAACGGGCCACGCTTCAGTGGTTGCAAAGCAGGTCGACGACGCTGGACCTGCTGGGACTGCGTCCCGGCAGGAAAGTGTCGTTAGCGAAGCTGTATCGCATTGGGGACCTGCTCTGGGAGCACAACCAGGCGATTCAGCAAGCGCTCTTCCAAAAGGAGCGGACGCTCTTGAGCCTGCCGGAGACCGTTGTTTTTTATGACCTCACCAACGCCCATTATCATGGCCAACAGCACGGCGAGTACCTGGCCTACGGACGTTCGAAGCAAAAGCGTTCCGATTGTCCGCTGGTGACGCTCGGGCTGGTGCTCGATGGCGCGGGCTTCCCGCGTACCTGCGAGATCTTGCCCGGCAACGTCTCGGAGCCCGGCACGCTGCAGGACGCTATCGAGCGTCTGAACGCCAGCGTGGACGGCCAGAAGCCGACGGTGATCATGGATGCAGGGATCGCTACGGAAGCGAACGTGTCCTGGCTGGCAGAACAGGGCTACGACTGGATCTGCGTACACCGGGGTAAGCGGCCCCTGCCGCCAGAGCGGGAGCCTGACAGTACGCTGACCACGCAGGCTGGTCATGCTGTACGCGTGTGGCAGTTGCAGCAGACGAAGCAGGAAACGTTGCTCTATGCCGTCAGCGAAGCCAGAAAGCACAAGGAAGAGCAGATCCTCCAGCGCCGGCGCACGCTACTGGAAGCGGCCCTCACCTCGCTGCACGAAGGGCTGCAGAAGCCCTACCATACCAAGCGGCTCAAGAAGGTCGTCGAGCAGGTCGGACGCATAAAAGAGCGATATGCCCGCGTATCTCATCAGTACGAAGTGACAGTTGTAGAAGGGAGTGGCCCCAACGCCAAGGCCGTGAAGTTTGCACGCAAGACGCAGTGGGAAGAGGCCGATGAGGCCCTGGGGGGCTACGTGCTACGCACCAGTCAGACGGGATGGGACCTTAAGCACATTGTGGCCACGTACTGGCGGCTGTCCGAGGTGGAGGCCACCTTCCGCTCGTTGAAGTCGGAACTGGGGATGCGGCCGCTATACCACAGCAAGGACGCACGCATCGCCGCGCACATCAGCATTGCCGTGTATGCCTATCACGCCGTGCACCTGATCCGGACCCGATTGAAGGCGCAGGGCATCCACACCAGCTGGAAGACGCTTCGCCAGAAGCTGAGCGCCTGGCAACGGGTGATGACAACCGTAAAGGACACCCAAGGCCAGGTGATTGTCAACGTGCAGGACGAGCGCCCAAGGGCAGAACTGGCTCAGATAGCGCGGATCTGCGGCGTCACGCCCAGCCTGCATCGGCAACGCTACGTGCGCCAGGACTAAGGCAGGCGCACGGCGTTAGAAAAGTAGTGCCAGCCAGGCGGGAGTACACCCTTTTCTTATATGTGGAGAATGTGTCCACCTATACTGTTTGAGTCATAAAATGTAGGGTCGGCGGGAGGCGCACCTGCCTTAGGATCCGGTGGCCATTCCGTCGCTTTCGCTCCGGGCCGCAGTCCGGCGTCCATCACCGTGTTTCCTCCCGCCGCCCACCGAACCGGGCGTACGGGTTTCCCGTACCCGGCTCTCCAGGCGGATCATGCCACTCGCACTCGGACCGCTTCTCCTGCTGCATAGGACTTCCACTACGCAAGGAGCGACACGCCCCCTACAGCTACCCTATACTGCGGATAACGCGTTGCCAGGCCTGTTTACGCCCTGACAACCCCGTACGCCAGCATCGCATAGAATGCGACTGGCCTACGGGTCCTTCACTTACGCATGTGGTGTCGCTGGATTCACCGACCCTGATCGGATAGTAGGCTATGCCATTTGTTTTCCGGGGCCTTTCACCCTTTGAACACCGCTCCGCACCTGCGGCCCCTTCCCTCGACGGGCATTACCCCGCGTCTTCAGTAATACGGGCCACTCCGCCACCCTATCAGCCTGGCCTGGCTCAAAGAGCTTCCAGTTGGTGCGTGCCACACCACTAATAGGGCTTCCCGTGTTGCAACTCTCCTGATCTTCCATGCGTGCCAGCGCCAATACCCCGGCGAGTCGGTCTCGGTGCCTTTGTCGCTCGCTTCCCGAGCCGCAGCGGTCTTCCCCATATCACCGGAAGGTCGACACTCGCATCACCCGTTTCGGGGCCTGCTCAGCGTTCACTCACGTTCCGGCCCGCATGGTCGCTAAGCTACTCACGTAGCCCGTTAACCACAGTGCTTCATACTATGTTGTTACCTCCATAATACGCTGTAGCCGCTACCAACTGGAGCGACAGATGTTGGGCGGGATTCGCACCCGCCACAGGAAAGCGCCTTTTCACGGCGCACGGCGAAGTCGAGCTAAAAGGCGTGCGCAACCACTGCCCGGGTCCGGTGGCACTGCTTGCTTAACGACTGGTCCGCACAGTCGAGCTTGCGCATGTTGGTGACCTTGCGCAGCACCCACCACTCCTCGCCAGCTTCTTCTGTCGCTGCTTTGCGGTGCTCGCTTACCTACTCCTTCTCCCCATAGATCACGTCTTCCTAGTCACGCAAACATTCAGGCATCACCGCCGAATCATGTACGTTGGCCGCCGTCACCGCGACGCTATGCACCAGTCCCTGCATGTCTGTACCGACTGGGGCCTTCATGCCAAAACGCCACGTATTGCCCTTGTTCGTAGGCTTCATCTAAGGACCGCGCTGTATCGTCTGTTATTTGTCGATGACGGCGCCGCGAAGAGGGTCGCATCCACAATCGTTCCCGCCTTTCCCTGCAGTCCGCTTTGTGTCAAGTGCTCCTGGCTGGCCTCGAACAGCTAGTGGCCAAGCGCGTAGCGCTCCGGCAGGCGCCGAGAAATGCAAATAGTCGATTCATCGGGTACAGGATCAGACGCAATGCGGACAACGGTGCGCACGGCTACGTTGTCGTACAAGGCATCCTCCATGGCTAGGGCCGAATAGCCTACCACTACCGCCAATAATGGACGCGCAGCATGATTTCCAAGCGTGTTGGCGGCCACCCCTTATCGCCCTTCGGATCATAAGGCGCAATGATGGCAATCATTGCTTCTCACGGTAGTACCATCTCCATTTCATCCAAAAACTGCTGCTTCCACGTCTTCCTGCTTCGATTCCAGTAGCTGGCCGTCTTCAAATGAAACCGGATGCACGGCGCGACGGTGGGCGATGTTGCTGTGTTGCGTAGCTCGCAGAACCTGCCCCATTAATCAGTGAGTTCGCAAGAATCCTAAAGATCGAGGCTTTGGCGGCAGAGCACAATCACGCGATTTCAATCAGGGACGAAGCGAGTAGTGCCCGCGCCGGGGCGGACCGCGTTCGGCCGGTCTGGACCGTATGGCCTGCTCCCCGGACAACAGTCAGTTCCTTTGTGCGCCCTCGCTGACCAGTGAAGCAAATCGCCGGCAAAGGTCGCTGAACTCGCTGGACGTGAGCTTCGGCAATAGATGCAAGCTCCGTTGGAGCGTGGATCAGTATCTCGGCAACACCGGTCAAGTTGTCACAAGTGCGCTTAGCATGCCAAGTTGCGGTTCTCAACTGTTAATGAGCGACGACTCTTGGCGCACTCATTCTGCACCCGCATGCTAACCAACTCCACCATTGATTCCCGCCCGCTCCATACCCTTGCGACTGATTCAAGCGTTTGAAGCCGAGGTCACGAAACGCAACTCTGGACGCACCGCAGATACGGGCAATCGTGTCACGCGAAGGCGCTTGACACGGCAGTATTGGAGCACACCTGTATAGCAGAACGAATCGATGCGCAAATGCAGTACATTCAACTGAATGTGGCCGCTACTCTAGCGGCCGCTCGGACTCAGGGTTGGTATTAGACACGCTGACTTGCCATGCCCCTGCGCATCGTTGCACTTCCGCTCTTGCTACTCCTGGGCACCGCCTGCTCTCAGCCCCGACCCAATGTCGTGGTTATCCTGATTGATGACCTGGGTTGGAAAGATACCGGTGTGTATGGAAGCACGTACTACCAGACCCCACATATAGACCGCTTGGCCGCGCAGGGTGTGCGATTCACCCAGTTTTACTCTGCAGGCCCGAACTGCGCGCCCACGAGAGCTAGCATCATGACAGGGCGCTATCCCGCGGGTCTTCACCTCACGCATCATTTCAATGGACGACGAAACGGAATGCTGCTTCAGGCAGAATTTCGTAAGGCGCTACCCTTGGAGGAAGTAACAATCGGTGAAGTCTTCCAGGCTGCTGGATACACCACGGGCTACATTGGCAAGTGGCATTTGGGCGTCGGAGAGTTTCGTGCAGAGCATCAAGGATTCGACACCGTGTTTGCGTCCAACAACTCAGGGCATCCGGGATCCCACTTTGCGCCATACGGAAGCGAGAAAAATCCGGCTACACTTGTTCCGGACCTGCAGGCCGATTCAGACAGCACCTACTTGACTGATCGGCTGACTGATGCGGCGGTTGAATTCCTGCAAGCCCATCAGGAGGACCCTTTTCTTCTTGTGCTATCCCATTATGCAGTGCATAGACCCTTGGAATCCAAGCCTGAGGTCTCAAGCCGCTTTGAATCGGACCATCCCACTGTCGCCTTTCGGCCTGAATTGTACAACGCCATGACGCGGGAACAGCAAGGCCATGCCGTTTACGCAGGAATGATTGCCTCCGTAGACGAAAGCGTGGGGCGAATAATGAATGCCTTACACACACTGCGGCTAGCCGAGCATACAATTGTCGTTTTCACCTCTGACAACGGTGGCCTAAGCACGCTCAGAGATGGACGAACGTCAGCGCCCACTGCCATTCTCCCACTGCGTGCAGGCAAAGGGTGGCTCTATGAAGGCGGCGTGCGCGTCCCATTCATCATTCAGGGCTACGGGATTGCTGCAGGCAGCGTTAGGGACACCCCTGCCATTACAAATGATCTGTTGCCCGCACTACTATCACTCACCGGACTACCTCCAGTGGAGGACCTTGACGGGTCAAATATCCTCTCTCAGGATGCGCCTGACCGCCCACTCTTCTGGCATTTTCCGCACTATAACCTCGGTGGCAATCGCCCCTCTGGAGCTGTGCGTGCAGGGCGCTACAAACTTATCGAATGGTACGAAACCGGTGAAACAGAGCTTTACGACTTGGAAGCAGACCTAGGCGAGACGACTGATCTAAGCCTTTCGATGCCGTGGAAGACCGCGGAGCTGCTGGCCATGCTTCGTTCTTGGCGCGAGAATCAAAACGCCAAAATGCCAACGCCCAATCCCGACTACAAAGGGCCTGCGACGCAGTAGGTGACAACGCCGAAAAGCGGCTCACCGGCGCCTACGTCACCATGCCGCAGTCCGTGCGCCACCAAATAGCCTAACGAGGAATCGTGATGCTTTGCAGGCATGTTCGCTTTACCTGCTACTGCAGGCACTACCTGTGCGGACCACGCGGTTATCGGCGGAATAACTGCGGCCACCTACGCCTGAGTCCGCGATGAGTGATCCCAAAGCGCGCCGAGGTAGGCCTCCATCATCCACTGCGCTGAGCACAAAATGTGTGCTCCCCCGCACGCTCTACCAAAAAGGCCAGTGCCTCGCCGACCGGCGCTGCATGGCATTCCGGATGGTGACCGCGCCATAGAACGCGCAAGGGGGCCGCAGCCAAGTTACCAGCACGGGTTACCGCTATTCAGCTGCCGTTGAGCGAGACTCGACAACCTCAGTGCCTCTTCTTGTCCGCCTCCACTGCCTACTGGTGTAGTAAGGGCCGGTAGGTGCGTACCCTGCTTTTATCACCAGGGCACGGACAGTCTGAGACGCTTCTTCGCCGGACGCGTGATGCACTACGACTTAGGCTGCATCGCGGTCATGCTATGGCGCTTCCAGACACCAATCTGCGCCAGTTCACACGCCCCGCGGATGGCCAAAGTGAAGTCTGGAATCAAACCCACATACGACAGTAGCACTCGGCACCACCGCCTTGCAGTGACTTGACCGGCGCGCTGGGAGAGGCCCAAGGACAGGGAGCGGGAATATGCAATCAGTTGTGCCCGTGCCGGTGGCACTGGTCGCGATAGTGACCGAAATGATATATGTTTGACGGTCGAAATTGATAAACCGGTTAGGATCATGGGCGAGTCGATATTTTTCAGCCAGCAGATTGCTATCGAGCTGCTCCGGATCAAAGCGGTGGTCATTTCTCCCAGGAAGCCTTTTGTTTTGTCTTCCGACATGCGATGCCCCATGTACTGTGACAACCGCCTCACGCTGTCGCACCCCAACGTGCGAACCATGATCACAGACGCCTTCGAGCAGGAAGTTCGCAGACGAAAAATGATACCGGACACCATTGTAGCAGTAGCGACCGCTGGAATTGCGCACGCGGCCTTTCTGGCTCAGCGTTTTGAAGTGCCCATGGCGTACGTGCGATCAAAGAACAAGGCGTATGGCCGTCAGAAACAGATCGAAGGGATTCTGAAGCCTGGACAGCGAACAATTGTGCTTGAGGATTTGGTCTTGTCAGGCGAGTCGTCTCTGCGCGTCGTCGACGTGGTACGTGAAGCCACGGGTCGTCTGCCGGATGCGGTTTTCAGCATATTTACTTACGACATTCCAGGAGTA
Organism: Rhodothermales bacterium; assembly: GCA_965262785.1. Lineage (GTDB taxonomy): Bacteria > Bacteroidota > Rhodothermia > Rhodothermales > Bin80. Next base: position 2,870,943 of record OZ253559.1, read on the forward strand.
AGAGAAGAATTCACCAAGGCTGGAGCGCCTTTGGTAACCATTTCTGACATTGGGGTGCTGCTACACAGCGCGCTGGCGTTCAATCTCCTTACTGAACCAGAGCTGGACGTCCTACGGAGTTTCCAGAAGGATCCGAAGGAGTGGAGTGACAGGTACAAGGCCGCAGTCGCATAACTCCCCGCAGCACGCAAAACGGCTGCATGACTGACTGAAGGATAGTCAGATTGTTCACCCCCTGTTTGCGCCATCGTGCACGTTGTATCAATGGCGCACGAAATCTGATCGGTGAGTGACAAACCCCGAGCTTGCCCATGCGCGCAAGGATATGCACATCAATCCGTAGTGAGTCTTGCGGCCGCCTGCAGTCCTGAATAGTATTCCTTGCTCAGCGAAATCCACCTTTGCCTGATGCAGCCGGGCACCTGCCAGGACCTGAGCTGTTCGACCTGCGCGAAGACTCATTGACGAAGGCCCAGCTAGAAGACCGTTCGCTGTGAACAGCTTGGCCAAAGGGTCCAATTCGATTGAAAGCGCAAGTGCTCTGCGCTAGACGGCTGATGGTGCCTACTCGAGGGCCTGGCACGATTGACTGCATCTCTGCGCTGCAGATCCCGACCACTCCGCGAGCACCGTCATTTCCCTGGAATTCGCTGTGGACTTGCCCAGACTCAGATTTCTGTGTAGGTCGAAGCCGCCATCGCTATAGGCCGAGCTCATCCTGACCCGGCGTCGTCCACTGATACCCGTACGATTCCAGCGCCGGTACCGGCGCTTCCAGTAACCTGCTGGATTCCATATGCTTAGTCAGGCCTCGCAACTGATCAGGCTCGAAGGCCTCGCCGAAACGCTCCTCTAACAGTCGGCGCGAAACACCGGGCGCGACGCTACTGCTCTTGGCATATTCGCGTCCATCCGTCACGATGAGGCCTGACCGCCGCGCCTCTAAACGAAGCCCACGGTGGTCCAGCCTGTCGGTCAGGTCTTTCCAGCTGGTTGCCTCTGCAAAGTCAAGCTCAGCTACGCGCCGGACAATCACCTGAAACGGCAAGTCTTGATCACGGCAAAGAGCTTTGTGCGCTCCTTTGCTGAGCGACTGGCTTCGATCTGGTGCCTTTTGTCCAGGCAACTGAAAATAGTGGCCCGGCACCTCGCGAAAGCCATAGCGCCGCTCTGCGTGGCGAAGGACGGCCTCAATGCGGCCATAGTGCCAGCCGAGCTTTTGCACCCTGCGCGTGTCTGGATGCACAAGGTTGGCCATGACGTGGACGTGCTTGTAGGCTTCGTCGGCATGCGCAACATAGACGGCCTGGTGGTCCGACAGCGACAGCGTATGCATCACTTCATCCGCCACCGTGGTCATATGCCACCGGGTGGGCTCGTCCTCCGGTGCCCAGGAGACTGACACGTGGTACACAGGTTTTTGTACACGTTCGCTGCCGCGCGAAACGACGGCCATCTCCCAGGCCATTTGCTGCAGGCTCCCCGTACACACCAGGTTGCGGGGCTCCGCCCACGCGACCCTGCGCAAGTCCGGCCGTTGCGACTTCGGACGCTCCAGGTAGCGTGCCAGCGACTTGAAACAGCTGGCCTTGTGACTCTGTGCAATCACACTTCCTGCTGCCCCGCTTCGTCAACAGCACCACGTAGCAGGGCCATTAGCTCCGGATGCTCTTGAGCGCATTCCTTCCGCTCAAGCTTGCGGATCAGTCCGAGAAGGGACCGAACAAACTCTTCTTTGGCCTTGAGTCCCAAGTCCTTATTCAGAACTGCGGCGCGCAGGTACGCGGATCGAGTAGAGCCGATTCGCTTGGCGCCGAGCACGACTCTCTCGTACTCGGTGTCCGAAAAAGCTACAGCAATACTGTGGCGGCGGCGAGAGGACTGCGATGTCGTCCTATCCATGGCAACTAGTGGTTGGCTAGCCACTCCTACGTATGAACAGGAGCGTTCCAGGATCAAGGCTTTCTACGATTCTAGCAAAACGCGTACGAGCACTGCAGCATTGTGGCCCCTTGAGTGTATCTATAGTAGTCAGTGCTGCTGACCCATTTCAAGTGCACCTCATCAGCCATGCGAAGAATGGTTAGGGTAGCAAGCACCTTTCAGCCAATGCCTCGGGCTTTGGCGGGAGGGAGTTCAACTCCTAACCCGTGGTTCTGCCGGAGCGTGCGGCGCCTGGTCACAAGTGTTACCGTACACATGCTATACGGTAGAAGGGCATGCACCAAGCCGCTTCGTCGGCGCTCAGCTTGGCCTGGATCTCGATCTAGCGAGAGCCGCCTGTCAGCCTTCCATTGCTGGCGCCAGCGTATATTGCCAAGCCAGCGTGGAGCAAGCGCCTTCAAGACACGCCGCCCGCTGGAGGCTGCTGGAAGGAGTCTGGAACGCGCGCCTGGGTCACCTATGATGAGTTCATGCGACATCGCATCTTGGAGATGGAGCCGTGGGCGCTCATTCTGCGCACCGCTCAACTTCTTGGCCGGTCGAGTGCAGGTACCCCGAGCCGGGTGCGCCTTGCGCGCGCAGTCAATACGCCCGAACGGCACCTGCTCCCCGGTAATTGTGCACCGCCGAATACAACAGCGACCTTCTGTAGGTGCTGTACTGAAGTGCCACGGCCATGACTAGTCGCCTTTCCGACAACACGCAAGCGATCCTGCTATTGACTCAGCCGCTCCACGTAGGCAAGCGTGGTCAGGATGGGCCTGCCCCGCTAACCACGGCGCAGTATGACAACCTGGCAAAGCTGCTCTATGACAATCACTACGAGCCTGCAGACCTTCTGGGCTCCGGCGTCATGGAAGTCCTTCGGGACTGCGGGTTGGAAGCTTATGAAGGTGCCCTCGCTCGACTGCTGGATCGCGGCTTCTTGCTGAGCTTGGCACTGGAACAGTGGCTGGCACGGGCGATCTGGGTCGTTAGTCGAGCCGATACAGACTACCCAAAGGTTTTCAAGGAGACGTTGCGAGCCGATGCGCCAGCGGTGCTTTATGGTCGTGGCAACAAAGCACTGCTGAAGCCCGGTGGCTTGTTAGTCGCTGGCCCGCCGAAGTGCGATGCAGAAGAGCTCCTGCGATTCAGCTATGACGTTGGAGGCTTGGCCGCCGACTCTGAATACACGGTGCTCTCCGGCTCGATAGAGGGGGTAGGGCGGGCAGCATTAGGCGGAGCCATGGACGGCGGCGGTACAGCAATTGCCCTGCTTGCCGGTGAGTTAGACAAGGCGGTTCTGGACTCATACTTCATTCCAGGGTTTGCGTCTCGAAGACTCGTAATGTTCTCGCCTATCGACCCAAGCTTTAATCCAACGGAGGTTCGCACTGTCGCGGCAAACAGGCTCGCATATGCACTCGCCGATGCAGCGCTCGTCGTTGATGCCAAGAGGGGTGCGACATGGAAGGCGATCCAAGAGCAGCTGTTTAAGCAAAGCAGCTTGCCTGTCTACGTACGGCAATGTGCAGAGCCAAACAGGAGCCTGGCGTCGCTGCAGCGCATGGGGGCCTTGACCTGGCCCAATCAAACAACGAAACCACAATTCAGAGAGCTTATGAAACGCGTAAATCCAAGTGGCCTTAGCGGCCTGTTTGCACCAGCTACTGACCATATTCAGGACAAGCACGACCCAAATGCACCGTCGGACGGTGGGCAGCCACGTACGAAAGAAGCCGCTGAAGTCAATCCGGACACTCCATCCGCCACACAGGGCGCACAAGCTAGCATGCCACGCAGGCCTAAACGGCAATCGCCGCAAGATGCATTAAATCTTTTCAGTCCTGTTCCACATCCCGTCGTGCGCGGCAGAGAAGCTGCAGCAGCGAATAAGGCCGAGCAGGATGAAGATCCCACGCGCGCTACCAGCAGCGACGATCCGGAAAAAGGTAGTACCAAAGCCGCGTCGGCCAAGAAGGGTAAGACCTCTCGCGTCGGCAAGCGCGGGCGCCAGCCGCAATACGTGCCCATGGTGAAGGCTGCCCCTCGCCAACGCGGACTATTTGACTCAGATTAAGCCCGACGGTGCAGGCAAATTTACCTGCGATCTCCGTGAACCGTGCAGTCCACCTGGTAGTGGGGCAGACTGGGCCACGTGCCACGACTGCGGCACCCGCGGCGCACAGCTGCTTTCCTTATCCTCGTGACCCAAGCGATACTGCCGGAGGATGTGGTCGATGATTTACGCCCATGACCGCGCGCTGGAGCTGCTACGACTCGGAACGGGGAACGAGCAGGCGCAGTTTCGGAACGGACAGGATGAAGCCATCCGCTGGGCCGTGGAGCGCGGGTCGCGCCTGCTAGTTGTCAAGAAGACTGGATGGGGCAAGAGCTTTGTCTATTTCATCGCGGCGCGGATGATTCGGGAGTGGGGCATGAAGCATGGCGACATCCCCGGCCCGATCCTTCTGATCTCTCCGCTCCTTGGGCTCATGCGAGACCAAGTACGCAACGCGCGCAAGATGGGAGTGCGTGCGCACTACATCAGCTCAGAAAACAAAGACGAATGGGAGGACATAGAGAAGGCAGTCAAAGACGACTATACGTGTGACATTCTGCTGATTACCCCGGAGCGTCTCGGCGATGAAAGATTCAGTGAAAATATCCTGACTGAGATAGCCGGCCGCATGCCGATGCTGGTTGTAGACGAGGCTCACTGCTTATCTGATTGGGGGCACGACTTTCGCCCTGACTATCGCCGAATAGAGAACCTCGTGCAGAAGCTGCCGCGCACCACGAGACTGCTCGCTACTACGGCAACGGCCAACGAGCGCGTGAAGCAGGATCTGAGGAGCTACCTCGGCAACGGCATGAAGGAGATCAAGGGGGACCTTGGGCGTCCATCCCTGCTGCTTCAGACCATCCGCTTGCCGCGCCCGGAGCAGCGACTGGCGTGGCTTGCTGACAGGCTCCATGAAATCGAAGGATCCGGAATCATCTATGCGTCTACAAAGAAAGATGTGCAGCAGGTAACCTACTGGCTGCAGCAGAATGGCTTCGCGGTGGAGGCCTATTCCGGCGATACTGACCGCGCACACCCCGGGCTTCGCAGGCGATTGGAGGATGACCTCCTTAGCAATCGTGTGAAGGCGCTGGTGGCTACTATCGCCCTGGGAATCGGATTCGACAAGCCGGACTTGGCGTTCGTGATTCACTACCAGCGCCCGGGAACCGTCGTCGGGTACTACCAGCAGGTGGGGCGCGCCGGGCGCGCGCTCCCCACAGCTCACGCCGTCTTGCTCTGTGGGGCCGAGGATTCTCAAATCACGGACTACTTCATACGTACCGCCTTTCCCAGCCCAGAGCAGGTTCAGAAGATCGTGACGGCCTTGAGTGAGGCTGCACGGCCGACCAAGCCGTGGCAGAAAGCCATTGGGACTCAATCGCAACCGGCTGGCCTGTACTTGTGGGAATTGGCACAGCGAACCGGCATCAACAGGAAATACTTGGGCAACTGGATGAATATCCTGGCCACGGAGCAGCCGGCACCGTTTGTGCGCGTTTCGAAGGAAGGCATAGGCGGAGGCGTCGGGCCCGTGGTTACCCGACACATAAGCGCCCAAGGTGGAAGAGACCTGTGGGTAGCCACCGGCGAGCCGGTAGATGAGAGCTTTTGGATACGGGCAGAGCGAGTACTGGCGCAGCGCAGGAAGGAATTAGAACAGATGGAGGATTACGCCAGGCTGCGCTCGGGGCATATGGAATTCCTGGTTCGAGCGCTTGACGGCAAACTTGAAGAGCATAAGTCTCCGGACTTGGCACCGCTGCCGGAGACTGTGGACCATGAATCCATGCGACAGGCGACCCAGCTTGTAAAGCGGTGGGGATATGAACTACGGCCTCGCCGGCGGTGGGAATGGCCCGGTCTTGCATTCATACCAGAGAACCGTCAAGCAGAGGCTGGGGAGACTTTATGCAACTTGTATCGGGGCGAGCACGGCAGAGCGGTCAGGGATGGGCTAAGTGCTGCGCAGTTTTCGGACAGGCTTGTCCAGGCATCTGCCTGGCGAATTCGCAAATGGGGGACATTGCGCAATGTCGCATGGGCCACTTACATCCCGTCAGCGGTTCAATCAGAGTCCGAACGCACCAGGGACTTCGCCAAGCGCCTGGCCCAAACGTTGCGTCTTCCATTCTTGCATTCCCTGGAATCCACCTGGAATCGCGATATCGGCAGGCCATTGCATCGCAACGAGATGTACTTGGAGTTTCTGGTTACGGCGCCCGAGGATGCCAACCTGGTAATTTGGAGGGACGAGCTGAAGCACAAGCCGAAGTACGACCCCAAGAGCCTGTTTACAGCTGACCGTATCGTGGTCCACTGCAGACCCGGGCATGAAGCTCGAGCCAGGAGCTTTCTGCAGTCATTGGCCAGACAACACTACTGGAGTGGCCCAACTACGGTGTGGAGATTCGATGGGGAAGGGCAGAGCGGCAACATTGCCGTGATGATGTTCCCTGGCAAGGCAATGCCATGGCACACAAGCCTTAACAGCCTGGGTCAGGCCATCAGCTGCTCAGATAGCTTGGAAACTATTGAAGAGAGCATTGCGGCAGGCCCTGTGCTCCTGATACATGACCTGGTAGAGCATGGGTGGTCCTTCGCATACGCGGCAGACAACCTGCGCGAGGCCGGTTGCCAGGCGGTGTTTCCCTTTGCGCTCGCTAGGACGGGGAAATGGTAGCGGCAAGGTGTTTGACCTTCGACTTGCGGCGCCAGTAGCCGGAGAAATCGTTCCTATTGCGCTTCAAGACGGTGCAGACAACTGTCGATGCCTCACCAAACGGGAGCAGAGCTGGAACCTCGGCCACCCAATTGCCAATCCGGGAGTCCTGCCGCCGGGCTCAGCGAAATCGCGCCGTGTGAATTGTACAGGCTAAGGCGATAGCTTCAGTGGTGTGCGATTGTTGGCAATTGATCTCCCAACCAGTACCTACTGATCACTTGCTTGCTGCCGACGAAGCATTTTCGAAGAATCGGCGAAAGGTATGGATTTTCTCGTGCAACCAGTCGGCCATGGCAGGCCAGTTGCCGCGATCGTTGGTATTGCAGGGCTTACGGCTATACGGCTCACCATCTTCGTCAATCTCCAGACTCAGTGCATCTTGAAGACCTTGCTCCCTAATTTCTGAAGCAAGAGTGTAACGTACATTATAGGCACACAGGGCTTGCGCGTGCTGCACAGCGTGGACACCCTGGGTCAGAAGCTGCAATCGTGCGTACCCCCAGGGAGCGTACGTCAGCGCCTGGGGCGCATTGCCCTGGCGTTGTTGGAACTGGAGGTGGGCCTGCGGCGCATGGCCTTTGCCTCGTATCTTCCAGATCTTCGTGAAGCCCTATCCAGCCGCCTACCCTCATGAAAGCACCGACCTCCGACGAACCCATTGCCGCACTCTGCCAGCGTCTGGCTGCGACCGACCCGCTTGCCTTGGCCCAGCTCCTGCGCGAACTCCCAGGGCAGTATGAAGCGATGGCCATGCAGGCGATAGAGGCCGAAGTGACGCAGCTGTGTGGCAAGCGGGGCACCGTCAACAAGAACGGCTATCAGCGTTGGGGCACCAATCCAGGCTCTATTGTCTATGGTACGGGGCGTATTCAGATATCGGTTCCTCGGGTGCGTGACACCAACACGGGCAAGGAAGTGCCGCTGAAGACCTACCAGTTGCTGCACCAGCGGGATCCCAAGCAGCTTGAGAAGCTCACGGCGCTGTTGCTCTCGGGGGTCTCGCAGCGCGACTACAAGGACGTGGCCGGCGAGTTTGCCGACTGTATGGGACTGAGCCAGAGCAGCGTTGCTCGCATGTTCGAGACCACTACCACGCAGGCACTAGAGGAGTTTGAGTCCAGCCGGCTGGATCAGGAGAAGTATGTGGCCTTGTTGATAGATGGCAAGTGCCTGAAGGGTGTGCAGATGATCCTCGCTCTGGGGGTCACCCGTACAGGCAAGAAGAAAGTGTTAGGCTACATCGAAAGCACCACCGAGAACAGTGACAAAGCGACCGCTTTGCTGGAGAACCTGGTGCAGCGCGGGTTCTCCTATGCTGGCGGGATCCTGGTGATCATCGACGGCAGCAAGGGGTTGCGCAAGGCGGCGCAGCATGTGTTTGGCGATCACGCGGTCATCCAGCGGTGCCAGTGGCACAAGCGCGAGAACGTGGTGCAGCACACCAAGCAGAAGGGCACAGCCGAGCGCGCAAAAGGCCGGCTTCAAGATGCCTACGATCAGCCGGACTATGAGCGTGCGCGCAAAGCGCTTGTTGCTATCCACGACGATCTGCAGCCTGGGCAACCGCGCGCGGCCGCCAGCCTGCGCGAAGGGCTGCACGAAACGCTTGCGGTGCTGCGACTACCACTGCATGAGACCCTCCGGCGCAGCTTCAAGACCAGTAACCTCATCGAAAACCTCAATAGCGTCATTACGCATCGCACGCGCAACGTAAAAAGATGGCGCTCCACGAATCAACGGCACCGCTGGTTTGCTGCCATCTTCAAGCACTACGAGTCCAGGCTCAGTCGCATATTGGAGCCTGTGCATCTGAGAGCGATGGAAGCAGCCCTTACACGTGAGGTGGAACGCCGCAGGCAGCAGACCGTATTCGCCTATGCACATCCCCCGCCCAACTAAATATGGGTCAATCCCGCATCGAATCGTGGGTGCATGCCCGAACTTACAGGGGCCGCAAATTGTGCGCGCAATTTCCCACATCTGCGTGGATAACGAGGTGCAAAACCCGCCCGCGCACTTCACAGCCGCTCTGTGAACATTCCCGGAGAAGTGCCCGGCATAAAGTTTGCGTGTATATTTAGGGCGGAAAATGCTTGCCACTACCCGGCCCGAGGGCCTACATCATAGTGCCAGAACAAAAGTCAGTACAAGAAGAAGTCACGCTTCAGTTACCCTTAAAATGGGTGGATGACGAATCTCCACTTGTGGTTGCTGATCAGTTCGTTATGCGACAGCATGGTAACCTGATTTATCTGGTTATAGGTCACGTCAGTGTCCCTTTAGTGACGGGGACACCAGAGGAGCAGCAAAGGCTGGTCTATGAAAGGGGGAGCCTCCTCGTCCACGTTCGTGGTCGATTCCTCCTGGATAAATCTTCCGCAGTTCGCCTGCACGACACATTAGGGGCGGCGATTTCGCAGGCTAAGGTCAACGAGGAGAGCAATGGGTAAAGCCGCACGCAGGAACCAAATCATCACGTTTAGGTCGATGCCGCGTGAGCAGCAGCCACAACAGGAGGATTCTTATTCGTGCTTGGTGTCTAATGTACCCATCGAATCCTATGCACACGATTCACGTATTCAACCGGCACGGACTGATCAATTCCGCTTGGCATACTGGATGACTGATAACAATCCGCGTGATGACCCGCAATACGGAGAAGTATTTGCGCAGCTAGGGCGTGTCAAGGAGATTGCAGCCGAGGATGGATACCCGGAACCCACGGACGAACTTATTGGGGAATCTCGTGAGGTGCTTGAATGGATGTTCTTGAAGCAGCCATTTGCGTACGACACTACCCCACAGCATGATGGTAGCATAGCCATTCACGTGCTCCATGACAAGATATACGTCTATCTCATTCTGTCGCACACAGGGCATGATCGGTGTTTTGTGAAAACGGACGGCGAAAACAGAAGAACTATTTATGCCAATAGAAGTGAAGTGCGAGGAACATTTCTGGAAGCAGCGCTACGGGATCTGCGTAGGTACATGAGATGAGGCAGTTGCCAAATGAGATTCACCCACGAGAAAACATAGGTCGGGGATTGTTTAGTAGCAGTCACTTTAGCAGCAAAAAGGGCAAGGTGCAACCTGAAGCGTTCTTGCATCCGGGGCATTCATCCCTATCGGTGGATCGGCTTGACTACGCTCAGCCCGGAGAATTGAAGATCATAGGCTGGCGAAGTGCCAAAATGCGTGGTCCTAATCGCAGATTTCACGGGTGGGCGAAACTGACGGCGGAACAAGCCTCGAAAAACGGCAGAACGGTGATGGCAGATCCGGTTCCAAGAATCAATCCGTTTCATGCCCGTATTGAGTTGTCTGCTCAAGCAAGTAATGATTTCAAACGAGAAGAAGAAGCTAATGACTTAGCTTACTTGTCAAGATATGTGTCTGCTGACTGGGTTTCGCCGTCGCCGCCCTAGTCCGTTATCAACTCCCGGTACAGCACCCGCCGCCCCACCATGTCCGCGACTATGTGTTGCATCTGCGCTTCGGTGTCCAGCGGTCGCAGATTGTGCTTGCCCGCGAATTGGGCCACGTAGCTCTACTTCGCCGTGCGCCGTGAAAAGGCGCTTTCCTGTGGCGGGTGCGAATCCCGCCCAACATCTGTCGCTCCAGTTGGTAGCGGCTACAGCGTATTATGGAGGTAACAACATAGTATGAAGCACTGTGGTTAACGGGCTACGTGAGTAGCTTAGCGACCATGCGGGCCGGAACGTGAGTGAACGCTGAGCAGGCCCCGAAACGGGTGATGCGAGTGTCGACCTTCCGGTGATATGGGGAAGACCGCTGCGGCTCGGGAAGCGAGCGACAAAGGCACCGAGACCGACTCGCCGGGGTATTGGCGCTGGCACGCATGGAAGATCAGGAGAGTTGCAACACGGGAAGCCCTATTGGTGGTGTGGCACGCACCAACTGGAAGCTCTTTGAGCCAGGCCAGGCTGATAGGGTGGCGGAGTGGCCCGTATTACTGAAGACGCGGGGTAATGCCCGTCGAGGGAAGGGGCCGCAGGTGCGGAGCGGTGTTCAAAGGGTGAAAGGCCCCGGAAATAATGGCATAGCCTACCATCCGATCAGGGTCGGTGAATCCAGCGACACCACATGCGTAAGTGAAGGACCCGTAGGCCAGTCGCATTCTATGCGATGCTGGCGTACGGGGTTGTCAGGGCGTAAACAGGCCTGTCAACGCGTTATCCGCGGTATAGGGTGGCTGTAAGGAGCGTGTCGCTCCTTGCGTAGTGGAAGTCCTATGCGGCAGGAGAAGCGGTCCGAGTGCGAGTGGCATGATCCGCCTGGAGAGCCGGGTACGGGAAAACCGTACGCCCGGTTCGGTGGGCGGCGGGAGGAAACACGGTGATGGAAGCCGGACTGAGGCCCGGAGCGAAAGCGACGGAATGGCCACCGGATCCTAAGGCAGGTGCGCCTCCCGCCGACCCTACATTTTATAACTCAAACAGTATAGGTGGACACATTCTCCACATATAAGAAAAGGGTGTACTCCCGCCTGGCTGGCACTACTTTTCTAACGCCTTGCGCCCGCCCTAGTCCTGGCGCACGTAGCGTTGCCGATGCAGGCTGGGCGTGACGCCGCAGATCCGCGCTATCTGAGCCAGCTCTGCTCTTGGGCGCTCGTCCTGCACGTTGACAATCACTTGACCTTGGGTGTCCTTTATGGTCGTCATCACCCGCTGCCAGGCGCTCAGCTTCTGGCGAAGCGTCTTCCAGCTGGCGTGGATGCCCTGCGCCTTCAAGTGTGTCCGGATCAGGTGCACGGCGTGATAGGCATACACGGCAATGCTGATGTGCGCCGCGACGCGTGCGTCCTTGCTGTGGTATAGCGGCCGCATCCCCAGTTCCGACTTCAACGAGCGGAAGGTGGCCTCCACCTCGGACAGCCGCCAGTACGTGGCTACAATGTGCTTAAGGTCCCATCCCGTCTGACTGGTGCGTAGCACGTAGCCCCCCAGGGCCTCATCGGCCTCTTCCCACTGCGTCTTGCGTGCAAACGTCACGGCCTTGGCGTTGGGGCCACTCCCTTCTACAACCGTCACTTCGTACTGATGAGATACGCGGGCATATCGCTCTTTTATGCGTCCGACCTGCTCTACGACCTTCTTGAGCCGCTTGGTATGGTAGGGCTTCTGCAGCCCTTCGTGCAGCGAGGTGAGGGCTGCTTCCAGTAGCGTGCGCCGGCGCTGGAGGATCTGCTCTTCCTTGTGCTTTCTGGCTTCGCTGACGGCATAGAGCAGCATCTCCTGCTTCTTTTGCTGCAACTGCCACACGCGTACGGCGTGTCCAGCCTGCGTGGTCAGCGTACTGTCGGGCTCCCGCTCTGGCGGCAGGGGCCGCTTACCCCGGTGTACGCAGATCCAGTCGTAGCCCTGTTCTGCCAGCCAGGACACGTTTGCTTCCGTAGCGATCCCTGCATCCATGACCACCGTCGGCTTCTGGCCGTCCACGCTGGCGTTCAGACGCTCGATAGCGTCCTGCAGCGTGCCGGGCTCCGAGACGTTGCCGGGCAAGATCTCGCAGGTGCGCGGGAAGCCCGCGCCATCGAGCACCAGCCCGAGCGTCACCAGCGGACAATCGGAACGCTTTTGCTTCGAACGTCCATAGGCCAGGTACTCGCCGTGCTGTCGGCCATGGTAATGGGTGTTGGTCAGGTCATAAAAAACAACGGTCTCCGGCAGGCTCAAGAGCGTCCGCTCCTTTTGGAAGAGCGCTTGCTGAATCGCTTGGTTGTGCTCCCAGAGCAGGTCCCCAATGCGATACAGCTTCGCTAACGACACTTTCCTGCCGGGGCGCAGCCCCAGCAGGTCCAGCGTCGTCGACCTGCTTTGCAACCACTGAAGCGTAGCCCGTTCGCTGTTGGGATGCAGCATGCGTGCGACCACCAGGGCTACGGCCAGGCGCGCGTCGCGCTCCTTGGCACCGGCCTGGATCAGCGTGTCTTTCAGTCCCAGATCCTCAAGCGCCTGAAGGCAGACGCGCTCTGCGCCCACGCTGCGAGCATGCTCCGGGTGCTCAAGGGAGTCCATGTCCACCGTCATGACGCTGTCAGGCTCACCCTCCGGCTTCGCGTGTGCACCTATGCCGCGTGCGCGTAGCTGCGCGACAATGGCTTCGGCGGTGTGCTGCAGGTCGGGATCGAACACGAGCGTCGGCTGCCCCTGCAACAAATTCTCTATGTGAAGCACCAAGGTGCCCCACTGGTCACGGGGCGTGTCAAAGTGGACGCCCAGGTTCAGCAGGGTCGACTGGCGCACCTTCCCGCCGATGCGGTCGCTGCGTACCAGGCGGTAGCTGTGTCGCGCTTCACCTTTCTTTGCGTGGGTCTTGGTCGCCCGTATGTACATGGTGTCTGCAGGTCAATGCCGACTCCAAGATAGTGCATGGGCGCACCTGTAGCAAGTTCCTATCAACAATCCTGGCACTACAATGGCCTTTTTCAGCCGAATACGCTAAACTTCACGCATTCTTCACCATATAGCCGAGAAATACGGCTGAAAAGGGGCTGAAAAGGGCGAAAAGTGGGCTGGGAGTACCTGGTTTAGCCCCCCTTCGGCCACGGTTGGTTCCCAAAATGGCGAAGTCGGGGTAGCGGTTCAGGTGCTTCTTGCTGATCTGGTGATAGATATCGTGATATGCACGCTTGAGCGCAGCCCAAATCGACACCACGCCATTTGTGTGCGCCATGCCGTTCACGAACTCACTGATAAAGTGCTTCACAGTCTCGTGGTTCGGCAAGCCATGATAAGCCCGTGCGTCATCCGTGTAGACGGTGGTGCCATCTTCGGTGTTATCACGAACGAATCCCTGTAGCGTTGCGGCCGTCGTGTCTTCTACAACCTGTGCCGCGACCTTGCCGGTCTTGCGATCCCACATTCCGACCACTGCAGCTCTCCCTGCGGGACCGCGCCCAAGGTTTGCCCGCTTGTGTGCGTGCTTGTTCTTCTCTAGCTCACCGAAGTAGAATTCGTCTACCTCTACTGGGCCTTCAAAACTGGCGGACATTGCTGGCATCAGTCCTGCCCTAATCCGGTGTAGCATGTGCCATGAGGTGTCTTGCCGGACTGCCAGGTCGCGGTGCAGCTTCATGCTGGCCACATCCTTGAGGCTGGTGATCTCAAGATAGATCGCCCTCATCCACTTGTGCAACGGTACAGCATGGTGCCTTCAACTATTCCGTGAAAGTCCCAAATACTGACTCTCGATCGTCCAGAGCTGCCCAATGAATGCAGCATCTCATTCAGCAGGAAAAAACGACGAATGTAATCAAAGCCCGGTGCCACTCTGTGCCCGCGAAATTGTTCGCACGCGGCCCCGAATGGACCAACAAGAAGATCCAATGTGCAGCCTACCACTCGCCCGCATGTGTCAAAGTCAACTTGCTCATCAATGTGGCAATAGGATCGTTTGGCTTACGCTCTCTTAGCTAGTGGATCTGCTGCCCGATCTAAGCCCTTGTCGGCCAGATGCTCGGTGAATAGGCTGGGGCAGGTAAGTTTCACTAGGTTGGCACTCGCAGGGCAAAAAGCTACAGAGCAGCCGACCAATGTGCCATTCGTATGAATGGTTGCATTCCGTATACCGTGCCTTCAGCACGAGAAATTGGCGTCATGCCACACGACCACGCTAAGTCGAACCCACTTCATAGCCTAAGCAGTGCACCGAACTCCGCCGTTAGTAGTCGAACAGGTGACCCTGCAGCGCAGAAAATTCCTGTGCACGGACACGGCACCGAATGTGCCACAGAAGAGAAAAGTTGCTCAGGCGATAGGCCGGCATTCCCGCTTTCACTGGACAATCAAGAGCCCCTTCAGAGCGAAGGGCCGAGGCCCATACCTCCCCAAGCCCAGCGCAGACCTCATAACTGTATCCCGGTGCGGCATACCGCCAGTCGTCCTGCCGCCAACCCATCAGGAATTGACACCGCTGCCCCCGCGCGCTGGTTCCCCTGGACCCACTTTGAAACCGTCGCGAAGGAGGCAAGAACCCGAAGAGTGCAAGCCTCGGGTACTTGTCTGGGCAAATCGGTAAATTTTGTGAAGCGCCTGAACTGCTGGTCGCACTCCCGCACAGCGAAGCATGCCTGAAGCGGTACTACAGATACCTTATGCCCAGCAAGGTCAATATCGACGACATCGCGAAAGCCGCGTATGTGTCGCGGTCAGTAGTGTCTCGCGTGATAAACGATCGCCCCAACGTGAGCCCGCAGGCGCGCGCCAGGGTGAAGGAGGTCATAAAGCGTTTAGGCTATGCGCCAAGCTCAGCGGCGCGCAGCCTGGCTATGGACAAGACGTACGAGATCGCCATTCTTGCGCCTCGGCTCAAAAATCACGTCTTCGCGAATGCGTTTTGGTCGCTCACCTTTCTGGGGCTCTCAGAAGCCTGCATCCGGCGCGGGTACTTTGCCTCTCTCAACGTCATCTCCAATGAGCTGGACTCGTCGCTCAAGCATCGCATCTTGAAGGGGCATAGCATGGACGGCTATGTCCTTATTGGCCACGATGTGGCCGCTGAGGCCGTTGATGCCGTGCAGCAGATGGAAAAGCCAATGGTAATCCTGGGGCACGATGTCCAAAACGCCCACCTGCCTTCAGTCGATGCGGACAACGTTGATGGCGCTTATAAAGCCACACAGTACCTCATTGAGCTCGGACACAGGCGTATCGGACTGATTGCGGGCCGCATGGAGGCGCAAGAAGCCCGTGACCGCGTCAGTGGATTCAACATGGCGCACCAGGATCATGAATTGGAAGCCGACAAGACGCTGACATGTCCTGGAGAGTTTTCTCAGCGAAGTGGATACCGGTGCATGCAGCGTCTGATTTTGCGGCGACCCTCAGCCGTGTTTTGCACTTCTGATGCCCAAGCCATGGGCGCACTCTTGGCCATCTACGAATCAGGTCTGCGCGTACCTCATGACATCTCTGTAATTGGTTATGATGACCTGCCCTCGGCCCGGTTTACAATTCCGCCACTAACCACGATGCGCCAGCCTATTTACATCATGGGTAAGCACGCTTCCAACATGCTCATTGACCTGATTGAACGCAAGCAGGAAGGGTCTATGCGGCGCATGTTGCAACCCACCCTGATTGAGCGGGAGTCCTGTGGCGCCCCGCAGGCGTAGTCGCGAATAGTGCGGGCTGCCAGACGAGCGAGAGCGGCCAGTCAGGTAATTCGGCAAGAGGTCCATGCTGTTGCTTAACGGCTCGCTGCGCTGTTCTTCCGGTCTGTACATGGATTCGTCGAATGCCGCACGCATCGTGTAGCCATCCTTCAGGCGCATGCGTCGCCAATAGCTCGAGGCCGCTTTTCAGGCCCTTGATCGCGCAACGCGTGGTTTGCGCCAAATTTTGGGACTTATATACCAAAGTAACCATTCAAAACGAAACCTACTATTACCACCTACGTATGGTTACTATACTTCCGTAATTAGACGCCCAGAATCATGGCCCGCAAATCGCCCAACGCGCCTGGCTTGAACTCGCGCAACGGTATATCGCTGATAGAGATATTTCGTATGTTCCCCGACGATACAACCGCAGAGCAGTGGTTTATCCAGCAGCGCTGGCCGAACGGCATTGCGTGCCCGCGGTGCGGGTCGGACAACGTGAACCCGAAGGGCAAGCATCCTACAATGCCGCACCGTTGCCGCTCTTGTCGCAGGCAATTCAGCGTGAAGTACGGCACAGTGATGCAGGGCAGCAAGCTTGGATACCAGGTATTGGCCATAGCCTGCTATCTGGTCACGACAAATCTGAAAGGCATATCCAGCATGAAGCTGCATCGTGATCTGAACATCACGCAGAAATCCGCTTGGCACCTTGCCCACAGGATTCGCAAGGCGTGGGAGTGCCACGAATCAAAGAACTTCTTTGGCGGCCCGGTAGAAGCGGACGAAACTTACATTGGCGGTCTGGAGAAGAACAAGCATACGCGCAAGAAGGCCAACCTGGGACGTGGGCCTTCGAGCAAGACAGCGGTTGCAGGCATCAAAGACCGTGAGACCGGTGAGATCAGGGCGAAGGTGGTGGACCGTACTGACGGCGCGACGCTCAAGGGATTCGTGAATGAGAACATCGAGAAGGGCACGAAGGTGTTCACGGATGACGCCAAGGCGTACAAGGGTCTTGAGAACCACGCATCCGTGAAGCACAGCGTGAGCGAATACGTGAACGGGCAGGCACATACCAACGGTGTGGAATCGTTCTGGGCGCTACTCAAGCGCGGCTACCACGGCACGTACCACCAGATGTCGCCAAAGCATCTGGATCGTTATATTGGTGAGTTCGCAGGCAGGCACAACGTCCGCCCATTTGATACGATTGAGCAAATGGAGCGTATGGCTGTAGGCATGGACGGCAAGAGGCTGCGCTACAAAGATCTCATCAAACCAACTCACAGGAAGCCGTTTTGAAACAAGAGAAAGAACAGTCCAAGCGCAAGCGCGGGCGGCCAGCTACAAAAAAGTGGCCGGAGCACATTCCCGATACGCCCGAGAATGTGGCTCAGGCCCTATTGTTTACATCGCCTGAAGAAATGCGTGGTTGGGACAAGACCACAAAGACAGCTGCCGCAAGTAGCAATGATGGAATCAGCACAGAGAGCTCTTGAACGCCTATGTGCTCATAGCCGCGTGCTGATCACTTAACTCAGCCAGTTCTTAAAGCGATTATGGCTAATGACGTCAAATAAAGAGGTGTAATCCAAACTGGGACCCAAAGGCTATCTGAACTGGTGACTGCTTGTATGTAATGGAACCCCTGATCTACGCGATAATGTCGGCTTGAGGGGTCCTTGAATGTGTTCAGAATCACCGGAATGGGGGCGCTATTGCGCTTCAGGGTGTACGAGCATGGTCTCGTACTTGGGGTCCCTGGGCTCTCACCGAACGCTTCGTAATGCGTCCAAGGCGTACATATCCGTGTGTGAGGCTTACGGATCCTGAGGGGCCCGTAGTTGATGGGCCCTATAGGCTTTGGCGCGCGCATGGTGTGTATCCTTGTGCGGCATTCTTCTTGAGTCTCCCAATTCCGTGTCATGCGCGATACCCCACAAATGCTTGACCACCCCGGATGGGTATTCGATCCGGGGTTGTCAACCCGGCCTCGCCGCACCGCCTGCGTGACCTTGCGTCAGATCTCCGCCACATCGAGGCCTTCTACCAATCATTCGATTTTACTCGTCGACCGATATCGAAAAGGTGGTACTGCCTACCCGGCGATTGGGGTACCCCGAGTATCGTACGGCCGAGCGGCCCCTTGGCTCAACCGAACTACAATCACTTCATGGCCCCCCGCTATTTGAATCCGTTCGACTTCTGGGAAGGCTGACGGATCGATCCTTTGGACGTCAGTGCTTTTGTCCTCAAGTGTCCGGTCGTTTACCCACTGGCCGACCCTGAATCTCCTGCCGGTGCAATGTTGAATAGCACACGTCCACAGCGCTGGTTGAGCATTGTGCACACAGTTATGACCGCCTAATGGCGTGTTCCCGTCGTGCGCTTGAACTCGACCCTCTCGAATTCGCCGGTTGCGACCAAGGCGGTGATCTATTCAAGCGTCAGAGATGTGAGTCGTTTATACACCGCGGGAGGCCTTAGCACCAGCGCGACTTGATTGAGTCAATTGTCGAGCCGGTCGGCGCGCATGGTCGCCGGTGGCTATTGCTAGATATCGGCAAACTCCAGGCACGGGTTGAGGCGAGCACTATTTCTCGATCGTGAGCTTCAATCCAAGCTGTCTCGCTGCCTCCTTCATTGTTTTGAACGCCGAGTCATTTTCGCTCAACGCCCTGCCCTCGGGAAGCACCATTTCAAACTGCACGCCGAGCCCCAGCTTCTTCAAGTTCATCCGCGCGGCAGGACCGACGAAGCAACGGAAGAGCTCAGACCAACTCTCGACTGGAACCTCACCATGTACAACGAATCTATGCACCGTACCCGTGCTATCAGTCTCCGTCCCAGTCCCAGCTTCTCCGCTCCGGCCGGTGGCACTTGTTTCTCCCCCACCGTCGCCGCCTCCGGCAGTTTCCTCGCCTCCTTGAACTAAAGCCGGTTCAGGATCGAACGGGGGGATGATCCAAAGCCCGTCTTCGCTCGGGTCTAGTGCTATCGACCGCTTGCAGTACCGGATCTGTAGTGTCGAGATGCTTCCACCGCGACCGATGCCCACGAGACCATCAGCGCAGGCTCGGGTCAGTCCGGCGGTCACCGCTTCCTTGGCCGCGATCATGGGTTTATCAGTGAACCGAAGGAATGCCTCAACGGCATCCTTCAGGCGCAGCTCCCCTTCCTCTGGAATTAGGCCCGTGCTCTCCAAGGTCACCGAGCCAACACGTCGGAGAATCCACTCCTCGTCCTCGACCAAGGTCGTCCACACGTAGCCGAGGTGTTCCTGAAAGGTTGTCCGCGCATCCGGGAGAAAAGATGCTTCCACCTCCCGCCCTCGCAGTCGAAGGGCAACCGTGTATGCTGGACCCAGTGCCTGAAAGGCTACTCGGCGTGCCGCGTCGAGGCGTTTCCTTAGGTCGTCCTGCTGATGTTCGTCGAGATGATCCCAATAGTCGGCGCGCACGCCTTCCAAAGCCGCCTTCTTTTGATAGGCTTGCCGCAGTTTGCTGAGCCCTCGTGCAGTTCCCACCAAGTAGAGAAGCGTATTCCGGTAAAGGCGGTCCTTTCGACCGCACCGGGTGCTGATGGACCGCACGCGTTCTTGAATTGCATCCATTGCTCCACGGTTCTCTTCCCAAGCAAGCGACGGCGGCAGAATCAGCAGCGTTAGAGATTTCTGCTCCGGCAGGTCCTCGGCTGGGTTGACGATGACACGCCACGTCGCACCGGCCAAGGCACTCTTTTGGGACTCCGTGCGGAGGTTCTCCAGAATCTCTTCACCGAAGCCCTCCTTCGCGCTCAGCTGGCGGTACTGGACGACCAGCTTGTTGAGCGTCGGCTTTGTGCCGAACCAATAGCGCTTCCCCAGACTTCCGGCGGACGCCATGTGGAGGTAGAAGCAGCGGTTCTCCAGTGCCAGCAAGGCTCCATCCATGTAGCCCCAGTTCAGGCCCTGCCGTGAGCATGCAAGCTTCAGGTCCTTAGAGCTGAATCCGCTCCGACCACCTTGGCCGCCGAAAGAGCCAAGAAGTATGGCAGAAGCCAAGCCTTCCCCAATGGCCTCCGTCTGGTAGTCACCACCGCGTTCCTCGTCGAAGATGCCTGCATTGGATCGCTCGCCTATGATGTCGGCCGCGGCGACGGACTGGTACGGCGGCCCCCAGAGGCGCGTCAATGCGGCCTGCACAGCATCGACAGACCAGTGGACATGGCACGGCTGGATCAGATGTTGCGTTTGAGTGTTTCCCCGGCGACGTTTCCAGAGATCTCCCACGATGCTCGCAAGCAGGCGCAATACGCCCCGCGTCCGCTGCAAGTCGGGGTGGCTTCCCCAACGGGTGTAAAGAGCATCAATGAGTAAGGGATGGAATGGGTAGGCCCGTTGGATCTGCTCGCGGTACGTATTCTTCGCAGCCCCGGAGGGCACCTCGCCGGAGTGAGCCGCGTACATGCCTTGATAGACGCGAGCAATCTTTATGGGATAATCCGGCTCACTCTCCGGTGCGATAGATTCGAACAGTCTGGCACGGACCACCTCATAGATTTCATCGTCTGCGACCGGCTTGATGTCGGCCCCTAGGCGCTGGAAGCGTTTCTCCAGCGCCACGAATGCCTCCTGTCCCTTCTCGCTCTGCGCGACTTCGTACTTGCTCGCCGGCAGGGTCGCAACCACGACCGCGCTCGGGACTTGCTGCGCGGACTCAGTTAGTTGCTGGATGAAGGAAATGGTCTGATCGGCGAGACTTGTGTGGCCGACCGGTACCGCTGCCGCTCCTACGCAATAGTCGGCCAACTCGTCCAGGAGAATCACACACGGCGATGCGGCTTGAAGGATTTCTACGAAGAGTCCCTGCGGGACTCGCTGGCTTTCGTCGTTCGCACGCACGCGTTCGTAGAGGGTCTTCCCGCCAAGCTGGTACGCTAACTCACCCCACAACGTGCGCAGATGAACGCCGTCGGAAGCCTTGCGTCCCTGGGTCGCATCGCATGTCTGATTCGTGAAGACGGCAACGCCCTTTACTTTATCGGGTAGTGGTCCACCAATGGCTTTCTGGAGGTCTCCGGCGTGCGGAGAACCATTTAGCCGATCCGCGTGCTTCGCCAGATGCCATAGAGCCACGAGCGTGTGTGTCTTACCGCCGCCGAAGACCGTCTGCAGACTGATGATGCGGTCGCCGGTCTCGCCTCCACTACGCAACGCCCCTGTGACCCGATTCAGCACCTTGGACAACCCGGCCGTCAAGTAGGTCTTGCCAAAGAACTCCTCAGCATCGAGGTAGACCTCAGGCGCGGTGCCCTGGACTACCGCCCAGAGGTTGGCGGCGAACACCGCTTCGGCGAGGCGTCCCTCTCGAATGTCTACGTGAGGTGTCGCAACAGCGTACCAAGGCTTAAGTACTTCACTCATATTTTCCTAGTTACCTTCTTCACCGAAAAATAAGCTCCGCTGAACGTTCCTGTACGCAGTGCTCTTACCCTCCATGCTCAGTGCCTGGCGTTCGCCAAGCAAGGTGCTGACCAGCTTCCAATCTTCCAAATCGCGGGGGAGAACCTCAAACAATGCCTGCGCCAGCTTCCAAAACGGGCGATCCTCCAAGAAGTCACGTTCGACGAGGTACTCGACGAGGTCTCGACGCTTTTCCTCTTTCCAGAGCAGCATGCAGCGATGTAGCGCGTCGATGTGGGGAGGGTTCTGGTCACTGCCAAGGCCCGCGCGATCAGCACGGTCCCCAAGTACGGCAAGGCGGCACTTGGGTCCATCTACTACGAAAAGCCCGTGCCCTCGGGCTACTTCCATGGCGTTGTCTTGGTCGCCCCCGATTTGCACTACCAACCGGGCATCGTCCCATGCCTGCTCCGTCGCGCCGTAGAGGTTTGCCCATACGTAGTAGAGCGTTGAAAGATTGTCTCCGCGAAACTCGCCTGCAATGGCGTCGCGGGCTGCCTGCTTGGCGAGGTCCAGTAACTCAGGAATGCCAATCGGCGTTCCGTCCGCTTTTTCCACGCGCTCGTACTTGCCGAAGACACCCACTGCAGGGCCATAGCAGGCGACGATGAGGTCGGCGCCTCTAAAGCCGTAGGACCAGAAGCGCTTTACGGAGTGCCGCACGACGTCCGCGATTTCGTTCCGAACTTGTTTGAACGAAACAGCGCTCCCAACAGCACGAGGCCGGCAGGCAACTGTAACCGATGTCTCCAAGGAAGCGGTCCCCAAAGCCAAGGCCGTCTTCGGCATTTCGGTTGCAATCGGCCAAGTAGCGTTGGGCGAAAGTCCCGCTTCAAACAGAGCCGAAATCAGAGCCGTCCAGGCATTGGTGGACTGGTGCGCAAACATGACCGTTACGAGCTTGGGCTCTCGAACAAGGCGCAGCGCTTCGCTGAAACTTTCCTTGAGAAGTCGTCGATAGTGGATGCGGGCACGTTCCAGCGAACCATCATGCCGGTGCCTTAGACTCGTAGCTTCGTCCGCCTTCGGCGTCAAGGGCGTGGCAAATACTTCGGGAAACAACGATCCCACGCTTCGCTTGAGCCAGACATAGAAAAAATCTGATAGGTCGCCATAGGCAATGGCATCGTCGTAAGGAGGATCGGTCACGACGCAGTGGGCAATGTCCGATCCAAGCGGTAGTGACGCGGCATTGCCAAGGAGGACGGTCGGCTCTGTGATGCTTGATCCGTTGGCTGTCCGCTCGCGTTCGATAACTTTGAGCATGTACCGAAGTTGTGTGGATGCGGTGCCAGAGCTGCTGGCGAGTGGATTGACTTCCGTGTAATCCCAGATCATAGGAATGGCCTGTCCTCCGAATGGTGTCTCGCTCTTTTGATGGCTGGACCGCCAGCGCGTAAAGCTGTTATTGAACACAGCCACCCTGTCCAGCCACAGCCCGAGATATAGCCCGAGCGCAAGGCGATAGTTCTTGTCGGGGATCGCCTGCTCCATCACCTCCAATGCTTCATGTAGGGAGGCAACAAAAGTCTGCATGGCCACGAGCTGGCGCCGATTGAACAAAGCCCCCCATGTGTTCATTCCGTACAGCCAAGTTTTCACATTCCACTGCTTCTCAGGGATGCGTTCGCTTGGAGACTCAACCTCAATGGTCCCCGCAATAGCGAATCCATCCAAGTCGATGTCTTCCACTGCCCGGTAGTCTTTTCCAGCCGTCCCTTGTACGACAGCGCAAACCATCTGCTCGCCCATTCGACCATCACGACCGGCCGCGCGAATCTCTTTTTCAGATGTGGGCTGGTCACAGTATGGGCAGATCGCAGGCCCTCTTGCGCGCTTGGTCCCTTGCATTCTGGCAATCGCATCGCCCTTAGCAATACAGAATGAGATTCTCTTTTGCTGCCGATCAACATCAAGTGTGAGCGCAACCTTTGGTGCCTTACTGCGCACGGCAAGGCTGCGCAGCAATGGAATCTGCCCCTGGCACGAAGGATTGGAGCAGGGAGTCGTCCTCGCCCATAGGTACGCAAGGACTGGCCGGCCATCCTTACCCGCAGGATACAGATGTTCGATCTTCTGCCGCACCCGGCCCAGAACCCAGTTCGCCCAATACTCGAAGTCGTGGACAAGGACATTCGGAACGGGAATGTCACGCTTGACGAGCAATCCGAATTCCTCGGCGATCGCCATTCTTGTCCCAGGCCTGCCGTATTTCTGTGGGAATTCGCAGGTGGCCCGCAGGATCAGATGCGCGACCGGGTTGTAATCGTTCGCGATGGCGCGGCAGCCGAGTCGGCCTGCTTCGAGTGGAATCGCGCCACCGCCTGCGAAAGGATCGACCATAGTAGGCGTTGCACCATTGTGAGCGATGCGTACGAGGTCGCGGGCAATTTGAAGAACCGCCAATCCCTGAACGTTGTCTGGATCGGACGTTTCCCACTTCACCAGCGAGCGGTCGTCTAGCAGCTGCTTTGGCGGAGCCGGGCTCTTGCGCTTTCCGGCGCCGAATTCCAGCGACTCCGGCGACCACTTTGCGATGAACATCAGGAGGCGAACCCGCAACGTGTCTCGGATACCAACGTATGGGCGATACGGGTCCTCGTCACGATGTATCACTCGGCCACGACAATAGTGCTTTAGATTCTTCGGCACATGCGTCTTGAGATGCCGTTCCACAGCCGCACGGAAGTCGGCCGGACACTGCGGATCGTCGGGATCAGGTACGAGTGAAGCAAAAACCACGGCACGTGATACCGGCAAAGGTCGGCGCGCCCACCAGATATGCAAATGGCTGATGTGAGCGTGATGAATGTTCTTGTCGCGCACGCTCTCAGCAGAGATCTCCCGTACGGGAAGCGCCACCTCGATCAGCCGCGGGCAGTCGCCATTATTGTTTCGTTGTCCGCTCACGGTAAAACTCCTTCGACGATAGTACTTCCCGATACGGCGCGGGGCCGCGAAGGGCCAAGTTCATGGAGAAACTTCGACGCGATGGTGGAGGCGTAGATCCTATTCCGTCCCCGAACCTGCGCTCCCATTTTATGAGCCAGATTTCGCGGCAACCGCGTCACGCTCGACAGAACGAGAGCGCGTCTCGTTCTTGTGATGGCCACGTAGAAGAGGCGTCTCTGTTCCTCCAGCGATGCCGCCTTTTCGGCCGGTGTGCCCTGGGTTCGCGTCGGGACAAGCCCGTTGATACATCCGACCACCACCACAAAATCGGCCGTTAGACCCTTCGACTTGTAAAAGCTCATGACGCGGACGTAGTCAACGTCGGTCGGCAACTCGGGCTGCGTGATGCCAGTGCGGAGCCATTCTCGAAGCTCCTGTGCATCGAAATCGTCCCCTTCGATTTTAGATGATATGGAGCGAATAGAGCTTACCCAGTCGCCGTTTCCAGGGAAAAGGGCATCCACAAGCGCTTGGCCTCGGACGGTTTCTAGCTCTCCAAGACGTGCCTGCAGCGCTCGGAATCGCTCCACGAGCGGGCCTGAATAGGGGATGGTAAAGCTGCCCGATGCAAGGCGCTCCAAGGCCATGCGAGGCTCTTCTCCGTACCGCTCACAGTGATTCCGCAGCCGCTTCCATGCGCTACTTAGAAGAGAAGGGCTACCGAAACCGCACCAACAGCGCAGCGCTACACGATCCTCTGGATTTGCCAGTAGGGTAAGAAGCGTGAATGCCTCTTGAGCAAGGTCCTTGTCGAGCGCCTGCTCGTGGAAAAAGCTGTGGGCGTAGACTCCGAGGGCATTGAGTGCGTCGCGGACCGCGTAACCGAACTGGCGACGCGGAGCCAGGACAAGAACTTGGCCGGGTATCACCTCTTGGCTCTGAATTCGAGACCGAACGATCTCTGCGATGCCGTGGGCCTCGTCTTCCATACTGTTCCACTGAAGTACGAGCACTTCGCCATTGGGATTTGCCCGCCTCGGCGTGAGCGTACGCGGTGTTCTACGCTGATTGTTACCAATCAACGCGTTCGCCAGCTTGACCACACGTCGGGGGCACCGGCGACACACGTCAAGTTCCACGTCGTGGGTCTTAGGATGTGATTTGTCAAAAGTGGCAATTCCTTCCGGGTGGGCAAACTTGAAGGAATAGATGGATTGATCCTCGTCCCCGATCACAACGAGCTGTCCTTTTTCGGCAAGCAAGTCCAAAAGATCCTGTTCCGCCCGGTTGAGGTCCTGGTACTCGTCAACGAGCACATGCTCAAACATTCCGCGATACGGTGACGCCGGATTCTCCTGCAGATATCGAAGCGTCTCCGGTACGAGTTCTCCAATTAGCATGGCCTGGTGGAACCGAAGCCATCCAACGAGCTCCCTGTCAAAGGCCTCGTCAATGGCGTCTTCCGGCCAACCAGGTGTCTCGGATTGAAGACGTGCCCAAGCCGCTTGAAATGCCTTAAGATGGCGTTTCCGATCACGTATGCCTCCGAAACCTTCACCGCTCAGGTCTTCGAGCAAGAAACGCTCCTCGAAGGCTAGGAGAGGGCGCGGAGCGCGGCCGGTGGCTTCGAGAACCTCGGTTTTCCCCAACAGACCGAAACAGAAGGCATGCAGAGTTCCGGCACGCACCGCATCCACACCCTTTACACCCAGACCAGCCAACTCCTCATCAAGGTCCCGGGCGGCCGTTCGCGTAAAGGTGCAGACCAGAATTCGCTTTGCGGTCGAGCCGTCCTGTAGCAGGCGCGCAACGCGCCGCATTAGTGCAAACGTCTTGCCCGTTCCGGGACCAGCCAGAACTCGGATCGGAGTATTGTTCAGTGCTGCTATACGTCTCGCAGGCCCCGCGAGGCCATCATCCCACCTGAACTCAGTTCCTTGGTTCATGTGCCTCGCTCCTCAGGCTCCCCTGGCAGCTCAACTTGTTGCCCCTGTTGCGCCCAGTCGTCTTCGGTGACAAAGAACTGAATCTGTCGATACATCATCTCGGGATTAAGCTTCGAGACCGGATTCTGGATGACGTGCAACTTTGGCCGCTCGCCCTTGCAGAAGGTAATGACGTAAAGCCAAGCCCGCTCGCCAAGTTGGCGCAGCCTGTCCAACTCGGGCCCCGTCAGGATGATGGCGCCGGACTGTGCCCGGCCCTTGACCTCGATGAATCGTTTTTCGCCACCAGGTCCCTCAGACCGAACGTCATAGTGCTCTCCGTCACGGCTAACGTCTGTGGGCGACCACCCTCGACTGCGCTCGTAGCCCAGGGTCACATCCATGGCGATGGCCTCGACCTCGTCGTCCCGGCGCATCGGGAACCCTTTGGACGGTGCTTTGCCGTCGCTCTCCAGCGACGTCACGGGGATCGTAGCAATCATGGCCTCCGTCAAGAGATCGGGAAGGTTGGCGCACAGCATCATCATGAGCTCCAACTCGTTCAGCCGTTCTGCCTTCCGGGCATTTAGCCCCTCAATTCGCTGATGAAGGCGTTCACGTTCCTCTGCATTGTCATCGCCGAAGAGATGGGCGTGTTGAAGGTCGTTCAGCTCCCCCTGCAACTCAAGGATAAGATCCGTGAAGGCCGTGTTCAGATACTCCCGGCGCAGGTCGCACTCCACAGATCGAATGGCTTTCACGTCGCCAAGTTGGCGCTCGGTGATCTGCTCATAGGCCCATATCTGAATCTCGTCGGTGGGCCTTGGCGCTATGTTGGGAATCGGGAAGCCTGCCTCTGGCGCGGTGCAGTTCAGAAGGTATGAGGGTGAGGTCGTGCGGAAGCCCATGTGGTCGTACACGATGACATCCAACCGCTCGTGGGCCGTCGGCTTGCGATGATCCTGGCGCCGCTGCCGCTGTCCATCTTCGATGATCGAGCGGACCAGCCAGATCCGCTGTGGCTTGGCGATATTGGGGTCCACGAGCGTTGCCCCTCTGGCGAAGGACTGGCGCGCTTCGCTAATCGTCCACGCGATCAGAGCACTGAACAGAGGATGTCCTGGTCCCATAAGCTTCGTCCGCTCCGGCACACGCACTTTGCTGGCGACGCTGACAAGTTGCTTATCGAATACTAAGGGAACGTCGTACTTCTCGGGTAGGGCCTGCCGCCGCTCCCGAGCGAGCTCGAGGATTGCAGTGGGGGTGGCACCGATGTGCCAAACCGGGAAATGATCGTCAGTGCGGATAGTCCCTCCACACGCCGTCCACGCTCGCTCGAAGAATCGCTGTATGAACAGAGGCTGAAGTCGGCGCTCATCCGATGCGTCGCGCAGTTCGCAGGCGGACCGCAAGTCGAGGCGTGAGGCCAGCGAGGCCTTCTTCTGCAAGTCTATGAGCTGCTCCGCCCTTTCGTTCGATGCAGATGTCAGAGCCAATTCAGTTGTTCGTGAACTATCCGCTTCATCATCCGAATCAATGGCTTGCTCGATGAGCCGAACGAGGGGCACACCTTCCAGCCACTCGTCGATCACGTCGTATACCCGGTCGGACCCCATCTGCTCTCGCATTACGTCCATCTTCAAGAGGACGCGCTCCAGAACCGACCCCTCCCGAGTGTTCTGGGCGACCAGATTGTATACCCACACATCATCCGCCTGGCCGTACCGATGGATGCGCCCCATCCGCTGTTCGAGTCTGTTGGGGTTCCATGGGAGGTCCCAGTTGATCAGATAGCGGCAGAACTGGAGGTTGATGCCTTCGCCTGCGGCATCGGTCGCCACCATGATTTTCGCCCGTATGCGAAACTGGCGCTGCGCTTGCTTGCGCGTATCCACATCCATGCCGCCATGAATCGTGGCAACGGTGTAGCCCTTTTCCTCAAGGCGCTGGACAAGGCTGTCGAGCGTATCCCGGTGTTCAGTGAAGATCAGTAGCTTTTCATCATCCGCGCGAATGATGTCGGAGGAATCCAGGACGGCGAGAAGCTCACCGAACTTCGCTTCCTTATGGTTCTTCATGCTATCGGCAAGTTGAAAGAGCCGCTCGACTTCGTCGCGTTCCTCCTCAACTTTGGCCGGATCATCCGTCAAAACCTGGCGGAAGATCCGTTGGTCGATACGCTCTCGTTCCTCGTCGGCCAGATCCTCATATTCCGTGATGTCGCGCGGATCGCTGGGATCGAGTTCGCGCCGGAACAATCGTTTCTTCTCTGCCTCTGAACGACTTGGATCTCTGAGTATCAAGAGAACCTCCGTAAGGGCCTGCAGCCGACGATCCAGCGTCCTCGTGATAGCGTAGAGGCTGCTGGCCAGACGGCGCTGCATGACCATGAGGGTTAACTCGACGTTCCGGTTCTTCTTCGCCTTGGCCTCCTTGCGCTTCGAACGGACGTAACGCGTAACCTCGTCGTAGAGGGTCTTTTCCTCCGGCGTAAGTTTGTAACCTGTTGTCTTGGTATGGCGGTTCTTGAAGAGCGCCTGGCCGTCCCAATCAACCATCTCCTCCTTCAGGCGACGGAGGAAGAATCGATTCCTCGCCTTGCTGATCGGGCGTTCGGCCTCGAAGTCCTCTCCGACGGCTGTATCGTGCGGCGCTGCCTGCTGCCGTATTCGGTCGGCAACATGCTCATCCTTCTGAAAAAGATCTTCATCCAGAAGCAGAAGTAGCCGGCGGAAGGTGTCCTTTCTTCCCCGGTGCGGAGTCGCGGTGAGGAAAAGCAGGTGGTCGGTCTTGCCGGTGAGCGCCTTGACTGCCTTGTATCGTCCGCTCTCTTCCAGCTTCGTGCCATACTCATATGCCGAGAGCTTGTGCGCTTCGTCGACTACTACGAGGTCCCACTGCGTTGCGGAGACAGCCTTGAGGCCTCCTTCATTCCGCGCAAGGAAATCGACGGACGTAACGAAGATGCCTTCTTCGTAGCGTGAGAATTGGCCGGGCTCGGCCTTAAAGGACGCTCCGTTTACCAGCCGCGCGTAGAGGCCGAACTTCTCCTGTAGCTCTTCTTCCGCCCACTGCTTCGTCAGACCGCCTGGTGTGATGATGAGAACCTTCTGAATGACTCCACGGAAGAGCAACTCCTTGATCAAGAGCCCGGCCATAATCGTTTTGCCTGCCCCCGTGTCGTCAGCGAGCAGGAAACGGATTCTCGGCAGGGGAAGAAGGTAGCGATAGACCGCCTCGACCTGGTGGGGCAGTGGGTCAACAATGCTGGAGTTGACTGCGAAGAGAGGGTCGAACTGGTGCGCGATGCGGATGCGCTCTGCCTCGGCGCCGAGAAGGAAAAGCTCGGCGTCACCATCAAAGGCGCGCCGTTGACTACGAACCTTGACAAGCGCTGCGAATTCATCCGCGGCCAGAGGACGCTTTACCATCCGTTTCGACTGAAGCCCAACTCCCTCAACGAGCGTCTTGCCGCCGAACGGGACGATCCGATGGATTTCGATGAGCTCGGTCGCTTCAAAGCCTTCGACCACGTCACCAGGGGCGAGTTTGCTAGCGTCTTGCGCCATCGTCGATTCCTGCTGGCTCAAACTGATCAATCCTCTTGGTTGGTGC
This sequence comes from Rhodothermales bacterium, assembly GCA_965262785.1. GTDB lineage: Bacteria > Bacteroidota > Rhodothermia > Rhodothermales > Bin80. The sequence goes on from OZ253559.1 coordinate 2,900,664, forward strand.
CCTTGGGCTTCATACTCCCGGTAGCCAGTTGTACAGCATGCGTCTTTGCTTCGATCTAAGGAGGCCCTGAATTCGAGGCTGACGCTCTATATTACGGATACTCGTTAACCTATGCGCGCGCGTCCGACGTAGCAGCTGTGAGCGGAAATGCGTGCGACAGGAGTGTAGTATTTTCAGAGCTTCCAATAGAAAGCTGGCGCCTGACCCTCACCATTGCTTGCTGATTGGTGGAGAGCGTCCACGCGGTCGCCAACAATAGTCTGGCGAGTCACTGCTGGGCCTTGCATGCAGTTCTACAGAGATAGATCGTGTTCAGATGAGTGAAGCTGTCCCAGAGGAGGCGAGCGGTCTGGAGGAAGACCGCAGCGGCGCTGGCGTGAACCCCTATGCAACAGGGGGTGGCGGCGTGACTTTCGAGCGAAGGGTGGCGGTAAAATTCCTTGCCCATCTACTTGTCGGCGACGGTACGTTCGAAATTGGCGATGGACGCCGCGTGGTGAGCGTCGCATTCCAGCAGGCTCCAGACCATCCGGTCGACGACCTCGTCGTTTACGCGGCATGCCCTGACGAGTCAGAACCATCGTTGGTGCTCGCGCTCGCGGTTCGGCGTAAACCGAAGATAGTGCAGAGCGACGAGTCGACGCGCAAGCTTATCCTTGCTTTCGTCCGTGCTGTAATCAATGCGCCAGCGGACGGACCGGAATACCGGTTGGGCCTCGTCGTTGCGGGACCACAGCGCCACACCGAGCAACTTGCGACGTTGGCCAGCCATGCCGCAGTCCAGATGGATGCGCCCGGCTTCTTCAAGCTTGTCCGCACGCCCAACACGTTCCGTCAAGATGTCCGACAGAGGCTCGAGCATTTAGAGAAACTGGTGAAGCTTTCGCTCAGCGACCTTGGCATGGCTGAAGCCGACGCAACAACAGTACAACTGCGCACGTGGCAGTTACTTGCGAGTCTTACCGTCTCTATGCCGAGATTCGAGCCTCCAGACGAGGCGGATTGGCCAGGCGTGGCGAATAGCCTGATCCCGGTCGCGCGAGGTAATGATCTTGATGGGGCGTTGCGTCTCCGCGACCGGCTTGCCACCCTTGCCAGTGAGTATGCGCCGAATGCTGCAACTGTAAATCTCAAACTGTTGAAACGCGCCGTGCATGATGCACTTGACTTGGCTGCTCGGCGCCACCGACAGGGGTGGAAGGTGCTCGACCATCTGCATCACAGCGGGCTGGCGTCGGTACGCAACGAAATCTCCGAGAACGAAGGAGATCGCCGTGTGCGCCTTGATCGCAGCGAGGCGGCGGCGCAGCTGGCTGCAATGGTGACGGACGCAAAGGGAGTCGTCGTGAGCGGGGAGTCCGGTGTAGGCAAGAGCGCACTTGTGCTATTGGGTTTCACCGCTGCTGCCAAGGCAGACCCAGACAACGTACAGGCATTGTGCATCAACTTGCGGCACATCCCCAAGCTGTGGGGCGATTTCGAGGCCATACTAGGTTGCTCGCTTTCGGAAATTCTGCGTGAACTGAGTGCGCCGCTACGCATGCTCATCGTTGACGGCGCAGACGCCGTAGCTGAAGGCATGGACGGCGCCTTCCGCTATTTGGTTGATGCTGCTCGCGGAAGCGACGTGAAGGTAGTCGCCGTCACGTCAGTCGACAGCAAGCAAGTTGTGCAAGACACACTCAAGGAGCACTTTGGGGACCATGTCACGGAGTATGTGGTGGCCCCGCTAACCGACGCTGAGATAGACGAATTTGTCGAGACCTTCACGGAGTTGCGTAAGCTCAATGCCAACCCGCAGTCGCGTGAGCTCCTGCGCCGGCTTGTCGTGGTCGATCTGCTCGTTCGCAGCGGTGTCCACGATGTTCCGATAAGCGATGCGGATGCGATGCGCGAAGTATGGTCCAGGCTGGTCCGTCGGCGCGAGATGTCTGGCAGGGGGGCACCAGATGCGAGGGAAATCGTGCTACTTAAGTTAGCCGATCTCGCGTTGCGCGATGTCGACGGCGACGAAAGGCTTGATGTCAACAGCGGACTCGACACCGCTGCCCTTGCTGGATTGCGTCGCGACGGGTTGCTACGGACATCACCTGACAACCCATTCATCATCGGTCCCGAGTTCGCACACGACGAGGTGCGCCGCTATGCGGTCGCCCGCCTCCTGCTGGCGGACAGGGCTCCGGCTGCGAAAATCATGAAGGTTGGAGCTCCACGCTGGTCGCTTGCGGCTGCAAGACTCGCGTGTCAAGCGTTGTTGGCGCAGCCCGATACAGCCGTTACTCCGTTGCGGGGTAGGCTCGCTGTGTTGCAAGCGTCATTCGACGAGCTTGTCAAGGCAGGTCATGGTGCTCGCTGGGGCGACGTGCCTGGCGAAGCCTTGCTCACAATCGGGAGTCCTGGCCCAGTGCTCCGGGACGCGTGGCCTGAGCTGCATACCGAAAGCGCGGCTGGCCTGCAACGGCTTTCCCGCTTGGTCAAGCAGCGGCTCCGCGGCGATAACAGCATTGTCGATGTAAACGCCATCGAACCGATCGTAGAGCTGTTGCTTGAAGACCGCATCCCATGGCGTTTTGGCAAGTGCGCGCAAGATCTTTTGCGAGAATGGCTCCACGCACACGTCTTTGCGAATACTGCCGCCGGTCATCCGTTGCGCATCTGGCTTCGCGAGCGCCTCGTTGATGTGTGTGCTGCCGCTGACCGTCGCCAAGCAGAAGAACAAGCCAATGGAGCCACGCCCACTCGTGAGGAAATCGAACAACGGCGCCGGATCAGGAATATGTATCCGCCGTCAATAACAGCATGCCGAAGTCGTCGTAGTGTGCGCCGCGACATCCCCATCGAAGTTACGTCACCGCTTAACCTGGAACTGCTGTCGCTACTGGGTCCGGATTTGGGCAGCGAAGGCGAAGCAATCCTTCGCCGCGTCGCGCAGGACGCTCCATCTAGGCTTGCTCCTGCTGTGGAGGAGCTCTTCTCAGGCCTTGCGCTTGCCAGCTATGGCCGGGGGTTGCTTGCTCAGCTGACTGAGGCGTACTACCTCAATGACGAGATAAACGGCTATAGGGTCTACGAGGATGGGATCCGCTCCCACACAGCTCGAAGCATAGGATCAGTCCCGCTTGCTGCCTGGTACCGCGGCCCGTTCATGCCGCTGTTTCGGAAGGATTTCCGTGGCGGTGTCAAAGTGCTCAATCGCTTACTCAACCATGCCACGCGCATTCGCGTGCGAACACTCGCCCGTCTACATCGGAGTGAGCGACCGCACGAAGGTGATGATGCCGGCTTGTACCAGACAGAACTTGGGCTCACTGGTGACAGCCGACTGTACTTGGGTGATGACCACGTTTGGCGCTGGTACCGCGGCTCGGGAGTCGGACCAAGTCCCTGCTTCAGCGCCCTACAGGCACTGGAGCGAGTGTGCGACCAACTAGTCGGGCATGGTACTCCGATCAGAAACATTGTCTCAATACTGCTCGATGGATGTGAAAGCCTCGCTATGGTCAGCCTCGTCGTTGGACTTCTCGTGAGGCATCTTGAAAACGCAGGCCGTATGCTGGATCCCTACCTCACTGAACCGCTTATCTGGAATTACGAGTTTGTGCGTGTAGCAACAGAGTTTTCGCCCTTAAAAGCTAGCTCTGAAGGCCTTGTAGCACCGGAGCGCCGGACCTGGTCATTGCGCGAGGCAGCCATGTTCATGGTTGTGCGTGCCAATGCCGAACGCGCCACCGAGCTACGCGCGCTCGGTGAGAAGCTCATTGCAAACGCGCGTCGACACACTAAGCCAGCGCGAAACCATAAGCCTACGGAAGCAGAGGCAGATGCAACAGAGTCGATTCATCAGCAGATAACTCAAGTACGTGCCTGGGCAAGCAGCCTTGATCGCAACAGGTACCAGCCTCAGGTGACTCCAGACGGTTTGCAGATCACAGCCACGCCACCCGAGGATGTCGTACAGGCGTTACAAGACAGCAATGAGGATCTGGAACGCGGGAAACAGGTGTTTAGCTTGCTCGCCCGATACTCCCGCAAGCCCAATAAGCAGTGCGCAGATTCCTTCGGCACCGACGAGTTGGCTGCCGACATAGCCACGGCTCGTCGTCTCCTTGAGAACCCACCATCTCTGAGTGTCCAAAGACCATGGGATGTACCGGCCTTGGTTGCAGCCGCGGCGCTTGAAGCTCACATCCTGCACGGCGCCAATCTCTCTAAGGAGGCACTTTTCTTTGCCGCCGACACTGTTATTCGCGTTGGCCAAGGGGAGGCGGGGAGGTCACAGTACGAATTCGAGCTTTCCGTGTTCGAATATGGTGCCGACCGTAGCGCGGCTCGAACCATCCCGCTGCTACTCCTCCCCGCCGCCGCTCCGCTTCGAGCCGCCATAGACAAAACCAAAGGATGGACGAAGAAGCACCGTAGCGCAGTAAGCAGACTGACCCGTGTGCTTCGAGCCGCCATCGGCAAAGAACTCGAATGGACGGCCTCAGAGCGTATTGCTATAGCAGGCCTCAGACTTGCCCGAGCCGCCGCCAACGAAGTGAGACTTTACCTTGCGCGTGGCTTGGATCACGTTTGGCAGACGCCGTGCGTTGAGCAAGGACGCTGCCACCATGACGTGGGACTGCACATCGCTGCCGAAACAATGCACGACTGTATACTCGGTCCGTGGGATCCAGCGACTCGAAGACGCAGTGTGATCGTGCCTAAGAAAAACGGCTCTACCCCTTTTTTAGTGGGTAAGCTCACCTGCGGACGCTTTCGGGGTAAAGATCCAGGCCTCCGAGGTGAAAGTAAATGGCGTTAGCAAACCGCCGTTTGTTGCGGAAGCCCCTACTGCGCACTTTGATTGTTTTGATCCGGCTGTTGATGCCTTCCGCAGGGCCATTGCTCACCTTCAGGATGATCGCATTGAGGATACCCCACAGGTGTGTTTTGATGGTTCTGGCGGCTGCCTTGACCGGTTCCAGCCGACACCGCATGGCCCACGACAACCATCGCTCCCAACCCTTACGCGCCCATGTGCGGTGGACATAGTGCCACAACTGCAGGGCCATTTCCTTGATAGCCCACGCGCGGGCCGTCTTCAACGTGCTGGTACGCAACTGCTGGAAGCGCGCCTTCTGCTTAGCAGACATGTTGGCCGGGTGAGTCAACCAATCATACTTGGTTCCCTTGAGGTCTTCCAAGCCTTCCTTCATCAATGCCCGGTGCTCCTGGCGCCGAACCTTGTCCACGGCAGTTCCCAGACATTTCACCACGTGGAATTTGTCAAAGGCCACCTTCCGTTGCGCCTCTGGCACATGCTCCAGCGTGGCGTTGATGTAGGCCGGCCACATGTCCATGCTGACACTCTCGATGCCCTCCAGCTGCTCCAAAGTGAGCCCAGCATACCAACGCGTAAGTGTTTCTTTCTTACGGTCTTCGCCCACATGCAGCACCGTACCCGCCTTCGCATCCGAAACAATGGTGACATACGCATGGCGCTTGCGAAAAGAGGTCTCATCCACGCCAATATGGGCAACATTCCGTTCCTTCCTCCACGCAAGGCCTCGTTGCACCGCACGCTGCATGATCCCGTCTATCGCATTCCAGCTCACCCCCATCAGACGAGACACCGCCGACACACTCGCCTCCTGCAGCCAATCAATCACCAGCGTCTCAAACCCTGCAGTGAACCGTGACATAGGTTCCGCCCATGGAACAGGCACGGTGCGCACTCCATGCTCCGAACATTCCACGCGGGGGAGCTCCGCAACCACCATGGTGCGATACTCGCACAGGTCCAGGTGTCGCCATTGCCGGCGACGGTGGTCGTAGCCCGGAGACGCCGAGCCGCACTCCGGACAAGACAGCTGATGGCCGTCCTCGCAAGCTACATGAATCCGGACTTCTTGCGCCTCATGCGCAAACGTCACCTCGGAAACCTTCCAGGGAGCCTGGACGCCCAAGAGGCAACCGATGTCTTTCTTTAGTTGCGACATATCGTTGCTGGGGTTAGAAAACGTGTGCGCCATCGTGATGATGGCCTTGAAACAGACAAGAAGCGGGTATGAATCCGCATCATCTCATATCGTTTCCCGTTGAATACAACATTGCACCCATCTGATTAGGGGAAGAGCCAGAAAAACATTGAGAAAACGCTGGTTGCCACTGACGGCAAATCTATACTGGTGGGACGCCTAGACGCGGCAATTAGAGCACTCGCACCTGCCGCATCAAGAGACATTTGCGTTAAACATCGGGCGCATACCTTGCTTCTCGCTATCCTAGATGCGCAGCAGCGGTCTTTGCTTAGTCGCGACTTTAGCGGAATGGATGAAAAGTACTCGCAGATTCTAGCGTCCGCGCGCGCTCTGCTCACGCTGGCTGAACATGGTGACGATACAGCCGTCTACGCTCACATTGATGCTTACGCAAACAACTCGGCCTTGCTCGGTGCCTTGTTGCGCGCGTTGTCGGCAGCAGCAGAAGAGACACAGAACCGGGCAGCCACGGCGCGGCGGATGTGGCCGGATGTCGTTCGTCACGTGCTGGCATTGGAAGAGTCCGGGCATGCTCCGTTTCAAGATCATTTTGAGGGTGATCGCACACTCGCTGCCCTCTTGCCCAATTCCGCCCATGAGATCGCTTACCTCTACCGGGAGATTCAGGATGAGCCCATAGTGTGGTGGGAGCCTAATTCATTGAAATCTGAGGTCGAATCATGGCTGATTCGCGCAGCAGGACGAGCAGACTGCATCGACCAACTTATTGGCTTCATCCGTGAACTTGAACCGGAGGACCAAGTCCAGACAGGACTGCCTTGGCTGGCCACACTTGTGCTCGCAGACACTGCCCGTATAGCTCGCGGAACATGGTTTCTGCCAGATTGGCTAATCGAGATGCGCTCCGTTGCAGTCGATGCCGGGCTATTGGCGAAATGGCAGGAGGTCGTCGATGCGCTGGTGGTCGCGGGCGTCTCGAAACTGGCGCCTTACTCCGAATAGTTGTGCCAAGGAGATTTGCGGGGTGTGTAGATGCCGAGTTTTCTAGATGGCGCGTGGTTACTTTCGTATATAATTCCCCAAATTTTCTTCGGCGGCAGCAACCAGAAAAGAATCCTGGCCTAGGCAGTCGCAACCGACGCCGCAGCCCTTGCCAGAGTTGTAAATGCTGCCTTGCGGATTCGCACATTCGAATCACCCCCCGCCAGCAATTTCGGGTTGTGGTGCCTCATCTAGATGTTATTGGGAATTCAAATTGAGATTTGGCTGGCCTTGCCGCGTACTCAGGCTGTTGGTACGCGCGGTGCCGCATCGGGCACTACGCCTTCCAGCGTGCAACGCAAACTACCTCTTATCCCGGTGCGCAAGACGCCGTAAATCCAGCCGTCTTCATCCTGGACTAAGCCTCAACCGCACAGGTGGGCCTCTTCGCTGAATGCAGTCCGGGTGTCCAGCGAATGCTGCCAGAATCGGAAGCCATCCTTGCCGGAAAAAAGGAATTCGATCTTCACAGCCCACACGGGATGCCAAGTGCGCCGTGATGCTAATTGAAAATGGCCTCGAGGTTGAAGCGTGAATTGACCCCGGTGGCTCCATCCTAGCGGGGTAGCGCCTCTTGCTAAGGGCACTAACGCCACGTATGGAGAACCAATCAGGCCGTCAGCACGACGGACCTGTATCGAGCAAACAACCCCGTTGTCCCATGCGTCGTCAGCGAAATCTCTGTGGGCTAACCTGGCTCCGTATTGCTGCGCCAGGCGCTGGTGCTCTGCGCTGAAGGAGAGGGACACTGGAACCGCTGGCGTTGCCTGGAGGCCAATGGCTGCTGATCACTACCTTACGCGCGGGCTGTAAGTGATACGCTGGGGAAGTTGTGACAGCGAAAGGCGGAAAATGCCGGTCTATCGCCAAGCAAGAATGGTGGGCCATGGACACTGTAGAGGGCAGAGCGTTTGCCGACGTGCTGGAGGCGACCTTGTTTGATAAGGTGCTGGGTGCATGGTACCCACGCGCGGTAGACCTGGAGTTTGGTGGCTATCTGACTGACTTCAACCACCGGTTCGAATCCACCGGACGCCAGCACAAGATGATAGTGACGCAGGCGCGGCACCTCTGGACGCTGTCTACGGTGGCACGTCTTTATCCCGAAAAGTGCCAAGAATTCCTGCCCATGGCAGCACACGGCCTGGCGCAACTGATGAGGCATTGGGATCAGCCCAGCGGCGGATTCAGGGAGCTCTTGACGCGTTCAGGCGCGCCTATCGGCAATGGCATCAAGACCGCCTACGGCACCGCGTTTGGGATTTTTGGACTCGCGGCCTACTATCAGCTAACCAGGAGCGAGAAAGCGCTGAACTTGGCGCAAGAAGCATTCCATTGGCTGGAAAAGTGCAGTCATGACCCTGAATACGAAGGCTACTTTCAGTTCGTGCGGCCAAGCGGGGTGCCGCTTCAGGCGGGGTACGGCAAGTTTCCACCCAAGGACCAGAATAGCAGCATCCACCTGTTAGAGGCCTTCGTCGAGTTGCACAGGGTCTGGCCAGACTCGCTGGTGAGGCTCAGGATATCCGAACTCTTGCGACTCATTCGCGACACGATGACGGAGAAGGGTCGCTATCTGCGCCTATTCTTCACCCGAGACTGGACACCAGTATCCTACGCCCAAACCCGGGACTATGAACTGGACCACGTCTCCTTCGGTCACGATGTCGAGACTGCCCACCTGCTCCTTGACGCCGACGGTATGCTGGGTAAATGCAGCGCTGCCACCAGGACCATCGCACAGTCGATGGTTGATCACGCACTGGCTCATGGCTGGGACAACGAGCGGGGCGGATTCTACAAGCAAGGCTTCTACCGGGGTGAAGAATGCGCAATCATTTCTGATGCCAAAGTCTGGTGGGCGCAGTTTGAGGGGCTTTTCTCGCTAGTTCAGATGTCAGACCTGTTTCCTGAAAAGGGGAAATGGTACGCCGAGCGCCTTTGCCACCTCTGGATCTACATTAAGTCATACCTGGTGGATCCAACCTATGGCAGCTGCTATTGGGCCGGAATTGACACACGACCTAAACAAGAAGTCATGCCCAAGGGTGAGCAGTGGAAAAGCCCCTACCATACCGTTCGCAGCCTTACCGGTGCAATCTCATGGATCACCAGACGGGGAATCGCAGATCAAAGTCGTGATATATCAACATGAATCGCAGGCTGCTTTCCGCCTCCTTCGTAGCCGCATTGGGAGGCCTTCTCTTTGGATTTGATACCGCCGTGATTTCCGGCGCTGAGGGGACACTGCAGAGCCTCTTTGCTGCGGACTATGAGTACATGGCCAGAATCTTCAGCGGTGGACTGCTTGCTAACAGCACGTTTTGGCACGGATTCCTGGTCGCCAGCGCCCTCGTCGGCACGATTGTCGGCGCCGTCATGTTTGCCAAGCCCGCAGATCGGCATGGCCGGCGGCTGGTGCTCATGTGGCTGGGACTGTTCTACCTGACAAGCGCGCTCGGCAGCGCACTGGCATGGGATGCGTGGTCCTTCATCATGTTTCGCTTCATCGGCGGATTGGCAGTTGGCGGGGCTTCTGTCGTTGCACCCATGTACGTCGCCGAAATCGCTCCCGCCAGGTTCAGAGGGCGCCTGGTGGCGATGGTGCAGCTCAACATCGTCTTGGGCATCCTCCTGGCATACCTCTCCAACTACCTGATCGCAGGAATGGGTCTGGGCGCCGCAGAGTGGCGGTGGATGTTCGGCGTAGAGGCTGCGCCGGCACTGGCCTTCACGCTGCTGCTATTTACCAACCCGCTGAGCCCGCGCTGGCTGATCGCCAACGAGCGGCTTATCGAAGCCGTTCTAGTCCTTCGTACCGTAGGCACCGACGGCACTGGCATCGTGCAGGAAGTCAAGGCGATTCAGCTGTCGCTGACCCGTGCCAAGAAGGGCTTGGGCGAACGTTTCTTTCAGCACAAGTACCGCAAATCCATCCTGCTCGCTTTCGCGATCGCTGCCTTCAACCAGCTCTCCGGCATTAACGCGCTCATATACTACACGCGGCGCATATTCGAGATGGCCGGTGCAGAGGGTACCTCTGCGCTGTGGCAGTCCATCATTATCGGGGGCACAAACTTGGCGATGACCATCCTCGCGCTGGCAGTAATCGACCACTTTGGGCGGAAAAAGCTGATGCTGGCCGGATCGATTGGATACATCGTCTCGCTGGGAGCGACCGCCATTGCATTCTATACGAATGCCACAGGTCCAATCATCCTGGTGAGCCTAGTGGTGTTTATCGCCTCCCACGCCTTTGGGCAGGGCGCAGTGATCTGGGTCTTCATCGGAGAGATATTCCCGAATGCGCTACGCGCGAGAGGGCAGGCACTTGGCAGCTTCGTACACTGGATCATGGCCGCGGTGATCTCACTAACCTTTCCGCTGATCGCCGAAATTTCGGGAGCGCACATTTTTGCATTCTATGCCGTATGCATGGTGGGCCAGCTGATTTGGGTGCTAACCGTCATGCCCGAAACCAAAGGCATTCCGCTCGAAGAAATCGAGAAGAAACTCGGCATCATGTAAGACCCGCCAGTCAACGACAGCCCAGATTCCCAAAACGCCTTTATGCTCACTGCGCTAGACTACGTCATTCTGGCCGCCTACCTGGTCGGTGTCGCCGCCTTTGGCATCCTGGTAGGTGGACGCCAGAAGAACACCACGGACTATTTCCTGGGAGGACGCAACCTGCCATGGTGGGCGGTATGCTTTTCGGTGGTGGCGACCGAAACCAGCACCCTCACCGTCATCGGCGTACCCGCCGTGGCATACGGCGGGTCAATGACGTTTCTGCAGATTACGGCAGGGTACCTCATCGGCCGCGTGGTAGTAGCGTTCTATTTCCTGCCGCGGTACTACCAGGGCAGCCTGGTGACGGCCTATGCCTTCCTGGGTGAGCGGTACGGGGATGGCATGAGGCTTACGGCTTCGGCAACGTTTTTGGTGACGCGGCTGTTGGCAGATGGCGTGCGGCTCTTTGCTACGGCGATTCCGCTGAAAGTCATCGCCGATGCCGCGGGCTTTTCGGTGTCGTATCTGGAGATCATCGCAGTGCTGGGTCTGGCTACGGTGATCTATACGCTCATCGGAGGCATCAAGGCCGTAGTGTGGATGGACGTGGTGCAGATGGCCCTGTACGTCGGCGGCGGACTCATCGCGCTGGTGCTGCTCCTTGATGCGATGCCGGACGGCTGGTGGCAAGCTGCGTCTGAGGCGGGCAAGACAAAAACGCTTTACTTGGGGGTAGGGGAGTCCTTTTCATCTTGGTTCACGCAGCCATACGTACTGCTGACAGCCGTGGTTGGAGGCGCGATATTCTCCATGGCATCGCACGGCACGGACCAACTCATCGTACAGCGCTTGCTCACGTGCCGTGCAGCATCAGATGGCCAAAAGGCACTGATTGGGAGCTCCTTTATCGTGATGGCCCAGTTTGCACTTTTCCTCATGATCGGGCTATTGCTGTGGACATACTACCAAGGCCAAGCTCCTGCCGCTATGGGGATGTCGCGAGCGGACGAGGTATTCCCCCGTTTCATCATTGAGGGCTTGCCTCCGGGCCTGTCCGGGCTGCTTTTGGCCGGCATCATCGCCGCGGCCATGAGTACGCTGTCCTCATCGCTCAACTCCCTTGCATCCTCGTCAATGCTGGACATCTACCAGCGCTTCCGCAGGAAGGCAGCCCCGGAGCGACAGGCTCTGCGCACCGCGCGTCTGCTCACGCTGTTCTGGGGCCTGCTGTTCATCGCCTTTGCAAGCCTCTTTGAAAACACCCAGAATCCCGTGGTGGAGCTTGGCCTTGCCATCGCCTCCTTTACCTATGGCGGGCTTCTCGGGGCGTTTCTGCTTGGCCTTTTCGCCAAGTGGACTGTGCAAACCGATGCAGTAGTTGCCTTCTTGCTTTCGATAGTGTTGATGGTGGTGATTATCTTTGGGTTGTGGTACAGCCCGTCGGAAGGCTGGCTGTTCCATTTTGCGCCAGGAAACGACGTGATTGCCACGCGAGGACTGAGGGCCATCGGATGGCCTTGGTATACGGTGATTGGAAGCCTGATCACGGTAGTGGTTGGGTCGCTCCTGGGTCTACGCCATAGGCTATTCCTGCACACTTCTTGATTATGTCAACCAGAAAGAGACGTAGGGGAGTGGCTATGGCGCGCTTTGTTCAGCGGCGGCTGCCTGCTGCAAGGCGGGCCATCTTTACGCGAGGCTTTGTTGCTAAGGCCTCAATGCTGGCGGCGCTCACGGTGGCTAGCGCCTTGGCCTTCCATTCCGGCTCGCTGCCATTGGCGTTGATGCAGGTGGGTGATACCTGGATTGGCGAAACGCTGGTAGCAGTCGAAGAGTTTGCCATCGACAAGACCGCGGATTCCCTGGCGGCTGACCGGGCGCGTGCCCGTCGTAGAACCGAGCCTGTCTTCGTCAAGACGCCCGATGCCGCCGAGCGAATCGTGGCAAACCTTGATACGCTCCAGGCTCAGATGGACGCCATCATGCTGGCATACCGAGGTTACCGCATGAACATCCAGCGTGCCCGTTTGGCCAGTGACTCCGTGGCAGATGTGGACTATTGGGCGCTGGCAGATGCGGACAGCAGCCGGTACATGGAAAAGCGGCAACGCGCTCGGGTATTCCTGTCTGACGAGCAGTGGCGGATACTGGGGAATGACTTTGTGTCGCGTGACCCCGATATGCCGGACAGGTCCAGGATAGTGGTTCCGGGACCTGCCATCTATCAGCACGCGCTGGATCGCTTATGGACATACGCCACCGCATTCGCCCGCACGGAAGTCCTCGACATCCCCACCGACAGCATCTATACGGACCACCTCAAAGTCCGGAACACCGATGCAAGCACGTTTGAAAGGATTACCAAGAGCTCTGTCTTTGATCAAAGGCACATCTACCAAAACGTGGAGGCGGATCTTGCCCCTTACTTTGCTGACAACCCGCCCGCAAACGTGGCCGCGGCGCTTGTCAACGCCGTCTTTGTTGCATCGCTCTACTTTGACGTAGGTGCAACGGACCGCGCCCGCGATCAGGCAGAACTTGCAGTCTCTCCAACCCGGGGCATGATTGCTGAAGACGAGATCGTTGTCCGAAACGGTGAGGTTGTCACCCCCGAAATCAAACAGCGCCTGGAGTCCCTGGAGCACAAGCGCGCAGAGGGAACGGGCCCGAAGTTTCATGAGCCGAAGTCATTCGGCAAAGTCCTTTTGGCATTTTGCACGTTCGGCATCTTCTTTGCCTACCTATTCGTGGCTCGACGGCACATCTTTATCAAGAACAGGAAGATGCTGCTGATTACGCTGCTTTGTGCAGCCATCATCGGCCTCTTTGCCGTGGCTGTGCGCAGGGATGTGACATTCATGTTCGCAGTACCTACGCTGGTAGTATCCGTGGTGCTCACCGTGGTGTTCGATTCGCGGATTGGCCTGATCGGGACCATTTGTCTCGCCCTCTTAGGTGGACTGATAGCGGGAGCTGAATACGCATTCGAATTTACCTTTGCAACCGTCGTTGCCGGTGCACTAGCGGTCTTTGCGGTGAGTGGGGCCCGCAACCGTGCCAAGTTTTTTGTAAGTGCCGGTTCGGCACTTGGAGGATACGTGCTCGTGTTCACCGGGTACTGGCTCCTTGAAGCGGAGGGCAGACAGTTCATTAACCATGTAATGATGGCAGGCATCAACTGCTTTTTGCTCATCACCGCGTACCCGCTGCTGTGGGTGTTTGAGCGCACTTTTAACTTGTCCTCCGAGTTGCGGCTGATTGAGCTGAGTGACTACAACCAACCACTGCTAAGGCAACTCCAGCAGGACGCCGCCGGCACCTTTAGCCATTCATTGCAGGTTGCTAGTCTCGCGGAAGCTGCAGCGGAGGCAATAAGTGCCGAGGCACTCCTTACCAGGGTTGGTGCACTATACCACGATGTAGGCAAGCTGGTTAGCCCGGAGTTCTTTGTGGAGAATCAGCGCTCAGGAATAAACCCGCATTCTAAGCTCAGTGCACAGGAAAGCACGAAAATTATCAAGAGCCATGTGTCCTATGGGCAGACCTTAGCCGAAGAGCACGGTCTGCCCGGCAACGTCGTGGACTTTATTCCGATGCACCATGGAACGACGCGCATCGAGTACTTCTATCACAAGGCGCGCAAAGCAGACGGCGGGGTCGATGAGGCGGAATACAGGTATCCCGGCCCGCGTCCTCAGACGAAAGAGACCGGAATCCTAATGCTTTGCGACGGCGTCGAAGCCGCGTGCAAGAGCATAACAGAGCCAAGCCTTGAGAAACTCGAAGAACGCATTGATGCGGTCTTTGAGGCGCGTATCAACGATGGTCAGTTGGACGACTCGCTGCTCACCTTCAGGGACCTAAAGATGATCAAGCAGACTTTCATTAAGCAGCTGTCTGCGATCTACCATGTGCGCGTGAAATATCCCGGCCAAAACTAGGTCGCCTTCCCAGACTTTAATTCGCCGTACTCAACCGCTTGAACGAGTCGGGCTGTTAACATCCGACTTTAATTCGTGGCTTAACTACCGGTTAGGCACAGGGGGATTGGTATGTGCTCCTCAAGGGAGGCTTCCATATTCCTGTGCACCGCGATGGAAGACCGGGGACCGTGCAAGGCGGCTGAAGACGTGCTACCGATTGGTCCAGTCGTTGGCATGCAGACACCGCAAGGCTGATCTGAAGGAGCCAGACTGCTGCATCACCCGCTTAGTCTTTTGCGTACTTTCCGGACAAGCTCACATCGATCACGACGATGCTGATCTTCGCCCTGAGCCCTGGAGCGAGTTCCTCTTCGAGTCGCGCCTTCAGCTCGCCCGCTGTCTTGGGCTTGCGTCCGCTGGGCGGCGGCACCATTCTCCCGTGGTCAAGCCCGAACCAGAACGCCAGATAGATGCCATATCCTCCAGACTCCGGGGCTCGCGTGTACTTTGCCACGAGTTGCTTCTCTACGCTGCGCCAAATGTCGCGATGCGTGTTCTTCTTGATCTCTATCGGGATCGCGAGGCGGGAGCCGAACGCCACGCGGATATCCGCTCTTGTGTCCTCGGCATACCTACCCTCCGGCCGCGCATCTACTTTGTACGGCTGCAGCTTAAGTTGCAGGTCCGAGAGCAGCGCATTACGGCAGTCGTCTTCGTGCTGAGGGGTGTCGGGCTTCCGCGACTTTTGATCTAGGTGCCAATACTGGCGCCAGTCGCCTGTGGAGCCATTCCGGATGCACTGCGCCAGTTGTTCAAGGGCATCGAGCACAAGCGCAGCAAGGTCCGCAGCGCTGGCAGGGGCGCCGCCCCGGAGAGCCTCCTGGATCTGTGCTAAAGAGAAGGTTTCCTGCTGCGCCACGCGGCGGTTCTTGGCCTGAGCCTCTTGCGCCCGCGCGATTTCCGGCCTCCACGCTTCTAGATTAGGATCGGATGCCAGCGATTCGAGTGCGTCGACCGCCTCGTCAAAGGCGCGACTGGCGAGTGTTTCGATCCACGTGGTGAGAAGTGGCTCAAACTTCAGTTGGGTCAACTGCTCGTGCCCATAGATGCCCGCACCGTCGGGTGGTCTGAATCGCCGCAGGCGCCTCCCGAATGCCCGGATGAGCCTGGCCAACTCATCAGCGCGCCAGTCGTCAAGAGAGAGCGAGGCGCGCTGGCGACGGTCGTGTGATACAAAGAAGTCAACGACATGCCGCACACGCGCATCGCCGCCGGTCGCAAGGAATTCTACCAGGGAGGGCAGGCAGTTATCCTTGGCAACGACCAGGCCGGCGCCAAGCCACTGAGCCTGCTGCGCCACATCCATACTGCCACGCAGCAGTCGCCCCAGCACGAGGTCTCGCAGATCACCAGCCGGCATTCCACTGGTTCCCAATGCAGCCCAGAGGACCAGGCGCAAGGACTCTAACTGCGGCCCACTGCATCGCGTAGGGAAGACTGAGAACATTCGACTCACGGCGAGCGCTGTTACGCGCTCGTATAACGGGTCAAGTGCCAGGTCATAAAGGCGCTGATCCGGGGGCGTTTTTGTTCGGACGTGGACGTTATGCACCGCAACCAGTGCATCGGCTACAGCCTTGGGATACGAGTCCAAGGCTCGCAAGTACCAGGGCGGGCGAGTGTCCTCCTGGACGAATGGACCGTACTCATGCGAGTACCGTCTGCCGGGCAATCTTGAGACGAGATAATAGCCCAGCGCTCGCCGCCTTCCCTTCTCGCCCAGACGGTCCAGCGTATCACCTTCCCTGCGTTCCTCCTCCGCCATTCCTGCCAGGAAGGGGAGGGCGGAATACGACAGTCTCTTGTTCTCATGTAGTTTAGCGATCTGGACCAGATCCGGCAGATCGTCCCGGTCCAGTAGGCTGCGGAATCCTGCCAGTGTCGCTTCCACGAGCGGCTTGTCGCCGTCCAACCGCAATCTCAAGCGAGCGAGCGGACCACCGTCCGGTCCTTGCTCGGCGAGACCATCAAGGTAGACCTGGGCAAGCTCGTGGAGCAGGGCAGGCGGGCAGCGCCCTTCTGCCAGTTGCTTCGCATGCTGTCGCACCGCCGCTACTTTTGCCTGCCGCCGTTCCCGTATGCGACGCTGGGTCTCCGCCGCACGCTCCTCCCACTCGGCGACCTCACGATTACAGAGCGCCTCGCCCTCGAGGCGTTTGTTGTTCCACTCCAGCATGGCTGGAGTGTCTCGCACGGCTTGCGCCACTTCTTCGTCGGATAACCGGGGGCCCCAGCCCTCCTGCTGCCGGATCGCCCACCCAGCGAGTTCCTTGGCGATCTTAGGCTGGCTGTCCCACAGCTCCGCTGCGCGCGCAAGACACCATTGACGAAACCCGGCCGGCGCCTCCTCTCCCAGGAATTTGCGGCCGACCGTTTTGTTGAGCAGCCTCCTCCCGATCTCGGACTCCCTCGCGCGGAGGCCGAGTTCAACGAGTTTATATTGGACGTGTTGGCGCGACCTCAGCCAAGTCCTGACCGCGTTCTCAGCGTCGGAGTTAGAGCCACGGCGCGAGTGATTTCCGTTACCTGCTGGGATCAGTCGGGACTGCCCAAGGTCGACTTCGACGAGACCGAACCAGCGGTAAATCCCGCGTACGCACATTTCGTCGCCGAATAACTCGAGCCCGCGCGCGAGAAGCTTGAGAACAATGTCGTCCAGCCGGTGGCCCGCCAGCCTCGGAATCAAGTCGGACGCGCGATCGCTTAGCGAGTCGAGCAACTCCCTGATATGCGCATCGCTCGAATTGTCCACCAGGCATTCCCAGAATTTCTGATAGTCGTCAAACTGGTGTGGGTACGGCCGGACTGTGAGATGGTCCCAGATTTCTGAGGGCGGCAGATCTCCCGGATACAGGAGGTCAAGCAGGGTGCCGAGCAGTTTGTACCGTTCGTCCGGCAGGCGCTCATTTTCAATGTCTTCGACGAGGGCCCGTAGCGTCCTTAGACGGATCGGGTTGCTGGGAAGAACTTGGTGAAGTGCGACGAGGGCCTGGCAGCGGACATCGGACCGCCAAGTGGCGTCGTAGACAATCTCCAGCAGAGCCACACGGTCAGATTCCGTTTGCGCTCCGGGAACGTGGCTCCCTTCCGGGCGGCCGCCTTGGAGCATCCGCGAGAAGCCGGAGAGGAGGAGAAAGACGAGCAGCTGCCTGGCGTCGGAGCGTACCGACGAGGCAGTCAACTCCCAGATTGCCGATTTGCCTTGGCCTACAGCCAAGGCGCCAAGGGCTACCGCCGAGGGCCAGGCGCGCCTGAGTTCGATGCTGCATTCAAGATTCGCGAACAGCTCCCTTCGCTCCCTGTACGTAAAGCTGGTCGCGTCGCCATTGAACGCCACGGCGAGCGGATCCGCGCGAATCAAGGTCGGCCTGACTTGGGAATTCACCGCAGCGAGCCAGGCGGAAAGCCCCCGGAGATCGGGCAGGGGGATCCCGTCGTGTCCCGTGAGAAGCGACAGCGTGCGCCTGACGGATACCAGGTCGTTGGCACGGATATTTTCGTCCAAATACCTGGCACCCAGATATTCGGCCAGGAGCCGATGAGTCGGAATCCGGAATGTTGAGGGCCCCCTGAAAAGTCCAGACTCCAGAGCGGCAAGCAGGGTGCCCCTCTCCCCACCTTCCACTTCATTTAGGGAGAGGATGTCGGGATCGTCCGTATCGGTTGCAGTCCAGCCACCCTTGCCAGCGATCAACATCAGCGCCGAAAGCTCTCCGGCCGCGCTCAGAACTGCATCTCGTGCGGAACGTGCGTTCCCACGGCTGGCGTATCCGTGCTCGTTATTACGTTCCTTGGCGAGCTCCTGGCAGGCGCTCTCGAACGCCGCGCTAGGGCCATCAGGCCAGCCGATCGTCCCCACGCAGTTGAGGAGTACGCCGAGCAACTGTGGATTCCAAAGTAGGGCATCCAGCCCGTGCTCAAAGGCCTCGAATATGAACTCGCCTGCGTCGTCTCTCTGCAGGGCAACAATCTGCCGAACGCCGTCGTGACCCAGCGGGTTCAACTGCAGGACCCGAATCGGCACAGCATCCTTAAGGGATGAGAGTTCCCGCTGGTCTCCGGGCCCCAGCCAGCTACCGGAGCGGCACGACAAGCGGAACTTGGGGTTACCCAGCTTCTCGAGCTGGGCCAAGATCCTGTCCAGTGGTACTCTCGGGTCCACACAAGTGGAACGTACCTCGTCCAGTCCGTCAATGAAGAGCGGGCCTCTTCGCCAGTCGGAGTGGCTATTGACGTCTCGGCTTATGAAGCGTCGCGCCGGGATGGGATCCAGAGCACCCACTCGCCGGGATTCCGTCTCAAAAGCTGTGCTCTTGCCCAACCCCGGCTCGCCCAGCAGGACGTAACTGTAGTCAGAGCAAAAGTGGGCCAACGAGAGGCCCTCATGCCCGAACCGATCGTCGCCTTTCGGCTCAATCAGGCTGACGGTGCGGGATACGAGCAAGTTCATATCTCTTCCAGCCAATCGTCAGCGCTCAGCGACAGGAATTCGTTGAGTGGAATTCCACCCGTGCCCGCCACCATCGTTCTGGCGTTTGGAAAGCGGGCGGCGAAGGCCTTCAGGCCCGATTGTCTCCTTGATTTCCCGCTCTTGACTTCTATCCCGAGCAGGTGGGGACCGCACGAGATGACAAAGTCGACTTCATGCGGAGGATCGCGCCAGAAATGGAGCCGGGTCGCGGCGCCGCGAGTGTTGTAGAGGTGAGCGCCCACTGCGCTCTCCACAAGTCGACCCCAATAGGACCGATCAGCCCGCGCTTCTTCGAACGTGTAACCGGACGGTGCCGTCATTAGCGCCGTGTTGAGCACGTTTAGCTTGGGAGGAGAGGCCCTCCCCACGTGCGGGGCCGGCGTGTATCGGGTCAGGGCGGTGACCAGGCCCGCATCGGAAAGGAGATTGAGGTATCGGGCGACGGTAGTCGTATTGCCAGCGTCCTGAAGCTGGCCGAGCAGTTTATTGTATGACATGAGTTGACCGGAATACTGCGGAGCCAGGTCCATCAGCTGTCGCAACAGCGCCGGTTTCCTGACACGTGTCAGCCCAACGATGTCCCGGTCTATGGCGGGCGCGACGATCGAGCGCGCGATATAGTTTTGCCATGCAGCGAGTCTTGCGGTTTCCGATCCGTCGGATAACGCGCCGGGATATCCGCCAAAGAACAGATATTCTTCGACGGTCAGGTCAAATGCTGTCGCCATCTCCCAGAGTGACCAGTGGGTGGTCGGCAAGGCGTCGAACCGACCCATTACGCTCTCGCTCAGTCCGGTCAGCATCCGCCAGGGAGCCGACCCCAGGATGATGACACGGAGGGGGTAGTTTGCCAGCCGATCCCCGTCCCAGAGTCCCTTCACGACGCTTGACCAGCGCGGGACGAGTTGAATTTCGTCGAGCACCAGCAGGAAGCCTCTGTCGGACTGCAGAGAGGCCCGGCGAGCGCCCTCCCATAATTCTACAAGACGCTGCTCGTCAGGTGCGGCGCCTACCGGAACGGTGTCAAAGGCGCCTAGGAGCCCCAGCGTGGGAAACTCGGTAGGGGTTGGATCATCCATCGCGACGTATCTACAAGCATACCCCGAATCGGCCAGTAGTTGGCACGCCCGGACCGCGATTGTCGTCTTCCCTGTCTGTCGGGGGCCGGTAATCGCGACGATTCGCCTGGTCGGGCTTTCCGTCACGAGTTCGATTATGCGTTGTACTTGCGGGCGCTCGTATGCATTCACACAACTAATATACGAAACTGAGAAGTATTACGCTATAACGTACTAGACCATTCTAAACATGCAGTGATGTTAGTTATTTCTGCTCCTTGTTTTGGTTTTATAGTTCGGGTTTATCAGTAGTAGGTCACCAGAACCGCCCTGGACCGTACCTGAATGCGATCTGCGGCGATTCTGACGTGGTCCATACTCTTACGCCTGTATCTCAGCCGGCATACAGGCTGCCCTTCTGGTAGTTCATTGCCGTGTTCTTAAGGCCTAGAACATTTCTCTAAAAACAGCTGTGCATACTCCGATGATGTGCGCCACTGAATCCGACGCAAGAGCGCCACTTGAGTGGGCGTGAAGCTAGCAACTTCATTTCTGTTGTTGCGGTGCACTGGGCCATAGGGATCGTTTCCTCCGCATCGATTCTCCGACCAGGTCGATATTACGCGCGATTTGAATACGGCGATCGAGCACGACGTCGGTCAAGGTAGGGCCCTCCATGGCTTCATCCCATTGTTGCATGGGGTACTGACTGGTGGCAATGGGAGACCGCGTGCCATACCAGTCGTCAAGGAGTTCCACAAGATGCCTTTTCTGCTCTGCGGAGAGGCGCTGGAGGCCCCAGGCAATATCAATAACGGCCGTGGCCGCTAGGATGTACGGGCGGTCCGCGGACATCCTTCAATTATTGCGTCAAAGTCGCCTCTACGAAGATGTAATGGGACGTGCCCACCGTGGCGACTAAGAGTTCGGCCCCACGTGACTTGCCCGTGCGAGGATTCACGATGGACGCCTTATTTTTCAGAGTAGTCAATAAAGAGCTTCTCTCCCGGCCGGTATACTAGGTACGTCTCCAGGCGCCTGTCGGTGCCACGCCACTGGCGGTACCGCTTGCAAAACTGGCTATTCTCCAGGCTATTCGGATGGCCCGCTTTGTACTCCAGCCACAGTCGCAGCACCCTCAAATGCGAGTGCTTTGCCAGAGGCTTATGAATCTGCCCCCAATCTGGCGGCGGTCGCTAGGGTTACTGCTGCTTGTCGTTCATGGCGTAGAGCTGTTGCTCCAGCTCTACAGCGCTCAGTGCTACGCACTGTGACCAAGTCAATCCCGCCCTCTGTTCGCGCGTCAGTGTACGAAACACCGTGCTCCGGCTGATACCCGCTTGCTGGGCGATACGCCGCTCGGAGCAATTATGCGCGTAGTGAATTGAGAGGATGTACTTGACTCTGTGCATAAGTATGCGGAGTGCTGCCGTGATACTTTGCCTCCAATCGGTTGGGGAAGGCACAACATATTCTCTGATATTAGACGCCAGGCCCTATCCTCTGCAGCCGCTCCCAAGTGGCGCATTTGTATCGTAGTATGTGTCCCGTGTTTGCTGGCATAATTCGTACAGTGGCATATGAATGACAAGCTTGCCCCCATGCTGTTCGCAAAGAAGGATCTGGCGGCGGCCAAGACTACCCACACCAGCGAGATGGCGTCGGCAAAACCCTCCCCAGAAGCACAAAGCAAGGCACGCACCAAAAAGACCAGCGACGGCGCTTGCGCAACCAGCTTCCAGTCACTGATATGCCACCTGGCTCAGCTGGGCAAGTTAGAACTGGTAGAGAGAAACAAGCCCGAGAAGACGTCCAGGATGATGCTGCAGACGCTAAGCCCAAAGCAGAAAAAGGCATTCAGGCTGCTCGGCGTAAGCCACCAAGAGTCTGGCTAACAGCGCAGCCTGCTACCGTAATCCCAGCAAAAACAGGCGTGCTCTAAGCCCCTCGCCAGGCAAAGTACTATGAAGATCAGCCTAGACGCCAAAGGCGCGCGGCACAGGCACTGAGATGACCGTATGCAGCCCCGGAGTTGCGTTCATGACGCGGGGTATGGCGTTTACCAGCGAGCCTACGGTGGCGGTATCGCCGAATATCCCGCCCTTGACGATCATGTCGATGGGGGGCGTCCCGTACACGCGCACGCGGTCGACGGGATCTTCTGCACCCAGGTACATCTTGAGCGTCAGCCGTATCAACTCCCGGCCACCCTGGCGACCGACGGCCGTCTGATAAATGCCGGCCACATGGCCACAAGGAACCGAAACATGGTCCGTCTCGATCTTTCGGTCCGCCAACACGGGCTCCAGCGTTTCCTCCATCTCATCGAGCGCCCAGCCCAAACCCGTTGCCACGACCTCCAGAGACTCGCGTAGCCCGATGTGCCCGAAGCCACCGCGGTCACGCCGTTTACGGAATTCCCTCACCGTAAGCCCCGCACCTATTTTTCGTTGCAGCGGCTCTCGCCGCAGGCTGGCGTCAACGGTACGATCGACCTCTATGCGCTGGGCACTTGTGCTCACACCGGTAGCGGCAAGCGCAAGCGTGTCCATGGCATAGCCAGGATTAACGCCGGTACCCAGGATCACCACACCGCATTCCTTGGCGACCGCGTCAAGCTCATCGCTGAGTTTAGGGTACTTGCTGAAGGGGTAGGTCAGCTCTTCCGTAGAGGACACCACATGCGCTCCGGCGCGCACAATTTCCAAAATCTGATCCTTGACCTCGAGCAAGAACGACCCGGTGGTATGGAGAACCACGTCCGGCCGCGCTACCGCCAGCGCTGCCGCCGCATCATTGGCAATTCTGACCTCACTCTTGCCTCCCACCAACGAATCTACGCACACGCCTTCCAGTTTCGGATTGATGTCAACGCAGCCGACCAGCTCCACATGACCAGCGCGCGCCTTGTCCATCAGCACACGGGCGCATGCCCGGCCAATAGGCCCCATCCCGTATTGCACCACGCGGACAGGAGCACCCTTGCATAGCGCCGAACTACTGTGTGTCATGAACTTGCGTCATCATCCGACGCTAAGAACGGGTAGCTGTAGTGCGTGGCCGGCGAAAACGTCTCCTTAATCGTGCGCGCCGACACCCAACGGACGAGGTTAAGCGGCGAACCGGCTTTATCATTAGTTCCCGAAGCACGCGCGCCACCGAATGGCTGCTGCCCTACGACCGCACCTGTTGGCTTGTCGTTGATGTAGAAGTTTCCGGCTGCATCGCGCAAGGCATCAGTAGCCTGAGCGATCACGCGGCGGTCCTGAGCAAAAATAGCACCGGTCAGGGCATACGGGGACGTGTTGTTAACCAAATCCAGCGTAGCCGCAAACTCGTTGTCCTCGTACACAAAGAGCGTCACCACGGGCCCGAAAATCTCCTCGCACATCGACTTGTACGTCGGATCCGTTGTCAAAATGACCGTAGGCTCAACAAAGAAGCCCTCCGCATCGGAGTAGTTGCCGCCATGAACAATGGTGGCACAAGGCGATGTCTTAGCGTGCTCAATGTAGTCCGTGATACTGTTAAAGGCTTTCCTGTCTATGACCGCATTGATGAAGTTGCCAAAATCCTCCACCGGGCCCATCTTGAGCTCTGAAAGTTGGCTTACTATCGATTCCCTGATGGACGGCCATCGGGACGCGGGCAGGTAGGCGCGTGAAGCGGCCGAGCACTTCTGGCCTTGGTATTCAAAGGCTCCGCGAACGATGGAGGTAGCTACCACGTCGCTGTCGGCGGAAGCATGTGCTACGATAAAATCTTTGCCCCCGGTCTCGCCGACGATCCTGGGGTAGCTGTGGTAGGCCGCGATGTTGGCCCCAATCGTGCGCCACATGTGCTGGAAGGTGCCCGTAGAACCGGTGAAATGCAGACCTGCAAAATGTGGCGAGGCAAAGACGGGATTTCCAACGGTTGCGCCACGCCCAGGCACCATGTTGATCACGCCTGGCGGCAGGCCAGCCTCTTCCAGCAGCTTGTAAATGTAGTAAGCTGAATAGATGGAAGTGGAGGCAGGTTTCCAAACTACGGTATTGCCCATAAGGGCAGGCGCCATGGGAAGATTCGCAGTGATTGACGTAAAGTTAAACGGCGTCACCGCAAACACGAAGCCTTCCAGCGGACGATATTCCAACCTATTCCACGTCCCGGGGCCAGAGTAAGGTTGCTCGCTGTATATCTGCTGCGCGTAGTTTACATTGAAACGGAAGAAGTCGATGCTTTCGCACGCGGCATCAATTTCGGCCTGGAAGGCATTCTTGCTTTGGCCCAGCATGGTTGATGCATTCAGCGCGTTGCGCCACTTTCCGGCCAACAGGTCGGCCGCCTTCAGAAAGATTGCGGCACGATCCGTAAAGTGCATGCGTGACCACTCTTTACGCGCTTCTAGTGCAGCATCGATGGCACTATTGACTTCGGGCGTGCCACAGTTGTGCGCGGCACCAAGCTTATGGGCAATTTCGTGGGGTGGCCTGATGTCTGACGTGTCGCCTGTGTAGACCTCCTTGCCACCGATAAAGGCGGGGACTTCGAGATTGTTGGACTTCAGGCGGTGCAGGAAGCTCTTCAGCGAAGCACGTTCTGGGCTGCCGAGAGCATAGCCCAGCACGGGCTCGTTGATCGGTTCGGGAGACACGGCAATAGCGTTATTCATAGACATTCCCAAGCTGATGGCTAAGTATGCAAGCAAAGACCGATCGGCTGTAACGAAATGCCGCAATGCTTGTTTGACTGGGAGTTGATCAGGAGTTTGCATATTCCCCGAAAACGCACAGTGCCGCCGGAGATATCTGCATGAAAGGCCCGCCATCAATCGATACTTCACTGGCGCCACGGGTGCAACAATCCACTATTTTCCTGGCCCGACAGGCAGGGACCCTAAGAAATGTGCCAGCATTGGGCACCAGCCATTGAGAAAGCCTTGCAGTGGCGAATTCCACACACGGATGGCTTGCGCTACAACTGGTAGCGACTGCGCCCTTGGCAAGACGCAAAGACCCTCCGTATTTCTCAGACGCAACGCCCCGCGCCGCTGATCGTTTACAGGTCCGCATGCCCGACTCGACTACACCTGACTTTCAGCTCCATGGCCTTGCCGACAGCTACCAAAACTTTGGAACGGCGTTTTGCTCACACGCTGGCGTTCATGGACAAGGCCTCTCCTCGGCCAGCCAGGATTCTGGATCTGGGAACACCGAATACACTTTCAGAACGCATGCAGGCCATTGGCTTCGATGTTCAGAATACGGAAGGAGATCTGGACGAAAACCCTGCGATCGTACAGGGACGCGACGTAGAGGCAGTAACGGCCTTCGAAATCCTCGAGCACCTTGTAGCCCCATTCAACGTGCTACGAGCCATAGATGCCCCGAGACTGTTTGCTACGGTACCGCTGCGGCTGTGGTTTGCCAAAGCCTACTGCAATCCGAGCGACGCGTGGGATCGCCATTTCCACGAGTTCGAAGACTGGCAGTTCGATTGGCTTCTGGACCGCTCAGGCTGGCGCGTTGTGCGGACAGAGAAATGGGTCAGCTACGGGAGCGTGCTCGGCGTCCGCCCGCTTTTGCGCAGAATTACGCCGCGCTACTATGCCGTTGAAGCTGTTCGCGAGGCATATTCGGCGTGATACTTAAGTCACTTACGTGTTCAGTGGGCCACCTGCAGTTGCCGGAACGGCTGGTTGGGGCTGGAACTCGTTTTAGTGCCATCCACCGCTGGGCCAGCAGCCACCTTGGCGGTCGTCAATGGGCATGCGCAGCGAGTGCGCGGCACTCCAGAATAATCTTGCGCAGGGTTTCCCTGGCGAATGTGAGCCGTTGTGCGTCCTCAAATGCCCAAATCAGTTATACGCCCCGCAGATTCACCGCCAATTGAAAGATATAACTGGTGGAAGCGTAAAGACTTACAGTATTTGCAGACAAGCGCGATTTAGTGTAAATGCTTCAATGACCTGTGGGCTTTTCCTGTTACCGGTCCCAGGCTAAGTCAAAATTGCCTCTATCACGTTTCCTTTGACGTCCGTAAGTCGAATGTCGCGTCCGCTAAACCGGAAGGTGAGCCGATCATGATTCATGCCCAATAGATGGAGCATCGTGGCATGCAGGTCATGAATTGTCGTAATGTTTTCAACCGCCCGGTACCCGTATTCATCGGTTGCTCCGTAGACTGTGCCGCCGCGGATTCCTGCTCCGGCCAGCCAAATGCTGAATGCCGACGGATTGTGATCGCGGCCGTCCACGCCCTGGGCAAATGGCGTTCGACCAAATTCGCCGGCCCAGATTACCAGAGTGTCCTCCAATAGTCCCCGTGCCTTTAGATCTCTAAGCAGGCCTGCGATCGGCTGGTCTACAGCCCGAGCATTGCGTTCATGCCCATCCTTGAGGTTCGCGTGCTGATCCCATCGCGGGGTTTCAACGCGCGGACACGTAAGCTCGACAAATCGTACGCCCCGCTCGACGAGCCGCCTCGCCAATAGGCACTGGGCGCCGTAGCTGCGTGTGTGTGGGTCTGACGAATTCATGCCATAAAGCCTTTTTGTCGCTTCCGTCTCACCCGCAAAATCCGTCAATTCGGGTACGGATGCCTGCATGCGGAATGCCAACTCATAGTTGGCGATCGTGGATTCGACCTCTTCCAGGTGGCCCATACGTCCGAGCAGACGCTCGTCCGCCTGCCTCATGAGCGACATCTTGCGGCGCTGGATATCGTAAGAATCTTCCAGCGGCGTTATGTTGGCCAGTGGCTGGTCTCCCGTGCCGAATATTGACGCCTGATATGATGCAGGGAGAAATCCGCTATTGAAATTATCCAGACCTCCCGAAGGGATCAGCCCACCATCCAGCACCACGTATCCCGGCAGATTCTGGTTCTCGCTTCCCAGTCCATAGGTTACCCATGCCCCCATGGAGGGCCTGCCCTGGACACCAACACCCGTATGCAGGAAATAGTTGGCATTGGTATGCTCTGGAAAATCGGCGACCATGGACCGGATAATCGCGAGGTCGTCGGCACATGCACCCACGTGAGGAAAAAGTTCACTCACTTCTATGCCGGACTCGCCATAGCGCCGAAACTGCCACGGGCTCTGCATGATAGTTCCAACGTCGTCGAACTGCGTGGCATCGACCGTGAACTTGTCGTGTGGGTCTTGTCCGTGCTCTCTTGTCAGGCGGGGCTTGGGGTCGAAACTGTCCACCTGGGAAACGCCGCCGTCCATATAAAGGAATATGACGCTTCGCGCCTTCGGCACCCGGTGCGTTACGTGCGGCAACAGTGGACCGGAATCCAAGGATGATGGCAACTGCCCGAACACGCGGCCAAACGGAGCCGTTCCCATCAGGCCCATAAGGGCAATACCCCCGAAGCCGTTGCGGCAGAGTGAGAGCATATCGCGCCGGGTCATCCGGCAACACAGACGATGGGGCGCCGACATCAGAACAGGTACAGGAATTCCTTGTGATTGAATACCACATGGCAATAGGCGGCCCAGAGATTCACATCATCCAGCTTCGCGGCCGGATCAAGCTTTTGCCGCCGCGCCTCAGTCTCCAGGTATGCGAACCCGTCTGCAATATCCTCGGGGGATGCCGGCCTGGAGAGCGCTTTCCGATAAATGTGCTGGATCCTGCCGTCGATATCCAGATGGTGCATGGTGACGATTGCACCCGCCCAGACCCTTGCCTGCTCCGCTATAAATGGATCGTTCAGCATGGTCAAGGACTGCGCCGGAACGTTAGTCGTATTGCGCGCGCCAAAGGTCGAAAACGGAATCGGCCGGTCAAAGGCCAGCATCATGGGGGAGACGAAATTGCGCCGTACCTCCAGATAGACCGTCCGACGTCCGGCCCCATCGAGTGGGCCGGATTCTTCAGGACGACCAGGACCATTCATGAACTCGGTCAGATGAGTTGGCACCGACTCCCCGTACATGGTCGTATCAAGTCGTCCAGAAATGGCCAGAATGGCATCGCGAATGGCCTCGGCATCAAGGCGGCGAACAGGATAGTGTCCGAGCAGCAGATTCTCGGGATCGCGTTCGCGAGCCTGTGGGGGCGACTGCGTCGATCGGCGAAAAGCCTCCGAAAGCAGCATTTCGCGAAGCATGGCTTTGATGGACCAGCCCTGTTCAACGAATCTCAAAGAGATATAGTCAAGCAATTGCGGGTGCGTAGGTAGCGAGCCCTGCGCACCAAAATTGTCTACGGTCTTCACGATGCCGCGCCCAAAAGCATGATGCCAGAGACGATTCACCATTACCCTGGCAGTCAGCGGATTCGAAGGGTTGACCATAGCGCGGGCCATCTCCAGCCGCCCATTTGCCGATTCGCTAAACGGCACGACATTATCCGAGACTGCAGACAAAAACCGATGCGGGACGGGCTGATCTCCCAATGTCTGGTGGTTCCCCCGTATAAAGACCGGACTCTCAATGGCATCCCCTGCAGTTACGGCCATGATGTACGGAATATCGCCAATGTGAGCCTTGTGACGCTTGATCAAGTCAAGCGACGAGCCTATGTCCAGTTTTGGTAAGACATCACTATGCAGGGCACGACTTATGGCGGCCAACTGCGGTACCGTGGCCTGGCCTTCCACCCAGGCGTCCACAGCCTGTTCGATGCTTTGCGCTGTCGAATCCAGTGTACCCGGCGCCTCGGACAGGTCAGGTGCGGAATCGTCAAAGGCAAGGGCATAGGCCACTTCCACGTAGGAGGAATCGTCCCGAAGGATGTGATGGATGTCCGTGATGTGTTGTTGGAGCTTGAAAGACCCAACCATCAATTCGATGTACGCCTTTCGGCCTTTCCACAATTTCACGCCGAAGCGATAGGTGGAAGGCGTGGAGCTCTCCACTTTCGCCTGGATGGCTTGAAAGATGGGAGGGTTTATAAGCTGGAAATTGTCCACGATGATCCGGATTACGGACCCGCGACCTGCGGCCACTACGTGGATACTGTCCATATCCAGTGTAAAGGTGGGGGAGCGTAGAGCTCCTGGAATACCTAGAGCCAAGCCCCGACTCGAGGCCATGCCAAATGCAAGGCTGTCAATTGCGCCGCCGCTCGAAACGACAAGGTCTTGCTCCGATCTGGACTCGAATCCGGGGCCATGAGGAAACCATCCGTCATACGTGCCATTGCGAAAATCTCCAATCATCCACCAGTTCTGCGTCGAGTCCACTCGCGACAACGACTCCAATCGGCTGACAGACGTCGTAGAATGACTTATCGGTACAACGGCCGCCTTGTCTGAACCCAAGCCAGTTGGTGCTGCAGCCACGCCGCCACCCAGTGACTGTTTCCATTCAGTGCCTACGGAACGACGAAGCATCGCTCTGGCAGACCGGATCGAATCAAGCCATGCCTGTTGGTGGGAGGAAAGCAAGGGCGTGTATGCAAAACGCATGCTCTCGAAAATTCCGTACCATGCATAGTAGTCCGAGGTTGGCACTGGATCGAACTTGTGATCGTGACAGCGTGCGCAGGCCACCGTCAGTCCCTGGAAGGTCTTGGACGTCACATCAATGATATTGTCAATGCGGTCAGCTTCGTCCAGACGTGTATCTACCGGGCTGTGTTTTCCTTCACCAAAGACCAGGTAGCTCGTGGCGATAACCGATTCATTGTAGCCTTCCTCGGGGTGTAGTCGGGGCCTTTCCAGTAGATCTCCCGCAAGGTGTTCGATAACAAATTGGTCGTACGGCAAATCGGCGTTGAAGGCCCGGATTAGATAGTCCCGATATCGCCATGCTCCTTCAATAGTGAAGTCGAATTCGTGACCCTTTGACTCCGCATAGCGGACTAGATCCATCCAATGGCGGGACCAGCGCTCACCGAAGCGAGGCGACGACATAAGATGATCAAGAAGCCTTTCGTATGCGGTCGCGGACGTGTCCTCGACGAATTCCGTGAGTAGCGCTACTGGAGGCGGAAGTCCCGTGAGAACGAAAGAGGCACGGCGGGCGAGGGCTTCCTTGTTCGCTGGTGGTGCTGCGGCAAGCCCACTGGCAGCGAGCTGTACATTGACAAAATGATCGATCGAGCTCTCTGCGCCAGAAGGCCATATTGGGCGAATCAACGCCCACGGAGGCTTGTATTGCGCGCCCTGGTCAATCCATCGGGAGATTAGCGCGATCTCACGAGCCGTCAGACGGTGATTGGTTTCCGCTGGCGGCATGGGCTCGTCGGCATTTTCGGCCTCTATCCTCCTTGTAACTTTGCTCCGCCGCGCACTTCCGGGTACGATGGCTCTGCCTCCCCCTTCGCGCCTTGCCGTTGCCGTTTCACGCAGGTCTAAGCGCAAATTGGCCTCGCGTGTGCTGGAATCCGGACCGTGGCATACAAAACACGAATTTGACAAAACCGGGCGAATGTGGAAGTTGTAGTCGACCCGATCTGGCAAATCAACATATGTGTCGGCCGTAGAGCATGCCGAAAAAACAGCGGGCACGATGACCCAAGCACTCAGCAGCGCTATCCGACCAAGAACATGTGGACTAGGCAACTGCATAAGCCCAAATCGTACAAGCACGTATACTCCAATCCGTAAAGGACTAGATTGTTCTTAGAGCCGGAATGCTTCACTGCGCTGGCACCCGACATGCCGACTCGCTGGGTCCGATCGTCATGCTCAAGAGCATGTAAGATGGGCTTCCATGTCGCAGGAATGACGGGGCGGCTTAGCACCAGACCAGCCACCTGAGGTGCACCCCGAGTTGGGCACGATTCCGCCTATTTCGGAATGTTTTACCTCCTGGAAGACGGGTAAAGGCGCAACCTCGCTGTCCCGATGCGGATTGCGTGGGCGCTGCTCCATTGCAGGCCGAAACGTACGCCGATCCTGGGGTGCTGGAAGCGCAAACAGCTACGGCATCGCAAACAGGTTGTCAAGTCAGGTATATATTGCCCTTTTTTTGAATGCGCTCACGGTCCGCTTCTAGTGGTTCGGCCTAGCTGGCGTCTTTTGCGTACGCGCACGGGCAGCTTGCGGATCGAATGGCGTTGTGTTCCTGTCGGGAGGGCGTACTCGTTCCTTGCGCCCTGTGGTAGGCTAGTCTGCGAGGTGGTAGCGGGCCTACGCCGCGCGCTTTCGCCGACGCTTTATTCGCGCCCATTCCAGATTGCACACCAGGCAGCCCAGCCGGTGCACGTTGACCGCGAGAATTGACATGCTCACCACCAGCGCGAAATTCTCCGGACTCTTCTCCCGCGTCAGCGCGCCGCCCTGAAGTCCAAACTCTACTTCGCCATTTTATGACTCAAACAGTATAGGTGGACACATTCTCCACATATAAGAAAAGGGTGTACTCCCGCCTGGCTGGCACTACTTTTCTAACGCCGTGCGCCTGCCTTAGTCCTGGCGCACGTAGCGTTGCCGATGCAGGCTGGGCGTGACGCCGCAGATGCGCGCTATCTGAGCCAGCTCTGCCCTTGGGCGCTCGTCCTGCACGTTGACAATCACCTGGCCCTGGGTGTCCTTTACGGTTGTCATCACCCGTTGCCAGGCGCTCAGCTTCTGGCGAAGCGTCTTCCAGCTGGTGTGGATGTCTTGCGCCTTCAATCGGGTCCGGATCAGGTGCACGGCGTGATAGGCATACACAGCTATACTGATGTGCGCTGCGATGCGTGCGTCCTTGCTGTGGTAAAGCGGCCGCATCCCCAGTTCCGACTTCAACGAGCGGAAGGTGGCCTCCACCTCGGACAGCCGCCAATACGTGGCTACAATGTGCTTAAGGTCCCATCCCGTCTGACTGGTGCGCAGCACGTAGCCCCCCAGGGCCTCATCGGCCTCTTCCCACTGCGTCTTGCGTGCAAACTTCACGGCCTTGGCGTTGGGGCCACTCCCTTCTACAACCGTCACTTCGTACTGATGAGATACGCGGGCATATCGCTCTTTTATGCGTCCGACCTGCTCTACGACCTTCTTGAGCCGCTTGGTATGGTAGGGCTTCTGCAGCCCTTCGTGCAGCGAGGTGAGGGCTGCTTCCAGTAGCGTGCGCCGGCGCTGGAGGATCTGCTCTTCCTTGTGCTTTCTGGCTTCGCTGACGGCATAGAGCAGCATCTCCTGCTTCTTTTGCTGCAACTGCCACACGCGTACGGCGTGTCCAGCCTGCGTGGTCAGCGTACTGTCGGGCTCCCGCTCTGGCGGCAGGGGCCGCTTACCCCGGTGTACGCAGATCCAGTCGTAGCCCTGTTCTGCCAGCCAGGACACGTTTGCTTCCGTAGCGATCCCTGCATCCATGACCACCGTCGGCTTCTGGCCGTCCACGCTGGCGTTCAGACGCTCGATAGCGTCCTGCAGCGTGGCGGGCTCCGAGACGTTGCCGGGCAAGATCTCGCAGGTGCGCGGGAAGCCCGCGCCATCGAGCACCAGCCCGAGCGTCACCAGCGGACAATCGGAACGCTTTTGCTTCGAACGTCCATAGGCCAGGTACTCGCCGTGCTGTCGGCCATGGTAATGGGTGTTGGTCAGGTCATAAAAAACAACGGTCTCCGGCAGGCTCAAGAGCGTCCGCTCCTTTTGGAAGAGCGCTTGCTGAATCGCCTGGTTGTGCTCCCAGAGCAGGTCCCCAATGCGATACAGCTTCGCTAACGACACTTTCCTGCCGGGGCGCAGTCCCAGCAGGTCCAGCGTCGTCGACCTGCTTTGCAACCACTGAAGCGTAGCCCGTTCGCTGTTGGGATGCAGCATGCGTGCGACCACCAGGGCTACGGCCAGACGCGCGTCGCGCTCCTTGGCGCCGGCCTGGATCAGCGTGTCTTTCAGTCCCAGATCCTCGAGCGCCTGAAGGCAGACACGCTCTGCGCCCACGCTGCGGGCATGCTCCGGGTGCTCAAGGGAGTCCATGTCCACCGTCATGACGCTGTCAGGCTCACCCTCCGGCTTCGCGTGTGCACCTATGCCGCGTGCGCGCAGCTGCGCGACAATGGCTTCGGCCGTGTGCTGCAGGTCGGGATCGAACACGAGTGTCGGCTGCCCCTGCAACAAATTCTCTATGTGAAGCACCAAGGTCCCCCACTGCTCACGGGGCGTGTCAAAGTGGACGCCCAGGTTCAGCAGGGTCGACTGGCGCACCTTCCCGCCGATGCGGTCGCTGCGTACCAGGCGGTAGCTGTGTCGCGCTTCGCCTTTCTTTGCGTGGGTCTTGGTCGCCCGTATGTACATGGTGTCTGCAGTTCAATGCCGACTCCAAGATAGTGCATGGGCGCACCTGTAGCAAGTCCCCACCAACAATCCTGGCACTACAATGGCCTTTTTCAGCCGAATACGCTAAACTTCACGCATTCTTCACCATATAGCCGAGAAATACGGCTGAAAAGGGGCTGAAAAGGGCGAAAAGTGGGCTGGGAGTACCTGGTTTAGCCCCCCTTCGGCCACGGTTGGTTCCCAAAATGGCGAAGTCGGGCAAAGTTGGCTAGACACGACTCGACGGCCGGGTGTTGCCGCCGCGCTGCCTTGAAACCAGGCGATCAATCCCGCGCACATTCCGCTAGCGCAAGCTTGCCCTTCTTAGGAAGCGCATTGAACGCTGGCAAAGCCGCCTGCACCGCGTCAATGCTATTTGACCCACAGAGTCACCACCATTGGAAAGATATAACTAATTGTATTTTAAAGACTTACAGTGTTTTCGGACAACCACAATTTAGGCGTGCCGCCTGCCGCATTGGGGGTATCCAGTCAGTATTCCAATTTACGATGCCATCAGCGTAGCGAGGCCAACGAATCGACCCCTGTGTCGTATATGTAGTTCGCATATCGATCAGCTCTGTGTCATTTCACCGTTTCGTCGCAGTTCGGTACCTCACTGGCGCGCTTGGGCGCGAGGAAGGGCGGCGCTTCCTCAGGTTTATCACCATAGTCGCGGTCGGTGGGGTTGCCGTCGGCGTCGCAATGCTCCTGCTGGCCCTATCCATAGTACGGGGCTTCAGCCGCGAAATCGAGGCTAAAATCATCGGTTTTGGAGCGCACGTTCAGGTCGAGAACATCCGCCATGCACCGCTCGGAGATGCTGGGGCAACCGCAGCACAGATACGGGCGATACCAGCTGTCAGTCACATCCAGCCAGTGGTCACGGAATTTGCACTGCTGCGGCTGTCGGAGTCGGAAATCGAAGGTGTTGGCCTGTGGGGGACTGATTCGCTACCGACCTATATCCGTGATGCGCTAACGGCAGGAACAGCCGACCTGGTGTCCAATGATGGCGGGCCACGATTGGTAGTCGGCACAACGCTTGCGCAGCTACTGGGGCTTGGCGTTGGTGACAATGTGGTCGTGTTCTCCACACGGTCGGCCACGGCGAGCGGGAGCAGCTTGCACACTACGCGGCCTAACCTTCGCAAATTTCAGGTTGGCGCACTCTACCAAACGTCGCTGGCCGACTTCGATGAGACGTACGTCTTTACGGATATTGGTGTCGCACGTGGACTGCTGAACTACGGACCGGACGAGGTTACGCGGCTTGATGTGACGGTACATGATCCGACAACCGCCAAGGCCGTAGCGAGGGAGATAGAATACATGTTGGGCATTCCCGTGTTGGCTCGCTCGATCTATGAGGTCTATCGGGGGCTCTTCGCCTGGGTAAATCTCCAGGAAGCCATCATCCCGCTGGTAATTGGCATCCTGATCCTGGTTGCAGCATTCAACATCGTCGGCACACTGCTCATCGTGATTTTGGAGAAAACTCGGGAAATAGGCATCCTCGCCAGCATGGGCGCCTCGCGCCAAAGCTTGAAGCGCCTGTTCCTGTCGCTGGGCCTCATGGTCGGCTCGGTTGGGACCGCTGCCGGCCTAGTACTGGCGCTGGTGCTTGGCCTGATCCAGCAGCAGTATGGAGTCATCCCGCTTCCTGCGGAAGCTTACTATATGACCACCGCACCTATCGCGCTGCATCCGATGGACTTTGTTCTGGTGTGTGTCGTTTCGCTTCTACTGACAGCGATGGCAGCGTATATTCCGGCGCGCGTGGCCGCGCGCATTGATCCGCTGAAAGTCATCCGATTCGGTTAGGCTTGCTGAAACGAGTGCGTACTCCACTGCACGTACTACTTGAAGTTAACGTGTCTTATGGCTGATATCTCGGTCTGTCTCTTCAGTGTGTTAAGGCAAAGGATTGGACACAAGTGGGTCAAAGTTGATATTCCATCACCTACGACTGCCGCCGCGGTCCTTAATGCGCTGGTGGAGTCATATCCGCTGATTGAACCGTTCAGGCCGGTCATGCGCCTGGCTGTCAACCAAGTCTACGCCAATGAGAGCGACGCAGTAGTCGAAGGTGACGAAGTGGCCGTCATCACGCCAGTCAGTGGGGGATAACTGCCTATGCAAGACGAGTCTAGCTGGATTCAGATTCAGTACGCTCCACTGAATGTTGGCGAAGCGTGTGCGTTCTTGCAGACGCCTGCCGCAGGTGGTATCGCACTGTTCGTAGGCACTACCCGCCGGTGGACGGACGGCAAAGAGACGCAGCAGCTGGAATACCAGGCCTACCTGCCTATGGCTACTAAGGAGATGCAACGCCTGGCAGCGGCCGTAAAAGCTCGCTGGCCCACCTTGCGTATATGCCTCCTGCATCGCCTGGGCGTTGTTCCCGCAGCCGAAGCGAGCGTAATCGTCGGCGTTGCCGCGGCCCATCGCGCACCTGCATTCGAAGCTTGCAGATATCTGATTGACACGCTAAAGCGGCAGGTGCCCATTTGGAAACGTGAGCACTACGTCGGCGGCGCCACAGAGTGGATTGGAGGCGGAGACCAACCGGCTCCCAAATCACAGGTGCCGGACTAGTGCCGTCGGGCCCATACTCTGCGGTTCCGCGAAATCCGCCTATGGCACGCGTGAAAGTGACTTGCGCATGCGGGCAGCGGGATCCGGATGCATGTCCGGCTCGAAAGCTTTGCCAGTAACCGACTCGTACAGCGCAATGTACCGCGCCGAAACCTGCGCTCGAAAGTCGTCCGGCAAGTCGGGCAGCGTTTGGCCTTCCTGGCCCTGAAAGTCTCGGCTCATCAACCACTCGCGAACAAACTCTTTCGAAAGTTGCTGTTGCGGCTTACCCATGCGCTGCAGACCTTCAAACGGCTCCAGATAGAAGTAGCGTGACGAATCCGGCGTGTGCACCTCATCGATCAGAACGTACGTGCCATCAGGTGCGCGCCCAAATTCGTATTTCGTGTCTACCAGGATCAGTCCTTGCGATGCTGCCAGTTGGGACCCTCGCTCGAACAGCGCTAGAGAGTACGCTTCCAGCTGGTCAAATAGCGCTGCAGTGATGAGTCCCTGCGCAATGGCCTCTTCGCGGCTGATGTCCTCGTCGTGGCCCTCTTGCGCCTTGGTTGTGGGCGTAAGTATTGGCTTCGGCAGGCGATCGTTCTGCCGCAGGCCGTTCGGTAGCGTCTTGCCGCATAAGACACGCTTGCCGCTTCTATACGTACGCCAGGCGTGGCCAACCAGATACCCGCGTACTACGAACTCCAAGCTCGTTGGCTCACACCGCAGCGCAACGGTGACATTGGGGTCTGGAACCGACACGATGTGGTTGGCGACGATGTCGCTGGTCGCCTCAAAGAAGTAGGCAGCCAACTGGTTTAGCACCTGCCCCTTGAATGGAATGGACTGGCGAAGCACCTGATCGAAGGCAGAGATCCGATCCGTCGTAACCAGGATCAGGCGATCTCCTGACTGGTACGTGTCGCGCACCTTTCCTTGGTACTTCTTGCCCAAGTGCGTGAAGTCCGTACCTCCAATTGTGTGATTAAGCTGCTGCTGAATGGCCTCCCGATGTGTGTCGATGCTCATGGGTGGTCGGTTGAGTGAATGAGAGCTTGACAGTCGCGCTTTGAGCCTCGGAACAATCTGGTGATCTTCGCGATCGGTCGTCCCCGGGTTGTCCAACCGAAACAGTAGCCGCTTAGCGGCCAACTCGCCGGTGGCAACCATGTCTTGGGCCACACTGGAAAGCCCGACGTATGCGCTGGTTTTCAGATCGTCATAGCCTACCAGTGCAACGTCTTCCGGAACGCGCTTTCCTGCTTCGCGAAGCGCCTTCCACGCTCCGATTGCCTGCACGTCGCTGCTTGAGAATACGGCGGTGACCGGTGGGTTCAGGGCAAGGATTCGCTGCATGGCCTCAAAGCCATGCTCTTCGCTGAATCCGGCATGCAGCGGGGTGCTGCCGCTTTGAATGAGTTCTTGCGCGATGGGCAGGCCGCCGTCTGAAAGCGCCTTTTTATAGCCTTCAATTCGCTGGGTCTGAAGATAGCCGTCCGTATAGGCGCGGATCATACCGATCCGCCGATGCCCTTTGGATACCAGGTGCGCCGTGGCAGCATATGCACCCGAAGCGTTGTCCCAATAGTAGCAGTCAAATTCCGTGTGGTGGTGCCCAACCAGAACGACCGGGGCTCGCAATGCCTTCAGCTCCTTCGCCAGCGCCTGATCGACTGGCACGCCAGCCAGCAGCAGACCATCAACGGTGCCTGCCTCGAGCTTGCGTAAGAGTCGCTCCAATGGCGACTTCGTTCCTAAGTCGAAAAGCAGCAACTCCCGATCTTCGTAAGCAAGAATACTCCGTACGCCCGCTAGCAACTCGTTATGAAAGGGCGTAGTGAAGGTGGGAATCGCGATGGCGATCGACTGTGAGCGCTGCTGCGCCAACGCTTTTGCCAAGCGGTGTGGCCGAAACTTAAGCGCATCAATTGTCTCCAATACGCGGTCTCGTGTGGCGGCCGCCACATGCGGGGAATCGTTGAGCACGCGGGAAACCGTGGAAATCGCAACGCCGGCCCGCTCCGCCACGTCGTAGATCGTCACCCTAAGCCTCTGTTGCTCCATACACGCTGAACGCCGCCGGTTCGCCACCTGAATAGCCGAGTCGAACCGGTTGTACTATCTTCCACCGATTGGTGTTCAGCACTAGCGCATCTATGGCAAGGGTCAAGCTCAAGAACGTACGTAAGGTTTTCGAAAACGGTCACGAGGCCGTCGCCAGTGCATCCTTTACGATCAAAGATGGAGAGTTTGCCGTGCTCGTTGGGCCCTCAGGCTGTGGAAAAAGTACGACACTGCGGATGCTAGCGGGACTGGAGACCGTGACTGAAGGCGAAATCAGCATCGGAGACTCTGTCGTGAACGACGTGCCGCCAAAGGACCGGGACATCGCGATGGTGTTTCAAAACTACGCGCTGTACCCGCACATGACGGTGTTCGATAACATGGCCTTCGGACTCAAGCTGCGCAAGTACTCCAAGAGCGAGATCCGCACCCGCGTAGCACAGGCTGCGGAAGTCCTTGGGATTGACGAGATACTGGACCGCAAGCCCAAGCAGCTTTCCGGCGGTCAGCAGCAACGGGTAGCCGTTGGGCGTGCCATTGTGCGAAAGCCACAAGTGTTTCTATTTGATGAGCCGCTCTCCAATCTGGACGCCAAGCTCCGCATGCAGATGCGTACCGAAATCACCAAGCTGCATAGACGCCTAGGTGCCACGATGATCTACGTGACGCACGACCAAGTTGAGGCAATGACGATGGGCGACAAAATCGTGGTGATGCGTGGGGGTCATGTGCAGCAGATCGACTCTCCGCTGGCGCTGTACAACCGGCCAGCAAACACGTTCGTGGCTGGTTTTATCGGCAGCCCGTCCATGAACCTTGCCCCTGGGCGCTTGGCCAAGGCAGGTGGCATCTGTTTTGAATCAGCAGATTTTTCGGTGCCTCTGGAAGGAATGCCATACCTGGAGGAATACATGGGCCGCAGTGTGGTGTTGGGGTTCAGGCCCGAGCACGTGTATATGCGAGATAGTGCTGATTCTCCTCCCGGGGCCATTGAGCTTCAGCCTGTCACCGTGAGCCTCGTGGAGCCACTGGGCCACGAAACAGTGGTTTACGGAAGGGTAGGGGAGGCGTCAATTGTGGCGCGCATCAAGCCACAGGCGCTGCCGGATCCCGGCCAAGTGCTACACTTAACTATCGATCCAGCACATCTGCACTTTTTTGACGCCTCGGAAGGATTTTCGTTGGCAACCGGATAGCTTGCGTCGCCTTTGCATTTGCCCCTACGAGCCCTGTCACTCGACGCAAGGCCGTGATGATCCAGTTGTAGTGAACTATCCTGCCGTGCCGACGAGTATTCGTTGCCTGCATCGCTGCTAAAAACGGTTCCTCCTGGATTGAATGCGCGCACTGAGACTGAGCCTCCAATTCAATCGTACATCGTGTCAGGTGAATACCCAGCAGCGCAACCTGCTGTACGAATTTAGAGATTCGCAACCATGGCTGCCGCATTATCCATCGCAAGCGCCACCCTGCCGACATACCCTCCCAAGCATCACTTACACGAAACAGGGAGAGCAAGGCTTTCGGTAAGGCTGAGGTCCATTATTTCCGCTCCGTAGTACTCTGCAGCTCGTCTTTTGCGGCTCAGCTCCGTCCTAAACGGCGGTCCATTCTAAGTGCATAGATTAAGTGAGACACTTTGTGACGGGAGTTAGTGAAATGACGTGCCCTGCGTTGGCCCAGGACGACTCCACCATTCAGTCTCCAGCCCAGGCGGACACAACAACGGCAGCCTGCCTTAATCATAATCCATCCGGCATAGGTGATTCTGACGCCCATACTGCCGCCCTGTTCGTGTGCCAAGCGCTGCGCGGGCATTGCACAAATTCAAGTTGGGAATTGGAGAGTTGCTGTGGAGGTGGACCCTAGTCTCCACCATTCCTTTCCAATCATATGAACCCCTCACAGCCTGTTTTGGGGAGGACTGAGGCGCCTTTAGACGCCCAGATCAATCCCTCCGGTGACTCGCGGCGGCTTCTGATGAAGCTCTGCACGCACATACTTCAACAATTGACCACCGACTGGCCCATTCCGGCAGCGCAGCAGCAGCCGGCGCCACCGCCCGTAGTGATCAAGGCTTCTGCTGCGGCCCAGGACACAAAGCCGGACTCGGCGCAGTTGAATGAAGCGTGGCAGCTGTTGCATTCGCGCAGTCTGCAAGACGACCCGATCGTTGCGATCTGGCTGCGCGGGCTGTGCCCACGCGGCGTTAGCATCGTTCTTGGAGCGGGTCTGACCATCACGGGCTATCGCCGCATACTTAGCCCTACCCGTCGGCAACATTTCCGGCTTGACAAGGTGGCCTCACGGCCGATTGCACGGAAGCCAGCCTTTCGCGCGGTGGTTGGTCCGTGTAGATAGCGTAACTAACACAGCCGCAATGCCCGACTAAGGGCGTTGATTTGGGGTTGAAGAGGCTTGGATTGGCAGGCGCAGCAATGGCAAAAGCTGTATCGTGCGCGTGCGTGCTTCGCAGGCACGCACCTATCCTGCCAATGCTTTTGCGGCATCGTGACGGTCCGTGGTCCTTATCAATAGCCCTCCCAGGTGAGCAATACTGCGGGCCTTCTTTCTGTGTTGACACCCTACGGCGGCCACAGTCCGTACTTCTTCTGGAGCACGGCAAACATGACAGCACAGGCCTCCAGCCGGAGGTAGCCGCGCGACATGATTTTGGCGCCAGGCGGCGGATCGCTTTTCCGATTCATGTATCCTCCCATCATGGCCAGCAGCAGAATGGCTGCAGCCAGATCATCGGGAGACGCCAGGTTGAATCCTTCGGCATATTCTCGTAGCACGCACAGCTCAATATCTGTAAACAGGATCTCGGCCGGTGCTTCCGGGTCCTGGCGACCCAGTAACGTCATCAAGTGCAGGCGCCACGCCATCACCATGTTGATGGTGATGGCCAGGTGAAGACTATCGGCCTTCTGCAAGCGCAACTCCTGCACCTTGCACACACTCTTGAGAATCCGGAAGCCGTCTTCCACACGCCAGCGCAACATGTAATAGTCGACCATTGTTACGGCCTGTGCCACCGAGGTCACCTCCGCAGTCGCGAGCAGGTACCACTGAATCGCTTTCTGTCCTTCTGGCGGGTCCGCCTCTCCAACATGTATGGCGGTGACCTTCACCGGGCCGCCCTGCTGTCCACGGGTGGGCGGAAGCATGACCGTACGGTAGCGTACCTCCATCTGTGCGATGCGGCCCGCACGGCCCTTATGCTTGACACGGCCCGACTTCTCGCGACGGCTCAGCCGCTGTATTGCTACCTCAATGGTACCTTTGGGCGCCCCCTGGCGCATGAACTCAAACAACAACGGACCCTTTCTTCCCAGTCTCCGATTCGCCTTGGCCCGTACTAATAGATCCACCCGTCCCACTTGTTGCTGCGCGGCGAACAGGGCAAAGATGTCCGCTTCCCGATCCATGACGCAGAGTACGCGGGTCTTGCTGCTGAGGTGTGTGGCCGCCTCGGCGATGTCATGCAGTCCGTCGATCCATTGCTGCGTCTTAGCTGCGTGCTTTCCCGCTTGGGTCCTGTAGGCACAGCGCAGCACGCCCAGCGGCAACCCCTGCGCACTCAACGCCAACGTCGTATGCAAATGCACCCCCCGTGCTTTCGCGGTGGTCTGGTTGCGCCCGATCACTTCCAAGCCCTCGCACGCAGGACGGGTGCTGTAGTTGATGTCCGTGCCGTCCTGAAGGCACAGCACCGTCTTTTCCGTGCGCATCCGCTCGATCGTACGACGGCGATGCGGCGCCAGGATATCCGCGGGCGTGGTTCCCCGCTCGTTGGCCTTCTCTATGAAGCGATAATATCCCCGTATCGCGGCACGATCGGATTTCATGGTGGCCGTTATGGACTCGCCGGGCGCTCGTGCCAATATAGTGACACTGTTGACCAGGCGGGAAGTCCGCCGCTTATCCCCCAGCTGTGCGCCCCCAAACTCCTGCGCCGCCCAGGTCTCGGCATCCAGCCCTGCGCCAGCCTCCAGTTTGGGATACGCATCTACGTGCGCCACCCCGAGATGCTTGCGCCACCGGCGGTCCAGATCATAGACGAACACCGCCTTCTTCGTCCGGGTACACGCCTTGGTCTCGGCATGGCGACCCCGGCCGGTGGTCCTTCCCACATAGTGGAATCCCGCCGCACGGAAACAGGTCCCCCGCTGCTCAGGCCCCACGAAGGTCTCAATGACCCACGGGGTATAGCCGTAGCGCGCCGCAAAATCCACGGGCAACCGCTTGAGCACCTTCCCCAGAAGATGACTGGCCAGGTTCTTGACCTTTACGCCTGGCCGAATTAACAGCCGGTTCAGGCCCACTACGCGCATCAGATGCTGCTGGCGCTGCGCGTGCGTCCAAGCCATCCACCGGTCACGCGGTCCCACATACAGGCCGGAAGCCGCAAAACCGATCGCGCCCAGATACCCGTGATCGCTCCGAAACAAATACTTTATCTGCGCGCCCGCAAACTGCCTCACCCCCTGCGGATGCTCCGCTGCCATCAGGGTGTTCCAGCGCGCACGCTGCGTCGCATCCTCCACCAACTCCAAGGCCAAGCCCTTGATCTGTTTGAGCGAAGCGGGCACCTCCACTGGTTTCGGCACCGGCTGGTCCAACAGCCGGGGCGTACCGCTTGCAATGGTGCGCCTGGGCGCGGGCAACGACAGCCTGTCCTCGGATTCCAGCGTCTTGAGCGCCTTCAGACACCCGGTCTGCTGCAGATTCCCACGAGCATCACGAAAGCCGAATGCATGGCACACCTGGCGGCTGATGGCCGTACGGCTTTCACCGGTATGCGCTTCCAATGTGCGCAAAAGCCGCGCCTCAGAGGTCCGCAGCGTGCGAAGAATCTGGCTCTGCGTAAGCATGCCGCAAAGCTACACGGCATGATTTACAAAGTCAAGTCGCTAATTTGGGGACAGGGTAGACTTAGCCTGGTAGCGTGCTACCCTGAGAACGTCTCTGCTCTTACGTCCTTTGTGCAGTCGCTGTCCGATCGTGGTCTTTCGGCCGCCGATGGGCTGCTCTGTGTGCTGCCCAGCAGTACGGGACTTCAATCGGCGGTGCGCCAGGTGTTCGGCCCCAGGGTCGCTATACAGCGCTGTCTCAATACGCTACTGGATCAAGTCACCTGTGGTCTTCCGGAAGACCTTGTTCCTGTGTATCGCAATCGCCTCCGCCAGGCATGGAATGGGTTCGATGCCCGGGAAGCTGAACGCGCACTCACCCGTATTCACCAGGACTTGACGCGTGTCAATCGGTCCGCAGCGAAGGTTTTATGGGAGGGCCTGGAGCAATCTCTGACGATTCAACGCACGGGCATGCTGCTCAAGCTCGACCGGGGGCTACGCGTGATGCGCTTCATGGATGCCATCAGTCGCAGGTTGCAGACCCCGGCCAGCGCCGTTTTCCAGCAACGCGAACAGATGGCACTGGCACTGTTGGAACACGAGGCTCAGCTGCGCCGTGTGGCCCATGCGGCCTTTCTGCCACAACTTCGTGAGAGTCTCATCAACCTTAACGCCGTCTGATGCCCCATACCCCTATGCTGGATCAATCACTCATCGAGGACTTTCGGGGGCTTGCGCAAAGGAACTTCATCGGTCTGGCCAGCTGCCTTGGATGTCTTGATCATCTTCTTACCAAGATGGCCACAT
This sequence comes from Rhodothermales bacterium, assembly GCA_965262785.1. Taxonomy (GTDB): domain Bacteria; phylum Bacteroidota; class Rhodothermia; order Rhodothermales; family Bin80. Next base: position 2,944,209 of record OZ253559.1, read on the forward strand.
GGGTCATGGAAGCCGAGGTCCGCTTCATATGCGGCGCACGTGGGAAGCACCATAAGACCGGCTTTCAGCGCTGGGGGGCGAATCCGGGTTCCATCCGCGTCGGTTTGGAGCGCATTGCGGTCCGCGTTCCGCGCGTGCGGAATGTACGAACCCGAAAGGAGCGTCCTCTGCAAACGTACCGCCTCTTGCGCGAGCGTGGGCTTATGGACCGGGAAAGCGTGACACGAGGGTTGCTGTGTGGACTCTCGCGGCGCAATTACAGGCAGGCGGCCCAAGTCTTTACCGATAGTCTGGGGTTGAGCGCCAGCAGCATTGGCAACGCCTTCATTACGCAGACGGCAGCGCTACTGGAGGCATTTGAGACGCGCCGATTCGATCAGCACACCTTTGCGGCGCTCCTGCTTGATGGCAAGTATTTGGCTGGTATGCAGATGATCGTAGCGATGGGCATCACGACCGAGGGCGAGAAGGTCGTACTGGGCTTTGCGGAAAGCCGTACCGAGAACAGTGCGCAGGTGGAGTCGCTGCTGCAGGATCTGTTGCGTCGGGGCTTCACCCATACCGACAAGCTGTTGGTACAGGTGGACGGCAGCCGCGGGCTTCGCAAGGGAATCAGTGCGGTGTTTGGGGATGCGGTCGTATTCCAGCGCTGCCAATGGCACAAGCGTACCAATGTGACGCGTCACATCAAGAGCGAGCCAGCGGCCACGCAAATGAAGCGTCGGCTTCAGGCGGCTTGGGAACTGCCCACGTACGCAGAGGCACGGGCGGCGCTTGTGTCGCTGCATGAAGCGCTGCAGCGGTCGTGCCCGAAAGCCGCACGCAGTCTGGAGGAGGGTATGGAGGATACGCTGGCGCTTCACCGGTTGGGGGTGCGGAACCAGGCTGTCAGAGACAGTCTGAAGACGACAAACATCATCGAGAACCTCAACAGCATTATTGCGAACCGATCACGGAACGTGAAGCGCTGGGGATCATCGGGGATGCGTCAGCGCTGGTGCGGGGCGATATTCATGCAGTACGAGTCGAATCTGAAGCCGATACGCCGGGAGGACATGAAGGAACTGACCCAGGTCCTGAGCACCTCCGGGGGTCAATGGGTTAGTGGGGATTCGGTCTGCCAGCCCCAGAGGACTGCAAAGGCAACACCTGCCGCTGGACGCCCCCGCGCAGTAGTGCGCTGCTGACGCTGGCATAACGCAAAACCCGCAGCTGCCTGGACGCTCTGAGGCGCTGCACCGTGCCAAGATCGCCGCTTACGCGTGCGATCAGAGGATCCCTGCGGGATATCGTGCCCGGAAAGTCACTCCACGAGCCTGCCTACGCCCGAAAATCCGCGTGTGAGCACGCAATTGGGCCCACATTGGCATGCACCGTCCCATTTGCACCCACACACTCGACCCGAAGCCCAATCCATTGCCAAAAGATATCTACTTTGAGGGCCCATCTCGGCAGAAGCCGCCGAAACCCAACTTGAAAATGTGCAATCCCGCTGCGCGGCAAGGGCATTGACGTTGGAGAGCCGGTGTACGATGCCCCGGATATGGCCAGCGTTTATCGTGTCGGTGTCCATTTTCTGGGTGAAGCGGTTCTGCTAAGTGTAAGCCACGAGGTTCCCGTGGGCACAATCGTTCGCGAGCGGCAGGTAAGGCTGGCCTCGATTGAAGAGGCATTCGATGCAGCTGGCAGGCTGGTAGCCGCCCTGGACAGCGAGGAAGCGGTTGAATCCACGGCTACCATGGAAACCCTGATAGTGGAGGACCTGGATTCAGATATGAGTCTGTGGGTGTTCGGGTTGTTTGCCGCGTTTGCGCCGGGAGAGAATGTGACGCCTGCAGCCAGCTTCATGCTGGGCTGGCACTATGAAACGCCACTGTTTGGCATTTTTGCCGATTTCCATTTTGCCAATAACGAGAGTGACGAAAGCCACTTTCAGTATGGCACGCTTGCAGTTGGCGGACGATACTACCTGCACGACAAGGCCATAGCCCCGTGGATAGGTGGTGGAGCCTCAGTGTTATTCAGCACCGAGTCTGATGAGTTTCGTCAGGACGGATCGGGGATAGGAGTACTCGGCGCAGTCGGACTTGAAATGCTGCGCTTCAACCGAAACCGGCTTGCGATTGAGTTCCGGCTCAACCTGCCGCTTTCCAAATTACCGGATAATGCGAACGACGATTTCTATTCCGATTCAGAGATCGGCACAAATGTAGGACCTGACCAGTATGTGATACCCGCGAGTCTGAGCCTTTCGTATCTCAGGAATGCACCCTGGCTGTCATGGTGGTGATGTGTTGCAGAATAACCCACTACGCAGACAGCCTGCTGGCCAGTGGACTTGTTACCGCTGCAAATCTCCAGCAGTTATACCTTCAGGTAACGAGCTGAGGAGTCTGTCGGCTTCGCGTGTGTGTACTTGCTTGTTGTGGTAAGAGACTTGTGGCCGAGGGTCTCTTTCACCAAGTGAATCGGTGCGCCGTTGTCCAGCGCATGAGAGGCATGCGCATGGCGAAGCCAGTGAGGGGATACCGCCTGATCCAAACCAGCCCGGCGCGCGGCTTTTCGGACAATCCTCCAGATCTGCTGCCTCGATAGTGGGCCGCCTTTTCGCGACCGAAACACCGCATCATGCCTGGAGCCGAATCCCGCCTCCTTCTCCGACTCGTAGTGCACCAAGACCTCGGCCCAAGTATCGGACGAAAGGAGAACTGTACGCGTCTTTTGGCCCTTGCCGAGTAGCGTCACTTGCCCAACGGGCCTTCCTCCGTCGGTGCCGCGGTCCATCAGTGCACCCCAAATCAGATGGGCCAGCTCCGAAACACGTGCGCCAGAAGCATAGAACAACCGCAAAAGGACACCATTGCGCAAATCGGTCTCAAGCTCTAAGATCCGCTGGACGATGACTTCGGAAAGGATGCGTTCATTGAGACGGTCTGGCACGGTGGGCAGGGTGACAGCAGCTCCTACGTTAAACTCCAGGTACCCAATTCGATGGCCGAAGCTGAATAGGCTCTTTACGGCCGCCAGCTTTCGGGCTTGTGAGTTGAGCGCAAGTCCACACGCTCGCAACTGGTCGGCCCATTGCCAAAAATGCTGCAAGCGAACCTGATTCAAGGGCAGGTCAACAAAGTCAATGAACTGGTCGACATCACGCTTGTAAGCACCTTGCGAGTGCGCACTCTTGCCGTGCAGCCAGAGACCAATGAGATGGAGGTCATCATCGGCTTGGGCAACCCGGGTGGTAGTAGTGGTGCTATGGAGTGTTAGGCTCTGCAATATCCTTAGTAGCGTACGCAATGGGATTACACGCGGGCGGCACCTGCTACGTACTTTACCTTCGCCTGCCGCGAAGAACTCCACACAAACCCGCAAGCCGGCTGCGCCATAGACCTCAAAAGGTGTGCGCGCACAATAGCATCGCGGGGCACTGGACGCGCAGCAAACGTTTTATTGGGTTGTCTGGGTTGGTCAGTTGAGGCCTGGGCAGGCACAGGCAAGAGTCATAGGGTGGAGTAGGGGAGGGGTTTCTCAGTTTTGTCTCCGCTTACACCGGCTCCGCGAGCGGTCTAGTCCGCTCAATTGAAATGGCACGCCAAATCAAGCAATCAGCTTGGCTGTCGGGCTCCTGTAATTTAAATGCCGGGCGTAGTGCTGTTGGCCTGCATGCTTTTCGTACACCACCGCACGCATATACGGCGGCTACATCGTCGGGGTCTCGTCCGCACGGGAGGTGTACAGATCATGCTCGCAGCCAAGTTGGCATCCGTGCGGATCTTGCGCCCGGAATCGAGTTGCCGGAGCGGTAGCGCATTGAGACCCGTTTCCTCGGCGCACAGCACCCGACTCAGGGCCAAACGGTCGGGATTGATCTGCGCAGGCGCCGCGCATCCGGCTCGTGGCACAGGAAATCGTGACCGAGCGTTCCAGCCACATCGCCATGCTTTTTCTGGCGGATGTTCAGCGCCGCAGGCATACCGCGGCATGCGCCCCGGGGCTCGCTTGAGTCTCACTTACAGGATTGGTTAGTAGTTAGTCCGCTAGTCCTTTAGGACCACTACGTTCCCCAAAAGGGTTGACAAGTAGTGGGGGATTCATCACGGTAGCCCCCGGGTTTCCCCGGGGGCCCCGCACAGATCCGGACGTGCGCGTTAACGCATCCGGCTCCTCCCTTGGGTCGCGCCGTCGCGCATGACGTTAGCAGGTCGGCAAATCGACCCGCAGCCGTAACCGATCCGTCCCCTGTGACACGCAGTATCCGACGCTGTGTCCGGTACGTGTGAAACTTCACGATTTCCCCTTGAGTGCGACGCTTCGCTCCACTGACTCCGCCACGAGGGCACCCCCGCTTTGTTCGCCGGCTTCATAGCTTGTATCGCCGCATCTGACTTCTCTCCACCGTACGTCCTCCGATCAGCATTTAGCCTACGCTTTGGCGACCTTCCCCAAAGGGATAGGTAGTGGAGAGACCTCCCAGGTCCCGACAGGATATTTGCGTGCGTCCATGGGGTCTCGGACACCGTGGGCCTGTCCGCCCTCTCACCATAGCGAGGACGTACATGTTGCCTTCGACATAGAGGAAAACCTCGGCGACCCAGATAATGTCTCTTTCGGTGCTCAATGTCCCTGGCCACACGTACCGCTACCGACGCTTCGCGCCCACCCTCACGGATGGCCACGCACGGCTCGCGGAGATATGTACCTGGTTTAAGCTTCATAACACGGGACTTTCACCCGCTATATCCTGCCAGTTAGCCTGGCGCACCCCCTCTTGACTCTCCCAGTCCAGGGCGGGGCGCCAGGTGGCGACTACGACTCATTGGCAAGAGGCTGCTTCGCGCGTCTCTTCCAGTGACGGTGGACAGCCCAGTAACAGAATACGGAGCAAAACATAGGCGGCACTAACCACCAATCGTTCTGTGACCATCCGCCGTCTAGCGCGCTGGAGCTGAATATTGTGATTCCGGTGACGGCGATCACAAGCGCTTTTCTCTTTGTCGGCCAGTTCTTCGAGGAATCAACAAAAGTCCCCAACTTGGTCATCGCTGTTTTGGGCTGTAGAACAGGTTTACGTTGCTGCCACTATCGACTTTCTTCTCCTCGCAGTAATCCCGCTGGCGGGAATGATGAACGACATTTGTAAACACCGTTTAGCGACAGAGTGTTTTTCGGTTGAACGGTGCCGCATCGGGCGCATGCCGGTTGGAGGGCCAACCCTTCAGCTAGCCTTTGCAGCTTCGTGTGCTCCGACAACGTCATCCGCAAATGCTTTCGTCTTTTGAACACACGCTCACCGCAACGGCCAGCAGAGCACAGTGCTGGGTCGGGGCTAGTAAAAGAGGGGCAGTGGCCCCACACCGGGTTTACGTTTTACGCGCGACTAAAGAGAAGTCTGGTTGCGGTACTCCTTGTACCGATCGGTTAGCGCCCACGCGATCAGTGTGACAAGCAGCGCGATCTCGGGAGCGCTTGTTCAGCCAGGCGCGAAAATAAATAGAATGGCCAGTAGTGTGGCCCCCGCTATGGTGACCCACAATTTTGCAGTCTGCGAGTAGCGCGGCAAGATTTTCCGATGTAATCCGAAGCTTGCAAAGCCTATGAGGAGCAGTGCGGCGAGGGGGAGTATCAAGTCCATGACATAGTACCCATGTTTAGGTTGTTTGCAGAGCCATCCTTCCAGAATGCCCAAGAGCTCGGCAATCTCATTTTGTAAAATAGAATAAAAACGGCATACGCACATCCGGGTGCAAAGCAGGTAAGCGGGAGGTGCTTCAAGCAACACCCCACATGACAACAGACACGCGGTGTACAGGCCAAAACTGCGCCAACCGCTACACCAGACTCATCAGATAAACTGCGCATCTGCAAGTATTCCCATGCTTCATCGAAACGAACACCATCGTCTTGGGCAGCCACAGCTCGTTCGGGTGCAGTATTGGACGCCGGCTCACTGCGGCCAGGCTGCTCAGCAGCTGCGTTCGGCTGCGGCAGCAACTCGCCAGTCAGCATCTGGAAAATGCTGGCTTAATTTCGCATCAGGTGCAAACGTACGGCTTGGCCTGTGCGCTCCGAGTCGCCCGATGGCGTGTCTGAGCACGCTTCAGGCGGCAACGACAAGTGGGTATTCATTGCTGGGCTGGGTTAGTGACTCGATCAGTTCAACTATCCCTGCCCAACTAGTTATGAATCAATCTCCAAGGCCACCGTCGGAATGGCACCCTCCGACACCGGTCGCATTCTCATTGTTCATCGCCTTGACCCTAGACCATTTTTCCAAGAAGATCGACCGTTACGTGGTCCTCGTACGAAACTCCTAATAGGTCCTTCAAAGCCTGGCCAGCGACAGCATGGTCTATATTTTCCACCGCGAGTCGACCGTGAATTCCGCAGTCCGGTAAATCACCACTATCGTAGATCGGTCGTCAGCGGCTTCACCAGTTGAACTAAGGAGTGCCTGTGCATCACACGTGGTCGCCAGACAGGATCTGCAGGTAATCATGGTAGGCGTACACGCGACCGCGCCGCTTGCCCGTGATCTCGCGTAGCACACCAAGGCTTTCCAGCAGCTCAATCGCCTTGCGTATAGGTGGCGCCGTCAATCCGAGCAGCTTCGACGCAGTGGAAACTGCGACTAACGGACTAGATGGCAGGCACTCAAGCAGCTGGACGGCGGCAACGGTCGGCCGATCGTGGGCGATCACGCGACGCCGATCCTGCGCCACGAGGGCATAGAGTGCCTGCGCGACACTAACACCGTCGGTGGCGGACTCGCGCACGCAGTTGAGAAAAAACCCGATCCAGCCCTCAAAATCGCCGTCGCTTCGAACGGCATCCAAACGTGCGTAATACTCCTGCTGATACCTCTTGAATGCCAAGCTGATGTAAAGCAGCGGTTGGTCTAGTAGTCCCCAATGCTCCAATAGCAACGCGATTAGTAGTCGGCCGATTCGGCCATTTCCGTCTAGGAACGGGTGAATCGTCTCGAACTGCACATGCGCGAGCCCGATCCGAACGAGAGGTGGGAGATCGCTATCGTCATGTAGCCACTGCTCCAGCGCCGCAAGGGTGCCTGGAACCTCCTCTGGCGGAGGCGGGACGAAGCGGGCGCTGCCAGGCTGGCTGCCACCAATCCAATTCTGAGATCGGCGAACTTCACCGGGCTGCTTGTTTCTGCCACGAACGCCACTCATCAGGATACGGTGGGTATCACATAACAACCGGATACATAGAGGCAGACCTCTTGGATCTGCAAGCTGTGCGCGAGCGTGCTCGAGGGCATCCACGTAGTTGCAGACCTCACGGACATCGTCTGGCCGATCAGCTTGATTCGTGGATTCGAAGCTGAAAACGTCTCGGAGTGTGGCCTGCGTCCCCTCGATTTGCGAAGTAAGCACGGCCTCCTTCCGAACAAAGCCGTAAAGAAACCAAGTAGGACTCGGTATCATTGAGCCCGCCACCGAAAGACGGGCTAAGGCCAGCTGTGCGTTTGCGTAGAGTTCAGCTTTCGAGCCACCCACCACGAGCGGCGGATGATCTGGAGGCAGCGGGTACGGAACGAATGCTTGGACCGCCTCTCCGAGTGTGCTGTTTAAACGGTATTGACCGGTCTGACGAATCACGACGAGGAAAGTCTACATACTTAATTGTTAATGTTACGAAACGATCGTTTCTTAATCAAGAACTTAATGATACTACTGTTTCTTTGTACGCGCTCGCGATTCCCATCAATGCGATTCAATACGCCAGTGTATCGACTTGTCCCATCGGCGATTTAGCGACCCATCTCCATATTGCGCTGAAATCCATTTGGTTTTGATAGGCGACATGGACTACCCTGGACCCGTTTTCCGGACTCTGGAAAATATCGACGATGAATCAGCGATGGGTCGCCGTTCATTTCTCGGACATATGCTTCCGTGCCGGTTTTAGACAATTCAGAGCTGATTCAGTGGTAGGGAGGCAATCTCGATTCCGCCACGGGCATCCGCCTTGGGCACTTCGCCTGAGAAATACCAAACATCAGCCGCAGGAGGATGCACGGCAGTTCAGCAATTCTGGCCACGCTATTCTATTGGTTTGCGATAACCTGATCCAATCGTGGGAATGTTCTGACGTAAAGAGATTCGGAAGAGCGTCGCCGCGACTGACCGCGGCCTGCGCAGCGGTAAGCACGATCCGCAGAAGCAAGCAGCCGCGTCAAACTGCGGGTTCACAATCACCACTGGTGGGGAGTGCGCACACCGGTCCATTTCTGCCCAAAAACGGTGCACTTGCAACCTCAGATATACGCTAATGCAACATAAGGATAATTATGTTACATTAGCGAGCGGCGTCTGGCTACCACAAAACAAGAGGGATTGCACAAAATTTAGTTGGGTTTCGGCGGCTTCTGCCGAGATGGGCCCTCAAAGTAGATATCTTTTGGCAATGGATTGCGCTTCGGGTCGAGTGTGTGGGTGCAAATGGGACGGTGCATGCCAATGTGGGCCCAATTGCGTGCTCACACGCGGATTTTCGGGCGTAGGCAGGCTCGTGGAGTGACTTTCCGGGCACGATATCCCGCAGGGATCCTCTGATCGCACGCGTAAGCGGCGATCTTGGCACGGTGCAGCGCCTCAGAGCGCCCAGACAGCTGCGGGTTTTGCGTTATGCCAGCGTCAGCAGCGCACTACTGCGCTGTGGCATCCAGCGGCAGGTGTTGCCTTTGCAGCCCCTTGGGGCTGGCAGACCGAATCCCCACTAACCCATCGACCCCCGGAGGTGCTCAGCGCCTGGGTCAGCTCCTTCATGTCCTCCCGGCGTATCGGCTTCAGATTCGACTCGTACTGCATGAATATCGCCCCGCACCAGCGCTGACGCATCCCCGATGATCCCCAGCGCTTCACGTTCCGTGATCGGTTCGCAATAATGCTGTTGAGGTTCTCGATGATGTTTGTCGTCTTCAGACTGTCTCTGACAGCCTGGTTCCGCACCCCCAACCGGTGAAGCGCCAGCGTATCCTCCATACCCTCCTCCAGACTGCGTGCGGCTTTCGGGCACGACCGCTGCAGCGCTTCATGCAGCGACACAAGCGCCGCCCGTGCCTCTGCGTACGTGGGCAGTTCCCAAGCCGCCTGAAGCCGACGCTTCATTTGCGTGGCCGCTGGCTCGCTCTTGATGTGACGCGTCACATTGGTACGCTTGTGCCATTGGCAGCGCTGGAATACGACCGCATCCCCAAACACCGCACTGATTCCCTTGCGAAGCCCGCGGCTGCCGTCCACCTGTACCAACAGCTTGTCGGTATGGGTGAAGCCCCGACGCAACAGATCCTGCAGCAGCGACTCCACCTGCGCACTGTTCTCGGTACGGCTTTCCGCAAAGCCCAGTACGACCTTCTCGCCCTCGGTCGTGATGCCCATCGCTACGATCATCTGCATACCAGCCAAATACTTGCCATCAAGCAGGAGCACCGCAAAGGTGTGCTGATCGAATCGGCGCGTCTCAAATGCCTCCAGTAGCGCTGCCGTCTGCGTAGTAGAGTCGGCGGGCGGCGCGCCACTCCGAGGAGCGCGTTTCCGCCCGCCGCTCACCGAACCCGGCGTGCGGTTTTCCCGCACCGGGCTCTCCAGGCGGATCATGCATCTCGCACTCGGAAAAGTCGCCCGAAACGAAGAGCTTTGCCTAATGAAGGGGGACACCCTCCATCGCCTACTCGACACCCCTGATGACTCGGAGCCAAGCCTGTTTACGCCTTGACTGCCACGCTCCCCGGCAGAGCCGGAGCGCGCTTCCTTCACTTTCGCATGTGATGTCTCTGAGGTCTCCGACCGTAAACCGGCTGTTAGGACTACGCCATTGCCGAGGCCTTTCCCTCTTTGAACACCGCTCCGCACCTGCGGCCCCTTCCCTCTGCGGACATTACCCCGCTTCCACGGTAGTACGGGCCACTCCGCCGCCCTGTTGACCCAGCCTGGCTCTTGCGAGCTTCCAGTTGGTGTGCCCACCATCAACAGGGTTTCCCGTGTTGCGTCTTTTCTCATCTTCCGTACGTGCCAGTGCCATTACCCCGGCGAAAACAGCTCGGTGCCTGTGTCGCTCGCTTCCCGAACTGCCGGCGGCCTTCCCCTACTTCATGGAGGGTCGGCTTTCGCATTAGCAGTTTCGAGGCCTGCTCAGCATTCACTACGCGTTCCGGCCCGTACGTTCGCTGAATCGCAAAGCGATCCTTTTGCCAAAGTGCTTCAGTCCATGTCGTTACCTCCATAAACCGCCTTGGCCGCTACCACCTGGAGCGACAGATGATGGATGGGATTCGCACCCACCAGAGAAAAGCGCCTTATCACGGCGCACATGAAGGCGTTGCCTATGCTGCTGGCACTCAACCCCAGACTATCGGTGAAGACTTGGGCCGCCTGCCTGTAATTGCGCCGCGACAGTCCACACAGCAACCTTCTTACCACGCTTTCCCGGTCCATAAGCCCACGCTCGCGCAAGAGGCGGTACGTTTGCAGAGGACGCTCCTTTCGGGTTCGTACATTCCGCACGCGCGGAACGCGGACCGCAATGCGCTCCAAACCGACGCGGATGGAACCCGGATTCGCCCCCCAGCGCTGAAAGCCGGTCTTATGGTGCTTCCCACGTGCGCCGCATATGAAGTGGGCCTCGGCTTCCATGACCCATGTGGCCATCTTGGTAAGAAGATGATCAAGACTTCCAAGGCAGCTGGCCAGGCCGATGAAATTCCTTTGCGCAAGCCCGCGAAGGTCCTCGATGAGTGATTGATCCAGCATAGGGGTATGGGTCATCATACGGCGTTGAGGTTGATGAGAATCTCACGAAGTTGTGGCAGATGGGCCGCATGGGCCACACGGCGCAGATGAGCCTCGTGTTCCAACAGTGCCAGTGCCATCTGTTCGCGTTGCTGGAAAACGGCGCTGGCCGGGGTCTGCAACCTGCGACTGATGGCATCCATGAAGCGCATCACGCGCAGCCCCCGGTCGAGCTTGAGCAGCATGCCCGTGCGTTGAATCGTCAGAGATTGCTCCAGGCCCTCCCATAAAACCTTCGCTGCGGACCGATTGACGCGCGTCAAGTCCTGGTGAATACGGGTGAGTGCGCGTTCAGCTTCCCGGGCATCGAACCCATTCCATGCCTGGCGGAGGCGATTGCGATACACAGGAACAAGGTCTTCCGGAAGACCACAGGTGACTTGATCCAGTAGCGTATTGAGACAGCGCTGTATAGCGACCCTGGGGCCGAACACCTGGCGCACCGCCGATTGAAGTCCCGTACTGCTGGGCAGCACACAGAGCAGCCCATCGGCGGCCGAAAGACCACGATCGCACAGCGACTGCACAAAGGACGTAAGAGCAGAGACGTTCTCAGGGTAGCACGCTACCAGGCCAAGTATGCGGCGATAGCCCGTGATGGTCAGACCCGCTCCAAGAACGATGCTAACGCCGCGTGGGCACAGCCCGCGCAGCCAGATCGCAACGATCGGGTCGTCTTGCAGACTGCGCGAATGCAACAGCTGCCACGCTTCATTCAACTGCGCCGAGTCTGGCTTTGTGTCCTGGGCCGCAGCAGAAGCCTTGATCACTACGGGCGGTGGCACCGGCTGCTGATGCGCTGCCGGAATGGGCCAGTCGGTGGTCAATTGTTGCAGTATGTGCGTGCAGAGCTTCATCAGAAGCCGCCGCGAGTCACCGGAGGGATTGATCTGGGCGTCTGCAGGCGCCTCAGTGCTCCCCAAAACAGGCTGTGAGGGGTTCATATGGTTGGAAAGGAGTGGTGGAGGCTAGGGTCCACCTCCACAGCAACTTTCCAATTCCCAACTTGAATTTGTGCAATCCCAAACAAGAACACCTGCGCCCTCTCTTTCCGCGCACAACACAGTACAACACAATGGCAGACTGCCAGATTAGACATTGCCGCGAGCTGTCAAAACCTGTGAGGGCGGCCCACAGAAACGGGTCAATAACCAAAACGGCCGCTGTAGGCGCGCATGCCAACGCTGCAATGCTCGTGCTCTCAGTGAGCGCAGGGCTGCGAGTCACCGGGGTCTTGCACGAGACACCCATTGCGGCCTAGATCCAAAACATCCGCTCACGCTGATGCCGGCATGCTCAACAGCGTGCCCACGATAGCGCGGACATCAAACGCCTCCGATTTATGCCTCCTTGGAGGTATTCCTTCAATGAGGCAAGACGCTGCGCTTCCTACGGTCGCGCGGGAAGCCTGCGCGAATCAAAGCGCGAACGCAGCGTGTAACGGCGTCTCCCACGACGCTGCCTGACCCCTTCTGCGCCCCCTGCTTGCACCAATTGCGGACATGCTGGGTCAAAAATAATCTGCTGAATACAGCTCAGCCGCTCGACAGGTCGTAATTGACTTGCCAATTCACACTGAAACGATCCGTCAGAGCACCGAAATAGGCGCCCCAGAAAGTTCTCTGGATGGGCATTGTTACAGAGCCACCATCCGATAGCTTACCAAAGATGTCGTCCGCCTCTGCCCGGCTTCCAGGTTGAATGGACAGCGAGAAATTGTTGCCAATGACAGTAGGAGGACCGAAGCCATCCGCGCTGTCGCTTCCCATCAGAACGCTGGCACCTATGGGCAGTGAAACGTGCATTATGAGATCCTTCTGCTCCTCTGAAATGTTCATGTCAGCAGGGCCCTCTGCGAACGTGTTAAAGCTCTGGTACGCACCCCCAAAGCACGACCGATAAAATTCAAAGGCTTCCCGGCAATTGCCCTTGAACGTGAGGTATGTGTGTATTCTCATGTGTGTCGATTGACTATAAAACCTGAAATTGCTGCACTGAGCGCGTTGAGCGCCAGAGTAACCTACGGTAGCGCGATTGCGGTTTCCGAAGTCAAGTCCCTACCAGCCACCTTCGGTATTGTATCTGCTGGCTTTATAACGCCACATCCTGCCACAGGTTTAGACAGCGTACGATAGCATTCTCCAGCCAGATGTGGAATCGCGACTCAACTGCGGCCACAGATTCCTTATAGTTGATCAGGAATACTCTATCGGACAAAGCCCAACTTCGCCATTTCGGGAACCCACCGTGGCCCAAGGGGGGCTAAACCAGGTACTCCCAGCCCACTTTTCGCCCATTTCAGGCCCTTTTTAGCCGTATTTCGAGGCTATATGGTGAAGAATACGTGAAGTTTAACGTATTCGGCTGAAAAAGGCCATTGTAGTGCCAGGATTGTTGGTAGGGACTTGCTACAGGTGCGCCCATGCATTATATTGGAGCCGGCATTGACCTGCAGACACCATGTACATACGGGCGACCAAGACCCACGCAAAGAACGGTGAAGCGCGACACAGCTACCGCCTGGTACGCAGCGACCGCATCGGCGGGAAGGTGCGCCAGTCTACCCTGCTGAACCTGGGCGTCCACTTTGACACGCCCCGTGAGCAGTGGGGGACCTTGGTGCTTCACATAGAGAATTTGTTGCAGGGGCAGCCGACACTCGTGTTCGATCCCGACCTGCAGCACACCGCCGAAGCCATTGTCGCGCAGCTGCGCGCACGCGGCATAGGTGCACACGCGAAGCCGGAGGGCGAGCCTGACAGCGTCATGACGGTGGACATGGACTCCCTTGAGCACCCGGAGCATGCTCGCAGCGTGGGTGCAGAGCGCGTCTGCCTTCGGGCGCTCGAGGATCTGGGACTGAAAGACACGCTGATCCAGGCTGGTGCCAAGGAGCGCGACGCGCGCCTGGCCGTAGCCCTGGTGGTCGCACGCATGCTGCATCCCAACAGCGAACGGGCTACGCTTCAGTGGTTGCAAAGCAGGTCGACGACGCTGGACCTGTTGGGACTACGCCCCGGCAGGAAAGTGTCGTTAGCGAAGCTGTATCGCATTGGGGACCTGCTCTGGGAGCACAACCAAGCGATTCAGCAAGCGCTCTTCCAAAAGGAGCGGACGCTCTTGAGCCTGCCGGAGACCGTTGTTTTTTATGACCTGACCAACGCGCATTATCATGGCCAACAGCACGGCGAGTACCTGGCCTATGGACGTTCGAAGCAAAAGCGTTCCGATTGTCCGCTGGTAACGCTCGGGCTGGTGCTCGATGGCGCGGGCTTCCCGCGCACCTGTGAGATCTTGCCCGGCAACGTCTCGGAGCCCGGCACGCTGCAGGACGCTATCGAGCGTCTGAACGCCAGCGTGGACGGCCAGAAGCCGACGGTGATCATGGATGCAGGGATCGCTACGGAAGCGAACGTGTCCTGGCTGGCAGAACAGGGCTACGACTGGATCTGCGTGCACCGCGGCCGGCGGCCCCTGCCGCCAGAGCGGGAGCCTGACAGTACGCTGACCACGCAGGCTGGTCATGCTGTACGCGTGTGGCAGTTGCAGCAGACGAAGCAGGAAACGCTGCTCTTTGCCGTCAGCGAAGCCAGAAAGCACAAAGAAGAGCAGATCCTCCAGCGCCGGCGCACGCTACTGGAAGCAGCCCTCACCTCGCTGCACGAAGGGCTGCAGAAGCCCTACCATACCAAGCGGCTCAAGAAGGTCGTAGAGCAGGTCGGACGCATAAAAGAGCGATATGCCCGCGTATCTCATCAGTACGAAGTGACGGTTGTAGAAGGGAGTGGCCCCAACGCCAAGGCCGTGACGTTTGCACGCAAGACGCAGTGGGAAGAGGCCGATGAGGCCCTGGGGGGCTACGTGCTACGCACCAGTCAGACGGGATGGGACCTTAAGCACATTGTAGCCACGAACTGGCGGCTGTCCGAGGTGGAGGCCACCTTCCGCTCGTTGAAGTCGGAACTGGGGATGCGGCCGCTATACCACAGCAAGGACGCACGCATCGCGGCGCACATCAGCATTGCCGTGTATGCCTATCACGCCGTGCACCTGATCCGGACACACTTGAAGGCGCAGGGCATCCACGCCAGCTGGAAGACGCTTCGCCAGAAGCTGAGCGCCTGGCAGCGGGTGATGACGACCATAAAGGACACCCAAGGTCAAGTGATTGTCAACGTGCAGGACGAGCGCCCAAGAGCAGAGCTGGCTCAGATAGCGCGGATCTGCGGCGTCACGCCCAGCCTGCATCGGCAACGCTACGTGCGCCAGGACTAGGGCGGGCGCAAGGCGTTAGAAAAGTAGTGCCAGCCAGGCGGGAGTACACCCTTTTCTTATATGTGGAGAATGTGTCCACCTATACTGTTTGAGTTATAAAATGGCGAAGTCGAGAAAGGTATTACCGCTCCAATCTCCCGCTCGCCGTCGTCCGTTTCTAAGCGCTGAAACCACGACACGGAGCAGGCTAGTACACCATGGAATTCTCGCCCAATTCCGTGGAAGGCAATGAGCATTTCGGTACGGTTGGTGCTTGGCAGCACCAACCGCAGCCAAGCCCGGTAAATACTCGTGTTCGCATAGTAGTCCAGCGCCCGCGCAGTCTGTATGATCTGATACCGATAGAAATGGCTACGTTGGCTATGCTCGTCCGCGCCGTCAACATAGTAGCTACCGTTTTCAAGGATATCTGCCATTTCGCGCTTTAGGTCGCTGGCCACTTCATTCAACCGATATTCTGCCTGCCTTTGCAACGCTGCAGCGATGGACTTGGCTGCCTCCCATTCAGCAACGAGTGAATCCCGACGCTTTTGCAGCTGCTGCCGCACTGAAACGATTGTTTCCGCTACGCGTCGCTCTTGCCGGACATCCTCGGCAATGCTCAAAGCACGAACGAAACAGTCATGCTGGATTTGTGTGAAGTGCTCAACCAGCGGCGCCAAATTGCCACAATCCGCAGTTTCCAGTGCGCCGATATATGCAGCCCGGTCCGTGCTTCGTACAACCAGAGGGAACCAGCCGGCCTTAATAAATAGCAGCGTCGCCAATGAGCGCGCGACTCTTCCGTTACCGTCCTGAAACGGGTGTATTTGCGTGAACCGGTGGTGCAGCCAAGCAGCCTCAACCTCGGGCGCAACGTCGCTGCGCTGGTGATGCATACTGATAAGTCGCTCCATTTCCGAATCGACACGCTCCGGCGGGCAGTACTCGTGGATGGTACCATCCAGGCGCCGGGGATTGTTTGGCAACACCTTGTATGCACCACGACGGAGTGGGACCGTTGTTTGCCTACCGAGCGAGTCAATGCTCTCTACCGTCTCTTGATGCCTGGTTATTAGGGCGTGCAGCTCCTTTATGTAGCTCGTGGACAGCGACCGCTCACCCTTAACAAAGTCGAATAATCCATCAACTGCCGCCTCGTGATCGGTGATCATTGCAACCACCACATCGGGATTAGCGACGTGCTCGTGGGGAATCAGGTGCGCCTGGATCCCGTGTTCAATGAGCAATTGGGTGATGCCACGGTCAAACGTATAGAGGCGCTCAATTAGTCCGGTTTCGAAGCCCATTCGCGCTTCAACTTTTTCTCGAACCGACTATAGGCCTCCTGATTGCGCAGTCGACGGCGCTGTTCTCGCCAGACAGAAGCCAAAGCGTTGAGCTCAGCCGTGGCCAGCTCAGCGTGCGATTGGTAATCCTCTATCGGCCTCCATTTCTGAGACATGGCTATCCCTCACAAATTTTGCAGCAATGCAGGCACCCCGACCTGTTTTCCAGCCTTGGGACACGCTGCAAAGGCATTACATCAGCTACAGCAAGTATATGCACTACGCTTTCGTTTCGCGCTACTGCGGCCGTTTTCCGAACGTCCTCGCCACCGCGTGCCCCTTCTGCTTAGGTTTAGTCTATTTGCCGCGTACGTTGCTGGCTGGCACCCTCACCTTGTAGCGCTAAACCTACTTCGATAAAAGCTGATGGCATGCGCCATGCATAGCACGCCCATTTCAATATTGCCCAAGATGCATTTGAACCACCGCGACCACGGCACCACGTTCGATCAACCCGACGCATGCTATATGCATAGTCCGCACGCGGGTCGCGCTTTGGACCGACGAGCGAAATTGCAATTTTATCAATCTTCACCATAGCCGTTCTCAGTTCTGCGCGCACGTATCCGTCCTGGCCATATCTTGTTTTGTTGGTCAACCTACGCAAACACACGACGCATGACCTCTGTCCAGGAAATTACCGTCCACGAGTTGAAAGCGCTCATGGATGCTGACCAGACGCCGTTCATACTGGATGTGCGGGAAGAGAAGGAGTACAAAATCGCGAACCTCAACGGGCACCTTGTTCCTCTGAAGAAAATCGTGGATCGCATGAACGAGCTCGAACCATACAAGAACGATCTTGTGGTCGTCCATTGCCGTAGTGGTAGTAGAAGTGTACAGGCGACTAAGTTCCTGCAGGCAACCGGCTTTAAGAACGTAAGAAACCTGCGCGGCGGCACCCTCGCGTGGAGCAAGGAAATTGATCCGTCGGTGCCCGCTTACTAGGCCCATGGCACCTGATTCAGCAGGAAGTTCAGTCTTGATCGTGAGGCAACATTGCCCACCTTCCCAACCACTGAGCCCCACCCTGCCCGCAACAACCGCTTAGTCCAGTATTTCACCAACTGATGCGGCAATGCCCCACCCGCTGTCAGATACGGATAGGGCGCCCATCTTGGCGCTCGTTGGCCCAACAGCGGTCGGAAAGACGGCAATCAGTTTAGCGATCGCGGAGCGGCTTAATGCGGAAATCATCTCAGCCGACAGCCGACAGGTCTACAAATCGCTGACGATTGGAACGGCCAAGCCGTCTCCCTGTGAGCTTGAGCGAGTGCCCCATCACTTTGTTGGCGAACTTGGCCTCGAAGAATGTTTCTCTGCAGGTGCATTTGCCGAAAAGGCCAACGGACGTATCAGTGGCATCATTCGTTCCGGGCGCACCCCTCTGATCGTCGGCGGCTCTACGCTGTACCTGCAGGCACTGATCCACGGCCTCTCTCCGGTCCCACCGGCGGATGCGTCCATACGAATGGCGCTGGAAGCGCGACTGAGCGGCGAAGGCAGCGGTGCTTTGCTGCAGGAACTGAAAACCATTGATCCGAAAAGCGCTAAGACCCTTGATCCAACGAAGACTCGGCGGCTGATCCGTTCGCTGGAAGTTTACTACCAAACTGGCAACACCCTCTCCTCCTACCTTGAGCAACGTACGTCTCCTCCCTTCCACTACGACGTCAAAGTCCTGACCATGAATCGCGCCCGGCTCTACGAAAGAATTGACAGGCGCGTAGACCAAATGGTTGCGGCTGGCCTCCTTGATGAAGTCCGCAGCCTGAAGACGCAAGGCTATCTGGCTACGCTTCCGTCCCTGCAGACAATCGGCTACCAGGAAGCATTTGCCCATCTTGACGGCGAAATAGCGGAGGCTGAAATGCTCCGCCTGGTCAAGCGGAATACCCGCCGATACGCCAAGCGGCAATTGACGTGGTTCAGGCGCTACGATGAGCAGCACTGGATAGACATTGACGCTCCTAATATGGCCCGGCTCGGCCGCTGGCGTGATGCCTTTAGCGGCACACTTTAGCGGGCATGCAGCTGCTGGCCCAGCGCGCCCGGCCGACCCTGGATCAAAGCGACTCATAGGCGCACTGCGACCAGACGCTGACCCGCTAGAGCCTGCGAAACAGATCTCGAAGCCTGAACTCCCACACCTTGAATGCAGCCTCCCTGATGATGGCCTTGCTCATCTTGGACTGCCCCTCTGTGCGCTCGGTAAAGATGATAGGGATCTCCGTGAGGGTGTAGCCCTTGCGCCAGATGCGGAATTTCATCTCTATCAGAAACGAATACCCGTTCGACTTGATGCGGCCGAAGTCAAGGCTCTCCAGCACGCGCCGGTGGTAACACAGAAATCCCGCCGTAACATCTCGTACAGGCAGACGCGTGATAACTCGGGTGTATATGCCGGCAAAGTACGACAGCATCAGGCGCGACAGCGGCCAATTGACAATTCGAACGCCGCCAATGTACCGAGAGCCGATAGCCATGTCAGCCTCGCCGTCCCGGACCGGCTCCACAAGACGAAGTAAGTCGTCCGGGTTGTGCGAAAGGTCGGCATCCATGCCGCATACGAATTCGTACTCTCCTTTCAGCGCATAGGCAAAACCTTCCAAATAGGCAGTGCCGAGTCCCAGCTTTTCCGCGCGCTCAATCATTGCAATGCGTCCCGGAAACGCATCGGACAGCCCGCGAACAACCGCCGTTGTCCCATCCGGCGAACCGTCGTCAACAACTAGCACATCCATAGCGCCCGGCTGCTGCATGATCCGCTTGAGCGCGGTACCGACGTTCTCGCGCTCGTTAAAGGTGGGGATAATGACGAGTGTCCGTGAAATGAGGGTAAGGGCTCAGTTTGTAGTTGTCCTGACTCGCTTTTAACGAACGAGCACGGGTTAGGCTCAGCATGCCAACCCCGTACGCCAAAGGTAGGGTGCGCAGGTGACTTTTGGCTATGGATGTGGTCACTAGCCGGCTCGCGCAACGCTTTTCGCCCAATCGAATACTGCCACGTTCCCTTCAACTTTGAGCAGTCTTGGCCAATGCAGTCCTGCGCAATAGTCGCACTGCCGCTCACGCAATTCGGAATCCCGCCGACCAGTGGCGTCCTGCAGGGACCAGTGAGGCCTATGGGCGTACAACGCGCACCGTGAAAGTGCCCTGCCCTCCTGTATGCGTCTCAATGCCAAACGCGATTGCATTTTCGTAACCGGGTACCGCGGACTGTTGGTCTTGGCCTTTTTGCAAAGGCTAACAAGCAGCGGCTACGATACCCTTCTCGAGCGGACACGGCAGGAGTTGAATTTGCCGGATCAGACCGCACTGAATCGCTTCTTTGATGCCTCATGCTTGGAGATCCTCGTTCTTGCCGCTGCGCGCGTGGACAGCATCCTTGCAAATGGGACCCATCCGGCCGACTTTATTGGGGACAACTTTGCTATACAAACGCGCGTTTTACAGGCCGCGCAGATAACAGGCGCTAAACGCCTTCTTCTCTTGGGCAGCATATGCCTCTACGGCCGGGAGGCACCGCAGCCACTAAAGGAGGACCACCAGTGCACACGGCCGCTAAAGCCCACCACTGAGTGGAATGCCGCGGCCAAAACCGAAGGCACAAGGAACTGCCTGGCACTGCGCAAGCAGCATGAATGTGATTTCGTCTCGCTGATGTCGGCGAATTATTGCGGACCGGCAAGTAATTCTGATCCGGAGACCAGTCATGTGCTACCCGTGCCTTTAGGCAACGTGCATCAGGCAATGTGCACCGGCACACGGTGCACTACGGTAGAGGGCACTGGCATGCCTCGACGCGAGTATCTTTACAGCAAGAAAACTGAAAATACCTGCCTACTTGCTTTGCAGCAGCCCAACGAGATGTTGTTTTAGGCTACGCCGGATGGCATCCAGAAGGTTAACATGGGGCGTGATGTGGCCACTGGAGCGCAGGCCGATATTTCTCGAGTTATCGTGGGTACAATGTGCACCGCATGGTATGATTCCTCAAAGCCTGACAGCACTCCTGGCAGGCTAGTGGATGTCTCACATAGACGCCACCTCGGTTGGCAGGTCCCAACCTCTCTGGAAGGCGGCATTGGCCTAACCTAAGCCTGAATGCTTCAAAGCAATTTTGCATGAAACGACCGGTTGCGCTTATTACTGGCATTACTGGGCAAGACGGAGCGTATCTAGCAGAATTCTTGCTGGACAAAGGCTACGTGGTGCACGGCATCAAGCGGCGCGCGCGGCTGTTCAGCACCCAGCGCATCGACCACCTCTACCAGGAACCGACTGCGCAGGACGATGACTTTATCCTGCACTTTGGTGACCTCACCGACTCCACTAACCTGATTCGCGTGGTCCAGGAAGTGCAGCCTGACGAGATCTACAACCTGGGGGCCCAAAGTCACGTTCATGTCAGCTTTGATACACCGGAGTACACTGCCAATGCAGACGCTATTGGGGTTTTGCGCCTTTTGGAGGGTATCCGCATTCTTGGTCTGGCAGACTCCGTCCGTTTTTACCAGGCATCCACGAGCGAGCTCTACGGCAACGCCGGCGCGAGCCCGCAAAACGAGCTTACCCCCTTTTGCCCCCGCAGTCCGTACGGAGTTGCCAAGCTTTATGCGTACTGGATCACGGTTAATTATCGCGAGGCGTATGGTTTCTTTGCCTGCAACGGCATCCTTTTCAACCATGAAAGCCCAATGCGCCGCGAGACATTTGTAACGCGCAAGATCACGCGTGCGGCTGCGCGCATCAAACTGGGTCTGCAGAAATGTGTCTACCTGGGTAACTTGGACGCATCTCGGGATTGGGGTCATGCCCGTGACTATGTTAAGGGTATGTGGCTGATGCTTCAACAGGATGTGCCAGACGACTTTGTGCTAGCCACCGGACAGGCCACCACCGTTCGCGCATTCTGCGACAGCGCCTTTGCTGCATGCGGATTGGAACTCGAATGGCACGGCGAAGCGACCGGCGAACACGCTATCTGCAAGCAGACCGGAGAAACGGTTGTTGCAGTTAGTACGCGCTTCTATAGGCCAGCGGAATCCAATCTGCTGGTTGGCGACGCAAGCAAAGCGCGTGCCATTCTTGGCTGGGAACCCCAATACACGCTGGGCGCGATGATTGAAGAGATGGTTGAAGCTGACCTTGAAGCTGCGGGTGCTGAACGTTAGCGTTGCTGCGTGATCGCTGTGCGGATACGTGCAATCGACTCCCGACGGCGCAACCTGCTCGCGCGAGTGGTAGCCCTGTAACCAATCGGCGTTCGCGTGCGACTGCTCGATCCTGAAAGTAGTTGCCTTGGTGTGCGTACTCAGAATTCGAATCAATGCTAACTGTGGCGCCGCGTTAGCCAAAGGCACTCACGGGCCAAAGTCGAAGGGCTCACTCATTGCCTCGGCCCTGGGCAGACTCGGGGCAGGCAATTCCGGTCTGGGCGCGGCATTGACATAGTTGGGTTTGTACCGCCAAGGCAGTCTGACCCCTGGCCGCAGTTCCTGCGGGGGATCAAGCAGGCTATGCGTGCGCAATTCGGCACAGCCTGCAGGCGCCTGTGCGAATCGCAGTGTAACGACAACACTCTGAGTCACGTCATTGCTGCATGAGACCACATCTGGCCATCACTAATCTGCGTTCCACGCCAGGTGACGTTCGAATTCAGGACTTTGTATTGTGCACACGTACACCATTTGGCGTGCCACTGCTGATAGGACGACTGCAGCGCACGAAATCGAAATGTGCAGCTTCTTAGCCAAGTCTGCCGAATCAGCAACTCGATGGAGCTGCGATGCCTTCGATAAATGACCCTTCAAATTGGCTACGAGCGCCTTGACTTTTTCCGACACTCGACTTGAGTCGTACAAGACATCTTCCCTCAGCCAATCACCGCTCTGCACCTTCAAGGCGAGCACCACGGCTAACCCAGAGAAAACAGCTTCGAAGTGCAAAAGACCCTCGGGCTCGTCTGTATCCAGCTGCCATATCCTTCGCTGCGTCAATTAATGCCGGAGCGGCAGTGCAGCGTTGGTCATCCATCTGGACTAGGCGCTCAAATTGGGACAGGATCGCTAGAAAGCCAAATTCGGTTACGCTGATCACTCCAGTCGCAGAGAAAAAGTATGAATATCGTTGTCCTGGCAGGCCTGCCTCGAAATTGGCAAAAGCTCGCTGGACTATGCCTGAATTCAGCAAGCGACTTGGTTAAAAGCTGGCAGCGAGCCAGGAGACAGCACCCAGAATTGCGCCGAAAGACATGGGCGGCCAAGTCTAGAATTTACCCTCACATAATCATTCCAGGACAAAGAGCCGCTGCCTTTGCATGAGCCAACCACGGGATTCCTCCGCAAGGACGGACATGCCAGCGGACGCGAATTGCTTGCGCCAGCCAGCAGTCGTCCGAAACGCCAAGTGCTTTTCCTGCGCTGCCATATGGCGCCAGTGCCGCATACGGTTCGCAGCCTTGTCAAGCGCCGTGAGCACTTTGAGACCAAAAGTGCTTTGGTAGACGGATTCAACGACGATCACGCGCTGCCGCGACACGCGGAGTGCCTCTTGCAAGACTTTGGCGGCATTCTCTGAATGATGTAACACGAAGTAAAGCACAACCACATCAAATGTGTTGGCGTTCCAGGGCAGCCTTCCGGGCTCACAGAGCGTATGCCTGAGCCCTGTCCTGTTCATATCCACGATGTCTGCTAGCGCTACCTCCGCTTGCATCACTCGCTGGATGCGCTCCCCAACGAATCCTTCTCCACATCCGAGGTCCAGCACAACGAGCGGCTTCTCAAGCCGAGGCAGATAGGGTCTTATAAAGTGCACCTTCTGCCGTGCCCTGTACCGCAAGACCGACAGTACCGCCCCCTGTCCGTGCTGGATGCCAACCAGAACGAGTCCACCGCCCCACCCAACGATGACGATTTCCCAATAAGGGCCACCGACATACAATAAGTAGGTCCCAATAGAAAATGCGCCTATCCAGTACCAAGGCCACGCAGGACGGTCCAGAAGCGTTGCAAGAAATAAAACAGAGAGCAGATACCAAGGGTGCACTGTTGTGGACAACACCAGGTAGAGCCCAATTCCAACAAAGAACGCCTTTTCCAACGACCATCGGCGCCAGTAGTCGAGCGCATACAGTGCTGGCAGCCCCATCAAGAAACACCATCGAAGCACCGGACCAATCTGCTTGCTGTAATCCGCTCCCGTAAACCAGTAAAAGACCTGCTTGATAGTGTAGTAGAGCCCAGCGTTGAATTCAAAAAAGCGTGCGTACAGATCCAAGGATTCCCTGACATGGGCCAGCATGTAAGGTGCAGCGAATGGAATGCCAATGAACCCCAATGCCAAGGCACCCGGCCACACAGCATTCCATCCGAATCGGCGCCAAAGGAATGGAAAAAGCGCGACTGGAAACAACTTAACCCAAGTCGCGCCAGCCAGTGCAATAGATGCCCAAGCGCCCTTCCCTGCCCGGCTGGCACATATCACTGCAATCAGAAGTAGCAGGAGAAGCGACTCCGTGTGGCCCTGCCCTGCAGTTTCAAGAAGTACGAGGGGATTCCAGGCGTACAGCATCAACGAACGAGCGCTGACAAGTCTGGCAAGAATCAACAGCGCCACAAGTTCAGCGAGTACCAAAATGCCCTTGATGGCAAAATGGCTAGCCATCCATCCCTGGCCGTAAAACAAGCTTCCGAAGGCGAACACATACTGGGAAAGCGGTGGATAAACAGAATAGAATGACTTCGAGTTGAGCCGCTCGTATGGCAATTCCCCGTGAAGCAATGCAAGCTCGGCTGCTTCGGGTTTAAATTCGTACGGATTGACGTGCTGAGCCTGGACGAGCCCATCCCACACGTAACGATATGCATCGTCGGATAGCGACGGCGGCAGCCAAACCAGGGCCAACCGGAACGCAATGGCAAAAAACAAGACATCAAACAGGGCGATGCCCTTGCCCTGCCGCCACCAAATCCAAACCAAGACGCCACAACCCGAGAGTGCGACGACAACTAGCGTCGGGAGCTGCGTACGATCCTGGGCAAGGACAGCAATTGCGAAGATGGCCCCTGTAAGAACAGCCAGCAAGCATCTGGTAAGTAAAGATCGCATGAGCAATAGTCACATACGGCGACCCTGCGGCCCGAGCAGCTAAGCTACGACGATTGGCGCACGCAGAAATGTTGGGTGATTTCGAACTGGCTAGCACAAGGCACTGCGCGACAAGCCCCCAACGAGCGGTAGTCACAAACGATATTCACCTGGGTATTGATACGCGCCCACGGGGGATTGCACAAAATTTAGTTGGGTTTCGGCGGCTTCTGCCGAGATGGGCCCTCAAAGTAGATATCTTTTGGCAATGGATTGGGCTTCGGGTCGAGAGTGTGGGTGCAAATGGGACGGTGCATGCCTATGTGGGCCCAATTGCGTGCTCACACGCGGATTTTCGGGCGTAGGCAGGCTCGTGGAGTGACTTTCCGGGCACGATATCCCGCAGGGATCCTCTGATCGCACGCGTAAGCGGCGATCTTGGCAGGGTGCAGCGCCTCAGAGCGTCCAGGCAGCTGCGGGTTTTGCGTTATGCCAGCGTCAGCAGCGCACTACTGCGCGGGGGCATCCAGCGGCAGGTGTTGCCTTTGCAGCCCCTTGGGGCTGGCAGACCGAATCCCCACTAACCCATTGACCCCCGGAGGTGGTCAGGACCTGGGTCAGCTCCTTCATGTCCTCCCGGCGTATCGGCTTCAGATTCGACTCGTACTGCATGAATATCGCCCCGCACCAGCGCTGACGCATCCCCGATGATCCCCAGCGCTTCACGTTCCGTGATCGGTTCGCAATAATGCTGTTGAGGTTCTCGATGATGTTTGTCGTCTTCAGACTGTCTCTGACAGCCTGGTTCCGCACCCCCAACCGGTGAAGCGCCAGCGTATCCTCCATACCCTCCTCCAGACTGCGTGCGGCTTTCGGGCACGACCGCTGCAGCGCTTCATGCAGCGACACAAGCGCCGCCCGTGCCTCTGCGTACGTGGGCAGTTCCCAAGCCGCCTGAAGCCGACGCTTCATTTGCGTGGCCGCTGGCTCGCTCTTGATGTGACGCGTCACATTGGTACGCTTGTGCCATTGGCAGCGCTGGAATACGACCGCATCCCCAAACACCGCACTGATTCCCTTGCGAAGCCCGCGGCTGCCGTCCACCTGTACCAACAGCTTGTCGGTATGGGTGAAGCCCCGACGCAACAGATCCTGCAGCAGCGACTCCACCTGCGCACTGTTCTCGGTACGGCTTTCCGCAAAGCCCAGTACGACCTTCTCGCCCTCGGTCGTGATGCCCATCGCTACGATCATCTGCATACCAGCCAAATACTTGCCATCAAGCAGGAGCACCGCAAAGGTGTGCTGATCGAAGCGGCGCGTCTCAAATGCCTTCAGTAGCGCTGCCGTCTGCGTAATGAAGGCGTTGCCAATGCTGCTGGCACTCAACCCCAGACTATCGGTGAAGACTTGGGCCGCCTGCCTGTAATTGCGCCGCGAGAGTCCACACAGCAACCCTCGTGTCACGCTTTCCCGGTCCATAAGCCCACGCTCGCGCAAGAGGCGGTACGTTTGCAGAGGACGCTCCTTTCGGGTTCGTACATTCCGCACGCGCGGAACGCGGACCGCAATGCGCTCCAAACCGACGCGGATGGAACCCGGATTCGCCCCCCAGCGCTGAAAGCCGGTCTTATGGTGCTTCCCACGTGCGCCGCATATGAAGTGGGCCTCGGCTTCCATGACCCATGTGGCCATCTTGGTAAGAAGATGATCAAGACATCCAAGGCAGCTGGCCAGGCCGATGAAGTTCCTTTGCGCAAGCCCCCGAAAGTCCTCGATGAGTGATTGATCCAGCATAGGGGTATGGGGCATCAGACGGCGTTAAGGTTGATGAGACTCTCACGAAGTTGTGGCAGATAGGCCGCATGGGCCACACGGCGCAGCTGAGCCTCGTGTTCCAACAGTGCCAGTGCCATCTGTTCGCGTTGCTGGAAAACGGCGCTGGCCGGGGTCTGCAACCTGCGACTGATGGCATCCATGAAGCGCATCACGCGTAGCCCCCGGTCGAGCTTGAGCAGCATGCCCGTGCGTTGAATCGTCAGAGATTGCTCCAGGCCCTCCCATAAAACCTTCGCTGCGGACCGATTGACACGCGTCAAGTCCTGGTGAATACGGGTGAGTGCGCGTTCAGCTTCCCGGGCATCGAACCCATTCCATGCCTGGCGGAGGCGATTGCGATACACAGGAACAAGGTCTTCCGGAAGACCACAGGTGACTTGATCCAACAGCGAATTGAGACAGCGCTGTATAGCGACCTTGGCGCCGAACACCTGGCGCACCGCCGATTGAAGTCCCGAACTGCTGGGCAGCACACAGAGCAGCCCATCGGCGGCCGAAAGACCACGATCGGACAGCGACTGCACAAAGGACGTAAGAGCAGAGACGTTTTCAGGGTAGCACGCTACAAGGCCAAGTATGCGGCGATAGCCCGTGATGGTCAGACCCGCTCCAAGAACGATGCTAACGCCGCGTGGGCACAGCCCGCGCAGCCAGATCGCAACGATCGGGTCGTCTTGCAGACTGCGCGAATGCAACAGCTGCCACGCTTCATTCAACTGCGCCGAGTCCGGCTTTGTGTCCTGGGCCGCAGCAGAAGCCTTGATCACTACGGGCGGTGGCGCCGGCTGCTGCTGCGCTGCCGGAATGGGCCAGTCGGTGGTCAATTGTTGCAGTATGTGCGTGCAGAGCTTCATCAGAAGCCGCCGCGAGTCACCGGAGGGATTGATCTGGGCGTCTGCAGGCGCCTCAGTGCTCCCCAAAACAGGCTGTGAGGGGTTCATATGGTTGGAAAGGAGTGGTGGAGGCTAGGGTCCACCTCCACAGCAACTCTCCAATTCCCAACTTGAATTTGTGCAATCCCCCACCACGTCTCGCCTCCACCAAGAAAATACGCTGCCCGTGACACACCGCAACTCAAGCCGGTGCTGCTACGAAGCATTGCAGGCTGCACCGTTCTTAAGATAGATCTACAGGACTCTGGAGACGGCTGCTCTGGTAGGGCGCAAGACCCCCGTGCGACTCCCCGCCACCAAACGCCGCTTATGAGTATGGCATTTTCCATTTCCGCACGCTTTCCCGGCGCCGGCGCGCCAATATCTACGCGCGCTGCGCGGCAGCGTCGCTGCGATAAATCACCAGTCAGTAGTACAGTTGAGAGGCAGAAATCCCGTGCTCCGCACAAAACGCATTCCGGGTCTGACCACTTTGAAAGTATCGCTCTATCAGGGGAAACATCTCCTCCGCCGTACGTCTCGCCTAAGCATGGGTCACTTGAGCCGTTTGGGTAGGATCACAAGTCCAGACCCGAGAACCCCTCAATGCAAGATGTACATCACCCGACGGTTACAATTAGAGAGCTAAGCCCGACAGGTTCCTAATGTGACCTGAGCGTGTCGCACGGGAGGAAAGCTAAAACAGCGAGAAATCGTCTGGTGGATCACCACGACCTACAAGCCACGCGATTCGCTGAATCACGAGGTTCTTTTCCTCTTCGAGAGAGGGATCTAACTTTATGGGCCAGACCTTGAGACCGAACCTATATACTAGATCAGGGCGACGATAAAAGAATACAAACCAAGCCGGCAGGAGAATGGCCAACGCAATACTGACGATATCCAACTCAACGGTTCCCCTGAGCTTGTACAAAGATATCTGCCCGTGCACTTGCACAGCTACGCCCAATACGTACATAGCCACTGCTAAAGGCATTACAACGTAATAGCTTACTCTAAACCAGCGGTATGTTGATCGGAGGCGCCATAAGCTCTTGCTCCGACTGTATATATATCGTCCCATAGTCTGCTCCCCTGAGTTCATTTCGGCTGAATTACGTGGGCCTGCAGGTAAGCCCTGCGATCGCTCACAGAAATTGCGTCCCTATAGGACGAACATTCGCTAGGAAATTCTTAGTACCAAGTCCCTCAGGGACAGGCTAGCTAACGAGCATCGTCTAGGGACCTACAGCCTCACTGCAGCTTCAACGGCCAGTTGCCCAAGAAAAATACGAAAGCGACCGTGGCTTGCGCAAACGGTTTTGTTACAGTTTTTGTCGTTTTGATCAGTGGTTGCCCGACAAATGCCTTATTTGCCCTGCAGATCGGCAGTCGTGGGAGCATAGACTTGGCACCTATGCGAAGCAAGCGCCGAAAATCGGGCATTTTCGCCCGCCGAGCGGCTGTATTCAGGGCAATCTGCAAATTCCGACATAAATCGTCCACCCGTCCCGATCGAATACGACCGTTTTGACCGGCCTGCCCGAATGGCAGACGTACCTGGTTGTGGTACGCTCTATGAGGTCAAGGCGCGGCGGCATTGTTTCTATTCGGCAGGTAACGTGCCCCCTTCTTTCACTAGTAGAGAGGCATCCACTGCCAAAGAGACGAAACTCCATGCATGTACTGAAGGATTTGCTCCGTTTGTCCGTGGAATCCAAGCTGAATGCACGCGCTGTAAGCCCGGTGTTTGCGGCTGGCTCATAGCACGGTCAACGACTACCTTCGCCGTGCCAGGACGGCGGGTCTGACCTGGCCGCTTCCAGCGGGCATGACCGGCGCCGAGCTGAAGGCATTACTATTCAAGACTCCTACCCGGGATGCACCCGTGCGGCCGCAACCGGACTGGCTGTCCATTGACCAGGAGATCAAGCGCAACGGTGTTACGTTTGTGCTGCTGTTGAAGGTATCCAAACGAGCGCATCCCGACGGGTACCGGTATAGCCGATTTTGCGATTACAATCGTAGCTGGAGCAAGCAACCGGAGGTAACCGTGCCCAAGGAGCATCCTGCTGGCCACTGCCTCTTCGTGGACTATGCCGGGCAGGAGATGATCGTATTTGACCCTACTTATGGCAAGGAGCGTAGGGGAGAGATCTTCGTTGCGGCGCTCGGTTTCTCCAACCCCCTGTGCATATACTTCCTTGGACACTTTAGAATCGGAGTTAGTGAGCTGCGTGATCAGCTGATGGTGCGAAGAGCCAGGCTGGAGCTCAACGTAACCCCTAACGTAATCCCTTTCCTGTCATGAAAAACGACCCGACGACTCTCACGAATGGGGCGCCTGAAGCGTCCGCCACGGAGGTGATTCCACGCGCTCGCCGCCGCCGATTCTCCGGCAAGTACAAGCTACGTATTCTCCGGGAAGCGGATGAATGCACGGGCGGCACGGCCGTTGGCGCACTGCTGCGCAGGGAGGGACTCTATTCGTCCCACCTCTCTCAGTGGCGCAAGCAGCGCAGCGAGGGCAAGCTGGGCACCGGCAAACGGGACAACGACGAAGTAGTCCTACTGGAGGCCCAGCTGGAAGCTGCTCACAGGACGATCGAAGGCCTGAGGAGCAAACTCGGCAAGGCCGAGCTGATCATTGACGTTCAAAAAAAGATCTCGAGCGCCTTTGGGATCGGGATCCAGGAAAGCGAAAGCCCATGAAGATCGCGGCAGTGAAGCTGCTGGCAAAGGATCTTGGTGTGGCTGCCGCATGCAAGGTCGTAGGTGTCTCTCGTTCGACCTACTACTACAGCCTACAGGTGCCGGCACGCACGCCGCCGAAGCAGCGGCGTGGACGAAGCCTTCGCCGATTGCCAGCGGCGCAACGAGCGGAGATCCGCGCACTGTTGAACTCGGAGCGGTTCAGGGACCTGCCCCCACGGCAGATCTATGCCACGCTTCTGGACGAAGGCACCTATGTGTGCCATTGGCGCACGATGTACAACATTCTCCACGAATACGGAGAAGTGCGAGAACGCCGCAATCAACGTGTTCATCCCCCGTACAAGAAGCCGGAGCTGCTGGCTACCGTCCCCAACAAGGTCTGGTCCTGGGACATCACCAAGCTGCGCGGACCGCAGAAGTGGAGCAGCTATAAGCTGTTCGTAATGCTGGACATCTACAGCCGATACGTAGTGGGCTGGATGGTAGCACCCGGGGAATCTGCCGGGCTGGCCGCTGAGTTTATCGCCGCCACGTGCGAGCGCCAGGGCATTCGTCCGCAGCAGCTCACTATTCATTCCGACCGTGGCCCTGCCATGATTTCTAAGACCTATACGCAGCTGCTGGCGGACTTGAGAGTGGAACGTTCCTACATCCGGCCCTACTGTTCGAACGACAATGCGTATTCGGAGTCGCAATTCAAGACGATGAAGTACCATTCGGATTACCCCGTACGTTTCGGATCGCTGGAAGATGCCCGTGCCTGGGCCCGGGCGTTCTTTGATTGGTACAACAACCAGCACTACCACTCGGGTCTTGCCTTGATGCGTCCGTCCACGGTTCACTACGGCCAGGCTCGTTCGGTGCAAGTCCAGCGACAGCGCGTACTGGAAGCGGCGTATGCAGAAAACCGTGAGCGCTTCCCACGGGGCATGCCCAAGGTGCCTATGCCACCCTGGCAGGCTTGGATCAACAAGCCGTCAACGCTTGATACGGTGCCACTAGCGTTGCCCGACCCTGCGCAGACAAACCGAGATACCTCGGCTCCACTTACCCTCTAGCCACCAGCGAAGTGCGTCCAGATTCACAAACTTTCCCAGCAAACTGTCCAATTTTCATTTGCACACTCCGCAACTACCTGGTATAGCAGGACTCAACGTCAAGCGTTAGTTACATCATTGCCATCAACGCGCACGCGAGTCTCCAACAAGTGCATTCAGCTTTGTGGGTCAGTATATGCGTACTCCCCTACACGGCTATGCCTCTCCGCTTGGCTTTGAAGTGCTTCTTTGCAAATGCGCGGTTGAACACAATTGCGTCGACATCCTCCTTTAGCCATGGCCACAGATCTCCGGGAATGTTTGGCTTCGTCGCCACCATGGCGAACGAGTTGCATTGGCGCTTAAAGAGGATTGTGGCCACCTTCGCGAAGGGCGCAGCGAAATATAGTAGGCAAAGCTTGAGGCGACTCTTTCTTAGCTCTGCCATTTCAAATGGAAGGTTAAGCCCGTAGAAAAACCGGAAGCTGTGCTTACCGAGCGGGTTGAAGGATTTTATCACCTTCTTGAATTCTGCCTCCGTCCATCGGTAGATGAAGTTGGGGATAGGTGTGTTGTCAACACCCTCGTACGCGAAGTCGTGGTCAATGACAGACTCCAGCTCGTACACTGGGGATAGTCCCAGGCGGTTGGCTAGCCGCATTGAAGAGCTGTCGCGGGACTCCACTGCAATCACTGTCCTCCGCGCCACACGGCACATCTCCACAAGCGCCCGGTGGGGAGAACGGCAATGATGCAGGCCGTCTGCCACAAAGGCTACGTCAAAGCTCTCGTCTGCGAATGACAGTTGCTGTGCGTCTTCGCGACTCCATCGAAAAGGGGCAAACTGTCCCGCACTCATGCGCTCATCCAGATTAGAGATAAGCACATTAGTAA
The DNA here is from genome assembly GCA_965262785.1 of Rhodothermales bacterium. GTDB lineage: Bacteria > Bacteroidota > Rhodothermia > Rhodothermales > Bin80. The sequence goes on from OZ253559.1 coordinate 2,976,071, forward strand.
AGCCGAGCCTTTTGAAGAGTTCGCGCTCCGCCGTGCCAGCACAAACGGTAAGAATGCTGTCCGCCTCCTTTAAAGTTCCGTCCTCCAGGAGAGTCATGAGCACGGACTCAACAAAGCCTACACGCATGCAGATTGGTGACTGGTAAAGTAGGCATGGTCGACATCACGCAGTGAGAGACGCGGGAGCCAAGTGGAGATACCTGCCTCCGCCCTCAAAGTCAGGAATATAAGGCTGCTGGTTCAGAGTTCGGCAGCTAGTGGCAATGCTCGTCAATTGAGGCTATACTGAAACTGACATTAAATGGCGCGGCCAGTGTCGGTGATTCTTAGTCGGCCCCAACCTCATTCAGCCCCAAACAGTCGAAACTGACCCTGCAGTGCCTGCACTGCAGAGGTTGCCCGGAATTCTTGGCCCCTACCCGGACTTACTTTGTGGCGTATTTGACAGCTAGAGTTTTGTGCTATCCGCATAAGACGCTCTATAGCGCACATGCTCAGGGCGACAATGCCCAATCAGGCAGGAGCGCTTCAACGACACGGACTCCTTCAAGCTATCAGATCTCGACTCTGGGAGAGACGTATTGTTCTTCCAAGCTGAAGCCGCTACCCTGATTGACGTGTACCATCGGGCTGCAGTAGTGGATTGGGGCCACCGGAGACGTTCTAGTTCGCTCTTCGAAATGACCAATGCAAGGCCGTAGGCGGTCTGGATTCAGGCGGACTGCCACATACGCGCAGTGTACCTCGGAAATCGGGTCCGGCCCAATCGGCACAAGTCGTTGCGCCGCGCGTACATCTGTACTCGTAGGCTGTTTTTTTGGCCTGTTCTCGCTCGTGGTTGTTTGCGCTGGGACAGCGTGCTGGACGCGACAAGAACAGGCTACGTAGGCTCCATTTAGGGACGGGCTTGCGGCAATACGGTGAGCTTGAAACTCAATCACGTTCTGGCTATCTTATGTGCTAATTCGGCCTCGGCCGTTGGCCTCACCCAAACCGACGGCCCTTACAGGTACGTCACAACCCGCAGTATCATGAATGGACTCAAGCTGACCAGTGTCGCCATAGTGGCGATCTTGTTCCTGTCTCTTTCCATCACGCTCTTGCCGGACGCCCCGACCTCAGGTTTGGAATCCGGCACCTTGGCCATCCGGTCCGAGAAGTCCAGAATAATGTCAAGTCCGCAGGGCCACCCGGACTTGTTCTTTGAATACTTCCGCGACATCAGGGCATCGGAGAACGGAGAAGTCGAGTACGCACCGGGCTATAGGTATGCAGAGTATAAAAAGGCGATTGCAGCCTTGAAGACTTCCGGCGGCGCACTCAACTGGGTAGAGCGAGGCCCAGGCAACGTGGGCGGGCGCACACGTCCTATCCTTGTCGACCCGGATGACCCTGACCTGCACACGTGGTGGGCTGGCTCCGTGGGCGGCGGCCTGTGGAAAACCATCAACAGGGGGTTGGCATGGCAATACCAGACAGATGATCTGCCCGTCATGTCCGTCACCAGCCTGGCGATGGCTGAGAGCGACCACAACATCATCTACATGGGGACTGGGGAGGGCTTTGGCAACCTTGACGGCGTAGATGGCAACGGGATTTTTCGGTCCTCTGACAAAGGAGTGACCTGGGAGCACTTGGCTGCAACCACTGCCAACGCTGATTTCCGGCATGTGAACCGGTTGGCCGTTGATCCTGCGAGTCCAGACGTGGTAGTGGCCGCGACTGGCACAGGCATATTTCGCACCTCCGATGGAGGCATGTCGTGGACTGAAGTATGGGAGGGACCGGGGCGCGTGCAGGATTTACGAGCACAGCCAGGCAACTTCAATATGCAGATTGCCGGTGCCAACAGTCAAGGCATCCTTTACTCAACAGATGCAGGCATAACGTGGCAATTCGCATCGTCGACCTGGATTGATGGCTTTGGTCGCATAGAGGTCGCGTATTCCCCTTCCCACCCGAATATCGCGTATGCTGCTACTCAAGGTGGCGTCTCGGCTCAGCTCTATCGCAGCGAAGACGGTGGAATGAGTTGGCTGCCTACAGTAGATTCAAATCCTTTTCCCAATAACTGGCTCGGGGCGCAAGGCTGGTACGATAACACGCTGGCCGTGCACCCGTTCAAGCCTGACACCGTGTTTGTCGGGGGGATCGTATTGTGGCGAAACATACTGTCAGACGTCACGGTGAATGTAGCCGGACCCGGCGAATTCAATCGTGGTGGCACTGAGTCGTGGCTCGCCTTTGTTAATTTTGGCGCGACAGCATTCGGTGGCACGGTGTCTTACCTGGATACAGATGCCGTGGACGTGGATGTGGCGGATTACACGGGCATTGAGATCCGGTTTGGACAAGGGTCGCAGAAAGCGCACCGCTTCTGGGTTTCCGAAACCGCAGGCGGATCAGGAAATGGCGGCTCAGGCATCCCATTCAGTGAATACATGTACGGTGGCTACGATGACGTGCCACTACAGGTATGGGACACCGACAACAACCGTCAGCTGATGTTTTCCTTCCGCGATCAAGCCGACAACGGCGAATTCAACCTGATTGAGTTCTTCACGTCAGAAGATCCGGGGACACGCGATGCGCAGAGTCGTGAGTACATATTCATTCATAAGTATGACTACGATGCCAATAGCCCCCAAGTCAGTATCGCCCAAGATGGCGGCCTGGTAAACGGGATGCTGTACTTCATGTGGCCGACGCTTCTTGATAGCACTTCCACCTGGGATCCGACAAACCTGCCCAACCAGACTATGTCCATCGGGTTCAACCGTGGAGTAGCCCGTCAGCGCTCTATCGACCGTACAATTGATCCCAATGGCATAACGCACGTAGACCACCACAATCTGGTACCCATCACAGTTGACGCGGCCCGAGGTGATTTCTGGCTCCTCAATGCAAATGACGGCGGCGTAGCCGTATCTACGGACAACGGCAACTTGTTCAGAGAGGTCGACCGTGCGTTTTCGGGCTACAACACCGCGCAATTCTACGGGGTAGCCAAGAAACCTGGAAGCTCAGTCTATATTGCAGGTGCACAAGATAACGGAACGTGGCGATCTTTTGGCAATCCGAACAACAGGCGCGGGTGGATTGCGCAGCTGGGCGGCGACGGCTTCGAAACAGTGTGGCACGCGACAGACCCAGATAAAGTAATGGGGTCCATTCAGTTCAGCTTCATACTAAGAACCGTGAATGACGGTGCGAGTTGGCAACCATCACCGGGTATGCCCTCCGATGGAGCCAACGGGCAGTTCCTTACTACTCTGGGCAGCTCGGACATGGCACCCGACAACGTCTATACTACCAAGCGCGATGGCGTCTGGTATTCGAGAGACTTTGGGGGCAGCTGGACCCTGACGCCCATCACTGAAAGCTGGGGTTTTCATTCAGGCGGCAAAGCAAGGGTGTCCATTGCGGACTCGAACGTGGTTTGGGCGGGTTACGGAATGGACTCCAGTCCCGACCGCAAGCTGCATGTCTCGAAAGATCAGGGAGTATCGTTCGAAGCGGCGGCCTTGCCCACAATGGACCAGGCACCCGAATCAGCTATTTCCGGGCTGGCCACGCATCCAACCGAGGGCGGCACGGCCTATGCGCTGTTCTCGCGCTACGAATACGCAAAGGTCCTGGAAACAAAAGACCATGGGCAGACCTGGGCTGACCTTTCAGGCTTTGATACCACGGGAGCAAGCACGAACGGTTTTCCCGATGTGGCCGTATACGACCTTGTGGTGATGCCGCACGCAACCAATGTATTGTGGGTTGGCACCGACATTGGCATCTTCAAGTCAAAAAGCTACGGCAAGGAGTGGAACTACGCGCACAACGGCCTGCCGGCCGTGGCCGTTTGGCGGATGAAGATCCGAGATGAAGAGGTCGTCCTGGGGACACATGGCCGTGGCGTATGGACCGTACCGCTCGCTGAGGTTGACGTCGCAATAGAAGAGGAGCCTGGCGAGTTGCCGTCCGGATTCAGCCTTGCGAAGAACTACCCGAATCCGTTTAACGCCTCAACTACCATCCATTTCAAGGTTCCAAGTGAAGCGCAGGTACGCCTGACCGTCTTTGACGCGATTGGGAGGAAGGTGTCCGTGCTGACCGACAGAGTCTATCCTCCAGGAGAATACGACTTGAACTGGAATGCAAACAACTTCGCAAGCGGCGTTTATTTCTATCGTATGGAATCAGAAGGCAAACTCATCGATATGCAAAAGATGACGCTGCTGAAGTAGTATCCTGCCAGAAGCACGTACATGAGCGGCCTGTCCGAGCTTCAATACCCCTGTCCGGCACCTGCCAGGCAGGGGTATTTTGCTGGCTTGCCATCATGAAAGGCTATTCCTTTGTTCGTAGGGCGATCGCACCTCAAGTGCCATTTCTATAGCACTGCGTAGTACGGCCGTGGAGCCCACGGCCCTCCCCCGCTTTGATCCAGGTAGTGGATCAATTTGATATCGCATCGCTACGCTTTACTTGTACCCTTACCATCCAGAAGCACATTGGACGCAGGGCCAGAGTAATCGCGACTCAGTACCCAATGGGTGTGCTCTAGAGCCTAACGCCTCCTGAAATCAGTATGACGTGTGCATATTCCGGTCGATTTCGACCATCTATTCCGGTGGAAGTCGACCACTCATTCCAGCTGATGCCGACCACCTATTCCAGTGGAAGTCGACCACTTTTTGTCGACTACCGGAATGGGAATCCAGGTCGGTCTAGCTGGGCTGTCGGCGCGACTGGAGATTCTATTAACGCCCTGGGTATGGGGTGCCTCGTCATCCACTCACGAGGTAATCCATGCCTGCAAAAAGAATCTCCATGCGTAAACTCAAAGAAATACTTCGCCTGAAGCACGAGGGCGGGATGGGTGTGCGGTCCATAGCCCGCTGCCTGGGATTGTCGCACAGTACGGTCATAGACTATTTGCGCCGCGCCCGCGATGCCGCTCTCTCATGGCCGTTGCCGGAGGGCATCACCGAAGAGGTGCTCGAAGACAAGCTCTTCGCCAAGTCTGCGACCCCCAAAGCGCAGCGTCCCGTCCCGAACTGGGTCTATATCCACCAGGAACGCAAGCGGAAGGGAGTCACGCTGGAGCTCTTGTGGGCGGAATACAAGGAGGCACACCCGGACGGCTACCAGTACAGTTGGTTTTGCGAGCGCTATCGCACCTGGAACAATGCGCGTGATCTGGTCATGCACCTGGACCACGTACCCGGGGAGATGCTCTTTGTGGACTACGCAGGCCAGAGGGTACCCGTAGCGGATCCCGATACGGGCGAACTGCGCAAGGCACATATCTTCGTGGCCACGCTCGGATGCTCCAATTACACGTATGTCGAAGCCACATGGACGCAACAGCTCCCAGACTGGACCGCCTCTCACCGTCGTGCCTTTGAGTTCTTCGGAGCCGTTCCGCGGTACGTGGTTCCCGACAATCTGAAGGCGGCCGTGGTAAAGGCCCACCGGTGCGATCCGGACCTGAATCCAACGTATCACGATCTGGCCACGCACTACGGCGTGATTGTGGTACCTGCACGCGCCTATAAAGCTCGGGATAAGTCTTTGGAGTCTGGATGCGATCTGTAGGATTCATGATGAGGCCGCAGGTGTGGTTTGTGTTTTGGGGCTGATTCTGTACATTGCGAAGGCGCGCTTTCTGGCAGGAATCTGGTGGAGGTCAATGCCTCTGCCCTCCCGGGCTCGCAGTGCTACCGTGGCAGCGTGTATGGCGAGTTCGGCGGCGAGTTCTGTGGCGGTTTTGTACCCCTGTGCGCGCATCTTTTCGCGTTGCCGCTCGATTCCTCCGGGCATCTTACTGTGCACGCGAATGTTGCGAATGCGTTTTGCGTTGAACCGTCCTCCCAGGCTGTCGCGGTGCCCGCGCAGGTCCAGCTCCTGGGCGGCTCGGGTATCATCGTAGCCTGCTTCAAGTAGTGCGTCCAGTTCGGCCAGGGCCTGCTTCGAGGCATCGCGACGGATGACCATTACGCGGGGTCGGGGCAACTCTACCGGAGGTAGCTCGTGGGTGCGTCCGCCACGCAAACGCAATCCGACTGCCACCTGGTATCCCCTTCGGGTCACGGTGATGTCCTCGATGAGCAGTCCCAAGAGACGCTTCCGGTCCTCGTTGGTGGTACCGGCCGCTTCCCACACCCTGCCAAAGTCGCTGGCCAGCGCAAGGATGCGCTGGTCCAACTCGGCATCGGGCATGCTCATTTGGGCTTTTACATACCGTTCTCGTTCTCTGACGGCTTCACCATGGGCTTTCAGGCGGGCTTCCCATTCGGCCTCCAGCGTCGCGGACACGAGGCGGTTCGACGGGTCCACTTCCATGTACCTGCGACGGGCCAGATCCACCTGGTGCCGCAAGCCTTCGATATGGTTGATTCTCTGGCGGTCTGCCGTGGCAAAGTCGCTTCGCAGCTGCTCGCGCACCATCAGGGAAAGCGCCAGGTTCTCCCGGTTAACCGCGGCGACAACAAAGCCGCATACCGCCGCATCCAGCACGTCCCCGCGCATGCTTTGGCATGTACGCGTGCCGCGGCGAACGATGTTCTCTTTGCACAGATAGTACCAGTTGGTATCCCTGCAGCCGGAATAGTTGTAGTTCACGCGCATCCTGTGACCACACAGGCCGCAAATGATCCGGGATTGAAGCAAGGCCGCCCCCTTGCGTGGCGACGGCATACGCTCGGCCCCTCGAAGGAAGCTCGCCGCGTTCATGCGAAGGGTCTCCTGGTTGTGCAGATATTCCTCCCAGTCAATGTACCGCACATGGGCATCAGGGATACACACCAGCCACTGGTCCATGGGCACGCGGGTATGCTGCACGGACCCGTCCGGGCGTGTGCGCGTGCTCGTACGGCCGTAGGCGTAGCAGCCGGCATAGCGGGGATTATGGAGGATGCGCTGAATCTGGTTTTGATTGGGCACGCCCCAGTGCACTTCACCGCTACCCGTGCGGGGCCGCGAAGGCAGGCGAATCGCTTGTCGCCGGAACCACTTGGTGGCCTGCATGGCTGATCCCAGTCGCCGGAAGGTCTTGAATACCAAGGCAATCGCTTCGGTGATGGATTGATCCGGATCCAATACGATCTTGTCTGCATCGGTGTATGCCAACCCGATGGGCAAGGGCAGCTTGAGCTCTCCGCGCAGCGCCTTGGAGCGCTGGCCCCCGACCATGCGTTCGCGTATGCCGCGCAGTTCGTACTCCGAGAGCTGCCCCTTGAGCCCGAGCAGCATCCAATCGTTGATGTCACTTACGTCGTAGATGCCATGTTCGTCCAGGATGAGGGTCTTCGCCACGGCTGCGATCCGAAGCAATTGATGCCATTCGGCACTGTCCCGGCACAGGCGTGATACTTCGAGGCTAAGCACCATGCCTACTTCTCCGGCGCCGACACGCGCACGCAGATCCTGGAATCCCGTACGCTGGGCACTGGTGGCGCCGGACTTGCCCTGATCCTCGTCTATGATGTCAATCCGGTCCTCGGGCCAGCCCAAGGCAATGGCGCGCCTGCGCAGATCATACTGGCGGAATTGACTTTCCTTGTTGGTCTGCACCTGATGAAGCGAGGACTGGCGGATATACAGGCAGGCCCGGCGGTTGAGATGGTCGGCGGTGATCTTATGGGATGAGGGTCTGGGCATAGGCAACACGCAATGAGTGGATGAGATGGCAGCTCATGGACGCGGCCTGCCTAAGCAGTGGAGCTGATGGTGCGATGGGTGCAGGCACGCTCGGAGCATAGATGCCCGGCACCCGTGCAGTAAGCACCAGCGCGCGCGCCAGGCCATGGTGGCACAGGATGGAGATGGCCTGGCTGTGCAGGCCACTGAGCCACCGCTGGCGCCACCGGCCATAGCGATGGGTGTCCTGGCAATCGAGCACTGCGTCATGAGCGCTTTCCGGAGTTTTTTTTTGACAGCGCCCGGTGAAGGCCGCTGAAGTGGATGGTCACATCGAAGCGTTCGCGTATCAGCTCGGCGAGTTTGCGGACGCTGACGGCGCCATGCGTGGCCCGGTAGTCCTCGGCAAAATCCAGGATCTCGGGGGTGATCTTGCGGGGTCCCCGTGGCCCGCGGCGCCCCGGAATCAGGGCCTGCAGGCCGCCTTTCCGGAAGGCGCGCTTTGCGCGCACACAGGTAGGTACGGACATGCCGAACCGGGCCGCAGTCTCTTCGAGGGTCGTGTCTTTCTTATGAGAGCGTATCATCTCGTAGCGGACCTGCAGGAGGTCTCGCGGATCGAAGAAGGGGCTGCCTTCAAACAGGGGATCGGAGACCGCTTCCGGGTGCGGGTTGAGGGTTCCGGACTTGCGTAGGCGTTCGCTTTTGTTGTTGGGCATACCGTCAGAAGTATTGATCACCATGGAATATACACACTGCTTCGGAATGCGACAACAATACGCACAGAACAGCGATATATTGGAGCTATATGACGCTTCATTTGCAGTAATGTTGCGTAATTCTTGATCATATGTTGAATTAATGGTGATCATCCAGAAGTGTGTCTACCAGCGACCTCAGTGCCACAAGATCGTCTGCCCGAAAGAGTGCACGGCCCGCCGATGCCCGCTCGAAGTCGTCTACCACGCGCAAGTCTGTCCACGCTCTGGGCAAGCACCGCAGCGTGTCCTCATCCACGATGCAGCGCACCAGCTGCACTTTGCCGGTCGTCAGGCAGTATTGGCGCGGGAATCTGCGTCCGCGCCATGGATGGAAGGGATGCGTGACTTCCACCTGGTCATCTGAGCCGGCCGCCGCGACATGCTGCCGCCGTCCGGCATCCGGCAAGGATGATCCGCTGGCTTGGGCTAACGATGATTCCGGCTGCTTCGCATTTGGCAACCTGAGATAAGGCGAAAGTGGAAAAAGGGGTTCAATGGGCTCAGCAGGGCATCCTGGCGCCGCTGCGCAATCAAACTTTTTGCGGCCTGCATGAGCTCAACCGGCACATACGTCCGCTGCTCACCGAACTCAACAGCAAACCTTTTCAGAAGCTGGAGGGTAGCCGGCGCTCGTGGTTTGAAAAATGGGACCGGCCTGCGATGCTACTGCTGCCGGAGACGCCGTACGTCTTCGGCGCATGGCGCAAGGCCAAGGTGCACCGGGACTACCACATCGAAGTGGCCGGCCATCGCTACAGCGTGCCCTACGTGCATGCCAGAAAGCAGGTGGACGTACGGGTTACCGACCGCACCGTGGAAGTCTTCTTGAAGGGGCAGCGCATTACCTCGCACCTGCGCAGCACGCGGCCCGGGCGCTTCACCACCCTGGAAGCACACATGCCCGAGGCTCACCGCCAATACCTGGACACGCGGGATCTGCGCCGGCGCATTGCCACGGCGGGGCCTGCCACCGAAAAGCTCATCACGTGCATGATGCAAGACTTGCAACATCCCGTACTCTGCTATCGGTCCTTGAGGGAAATCGAAAGGCTGGGCCATCAGCACGGACCTGAGCGCTTGGAAGCCGCGTGTCAGCGGGCGCTGGCGTTTGGGGCATACAGGTACGCAAGCGTCGCTTCCATCCTGAAGCACAGCCTGGATCAACGCCCCACGCCACAGGACGATGTCCCCTCTATCCAGCACGCCAACATCCGTGGCGCCAACTACTACGACGAAACCATCACCACACCAGAGGAAAACACTCATGCTCACCCATCCCACCCTTGAGAAACTGGAAACACTGCGCTTTGCCGGCATGGCAAGTGCGCTGCGCGAACAGTTGGCGCAGCCTGATATTGACCAACTCGACTTCATGGAGCGACTCGGCCTGCTGGTGGATCGTGAGGAGGTCGTGCGCCACAATGTGCGCCTGAAGTCACGGCTGCGACGGGCACGGCTGCGACAGACGGCCTGTATGGAGGATCTGGACTATCGCACCGGGCGCCGCCTTGACCGGCGACTCATGCTGGCCCTGGCCAGTTGCGACTGGGTCCGACGTCATCAGAACGTCGTCATTACCGGCCCTACCGGCGTCGGCAAAAGCTACGTGGCGTGCGCACTCGCCCACAAGGCTTGCCTCGAAGGCTTCTCGGTCCGCTACTACCGGCTGCCACGCCTGCTCGAAGACCTGGCCATTGCACACGGCGACGGTCGCTATCTGAAGTTGCTCCAACAGATGGCTCGCGTCCACGTCCTTGTACTGGACGATTGGGGGCTGACGCAACTGACGACATCCCAACAGCAACACCTGCTCGAGTTGTTGGATGACCGACACCGATGCAGTTCGACCGTGGCCACAAGCCAGTTGCCGGTGGGACACTGGCACGAGGCAATGGACAACCCGACACTGGCCGACGCCATCCTCGACAGGCTCATACACAACGCGCACAGGGTTGAACTCACCGGCGATTCAATGCGGAAAAGTATGTCAGAATTGCAGTCCCACTCGCATCAAATCGACCACTCGTCTCGTTAACCGAATCCAGCCGCGCCATGACTCCTAAGGTGGTCGACTTCACAAAATCAAAGTGGTCGACTTCACTGGAATATGCAACGTGTACGGCCGAAGCCTTTGGCAACACTGATTCGACCTTCAACGGGCAGCGGGAGATCGTTTTCCGATTGGCTGAGCGACCCCGTGAAGTATGCAATTGGCGGGCTCGAAGAACTCTGGTTGGCGACTCGAACCGGCCGAGCCAGCGGCAAATGAACATGCATCTTAGCGCGTTTTTTCTTATATTAAAGTGAGGTTGTCCGATGTAATCCCATCCCACCTAGCCAGCAGAGCCATGACTAACGCACAGCGTATTCTTGTTGCGATCACGGGCCTTCTTATTCTTCCGTTTCTGATTTTCCAGCTCGCATCAGATGACGCTAGCCTGGCTGAGGAGCCGGTGATGCCTCTTAGAGTCCACGAGTCCCCGCAACAGTCGAGTATGACCCAGGGACACCCGGAGCTCTTCCTGGAAGTTCACCACAATATCCGTGCGTCAGAGGATGGTAAGGTCGACTACCCGATGGGGTATCAAATCCGCGAATTCAATAAGGCGCTAGCCGCCAGTAAGAGTTCAGGAGCGACTCTCAACTGGGTAGAACGAGGCCCCGGAAACGTAGGAGGTCGCACGCGGCCGATCCTGGTTGACCCGGACGACCCGGACATGCACACATGGTTTGTGGGAACCGCCGGCGGTGGCCTGTGGTGGACGCAAAACAGAGGCTACGCGTGGGGATACCTCACCGACAATCTGCCGGGGTTGGCTGTGACGACCATCGCTATGGCCGAAAGCAATCACGACATTCTTTACATAGGCACGGGCGAAGGCTTTGGAAACCTTGACGGCGTTGGTGGTTCTGGGATCTTTAAATCGTATGACCGCGGTCAATCATGGGAGCACCTCCTCTCGACGGCTAGCGACACGCTTTTCCGCTATGTCAACCGCTTGGCGGTGGATCCAACGGATGCCAACGTCGTCGTTGCGGCGACAAATGAGGGCATCTACCGAACAACCGACGGCGGACTCCAGTGGACAGAGGCTTATGCCGCAGAAGGTAGAGTACAAGACCTTCGGGCACAACCAGGTAACTTCAATACCCAAATTGCCAGCGAAAACTCGGGCGGCATCCTTCGTTCGATGGATGGAGGCGCAACCTGGACTCATGCCATTCCCACCCACGAGATTATTGGCGGCGCCCTGCGCATAGAACTGGCATTTTCTCCTTCCAATCCCGCCATCGCTTACGCGAGTGTCCAGCAGGGCGGCGGGGCTGCTCTTCTGCGTAGCGATGATGGTGGCGCCACATGGGGGAACACGCGGGAAGTCGATACCGGGTTTTTTGGTCCAGTCAACTGGCTGGGTGCCCAAGGATGGTACGACAACACGCTGGCAGTGCACCCGTTTGCTCCAGACACAGTCTTTTTGGGCGGCATCTTTTTATGGCGGAGTATGATGACCGGAGACGCGGTAGATGTGTCGGAGATCTCGGGAGTGCAGTTCAGGCTACCCGAGCAAGATGATGGAATCATAAACTTCGTGTTTGGCGTGGGAAATGCAATTAACAATGCTATTCTGGTTGGGTCCTTAGACTCAACTTTCACAGACATCGGCGAGCCTGACTACACCTCCGTCGACGTTCGCTTCGGGCAAGGAACCCAGATGGCCCACCGCTTTACTTCAATCGACACTACAGTGACAGGCGTAGCCTGCTTCTTATCACTGCCCTATGAGCGTAACGAATATCAAGACTACGTTGAAGTACCATTCACTGTTTGGGACACCGATTCAGGTCGTCAGCTAGCGGTTTCGTTCCGCGACTCTGCCAGAGACAGCACGTTCAACCTCATAGCATTCAACACTGCTGGGGCGTGCGACCAGGTTAGCAATGAACAGGTCTTCATTCACAAGTACGACTACGATGCAATGGTTCCGCACGATTCCTTAGCACAGGACGCTGGCCTCACTCGAGGAATGATGTACATGATACTCCCGACTCTCCCCACCGGCTCGACCATTACATGGGATCCAGACAGCCTTCCAGAACAGACCACTCGCATCACGTATATTCGTGCTTCCGGTATCCTCGCAAGGACAGTAGATGGAGACCTTGATCCGACCGTAGATACGCACGTCGATCACCACTCCATTGTTCCACTTGTTGTGGATCCGGCAAGCAATGACTTTTGGGTACTGAACGCGAGCGATGGCGGAGTCGCCATATCTACAGACGGCGGAACGTCATTTCTTGAAACCGACTTTCGCTTTGCTGGATTCAACACCTCCCAGTTTTATGGTGCAGACAAGGCACCCGGAGTTTCCCGGTATGTTGGCGGTACGCAGGACAACGGCTCGTGGTTGTCGTACGGCAATGCGAACAATCGCCGGGGTTGGATCTCAGTCCCGCCCCAGGCGGACGGGTTTGAAGCAATCTGGAACTCGCGAGATCCGGATAAAATCATGACTACCTGGCAGTTCAACAATTATGTCTATACGCACGACGGGGGAGCGAATTTTACTTTCGGTAGCACAGGTTTCGGACTCTTCCTGACATCGATGGACAGCTCGCCACATGCTCCTGACTCTGTTTACTTTATTAGTCAGGAAGGCGTGTGGCAGTCTCCGGATTTTGGGCCGACTCTCACCCTTACCCCCATTGATTCCGCGTGGGCACCCACAAACATTGGCAAGGTCCGGGCCTCATTGGCAACCGACACCGTGGTGTGGGCTGGCTTTGGCTTAGACGATACGCCCGCGCGGACGCTGTGGTATTCAACAAACGCTGGCGAATCGTTCTCTCCGTCGGCACTACCTACGATTCCCAACGCCCCGCAAACCATCATTTCCGGGCTGGCAACTCACCCAGCGGAAGTTGCAACAGCCTATGCACTGTTTTCGCGGCCTAGGCGGCCAAAGATCCTGCAGACGACTGACTTCGGTCAGAATTGGCAAGATATTTCCGGCTTTTCGGAGTCGACGGACGGGACAAGCACCAGAGGCTTTCCCGACGTGGCGGTGTACGACCTGCTAGTGATGCCACACGCTCCCCATGTGATGTGGGCGGCTACAGATGTGGGCTTGTTTCAGACCAAAAGCCACGGCAACGAGTGGAACTACGCGCACAATGGGCTGCCTGCCGTATCTGTATTTCGGCTGAAATACCGCGACGATGAAATTGTCGCCGCAACGCATGGCCGTGGCGTGTGGTCCGTGCCGTGGGGAGAGATTGATGTGTCGATTGAGTCGGACGACTTTTCTGAACTACCTAAGTCATTCAGCTTGGAACCGAACTACCCGAATCCATTCAACCCCACAACGACCATCACCTTTTCCGTGCCGGAAGAGGCGCGAGTCCGGCTTACGGTGTTTGATGTAATCGGGCGAAGGATAGCAGTCCTAACTGACCAGGCCTACTCGGCGGGCGTTCACGAGTTGAATTGGGACGCCAGCGCCCATGCCAGTGGCATTTACTTCTACCGCATGGAAGCCGCCGGCAAGCTGATCCAGACGCAGAAGATGACACTCGTGAAGTAGTGTTTCAGGGGGCAGGTGGCCGCACCTGCCCCCTGCTGCTTCACCTTGTCACGAGTGAAGCCACTTGTCTTTCAGCAGGCGGCCACTCAAGTGAAAGGGCGGTCTTTTTCCGGTCCACTGGTGATTCTCTTCAAACGGAGCGGTGACGTGGACCACTCTGATCTGTGCAAGGCGGCTCAATTGATCGGAATGCTGGGGACCTTCGAAGCAGCCAAGATGGAGCACTTGCGCCGATCAGACAGGCATGACTCAGGCGTGCATGAGCATAGCATGACGGTCAACCCCGGATTCGTGCGCTTCATTCAAAGTGAATGATCTAGAATCCTCAGGAGCATGGCATGTATCAGAATATTTGCAGCCTCTGCGCAAGCGCCATCATCCTGGCACAGGAGCCGACTCAAGCTATGAGGCTGGAAGCCACAACACGGCAGCATTTCGCGAGAATCTGACCCATTGTAGATGTAGAGCCCGGTCGAGATAGTCTACGCAGCTGATCGATCCAGTATCAGCGTGTAGGCGTAGCGCGCACTCGGCTTCTGCCAGCCCTAGGCGGGTGCTGCTCCCTCGACCACTGGTAACGCCTCCACATCGTCGAGAGGAACGATGCTAAAGCCCGTGAATCCATAAATCGCCGAAATCATTGGGCTCACGTAGTTGAAAACGGCATACGGCAAGTACACCAATGTGGGTACGCCCAGGGTGGCCGCCATAAAGGCACCGCAAGTGTTCCAAGGGACTATTGCAGAGGTTAGCGTGCCGGAGTCCTCCAGCGCTCGGGACAGATTCTTCGGGTGCAAGCTACGGCGCTCAAACTCCGCGCGGAACATCCTGCCCGGAACCACGATGGCGATGTACTGGTCCGACGCAATGACGTTCATGGAGATGCTCGTTGCCAGCGTAGTGGCGATCATGCTGCCAGTAGTCTTGGCAGCACCCATGATGCGCGCTGCAATGACTTTCAGGAAACCAGTCTTCTCCATGGAAGCGCCGAACATCATCGCCGAAATCACCAGCCAGATTACGTTGAGCATGCTGGCCATACCACCACGCGTAAGAAGATCGTCAAGCGCCGAATTCCCCGTACTCGCCTCATACCCTGCAAATAGCGCCATCCAGAAACCCTTTAGGAGGGCAAGCACGCGCGGAAGTGTAGTATCTCCAATGTACGCAAGCACGACCTCCTGCTGAAAAACTACGGCGAACACGCCGCCGAGCAACGTACCGATAAGCAGGGCCGGAAACGCAGGTACCTTTTTGTAAATCACGAACAGCACGACGCCCAACGGAATCAGAAGGTACCACCCAAGGGTGAAGGTCTGGCTCAGTGACTGAAGCATCGTCTCCAAACCGGCGGCACCACCAACAGCGGGGCCGCGCAGAAATCCTAGGACGGTAAAAACAATGAGTGCAATGAGAATGCTCGGCACCGTAGTCCAGAGCATGTGGCGGATGTGCGTGAACAGGTCCGTCCCAACCATGGCCGGCGCCAGGTTGGTCGTGTCTGAAAGCGGTGAGAGCTTGTCGCCAAAATAGGCACCGGAAATGATAGCCCCCGCTGTGACGCCGAGGCTCAGCCCGAAGGCCGCTGCAACGCCCACCAGGGCGACGCCCACCGTGCTTGCTGTAGTCCATGAACTACCCGTCGCGATGGCGACCAGTGCGCAGATAACACAGCAGGCGGCGTAAAAAATCTTGGGGCTAAGAATCTGTAACCCGTAGTAGATCATGGTGGGCACGATCCCTGCCATTATCCACGTCCCGATTAGCGCACCGACAACCAAAAGGATAAACACGGCACCCATGGCCAGTGAGACGCCATTGACCATTGCCTCCTGCAGCTCCTTCCAAGTAAACCCCAAACGCATGCCGACAACAGCGGCAGCCATACTGGACAACATCAGCGCAATCTGGTTCGGCCCATAGGACGAATCTGAACCGAACAGTGCCACGGAGCTCGCCAAGAGCGCGACTAAGATGGCAATGGGCACCAGTGATTGCCAGAGCGTCGGTACACCGCGAGTTACTTCGTTCGTAGCACGCATTTCCGTAGTAGGCGAGTGCATAAAGTCAACCTAAGTCCTCTTCTGGCCTTTTCGAGTCTTCTGACGCTCCCGCGTTATGCGCAGGTAGTCGTCCCGAGTGATGTCTGATCCAAAAGCACTGAAATAGTCGTCCGTGAGCTTCTTCGCTACACCAGACAGCAGAAGCAGCGCCAGCACGTTGGGTATCGTGAGCAGCGCCAGCGCGGTATCACCCAGATTCCAGATCACATTCAGCGAGACCACCGCTCCGATGAAGTGCATCACGACAAACAGCAGCTTGTAAGGCAAGATTGCCGGACGGCCAAAGATGTACATTGCGCTGCGATCACCATAGTAGCTCCAGGATATTGCGGTAGAGATTCCAAAGAGCAGGACACTGATCACCACGATGAGGTTGCCTAAGCGTCCTAATCCGGTCGAAAATGCGAACGCCGTAAGGGGGGCTCCGTTCTCTACCGCGGGGCCGTAAAGTGTCTCGTAGCTCTGGCCATTTTCGGCCACAGCAACTTGGTCACTTGGTCGGATCTCGCCCGTGAACGGCAGAGTCTGGTCCTGATCCATATACAGCTCTGTAACCGGCACTTCATGCCACGCATAATGCACTCCTCCCATCTGTTGCCCTTCCCGTACCTCAATGGCATCGGGCACAGCCTCAGCTGGCTGGTACCCCTGATCCGTCTCCGTCATATAGGAATAATCACCCTCCGTCAACGTAAGTACCGTATCGGTAGTAGTGTTCCACACTCCCGTAGTCAGGACCACTAGTGCTGTTATCGTACAGATGACGATTGTATCAATGAAGGGCTCCAAAAGGGCTACGACGCCTTCCGATACGGGCTCTTCCGTCTTGGCCGCCGAGTGTGCTATTGGAGCAGAACCCTGGCCGGCTTCATTCGAAAACAACCCGCGCCGAACTCCCCACAAAAGCGTCTGCAGCAGGATACCAATACCCGTGCCCGCAACACCAGCCGTCGGATTGAACGCCTCCTTGAAGATCAGGCCCAGAGCAGGCAGGACAGTGTCGTAGTTAATAGCCAAGATCGCCAGGCCGCCGAGTACGTAGATGGCCGCCATGGTCGGAGCCAAGATACCGGTGACTCTTCCGATTCTTCTGATGCCGCCCAAGATGACCAGTGCCACCACGCCAGCCGTAATAAGACCGGTCACCCAGGTAGCCGCACCGAACTCCGAATTCATCAGGTCCGCCACCGTATTCGCCTGGATAGCGTTACCAGTCAACAGCGCCGTTACAACCACACCGGCTGCGACGAAAACAGCCAGCGGCTTGAACTTGGCGCCCAGTCCGCGCTCGATGTAGTACATCGGACCGCCGGACACCGTACCCACCATCTTCCCAGCGCCCTTCTCTACGTGCCGGAACCGCAGGGCCAAAGTGACCTCTGTATACTTTGTGGCCATCCCCAGTAACGCCGTCATCCACATCCAGAAAATCGCCCCAGGACCGCCCCAATGGATGGCGATAGCTACCCCTGCGATGTTGCCGATACCGACCGTCGCGGACAGGGCGGTCGTCAGCGCCTGAAAGTGCGTTACATCCCCGGTGTCATTGGGATCGTCGTACTTGCCCATGGCCACCTTGATGCCGTGGCCCATGCGTCGAAACTGGATAAACCCCAGACGCAGCGTCAGAAAAGCACCCGTCCCCAACAGCATAACCAGGAGCGGGTACTTAATTAGCTCATCGATAAAGCCCTGAATCTGAACAATCGTATCCATAAGAAGGGTGACTAGTGGCTAGTATTCTGCACAGCAATATACACGGCGGCCACGGGCTAGGCAAATGGGCGGATATTTGCGGCCAAGGCATGTTCGGGCTTCGCGTCTACACCGCAGTTCACCAATGGGATAGCCTGTACGTCTTTTGTTCACCGTAGCTTCATTCCTCTCGGCCGCGATGCGCACGGTGCTGCCGCACTATGTCAACCGCCAGCAGTATCGCCTTCAGCAAGCTTCGCGGCGAAGCAATACCCTTGCCCGCAATATCGAATGCGGTTCCATGATCCGGCGATGTCCGCACGATTGGCAGACCCGCCGTGAAATTGACGCCTTCCTCGAATGCCAGCGTTTTAAACGGGACCAGTCCCTGATCGTGATACATGGCGAGCACCGCATCGTAGTGCCTGTAGTTGGCGGCACCAAAAAAACCGTCGGCAGGAAACGGCCCGAATGCCAACCACCCCTTGCTGCAGCAGCGCTGGATCGCCGGCGTGATTTCCTCTATCTCTTCTCTGCCCAGCACCCCGCCCTCGCCGGCATGCGGATTCAAGCCCAGCACGGCAATCTTAGGCTTGGGAATTCCAAAGTCTTGCTTGAGACTTTGGCCCAGCCTGACAATGCACTGCGTGACTGAATCAGCGTTGACAAGGGTGGCCACGCGCTGGAGTGGGACATGAATACTTGCCAAACCCACGCGCAGAGTATCCGCAACCATCATCATCAGGTGGGCCGTGGTCCGGGTGCGGTGGGCCAGATACTCCGTATGGCCGGGATACTCATAATTCGCAAGCGCAATTGCGTGCTTGGAGATCGGTGCCGTTACCACGGCATCGACCTCTCTGTGCACGGCCAGGTCCACCGCTACTCGTACTGCTTCCATTGCAAGTTGCCCCGATTCAGGCGTGGCCTGCCCCACCACCAGCCGAGCTTTTTTTCCGGGCAAAGTATCGATGACCCTGGTTTGACCTTCGCGAAGTGGAGTCGACATATCTTTGGTGGCGCGAAGCTTCAAGGTGGTCAGGCCAAACTGGTGGGCAGAGTACCTAAATACATGCGCCGAGCCAACCAGAACCGGTTTGAAATAACGCACTACGCGTCGGTCCGCCAAGGCCTTAAGCACAATCTCAGGACCGATGCCATTGGGATCGCCATGTGTAATGGCCACGGTCGGCCGGTACACCTGTGGGCGCTTCTCGGCCTGCAGTAGCGCTGGTAACGTCAGATCCACTAGCGCTTTCTCGCGCTGGCCATCATGGTCAAAAATTCTACCATGAGTCGTACACCAAAGCCGGTAGCGCCCTTTGGCCGGTATGGCATAGCGTGTTGCACGAAGGCGGGGCCAGCGAAGTCAACGTGCAGCCAGTCATAGTTGACAAAGAACTCCAGGAATTTTGCTGCCTGGATGGCACCTGCCTCGCGGCGCGTACCGATATTCTTGATGTCCGCCACGTTACTGTTCATGTCCTCGGCGTAGTGTGCGTGCATCGGCAAAGGATGCACGAGATCACCACTGTTGGTTCCCGCTACACAAAGGTCGTCAATGGGTCCCCTGTTTGTCATGACCGCTGCCACCCTGCTTCCCAGTGCTACACGCTGAGCGCCCGTCAAGGTCGCCATAGAGACAACCAACTCGGGTCTGTATATTTTGGCATACGAAAGTCCATCGGCCAAAACCATCCGGCCTTCTGCATCGGTGTTCAATACCTCCGCAGTATTACCCGAGTGCATGGTAATCACATCCCCAGGCACATAGGCCCATCCGCCTGGGCGGTTGTCCGTGGCAGGTACCAACCCCACCACGTACAGTGGAAGCTCAAGGCGGGCCAGGGCCTCCATAATCCCGACGACCGCTCCACCACCCGCCATGTCTGACTTCATGAATTCCATGGAGTTCTTGGTCGGTTTGAGCGAAAGGCCGCCAGTATCAAAGACTATTCCCTTCCCCACCAGCACGAGTGGTCGGTTGTTCACCGCGTTGGTGGGCTGCCATGCCATCTCAATGAACACCGGGGGCTCTGGGCTGCCGCGGTTTACCGCAAGAAGGCCGCCCATCTTCTCATCTTCGATCGCCGCCTTGTCCCATACCGTTACCTCAAACCCGCACTTCTTGCCGAGTCGTTCGGCGGCTTTGCCGAGCAGCGTTGGGGTCTTCTCATGCGGCGACATATTCACCAGGTCACGCGCCGAACATGTCGCTTCCGCGATTACGCGCCCCCGCTCCGCGCCGCGCCTGACTGCCTTCTCGTGCTCACCCGCGTGCAAGACCAGACGCTCTGTCCGGTCGTGTGTGCTACCGTCATCGGTTCTGTACCGCCGGAATTCGTACGATGCCAGCACAAAACCTTCAACCAAGGCCTGCCCCATCACTTCGCTTGCTATGCCGAGCGTAGGGACACGAATCGCCGCCGTGGTGCCATCAGTCCTCTTCGCCAACACAGCTCCGGCCGCGGCCGCTTCGCGCAGTCCTTCTGAGTCAACTCTGTGCTCCGGACCTAGCCCTACGAAGGCCACGCGCTGCGCACGGGAAGCACCAGGATAGACCAGCACGGACTCTCCCAGCTTCCCGGAAAAGTCCGCAAGTGCCAACTCCAACGCCTCACCTATTGCGCCACCAATGTTTTCTGCTGTTTCACGTGCAGCACCTTCCACAACTGGCAGCAGCAACAGATTCACGTCAAGCTTTGACAACGGCAATGTGGTTACAGAAACCTTCATCATGTACCGGTTAGCATAGTTAGGTAGGCTTCGTCGTCCGACGTAAGCTCTTCTTCGTTTTGTGCGCCTGACAAGTCGATGTGCCTGGGTGCTGACGCAATCACGCGGCTGATGACCTGTTCCAAGGGATCGTGCACAAAGGCTCCAGCTGCATTGCGGTGTCCCCCACCCCCTAGCGACCGTGCCCACTGATCCACAGCATGCTCGCCTTTTGAGCGAAAGCTTACTTTGGTGCCCAAACGCGTCTCCGAAAACACCAGTGCAACTTCCACGCCATCTACGGACATGGCGAAGTCAACAAAGCCTTCCGTATCCTGGTATTCGGCTGACAATTCCCGGAGCATGCGTCGTGCTATCACGATGTAAGCTAGCTTGCCATTGTAGCGCAGCGTAAGCGTATTCATGGCACAGCCTAGCAGGCGCGGCCACTCTTGCCCACGCCCCTCATAGATCGCTGCATATACCGCGGCAGGCTTCTGGCTGCCGCGCTCCAGCAAGTCCGCCACCACGCGGTGCACCGATGGTGTCACCGTACTATAGCGGAACGAACCTGTATCGGTAAGGATAGCCACGTACAGGGCGGTTGCAATGGCACCAGTAAGCAACTCCGCATTCCAAGCCCTGATAAGCTCGTACACAAGCATACCGGCTGCGGCCGCATCTTCACGCACGAAGCTATAATCAAACCATGACTCGGGGTTCCGGTGATGATCAATAAGCACCTTTATCGCAGGGGAATCCTTCACTGGACCCACCAAGTCTCGACCCAACCGGTGCCCGGCGTTTACGTCCACTACAACAATGGCCTGAGCCGTGTCCAATAGTTGACGCTGGGCGAGCAAACCTTCAAAAACGTCGATGCTTTCTGCGCCCTCCATCCATTCAAGAGAGCGAGGCACCGCGTGCGTGTTGACCATGCACACTTGCTTGCCAAGCTTCCGTAAGAACAGCCCGAGTGCTAGCTGAGAACCAATGGCGTCCCCGTCTGGACGAATGTGCGTCGTGATTGCAACGCGTGAACAACTGCGCAGGGCCTGAACAATGTCCCCAACCATAGGCGTAACACAGCCCGAATTAGATACGGAGTTCAACGCTCATGCACCTCTCTTGTTCGTGACCCGCGTTCTGCGCGCAGGTCAGGAACCGTTAAGAACCTCCTTAAGCCAACATTTTGTTGCCCCTTTGGCTGTCGGAGATACCAGTGTTGAATCGTCCCCCGCCGGGAATGCACAGGTATAGCGCGTGATCATAGTTGCCGGCATCAAGTTGCCAAGCCCGTCACGAGTGCACCGCCCTAGGGCCAATGCGCCGCGAGTGATGGCTATCCCGCCAGGACTCTACCCTATCGGGCCGGATGTGCCTTGGTTTATCATGGGAAATGCGCAGCTGCCGCACCCATCCTTAGCACCTTAGTGGCTAGATCTGTCTCCAGCTTTCCGACTGGCGGCAAAGTACCGACTCCGGTGCAATGTCTTCGCGCAGCAGCGCTCGACAGATATACTCCATACGGGAACCCTGCGAACCCTTAACCAGAAACACGTCCCCCTGCCCTGGTCTGAGCGGCGCACCAGCGCCGAGTGCCGCTACTGCCTGCTTTGAATCGGCGAAAACGGCCACCACTGCGCCGTTCACCTTTGGCGGCGATGCGTGCGCCGCAGCCATGCGCTCTCCGACCAGGACCACGATGTCTGCCACCTTGGTCGCCGCCTGGATGATTTTGATGTGCTCTGCATGCGACCCTCCGCCGAGCTCCAGCATGTCACCCAAGAATGCGACGCGGCGTGCCCCGGGCTGACGCTGAAGCACGCCGAGCGCCGCACGTGTAGATGCTGGGGAGGCATTGTAGGAGTCGTCAATCAGCGAACTCCCAGACACCCCGGGGAGTCGGCTTAGGCGTCCCTTTTCGGGGCATAAAGCCGCCATGCGATCGTTGATTTCTTCAGGCGGCATGCCCAATGCATGCCCCACGGAGAAGGCGGCAAGTGCCAGATAAATCGCATGGTCTCCCAGGAGCGGGATCGGACGCTTGATGTCGCAAGGCCTGATATCGCATCCCTTTCCGATGCCATGACGCAGTGAGCGTCCAGGACTTAGGGCAGCCATAGCATCCACACGCGGATCATCTCCATTCAAGCATGCGGTCCCAGCCGGCGTAAGCGCCTGAACTATCTCCGACTTGGCGCAAGCGACGTCGTCAATGGTCCCAAATGTCTCCAAATGAACGCCTTGTACGTTTGTAACGACCGCGATGTCTGGCGAAAAATAACTGCACAGCTCGGCTATATCACCACGCTTGCAAGCGCCCATCTCCAAAACCACCTTCGTATCACGGGCAAACTCACTATTTAGCAGCGTAAGTGATATACCCAGCAGCGTATTCAGATTACCCTCGGTGGACAGCACAGAAAACCGTCCCCGGAGCACCGTGGCAACTGCATTCTTCGTGCTGGTCTTGCCGATCGATCCTGTGATTGCAACTACCGACGGACCTACCGTCAAGAGTTTCTTGCGCGCTTCTTTTGCCAGGAACTGCACAGAACTTGGGACCTGGACGACAGTCACATGTGAAGCAGCGACAACCGGTCGCTCGACAACTACGCACCGAGCGCCTTGCTTGATGGCCTCCTCGACAAAAGCGTGCCCGTCGTGTCGCTCCCCGCAAATGGCCACATACGTCTCGCCCGGACGAAGGGTGCGCGTATCAGTGGAAAAGCGCATAGCAGGATTTAGCGGTTCCGCCTGAGCACAGCGTCTTGCCGGTGGCGCTCCAAGGCGTCTGAAACGAGTTCGTCAACCAGATCGGTAAAGCTGACGCCCGAATGCGCCCAAAGTAGTGGGAACATGGAATGCCCCGTGAAGCCTGGAATCGTATTGATCTCGTTGATCCAGAGCCGCTCCGCCGCATCAAGAAAGAAGTCCACACGTGCCATGCCCGCACAGCAAAGCGCTTGATATGCGCGAATTGCGAGTGCTTCGAGTCTTGATGCCGTAGCGTACGAGATATCGGCCGGGATCAAGAGGGACGTGGCGGCTTCATCCTGGTATTTGGCCTGGTACGAATAGAATTCGTGCGTGGTAACAATCTCTCCAGGCACCGAGACACGCGGATTGTTGGTGCCGACTACTGCACATTCAATTTCGCGCCCCTCAATGAATTCTTCCACGACCACTTTGTGATCGTACTTAAATGCGAGCGCAAGCGCGGCCTCAAAGCAGTCCCTCCCCGTCACCTTAGAGATTCCTACTGACGATCCCGTGTTGGCTGGCTTCACGAACAGCGGCAGTCCCAGCGCTTCGATGCACAAGTCGTAGGTATCCGCCGCGCTCTCCCCCTTGCGCACTACCAGCCCCTGAGCCGTAGGTAAGCCTGCCTGAAGGAGTAGCCGCTTCATCACGTCTTTATCCATCCCGATGGCCGACCCCAGAACTCCGGCCCCAACATAGGCTATCCCGTACATTTGGAGCAGCCCCTGCACGGTGCCATCTTCTCCATTGGGACCGTGCAGCGCCGGAAACACCACATCTAGCGTAACAAGAGTCTCGCCCTGCGAAGCAGCCGCCACCAGCGCAGCCTTGCTGCGCTGTGGGACGAGAATGACTGGGCGTCCAGCATCATCGGCTGGCCAGCCCCCATCAGCCGCTGGCTGAAGAAGCGCCCAAGAGCCGTCCTTTCCAATTCGGATAAGCGATACGTCGTAGCGGGCCTTGTCCGTAGCCGCGTATATCGCGCGAGCGGACACGACGGATACTTCGTGCTCTGCCGACTGGCCTCCAAATAATAATCCGATCTGCGTCCTGACAGTCATCCGATGAGCAACAGGTGGTCAGATCTGGCCTCCGATTCCACTAGCGCGTGAAAACACCGGCCCTGAAAACACTATGGATAGCACGGGAGGCCATGCGCATGACTGGTCAAGCCTAGGCACTTGCCACTAGCTGCCCGTTGTTGTATATGGCCCACGCCTTGCCGACCATCTTTTCGCCAATGAATGGGGTATTGCTGCTCTTCGAATGGATGTGACCGGCCTCAAAGGTCCACTCCGTAGTTGCATCAAAGATTGTAAGATTCGCCCTTGCTCCTTCACGGATCTCCGGAACAGGAATACGCAAAATCCGCCTGGGTGCAACGCAGAGCTTAAACACCGCCGCTGCAATGCTCAAATACCCCCCGGCAATAATGTGGCGTCCCGTCAAGCCCCAAGCTGTTTCAAGGCCTATGATGCCGAATGGCGCTTCGGTGAATTCCACCTCTTTTTCAAAGGTGGCATGCGGCGCGTGATCTGTACAGATCGCGTCAATCGTATCGTCTCTTAGTCCTCGCTTGATGCCGTCCAAGTCCTTGGCCGTGCGCAGCGGCGGGTGCATCTTGGTTGTGGTGGAAAACCCGCTCTCCTCCACAGCCTCGTCCGTTAGCGCAAAATGGTGAGCACAGACTTCCGAAGTTACAGTGATACCGTTCGCTTTGGCCTGGCGCACCAAGTCCACGCTGGCCGCGGTGGAAATATGCGGGACATGCAGATGCCCACCGGTAAGCTCTGCAAGCAGCAAGTCCCTTGCAAGCATAGACTCTTCGGACAGCGCAGGTACGGGGACAATTCCCAGACGCGTGGAAACTTCTCCCTCATTCATGTGGCCTTTCGCCCCCATCGCCACGTCCTCCAGATGGTTAACGACAGGTCGATCCAGCATGGACGCATATTCCAGGGCACGCCGCATAAGGTGCCCGTCCTGCACTGGCGATCCATCATCGCTAAAGGCCACGGCGCCGCATTCGGCAAGCTCATGAAATGGCGCCAACTCAACGCCTGCCCGTTGTCTTGAGATGCACGCTATGGGATAGACCTCAACGGGCAAACCTGCAGCACGCTTTTGTATGGCAAGGACGACTTCCTTAGAGTCGATCGGCGGATCGGTATTAGGAAGACAAGCGACTGCAGTAAACCCACCAAAGGCCGCTGCCCGACAACCCGTTTCAATCGTCTCCTTGTGCTCGTAGCCCGGCTCACGCAGGTGAACGTGCATATCCATCCAGCCCGGCGATATGTACCTCCCTTCCGCATTGTACACCTGGACGCCCGGTGCTGTAATTTGCTGGCCTATCTCGGCGATGACGCCACCCTTAATATGGACGTCTGCACGGCGCATAGTGCCCGATTCTGGGTCAAGCAGTATTCCGCCCCGGATAAGCCAATCCTGCATCTTCTGCGGCTTGCGTAAAACCAAGGCAATATACCGCACTGAGTCCACAAGGACCATTTGTGTACCTTGCAGCGCGTGCAACTTTCCACCTTCACTCCTGTTCAACCGCCCAGATTTTGCCTTCCGGCCTAACCATGACCGTGCGACACATCGTCCTTCTCCGCACGCCGATTTTGGGCCTGACTTGCGCCAGGGCGTTCTTCGCGTAATACCGCCTGGAACACGAATCATGGGATGCATTAGTGATCACAGCCCAGACCGGGGCAGCGTATTAACTTCGATAATTTGCCCAATACCGCTACTCCCGGCTAAAACCAACAACCCCTGCTATGGCTGTTACCACCCTTGAGCCCGCTGATATCCATGTCCTCGTCGTTGATGACGAAGTAGACGTTACGGAGGTCATTGGTCACTTTTTTGAACGTGAGGGGTACAACGTTACGGTAGCCTACGATGGCGAGGAAGCGCTGCAGAAGGCCAGTTCCAAGATCAACCTGATCTTGCTGGACATCATGCTTCCTAAGCTTGACGGCTTCCAAGTCTGTCAGCAGTTGCGCTCACGCGTTGAGACGGAGACCATCCCGATCATCTTCTTCAGCGCAAAGGTGGAGGACGAAGATCAGATTCGTGGCCTTATGCTGGGCGGCGACGACTACCTCACCAAGCCTGTCTCGCCCCAAGTGATCCTGGCCCATGCGCGTGCCGTGCTGCGTCGCAGTGGTGTGGAAGAAAGCAGGACGCTGACCGTAGACAACCTCACGATCTACGAGGAAGAGTACCGCGTGTCGTACGATGGAGAGGATCTTGGGGTGACCCTCACCGAGTTTGAGCTGCTTCGCTATCTCGTTCGACACCCACGCAAGGCCTTTCGTCGGCAACAGCTCCTTGAAACCATCTGGAAGGATGCCATGATGGTCACTGAAAGGACGGTTGACGCGCACATCAAGAATCTGCGGGAAAAGCTCGGCCCTTTTGCCGCCCACATCCAAACGATACGAGGGGTCGGGTACCGTTTTGTGCATGATGCCGACGATTCCAGTGGATTGGATGTCCCCACTGAAGGGTCTGGATAGGCCCTGAGGCAGAGTTACTGGTGCCGTGTCTTCGCTGGCAATATGCGCTGGATTCGTAAGCTCCAGGAGCTGATCTTTCCCAAACGCGCTTCCACGCAAACGTGGATGTTTCTGACGCTGGCGCTACTGGTCACGCTATCTATCGCGTGCGTGGCGCTGTACGTCCTGTTCATACACGGAAGCCAGGTTAAGGACGCCGCACGCTCTGCGTATACGGCGCAGGCTATCCAGATCGCCAACATCATTGACGAGGCCAAGACCGATAGTGCGCAAGCACAAGCAACTGCGGCCCTGTCAGACGCAATGCAACTGAGTATCGTGCTCGCACGCGGTGACTCTGTGATGTGGAGCAGCAAGCCGGAAATGTTCGAGAGTTCTGTTGCGCCGGGCGAATGGCCTGAGGTATGGCAGCTGCTGCAGAGCAACGGCCATTCATTTGTAAACCGGCAGACCCCTTCCGGCGGTCGGAGAATACTCCTTTCTATGGACCTGCCCGCCTCCGGCGTGACTGTTGTAGTAGAGCGACTCGAAAGCCCACTTCATGTCGAAGCGCGTCGCTCACGATGGACACTCTTATTAGGCATGATCATGGCCTTACTCATGGCCATGGTCAGCAGCTGGGTAATGGCCGACAAGGTTACAACGCCACTCTTGGCCATAGGGCGAAGCGCAAAGGACATCATTGCGGGCAAGCTGGACACGCCGATACGCGTCGAAACGCGCTCCGCGGAGATTCAAGATCTCGCTGCTCATCTGGACCGGATGACCGTCAGCAATTTGGAGAAGATCAAGGAGCTGGAACGGCTCACGCGGCTACAAGGCGAGTTTATCGGAAACGTTTCCCATGAGGTCCGCAATCCGATATTTACCATCAGCGGGTACCTGGAAGCACTCGGCTCTCCAGATCTTGGTGGTGCCAAGCGCAAGCGCTTTGCGGCTAACGGGCTTATGAACCTTGCGCGCTTGGGCAACTTGTTTGAGAGTCTGATTGAGATAGCGCGCCTGGAATACCGAGAGGATTGGATCAAGCCGAGCAGGTTTAACATCGCTGATTTGATGGACGAAGTGACAGATATGCTTCGCCCAAAAGCCGCCGAAAAGGGCATCACCATACACCTTGCTGGCGACGCCCTTTTTGTGCAGGCAGATCGTGACAGAATTCGACGGGTGCTCGTCAACCTGATCGACAATGCCATCGTCTACAGCGACCACGGTACCGTGTATTGCCGCTGTGTTCGCCAAAAAGATAAGGCGCGAATTGAGATAGTCGACCAGGGTCGTGGCATCAGCGAGGTGCACCAGGAACGAATCTTCGAACGATTTTTCCGAGTTGAGCCGGACCGTTCGCGCAAGAGTGGCGGGGCGGGCCTGGGCCTTTCCATCGTAAAACAGATTCTTCAGGCCCATAAGGAACGAATCACTATCGAAAGTCAGGTGGGCCGAGGCACGCGATTCTGGTTTGAGTTGCCTTACGCCGGCGAGCGCGCGCCGTCGCGCTAAGACTTGCATCCGTGCAGTTGCGACAGGCTGGAACCCCGGACGGGTCACGATAGTATCTGTTCGTCCGCTTGGAGGTTTGGTTCTTCCAGCATTGGCCAATGCATAGAAGGTCTGCCTTGGCTGCAAAATGAACTGAGCGCACATGGCGCACCGCCTACTCGATACAGGACTGACTGACCAGCACCAGCCCATCAGCCAACCCGTTGACGCCACTCAGAATGGAGTCAACGGTAGCCAGATGCACGACACGCCTGCGGACAGCGGTATCACCGGTGCCGGGCTTGACGTTAAGCTTGTAGGTCCGGCGGACTTCGACGCGGCGACACTTCTGCATGTTTTTCGCACGATGCTGACCGCCCGGCGTCTGGATAACAAGATGCTGGCGCTACTCAAGCAAGGCAAGGGTTTTTTTCACATTGGGTGTGCTGGGCATGAGGCAGCACAGGCGGCCATAGGGCTGCTCTCCCGCCCGGGACACGATTGGTTCACCCTGTACTATCGAGACCTGGTGATGGCGCTCATGCTAGGCCAGACCGTGGAAGACACCCTTTTGGACCATTTGGCCAAAGCCAGCGGCGGCAACTCCGGCGGACGTCAGATGCCTCAGCATTTCTGCTCGCGCGAAAGAAACGTCTTCTCCGTCGCTTCCTCGGTTGGCTCCCAATACTTACCGTCTTTGGGCATGGGCCTTGCCATCCAACGACAAGGAACCGACGCCTACGTGCTCTGCTCAAGCGGGGATGGCGCAACGTCTCAAGGCGATTTTCACGAGGCGTTGAACTGGGCCGCACGCAGCAGCGCACCTGTCCTTTTTCTGGTTCAGGACAACAAATACGCCATATCGGTACATGTTTCTGACCAGACGGCTGGCGGCACGCCTTACAAGATCGCCGCTGGGTATGAGGGTTTGGTGCGCTACAGGGTAGACGGGACAGACTTTTTCAAAGTGTATGCGGTGGCAACGGCGGCAATCGACCACATGCGCCAAGGAAACGGCCCCGTCTGCCTAATTGCAGATGTTGTACGACTCTTTCCGCATTCATCATCAGACAATCACCTCAAATACCGCACGGAGAAGGAGCTCATTCAGGCTCGCCAGATTGATCCTAACTCGCGCATGGAGGTAGCCCTTCTTGAAGCCGGCATCTTGACTGCAGCAGAGTCAGAAGCCATGCGCGCGGATATCACTCGGCAGGTCAATGAGGCCACCGTATGGGCGGTGGAACAACCTGATCCACTGCCCCAATCGGCCACCGAGCACGTATTTTTTGGCGGTGCCCCTCCCGTAACGGAAGACCGAGAGTTTTCGGGTGGTAGCCCTATCGTTATGGTTGATGCCATTAACCACGCGCTCCACGAAGAGATGGAGCGTGACGACAAAGTACTGGTCTATGGCGAGGATGTCGCTGGCCCGAAGGGCGGAGTATTTACAGCCACCAGAAAGCTGACCGCCCGCTTTGGTCAAGAAAGGTGCTTCAACTCGCAGCTGGCCGAGGCATCTATCGTTGGCACTGCGGTGGGATTCAGCGCAGCGGGTTATAAGCCGGTGATAGAGATCCAGTTTGCGGACTACATCTGGCCTGCAATGCAGCAGCTGCGCAGCCAGGTATCATCGCTTCGGTACCGGTCCAACAACGACTGGAGCTGCCCAATGGTTATCCGCGTGCCCGTTGGAGGATACATTCATGGCGGACCCTGCCATTCCCAGCATGTAGAAAGTATCTTTGCGCACATGCCGGGGTTCCGTGTCGTGTTGCCTTCGACTGCCGCCGACGCCAAAGGGCTCCTGAAGACGGCGATTAGATGCCAGGACCCGGTGCTGTTTCTGGAGCATAAGGCCTTGTATCGGTCGATGGCCGCTCGCACCCCTGAGCCGGACGCTGACTACCTGCTGCCGTTTGGCAAGGCCCGCATTTGCCGCGAAGGCGACGATCTGACGATCGTCACCTACGGCTACATGGTCCACAAGTGCCTGGGCGTGGCACATTCGTTGGCCCGGGAAATAGACGCTTCAATTGAGGTGATCGACCTTCGAACGATCATGCCAGTCGATATGGACACGGTCATTCAGTCAGCCCGACGTACCAACCGAGTCCTGGTGGTTCACGAAGATCACGAGTTCATCGGCTTTGGAGCAGAGCTTTGTGCGCAGGTTGCTGATACGGCATTCGAGTACCTCGATGCGCCGGTGCGCCGCCTCGCGAGCAAGTTCGCCTACGTGGCCTTTGCCGACCCGCTGGAACGCGCTATCTTGCCGCTGGAAGAGGACATCATGGCCGCAACCCGCGCCCTCCTCCACTACTGATCCTGCTGTCCGACTTCTCGTGCTGCCCCAGCGGTATCAGCCATACTCTGCCCTACGCTAAGGCCAAGGCGGCAGTCAGATCGGCCTCCAGGTCTTGGACGTCTTCCACGCCAACTGACAGCCGTATCAGACTGTCCCTGAGTCCAATGGCCGCCCGCTTGTCCTTTGGGATGGAAGCATGCGTCATCGTCGCCGGGTGTCCGATGAGGCTTTCAACGCCGCCGAGGCTCTCGGCCAACGTGAAAATTCGCGTAGCCGAGAGCACACGCATCGTTGCGTCAATGCTGTCACTAGCCAAGCAAAACGAAATCATTCCCCCGAAGTCTGACATCTGGTGCTTTGCCAGCATGTGACCGGCATCAGACTTGAGCCCCGGGTAGTACACACGCGCGACTTTTGGGTGCGAGTGAAGAAAAGCGGCCAGGTGGCGGGCATTGGCACAGTGACGCTCCATTCGAAGGTGTAGCGTCTTGGAGCCCCTTAAGAGCAGGAAGCAGTCTAGCGGCCCCGGAACCGCGCCAGCGCACATCACCTGAAATCGCAGCTGATCTGCCCAATCACTGCGGCTAGTACAGACCGCGCCACCAATGACATCTGAATGCCCTCCTATGTACTTCGTCGTGGAATGCAAAACCAGATCTGCGCCTAAGGCCAACGGCCGCTGCAGATACGGCGTCGCAAAAGTGTTGTCCACTACCACATCTGCATCGTGATTTCTGGCTAGTTCCGCGACCGCCGCAATGTCTATCACATGTAGCAGAGGATTCCCTGGAGACTCCAGCCACAGAAGACGTGTACCCGGCAGCATGCGCTGCTGTACAGCGTCCATGTCTCTCATGTCAACAAAAGACGACAGTATGCCGAGGGGGGCATATACCCGCGTTAAAAGCCGGTAGTTACCTCCATAGAGATCACTTGAGCACAGGACGTGATCACCCGGTCTCAAGCACTTCAGAATCGCATCTGCCGCCGCTACTCCCGAAGCAAAGGCCACCGCATGACTAGCACCCTCTAAGGCCGCCAGGTTAGCTTCTAGCGCCGTTCGCGTAGGGTTGGACACACGTCCATATTCGAATCCCTTGTGCTCACCAGGACGCGTCTGCGCGTAGGTTGAACTCTGGTATATCGGTGTCATTATGGCACCAGTCCCGGCATCTGGTGCTTGCCCAGCGTGCACCGCCTTCGTTCCAAACCCCCAGGACGCGTCCGTTGCAGACATGCTGTTGGCTTTATACCCCTCCGCTGTAAAAATCAAGCATGACACCGTGCCCCGTCTACGGACCGTCGAACGCCGCACACTTTGCTACGGCGTCCGCCTTCGATCGCTGGTTGGTATGTCCGTATGCACGAAATAAGGCGCGACAGATATCGCGTGGCTGCTCCAAGGCGTCCTCTGCCAGACCCTTTGCTATTTCAAGGTGCTCAATAGCACCCTGAAAAAGCGATTGGCGGCGAACATCCAGCTCCTTCTGACGGGTCTCCATCCGGGCCCGGGTGCTGGCTGTCAAATCGCTACGCTGGCGATCCAACGAGTCGCTGATGACGTTGTAAGCCTCAACTACACCTACCGCCTCGTTTATCATCGCCGCTCCCAGGTTGAAGCGTGCTTTTGTGTAGTCGGGGTCTAGTCGTACCGCTTCCGAGAGTTTCGCAATGGCACCCATGTAGTCATGCACGGTCAACAGTAGCGTGCCATAGTTGTACAGGTATACCCTGTCATCCCGCTTCTCCTCATGCTGAGACTCAAAGAACGCGATCGCTTCTTGAGGCTCATCGGCGAGAGCGTAGTAATTCAGCAGCATGTCACGCAGCTCGACATCTTCCGCATGGTGCTGAAGGCCGCGTTCCACCACTCGAACCGCCCGTCGGTACAGCTGTGACCGATCAGCCTCGACCGTGGTTTGTCCCGCTATCAAATCCACCACCCTCGCCAGATACACGAACAGCTCTCGGGCCGAATGGCCCAAGCCTAACGCTGCCTCATAGGCCTCCACAGCGCTGGAGAACATCCCTCCACTGTAGTATGCCATAGCCTCATTCACGTACGCGCTGACTGAGTCCGGCTGCACGATTGAAGCGTTGCGAAACAGCCTTGCAGCCACTGTGAACGCCTCCTGCACCTCCTCTGCGCCCACATTCCCGGCCACGCTGTACGCCTCTATTCCTGCGTTAAACTCCTGCAGATATACAACGCGCAGACGACGTTCGACACTCTCAAACCGCGAGGAGTCGATCTCCACACTACGCCGGTAAGCCTGCGCCATCTCTTCTATTAGCGCAGTCCGTTCGTCCATATTGGCGGATTCGGACAGCAATCCCTGCACGATCTCTCCCTTTAGCGCGAGCGCTTCGCTGCTGTTAGGGTCCGATTCCAGGGCTTTGGCAATGTTTTCGAGGGCACGGGAGTAGTCCTTGCTACTGAGGTCGAGCTTCGCCCCCTCTAAGTTTGGATCACTGCCGCAGCGGGCGACACCTAGGCACAGAAACGCTACGCATAGCGGGACAAGAGTGTCGCGGACACGGGGCATAATATCTGAGCATTAGTGGCCTTTGAATCACTATGACAACCTTGCCTCGAAAAAGTTCTACGATATTACCTGGCAAGCGGGGTATGCGTGCAGGGTGTACGGCAGGCACATCCTAGTCCGATCCACGCATGCGGCTCCCACTGTCAGTCTTCGCAGGTATACCCGTTTTCCGGCACCCGCTGGCCCCACAGGTCACCATTTCACTGTTGCAAACCAAACCAGCCCCGGCGCTTTGCCCGTACGTGCGTTCTACCCGTAGGCGCGGTAGGCACAAACAAAAGCGGCCAAAGGGCGTGATTGTCCCTTTGGCCGCTTTGCCGATCTTCTATCACTACCAGACCGCCAGCCCACTAAAACAAAATAAGATGCGAGGCCGACCTACCTGGAAGGCAAGCTACAAGCGCTCCGGTTAAAGAGTTGCAGCCACCGTTAAGAACTGGACATCGTCAAAGTAGTCCGTAGGCGCCAGCGCGTAGTCTATACTCACCTGCGTACCACCGACTTCGATGTTAAGCCCTGCCCCAAACGTATACCCCTTCCACATCGTGACTTGAGAATTCTCTACGTACTCGTAGCCTCCACGTACGAACAGGATGTCGCGCAGCCCAAGTTCCATTCCACCACTAAACTGGTCCTGGTCAAAGCTATTCGACCGGAAGTTTCCTAACACCGTCAGGCTTGCACTGCCGGCAACCTGCCGCGTATAAGCCATGCCAAAGTTAAGCTGCGTGGGATACTCGCTAGCCTCTGACTCGATGTTAACAGCGTTAACAGTGGCATTCCCAGGCTGGCTCGGCAACTGCACGCGGCGCGTAAGTCCGGTCCCTTCGAACTGGAGCTGGTTGCCGATGTTTTTTAGTGCCACACCGAGCCGCAGGCCAGACTCGCCGACTGCATACGTCATCCCAGCATCAAATACGACGCCCGTTGCACTCACGTCGTCAATCGACTCATTGACAATCTTCAGGGTTCCGCCAGCGGCGATACGATCTGTGAGTACGCGGGCATACGTCAGTCCGACCGATGCAAACGACACATTAAAGGTCACATCCGATTTTTCAGGGGCACTCTCGCTCTGTCTTGGTATGTCGCCCATGTCCCACGCTGCTACAGTCACCGCGAGGTGATTGTCACTTCCTATGCGCTGACCAAAGCCAAAGTAGTTGAGCCCGATGTCAGCCACATAGTTCATGCGGCTGAAAAGCGCGGATGTTCCCGTGTTGGTTACGAGTCCCGCCGGGTTGGAGTACAGGGCCTCAATACCATTCATGCCGGGCAAGGCGCTAGTGGTAGCGGCCCCCAAAGCCACATTCCGCGCCGTGGGCGGTATCAGCAGCTCGACAGCACCGGACGTTCCGACGCGATTCTGGTCGGGCTGGTCCGTTCCACCGCCTTCTTGCGCCCACGCGCTGTGCGTCGTGCCAGCAATCAAAAGCATGAGCAGCACGGCGCAGTAGCTCATCTGGCGGACTGCAGAGGATAGAGTTTTCATTGGGTTAGTCCCTTTTTGCTAAAAAACGTTGTTGAAGAGCAGCGTACAGCGGATCCCCGTTGCCGGGGACCCGCCCTTCACCGCTAGTACGTGTTCAGCTGAGTACGCTTCTTGATGACAGCAAACTTCAGCGTCGTTTCGCCCACGTCAGGCACAGTGACGTGGATAATATAGAATCCGCTGGCAATGGGGAGGTTGTACTCCGTGACCATGTTCCAGGAAATGGTCGCAATCCCCGGCGAGTTCTTTTCAATGGTCTTCACCAGCGTTCCATTGAGGGTAAAGACCCTGATCGTCGCCACGTCAGGCATATTCGTAAACCGCACCTCGTTGGTGAGCTGGCTAACCTCGTAGTCCGACGCACCCTTGTAGGGGTTCGGCACTATGCCGATGTCTTTCAGCCGTTCCCGTGCCCGGTCTCCTTCAGGCTGCGTTGCACCATAGCCCTCGGTGGAGAAGGCATACATGTCACCGGCCTGATTCTGCTTGTTTGTTACGACACGGAATATCGTCCCCGTCTCCGGCAGCTCACGTGCATATGGAGGCGCAGTCCCTTCATTCCATGCACAAAGCACGGTACGAGCGAACACTTCCTGGTATGGGGCTAGCGCTCCATTATCGATTAGCTCCGTCCACCAGCCGTCGTGTCCTGAAGAGCCAACGCTCTGGTCTCCCGGAAGAATCCAGTAGATCCAGTCCGTAAACGGATCGTTAGCTGCGCTAGAGGCCGGGTGGTCACCTCCAATGTCGTAGACACCCTGCTCCGACCCGCCGCCACATCCATCGGTGTCGCAGATCCAGGCCACCATCTGTATGTCGTCGCTGCGGTCACCCGGCGTATTTATTCCGGCCCTCCAAAGCGTGAAGGGGACCTCCACGATTCCTCCGTCTTCAAACGCGCGCCATGCCAGGCAGTCGTTGGCATGATCAATAGTGCCATCCATCTGATCAACGCATTCCTGCGTGAAGCGCTGCTCATAGTCGTATGAGCCCAAAAGGGGAAGCCAGGCGCCGCCCCGTGTGGCCCGCCCCAGGAACGAAGACCCATTAGTAACCGGGCCGTAGGGTTGCGCGGCTCCGCCTGCATGATATCCCCATACTGCGCCACTAACCTGCTGATTGCCGCGCGCTCCCACAGTCAAGCCACGCGGATCCGGAAAAGCGGCCCAGCCCCAGCCAGCATAATCCGGCGGATCCAGCGGACCGGCCGCGTTGGCGGTCACCTGAAAGTCCTTGAATCCTGCCGGTGGGCCAAACACATCGAATGACAAACCCTCCGCGGAATGTACAGCGGCCCGCAGCGGCGCAGCGAATGCCAGATCTCTGCCGTTAAACAGCGTTTCGTCTTCTCGCTTAATATCGTACGTGATGGCAAGTGCGGCTGCATCTGCCGCCTTCGCAAGCGCCTCTGGCTTCGCGGGGTCAACTATGTCACCTTCCTCAGCAAAAGCACTGCCGGCACCACCCTGCTTCCCAAAGTCATGCTCGTAGAACTCGACAGAGTAGCCTCCATTGACCATGGCAACCGGGTTTGTAACGTGCCCAAAAAACTGCCCATCACCCAAAGCCATGACGGGCTCCCCAACGAAGTCGGGCGGCCCATCACCGAGCAACGCTAGCGCTGCATCCGACACATCCCTCGTAGGCTTGGTCGGAGTAACCAACAGACGTGTAGACGGCCCACGATACACTTTCGGAAATGAAGGTTCGTTGTAGGCGTACGCCTGAATACCGAAATGGTACGTCTTGTAGTTTGTTAGGCCAGATACCGTGTATGCAGTGGCAATACCTGCATCGGTACCCGTTGCCGTGACCGCGGAAGGCTCGCCAGGGAATCCGTCTACCACCCTGGTCACGCCATTAACAACGTCAAACGTCCTGATTACTCTGCCAACATCGTCGAGCGCATTGTCGTACTGGATCACGTCATACCCCTCGAACAAATAGTCTTTGTCGTCATCAGGGGTAAAAGGATCCTCGGCGTTATAGGACTCCAAGAAGTTGTTCGACCGTGGAGAGTTGCTCCATTCCAAGATTACCGACTGGTCCGCCGGCGTCGCCGAAAAAATAGGTGGAGCTGGCGGCGCTGGAATAAAGAAGTTGACATCAAAGGCAGCCTGTGCCAGCTCATCGGCCTGTTTCAACTTGGTAACAGAGTTGAAGTTGTTTTCACCTCTGGCCCAAATTAAGCCGAAAACAATCTGCTGAAAGTCTCCCGGATTGATTGTAAACGGACCGGTTGACATAGCAAACCGGCGGTCCGCTGCAATGATGTCCGTCCCAGCGTCGTCCGCGTTGCACTCGGACCAGAACTGGCAGGTTTCATCGCTCTCTCCCACATCACCCGGAAACATGTAGTCTACAGGAGTTTGAGAGAAATCGCGCCCATTTCCGCCTTCCGTCATCCTTACCCCGTCCCGCCAACGGCCACGCATGTAGTTGTAGTAATCATCGGCGGTCTGCGGGTCGCAAATAACGCATCCTCCGTTGTTGTAAAACACAAAGTGGGCCATCTCCAGGTTCCTGAAATCCGGAACCCTGTCGCCACTTACCTTCGCTGTATCACCAACACTTGGCACGATGGGCCCCTGGAAAAAGTCGTACCCAGCTGCTGGCGCCGGAGTGCCGTAACCGCTGCCCCCTTCGTCTTCATCATCTGAATTCCATACGAAGCCGATGCCGCGTGCGGTATCAGAGCCTACCCAGTCATCCTGGAAGTTCCCCAGGTCCGGATCGGAGTAAATCGCCAAGTATGCATCAGTAAGCGGGTCATTCCCCTTGTAGTACATGTCATACTTGTAGAACGTCGAATTGCCGATGGGCCCGGCAGCATTGAACGCAAAAGCCATTGCGTGGACTTCCAGCCCAATAGGGGGCGAGATGACATGGTCATTCCCGCGATCATTCATGATCCACCAGATTGATTGGTCACCTAGAATAGCAGGACGCTCACCCGCCGCCAAATCCACAACGCGCGAGGCCCGCGTTGCTAGCGGCTGGTCAGTAATGGCAATCACCTCACCTCCATCCTCATCTACGGTGCCATCACCATCGTCGTCAGCACCGTTACCCGGCGCAGCATATGTTGGCGCCCCCAAACCGGTAGGCCAGTCGCGCAAGTCCGGAGGTGCGGCACCTGTGGCGTCGTAGTCGTCGATATCCGATCGGCTCACCTTGTACAGTCGGTCGAAATCCGAGCAGTCCGCCGGCGGCTCGCCGTTGTCGTCCAGCGGACCGGGCCAGAAGTCATAGCCTCCGTAGCGCGCTGCAGCCACTCTTAGGTCGCCCCCTACCAACCCACCGACCCAAATGCCGGAATTAAAAATCGCACTTGCGCCGCCTCCCTTGGGGACTTCGTAAACGGCCGGCGAACCGCGCCAGAACAGGTTACCGTTGTTGAATATTCGTGCCCGGACGTTGTTGATGTCCAGATAGGCCTCGCCAACTGACTGCGTGCAGGTCCCGAACCCCTGGGCCTCCGCTGTGGACACTCCAATCAACAGGAGTAGCAGAGTCGTTAGCGAAAATGCTTTTCGAGAATGTTGCATTATCTTGCCTTTTAAATTAAAAGTGCAGCGAAGTTAAGTCGGAATAGCCACTCCTAGAAGTCAAACCGGATTCCCAAGCGTGTCAGACGAGGGATTCCATAGTTACCCAAGGAGCGATTACGATGACGGTATGCCACCGGATACAGTGGAGAGCTGTTGGCAACTTGCTGCTGACCCTCAGCCGTGGCCAAGAAGCCATCATCGCCAGGCAGCCCAGTGTAGCGCCACACATTCTGGATGTTGACCGTATTGAGAAGGTTCTGAATCCAGAGGAACGCCGTGACGCGGCTACCGTCGGATACGCGGAACCGGCGCTGCACACGAACGTCGATCCGATTGTTCCAAGCCATGCGGTCGTTATTGATCGCTCCGCTTGGCAGTGGCGCACGAGACACACCTACAGGGATCGGGTTCAAGATGCCGGTATACGGAAACCCGCTGCCCGCCGTCGCCAAGATGTTGAAGCCCATGTTTTGCAAGAGCTTGGTGCCAACCAGCGTCGGCCCCTCGCCTTGCCCCAGCGAATAATCCAGCGAGATGTTAAACTTGTGACGCTGGTCGAAGCTGAGCGGGCTAATGAAGTTGGGCGGCGTTTCGTCGATCCACACGATTGCACCCGTTGTACCGCTACTCGAACCCGTGCCCTTCGCAAACGACAACGTGTAGTTGGCGTTGAGGGTCGCACCGGCGGTGCGCCTCAGGTCGTAGCCAAACTCCAAGCCCTTCACGGTTCCGAAATCCACATTTTCGTAACGGGAATATGTGCTCGGGCTTGCGCCACGAATGTCGCGGATCTGAATCAGGTTGTTAATCTGATGGAAAAAACCATTGAGCGTCAGGGCCGAGCGTGGCCCAACGCGCTGCCGAAAACCAAGTTCATACTTGGTGGTATTCGTGGGTTTCAGGCTCGGGTTGGATGAACATCCAGTCGCAGCAAGGCACCCAATCGTTGCATTGGCGCCGCCGGGCCGCTGGGTGACTACGCCGTAGCTCGCAAAAAAGAGAGCCTGATCCGTAATCGGGAAACT
This sequence comes from Rhodothermales bacterium, assembly GCA_965262785.1. Lineage (GTDB taxonomy): Bacteria > Bacteroidota > Rhodothermia > Rhodothermales > Bin80. The sequence goes on from OZ253559.1 coordinate 3,015,222, forward strand.
GACACCGACCCGGGGCATGAGCGTCCAGATCGGTTTAAAGTCCTCAAACATTTTCCGGTCAACCCTGTCATCAGTAATCCGGACAAGACCATTTAGCAGAACTTCGGCCGCTTGCACGCCCTGCCCGTTGACGTCGTAGAAGTTGCCGTTAAGATCCCGGTAACCAATTACATCGTCTCCGCTAAAATACGCAGCGTAGTCACCCGCGATGCCAGGAGGCAGAGAGACACCTGCTTCCCCAGCCCGCACTATCGGGCGCCGCGCGTATTTGTCTTTCCAGACAAGGCGGTTGTTATCATACACGTCAAGCCGCAAGCCCAGGTTGATCACAATGTCCCTGAACTCAATCTTATCCTGCACGTACCCGCCAAAAAGAATCGGCTTGTGCGGCGCACGCAGGTAGCTCTCCTCAGGCTTGTCTTTGGATGGACTCAGGAAGCCATCTTCCGTAAAGTAGTGCGCCTCCGAGTCCCACTTCGTCGTTCCGTCGAGCTTGTAGCCGGTACCACCGACAACCTGCGCAAGCAACCACGTCGGCAACTCGGACAGCTTCGTGTAGCCTTCCGGGTTGAGCTCGGTATCTTCGGCACCTATCCGCTCCGGGTTGCCGTCTGCGTAGAGGCGAGCGAGGTTAAATACGCTAACACCCCAACCACGAGAGGCACCCTGCTCATACTCGGCGCCAAACTCCAGCTGATTAATACCCAACTGCGTAGTAGCGGAGCCATGCATACGGAATCTGCGGCTATCACCACGTGAGTAACCGAGGCCTCCACCCGTGATGCTGAGCAGCCCCGCCGTAGTTTGCGTGGAAACAGACAACCCGTCCTGGTACCGCCGGGTGTACGTCGGCGCCTGCACCGTAACCAGATCCCCATTCTCGTCGGCTACCTCTACGTCAGAGAAAGAAAGGTTCTTGTAGCCTGCAATGGTAGCATGCACCGGATGGTCTAAGTCCCTGTACTGCCACCAGTCTGCTTCCGTCTTGCCGAATCGGGGATCCCATCTTTCGTTTTCGGTAAAGCGCATTTCCGCTTGAATCTGGTAGAATGTTGAGTGCGACAGGTACTGGGTCCAGCGGGCATGCACCTGGCCGTTGAAGTATTCGCTGGCCGACCACACATGGCTGCGGAAAGTCTCCGTAGTGCCCCCCACGCTGCCTTGGCCATCTCCCGTTTGGAGCGCAGCACCTAGGCGCAAGCGACCACTTTCGATAACGTTCCAGGTTAGATTGCCGGCAAAGCGCAATGCGCGACTCTTCCGTGAACGTTTTTTGTACTCTTGCGTGAAATCTCTGTCGGTAAGCAGTTCCGTGCGATTTATCGCATTGAAACTCACAGTCGAGCCCTCGGGCACGCCTACAAACGTGCCATCGCTAAAGGTTATGCCGCCACCGCTATAATCAACGTCGCCTTGTGAGTCAACAAGGATGTGCGCGCCGTCTGCCAGAGTGTTTGGAATCGGTACGACAAATGCGTTACCGTCAGGACCTGTAACCATGAACCCGGTTGGGGCATCAATCAAGTCCTGAAGCTGCGCGTCAGAAAGCGTCGAGGTCGTAACGTTTCGTGGGCCACCATCTTGCCGGTCCGAATATTCCCCCGAAACGAAGAAGGTGAGCTTGTCCGACATGAGCGGTCCGCCAAGCGACGCTGCACCGAGGTTGTAGCCATACGGATCAAACTGATTCGATGACAACGCTTCCACCGACCCAAAGTATTTAGCCCTCCCTGACTTCGTAGTAATGTTGATAACGCCGGACATCGCGTCGCCATATCGGGCGCTGATGCTGCCGATCTGCATTTCCTGCTCCTGTACCGCTGCCTGTGGCACGCCTGTGCTGGCGCTCTTGACGCCATCAACGTAGAAGCGGGCCTCTCCGCCGCGTCCACCCCTAATGTTGAGCGAACCACTTCCTTCCTTGCTGACTACGCCCGCCTGGGTCTTTACGATGGCGGTGGCGCCGCGAACAGGAAGGTCAACGATCTCCTCAGCGACTTTGACCTTGGGAACACCGATGGCATCCTTCTGAATCAGTGGCCGCTCGTACTCAACGAGAACTTCTTCCAGCTCAAGGCCCGGCTGAAGCGTAAAATTGAGTTCGCGCGTGTACCCGCCGTTAACCTCAGCGCCTACTATCGTTTCGCTCTGGTAACCGACAAAGGACGCTTGCACATTGTAGGAACCAACGGGAACGCCGATGATGTAGTAGTTGCCATCGATATCGGACTGCGCGCCAAGGGTGGTACCGACCAGCAGTACTTGGGCACCGGGTAGCGATTCACCGGTACTGGCATCGGTCACAACACCTGCGACCTTGCCGGTGCCTTGCGCCTGCGCCAAAAGCGGCGCCGCGAGCAGCGCTAGCACTACCACACTCCATTTGCGTAGCATGTTCAACCTCTCGATTAGTTAATGAAGTCAGACTGGTGGACAGAAGGTAGCAGCCCTGCGGCACAATGGCCCGCAACCGCCCCTGCAGCACCGCCTAGACAAGATACCGTCTTCGAACGAATCGTACCCAATGCCCCAGGCGGACAATTTGCTTTTTTGCGCCCCAGAAGGGATCGCAAGCATAAAAAGTGGTTGTAGCAGTGTTTCAGGCTGAAGGGCTGGTCTTCTGTTAGCCAACGGTTGTCAATTTAGACGGGTGAATTACAAAAGTCAAGTACTATAACGGAAATATGTGCCTGTTTTTTTGAATCGGTGCACTTGCAATTCCTGTCGGCAGCATGACTCGACGTTGGCAAAGCAGCGACTGACTCCTACGCGTAAAATACCGCGCTGGCAACCTCGCCGTACGGGCCGAAAAGCAGCAACCGAACTGCGGGTTACAGAGGACCGTTGGGCCCGGACTGCGCCAGTTCCTGCAGCGCTGCACGGTCCTCCTTCATGCCCCGGTGCGGCGTAAGTGCCGGCCATGCACGAAAGGCCGGAACCATAAACTGCGGCAAGGTCTTTTCCAGCTCGCGCGCCAAATGCGCCCAGCGGTTGTTGCCGGCCACAAAGGCTACAGGCCGCGCCCCGAAGATCTCGTCCGGTACCGGCACTACCACGGCCCGCTCAACGCCGCCAATGGCGCACAGGGCGCGTTCAATGGCTTCGGGTGCAATGTTTTCCCCTCCGGAAATGAACATGTTGTCTTTTCGACCTTCTACGTACAGGAATCCATCGGCATCAAAGTAGCCTAAGTCTCCCGTAGCAAACCACCCGTCTTGATCCAATGGGCGGTGCACGCCGTCCCCATTGACGTATCCCTGAAACAACACTGGCCCCCTCACATGGATTTCGCCATCAGGAGCAATTCGTACCTCACGGTGTGGCAGCACCGCGCCTGCTGTGGCAAGCAGCGTCGGCGATGCACCGGGGAATAGCGTGGTAACCTGGGAGGTCATCTCCGTCAATCCGTAGGTCGTACAGACAGGATAGTCGCGGCCATGTGCCTCCTGGACTACATTCTGCGGCACACTGGAACCACCGACGACGACGGCCTTCAGCGACGGCGGGGCCGCCCGTTCGTCCTCGCGCAGCAGCCGCAGGAGCTGCGTAGCGACCAGCGAAGCGTGCGTGCACCGAAAAGTCCTTAGTTGGATTCCTGCGGATTCTTCAGGTGGCGGCACTACTATGGTCGCCCCCGCAATCAGGCACCGTACCACGATGCCCAACCCGCCGACATGGTACATTGGCAGAGATAGCAACCACCGGTCTTTTGGCCTCAGCGGTATCACGGCATTGGCGCCACGTGCGCTATGCAGATGATTTCCAAAGCTGTGCAAAGCAGCCTTGGGCTCTCCGGTAGCACCAGTGGTGTACACGATGGTCGCGGGCGCATCAAGCGCAAGGGTAGCCTCGACGGGCTTCCCTCCCCTGTCTTGTTGCACGAGCCCGTCAATGGCCTCCGTACACGCAATTAACGGGGATGCGGACACTTGCTGCGCGGCCCGCTCCACTGCGGAAGATGGCCACCGCGCACTCAACAAGCATGTCACGCGGCGAGCCCTTAGCAGCGCCAACAGCAGCACAATCGATTTCCATGTCCGGCCCGGTACCAGCCCCACCCGGGGCCCGCCGGCGCTGGCCTCTATGGCACGAGCAGTCCCCCTGACGTAGCGCTCCAGGTCACGGTACGATAGGGCACCTCCAGGAAACAGGATCGCTACCCGGTGCGGAAAGCGGCGCGCAGCCGAGGCTACGGGATCCACAGATTGAATGGCACCAGTCATTCGATACGCGTCAGAAGCCCATGGTCAACTTGAAAGAATGAAAACGAAGGGATCGTAATGCGCGGACCAGCCAAGTCAAGCCGCGGAGCCAGCACATCGCGCTGAATGAACCGGTACGTATCCAGCCCCTGCGGGGCATCGGAGGTTACCTGCCCAGCTGTATGCAGCAGGCCCAGGATGCCTATCCCGGTTTCATATGCCGCGCTGATCACAGGCGTGATGCCCAAATGCGTGGCATGTTCAGCCCACGCGGTCGCAACCACCGGCCCGCCAAGGAGCATGGGCTTGATCACGATGGCCTTGGCATACCGATGCTGTGGCAATTCTCCGAACGCCAACTCCGCAAGGGTTTCGTCAAGTGCGACCGGCATGTAGCGGGCCATCTCCGGCAACCGGCCAGGGTTCAGCAGCGGTTCTTCCACAAATGCTATGCCAAATCCTTTGACTCCTTCTGCAAAGATCCTCGCCGCACCGTAACTCCAGGCCCGGTTGGCATCCAGCCGGAGCGCGATACCGGACCCAAGGACGCGCCTAACCTCGCGCACAAGCCGAATGTCGTCCTCCAGCGCCCGGCGCCCTACTTTTAGCTTTACCGCTTCGTAGCCCGCCGCGCGCGCCACCTTTGCCTTTGCCAACACCGCGCCTGCATCACCCGAAAGCAGTGCACAGACGCGCACTGCAGTCCTGGGCAAGCCTGAATCGCCTGCGAGCGACGCATTCCACTGAAGCTGCGCCATCTCCATGCCGCAAGTGACCGAAGGCGGCACAGGTTTTCCAGAACCAAAACCGCCGTCCCGCAATCCCTGAACCACAGAATCAAGTGTCTCCAGGCTAAAGCCGGGCAGCGGCGCGATCTCGCCCCAGCCATGGCCAATCCCCCCAATCGTCCGGCGCACCAACAAACCCTCACGTTGCGTGTGCCAATCGCGGCCGAGCAACACTGGCGCGGTAAGCGGCACGCGGTACCGATAGACGCGGTCCCCTGCGTCCAACTGCATCAGCTAAGAATCCAGCCCAAAGAAAACAAAAGACTGTGAGCCAAGAGCAGCAGCCCGGTCATGCCAAGAAGCGGACTCAGCCGTTCCATCGTGGTTTCCACATGTAACCGCCGATACACCGCCAGACCCGGAATGAGGATAAGCAGCGTCAGCGCCGCCCACTCGTGTTCGGCTGTAGCCACCAGGAGTTCCAGCGGAATCAACGCTGCTGCCACGACACAAAACGCCCACAGCCCGATGCCAAAGCGAGACCCCAAGCGTACCACAAGGGTCTTCTTGCCGGCCATTCGGTCCTCTTCCATGTCGCGGATATTGTTCACCTGCAGGATGGCGGTAGCCATTAGCCCGGTTGCGAGCCCCGCCACGAGCACCACTGGGCTCATCTGCAGCGTCTGCACATAGTAGGTGCCACCTACCGCCACCGGTCCAAAAAAAACCAGCACAAACCCGTCTCCCAAGCCCAAATACGCTAGCGGATACCGCCCAGCACTATAAAACACGCCAGCTGTTATGGACAGCACACCAACCAGCGCTATCACCCACCCGCCGCGCGCGATGAGGTACAGCCCGCACGCTACTGCCAGAGCAAACGCCAGAAATGTTGCCCTGCGGATAGCCATGGGCGACACCAGTCCTGCCTGCGTAACACGAAGAGGTCCCTTGCGCGCGGGTGTGTCGGCTCCTTTTTTGAAATCCGCATAATCGTTGTAGAAATTCGTTCCGACCTGGATAAACAGTGCACCCAGAAGCGCCAACAGTGCTGTCGCCAGATGAAAGCCTCCGGCCTCGTGCGCCATAGCCGTGCCTACCAGCACTGGTGCAACAGCGGCAGGCAGCGTCTTTGGACGCATAGCCCAAAGCCAAATCATCAGGTTTGATGCGGGCGCTCTAGCCACGACCGTTACGGCTTGTAGCCGCCCTTGTCAAAAGTCGGCGGACGCTTCTGCAGGTACGCGTTCTTTCCTTCCTGCCCCTCTTGTGTCATATAGAATAGCATCGTGGCATGCCCTGCGAGCTCCTGCAACCCGGCTTGGCCATCGCAGTCCGCATTAAGGCCTGCCTTCAATATCCGGATGGCAATGTTGGAGTTCTGCAGGATTTCCCGGCACCACTGGACGGTTTCGCGTTCAAGCTCTTGGAGCGGGACTACTGTGTTGACAAGGCCCATCCGCAGTGCCTCTTCGGCATCGTAGGGACGGCAAAGGAACCAGATTTCGCGCGCCTTTTTCTGGCCCACCATGCGGGCCAGAAAGCTCGCCCCATAGCCCCCGTCGAATGACCCCACCTTCGGCCCGGTCTGCATGAATTTGGCGTTGTCCGCCGCAATCGTAAGGTCGCAAATCACGTGAAGCACATGCCCTCCACCCACAGCCCAGCCAGCCACCATGGCAATTACCGGTTTCGGGCACGTGCGAATTTGGCGCTGCAGGTCGAGCACGTTCAGGCGCTGCGTACCTGTAGCCGATTCCCTGTAGCCATGGTCACCCCGGATGCGCTGGTCTCCGCCTGAGCAAAAAGCCTTGGGCCCTTCCCCTGTCAGTATTATTGCGCCTATCGATGCATCGTCTCGGGCGCGCCCGAATGCGTCCTGCATCTCGGTAACGGTCAGAGGCCTGAAGGCATTGCGCACCTCCGGACGATTGATCGTGATCTTGGCAATCCCCGCCGTGTCAGTGCCCGAGACCCCTACGTTGTATGTGATGTCGGTGTAGTCGTGTGCACTTTGCCAGGTGAACGGCCCCGTTACCGTCGGCCGGTGTGTAAAGTGATGTTTACCCTTGGGACTTGCCATTATGTATCGGGTTTGATTGCCGCTATTGCCGCAGCTGCCTGCGCCTGAAGAGCTTCATGAAGTTCGTGGTTTTCTCTCCGATCCGTGCGCACTTCGATTATGGTGGCTTCCCCGTCACCACAGGACCCGGAATATACCGCCATAAACGCTTCCCTTGAGCTCACGTGGGCGTACCGGATCCCGAACAGGCGTGCTGCATGCTCGAACTGCAAGCCATGGGGCGTGCCAAAACAGCGCTCAAACGTGTCGGGTGCCGAGTCTATTTCCACGCGGTGAAAGATCCCGCCGCCGTCGTTGTTGATGACCACTATCGTAAGTGGCAACCTGCGGACCATCGCCAAAGAGTTGATGTCATGCAGGAACGCAAGGTCCCCCACAATCACTGTCACAGGTACGGCCCACCCGTGCGCCGCACCTGCTGCAGTGGCAATCGTTCCATCTATACCGCTCGCCCCACGGTTTGCGATCACGGGAGCACGCGCTCCCAAAACCGCTCCGAACCGGTCTGCGTCCCGGACGGGCATGCTGTTGCCTATGACCATCCCATGGCCTGCAGGAATGAGCATGGTGACAGCCCTGGCAACAAACGGCTCAGACAAGCTGCCCGCACCAGCCAGCTGTGCTGCCAGCACCTGCCGCACGCGTGAGTTTGCATCTTGCCAGGCGTGCAGCCAGTCTTCTTCAAAGCCGTGCGCAAATGCCAACGGGATTTTATCTCGCTGGAGGCCGCTCCTGCACCGCACTGCACGCGATGCGAAACCTGATGTGTGGGATCAAACCGGCACGGCCCCTCATCAACTACGACAAATGGATATGGGCGGTGCCGGGCCAGAAACTGCATCACCTTTTTGGAAACGGCGGGAGCACCGAGGAACAGCACAGCTTCAGGGGCGTGCCTGTCGGCAAACGTTTCGTCCTCCAGGCACAATTCGAAGGCATCTATCAGCACATCCGACACGCACCCCAGCCGCACCTGAGAATTGATGTCCGCAAACACCGGCCATCGGCGGGCTGTGGCCAGGTCCAGTGCTGCAGCGCCGTCCTCGTGCTTCTTTAGGCGGCCAATGACCAAAAGGACGCGCGACACTTGCTCCAGCAGCGCCGCAATGTCCTTTACACCGGAATCCGGCGGGGCCTGGACGTACTGCGTGTAGGGTACTTGCGTCTGCTGCCACGACTGCAAACGCGTCAGGTAACCAGTTTCCACTGCTTCCTCACACACCAGCGGCGCGCGAAACATACAGTTTATGTGCACGGGCCCTTCCGGCACACTGCGCGCCCGAAAGCAGGCCTGATCCACCGTGGTCAGCACAAAAGCCGGCGGCACGTCCTCACTTGGTGCAGGCAGGTCGAACGACCACCGCACGTAGCGGTGGAACATCGCTGGTTGGTCAATGGCTTGATTGGCACCAGCCTGGCGCAGCTCCGGCGGCCGGTCCGCTGTCAGCAGGACCATTGGTACCCGGTCCGCGTCGGCCTCGACAATCGCGGGCAGCCCGTTGGCGACTGCGGTACCAGAAGTGGTGATCCAGCCTGCCGCGCGTCCGCTTGCACGCGCAAAGCCCAGTGCAAAGAACGCAGCACCCCGCTCGTCATAGTGCGTCACGACCTTCGCCCGTGGGTGCTCAACCGCAGCCATAGATAGCGGAGCATTCCTGTAGCCTGAAGCGAGGCAAAACGTATCCACACCCGAGCGAACAAGCTCTGCGATGATAAGCTGGGCCCAGACGCGGTTGATGCCGCCCGTCATTGCGGCATCAAGAAAGTGTGTCGGCGACGGGTATGGCCTGTGGTGCTCGGATGTCCGCGGCCATCGGAGTAGCAATCCCCAACACGTTGGTGAAGCCTTGAATCTTGTGTTCGATCTCCTCCCATTCTGCCCAAGGGGTGGAGCCCAACACGATGCCGGCCCCCGAATACAGGGATAGCTGCCGGCCGTGCACAAGACCTGACCGTATGCCCACAGCAAAATCCGCCTCGTCTGGGCCTATGAACCCCACTGGGCCCGCATACCAGCCACGATCAAACGGCTCGTGCTCCTTGATGGCCTGCAGCGCCGGTCGCGTCGGGTACCCCCCTACAGCAGGTGTCGGATGCAGCGCTTCCAACACGTCCAAGCTCGTAATTCCGGCGCGTAAGGTGGCACGCACGCGCGACACCAAGTGCCTCCCGTTAGCGAGCTTCATTTCCGACGGCTGCTCATCCAGCTGAAACAACTCCGCCAAGGGCTCCAGCTCCTCGCGCAGGCTGATGCGTACGTATTCGTGCTCGCGGCGCTCTTTGTCGCTGTGCAGAAGCTCATCAAGTAGGCGCGCGTCATCAGTTGCAGAGGTGCCGCGGGGCCGGGTGCCAGCTACCGCTTCGCTCTCAATGCCACGCCCACGTCGGCGAAAGAGCCTCTCCGGCGAAGCCCCAACAAAGGCCGGGCCGCCAGGCGGCTGGAAGAGATAGTGGAAGCAATTGGGGGTACCGGCGGCCAGCTGCTCAAGCAGGTTGAGCGGCTCCAGCGGCTGATCAAACGAGAAGGAGGCTTCCCGTGCCAACACAACTTTGTCCAGCTCTCCCCCTTCAAATGCTTTGAGGGCCCACCCAACCATGGAATGCCAGTCCGTTCGCCCAGGCCGATTGCTACGTCCAATGGGTGCTGGTAGCGGACCCGGAAGCCCTCCTTCCGGTTCCGAAAGCACTTCGATCATATTCAGGATTTCATCCTGACGTTCGCGGTCCCGTGCCGGGATAAGATTGCAATACAGCGTGGCGCCGTTCGTGTCCGCTCGCAGCTCAAAGCGTGGCAACACGAACCGATATGTTCCGAATCGAACCCACTTGTCTTCGCCGGGAAGCGCCTGATCGAAGCGTATGCCCCCATAGTACCTCACCCCATCCGCGCAACCGGAGAGCATTGGCCCAAGCTGCTGAGCAAGATGCCTCAGGCTAGCTTGGCGTGGGCCGTACGCCGCGTCCGCTTCGCCCAATCCAGCGACGCTGTCCTGGTTAGCCCGGTCCGCCCAGAACATGCGAGCTTGGGTGGGCTGTGCTTTTAGCCACCGGAGCGGATTCGTGCGCGGCAGCATGACAGATGCACGCGCAATGGCATTGGGATCCCCGTTCGTTCCTGCCAAAAGCGCCCGCACACGCTGATTCAAATTGTGGCGAATGCTCTCCTGCACGGCCAGGCCATTGGATGCAAGCATGTAGTGTGCCTCCTGCATGCGGAGTGACCCAGGGCGTTTATTTTTTCTTGAGGTGTTGGATAATGTGTTCCTCAATCGGGGCGAAGTCGGCCAGCACAATACGATAATGAAGCGCGGCCCGCACTATGATCGCCCGAAGGACATGGTCCGACACCGGCATCCGGTACAGCGAGCCCCAAAATACCTTTGCCAGCGGCCTCACGACCATGCGCAGCACCCCCCAACGCAGAAGGATGAACCCCACCAGACCCACCGACATCGCCGCATAGCGGTCCAACGCGGCCAGCCAGCTCAATGTGCCAACGTAAATAAGGGCCTGCAGAATCACCAGTTCGAGGACCCTCAACACCGGGATCACGGAACGGCTTACCAAAGATGGTCCCAACGTCTTCCATGCGACGAAGAACACGATTGTAGCCAAGGCCGCCTGTGGCGCGCTGACCGTGAGCAGTAACGCAGGCAGCAGCCACAAGGCCAATGTCTGAGGCGAACGTAGCCATACCGCAGCATCGGCTAGTAGTTGACTCAACTTCCTACGCTCAAAGACCGCCCCAGCATAGTCATTCAGCCAAGCCTCCCGCGTTCGAAACCACAAAAGCTCATCGGTGAAAATTCCCTGCGGCGTGTCAACGTACGTGGACTGGCCTACTGGCAGCCTGAGCCATTTCATGGATAGCACACTATGAGCAGTCAGTTCCTACTGCTGGCTAGGGGACTTGTTGCGGCCTGTACCCTGAACTACTGCACCCCGGTATTCACGTAGTAGTTCAACGACAATGGGTGCGTCCCCATATGGCGGACAAGAAGATCTTCCGGCAAGGTTATCTCGGGCACCACCGAGCCCGTCGTATCGAGCCGTATGGCCTCGTACGACACGGTTGCATAGAAGCCCTCGGCCTCTCGTACCGAATCGAATTGGTCCAGCGGTGCGTGAAATATCACCTCGACACTCGGTGGATCAAGGTCAACGACGTTCTCCGAGTTCGGTATATCGGTCACAACGACGCGTAGCTCGCGAATGCCTTCAGTGAACTTGTGCGCCTGTGCCAACAGCATGATTCGCTCATGTGAGAGCATTACCAGTCCAGCAAGCGAATCCAGCAACGACACTTCGAATGACAGGGAATCCTTGATGCCAACTCGCCGAACGGAAACGGTCGGCCAAGCATCAATGCCGGCAACGATGGAGGCTGCCCCGGCAATGGTTACGGAATCCGGCGTGACGGTCGGGTCGTCAAACAACGAATACCCTGTCGCGGGTTGGATGGATACACGCGATCTGATGGGCACCTTGCGTTGGGTGCGTCCTTCTCGTATCAACGTAATCTGTGGGCTGTCGAAGATCGCCACGATGCCCTGAGGCCAGTCGACCGCAGCCTGCGAGTCAATTACGTCCTGTGATGCATCGATAACAAAGGGCGGTGGCCTAAACCTGAGCTTAAAGAGTGTCAAGACATCACCTTGCACGCTCGCCATCACAGACGTAGCCGGAATTTCCCCAAACGCTATATCTTCCGGCTGATTGGCAACAGTTGTCTGTAGTTCCAACCGGATTTCTCCGGGATCGTCCAAGCTCAGCAGCAACCACAGGCCAAAGGCCGTAAGCACGCACATCGTAACAACCAGCTCGCGGTTGCGCCCATTCGAATCGCGCTTGAGAGGGTCCCGCACCGGATGATCGCTAGGGGTTCGACCTGCGCTGCGCAGGAGCGCCCAGATGCCAGCAGATTTTGACGGCTCAGGCATAGCGCGTCACCGGTGCTTTTCCAGTAGCGCCAGAAGCTCACGCTTTTTGGCACTGGCAATGGCTCGGCCCTGCAACGGAAATCCCGGCATCGCACGGGCTCGCGCACGCAGCTGCTGCACGGTCATGTCTGCGTAGGCAGGAAGTTTTACCGGTGGCACTGCCGGCTTTTGGTCCAGCAGCAGGACCGCTCGCACCGCCGCATCCGGATTCGGAATCACGTGGCACGATACCACCTGCCCAACCTTTTTTGCGGCCCGCTCCCCGGCATCTACTGCTGCCTGCACTGCGGCCACTTCGCCAACAATCTGGACAGTCACCAAGGCCGCCTGCGTCACTTCTGCGCGCACCAGACGCACCAGCGCACACTTTACCATGGCGTCGGCCGCCTCTATGGCACCTATGAGCCCCCGTGTCTCCACCATGCCCAGTGCCGGTTCTAAGCCCGTCGACATGCCCGTACACGCAAGGTGATGCGAAGTCGTTATGCTCCAGGCAGAATATGCTCTACATCCTGGTGCGGACGCGGAATGACGTGTACGGACACGAGTTCGCCCACGCGCTCTGCCGCCGCGGCACCGCTGTCCGTAGCAGCCTTGACGGCGCCGACGTCACCGCGCACCATCACGGTCACATACCCGCCCCCAATCTTTTCCTTGCCGATAAGGTTGACCCGCGCGGCCTTGACCATGGCGTCGGCCGCCTCTATCGCGCCCACCAGGCCACGTGTTTCGACCATTCCCAATGCTATTCCGTAGTCGTCTGCCATCGCTGAGAAAAAGGTAAGTACAGGCTAGTGTACAGGCTAGCGGCCAATATAGACTTGGCCTGCCCGTTTGTCAACCGGAAGCGAGGCCCTGATACATTGCTATCATGTCCCGCACCGTAGCATCCCAGTTGTAGCGCGATAAAACCGCTTCATGCCCGTTTTGTCCCATCTTCGTGCGAATATTCGGTTCGCGCCAGAGTTTAAGGAGCGCCTCGCCCATCGCTTTAGGGGACTCGGACGGTACCACGATGCCAGCCCGCGCAGATTCAACTATCTGCCGAATCATTCGACAATCGGTCGTAAGCATGGGCCGCTTCAGGTACATATAGTGAAACAGCTTGTGCGGCAAGGCAGCTTCGGTATGCACGCTCTTAACGAAGGGTACAGTGCCGACATCGCTTCCGAGGATGTAGCTCTTGATTGAGTGCTGCGGTTGCCACCCAGTAAAGTCGACAGTGCCGCTAATGCCAAGCGAATGCGCAAGCGTTTCCAGTTCTGAGCGGTTGCCCCCGTCGCCAACAAGGACCAGGCGGGCTCGACACTGCTGCGACACGATCGGCATGGCGCGAATCAGCGTCGCCAATCCACGGTGGAGGTCGAAGGATCCCGTGTAAATAATCGTAAAGTCAGATCTTACAGATTCTACTATGGCTGTGTCCACATCGTACCTGTCGAACTCTGCGATGGCAATGGTGTTAGGCGTAACGATTGTCCTAAGTGGACCGACGCCGAGCTTGACCACGCGGTCCTTTTGTGCTTCGTTCACACAAATGACCTTGCTGACTGCACGAGTCCACCGTGCCTCCAAATGCCGCCAGCGCGGAATGTTGACAACGTATTTGGCTGGAAACCTCGTGCTCCAGGCATACTGGGTTAGCGCATCCACGTAGTTCTCGTGCAGATCACCGACTACTGGAATTCCAAGCCGTCGCGCCGCCCGCAGGCCGCCTCCAAATAGCCAGAGGTCGTGCATGTGCAGTGCGTCAACGTGAACCCGCTTGCACACGCGCTGGATCTGGTGGCTTACAAATAGTGACAACGCCGGTATCGAGGCAGCCAAGCCGCGCAGCTTATTCCGCACTTGCTTGGGTATGCTGACACGGACAACCGCCATCCCTTCGTGCGACATAACACCACTGCTCCCCCCTGCCTGCGTTTTTGGGTACGGAGCAATGGATAGCACTGTCACCGCGAAGCCTGCCGAGAGCAGCGAGCGCACTTCATTTTCAACCCGCACGTCCGGCGGAAAGCATTCGTCAAGCACCATGAGGATGTGGAATTTGTCTCCCATCTCTAGAATCCTCTGACTAAACTGGTTTCTTTTCACTTGCAGTGCATATACGCTGCAAAACGCAGAGCGCAGTAGCGCTGCCTGGTTTCCCAGGGTGCTGCGTACCGGAAACTATTCGCGCATCTTGCACTTTTTGAGCGCTGAATTCAGGGTAATACACGCGGCGTTCAGATCACGAACGGGCACCTGGCCACACACTTTGAAAGTACTCGTGCGCACCGAAAGCGTGACCCGCTCATCCTGCATCGCACCGCTACGAACATATAATCCCGATACGGTCTTTTAGGTAGGAGCGTCCTCAGCTATTTCGCCTATGATGTCGGCCAGCCGCTGCGTGAGTGCGCGCCGATCGTAAGCCCTCAGCGCTTGATCATTCGCCGGAGCAAAGGGCTTGCCTTCCCGGCAACGCCGACGATGCTCCAAAATGAATTCTTGCATGCCCTTGGCATCGTCGTAGTCAAACACGATGCCGGCGCGGGTTTCCCGCAAGATCCTGGCCATGTCACCGTCTGGCGGTCCAATTCCAATGACCGGCTTGCCCACGGAAAGGTATTCGAAAAGCTTACCGCTGACAATACCCTTGTTCAGGCGTCCACGCTCTATCGGCAAAAGTAACATGTCCGCTTGCGCCATGTGCTCCATGGCTTCCCGATGAGGGACGTGTGGAATAAGCACAAGCGATTCGCCTAATCGAGTCCGGCCAAATTCATTCGCTACCCACTCATGCACGTGTCCCACCAGGCGCAACTCGACCTCCTCCGCCATACTCACGATTACCTGAACAAAAGCTGCCGAATGACGCTCTTTGGAATACGTCCCGACGTGCGCAATCACAAAACGTGCACAGTCATTCGCTGGCTCAAGACCGGAAGGTGTGTCATGCGGGTCGTATCCATTTGGCACAGTTTCGTACCTGCGCATGCACACTTTACCGCGCAAGCCTGTGCCAATTGCCTCGCTTACAGACAGGACTACATCCGCGCGAGAGAGAACACGCCGCTCAAGTCTGGCATTGATAAAGCGTGCCAGCGGAGATTGATGAAAGTGCGCATTGTAATAGTAGTCGGTCCACGGGTCACGTAGATCTGCTATCCATGGAATCCCGGTTCGCGCCTTCAGGAAGCTCCCAACAAGATGCGCGGAATGAGGTGGACCTGATGTCATCACGACCGAAAACTTCTGCTCACGCACCAGGCGCAGCACGGCTCTCCTGGCAAACGGAACCCAACCTACGCGAGCATCGGGTAGGAAGATGTTTCCGCGAACCCACCGGGCGGCTTCCTGCCTCCAACCTATCTGGCCTTCCTTGACAAAACCAACGCCGGCAACATCCTCCTTCTTTACCCCTTGCATGCGCGCATATATCGAAAAAGGATCCCACGACCGCGTTCGAACCACACGTACCTCACCAGGGAGTTGGTCCATAAGCGCTGAATCCATCGCTCCGTACACTGCAAAGCGTGGGTCCACGGTTACAACCGTAGGCAAGTATCCATACTGGGGCAGGTAGCGCGCGAACTTCAGCATGCGCTGAACAGCAACTCCTCCGGCCGGCGGAAAATAGTACGTAATCAGCAGCACAGGCCTCATTACTCGCCCCCGGAGGAACTCATGGCAGCGTCAATCAAGACCGCTAGTGGCGCCTTTGCCAGGCCCTAGCACCAAGGCCGATTATCGACAGGTAGACCAGCAGTGTCGACACAAGACTGATCCAGTTACCGACCGTGTAGCTTTTCGGGTCATATCGCAGCACCACCTGATGTGTCCCGGCAGGCACAGTCACGGCGCGTAGCAAGTAGTTCGCGCGGTGAATGGGCGTGCTTTCGCCGCCAATGGTGGCGTGCCATCCAGCAGGGTAGTACACGTCGCTAATCAGGAGCAGGCGCGGCCTGTCGGTTTGAACCGTGAAGGCCATCTCCCGCGGTCCGTACCGATCCATCGTAACGCTGGCGACACTACTGGAGTCGATTGGCTCTATGGCACTGGCCAGTGATGCGTCAAGGATGGCCGACACATGAGGGTCGAATGCAGGGTCTTGCAAGCGGGCCCATGTCTCGCCGGGATCGCTGATCACCTCGACTTCACCAATCAGCAGCGCGCGCGGGAGCGGATCAGGGTTTTCCAGTACCGAGAACTGGCTGCCGCGAAACACCGGCAGCGTTCCAGGGATGCTTCTCTGGGCAATAACGTACCGGGCATTCATCATGTCCAGTGCGTTTTCGTTGGGGTATCCTGTCCCTGAGTCAAAAAGGATGTTTTCCAGGAAATCCTGATACAAGCGCAGCTTAGCGCCACTGTACCCCCCCAGAGACTCGTGGTGAAAGGACGGACGGGCGTTCCTAGTCTGGTCGGCAGTCTCCAACGACAGCACCCGAAAATGGCCGACCCCTCCCGCCTCGGCTTTCTTCTGGAGAATGTACTGGTCGACATCGATCGTCTGCACGCGCGTTGCCGGGTCGCGTCGCACGCTCAGGTGATCCTCGTTGAAATATCGCCGTGCGACGCCTCCAAGGTCTATGGCTACAAGCGCAATCAGGAACAGCTGCAAGAGCCAGCCGGGCATTGTGCGACGACGGTACAGCACCAGGCCACCTGTTGCCAGGAGAAGAAACAGAATCGTACGCACAGCATCGCGCGCAAAAGCCTCCTCGCGCGGCTCTATCAGCCGTGTTTCAAGAGTCTGGTTGGTCGCCCGCACCACTTCCGGGTTGTTCAGCGGCCGCTGCGCCTGCTGCGCGATCAAGGCCTGGTACCGCTCGCGTTCGCCCGGGCGCTCATAGTCAAAGAATGAACCCTTGCCCGCATAGAGCAGCAGCGTAAAGCCCAGCACGATGCCAGCAGCTGTGTAGACAGCCTTTGACTTGCTCTTTTCCTCAGCAGACGACCCTTCGGTGCGCGTGACATACCCGAGCCCCAGTGCCGCCAATATCGCGAGGGTCAGCGCTACGGCTATGAGCCACGTTTCAGGCACTCGAAACGCATCAAACAGAGGGAAGTAATTGAACATGAGCCTGTTCAGCAGCTCAAGATGGCTTCCCAGCGCAAAAAGCGTCATCAGCAGCGCGGCAACGCCTAACGCTCTGGCCATACGGGTTCGCAGGCGCCAGACGGCCAGAATTGAGAGCAGCAGCACGATGCCACCCACGTAGTGCGGTCCGCTGGTAAAGGTCTTGGGCCCCCAGTACAGCGCGCCGCCGCCAAAGGCGTCGGCTATCAGGAACGTGAGCAGCTCGGCTCGCCCTTGGCTCCATGCCATCGCGTAGTCCCAGCTCAGCGCCCCTGCTCCACCTCCACTAGCCATGCCACGGATGGTGTAGGCCTTGTATTCATACATGGGCCAGTACGCCTGTGTCACCATCAGGACGCCTAAGGCTACACCCGCCAGCAGCCACAGCGTTGAGCGAGCAAACTGTTTCGTGGTAGCGTTCCTGACGGCCCCCACCAGTTCGGCAATCCACCAAACAAGGCCTATCATGCCGACGTAGTACGGTATCTGGATATGGCCTGCGCGCATGCTGACGGCCACTGCGACGGCAAACAGGAGGCTTGCCAGAACGCCTGGGCGGCGCAGCGTGTGCACAAATGCCAACAGCAGCCACGGAGCGTAGGCCAGAGCGATGTACTTCGTATTGTGACCTGCAACAAGGATGATCGGCAGGTACGTTGTTAGGCTGTACGCACACGCCGCAAACAAGCCCAGCAGATTGTCCTTGGTCAAATACCAAACCAGTGCGTAGGCCCCGAGCAGCAGGACGAGCACATGGGACAAGGGCCAGGTCAGCAAACGCAGCCAACCAACCAGGCGGTCCACCTGAAAGACAGTGCTATGGGGCGAGATGACCAGCCCCGGCATTCCGCCGAAGACGTTGGTAGCCCATAAAGGCTCTTCGCCAGTTTCCTGGCGATGCTCGAGCATGGATTCTGCCGCGGCGCGCCACTGCACCGTATCGCTCCCCACGAGATACCGACCGGAAAAGAGTGTCGGCCAGCAGAAGTACAACGCAATAACAGCCAACGCGGCCAGGCACACCAGGTGCTGCTGTGACTGCGAAAGCGAGCTCCACCAGGACGACTTCGGCGCCGAACGCGCCTTTCTTCTCGCCATGGGCTATCCGATCACCTTTGGCACTCTGAAGTAGTCACCACCGGTGTCCGGCGCGTTAAGAAGCGCTTCTTCTACTCCGATGGTTGGATCAACGGCATCATCACGCATGACTCCCTGGAGGTTTAACACGTGGGTCATCGGCTCTACACCGGCAGTGTCAAGTTCATTAAGCGTCTCCATGTATCCTAGGATCGCACTCATCTCTTTGGCCAGAATCTCTTCCTCCTCTGGTGCAAACTCGAGCTTCGCCAGCGAAGCGATGTATCGGACGTCTTCTATGGAAATGGCCATGGTGCGCAGATGTCAGCCTTTGCCTACCATGCTATTGTGTACCTGTTCCATGATTGCTGTTTCCACTGAACGGCGACGGACCCCGGCAGACGCATCGCATAGCATAGCCGTCGGTCCGTAACCGCATGCATGAGTGGACTTCGGCCAATCGAAGCCAGAAGTCCTCTGCGCGGAATGGGGCCGCGAAAAGGGCTTTCTCCAATGCCAACGGGTGAGGCCCGGATCCAGGTTGGTGTTATAGTAACCTACTCTCGGGTCTGCCGCAAGGAGGCTGGAATCCGCATAGTCCTGCACAAACGGAAGAGCTTAAGCCTGCCGCCGAGCAAACGCTGTCTTGCAGACTCGTCTTGGTGGGTCTAAGCCCGTTGTCCTGAATTGTTCAACTGCTCGTCACCACTACGGCCCAATTCAACCCGGAATCGCTCTTCACCGCCAGAATGAGACTTGGGCAGAGATGTGTTGCCCACCGTCCGAATGGATTGTGTTGCCCCGATTCGACTCGCAAATGGGTGCGCTGGATCAGGCAAGCTGACTTGTGCTACGTACCTGGCCGAATTTCTAATTGAAATCGGTCTAGAGCTTTCGAAGCCGCTCCAGCACTGGCCGCACCGCGCCCACAATGGCCTCCCTTCGTACATGGCGCCCGCCACGCACGACATGGCGGCCAGCTGACCAGACGTTCTTGATCACTGGTCCGCCCCCTGCGAATACCCACGCGTCCAGGATCGTGTCCCCGCTCAGGCCTCGCAGCTGCGCTCTGTTGCCGTCAAGTTCCAGAAGGTCCGCCCATGCACCTGCCTTAATGCATCCACCGGTACGGCCGGCAGCCAAGGCACCGCCCGAACAAACCCCGTCAAACAATGCGCGCCCGGGTGATGGATAGCGGACTGCAAGCGCAGCACGAGTGCGGTGATGAAGACGCTGCGAGTATTCCAGTGTCCGCAGCTCCTCCACAAGCGAAATCCTCACGTTGGAGTCAGAACCTATACCAAACCGACCACCCGCGCTCAGAAAGCGAACGCCATCAAAGATTCCGTCACCCAGATTGCTTTCGGTAATCGGGCACAGAGCAACAACTGCGCCGGTTCGGGCAAGGGCAAGTGTTTCAACATTCTCCATCTGCGTACAGTGAACGAGACACCAACGCCTGTCCACCTCAAAGTTATCCAGCACCCAAGTGACGGGACGCGCACCCAAGGCCGATTCGACCTCACTTACCTCAGCCTGCTGCTCCGCCAGGTGCATATGAAACGGAAGATCCGGTCTCAGCTCTACGGCCCACACCATTGAATCTGGGCTGACGGCACGCAGGGAATGGACCGCAACACCTATGACCGTATCGTCAGGCAGTCGCTTCATCTCCGCTTCAGTGGCGTCCAATAGTGCGCCATACTGGTCACGTGAGCAGCTGAACCGGTCCTGGCCAGCCGCCAAGGCGGCTCCATCGCATCCGCCGCGTTGATACAGGACTGGCAACATGGTGAGCCCTATTCCGGTGCGAGCGGCAGCTGATGCTATTCGCGAAGACATTTCCGCTAGGTTGTCGTAGGGTACGCCTCCCCTGCCATGGTGCAGGTAGTGGAATTCCGCCACACTCGAAAAGCCTGCCTCCAGCATTTCCATTTGGGCAAGGGCTGCAACCGCTTCGATGTCCGGGGGCGTGAGGCTATCCAAGAATTTGTACATGAGGCGACGCCAGCTCCAGAAGTCGTTGTGGGCTGCCATACCTCGCGACTCTGACAGCCCGGCCATTGCCCGTTGGAATGCATGGCTGTGGAGATTCGTGGGAGCCGGCAACAAGATGGAACATTGTTCGCCTTCCGAGGGCTGACCTGCCAGTACATTGGTGATTCTGCCGGACGCGTCGATCTCTACCGAAACCGCGCTCCTCCAGCCCTGCGGCGTGAGTGCCGTTGCTGCCCAAAGCTTGGTCATTTGACTGCGGAATGGACTAAACTTGCTGCCACAAATAGTGATACTGATGATAAACTTGTATTGAAACCATTCAGCGGCATAGTTTTTCCCTGTTGAGCGGTATCTCATCGGGCGCACTCTGGTTGGGCGACTGAATTCTTCGAGCCAGCCTTGGCTGTCGGTGTGCGCCGACAGAGTCGTCTGTAAGTTCTGTCGTCATTTGGGCGCAGAAGGTACGCACGACGACGCCGGGTAGGCGGGCATCAGCGAGAAAGCCGCCCGCAGGTACAAGCGCGTCCGTCTTCCGTTCAGCGTCGTGCTCCGGGCAAGTTCTAGGACGGTTGGCAGCGTACGCTTCAGCAACGCATGTAATAACGGAGTGCCCATAAAGGCCCGCCCTAGGAAATTCCATTCCGTCAGAATCACGTACCCTGCGAGCACAGTCAGTCATCGTTTTGAGCACATGAATATTCCAGGCGTGACATTCCCAGGAATGCAGCCAGCGTGAACGTTTCCCACATCGGGACAACCCGGTCCGGCTACTACTTCGCGTGCCGGAGGCAGACGTTTCTTAGGGTGGGCGAACCGTGGCCAGTGATTGGGGTACACTTCAGATGATGAAAAGCAGGCTTCATGCGATTACCCTAAAGGGATTCAAGACCATTCACGAACTGGATGAATTCACGCCTGGCCCTCTAACGGTACTCATTGGACCCAATGGCGCGGGCAAGTCCAACTTTATTTCCTTCTTCCGCATGATGAGTTGGGCACTGGCAGACCCGGATCACCTCTCACTCTACGTAGGCCAGCAAGGCGGAGCCAGCAAGCTTCTGCATGACGGCCCGGACAAGACCCGTGAGATAGAATCCGTACTTACGATTCGCAATGATGCCGGCGAGAATCAGTACAAGTTTCGGCTTTTTTATGCGGCTGGAGATACTTTGATTTTCGCTGACGAGCGCTACCGATTCTCTCGTGCAGGCTCTGACGCCGTTGCGCCCTGGCGAGAAACGGGCGCCGGGCACCGCGCTCCTAAGCTGCTTGACGAAGCCCAGGGGGGAGATACAACTGCCCGTGTCATTTTGAGCATTCTACGGAGAATCATCTCATATCAATTTCACAACACCTCGTCCACAGCACGTATCCGCAGTAAGTGGAGTGTGCATGACAACCGGTGGCTTAAGGAAGACGCGGCAAACATCGCTCCGGTTCTAATTCGCCTAAAGGATGAAAACGGAGGTTACTACCAACGGATTGTAGACACGGTCCGCCTGATTCTGCCCTTCTTTTCCGATTTCGAGCTTGAGCCCGAAAACGGGTATCTGATGCTTGGTTGGCGTGAACGAGACAGCGACCAGGTGTTCGCTGCTTCGCAGGCATCGGACGGCATGCTGCGGATCATAGCCCTTGTCATGCTCCTTCTTCAGCCGGAAGACGACTTGCCGGACGTTCTGATTCTGGACGAGCCGGAGCTTGGCCTCCACCCCTATGCCATAAACGTGGTCGGCGGACTGATACGCGCCGCGTCCACCAAAGCCCAAGTCATCGTCGCCACTCAGTCCACGGCTTTCGTCGATTGCTTCGAGCCTGCCGACATAGTCGTGGTCGAACGTAGAGGCCGCAGGTCCATATTTCGACAGTTGGATACTGATGACCTAGGAAAATGGCTCGATGAATACTCGCTTTCTGAGTTGTGGGAAAAGAACGTAATCGGAGGACGGCCATCATGGCCGTAAGGCTACATTTTATCGTTGAAGGTCAGACTGAAGAAACCTTTGTCAAACAGACCCTGACCCCGTTTCTAGCGAAGTACAGTATCTGGGCGAAGGTTCGATGTGTGATGACAAGTCGTAGGCGCGGCGTCAAGTATCGCGGAGGCCTCACCACGTACCGGGTAGCGAAGAATGACATCAAAGCCTGGATGAATGACGACCAAAAACGCGACGCGCGCTTTACAACCATGTTTGACTTGTACGGCCTACCGACAGATTTTCCCGACTACGAGCATGCAGTAAACACGCACGATCCATACGACCGCGTCAGAATTCTGGAGAATGCTCTGAGCCGTGATATTTCTGATTCCCGATTGATCCCCTATTTCCAGCTTCACGAATTCGAGGCGTTATTGTTCTGCGAACCTAAGATTCTCGGCTCACAGTTTCCTGATCGTGGCACCGAAATTCGGAGACTTATAGAGACGACCTCTGGCTTCGGTTCACCGGAACTCATCAATGATGGAAGCCAAACCGCCCCGTCAAAGCGTATTATCAAGGAGATACCAGAATATGAGGGACGGAAAGCATCTGTGGGTCCCATTGTGGCGAACAAGATCGGGCTGTCCATTCTGCAATCCAAATGCAAGCATTTTGGAGAGTGGCTAAGCAGGTTGGAGGCCCTTACTCAAATACTGCAATAACCCAAAAAACTGTCATGGCCGCCCAAACTAGCTAAAAGGGCCTCGAACGCCCCATCTTCCCAGCATTTACACCCCCTTCGGTCCGCCGCAATTGGATGCAGTGGAAGAAGAGCGTGCCGAAGTTGTGTAGGCTTGGCTGGTGAAAAACGTCCCGCCGGACGAGGCCGGTTTGGCAGGCCCTTATGGACCGATGGGCCCCACCGACACATTTAACTCAGGCAATGCTCTACCTTTAATTCGTCGGAATTTTGTCCAAATGATTGGAGTATACTTCATTCCACAGCAAGACTACCCTGGGTCGACAGGGTCAGCAGAATAACGAATGCGTAGCCAGGGTGGATGAGCCTGACTGCAGGTCAGGTGCCGTTTCGGCTCTTGGCCCAGCACATGAGGGCAGAGACGGATCGCCTCTGCGCACCTGCCGAGCGTCCGCCCGGAGCGCAATGGTCTGGCATCATTTTCACGTGCAGTCTTTCCGTACTCTTCCAGGGCGTCTCTGCTGCGTACGCTCTTCACAGATCCTTCCTCGCAGTGAGGTCCGTACCATGCGATTGATCCTTAGGCCGCCTCCTACAAGATTTGCTGACAAAAACCCAGAGCGGAGGCTTCCGATAGCATGGCGCTGAGAGTCTACTCGCATTGCAAGATTGCCACGATGGAGCGCGGCACAAATCCATACGGATTGATATCTGACGGTGCGCTGGCCTCAAGAGATGGGACGATCGAATGGATCGGAACAAGAACCACCCTGCCCGCCGCTTACACGCATGAAGGACTGGTAGACCTGGGAGGCGCTACGGTAACTCCGGGGCTCATCGACTGCCATACTCACCTGGTGTTTGGTGGCAACCGGGCACACGAGTTCGAGCTGCGGCTGCAGGGCATGGACTACCAGCAGATTGCGCAGGCTGGAGGCGGAATCGTCTCGACCATGTACGCCACACGGAAGGCCACCGAGGACGAGTTGGTCAGGGCGGCACTCCCACGCCTGGATGCGCTAATTTCCGAAGGTGTGTGTGTGGTGGAAGTTAAATCGGGCTACGGACTAAACATTGGCGATGAGCTGAAAATGCTAAGGGCGGCCCGCAGGTTGGCACAAGAGCGATCAGTGCGCATCGTCACATCGTGGTTGGCGGCTCATACGGTTCCGCCGGAATTCAAAGGAAGGGCCGACGCCTATATTGATGAGGTTGCCGTGCGCGGCCTGGAGAGGGCTCATACAGAGGGACTCGTGGATGCCGTAGATGGCTTCTGCGAATCCATAGCGTTTTTTCCATCGCAGATTGCCCGCGTATTTGAAGCCGCTGACGCGCTTGGTCTCCCAAAGAGGCTGCACGCAGAGCAGCTTACCAACCTCGGCGGGGCCAAGCTGGCAGCATCCAGTCATGCGCTCTCGGCTGACCACCTGGAATATCTTGACAATGAGGGCATCAAAGCGATGGCCAAGTTTGGCACTGTTGCCGTCCTCCTTCCTGGAGCGTACTACACGCTGCGCCAAGCAAAGCCACCGCCTGTTGAGGCTCTGCGAGATGCCAGTGTCCCGATCGCTGTTGCAACGGACGGCAATCCCGGCTCTTCTCCCCTGTTTTCCTTGCTCCTGGCCATGAATATGGCGTGCACGTTGTTTCGGCTGACACCAGAAGAGGCGCTTGTCGGCACAACCGCTACGGCCGCGAAGGTCCTGGGCCTCGAGGAACAGTATGGGTCGCTGTCGGTCGGAAAGCGTGCCGACCTTGCCGTCTGGGACATCGAGCACCCGCACGAGCTGGCCTACCGGATAGGGCCTAACGTACTGAAGATGCGGGTCATTGGAGGTGAAACATGCTGATAAATCCCCAGCACATCACCCTTTCTGCGCTCGAATCAATCTATCGCGGGGCAGCTGCGGAACTGGTCCCGGGCTGCAGGGCCTTGGTAGAAAAGAGTGCCGATGTTGTTGCACGTGCCGCTGCCGCGGCATTGCCAATCTATGGCATCAACACGGGGTTCGGAAAGCTGGCTTCCGTGCGCATCTCTCCTGACGATACC
Source organism: Rhodothermales bacterium (assembly GCA_965262785.1). Taxonomy (GTDB): domain Bacteria; phylum Bacteroidota; class Rhodothermia; order Rhodothermales; family Bin80. The sequence continues at coordinate 3,039,987 of OZ253559.1, forward strand.
CAAGCTCTGCAGCGGAATCTGATCCGGAGCCATTGTGCAGGCATTGGTGATCCGCTTCCCAGCAGTGTCGTTCGGCTAGTTATTGCACTAAAGATGATATCGCTGGGGCGCGGCGCATCCGGCGTACGGTGGGAGCTGATTCGCATGCTCTCGGGTATGCTGCAGGCCGGAATTCTCCCGGTCATTCCGTCCCAGGGATCTGTTGGCGCATCAGGAGATCTCGTGCCACTGGCTCACCTGGCCGCAGCAATGATGGGCGAAGGCGACGTGGTGGGCCGAGGAAGGCTGATGCGGGCAACTCGGGCCTTGCACGAAGCGGGATTGTCGCCTATAGAGTTTCTTGCAAAGGAAGGACTCGCGATGATCAACGGAACTCAGATTTCTGCAGCGCTGGCCTTGGCAGGGCTTTTTGAATCCTGGAGAAACGCTGTTACTTCGCTGACTACAGGTGCTTTGTCAACGGACGCAGCCATGGGATCCCCCGTACCATTTCGTGCCGAAATCCATGAGCTGCGCGGCCACCAGGGGCAGATTGATGTGGCGTCCACCCTGCGCCACTTGCTATCCGACTCCCAAATCCGTGAAAACCATAGGCAAAAAGACACGCGGGTCCAAGATCCGTATTGCCTGCGCTGCCAGCCACAGGTTCTCGGTGCCGTTCTCACAGTGCTGAGGCAAGCAGGAGAAACGCTTCGCATTGAAGCAGGGGCGGTGACGGATAATCCGCTGGTACTTGATGACGGCACAATCGTCTCCGGTGGTAACTTCCACGGCGAGCCCGTCGGGTTTGCTGCGGATCTGATCGCCATGGCAATTGCGGAAGCTGGCGCCATTGCACAGCGGCGCATCTCGCTCCTCATAGATCCTGCACTTTCCTACGGCCTTCCTGCCTTCCTCTCTCCGCGCCCCGGCTTGAACTCGGGCATGATGGCTGCGGAGATTGTTTCCGCTGCACTCGCAGCAGAAAACAAGGCCCTGTCAAACCCGCGCGTGGTAGACAGCACGCCAACATCCGCGAATCAGGAGGACCATGTAGCCATGTCCTGCCATGGGGCGCACCGGCTGATTGCGATGAACAGCAATCTTGCGCACCTGATCGGCATTGAGGCCATCTGTAGCGCACAGGGTGTCGAGATGCGGGCTCCACTAAAGACGAGCCCAACCCTGCAACACTATCTGTCGGTCATTCGAACGATCTCTGCGCCCCTGAAAGGAGACCGACCTCTCGCATCTGAATTGGAGAGTGCAGCGTCGCTTGTGCAGGAAGGTGCACTCATTCCATCGTTATCGCCACAGCTTGGACTACAGTAGCTATGCACAGTAGCGCTCGTTCCGTTAGTGCACCTACGGGTACGCAGCTGACTTGCGGCAGTTGGCCGGTGGAAGCCGCCTACCGGATGATTCAGAATAATCTTGACGCTGAGGTTGCAGAAAACCCCAGCGAATTGGTGGTGTACGGTGGCATTGGGCGCGCAGCTCGATCTTGGCAAGCCTTCGATCGAATCCTGCAGTCTTTGAAGACACTGCAAGACGACGAAACGTTGCTCGTCCAGTCGGGGAAGCCTGTCGGTATTTTTGGAACGCACAAAGACGCACCCCGCGTCCTGATTGCAAACTCCAACATCGTTCCACATTGGGCCACCTGGGACACGTTCAACGAGCTCGACCGTAGAGGTCTGATGATGTACGGCCAGATGACTGCCGGGTCATGGATCTATATCGGTACGCAGGGAATAGTTCAAGGGACCTACGAGACTTTTGTTGAGGCGGGGCGGCAACACTACGGCGGAAACCTGCAGGGAAGGTGGATTCTGACCGGCGGACTGGGAGGCATGGGCGGGGCACAGCCGCTGGCTGCGGTCATGGCCGGCGCTTGCTGCCTGGCTGTAGAGTGCGATCCGTCCAGGATAGACTTTCGATTGCGTACGGGGTACCTGGATAGGCGCGTCGACCATGTCAGGGAGGCCCTCGCGCTGATAAACCAGTGGACGCGCGCCGGCGAGGCGAAATCCGTTGGATTGCTCGGAAACGCTGCAGATGTCTTTACAGAGCTCTTGCATTCCGGAGTCCGCCCGGACCTGGTGACAGATCAGACTTCCGCGCATGACCCGCTCAACGGCTACCTTCCGCAAGGGTGGACGCTTTCTCAGTGGCATGCAAACCGAGTGCACGATCCCAAGGCAACGGCAGCAGCCGCCCGGGCATCTATTCGTGCGCACGTGAGTGCGATGGTTGGATTCCGGGATGCGGGCATCCCCACCTTTGACTACGGCAACAACATCCGGCAAGTGGCGCTGGAAGAGGGCCTTGAGCGAGCTTTTGCCTTCCCTGGATTTGTGCCGGCCTATATCAGGCCGCTTTTTTGTCGTGGCATCGGTCCATTCCGATGGGTGGCACTCTCTGGCGATCCTGACGACATCTATCGTACCGACGAGAAGGTGAAGGAACTCCTGCCAGAGAACAAGCACCTGGTCAACTGGCTTGAGCTGGCGCGGCAGCGCATTCGCTTCCAGGGACTTCCAGCGAGGATTTGCTGGGTAGGCCTTGGCGACCGCGATCGGCTGGGACTGGCATTCAATGATATGGTGCGTAGTGGTGAGGTGTCTGCGCCAATCGTTATTGGGCGAGATCACCTCGATGCCGGCTCGGTGGCGTCGCCCAACCGGGAAACCGAATCCATGCGCGACGGCTCGGATGCGGTATCCGACTGGCCGCTACTGAATGCGCTGCTCAACACGGCATCTGGCGCGACTTGGGTGTCGTTTCACCACGGCGGCGGCGTAGGGATGGGGTTCTCACAGCATGCCGGAATGGTAGTCGTTGCCGACGGTACGGACGAGGCTGCCGAAAGGCTAAAGAGAGTCCTGTGGAACGACCCAGGCTCCGGGGTTATGCGTCACGCAGATGCAGGCTACACGGATGCGATTGACTGCGCTCGAAGCATGGGGCTGAACCTTCCTGGCATCCCGTCATAGGTTGCTGTAGGCGAATGGGCTGACGCCTGGTGTGACCACTAGTGTCGTGAAAGGCGATGCATCGTGAGGCTCGGAGAACACACCGGCAAGCAGTAGGCTACGTCACCGTCCGCGGTGCTGCGTGCTGACGAATAGAGGCAGCCACAATGTCAATTGATTGCCAGCATTGGCAGAGCAGATGACACGCGCCCCAAGAGAGTCGCGTCCATTGGATATGGAGAGAAGCCTCTCCAGATGGTTGCGCGCACGCCTGATCAGTCAACTGGCCGCGCAACGGATTCAGCCACTGCAAGCCCCCCTACGAAACAGCGGATCCACCAAAGCTGTTTACTGGTGGCGCAACTGACGCCGATGCCGTGAAAACACGTTTACTCCTTCTGATCGCTGCAGTCCTGGTAACGACTTCGCCGGCTCTTGCGCAACGATGGGAAGGATCCATCAAGATCGGAGGTGCTTCGACCACCTTCAGCGGTGACCTTGCAGCTGGCACAACAACTTGGGACCGCCGTTCCGGCTTTGCCGCGGGCGCCACATTGGGACTGAGGCTTCGCTACGGGCTTTCGCCGGCCGTGGACCTTTCGTACGTGCGCATGGGCGCCAGTGCACCTGTGATGTATCTGGGTGTACCCGCAACCGTGCGGAGCGACCTGACCTACCTCACGTCAACGTTTCTGGTACAGTACCGACTCCATACCGGGCGGTACGTGAATCCGCGAGTATTTGCGGGCCCTGCCCTTTCCTACAAGTTGGGCGCAACAGTCAGAGTAGAGGCACGGGACGGACTCGGCGTACTCACGGAGCAGGACGACTCCATTGAAGGATCGGATCACGGCTTCGCCATTGGTGGCGCCGTTGATGTTGAACTGGGGAGCCAGGTCCTTACGCTTGAAATGCGCTACTACCTGGGGCAGCGAGACGTGACCAAACCAAATCCAGAGCTGGGTGAATCTGAACTTCGGAACAGAGGCATCATCGTAATGGTCGGCCTACTATTCTAGCGTCGCCAGCTCTTGAATTAGCTCATTCGCTGCTCTTGCAATTCGTGCTGCATCCACAGCAACTTCTTGAAGCAAAGCTGTCGAATCCGACACGTTGGACGCCATCACATGCAGCGTGACGCCAGACGGCTCTAACGCCGCTGCCAGCGCCGTGGAGTCTGACGGCGCGAGATAGACTAGTGCATGGGTGCTTCCAGTTGGCCACAAGGGCCGGCGCAGATATGCACGCAGTCCTGCGTAATCTTCGTCATGCCCCGAAAAGGCTGCTACCATGATCGTTCGGTCCGGCATGAATCCACGCTGGCCAACCAAGCCATAGTTGCGTGCAATCTCCATGAGAGCCGCGAGTCCCTGACGCGATCCGGGCCCATCAAGGTCAGCACCCACAATCACCAACTCGGAAGCGAGCACAGGGTGGGAGCCCGCGGCATAGGCCATCACGTTGTGGCCGCTGCGCCGTGTGTCATACCGGCTCCGTAAAGTGTTGAACTCGACAGCCGCAGAATGCGCCAAAGCAGGCTGCAGCCCATGCATCTGCGCCGCGGCATAGGCCGCCTCATGGGTAAGCTGCTGAACCGCAGCAGGGTCAGATGCCGTTGGTTCCTGCAGGAATTGCAAATCGGCGAGAAGGCGACTCTGGTGCCACGGGGTCTGCAGCGATGCAGCGGACAGCACCTCGACTTCCTGCTGCAGTGCGTGACAGCCTACCCAAGCAAGAGGCACAAAGCACAGCAGCGCAGCAACTGCAAGCGTAGCAGCGTACCAGCGGACGATCCGCCATAGTCCGTAGGCCCCCCGACAGCCCAGCGGCGCCATGCGTTGCGGCCGCATCACACTTTGTGCAGGTGCGTGCCTGCTTCCGGTCCTTTTCCCCAACGGGTCAAGGTGGGCTACATCATGTCCTCCAGTGCGTCGCAAAAGTGATCCCAGCTATGCGCACGCTTTTTGCGCTGAACTCCGTTCGACAGGCGTGCCTGTAAATCCTCCTGGAAAAAACGTACCACCGCGCTGGCTATTGCCTGCGGATCCTCCGGCGGCACCACCAGCCCCGCTTCTTCATGACCAACTATCTCGGCAAGGCCTCCAACATCGGTGATAATGAGCGGCTTTTCGAAATGGAATGCCACCTGCGCCACGCCGCTCTGCGTGGCGGTGATATATGGCTGTACTACCACGTCAGCCGCTGCAAAATACTTCTTGACATCTTCCATTGGGATGTAGTTGGCATGCAGCAGAATCTGCGGGGCAAGCCCAGCGGATTCGATCAGCGACCGGTAGCGGGCTTCATCTTCGTAGAACTCGCCTGCGATGACCAGCCGCACCTGCGGTAGTGTCGCCACAATTGAGGGCATGCATTCCAATAGCACGTGGAGGCCCTTGTACCTCCGTATGAATCCGAAGAAAAGCAGCACGGGTGCCTCTGGCGGGAGTCCCAGAGCAGCTCTGGCCTCCTTGCCGTCCATTGGCTGACCGAATTTGTCGTAGACGGGATGATTCACCAGCTTCCGCGGCGCCTTGATGCCAAGCACATCCAAGTCGCGCCCCACTTCGTCGGACATTACAATACAGCCATGGGCAGCTCGCAAGAATGAGCGGCTCAGCACCTTGTCCCCGAAGTGGCGCTCGTGCGGGATGGCATTGTGCACTATGGCCAGCACCGTGACCCCTTTTGCCCGGAGACGACGGGCAATCGTGCCGAGCGACGGCGCAAAAAATGGCATCCAGTAGGGGATGATCACTACATCCGGCTCCCAACGCGCGACCTGCCCCACCGTTCTATACCACGTCAGTGGATTTATCGAGTCAATCAGGCGCACTGAGGGCACCGGCCGGGCCACAGGCCCAGCTTCGTACTGGGACTTGCCAGGAAACAACATGTTAGGATATTGTCGCGTAAACGTGATTGCCGTCACGGTATGGCGCCGCGCTCGAAGCCGCCAGAACAGCGTTTCAGAAAAGTGAGCTATGCCCCCACGGTACGGGTACACGGGACCCACTATCGCAATCTTTCGCCTAAACCTCATGCATCCGAGCGCATAGCGTTATGCCATAGTCCAAACGTGCATAGTCCCACAATGGCCTCAACGTAATGTAAAACTTTAACTGACATAGGGTGCAACCGCTCCCATTTGGTTCCGAACAATGGCATACATGCCTTTGCGGAAGGCAAGGACAGCGCTAGTTGCGGCCTCCTGCTGACACTGTGGCTGAACACGGTGCAACGTGTGTGGGTAACCGCGGTTGCTTTGGCTGTCGCCTGCTTTGGAATGGGCAAACCGTGCACTGAAACTGCAATGGCATACGTTTCGTACTCTGCACAAGGTAGTCTCTAACGATCAACTCGTAGAATTATGCTAAACAAAGATCAGGTCAAGAAGCGACTGGACGCACTGAAGACCGAAGGCAAGGAGCGCTTTGAAGAGCTCAGAACCGAGGGCAAGGAGCGCTTTGAAGAGTTGAAGGTCGAGGGCAGCGGGCTCGCAGGCAAGGTGCGCGACATCATTGATGAAGGCAAGGCGCGCAAGATCACCATCAAGAAAGGTGATCGGGTGTTGGCGGAATTTCCGCTGGCGGTAGGTGTAGGCGGTGCCGCCGCCGCCGTGCTGCTGGCTCCGACCTTGGCGGCCGTGGGCGCCATCGGCACGCTCGTATCGGATGTGGAGGTCGTCATTCACCGTGATCCAGACCCCGGTCATGGCGAAGAAGTGCGGACTGTCGAGTATAGCGAAGTCGACGAATAGGCTGGTCCTTGCCCGCGCCCAGCTCACTTGGCGATGGTCGCCTGCCCGTATCTTTTGCCGACGTCGCCGCCGCTGCGAAGCGCTTGGACGGCGTGGCACACCGCACCGCAATTGTCACGTCACGGACGCTAGACAGTCTCGTGGGTGCCACGGTCTACTGCAAGTGCGAGAATTTTCAGCGCGCCGGCGCCTTCAAGTTTCGTGGGGCCTACAATGCGCTGAGCCAGGTTGACGACGACAGTCGTAGACGCGGTGTCCTGACGTTTTCTTCAGGAAATCATGCCCAAGCCGTGGCTCTGGCAGGGCAGCTCCTAGGAGTCCCAGCCACCATCATCATGCCGTACGACGCACCGGTGGTAAAGCTTCAAGCGACCCGCGGCTATGGAGCCTCCATCATTACCTATGATCGAAACGAAGAGAGCCGCGAAACGCTCGCCACGCGGATAGCCAGAGAGCAGCAACTGCCTGTGATCCCGCCGTATGACGATCCGCATATCGTAGCCGGCGGGGGCACGGCGGCGCTGGAGCTCTTGCGGGATGCCGATCCGCTCGACTATGTGCTGGTTCCGTGCGGCGGGGGCGGCCTCCTGTCCGGCTCGGCCCTTTCCGTGCGTGCTATAGCACCCCAGTGCCAGGTCATTGGCGTTGAACCAGCCAACGCCGACGATGCTACGCGAAGCTTCCGCACAGGCGTGCTGCACAAGGTGTCCAACCCTGATACCATAGCCGACGGTGCCCGCACACCGTCCCTGGGCAAGGTCACGTTTCCGCTTGTGAAGAGCCTCGTGCACGACATGGTGACCGTGTCCGAGAAGCAGATCCTCGCCGCAACGCGTTTTCTGTGGGAGCGCATGAAGCTGGTTGTTGAGCCTACCGGCAGTCTGGCCGTAGCTGCACTCCTGGGCGGCGCCTTTGTCGCCAAAGGCGCCCGCATTGGCGTGATTCTAAGCGGTGGCAACACTGACCTCGAACTCTGGGCTGCCTGAGGGCACTACCTTGGACGTGAACGCATGGATCAGTTGAAAAAATGGCCCTAGGCATACGGGCCGCCCCAGGGCCTGCTCATCACGGAGTGGAAAACGGAGCCACTGACCACTGATATACAGTGGTCAGTGGCTCCCCTCTTCGCAAGCGTGATAATGCACCCGAGCCGGACCTGTGCCGGTGGCAGTACCGCAGCTCCTGCGCACGCTTCCCCGGCACGAATGCCTGCAGCGCCATCCCTCAAGACCCGGGGGCACTAGGACAGAGCTGTTTGGGGACATGCCACCTGCCTATATCAGGTGCTCGGCCCAACGCCACGTACCCAGCACACCAAGGCACCCATGGGCGGTAAGGTCATGTTGGATGGGGCTGATGGATACGTATCCGGCTTCTACGGCATGCACATCGGTGTCAGGGCCGCCGTCAAGGTTGAAAAACTTTCCTTTATACCAGAAGGACATGTGGTCGGAAGCATTCGTCCGCTTGACAAAGGATTCCTCATAGCGTGCGCGTGCAAGGCGAGTCACCGATATGCCTCTAATCTGATCATACGGTAGCGGCGGGACGTTGACATTTAGCACGATTCCACGTGGGAGGCGGCTGCGCAGAACCTTCCGCCCTATCGCCAGGGCATACCGTGCAGCGGCTCCATAGTCCCCAGCCTCGCCCTCAACGAGCGAAAATGCCATCGAATCCACTCCCCGAATCGATGATTCCGTCGCTGCGCTCACCGTGCCCGAATACATTACGTTGACCGCCATGTTGGATCCACTGTTGATGCCGCTCACCACCAAATCTGGGCGCCGATCCAGCAGCGAATTCAAAGCCAACTTCACGCAATCTGCCGGTGTGCCGTCAATCGCCACCGAGCGAATTGCCGCCAATGCGCCTTCAAACTTATATGGAAACGCGTGAACGGCGCGCCGAAGTGTGATAGCATGCCCCACTGCACTCTGCTCCTCCTTGGGCGCGATGATCACCACATTACCCAATTCCATCATGGCCGAGCCCAGCGCCGCGAGCCCCGGTGCCTCGATGCCGTCATCGTTCGTCACCAGGATGAGCGGTTTCCTGCGCCTCTGCGTTTGCACAGCTGGCACCTTCTCGTCTGTCGGAAGTCTGCTAATAGCTCTCTTCTTTGCTCGGAAACCGTCGTGCACGCACATCGTCCGCGTAGTTCCGTACGGACTGCGTAATGGTAGCGGCCAAAGAGGCATACCGGCGTACAAAGCGCGGATTAAAGTCAGTAGTAAGCCCCAACGCATCGTGTGTCACAAGGACCTGGCCGTCACAGGCGGGTCCAGCCCCGATGCCGATAGTCGGAATAGCCAACGATCGTGTCACCACTTCCGCCAGCGCAGCGGGAATCTTCTCCAACACAAGGCCAAAGCACCCAGTCTTTTCCAACAACTTGGCATCCTCCTTAAGCCGCTCGGCCTCCTCTTCGTCACGTGCTCGCACCTTGTAGCTACCAAAGCGGTAAATGCTTTGCGGTGTCAGGCCGAGGTGCCCCATTACCGGTATGCCTGTCTGAAGGATGCGCTCAGCCGCTGGAAGACCCGCCCTGCCCCCTTCGATCTTTACGGCATGCGCACCGGTCTCCTTCATGACACGAATCGCGGAGTGCAAAGCCTCCTTGGAGTTTCCCTGGTATGATCCAAATGGCAAGTCAACAACGACCAGCGCCCGCTTAACCGCCCGAACCACGCATTGCGCATGATAGATCATGTGATCCAGCGTGATGGGCAGGGTCGTCTCGTTGCCGGCGATGACGTTGGAGGCAGAGTCCCCGACCAGAATCACATCCACGCCCGCCGCGTCAATGATGCGCGCAAGCGTATAGTCGTACGCCGTCAGCATGGCAATCGGCGTACCGCTCGCTTTCATCTCCTGAAGAGTCTGCGTGGTAACGCGCCTGGTTGCCATGAAGGATCCCTTAGGTCACTTCACTCGTCGCCCGGAGCCTACACTAGTGCCTCTGGGCGCACTCCGCATTCTCTGACGGACGCTGGTGCCGTTGTGGAGCTGTACGCCGGAGCACCCTAAAATAGTGCGTGCGCCTGTGATAGTTTAGTTCCCTGCGGACTCGGCTGCGCTGACGTCTATGCCCAGTTCTCGCGCCACATCCAGCGTGATGTCCACGATGCGTTCCTCGTTGGCATAGAGTATGATGGGCTGGGTGCGACCGGCCTGGATGCGAAGCACCAGATCCAAACCCTTCTCTTGCGAAATCTTCTTGATGGCCGCATCCACCTGCTCAAAGATGGGGCTGAGCATTTCCGCCTCGCGCCGCGCCAAGTCTTCCTGGGCGTCTGCCGCCTTTTGTTGCAGCTCCTGCTGGGAGACCTGCAGGTCAGCCTCCCTTTCTGCCCGGCGCTGCGGGGACAGCAGTGACTGCTGCTGTTGATAGCGCTCTACCTTGCCCTGCAATTCGTCGGCCATCGCCTGCAACACTTTCTCGGTGGCCTCAAACTCTGTCTGGAGTGCCCGTTGGATGTCTTGAAATTCAGGCATATTGGAGATGAGGATCTCATGATCGGTGTACCCAATCTTGAGCGCTGGTAGTTGCTGGCCCAACGCGGGCGTTGCAAAGGCCACCAACAGCGTTAGAAGTCCCAGACGTCGTAGAAGTAGTATCGACTGCATAATGTACCGTTTAAGTGAAGTGGCTACTGACCTTGAACATTCCGACCGCCGCTGCGCCCCGAATCCGCGCCACCACTGGCACCACCAGGGGCGCCCGATTGCTGTACTTCGATGCCGAGCTCGGCCAAGACGGCTACGCTGATGTTGTGGCTCTCATCCGTAAAAAGAAACACGTAGTCGCCGCTGCGGTCAAAAACATAGTCAAAGCCTTCAGCTACGGCTACCGATTCTATGGCTATCAGCACCTTCTCCTGAATGGGCCGCAGCAACTGATCCTGCTGCCGGTACAACTCACCTTCCGGACCGAAATACTGTGTCCTGCGGCTGCTGAGCTCCTCCTCAGCGAGCATGATCTCCTCCTGCTTTCGCTGCCGCTCGTCATGCGTGTAGAGCAACTCGAGTGACTTGTATTCCTGAAAGAGCCTGTCGACTTCGCCCTGGCGCTCCTCAAGGTCCTGAGTCCACTGGTCCGCTAGCCGGTCAAGCTGCTGCTGGGCAGTGGCAAACTCTGCAACGTGATCATAAATGTAGTCCGAATCCACAAAAGCAATGTTCATCTGCGCCGCGGCCGGCGCGCTGATCAGGGCGCAAAATACGAACGAGAGAATTACCGAAGACACCTTCATGTGATCTTGTCTGTTTTAATCCGGCTAGTTGCCGAACCCTTGCCCGAGTGTGAACTGGAACAGCCACTTGTTGCTGCCGTCATGCTTGCTTGACTGCCCTCCGTACGGCACAAACGAGTCCAGATTGTAGCCATAGGTGATCTCCAGCATGCCGAGAATCGGCAGGAAAAGCCGCGCCCCCACCCCCACGGACCGGAATAGCTGCGTTGGGTTGTACGTTGAAAAGTTGTCCCATGTGTTTGCGGCATCCATGAAGACGTAGGGCGCCGCTGTTAGCTGCGGCGTCTGGACAGCCAATAGGCGCAGCTCTGACGTAAACTTGTTCAATACGCGCCCGCCAACCGGTTCACCATTGCGCCGCGGACCCAGTACCCGCTCCGGATAGCCACGCATAAACACGATGTCTTTGCCGTAGTTGTTAAAGGCGCCCTGGTAATCAAACGGCGAACCACCCACGATGTACCGCTCAAAGAGCACGTCACTGCCAGTTAGCGAACCGATATAGCCGAACTCGCCCGTCATGTTGACGGTCAGCTTGTTCATGATCGGCACATTCCAAGAGGAATTCAGGCGCCACTTGTGATATTGCACGAAGCTGCCAATCGGAACTGCCAGGGTTGCCGACAGCAAGAAATTCGACCCGGTCGTTGGAAATATCGGATGGTCCAGCGAGCTGCGCGTAAGCGCCTGCCGCACAGTAACCTGCTCACTCGTGCCCTGCGGCAGCACAGCGGTAAAGTCCCTATTGATGAAGTGCTGGTACCCCAACGAGGTCGAAGTGCTGAACTTGTCATCCGGCCACTGCAGCCGCTGCTCATAGAACACCGTGCCCGATGTACGCACGAAGTACTCCCTTGGGTTATCAGTTGGCCTGTTGTAGGCGTAAAACGAATACCCGTACCCGCTGAAGCGAGAATGCGACAAGCTAAACCCAGCCGGCGTGGGCCGACCCCTGAACCACGGCTCCGTAAAACTTACCTGATAGCTCTGGTAGGCCTTGCCACTTGTTTGTAAAGCCACAGAAACGCGCTGCCCATCACCCGCCGGCAAAGGTTTCCACGATTCGCGCCTGAAGAAGTCGCCCGCCGAGAAGTTGTTGAAGGCGAAGCGGAGCATCAGGATAAGTCCGTAGCGGTGATACGAACCGGAAAGCTCTAGCTGGTCGCTGCCAACCTCGTCAAGGTTATAGGTCAGATCGACTGTCTTGGCTTCGTTGTTCAGATTTATGCTTGGTCCGGCGCCAAGCTTTTCCTGATCAAAGTAGTTTAGCTGCGACAGGCGCCGAATACTCTCCTGAATCCCCCCACGGCTGAAGGTCTGCCCCGGAATGGTATACAGCTCCCGCCGGATGACGTGCTCCTTCGTCTTGGAGTTGCCCGCAATGTCAATCTGACCAAATTGAAAGATGTCACCTTCGTAGATGTCGTAGTGGAGATCCAGCGAGTCCCCTTCCACCACACTGACTTCCGGCTCAACACGGAAAAGCATGTGGCCGCGATTCATATACAGGCTGGACACGTCGCTGGTCTGCTTGTTGCCGTACAGATTCTGTTCTATACGCTGTCCGTTGTAAGCTTCTCCAGGATCGACCCCAAGGGCGGTGGACAGCACTCCGTCCGGATACACGGTGTTGCCCTCCCACGTAACGTTCCTGATGTGGTACTTCGGTCCCTCAATGAAGTTAAGCTGCACCACGAGGCCGGCCTTCTTATCGGAGGTGTCAAGGTAGACGGAGTCCTGCGTTATGCGCGCATCGTAGAATCCTTTGGCGTTGTAGTGTTCAAGCACCCGCACCTTGTCTTCCTGGTACAGCGACCGATCAAACCGGGACTTGCGCCAGAAAAACAAGGGCTTGTACGCCTTTGTCTTCTTAAGCTTGCTTCGCACCTTTCTTGCAGCAATCGTTTCGGTGCCGTTGATCAGGACCTCCTTTATGCGCACCTTCTGGCCAATGTCTACGTCAAAGTTGACATCCACCATGTCTTCGCCAGAGGGCTCACGCGTCACATCGACGTCAGCTAGCATGTGACCTTTTTCGCCGAAGTAATCCTTGATGACCTGAACCGACCGCTCGAGGTCGCCCGGTCGTACGCGGCTGCCTTTGAAGAGCGGCACTTCTTTTTCCAACTCCTTCCTGTGCCGCTTTTTGATGCCGCTGAAGGTGAATTCTTTAAGCTGTGGCTCCTCCTTGACCTGAATTTTGAGAAACACGCCGGTCCCGGCTCTACGCTCCTCAATAACCTTCACATCCGAGAACACATGCAGCTTGTACAGCGAGCGAATGGCCTCGGCGATTGCCTGGTCGGCGGGAAGCGTGATCATCTGCCCGGCGGCCAGCCCGCTACTGCGCAGGACAAAGTTGATCATGCTTTCGGACTCTACGCCGTCAACGGAGATACCTAAGATTTCCAGCTCCTGCGGAGTCGGGGATAGCGGTGAATTGGTGCCGCCGTTGCCCGCTCCCGATACGCGAGGCGTGGTGGACTGCGCGCAAAGAACTGCGGGCAGGGCAAAGGTAATCAGGCAAAGATGGAGCTTGCGCAGCATGAATGACGACGCGTTGGGCGCAGTTTGGTGGAACCGTTGAAAGGTGACTCAGGTTTCCCTGGTATGTCTTGGAAACGTATCTGCCACTTGCTTTAGTACCTTTTGCCGCCGTATTGCGGTCTGGTATGGCACGTCCGCATAGATGGCAAGAATCCTGCCAAGGCGGCACGCCAACTCGCGCCACGTCTCGCGCAGGAGTGCTCCGCTTGTGCGTACGGAAACTTAGCTCCTGTTGAATCCGGTCACGCTTTCGCTTTGTGAGCGCCCTGGTGTTACATGGACAAGCCGCGGCCTTGCCTTAGTCAGGGCATGGACTCAAGGACTGCCCAAGGCCATTGGGCGCTAACCCTGCAAATGCGAGCAGGACCCGAAGACTGCGCGCACGCGCGGCTGGCGCTTTTGCCCTACACTGTAGCCAGATTAGAAATTAAGCTTAGTCAGACTACGCGGCATGTACAGCCTCAACGAAAAGGGCCTCATTGGTATGCAACGTAGCCGACTTGTTGGCCTGTAGAAGCGATGTGTGGGGTCGTTTGCTGCTCTTGCCGTAACTTGCATGCCACCACAGATGGTGAATGGTATCCACTTGCACTAGCCTAGCGAATGCTATACGCTTCCAGCCTTACGGTGAAGCACGTTAAATGCTTCCCCGGCGAATTCAGGGTAGAATTCAGCGCTGCCACCAAGAGTGGTGGCAGCTGGACATTATTGCTCGGTGACAATGGCACGGGCAAGACCTCCCTTCTTCGCTGCATCGCCTTGTGCCTTTGCAATAAGACATCTGCTACGGGTCTCCTAACGGAGCTCCCGGGAAGCTTCATCCGGGACGGCTGCAGTGAAGCAGAAATAGTACTTGAGTTGTCAGATGGTCAAGTGAATTACGAGATCAAAACTACCCTACAGAAGTCAACCGACGGCGAATCTGAGAATCTCGAGCAGAAAGTCACCAATGCCAAACGGCAATTGGACTGGAAGAGGCTCTTTGCCTGCGCGTATGGGGCAATGTGCGGCACCATCGGGGACAGCAATTTCGACCGTTATCGCCCCATAGACTCCTTGTATACTCTTTTCAACTACGACGCCAGTCTTCAGAACCCGGAAACCGCGCTGCGCCGCGTCGTGCAGCAGAAAGGTGTCAAAATGCGCGATCTACTTGAGCAAATCGATCGCGTGTTGATGCTGAAACCAGGTTCCACGCAGCTGACTCCTTCGGGAATCCGAATCTGCAAGAATGGGGATACTTCTGTTCCAGTTGGAGCTGCCGGTGACGGATACGCATTCGTGCTTGCATGGATTAGCGATCTGCTGGGGTGGTGGCACCTCAGAAACGGAGGGGCTAACGCACATACCGTCAAAGGTATAGTACTAGTGGACGAGGTTGACAGGCACCTCCATCCTAAATGGCAGCGCAGGATTATCAGATTGCTCACGGAGGCATTTCCTGGTGTGCAGTTTATTGGTACAACTCATTCGCCGCTTACAGTCATCGGAGCCGCCAGGGACAGTGACCAGTATTGTCGTCTTGTGCACTTGCAGAATAACATGGACCATGAAGGAGTCACTGCCCGCTCTGGGATCGAGCCGCCAAAGGATCAACGGGCCGATCAGGTACTTACATCGTACCTCTTTGGGCTCCATACAACGATGAACGACGTTGTGGTTGAGCGCATAGAACGATACGCCAAGTTGAGGACACGCAAGCAATTGACCCCTGAAGAGCAGCAAGACATGAATGAACTCAGGGAAGGGCTTAAGCGCGACCTCGGAAAGCCCGAGACCGGACTTCAGCAGCGAGTAGAAGAGGCCCTGCACTTCGTGCTGGCTTCGATAGACAGTGATTATGAGGACACTGACGCAGCCGAGTTTGCGATTCGGCGAAAGGTACGGAAATTAATGGCATTCTAGGCGTCATTGCCCATGATCAAGATCAGTTTTCAGGAGCCAACTACGCCGTGTTGGCGTAGTTGGCGCGTGGCCTGCGAGCGTGTCCTCGCCCGGCTGCTGCAAGCCCGCGCATCAGGTGATAAGTTGACGATCGGAAAGCTGTATAGGGATCCGCGGATAACGTCGATTTACAAGTCCACCGGTCCACCCTTCTTTGGTAAGTGCGCATACTGCGAGTCTAAGATTCTGACTAATCAGCACGGGGATATGGAGCATTGGAGGCCTAAGGGAAAGGTGACTGACGTGGATGACCAAACCGTCTATTTGAAGCGCGAGGGCGACGGATCCGAAGAGCATCCTGGGTATTACTGGCTGACATACGAATGGACCAATTTGCTTCTGGCTTGTAGTGCCTGCAATGTTCTCGCAAAAGTGCGTGAGCCGGAAAAGAAGATCGGAAAGGGTAACCGTTTCCCAGTTGAAGGGTTTAGAGCGGAAAAAATTGGCGAGGAAGCTTGCGAAAAGCCGCTACTCCTAAATCCTCTTCATGATGACCCTTCGAACCATTTGGAAGTTGACCTAGAAACAGGGATACTCTTGCACCGTACGAAGCGGGGCAAGGCGTGCATCGAAGTTCTTGGGCTCAATGCGCGAGCAGGTCTCGTGGAGCAACGCTTGCAGCACGTCAACTTGCTCCAAGATCAGGCGAAGTTATTCCAATTCTGTCCAGACGATACCAAACTTAGGAGCCTTTTGCACAATTCACTTCAGCCCTTGATTTGGGAGTAGGAGCTTCGTCAAGCCAGTGTGATTCTGCACGTATCAACTTGTTCGACCTTTGTATTGCGGAAGTCTTGCTCGAATGGGGGTGACGAACTGCGCAGGGAGGCATGACACGGCATAGCTGACCCGGCCCGCGCTGATGGCGAGACGGGCCCTACGTGAGGGTACGGGTGCGCTTAGAGCACCAGGCGCATCAACTGGTCGACGGTCAGCGCCAGGATGCCGAACATCAGGTGGCAGTAGACCTTGCTATGCCCGCGTACCCGCACATACCGTCCGCCGAACTCGTCTTTGAGTCGTCCATTGACCCGCTCCACCGTCGAGCGCTCTCTGAAGCGTCTCCTCTCTGGCGTAACGTGTCCGATGCTGCGTTGCGCCCGCGCCTCACGCTTTAGCTCCTCATTGCCACGCGGGTTGATATCAATGATCGGCACATGCCCCAGCGATCTGCTATGCTCTCGGATTTCCTTAGCATCGTACGCACTGTCCATCAAGTCGTACAGACTTTGTACCCGAGCGGCCGTCATCACTGCCAGCGGGATCGCCACCTGGCTGTCATGGACCGAAGCCGATGTTAGCGCAGCGCTGATCGGAATCCCCCCGTCAATCACATCCAAGTGCAGCTTGAAGCCGACCCAGCAGTGCCCGTGACCCTTCGAATTGCGTTTGGTCCCGACATTGCAGTCCTTCGGCAGTTCTTCCAGCATATCATCCAGCTCCATGGAGCGTTGACGCTGCAGGCGGGTAGGGGTTTTCGGTTGTTTGCCGTCGTTGGCCTTGGACACAGACCGCTTCGGCTTCTCGCGTGCCGAAATCGCGGTCGCGTCCCGCGAAACGTGCCCGGCCAGATGATCCTCCAGCGCGCACTCCAGCAGCACTGCGTGCAGCCGCCCCGGCAGGTCACTGTTGGCAAATTCCGCGAACGCCCGCGAAAACGACGATTCGCTCGGTACCATGTACGACCACTCCCAGCCGCATAGCTGGTGCAGTACCGGATCGCTCTTTAGTCGCTCCACCAACGCCCGCGTGGTCGGGATATCGAATACGGACTTAGCCAAAAAAGCCCGCGCCAGCGCAGCCCGGTCCGCCTTCGGACGGCCTGGACCCTTGGACTCGCACCCCGACAACAGCTCCTCCACGCGCACTAATTCCACCACAGAAACGAATCGTCTGTGCTGTTCACTGAGCTCGCCAATAGTGAGCTCCAGCAATGGAAACAATCTGAGCTGGAATGTGGACCAGTACCTGGACAACTCTGATCGCAATCGCATCTGCACTTTTATTGTATACATTTATGATTCTCACGTGTTCAAGTATACGACTCACGACGCACTTAATCCGCATTATTCTCACCCACGCCCTAACTTTCTACGCCCGGTTTCGCGCTCTCAGCCTATTTTTGCAAAAGGCTCTTAGGATACGCGTAGATGAAAAAATGGGCTCTACCCCTGTTTTAGTGGGTAAACTTACTTGCGGACGCTTTCGGGGTATAGATCTAGGCCTCCGAGGTGAAAGTAAATGGCATTAGCAAATCGCCATTTGTTGCGGAAACCCCTACTGCGCACTTTGATTGTTTTGATCCGGCTGTTGATGCCTTCCGCAGGGCCATTGCTCACCTTCAGGATGATCGCATTGAGGATACCCCACAGGTGTGTTTTGATGGTTCTGGCGGCTGCCTTGACCGGGTCCAGCCGACACCGCATGGCCCACGACAACCATCGCTCCCAACCCTTACGCGCCCATGTGCGGTGGACATAGTGCCACAACTGCAGGGCCATTTCCTTGATAGCCCACGCGGGGGCCGTCTTCAACGTGCTGGTACGCAACCGCTGGAAGCGCGCCTTCTGCTTACCAGACATGTTGGCCGGGTGAGTCAACCAATCATACTTGGTTCCCTTGAGGTCTTCCAGGCCTTCCTTCATCAATGCCCGGTGCTCCTGGCGCCGAACCTTGTCCACGGCAGTTCCCAGACATTTCACTACGTGGAATTTGTCAAAGGCCACCTTCCGTTGCGCCTCTGGCACATGCTCCAGCGTGGCGTTGATGTAGGCCGGCCACATGTCCATGCTGACACTCTCGATGCCCTCCAGTTGCTCCAAAGTGAGCCCAGCATACCAACGCGTAAGTGTTTCTTTCTTACGGTCTTCGCCCACATGCAGCACCGTACCCGCCTTTGCATCCGAAACAATGGTGACATACGCATGGCGCTTGCGAAAAGAGGTCTCATCCACGCCAATATGGGCTACATTCCGTTCCTCCCTCCGCGCAAGGCCGCGTTGCACCGCGCGCTGCATGATCCCGTCTATCGCATTCCAGCTCACCCCCATCAGACGGGACACCGCCGATACACTCGCCTCCTGCAGCCAATCAATCACCAGCGTCTCAAACCCTGCAGTGAACCGTGACATAGGTTCCGCCCACGGAACCGACACGGTGCGCACTCCATGCTCCGGACATTCCACGCGGGGAAGCTCCGCAACCACCATGGTGCGATACTCGCACAGGTCCAGGTGACGCCATTGCCGACGACGGTGGTCGTAGCCCGGAGACGCCGAGCCGCACTCCGGGCAAGGCAGCTGATGGCCGTCCTCGCAAGCTACATGAATCCGGACTTCTTGCGCCTCATGCGCAAACGTCACCTCGGAAACCTTCCAGGGAGCCTGGATGCCCAAGAGGCAACCGATATCAGTCTTTAGTTGTGACATATCGCTGCTGGGGTTAGAGAACGTGTGCGCCATCGTGATGATGGCCTTGAAACAGACAAGAAGCGGGTATGAATCCGCATCATCTCATTTCGTTTCCCGTTGAATACAACACTGCACCCATCTAATTAGGGGAAGAGCCAAAAAATGAAGGCTGTGAGCGAGGGCTCCGATGAGTTTTCCGCCTTTGGTCGGGCCGCCTTGCAGAATGCAGGAAATGGTCTTCCCTAGTTTGCTCCCAGTATCGTCCGTGATTGTGGTCGGGTTGGAAGCAGCGAGCACCGCGCCGCTGCCAAATTGCCATCAACAACCACTAGAGTCAAAATGGATCACGAGTCAATTCGTAGCACCATGAGTGTGCGCGCTGCGTCGTTGACCACGAATCAGGAAACTGGAGCAGACACACCATATGGCTTCGAGTTGATATTGGACCTGCATGGGTGTGATGCCTCAAGGTTCACGCGCAACGACATTGAGGCTTTTTGCTCGAGGCTTTGCGACCTGATTGGCATGGACCGGTGCGACCTGCATTTCTGGGATGATGAGGGAGTGCCGAAAGAGGAGCAACAGACTGATCCGAGGACGAAGGGCACGAGCGCAGTGCAGTTCATCCTGACCAGTACGATCGTCATCCATACGCTTGATCTGATGCGAATCGTTTACGTGAACCTGTTCTCTTGTAAGCCGTTCGATGCAAAAGAAGCCGCGAACTTCGCGGCAGACTGGTTTCGGTCATCAGACTGGACTTCTCGGCTAATTGAGAGGATGTAGTCGTAGAACCGCGGCGGGCGCAAGCGCATGGCGATCATACTCACGGAGCAGTACGCTGAAATTGACCCCGCTCCCGGAAACGAGGGGCTAATTGAGCACTGCAGGCACTCGGTTGAGGCGGCACTCGCCTTGGATACGCACCCGGTTAGGTTCGCAATCGCATCCAGTAGCGCGACTGGATTCCAGTGTGAAATCGGGGTGATGCGAGGGCTGCGGAATTCGACGTGGCCGACACCTCCCTCTATTTTCAGATTTCGGAAGCGCAAGTTCGAGCGCACGCAGCAATTTAATGTCGTACTGCTTGTGCCGACCGGTATCGGCGCGGAATTGGGTGGACACGCTGGTGACGCGGGACCTGTAGCTTCGCTGCTGGGAGCAGTCGCGGATAAAATCGTGCTGCACCCCAATGTTGTTAACGCCTCGGACATCAATGAGATGCCCCGTAACGCCTTGTACGTAGAGGGCAGCATCTTGACGCGGCTCTTGATGGGGACAGCTGGCCTTCAGCCAGTCAGAGCGAACAAAGTACTTGTCGTGCTAGATGCACATCGCGACGACAGTTTCATCCACGCCGCGATTAACGCAGTCAATGCTGCCCGCTCAAGTTATGGCCTTTCGTGCCCCGAAATAGTCTGCCTTCAGAATCCATTGGTAATGTCGGCGAGCTCGGCACCCTCTGGCAGGGCCGCCGGGCGCATTGAAGGTATGGACGGTTTGTTTCAACTGCTGCTCGACCGAATTGGGCAGTTCGATGCCGTTGCCATTTCAACAATTATTGGTGTGCCTTTTGAATTCCACCAAACATACTTCGATTCGGCCGGCAGTATGGTCAACCCGTGGGGCGGCGTTGAAGCAATGCTGACGCATACATTGTCCAGTGCGTTCAAAGTCCCAACTGCCCATTCTCCGATGCTGGAGTCCAAGGCGGTCGCAGAAATTGACCCTGGCATCGTTGACCCTCGAATGGCAGCGGAGGCGTATTCATCAACATTTCTGCAGTGCATCTTGAAAGGACTACGTGTAAGCCCTCGAATACTGACCGGTTCGGAAGGAATAAACCAGCATGGAGTCTTGGCTGCGGAGGACATCTCGTGTCTTGTGATTCCAGAAGGGTGCCTTGGTCTACCGACTCTGGCTGCCCTTGAACAGGAAATTCCCGTGATCGCCGTTGCCGAAAACTGGAACCTCATGAGGAATAACTTATCGCTCTTGCCTTGGAAAGCTGGACAGTTCTACCAGGTAGACAACTACCTGGAGGCAGCAGGCGTTCTGGCTTCCCTTCGCCAAGGTATTGATGTGGGTTCTGTTCGAAGGCCCCTTGACAGCGTACGTATTACAAGGGCTCGGGCACGGAACTCTCCACACAGATACGTACAAGCTGAGTCCATGGCAGCACGCGAATTCTCGTAGCCGCTCCAATCTAGCGATTCATCCAGATCACATGAGTGCGTGAGCCAGGAGCACCGCACGGGGTTGAATCACGATGTAATAGCCGGGTTTAAAAAGCAGAGTAGCGCTGCACATAGGGTGTACCTTCACACTTGTCTGAACTTCATTGTTTTCGCGTCGGCCAGGGGGCCGAGGAAATGCAGTGTTTTCGCGGAATTTGCAGTTCCTCGTTTGCACAGGAAACGCAAGTCAATGCGTCCCCCTTCCCGCATAAATGTGCATTTTCATAGGACACCCTACCCCCATACCGTGCACTGTAAGCTGCTGGGACGGGCCCTCAGCGCGCTTGTCAAACGAATATCCGTTGCGCGGATTTGCATGACGCCAGAAAGGGCTGGCGGAATGTGCACGGCAAAATGAGACCATTGTCCGTGAAGTCTTAATAAATTGGCTCTTCCCCTAATTAGATGGGTGCAGTGTTGTATTCAACGGGAAACGATATGAGATGAAGCGGATTCATACCCGTTTCAAGGCCATCATCACGATGGCGCACACGTTCTCTAACCCCAGCAGCGATATGTCGCAACTAAAGAACGATATCGGTTGCCTCTTGGGCATCCAGGCTCCCTGGAAGGTTTCCGAGGTGACGTTTGCGCATGAGGCGCAAGAAGTCCGGATACATGTAGATTGCGAGGACGGCCATCAGCTGCCTTGCCCGGAGTGCGGCACGGCGTCTCCGGGCTACGACCACCGTCGTCGGCAATGGCGTCACCTGGACCTGTGCGAGTATCGCACCATGGTGGTTGCGGAGCTTCCCCGCGTGGAATGTCCGGAGCATGGAGTGCGCAACGTGTCGGTTCCGTGGGCGGAACCTATGTCACGGTTCACTGCAGGGTTTGAGACGCTGGTGATTGATTGGCTGCAGGAGGCGAGTGTATCGGCGGTGTCCCGTCTGATGGGGGTGAGCTGGAATGCGATAGACGGGATCATGCAGCGCGCGGTGCAACGCGGCCTTGCGCGGAGGAAGGAACGGAATGTTGCCCATATTGGCGTGGATGAGACCTCTTTTCGCAAGCGCCATGCGTATGTCACCATTGTTTCGGATGCAAAGGCGGGTACGGTGCTGCATGTGGGCGAAGACCGTAAGAAAGAAACACTTACGCGTTGGTATGCTGGGCTCACTTTGGAGCAACTGGAGGGCATCGAGAGTGTCAGCATGGACATGTGGCCGGCCTACATCAACGCCACGCTGGAGCATGTGCCAGAGGCGCAACGGAAGGTGGCCTTTGACAAATTCCACGTAGTGAAATGTCTGGGAACTGCCGTGGACAAGGTTCGGCGCCAGGAGCACCGGGCATTGATGAAGGAAGGCCTGGAAGACCTCAAGGGAACCAAGTATGATTGGTTGACTCACCCGGCCAACATGTCTGGTAAGCAGAAGGCGCGCTTCCAGCGGTTGCGTACCAGCACGTTGAAGACGGCCCCCGCGTGGGCTATCAAGGAAATGGCCCTGCAGTTGTGGCACTATGTCCACCGCACATGGGCGCGTAAGGGTTGGGAGCGATGGTTGTCGTGGGCCATGCGGTGTCGGCTGGACCCGGTCAAGGCAGCCGCCAGAACCATCAAAACACACCTGTGGGGTATCCTCAATGCGATCATCCTGAAGGTGAGCAATGGCCCTGCGGAAGGCATCAACAGCCGGATCAAAACAATCAAAGTGCGCAGTAGGGGTTTCCGCAACAAACGGCGATTTGCTAATGCCATTTACTTTCACCTCGGAGGCCTAGATCTATACCCCGAAAGCGTCCGCAGGTGAGCTTACCCACTAAAACAGGGGTAGAGCCAATAAATTGAGTGCCCACGGAGGGGTTATGGAGTAGGGTATAGTCAAGGCGCCTGCGCCCCACAGGCAAAATAGCCCTTGGCCCCCTCCGGCGCCTACTATTGTACCTACTGCCAACCAAGTTGCAGGACAGCTCAAAAGGGATGCGCTTCGGGGTCCCCGGATAGCCACGGCGCAGTGCGCAGCCATCCGCATGAGGCTGGTGAAGGTTGCCGCGGTTATGGTCGTAGGCATGCGCCGATACCGCTTATCGTGATCCTCCGCCTATCCGTGGCCGTCCTTATTCGCTCGCGTACTTGCCAATGTGCGCACATTTGAGTGCTCGCCCATTGAGTCGGCCCTTGGGCGACCCCCTCCCGTGCAGGACTTCTTCTCTCTCGCCTGATTAAAGGCCAAAGGCGCCGCTTTACCCCACACCACGACACCACCACGTGGTGATTGGATACGAACGATCTCGCGGCACTGGTAGGCGAGGAGATCAAACTGCACGGCATTGCACAAATTCAAGTTGGGAATTGGAGAGTTGCTGTGGAGGTGGACCCTAGTCTCCACCATTCCTTTCCAATCATATGAACCCCTCACAGCCTGTTTTGGGGAGGGCTGAGGCACCTTTAGACGCCCAGATCAATCCCTCCGGTGACTCGCGACGGCTTCTGATGAAGCTCTGCACGCACATACTGCAACAATTGACCACCGACTGGCCCATTCCGGCAGCGCATCAGCAGCCGGCGCCACCGCCCGTAGTGATGAAGGCTTCTGCTGCGGCCCAGGACACAAAGCCGGACTCGGCGCAGTTGAATGAAGCGTGGCAGCTGTTGCATTCGCGCAGTCTGCAAGACGACCCGATCGTTGCGATCTGGCTGCGCGGGCTGTGCCCACGCGGCGTTAACATCGTTCTTGGAGCGGGTCTGACCATCACGGGCTATCGCCGCATACTTGGCCTGGTAGCGTGCTACCCTGAAAACGTCTCTGCTCTTACGTCCTTTGTGCAGTCGCTGTCCGATCGTGGTCTTTCGGCCGCCGCCG
Organism: Rhodothermales bacterium; assembly: GCA_965262785.1. GTDB lineage: Bacteria > Bacteroidota > Rhodothermia > Rhodothermales > Bin80. Next base: position 3,063,902 of record OZ253559.1, read on the forward strand.
GGCTGCTCTGTGTGCTGCCCAGCAGTACGGGACTTCAATCGGCGGTGCGCCAGGTGTTCGGCGCCAAGGTCGCTATACAGCGCTGTCTCAATTCGCTGTTGGATCAAATCACCTGCGGTCTTCCGGAAGACCTTGTTCCTGTGTATCGCAATCGCCTCCGCCAGGCATGGAATGGGTTCGATGCCCGGGAAGCTGAACGCGCACTCACCCGTATTCACCAGGACTTGACGCGCGTCAATCGGTCCGCAGCGAAGGTTTTATGGGAGGGTCTGGAGCAATCTCTGACGATTCAACGCACGGGCATGCTGCTCAAGCTCGACCGGGGGCTACGCGTGATGCGCTTCATGGATGCCATCAGTCGCAGGTTGCAGACCCCGGCCAGCGCCGTTTTCCAGCAACGCGAACAGATGGCACTGGCACTGTTGGAACACGAGGCTCAGCTGCGCCGTGTGGCCCATGCGGCCTTTCTGCCACAACTTCGTGAGAGTCTCATCAACCTTAACGCCGTCTGATGCCCCATACCCCTATGCTGGATCAATCACTCATCGAGGACTTTCGGGGGCTTGCGCAAAGGAACTTCATCGGCCTGGCCAGCTGCCTTGGGTGTCTTGATCATCTTCTTACCAAGATGGCCACATGGGTCATGGAAGCCGAGGCCCACTTCATATGCGGCGCACGTGGGAAGCACCATAAGACCGGCTTTCAGCGCTGGGGGGCGAATCCGGGTTCCATCCGCGTCGGTTTGGAGCGCATTGCGGTCCGCGTTCCGCGCGTGCGGAATGTACGAACCCGAAAGGAGCGTCCTCTGCAAACGTACCGCCTCTTGCGCGAGCGTGGGCTTATGGACCGGGAAAGCGTGACACGAGGGTTGCTGTGTGGACTGTCGCGGCGCAATTACAGGCAGGCGGCCCAAGTCTTTACCGATAGTCTGGGGTTGAGTGCCAGCAGCATTGGCAACGCCTTCATTACGCAGACGGCAGCGCTACTGAAGGCATTTGAGACGCGCCGATTCGATCAGCACACCTTTGCGGTGCTCCTGCTTGATGGCAAGTATTTGGCTGGTATGCAGATGACCGTAGCGATGGGCATCACGACCGAGGGCGAGAAGGTCGTACTGGGCTTTGCGGAAAGCCGTACCGAGAACAGTGCGCAGGTGGAGTCGCTGCTGCAGGATCTGTTGCGTCGGGGCTTCACCCATACCGACAAGCTGTTGGTGCAGGTGGACGGCAGCCGCGGGCTTCGCAAGGGGATCAGCGCGGTGTTTGGGGATGCGGTCGTGTTCCAGCGCTGCCAGTGGCACAAGCGTACCAATGTGACGCGTCACATCAAAAGCAAGCCAGCGGCCACGCAAATGAAGCGCCGGCTTCAGGCGGCTTGGGAGCTACCCACGTACGCGGAGGCACGGGCGGCGCTTGCGTCGCTGCATGAAGCGCTGCAGCGATCGTGTCCGAAAGCCGCACGCAGTCTGGAGGAGGGTTTGGAGGATACGCTGACGCTTCACCGGTTGGGGGTGCGGAACCAGGCTGTCAGAGACAGTCTGAAGACGACGAACATCATCGAGAACCTCAACAGCATTATTGCGAACCGATCACGGAACGTGAAGCGCTGGGGATCATCGGGGATGCGTCAGCGCTGGTGCGGGGCGATATTCATGCAGTACGAGTCGAATCTGAAGCCGATACGCCGGGAGGACATGAAGGAGCTGACCCAGGCGCTGACCACCTCCGGGGATCGATGGGTTAGTGGGGATTCGGTCTGCCGGCCCCAAAGGACTGCAAAGGCAACACCTGGCGCTCAATGCCCCAGCGCAGTAGTGCGCTGCTGACGCTGGCACAACGCAAAACCCGCAGCTGTCTGGGCGCTCTGAGGCGCTGCACCGTGCCAAGATCGCCGCTTACGCGTGCAATCAGAGGATACCTGCGGGATATCGTGCCCGGAAAGTCACTCCACGAGCCTGCCTACGCCCGAAAATCCGCGTGTGAGCACGCATTTGGGCCCATATAAGCATGCACCGTCCCATTTGCACCCACACACACGGCCCGTAGCGCAATCCATTGCCAAAAGATATCTACATTGAGGGCCCATCTCGGCAGAAGCCGCCGAAACCCAACTTGAAAATGTGCAATCCCAACTGCACGCGTCGCAATGCGCCTCCAGAACGGAGCTCACTACCGACGATGCCGCACCCAACGGGACCAGAGCCGAACCCCTGGCCATCCAATCACCACTCCGATGGCCCCTTGCTACCGAAATCAGCGGATTCACACCCGTGGTGAAATATGCAGGCTTGTCCGTGCAGTAACTTATCGCGTACGGCTTCAGCAAAACTCTTGCTTGCCACCCCGGTTTTGGGGACGGAGTGGTATGCGGGTTCAGGAACCTGCCCAAGCCATTCGCCGTGCCGCCCCCAGAGGCGGCCCTGTCACCGGCGTCCCGCCGGGTTTTGGCGCGCTGCGCACCTACTGAAAAACCCGGAAGATGCGGTCCAGGTCATTGAACACCAGAAAGGCCATCAGCGCCATTATCAGCAACATCCCGGCCTGCTGCATGGCCGTGCGGACCTTCAGGGGCGGCTCGCGCCGCCGTATGCCTTCGTAGATCAAGAACACCAAATGACCGCCATCAAGCGCAGGCACCGGCAGTATGTTGACGATCGCCAGCGTGATGGACAATAGCGCCACCAGCCGCCAGAATTCCTTCGTACCAGCCTGCGCCGCTTCCCCGGCAATCTTCGCCACCATGACGGGTCCGCCAAGGCTTTCTCGAACACTTTCGCGACCAGTGATGACATTCTTCAGACTTATAACGATCGCACCCGTAAAATTCCAAGTATCGGCAATGCCTGCCGCCACCGCTTCGCCCGGGTTGTAACGCTCATGCATCTGTGCGATCTCCACACCTATTCGGTACGTGTCATCATCCGAGGACTCGGGAGTCACATCACGCGTAAACGTTTCCCCTGTCGTGGGCCGGTACCAAGACATGAGCAGCGTTTTGCCGTCCGCTGCCTGGACGCGGCTGGTAAGCTCCAGCCACAGCTCGATCGAGTCTCCGTCTACGGTTGTGATGCGGTCTCCCGGCCTAAGGCCTGCCTCGAAGGCCGGACCGGACTGCTGGACCTGACCCAGAATGGCAGGCCAGTTGTAGATCCCGAGACCAAAAACGCCGCCATCATTCGCCGCTCTTGACTTTGGCAGGATGTCTTTGGGCGCGGAAAGGGCGATCTCTTGGCCATCTCTTTGCACCAGGAATGCAAGAAGTGGCTCACTAAGGTCCGGCAAGCCATGTCCTCGCTGGATGGACGAGAATGGCTTTCCATCAATAGACAAAATGCGATCACCCGTTCGCAGCCCAACCTCCAGTGCCGCAATGGTGCTATCCGGGACGTATACCAAACCATCTTCGGTGGTCACCGGCATGGTTTCACCAACCGTCAGCTTGATCCCCGCAAAGATGACCGCAGCAAGGATCAGGTTAAACGTCACACCGGCACTAATGACGATCACCCGCTGCCAAACCGGCTTGGACCGAAATTCCCAAGGCTGTGGCTCCGTGTTTTCAAACTCCGTGTCCAAGCTTTCGTCAACCATGCCCGCGATCTTGACGTAGCCGCCCAGGGGCGTGGCTCCGATGGCCCATTCCGTTTCGCCAATCTTTTTCTTGAAAAACGTAGGCGGAAATCCGATCGAGAATCGATCAATGCGCATCCCGAACAGACGCGCAGCAAGGAAATGTCCCATCTCGTGTACGAACACGAGGATGGTGATCAAAACGATGACCCAAAATACCGACGAGGCTATATCACCCAAGATTCTCTCCGAGTTCTTGAATTTCGTAGCCCGATGTAATTAGAAGGCAAGTCCGATGTTCCGTCTGCTTACCCCGCCCCTGCCCGGATTCGTTCGCGCAGCAATCGCCGTGTCGCGGCATCTATGCTGGCAACCTCTTCATAGGAATTAGCCTGACCACTGCCCAGCTGCTCCAGCGCAAACGCTACCAGGCGGGAAATCCCGGTGAAGGACAGCGCTTCCCGCAAAAAGAGGTCTACAGCTTCCTCGTTGGCGGCATTTAGCACCACCGGTGCGGCCCCACCCTGTCGCAGCGCCTCGTAGGCCAGCCTCAGACACGGGAACTGCTCCAGATTCGGCGGCATGAACTCCAGGCACTGCCCCATGTCCCAGTTCACGCGCCCATCGGGCGCCTTCCACCGATCCGGATAGCTGAAAGCATACTGGATCGGAATTCGCATGTCGGGCTTGCTGAGCTGCGCCTTTGCGGACCCGTCCTCAAAGATCACCATCGAGTGAATGATTGACTGAGGGTGAATCACTACCTGCACCCTGTCAGGAGGCAGGTCGAACAACCAGTGAGCCTCGATAACCTCCAGCCCCTTATTCATCATAGTGGCCGAATCAATGGTGACCTTGGGCCCCATGGACCAGTTAGGATGCCTAAGAGCCTCTGCTGGGGTAATGGAGCTATAGGTCGCCACATCACGTCGCAGGAACGGACCCCCAGACGCCGTCAGCACGATGGACTCCAGGGGTACGCCCGTTTCCAAGCACTGGAATACCGCCGAGTGCTCGCTATCCACCGGCAGGATCGTTGCGCCATTGCGCTCGGCCGTCGCCATAGCCAGGGACCCTGCAGCTACCAGCGTTTCCTTGTTGGCCAATGCTAGCGTCTTGCCCGCGGTCAGCGCCGCGAGGACAGGGCGCAGGCCCGCAATGCCACTGGCGGCCCCCAGTACCAGGTCCACTTCGGGAGACGCCGCCACATCACAGAGCCCCGCCATACCTGCAAGGACTCTGACGCCGCTGCCTGCCAGCTTATGCTCTAACGCAGGCACGCGGGTCGCATCGGCAAGGGCAACGTACCGCGGCCGAAAGCGCCACGCTTGCGCGGCAATGCGATCTACGCTCCGGTTGGCTGCCAGCGCGAATACGCGCAACCGGCCCGGAAAGCGGTCCACAATTTCAAGTGCCTGCATGCCAATCGATCCGGTGGAACCAAGGATCGCCAGCGTGCGCAAAGGTGCGTCGGTCATGCGGCGTGCTTTGAAGACAATTTCCTAAAGATAACCCGTCTACGTGCGTGTGCACACCCACTTTCCGGGCATAGGACCGGCAGCGGCAGCACGAATATTCCACGTCCAGCGAAACATGAACGCACCGTGCGCTATTACACGGGCGGTCTTGCTCTTTTGCTTCTGCGCCATGCGTTGCCTCCTGCTTCTTGCGTTTGCGTTGTCGGCCTGGCCGGCTCAAGCCCAACGCCCCAGAGTAGTGGACCGGGCAGTCCAAGAGGAATTTAGCACACCGGACAGTGCCCATGCAGCCCGATTCAGGCTTGCCCAGTCCTTTATGGGCGCCGCACAGATTGAGCGTGCCATTGCCATCCTCGAGGACCTTTATTCGGATCGACCGACTGACAACAGCTACTACAATGCGCTAAAAGAGGCCTATGAGGCTGTCAAGCGCTATGATGACGCGATCGTCCTGATTGACGGTGCGCCTGCGCGCGACATGCCAGGAGCCGAACACCAACTCGTCGCGGACAAAGCACGCCTGCTCTACCTGAATGGCGACGAGCAGGGCGCGCTGGCAACATGGGACGGTGTGTTGGATGGCGCAGGAGACCAGGAGCGCCTCTACCGCCTTGTGTACGAAAGCATGATGCAGGTACGGCTGATAGACCGGGCCATCCTCGCCCTTGAACGCGGACGTGCAGGCACTGAGCAACCTGCACTGTTTCAGACGGAACTGGCGTACCTGCATAGCCTTGTGGGTGCGCATGACAAGGCGATGGATGAATACCTGGCGCTGCTAAGTGTTAACGCACGGCAGATCAGCTACGTGCGAGGCCGCCTGAGCCAGGCACTGCAGCAGGAGGGTGCCATGGAAGCATCCCTGCCCATCATCGACGCGCGCGTGAGGCACAATCCAGAGATACGCAGCTTTCGCGAACTCTTCGGCTGGATGCTTATGGAGGATAGCCAGTACCAGCGTGCCTTTGAAGAGTATCGAATCTTGAGCCGCGGCGAGGAGGAGAATGGCCACATACTATACGACTTCGCAACGCAGGCCGCCGACATGGGCGCCTATGAGATAGCAGCCACAGCCTTTGGCGAAGTGCTTGCAGAGCATTCAGACGCACCGATCGCAGCCGACGCGCAGCTTGGCTTGGCCGGCATGCACCGACGCCATGGAGACAAGCTTGCCGAGAGCTCCGGCGCGCAAGCTGCGCTGCCGCACTACGAAGCCGCGGTTGCTGCTTATCGCACTTTCATGAATTGGTTTCCGGGACACGCCGAGTATCCTGAAGTGCTGCGGAGCATCGGAGACTTGCAGCAGAATGTCTTCTTCCGGTATGACGATGCAGAACTCACCCTTCTGGAGGTGGTGCGCAGCTATCCTAACAGCACGGCTGCACATCAGGCGCGCTTCGACCTGGGCCGCCTGGCTATTGATCGCAACCAGTTGGAGGCGGCACGCATAATTTTCGAGCTGCTGGAGGCAGACCTTGGCCGCCATAGCACGCTCGCCGACCGTGCTCATTTTGAACGTGCATTGACCCACTTTTACCAGGGCGAGTTGGCCATAGCAAGCGTGCTGCTGTCTTCCATCAAGCAAAAGACTACATCGGATGTGGCAAATGACGCGATCGAGCTCCGCGTGCTGCTGTTAGAGAATCCGGGGCCCGACTCGGCCAACGCTGCAGTGCAGCAGTTTGCAGCGGCCAAGTTGCTTTTTCGCCAGCGCCAGGTTGAAGAAGCTATTGAAGCGACGGACCAGCTGCTGGCATATTGGGGCCAACACCCCATAGCCGACGATACGCGCTATTTGCGCGCCCAGGCGCTGCGCGCGGCGCACCGCACCGATGAGGCGCTGCTAGCCTTTGGTGAGCTCCCGCTGGTTCACGCCAACAGTTCGTTGGCGGACCGAAGCATGTTCCAGTATGCCACCATCCTGGAAGAGGAGATGGGAAATCCAGCGGAAGCGCTTAAGGCATATTCTGATCTCCTTTTGCGGTTTCCTGGCTCGCTGCTTGTACCGGAAGTTCGGGAGCGCATACGCTCTCTGCGCAGCGAGGGAGTATAGCAGGCATGAAGCACATTACGCTAAGCTTGTTCTTCGCCTTGTTCGCCGCCGCGTCTGCTCGCGGACAGGATGTACTCATCCCCATGGATGGCCAGCAGTCCAATCACCTCAAAGCCTATGGCCTGACATATTGGGCACTGCAGCAGGGAGAAACCATCGATTGGCTGCTGAATTACCGAGGTGGCTCCTTCCTGCTTCGGGAGTTTCCGCGGCTGGAGAGTGAACTGGTGCTGCGAAACGTCGCCTTTCGACGTCTGAGCGGAAGCGAAGCTGCCGTATTAATTGCCGAGGTCGAAAGCGAGCGCGCCAACACCGCGGTCGTACGTTTGGAAAAGCCACCGCGCATCGCGGTATACGCTCCGCAGCAAACCTTGCCCTGGGATGACGCGGTGCTGCTGGCACTCACGTATGCCGAAGTGCCCTACGAATTGATTTACGACGACGACGTGCTCAGCGGCAGCCTGCAGTATTTTGACTGGCTGCACCTGCACCATGAGGACTTCACCGGGCAGTACGGAAAATTCTACCAGTATCGGAACATGCCGTGGTACATCGAACAGCAGCGTGAGGCCGAAAACGCGGCGCGCCGCCGTGGCTTCCGCAAGGTCAGCCACCTCAAGCTGCTGGTAGCCCAGACGATTCGGCAATACGTCATGGAAGGCGGCTTCCTGTTCGCCATGTGCTCCGGGACTGATACGTATGACATCGCCCTGGCCGCAATGGATACCGACATCGTCCCAGCCGAATATGACGGAGATCCCATAGATCTTGACGCCTTGGGCAAGCTGCAGTTTGCAGAAACGTTCGCGTTTACGGACTTCAGACCCAGCTTCAATGCCTCCGAGTACGAGCATTCCGACATTGACACCGGCCCTCCGCCCCCGCAGCTGCAGAACCCAGCGCTGGACTACTTCACGCTATTCGAGTTCAGTGCCAAATGGGATCCGGTACCCACGATGCTGACTCAGAACCATGTGGCAACGGTAAAAGGATTCGTCGGGCAGACCACCGCGTTTCGAAAGCAGTTTATCAAGCCCGGCGTTGTCTCGCTTGCCGAGGCACCCTTGCGCAATGAGGTGAAGTATCTGCATGGTTCTTTCGGCCAGGGCACGTTTACCTTCTATGCAGGACATGACCCGGAAGACTACCAGCACTTTGTGGGCGATCCGCCGACAGACCTGAATCTGCACAAGAATTCGCCCGGGTATCGGCTCATCCTGAACAACATTTTATTTCCTGCCGCCAGAAAGAAAAAGCAGAAGACGTGAGTGGGCATGCGGAAACAAAGACGGTCGCACAATCGCGCACGCGTACGACGGAGCTGGTGCTTCCAAACAATACGAATCCCCTCGGGACGATGTTCGGGGGCAGCCTGCTGTACATTATGGACAAGTGCGCAAGCATCTGTGCACTTCGACACGCCGGGCGCGTGAGCGTTACGGCGGCGATTGACTCGGTGGAGTTTCACCAGCCGCTGCGCATAGGCGACGTGCTCTTGGTGGAGGCTTGGGTCAACCGGGCTTTTCGCACATCCATGGAGGTCGAGGTGCTAGTTTCGACAGAGAAGATGGGCACCCGCGAGCTGAAGCAAGCCAACCACGCCTATTTTACCTTTGTCGCTATTGATGAGAACGGCCACTCCATAGCGGCGCCTGTGCTGCGCCCCGAAACGGAAGACGAACAGCGCCGCTATGAGCAGGCAGGCCTTCGCCGTGAGGTCCGCCTGTATTTGGCGGGCCGGCTATCACTTGAAGATGCCCCATTGATTCGAGACGACCTGATCGCTACCCTGCAGACTCGAGACCTCTAGTGCATAGGTGCAGTGCTCCATGATGTTCGAGAGAATACTTGTAACGGGTGCAAACGGGCTACTGGGACAGGCACTGGTCAGGCGCCTTGCGACTTCGGCTCTATACGATGTGCTAGCTACGAGCAACAACTCTGAGCCTCGCTTCGCGGACCTCTCCTGCGGGTATATTCGCATGGATATTCGTGATCGTGAGTCTGTCGCCAGGGTCTTTGAGGACTTCACGCCAACGACTGTCATCAACTGCGCTGCCATGACACACGTGGATCGCTGCGAAACCGACCGCAGCGAGTGTTGGAGCGTGAATGCTCGCAGCGTCGAGCGCATTGCCAGAGAGTGCCACGGCATCGGCGCACGCCTGATCCAGGTTTCCACTGACTTTGTCTTTGACGGCGAGGCGGGTCCGTATTCCGAAACCGACCGCCCCAGCCCGCTGAACTTCTACGGCAAGGCCAAACTCGCCGGCGAAAACGCTGCGCGTGATGCCGGCATAGGCAAATGGGTCGTTGTGCGGACCAACGTGGTATACGGCACCGGCCATAACTTGCCCCGCAATGACTTTGTCTCGTGGGTTCGGCATGAACTCGAACGGGGACGCCCAATCAACGCCTTCGTGGACCAGGTGCGTACACCGACCTATGCCTACGACCTCGCCAAGGGCATTGAGCGCATTGTCCGATTTCACAAGCGGGGCATCTACAACATCTCAGGCGGTGAGCTTGTCAGCATGTACCGGTTTGCCCACAAGGTGGCAGCTGCCTTTGGCCTTGACTCATCGCTGGTGAGCCCAGTTGACTCAAGCGACCTGGTACAGACCGCCCAGCGTCCCAGAACCACAGGCTTCATCATCCTTAAGGCCGAGACGGAGCTCGGCTTCAAACCCCATTCCATACCCGCGGCGCTGGCCCATATGGAGCGGCGCATCTCTGATGATTTATGCTTGAATTGAAAGCTCTCAGAGAAATGCCCGACGCTGTTAAACAGGCACTTAAGAGCAGAGGCTGGCAAGACACAAGCGTGGTAGACCGAGCGTTGGCCCTTGATTCGGAGCGACGTGCACTGATTACAAAGCACCAGCAGCTCCAAGCCCGCAACAAGAGAGCTGCCAAGGCTATTGGGACTCTTTTGCGGCAACGTGAATTTGCTGCAGCCAAAGTGCAGACTCTGGCGCAGGCCGGACTGAAGGAGGATGCCAAGCAAGTTTCCGCGCAAGAGGAAGCCACCCAAAAGGCATTGGGCGAGCTTCTCCTGACCATTCCAAACGTACCCCATGCGTCTGTCCCTGTCGGGCGCACGGCCGCGGACAACACGCTGGTGCATGAGTGTGGAGCCCGCCCGGAATTTGAATTCGATCCGCATCCTCATTGGGAGCTAGCTGCGCGGCTTGGGATGGTTGACTTTGCGCGGGGCGCCAAGGTCACCGGAGCAGGCTTCCCATTCTACTATGGGAATGGCGCCAAACTGCAGCGCGCGCTGGTCCAGTTTTTTCTCGCGGAAGCAGAGTCGGCAGGGTACTTTGAACTTCAGGTACCGCTACTGGTCAACGAAGATAGCGTACTCGGTACGGGGCAACTTCCTGACAAGGAGCGGCAGATGTACCACCTAAGGGACGACGATCTGTACCTGATTCCTACGGCTGAAGTGCCTCTGACTAATTTCTACCGTGACGAGATTATCCGTGAAGCGGACTTGCCTTTAAAGGTCTGCGGCCATACGCCGTGCTGGCGCCGCGAAGCGGGCTCCTACGGCAAAGACGTGCGCGGATTGAACCGCCTCCACCAGTTCGATAAGGTCGAAATCGTACAGATCGTTCACCCGGAGCGCAGCTACGAGGTACTCGAAGAGATGGTACTGCATGCAGAACGACTACTGGAGAAGCTGGACTTACCGTACCGCAGATTGCTCATGTGCACTGGCGACATGGGATTCAATCAGACCAAACAATACGACTTAGAGGTTTGGAGCGCAGGGCAAAAGCGGTGGCTGGAGGTGTCGTCGGTGTCCAACTTTGGAACGTATCAATCACAGCGACTGAAGCTACGCTATCGGTCACCAGGCGAAGGCAAGCCGCGCCTGGCACATACCCTGAATGGCAGCGCGCTGGCGCTTCCTCGGATCGTGGCAGCCATCCTTGAAAACAACCAGCGGGCCGACGGATCCGTTAAGGTTCCACCGTCCATCAGTCGTCATGCCGCTATGGGCGACTCATGGGAAATCTGCCCGTAGGCCCAAGGGCCGTGCAGCGTACGCTACTCCAGGAACAGTCCGGTACACGCACTGTAGCATCCTCGTTACCAACAACACCTGCCATCCCTTCTTTGCGCATCTTGGGGCGGTACCTTTGTCTGGCTTGCACAATTCTTGCCGTCGGCAGCCAGACCGCGTTTGCACAGGACGATGTCTCACTTAGTGGCTTTGTGACGGACACCGAGACCGGCGAGTCACTCATAGCGGCGAACATCTTTATAGAAGACCTGCTGCGCGGCGCCTCAACCAACACCTCCGGGTACTACGCCATCACGAATTTGCCGGCACGGCAGTTTCGGGTGCGATGCACGTATGTCGGGTACCAGACGATTCACCGCGTGCTCACCCTTAATTCGGGACAGCAGCTTCGACTCGACCTCGAGCTCGTGCCCATTTCATCCTCCTTCGGCGAAATTGTGGTGACGGCGGAACAAGAACTGGAGGACGAGGCACGCAACCTCGGCGTCGCGGCACTGAACGTTGAAACAATCAGGTTGCTGCCCGCGGTCTTCGAGCCGGACGTGTTCCGCTCGTTGCAACTGCTCCCGGGAGTCAAAGCGGCATCCGACTACTCCAGCGGCCTGTACGTACGTGGTGGTAATCCTGGCCAGACCAACATCCTCCTGGATCGTACCAAGATCTACAACCCCAGCCACTTCTTCGGGGTCTTTTCCACATTCAATCCGGACGCCATCAAGGACGTCAGGCTGTACAAGGGAGGCTTCCCTGCCAGCTACGGTGGAAGCCTCGGATCCGTTCTGGATATCACGAACAAGGATGGCAACCGGCGTGAGCGGCACGGAGCATTCAGCCTGGGGCTTTTAGCCTCTCGCGGCATCATTGAAGGGCCCCATCCCAAGGGCTCCTATATGTTCGCAGCGCGACGATCCACCCTTGAGCCGCTGCTTGCGGCATTCAAAGACACACAGGGCATCCCCGAAAACTTCTACTTTTACGACCTGAACGCAAAGGTCAACTTTGACCTTACGCCAGACGATAAACTGTCCATCTCCGGCTATCGTGGAGCGGACAAGCTGGAGCTCGAAGTGGTAGACGATGCCCTACTTGACCTCAGGTACGGCAACGGAACCATAACCGGTAACTGGACGCACCTTTTTTCCGAAAAGCTTCTTTCCAACCTTACCGTCACAAGTTCGGCGTACTTCTCGACGCCGAAGGCATTCTTTGGTGGCACGGAGATAAGCCAGGAGAACCGAATCTACGACACGTCGATTCGCAGTGACCTCCAGTACTACTCCGGCACAAGGCACGACCTGGAGCTTGGCTTCTGGGCCGGCCAGTTCATTGCGCCGCTGCGCACGTTTTTTGACAACAACCAGGCATTCTCATGGCGCCGCAAGGTCCGGTACGCATCTGCCTATGTCCAGGACACCTTCAGGCCCTCGCATGACTGGATGCTCAAGGCCGGAATTCGTGGCAGCTTCGTGGAGGACGGCAGCCATTACCGAGTCGAGCCGCGCCTCTCTGTCGAATACCACCCTTGGGAGCGCATACGCCTTCAGGCCGCTGCGGGTCGGTACTACCAGTACCTTACCCTGGTGACCAATGAGACTTTTTCCGGATTCGATTTCTGGCTTACCAGCGCAGAAGGTGTCCAGCCTGCGTATGGAGACCAGTTTATCCTAGGTGCAAAAGTCACGCTCGCCGCCGGCCTGACCCTGGACACCGAGGTGTACCATCGTACCATGCGTGACCTCTTCGAGCCGGATCCATTTCTGAGTGACGCAGCAGGCTTCGATTACGCGGACCTGTTCCTGATCGGAAAGGGTTGGGCCTCGGGCTTCGAAGTGCTGCTGCAACGCACCCGTGGGCGATTCTTCGGCTTTGTGGCCTATACTCTTGGGCAGACGGAGCGTACGTTTCCGACCATTAACACGAACAGCCTTGGTGTTTCCCTGGGGTACCCGCCCAAGTATGACCGGCGGCATGATCTTAAGACGGTGGTGAGCTACGATTTGGGCCGACAGTGGATATTCAGCACGGTATTTACGTATGCCACCGGCCAGGCGTTTACGGAACCGGTAGCACGCTATCATCTCTACCTAACGGAATTGTCGCTCGGGCAAGTAGAAACGGTCGTGCTCCTGGCGCCAAGCCTTAACGCGGCACGCCTGCCCGCCTATCACCGGCTGGATGCCGGCATCAAGAAAGGCGGGCGGTTTTTTGGCTTTGCGGATTATGTGTTGCAGGTTCAGGTCATCAACGCCTACAAGCGGCGCAACATTTGGTTTATCGTTTATGACCTTGAAGAGGACGGCGAGATTGATCAGACAGAAGTGCCGCAGATTCCGATCCCGTTGCCGAATCTTTCTTTCTCCCTGACCTTCTGACGGTACTTTGCGCACGGTCCGCTTCTTCGCGCCTATCCTGTTTGCCCTTGTAGCAACAGGTTGCGATTCGGCCAGCAACCAGCAGCTGGATACGGTCTTCGTCGTGGAGTCCATTTTGGTGGCGGGGCAGCCTTTGCCTCCGTTGCTCTTAAGCAGGGTTGGCGACATCGACGAGCAGTATCTGTTCGAGGCGCACGCCGAGCCTGGTGCCCAAGTCACGGTAATTGTGACGGGAGCAGTTGCCAACGAAACCGTGCGCTATCAAGAGCTCATAGATGTGCCAGGCGTGTACATTCCAAGGAACTACGATTACCCTGTACTGCCGCTCCACCAGTACGACCTGACGATCCAGCCAGCGACCTCTACGCAGACCATCACCGCTTCGACAGTGGTACCCGACACCTTCAGCATTGCGAGTGTTTCGCAGACTAAGGTAGTCTATCAGAGCAGCAATCAGCTCCGTTTCCGCATAACACCTAGCCACTACCCTGGGCGAGACCAGAGCTACTTCATCTTTGTTACGGAGGCCATAGACGCATTTGAGTCAAACCTCGTGCCGTTTGCCAAGGAGCGGTTCAATGGCGGAGAGGGCGAATCGCTGGAGGAGTTGCGTGTCAACCCATCACCCATCATCAACGAAGACAACTACGAAGTCAATGATGATGGCACGCTGAACCTGCGCTACCCGTGGGTTGGCATCAACTTCTTTGGGCCCAACATCGTCCATGTGAATGTGCTGGATGACAACCTATACAACTTTGAGCGCTCCCGCGCCGTCCAGGAGGGCGGCTCCACGTTTGCTCCCGGCGAGATTCCCAATCCTCTGCCGCACGTCAATGGCGCCCATGGCCTATTTGGCAGCCAGGCGCGTGTTTCGGCTCGGTTTGAGGTGTTAAGGCGCTAGCCTGCCTTCCGCAGGCGTCCAGACGCACGGAAGTACATGCCCGTTGAGCTCCGGCAGTGACGCAACACGTGTGGCGTCCGAATTTCCGGCTGCACATGCACGCTTGCCGACTCGCAGACAGAAAAGGACCACCTGCCTGCCAAGGCTAGCCTCAATTACCGCGGCAATTTAGCCCTGTGACAATCAGGGTCTTTTCGATAGCTGTACGCGGAGCGTCTTGTTGCCGAGCCAGGGGATGCGCTCGCGTAATTCGGGGTATCCCGCAGAGACCAAGTAGTGGGCTCTGGCTCGTGCGCGCAGCTGGACGAGGATCTCGTCTTCGGTGATGGTGACCTTGCCACTATGGCGCACCAGGTCGCGATAAATCGTGCGCGATTCCGCTTTTTCATAGCCTGCGCCTGCGCGTGCGCCAAGGAGTCGGTAGAGCACGCTGGCCATGACCGTCAGCTGCACGTCCACATTGATCCGCATGGGTACCGCGGAGCTCAATGCATCCATGTGGAAGAAGTCGATGGCATCACTGATGACGTTTTCGATGATCATGCGCCGGGCGTAGCGGTCAACCAGCTGTGCGGGCGACCGCTTCATCTGGTTGGTGATCAGAATGGTAGGCTTGTCGTGCCCCAGACCCTTGACGATGATCTGCCGTAGGGGATAGGGGTATCCCCGCAGCTTTACGACCTCGTCGGCAATGCGTGGCGTGCGGTAAGCGCGGCCAATGTTTTTGAGGCGAATCTGCCTCCAGGCCGACTGGTCGAGTGCGTTAATGTGCTCGATCAGCGCGGCATGCCGGCGCCGTAGCGTGATGAATTCAATGTTCAAGGCGGTGAGCTTGGCCAGATTGGCGTACACGGTGAACCGGCTGTCGAAGACCAGCTCTCCCGGAACCTGCCCGGTGCGGGCTCTCCAGTAGTCGACAAAGCGCATAATGGCGTCATTTTGCGTTTCCTTGCGAATCGTAGCGTCGGCATAGCAAAAGACGCGGGCCTCGGCATCGCGTGCCAGCATGGTGAGCACACCGCGTTGGCGGCGGCTACGCTTGGAGACGTAGTGCTTCTGCAAGAGCGCCTGGTCGCCGTGGTAGGGAATGGTGTGGAAGTCCAGGTCGATGGACCGCCCGGGGCCAAGGGCATCGGCCAGCTTTGCTGCAGCATGGTACCACTGGTGCATCAGGGGTCCCGCAAAGGTCGGATCCACCTGGATGGAGTATTCCGTCAACGTGGTGCGCTTGGGAATGGCGTTCAGACCGGCAAAGAGGGCCAGGCCCTCATCGAGGGTTTCGGCCATGACTTGGGAAGGCCGACCGATGCCGGACAGCTTGAGTGCCAACAGGGAGCGCACCGCACAACCGGCCGGTATCATGCGTGTGCCGGGCATGCCTGCGGCGGTCAGCATCGGATCAAGCTGCATACGAGCCAGATCGAAGGCGAACAGAAAAAGGCCGGCAAAGTCGGTGTGAAAGGTGCGCGAGGCGAGGTCCAGCTTTCGCCTGTCGGCTATGGTGGTCACCGGAGATCGCTGATGCGGCGGGCGGCGGGGCAGGCGCTGGATGCCTTCTCTGGTGAAGACGTTCTGGATGTAGCCCAGGCTGGCCGACATGCCTTCCTGGCGCAAAAGCTGCTGGATCTGGTAGATGGAGGCGTTGTGCTCTTTGCGGAGGGCGACGATGCGGGCAGCTCGGCGATCAGGGGGTTTGGCTGCGGGAGTCGAAGCGGCGGGTCGGGGCCAGAAGAAGTCGGCAGCGGGCTGTTTTCTGAATCGTCGCAGGAGGTTGCGGAAGGAACCCGGAGTATAGTTGCCTCGCTTGGCGGCTTCATCTATGGAGCATCCTTCATGGAGGTAGGCTCTGATGGCTTCGTACCGCCTCATGGGCAGGCCGTCGGGTTGGGCAAAGAAGTTGGACAGGCGCATAATCGTAAGGTATGAAGTATGAAGTCATTACCAATATAGTAACAGCATACTAAAAAATCAAGACCAGATACTTGTAAGCGGCATATTATTCCGGTTTAAGGGCGGAACTGGGGAATATTAGACGCACATAGTGCTGTAACAGGGTCGCAAGACGACAATCTCGCTGAGAGTGGCAGTGTGGTAGCGTATCAGAAATATACTGCTATATCAGTGGTTATCTATTCATACGTTCACAAGCACTATGTATACAAGACGGCATTAGGCCGGTAATAGAAGTCAAAATCACGCAAAAGGCCTGCGAAAAGTGCACCTACTAAACGCTCCGCGGAAATTCAGGCTAGATTGGCCACTAGGCTACTTTAGTCTTGGGAATTGCCCTTGCCCACAGGCGCTCGGGTTACTAAAGGACTTGGCGCAATCAGCCAGGCGGCTTACGTTGCCATCGCAAGGGGAATCCGATGCCAACTAGAATCGACAACGCACGGCTCCCTGCCTCGCTTGCATATTCTGATTGAAAGTGCCACCCCAGTCTGATTGAAGGTGCCACCCTAATCTGATTGAAAGTGCCACCCCTGGCGGCCGGATTTTGCCGGGGTGTGTTCTATCGAATCAGGGCGTCTTGTGGGGCGCTGGAGCTTTGCCAAGCCTGAGGGCTTTCGTTGTGCTTTTCCACCAAACGAGCGCACAACGATGCCCCAAGCACGAACCTCCATGCGACAAATCCGAGACGTACTTCGCTACTATCACCGGGAAGGCTACAGCAAGCGCCTGATCGGAGACTCGTTGCATCTTGCCCGAGCCACGGTGCGCAAATACCTCTGCCGTGCAGAGGTGTTGGGACTGCGTTGGCCGCTGCCGGACGGGCTCACCGACGATGTGTTGGAAGCGATGTTCTTTCCGGAGTCCCGGTCCGCGGCCAAGGCCCGGTACCAGCCGGACTGGGAGGCGGTTAACAAGCAAATGTCCAGGAAGCATGTCACTTTACGAATGGTGTGGGAGTCGTACCATGCCGCCTTCCCGGACGGCTACAGCTACAGCCACTTCTGCGCACTCTACAAGACGTGGAGCGCGTCTCAGGAGGTGGTCATGCGCCTGGAGCACAAGGCGGGCGACAAGCTGTTTGTGGACTTTGCCGGCACCACCGTAAACCTCATTCATCCGGTCACGGGCAAGGCTACCAAGGCCCAGATCTTCGTAGCCACGCTGGGCTGCTCCAACTTCACGTATGCGGAAGCCGTCCCGGATCAATCGCTGTGCAGCTGGATCACGGCGCACGCGCGCGCCTTATCGTACTTCGGCGCTGTGCCGAAGGCGATCGTCTGTGACAATTTGAAGGCTGCCGTCAAGAAGGCGCACCGCTACGATCCAGAGCTCAATCCAACCTACCAGGACTTCGCTACCTACTACGACACCAGCATTTTGCCCGCCCGCGTTCGAAAACCTCGGGACAAGTCTTTGGAGTCTGGATGCGATCTGTAGGATTCATGATGAGGCCGCGGGTGTGGTTTGTGTTTTGGGGCTGATTCTGTACATTGCGAAGGCGCGCTTTCTGGCAGGAATCTGGTGGAGGTCAATGCCTCTGCCCTCCCGGGCTCGCAGTGCTACCGTGGCAGCGTGTATGGCGAGCTCGGCGGCGAGTTCTGTGGCGGTTTTGTACCCCTGTGCGCGCATCTTTTCGCGTTGCCGCTCGATTCCTCCCGGCAGGTTATTCCGTACGCGAATGTTGCGAATGCGTTTTGCGTTGAACCGTCCTCCCAGGCTGTCGCGGTGCCCGCGCAGGTCCAGCTCCTGGGCGGCTCGGGTATCATCGTAGCCTGCTTCAAGTAGTGCGTCCAGTTCGGCCAGGGCCTGCTTCGAGGCATCGCGACGGATGACCATTACGCGGGGTCGGGGCAACTCTACCGGAGGTAGCTCGTGGGTGCGTCCGCCACGCAAACGCAATCCGACTGCCACCTGGTATCCCCTTCGGGTCACGGTGATGTCCTCGATGAGCAGTCCCAAGAGACGCTTCCGGTCCTCGTTGGTGGTACCGGCCGCTTCCCACACCCTGCCAAAGTCGCTGGCCAGCGCAAGGATGCGCTGGTCCAACTCGGCATCGGGCATGCTCATTTGGGCTTTTACATACCGTTCTCGTTCTCTGACGGCTTCACCATGGGCTTTCAGGCGGGCTTCCCATTCGGCCTCCAGCGTCGCGGACACGAGGCGGTTCGACGGGTCCACTTCCATGTACCTGCGACGGGCCAGATCCACCTGGTGCCGCAAGCCTTCGATATGGTTGATTCTCTGGCGGTCTGCCGTGGCAAAGTCGCTTCGCAGCTGCTCGCGCACCATCAGGGAAAGCGCCAGGTTCTCCCGGTTAACCGCGGCGACAACAAAGCCGCATACCGCCGCATCCAGCACGTCCCCGCGCATGCTTTGGCATGTACGCGTGCCGCGGCGAACGATGTTCTCTTTGCACAGATAGTACCAGTTGGTATCCCTGCAGCCGGAATAGTTGTAGTTCACGCGCATCCTGTGACCACACAGGCCGCAAATGATCCGGGATTGAAGCAAGGCCGCCCCCTTGCGTGGCGACGGCATACGCTCGGCCCCTCGAAGGAAGCTCGCCGCGTTCATGCGAAGGGTCTCCTGGTTGTGCAGATATTCCTCCCAGTCAATGTACCGCACATGGGCATCAGGGATACACACCAGCCACTGGTCCATGGGCACGCGGGTATGCTGCACGGACCCGTCCGGGCGTGTGCGCGTGCTCGTACGGCCGTAGGCGTAGCAGCCGGCATAGCGGGGATTATGGAGGATGCGCTGAATCTGGTTTTGATTGGGCACGCCCCAGTGCACTTCACCGCTACCCGTGCGGGGCCGCGAAGGCAGGCGAATCGCTTGTCGCCGGAACCACTTGGTGGCCTGCATGGCTGATCCCAGTCGCCGGAAGGTCTTGAATACCAAGGCAATCGCTTCGGTGATGGATTGATCCGGATCCAATACGATCTTGTCTGCATCGGTGTATGCCAACCCGATGGGCAAGGGCAGCTTGAGCTCTCCGCGCAGCGCCTTGGAGCGCTGGCCCCCGACCATGCGTTCGCGTATGCCGCGCAGTTCGTACTCCGAGAGCTGCCCCTTGAGCCCGAGCAGCATCCAATCGTTGATGTCACTTACGTCGTAGATGCCATGTTCGTCCAGGATGAGGGTCTTCGCCACGGCTGCGATCCGAAGCAATTGATGCCATTCGGCACTGTCCCGGCACAGGCGTGATACTTCGAGGCTAAGCACCATGCCTACTTCTCCGGCGCCGACACGCGCACGCAGATCCTGGAATCCCGTACGCTGGGCACTGGTGGCGCCGGACTTGCCCTGATCCTCGTCTATGATGTCAATCCGGTCCTCGGGCCAGCCCAAGGCAATGGCGCGCCTGCGCAGATCATACTGGCGGAATTGACTTTCCTTGTTGGTCTGCACCTGATGAAGCGAGGACTGGCGGATATACAGGCAGGCCCGGCGGTTGAGATGGTCGGCGGTGATCTTATGGGATGAGGGTCTGGGCATAGGCAACACGCAATGAGTGGATGAGATGGCAGCTCATGGACGCGGCCTGCCTAAGCAGTGGAGCTGATGGTGCGATGGGTGCAGGCACGCTCGGAGCATAGATGCCCGGCACCCGTGCAGTAAGCACCAGCGCGCGCGCCAGGCCATGGTGGCACAGGATGGAGATGGCCTGGCTGTGCAGGCCACTGAGCCACCGCTGGCGCCACCGGCCATAGCGATGGGTGTCCTGGCAATCGAGCACTGCGTCATGAGCGCTTTCCGGAGTTTTTTTTTGACAGCGCCCGGTGAAGG
The DNA here is from genome assembly GCA_965262785.1 of Rhodothermales bacterium. Lineage (GTDB taxonomy): Bacteria > Bacteroidota > Rhodothermia > Rhodothermales > Bin80. The sequence goes on from OZ253559.1 coordinate 3,084,056, forward strand.
CCGCTGAAGTGGATGGTCACATCGAAGCGTTCGCGTATCAGCTCGGCGAGTTTGCGGACGCTGACGGCGCCATGCGTGGCCCGGTAGTCCTCGGCAAAATCCAGGATCTCGGGGGTGATCTTGCGGGGTCCCCGTGGCCCGCGGCGCCCCGGAATCAGGGCCTGCAGGCCGCCTTTCCGGAAGGCGCGCTTTGCGCGCACACAGGTAGGTACGGACATGCCGAACCGGGCCGCAGTCTCTTCGAGGGTCGTGTCTTTCTTATGAGAGCGTATCATCTCGTAGCGGACCTGCAGGAGGTCTCGCGGATCGAAGAAGGGGCTGCCTTCAAACAGGGGATCGGAGACCGCTTCCGGGTGCGGGTTGAGGGTTCCGGACTTGCGTAGGCGTTCGCTTTTGTTGTTGGGCATACCGTCAGAAGTATTGATCACCATGGAATATACACACTGCTTCGGAATGCGACAACAATACGCACAGAACAGCGATATATTGGAGCTATATGACGCTTCATTTGCAGTAATGTTGCGTAATTCTTGATCATATGTTGAATTAATGGTGATCATCCAGAAGTGTGTCCACCAGCGACCTCAGTGCCACAAGATCGTCTGCCCGAAAGAGTGCACGGCCCGCCGATGCCCGCTCGAAGTCGTCTACCACGCGCAAGTCTGTCCACGCTCTGGGCAAGCACCGCAGCGTGTCCTCATCCACGATGCAGCGCACCAGCTGCACTTTGCCGGTCGTCAGGCAGTATTGGCGCGGGAATCTGCGTCCGCGCCATGGATGGAAGGGATGCGTGACTTCCACCTGGTCATCTGAGCCGGCCGCCGCGACATGCTGCCGCCGTCCGGCATCCGGCAAGGATGATCCGCTGGCTTGGGCTAACGATGATTCCGGCTGCTTCGCATTTGGCAACCTGAGATAAGGCCCCAGCGGAACAAGCCGTGAAGCTGGTCGGGGGGTGGATTCTGGCGAAGCTCCACGATCGCCGGTTCTTCAGCATTGCGGAGCTCAATAAAGCGATTGCCCCGCTACTGGAAGAGCTTAACGACAAGCCCTTCCAGAAAAAGTCCGGCTCACGACGCAGTCATTTTGTGGAGCGCGACTTGCCCGCCATGCGTGCACTGCCAGCCGTGCCGTTCACCTACAGGGACTGGAAGAAGCTGACCGTCCATATCGATTACCACATACAGCTGGACCACGCCTACTACAGCGTCCCCTACCGCTATGCGCGCAAGAAAGTGGATGTCTGCATCACGGAAAACGTGGTGGAATGCTTCCTGAAGTCAAAGCTCATCGCCGCTCATGCGCGCTTGCGGCAGCGGGGACAGCGCAGCACACATAACGATCACATGCCCAAGGGGCATCGCCAGTTTATCGATCAGGAATACCACCTGGACCAGACCCGCAAGATTGGACCTGATACCTCGGCGCTGGCCTTTGCAATCCTGGCAAACCGCAAGCGCCCGGAGCACGGCTACCGCACGATCATGGGGCTTGTACGGCTACAACACACCTATCCGAAGGAGCGCCTGGAAGCGGCCTGTCGCCTTGCACTAAAGCTCGGCACCTACAACTATCCCAGTGTCGCTGCCCTGCTTAAGAGCGGGCGTGACCTGCGGGAAGCGCCCGCGGCCAATCCCCCAGCCATCCTGCATGAAAACCTTCGCGGCGGAGATTACTTCGCCGACGGATCACTGTTTGCCAACCCTGAACCTGAAACGCCCTGAGCCTATGCTACACCATCCCATTATTGACAAACTCGAACAACTTCGCTTCTACGGCATGGCCAACGCGCTGCGTGATCAGTTGGCACAGCCCGAAAGCGACCGGCTGAGCTTCATGGAGCGCATAGGCCTCATGGTCGATCGGGAAGCCAGTGCCCGCGCAAACAGAGCCCTGAAGCTTCGATTGCGGCGCGCGCACTTGCACCAGGCGGCCTGCATCGAAGATTTGGACTTTTGCGCGCCGCGCGGGCTGGATCAAAGGCTGATGCTCGATCTGGCCAGTTGCGACTGGATCCGCCACCATCTCAATGTGATCATTACCGGCCCCACCGGTGCGGGCAAGAGCTTCATTGCCTGTGCCCTCGCCCACAAGGCATGCCTGGAAGGCTTCAAGGCCCGCTACCACCGCCTGCCGCGCCTGCTCGAAGAACTCGCGCTCGCCCGCGCGAGCGGCCGCTATCTGCAAGTCCTGCACACGCTGTCCCGGCTGGATGTGCTCGTGCTCGATGATTGGGGCCTGCAAAGTGTGACGAGCGCGCAGCAGGAATGCCTCTTTCAGATTCTCGATGACCGGATCCAGAAACGCTCCACAATCGCTACCGGTCAAATGCCGGTCGAACACTGGCACGAGACCATGCCTAACCCCACGCTCGCGGACGCCATCCTCGACCGGCTCGTACAACCCGCCTACCGCATCAAACTCAAAGGCGAATCGATGCGAAAACGACTGCTGAAAACGCCAGCCCACACGCATCAATAAAATCCGTAAACTCGTTCAATTCAACCTCCGAAAACATGCATCTAACCCAGCGCGTCCACATGGCTGCAGGGTGGTAACTTTAAATCAGATTACCCTGGCACTTTCGTCAGAATACACACTCGCTGTCAAGCACTAACCCCCGCTCGCTCTTGTAGATCGATGTTAGTCCAAAGTTGTACAGGATGTCTAGTGACAGTGACCACGAACTTGACGTTGCTATGTTTATGCCGGCACCGCCCACTATCCCTAAGTCCGTTGCCCGTAGGATTCTCCTGTCGACGCAAGGTTCAGAACGCGTGATGGCGGCTCCTCTCTGCGTGTGCTTGGTGATCTCGCTGAATCCGCAGTTGACTCTAAAGGAGAGTGCCGGACCGATAGTGACGTGAGGCGATAGCTTGTCCTGCACGTTGCGGCTTAGCATAAGTAGCAGGGGTAATTCGAAGTAGTCGATATTTTGTGCAACCCTTAATACGGAAGGGGACAAATCGTCAAGATCCAAGTCGCGAAAAACCTGTCGAAAGAGAATGCCCTTTTGCGCATAAGCTGCGCCGAATTGCTATCCAATATTGGGCGCAAGCTGCATGAGAGCCGATACCCCAGCTCTGTACCCAATTCGATAGCCAAATTCACTCTCTGGCACGCGCCCAGGCAGGCTGGCAGGATTCCTAACGAGGGTCGAGTGGCTGGTGCCAGCATGAACCAAAACGGTCAACTGCCCTCGCGCACTGTTCGTCAAAGGTAGGCCGACGAATACAAGCAGGAGAAGCAATGGAAGCTTCTGGGCAAAGCTAGGTGCAAAATGCATAGGGCTGAGTCTTAAGAGGACTTCAAATGCAGGAATGAAACAAATAGCAATGGGTTCCGCCAAGAAACGTCGAATCGACTCGCATCCGACAACCTGAGACGATGACCGGTTATTGACCAATAAGAGAAGGGACTCACATAGAATAGTTGAGCAGCTTTGCGATTCTACGTCGTGAGAAAATGTCGGCATAGGCCATACAGCAACCTTGTTCAGAGGCTTTCTTTCGGCAGCTGGCGCCGCTTCCGCTCGACACGCTGGCAACAGTCCCTGCCAGCCCAAGACCGCAAGACCCGTTGCACGAATGCTCTTGGCCGCATTGACTTCCCAGCCCTCGGCGTGACCGCAGTTTGCGCAACGAAAGGTGGGCCCCGACAAGCCGATAGATTCTGCAGGACGTTCGCCACACGCGCGGAAGGTCTGCGTCATGTGGTGCGGCGATACTTTCACCAGCTTGCCTCCAGCGCTCTCAGCCTTGCAGGTAAGCTGCGTACTGATTTGCCCCAACGACTGCGCCAGCATCGCGCGGTTCAGCCCGCGCTTCCTGAAGCCTCCATGGACCGTCAAGTGCTCGAGCCTCAAGTCCTCCAGCACGAGATTTGCGCTATGGTCTCTAGCCCGGGTTTACCATTTGGACGCTCAGATCTAAATGAATTCGTAGCTCGAACGAGTAAATATAGGGAAAGGTCCCCACTTTGAACTCTATGTCGACCTGTTTTGCACACTTTTGGTGTCTGTATGCGCCGGTGGCGCTCCACTTCTGAACATTTTAAACTAGATCTAATAATGTAGTGCCATAATCGTACTTACGTGGTTGTATACACCGCGACCGGTGACTATATTGGCTTCAGGGCCATCTCAACCACGCCGTACACTACTATGTTTATACGCCGCGCACTCACGCGTACCGGAGCGGACGGTACGCGCTACTACACCTTTCGGCTGTGTCAAGCCAAGCGGGAGGGAGACCGGGTGCGACAACGGACGCTGCTGAATCTCGGCGCACATTTCAAGGTCGATAAGAAGCACTGGCGATGTCTGTGCCAGCGTATTGAGACGGTGCTGATGGGACAGCTCGAGCTATGGCCGGACTTGTCCGCTCACATAGAAGGCGAAGCGCAGCGCATCGCGGCCCTGTTGGCGGCGCGTGGCGCGGAGGTGATCGAGCCTACCGACCGCAACGGGGCCGTGGCAGACTGGCGTGTGGTCAATGCCAACGCCATCAAGACGATCCGATCGCGTACGGTGGGCGTGGAGCACGTAGGGCTATGGGCTATGGAGCAGTTGAAGATGCCCACGCTCTTTGACAGGCTGCAGATGACCCCCTCCATGCGGCGCGCTGCCATTGGCAGCATCATCGGACGCTTGGCGCAGCCGGGCAGTGAACGGGCCACCAAGCATTGGCTGGAGCGCAACAGTGGCCTGGACGAGTTTGTGGGCGGTTCCTATGAAGCGATGGGACCCATGCACCTCTATCGGGCAAGCGACCTGCTCGTGCGGCATCAGCAAGCCATAGAGCAGCACCTCTTTACGCAGGCGCTGGATCTGTTTGCTGCGCGTCCAACGGTCACGCTTTACGATCTGACCACAACGTGGAATCAAAAGTTCCGTGGCGCTATCGCTCGATCGCGGCGGCGGACTGGAGCCTGGTGCGGCGTCGGGATCTGCTGAAGGCGTGAGCGGTATGCAATGGCACACCGTGACGTCGGTCTTGCCGACGCGTACTTCGCTAACCAGTAGTCGAATCAGCTGCTGACGCTCCGTGATGGACAATGCTTTTTCGCCTTCGGACATCCGCGCCAGGAATTGCTGCACACTATGGGCAAGCGTCAGGGTTGTCGAGCGGTCCAGCTCCTGGGCCTGCAGCGTTTTGAGCTCGGATTCAATCGCCCGCTGACGCGTACGCAACGGTCCGGTTCGCGTACGTAACGCATCCAGACTGAGCAGACTTTCCTGGTACGCGTCAATCAGCCGCCGGCTTTTTGCTTCACACTGGGTGCGCTCCTTCTGCAATTCGTCCATACGGCGCTGTACAGGACCTTGGTCCTTGGCCGCCTGGATGCGGCGACGAATCTCGTTCTGAATGAGGTCGGGGCTCTTGAGCACCTCCATCACCGCATTCCACACCGCTTCGTCGAGATCCTGGACATTGGCGTAAGGGTTGTCACAGACCGCGCCGTCAGGAAATTGCCAGGAGTTGGTCCCCAAACACCGGTAGTAATGGTTGCGCCTGCCTTTGGGAGCGTGGCGTGACATCGCATACCCGCACTGCGCACAGACACAGAGTCCCTGCAAGAGCGAAGGCGTGCGCGTGTTGCGGGGGGAGAAGCGCCGGTTCGTCTTGCGTTGCGCTTGCGCACGCTGGAAGGTCTGCTCATCTACGATGGCGGGCACCGGCAGGATGATCCATTCTTCGCGCGGACGAGTCGTGCGCCCGTTCAAACGCCGGACGGCCCCCTTCTTGCTGCGTCCGATGCGATTGCGCCGAGCCCGACGGCCCGTGTTCATCGTCTTCTGGTAGGCGGCCCTGCCAATGTAGGCCTCGTTGCGCAGGATGACCGCCACCGTGGATATACTCCAATGCTTCCCATGCCGGGGCACGTAGCCCAAGGCGCGCAACTTGCGCGTTACCGTCGTCATCGTGCCGTCTTTCTGGATATACAGCGAGAAAATCAGACATACCACCGCTGCTTCGGCCGCGTTGATCACCAGCTGTGCTCCACAGGTCTCCGTCTTGCGGATCAGGTCATAGCCGTACGGGGGCCGGCTGATCATGTTCAGGGAGCCCTGACGTGCCCGATAAATCTTGCCTCGGCGCGAGCGTTCGGCCATCTGCGCACGTTCATACTCGGACAATACGGACAGGATCTGACGCAGCAGCACTTGCTGCGGCGTCGCCTCCTCGGGCGCTTCCACGAACACGAGCTTCGTGTCATAGCGCTCGAACTCTTCCTGCAGCAGTACCTGATAGGCAAACTTGCGGCTGACCCGGTCCGGCGACAAGGCCAGCACATACGCAAGCACACCTTGGGCGACCTGGTCCCGCAGGGCGTCCAGACCGGGACGATCCAGGCTCGCACCGCTGTAGCCGTTGTCGGTGAAGATCAACTCCGGCGCGATGGTCCAGCCCAGTTCATGCGCACTGGTGAGTACCGCCTCGAGCTGGCTCTCAATCGTCTGCTGCCGCCGCTGACTTTCGCTCGAGACGCGCACGTAGGCTGCCGCAATCTTTTGTGCTTCGTGCTTCATGCGCCGCTGTCTTGCGCTGTGAGGTTCGGTGGTGTACCAGTAGCGCGTAGGCCTGCTCCAGGCGTTGATGCGCCAGCCGGTTCGGTACGGATAACAGGCGAAGGGGGCCCATTCACGGTGGATCGTTGTCCAACAAGCGCGCCAGGGCCCGCGCCACCAATACACCGAGGCTCACGCCCGTATGGCGCGCCCGGGCCCGCACACGCGCGAGTAAGGCCGCAGGGATCCGGACGTTCAGGGGCGCGGTGGCCTCGGCACGAGCCAGAGACGAATCCTCCTGCGCCGCGCGGACATAGCGCCAAGCCTGCGCTCTGGAGAGCGCGTACCGGGCCGCCAGCATGCGCGCCACCTCCGTAGCGCTGTGCTCTTGGCAGAGCGCTTGGGCTGTGGCCACGCGCGCGGCGCGTTCGGTTAGGGACGCTCGCTTCATGTATCATAAGATACAACACGTATATGATCATTTTCAACTTATTCGCCGTGAAGGCCGGGCAATGACACGATCCAGACGGAGTGGCGCTTTTGATTCCACGTTGTTACCAACACATTTCTGGAGGGTACCGGGGCCAACATAGACAAGGCAAAGCGTGGTCACTCGAAGGAGCGGCGCCGCGATTGCCCCTTATTGACCTTGGCCCTGGTCTTGGACGGGAGCGGCTTCGTACGCAAGAGCAAGGTCTTCGCGGGCAATGTGCGGGAGCACCGCACGCTAGAGGAGATGCTGGAGGTACTGCAGGCGGGTCCGGGGGCGCTCGTGGTGATGGATCGGGGCATAGCGACCGAAGATCGTATACAATGGCTGCAGGCGCAGAAGTACCAGTACATCGTGGTCGCGCGGGAGCGCAGGCGGGTCTTTGATCCTGAGGCAGCACAAACACTTACGACGGCCGGTGGTGAGCGTCTATCCCTATACCGGCAGGTACAGGACGACCAGGTGCGGCTCTATTGCTACTCTGCGTCCCGGGCTGCGAAGGAGCAAGCCATAGTGGCACGGCAGACCGCCGCGTTTGAGCAGGCCCTGAAGAAACTGTCCGACGGGCTCTCCCGCCCGCGCACGCATAAGCGCCTCGACGTAGTTTCTGAGCGCCTCGGACGGCTGAAGGAGCGATACGGAGGAATTGGGCAGCATTACACCATCACGGTACAGCCTGACGAAAGCGGCAAGCGCGCGCGCACGGTTGAATGGGAGCAGAGACTGCTACCGGGGTCCATGGCGACGCATCCAGGCGTGTACTGCCTGCGCAGCAATTTGGTGAACTGGACCGACGAAGAGTTGTGGCGCACCTACATCCGACTCACCGACTTGGAAGCCGTGTTCCGAACCCTGAAGTCGGAACTGGGTCTACGACCCATCTACCACTCGACAGGCCTGCGCGCCGAAGGGCATCTGTTCATCTCGGTCATCGCGTATCAGCTCGTGCAGGTAATCCGTACTCGCCTGCGTAGCCAAGGGGTCTGCTCCAGTTGGACGACGCTTCGAAGCATCCTCCAGCGACAAGCGCGCACGACCAGTGTGTTCCCGTGCCGCGACGGGCGAACGCTCCATGTGCGCACAACTGCACAGCCCGACCCCGAGCTCCGGTCGATCTATGACGCTTTGGGAATAGATTACAAGCCCCTCTCCACGAAGAAAACCGTCGTCTGATCGGCGGTACCAACAGTCCCTCTGTAATCCATTGTAGTGCCAGAAGAGGCATTTAAGGGTGACGTATGTCCCTGAATATAAAGGCCTTGTGAAAAGTGCATGTAGGGTCGGCGGGAGGCGCACCTGCCTTAGGATCCGGTGGCCATTCCGTCGCTTTCGCTCCGGGCCGCAGTCCGGCTTCCATCACCGTGTTTCCTCCCGCCGCCCACCGGTAGGGTCGGGGCCTGGCGCGCCAACCCGTAGGGTCCGGTGGCTTGTCCGTCGCTTTCGCTCCGGGCCTCAGTCCGGCTCCCATGAATCACGTTTCCAGGCCCCGCCTCGTCAAACCACGGCATGCGGTTTTCCCGCACCGGGCTTACCTGCTGATTACACCGCAAAGTTCATGCGCAGTTGGCGTGGGCGCGCTTTCGGCCGGTAGTACTCTATCTGCCACTGAGCATACAACCCCAGTCGCTCGTAGAACATCCGCCTACTCCACCGCTTCCACCCATAACCCTTTCGTCCGCGGGCACGCATCAGATGGCGCCGGATCTTAAGCTCGACCCAGTTACGTACGTAACCGAAGCAACGGCTCGATTGCCCCGTGCGGAAATAATTCACCCATCCCCGCAGTATTGGGTTGATGCGAGCAATTACCCGTTCCACCGGCTGTGATCGGAAACGTCGGAATTCCTCCTTGAGTCGCCGCAAGAGCTTTGTACGAGCCTTCATACGAGGCACGCTCAATACGCCCCAACGGCCCCGCTTCGTCTTATGCCGACGAATGCGGAAACCCAGGAATGTGAAGCTCTCCCGTTGGGTGAGGTCCACTCTCCGCGTCTTCTCCACGTTCAATGAAACGTCAAGCTTGGCCAACTCTTCCAACAGGCGCTTGTACACGCCTCGCTCCAGCCACCGCCACTTGCGGTAGCCGTCCACCACGATCACCAGGTCGTCGGCAAAACGGGCGTACTCCATATGGAAATACCCCTTCTCGCGGGTGACTGCCTTCGCGCGCTCCAGCATCCGATCCACCCCATTGAGGTAGATGTTGCTCAAAAGCGGCGAGATGACGCCCCCTTGAGGTACACCTTTCTTGCCACCGGACTTGAGTATCCGCTTCAGTAGCCACAGAATGTCACGATCCTTAACACGGAGCGCGACCTGTCGGAGCAGGATGTGATGACGAATCGTATCGAAATACGACGCCAAGTCCACATCAATGACCCGGGTCATTCCTTTGACTACCGCCGAAGTTACTCGATGTACAGCAGCATGCGGCGCACGCTTTGGCCGATATCCATAGGATCCCTCCTGAAAGTCAGCCTCAAAGATCGGCTCCAGAATCAGCTTCAGCGCCCCCTGCACCACGCGATCCCGTATCGTCGGTATGCCCAGCGTGCGGAATTTACCGCCACCCTTGGGGATCCGCTTCTTACGCAATGGCGAGGGCTGGTAACACCGTAGGATCAGATCGCGCTGAATGCACTCCAGAAACCTCTGCAAGCCGGTCGTCTCAATGGCCGCAAACGTCATGCCGTCGATGCCGGGGGCACCGTCGTTGCGCTTCGCCATACGATACGCCTCCTGCAGCGTCTCCAGCTTGCAGACATGCACGTACATGCCCCAAAAACGCCACTCTGGTACTGCCTTGGCTTTGCGGTATATTCTCCTCCTCAGGTCCTGCAGGCTTATAGTAGCCTCTTTCATGTCTTCAGTGCCTCCCTTTATTGTCGGAAAACATACCAGCAGCGAGGCGCCTTCGCTCCACGGGCATTACCCCGTTTCATCGCTACTACGCACCTCTCCGCCACCCTCTCGCCTTCGGTACACTTCCCGGTGCCACCGGTTATAGTACCTACCTTCCTCCGGCAATTTCTCACCGGGGCGAGGAGGGCTTCTCCAGTTGCTCGGCATGTCCTTGTCATCGTGCCGTCGCTATCACCCCGCCGAAGCGGTGCGGTCGTCCCAATCAGATTTCGACCGCCCGTGCTGTCTTCGCCCATCGGTTGAGGGCTCGACCTTCGGGATATACTCTCGAGGCCACCTATGCGTTTACTCTCGTTACGGCCCGATGACTCGCGGTCTCCCTTACGGAGACCGTGTCGGTAGGCTTCATGAATTAGGTTTCCCGCTTCCATGCTACCCAAGCTACAGAGCTCTGATTTCTACTCTGGCAGGACTGACTCCTGCTGAACATGCCAGCCTTGACTGGACACACAACCGGGCGTACGGTGTTCCCGTACCCGGCTCTCCAGGCGGATCATGCCACTCGCACTCGGACCGCTTCTCCTGCCGCATAGGACTTCCACTACGCAAGGAGCGACACGCTCCCTGCAGCCACCCTATACCGCGGATAACGCGTTGCCAGGCCTGTTTACGCCCTGGCAACCCCGTACGCCAGCATCGCATAGAATGCGACTGGCCTACGGGTCCTTCACTTACGCATGTGGTGTCGCTGGATTCACCGACCCTGATCGGATAGTAGGCTATGCCATTATTTCCGGGGCCTTTCACCCTTTGAACACCGCTCCGCACCTGCGGCCCTGTATCTTGTTCGTGATGCTTAACGGAGTAAGTCGGTAGAGTGATCTATGGGGTGGAGAAGGCGGAAGTCATGATTAACAGTCTATGATCCCAAACTTAGCCAGCTCGTTTTTCTTGCTTTCGACGAAACGTTGTGCTCCGTTTGCGTCGCGTCAGCACGAGTCAACTCCCCGGGAGCAACCAATTACCCCCTGCGGCTTCGAGCGCCTAGGCGGGATCTGTGCCCCGGGTGAGTGCTGTGACATACCCCCCGTAGGGAGTCCGTGCCTTGGAGCACCGATACAGGGACTGATGGAACGTCACGGCGACTCGCAGTCATACATCACTCATCATTCACAAAGGAGGTAACCACCATATCCACGCATTCTCAACCGACCATCTTTGCTGGCATTGACTGGGGCTCCCAGTCCCATCAGGCCTGCGTTCTCGCCTCTGACGGCACCGTCCTCGGCGAGAAGGCCTTCCCGCACTCCGGTGAGGGGATCGGCCAAATGCTCGACTGGATGCTCGGCTGCGCACCCTGCGAGGCCGGGCACGTTGCGACCGCCATCGAGACGCCTCACGGCCCGGTCGTAGACAGCCTGCTCGAGCGCGGGTTTCAGGTCTTTTCCATCAATCCCAAGCAGCTGGATCGCTTCCGGGATCGTTTTTCGCCTGCGGGCGCCAAAGATGACCGTAGGGACGCTCGTGTACTGGCAGACGCGGTCCGCACTGATCCGGATTGCCTGCGCGCGCTTGATCCGCTGGATGCCGAGATTGTAGAGCTGCGCGAATGGTCGCGCATGACCGATGAGCTGACCGCCGAGCGCACCCGCCTCACCAACCGCCTCCGCGACCAGCTCTGGCGCTACTACCCACAGTTCCTTGAACTCAAGGCCGATCTTTCCGCGCCATGGGTGCTGGCCCTCTGGAAGCTCGCGCCCACGCCAACGGCTGCCCGCCGGGTGCGACCCTCCTCTGTGGCCAAGTTGTTGAAGAAACACCGCATACGGCGCTTCAAAGCCGAGGAGGTTATCCAGACGCTGCGTGCCAAAGCCGTAACCGTTGCCCCCGGCGTCGTAGAGGCCGCAACCTCTCATATCCGATACCTTGCAGAGCGGCTCGAGTTGGTCGCGAAGCAGATCAGCGGTGCCCAGTGCGCCATTGCCGCCATCCTCGAAAGACTCTCCGACAGCGAAAAGGACCCCTCCGACAGCGAAAAGGACCCCTCCGACAGCGAAAAGGGGCCCGCTGACAGCGAGGAGCCCCCGTCTGGGAAACCCCGTACGCCGCGTGACGCCGCGATCCTTTCGTCACTGCCAGGTGTAGGGCACGTTGTCCTGGCGACACTGCTCTCGGAGGCATCGGGCCCCATCCGCTCCCGGGACTACCAGGCCCTGCGCTGTTTATCCGGCGTCGCACCGGTCACCCGACGATCCGGCAAAATATGGCGCGTAGTCCGCCGACGGGCCTGCCAACGCCGCCTGTAGAGTCGGCGGGAGGCGCACCTGCCTTAGGATCCGGTGGTCATTCCATCGCTTTCGCTCCGGGCCTCAGTCCGGCTTCCATAACCGTGTTTCCTCCCGCCGCTCACCGAACCGGGCGTGCGGTTTTCCCGCACCCGGCTCTCCAGGCGGATCATGCAACTCGCACTCGGACCGCTTAACCTGCCACATCGGGCTCCCACTACGCAGGGATTAGCACACTCCCTGCAGCCACCCAACATTTCCGATAACGTGTTGACAGGCCTGTTTACGCCCTGGCAACCCCGTACGCCAGCATCACACGAAATACGACCAGCCTACGACTCCTTCACTTTCGCATGTGGTGTCTCTGGACTCACCGACCCTGATCGGATTGTAGGCTATGCCATTTGTTTTCCGGGGCCTTTCACCCTTTGAACACCGCTCCGCACCTGCGGCCCCTTCCCTCGACGGGCATTACCCCGCGTCTTCAGTAATACGGGCCACTCCGCCACCCTATCAGCCTGGCCTGGCTCAAAGAGCTTCCAGTTGGTGCGTGCCACACCACCAATAGGGCTTCCCGTGTTGCAACTCTCCTGATCTTCCATGCGTGCCAGCGCCAATACCCCGGCGAGTCGGTCTCGGTGCCTTTGTCGCTCGCTTCCCGAGCCGCAGCGGTCTTCCCCATATCACCGGAAGGTCGACACTCGCATCAACGGTTTCGGGGCCTGCTCGACGTTCACTCACGTTCCGGCCCGCATGGTCGCTAAGCTACTCACGTAGCCCGTTAATCACAGTGCTTCATACCATGTTGTTGCCTCCACAATACGCTGTGACCGCTACCAACTGGAGCGACAGATGTTGGGCGGGATTCGCACCCGCCACAGGAAAGCGCCTTTTCACGGCGCACGGTAAACGCCGTCTATCACTGGAGCAGGGTGGCCGTCCAGCACGATCCCATCAGCCGGGCCAAGTACCGCGCCTTGCGCGAGCGCGGCCACACCCACGGCCGCGCCCTGCGCTCGGTCGCAGACCGGTTGCTGGCCGTCGCCTGCGCCATGCTGCGCGACGGCACACTCTTCGATTCCGGTCGCAGGACTGCTGCCGCCTGATCGCTGGCTCATCCGGCCTCAAGGCCAAAGTTGAAGGATCATATCAGAAGCCTATGGACAATAACCGATGCCCGCTGCGCAGTAAAGGAGGCTACGGACCTTTCCAAGCCCTCGCCATTGAGCGATGGCTCCAGAGTCAGACGTGCAATGACACATCATTCGCAGTCTCCAAGAGCCTGCTTGGGGCTTGCGCTTTTTTTTCGATTTGAATGACATTTTTTTCTTGCTTCGTACTTGACAAAATGGTAGGGAGTCCCTTCCCTCGACGGGCATTACCCCGCGTCTTCAGTACTACGGGCCACTCCGCCACCCTATCAGCCTGGCCTGGCTCAAAGAGCTTCCAGTTAGTGCGTGCCACACCACCAATAGGGCTTCCCGTGTTGCAACTCTCCTGATCTTCCATGCGTGCCAGCGCCAATACCCCGGCGAGTCGGTCTCGGTGCCTTTGTCGCTCGCTTCCCGAGCCGCAGCGGTCTTCCCCATATTACCGGAAGGTCGACACTCGCATCACCCGTTTCGGGGCCTGCTCAGCGTTCACTCACGTTCCGGCCCGCATGGTCGCTAAGCTACTCACGTAGCCCGTTAACCCCAGTGCTTCATTCCATGTCGTTACCTCCATAGTACGCTGAGGCCGCTACCAACTGGAGCGACAGATGTTGGGCGGGATTCGCACCCGCCACAGGAAAGCGCCTTTTCACGGCGCACGGTAAACTTGGGCTAGTAATCGCCATGGTTATGCGGTGCGTGGCGTTGATGCATTTCACCGTAACTCGTCGGCGCTCGCGCGCCAGCGCTGGTTTTCTTTTGCGGCGCGTATCGCTGCGACGTTTCGCGCGCGACAGGCGCTTCTGCGCACAGCTGTGCTTTGCGCCATCAATATGTATTGGTGCATACTGCGCGCCGTCAGACAGCGTGCAAGCAGCCTTCACGCCAAGGCCTATGCCGATGGGACTGTGCGCATCCGGTTGCTGAGCGGCGTCTGTAAATCTATGACGTACATGTACTTCACAGTCCGTGCCGAGGGGATTCTGCTCGAGGCGTACCTGGCGAACAGCGCTCCACGCGTGCCTTTGAAGCGCAGCATTCCCAAGCCTTTGACTTGGATCGTTCAGAACTGTCCGTTGCACTTTGGCTTCGTCGCACCCGATTCGCTGGAGCGCATGCGCCCAAAGTGCGGCAGCCCCGTGCGATTGTAGTCGAATTTGTGATTGCCCAGCTGCACGCGCTTGAGCGCGCTACGTTGAAATGTTATACCTCATCGCGTTTTGCACTCATCAAGGCTGCGCAGCTCCGCCATTCACCTGTACAGGTCGACGGCGGAAGGCGTAGTTCTATCGGCCGCATATTGATTGCGGCACTGCTGCACGGCATTAGTGCGCAGCCATGTCAGATGGCGAAACATTGCTTCCAGCCGGTGGCGTTGTGGCTTTCGGATGCGCACGGAGCGATATGCATAAGTTATGTGACTTCAATACTTTACCTTGCGCGGAAGTAGAGCGTTCCGGTCAATTTCCAACAATCGCATATAATTCCAATTGCAAACTCCCTTGATGCGCACTTGTCGAAGTCTGCGGCTCCACTTAAGCACAGCAGCGCCGGTTTGTAAAATGAGCGCTCGGGCGAGCTTTAGGACCAGACGGGCTTGCCCTTCGTAGTCGTGAAGAGATGCGCGGGTGAGGCGTGGAGCCAGCTATCGCTTCAGCGGCGTAATGCCGTGCATGGTCTCTTTGATCAGCATGTCCACTATGGCCTTGATCGCTTCATCCTTGGAAGCACCTGCATCGATGGCGTCGCTGAAGACCTTTCGCTGCCAATGTGCACTGGTGCCGCGCTTGAGAATCGTGCGAGCATGATTGACTTCCGCTAAACAGTCAAAATGCTTCGCGTCCTCCTCGAGAAGCTCCAACAGCTCATTTAAAAGCTGGGGGTAGGGAATCTTCCTGCCGCGACCATAGTCGATCAGCGTCCCATCAATGCCATAGCGCTGCGCCCGCCACCGGTTCTCATAGATGAGCATGTTGGCATAGGCACGCCACCGCTGGTTGGAACGCCTTAGACGCCATAGCATCCGCAGCCAGCAAACGTACAAGGCCGCAATGCATACCGCATCCTCCAGGCGCGTGCAGATGTCGGCCACGCGCATTTCCAGTGTTGGAAAACGCCCACTGGGTCGAATATCCCACCAGATCTTCGTGCTGTCCTCGATGACGCCCGCATCGACCAAGATGTCGACATGCCGCTGAAACTCCGCGTAGCTCGTAAATGACTCCGGAAGCCCAGTGCGAGGCAGCTCATTCCATATCGCGATGCGGTACGACATCAAGCCTGAATCCGACCCTTCCCAAAACGGAGACGAGGTGCTTAGCGCTAACAGGTGCGGCAGCACGTACGTCGTCTGGTTCATGAGGTCTATGCGCAATTCATCATTCTCAATGGCAGCATGGACATGCATGCCGCTGATAACCATTCGGCGCGCAACCACCTGCATATTCTGGGCAAGGATTTCGTAACGCTCCCGGTTTGTATTTCGTTGGGTGACGTACGAGGCATTAGGATGCGTTGACGAAGCAATAATCGCCAGTCCATATTCATCGGCCACTGACGACACCGCGCGTCGCAGGCGAGCCAGATCCCTGCGCACGTCGTGTATTGTCTGGCACACACGCGTGCCGACCTCAATCTGCGACTGGAAGAACTCTGGAGACACCTGCCCTTCAATGATGCACTCCACATCCTGGAGCAAACCCTCTGGCGCCACGCTGATGAGGCGGCCAGTGTCCTGCTCAACCAGCAGATACTCTTCCTCTACCCCAATGGTGAAGCTTGGCTCTTTGATCATTTTGCCAGCCATTTGATAACCTGAAGGAAAATACGTTATACCATCCGCCCAAGCACTTCAATTACACGCCTGACCTCGTCCATAGTGTTATAGAGGTGTGGGCACAGTCGCAGATGATCCCCGCCGATCAGTGCGCCGCCGATGTTGTGATCGCGGTACAGCGAGTCGAACGCAGCTTCGTGGTCCATGCCGGGCAGTGCAAACACGACAACGCCGCCACTTAGTGCCGCCGCATGAGGCGTCTTGAACGTGACACCTCCAATGCTGTTGGCAATGCCACGCTTGAGTGCAGCTGCAAGTGCACGTGTGCGGGCTTCTGCGACATCTCGCCCTATCGACTCCAGAAACTCCACCGTCCGCTTGATGCCGACAATCATGGCATCGTCGCGCTGGCCAAGCGTTTCGAACTTTTGGGCGTCCGTGAGGTCGTCTTTCCAGCCGACGCCAACTACCGCAGGCCAAAGTTGCGAAATGGCCTCCTGGCGCGCATAAAGCAGGCCACCTTCTTTCGGGCCCATGAACCACTTGTGCGCACTTCCGGTGTAGAAGTCACAGCCGAGCGCATGCAGATCCAGCCTATGAGCGCCAAAGGTTTGTGCTCCGTCGATAAGCGTCAAAACTCCGCGCTCCCGGGCCATGGCACAGAGCTGCACCGCAGGCAGGGCCACCCCGCTGATGTTGGACACGTGTGAAAACGCCAGGACACGCGTGCGCTCCGAGAGCCGCTCTGCAAAGGGTGCCAAGAGTGCCGCCTCATTTGCCGGCGCGTGGGGTGTAGAAACACGATGGACGGAAAACCCGTGCCGCGCAGCCCTGACGCCCCACGCTTCTGCGTTGGACGGGTGATTCTGATCCCAAATTACCACTTCATCCCCCGGGCCCAGATCAAGCCCCGTGATGACCTGGTTGTTGCCTTCGGTGGTGTTACGCACAATTGCGATCTCGCTTGGGTCCGCCCCGACGTAGCGAGCCAGCACTGTCCGCGTGTCCGCGGCCAGCCCTTCGAATTTCTTGCGGTTCTGCATGGAGGGATCCGTATCAATGCTGCGCGTGTAGTACGATACGGTCGCACTCACGCTGTACGGAGACGGGCAAAGGTTGCCGGCGTTCATCAGCGTGAAGTCACGCCGAATCGGGAACTGATCTCGCACCACGC
The DNA here is from genome assembly GCA_965262785.1 of Rhodothermales bacterium. Taxonomy (GTDB): domain Bacteria; phylum Bacteroidota; class Rhodothermia; order Rhodothermales; family Bin80. The sequence continues at coordinate 3,101,305 of OZ253559.1, forward strand.
GCCAGTATTTTTCGTCGTCCGTGGCTGCGCTGACTCTTGGCAGTACGGCAGCAACGGCAGCGCTCATGGTTGCGCGCTGCAAAAAATGGCGTCTCGAAAGCGCGGAGGGTACATGTCGTACGTTCATGGGCCGAATGCTAGGATGAACTCGTAATCTACGAATCGGTAGCTTGAAGCCGCCAGTGTTGTAACACTGCCCGGTGACGTACCTTCCACGCGCAGCAGGTGTTTCTCTCCCGATGACCAGCTTTTGCCACCGTCTCTACCAAGCACAACGCGCGACCAACTCCGTGCTATGCGTTGGGCTGGACCCTGACTTGCAGTTGATGCCTGCATGTGTGTCAAAGGCGCGCACGCGGGCCCAGGCAGTGATGCACTTTAATGAATCCATAGTCAGGGCTACCGCTCCATACGCTTGCGCCTATAAGCTGAACTTTGCTTTCTACGAAGGCTTGGGCCCAGATTGCTACACGGTTCTCCGCCATGCGCTGCAGTGCATCCCGCCGACCGCCATCACCGTTGCCGATGCGAAGCGCGGCGACATCGGCAACACGGCGCGTCAGTACGCAAGGGCGATCTTGAAGGATCTGAACTTTGATGCCTGTACCGTAGCCCCCTACATGGGCCATGACTCCGTAGAACCCTTCTTGGAATATGCGGGCAAAGCTGCCTTTGTGCTGGCTCGCACGTCTAACGAGAGTGCCAAGGATTTTCAGGAAATCCCGTGGGGTTCGGAACGTCTTTTCCATCTTGTTGCACGCCGCGCCGCCATGTGGGATAGGGCCGCGTTGGGCACCGCCGGATTGGTGGTGGGAGCCACGAGCCCAGACGCCCTCGGCGAACTGCGTGCTATCTGCCCTACATTGCCATTTTTGATCCCGGGCCTTGGTGCGCAAGGTGGTTTGGCAGCTGACATCGCCGCAGCTGCGTCCGGTCCGATCATTGTCAATAGCAGCCGCGCAATCATCTACGCGTCTGACGGAGAAGATTTCGCCGAGCGTGCGGCCAGCCAGGCGCGCAGTACGCGTGACCTCCTGGCCATCTGCATGCCGAAGTGATGCTGATTCGCGTAGTCCGCCTGACACTTCAGCCAGAGACAGTTCAGGCATTTCTGACCCATTTTGATGCGGCAAGTCCAGTGATACGACGGTTTCCTGGCTGCGAGCACCTTGAGCTGTGGCAGGATGTGGACGCTCCCAACGTGTTCACCTCCTACAGCCACTGGACCAACCTGGACGCGCTAGAACGGTATCGTCAGAGCGACCTCTTCAAGAGCACTTGGGCCAAGGTAAAACCCCTCTTTGCGTTGCGCACAGAGGCCTTCAGCGCAGTGCGTGCAAGAACCATCAAGGGCTAGAATGAAACCTGCATCCCGCCGCGAATTTCCCGCCCTGGTCCAGGGAGACCCAGCTGTGACAAAGTGACACTATCGGTGACATTGTTCACGCGGACGAATACCTCAGGGGCCCACTTTTTGACCAAGAATAAATACCCAATCCTCGCATGCACAACGTTGGATTTAGGAAGTGGCGCCAGCGTTCCGCTGTCCGTCAGGCCATAGGCCTTGCCCGTCAGCACGTACTCCGTCTCCATCGAAAAACCTCTGGGATTCGTGTATCCCGTTGTGCACTGTGCTAGCGCGCCAGGCTTTTCGGCAAGACGCGTGGAGCGACCAGCGTCGGTACGGCCTCGCGCGTACAGGCTGGTAATGTTACACTGGAGCGATACCCCGATTGCGATTCTGGCGTTCAGCGTGGACTCCAAACCGATGACACGGCTGCCGTGAATGTTCACGCGCTGCCTGCGCGGCTTTTCCTCTCCTTCGACCGCCACCAAACGCTGATCGATTGTGTCGTAGGTGCGGTTGAAGAAGCCCACCAACTCAACCAAGAGCCCATCGCGCTCCAACATGACCCCTGCCTCGGACAGCACAGAGTGCTCAGGACCCAGGGCCGGATTAACCAGGAAGCGTCCCAGCGCCTCGCCAAACAGCTCTCGCATCGTCGGGAATCGAACCTTACGACCCACAGATACTCGCGCACGAACGCCAGGAATCGCCTCGGTTGACAACCCCGACATAACACTATAAGTACGAGCGGGTCCTCTGGGTGGTTTGTCGCCGGTCTCTGGCGTAGATACGCCGTCCAAGCTTGCTCCTAGAGTAAAAGTAACCGTGCCGGATCTGGAATACTCTGCACCGGCGCTATAAATATTCTGCCGAAATTTCTGTCTGAGCAGCGCAGCGTCGTTGATCTCCTGATCTACCTGGCGATGAGTTGAAGAAAGCATACTGAAGGCACCGGTGATCGCCCCTTGTCCGGCGGGTGCGAACAGCAACAGCCGCATGCCCTGCGTAAAGTCGTCGTCTTCCTGCCGTTTTGCCAGCGCACTGTAATCAACGCTCTGGTACTGGTGAATCGTTTGGCCAAAGACGTTGGCCCAAGCCGCAGTCCGGAGGGTCACACCGCGCTGCCCTAGTGGCAAATGGCCGCTGAGGATGAAGATGGTAGAATGCCATGACGGATAGCGCCAGTACCGAACCCTGGCAAACTGAGGGTCGTTGTGGCTCTCGGGCGCGATACCCTTCTCGCCGGAAATCGTCAGAATCGAAAGCCCGACCCGCGCCTCGCCACCAGGATGATAAGTCAGCTGCCCATAGTTGGAGAACATTCTACGGTGCGTATTGGTTCGCACATCGGCATCAGGCTGGCCATACGGCACCTCCGCCCTTCCGGGAACTCCAAAGCCGTCCCGCTCAGAATACCCGCTGAACACCCCGTACCCCCAACGCCCCTTACGACGCAAATACTGGGCACGAATCTGCTTGACTCCGTAGGAGCCCAGCAACCCTGCTGCATTGAAGTGCTGACCCTCGTATTCTAAGCTGCGGGCGGTGAGATTCAGCGCACCGCCCATCACGTTGGTTCCGTATGCGACCGGTGGTGGCCCCTTTACCACCGTAATCTCTCCAACCACCTCGGCCGGCACCAAGCCCAGATCAATACGGTTGTCCCAAGGGATATTTAGCAGCGCCCCGTCAAAAAACACTGCAACCTGGCGCTCCCCTGCACCGCGCAAATAGACAAGGGTCTCGCCGCGCGAGTTTGTTTGCAGGTGTGCACCGGGCACACTCCGCAGGACGCGGTCAATAGAAGCCGCGTCGGACTTGGCAATCGCGGCCAAGCCGACCCGCTGGATCGTCGCGGTGTTGTGGATAAACGACGCGATAGAGTCGGGCTCTACTATGATTTCGCCCAGCTTGTGATGGACTAGTGTGTCCCGGGTCTGCGCCCAAGTCAGTCCAACGTTCAAGAAAAGCAATAGCAGGCACAAGCCCGTTCGTCGCCACGTCATAGGTGCCTTCCAGTTTGTCTCGCAGCGCCACGGGGTCACTATGGCCCAGCGTTCATGCTGGCCAGAATGTCACTCAATTCCTGGCGCTGCGCGGCATGCTCAAGTCGGCGATAAAACTGGGGTGCAATCTGGTACCGTCCAACCTCTTGTGGAACCATTGCAACGGAGCCGGTGGCAAAGACCTGCATGTCGCTTCTCAACGCTTCATAACGGTCGGTCAGTACGCGCTGCTCTGCAATCATGGCGCCGTATGTGCGGTGCAGGCCCCGATAGCGGTCACGCCCTATCCACGCAACAAGAGGACTGTTGCCAAGAAGCCCGCCGCCCTCGCGCGCCGCTGTTTCGCGGTGGAATTCCACCAAGGCGTCATAGTCGCGACCCAGTGCTACCAGGCGCTGCGCAAACAGCGTTAGCGCCTGGTCATCCTCCGCCAATGCTTCCAACGCCGCTGCATTTAGCTTGACTTCATCGCGTGCCGCAGCCAGCGCAGCGGCCTCCTGACGAATTCCGTCCTCCAGCGCCTGGACGCTCTCGTCACTACCGTACATGCGGCAGCCAGCCGCCACAAGCAGCAGCACCGCCAGTGCATATCCTTTCATGAATCCTTGGAATTTGGGCGCACTTCCCCACCAATTACTGTATAACCAGCGAAAATCGTGCCATTGCTGCCTATATGATGGTACCTGCAGAAATCGCTGCGTTCTTTGGGATTACTACGATGCCATCGCGAATATGGTAGCCGTCACCGTCCGCGTTCTGCACACCAGCTGTGTTTCGAATCACGCACCCTTGACCGATCCGAACATTCTTGTCCACGATGGCTCCCTCAATATATACGTTGTCGCCAATTCCAGGCTCCGGCGGTCCGTCGATTAGGTACCGCGTGTCGTGGGAGTGCATGGGATAGTCGTCGGCGCCCATGACGATGGCATGCTTGATCGTGGTACCGTTGCCAACAAGCGATCGAATCCCGATGATCGAATTCGTGATGGTACTGCGACCGATGGTGCTCCCCTCTGAGATGAGCGAGCCGGACACATGCGCGCCTTCGAGGGCAGCCGGCGCGAGCATCCGCGCATTGGTGAACAACGGCATGGCCGCGTTGCGCAGATCGTATTGCGGCGCGACGCTTGCCAGCATAAGGTTCGCGTCAAAGAATGAGCGCATCGTACCTATGTCGCTCCAGTACCCGGTGAAAGGATAGCTGACCACCTTCAGCCTCCCGATGGCGTTGGGAATAATTTCCTTGCCGAAGTCATGGTCGTCCGGCCGGCTGTCAAGCGTGTCCCTAAGCAGTTTGCTGTTGAATACGTAGATACCCATGGACGCCAAGTACGTACGCCCGGCTTCAGCCATGGCTTCAGGGACCGGGCTTTCCTTGCCTGAGAGGTTCCCTGGCTTTTCGTAGAACTCTATGATGCGGTGGTTTTCGTCCGTCTTCAGTATTCCGAATTGGGTCGCCTCATTCGCAGTAACAGGAATAGCCGCTACGGTGACAGCCGATTGGTGCGCTTTGTGGTGGGCCACCAGCTTACGGTAGTCCATTGAATAGAGCTGATCTCCTGAAAGTATCAATACATGGTCGTGGCGGTAGACCGAAAAGTGTGGGATGCTCTGACGCACCGCATCGGCCGTCCCCTGAAACCAATTCAGCGAGGTGCGTGTCTGCTCGGCGGCCATCACCGTAATAAATCCACGGCGATACTGATCAAAGCGGTAGGTCGAAACGTGAGCATTCAGGCTTGCGGAATGGAACTGGGTCAGAACGAAAATCTTGTCTACGCCCGAATTTATGCAGTTCGACACCGGCACGTCGATCAGTCGGTATTTTCCGGCCAACGGGACTGCGGGCTTGGACCGCAGCTTTGTCAGCGGGAAGAGGCGCGTTCCGGCACCGCCTCCTAGGATAAGGGCAATACAATCGTCCATATACGGCGCAGACATCTTGACTGATAACAAGATACGCACCTTCGGCGCGTCTTGCGGTAAATCTTCCGTGAGGCTCGGCTGCAGAAACCCTTCCGAACTGCCCTCTGTTCAAATGTGCTATGAGCGAAGAAACCCGGCACCTCCTCGTCATCCTGCGGGGGCGGCTTCAGGCGGCCGCGCGCCAAATTACTGTGGCGAATCTGGCCTACAGCTCGCTCCTCACTGCTGGTATCGTTGCCACGCTGCTGCTTGTGCTGGTTGGGGTTGAGGCCCTCTTTTGGGTCGCGGTAGCCTGGCGAAGCCTGTTTTTTTGGCTGCTGGTTCTGGCACTTGGCGGACTGACCATTGCCTTGGTGGCCCGCCCGCTCCTGCGCCTTCTAGGCATGCTGCCCCACCCGCCGGACCGCCAGGTTGCTCAGCATGTCAGCCACCGATACCCTGAGCTGGAGGATCGGCTTTTGAACCTGCTGGACCTCGGCGAGGGACGTGCGAGTGCTGCGCCTGCACCCTTGGTCGATGGCGCGGTGCGCATGCTTCATGAGCGCGTGAATGGCATTCCCCTGGAAGACGCTACTTCATTTAAGCCCGTCCGACGCATGGGACGCTTAGCCTCGATGCCGGTAGCCGGGCTACTATTATTTCTTATTGCGGCGCCGACCAGCTTTTTGGATGCATCGCATCGCCTCTTTTCACCGGGCGTGTTCTTCGTGCGCCCTGCATCGTTTGCGCTCATAGTATCCCCGGGAGATACCACCATTGTGCGTGGGGAGGCCTTGGTAATCACGGCTACGGCTACCGGTATCAACGTGCCGACCAGTGCCGTGCTGCAGGCTGATCGCGCACAACCTGCTACGCTTGCTGCAGATGCGTCCGGACGCTTCAGCTATGAAATGGTCAATGTGCGAGAGGCCTTCCGGTACCGAATTCAAGCCGGCGCCATCACTACGTCGTGGTTCGGGATCGAGGTCATTGAACGGCCGGTGGTGCGCAGCCTCCAGGTGGAGCTTGTCGCCCCGGCCTATACAGGGCTGCCGGTCCAGGTCCTGCCCCCTGGCACGGGCGACATCTTTGCGCTGCCTGGCACAGAGGCCAAGCTCAAAGTACGTGGCGGCGAGGCTCGCGCATATCTCGTGTTTGCCAGCGGACCCGTGGACACGCTTTCCAAAGGAGCCATAGCGGAAGGCTCCTTTAACGTGCGAGAAAAAGATACCTATCACGTCCTCCTGGAAAACGAAGCCGGTATTCGTAATCACGATCCGATAGTATACCAGGTCACACCACTGGCAGACCTCCCTCCTACTGTCACTATCCGCGAGCCTGCTGCGGACGCCACCTTGGACTTGGATATTCAGGCTACCGTCCTGCTACAGCTGAGTGACGACTTCGGGTTTCGGGATCTCAATCTTTGGTGGCGCCTGGCAGAGAGCCGATACAATGAGGTCATGTCCGAGCCAGTGGCCATGGCACTGCCGCTTGCGCGGCCGCGTGAATTGGATCAGCATCTGGAATTCTATTGGGACCTCAGGCTCACGACGGGCCTCGACATCGTGCCGGGCGATGTCATTGAGTACTATGCCGAGGTCCGCGACAATGATGTGATAAGTGGCTACAAATCCGCTCGCAGCGCCGTACACCGGCTCCGGCTCCCATCGGTGTCCGAGCGCTATGACCGGCTGAGCGACACACAGCAGGACACTGAATCCGAGATGGCGTCGCTCCTGGAAGAAAGCGACAGGATCCGGGCCCAGTTTGAGGAAGTGCGAGACGAGCTGCGGCGAAAGCAGCAAGGTGACTGGGACGACAAGCGCCAGCTGGAGCGTGTGGCCGATGCACAAAAGGCTCTCGAAGAGCGTGTCGAAGGCCTCGCTTCCACCATGGAAGAGACGGCAGAGGACATGCAGGACCTGGTAAGCGACGAAACGCTAGAGATGTTCGAGGAGCTGCAACAGGTCACCGAAGAAATCAACTCGCCCGAGCTCATGGAGGCCATGCAAAAGCTGCAACAGGCTATCGAAGAGCTTAATCCGCGCGAGATGCAGATGGCGTTGGAGAAGTTTGGCTTCAATGAAGAAATGTACCGTGACCGCCTGGAACGGGCCTTGGAGCTATTCAGGAACTTCCAGGTGCAGCAAAAGCTGGAAGAGGCTGCGAATCGCGCCGAAAATCTCGCTTCCGAGCAGGAACAGCTCGATCAAGAGATTGGCGAGGACCCGGATGCGGCCCAGCAGGAGCGGGATGCGCTGGCAGAGCAGCAGATGCGCAGCAAGGAAGAGATGGAAGCGCTGGAATCCAAGATGGAAGAAATTGCGCGCCGAATGGATGAAATGCGCAATGCGCCCACCGAGGCTATGGACCAGTTGAGCGACGAAACGGCGGCGCAAGAGCTACCCATGGAGATGCAGGAAAACGCGGAGCAGATGCAGGCGGGCCAGATGCAGGAAGCCCAGCGCGGCCAGCGACAGATGCAACAAAGCCTTCAGCAGCTCCAGCAAGACCTCGAAAGCATGCTGGGTGGCATGCAAGGCAGTCAGATGCAGATCAACTTCGCGGCGCTCCAGCGTCTCTTGAGCGACATCTTGTACCTTTCGCATGATCAGGAGGCTTTAAGGCGGCAAGTCACTGCGGCGGCTACCGACAGTCCGCTGCTGCGCGAATTTGCGCAGCAGCAAAGCGTGATGCGCGACGGACTGACTGCCGTTGCCGATTCTCTTCAGTCCCTGGCCCGCCAGATCCCGCAGATGACACGGGAGGTACAAACGCAGACCGGGACTGCGCTGCTGGCCATGGAAAACGCCATAGCCGCTATGGTTGCGCGCAGCGGCTCACAGGCCGCGCAAGAGCAGCTCACGTCCATGACGAACCTCAACGAGCTCGCGCTGCTGCTCAGCGACCTTATGGATCAGCTCATGAATTCTCCGAGCAACAATTCGGCCGGAGGTATGTCCATGAGCGAGATGATCCAACAGATGCAGCAGATGGCATCTCAGCAGCAGCAGCTTAACCAGCAAATCCAGGAGATGCTCGGCCAGATGCAAGGGCAGCGGCTCACGCCCGACATGCAGGCAAGGATGCAGCAGATGGCTTCTCAGCAGCAAGCCATCAAAAAGCAGCTCGAAGAGCTGAGCCGCCAAAGCGCGCTAGCTCAGCGGCTTGCGGGCGACCTCAACAAGATCGCTGCGCAGATGGAAGAATCGGTGCAACAGCTCGGAGCCTTCGGCGCGAGCCGTGAGCTTAGAGAGCGGCAGCAACAGATCCTCACGCGTCTCTTGGATGCCTCGCGCGCCATGCAGGAACGGGGCAAACAGCGCAGGCGAGAAGGACATACGGGAGAGCGAATCGTTCGTGCGGGCCCGGATGCACTGGACGCGTCACGACCGGACGAGGTGCTCCGCCGCGCGCTCCTGGATGCCTTGGAGAGCGGGTATGCGCCCGACTACCAGGAGCTCATTCGTCGTTACTTTGAGCTGCTTCAGCAGAAGAAGTGACGCGGCAGGCCGTACAGCCAAACCATGCGTAGCGGCGCCGGGCAACGAATCGGTATGCCGCATCGCGCCAACGGCGCGGCACCGCCGCAAGGATCCATGCCAGTGGCCGCAGCCCAGGAAGGTGCCGAAGGACTCTAAGTACAGCGTCCGAAGCGCGCCACACGCCGGAAGCATCCGCCAGCACAAGTCCATCGCTCTTGTGAAAGCCGGCCTCCTCCATGGGGCGGGTGCAAACCCGCTGCGCCCTATCGAGTCGGCGCACCCAACGGACGCACCACTGGCACAGGTTGCATGTACCATCGAAATAGATAGTCACAAAACGGCTTTGAGGCACAGCCACACGCTATGAAGTCTGAGCGTCTTGGCGGAAGTTTGTCACTTTTGCCGAGGGACGAGGTGTGGGCACGGTTAAAATAGGCGACTTTAACTCGATTATCATCTAGTACTCATAGGGTTTATAACCGTTATTATTGATGAAGTCTGTTGTAGTGCTATTTTAGTGTTATTCATCAATACTTCACACAGGCAACGCCCCCACCCGCTATATTGGGCGCAGGCCAATACGACTGCGCCGTGTACATCCGCAGGAGAGTCTACAAGCTCAAAGATGCAACGCAACGCACCGGATACGGACTGCTCGAATGCCGACGTGTCAATGGCCAGCCCAATCAAAAAACCATCCTGAACCTTGGACAGGACTTTGACATTGCCGAAGCCGACTGGCCCACCGTAACCAAGCGGGTTGAGCTGGCACTGCGCGGACAGCGCGCACTACCGCTGGAGGATGAGAAGATCGAATGCGCCGTGGACGAGATCGTGCGCCGGCTGCGTGAGAAGGACTACGATGTGGACGCCGGACGCGACGACCGCGACGCCATCATTACCGACGCAGTGCATCATCCGGATACACGCACGGTCGGCGGCGAGCGCGTATGCCTGCAAGCCTTGGAGCAACTCGGCTTCACGGCGCTGCTACGCGCGCTGGGCATGCGAGAAGATGCTATTCGCATGGCCCTGGTTCTGGTGGTTGGGCGCATGTTGTCGCCCGGAAGTGAGGCGCATACGTACCAGTGGATGATGAAGGCCTCCGCCATTTTGGAGCTGGTGCAGCTGGAGGCCCCGTGCGCAAGTACGCTGTACCGGGTAGGCGATCGGCTGTATGCGCTGCGCGAAGCGCTTATGGACGGACTCTATGGCAATGCGCAGCGGCTGTTGGGCTTTAGTGAGACGCTCATCTTGTATGATCTGACCAACACATTCTACACGGGTCGCAAGAAAGGCGCGCTCCTGGCGTATGGACGAAGCAAGGAAAAGCGATCGGATTGTCCGTTGGTGACGTTGGCCTTAATGCTGGACGCGTCCGGCTTTGTGCGTGGCGCAGCCGTCCTTGCTGGCAATGCCAGCGAACCAAAGACGCTTCAACAGGCCATGGAGCGGCTCAATGGCGCTCGTGCGACCGTCATCATGGACGCGGGCATAGCCACGCGCGCCAATGTGGCGTACTTGCGGTCGAAGGGACTGGATTGGATCTGTGTGCAGCGCACGCAGGCGCCGCCACCCCCTGAACGCGCGCCGGAGGAGTGCTGGAATACACAAAGCGGGGTCTCCATCAAAGCCTGGCGCCTGGAGCAGCAAGAGGGAACGCTGCAAGTCTACCTGCATAGCGAGGCACGCAAGGCCACCGGTGATCGCATACTGAACACCAGGCGCGCAAAGTTCGAGGCTGCGCTGAAAACCCTGCACGAGGGACTCTCCAAGCCCCGCTGCGTCAAGGAATACGACAAGGTGCAACGCAGACTCGGTCGCGAGCTCGAAAGGCATAAGCGCGTCTCGTACCAGTACAAGATCGATGTCTTGCGCAAAAAGGACAGTACGCACGCGAAGGCGGTCACCTTTACGCACCTGTCTGCGTTTGAGCAGCAGACGCAAGCATCGGGCGGCTACATCCTGCATACCAGCCACACGGACTGGTCTGCCTCGCAAATCGCACGCACATACTGGAAGCTTGCAGACATCGAGCGCACGTTTCGTTCGCTGAAGTCCGAGTTGGGCATGCGTCCCCTATACCACAGCAAGGATGAGCGCATCCGGACACACATCTTCCTCTCGGTACTGGCCTATCAGGCGGTGCAACTCATTCGCACGAAGCTGAAGCAGTATGACCTCCACAGCAGCTGGACCACGCTGCAGTTTGAGCTGAACCGGTGGCACCGGATCACGACCGTATTGCCAACAGACCGGCGCTCCTGCATTCTGTTGAAGAAGGATGCAGACCAAGGTCCGCTCCAGCGCCAGATCGCCATGATTATGGGCCTCAAGCCTCACAACTACACCTACAAGGCGCACACAAAACGACCCTGAAATGGTAGTGCTATAGAAAAAGACAGTTTTCGTAAGTGACTGTCTGAAGGGTACTTACTGGCTCTTGGAAAAAATAAAGTGACAAAGTTCCGTTGGCCCCCTTGTACGCCTCTTCTTGAAGCTGGGCTTCATCGGCTTTGGCGGGCCTGCAGCGGTCATCGCCATGATGGAAGACGAAATCGTTACGCGGCGCAGGTGGCTGACGCGCGAACACTATCTCGACCTCGTCGGTGCCACCAACCTGATACCGGGCCCCAATTCCACCGAGGTGGCAATGCATGTGGGCTACGAGCGCGCCGGGTTTAGTGGACTGCTAACCGCAGGAAGCTGTTTCATTCTACCCGCTGCGCTTATGACCGGCACACTGGGTTGGCTGTATGCCAGCTATGGCACGTTGCCTCAGGTGGAACCTTTTCTGGTCGGTATCAAGCCGGCAGTAATAGCAGTCATACTGGGAGCGCTATGGCGCCTGGGTAAGGCGGCGATCAAGAGCACTTCGCTAGTCCCTATCGGCCTTGGCATTCTGGCCGCGCTTTTGCTCGGGGTCACACCAATTGTGGCGCTCCTTGGCGGGGGTGCACTTGGCTTGGTATGGCTGCGTCTCTACGCCAAGCGGTCACCCACGACCAATCTGCTCAGCCTGATTGCGCCGGCCTGGCTGTGGCAGGCGTCTTCGCAGGAAGTCCCACTTTGGAAGCTGGGCCTCTTTTTCCTGAAGGTGGGAAGTGTATTGTATGGCAGTGGCTATGTGCTTGTGGCCTTTCTGGAGGGGGACCTGGTTCAGAACTACCAGTGGCTTACGCAGCAGCAACTCCTTGACGCCGTCGCTATCGGACAGGTCACGCCGGGCCCGGTGCTGACTACAGCGACATTTATCGGTGTTCTGCTGGGCGGGGTGCCCGGCGGCGCGCTGGCAACGCTGGCGATTTTTCTGCCGTCGTTTGTATTCGTGCTACTGCTGAATCCCATAATCCCGAAGCTGCGCCAATCGGCTGTGATGGGCTCATTTCTGGATGCGATCAACGTGAGTGCTGTGGCCTTGATGCTTTTTGTTACAATCAGGCTCGGGGTCGGCGTCCTTACCGGATGGCAGCCTTGGCTGGTGTTCGGGCTCGCGGCGTTGGCGGTGTTCCGCTACCGGGTAAGCGCGGCCTGGCTGGTGATGGGAAGCTGCGCACTGGGATACGGATTTAGCGTTCTGTAGGGAGCACGCAGTGAATTAGCTTTGGGCCAACTCATCCGGGCGGCCGACTCTATGGAACAGTCACGCGCGTAAATCTCTGGCGACGCCCTGCCTCATATGATGATTCAGAGCGGCTGTATCGCCACTCTTCCAGCACCATGTTTCCCGGGTAGAGATCTACGACATTAAACGCATTCAGCCCAGCCTGCGGGTCACGATATCGACCGCTGGCGGCCGTTCCTGCAAGGGCCACAACCATCCTTCGCCCCTCGATCTCCACCGTGTGTACCAGCGACAGGTGCCAGTGCCCGCAAAGGATCAGGTCCACACCGACCCGTGCAGCGGCGGAAAGGACTAGCTCTGCACCTACGGCAACGTCTCGCTGGAAAGGCATACCCACATCCGCCAGCGGGTGATGTACTGCCAGCACTTTGAAGGTCCCCTTGGACTTGGCATCAAAGTGTGCGCTAATGCTGCGGGCATGCTGTGGCGTGCACCGACCCCGCTGAATGGTCCAAGGCGTAGACGTGTTCAGGCCTAGTACCGATACGCCGGGCCCCTCCCATGAGGGGCATAAGTCCCTGCCAATCATGCGTTTGAATCGCCCAAGCGGCGCCGCCACCCGCATCCAAGGCCGGTACATCCACGAATACAGGTCGTGATTGCCTGGGATAACCAACAGTGGCGCTTCAACGGAAGCCAACCACGCGGCCACGTGCCGGTATTGCCAGCGGTGCGCTCGCTGGACCAAGTCTCCTGTGACCGCTACGAGGTCCGCGCCAGCAGCGTTTACGCTGCGAAGGAGTGTTTTCTCAATCCCCGCACAAGCTAGTCGGCCTACATGAATATCCGACAGGTGGACTATCCTGCAGAGGGGCCTGGCCACCGACTACATTAGCAACAAAAGCGGCTCTTCCAGATATCCGCGCAGCGTACCCATAAAGCGGGCACCCAGCGCGCCATCCACTACGCGGTGGTCGCACGAAAGCGTAATCTTCATACGCTTGCCCGGCACAACCTTCCCGCCCTCGACTACGGGCACGTCACGGATCGCTCCGATGGCCAAGATGCAGGCATTAGGCGGATTGATGATGGCCGTGAATTGCTCAATGCCAAACATGCCGAGGTTACTGGTCGTAAAGGTTGAGCCCTCCATTTCCTCCGGCTTAAGCTGTCGGCTACGGGCGCGCATGGCCAGCTCGGCCGTCTCTCTGGCGATGTCGGACAGCCCTTTCTGGTTAGCGCCCCGCACGACGGGCGTCACCAAGCCCTCTTCTATCGCCACTGCAATACCTATGTCTATAGCGCTGTGCTGCCTTATCTCATTGTGCTCGAGGACATACGAGCTGTTTACCATTGGGTGCTGTGCCAAGGCGGCGCCACAGGCCTTCGTCATCAAGTCGTTGTAGGACACCTTGGTGCTCTGATTCTTTTCTGCTTGCTTATTCAGGCGCTGACGTGCTGCGACGGCCTGCTGCATGTCCACATCCACGCTGAGGTAGAAGTGCGGGGCAGTGAACTTGCTCTGAGCCAGACGCCGCGCGATGGTTTTGCGCATCTGGGTGATGCGCACCGACTCGTAGCTGCGATCCAACGCAGGCATCAGGGTGGCCGGGGCTGGCCGGGCAAGCTCTGCGACGATGTCGCGCTTGACGATACGTCCTTCAGGCCCCGACCCCTGGAGGCGCTCAAGTTTGAGACCGTGGTCCGCCGCCATGCTCCGGGCTAGCGGCGAGACCTTGAGTCTTCCCGAAGCGGCAGGCTCCGCCGACTCAGGCAGAGTCGTAGGCCCAGATGAGGATTCCGACACAGCTGCGGCCGCAGGCGCCTCGGATGCGCCGCTGTGCTGCGCAAGAAATGCCTCAACGTCTTCCCCTTTTGTGCCGAGCACCGCGATGAGCGCGCCGATGGGCAGTGCCTCCCCTTCGGCAGCCACCTTACGCAGGAGAACGCCGTCGTCATAGGCCTCGATATCCATCGTGGCCTTGTCCGTTTCAACCTGCGCAATGATGTCGCCGGCTGAAATATCCGCCCCTTCTTCCACGCTCCACTGGATCAGGACACCCTCCTCCATGGTGTCCGTCATCTTGGGCATCTCTACGGCTATTGGCATACTCACTACGTCCTTATTCGCGTGTGCGGTTAGTCTAAGTACATCACATCGCGGCAGGCCCGATACGTGTCTTCCGCGCTTGGCAGATAATACGCCATCAGATTCTTCGCATAAGGGGCGGGGGTATCTTTTGCAGTGATCCGCCGGATCGGTGCATCCAAGTAGTCAAAGCAGCGCGACTGGATCTGGAATGCGATTTCGGACGACACACTGGCAAACGGGTTGCTTTCGTCTACAATCACCAGGCGATTCGTCTTCTTCACTGAACCGACTACTGTTTCCCAGTCGAACGGACGAATCGTGCGCGGATCTATGACCTCAGCATAGTACCCGTCGGCCTCCAGCATCTCGGCAGCCTCCATGGCACGCCAATAGCTCTTGTTGTGCGCCACGATGGTGACCGCATCCCCTTCGCGCGCAATTCGCGCCTTGCCGATTGGGATCAGGTAGTCTTGTTCCTCAGACACCTCCCCCCGCATCCCATACATGAATTCGCTTTCGAGAAATACTACTGGGTCGTTGTCCCTGATGGCTGACTTCAGCAGCCCCTTTGCGTCATCCGGGTTGGATATGGAAACCACCTTCAGCCCCGGAAAGCAGCTGTAAATCGACTCTACCGAAGAGTTGTGCGTCGCAGCCAGCTGCCCGGCTGCCCCGTTGGGGCCTCGAAACACGATCGGAAAGCTGAACAGGCCGCCCGACATGTACCGAATCTTCGCCGCATTGTTGATGATTTGATCAATGGCTACAAAAGCGAAGTTCCACGTCATGAATTCAATAACGGGCCGCAGTCCGTTCATCGCGGCTCCCACGCCCAAGCCCGCAAAACCGCTTTCACTGATCGGCGTATCGATCACGCGCTCGGACCCGAACCGATCCCGCATGCCTTCGCTCACCTTATAGGCACCGTTGTATTCCGCGACCTCCTCCCCCATAAGAAACACGTCTGCATCCCGGTCCATCTCTTCTACCAGGGCCGCCCGGACCGCTTCGCGCAACTGCAGAATGGCCATATCAGGTATTCATTGATTCAATTGAACTCTTTCCCGCTACCGGAGAAAGGGAAACCCTTTCTCCGTGAACACGTGATCATAGATTGCCTCGAGCGGCGGCAACGGGCTACTTTCGGCGAACTCGACGGATTCATTTACTTCCTGCTTTACCGAGCGATCCACCGCATCCAATTCCGCGTTGGTAGCCAAGTCTTGGCCTAGCACGTATGATTTCAGGCGAAGAATCGGATCCTGGTTCTTTTTGGCCTCAAGCTCTTCTTTCGAACGATACTTGCCCGGGTCGCTCATAGAATGGCCGCGGTAGCGATACGTGCGGATTTCCACTATTGAGGGCTGGTTTTCGCGCGCCAGCTTGACATGATCGTGCATCGCGCGAGTCACGCTGAACACATCCATGCCATCGACTACAGAGCCCGGCATCGCATACGATACGCTCTGCTTGTACAGGTCGGCATCGGCGGCGGCACGATCCACCGACGTGCCCATGGCGTAGTGGTTGTTTTCTATCACGTAAATAACCGGCAGCTCGTACAGGCCGGCCAAATTCAGCGCCTCATGGAATGACCCCTGCCATACCGCTCCGTCACCCAGGTAGCAAACGCATACGCCGCCGTCCCCCTTATATTTGTGCGAAAATGCGATCCCGGTAGCCACGGGAATGTGGGCGCCCACGATACCATGCCCACCAAAGAGGCGCTTCTCCTTGGAGAAAAAGTGCATGGAGCCGCCCTTGCCTTGGGAGCAGCCGTCAATGCGGCCAAAAAGCTCCGCCATGCACTCGTTGGCTCCCATGCCCATAGCAAGCGCGATGCCGTGATCACGGTAGGCCGTGATTACCGTATCGTGCCCGATGCGTAACGCCTGTACGGACCCGGTGGAGATGGCCTCCTGGCCTATATAGAGATGCAGGAAGCCCGCAATTTTCTGCCTTCCATACATCTGCGCCGACCGCTCCTCGAAGCGACGCTGCAAAAGCATGCCGCGATACATCCCCAAGACAACGTCTGGGGAGAGACCGAGGTCCGTGTGTGAGTAGCGGTCGCCCTGGTACGAGTTGAACGTCACCGTCATGGAGATCTGTTCGGGCGTCCTGGCCTGCTGGCCATTGGATGGCCCCGCTATAGTACCCGCGGACTCGGCGATATTTGTCGTGGTGGCCATAAGCTTTACTCTTGCAAGGTTCCTTCCCTATCTCTTCCGAATAATTGCCAAATTACGACACGTATCCAAATTTGATCCATTGGACCCGCGTGCGACTCGAAGCGGCGACTGGCTTCAAGGACGCGCATCTTATCGCCGTAGCTGTGCAGGGCTTCGGAGCCATTAGGCCAGGGACTACGGAGTGCATACCCTGTGGCAGCAGCTCACGCGAAGCCGCGAATCGGGCGCGTAGTGCCCTCCAGCAAACCGGTAGCTAAGCCTCGGCTGCTATCCCCCAATGCAGACACCGGGAGTTAACGCGATGGTAGATCAGGTTCAGCTGCTCATTGGCACCTGGTGCCTGAGCGGGCGGCCTCGCTGGCTGCAGATCCTTGGTTGAATCCTGCGGGTTTGCCGCTGCTATTGTCAGCTGCCGGGTGGTATCATCGTACTCAAGAGCTGTAAGTATGCAGCATCTGGTGCCGCTCCACGCCCTTCATCCAACTTTGGAAGGCCGCCACTCCTTCGCCATGCGAAACGCAGAGCTTGACCTCGAAGTGTTCAAACGGTCCATCATTGTTACCGCTCATTCCGATCCCGAGTCGCTCGTATGGGTCACGCTCAGGTGCGCGAATGTGCGTCGCCACTGGACTTTGAAAGAATGATTTGCTGGCGCGCGTTTGGTTTTCACGAGTCAAAGTACCGATGATGCATCGCAGAATTCAACCCTGGGCAGTAGTGTACGGCTACTCATGACACCGCAATACGTATGGAATCATCGTTCAGGGACGCAAGCCTTTTTCCACTGATGTTTAGGACTGCAAAAACCTGGCGCGACGCGGCTATGACTCCGGCCCAACGGGCGCAAGAAATAATGTCGGCAACGCTGCATGCGTACTGCTCTCGAGCGGCCATACTCTTGAAGCCGGGATTCTTAGGCGCTGACGCGCCAAGAATCGCTTCAGGTTGAAGGTAACTCTACTGCGATGCCATTCGCCGTAGCGCGTTCGCAGGCAATCTGCTCTCCCATTCTTGGGGCTGGCGTAGCGCACAAGCTCCTACCCTTGGCGTCATTGCTCGCGAATGAAGCCGCCTTTCTCACGCGCAGTTTAAATTCCAGGCCACGCAGCACTTGCACCGCAATGGTCTTCCTGCACTCGCGCGCCAGTGCGCACAATGCTCCGACTCGCACCACGCATATGCATGGTTGGTCGTGCAACTTGTCAGCTCCAAGCTTCGCTGCCTTGGCGCAACCCGGATAAAAATGGCCGGATAATTGTTCTATTGTGGTTTGCGGCACCGCATCCTAGCTTCCTTCGGCATGGCACGCCGTCAGCAGCGGCGCCCTAGGCTCACTACACGGGATGAGCACAACTAACAGCGCCTTAGTCTTGCCTTTTAGCGGCGGCGTGACAGCACACTACTACCCATACATGATTTGATGTCCACAGACAAGAAGCCTTCGCCTTCCGAGGGCACACGCATCACAGCCGACGCGCAGGGCGCGCTCACCGTTCCGGATAATCCAATAATACCGTACATAGAGGGCGATGGAATCGGCCCCGACATCTGGCGCGCCGCCCAAATGGTCTTTGACCACGCCGTAGCGCACGCCTACGGCACCAGCCGCAAAATCGCCTGGCTTGAAGTCTATGCAGGGGACAAAGCCCACCGCCTATTTGGGGAGTGGCTACCCGAAGGCACGCTCCAGGCAATCCGCAAGTATCGCGTTGCCATCAAGGGGCCACTCACTACGCCCGTTGGCGGGGGCATACGCAGCCTCAATGTCGCGCTGCGGCAGAAGCTAGACCTCTATGCCTGCGTGCGACCTACGCGCTATTTTCGTGGCGTGCCCTCGCCGGTGCGGCAGCCGGAGCACGTTGACATGATAATTTTCCGTGAGAATTCAGAGGATATCTATGCAGGCATAGAGTTTCAGGACGGCGAGCCTGACACGGCGCATTTCAAGGCACTGCTCGCAGAGGCGTTTCCTGAGCGTTTCGGTAAGATCCGGTTTCCGGATTCATCTGGAATCGGCCTGAAACCTGTTTCGCGGCAAGGTACTGCACGCATCGTCCGAGCGGCAATCAAGCACGCTGTAAGTATGGGCAAGCCCAGCGTGACACTCGTTCACAAGGGCAACATTATGAAGTTTACCGAGGGCAGCTTCCGCGACTGGGGCTACCAGGTGGCTTATGACGAGTTTGGAGCCAGGCCTCTAGACGGCGGTCCGTGGCATACGATTGAAGACTCGGGGGTCATTATCAAGGACGTAATCGCAGATGCGTTTCTGCAGCAAATCCTGACCAGACCCAAGGAATACAGCGTCATCGCGACGATGAACCTCAATGGGGACTACATCTCGGACGCACTGGCAGCGCAAGTCGGTGGCATAGGTATAGCGCCAGGCGCCAACATCAACTACGATACCGGGCTCTCCCTCTTCGAGGCTACGCACGGCACTGCGCCCAAGTATGCCAATCTGGACAAAGTAAATCCGAGTTCACTGATCCTCTCTGGCGAGATGATGCTCCGTCACCTCGGATGGGACAAAGCCGCAGACGCTATCATCCGAGCAGTTGAGGTTACCATAGGTGAGAAGCGCGTCACTTACGACTTTCACCGTTTGATGGAAGACGCCACGCTGCTGAAGTGCAGCGAATTTGCGCAAGCCCTCTGCGCAAACATGTAGCGCGCGAGACCTCGCCAGATAAACCCTTTTTTAGGAGCGACTACACTCCGAGAGTCACAAAGACCGGGGTTCGGATCGAGGTAGGAACCTGGGTATTCCCTGGCCGCTGGCGCGACTGCACTGGGCCGCAGAATCACAGTGGCGGC
Organism: Rhodothermales bacterium; assembly: GCA_965262785.1. Classification (GTDB taxonomy): domain Bacteria; phylum Bacteroidota; class Rhodothermia; order Rhodothermales; family Bin80. The sequence continues at coordinate 3,120,721 of OZ253559.1, forward strand.
CTAAACAAGCGTCCACGCTGCCACTCCGCAAGCTCCTCTGTTCTGGCGTTTCCAGTCGCGACGCTCACAGCGTAACGGTAGATTCGCCGTCACCAGCAATGTTGCTGGAGCCACTACACCTGATAAGCAATTGTACCACCGTGAGGCTGCTCGCATCTGCATGGCGTAACAAATAACGATCCCGTGAGCCGATGCAGTCGCGCTTGTGCAGATTTACTGGTACTAGCCATGGTGTGGGCAAGCACAAGAAGGCTACTGGCTCCTGAATTGAAATCAATGCGTTATCTACACAGTAGACCGAGGCGACACCGTGCCGTTAGCGACCGCTGCTCCAAATCGCCGGGCGCCACGCCAGGTGCGTCATCGCTGGTGCACCAACGTCTGCGTGTAGATCTCGGTCTCGGATCCAGTCGTCACTGTGAGTCGCGCAAAGTATGTGCCCGATGCAATCCCTTCCGGAATCCATACTGCGCTGCGAGGGCCTGGCGGTACGGTGCGATCCAGGAGCGTGGCCACCAAACGGCCAAGGCCGTCAAAGACTTCCAGCCTTACCGTAGCACCTTCTGGAGTTGAATAAGGCAGGTGCACTTCGGCACCAAACGGGTTGGGATAGGGCTCCTTTAGACGGGGTTCAGCCAAGGAGGGTGTTTGGTCGTTGATCTCCGTGATTACATCCTTCAGATCCAACTTGTACATCGAGCGCCCGTGCGTGCCAGCAACCAAGAAATGGTCATTGCCATCGTGAAAAATCTTCATGTCGTACACCGACACGCTGGGGATGCCATCTGCCAACACCTCCCAGCTGCCACCATAGTCAGCGCTCGCAAAGGCGCCGATATCGGTACCCACAAACAGGTACTTCGAGTCTACTGGGTCCACTGCGAATGCGTTCACCGGTGCATCGGGCAAGTTGGAAGATATGTCCTCCCACGTAACACCCATATCGCGTGTCTGGAATACGTGTGGCTGGTCGTCTCGCCATTTCAGACCGGAATACGTCACGTACGCCACGCTGGCATCGAATGGATCCACCACGACTCGCGTGACCCACCGTATCGGCAGCGTGTCCGAGATGCGCGTCCATGACGACGCATAGTCGGATGTGACCCAGACGTTTCCATCGTCCGTGCCAACGTACATGACGGTCGAGTCCGAGGGCGCTAGCCCAATGGCGGAAATCGTGCCAAGCAGCGCATATCCTCCGCGCACGAGGCTCGGACTCGTCGGTTCCCACCACTGCGCGCCGTCCACCGTTCGGTAAAGGCGGGAGGTGCCATAGTACATCACCTCCGGGTTCTGTGGGGACATGGCAACAGGGGTGGACCAGTTTGTTTTTTCTTCAGTAAGGATGCCGTTCGTAGCGGTGAAGCGCTGTCCAGAGGAAAGGGATATCCTAACAAGATTCCCAAATTGGGACTCTGCATACACGCGATCTGGCTGATTCGGATGCACGATGACGTAAAATCCGTCGCCTCCCAGGATGCGCGTCCAGTCGTGTGGACCGCTACTGCGCAGCGTGCCGTTGTCCTGAGTGCCTCCGTAAAATCGGTTCGGGTCAGAGGGGTCTAGTCCTATTTCGTAGAACTGCGTGTTGGGCAGCCTCGCCACGCGCGTAAAGGTGTTCTGATCCTGGCTGTACGACCAGGTGTCAATCCCGCCGTCATGGCCTATCAGCGCGGTATCTTGACTCGCAGGCTTGAATGCGAATGCATGGTAGTCCACATGCGAAAGAACCTGGACGTCCCATGTTTCGCCGCCGTTGCGCGTGGTATGTAGGCCGATGTCTCCAATGAAGGCAATGCCGCAGTCATGCGGCGCAAATTTCACCTGGCCAAAATACCACGTGAATGGGCCCGCAGTAATGCCGCCTTGCGTCTCGGACCACGTCGTGCCTCCATCAACCGACTTGTAGATGCCCATGTGCGTTGCAGAGTAATTGTATAGCGCAAGCATTACGTCCGGGTTGCTTGGGCAAAGCGCAAGTCCTATCCGCCCAACATTGTCCTGCTGCGGCAGCCCGGTTTCCGCGCCTAGGCGCTCCCAGGTGTCGCCGCCATCAGCAGACGTATACACGCCGCTTGAGGGCCCGCTAAGGCGCGCGGCAGTGACCCGTCGCGCACGCTCCCATGCCGCGGCGAAGAGAATCTCGGGGTCGTCCGGGCGCATCACGAGATCAATGATGCCAGTCGAGTCATTCACGAACAACGACTGCTCCCACGATAGTCCGGCATCGACGCTGCGGTAGACCCCGCGATGCGGTCCGGGCGCAAAATAGGAGCCGATGGCGGCCACGTACACGCGATTCGGGCTGTTGGGGTCAACCAGGACGCGGGCCGTGTTGGCGGTGAGCAACAAGCCCGAATAGTCCCATGTGCCGCCCCCATCAATGGATTTGTAGACGCCCGCACCCGCGAAATTATTGTGTCCGCCGTTTCCTTCGCCTGTGGCAACATAGATGATGTCCGTATCGGTGGGATCTATTCCGATGTCCCCAATACTCTGAGATGGCAAAGCGTCAAAGATCGGCATCCAGGTGCTACCACCATCTGTCGACTTGAATACGCCCCCGGTTGCAGACCCTGCGTAGACATTCTCGGGACGCTTAATGTCGAATTCGATATCCGAGATTCGTCCCGGAACATTGGTGGGACCTAGCAGCTCCCAAGTCCCAAAGGAAGAAACCTTGGCCGGCGTCCGCATCGCCTCTAGGGCATCGTAGGCGTCCCGGTAGGCATAAGGATCCGCCTCAAAGTAGGGAAACGTTCGCTTTACCCACTCATACTCGCTTGGCTTTCGCGTGTACTCCGTCGGCACAGGGTCGCCATCTGTCAGCAGCAGTAAGCCGACACCGATAGCAATCCCAAGAACAAGTAAAGTGCGGTGATTTGGTTCGATCACGCCGCTTGACAGGATTGTTTTCGTGGACCCAACCAAGACCTATTTCAGATGGGTATTTGCGAAGTTACCCAATCTTCGCATGGGCGTTCCTATACACCAGATTGCTTTGCAACGAGTCTGCGCCGCACAAATACCTCATAACAATGGCAGGAAGGAACGCATCTTGAGACAGTAACCTGCACTAGACAGGTACCTGCTAGGGAGCCGTTAGAGGCCTTAGTCCACGGATAGATGCAGTCGATTTTGCGATGCACCCAGGCTGACCACCGACTCCAATCGACGGGGAGGCACTCGAAGCGCAAACGATAAGCACTTCGGCGAGCCCAATTGCAGAATATACTGCCGGCATAGTTGTAGCCTGACCGAAGGTCTCCGTGCACGGGGTGGCTGTGCCAGGAATCTGCAGCGTACAGGCAGAGCTAGAGGGAAAGAGGAGCCTGGAGATCATTTGAAGGACGCCTATGCGGTCAAGTGAAGCCGGTCGCGCCCTTTGCCTGGGTTTGTAGCGTGCCTTTGGCCCGCTTGCTGCGCTGCAAAAACAGCCGCGCCGCCTCCATCACCGCCAGCCCCGCAAAGCGCGGATTCGGGCTTGGCACGGTGCCAATAGCGCTATGTGTATTGCCCTGCGTGCTGCAACGAAACGGCATGGTATTGCACTTGATGGTTTCCACGCTCCTGCAGCGCGGGCGCTTGCACCTGTCCGGCCATGTAACCGCCTCAGACCAGCACGAGGTCACCGCCTCGTCTGGAATCAATTCGTCCAACCACTCCTTGCTGATTGCCTTGCGATTGCAACGTCCCGGTCCCTGTTTTGGCTTTTTTACTCCTACGAGAATCCGGCGGAATGACTGCACATAGATTTATGATTGCCATACAGAAAGGCGTTGCAATTTTGGATCTTCCAGTTTCAAGCGCTGTCCACAACCCTGACCGGGGAGGTCAGAGCATAGGAACCACGCAGGTCTTCGGGACAGGATGCGCCGCCTGGGTGTGTCTTGAATTGATTTCTGCAATGGAGCGCTCGGGTCCTAGCTGGCTCGCCTGCTCACTCCCCCACTGCAGTGAACAGCAGAAACCGCCGCTCCAGATCAGTGATCCTCTGCGACTACTGCTGTGAGGCCTCAGCTTCCTGCGCCTCCAGCGTCGGCAACAGTGTATCCCTTTACCCATCCGAATTCCGGGTTAATCTCGAGTGCCCGCTCAAATGATGCCCGGGCCGCTTTCAGGTCGCCCTGGTCCAAATAAGCAATGCCCAGTCGCGCATATGTTTCGTCATGCCCCCATGACGGCAATAACGGGTCTGTCACCACTTCCTCGGCAAATAGGCCGGCCGTCCTTTGCAAATCGTCCACTGCGCGCTCCTTGTTGCCTCCTACAATTCGCGGGAGGTTATAGTCCGTAATAGCTTTCATGAGCACGACTCGAGGATTGTTGGGCTCGAGCTCCCGCGCCCTGGACATTGCACGGCTGAATTTGGGACCAAGTGAAACGGCTTGGAGGGGCCTCACCGTCATTTTTTGGCCATAAACGCCCGCCAGCATCACCCATCCGCCTGCAAACCCTTCATCCTGATCCAGCGCGGTTTTAAGCTGATCAATCGCATAGTTAATGTGCTCCACAATTGTGCGTTTGCGGACCAATTCCTCCTTTTCCAGGAGCCTGTTGGCCAGCGAGCTTGCTGCGGACGCAGCGTAGTATCGGGCGAATTTGGACAAGCTGTCGGTGCCTAAAGCTTGCTCAAAGAGCGGGGGGGCTTCCAGGAGCTTGTCCTTGTCGTCATGGTTACTTCCGTCGGTCAACAGCTCCTTGCCCTCGAGCAGCAGCTCCCTGGACGGTTGCGCCTGCACAGACGCGCATATCACAAAGAGTGCAGCAACAGCAAGAGTTTGCAACCTGTACATGCTTCATCAGAATAAAACGTTAAATGTCTTACGCGCATGTCTTGGACCCGTTGCAGGAGTCAGTAGGCTCGGTGCCCAGCCCCATCAGCCCGAATACGGCCATGCACCAGCCCTCATCAAATCGGCCAATGGCGCAAGCCAGCCTCGCCACGTCGCTGGCCAATCCGGCGAGGCATACCTGGCAGGAGCAGACTCCTTCAACTCAGCCTCGGGTCGCTTTCCATCCATCCTATCGAAGACCATTTTCATGGTTGCGGAAAGCGGCACAGCCTGTTTCAATTCGGCATCGCCCCAAACCCGACCCGAAGGGCAAGCAACGTGGGCGGTACTGCGGCTTCTATTCAGACTGAGTGCCTTGAGTCACGGCTGCAGCGCGGTTCCCATTCCAGCTTGCACCAGTCACGAAAGGTGGGAAACACAATATCGGGTCCACCAGCAATTCGATTTAGGAGTGATGGATCATAGTAGCTCTAGCCACATTGCCAAGGTTGAAGGGCACATTTACACTTAGGGAGGGCGGTCCGCGTTGGGGGCCGGCTGGCCCCGGCGCGAGTTGTCTCCTGAAGACGTCCGCCAAGAAACGACGAATCAACGACACATGCTGTTTCGCGATCTGCTCAGCCCCATGATTGTGGCTTTTCCTGATTCGCGGTTCCGCTCGGACCGGGACCTCGCCAGCCCTGCCATCCCCTCCCCTGGTGACCAAAATCAAAGGTATCGGGATGCAAGCACTCGGCAAGGATTTCCGCTGACTCAACCAAACGGGGCCCAGGGCGATTGAAATATTGATTGCCATCGGCGATGAACACGCGCCCCTTCTGGACGGCTGACAGTCGTGTCCATGATGGGTGGGTAGCAAGTGGTGTCATTTCAAGACAAGCGCGTTCGATGTCAAACCCGCATGGCATGACGACGATCACATCCGGATCTGCCGAAACGAGCTGATCGAGCGAGCGATAGCCTGAATGCCTCCCTGCCTCGCCCAATAAGTCGAGGCCTCCAGCCCGGTCCACCAGTTCAGGCACCCAGTTGCCCGCTACCATTAGCGGATCGATCCATTCAATGCACGCTATTGAGGGCCGCGCGGCCAAGGCTTTTGAGCGAGCATGCAACAGCTCGAGCCGATGCTTAAGGTGGGACACAAGTACATCTCCGCCTGCAGGATCACCAAGGGCTGAAGCTACCATCCGAATATCCGCCCACACGTCCCCAAGCGACAGGGGCTCGAGGGACACAATCGCAGGCGGCGACTTAACCAGTTCGCAAACAGCTGCCTCTACGTCTTTCAGGCTCACAGCACAAGCCTCGCATTGAGTCTGCGTGACAATCACGCTGGGAGCAAGGCGGTCAAGCACTTCGGAATCCACCTGGTACACAGACAGCCCTTCACCGACGATTGCTCGGACCTGTCCATCAATGGCCGCACTAGAGGCTTCGACGGAAACTTTTGACGTTGAACACGTCGGTAACCGGGAAACCGAAGGCGGGTAGTCACACTCGTGTGACCGGCCGACGAGCTGTGACTCGAATCCCAGTGCGCAAACGATTTCCGTTGCGCTGGCAATAAGTGACACTATACGATGATTCATGCACCAAGCGACTCTAGAAGACCATGAAACCGAGGTTCAGCACCATCATCCATAGAATACGCCACCAATAAGTAGATCGGTCGTGACCATGCCTTAGGGGGCACGTTGATAGCCGCGTCAAGGCTGCATGCACGTATAGGGCCACTATGTACTTAAGCAAAACTTGCGTGCTTAATTCTCTCAGGGTTAGACTAACCACATCGGAGGCCGAGATGCGGCAAGTGCAAGGGCATCAGCCAGGTACAGCTGTCCAATATGACCCTGGAGGCGGCGGCGGTTTTGCCCTGGCGCGAGGCAGTTGTATGTCCAGACGGCACAAGTGACCGCTCTGCGAGCGCGTGGACATCGACGAGGGCAAGCACAAAACTTAACCGAAACGTCGGCTAAGGGATTGCGAGGCTTTAAGCGTATGTACTGGCTTGGCAGTTGAGGGCGGCCGCTTGCCATTGGAGATCGGCCCTCTCTATTGAATTGACCTCGCTCAAGTGCGTACCAAGCATGAATCTCCACAGGGACTTTGGCGTTGCGCAGCGGACGGGCTGTCTAATGTTGAAGCGAATCCATGCCGCGTCCGCGCCCAATTAGCCGCCGCATTTGAGGGGCATGCGAAGGGTAGCGAATTATCTAATGGCTGGCTGGAATAGTACAAGCACGCGCACTGAAAGCTCAGCGCTGGCCAAGGCACAGTAGGCAAGGCTCCCGCAGCAGGACTCAAGGACCGCTAGACAGGGCGGGTGCGGGCCGAATTGTAGCTACTCGCTCGCTAAGCGCCCCAGGAGGATTCACCAAGGCCAAACGCTTCCTGGGACTGCCATGCGCCGTCGCCTGCGTTGATGCATGCGGAGGCTGTGAGGACGTTTCGGCCAGAATTTCGCAGGCTATTCGCTCTGCTCTGACAAATGGAGTGCGATTGCCCTCTCACTCCATGTCGACGGTACCTTGGCAAATTGCCCGCTAACTACGAGGACTAGCTTGCGGACTCCGTGCAGGCGTAGAATTGAGGTTGGCGCTGCAGAGTAATGCTGAATCGTAAAGACTCCGGAAAGCCGTAGGACCGGTCCCTCTGTATCTAAAGCGTGTTGCTGGTGAACCGGTTGCATGCTCTTCTCGCCCAGCGTAGTTGCCCGCTTACCTTGAATTTAGAGATGGACATATTGGACGTAAGCCCGCTAGCACTTGCACTTGGCTTGCCCCTGATCTATACCTCTGCGAGAAAGCCTGCGATCGATTCGCCATAGCGTCCAAATTCCGGTCCTTAGGCTATGAGCCGAAGGTGTGGCGAGCAACGTCATGAGCGGAACCCCGTGGCTACGGAAAAAGGTTTTATTCACATTTTGACTCCATTCGAGTGTCTGACCCTGGGTCCAATAGTAGGCAAGCGCTGAGTGGGAGCAACCTATCGGACAGTTGCAAGGCTTCGTTCATGGCAAAAGACAGGCCCAGGAAATGAGGCCACTGACTATTGGCCGGCCCGCGAGAGGCTTGCGTCTTTGCCTGGCATGCGCATCCCGGCGCCGTGCCACGCCAGCTTTGTTAAAAGGACGAATGACGAGACCGCTCCATCTTGTCGGATTCCATGACCCGAACGAACGGGTCATGGAATGGCGACCCACCGCTTCGATTCGAGTGCTGTAGATCGCGACTAACTGCGCTGGCGCCCAATCGCTCCAAGAATGTCGGGAGGCCTCCAGTCCGGTGGTTTCATCCACTTGCCATCCGGCCTCGCATACGAGCCCGGCCCAAATTTTCGCAGGTTGGCTTTGTCCACTTCTTCAAGAACAGGGACGTCGTCAACGCCAAACGCAATTAGCGTTCCCATGGTCACTACCGAGATGTCGGCACAGCCATCAACCACGCCCTCAAGATCCGCGTCGCCAGCGACGCTGCAATGCAGCTGATCAAAATCGAGCACCGTGCCGTCCCGCTGGACACTGATGCCAAGAGCAGCAATTGTTTCCAGCGCTTCTTCCAGAATAAGCTTCGCCCGCAGGAGGCGGGTTGCGCCATCGGGATTCGTGACGGTATCTGGCGTGTCTTGTCCGGCAAGCCTCATAAATTGTCTGATCCGTGCGTAGTGAGGCGTGGGCATTGGCTGCATCAGGCTAGCAAGATTTCGTGGACTCCAGCAGAGTGTCGTATGCTTCAACGTGCGTTGCCCAGTCCAACCTCGACAGCATCGACCTCAGGACTTCGCCGGGTAGTGGGCGCTCGTTCCCCTTAAGGAGATCTGACATAATGCCAAAGAGCTCGTTATAGTCATCGTAGAGGACCGGTGCGTGCAGCAGCGGGCGATGGTACGAGTCGGGAATCAACTCGGGATAGCTAAGCTTGTTGGGCAGCACCGGGTGGCAACCACAGTATATCGCCTCCATTACGGCAATGCCGAAGAATTCATGAATTGCCGTCGAAACCACTATGTCAGCCCGGTGAAGCAGTCTGCTATATTCTTCAAAGTCCTCTGCATACCCATAGTGAAGAATTCGCTCCGCGTAGCGCTCAAACGCCTGCTCAAACTCGTACGGCTGTTCCTCGAAGTGCTTCCCCGCCAGGATCAGTCGAAATACGTGCCCGGAGTCATCCAACCGGCTCATCAGCCTGAAGAATGCTTCTGGATTCTTGTCGTATTCCCATCGCTGGTTCCAAAGCACAATTGGGGCTGCAACCGGGTCCAGGGAAAAACCCTCGTCCTCCGTCAAATAGGCGTCATGGGACTTGAGGTGCATCCCGAGGTGAATGACGGTGCTCTTCTCCCTGATTTCGGCGACCGTGTGAAGGTGCGTATAGTCAGGAAACGCTTTCAGCAGGCCCGGCAGCGCCCGCATGAACTCCTCGTAGTGAAAAGCCGAATTAAAGACAATGCGATCCGCCGCCAAACACGAGAGATAGTTGATATAGGCGTAGGCCAAGTCCCGCGTCTCCGCTTCCGGAATCGGATACGTGAGCTGGTTTTCATGGAGATAGTAAACAAGCGGGACCCGCTCCAATCGGCCGCGCGTGAGCGCTAGAAACGCCGGAACGTTGACCATGCTGGATGCGAATATGATATCCGGATTGAATCCTCCATCAATGGCCTGTACAGCTTTGCGCGCAATGGTCACTGCGCCGCCGTGCATACGCCACTTCCAAAAGCGGGCAGGCATCGTGACCCTCTGAATATTGTGGCGGCTGTGCCGCGCAAAACCATCCAGGAAGTTCCGGTGCGAACCCCCGTACCAGGGTTCGAGCGCAAGCACATTCATGCTATCAGTGGGTGCAAGTGCGCTATCGCTTGGAAGATGTGCTGAGCGATTCCAGAATCGCGGCTTCCTCTGAATCGGTGATCGGGCGCACGATGGCTAGTTCACGCGTTTGCAGCAAATCCCGAAGCGTGGAATCCATGACTTCTTCCGACGTGATTGGCGTCGTCTCTCCAGGCCCGAGGACCAGCGTACGAGTCTTTAGCGCAACGGAACGGGGGAAGGTATCCGCATTCTTGATGACCATACCTTTGCGCTTGCGATGCATGAGCTGAGGCGTTTTTGTGACCACACAGCAACATAATACGAGTTCTGGCGGGAATTCGATACAGCCCACCCTCAGCGCGCGTAGTCCTCAACACGGATCACTGTGTCCGCTCCACTGAAATCCTCGGCTACATTGGAGGCGATCACGACAACGCTGCCGCGCGCTTTGGCATCCGCGACCACATTGGCACACAGAGCCTGCCCATGGGCATCCAAATTAGCCGATGGCTCATCAAGGATCAACACGGGCGGCGAGGCCATAATGGCTACAGCGATCTTTATTCGCTGTTTCATGCCAGAGGAATACGTGCGCACGCGCTCGTGTGCGCGCGGCGCAAGTCGTACGGTTTCCAGGACTTTGCTGATTTCCCCATCGGCTTGCGGCAAGCCGCGTGCTCGCGCTACGAATTCCAGGTTCTCCCTAGCCGTCAGGTCATCGTATAAATTGACATACGGCGATATGCACCCCACCCGGAGGGGATGGTCCTCCCTTGGCACCCTTATTCCGTCTATGTGAAGCGTCACCGTTCCTGCTGTTGACCGTAGCACGCCAGCCAGGATCTTCAGGAGCGTGGACTTGCCGGTTCCATTGGCGCCAGTGACCGCCAGCACGTCTCCCCCATCTATGCGCAGCGCCATCTTGCGAAACAGCACCCGCCGCCCGAAGCGGTGGCCCAGGCGCGTTGCTTCCAATGAGTTCATTTCTATCTGCGCATCACAATCAGGGGCGCTGGCTGCGCTTGAGACAACCCGCGAGCTAAGACCATGTACACGCCTGGTGCCAAACCGTCCACACGAAAGCGCTGTTCTACCAATCCTGGCTGGCACCGCTCTCGGCTGATGGCCACTACGCGGCTTAGCATATCGTATACGATAACCCTTGTACAGGCACCAGGCGGCTGATCGTACGCCACCTGGAATTCCTCAAAAACCGGGTTTGGGTAGACCTGCAGCGACTGCAGCTCGGAATGGCTACGACGGACCCCGGTATTAAGGTCCCGCCCAGCGCCGCGGCACCAGGCAATACCTCACCAGTGCTGTCAAAGAGCGTAACATTTTCCCGCGACGACCCCATTGCGGGTGCCGACACAAATGCCGGCTCCCAATAGCAAACCCCGAGGCCACCAGGTGTGTCGGCAACGATCTGCATGACATCGCGAACATAGTCACGCTGGCCTTCAGGTGTAGCCTTGTATCCAGGCAGCAGTTGCTCCGGCAGTCCTACTAGGTTGTGCGTGTCGTCAAGCCACTGCAGCGTCCAAGGGTAGGCTGTTCCCACCAGCAGTATGGGCTTCCCATACGTAGCTGATACCGCGCCGAGCGTTTCTGAAAGGTCTTCCAGCGTCCCGTGCCACCAGGGGTAATACGATAAGCCGATGATGTCGAATTCCACTTGGTACTGCGCGAGGTTATCAAAGAGCCACCGCGCCCCGTCCTTGTCGCCGCCGCGATCAAGGTGAATCATGATCCGGGTAGAATCACCTACGGCCGCTCGCACACCCTGCACGGCACGCTCCATTAGGGCAGCAAGCCTGGACCACTGATCGGGCGTATCGAACATGCCGCCAATGCGCCCGTCATTCCACAAGAAGCCGGCGGTGATTTCATTACCGATCTGGACGATCGCCGGGCGTGTCCCCTGGGTGTCAAACGCTTCTAGGACCCTGTGGGTATGTACGGACACAGAATTCTGAAGCACGCTGAAGTCCAGCTGCTGCCAAGAAGCCGGCTTGGTTTGATGACCTGGATCTGCCCATGTGTCCGAGTAGTGTATATCAAGAATCCATGGCAGTCCGAGTCCGCTAAGGCGCAGGGCTAGCCCTGCCGTTTACCCAAGTTACCTGGCAGACTAACGAATTTGAGGGCATCAGAAGCATGTCCAGTCGTTGCCGAGCGACACGGGGGGTGTCCATGTGGCACAGGGGTCTTGGCTGTGGACTCAAGGCTTGGTCGTGCAGGGACGCTTCGTTCAGCTCAACGCGGTCTACGCCTGCTTTGCGGGCGGAGGCCTTGCTTACCGTGGACATAAAGCGCCCCGGCAGGGTATAGGGATCCTGCCTTGTGACAGGATCACAGTCCACGGGTTATCCCAGCGCAGGGCCGCCGTTACTCGACGTCCCGGACCTCGTACCCCAGTGTGGCCAGCGCCAATCGCTCCAGCCCGCGCCACATGATCTGGTGACCGGGCGGCCCGTCGCGAGTGCGATTCTGGTACCCCCCGAGTACGGCCACCAGCAGGATGGCCTCTTGCAGCGTGCCGGGTTGTGGCAACTTCACACGGCTGGCATAGCCCTTCAAAAAACGAAGCTCCAACTCCGTGAAGAAGACCTCCGAGTCCAACTCTGGCACGGTTCGCCCCAATAGCGTCAGCACCATCAGGCGCCAGGCAATGACGCAGTAGATCGCGATCGCCCGCTCCAGACGCAGCGCCGTGCGCAGCGCCAGACGCTCCACCTTGCAGCCGCTCTTAAGCACCCGGAAGAAGTCCTCAATGCGCCACCGCTTCACGTAGTGGTCCAGCACCTGCAGGGCCTCCTCCAGCGTGTGCACCGCCACACTGGTAAGCAGATACCATGTTATGGCCTCTTCGCCTTCCGGCGGGGCCTGCTCCCGGATGTGAACCCCGTACATCGTCACCGGCTCCACCTCCTGGGTCGTGGCCGGCAGCGTCACCCGGTGGAACCGCACCTCGGCGTCCGCTATGCGATAGCTGCGCCCGGGGCGGGCGGGCTTGCCCCGTGACTTCGGACGCGCGGTGACTTTCTTGATCTCGATCCGCACGCTGCCGGCCGCCGGGCCGCTCGCGAGGGTCTCAAACAGCTTCCTGCCGTTTGCCAGCCTGCGATCCATCCGCGCTCTGACCAGCACCTCCACGCGGCCCTGACGACGCTGGGCGTCAAAGAGCGCAAAACTGTCACCCTCCCGGTCCATAACGCAGATCACGCGAATCTTGCGGGAGATCTGATCGGCCGCCGCACAGATGTCCAGGTAGGCGTCCAGCCAGCGTTGGGCCTTCGGCTTCAGAGGGCCGTGCGAAGGATCCCGGTAGCTGCAGCGCAACACGCCCAGTGGCAGACCGTCGGAGGTGGTTGCCAGCGTCGCATGTACATGCATCCCACGCGTTTGCGCCGTGGTCTGATTGCGGCCGGTGACCTCCAGGTCCGTGCAGGCCGGACGCGTGGCATAGCGCAGTCTGCTGCCATCCTGGATGCAGAGCACCACCTTCTGGCTGCGCATGCGCTCGATCGTGCGCGCACGATGCGGCGCTAATATGTTCTCCGGAGTGACCTTGGACGCCGGGTCGCTCTCCAGCAACCGGTAATGCGCCTTGACCGCCGCACGATCGTAGTCCGTATTCCCCGTAATGGACTGGCCCATCACCGAAGCCAGCATCGTCGCACTTCGTACCAGACGCGTGGATCGCAGCCGATTGCCCAGTGGAGCGCCCCCGAACTCGGCTTCCGCCCATTGGTCACGGTCCAACACCTCGTGGGGTGCTCTCACGGGATGGAGCTCCACCCGCCGGCACGCCGAGTGTCTGGCGCCAACCGCGGTCCAGTTCGTACACATATAGCGCCTTGGGCGGCTCGGGTTCATCGTCGGCCTGTCGTTTGCCGCCGGCAGTATAACCAATGTGCAGAAAGTTTGCCGCCTGGAAGCATGTGCCCTTCCAGCTCGGATCCACATAGGTCTCCACAACCCAAGGGCGGTATCTGTAACGCTCTTCAAAATCATCGGGCAGCTGCCTGAGCGCAAGGCCCAGGACATGGCTCGCCAGGTGCGTGCAGGGTCCCCGAATCAAAAAGCGGCTCAAACACACCACATGATGCAGGTGGGTCTGGCGCTGCGCATCGCTCCAGGCCATCCATCGCTCCCGTGCGGCCAGACGCAGAGCCGAGGCCGAAAAGCCCAGCGCGCCCAGATAGCCCTGTGCGCTATGCACCAGGTAGCGCACCTGCGCGCCGAAGAACGTCGTAGTGCCCCGCGGATGCTCCTGGTCCAATAGGGTGTTCCATACGGCGCGCTGGTTGTCGTCCGTGACCATGACCAGCGACAGGTCCTCCACTTCGCGGACGGAGCGAGGAAGGGTGCTCGGCATGGGCACGCCCTCCTTCAGCAGCCGGGGGGACGCGCCGGCAGCGTGGTCGTTCATAGGCGCCGGCAGTGCAATACGGCCGCGGTCGGACAGCTTCGAGAGCGCCTTGACGCAACTGGCTACCTGCGACTGCCCGCGTGCGTCAACAAAATCGAATGCCACACACACACGCCGGGCGATGGTGGTGCGATTCTTCAGACTCCCATCAGCCAAGATGCCGTCCAGGGACGCCTGGGATTGCGCCTCGCTCAGCGTACGAAGAATCTGGTTCTGCTGGAACATGCCGCCAATCTATGCGGCATAAATCAGAATGTTAAGGGGAAAACTTGGGTAAACGGCAGGGCTAGCTCTGCCGTTTACCCAAGTTACCTGGCAGACTTACGCATTTGAGGGTATCAGAAGCATGTCCAGTCGTTGCCGAGCGACACGGGGTGTGTCCATGTGGCACAGGGGTCTTGGCTGTGGACTCAAGGCTTGGTCGTGCAGGGACGCTTCGTTCAGCTCAACGCGGTCTACGCCTGCTTTGCGGGCGGAGGCCTTGCTTACCGTGGACATACAGCCCCGGCAGGGTATAGGGATCCTGCCTTGTGACAGGATCACAGTCCACGGGTTATCGCAGCGCAGTGCCGCCCTTACTCAGCGTCACGGACCTCGTATCCCAGCTCGTATCCCAGTGTGGCCAGCGCCAATCGTTCCAGCCCGCGCCACATGATCTGGTGACCGGGCGGCCCGTCGCGAGTGCGATTCTGGTACCCCCCGAGTACCGCCAGCAGCAGGATGGCCTCTTGCAGCGTGCCGGGCCGAGGCAGCTTCACACGGCTGGCATAGCTCGTCAAAAAACGAAGCTCCAACTCCGTGAAGAAGACCTCCGAGTCCAACTCTGGCACGGTTCGCCCCAATAGCGTCAGCACCATCAGGCGCCAGGCAATAACGCAGTAGATCGCGATCGCCCGCTCCAGACGCAGCGCCGTGCGCAGCGCCAGACGCTCCACCTTGCAGCCGCTCTTAAGCACCCGGAAGAAGTCCTCAACGCGCCACCGCTTCACGTAGTGGTCCAGCACCTGCAGGGCCTCCTCCAGCGTGTGCACCGCCACACTGGTAAGCAGATACCATTCTATGGCCTCTTCGCCTTCCGGCGGGGCCTGCTCCCGGATGTGAACCCCGTACATCGTCACCGGATCTGCCTCCTGGGTCGTGGCCGGCAGCGTCACCCGGTGGAACCGCACCTCGGCGTCCGCTATGCGATAGCTGCGCCCGGGGCGTGCGGGCTTGCCCCGTGACTTCGGGCGTGCGGTGACTTTCTTGATCTCGATCCGCACGCTGCCGGCCGCCGGGCCGCCCGCGAGGGTCTCAAACAGTTTCCTGCCGTTGGCCAGCCGGCGATCTATCCGCGCCCTGACCAGCATCTCCACGCGGCCCTGACGACGCTGGGCGTCAAAGAGCGCAAAACTGTCGCCCTCCCGGTCCATAACGCAGATCACGCGAATCTTGCGGGAGATCTGATCGGCCGCCGCACAGATGTCCAGGTAGGCGTCCAGCCATCGTTGGGCCTTCGGCTTCAGGGGACCGTGCGAAGGATCCCGGTAGCTGCAGCGCAACACGCCCAGCGGCAGACCATCGGAGGTGGTCGCCAGCGTCGCATGTACATGCATCCCACGCGTTTGCGCCGTGGTCTGGTTGCGGCCGGTGACCTGCAGATCCGTGCAGGCCGGACGCGTGGCATAGCGCAGCCGGCTGCCATCCTGGATGCAGAGCACCACCTTCTGGCTGCGCATGCGCTCGATCGTGCGCGCACGATGCGGCGCCAATATGTTTTCCGGAGTGACCTTGGACGCCGGGTCGCTCTCCAGCAACCGGTAATGCGCCTTGACCGCCGCACGATCGTAGTCCGTATTGCCCGTAATGGACTGGCCCATCACCGAAGCCAGCATCGACGCACTCCGTACCAGGCGCGTGGAGCGCAGCCGATTGCCCAGTGGAGCGTCCCCGAACTCGGCTTCCGCCCATTGGTCACGGTCCAACGCCTCGTGGGGTGCTCTCACAGGATGGAGCTCCACCGCCGGCACGCCGAGTGCCTGGCGCCACCCGCGGTCCAGTTCGTACACATACAGCGCCTTGGGCGGCTCGGGTTCATCGTCGGACTGTCGTTTGCCGCCGGCAGTATAACCAATGTGCAGAAAGTTTGCCGCCTGGAAGCATGTACCCTTCCAGTTCGGATCCACATAGGTCTCCACCACCCAAGGGCGGTACCTGTAACGCTCTTCAAAATCATCGGGCAGCTGCCTGAGCGCAAGGCCCAGGACATGGCTCGCCAGGTGCGTGCAGGGTCCCCGGATCAAAAAGCGGCTCAAACACACCACATGATGCAGGTGGGCCTGGCGCTGCGCATCGCTCCAGGCCATCCATCGCTCCCGTGCGGCCAGACGCAGGGCCGAGGCCGAAAAGCCCAGCACGCCCAGATAGCCCTGCGCGCTATGCACCAGGTAGCGCACCTGCGCGCCGAAGAACGTCGTCGTGCCCCGCGGATGTTCCTGGTCCAATAGGGTGTTCCATACGGCGCGCTGGTCGTCGTCCGTGACCACGATCAGCGACAGGTCATCCACTTCGCGGACGGAGCGAGGAAGGGCACTCGGCATGGGCACGCCCTCCTTCAGCAGCCGGGGGGACGCGCCGGCAGCGTGGTCGTTCATCGGCGCCGGCAGTGCTATACAGCCGCGGTCGGACAGCTTCGAGAGCGCCTTGGCGCAACTGGCTACTTGCGACTGCCCGCGTGCGTCGAAAAAATCGAATGCCGCACACACACGCCGGGCGATGGCGGCACGGTTCTTCAGACCCTCATCAGCCAAGATGCCGTCCAGACGCGCCTGGGATTGCGCCTCGCTCAGCGTACGAAGAATCTGGTTCTGCTGGAACATGCCGCCAATCTATGCGGCATAAATCAGAATGTCAAGGGGAAAACTTGGGTAAACGGCAGGGCTAGCTGCAGCACGTCCGGCAACCCGTCGCGCAGGCTCGTTGGGCTATGAAATAGGCGTAGCCTCGTACCACTAAGGCCCTTTTCCTGCAGGATTTGCAGCGCATCCCCCGGCATGCCAGATTCCGTGTACTCAGCACCTGCCGCTGCAAGCTCGTCCAGGAAGGACATGTCGGCACATCGCCACGGCAGATCCTGCCCCTGCGCGTCCGGGGACGCCAGGAGCAGGGCGAGAATACCCATCAGGAATGCAGGCCGTCCACAGCCTTGGTTCATCCAACCAAGTAGCCTTTGCGACATTGCAAGCACTATGCCTAAAATGAATCTGGACCCGGGCTAAACGCTTCACTTACCGCAATGGTTTAGCGCATCCGTTACGACAGGGCGCCTCTGAACATATCAGTTTTCTAGCAGCGCGTACACTCTACAAAGCGTAACGGCGCTGGGTGATCCGCTACCGTGCTACACGCCAGAAGTAGTAGCGCCCGGCTCGAGCCTATCAGGGTCTGTTGTTCCAAAGCTATGCGCGACATCCAAGTCATAATCGGGCACCGGCCCACACGGTTCGCGGACATCCCGTGTACATCGATATCGTGACTGGCTCAATCCGCATTGCACCAAGACGACTACTCAATTGCTATTGTTTATGTAGCCAGTTTTCCACGCTCACCCGGCAACGCATTCGGCCTTCCAGTCTCGCTGCTGCAGGAACATGCCGAGGTGGCTCAAGCCGCGCCAACGGGCGCCACCCGATGCGACAACCGTGCAAGTCCGACGTCTCATAGGCGACATTGGACAACTTACTCTTGACCACCTCTAGTCGTCCCACGAAGTCCGACCTTCCTTGTTGGTACTACCTCTCGTGCCGTTCTTGCCGCGATCGTTCCTGGCCGCAGGTCTCGCTTAAGTACGCCCGAATCTAGTGATTCTACAGCAGGTCTAATGTCCTCGCGGACCGTAGCCTGCCCCCCTAATAATGCCGTTTGTGCTCCAAATTGCATTTAGACGCAGTGAAACACCACTGCGGGTAATTCCCACCATGGGGTTGAGGCCCGGAACTGGGCCCCGGTTCTCTTCGATGGCAATGGCTTCTGCCACACTTGTGTTGCGCTTCTGTACCCGAGTACGGCCCATCGGGCACAGGCCTTGGGTGTGACAGGCCCGGGATTGTGTAAACAGTGAGTCTTGTGCCCGCCATTCGGAGTACTTCCTAGGGCGTGCTCCGATTGTACCTAGTCCCTAGTAGAAGGCATGGATCACCCAGTGGGCCGAGTCAGCACCCATAGCAGCACCACCCGCTGTCCACTGCCCGCCCATGCAGAAGGTAGCGGAGTCTCACCTGGCCGGGCTCTTTGGGCAAAAGGCATGACAACAGTGCAACTTTCTCAAGCAGCACTGGCGCTAACGACCGTGCTGCTCCTGGTGATTGGAACGGGGTCAGCAGAGGCGCAAACGGTCGGGACCTGCACCTCGCCCCTGGGTGAAGCCTACCTGGACATCGGCAACGTCCGAGCGCGCCTTTTCAACAACGGGGGTCTGTTTTGGCGCGGATCACCGTCGGTCTATGAGGTACCCAAAGGAGGCGGCGCAAGTGCGATTTTCAATTCCGTCCTCTGGATCGGCGGTCTGGTCAGTGGGGAGCTGCGAGTGACGGCTGCCCGGTATGGGCGCTACCAGTTTTGGTCCGGCCCGCTGGATGGCGACGGCAACCCGCCCGTTGACTGCTCGGTGTACGACCGGCTGTACAAGGTCAGCCGGTCAGATATAGACTACTATGAGGCCACGGGCACTGCTGCGTCTGACTTGCGGGAATGGCCGACGGGCCTCGGAGCACCCACCTATGCGGCGCCGGGCAACGGACTGGACGACGATTCGGATGGCGAAGTCGACGAAGCGGGCGGCGAGGTCATCGCCCTGCTCGATGAGCCCTTGGCTGAACGTAAAGACCGCGTTATCGATCTGGTGGCCGGTGAGCGTCCAGCAATCCTGGGCGACCAGTCGATCTGGTGGGTGATGAATGACCGTGGAAACGAGCACCTCGCCTATGGTTCAGATACTCCACCTATCGGGCTCGAGGTGCATGCAATGGCATTCGCATTTGGTGTGCCAGGCCCCATTGCCGATGCCACGTTCTACAAATATGACTTGTTTTACAATGGCAAAGATTCTCTTACGGATACATACGTGGGGCTCTTCAGTGATCCAGACCTGGGTAACTTTCAGGATGACTGGGTAGGGTCAGACACCGTGCGTGGCATCGGTTTTGTGTGGAATTCTGACAACTACGACGAAGGGAGTCGTGGATACGGCACTCCCGCACCCGCGGCTGGTTACGACTTCTTCCAGGGCCCAATAGTGCCGAGCATCGGTGACACCGCGCATGTAAGCGGCGTTCCGGTGCCGGACTTCAAAAACCTGAAGATGGCCCACTTTATGTATTACAACGGCGGAGGATGCGTTACTTGCGACCCGTCTAGTGGCGAGGACTACTACAACTATATGCGGGGACGCTGGAGGGATGGTAAACGCGCAACAGAAGGTGGGAATGGCCGGGACTGGTCTGATATCCCCATAACGTCCATGTTTCCGGGAGAAGTGGGCGAAAGTGACGAAGAGTGTCAGTACTGGTCAGAATGCAACGCTGATGATGCGGGCACGGACATCACCGCAGCTGACCGCCGCTTCGTGCTGTCAACGGGCCCCTTCACCATCAACCCAGAGGAGCCCCAGCAGATCATTTTTGGCATCGTCTTCGCGCGGGGCGAAAACAACTTCAACTCCGTGACCCGGATGAAGCAGGCGGACGACCTGGCGCAGGCGTTCATTGATGCCAACTTTATGGCTCCTGCGCCGCCGGCCGCTCCAGACCTGGCTGCCACCCCCGCAGACCAGTCCGTGATCCTGGAGTGGAAGAATGCCGCCGGCTCAAACAACTACCTGGAGTCCTACAGCGTGGTGGGCCCCTTCACTCCGGATGACGACAACGACTACCTCTTCGAAGGGTATGATGTCATTCAGTATGACCATGCCGAAGACTTTGTTGGTCGCACGATCGCGACCTACGACGTGCGTAACGGCATCACTCGCGTGGTCGATGGGCTTGCCGGTCAGCCGCAGGAAGTCACCGCCACCGGCAGCGATAGCGGCGTAGCAACTTCGCATACGGTGACCGGCCTGACGAACTACACTACGTACCGCTTTGGCGTGCAGGCCTACGCCTACAATGCGCCGTCATCTCCCAAGGTCTACCGCGGTCCCATTGCGCGCGTTGAAGTCATCCCGACCAGGCCCACCCAGGACGTGTCGGACGCGGCGCTGGCGCTGGCGCAGGATCACGGCGCGCCGGACTTCGTGGCGGAAGCAGACGCTGTGGGCGATGGGGAAGTCTTCGCGCATGTCACCAACCCGATCACCCTGGTGGATGCCAACTACGCGGTCGAGTTCTTTGCGCAGGACTTTGGGAAGCAGCCCAATAGTACCACTGCGGAAGAGGATGACACGCTGGATCCCTTGCGCCCGTCCGTGCTGTCCCGGATGGGCAGCAGTGCCATGACGGGTGTCACGTACAACATCCTTCGGGGCGGCGAGGTGCTGTTTGACGGCTCTGTGTTGGAGTTCCCTGCGCCCTTGCGCCGGGGCGTGTTTGCCGGGGACGGTCTCACCTTTGATGTGCTGGGGCCTCCGCCGGGCTTCAAGGACTTTCACGTCACGGCCAACGCGGCCGGGCCGCTCGACCCCCCGGACTACGCCGGCTGGGGCTGGGCCGGCTTCCCGGACCCGCGTGGCCTGGTGGTGGGGCTACGCACCTATCAGCAGGTCAGCGGCGCGGTCTGGGGATTCCACGCGGGAGGCGCCGCGCAGCCCTTCGGACCGATCGAAGAGGGCTCCTCGTTCCTGGCGCGGGCCCTGCGCGGTGGCACCCTGCTGCCCTACCTGGGGTCCTACGACTATGAGCAGCGCTTCACGCAGGAGTGTGCAGACCAGATCGATGGCACCCTTGATGTGGAACACGACTGCCTGGCCATCCGGTGGTACGGCGATGATGCGCTGATCGAGGTGCCCTTCACCCTTTGGAGGGTCGGCATCGACACGCCCGAGGATCGCAGCGACGACCTGCAGATGGTTCCCTTTCTCTGCGACAGTGAGACGTGCGGGGGTGGCACGGAGCATGGCGTATACGACATCGGGGGAGATCATCCGGCCTCGGGTGCGGACAACGATCCGTATACCGACTGGATCTACTGGAACCTGCCGGCGGACACGCGTCCCGGCTCAGCGGGCTACCGGGCGTTCTTCCGGGGGAACGACCAGGCCACTACTGTGCAGGTGCTGGCCCGCACGGTGCTGGTGGCCTGGAACGAGGGCACGGCGCCGCCCTACGAGCGGCCCTTGCCTGAGAGCGGGACGGTGCTTCGCATCATCAGCAACAAGCAGAACCAGCCGGGGGACCGGTACCTGCTCTCCACGCATGGCTATGGCGCGGTGCAGCCTGAAGGAGAAAGGGCCCGGGCGCGCCTGAAGGACATCGGCATCGTGCCGAACCCCTACAAGGGCGCCTCCAACTATGAGGTGAGCCAGCTGACCAGCGAGGTGCGGTTCACCAACCTGCCTGACGTGGCCACGATCCGGATCTTTACGCTCAACGGGACGCTGATCAAGACGATCGAGAAGCGGTCTCCCGGGGTGGCGACGATCTCGTGGAACCTGGTCACGGACTACAACCTGGCGATCGCCAGTGGGCTGTACCTGGTGCACGTCACCGCGCCGGAGGTCGGCTCCACCGTGCTGAAGTTTGCTGTCATCAAAAAGCGCATCCAGCTGAACACGTTCTAGCGGGAGGGCACTGCCAGTGGCGTGACGTGCACGATGCCACTCATGCGCGGTGCATATCTCATTTTGCGAGCCTCGAGGCATATTGCAGGGCTTTAAGCTCAATTGAGTCCAGTTCTTACGGCGGACTTGGGTATGAGCGAGGGCTTGGAGTTTCTCATATTTGTTGCGGCGAAAACTCCTAGCGGCGGGAGGGCTCTGTACGCACGTCGTGCCCAATCGTACTAAGTGCCAGCGACCAAATACGCGCCCCAAAGGCGATCAAGAGCGTGGCAATAGTCGTCCACTTCAGATAGTCAGCGCGCCAAGGCACCGAAATACCCTATTGCCTTCCCCAGTAAATCCAAAACAGGCGTCTTTGCGCCCAGAAACACTACTAGGCACTTTAGCCCTAATCGTGAGGTAGAACACACTGACTCAACCGCATCGCACCTGCTCACCGGCTACGACCGTTACACCAATGCTTTTTAATTGGATTGGCCTGACCCACGATTCAACTACGGCCAAGCGGCGATGCTACGACAATCAAATTTAGGTATCCTAGCGTAGTAACGTGATTCAGCTGCACGGGATTTCTGTGGCGCTCGGCGGCCAGCCAGTCCTGGACAACCTCTCCTGGACTATTAAGCCAAGGCGCCGCATTGGCCTAGTCGGCGCAAACGGAGCGGGCAAAACCACACTCTTGCGCCTGCTCTCCGGACGGCTCGAAGCCGACGAGGGGAAGATCTCGGCCACGGGCATTACTGGCTACCTGGCACAGGACACGCAGGAGCACGCCTCGGAGCGGACCGTGATAGAAGAGGCCCTGACCGCATTCAAAGAGTTGGATGCGCTTCTCGAAAAAGAAGCAGCACTCACGCGCGAGCTTGAAACATTTGCTTATCCGCCAGCCAAGCTGCTAAGTGCGCTTGACCGCATTCACATCGCGTTGTCTGTCCACGACGCGCACATGGTGCGTCCTCGCACGGAAGCCGTACTCCTCGGGCTCGGGTTTGAAACGTCAGACTTTGATCGCCCACTCGATTCCCTCTCCGGGGGATTCCGCATGCGTGTGGTCTTGGCCCAGATGTTGCTGCGTAAGCCGGATGTATTGCTTCTTGATGAACCCACCAATCACCTCGATATCGTCAGCATCGACTGGCTGGAGAATTACCTTAAAGCGTACCCCGGAACGGTAGTACTTGTCTCGCATGACCGCTACTTCCTAAATCGTATGGTCACTTCTATTGCACATCTGCGCATGGGCCGAATTACCGAGTACGCCGGCAACTACGACTACTTTCTGGCCGAACGCGCCAGGCGACGGGTACTGGAATTGGCGGCTTATAACAACCAACAGCGCGAAATCGCGCAGGCAGAGCGATTCATTGAGCGCTTTCGCTACAAAAATACCAAAGCGCGACAGGTACAAAGCCGCATCAAGCACCTGGAAAAGACAGAACGGCTCCATCCGCCAGACTCGGAAGAGGCGCAGATCAGGTTCCGGTTTCCCGTGCCGCGCCAGCCGGGGCGTATCGTGATGGACATCTCAAGCTTCTCCAAACGCTATCACACGCCCGAGGGCGCTACGATTCCAGTATTTGCGAATGCCGGGCCCATCAGAATAGAGCGAGGCGACAAGATCGCACTGATCGGCAAAAATGGTGCCGGAAAGTCTACGCTTGCCCGCATCCTTAACGGCACGGAGGACTTTGAAGGTACACGCAAAATTGGGTACAACGTAGTCGCCGGTTTTTTTGCACAGCACCAGGCGGAAACACTTTCTATACACCATACCGTGCTGCAGTCACTGCAAGAAGTGGCGTGCCACCAATCCGAAGGGCAGCTTAGGACACTCCTCGGCGCCTTCCTCCTTTCGGGCGACGACGTGTTCAAGTTAGTTCAGGTGCTTTCTGGTGGCGAAAAGAGTCGCCTCGCTCTGGCGCGTACGTTGGTATTAGGCACCAACTTTCTAATTCTGGATGAGCCGACCAACCACCTCGATATCCAGTCCATACAGGTGCTGGTCGAAGCCCTGAAGCAGTATAAGGGCTCGTTTGTGGTCGTAAGTCACGACAGGCACTTCCTGGATCAGGTCGCAAACACCGTGTGGCACGCCCAAGCCGGTGGGGTCCGCATTTACAGCGGGACTTATTCCGAATACAAGTGGCACCTTTCCTTCGGCACAGGTAGCCAGGACCAGCGTCCAGATACAGCTCCCGGGCCCACGAATCGGGTTCCCAAGAAGAAAAGTACGCGCTCCGGTGGCCCCAAAACCAGGGAACAGAAGCGTCGTGAAGCAGAAGCACGCAACCACGCATTCCGCGCAGGGCAAGCAAGCGCAGAAGAGTTCTCTTCGAGTCAACTCCAAGCGCGGGTTGCGCGCACCGAGGACGCCATCAAGGCGCTTGAGGAGCGCCGTGCAGTCGTTGAAGCGCTCCTTTGCGACTCAGCCCTCTACAGCAATCCCGCTCGTGTGGCGGAGGCCAGTGCCGAGTATGCCAAGGTGCAGGCCGAATTGGAATCCCTGTATGCACGCTGGGAATCTCTTGCAGTAAAGGCATGAATACTTCACTAGCGTCCAGGCGTGCCGCGCTTGCAATAGCGCTTTCACTATGCGCGAGCGCTGCAGCATCTCAAATTGAACAGCTTCCACATCCCGACACGACAGCCGGTAACTTTTTCGGAGTAGCGGTCTCTATTGACGGCACTCGAGCGTTGGTAGGTGCCAGCGGCGACAACAGCTGCCTTGCGGGCGGCGGAGCGGCTTACGTATTTGAGCAGAATGAACACACCCAGCGCTGGAGCCGCGTCGCGCGTCTGGTCGCGTCGAATTGCGAGGAGCGGCGGTTTTTTGGACGGTCCGTAGCGCTAAGCGGTGAGCGCGCGCTTGTGGCATCCACCAATGAGGAAGGCCTGCGCAGCGACCCGGATGTAACCTACGTTTTCGAACGCGACACATCCGGCACTTGGCTCCAAACAGCTACGCTTACTACGGGAAATGACTATTTGGATGGCGCCACAGGCACGGTTGTGGCGCTGGAAGAAGATCAAGCATTCCTCACAACCTGGGGTGACACGTCGCATGGCCAATATGGCGGGGCTACCTACGCCTTTCGCTACGATGCCTCTACGAAGCGCTGGGGCGATGCGGTACGCCTGAGCAGCACCGGCGGAATAAGCCATGGAATATTTGGCGGTGATGCGTCAATCAGTGGTAACAAGCTGGTGGTACCTAGCTCACGCTATCTGGAAAACAAATCGGGCTCCGTATATGTCTTTGAGCGCAGTGCTAAAGGGGACTGGAGTCAGGCTATGCGCATTGATAGGATCGATGACTTCTTTATTGCTGTAGATGTCGACGAAGACCGGATCCTGATCGGTGAAAGTCGCGCCGGCAGCAACAAGTCCGGAACCGCCGCACTTTACTCGAGAGATTCTGTAGGAGTGTGGCAACCGCTGGCGGAGCTTAGGCCCCCAACCCCATACCAGTATGGAGCATTTGGGTCCAAGGTTGCGCTGTCAGGGGATCGGGCGCTGATCGTAGGGTATGATGAACAACTCAGGCTCGACATCAATATTGACCGGGTCGTATATGTATACACGCATGACCGGGTCTCTGGCACTTGGGGATACCAGGGCATCATTGACATAGGTCGCGTGGCTTTTGGATCGGCGATAGACCTGGACGGCCACCTTGCACTCATCGGTGCGGCCTCCGAGAATGCTCCCGGCGCCGCCTACATTGTGCAGATCCCGTAGCCAGCTCCCCTTACTCCGCTACGGCCATGTCCTCACTCGAAATAATCGAGGCCGCCGGCACTATCACGGGTATCATCTGCGTTTGGCTATTTATACGCCAGAATGTCTGGGCCTGGCCCGTGGCCGTGGTAAGCGCCGCCCTTTTTGGTGTGGTGTTTCTGGACGCCGGGTTGTATTCAAATATGGGTCTGCAGGCTTTCTACATCGGCCTCGCGTTTTATGGCTGGCACCAGTGGCGCCGTGGTGGCCCGAAGCAAGCCGGCGTCAAGGTTCAGCATCTCATCCGCCGCCAAGGCGCTGTTCTCGGTATGCTGGTGCTGTTGACCGCGACCATTCTGGTAGCCATGCTGGTCTTCATCACGCGCGGCGCGCCAATTACGCCGGAAACGATGGCAGCCTTCATTGCCTCGGAACACGCGCGTTCCCTAGATGCCCTCGCAACCGCCATGAGTCTCGCAGGCACTTGGATGCAGGCCAACAAGATCCTTGAAAACTGGCTATTATGGATCGTTACCGACATCATCCTGGCGGGCGTATTCTTCAGCCAGGGCCTTTACTTCACGACTGCGCTGTACATGCTCTACCTTGTCATGGCGTCCCTGGGCTACCAGGCGTGGCGCAAGGATCTGCGCTAACGCACCAGCGTCATCTGGCGGGCAACCACGCCGCTGGTCGTGCGCAGCCGGTAAAGATAAATCCCGCTCGCCAGTCTCGCGCCGTCAAAGGCGACAGCATAGGACCCGGCGGGTTGCACCGCGTCGGCCAACGTATCCACATGCCGTCCGGCAGCATCAAACACATCCAGGCGAACGGGCCCGTCTTCACGCAGCGTGTATGGGATCGTGGTGGACGGGTTGAACGGGTTTGGATAATTCTGATGTAAGGCAAAGGCCTTGGGCAACACATGCCGCTCACGACTCGTCACCAATACCCCTGAAGGGTCGCGTACGAGTGCCAGCGGCTCGTAGAAATGACCCAGTACCGCCGAACTGGCACCCCCGCTGAACCCGAACCAGTGCTGGAGCACTGTTGAGTAGACCGCCTTGAAGTCTGTCTGATACTTGAGGTTACCATTACGGTCGAGGTCCGTCAGCGAAGGGGCACCTCCATAGAGCCCCCCGTTGGTGCCCGCACCAAAGAGAAACAGCGGCGCTGCCGTGCCATGGTCGGTGCCCTCAGATCCGTTTTGCTCTACGCGACGCCCGAATTCGGAAAACGTCATAACGAGGACATCCTTCCCGCGGCCTCCGGCCTTTATGTCCTCTAGAAATGCTACGACGGCATCTGAAAGGCGCTTGAGCAGTGCGGCATGAGCACCATAGACGGCACCCTGTGACCCATGTGTGTCGAATCCGCCTATGCCAACATGGTAGATGTGCGACCCGAGTTGCCCTTTAATCAGGCGAGCTACGATGGCTAGGCTTTCCGCCAGGTAGCTCTGCCCGGGGTAGCTCGCCGCATTGCGCCCCTTACTGGAAGCATCCTGGATGGCGACAGCGTAGCGAAACGTATCATTGGCCACCCGCCTGACATAGGTCATCTCGTCGCCGTACGGAGTTGGCGGCACGGCCTGCTCATCATAGTACTTGCCCTCGCGAGCCAACCGCCGAAACAGCGCTGGATTCGTGACAGCGATGCCCATGTCGCGGTGGCTTCCGGCAAACAGCTGCGACCCTAGCCCCCCAATCTGAACTGCCAGCGGGTAATTCGTGGGCTGCGAATCGAAGGCAGGGTACGCAAACTCCAGCTGCCGGCCGGTCCAGCCGGTATTCAGGAACGTGTTGGAATCCGATGCCGACAGCCAAACGTCAGTGGACCTGAAGTGCGAGAGGCTGGCATCGGCGTAACCCACAGCCTGCACGATGGCCATCTGACCCACATCATACAGGTCGCGGAGAGGAGCCATGGCAGGATGCATCCCCTGTTGTGCCGTTAGCGGCAGGGCCACATGCTTGGGGATGGCCAGTGACGGCCGCGCATTGAAATAGCGATCGTCCTCCGTCGGGATAATTGTGTTCAGTCCATCGTTGCCTCCAAGAAGTTGGACCAGCACCAGGACCCGGTCTGACGACGACCGCAGCAACTGCTCCAATAGGGACGAGCGGCCCAGTGCCTGCACGGGCGTACCACCCACCATCACGCTCGTGCCGGCCGCCAGCCCGAGCCCGGCAAGGAAGTCCCGGCGCGTCCACTGCCGGTGGTCTTCCGTGTGCGCACAGCCATGCGCCAGACAGCTTCCGAAGCGGGCCTTTCCGGGATGAATGAGATTGGCCATTGCGCTACGCAAGCTGGTGTTCGGGCAGATGGACAAGAAACTGCACGTACTTGGTGACACCCCAGGCTATCCCCTCCCGCTCAAGGCTCCACTCGTACCACGGCATACCGCGCAGAAAAATCTTCGCCAAGTCTATCACGTGCTGTGGGCCGTTTCTGATCTCGTCGGGAATGGGAAATGTCTGCAGGTCGCCGGAAAACTCTGTCGGCGCATCCAGCACCAGAATGTCAAGCGGAATGGACAAGAAGTGTGCGGCCAGCGCCTTCGGCACCTTGAACACGGCCAGTGGGTCCGCGCTGTCGACAAGATCCCTCGCTAGCCCTACGAGATTTAGCTTGTAATGAAATGCATGGGTCAGCATGTAGTCTATCCCTTCCCAACGAGCCAATAGCGTTGAGGAAGACACCCAGCTCCGGTACCCGGGCCACCCTGCCACGTTGGGTGGGTTCAAGAGACGCTGAGCGACGGCATCCATCTCCCGCCAGAGACGTCGCAGGCCTGCCAGATTGGGCGCATCCATCGTCGCGTCCGCCAGGAAACCAACATAGAATGCTACTGGGCTTTTCACCTTGGCACCAGCGGTCTCTGCTGCATAGAAGTGCTCACTTGACAGTAGCGCCTCAACTACAGGTGCAATCTCAAAGTTAGTGTCCTGAAAGACATCGGCAAGTGCCGACACCATATCCGGGTGCGGCGTGGCATACACGAACTCGGTGTACAGCTTGGCCGCCATAAACTCGGCGATCTGGCGCCCACGCTCCTGAAAGATTACCTCGTGTGCACCGCCGAAATTGAATTTGCCTTTTTGTCCAAAGAATTCCTTTTCGCCGTGATCTGTTCTACCCCACGACAGGTAGGCAGTAAAGTCGGCATAGTCGACCCGGTAGCCCGTAAGGCAACGCGAAAGCTCGACGATGTCCTGTTGGGTGTAGTTTGGCTGGCCCGCAATATCGTACTGCCCCATCGTGAAGAGCTCCAGTAGCTCGCGGGCATAGTTTTCGTTCGGCTCCAGCCGCGTGCTTAGGCGCCCGTCAAGATAAATCAGCATCGCCGGATTGACGCCCACCCGAATGACAAAATCCTTGAAGTTGCCCAGGGCGTTGGCGCGCAGCATTGTCAGGTAGTCCAGCGCTAGGATTGTAAAGAAAAAGTTGTCGCGCTCTGTAGCGAAATGGTCATGCCAAAAGAGCGTGAGCTTTTCGCGCAGGCCGCCCCGCAGCAACGTTCGTATCCACGAAGTCACCAGCTCCCTAAACCATGGAAACTGTTTGTTTACATAGTCTTGCCGCTCAGCCTCCGTGCCGCTCCATGGGGGATACACCTCAGCCCAGACAGGTAGATCGGGAGGAACTAGCGCGAGCGCTTCCCCAACCAGACGCTTGGCAGCATCAGCAGGGCGCATGCCGACGTAGGATGCGCGTAGCTCAGCGTGACCGCCAAACCCTGTGCGGCGCAAGAGATGTGAGGCCTCCGCGCGCGACAGCGCGGCGCTGCGCACAGCCATGCCGGCTGATGTGGCTAATGGCGGAGGACAGTCCCTTGCGGAATTCGGCGTACGGACACCCCGCTTCTTGCAGAGCCTGCGGTACCGCGCAGGCAGCTCGTATATCGGACCCATGACGTGAGGTAAGCAACCTTGCCTGCCGATGAGTATTATACGGTTTTTCGACAACCCTTCGAGCACTATGGAGTTCGTCCGACTTGGCCAGACTGGACTGGAGGTCTCCCGACTTTGCCTGGGCTGCATGTCGTTTGGCGATCCCGCCTGGCAGCCGTGGATTCTGGACGAAGAGGCTTCGCAGCCGTTTTTTCGCCGGGCAATTGAGCTCGGCATCAACTTCTTTGACACTGCCGACATCTACTCTCTCGGTGTGAGCGAGGAAATCACGGGCCGGGCACTGAAACGCTACGGCATCGCCCATGAGATCGTCTTGGCCTCCAAGGTATTCTTTACGCTTCAGGAAGGACCTAACCGGGGCGGACTTTCGCGCAAAACCATCGTCCAGTCCTGCGAAGACAGTCTCCGCAGACTGGGTGTAGAGACCATTGACCTCTACCAGGTTCACCGATACGATCCCGCGGTGCCCATAGAAGAGACATTGGAAGCCTTGGACCTTTTGGTTCGCCAAGGCAAAGTCCGTTACGTCGGCGCCAGTTCCATGTACGCCTGGCAGTTGGCACGCATGCTTGGCGCTTCCACGCTCCACGGCTGGACACGATTCGTATCGATGCAGAACCACTACAACCTGCTCTATCGGGAAGAGGAGCGTGAAATGATTCCACTTTGCCAGGCGGAAGGCCTCGGAGTCCTTCCGTGGTCTCCGTTGGCTCGTGGCCTGTTGGCCCGAGCCGAGACCCTCAAGGACCCGCCGGTTACTGAGCGTGCCAAAAGCGACGAGCTCATGCATGCCCGGTACACGCACGAAGCGGACGGCGCCGTGGTACAGGCGTTGCAGGCAGTGTGTAGATCCCTGGAGCTTGCGCCTGCGCAGGTTGCGCTGGCATGGCTACTCGCCAAGCCAAATGTGACCGCACCCATTGTAGGCGTGTCCAAGCTGCCGCACCTGGAGCATGCCGTGCGGGCGCTGGATGTGACGCTTAGCGACGATGACGTGGCTGCGCTGGAGGCGCCATATGTGCCACATCGCGTCATCGGGCACTAAAAGTCCGGCACCTCGGCTACATGTGCGCCATTCTGGCTTAAGTCCGCACCCAGTGGGTCGGCAAGGCCCAGTGCCTGCCGGACCCTGGCCTTTATCTGATCGTGATGCTGGCTGTTTTCGCCGAGCCACTGCTTGGCGACTTCACGGCCTTGACCGATCCTACTGTCCCCATAGCTATACCAGGACCCGCTTTTGGTCACAACGTTGTGCTCGACCCCCAGGTCAACCAATTCACCAAGTGAGGACACACCTTCACCATAGATGATGTCAAACTCCGCGGTCCTAAATGGCGGCGCCACTTTGTTCTTGACCACCTTGACGCGCGTGCGGTTGCCGACCACGTCAGCGCCATCTTTCACTGCCCCGATACGGCGAATATCCAGGCGCACAGAGCTGTAGAACTTCAGGGCACGCCCACCGGGTGTAGTTTCGGGGTTGCCGAACATTACACCGATCTTTTCTCGGAGCTGGTTGATGAAGACCAGCACCGTGTTGGAGCGGCTGATGACTCCCGTGAGCTTCCGTAGCGCTTGGCTCATCAGTCGGGCCTGCAGGCCAACGTGAGTGTCGCCCATGTCGCCTTCGATTTCGGCGCGCGGCACCAGCGCAGCAACGGAGTCAACTACGATGATGTCCAACGCCGCGCTGCGAACCAGCATTTCGCAAATGTTCAATGCCTGCTCACCCGTATCAGGCTGCGACATCAGCAGCGCTTCAATGTCTACGCCCAACTGTTCTGCATAGATCGGATCAAAGGCATGCTCCGCGTCAATGTATGCGCCAATGCCGCCAAGCTTTTGGGCCTCGGCCAGGCAGTGCGTGGCCAGCGTCGTCTTTCCAGAGGACTCCGGGCCGAAAATCTCCACGATGCGGCCCCGCGGAATACCTCCCGCGCCCAAGGCAGCGTCCAGTGCCAATGATCCTGTAGGGATGACCTCCACCTTGACGAGCGGCGCGTCCCCCATCCGCATAATGGAACCCTTGCCGTGCTGCTTGTGGATCTGGCGCAAGGCAAGGTCCAGCGCCCGCTGCCGAGCTTCTTTCTCCTTGTTGTTTTTCATGGCATTCATCAGCTAATTGTGAGCGACTGCACTAAACTACCCGCATACACTGACAACGGTTTGTCAGTCTATGCGACGAGTCTGAAAGTATTTTTGCCGCACCGACATTTCGTGACCGCAGCACCTTGTGGTGAGCCAGCATACTATTCGCGCCTTGGATGCTTCGAGGTCACTGCGATCTACATGATGGACAGCTTGCGCCTTGCCACATCCAGCGCGAGGACAGCGCTCTGCACCTTGTTGCTCCTTCGGTGTTTTCCCAGTCTGACAAGTCTTGCCTCGGCCCCGTCCAAGTCTGCATAGCCGATCCATACTGTACCTATCGGCTTCCTTTCCGTGCCGCCGTCGGGCCCTGCCACGCCAGAAATCGACAGACCAACATCTGCACCCAGCTGTTCGCGAACCCCATGTGCCATCTCCACGGCTACTGCTCTGCTTACCGCTCCTTCACGCTCTAGTGAGTCGGCCTGCACGCCGAGCACGCGCTGCTTGATGGCATTGGAATACGCGATGACACCGCCGTTGACATAATCGGATGAGCCCGGCACGTTGGTAAGCATATCCAGCACCAGACCGCCCGTACAGCTCTCTGCCACCGCGATGGTATAACCCCTCTCCCTGAGCACCTTGCCGAGCGCGGCTTCAAGCGTGTCAGAGCCTATGCCAAACACGCAGGCGCCAATCCGCGTGCGAATTAGCACTTCCAACACGTCAAGGTTCTTGTCAGCATGCACACCGGACGAAGTCAGACGCAGCCGCACTTGCCCTGGGCGAGGCAAAAAGGCGATGCTGTACTTCTCAGTCAGATCGGCCAGCTTTGCCGCCAGAGCAGACTCGGGCTCACCGGCAGTGCACAGGGTCCGGTGCACCTCCGGGTGCTCCACTCCCCGCATGACGATACGTGGCTCAATGGATTCGGCGAAGATAGCTTTCATTTCATCTGGCACGCCCGGCATTGCAACCAACATACGGGACCGGGCATCTTCGTACAGGAGGCCTGGTGCGGCTCCCGCAGGGTTGCCAAGCGACACAAATCCCTTCGGGACCAATGCCATGCGCATACATGCTGCAGGCATCTCGCGCCCACGCTTGGCATAGCTCTCCTTGAGCCGGTTCAGCAGCACGCTGTCGTGCTCGAGGCCACGCCGGAAGAATCTGGCCAAGGCCTCGCGCGTGAGATCGTCCGGTGTTGGACCAAGCCCACCTGTGATGATGA
Source organism: Rhodothermales bacterium (assembly GCA_965262785.1). Lineage (GTDB taxonomy): Bacteria > Bacteroidota > Rhodothermia > Rhodothermales > Bin80. The sequence goes on from OZ253559.1 coordinate 3,153,468, forward strand.
ACAAGTCACTTTCAGGCCATTCCTGAGTGAGTGCCAGCCGGATATCTTCGTCCCGGTCGCCTATGGTGACCATCTTGCGCACGCGTACGCCCAACCAGCGCAGCCGCTGGGCAAGCCATGCGGCATTCGTATCAACGACCTGTCCGATCAGTAGCTCCTCCCCGACGGTCATGATAGTAGCAGTCATGGGGCAGAAGGCACGTACCGACTACTCCACGCTACCGGGTCCTGCTGAAAACTACGAAGTGCGCTCAGCTCTTCTGCGCTTAAGAGCGATTCGGCCTGGGCTACGTGCAAGAGCACACCAAGATCGCAAATGGCTACCAGCGGCACCCCCTTCTCTGCAAATTTTTCTCTCACGCCTGGGCGGTCATAAGTGAAAATGCACATGACCGATTCCGGTACGCGGCCTGTGGCCTCCTGCACTGCGGTCACCGCGTGCAGAGACGAGTTGCCGGTGGTTACAAGATCTTCAAGCACTATCGTCCGCTGTCCTGATTCCAGCCGCCCTTCTATCTGCCTGTTGCGTCCGTACCCCTTGGCCTTCGGACGCACGTATGCCAAGGGCAGATTCAGGCGCTGTGCCAGCCAGGCTGCGTGTGCAATGCCAGCCGTCGCTACACCAGCTACAGCATCTGGCATCGTTTCCAGCAGCCTCACTTGTTGCTCAAAAGCGTCCGCAATCATCTCTCGTACGGGCGGGTACCCAAGCGTGAGACGGTTGTCACAGTACATTGGGCTTCTCATGCCTGAAGCAAACACAAACGGCTCGCTGGCGGCAAAGCTGACCGCCTTGATGCGGAGCAACTCCAGTGCAATCTGGTGGCTCAGCTCAGCGCCTCCTTTCATGAGCCTGGTGGGGCTATCAACTCCGACCTAAACACGTACCACAGGCCTGTTACTACTGTAACCACGACTACGGCCACCAGCGCCGCAAAAAGTGCAGAGCTGGCTAGACCTCCATCTGCAGCTTCGCCGAGCACGCCGGCCATATGGCTTCCGGTCAAAAGGACCAGTAGTGTAATCAGAAATGCCAACTGCATCATCGTCTTCAGCTTTGCCATCGGGACGGTCCTAATGGACTGCCCCCGGGCTTCTGCACGTGTTCGCAGCAGCGTCACGGTAATGTCGCGGGCCGCGATAACTGCCACGGCCCACCAAGGGACAAGTTCTGGGCGCAAGAATGCAAGGGCAAGAAACGTTCCGAGAACCAGTACCTTGTCCGCCACGGGGTCCAGGAACCGACCCAAGCGCGAGTCCGCCTTCAGCATTCGAGCCAGCCGCCCATCCAGGTAGTCCGACAACGCCGCGACTACGAAGAGCGCTAAAGCCGCTCCCTGGCCAAGCAGCGTGTCCTGGAACAAACACACGATCACCGCCGGCGTTGCCAGCATTCGTGCAACGGTCAGCGCATTGGGAATGCGTTTCACGGCAACGGCGCAGCAGACATATCGACAGCGAATATAGGCAACTCTGATCTAAGCGGTCCTTGTGTAAGAATTGAGGCGGTTTGGCTGGCCAACAGCAATCTTACCGCACGATTGGGTCTAAAGTGCCAGGGCCGGCACGCAATATGTCAATGGTGACTCACTTTGTCATTTTGTAGTCGGGATTGCATATGGAGATGCGGCGTAATAACAGGGACTCGCTTCCGTTACGCGTGCTGCGGTGAGGCCGCGGTGCCGTGGGTTTTTTGCCTCGCTGGGACCTGCCTGATTTGCTGATGCGAGGTTTACTGGCTGATAGAGTGGCTATCGCATGGATTCTCTCTCCGCGCGGCAAAGCCTATGGCCTAAGCCTCGATCGCGCCCTTTGGGCCGCACCGAGGTTCCGTGATGTTGCATGTCAGGAGCACGAAGCCGGCCGAACCCCTTCTGGCACACTTCGCGGAATTGAGTCGGGTAGCACACCCGCGCATTGTGCCTTGACATGCGCGGATTCTGTTGCTGCGTAGAGTTCTGGTTAGATCCTGAAGTCGATTCGGGCAATCGTTGCCTTTCGCCACTGGAATGGCAGGCCAGTCTGCCATATTGACATACACATTGTTGCGGCAAGGTTGTTGCGACAGCAGCTGATGTGCGGCGTTGGCATACCGAACCCGTGTGCCCGCAATGCATTAGGAAACAAATTCTGACTACAACCAGATACATACAATGAGCAAAATCATAGGAATCGACTTGGGGACCACAAACTCGGTCGTCGCCCTCATGGAGGGCGGCGAGCCCAAGGTCATCGAAAACTCCGAAGGCTCGAGGACCACGCCGTCCATCGTAGCCTTCAAACAAGACGACGAGCGCTTGGCCGGTGGCCCCGCCAAACGTCAGGCTGTCACCAACCCGCAGAACACAGTCTCGTCAATCAAGCGCTTCATGGGCCGAAAATTCGAAGAGGTGTCCAGCGAAATCAAGACGGTGCCCTATCTGGTAGAAAGCAGCCAGGGCGGCTTGGCACGTGTTCGCATCAAGGATCGCCAGTATACGCCGCAGGAAATCTCGGCAATGATTCTGCAGAAGCTGAAAGTCGCAGCCGAGGAGTATTTGGGTGAGAAGGTAACCGAGGCCGTCATCACCGTTCCCGCCTATTTTAACGACTCGCAGCGCAAGGCGACCAAGGAGGCGGGCAAAATTGCCGGGCTGGAGGTTAGGCGCATCATCAACGAGCCCACAGCTGCTGCCCTGGCCTTCGGACTGGGCAAGCAGAATGACGACCAGACTATTGCGGTTTATGATCTCGGGGGCGGGACGTACGACATCTCCATCCTGGAGCTTGGCGGAGGCGTATTCGAAGTTAAGTCCACCAATGGCGATACGCACTTGGGCGGCGATGACTTAGATCAGGTGCTGATCGACTATATCGCGGAAACTTTTCAAAGCGAGCAAGGCGTGGACATCCGTAAGGACCCCATGGCGCTCCAGCGGCTGAAGGAGGCGGCGGAAAAGGCCAAAATTGAGCTTTCCAGCGCCATGCAGACCTCTATCAACCTGCCGTTTATCACGCTCACGCAGGAAGGCCCCAAGCATCTCACGATGAACCTTACCAGGGCGCGGTTTGAGCAGCTTGTGGGTGACCTTGTCAGGCGCACGATCAGACCAATGCAACAGGCGCTGAAGGACGCGAAGCTCACCGCCGCGCAGATTGATGAGGTTATCCTCGTGGGAGGCTCAACCCGCGTACCACTGGTCCAGAAGACCGTCGAGGAGTTTTTTGGAAAAGTACCCAACAGGTCGGTTAACCCCGACGAGGTAGTTGCACTGGGCGCCGCAGTGCAGGGCGGTGTACTTGCACAGGATATCACGGATGTATTGCTGCTGGATGTCACGCCACTCAACCTGGGCATTGAGACCCTGGGCGGCGTCACGACCGTACTAATTGAGGCCAACACGACAATCCCGGCGAAGAAGCAGGAGATCTTTTCGACTGCAGCGGACAATCAAACCTCTGTGGAGATTCATGTGCTTCAGGGAAATCGCCAGATGTCCATGCACAACCGGACGATTGGACGCTTCCACCTGCAAGGAATCCAGCCCGCACCGCGGGGTCTACCCCAGATTGAAGTGTCGTTTGATATTGATGCGGATGGTATCCTGAGTGTGGGGGCCACGGACAAGGCGACCGGCAAAAAGCAGTCCATCCGTATAGAGGCTGATAGCGGGCTTTCCGAAGCAGAGATTGAGCGGATGCGGCGACAGGCCAAAGAGCACGCAGCCGAAGATCAGAAGCTGCGCGACCAGGTAGACACGATGAATCGGGCGGACTCGCTGGTATATACCGCCGAACAGTTACTGAGCGAGAGTGGTGCCCAGCTTTCGAGCGACAACAAATCTTCGCTCGAGAGTGCGCTGGAGAACCTGAAATCGGCGCATTCGGAAAAGAACTTCGAACAGCTGGGGGAGGCAATAGAGGCCACGGAAAAAGCTATGCAAGCTGCGCAGCTCGAAGTGATGAACCAGGCACAGCAGGCCTCGGATGGCCAGGACGAAGGCCCATTCCAAGACAATGGTCAGGAAGTCAGTGACGTCGATTACGAAGATGTCTAGGGTGACTTAAGGTCATCCGTGCAGGGGGCCTGCACGTTAAGCAGGCTCCTGCATTGACTTTTGGCAGCATGTGCGGGCAGCTATCTTGCGCACGGCGCTCTCTCTGTCGCAGCTTGCCAGTGTTACCTTCTGGATGCCACACCGGAGGCTCCTTGCAGTACGGCGCTGAACACGCTCCAGTCCCCGGCCGTTTCCGCAATACCACAAGGGCCCGCGGCCTGTATGCACTCCTGCCCGCCCCAGGTGGGGCGCGTCGGCCAACTTGGTGCCCCAGGTCCGGGCGCGCGAAGCATCTTGTAGATTGCAGGCGTGCGGGCCAAGTCATGATTACTTTGTATGGCTTGCAAGCGCGCTTGCCGAGTTCCAGAACGCCAAAAAACAGAAGGCAGACCCGGTCCACATCCCCCTGCATTGATACCGTGCCGTACCGTAGCCTTGCGACCTTAGTGCCGGACGGATGTTGCCGCATAAACGCCTGGAGTTGTGAGGGACGGCTACAAGGCCGCTGGACTCAGGGTTAACGGTAGAACACGTGCGATTTGCCCTGCACAACAGCCGTTAGTAGCCATGCGAATTCGGGCAGCCGATCTTGGCTCAATGGGGCAAAGAATTGGTAACGACCGGGAGTTTGCACGAAAGGATAGCCGAACAGTTCACAATCCGGGTGGTGAGGGTGGATGAACCGATATGTTGAAATTTGCGCACCAACAGCACCCTTGAGAACGCAAACAGAATCACCGCTCCGTATCTTGAGCAAGCCGAATGCTGAAAGGATTCGCTGCACCGACAAGGCTGAGTAGCTATGGAATTCCAAGGGGCCAAATCCAAGCTAGGGCGCGTTACCTGCGCAGCGGCCCACCCCGCGCTGTGGGCTGCACTAGTGGCCACGATTCACAGCGAACGCAAGAATTGACAAACCCCGAACGCCTCCCACCAGTTCAAGCTCAAGCCTCAACCAAGAGCGGATAGCATTCCAGAGGGCAGTCAAATGGTCATGCTGAATCGGATTGGACAAACCAATTCACTAGAATATGCAGAGTAGGCTGGACTACATCACCGTTAGCGGATTCAAGAGCATCAAGTTGATCAAGAAGCTGCGGATTGGGCCGTTGACGGTACTCATTGGACCGAACGGGTCCGGCAAAACAAATTTCCTCGGCGTATTCTCATTCTTGAACGCCATCCGGGAAGGCCGCCTACAGGAGTACGTCGCAAAGGCCGGAGGTGCAGACAGAGTGCTACACTTCGGATCTCGAGTTACCGAGAGAATACATATTCACATCTCATTCGAAGCGGAGGCTAACGCGTTCAAGGTTGATCTAGAGCCGAATGGTTCCGACCAACTGGTCCCCTTGTCTGAATTCGCCTCCTTCTGGGATAAGAAATACTCCAGTCCGTATCTCGAGTGCCTCGAAGCCTCAGGACTGGAAGCCGGTATCAGCAGACAGAATCTCAGGGGAATTGCCAGCTATGTGCAGCGGCACCTCGCCGGCTGGCGCGTCTACCACTTCCACGACACCAGCGACGTTTCTCCCATGAAGAAGACGGCCGACGTGGATGATAACCGCCATCTCCGCAGCGACGGCTCCAACCTGGCCCCCTTTCTCCACCTGCTCCGCGAGAAGCATGAGGATTCCTATCGTATGATCGTGGCGACGGTTCGGCAGATGGCGCCATTTTTCCGTGGCTTCTCGCTTGAGCCCCGGCTTCTGAACCCGAACAAGATCATCCTGGAATGGAAGCATGAAGGAACCGACAGGTTTTTCGACGCGTCCTCGTTGTCGGATGGAACGCTGCGCTTCATTGCGCTGGCAACACTCTTTCTCCAGCCGATCGAGTTCAGGCCATCGGTAATCGTTGTCGACGAGCCCGAGCTGGGCCTTCACCCCTACGCAATCACTCTGCTGGCGTCGCTGATGAAGCACGCCTCTACCGAAACCCAAGTGATAGTCTCCACCCAGTCGTCACTACTTCTGGATCATTTCGATCCGGAAGAAGTGTTGGTGGCTGACCGGGTCGGAGGAGCTACACAGTACACTCAACTGGAATCATCTGGGCTAGAGTCTTGGCTGGAGGAATATAGCCTGGGCCAACTCTGGGAGAAGAATTTCCTGGGCGGACGCCCCGCACCAGAATAACAGATGCCGCGACTGCTGGTCCACGTTGAAGGCCAGACGGAGGAAGACTTCGTCAATAAGGTGCTGGCACCGCATCTACGCGACAACGGCTATACGACTGTAAGCGCACGCTTGCTCGGGAATGCTCGTCAACGAAGCCACCGCGGCGGTATTCGGCCGTGGGACACGGTGCGCCGAGACATCCTAGGGCACCTTAAGGGCGATAGGGCCGCACTTGCCACGACGATGGTGGATTACTACGGACTTCACAAGACTTGGCCCGGCCGCACGGAGGCAAGTGGCCTGGCGACCATATTCGAGCGCGCCGCAACAGTGCAGCAAGCTATCCTGAAGGATATATCGAAAAGCATCGAAGGCCGTGGCCGCTTTGTTCCCTACGTAGTAATGCACGAATTCGAAGGACTTCTGTTTAGCGACCCGGACCGATTTGCGGAGAGCCTCGGCAGGCCCGTACTCGCCGCCGACTTTCGAGTTATCCGCGAGGACTTCCCAACTCCCGAAGACATCAACGACTCGTCGAACACTGCCCCGTCCAAACGGATCACTGGACTCTACGCGACATATCAGAAGCCGCTGATGGGCATCCAAGCCATGGAATTGATCGGGCTTGGCAAAGTGCGCGCGGCATGCCCACTCTTCAACCAGTGGATTGAAAACTTGGAGCAACGTAGTCGGCCTTACGGCTGATCGCCGTAACGATTCCGAGGCGGGGCTGCTCGAATCCTCGCCTGCGGAGAGACGCTTCGCCAACGTGCCGCTGGCCGACGAGCAATTTGAAGGGTCGCCAACGCCGGTGTCACCTGCACTAGCTTTGCTGAACGCGTCCACGAAAACACTCCCCAGGGCAACGATGTTAGGAGTTAGCACAGGCCAGAGAATACTCCTGACGATCGCTTAGCCTGCGCCGTGCAGCTTGAGTTGATTGTTTCGAATTGATTCGCGATCCACCGATTGCGCCACGGGATTGTTGGATCTTGTCCTCGCTAGCACTAACGCAGCCCAAGCGCCAAACTCCAGGCGACTCAGTGTGTGACGCTGGCTGACATCTTCCACAGTGATCGGCCAACTGCCGAGCGAGCTCTCGCGCACAAGTATTCCATCACGGAGCGCGCCGCTGAGCCTCCGCGAGGTTGTAGCGATGCTGCAGGGAACCCCATCCAGTCCGGGCGTATGTGGATGGACAGGAATTCGCCGCCGGGTGCCGGCAGTCTGCCACGGTCATGGCAGCGTGTCCTTAAGACTTCGCGGATTCTTGGCTCCTGCGTGCGTCGGAAAGGCGGATGCTTCTCCAGCATTCTGCCGAGCCGTGAACGCACACCAGCTTAAATCCGGAATAGCGCTTCCGCATTTGCAGTCGTCACGCGCATCACTTCCTCCAACGGGATACCCTTAACGGCTGCGAGCTTCTCGGCCACGAGGCATACGTGCGCGGGCTCGTTACGCTTGCCACGGTGTGGAGCCGGCGCCATAAAGGGTGCGTCGGTTTCAAGGACAATGCGATCCAAGGGCAACGTTCGTGCAATAGCATCCACGCCTGCATTCTTGAACGTTATCACGCCGCCGATTCCCAGATGAAAGCCTAGATCCATCGCGGCCTCAGCTACCCATGGCGGACCCGTAAAGCAATGAAAGACTCCGCGCATCGCGCCAGTATGCTCCTGAGAAAGGATCCGCACCAGGTCGCGGTGCGCCTCGTCGCGCTTTGGCTTGTCACGCAGATGCAAAACAATGGGCAGATCCTTCTGCAGTGCAAGTCTTACATGTCGGCGAAAGAATTCCTGCTGTCGCGCGTCGAATGACCGGTCCCAGTAGTAGTCCAGTCCGGTTTCGCCTACGGCCACCACACGCGCGTCATCACAAAAGGCAACCGCCGTAGCCCAGTCTTCCTCCGTCGCCTCCTTTGTGTCCGTCGGATGAATCGCGGCCATCGCAAAATAGCCTTCGTACGTATCGCACAAGTCCAACGCCTGGTAGATTGATGGCACATCTATGGCGGGCATCAGCACCTTTGAAACGCCAGCCGCCCTCGCGCGCGCGACGACTTGATCAAGGTCCGGCTCCAAACGGCGATGATAAACGTGGGCGTGCGTATCGATGATCATAATGCGCAAGGATTTGGCGGCAAAGTAACGCTGAGTCGAGTGACGATGACTTGAATTCAGCACACTTGCCAGGCTTCAGTTACAACCAATCGGGTATCGTGGTTTGGTATGGCGAACTCCTACTACTCACAATCTACACATCTCGTAGGCCGTCGCTGCATGCCTCGCACGATACGATTAGCTTCTCAGCCTCAACCCGAGGCTCTGCTCCGGGCTGGGGGCCAAGCACTACTCCAGCAGGGGATGTGGATGGAAGAGTCCCCAATACGCATTGCGATGGATGTGGCCACTCCTTTGACGCAAACAGGACACCCTTACCATTCAACCTGCCGTTGCCACAGACGCAAGACCATGTGACCTATCCAGAGGCAAAGTCGCTTCATCGGACAGGCTTTCTTCTGACCTGCACCCTACTATGTTCGACTAGCCGGGCAAACGCCTGCCAGTGGACATCCTAGGCAGAGCTTCTGAGCACTCCAGGCGAAACAGCGTGCGAAACGCAATGGATGCCAAGCGGTACCAAACCAGTGCCGCCATCCGACTGCCTTCGAAGCCAACATGCGCATGTGCTGTGGGGCGGCTGAGCTGGAAAAGGATTTGCGGCAATGCTCTGGCTAAAGCACTTGGCCACTAACATGGCGCATTAACGCAAAGACGGATGACTCCTCAAGACATTCCCCCTTCGCTCGGATGCTCACGTGGCGTATGGCATTTTCGGCCGGGCAATAACCGGCGCCGACGATTGCGACTGTCTGGCGTGCCCGTTGAAGCATTGTCTGAGAGTCAGATGATTTACGAGCCGCGCAGACTGGTCCCTATTCGCATCTGTCGAATATTCAGGCATCAGCACGCTTGACCGCTCCATGCGACGTTCAACTTACCTTTTTCTTGTTCTTTTTGTCGCGCCCGCGGTGGCCGCCCAGCCTGCTCCTCATGACTCGCTTGTCGCGGTGACACTCCCGGTCGTGGAGATTCAGGCTACGCGCGCCACCGAAAGCGAGGCCTCGGCAGCGCGTTCTGTCTACGTTCGCAGCCGGGAGGCCGTCGCGCTGGATCCCAGCCTCTCGCTGCAACGCGCGCTGCGTGGCATTCCCGGCATTCAGATCAACGACCGTGGCCATTTTGCGCTTGGCGAGCGCCTGCTGATACGGGGAATGGGATTTCGGTCAGCGTTCGGCGTTCGGGGTGCACAGGTGTTTCTTGATGGCATTCCGCTCACGATAGCAGACGGCCAGTCCATGCTTGACATCGTCGAGCCCGCAGCCGTGGCACGAGCAGAGGTGCTGCGCGGCCCCTCATCCCTGTATTGGGGCAACAGCAGCGGTGGCGTGCTGTTCTTGACGTCGGTTCAGGACACGACAGCCGTGCGCCTGCGCGGAATGCTCGGTGGACACGGTCTCCGCCATTTTATGGGCAAGTTTCGCGTACCCCTGGAAACGGGAAGGCTGCATGCCTTCGTATCCAGCGTACACAGGAGTGGGTGGAGAGAACATAGCAACGGAGGTTTCCTGCGCGTTGGGTCACGCGGGCAGTTCGATCTTGGCACGTCCACCGTGCTGACCGTTATGGGCGCCGCAGCCTTCCAGGATGTTAATGCGCCCGGGTCGCTCACCGAGGAGCAGGTTGCTACTAACCCCCGGATGGCGGACAGCCGATACGTTGCCGCGGGCGCAGGCAAAGAAAGCAAGCATTACCAAGCTGGCGGCGCGTTGAGCAGCGCCACACCACTAGGCCAACTGACCGTAGCCGCCTATGGAATCAGCCGAGGGCTATCTAATCCACTGACGTTCGCTTCCATCGACCTTGACCGCGCGGCGGCAGGCACATACGCGCAGCTGCATAACAGCCGCCGGCCACTGGCATGGACATTGGGATGGGACGCACGCATTCAGCACGACGACCGGCGTAATACCACAGACAACGGGGTGGAATTGGACCAGAACGAGCGTGTACGAAGCCTGTCGGCTTCCGCTATGATGAACCTCGCCTTGGGACAACACCTGCGCGTAACGGCGGGTGCACGAATGGATGCTATCCACTTCGCCATGACGGACCGTCTTCTCTCCAATGGCGATCAGTCAGGTAGCCGCAGCATGGCTGCCGTCAGCCCGGCTGCCGGCGTGGCATTTTCCACCGGCCATCTGCTTGCCTACGGCAATGTGAGTACGGCGTTCGAAACTCCAACTACTACGGAGTTGGTCAATCGCCCGGAAATTCCTGGAGACTTCAACCCTGATACTCCCGGAGAAATCAGTTTTGTTATGCCCGGAGGCTTCAATCCTGACATCGGGCCGCAGCGAACTAGGGGCCTGGAAGCTGGCATTCGTGGGCACTTTCCCCGCTTGGACTTGCGGGCCGACATAGCGTTTTTCTGGATGCGAATCTACGATCGACTATTGCCGCACCAGGGCAGGACCGGGAGGACGTGGTATGAGAATGGGGGCACAAACGATCACCGCGGGCTCGAAGTCGCACTGGAGTGGCCCGTGGACAGCCCAGTGCGCCTGCATGCCACGGTTTCGGCCGGACGATATGTATTCCTGGGTGTTTTGCCCACAAAACTTCACATCCCAGGCGTCCCCGGCCACCAAGGCTACGTCGGTGTACACCTTGCGCACCACGGCTTCATAGCGGAAATCGCGGCAGAATTCGCCTCCAATGCCTGGGTTAACTTCGGCAACACGCTTCAAAGCAAGGGACATCTTGCCCTGGACCTCTATGTGGCGCACCAAGGCGTTACCGTGCGGGGCGCGTCTGCACAGCCCTTCGTCAGACTTACGAATATTCTGAACACCAAGTACGCGACATCAATCGTCGTCAACGCTTTTGGTGGTCGCTATTTTGAGCCCGCCCCGGGGCGTACGGCGCAGGCGGGCCTCAGCGTGTCGCTTTGACGTGTACGCGTAATTACTGTCCATCATTCGGGGAGGCATCATCACCACTGTGCGCCCGCTCATCACGCTTACTACGGACTTTGGCACCAGCGACGGCTATCTTGCTGCGATGAAGGGCACAATCCTTTCCATCGCGCCCAATGCCCGTCTCATAGATATCACGCATAGCATCACGGCGTTTGACGTTATGGAGGCAGCCTTCGTCCTACGCCAGGCAGCACCCTACTTCCCGGCCAACACTATTCACCTCGTCGTAGTTGATCCTGGCGTGGGTTCGCACCGTCGACCTGTGGCACTGCGATATAAGAGCCACTATCTGGTCGGCCCTGACAACGGGTTGTTTTCTCTACTAGTGGGTGACGATATGCCCGTCGACTTAGTTGAACTCGACCAATCAGACACGAATCGACTGGGTAGACCAAGCGCGACATTCCACGGCCGGGACATCTTTGCGCCCGCTGCAGCACTCCTTGCTGCCGGCCGAACGCTTGATAGCTTGGGATCACGGGTACACAGCCTGCGCCCGCTCCGCTGGGCTGTGCCCATAGACGATGACCAGGGCATCCATGGCTTGGTCGTACAAATCGATGGTTTCGGCAACTGCATAACCAACATCTCGCAAAGCCTGTTTGAGCAGCGGTGTGCTGCAAGAAACCTGAAGTGCTACGTGGGCAATGCCATCATCAAGGGGCTGACCAGAACGTACAGCGAGGGGGAAATCGGAGAACCCATCTTGCTGTTCGGCAGCGACAATAACCTAGAGGTAGCCGTGAATCGGGGTGACGCCGCCGGACTCTTCCACATCCATCGCGGCACGCCGATCGACATAATGTTCGCAGGCGATCGCTAAGAAGCAGGCAGCTCTATTCTGAAGGTCGTCCCCTGCCCTGGGGCAGAATGCAGTAGTGTAAGCGATCCGCCGTGGTAGTCTTCAATGATGCGCTTGGCCAGACTCAGGCCGAGTCCCCACCCGCGTTTCTTTGTGCTGTACCCGGGTCGAAAGACATCTTTCCTGAGGCGCCGATCAATGCCCTTGCCATTGTCGGTGCAGTCCACATAAATCCGCCTCCCTTCCTTTCTGGCTGTGAGCGTGATTCGGCACATATCGCCTTGCATGGCATCAAGCGCATTCTTGAGCAGGTTCTCTATGACCCATTCAAACAGCTCTGTGTTCAGGGGCGCCGTGAGTTCCACAGGCACATCTGTCTCCAACGTGACACCATGCTGCGGCATGCGCCGCCGAATGTAGTCGGCCGTGCTGACAATAGAGGGCGCCAGCGGCTGAGAAGTGAGCCGCGGCGTCGACCCGATGTCGTTGAACCTGTTGGCGACCCGACTCAGTCGCTGCAGGTCGTGCGATACCTCGTCCAGCGTTGCCGAATCCGCGCTTCCGCTCTGGCGCATAAGTTCGTTCCACCCCATTAGGCTGGACAGCGGCGTTCCCAGTTGGTGCGCCGCTTCGCGTGCCATGCCTACCCAGAGGTTGCTCTGCTCACTGCGCCGGACATACGAGAAGCCCATATAGCCCACCAAGACTAGAAGCCCCACAAATAGAAGCTGCACGTAGGGAAAGATGCGCAACTCCCTGATGAGTCCGGACTCGTCGTAGTATACCCACTGCTGCAAACCGTCATAGCCGTCACCAGGAGCTACTTCTATGGAGATAGGTGAGTATACTTCCGCCATCTGCTGCACGCGCGCACGCACTTTGAGCGAATCCTCTCGGGTCAGCGGCCCTTCGACCGGAATGCCCACGTTGCGCCAGGTGACCGGCATATCCAGACTGTCGGTGATGATCGCCGGTACGTCCAGATAGTACTCGCTGATGAGTGCAAAGAAGAAGTTTGTGTGTGCGCCCATAGGCATACGCGAAGCCCAGGCGAGCGCTTCACGCATACGGTCTATGTCTGGGCCGGAGCGGGCACCCAGGGCGGTCGCCAGTGTATGAAATTCCTTCTGGTATGGATTACTTACTACACTGCGCGCGACTTCCTTTCTCGCCCCCGCCCAGATCTCCATGCCGGCACGCTCGCGTTCGCGCAGCCGGTCCACCAGGCCATTAGCATAAAGCAGGGAAGCGAGCGCAATAATCACGGCAAAAACGATCAAACCGAGTTTCAGATTGACCGTGGTCGGGTAAGTTTTCATGGAAAGCGCCCTGGTCAGGGAGTTATGTCGACGCGTATCGTCTCGGACCGTTTGGGACCAGTAGAAACCATAGCGATGCGTACACCGGTCCCGCTTGCGATATACTGCACCAGGTTGCGCGCGGGTTCCGGCAACGCTGAATACGCCCGTGCGCCCCTGATGCGTTCGCTCCAGCCCGGCAACGTATCATAAATTGGCGTAGCCTCACGCAGCGCCCGTGCATCATTCGCAAAATGACCCACACGCTCACGACCGATGCGGTATCCGGTACAAACCCGGATGCGGTCCAAACCTGAAAGCACGTCTAGCTTGGTCAAAGACAGCTCGGTCACCCCGTTGACCTCGACGGCATAGCGAAGCGCCACCAGATCGAGCCATCCGCATCGCCTGGGCCGCCCCGTTGTGGCACCGTACTCGTTGCCGTTTTTTCGCAAACTTTGACCCTCGGCATCGTCCAGCTCAGTCGGAAAGGGACCGTTGCCGACTCGGGTACTATAGGCTTTGGTTACGCCAATGACCTTGGTGATAGCCATGGGTGGAATCCCCAAACCCGTGCAGGCGCCGCCTGCCGTTGGGTGACTGGAGGTCACATAGGGATACGTCCCAAAGTCGACATCAAGCAGCGCGCCTTGGGCCCCCTCGGCCAACACATGCTTCCCGGTCGCCAGTGCCCGCGCCAGCAGCGCCGCTGTGTCCGTCGCAAATGGTAAGATGTGCGCCGCCACCTCCTCGAGCTGCGCAATGATTGTATCCGCGTCCAATTCGCTTTGGTCGTAGACATGCCGCAGAATGGCATTCTTTTCCTTTACCGCAGCACGCACCTTCGGCTTCCATTCATCTGGATCCATCAGGTCCGCCACACGGATTCCGGTGCGCGCGACCTTATCCACGTAGGCTGGGCCAATGCCGCGCCGCGTAGTACCGATCGCGCTGCCAGCACGTATGTGCTCCCGGGCTCCATCGAGCGCCTTGTGGTACGGCAGAATAAGGTGGGCACCTGTTGAGACATGCAGGCGCCCCTCGACCTGGTAGCCCCGCCCGTGTAGCATGGCCACTTCCCGGCTTAGCGCAACGGGGTCTATGACGACGCCGTTGCCAATGACGCAGGTGACATCCGTCGTGAATATGCCGCTCGGAATCAGGTGCAGGACAAAGCACTCGTCGCCCCACGCGATGGTATGCCCAGCATTGGCGCCTCCTTGATAGCGCGCCACGATATCCACTTCGCGACCCAGAAGGTCCACGATCTTGCCCTTGCCCTCGTCACCCCACTGGCAACCGAGGACGACCGTTACAGGCATCTGCTGTGATGCTTTGTATGGGAAGTGCCGCGCACAGGTAACGTGACGGAAGCTAAGGGCAAGCTATGGCCGCCGACAGGGCCTAAGCGTCGTCCGAAAAGCTGGCTGCCGCCGCTTCTACCGACTCGTAGTGCTTGAAAACAGTGATGAGCCTTGTCACAACGAGGAGCGACTGAATACGGTCGGCGGCATTGGCCAGTCGCAAGTCACCCCCGGCATTACGCATGGTCGTCATGCCGCTAATTAGCATGCCAAGCCCACTGGAATTCATGAACTTCACGCGTCCCAAGTCGACCACCACGTTGAGCTTAGACTGCTCTCTTAGGTTGTGCAGCTTGTCGTGGAGTTTCGCGCCGTCAGGCCCGCCCATGACGTTGCCCTTGAATCTTATGACAACGGCGTTATAGCGTTCGTCGACTGAAAATTGCATGTTCTTAACTGGATAAAGGTCAAGGCGTCCGTCCGCCCTAGCGCCTGCGTCGCTGCGAGGCGGCGGCAGCCAAACGCGCGAGCTTACGGTTGTGGAGTTCTACCACCACAGGCGTGGCCACAAAGACCGATGAATAGGTGCCGATAAGTATCCCGATGATGAGTGCGAAGGCAAATCCGCGCAGCACTTCACCGCCAAAGATAAACAGCGTCAACACTACGAGCAACGTCGTACTCGACGTGATGATGGTACGACTCAGAGTGGTGTTAACGGATCGATTCACAACCTGATTGTAAGGTTCCGTCTTATAGAGGTTAGTGAATTCACGAATGCGGTCAAAGATGACCACCGTGTCGTTAAGCGAGTACCCCACGATAGTAAGGAACGCCGCGATGATGGCCTGATCGATCTGGAGCGAAAACGGCAGAATGCCGCGCAAGAGCGAAAAGAGGCCCAGCGTGATCGCTACGTCATGGAACAGTGCGGCTACCGCACCGAGGCCGAATCGCCATTCAAAGCGAATCATGACGTACACAAAGATGACAAATAGCGACCCAAACACCGCGTAGATGGAGCCCCGCTTTAGGTCGTCGGCAAAGCGCGGCCCCACAACATCGGTCTTTACCACCCTCGGATTGGAGCCCGGAAAGGACGCTGCGATGCTTTCGATGATCTGGTTTTGAATCTCGGTGGTTTCGCCTTCGCCGGCGGTTCGGATGAGTAGCGCGTCGGCGCTGCCTGCGGAGACGTCGCTGTAGGTCTTGACTTCGGGCGCCTGGCCCAATGCGCCCGCAAGCTCCTGGCGCACATCCGTCGGGCTGATCACTGTGAAACTCTCCACCACGAACTCCCGGCCTCCCTTGAAGTCGATGCCCAGTTCAAGGCCGCGCAACAGGAATGAACTCAGGCTCACCAGAAGCAACGCACCTGAGGCCACATAGGCCGTGCGCCGGCTCCCTACGATGTTAAAGTTGGCCTTTTCAAATATGCGCATGGAAATGCATTATAAGGCTGCCCGCCCGTGAATCAGCCGAAACTGACCGATCTGTGGCGGTCAATGACCATGTAGTCAAAGATGATGCGTGTAAATACGATCGCACTGAAGAGAGACGCGAGGATGCCAGCCATAAGCGTGACTGCAAACCCTTTAATGGGCCCGACGCCGAATGAATACAGGATGACGCCGACAAAAAACGTAGTGATGTTCGCGTCGATGATAGCGCTGAGCGCCTTGCTGTAGCCTCCGTCAATGGAGGCCTTTAGCGTCTTGCCGCTAGTTTGCTCTTCGCGCACCCGTTCGAAGATGAGCACGTTGGCATCTACGGCCATACCGATGGTCAACACGATGCCTGCGATCCCCGGCAGGGTCAGCGTGGCTTGGAAACCCGCCAAGATGCCCAGGATAAAGATGATGTTTATCAGTAGCGCCAGATCCGCGACGCTCCCCGCTCCGCGATAGTAGAAAATCATGAATATCGCCACGATGAGCAGTCCCACCATGATGGATGTAAATCCGGCCTGGCGTGACACCATACCCAGGCTTGGACCTACGGTACGCTCTTCGACGATGTTCACAGGTGCCGGCAACGCACCACTCTTGAGCACCGTGACGATGTCCTCGGCTTCCGCGCGCGAGCCCAGCCCCGTGATCTGGGAATTGCCGCCAGTGATTTTGCCAATCACGGTCGGATACGAATACACTACCCCGTCCAGCACGATGGCGATGTTTTTGCCTACGTTGGCTCCGGTAATGCGCGACCAGATTCGCGCACCCTCGGAATTCATCGTCATCGACACCAGCGGCTGGTTGGTCGTCTGGTCAAAATCCACCCGTGCATCCGTAATCGCTTCGCCTGAGAGCTCTTCATTCACGTTTACCCCCAGAACTGTGTAGATTTCCTGACTAGCATTGGGATCCACGGGACGAGAATGATACAGGAGCTCAATGTCGCGGGGCAGCATGGCCAGCACGTCGGGATCACTCATCAACGCGTTGAAGGCCGCAGTATCCTGCGCAGCGACTTCTCCAAATACGACACTCCCCTGCCCTGCCGGACGCAGGACATCCAAGAGCGCGTTGCCGGCCATAGCACCAAAATCATCTTCGTTCTGCGCCAGAAGTTCGCTCACATCAAAAGCATCATCCGATTCGCCGTCCGTTTCCGTGGTGTCCCCCTCTCCCGCTTCAGCCACCTCGGCATCCTCTTCCTGCGGCAGCTCTTCTGGACTGTCGGTGGCCTGTAACGAATCCGTGGCCGCCGAATCCGCGGCGGCGACATCTTCCTCAAAGTGTTGAATGATGCGCTGGAGCGAGATGTTCAGCTCTCCGGGTTCAGCCATAAGGCGAAATTCCAGACGGGCGGTGCCCTTAAGCAGCCTCCGTACGCGCTCGGGATCATCCACGCCGGGCAGCTCCACCACGATGCGCCGTCCCCCCTGGGTTTGAATTGACGGCTCAGTGACCCCGAATCGGTCTACGCGGCTACGAATGATTTCTATGGCACGCGTGATTGCATCGATGGCCTGTGCACGCAGGTAGCCGGTTACCTCGGCATTGTCGGAGCGACGCGTAATTTCGTCGCTTCGAAAATACCGCGACAGACTGGCATTGGGATCCTTAGCCTGAAACTCTTCAACGAAGGCATCGACCAGATCCGAGCCGTCCTCCGCTACCCGGCTGTTGGCGACGGCCAGCACTTCGTCAAAGACTTCGTCCCGCCGCTCGCCGGCAAGTTGGAACAGCAAGGTGGACAAGCCAACTTCAAGGGTAACGTGCATCCCTCCCTGGAGGTCGAGGCCGAGGTTGAGCGCTTTCTCCTTGTTGCGCTGCAGCCTCGCGAAGTTTTCGTCCTCGTATTGGGTGCGCTCCGCTTCGGAGAGGGACTCGAGCTTGTCGTTATAGTAGAGCCTCAACATGGACGGGTAGAGGTACCAACCCGAGAGGACCAGGAAGAAGACTACCGTCGAGACCTTGGTCAGGTTACCTTTCATAGTTAAGTCGCCAGTTGCAGATCACCGCAGCCAGTGAAGGCATCGAGAGTTGCGCTTCAACGCCATCGTGCAGTTTACGTGCCCAATTCGCCACAGTCAGCGCATACGCCTGGCGGACCTGATTGTTTGCCAACCCGGAACATGGCCTGCGCATGGCGCGCGGGCTGCAGCACTGCAGCAAGCAGTAGTCACAACGCCCTGGAGGCTTGCGGTTACGTATGACTCGCAGCAGTGCACCGAGGGTCTTGCAGGTGGCTCACGTCACGGAGCTGGGCGGCGGCGGGCCCCGGGCTATTTAGCAACGGATGGGCCCAGGGCCATTGCCAAAATTGGAATACGTCGGCGGCCCAAGCCACCAGCCTAACTATCCGTTTACCCTGGCTCTGCGCTCCGAGCTGCGACGGTGCTATGCGCTGGCCAACCCGCCTGCGCCAGAAACAGGTTCGCTACCGCAGTCCGAGCATTACTCGTGTTCCATGGAGGGTGGAAGTAGTTCGGGTACACTGCGGTCTTTATAGCACCACTTTTGGGTATAGTTCAAGGCTATCGGAAGCCATCATTGGGCCCCAGGCGGTGGTGCCGATAGGTGGTGGCAGCGAGGGCGGACACGCTCGCACGCGCTACCTGACCCGCAGCAGGGTCCCCGACGACACTATTTCTCCACGCACCGTGCGCGCCACTAGGCGATACGCATAAGCACCGGCTGGCAGGGTAGCTGCTCCACTTAAAGCCAATCTGTGACCTTTCCCGCCAGCCAAGTGCACGGCTGGCAGCTCCAACACAACCCGGCCCAGCATATCCATAACCGTCACCGCCACCTCCGCTGGCTCCTCAAGGTCAAACAGCAGAACCGTGGAGCCCGAAAACGGATTCGGATAGTTGCCGTGCAACGCCAGCTCGCTGGGCATCTCGTTCAACCCTTCGCGAGATGTCGGCGAAATCACCTCTATCGTAAACAGCAGCGAATCCGACCCCGACGAAGCATCCGTCACCTTGTAGGTATACGCTGACTGCGCAGTAACAACACTCGGAGTGCCGCTCAGCGTACGGGAACTTGGATCGAACGATAGGCCGGCAGGCGGGGCCGGCGCAAGCGTATGAGCCTTTTGCAAAATTCACTTCAGCCCTTGATTTGGGAGTAGGAGCTTCGTCAAGCCAGTGTGATTCTGCACGTATCAACTTGTTCGACCTTTGCATTGCGGAAGTCTTGCTCGAATGGGGGTGACGAACTGCGCAGGGAGGCATGACACGGCATAGCTGACCCGGCCCGCGCTGATGGCGAGACGGGCCCTACGTGAGGGTACGGGTGCGCTTAGAGCACCAGGCGCATCAACTGGTCGACGGTCAGCGCCAGGATGCCGAACATCAGGTGGCAGTAGACCTTGCTATGCCCGCGTACCCGCACATACCGTCCGCCGAACTCGTCTTTGAGTCGTCCATTGACCCGCTCCACCGTCGAGCGCTCTCTGAAACGTCTCCTCTCTGGCGTAACGTGTCCGATGCTGCGTTGCGCCCGCGCCTCGCGCTTTAGCTCCTCATTGCCACGCGGGTTGATATCAATGATCGGCACATGCCCCAGCGATCTGCTATGCTCTCGGATTTCCTTAGCATCGTACGCACTGTCCATCAAGTCGTACAGACTTTGTACCCGAGCGGCCGTCATCACTGCCAGCGGGATCGCCACCTGGCTGTCATGGACCGAAGCCGATGTTAGCGCAGCGCTGATCGGAATCCCCCCGTCAATCACATCCAAGTGCAGCTTGAAGCCGACCCAGCAGTGCCCGTGACCCTTCGAATTGCGTTTGGTCCCGACATTGCAGTCCTTCGGTAGTTCTTCCAGCATATCATCCAGCTCCATGGAGCGTTGACGCTGCAGGCGGGTAGGGGTTTTCGGTTGTTTGCCGTCGTTGGCCTTGGGCACAGACCGCTTCGGCTTCTCGCGTGCCGAAATCGCGGTCGCGTCCCGCGAAACGTGCCCGGCCAGATGATCCTCCAGCGCGCACTCCAGCAGCACTGCGTGCAGCCGCCCCGGCAGGTCACTGTTGGCAAATTCCGCGAACGCCCGCGAAAACGACGATTCGCTCGGTACCATGTACGACCACTCCCAGCCGCATAGCTGGTGCAGTACCGGATCGCTCTTTAGTCGCTCCACCAACGCCCGCGTGGTCGGGATATCGAATACGGACTTAGCCAAAAAAGCCCGCGCCAGCGCAGCCCGGTCCGCCTTCGGACGGCCTGGACCCTTGGACTCGCACCCCGACAACAGCTCCTCCACGCGCACTAATTCCACCACAGAAACGAATCGTCTGTGCTGTTCACTGAGCTCGCCAATAGTGAGCTCCAGCAATGGAAACAATCTGAGCTGGAATGTGGACCAGTACCTGGATAACTCTGATCGCAATCGCATCTGCACGTTTATTGTATACATTTATGATTCTCACGTGTTCAAGTATACGACTCACGACGCACTTAATCCGCATTATTCTCACCCACGCCCTAACTTTCTACGCCCGGTTTCGCGCTCTCAGCCTATTTTTGCAAAAGGCTCGTATAGGAATACGGGCTCGTGCCGCCGGTTGCTTCTGGGAGGATGAGATCCGCAATAGGCGCGTCTCTCTCGTACGTCTGGTCATCGACGGTCATGGAAAAATGAACGCCAGCAACCACTTCTATCGTAAACTGCAGCGAATCCGACACCGACGATGCATCCGTCACCTTGTAGGTATACGTCGACTGCGCGGTAACAATAGTCGGCGTACCGCTCAGCGTACGCGTGCCCGGATCAAACGATAGGCCGGCAGGCGGGGCCGGCGCAAGCGTATAGGAATACGGGCTCGTGCCGCCAGATGCTTCAGGAAGGACGAGATCTGCAATAGGCACACCCCTCTCATACGTCTGGTCACCAACGGTTTGGGAAAAACGGACGCCGCCAATCACTTCTATCGTGAACTGCAGCGAATCCGACACCGAAGCTGCATCCGTCGCCTTGTACGTGTAGGTTGTTTGCGCGGTGGCGTCAGTCGGCGTGCCGCTAAGCGTACGCGTGCCCGGATCATACGATAGGCCGGCAGGTGGAGCCGGCGCAAGCGTATAGGAGTACGGACTCGTGCCGCCGGTTGCTTCAGGAAGGACGAGGTCTGCAATAGGCACGCCCCTCTCGTATGTCTGGTCATCGATGGTGAGGGAAAAACGGACGCCGCCAATTACCTCTATCGTGAACTGCAGCGAAGCAGATGCCGCAGATGCATCCGTCACCTTGTATGTATAGGTTGCTTGCGCGGTGACGTCAGTCGGCGTGCCGCTCAGCGTACGCGTGCCCGGATCAAACAAGAGGCCGGCAGGTGGAGCAGGCGCTAGCGAATAGGAGTACGGACTTGTACCACCGGTTGCTTCAGGAAGGACAAGATCTGCGATGGGCATGCCCCTCTCGTACGTCTGGTCATCAACGGTCATGGAAAAATGAACGCCGCCAATCACTTCTATCGTGAACTGCAGCGAATCCGACTCCGAAGCTGCATCCGTCACCTTGTAGGTATACGCTGACTGCGCGGTAACTTCAGTCGGCGTGCCGCTTAGGGTGCGAGTGCCCGGATCAAACGATAGGCCGGCAGGCGGGACAGGCGCAAGCGTATAGGAATACGGACTCGTGCCGCCGGCTGCTTCAGGAAGGACGAGATCTGCAATAGGCACGCCCCTCTCATACGTCTGGTCATCAACGGTCATGGAAAAATGAACGCCGCCAATCACTTCTATCGTGAACTGCAGCGAATCCGACTCCGAAGCTGCATCCGTCACCTTGTAGGTATACGCTGACTGCGCGGTAACTTCAGTCGGCGTGCCGCTTAGGGTGCGAGTGCCCGGATCAAACGATAGGCCGGCAGGTGGGACCGGTGCAAGCGTATAGGAGTACGGACTCGTGCCACCGGTTGCTTCAGGAAGGACGAGATCTGCAATAGGTATGCCTCTCTCGTACGTCTGGTCATCGACGGTAATGGAAAAATGGACGCCGCCAGTCACTTCTATCGTAAACTGCAGCGAAGCAGATGCCGCTGATGCATCCGTCACCATGTACGTGTAGGTTGTCTGCGCGGTGGCGTCAGTCGGCGTGCCGCTCAGCGTACGCGTGCCCGGATCAAACAAGAGGCCGGCAGGTGGGGCCGGTGCGAGTGAATAGGAGTACGGACTCGTGCCGCCGGTTGCTTCGGGTAGGACGAGGTCTGCAATAGGTATGCCTCTCTCGTACGTCTGGTCATCGACGGTAATGGAAAAATGGACGCCGGCAGTCACTTCTATCGTAAACTGCAGCGAAGCAGATGCTGCTGATGCATCCGTCACCATGTACGTGTAGGTTGTTTGCGCGGTGGCGTCAGTCGGCGTGCCGCTCAGCGTACGCGTGCCCGGATCAAACAAGAGGCCGGCAGGTGGAGCCGGTGCGAGTGAATAGGAGTACGGACTCGTGCCGCCGGTTGCTTCGGGTAGGACGAGGTCTGCAATAGGTATGCCTCTCTCGTACGTCTGGTCATCGACGGTAATGGAAAAATGGACGCCGGCAGTCACTTCTATCGTAAACTGCAGCGAAGCAGATGCTGCTGATGCATCCGTCACCATGTACGTGTAGGTTGTCTGCGCGGTGGCGTCAGTCGGCGTGCCGCTCAGCGTACGCGTGCCCGAATCAAACAAGAGGCCGGCAGGTGGGGCCGGTGCGAGTGAATAGGAGTACGGACTCGTGCCGCCGGTTGCTTCGGGTAGGACGAGGTCTGCAATAGGCACGCTCCTTTCGTACGTCTGGTCATCAACGGTGGCGGAAAAATGGACGCCGCCACAGATAGCACCAGACCAATACGGGATGCTACTTAGCCATGCCTGGAATGCAGCGTCTGATGGCGCGCAAAGAGATTGGCCTTGAAAACGGAACTCTTGCAATTTGGTTAGCTGCAAAAAGGTCCGTGGCAACTCTCCCGTAAGTGAATTGCCTGAAAGGAGCAAAACTTCCAGGTTCGAGAGGTTACCCAATTCGTCAGGAATCTCGCCAGATAGCGAATTAGCACCAAGCCCCATCAACTGTAGCTGCCGGAGGTCGCCCAACTCAGCTGGAATTGCACCAGATAACATATTTGCGCCAAGCGCCAACCGCTCAAGTCGCAAGAGACTACCCAACCCTGCGGGAATTTCGCCAGTTAGGGAATTCGAAGTAAGTCGCAATACCTCCAGCCGTGAGAGGCTACCAAGTTCGTCAGGAATCTCGCCAGATAGCGAATTGCCATCAAGCTTCAACTCCTCCAGTTCCGATAGGCTACCTAGTACGGCGGGAATCTCGCCAGATAGCGAATTGCCCCCAAAGTACAATCCCTTCAGTGTGGAGAGATCGCCTATTTCTACTGGCAAGGACCCGCTCAAATTATTTGAGTTCAGGATTAACGCATACAAGAAACCGCCTTGTAACCTAACCCCATGCCACTGCTGAAACGCTTCAAGCGTCGGCACGCTGGTAATATCCCAGTTCGTATTGTCATTCCAATTGTCACCGTCCGTAGCCTCGTACAGTGCGCTTAGCGAAGCATGTATGAGCGCCAGAGAATTAGCGATGTCCAAAGTTAGCATGTCCGGCGTATCCTCCAGCCCTCCGTCACGAATACTAGTGAAAAATCTAAGCCTGCTATACAGTGGGGCATCGGAGGCTACCGTGAATGCAAACGTAACCTCGGTTGAGCCACCGCTACTCAGCGAGCCAACCTGCACTTCTGATTCCGTCATGTCGATAAACGTGTACGGTTCTTCGGGCATCAAGCCTACCGTCAACTGCTGTGCGGAGGAGAGATAGTTGACAAACTTCACCGTGATCGTCACCTGGTCTCCTGAAGCAATCGACCCATCGCCATCACTGTCTTCCCAGGACCAGTCCTTGACCCGCACGCTCGGAAGACTCGGCGTCTGCACCGAAGCTGAGGCATTCACAAACCCTCGCCCCAGTTGGCCTACATAGGACGGATTCTCCGCATCCATGTTCTCACTGGCCATTCGCACTTGCTCCCGAAGCGCGTCCGCACCGATACCCGGAAACTTGGTCTTCACCAGCGCAGCCACGCCGGCCACCAGCGGGGAGGCAAATGATGTGCCGCTCCGAGTTTCGTATTTGTCGTCAGGGACCGTGACATTGATCGATACGCCAGGCGCAAAAACGTTCACCGTCCGCCCATAGTCTGAGGTAGCCGACTTGATGCCCGTGTCCTTCTGGGTTGCTCCGACAGAGAGTACACGCGGATGAATGGCAGGACCGGCGGAGGAATGGTCGGTATTCGAACTTCCGTTTCCGGCGGGGGCCACCACCACTGCCCCCATGTCTGTGGCCAAATCCACGACCTGACTACTGTGCTGCAAAATTCCGCCACCTCCCCAGCTCGCATTGATGATGTCCGCCCCGTTTGCGGCAGCATACAGCAAGCCTTCATGGCCGAAGCAGATAAAGTGGTCAATAAAATGGCACGCCGCGTTGATGTGCATAAGCTGGGCATTCCAGGCCGCACCGGCGATGCCGGTCCTATTGTCCGTCACGGCGCTCGCCGCGCCGGCAACGGCTGTGCCATGCGCGGTAGAATTTGGCGTGGCTGGCAACCCGGTCGGGTCGTTGTCTTGGTCATCGCCATTGGCAAGATTGATGCCGTGAACATCATCTATGAAGCCGTTGTTATCGTCATCAATGCCGTTATCGGCGATCTCATCCGGATTGGTCCAAACGTTGGCTACAAGATCCTCATGTTGCCAATCTGCACCCCCATCCACAATCGCTATCACAACCGGCGGATTGCCATCCATCCCCTTGACCGTATCCCAGGCCTGCGGCAGGCGCATTTGATTCAGATGCGTCTGGTCGCTGAATAACGAGTCGTCTGGCTCCGTGGAATGCCTGACGTCTGAGTCGGAAAGACGGCCAATAGCTACCGGCTCGGCATAAACCACGCCACTGGTTGCACCCAGCACCTTGGCTACACGTCGGGGTTCGACGTCGGCGGAGTAACGCACATAGTAGGTTCGGCGAAGAGCCTCCAGGTTCCGGGCAGTCTTGGGAGTCGGCTGTACGTAATCCAGAAACCGAAACGAGCGTGTGATCTCGTGCACCTGATAAAAGGCAGCCCGACTATCGAAGACTTGCAGCCCGGTTTTGGCAGCCCCTGCGGGAATACGTACACCTGCTTCAAACTGAACGACTACGACTTGAGGCTGCCAGGTGGTCGATGATGAGATAGTGTTTGCCTGACCATGTGCCATGGCAGGCACAGCGAGTAGCGCCAGTGCGTACACTTTCCAGTTACGTACCATGATCTGGTAGCGGTATGTGCAAATGGAACTTGGACAGTTGGCTGCGAAAGTTTGTGAATCTGGACGCATCTCGCTGGTGGCTAGAGAGTAAGTAGAGCCGAGGTATCGCGGTTTGTCTGCGCAGGGTCGGGCAACGCTAGTGGCACCGTATCAAGCGTTGACGGCTTATTGATCCAAACCTGCCAGGGTGGCATAGGCACTTTGGGCATGCCCCGTGGGAAGCGCTCACGGTTTTCTGCATACGCCGCTTCCAGTACGCGCTGCCGCTGGGCTTGTACCGAACGAGCCTGGCCGTAGTGAACCGTGGACGGACGCATCAAGGCAAGACCCGAGTGGTAGTGCCTATTGTTGTACCAATCAAAGAACGCCCGGGCCCAGGCACGGGCATCTTCCAGCGATCCGAAACGGACGGGGTAATCCTAATGGTACTTCATTGTCTTGAATTGCGACTCCGAATACGCATTGTCGTTCGAACAGTAGGGCCGGATGTAGGAACGTTCCACTCTCAAGTCCGCCAGCAGCTGCGCATAGGTCTTAGAAATCATGGCAGCGCCACGGTCGGAATGAATCGTGAATTGCTGCGGACGAATGCCCTGGCGCTCGCACGTGGCGGCGATGAATTCTGCTGCCAGCCCGCCGGATTCCCCGGGTGCTACCATCCAGCCCACTACGTATCGGCTGTAGATATCCAGCATTGCGAACAGCTTATAGCTGCTCCACTTCTGCGGTCCGCGCAGCTTGGTGATGTCCCAGGACCAGACCTTGTTGGGGACGGTAGCCAGCAGCTCCGGCTTCTTGTACGGGGGATGAACACGTTGATTGCGGCGCTCTCGCACTTCTTCGTACTCGTGGAGAATGTTGTACATCGTGCGTCAATGGCACACATAGGTGCCTTCGTCCAGAAGCGTGGCATAGATCTGCCGTGGGGGCAGGTCCCTGAACCGCTCCGAGTTCAACCGGCGAAGGCTTCGTCCACGCCGCTGCTTCCGCGGCCTGTGTGCCGGCGCCTGTAAGCTGGTGTAGTAGGTCGAACGAGGAATACCAACTACCTTGCATGCGGGGGGCACACCAAGATCCTTTGCCAACAGCTTCACTGCCGCGATCTTCATGGGCTTTCGCTTTCCTGGATCCCGATCCCAATGGCGCTCGAGATCTTTTTTTGAACGTCAATGATCAGCTCGGCCTTGCCGAGTTTGCTCCTCAGGCCTTCGATCGTCCTGTGAGCAGCTACCAGCTGGGCTTCCAATAGGGCTACTTCGTCGTTGTCCCGTTTGCCAGTGCCCAGTCTGCCCTCGCTGCGCTGCTTGCGCCACTGCGAGAGGTGGGACGAATAGAGTCCCTCCCTGCGCAGCAGTGCGCCAACGGACGTGCTGCTCGTGCATTCATCCGCTTCCCGGAGGATTCGCAGCTTGTACGTGACGGAGAATCGGCGGCGGCGAGCGCGTGGAATCACCTCCGTGGCGGACGCTTCAGGCGCCCCATTCGTGAAAGTCGTCGGGTCGTTTTTCATGACGGGAAAAGGATAATGTTAGGCGTTACGTTGAGCTCTAGCCTGGCTCTTCGCACCATCAGCTGATAACGCAACTCATTAACTCCGACTCCAAAGTGTCCAAGGAAATATATGCACAAAGTTTATGGCTTGCAGAGCGCCCTGCTTGACGCTGGCTTGCAGGCCCATTCCATTTACCTGATGCTACCCACTGTCATGCAAAGCAATAACTTGCCAAGTTCTGGCGAGTCCACAATTTATGTTGGACTTGATCTCCATAAGAACTCCATTTCGACCTGCGCCCACGACCACGCCACGGGGCAAGTCTGCATGGTAACCGAGCGGCCCAATTACTTGGCCAAGATGCGCAAGCTTGTCGGTCGTATTCGCAACAAACATGGCGAGCCTCAATGCTGCTGCGAAGCATCGTCGCGTGGCTACGTTCTTTACTCCCACTCTACTTGACCCGCAGCAGGGTCCCCGACGACACTACCTCTCCGCGCACCGTGCGCGCCACTAGGCGATACGCATAAGCACCGGCTGGCAGGGCAGCTGCTCCACTTAAAGCCAATCTGTGACCTTTCCCGCCAGCCAAGTGCACGGCTGGCAGTTCCAACACAACCCGGCCCAGCATATCCATAACCGTCACCGCCACCTCCGCTGGCTCCTCAAGGTCAAACAGCAGAACCGTGGAGCCCGAAAACGGATTCGGATAGTTGCCGTGCAAGGCCAGCTCGCTGGGCATCTCGTTCAACCCTTCGCGAGATGTCGGCGAAATCACTTCTATCGCAAACAGCAGCGAATCCGACCTCGACGAAGCATCCGCCACCTTGTACGTATACGCTGACTGCGCAGTAACAACACTCGGAGTACCGCTCAGCGTACGGGAACCCGGATCAAACGATAGGCCGGCAGGCGGGGCCGGCGTAAGCGTATAGGAGTACGGGCTCGTGCCTCCGGTTGCTACAGGAAGAACGAGATCCGCAATAGGCGCGTCCCTCTCGTATGTCTGGTCATCCACTGTCGCGGAAAAATGAACACCAGCAATCACTTCTATCGCAAACTGCAGCGAATCCGACACCGACGATGCATCCGTCACCTTGTAGGAATACGTCGACTGCGCGGTAACCAGAGTCGGCGTCCCGCTCAGCTGGCGCGCGCCCGGATCAAACGACAGACCGGCAGGCGGGGCTGGCGCAAGCGTATAGGAATACGGACTTGTGCCGCCGGTTGCTTCAGGGAGGACGAGGTCTGCAATAGGCACGCCCCTCTGATACGTCTGGTCATCTACGGTCATGGAAAAATGAACGCTGGCAGTCACTTCTATCGCAAACTGCAGCGAATCCGACTCCGACAAAGCATCCGTCACCTTGTAGGTATACGCTGACTGGGCGGTAACAGCACTCGGCGTGCCGCTCAGCGTACGCGTGCCCGGATCAAACGAAAGGCCGGCAGGTGGGGCCGGCGCAAGCGTATAGGAATACGGACTCGTGCCGCCAGATGCTTCAGGAAGGACGAGGTCTGCAATCGGCAAGCCCCTCTCGTATGTCTGGTCACCAACGGTGAGGGAAAATCGGACACCGGCAATCACTTCTATCGCGAATAGCAGCGAATCCGACTCCGAAGCTGCATCCGTCACCTTGTACGTATAGGTTGTTTGCACGGTAACGGCACTCGGTGTGCCGCTTAGGGTACGCGTGCCCGGATCAAACGACAGGCCGGCGGGTGGGGCCGGCGCAAGCGTATAGGAATACGGGCTCGCGCCGCCGGTTGCTTCAGGAAGGACGAGATCCACAATAGCCACACCAGTCCTGTATGTCTGGTCATCGAGAATGACGGAAAAGTAGACGCCGCCTGTTACTTCAATGGTGAATTGCAGCGAATCCGACTCCGACGATGCATCTGTCACCTTGTACGTGTAGGTTGATCGCGCGGTAACGTCAGTCGGCGTGCCGCTTAGCGTACGCGTTCCTGTATCAAACGAAAGGCCGGCAGGTGGAGCAGGCGCAAGCGTATAGGAATACGGACTCGTGCCGCCGGTTGCTTCAGGAAGGACAAAATCTACAATCGGCAAGCCCCTCTCGTATGTCTGGTCACCGACGGCGGCGGAGAAACGGACGCCGCCAATCACCTCTATCGTGAACTGCAGCGAAGCCGACTCCGAAGCTGCATCCGTCACCTTGTACGTATAGGTCGTTTGCGTGGTGACGTCAGTCGGCGTGCCGCTCAGCGTATGCGTTCCTGTATCAAACGAAAGGCCGGCAGGTGGAGCAGGCGCTAGCGTATAGGAATACGGACTCATGCCGCCGGCTGCTTCGGGTAGGACGAGGTCTGCAATAGGTATGCCTCTCTCGTACGTCTGGTCATCGACGGTAATGGAAAAATGGACGCCGGCAGTCACTTCTATCGTAAACTGCAGCGAAGCAGATGCCGCAGATGCATCCGTCACCCTGTATGTGTACAGTGTTTTCGTGGCGGAGCCACTCGGCGTGCCGCTTAGCGTACGGGTGCTCGGATCAAACGATAAGCCGGCAGGTGGAGCAGGCGCAAGCGAATAGGAGTACGGACTCGTGCCGCCGGTTGCTTCAGGAAGGACGAGGTCTGCAATAAGCACGCCCCTCTCATACGCCTGGTCATCAACGGTGACGGAAAAATGGACGCCGCCACAAACTGCACCAATCCAATTCTGGACGGTGCTTAACCATGCCTGGAATGCAGCGTCTTCTGGTGCGCAGAGAGATTGGCCTTCAAAATAAAACTCATCCAAATTGGTCAGCTGCATAAAGCTCCGCGGCAGCTTCCCCGTAAAAGCGTTGTTTCTCAGACTCAGATATGTTAGCTGCGAGAGGTTGCCTAGCTCGCCGGGAATCTCGCCAGTTAGCAAGTTGTTGGGAAAAACCAGAATCTCCAACTGCGAGAGATTACCTATCTCTTTGGGTATCCCGCCAGATAACGAGTTAGCAGCTAGCCCCAGCGCTTTCAGTTGCTTTAGGTCGCCCAACTCGGCTGGAATTTCGCCAGATAACACGTTAGCGCCAAGCCCCAACAACTCTAGGCGCGAGAGATCACCCAACTCGGTGGGGATTTCGCCAGATAGTGCATTCCTAGAGAGTCGCAATGACTGCAGCTGAGTAAGAGTGCCCAGTACGGCTGGGATCTCGCCAGTCAGCGTATTTTCATGAAGCCACAGTAACTCCAGCTGCGAAAGGTCACCTAGTTCGGCTGGAATGCTGCCAGAAAGCGAGTTTCCATGAAGCCACAAAACCTCCAGCTGCAAAAGGTCACCCAGTTCGGCTGGAATGCTGCCAGAAAGCGAGTTTTTCGCCAGCGTCAGCGACTCCAGCTGCGACAGGACAGCCAACTCTGCAGGAATCTCGCCAGATAACGAGTTTTCGTCAAGCCACAACAGCTTCAGCTGCGAGAGACTACCCAACTCTGCAGGAATCTCGCCAGATAACGAGTTTTCGTCAAGCCAAAGCCACCACAGCTGCGAGGCATTGTCCAATTCGGAAGGAATGTCTCCCGTAAGCGAATTGAATGGCAAGAAAAGCCGCTCAAGCGAAGAGAGATCGCCAATCTCACCCGGTAAGGACCCGCTCAGATTATTGGACGCCAGAATTAAGCCTTCGAAAAGTCCGTCATCCAAGCTAACTCCATACCACTGCTCCAACTCTTCTAACGTGGGCACGCTTGAGACATCCCAGTTCGTATTGTCATGCCAGTTGTCACCGCCGGTAGCCTCGTACAGGGCGGTCAGCGAAGCGTGAACGGAATCGAGCGAATTGTTGATGTCCATAGCCAGCAGGTCCGGCGTATCCTCCAGTGCTCCGTCGCTGATACGAGTGAAAAACCGCAGTCGTCTATGCAGAGGGGCATCGGAGGCTACGGTGAATTCGAAGGAAACGTCGGTTGAGCCACCGCTGCTCAGCGAGCCGACCTGTACTTCAGACTCCGTCATATCGATGAACGGATAAGTCTCTTCGGTTATCAGGCCAACCGTCAACTGCTGTGCGGAGGACAGATAGTTGACGAATTCCACCTTGACAGTCACCTGGTCTCCTGAAGCGATCGAGCCGTCGCCGTCACTGTCTGTCCAGGACCAGTCCCTGACCCGCACGCTCGGGAGGCTCGGCGAATTCACCGAAGCTGAGGCATTCACAAACCCTCGCCCCAGCTGGCCTGCATAGGATGGATTCTCCGCATCCAGGTTCTCGCTGGCCATTCGCACTTGCTCCCGTAGCGCGTCCGCACCGATACCCGGAAACTTGGTCTTCACCAGCGCAGCCACGCCGGCCACCAGCGGGGAGGCAAATGATGTGCCGCTCCGAGTTTCGTATTTGTCGTCAGGGACCGTGACATTGATCGATACGCCAGGCGCAAAAACGCTCACTGTCCGCCCATAGTTTGAGCCAGCAGACTTGATGCCCGAGTCCTTTAGGGTTGCTCCGACAGAGAGCGCGCGCGGATGATAGGCAGGATAGAAGACGCTATAGTCAATATTCGAATTTGCATTGCCCGCAGAAGTCACCAACACTGCCCCCATGTCGGTAATCAAATCCACGACCTGATTACCGGACTGGGATGTTCCGGCACTGCCCCAGCTCGCATTTATGATGTCTGCTCCGTTTGCGGCAGCATAGAGCAAGCCTTCATGGGCGTAACAGATAACGCGGTCAGAAGTCTGACAACCCGCATTGATGTGCATAAGCTGGGCATTCCAGGCCGCGCCGGCGATGCCGGTTCCATTGTCCGTCACGGCGCTCGCCGCGCCAGCAACGGCTGTGCCATGCTCGGCATTTCTTGGCGTGGCTGGCAGCCCGGACGGGTCGTTGTCCTGATCATCGCCATTGGCAAGATTGATGCCGTGAACATCATCTATGAAGCCATTGTTATCGTCATCAATGCCGTTATCGGCGATCTCATTGGGGTTGGTCCAGACGTTGGCAACAAGGTCTTCATGTTGCCAATCTGCACCCCCATCCACGATTGCTATCACAACCGGCGGATTGCCATCCGCCCCCTTAACCTCATTCCATGCATCCGGCAGCCGCATTTGGTTCAGGTGCGTCTGTTCGCTGAATAGTGCATCGTTGGGATCGGTGGAATTCCTGATATCTGAGTCTATAATTCGGTTAGTAGCGACTGGCTCGGCATAGACCACGCCTGTAGTTGCTCCCAGCACCTTGGCTACGCGTTGGGGCTCAACTTCGGCGGAGTAACGTACATAGTAGGTCCGGCGGAGAGCCTCCAGATTCCGAGCAGTCTTGGGGTTCGGCCGTATGTAGTCCAGAAACGGAAACGCGCGTGTGATCTGGTGCACCTGATAGAGGGCCGCCCTCCTATCAAAGACTTGCAGCCCGGTCTTGGCAGCCCCTGCCGCAACATGTGTGCCTGATTCAAATTGTACGACTACGACCTGGGGTTGCCAGGTGGGCTCTGAGGCGGTCATGTCTGCCTGCGCGTGTGCCACGGTAGGCGCAGCGAGTAGCGCTAGGGCGTATGCTCTCCAGCTGCGCGGCATGATCTGGCAACAATTCGTGAATGAGACCAGGTTTGCAACTACGGACCTGTCGCCCGTTCTGTCGTTGCAAACACAGGCACATGCTAAAGAAACTAATAAACCCAAACCAAATTGGTCAATTTGCGGGGTACACAATATGCATGGTTACATTTCCTGCCTGTAGCAAACCAGCGCGCTCCCGCCTGCCAGGCTCTCCTTTACTTCCGCCGTTCCCAAGTTTTAGCCTCGGCGTGCGAAGCGCTGCAGATTTAGGATTGACTTAGCTCTACACACCCGCGCTACTTTGTCAAGCTCCGCCCGTGGGCGCTCATCCTGCACGTCCACCATCTCCTGGCTTCGCCCTTGATTACTTCCTGGCACGACAGGAACCCGTGCCAGCCATCTCGAGGAAGTCGGCGTTGTGGCGGACGCTGGCCCACATGTATTGCCAGATGATGCGAACTATTTGGACGGAGTTCCCCGATTCGAAGCTTTTGCGTTTCTGTAGAACAAGCTCCTGGGCGCTTGCACGTAAGTGCCCATATTGCCGGCCAAGCACAGTGTGCCAGTTAGGTTATCGAAAAGCCAAAGGCGAGCAGCCAGCTGCATGTGCGCCGAGGTGTTGCCCGCAAAACCCTTGGCGGCATTGCTCTGGAGTCTACTCGGCCCTCAATACGCGCCGTGCGGAGGGTGCCATTGTCCGGGACGCTAGTCCCCCAGCTTCGCCTGCACACTCTTGCCGAACGCTTCCAAGTCGTCCAGCAGCTCTCGTTTGTGCTGGGCAAGCAGTGGATCCTGCCGTTTCGTCGCAATGTCCCGCGTATAGCGCTGAATTGCCGAAAGTCCTTCTTGATCCTTCTCCAGAAGGATCCTCCGCCTACAGTGGTCGCGCCATCGCCTCGCATCTCGCCGGGACAGGGACCCCGGGAAGTTCCGCGCGCGGAACCTAAAAACCAGTTCCGGGAGCCGCTGGTCTTCGAATGGGCTTCTTTCCCAGCGGTCACTTGGCTCAGCTGTAGACTTCAGAATGTCATCCAACGTCTTCCTATCCCGATCGCCGATGAATCGGTCGTATAGCGCCACATCAACGTCTTCATCATGTACTCTTTGCCAGCGCCCTTCGAAGGCTTTCTGCACGCGGCGCGCGAAGCCGGGGTTTGCTCGCAACAGCCTGTGGCGCTGCCGGAGCACGTCCAGGCTTAAGTTCACCCGTTCGAATGCCGCGACTGACTTGGCCGTCACTGGCCCATTGATGTCACAATGGCGCACAAAAGGTGCAGCATTCAGCTTGATCTTGCAAAGCGCGTTCGCGCCCACGCTTCCCGAAGTCAGCAGATCCTCGTCTGGAATATCGAAAATGAGGCTGTGAGGGTCAAAAGACAGATCGAAAGCATACATGCGCCCTTTGTCATCGGTGCAAAGCCTCGCCATTATCGTTGCATTCAGCCGCCGCCAAAGAACCGAGCCAGAGACATAGATAAAGGTGTCTTGCGTCTCGGCCGCTGTGGCACGCTTGTCCGTAAGGCGCAGGTACTCTTCAAACAGGTCGGGATGCCTTTCCCTCATTAGCCTTGCCAGGCCCAACGTGGCCTGCACGTCCGAATGTGCCTGGTGAGGTGCCCACTGGCGCACGTTATTCGCCCTTGCGAGATCAGCCAGCTTAAACGAAGGTCGACCGTCTTCTGCGCGGCACCACGCAAAGGATCCCCTACGGAATGCAAAGGCCATCCGGAATAGATCTATGACGTCCCACCTCGCATTGCCATTAGCCCAATGCCAGCGGTACGGGTCCCGCAAGTTGCGGTATAATAGGAACCGCACAACCTCGTGGTCGAACTTCATGGCGTTGAATCCAACCGCACACGTATTCTCCCGAGACAGCAGGCCGTGGATTTCGGTGGCAAACTCGTGTTCGGTCTTACCCAATGCCTCCGCCCTCTGGGGCGAAATGCCGTGAACCAAGCAGGCTCGGACTTCGGGCAGTTGGTCCAGAACCGGATGGCAGTACAAGAGCTGTTCGGGCTCTATCTCATTCAGCTCGTCGTCGGTACGCACCCCCGCGAATTGCACAGGTCTAGCCGAACGTGCACTTGCACCGAACGTTTCGAAGTCATACCAGAAGTACTGCATAGGGGCTTTCCCTACCGGATTGGCTCGTGTAGAGACTCATGTAGGCCGCCATTCTAGCTCAAGCGGCCAAATCCGTAACGGGCTAAATTCCACAATCTTAACAAGGCCAGTACGCGGCACGGTAAAGCCGTAACAGCAGTAGTTGAGCGACAACGATGCCAAACCAATGCAACGTACTGGACTCTTCCCAAGATGCGTTGAAATACAACGCTACTCCGGTCTGCGCACAATGCCACCTGTATAGGGCTGGAAGTCAAACATCCCTCCCTGCCCAATAGCGCGCGGATCGCCGGATTCGTGCAGCACTCCCATCAGCTTATTCCATAGAGCCCGCTTGGCGTCGGAGTATGCCGGATCCAGGGACACGTTGACCAGCTGATGCGGGTCTGCATCGAGGTCGTATAACTCTTCGCCAGGCCGCTTGGCAAATGAAAGGTTGAACAACACTTCGTAGTTGTCAGCACCTTCAACCAAAACGTGCTTGG
This sequence comes from Rhodothermales bacterium, assembly GCA_965262785.1. GTDB lineage: Bacteria > Bacteroidota > Rhodothermia > Rhodothermales > Bin80. Next base: position 3,188,430 of record OZ253559.1, read on the forward strand.
TCGGGCTGGCATCTATGTCGCTGTACCACGCTCCATGCCAAAAAGCACTTTCATCGTTGGGCGTACCACTTGGCCAGCGCTCCGGCGTAAAGTTGTGGATGTACAGGAAGTCGTCCGTGCGCACGGCGCGCATCGGATAGCCACCCCCGATGGGAGTCTCCTGGGCCGGTGTATGCCGCTCTCTGCCAAAATAGATAGCACTGCGCGTGGAGTCGATCCAACCAGAGGACGTGGCCTTCAGCTGGGGGAGCAGACTCTTGCCTGTCATGACGTCAGGCACGGGCACTCCGGCTGACTCCAGAAATGTGGGTGCCAGATCAGTCAAACTCACCAGGTCGGACACGTGGCGACCGCCAGGAAATTCGCCGGGTAGCCGGACGATGAGTGGCACGCGGACACCCAGGTCATATAGGTTTCCTTTCGCGCGCGGGAATGGCATCCCATTGTCGCTCGTGATCACAACCATGGTCCGGTCCAATTCACCAGCCTCAGATACTATGTCCAAGAGCTCTCCCAGTTCACGGTCTATGCGCTGCACTTCAAAGTAGTAGTCTGCGATGTCGCTGTGCACTTCCGGGACATCGGGAAATGCTGCAGGCACCGCAACGCTATCCAGCTGGATACCGCTGCGTGCGCCCGATCCAGGGTCATATTCCCGGTGCGGATCATACGTACCAAACCAAAAGCTGAATGGCTGCCCGGCGCCGCGCGCTTCAAGAAACGCTTCAAAGGAGTCGTAGCGGTCTCCAGCGGGGTTGCGCGGCCGGTCACCTAGCCGGCCTGGTCCCCATCCCTTACGCACGTACCCTACGTGGTACCCGGACTCTTCCAGCAGATCAGTGTATACCGGATGCTGCGCGGCAAGCGGCCCGTACAGGTTGCCGCCCTCGCCGAGCCGCCAAAACCACTGTCCGGTCAGCACCGAGGCGCGCGATGGCGTGCAAGAAGGCGACGACACATAAGCGTGGTCAAATACGACCCCATCCAGGGCCACGCGATCTATGTTGGGCGTTGCCACCACCCGATCGCCGTACGCGCCCGCATGCAGCCAACTCCAGTCGTCGGCCATGACAAAAAGAATATTGGGGCGCTCCTCTTGGGGAGAGGCTCCGGAAAGCAGGGGGAGAACCGCCAAGACAAATAGGTACCTCATTGTTTTAGGCATTGATGGCTGCAGGGCACGGATAGACTAGGAAAATATACTGTGAGAGTTTATTGTCAAATGCCGCTCCAGACGCGCAAACTCCGAAGAAAAAAGTTATTTTCCCCGCGGTTTGACCTCCACTGCCACAATACCCTATTGCACCCATGAGCATCACCTCATTTCATCATCACATAGCCGCAGTCACAAAGGAGCGGAGTAGCGGCCAGACCTCCATTGAGCCGCCGGACTTGGAGGCAAGCTTTGGGGCACTGACCTTCGGTCCCGTGGAAATGCGGAAGCGCCTGCCCAAACAAGTCTGCAATATCATGATGGCCGCCATGGAAAAGGGTGCGGCATGGGACTCGAGTGTAGCGGACATCGTTGCGCAGGCCATGAAAGAATGGGCCCTGGAGCATGGTGCTACGCACTTTGCTCATTGGTTTCAGCCCCTGACCGGAAGTACGGCTGCAAAGCACGACAGCTTCCTGAGCCCCACGGGGGGAGGTAAGGTAGTAACTAAGCTCTCTGGCAGCGACCTCATTCAGGGCGAGCCAGACGCCTCCAGCTTTCCCAGTGGCGGTCTTCGGTCTACGCACATGGCCCGCGGATATACTGCCTGGGACCCCACCTCTCCTGCCTTCCTGTCAAGGAATCGCAACGGTTGCTACCTCGCTATACCGACCGCATTCGTGTCGTGGACCGGCGAGGCCCTGGACCATAAGACGCCCCTGCTTCGCTCAATTGATGCGCTGGATGAGCAAGCGCGCAAAGTACTGCGGATCTTCGGCGTTGACGCAGAGCGAGTGTATTCCACCGTCGGAACAGAGCAGGAGTATTTCATGATTGACGAGGAATTCTACTTTCGTCGCCCGGACCTGGTGAATTGCGGACGTACCCTTGTCGGCGCCAAGCCGCCAAGAGGGCAGCAGCTGGATGATCACTATTTCGGGGATATCGAAGACCGCGTGCTTGCGTGCATGCTTGCCGCAGAAAAGGAGCTCTACCTCCTCGGCATTCCTGCCAAGACGCGCCACAATGAGGTTGCTCCCGGCCAGTACGAGCTAGCTCCGATCTTTGAAGACTCCAACCGCGGGACCGATCATCAGCAGCTGATTATGCGTACGCTGCAGCGCACGGCTCGTGATCAAGGTCTGGTGTGCCTGTTGCACGAGAAGCCATTTGCCGGAATCAATGGCTCAGGAAAACACAACAACTGGTCCTTGAGCACGAACACGGGCATCAACCTGCTGGAGCCGGGTCGCACGCCGCATTCCAATGCGCAATTCATGTTTTTCTGCACAGCCGTGATTCGGTCGGTGCATAAGCACCAGGACTTACTCAGGATTTCGGTCGCTTCGGCGGCCAATGACCACCGCCTTGGGGCAAACGAGGCGCCGCCGGCCATCATGAGCATTTTCTTGGGCGAGCAGCTCACTGACATCTATAATCAGCTAGTCGAAGGACCAGCTACCAGCAGCAAGCGCGGCTCGAAAATGTTCTTGGGTGTCACCGGCTTGCCAACACTTCCGATTCATGCAGGAGACCGTAACCGCACGTCGCCTTTTGCCTTTACTGGCAACAAGTTTGAGTTCAGGGCAGTCGGATCAAGCCAGTCGGTGGCCTTCCCGAACGTCGTCCAAAACGTTACGATGGCAGAATCCTTGGATGTTATGGGGCAGGCCTTGCAAGAGGCGCTGGACGGCCAGGACCATACAGATGAAGCGGCCTTGGCGGACGCGGTTACCAAGGTAGTCCGCGATGTCATGGCCGAGGCGCGACCCATCCTTTTTGAGGGTGACAACTATAGCGAAGACTGGCATAAGGAGGCGGAGAGTCGTGGCCTGCTCAATCTGCGCACCACGGTTGATGCACTCGAAAGGATGACAGATGCCAAGAACATCGATCTTTTCGAGCGCTACGATGTCCTAAGTGAGCGGGAGTTCAGGGCACGCCAGGAGGTCTGGCTTGAGCAATACGAAATGAATATTGACATCGAGGCCGAAACCTTGGATTCAATCGCGCGCACCTTAGTGCTGCCGGCCGCGGTCGAGTACCTGAATGAGCTTGCGGCATCTGGTATCAGCTCATACGGCCTGGAAGCGACAAAGCAGGAGGTAGTTGCCAACTGCAACAAGCTCCGCGAGGGCATCGAGGCACTAGCCGAAGCTATGAACCATCATGGCGGCGATTCCCTTGAAAACGCTCGGTGCCGCAGAGACCATGTGATCCCGGCAATGGCTGAGGTTCGTGAGGCCTGCGATGCGCTGGAAAAGGTGGTGCCTACGCGCCTCTGGTCCCTTCCGACCTACCGCGACATGCTCTTCGTCAAATAGGACGCTTCCCAGGGCCTCGGGCTACCAGGCGCCCTGCTACTGCGCTAGTGGTCTGGCGGCTCGTGCCACCGGGAAACCTCCTGCAGCTCTTTGCGGCGGATGTCGGGTACTTTAGCGGCATCGGCCGGGTATCCAACGGGAAACAGAACAAAGGGGCGCTCGTTCTGCGGGCGTCCGAGGATAGAGCTCAAAAAGCGCATGGGGCTGGGCGTGTGCGTGAGCGTCACAAGGCCCATATTGTGCAGTGCGGCAATAAAAAGTCCACACGCAATGCCGCAGCTTTCCTGGACGTAGTAGTTCTTGCGCTTTTTGGCACCTGGGCCGTAGCCGTAAATTTCCGCGAAGCAGACGACGATCCAGGGAGCGATTTCCAGAAAGGGCTTATGCCAGTCGGTCCCCAGAGGCGCCAGAGCCTCCAGCCATTCAGGAGACATGCGGCTATGGTAGCTTTCGTGCTCTTCTGATTCCGCAGTTATTCGGATCTTCCGCTTCAGGTCAGGGTCGCTTACGGCCACAAACTGCCATGGCTGGCGATGTGCTCCGCTGGGCGCGGTCCCGGCGGTCAGAATAGCTTTTTCTATCAGCGTTCTGGGCACCGGCCGGTCGCTGAACGTCCGAACCGACCTTCTGGCATTCATCAGCCTGTAAAAGCCATCAGCTCGAGCACGCATTTCCGGCAACGGCCGCTCCCGGTGCTTTAATGGAATTTGCGGGTACTGGGTCATGGCACGAATTGCGATTAGGCGTTAGGACATTCATGATTCGCAGCACCATGCTGCTGCACCTCTGCAGATTTGGAGCTCGGGAGACTGGCATCGCGCTGGGTTCCACAACCAGTGGTAGTCGGGCACTCCACCTTTAGGCTGTCTATGGAGACAGCCGGCCAATCAGGCGCGGAAAGGGGATGGTTTCGCGGATGTGGTCTAGATGACAGATCCAGGATACCATTCGCTCGAGCCCGAGCCCAAAGCCAGCGTGTGGCACGGAGCCATAACGACGCAGGTCGAGGTACCACTCGAAAGCCTCCCGTGGCAGTCCATGGTCGTCAACCTGGCGCTGCAGGAAGGCAAGATCTGTAGCGCGCTCTCCGCCCCCAATCACCTCTCCATACCCCTCGGGCGCGAGCACGTCCATGCCTAGCGCCAAACGATCGTCCTCCGGGTCGCGCTTCATGTAGAATGCTTTAACCGGCGCCGGATACCGGTGAATGATGATTGGCCGATCAAAGTGCCACGTGAGCAGCGTTTCGTCGCTGCCGCCAAAGTCCCTGCCCCACTCGAAGTCCCGCGCCGACGATGCCCACGACGGTATGTTGCGGAGTTCTTCCTCGATTCCATCCAAACGCTGGTTGATGTCAATCCTGCGCGCATCCATGCGGCGCCGCTTCCACTGCTTTACCTGACCATACTGCTTCTTGATTTGCGCCTGCTCCACCTCCAATCCCCCCCGCTCCTTGCGCAAGAGATCGGAGCGCTGTTGCAAAAGGTCACGCGTCTTGTCGCTTCTTAACAAGTCCACTGCCTCTGTATAGGTTAGCCTCGGGAAAGGCCCTTTGACCCTTTCCAGCGGCGCGGCATCCCTACCGAGTATCGCTAGCTCTACCTTACAGCCACGCAGCACATCATCGACCATGCGTACGACGAAGTCTTCCGCTAAGTCCATGTTCATCTCCAGATCGTAGAATGCCATCTCCGGCTCTATCATCCAGAATTCGGTCAGGTGACGGCGCGTCTTTGACTTCTCCGCGCGAAAGGTAGGCCCGAAAGTGTAGATCTTGCCAAACGCCATTGCCATGACTTCTCCGTGGAGCTGCCCGCTCTGCGTGAGGTATGCAGGCGAGCCGAAGTAGTCGATTTCAAACAGAGTGCTCGTACCCTCAACCGCATTGCCGGTCAGAATTGGGGCATCCATCTGCACAAACCCCCGCTCCTGGTAGAATTCGTGGATGGACATTGTCACGCGGTTGCGAATGCGCAGCACGGCCCACTGGCGACGGCTGCGCAGCCACAGGTGGCGCCGGTCCATCAGAAACTCTACGCCGTGCGCCTTCGGCGTGATCGGGAACTCTTCGGCCAGGCTGATGAGCTCAGCCTGCGCTACATGCACCTCGACGCCCCCTATCTGGCGCGCGTGTGCGACAACAAGGCCTCTGAGCCACAGTGCGCTCTCCTGCGTTGCCTGAGACGCCGCAGCCCACGAAGGTTCTTCCACCTCGCGCCGAGACATCACGCACTGAACGATCCCACTTCCGTCCCTAAGCTCCAGAAACAGCAGGTCCTTTGAGGCGCGCTTATTGTGCAACCATCCCTGCAGGGTTACCGTGCTGCCTACGTGTTTTGCGAGCGCTTCAACCGAGGCTGCCGTTCTGTCCACTAGAATCGCGTGCTTTTCAGTTCCGTTTCCCACCCGGCCATCTTGCGCTCGCCAGATACCGTGGAGTGAATAAGCTCAAACAGGCCGAATCCGTTAAGGTCTGCAAAAATGAAGGAAGCTTGACCTTCGCCAGCAATATTGTTGTAACTCCAGATTTCGTGCGGCCTGAAATCTGCTTCGTATAGGCGTGGCTCAATGGATTCGGGCTGGCCGTACTTGATAAGCACGCGCCCCCGGTCGGATCTCCACCCTTCCTCAGTTCGAGTCGAATACCGCTCGTTCGCGTACCCCAGAAGCGTATAGAACTGTTCCCGGTATTCGTTGGCTGGAGAATTGGGCTCCGGGTCGCGGATACGCCAGAAGTCCCACAGGAAGCGACGCCGCTCATCAAGGTCTTGAATACGATCTACTCGCTGCAATTCGGACTCGTTGGCAACGATCTGGGTATGCTCCAGGCCTCTTTCCAGCTCTTCCTCAGGCATGGTAGCGTATTCGCTGGTTTCAAAAGCTTCCGGGCCCGTAGCCTCCAGTTGGTCTACTTTCACTAAAGGATTGTAGATCCAGAATTTGCGGTTTTGCTCTACCTCGGCTTCATTGGCCTCGTTGAGCAGGGCAAGAACCAGGAAGTAGGGGCCCGTAGGCAGGCTATCCAGCTGGAACGAACCTACCAGAACATCCACAGGCCGTGCCTGACGCGGACTTCGTTTCTGAAGCTCACTGATAGGCATAGGGACGTTAGCCTCGGACACAAATGCCAACAGCGTGTAGCTGTCATCGTCGGAAGCCGCACAGTTCGTGTTGTATGCTTCAGCATAATACCACAGCCTTGACATGCCCTCCCCATACAGGTGTCTGGCATTGGGCTGAATCATGAGCCCGTTTTTGAAGAATGGATCGGACCGATCGGTGGACCGCGTGATCCTAGTCGCTAGCGTGATGTCCGATATGGCGCAGCTATTTGAAGTGGCATAGTCGGGTACAATAAGATCCCTTCGTACTTCCACGTGTTGGCCACTAGAGGCCACTGCGGCAACACGCAGCTCGTACTCTCCCGACGGCACTGTAATACGCATTTGCCGAACGTAATTCTGCCCCTCCGATATCGACAACGTGTCGACCGCGGTGAATTCGAGCGTGGTCGCATATTCCCAGACCGCGCCCTCAGGCGTTCCCTCCAGGGCCGCGTCCGTTGCCCGCCACAGGCTGAGCTCGATTGGCACAAGGGCCACGAAGCCTGAGTCGCGCGGGGCATAACCCAGTGACGCCGCGCCAAAGGCAAGATAGACTTCCACGATTGACTCAGCGTCGTCGTATTTGAAGGTGGCGTATTCGACGTTGACGTCGATGGGAAGCTGTGCAGCGCACGGGAGGGAACCGGCGCACAGGACCGATGCCCAAAGTCGGAAACTGTATTTCATGTCAGACCGATGTATGAGGTTAGAATGCTGCCGTTATGCATTGCCGCGTCACTCGGGCTGGCGCTCCGCATAATCTGTTAGTATGCGCCATGCAACAAGTTGTTGCCACAACTGCTCCGCACACAAGTACATTTGTAGGCTCAAATGGATTCGCAGCACCGATTAAGAAAGGACACACCTTGGAAGGCACATGGACTCGCGCCGAATTCGTGGCGCCGCACATGCAAGCATGCAGGCTCCATGCCTGAAGGTTCTTGAGTAAGGCCGCGCCGGCGTGCCGTGACAATTGTCGGGTACCACCAGCGACCTGCCCCACGCCATCTCAGCTAAAGGCACGGCGCCGATCCACCGTTGCCAGGGCCAGAGCAAGATGCCGAGTTATCCACGGTAATTGCGACCCTTCGGGAATGCAACTACCAGGGAGTCTGCAGGTGTGCGCGGGAAATTAGAGATTTCTGCCAGCTGGCGCTCAATGCCAATCTCGTGCTTCATGAGACGCTTAACGAGCCTTGCCCCATCTACCGGCGCAATCGTGGAGCTCGCCTCGCAACCTGCCTATGCTATGGCAACCTTGATGAGACTGTGGGTGGAAGGTGCCTGTGCACAGCCCTAGCATTTAAGCCACAATTCGGATTCCATATCTCACTGCGAAGTAGTGGATTACCACCGTACGCACTAGCAATGCGCTTAATTGGGGTAAGGCCCGGTCTTGGGCCCCAGGATTTTTCGATGGCTTAAGCCGTGGATTCAACACAGGTTCCTGGGTATACTGCACGCGAGCATGGCCCGGTGGACACAACGCCTTGGGTGTGGCAAGCCCGGAATTGTGTAAACAGTGAGACGTGTGCCCGCCATCTGGAACGATTCCAACGACGCGCGCCAAGGGTGTACAAGCCTCCACAGAAGCCATGAACCACCCAGTGAGCCGAACCATCACCCAAGGCGGCACCTCCAGCTATCCGCTGCCCGCCCGTGCAGAAGCCAGCGGATTCACACTTGGCCTGACTATGCGACACTCGCGAACAGCATTTGCGCTAACTACCGTGCTGCTCCTGGCGGTTGGAGCGGAATCGGCAGAGGCGCAAAGGGTCGGGACCTGCACCTCGCCCCTGGGTGAAGCTTACCTGGACATCGGCAACGTCCGAGCGCGCATCTTCAATAACGGGAACCTGTTTTGGCGCGGACCACCTTATGTTTACGAGGTACCCAAAGGGGGCGGCGCAATTGCGATGTTTAACGCCGGTATCTGGGTCGGCGGCCTGGTCGATGGGGAGCTGCGAGTGGCGGCCGCGCGCTACGGCGGCTATGACTTCTGGGCCGGTCCGCTGGACGACAACGGCGAGCCTCCGGAGGACTGCTCGGTGTACGACCGGCTGTACAAGGTCAGCCGATCGGATATAGACGACTATGAGGCCACGGGCACTGCTGCGTCTGACTTGCGGGAATGGCCGACGGGCCTGGGAGCCCCCACCTATGCGGCGCCAGGCAACGGACTGGACGACGATGGAGATGGCGAAGTCGACGAGGAGGGCGGCGAGGTCATCGCCCTGCTGGGTCAGGCCCTGGCTGAACGTAAAGACCGCGTCATCGATCTGGCGGCCGGTGAGCGTCCTGCGATCCTGGGCGACCAGTCGATCTGGTGGGTGATGAATGATCGTGGGAATGACCATGGCATCTCGCCTCCTATTGGGCTGGAAGTGCATGCGATGGCATTCGCGTTCAAGGTGCCAGGCCCCATTGGCGATGCCACGTTCTACAAGTATGATTTTTTCTACAGTGGGCAAGACCCTCTCACGGACACATACGTGGGGCTCTATAGTGACCCAGACCTGGGTAACTGGCATGATGACTGGGTGGGATCGGACACCGTGCGTGGCCTTGGCTTTGGGTGGAACTCTGACAACGAGGACGAAGGAATTGGTGGATACGGCACTCCTCCACCCGCGGTTGGAGTCGACTTCTTTCAGGGCCCCATAGTGCCGAGTATGGGAGACGCCGCACACGTGAGCGGGACTCCGGTGCCAGACTTCAGGCACCTGAAGATGGCACACTTTATGTATTACAACAACTCTGGAGCTGTCACTGGGGACCCGCAAAATGGCGAGGATTATTACAACTATATGCGTGGTCGCTGGAGGGATGGTATCCTCATCACAGAAGGTGAACCTGGCCCTCTCCGTTGCGGTTTTGGGGGATGTCCGGTTGTAGCATCCATGTATGCGGGTGACGTCGGTGAAAGCGACGAAGACTGTCAATTCTGGTCAGAATGCAACTCCGATGCGAATGGCACGGACCGAGTCGCAGGCGACCGCCGCTTCGTGATGTCTACGGGCCCATTCACCATCAGTCCGGGGGACCCCCAGCAGATCATTGTTGGCATCGTCTTCGCGCGGGGCGCTAACAACTTCAACTCCGTGACCAAGATGAAGCAGGCGGACGATTTTGCGCAGGCTTTCGTTGATGCCAACTTTTTCGTCCCGGCGCCGCCGGCCTCCCCTGCGCTGGCTGCCACGCCCGCAGACCAGTCCGTGATCCTGGAGTGGAAGAATGCGACCCGCTCCAACAACTACCTGGAGTCCTACAGCGCGGTGGACCCCTTCACTCCGGATGACGACAACGACTACCTCTTCGAAGGGTATGATGTCATTCAGTATGACCACGGCGAAGACTTTGTTGGTCGCACGATCGCGACCTACGACGTGAGTAACGGCGTCACGCGCGTGGTCGACGGCTTCCCCGGCGAGCCGCTGGAGGTCACCGCCACCGGCAGCGACAGCGGCGTAGCAACTTCTCATACGGTCACGGGCCTGACGAACTACACTACGTACCGCTTTGGCGTGCAGGCCTACGCCTACAATGCGCCGTCATACCCCAAGGTGTACCGCGGCCCCATAGCGCGCGTGGAGGTCATCCCGACCAGGCCCACCCAGGACGTGTCAGACGCGGCGATGGCGCTGGCGCAGGATCACGGCGCGCCGGACTTCGTGGCAGAAGCAGATGCTGTGGGCGATGGCGAAGTCTTCGCGCATGTCACCAACCCGATCACCCTGGTGGATGCCCACTACGCGGTCGAGTTCTTTGCGCAGGACTTTGGGAAGCAGCCCAATAGTACCACTGCGGAAGAGGATGACACGCTGGATCCCTTGCGGCCGTCCGCGCTGTCCCGGATGGGCAGCAGTGCCACCACGGGTGTCACGTACAACATCCTGCGGGGCGGCGAGGTGCTGTTTGACGGCACCGCGCTGGACTTCCCTGCGCCCTTGCGCCGGGGCGTGTTTGCCAGCGACGGCCTCACCTTTGATGTGCTGGGGCCTCCGCCGGGCTTCAAAGACTTTCACGTCACCGCCAACGCGGCCGGGCCGCTCGACCCCCCGGACTACGCCGGCTGGGGCTGGGCCGGCTTCCCGGACCCGCGTGGCCTGGTGGTGGGGCTGCGCACCTATCAGCAGGTCAGCGGAGCGGTCTGGGGATACCACGCGGGAGGCGCCGCGCAGCCCTTCGGACCGATCGAAGAGGGCTCCTCGTTCCTGGCGCGGGCCCTGCGCGGTGGCACCCTGCTGCCCTACCTGGGGTCCTACGACTATGAGCAGCGCTTCACGCAGGAGTGTGCAGACCAGATCGATGGCACCCTTGATGTGGAGCATGACTGCCTGGCCATCCGGTGGTACGGCGATGATGCGCTGATGGAGGTGCCCTTCACCCTTTGGAGGGCCGGCATCGACACGCCCGAGGATCGCAGCGACGACCTGCAGATGGTTCCCTTCATCTGCGACAGTGAGACGTGCGGGGGTGGCACGCAGCATGGCGTATACGACATTGGGGGAGATCATCCGGCTTCGGGTGCGGCCAACGATCCGTATACGGACTGGATCTACTGGAACCTGCCGGCGGACACGAGCCCCGGCTCCGCGGGCTACCGGGCGTTCTTCCGGGGGGACGACCAGGCCACGGTGCAGGTGCTGGCCCGCACGGTGCTGGTGGCCTGGAACGAGGGCACGGCGCCGCCCTACGAGCGGCCCCTGCCTGAGAGCGGGACGGTGCTGCGCATCATCAGCAACAAGCAGAACCAGCCGGGGGACCGGTACCTGCTCTCTACGCATGGCTATGGCGCGGTGCAGCCTGAAGGAGAAAGGGCCCGGGCGCGCCTGAAGGACATCGGCATCGTGCCGAACCCCTACAAGGGCGCCTCCAACTATGAGGTGAGCCAGCTGACCAGCGAGGTGCGGTTCACCAACCTGCCTGACGTGGCCACGATCCGGATCTTCACGCTCAACGGGACGCTGATCAAGACGATCGAGAAGCGGTCTCCCGGGGTGGCGACGATCTCGTGGAACCTGGTCACGGACTACAACCTGGCGATCGCCAGCGGGGTGTACCTGGTACACGTCACCGTGCCGGAGGTAGGCTCCACCGTGCTGAAGTTTGCCGTCATCAAGAAGCGCATCCAGCTGAATACGTTCTAGCGGGAGGGTGCTGCAGATGTGGTCTTGCTATTGCCACCACTCACGCACGGCATGCGTCCCCTGTACGCGAAGCCACCCGAGACTTCCGCCACAGGTTCGCGCTTCGGCACCCTAGCACGGCCTAGTGGGCAGAACGCCTTGGGTGTGACAGGCCCGGAAATGTGTAAACAATGCGACGTGTGCCCGCCATCTGGAACGATTTCTACGATGCGTGCCGAAGGTGTCTAAGCCTAAACAGAAGACATGGATTCGCAAGTGAGTCGAACCAAGACCTGTGGCGGCACTACCAGCTATCCGCTACCCGCCCTTGCAGAGCCTGGCGGATTCTCACCAGACCGGACCATGCGGCGTTCGCAAGCAGCACTTGCGCTAACAACCGTGCTGTTCCTGTTGGCTGGAGCGGGATCGGCAGAGGCGCAAAAGGTCGGAACCTGCACGTTGGCCCTGGGCCAGGCCTACCTGGACATCAGCAATGTCCGAGCGCGCATCTATAATAGCGGGCAGCTGTTTTGGCGCTATCCACAAAAAGAGCCTTGGTCTGGCTATGAGGTACCCAAAGGGGGTGGCACACATACGGTCTTCACTTCTGGCATCTGGGTGGGCGGCCTGATCGATGGGGAGCTGAGAGTGGCGGCCACAACCTGGAACGCTGGATAGTTTTGGTCCGGCCCACTGGACGACGATGGTAACCCGCCCGTTGACTGCTCGGTGTACGACCGCCTGTACAAGGTCAGCCGGTCGGACATAGATGACTATGAGGCCACGGGCACTGCGGCGTCTGACCTGCGGGAGTGGCCGACGGGCCTGGGAGCCCCCACCTATGCAGCGCCGGGCAACGGACTGGATGACGATGGAGATGGCGAGGTCGATGAAGGCGTCGAGGCCATCGCACTGCTCGACCAGCCCCTGGATGCACGCAGAGATCGTGTCATCGATCTGGCGGCCGGCGAGCGCCCAGCGATCCTGGGCGACCAGTCGATCTGGTGGGTGATGAATGATCGTGGTAACGAGCACCGCATCCATGGTTCAGATACCCCACCCATCGGGCTCGAAGTGCATGCGATGGCATTCGCATTCGATGTGCCAGGCCCCATTGGCGATGCCACATTCTACAAGTATGATTTCTTTTACAATGGGGAAGACTCTCTTACGGATACATACGTGGGGCTCTTCAGTGACGTGGACTTGGGTAACTTCCAGGATGACTGGGTGGGGTCGGACACCGCGCGTGGCCTTGGCTTTGGATGGAACTCTGACAACTACGATGAAGGGGGTGGTGGCTACGGCACTCCTCCGCCTGCGGTTGGCTACGACTTCTTCCAGGGCCCAATAGTGCCGAGCAAGGGTGACACCGCGCACGTGAGCGGCGCTCCTGTGCTCGACTTCAAAAACCTGAAGATGGCCCACTTTCTGCTATGGCAGGGTGGCGGTGGCGTCACTGGGGACCCAGAAAATGGCGAGGCTTACTACAACTATATGCGCGCCCGCTGGAAGGATGGTAAGCCCATCACAGAAGGTGGAAATGGCCGGGACTTTTCTGATATCCCTATAGCGTCCTCTTTACCGGGTGACGTAGGCGAAGGCGACGAAGACTGTCAGTTCTGGTCAGAATGCAACTACGATGATGCGGGCACAGACGTTATCGCAGCCGACCGTCAATTCTCCATGTCTACGGGCCCCTTCACCATCAGCCCAGAGAACCCCCAGCAGATCATCTTTGGCATAGTCTTCGCGCGGGGAGCGAACAACTTCAACTCCGTGACCAAGATGAAGCAGGCGGACGACTTGGCGCAGGCCTTCGTTGATGCCAACTTTTCCATGCCGGCGCCGCCAGCTGCCCCTGACCTCACGGCCACGCCCGCAGACCAGTCCGTGATCCTGGAGTGGAAGAATGCGACCCGCTCCAACAACTACCTGGAGTCCTACAGCGTGGTGGATCCCTTCATTCCGGGTGAAGACAACGAGTACCTCTTCGAGGGGTATGATGTCATTCAGTATGACCATGCAGAAGACTTTGTTGGTCGCACGATCGCAACCTACGATGTGATTAACGGCGTTACGCGCGTGGTAGATGGGCTTGCCGGTCAGCCGCAGGAAGTCACCGCCACCGGTAGCGATAGCGGCGTCCTGACGTCGCATACGGTCACGGGGCTGACGAACTACACGACGTACCGCTTTGGCGTGCAGGCCTACGCCTACAATGCGCCGTCATCTCCCAAGGTCTATCGCGGCCCCATAGCGCGCGTGGAAGTCATCCCGACCAGGCCCACCCAGGACGTGTCGGACGCTGCGCTGGCGCTGGCGCAGGATCAAGGCGCGCCGGACTTCGTGGCGGAAGCCGTAGCGGTGGGCGATGGGGAAGTCTTCGCGCATGTCACCAACCCGATCACCCTGGTGGATGCCAACTACGCGGTCGAGTTCTTTGCGCAGAACTTCGGGAAGCAGCCCAATAGTACCACTGCGGAAGAGGATGACACGCTGGATCCCTTGCGCCCGTCCGTGCTGCCCCGGATGGGCAGCAGCGCCACCACGGGTGTCACCTACAACATCCTGCGGGGCGGCGAGGTGCTGTTTGACGGCTCTGCGCTGGACTTCCCTGCGCCCTTGCGGCGGGGCGTGTTTGCCAGCGACGGCCTCACCTTTGATGTGCTGGGGCCTCCGCCGGGCTTCAAGGACTTTCACGTCACGGCCAACGCGGCCGGGCCGCTCGACCCGCCGGACTACGCCGGCTGGGGCTGGGCCGGCTTCCCTGACCCGCGTGGCCTGGTGGTGGGGCTGCGCACCTATCAGCAGGTCAGCGGCGCGGTCTGGGGATACCATGCGGGAGGCGCCGCGCAGCCCTTCGGACCGATTGAAGAGGGCTCCTCGTTCCTGGCGCGGGTCCTGCGCGGTGGCACCCTGCTGCCCTACCTGGGGTCCTACGACTATGAGCAGCGCTTCACGCAGGAGTGTGCAGACCAGATCGATGGCACCCTTGATGTGGAACACGACTGCCTGGCCATCCGGTGGTACGGCGATGATGCGCTGATCGAGGTGCCGTTCACCCTTTGGAGGGCCGGCATCGACACGCCCGAGGATCGCAGCGACGACCTGCAGATGGTTCCCTTTCTCTGCGACAGTGAGACGTGCGGGGGTGGCACGGAGCATGGCGTATACGACATCGGGGGAGATCATCCGGCCTCGGGTGCGGACAACGATCCGTATACGGACTGGATCTACTGGAACCTGCCAGCGGACACGAGCCCCGGCTCAGCGGGCTACCGGGCGTTCTTCCGGGGGGACGACCAGGCCACTGTGCAGGTGCTGGCCCGCACGGTGCTGGTGGCCTGGAACGAGGGCACGGCGCCACCCTACCAGCGGCCCTTGCCTGAGAGCGGGACGGTGCTTCGCATCATCAGCAACAAGCAGAACCAGCCGGGGGACCGGTACCTGCTCTCTACGCATGGCTATGGCGCGGTGCAGCCTGAAGGAGAGCGGGCCCGGGCGCGCCTGAAGGACATCGGCATCGTGCCGAACCCCTACAAGGGCGCCTCCAACTATGAGGTGAGCCAGCTGACCAGCGAGGTGCGCTTCACCAACCTGCCTGACGTGGCCACGATCCGGATCTTTACGCTCAACGGGACGCTGATCAAGACGATCGAGAAGCGGTCTCCCGGGGTGGCGACGATCTCGTGGAACCTGGTCACGGACTACAACCTGGCGATTGCCAGCGGGCTGTACCTGGTACACGTCACCGTGCCGGAGGTCGGCTCCACCGTGCTGAAGTTTGCCGTCATCAAAAAGCGCATCCAGCTGAACACGTTCTAGCGGGAGGGTGCTGCAGATGTGGTCTTGCTATTGCCACCACTCACGCGCGGCATGCATTCCCAAGACGTGCGACGACCCGTGGTTACTACCACAGGCGCCTCGCGCTTCTGCACACGAGCGCGATCCGGTGGGGGATTGCACAAAATTTAGTTGGGTTTCGGCGGCTTCTGCCGAGATGGGCCCTCAAAGTAGATATCTTTTGGCAATGGATTGCGCTTCGGGCCGAGAGTGTGGGTGCAAATGGGGCGGTGCATGCCTATGTGGGCCCAATTGCGTGCTCACACGCGGATTTTCGGGCGTAGGTAGGCTCGTGGAGTGACTTTCCGGGCACGATATCCCGCAGGTATCCTCTGATCGCACGCGTAAGCGGCGATCTTGGCAGGGTGCAGCGCCTCAGAGCGTCCAGGCAGCTGCGGGTTTTGCGTTATGCCAGCGTCAGCAGCGCACTACTGCGCGGGGGCATCCAGCGGCAGGTGTTGCCTTTGCAGCCCTCTGGGGCTGGCAGACCGAATCCCCACTAACCCATCGACCCCCGGAGGTGCTCAGCACCTGGGTCAGCTCCTTCATGTCCTCCCGGCGTATCGGCTTCAGATTCGACTCGTACTGCATGAATATCGCCCCGCACCAGCGCTGACGCATCCCCGATGATCCCCAGCGCTTCACGTTCCGTGATCGGTTCGCAATAATGCTGTTGAGGTTCTCGATGATGTTCGTCGTCTTCAGACTGTCTCTGACAGCCTGGTTCCGCACCCCCAACCGGTGAAGCGTCAGCGTATCCTCCAAACCCTCCTCCAGACTGCGTGCGGCTTTCGGGCACGACCGCTGCAGCGCTTCATGCAGCGACACAAGCGCCGCCCGTGCCTCCTTGTACGTGGGTAGCTCCCAAGCCGCCTGAAGCCGACGCTTCATTTGCGTGGCCGCTGGCTTGCTTTTGATGTGACGCGTCACATTGGTACGCTTGTGCCACTGGCAGCGCTGGAATTCGACCGCATCCCCAAACACCGCGCCGATCCCCTTGCGAAGCCCGCGGCTGCCGTCCACCTGTACCAACAGCTTGTCGGTATGGGTGAAGCCCCGACGCAACAGATCCTGCAGCAGCGACTCCACCTGCGCACTGTTCTCGGTACGGCTTTCCGCAAAGCCCAGTACGACCTTCTCGCCCTCGGTCGTGATGCCCATCGCTACGATCATCTGCATACCAGCCAAATACTTGCCATCAAGCAGGAGCACCGCAAAGGTGTGCTGATCGAATCGGCGCGTCTCAAATGCCTTCAGTAGCGCTGCCGTCTGCGTAATGAAGGCGTTGCCTATGCTGCTGGCACTCAACCCCAGACTATCGGTGAAGACTTGGGCCGCCTGCCTGTAATTGCGCCGCGACAGTCCACACAGCAACCTTCGTGTCACGCTTTCCCGGTCCATAAGCCCACGCTCGCGCAAGAGGCGGTACGTTTGCAGAGGACGCTCCTTTCGGGTTCGTACATTCCGCACGCGCGGAACGCGGACCGCAATGCGCTCCAAACCGACGCGGATGGAACCCGGATTCGCCCCCCAGCGCTGAAAGCCGGTCTTATGGTGCTTCCCACGTGCGCCGCATATGAAGTGGGCCTCGGCTTCCATGACCCATGTGGCCATCTTGGTAAGAAGATGATCAAGACTTCCAAGGCAGCTGGCCAGGCCGATGAAATTCCTTTGCGCAAGCCCGCGAAGGTCCTCGATGAGTGATTGATCCAGCATAGGGGTATGGGTCATCATACGGCGTTGAGGTTGATGAGAATCTCACGAAGTTGTGGCAGATGGGCCGCATGGGCCACACGGCGCAGCTGAGCCTCGTGTTCCAACAGTGCCAGTGCCATCTGTTCGCGTTGCTGGAAAACGGCGCTGGCCGGGGTCTGCAACCTGCGACTGATGGCATCCATGAAGCGCATCACGCGCAGCCCCCGGTCGAGCTTGAGCAGCATGCCCGTGCGTTGAATCGTCAGAGATTGCTCCAGGCCCTCCCATAAAACCTTCGCTGCGGACCGATTGACGCGCGTCAAGTCCTGGTGAATACGGGTGAGTGCGCGTTCAGCTTCCCGGGCATCGAACCCGTTCCATGCCTGGCGGAGGCGATTGCGATACACAGGAACAAGGTCTTCCGGAAGACCACAGGTGACTTGATCCAACAGCGTATTGAGACAGCGCTGTATAGCGACCCTGGGGCCGAACACCTGGCGCACCGCCGATTGAAGTCCCGTACTGCTGGGCAGCACACAGAGCAGCCCATCGGCGGCCGAAAGACCACGATCGCACAGCGACTGCACAAAGGACGTAAGAGCAGAGACGTTTTCAGGGTAGCACGCTACCAGGCCAAGTATGCGGCGATAGCCCGTGATGGTCAGACCCGCTCCAAGAACGATGCTAACGCCGCGTGGGCACAGCCCGCGCAGCCAGATCGCAACGATCGGGTCGTCTTGCAGACTGCGCGAATGCAACAGCTGCCACGCTTCATTCAACTGCGCCGAGTCTGGCTTTGTGTCCTGGGCCGCAGCAGAAGCCTTGATCACTACGGGCGGTGGCACCGGCTGCTGATGCGCTGCCGGAATGGGCCAGTCGGTGGTCAATTGTTGCAGTATGTGCGTGCAGAGCTTCATCAGAAGCCGCCGCGCGTCACCGGAGGGATTGATCTGGGCGTCTGCAGGCGCCTCAGTGCTCCCCAAAACAGGCTGTGAGGGGTTCATATGGTTGGAAAGGAGTGGTGGAGGCTAGGGTCCACCTCCACAGCAACTTTCCAATTCCCAACTTGAATTTGTGCAATCCCTCCGGTGGGGACAGCGCCTTGGGTGTGACAGGCCCGGGATTGTGTAAACAGTAAGTCGTTTACCCGCCATCTGGAACGATTTCTACGATGCGTGCCGAAGGTGTCTAAGCCTAAATAGAAGACATGGATTCGCAAGTGAGCCGAACCAAGACCTGTGGCGGCACTACCAGCTATCCGCTACCCGCCCTTGCAGAGCCTGGCGGATTCTCACCAGACCGGACCATGCGGCACTCGCGAACAGCACTTGCGCTATCGACCATGCTGCTCCTGGCGGCAGGTGCGGGATCGGCAGAGGCGCAAAAGGTCGGGACCTGCACCTCGCCCCTGGGCGAAGCTTACCTGGACATCGGCAACGTCCGAGCGCGCCTTTTCAATAACGGGAACCTGTTTTGGCGCGGATCACCGTCCGTCTACGAGGTACCCAAAGGGGGCGGCGCAAGTGCGATCTTTAACGCTGGCGTCTGGGTTGGCGGCCTGGTAGGTGGGGAGCTGCGAGTAGCGGGTGCGCGCTATGGTGGCTACGAGTTTTGGTCCGGCCCGTTGGATGGCGATGGAAACCCGCCCATTGACTGCTCGGTGTACGACCGGCTGTACAAGGTCAGCCGATCAGATATAGACGACTATGAGGCCACGGGCACTGCGGCGTCTGACCTGCGGGAGTGGCCAACGGGCCTGGGAGCCCCCACCTATGCAGCGCCGGGCAACGGGCTGGATGACGATGGAGATGGCGAGGTCGACGAGGAGGGCGGCGAGGTCATCGCCCTGCTTGACGAGCCCCTGGCTGGGCGAAAAGATCGCGTCATCGATCTGGCGGCCGGTGAGCGTCCAGCGATCCTGGGCGACCAGTCGATCTGGTGGGTGATGAATGATCGGGGAAACGAACACCGGGTCACACGTTCACCACCCGTTGGAATCGAAGTGCATGCGATGGCATTCGCATTCAATGTGCCTGGCCCCATTGCCGATGCCACGTTCTATAAGTATGACTTTTTTTACAGTGGAAAAGACTCTCTCACAGATACATACGTGGGGCTCTTCAGTGATCCCAACCTGGGAAACTGGCAGGATGACTGGGTGGGGTCAGACACCACGCGTGGCATCGGCTTTGTGTGGAATTTTGACAACTACGACGAATGGAATTATGGATACGGCACTCCTCCACCCGCACTTGGCTACGACTTCTTCCAGGGCCCAGTAGTGCCGAGCATGGGAGACACCGCGCATGTGAGCGGGACTCCGATGCCTGATTTCAGAAACCTGAAGATGGCCCACTTTATGTACTACACCAATGGAGGATGCGTCACTTGCGACCCGCGATATGCCTCGGGATTCTACAACTATATGCGCGGTCGTTGGAATGATGGGAAAACTATCACGGAAGGTGGGAATGGCCGGGACTTTTCTGACATTCCTATCGCGTCCATGTTTCCGGGCAATGTAGGCGAAAGTGACGAAGAGTGTCGGGATCGCACAAATTCAAGTTGGGAATTGGAAAGTTGCTGTGGAGGTGGACCCTAGTCTCCACCATTCCTTTCCAACCATATGAACCCCTCACAGCCTGTTTTGGGGAGGGCTGAGGCGCCTGCAGACGCCCAGATCAATCCCTCCGGTGACTCGCGGCGGCTTCTGATGAAGCTCTGCACGCACATACTGCAACAATTGACCACCGACTGGCCCATTCCGGCAGCGCAGCAGCAGCCGGCGCCACCGCCCGTAGTGATCAAGGCTTCTGCTGCGGCCCAGGACACAAAGCCGGACTCGGCGCAGTTGAATGAAGCGTGGCAGCTGTTGCATTCGCGCAGTCTGCAAGACGACCCGATCGTTGCGATCTGGCTGCGCGGGCTGTGCCCACGCGGCGTTAGCATCGTTCTTGGAGCGGGTCTGACCATCACGGGCTATCGCCGCATACTTGGCCTTGTAGCGTGCTACCCTGAAAACGTCTCTGCTCTTACGTCCTTTGTGCAGTCGCTGTCCGATCGTGGTCTTTCGGCCGCCGATGGGCTGCTCTGTGTGCTGCCCAGCAGTACGGGACTTCAATCGGCGGTGCGCCAGGTGTTCGGCGCCAAGGTCGCTATACAGCGCTGTCTCAATACGCTGTTGGATCAAGTCACCTGTGGTCTTCCGGAAGACCTTGTTCCTGTGTATCGCAATCGCCTCCGCCAGGCATGGAATGGGTTCGATGCCCGGGAAGCTGAACGCGCACTCACCCGTATTCACCAGGACTTGACGCGCGTCAATCGGTCCGCAGCGAAGGTTCTGTGGGAGGGCCTGGAGCAATCTCTGACGATTCAACGCACGGGCATGCTGCTCAAGCTCGACCGGGGGCTACGCGTGATGCGCTTCATGGATGCCATCAGTCGCAGGTTGCAGACCCCGGCCAGCGCCGTTTTCCAGCAACGCGAACAGATGGCACTGGCACTGTTGGAACACGAGGCTCAGCTGCGCCGTGTGGCCCATGCGGCCTATCTGCCACAACTTCGTGAGAGTCTCATCAACCTTAACGCCGTCTGATGCCCCATACCCCTATGCTGGATCAATCACTCATCGAGGACTTTCGGGGGCTTGCGCAAAGGAACTTCATCGGCCTGGCCAGCTGCCTTGGGTGTCTTGATCATCTTCTTACCAAGATGGCCACATGGGTCATGGAAGCCGAGGCCCACTTCATATGCGGCGCACGTGGGAAGCACCATAAGACCGGCTTTCAGCGCTGGGGGGCGAATCCGGGTTCCATCCGCGTCGGTTTGGAGCGCATTGCGGTCCGCGTTCCGCGCGTGCGGAATGTACGAACCCGAAAGGAGCGTCCTCTGCAAACGTACCGCCTCTTGCGCGAGCGTGGGCTTATGGACCGGGAAAGCGTGACACGAGGGTTGCTGTGTGGACTCTCGCGGCGCAATTACAGGCAGGCGGCCCAAGTCTTCACCGATAGTCTGGGGTTGAGTGCCAGCAGCATAGGCAACGCCTTCATTACGCAGACGGCAGCGCTACTGAAGGCATTTGAGACGCGCCGATTCGATCAGCACACCTTTGCGGTGCTCCTGCTTGATGGCAAGTATTTGGCTGGTATGCAGATGATCGTAGCGATGGGCATCACGACCGAGGGCGAGAAGGTCGTACTGGGCTTTGCGGAAAGCCGTACCGAGAACAGTGCGCAGGTGGAGTCGCTGCTGCAGGATCTGTTGCGTCGGGGCTTCACCCATACCGACAAGCTGTTGGTACAGGTGGACGGCAGCCGCGGGCTTCGCAAGGGAATCAGTGCGGTGTTTGGGGATGCGGTCGTATTCCAGGGGATTGCACAAATTCAAGTTGGGAATTGGAGAGTTGCTGTGGAGGTGGACCCTAGTCTCCACCACTCCTTTCCAATCATATGAACCCCTCACAGCCTGTTTTGGGGAGGGCTGAGGCGCCTTTAGACGCCCAGATCAATCCCTCCGGTGACTCGCGGCGGCTTCTGATGAAGCTCTGCACGCACATACTGCAACAATTGACCACCGACTGGCCCATTCCGGCAGCGCATCAGCAGCCGGTGCCACCGCCCGTAGTGATCAAGGCTTCTGCTGCGGCCCAGGACACAAAGCCGGACTCGGCGCAGTTGAATGAAGCGTGGCAGCTGTTGCATTCGCGCAGTCTGCAAGACGACCCGATCGTTGCGATCTGGCTGCGCGGGCTGTGCCCACGCGGCGTTAGCATCGTTCTTGGAGCGGGTCTGACCATCACGGGCTATCGCCGCATACTTGGCCTGGTAGCGTGCTACCCTGAGAACGTCTCTGCTCTTACGTCCTTTGTGCAGTCGCTGTGCGATCGTGGTCTTTCGGCCGCCGATGGGCTGCTCTGTGTGCTGCCCAGCAGTACGGGACTTCAATCGGCGGTGCGCCAGGTGTTCGGCGCCAAGGTCGCTATACAGCGCTGTCTCAATTCGCTGTTGGATCAAGTCACCTGTGGTCTTCCGGAAGACCTTGTTCCTGTGTATCGCAATCGCCTCCGCCAGGCATGGAATGGGTTCGATGCCCGGGAAGCTGAACGCGCACTCACCCGTATTCACCAGGACTTGACGCGCGTCAATCGGTCCGCAGCGAAGGTTTTATGGGAGGGCCTGGAGCAATCTCTGACGATTCAACGCACGGGCATGCTGCTCAAGCTCGACCGGGGGCTGCGCGTGATGCGCTTCATGGATGCCATCAGTCGCAGGTTGCAGACCCCGGCCAGCGCCGTTTTCCAGCAACGCGAACAGATGGCACTGGCACTGTTGGAACACGAGGCTCAGCTGCGCCGTGTGGCCCATGCGGCCCATCTGCCACAACTTCGTGAGAGTCTCATCAACCTCAACGCCGTATGATGACCCATACCCCTATGCTGGATCAATCACTCATTGAGGACCTTCGCGGGCTTGCGCAAAGGAATTTCATCGGCCTGGCCAGCTGCCTTGGAAGTCTTGATCATCTTCTTACCAAGATGGCCACATGGGTCATGGAAGCCGAGGCCCACTTCATATGCGGCGCACGTGGGAAGCACCATAAGACCGGCTTTCAGCGCTGGGGGGCGAATCCGGGTTCCATCCGCGTCGGTTTGGAGCGCATTGCGGTCCGCGTTCCGCGCGTGCGGAATGTACGAACCCGAAAGGAGCGTCCTCTGCAAACGTACCGCCTCTTGCGCGAGCGTGGGCTTATGGACCGGGAAAGCGTGGTAAGAAGGTTGCTGTGTGGACTGTCGCGGCGCAATTACAGGCAGGCGGCCCAAGTCTTCACCGATAGTCTGGGGTTGAGTGCCAGCAGCATAGGCAACGCCTTCATAACGCAGACGGCAGCGCTACTGAAGGCATTTGAGACGCGCCGCTTCGATCAGCACACCTTTGCGGTGCTCCTGCTTGATGGCAAGTATTTGGCTGGTGTGCAGATGATCGTAGCGATGGGCATCACGACCGAGGGCGAGAAGGTCGTACTGGGCTTTGCGGAAAGCCGTACCGAGAACAGTGCGCAGGTGGAGTCGCTGCTGCAGGATCTGTTGCGTCGGGGCTTCACCCATACCGACAAGCTGTTGGTGCAGGTGGACGGCAGCCGCGGGCTTCGCAAGGGGATCGGCGCGGTGTTTGGGGATGCGGTCGAATTCCAGCGCTGCCAGTGGCACAAGCGTACCAATGTGACGCGTCACATCAAAAGCGAGCCAGCGGCCACGCAAATGAAGCGTCGGCTTCAGGCGGCTTGGGAGCTACCCACGTACAAGGAGGCACGGGCGGCGCTTGCGTCGCTGCATGAAGCGCTGCAGCGGTCGTGCCCGAAAGCCGCACGCAGTCTGAAGGAGGGTTTGGAGGATACGCTGACGCTTCACCGGTTGGGGGTGCGGAACCAGGCCGTCAGAGACAGTCTGAAGACGACGAACATCATCGAGAACCTCAACAGCATTATTGCGAACCGATCACGGAACGTGAAGCGCTGGGGATCATCGGGGATGCGTCAGCGCTGGTGCGGGGCGATATTCATGCAGTACGAGTCGAATCTGAAGCCGATACGCCGGGAGGACATGAAGGAGCTGACCAAGGTGCTGAGCACCTCCGGGGGTCGATGGGTTAGTGGGGATTCGGTCTGCCAGCCCCAAGGGGCTGCAAAGGCAACACCTGCCGCTGGATGCCCCCGCGCAGTAGTGCGCTGCTGACGCTGGCATAACGCAAAACCCGCAGCTGCCTGGACGCTCTGAGGCGCTGCACCCTGCCAAGATCGCCGCTTACGCGTGCGATCAGAGGATCCCTGCGGGATATCGTGCCCGGAAAGTCACTCCACGAGCCTACCTACGCCCGAAAATCCGCGTGTGAGCACGCAATTGGGCCCACATAGGCATGCACCGCCCCATTTGCACCCACACTCTCGGCCCGAAGCGCAATCCATTGCCAAAAGATATCTACTTTGAGGGCCCATCTCGGCAGAAGCCGCCGAAACCCAACTAAATTTTGTGCAATCCCCCGCTAACGGCTCATCGCTCTTACGTGCCCTCAATAGCAGCTCGCCATCCATAACCTGTTGTGCCATCTGCGTGCCGGTGGATTCGGACCAAGGCATAAGCGGAGACGATAGAACGGCAGCCGCGGCCATCGCAGGAGGGTGCGGCTGCAGACAATGCAGCGCGTGATGCACTACTTCATAGCCCAGATCCCGCTCCCTCCCGATCTCCGGCAGCCCAGACAACGCCAGGCCTGCGAGCTCGAACCCGCCGCGTACGGCGCTCTGGTACTCGCTACTGCTCGGTACGAGTATCCCTATGTCGGCAGGATTCTGACGCGGATGCTCGGTCAGGGTATTCTGCGCCATGCCCGCGGCAACCGCCACCTCCTGAAGCACGTCGCGGACCCGGATCCACTGGACCGTACCATCGAGCGTGGGCTCAGCCGGGCTCTCATTTTCGAACAGAAAGTCCTGCAGAACGCGCAGCGTCGTACTTGCGCTGGCCCGTCGGTGGACGCGCAGAATGTTTTCAAGTATGTGTTGAAGCTCGACATCGTGCCTGCCTCCTGCGTCGCTGTTCAGCTTCTCTATTAGTGCCTCCTCCCAACGTGTAGCATATGGTATGCCCTTAACCCAATACACACGCATCCACTCGGCAGCCTCCCCAGCATCAGTCCTCAAAAGACTCTGTATCAGGGCAAGGTCGCCCGGCAGTCTCCCCTCCAGTTCCGTGGCAAGCGCCGACAGGTCAGCGACTCGCGCGCTCATCCGACTCGTGAGGCCCGCGCCGTCCATCCATGCTAGCGGCTGACTGGGGCCAGATGCGGACACCAAGTCTGCCAAGGCTTCTTTGACAGCGCCAGATGCCTCCTTTGGCGCTACCGCGAAGCTCTCGCTCCAGAACGCGCCCGTCCGGCTCTCAAGAACATTCTCGAAATCACTGTCGGAAATGCCCGTGTCCTGAATAAAGTACTGCCGCGTCGCACGGCTCAGAAGCCCAGCCCACGTGTCGATGAGAATGCCCGACCTTGCTCCAGCCTCAGCAAGGCCGCGGCGAACACGCCTTGCAGCTTTCTGGTCCGGAACGAGCAAAAACTCCAATGTGCGTATTTGTGGCACAGCGTTTTGGTTGGGTCTGCTCGTAACCAGTATTTGCGCACCCTACGCACCAGCCGTCCGGGTAGGACTATGTAGTTTCGTTCCCATCCGCAATTCTTGGCTGCGCAGCACACATGCCCCCATTCCGGGCTTCAACACCGCGAGCCACGTCGTAGGGTGGCGCCACAAAGATGCAAAAAAGCAAGACGCCCCGGCACCCAACGGGCACCGGGGCGTCTCCCCGACTCTCGGTTAGAAAGCCAGTCTACTTACTTGATCAGCGTCATCTGACCGGTTTCAATGTGCCGACCCGAAGCACCCGTAGCCACTACACGGTAGAAGTAGCTGCCAGAGGCCAGCCTGGCTGCATTCAGCTCGACCGAGCGACTCGCGCCTGCCTCAAACTCTTTGGCAGGCAGCGTCATCACGTTTCTGCCAAGCATGTCGAATACCGCGATGCTCACCTCCGCCGTCTCAGGAAGATCGAATTCGATCTGAGTCGACGGGTTGAACGGATTCGGGTAGTTGCCCAGGAGCGCGAATTCAGTCGGAAGCTCCGAATTCTCCGTTCCCGTGATGACCTGCGGGAAGAACGGGTTACCGTCCTGCGCCACGCCCATCATCGTCACGCCGTCTGCGCTGGACTTCCCAGTCCCTGACAGGTTCAGTACGAACGCGAGATTGGCATACTGCTGTATCTCCAGGCGGAAGACATCAATCTGCGTGTCATTATTCGGCGTCGTTACCTCGAAGTTATACCCGCCCGGATCCAACGACATATACGTACCGACATCATCGAACTGGAAGTTGTTCGACAGCAGAGCAAGAACACGCGTGTTGTCGATCGGATCAATGAGACGAATGTCAACCTGGCCCAGGCCAGCGGCGCCGTGCACGAAGTAGAAGTCAACCATGTTATTCGTGGTTGAAACCGTGCGGACATCCTCCCTGATAACAATATCCGCTACGCCGGCGGCCAAGTTCCCGTGCGCAATCACATGATAATTCATGTTCTGACGGAAGCGTACTGGCTGCGATAAAATCGGCACCGAGTTGTCAGGAGCATTTGCCGGGACTATCTCCAACGTGTGGGTACCCGCCGCAATATTGCCAAAGGCGCGCGCCGTCTGGAACGCGAAGTCGTCCACCACCCTGTTGTCGTCGATGTACAGATCCACTGTAGCACCGGCCACGTTATGGATAAACTGCACGCGCGACGTACCACTGGTGATCGGATCCGCGCTAATCGGATTCTGCAGGAAGTTCGCTGCAATACCGAAGATGTTGCACGTCGTCACGTTCACACCTTCCTGGGTCAGGTTCGGGGTGCCGTTGATGAAGTCGTTAACCTCGAAGGAATTGTCATCGGTGGGACCGCCATCCAAGTCATACACACCTGCCAAGCGCGGGTTGGTTCCGTCGCAGTCCCACTGCACTATACGCAGACCCTTGATGTTAAAGATGTTCGGAAGCTCGTCCGCTACCACGCGCATGTTCGGGTCATGCGCCGGCACAGCATCCAGTTTTACCTTCCAGAACAGGTCGGCCACGTTGTCCAGCGTCAGCATGCCGTCAGCCCCATCCACGGTCAGGTTGTCATCCGGCCAGTCCATGGAGTCCGCCGTCGCGCCTGCCATGAAGCCCACCGTTGCCATGCGTGCACTACCCAAGTCCGCGGGAAATTGTAAAATCAGCGGACGGTAGAAGTCAGGACCGTTCTCACTGGCACTGCCTACAGGGAACAGGTAGCCACCGGTTACCACGCCGCCGCCCTGGTTGCCCATGGACACTGAGCGTGCTACGTATCCGTCGACGTAGCTGTCGCGTGAGCCATATCTGACGACGCCTGCCGCCGAATCCGCCCCGACTGAAATACGTCCTACCAGAGAGTCCTCAATCGCCTCGTTTGCCAGCATCCACGTGTGGTAGTGGTTATCCGAGCTGACCAAGCCATTCTTGAGCGTAAGCTCACCGTACTTGTTCTGCATCACGTCGCTCCCCATCATCACCAAACCCGCAGGACCGCCGGGATCCGACTGGACCGCCACATGGCAGAATGAGTTCATCGCACCGCTGTGCGAAACCATCGAGGTATCATTACCAACAAACGTAACGGTACCACGCAGTCCCGGCACATCTGTTTGTTCGGCATCATACGCGTCTCCCGCGCCGTGAAACGCGTAGTCCCCCTGCAACATCAAGCCGGCATTCACCATGCGCATCGTGCCACTGTAAGCTATCTCCCTGGTGCCGCCCAGGCACGTGTTTCCATAGTCGCCGTCGGTATTTGGTGCTTGCAGAGAATAGACGTGGGTAGTGTCGGCATTGACGCCGGCGCCAACGTAGAAGTCTCCCATCTGGTAGTGCGCCCCTTCCTGCAGCCACACATCAGAAGCGAAACCACCTGCTGACCCTTCATCTCCACTTTGCGAGTAGTCACCAGTGACTGCCAACACGCCGCCGTGCATAGTTAACCTTCCGCCTACGCTCAAATCTCCACCTACCATGAACGCCGCCTGGGGGTGTCCACCACTTGCACCGACAAGCAGCTGGCTTTTGCCGCCGGTCATTACGTCTCCGCCGATCATCACGTGATCGAATTCCGCAAAAGCTATCCTCCCCCCCGTATACTCCTCCTCTTTCTTCTCGACATTATTCTTTGGCCCGTCCGTCAGGTCGACGCTCGGAAACATCACCCTGTCGGCCATGTTCGGCCTCACAGCTGCGGCATTCTCTGATGGAGTATTGCCACCGTCAAACTTGACGCTTGTGAACTCGCCAACGACGACGTTGGGCATGTACCAATCAAGCCGCTCTTTATTTGACGCTAGGTCTGCGACCAAACTGCCGAAGCTCCTCGCGCCTTTAGTATCGGTTCGTTTGTTATAGAAGTAAACCGTCCCGTCACCCTCAGCTGCCTTTGCCGAGGCGCCACGCGAGCTTTCAAAACTCGCTTGCGCATGTGCTAATTGCACGCGGGCTTCTGGCGTATCCTCGTAATGGACAGCTTCAAGCGCATCCGAAAGATCCAGCAGGTCGCGATACGCTTCGCTGTCGCTGCACGGCGCTGAGCCGCTAGAATCGCACAGCCAGCCTTCCGCACCAACATTCACATCGCCTCTGGCGACTAAGACGTTGCCTGCAAGATCAAGCTTGCTTCTGTATTTGATGTGAAGGTCCGCAACGGGAGTGTGGCCCTCCTGCAGCGACAGTGTGAGGTTACCTTTACCGTCCTTGGTTGGACAGCCGTCTACGGAGACATTGGCGATCGTAGCACTCTTTGCGCCCTCCAAACTATAAGATGGCAGAATATTTGAAAGGGTACGATCCAACTTGCCCTTGAACACAACCTTGCCATTTCTAGTCCTGTGAGTAAACAACTTCCACGTTCCCGCAGCATCCCCGTCAACGTATCCATTGCCCACCTCAACGTAGCTGGGAGCAGTCAGAGTGACGCCCGACCCAAGAGCCAGCGTGCCCTGCGAGAGGTACAATTCACTCCCAACCTTGATGTTGGACAGAATGGTGAGCTCCGTGGTAGCTGTGCCCAGCCACATCGTCAGTCTACTAACACTCATCCCCTCATACAACTCGTCTCCCGTGTCCATTGAGGCCAGGTCACCTGTATAGGTTATGGAGGACGGACCTTTTGTGCTGCCACCAACTACTGCATACGCTTTGCCCGATGAACCTCGGCGAATATCTCCGACGGAGCCCGGGTCCTGGTTGATGTACAAAGCTCCCCCACTGACATCCAGCATACCATTGGTGGTGAGCAAGCCGCCCTTAATGTCTACGGTTCCCACGGACACCAACATGTTGAGTTCCACCCTTTCCGAGGACCCTTTGTCTATCCGAAGACCGACGCGATCCAATGTCACGCTCCCGCTGCCGTTCAACGTCTGGTCCGCAGAGCCTGTAAAGACAAGATGCGCCCCACCTGAAAGTGGTGTCTTGGACGTACTTTTACAGATGTCGCCGTCCGACAGGCCAGCAGCATTTGTACCAGTGTTCCGTATCACTACTTCGTCCGCGTTACGGACATCGAAATAGTCCCCCTCCAACATCACATTGTCGTTCACCAGCACGTGAGTTACGTCGTCTCCAATCACGTCACCCATGACGGTAGTCGAACCCATGGCGAGAAGGCCGCTGTAGCAGGAAAACTTGACCTCCACGGTGTCACGACCAACACCAGCTTCCCCCCACTCCGTCTCGGCATTCCCTGGGGAGAGGTACATATCTGCCCGCTTGATGCCTCCTGTGAGCTCTGCCGCGCCGGAAACGACACTACCATCAGCACGAAAATAGATGCCAGTTGTCAGGCCACGACTCCCCAGCATGTGAGGGAATGTAAGTTGTGCTGGATCACCATACATAGCCGAATGGCCCGGGTTTTTATCTCCGAAGTACAGCGTGTTGCTGCTGCCCTGCAACCGGTCCGTGTGGTCATGACACTCCAGCATCGGCTGTGGCAATGTGCGGTCATCGGCACTGCGCCCGTCTATTGATGCGCCGTCGGCTCCAAGCCGGGCACCCCCATTCGGTTCGGCACTACCTATTCCTCTCCTTCCTTCCGCATCGGCATCCGGCAACTCGGGGCCGGTCACCACAATGCTGTTGCTGATGTTCACCTTGCCACGGAATTCCGTCTGCGCAAAGCCGTTGTTCTCAAAATCCCCGGACACGTTATCCGCATTGACGTACAGCACGCCACCGTTGTTTTCCGAGGTTGCTCCTGTACCGAAGTCCACCTCAAGCCGTACCCCGGCCTGCGTGGCCTTGACGACGTTCAGGTCAACCCTGCCATCGCCCGTAATCCGGTAGGCATGACCGTACTCATTCTGCCAACCCGTATACGACGGCATGACAGTGACCAGCGTGTCCACCATGGGGCCAGGGTTGCCGCCCGTACCTGGCTTGCATTTCTTTTTATCGTCTCTTTCGCATTGCATTATATTCATATACGTGGTGTCGGTCAGCACCTCCTCCTGAACCAGGAGATACATCGTGCTCAGTCCACTCGACGAGGTGATCATGCCGTCAATCTCCGCTCTGGGCCACTTCGTCCTGTTCTCCGAACCCATCGAATACTCGCCGTCGCTGTCTTTCGTATATGAAACGCCGGCGTACATGCTGTCCGCCATGTGATTGGGCCTGGGCGCAATCAGATGCAGGTCGAACCCATCGAGCATAAGCGTGCCCTGAACGTCCAGAACGTTCCAGACGTAGATGCCGTTGGCTCCGGTGGTTCCCTCTTCTTCAGAAATACCGTCTTGGCTAGTAAAGCCCTCATCGGTTAGGGCTGCGTTACACATGCCTTTCACCTCAACCGTGACTCCACTTGCAATCTCCAGGTTTTCGAATGTCGGGCAGGTGGCGCTTTCCACTACGGTCATCGTAGTGTTTCGTCCTATAACGATGTCACCCCGAAATATAGACGCATTGAGATAGTTGGTAAAATCATAGGCATTATCAGCTCTGTCGGGCGTTTCGCCGTTGTCGTGATCAGCGTCAGGATCGATTGCAACACCACCAGTTACGGTAATCGTGCTGGCGCTTATCGTTAGCTGCGAATCGAAATCCTCGTACGGGCCAAAGTCAATAGACCCGTCAGTCCCAATAGTTACCGCACCACGGAACTCAAGCTCGCCGTCCACAAGGTACTTGTCGTCCTCATCTCCGTAGTCTTCATTGTACACGGCAAAGTTCCGGGCGGCAGTGAAATTCAATACGTCCGTTACCAATGCCCGCCCGCCATTGCGGCGTACGCGAACAGCGATAGTGTCCCCCTCAGTCTCGGCCTCGGTCAAGGCGCGGCTAAACGAGCATGGATCATCGGCTGTAAGGCAATCGTTGTTTTCGTCATTTCCGCCGCTGTCGAGCGCATAGTGTACCTGGCTTGGCGTCTGCTGCCCGAAAGCGTCCACAGAGAACGCCCCGCCCATCAGCACGAGCACCGCCGCAGAGATTAGAAGGTTAGTAAAGGTCTTCATAGCATCAAGTCCCCCTCGGGACAGGTTAGTTAACGCGTGCCGCGGCTGGCCTGCCCAGCACTGCGGCGTTAAAAAAGCAGCAGGCTCCGCTTTCGGACCCTGCCACCGCACTTAAACTACAACCCACGGGTCAACCGTATGTAACCCGTGGAGAAAAAAAGCTCTCAAGTCGCACTCGAATTCGATCAAGACTAGTGGAACAGCATTTCGCACGTGGTGTTCCGGATTGCAGTAGCGTGCTCAACCCGCACATCCTATGGCTTGCTACTGTCTATCATGCACCAACAAGTCCGTTCAGCCACCTGGATTAGCGAAGAAGGTACCACACAATATAGCCAAAGTGCAAGGAAAAATGTAGCGCTGCGAGAATCGACTCGCTGGCTGCCTGTGCCCACGTGCAGTCAGGGCGCACAATACCCGAAGGTGGCGGCGGCATAGCCCTCCACGTGAACCGATGCTTGCGCCTGAACCAGCCGATTGTGACGGCCCATGAGCAGACCTGCGCCGGGGAAGATGCCCGGTCACGATTTCTCCTTGCCTGCATCCGCGTGCCACGTGGCCGCACGCCAAATTCCGCCAGCCGCCACGCCACCCCCTGCTGTGGCCTCTTGTGGCGTGACGCCTTTTCTGGAAATCCTTTTGCTACGCCAGCAGCAGGTTCGGCTCCGGGAGACAGTGTCATCACCGCACCGGCTGGATGTGCCGTGCTGCCTACCACGCTCGGCGCAGCGCAAGAAGACATGCACGTCAAACCCGGACCGAAATTTGCTCCGCCGCACGCTTGGTCCAGTGCCGCTGGGACTCCCTACTGCAATCGCTCCATGCCAAGCCAGCGCCACATCCTCAAGGGCCCACGCATCTTTGAAGGCTGCACTTGCTGCTGAATGGCACGCAACACAGCCCGTGCAAGCTGAAGACCGGATCCAGACTCATCAGATGACAAGGCAGTGGCGCAACTCCCCCGGTACTATTCAACAAAGGCGGCGCGAGCGGCGGGGCTCTTCAGCCTTGACCCGCGCGAATCAAGAAGTGGGATGGCAGTATCTTTGGGGCTCGCCACAGCGCCAAATCCTATGACGCCCCTGCAGACCGAAACGCTCCACATTGACGGCATGACGTGCAACCACTGCGTACGAGCGGTGACAGAGGCGCTGGAAAGCGTGCCTGAGGCTCAAGTGCATAGGGTCACCGTCGGTAGCGCCAAAGTCACCTTTCCAGCGGATCAGCGCCCCGAGCTGGCACGCGCCATCGAAAGCGCAGGCTACCGCGTCCACCCGAAGTGATCAGCGCCATCGTGCTGGCAGCCGGCACCTCAGCGCGCATGGGTCGCGCCAACAAGCTGCTCCTGCCCTTCAAGGGTATGCCGCTTGTAGCACGCGCGGTGCGCGCAGTATGCGCCTCTGCCGCAACAGAAGCCGTCGTAGTCGCCGGCTGCGACAAGCTCCGCGTCCAGGCCGCCCTGATCCACCTACCCGTCCGGATGGTCGCCAATGACCACTACGCGGCGGGGCTGACCTCGTCCATCCAGGTCGGCCTGCGCACTGCCTCGCCGGAGGCGCAGGGATTCATGCTGTGCATGGCGGACACGCCGCTGGTGACTGCGACGGACATAGATGCGCTCATTGGCACCTTTGAGCGCGCCCTGCAGAATGACCCACGCGCCATCGTGCGAGCGACTTGCCAAAAGCGGCCGGGCCACCCGGTGATCTTTGCCTCAGCCTATCGCGCGCCCATCCTGGCACATGAGGACCCGACCGGCTGCCGCGCGCTGGTGCGTCGCCACCGCGCACACACCACCAGTGTCGAGATGGCCGGCAGCACAACGGATATCGACACCGACTCGGACTACGCGTTGCTCCTCGGCAGGCAGCCAGAAATGCCGTAGCCACGCTCAGGATCCCTTCAAGGCCTTGATGGCCTGCGTGAGCGCCGGCACGACCTCAAAGAGGTCTCCCACGATGCCGTAGTCGGCGACCTTGAAGATGGGCGCGTCGGCGTCCCGGTTGATCGCAATGATACACTTTGAACCTGTGATGCCCGCCACGTGCTGAATGGCACCGGAAATCCCACACGCCACGTAAACGTCCGGCGCTATCGCCCGCCCCGTCTGCCCCACATGCTCTGCCCGCGGCCGCCAGCCCTCGTCACTCACCGGGCGTGAGCACGCCAGCGCAGCCCGCGGCCCAAGCGCATGGACCAGAGACTCCAGGAGATGCCAGTGCTCGGGGCCCTGCATGCCGCGACCGCCGCTGACCACGATGTCCGCTTCCGCTACGTCCAGTGATCGCCCTACTCCGGCTTCGCGCAGCTCGGTGCGAACCCGCGCATGAGAGGCAGACTCCCTGGCCACCTGGGTCAGGACGTCGGCCATGCCCGCAAAGGCCGGCTGCGCACGAGGCCTGAACGTCGCCAGGGCGGGACGCGCCGCCAGGTGCACATCGGCGAAGACCTTGCCGCCGTGCAGCGGCCGCGTGAAGACAACCGTACCCTCCTCCAGGCGGTACCCGGTGCAGTCCTGCGCCAGCGGTACCCTTAGGTGCCCGGCCACGCGTGCCATAGCGTCTTTTCCTACCGCCGTAGCTCCCATCAGGACGAGTCTGGCCTCCCGCGCGGCTGCAGCAGCGGTCTCGGCAAAAAGGGCAACGCCACCACTCGTTGCTACTGGCTGCTCCACGACTAGCTTGGCCCAGCTCCAGCCGGTCTGGCGTGCGAGGTCGTGCGCGACGTGGCATACCTCCTGGGTGGAAGGAGGCTCCTTCCCGCCAGCGGCTTCAGCAATAACAAGAATGTCGGGTGCCATAGGCTACGCGGTGGCCTGCCCCGCAAGAAGCTGGGCCACCGCCCGCTCAATGCCGCTCCCAAACTCCTGCACCTGGCCCGGCGCCTTGGCGGGCGGCGCATGCAGCCGCTGCACCACCATAGCGCTCGTGCCAAGCCGGGCCGCCGCTACCTCGATCTGCTTGCGCCGGGCCTTCATGATCCCCCGAAATGACGGGTACCGCGGCTCCCCAATCCGCCGGTTGATCCCTACCACGCCCGGCAGCGCAAACCACGCAGCCAGCTCGGCCTGCTCCAGCGGTCGCCGCACCCGCACCGTTGCACCGGTGACCTCCAGCGCCTCCACCGCAGTCACACACGGCCAGCCGAGCGCTACGGCCAGGCGCTGCGGCACCTGGGTGCCAGCCTGGTCAATCGACTGCTCCCCCGTAAGGATCAGGTCAAACCCGCGCTCCTTGACCGCTTCGGCCAGCGCGGCGGCAATCACCGCGGCGTCCTTCGGCATCACGTCGCACGAGAGGTGGAGGCCCACGTCGGCGCCCATAGCCAGCGCTTCGCGGATCGCGCTTTCTGTGCGGGGCGGTCCAAGCGCCACCACCGTCACCTCGCCGCCATGCTTCTCCTTCAGCTGAACCGCCTGCTCCACAGCCGACTCGTCGTGCGGGCTGATGATCCATGTCAGGCCTTCCTCCTCTATACCCTGACCATCCGGCGTGACCCGTATAAGGGATTCGGTGTCCGGCGTCTGCTTGATGCAAACAGCAATCTTCATAGGCTCTGGCGTATGCTGCCGGTTAAACCCGCCTGCTCCGCCTTGGATGCAGCGGAGCGCCACCCGCGTGCAGCATACGGCTGATTTGCATAGCTTTGCCGCGTCTATCATGTGATCGCTTATGACTACAGGCTGGGGCATCATCGGCGCTGCCACCATCGCGCGCCAATACATGATCAACGCCATCAACGAACAACCGGGCGGGCGCGTGTTGGCCGTGATGAGCCGATCGCCGGAGCGGGCCCAAGCCTTCGCAGCGGCCAACGGCATCCCGCGAAGCTACCATCGCGTAGCCGACATCGTAAACGACCCGGACATTGCCACCATATATATATGCACGACCAACGAGCGCCACAAAGCCGAAACCATCGCCGCGGCGCGCACTGGTAGGCATGTCCTCTGCGAAAAGCCGCTTGCGCTTTCCCTGCAAGACGCGCTTGAGATGGTCGAAGCCTGCCGCGAAGCCGGCGTCGTGATGGGTACCAACCACCACCTGCGCAACGCCGCTACCCACCGCACACTCCGGCGCCTGGTGCAGGATGGAGCCATCGGCCAGCCCCTGGCCGCGCGGGTCTTCCACGCGGTGTCGTTGCCCGAGCAACTGCGCACATGGCGCATAAACGATCCCAAGGCCGGTGCAGGGGTCGTCCTCGACATCACCGTGCACGACACGGACACGCTTCGCTTCATCCTTCAGGATGAGGTCGAAGAGGTCACCGCCATGACCGCGCAAACCGGCCTCGGAAGCGGCGGCATAGAGGACGCCGTGATGGGTGTCATGCGCTTTCGGGGCGGTGTTTTGGCGCAGTTTCATGACGCCTTTACCATCGCGCATGCGGGCACCGGCCTCGAAATCCACGGCACCGAGGGATCGCTGGTAGCCTCCGGCGTGATGACGCAGGAGCCCGTAGGGCACATCGACTTGCGCCGGTCGGGCCGCCTCCAGCGCCTCGCGCTGGACACAGAGCCCGAAGACCTCTATACGCATGCCGTGCGCTGCTTTCACCGCGCGGTCCGCGGGGAGGGAGCACCCGCCGCCACAGCCGATGATGGCGTCCGCAGCCTGGCGGTAGGACTAGCGGTGCGCGAAGCGGCGCGCACGGGCGAGCGCCAAGTGGTCCGCTATGCGTAAGCTGCTGAGCCTTGAGGAAGCGGCGGCGCTCGTGCCTGACGGCGCGGTGGTGACCGTAACAGCCTCCAGTGGCCTGGGGTGCCCCGATGCCCTGCTCAAGGCCATCGGCGACCGCTTTGCGGCTACCGGTCACCCCGCCGGCATCACGAGCATCCACCCCATCGCCGCTGGCGACATGTACGGCATCGGGGGCGTCGACCACCTGGCCCGGGACGGACTGCTTCGCCGCACGATAGCGGGGTCCTTTCCGAGTGGGCCCTCGTCCATGCCGCCTCCGGACATCTGGCAGATGATCTGCGAAGACCGCGTGGAAGCGTACAACTTCCCCAGTGGCATACTCTACCATATGCACCGGGAAGCGGCAGCCCGGCGCCCCGGCGTGCTTACCAAGGTCGGCATGGAAACGTTCGTGGACCCGGCCCTGCAGGGCGGCCGCATGAATGCATGCACCACGGAAGACCTGGTGGAGCGCGTGAATTTCGATGGCGACACGTGGTTGTACTTTCGCGCGATCCCCGTCGATGTGGCCCTGATTCGCGGGACCACCGCCGACGAGCATGGCAACCTTACGACCGAGCACGAGGGCGGCTTTCTCGGGATCTATGACCAGGCGCTGGCCGCGCACAACAACGGCGGCCTCGTTCTCGCCCAGGTCAAGCGGCTGGCCAAAGCCGGCACGCTGCCTCCACAGCAGGTGCGGGTGCCTGGCATCGTTATAGACCATGTCGTGCTGGACCCCGACCAGAAGCAGACCACGCAAACCCCGTACGACCCTGCCATCAGCGGCGAATACCGCCCGCCCCAAAGCTCCTTCGAGCACATGGCGTGGGGCCCGTCCAAGCCCCTGGCGCGACGCGCCGCCTGTGAGATGCGCCAGGGCGATGCGGTGAACCTCGGCTTCGGCATCTCCGCCCTGGTGCCCCGCATCCTCCTGGAAGAAGGCCTCAGTGGCCAGGTTACGTGGGTGATCGAGCAGGGCGCCGTGGGCGGAATGCCGCTCTTGGACTTCCAGTTCGGGTGCGCCGCAGGCGCAGACGCAATCATGGCCTCGCCGGACCAGTTCACGTACTTTCATGGCGGCGGGTTTGACAAGAGCCTGCTTTCATTCCTGCAGATCGGCGCCACTGGCGATGTCAATGTGTCCCGCCTGAAGGCACGTCCGCACCTGACCGCAGGGGTTGGTGGCTTCATTGACATCACCGCTCACGCCCGGCATATCGTGTTTGTAGGGTACTTCACCGCCGCCGGCCTGCGCCTGGGCGTTGCGCACGGGCAGCTCCGCATCCTGCGCGAAGGCGCAGCACAGAAGGTTGTGCCTGCTGTCGAGCATGTGACCTTCAGTGGCGCGCGGGCCCTGCGGCAGAGACAGAAGATTACGTACATCACGGAGCGGTGCGTGATGCAACTGTTACCCGAGGGGCTCACCGTCACCGAGATTGCGCCCGGCATCGACCTGGACCGAGACATTCTTGGACAAACCGAGGTGGCCCTACGCGTGAGCCCGGACCTTCGCGTGATGGATGCACGCCTGTTTCATAAGCCGCCCATGGGACTGAAACTCCATGAATAAGGTTGAGCTCAAGATCATCGGATTTGTTGCGCACCTCGCGCTGCAACGCCCGCAAAAGCTGAACGCCATAGACCCAGACATGCTCAGGGGCCTTGAAGAGG
The DNA here is from genome assembly GCA_965262785.1 of Rhodothermales bacterium. Classification (GTDB taxonomy): domain Bacteria; phylum Bacteroidota; class Rhodothermia; order Rhodothermales; family Bin80. The sequence continues at coordinate 3,226,142 of OZ253559.1, forward strand.
CCACCGCGGATCTGGAGCGTTCGGCTGTGGTGCGCGTGGCCATCCTGACCGGCGCAGGCGCTCGAGCATTCTCGGTAGGCGCGGACATCCACGCATGGGCTGCGCTGGAGCCGCTGGAGATGTGGCGCCACTGGATTCGTGAGGGGCACCGAGTCATGAACCGTCTGGCGCACCTGCGCATGCCCCTGATCGCGGCGATAAACGGGTACGCCTTCGGCGGTGGGCTTGAGCTGGCCCTGACCGCCGACATCAGGATCGCGGCGGACACCGCCTCGTTTTCTATGCCGGAGGTATCCATCGCCACCGTGCCTGGATGGGGTGGCACCACGCGCCTCCCTGCAGTCATTGGGGCGCCACGCGCCAAAGAAATGATTTTCAGCGCCAAGCGCATTGACGCGGTCACCGCAGAGCGGTGGGGCCTGGTAAATCGGGTTGTGCCAGCGGAAACGCTGATGCAGGAAGCGGGCGCGCTGGCCGCACAGATCGCAGCCCAGGCACCCGTTGCTGTGCAGACAGCCAAGCAGTGCATGGATGCTGGCACGCCGGAAGCGCTGGCAGGTGCCCTGGCGGCTTCAATGCAGGACGCACGGGAAGGCCTGGCAAGCTTTGACGAGCGCCGCAAAGCCACCTATATAGGGAAGTAGATGCGGAACACCTTTGACTATGTGGTGGTGGGCGCAGGCGCGGCCGGCTGCGCCGTGGCGCGCCGGCTGAGCGCAAGCGCCAGCGTCGTGCTGCTGGAAGCCGGCGGCAAAGACTCCTCGCCGCTCATACACATGCCGGCTGGATTCACCAAACTCACCGGCAAGGGTGTCAACTGGGGCTTCAAGACCGCGCCGCAGGCCCACGTCAACCAGCGCGAAATGCACTACCCGCAAGGCCGAACCCTCGGGGGCAGCACCTCGATCAACGCGATGATATATATACGTGGCCACCGCCTGGACTACGACGAGTGGCGGGACCTGGGCTGCCAGGGGTGGGGCTACGAAGATGTGCTGCCGTACTTCAAGAAGAGCGAAAACAACGAGCGGTTCGTAAACGAATACCACGGCCGGGGCGGGCCGCTGAACGTCGCAGACCAGACGCAGCACAACGTGCTGACCAGGGCCTTCGTGCGCAGTGCGCAGGAGGTAGGCATCCCCTACAACCCCGATCTCAACGGCGCGCAGCAGGCAGGCGTCAGCTTCTACCAGGTCACGCAGCGCAACGTCCGCCGCGAAAGCGCCGCTACCGCCTTCCTTAAAGGACGAAGCGCCCGCCTCACCGTCCGTACGCATGCCGTGGCCACGCGGATCCTCCTGGACAAAGGCCGCGCCACGGGCATCGAATACGCCAGGTGCAACGGGCAGCTGCAGCGCGTGTACGCCGCGCGTGAAGTGGTGATATCGGGCGGCGCGGTGAATTCGCCAAAGCTGCTGCTGCTCTCAGGCATAGGGCCGGCGGACGAGCTCCGCGCCCTGGGCATTAAGGTGCAATGCGACCTAAAGGGCGTAGGCAAGAACTTCCAGGACCACATGGATGTCTATCTCGCGGCCAAGGTCAGCCAGCCCGTCAGCTATAACGGCCAGGACCGCTGGGATCGGGCGCTATTGCACGGCCTTCAGTACCTGCTCTACAAAACCGGCCCGGTCACCGCGTGCGTAGCCGAGGCTGGATGCTTCCTGAAGAGCTCTGACGAAGTCCGCTCCCCGGACATCCAGATTCATTGCCTGCCCGCCTTGGTAGTCGATCACGGGCGCATGCGCATCAAGGGACATGGCATCACTATTAATACGTGTAACCTGCGGCCCCGAAGCATCGGCTCAGTGACGCTTCGAAGTGCGGACCCTCGTGTGCCGCCGGCCATAGACCCCAACTTCATGGATGATCCATACGACTTGCATGTGGCTACCACCGCCCTGAGGTGGGGGCGCAAGATTCTGCAGGCCCCCTCGTTCAAGCCGTATATTGAATCCGAGCTCCTTCCCGGCGACGCCGTCCAGTCCGATGGCGAGATCGCGGAATTCATCCGCAAATGGTCCAAGAATGACTATCATCCCGTGGGATCATGCACCATGGGAGTAAACGATGAGGCCGTGGTAGACCCACAATTACGAGTGCGAGGCCTGGAGCACCTGCGCGTGGTGGACGCCTCGATCATGCCGCGACTTATTAGCGGAAACACGCAGGCCACTTCCATCATGATCGGCGAAAAGGGCGCAGACATGATCCTGAGCAGCGACGACTGATTTTGGGGTAGACTACAGACTTTGCCTATGCGCGCAGCAGCTAGTTCCCATGCCATGTGGATCGGTGGCCACGAGGTGTCCGCCCAAGACGGCAGGCACTTCACGACCACCAGCCCCGCACACGACATTGCTGTCGGCACGTATCCCTACGCCGACAAAGCGGATGTTGACGCAGCGGTCAGCGCAGCACGGCATGCCTTTGAGCCTTTTGCAAAATCCACTTCAGCCCTTGATTTGGGAGTAGGAGCTTCGTCAAGCCAGTGTGATTCTGCACGTATCAACTTGTTCGACCTTTGCATTGCGGAAGTCTTGCTCGAATGGGGGTGACGAACTGCGCAGGGAGGCATGACACGGCATAGCTGACCCGGCCCGCGCTGATGGCGAGACGGGCCCTACGTGAGGGTACGGGTGCGCTTAGAGCACCAGGCGCATCAACTGGTCGACGGTCAGCGCCAGGATGCCGAACATCAGGTGGCAGTAGACCTTGCTATGCCCGCGTACCCGCACATACCGTCCGCCGAACTCGTCTTTGAGTCGTCCATTGACCCGCTCCACCGTCGAGCGCTCTCTGAAGCGTCTCCTCTCTGGCGTAACGTGTCCGATGCTGCGTTGCGCCCGCGCCTCGCGCTTCAGCTCCTCATTGCCACGCGGGTTGATATCAATGATCGGCACATGCCCCAGCGATCTGCTATGCTCTCGGATTTCCTTAGCATCGTACGCACTGTCCATCAAGTCGTACAGACTTTGTACCCGAGCGGCCGTCATCACTGCCAGCGGGATCGCCACCTGGCTGTCATGGACCGAAGCCGATGTTAGCGCAGCGCTGATCGGAATCCCCCCGTCAATCACATCCAAGTGCAGCTTGAAGCCGACCCAGCAGTGCCCGTGACCCTTCGAATTGCGTTTGGTCCCGACATTGCAGTCCTTCGGCAGTTCTTCCAGCATATCATCCAGCTCCATGGAGCGTTGACGCTGCAGGCGGGTAGGGGTTTTCGGTTGTTTGCCGTCGTTGGCCTTGGGCACAGACCGCTTCGGCTTCTCGCGTGCCGGAATCGCGGTCGCGTCCCGCGAAACGTGCCCGGCCAGATGATCCTCCAGCGCGCACTCCAGCAGCACTGCGTGCAGCCGCCCCGGCAGGTCACTGTTGGCAAATTCCGCGAACGCCCGCGAAAACGACGATTCGCTCGGTACCATGTACGACCACTCCCAGCCGCATAGCTGGTGCAGTACCGGATCGCTCTTTAGTCGCTCCACCAACGCCCGCGTGGTCGGGATATCGAATACGGACTTAGCCAAAAAAGCCCGCGCCAGCGCAGCCCGGTCCGCCTTCGGACGGCCTGGACCCTTGGACTCGCACCCCGACAACAGCTCCTCCACGCGCACTAATTCCACCACAGAAACGAATCGTCTGTGCTGTTCACTGAGCTCGCCAATAGTGAGCTCCAGCAATGGAAACAATCTGAGCTGGAATGTGGACCAGTACCTGGACAACTCTGATCGCAATCGCATCTGCACTTTTATTGTATACATTTATGATTCTCACGTGTTCAAGTATACGACTCACGACGCACTTAATCCGCATTATTCTCACCCACGCCCTAACTTTCTACGCCCGGTTTCGCGCTCTCAACCTATTTTTGCAAAAGGCTCCTTTGACACCGGCCCGTGGCCCATGATGGCGGGGCGAAGGCGCGCGCGCCTTTTGCATGAGGTCGCGCAGCGCATCCGGGCAGACAGGGAGGCGCTGGCGCGCCTGGAGGTGATGGAGAGCGGCAAACCCATCGCGCAGGCACGAAGTGAGATGGCCGCGGCAGTGGACCTCTGGGAATACGCCAGCACTCTGTGCCGCCACACGCGCGGTGACACGTACAACACGCTGGGTGAGAGCAAGCTTGGCATGGTGCTCCGAGAGCCGGCCGGGGTGGTCGGCATGATCACGCCGTGGAACTTCCCGCTGCTCATCATCAGCCAAAAGCTGCCGTTTGCGCTGGCCGCCGGCTGTACGGCGGTGATCAAGCCTAGCGCTACCCGTCGGCAACATTTCCGGCTTGACAAGGTGGCCTCACGGCCGATTGCACGGAAGCCAGCCTTTCGCGCGGTGGTTGGTCCGTGTAGATAGCGTAACTAACACAGCCGCAATGCCCGACTAAGGGCGTTGATTTGGGGTTGAAGAGGCTTGGATTGGCAGGCGCAGCAATGGCAAAAGCTGTATCGTGCGCGTGCGTGCTTCGCAGGCACGCACCTATCCTGCCAATGCTTTTGCGGCATCGTGACGGTCCGTGGTCCTTATCAATAGCCCTCCCAGGTGAGCAATACTGCGGGCCTTCTTTCTGTGTTGACACCCTACGGCGGCCACAGTCCGTACTTCTTCTGGAGCACGGCAAACATGACAGCACAGGCCTCCAGCCGGAGGTAGCCGCGCGACATGATTTTGGCGCCAGGCGGCGGATCGCTTTTCCGATTCATGTATCCTCCCATCATGGCCAGCAGCAGAATGGCTGCAGCCAGATCATCGGGAGACGCCAGGTTGAATCCTTCGGCATATTCTCGTAGCACGCACAGCTCAATATCTGTAAACAGGATCTCGGCCGGTGCTTCCGGATCCTGGCGACCCAGTAACGTCATCAAGTGCAGGCGCCACGCCATCACCATGTTGATGGTGATGGCCAGGTGAAGACTATCGGCCTTCTGCAAGCGCAACTCCTGCACCTTGCACACACTCTTGAGAATCCGGAAGCCGTCTTCCACACGCCAGCGTAACATGTAATAGTCGACCATTGTTACGGCCTGCGCCACCGAGGTCACCGTCGCCGTCGCGAGCAGGTACCACTGAATCGCTTTCTGTCCTTCTGGCGGGTCCGCCTCTCCAACATGTATGGCGGTGACCTTCACCGGGCCGCCCTGCTGTCCACGGGTGGGCGGAAGCATGACCGTACGGTAGCGTACCTCCATCTGTGCGATGCGGCCCGCACGGCCCTTATGCTTGACACGGCCCGACTTCTCGCGACGGCTCAGCCGCTGTATTGCTACCTCAATGGTACCTTTGGGCGCCCCCTGGCGCATGAACTCAAACAACAACGGACCCTTTCTTCCCAGTCTCCGATTCGCCTTGGCCCGTACTAATAGATCCACCCGTCCCACTTGTTGCTGCGCGGCGAACAGGGCAAAGATGTCCGCTTCCCGATCCATGACGCAGAGTACGCGGGTCTTGCTGCTGAGGTGTGTGGCCGCCTCGGCGATGTCATGCAGTCCGTCGATCCATTGCTGCGTCTTAGCTGCGTGCTTTCCCGCTTGGGTCCTGTAGGCACAGCGCAGCACGCCCAGCGGCAACCCCTGCGCACTCAACGCCAACGTCGTATGCAAATGCACCCCCCGTGCTTTCGCGGTGGTCTGGTTGCGCCCGATCACTTCCAAGCCCTCGCACGCAGGACGGGTGCTGTAGTTGATGTCCGTGCCGTCCTGAAGGCACAGCACCGTCTTTTCCGTGCGCATCCGCTCGATCGTACGACGGCGATGCGGCGCCAGGATATCCGCGGGCGTGGTTCCCCGCTCGTTGGCCTTCTCTATGAAGCGATAATATCCCCGTATCGCGGCACGATCGGATTTCATGGTGGCCGTTATGGACTCGCCGGGCGCTCGTGCCAATATAGTGACACTGTTGACCAGGCGGGTAGTCCGCCGCTTATCCCCCAGCTGTGCGTCTCCAAACTCCTGCGCCGCCCAGGTCTCGGCATCCAGCCCCGCGCCAGCCTCCAGTTTGGGATACGCATCTACGTGCGCCACCCCGAGATGCTTGCGCCACCGGCGGTCCAGATCATAGACGAACACCGCCTTCTTCGTCCGGGTACACGCCTTGGTCTCGGCATGGCGACCCCGGCCGGTGGTCCTTCCCACATAGTGGAATCCCGCCGCACGGAAACAGGTCCCCCGCTGCTCAGGCCCCACGAAGGTCTCAATGACCCACGGGGTATAGCCGTAGCGCGCCGCAAAATCCACGGGCAACCGCTTGAGCACCTTCCCCAGAAGATGACTGGCCAGGTTCTTGACCTTTACGCCTGGCCGAATTAACAGCCGGTTCAGGCCCACTACGCGCATCAGATGCTGCTGGCGCTGCGCGTGCGTCCAAGCCATCCACCGGTCACGCGGTCCCACATACAGGCCGGAAGCCGCAAACCCGATCGCGCCCAGATACCCGTGATCGCTCCGAAACAAATACTTTATCTGCGCGCCCGCAAACTGCCTCACCCCCTGCGGATGCTCCGCTGCCATCAGGGTGTTCCAGCGCGCACGCTGTGCCGCATCCTCCACCAACTCCAAGGCCAAGCCCTTGATCTGTTTGAGCGAAGCGGGCACCTCCACTGGTTTCGGCACCGGCTGGTCCAACAGCCGGGGCGTACCGCTTGCAATGGTGCGCCTGGGCGCGGGCAACGACAGCCTGTCCTCGGATTCCAGCGTCTTGAGCGCCTTCAGACACCCGGTCTGCTGCAGATTCCCACGAGCATCACGAAAGCCGAATGCATGGCACACCTGGCGGCTGATGGCCGTACGGCTTTCACCGGCATGCGCTTCCAATGTGCGCAAAAGCCGCGGCTCCGAGGTCCGCAGCGTGCGAAGAATCTGGCTCTGCGTAAGCATGCCGCAAAGCTACACGGCATGATTTACAAAGTCAAGTCGCTAATTTGGGGACAGGGTAGGCCTAGCGAACTTACGCCGGGCACGACGCTCGCGCTCTGCAGGATGCTGCACGAGGCTGGCGTCCCGCCGGGAGTCGTCAACGTGGTCACCGGGCTCGGGTCGCCTGCCGGTCAGAGCCTTGCGGAGCACGAGGCGGTAGATGTGGTCTCGTTTACGGGATCGACCAAGGTCGGGCGCCACGTGGCTGCCCTCGCCGGTCGCAACCTCAAGAAGGTGTCACTGGAACTCGGCGGCAAAAACCCCCACATCGTCTTTGCCGACGCCGACCTGGACGCCGCACTGGATGCGGTGGTGTTCGGCGTGTACTTCAACATGGGTGAATGCTGCAATAGCGGTAGCCGCCTCCTTGTTCAGCGAAGCATCGCGGAGTCATTCACCGAGTGCGTCGTAGAGCGCGCCCGTACCATCCCGATCGGGGACCCCCTGGATGAAACTACCAAGGTGGGCGCCATCATCAACGAGGGACAGATGGCGAAAATTTGCCACTACGTAGACGCAGGTCGCGAGGCCGGTGCCCGGCTTCGACTCGGAGGCCAAAGAATGAATACAGAGAAGGGCCGCTTTTTTGAGGCAACGGTGTTTGATGGCGTGGAGCCGCCCATGGCTATTGCCAGAGACGAGATCTTTGGCCCGGTGCTTTCGGTGGTCCCCTTTGACACCGTGGACGATGCCATTCTGATCGCCAACGACACCCTGTACGGCCTCAGCGCCGGCGTGTGGACAAGGGATGTCGATACCGCCTTCCAGGTGAGCCGCGCCGTGCGCGCTGGCACCGTTTGGGTTAACTGCTTCATGGATGGACATCCAGAGCTGCCCTTTGGCGGGTATAAGGACAGCGGCCTTGGGCGCGAGCTCGGGAGGTTTTCGGCAGACGAATTCACGGAGCTCAAGACCGTGCAGCTCCATCTGGGAGACAAACGATCACCCTGGCTTTAGCCCTGGATGCCTCATGGAAAAGCGCCGCACCTCAGCTTTGTGGGCATTGGCTCTGTGTCTTACGGTTTCATGTGGGCAAGGCACGGGCGACCAGGCGTCAGAAAGCGCCGTTGAGGTCTTTTCCTGGTGGACCTCGGGCAGCGAGGCTGCCGCACTGGAAACTGTCTTTGCGACCTACAGCCGGGCATACCCGGAAACCCGCGTCATCAATGCCTCCATTGCAGGAGGCGGTGGCTCCGCGGCCCGCCCCGTGCTCCAGACGCGCCTGTTTGGTGGAAACCCGCCAGACACCTGGCAGACGCATCCTGGAACTGAAGTCCTTGGGCAGTATGTCGCACCGGGATTTGCAGAGCCGTTGTCTGACCTGTACGACGAGGAAGGGTGGTACGACGTATTCCCGGATGCCCTGCTCGACATGGTCCGCCAAGAAGGAGAGCCATACCTCGTAATCCTCAACCTGCACCGCAGCAACACGCTATGGTACAACAAGCCACTGCTTGAGCAACACGGCATTGAAATTGGTGGCACGCTTGCGCATGAGGAACTCTTTGCCATCGCGGAGGACCTGCAAAGCCGAGGCGTCACACCGCTCTGCATGGGAGACGCTGGCATCTGGGCCACAGGCATCATGTTCGAAAACACGCTGGTGGGCGTCATCGGCCCTAATCGCTATCTGGGGCTGTGGGATGGCTCGACGCAATTCACCGATCCGGACGTCCGGCAGGCCATCGCCACCTACGGGCGGCTCCTGGAATACCTTAACAAAGACCATGCAGCACTCTCCTGGGACCAGGCAGTCCAGAAGCTCATCCAGGGAGACTGCGCCATGTACTCTATGGGCGACTGGGTCTACGGCGAACTCGTTCAGGCCAACCTGACGGATAACGTCGACTTTGGATGGGTCGCTCACCCGGGCAGTGACGGAACGTATCTCCTGGTATCTGATGGGTTCACGCTGGCTCGCGGCGCTCCTCACCCGGAAGAGACGCTGGCCATGCTGCGCACGATGGGACAGCGCGTGGTGCAGGAGGACTTCAACCTGCAGAAGGGCGCAATCTGCGCCCGCACAGACTGTGACCGCTTGCGCTTCGGGCCCTACCTGAACTGGGCTATGGACACCTATGAGCACGGCGTGCTGGTGCCGACTGTGATTCACGGCTCGGCGGCACCGGCGGCATTTCAGCAGGCGCTGAACGACGCGCTCACGGACTTCGTGGTACGAAGGGACGAAGACGCCTTTGCGCGCACCCTGGTCAGGGAAGCGGAGATGGCTGGCATCGGCGAGTAAACGTTTCTGGCCGCACACGAGTGGTCACCTGCTGCCTGCCTGGCACGAAGACTGGGATTTCTCAAGTAGCCCGGCAGACCCACATTCTGGGGTTTTCCGCCTGCGAAGAAGGAGTGCCGGTTCGGATCTGGCCCCTTTGATTGTCGCTTCACCCGCGGAAAGGGTCACGGGCCAAGTGGCCGCCTGTTGGGCAAGGGCCGCGGTCGGGCAATGCGTGGCCTTATCGGTGCCGGCCGTAGCATCGATAGCGATCTCGCTGCTCGTTGCTGGATGTGGCTCACGTTTGTGCGTGCTGCTGGCACTGCAGCAAAGTCACTTTGGGCAAGAGGGTACGCGCCGCCAATCTGCGTGCAAAAGCATGCGCATTGCTCACAAGAGGCCTTTTTCTGGCAATTGCCAGCTGACACGGGATAAAGCGGCGTCAAAATCAGAGTGGAACATGACAAGAGGGGTCCGGCCGAGCCCGCATGTTCCTTGACAACTTGCGTACCATTACTTCAGCAGGCTGATTCTTCCGACTCGTTTCCACCCGGCGATACAATGGCTTGGATAGCCTTCGGGGCTAGGGAAGAACGGGCGGGTGCTCCCCCTTTGGGAACGGACGTGCAGGAAGGCGTCCAGCTTGCTACTCAACCCCGCTCTCACTAGATTACATTTGGATCGTGTTGTGGCTCGCGGCCTTGCACTATCCGATGCTTGTTCAGGACACGTCACAACACGTACGGAAAAGTGAGAATTTTCAGACTGATCGCTGTCGCCGTCGTGGCGATCCTGTTCCTGACACTGGCCATCACGCTCCTGCCGGATGCTCCGTCTCCAGATACGGGTCTACGCACTGTCGGATCAGAGAAGTCCAGACTGATGTCAAGCTCTCATGGCTACCCGGACATGTTCTTTGAATACTTCCGCGACATAAGGGCATCGGAGAGCGGAGAAGTCGAATACCCGCCGGGCTATAGGTATGCAGAGTATAAAAAGGCGAAAGCAGCCTTGAAGACTTCCGGCGGCACACTCAACTGGGTTGAGCGAGGCCCAGGCAACGTGGGCGGACGAACACGTCCTATCCTTGTTGACCCGGATGATCCGGACCTGCACACATGGTGGGTTGGCTCCGTGGGCGGTGGCCTGTGGAAAACCATCAACAGGGGGTTGGCATGGCAATACCAGACAGATGATCTGCCCGTCATGGCGGTCACCAGCCTGGCGATGGCTGAGAGCAACCACAACATCATCTACATGGGAACTGGAGAGGGATTCGGCAACCTTGACGGCGTAGATGGCAACGGGATTTTCCGGTCCTCCGACAAAGGAGTGACCTGGGAGCACCTGGCCGCAACCACTGTTAATACTGATTTCAGGCATGTGAACAGGTTGGCCGTTGATCCCGCGAATCCGGACGTGGTGGTGGCCGCTACCGGTGCAGGCATATTTCGCACCTCCGACGGAGGCATGTCCTGGACTGAAGTATACGAGGGGCCGGGGCGCGTGCAGGATTTGCGTGCGCAGCCAGGCAACTTCAATATGCAGATAGCTGGCGCTAACGGTCGAGGCATTCTGTACTCTACCGATGCTGGCATAACGTGGCAGCTCGCGTCGATTATCTGGATTGATGGGTACAGGCGAATTGAGGTCGCCTATTCCCCTTCCCACCCGAATATTGCGTACGCCGCTGCCCAGGGCGGTGCCACGGCTCAGCTCTATCGAAGCGAAGACGGTGGTATCAGCTGGCTGCCCACAATCGATTCCGATGACTCTCCAAGAAACTGGCTCGGCGGACAAGGCTGGTACGATAACACGCTGGCCGTACACCCGTTCAAGCCCGACACCGTGTTTGTAGGAGGGATTCAGTTGTGGCGGAACATACTTTCTGGCAGCACGGAGACCGTGACCGGACCGACCCAATTCATTCGTGGTGGCACCGAGTCGTGGGTCAACTTAGTGAGGTTTGGTGCGTCAGCTTTCTTTGGCACGGTGTCTTACCTGGATCCAGATGCCGTCGACGTGGATGTAACGGACTATCCGAATATTGAGATTCGATTTGGTCAAGGATCGCAGAAAGCGCACCGCTTCTGGGTCACCGAAACCGCGGGCGCAAATGGAAATGGCGGCGACGGCGTCAACTTCAGCGAGTATATGTATGCTGACTACGTTGACGTGCCGCTGCAGGTGTGGGATATCGATAACAACCGTCAGCTGATGTTTTCCTTCCGCGACCAAGCCGACGATGGAGAATTCAACCTGATTGAATACTATTTGCCCAGAGGAGCGGCTAGACGAAATGAGCAGAGCTTCGAACTAATATTCATCCACAAATTTGACTACGACGCTAACAACCCCCAAGACAGCGTCGCTCAGGATGGCGGCGCAGTGCACGGAATGCTGTACTACCTGTGGCCAACACTTGCTGCAGGCGCCACATGGGATCCGGTAAATCTGCCAAACCAGACCATGACCATCGGGCACGGAGTGGAAGAAGCCCGTGTGCGTACAATTGACCGCGGAATCGACCGCAACATAATCGCGCACGTAGACCACCACAACCTAGTCCCCATTCCGGTTGACCCGGCCCAGGGTGACTTTTGGCTCCTAAATGCCAACGACGGCGGCGTAGCCTTGTCTACGGACAACGGCAACAGATTCATTGAGCTGGACCGCGCGTTTGCGGGCTACAACACCGCGCAGTTTTACGGGGTGGCCAAAAGGCCCGGAAGCCCCTTTTACATTGCGGGCTCGCAGGATAATGGGACATGGCGGTCATATGGCAACCCTAAAGGCAGGCGCGGGTGGATTAAACAGCTCGACGGCGACGGATTCGAAACAGTGTGGCACGCGGCAGACCCAGATAAAATCATGGGGTCAATCCAATATAGCTCCATACAAAGAAGCGTGAATGGTGGCACGAGTTGGGCAGCTTCACCGGGCATGCCCTACGACACGGACAACGGGCAGTTCATTACCACGCTAGGCAGCTCGGATCTGGCACCCGACAACGTCTATACTACCAAGCGCGGTGGCGTCTGGTATTCCAGAGACTTCGGGGGAAGCTGGACCCTTGCACCCATCACTCAAGGGTGGCGTCCGTGGTCCGGTGGCAAAGCAAGGGTGTCCATTGCGGACCCGAACGTAGTTTGGGCAGGCTACGGCATGGATTCCAGCCCGAGTCGAAGGCTGCATGTCTCGAAGAATCAGGGAGAATCGTTCAAAGCGGCGGCCTTGCCCACCATGGACCGGGCGCCCGAAACAGTTATTTCCGGGCTGGCTACGCATCCTACCGAGAGCGGGACTGCGTATGCGCTGTTCTCGCGCTACGGCTACCCGAAGGTCTTGGAAACGAAGGACCATGGGCAAACCTGGACGGACCTTACAGGCTTTGATGCCACGGGAGCAAGCACGAACGGCTTTCCCGATGTGGCCGTATACGACCTGGCGGTGATGCCGCACGCAACCAATGTGCTGTGGGTAGGCACCGACATTGGCCTCTTCAAGTCAAAGAGCTATGGCAAAGAGTGGAACTACGCGCACAACGGCCTGCCGGCCGTGGCCGTTTGGAGGATGAAGGTCCGGGACGATGAAGTCATCCTGGGAACGCATGGCCGCGGGGTGTGGACCGTCCCGCTCGGTGAGGTCGACGTCGCAATAGACGAAGAGCCGGGTGAGCTGCCGTCCAGGTTCAGCCTTGCGCAGAACTACCCGAATCCGTTCAACGCCTCAACTACCATCCATTTCAAGGTGCCCAGTGAAGCGCAGGTACGCCTGACCGTCTTTGACGCGGTCGGTAGAAAGGTATCCGTGCTGACCGACAGGGTTTATCCTCCAGGAGAGTACGACCTAAATTGGAATGCCAACGAATTCGCGAGCGGCGTCTACTTCTATCGCATGGAATCAGAAGGCAGGCTCATCGATATGCAAAAGATGACGCTGCTGAAGTAGGCAACCAGTTGTGGAAGCACGCTCATGAGCACCTGTGCGAGCTTTCATGCTCCGCCTGGGCAAGGGCACATGGTAGACCCGCGCCACTAGTCGGGACAGTGAGGAGTCACTACGACGCTGCGCCTGCCACACCGCTGTGCATACGGGTGCGTATGCGGCGGACTAGCGGAAAGCGTCCGGAAACATAGCGCTGCTACGGCCACCGTGGTAGCATGCACACTTCCAATGAGCCCAAGGCAGGGTGCATTGCCCCGGCTCATTGTGACCGGCAGGCTTCTCGCGTAGCGACAGCGGCGAGCCGGAGACAAGTTGGCGCAAGCGCCGCACGACCGGCACGCACCCTACTTGCCGCCACGGCATAGCAAGTCAAGCTGCGCGCCATTAGCTTTCGGCTGCCGTATGCGCGGCGATTTTGCACCTTGCCAAGCGGCTGCCATTGGTCCTAAACTGCCCTATGAATGCAGGTCCTTCATGGACGGCACAACCGAAACGGATAACTGGGAAGCCTACCAAACACTGTGGGGGCGATGAGAGGCGCGCTGCGAAGACATGTTCTACGTAAACAAGGCCTGCTCATCCTGCTGCCGTCACTCGTCCTGACGGCGATCTTTGTCTACGCCTTTGTCGGCACGAGCTTCTTCTTTTCGCTCACGAACTGGAGAACGCTTGCAGTTGATTTCAGCCTCCGCGAACCCCTCTGGCAGACCTATGCGGACATGCTCAGCATGCCGCGCTTTCAGGCGGATCTGCGCAACACGTTTGTGTTCACACTGCTCTTCATCAGCTTTTCCATAGGCCTGGGAATGACACTCGCCATCCTGCTGGACCGAAAAGTCCGTGGGATGGGCTTCTTTCGTAGCGCATTTCTGTTTCCGTATGCGCTTTCCTTCATCGTGACGGGCGTAGTCTGGCGCTGGATCTTCAACCCGGAGACCGGCATCAACCTCTTCTTTGACATCTTGGGCATCAACCGAGTCCTGGCGGCCGCAGGCATCGGGCCGCTGGCCCCGGGTTGGACCACCGACCCAAGCGTAGTCCTGTCCGTCAACGACGCACTGGCAGCCGTCATACCTGGTGCCACCGGGTTCCAGGTGGAATGGGGCGTGCCCGTTGCGCTCATCCCTGTCGCCGTCGCGGCAACGTGGCAGCTGTCCGGCTTTGTGATGGCCATGTATTTAGGCGGTCTCGGTGGCGTTGGCAAAGAAGTACGGGACGCCGCGCGCATTGATGGCGCAAGCGAGTTTCGGCTGTACCGATCCGTTATCATCCCGATGCTGTGGCCCATCACCGTATCGACGGCAATCATCCTGCTGCACGTATCACTGAAGATTTTTGACTTGGTGTTTGCCATGTCTGGCGTGGGTCCCGGCTTTGCTACGGACGTCCCCGCCATCTTCGTCTTCGAAATGATGTTCAAGGCCGCGCGCTACAACCTGGGCGCAGCCGCGTCGATGGTTATGCTCGTCCTCTCGTGCCTGATCATCGTGCCGTACCTCGTGCGCACCGTACGCAAAGGAGAGTAGCCCATGAGCCTGAAGCGCTTATGCCTGTGGGGCTTCCTGCTCCTCGCACTCGCATTCTACGTGCTCCCCATCTACGTGATGGTGGCCAATGGCATAAAGTCTGCAGACAACGTCAGCCTGGCAACCATGTGGAAGCTTCCCTCCACCCTGCGCACCGGCGGCTTCTCCGATGCGTGGCAGATGCTTTCCCCCAACCTGCGAAACAGCATCGCCATGGTGATCCCGGCCGCGGTGATCTCATCCATCATCGGCGCACTTAACGGATACGTCTTTTCCAAGTGGAAATTCCGCGGCTCCGAGGTGCTCTTCGCGCTTCTGCTGTTCGGCTTCTTCATCCCCTACCAGGCAATCCTGCTGCCCCTGGTACGCTTCCTGCAGTGGATTGGGCTCTACGGCACCTTGCCTGGCCTGGTGCTCACGCACGTCGTCTATGGCATCTCGGTCACTACGCTCATCTTCCGAAACTTCTATGTAGCCATTCCCCGATCCATCGTTGAAGCTGCCACAGTAGACGGTGCAGGGCTTTTGCAGACGTTCTGGCGCATCATGCTTCCGCTTTCGTTGCCCGCCTTTGCGGTAACCCTCATCTTTCAGTTCACGAACATCTGGAATGACTTTCTCTTTGGAATTACGGTAGTCCCTAACCCCCAGGCGCAGCCGGTCACCATTGCGCTGAACAACCTTTCCGGGTCATTTTCTGTGGATTGGAATGTGGTGATGGCAGGCGCCGTGTTGGCCGCACTGCCTACAGCCATGGTATACATCGGGCTCGGCCGGCTCTTCGTGAGAGGCCTGATCGCAGGTGCCGTCAAGGCATGACCGCTGACATCGTCATCATCGGCAGTGGCGCGGGCGGTGGCACGCTCGCCTGGGCCCTGCGCCACTCTGGCGCCAAGATTCTGGTCATTGAGCGAGGCGAATTCCTGCCGCAGGAAGATGAAAACTGGGACCCGGTCGCAGTCTTCGGCGAGGGCCGCTACAAGCCACGGGAGCATTGGGAAGATGGCAGCGGCCATCGCTTTACGCCCGGGGTGCACTACTATGTAGGCGGCAATACGAAGGTCTATGGTGCGGCGCTTCCTCGATTCCGCCAGGAAGACTTTGAAGCCCTTGAGCACGAAGGCGGCACGGCCCCTGCCTGGCCCATCAGCTATGCGGACCTTGAGCCGTTCTATGCGCGCGCCGAGACCCTGTACCGTGTGCGAGGACAGGCCGGCGAAGACCCGACGGAGCCGCCCAGGTCCGGTCCGTATGCGCTGCCGCCCGTCCCACATGAGCCGGGAATCGCTGCGCTGGCGGCCGCAATTGGAGCACAGGGACTGAAGCCATTTTCGCTACCGATGGGCATTGATCTGGGGGGTCGATGCATCCGCTGCCACACGTGCGACGGATTTCCCTGCAAGGTCCTGGCCAAGAGCGATGCCGAGGTCTGCTGCGTCCGGCCGGCCGTGGCCAGCCCCGACGTGTCACTGATGACCGGAACCTGGGCACGCCGCTTGCTGCCAGGTCCTGATGGGCGCCGAATCGAGGCCGTAGAGGTAGAGCAGCAAGGCGGCCGCTTCATGGTCAAGGCAGACCGCTTCATGGTATCCTGCGGAGCTGTCAATTCCGCAGCGCTCCTGCTCCGCTCCAAAGAGGGTGGCCTGGCTAATGGCTCGGGCCAGGTCGGCCGCAATTATATGATGCACAACAACTCCGCGATGCTGGCAGTAGATGCCACGCGGCGCAACCGTGCGGTTTTTCAGAAGACCCTTGCTCTGAACGACTACTACCTGCATGGACCGGACTGGCCTTATCCGCTCGGAAACCTCCAGATCATCGGCAAGGTGCAGGGCACGATGCTGAAGAGTGCGCGCCCGAAGGTGCCCCAGGCCTTCCTGAATTCGATCGCCCGGCGCAGCATGGACTGGTGGGTGATGTCAGAAGACTTGCCAAGCGCTGAGAACCGAGTGACGCTGACCAGCTCCGGGCACATCCGCGTCCACTGGAAACCCAACAACGTGGCCACCCATCAGAGGCTGCTTCGCCTGGCGCGCAGCATCATGAAACGCGCTGGCTATCAGTTGGTATTCGTGGAAACAATGGGTATCGCCACCAATTCACATCAGTGTGGTACGTTGCGCATGGGCGCGGATCCAGCGACCAGTGTTCTCGACCCCTGGTGCCGAACCCATGACCTGGAAAACCTGTATGTAGTCGATTCCTCGTTCTTTCCCTCCTCAGCTGCGATGAATCCCGCACTAACGATCGCTGCACAGGCGCTTCGCGTCGCGGATCATGTGATGCAGCGAGCATAAACCCATAAGCCCAACGCTATCCGCTATGCGTACCCCCTCATTATGTCTTGCGCTACTGCTCGTGACGGGCACTGCCCAAGGTCAGGACCCCGAAGCCGTGCTTGATGACTTTCACGAAGCGGCCTCCAAGGCCGACAGTGCCCGGTACTTTGGACACTTTTCGAAGGGCGCGATCTTCTTAGGCACCGACATCACCGAGCGCTGGACTTTGGAGGAGTTTCAGGCGTACGCGGGACCGCACTTTCGGGCGGGCCGGGGATGGACCTACGTCCCGCAGAGTCGCGCCGTATTCTTCAATGGGGACACCGCATGGTTTGACGAAACGCTACTGAACGAGAAATTCGGTCTGACCCGCGGCACTGGCGTGTTGGTCATGACTGACGGGACCTGGAAGATCGCCCAATACCACCTTACGCTCCCCGTTCCAAATGCGCTGATCTATGACCTGGTAGACATGATCAGGGCGCAGGAACCATAGGTGCATTCTGACTCTAGTTGGACCCGTAGCAAAGTGTATGCGGCTGAAAACCCTTGGCTATTTGAACTCTGCGACGTCGGTCCCGCACTTGAGGCCTGAAGCCGAAACTGTATGCATGCAAACGCCCAAGGCCAACGCATTTAGATGAGGTCTGGAGGTCTCTACGTCGCCTCTTTAGCGGACAAGCCCCATTCATTACTCGAACCAGAGAATGAAACGACATACAGCGTGCACTAGTAGAATGTGCACGCGTGGCAACCTTGGCTCTCTGGGCACTCTAGAGCACCCAAGCGCCTCACTGTGCCGTAAGCAAGCAGGATGAAAATGAGGATATCGCTACAAGTACTCTAGCCAAGCGTCTAGTACTTGCCAACTATAGCATGCGTCGCTTAGCATTGCCTATGAACATCAGTCAGGCAGCATAGAGTGACCGCGCCGCCTCACAAAACAAGACATAGTGCGCCTGCTACCAGCGACCAAACAGGCCAACGATTTCTCCATTAGGGCTGGCGCGAGTGCCGCGCCGGATCGGATTTGGAGAGAGCCGGGCGAGAGCGGTCAGACGCCACGCTACCCTGGGCCGCATGTCGCTCCACCTGCGCGCAGTCATTTTCCTTACCGAAAGAATACCCTCCAGAATAGTGTGAAACTTCAAGTTATCTGCCGTACGGCACTAGATCGGGTGCCCGTCATCACGGTAGTTCAGGCAAACGGCCAGATCGTCGTGCTTCGCACACGTACCACTGCCGAACAGATCTGTGCCCAGACTGTATTCGGTTGATAAACGCGCAATAGTCCCTGAGTCCGTACTGGTGCCAAAAACAACGGCTAGTCGACGTTATGCTCCCAGCTATACAACCAATAGAGATATGAGCCCAATATCCCAGATCTCGCTAAGCAATTTCCGCTGCTTCGGCGAGGAGCAGATTGCTCGCGTTGCGCCGCTAACCCTGCTCGTGGGCGAGAATAGCACCGGAAAAACCTCTTTCCTGGCCATAATTCGAGCACTATGGGACGCCATTAACTTCGATTCCAATCCAGACTTCAATAAAGATCCCTACCACTTGGGTAGTTTCGATGAGATCGTACATCATCGAGGCGGCAGAGGCGGACGGGCGGAATCATTTAATGCAAGACTCAAAGATGCCAATGCATTTAGCACTCAGATCACTTTTGGGAAGATTGGAACTACACCGGCGCCAACGTGGAGGCGTCATGCCCACGAGGGCACTTGGATCGAAGACGGAAAGGATTCAAACCGGCACTATATAGTTCGAGTTGGTACAAGCAGAGGGGTCTGGGAAGGGCGATACCCGCTAGATGGCAGCGCTACCTTTTTTCGTGTACATGAGGCAAAGCCAATACTGCCATTTTTCCTCCTCCGGGCCGTCCTATTCGGGATAAAAGATCTGGAGGTCCGCGACAATCTTCAACCACTGAATAATTCACCAGACATTGGTAGAGAGGACGTGGAGTCGCTTCTTCAACTCTTTGCTAGCGCTCATAGAGTTGGTCAGAATCGGCTTTTTGCGAGTGCACCAGTCCGATCCAAGCCGCGCCGTACCTACGACCCGGACCGCTCCACACCGGACCCTGAAGGAGACTACGTTCCCATGTATCTTGCCAATTTGATCTCCTCGGATGAAAAGATCTGGACAATATTCAAAGATCGGTTGGAAGAATTCGGTCAGGCTGCTGGGCTATTTGATGAAATCGCCATCAAACGGTTGGGGAAAAAGGATAGCAACCCTTTTCAAGTTCAAGTAAGAAAATTCGGTCGCAGGCTGAAGGGCCCCCGCCGCAACTTGATTGATGTGGGATATGGGGTCAGCCAGGTGCTGCCGATGATAACTGAATTGCTGCGCCCGAATGCCCCACGAATGGCCCTGCTACAGCAACCTGAAGTGCATCTCCATCCCAGCGCGCAGGCCGCTTTGGGAAGCTTGTTTTGCCAAGTAGCTAGTCAGAATCGGCAGCTGGTGATCGAGACCCACAGCGACTACTTGATCAATCGAGTACGCATGGATGTTCGCGACGGAAAATCAAAGTTGACACCCGATGACGTTTCCATCCTTTTCTTTGAGCGTAGGAATTTGGATACGCATGTGCACTCGCTGACCTTGGACGAGGAAGGAAACGTGCTAGGTGCGCCCAAGAGCTACCGCAACTTCTTCATGGCAGAGATCGAAAGATCTCTGGAGTTGTAGACAATGTGCGCAATTCTTGACGCGAGCGTCGTCAACCAAGTCTTCGGCAAAGGCCAATCCGAGGCTGGCAAGAAGTTCCGTCAATGGATCAACGCAAGGAAGGGGCTATTGGTAGTTGGCGGCAAGCAGCTGGACGAACTTAAACGGGGCTCATCAGAATTCAAAGAATGGGCAGCACAGGCTATGAGTGCAGGATTGATGAAGCGAGTGAATGCAGAAAAAGTCAATGCAAAGGCAGACGAACTTGAGCGCGAAGGGCAATGCCAGTCCGATGACTGTCATGTTGTCGCTCTGGCACAAGTCAGTGGCGCTCGTCTGTTGTATTCCAACGACTTGAATCTGCACCAGGACTTCGGTAACCCGCACTTGATTAGTGGGCCCAGAGGAAAAGTCTACTCCACGCTGAGGACCCAAGATTATTCGAAAATCCACGAGAATCTGCTTAAGAGGAATGATCTCTGTCGGATCCGGCGCTGATCGAGGACATTTTTACGTGAGGCCTTCAGGACGCATGCGACGATGAATAAGTCCGCTCGCGCCGACCGACGCCGTCCGTCCATGCCGACGCCGTCGTCTGTCCGTTTCGATTAAAGCATTCCACATCCAGACTGTTGACCAGCGTCGTGAATAGGCGCTGGCTGTCGCGAACCGGCGGCTATGCTTCCTGCCGGAGTATGTCCGGCGCGTGAGGACGCCTCGTTGTTCAAGCATTCTTGAATTCCGCGGTCTAGGCACAACACAGTATGAGTGATACTTGACCATCATACAATACTGAACACTACGCGTGCCGGTTTTGAGGGAACCCTTGAGGCTCCTCTCGATCGTAGCCGGACTTCTTAGGGGAGCTGGTCGGGGGTGGCCAGCTCGCGGGTCCTGCTGGGGTACTTTAGTCCGGCTACGCTGTAGAGCGTGCGCTGAGCTGCGGTGGCGGGGGAGGCGAGCAGATACTGCTTCAGCGTACTGGTGTCGGTAATGAGGGAGACTTGCGCGCCGCTCAGCTCTGTCAGGATACGGGCCTCGCTGAGTGGCTCCTGGCCCGCATGCATGGTGTTGTGCTGGTAGCGCAGCAGGCGCAGCAAGGCAAAGGCGACGAAACAAATCGCGATGTGGGCCTTGACGCGGCTGGGGGTCCAGTGATAGATGGGCCGCGTCGCCATGGTGTGCTTGAGCACGCGAAAGCCCTCTTCGATGCGCCACAGCTCCCCGTAGTACGCATAGATGTGTTGTGCTGGATGGCTTTCGCGATCCAGGCTGGTCCACACGCCGTGGAGCCCGTCAAAGCATGCGTCCCGGTCGATGGCATCCTGGTCCAGCTCCACGGCATCGCGGTCCACCTTGAGAAAGCGGCCTCGTTTGCCGCTTCCCTTGATGCCTTGCGTTAGGCGACGCTTGAGCTTCTCTACGATTCTATCACGCTCATGGACGTCCTTGTCCGCCCGCTTCTTGCTGTGGCGCAACACCAGACGCTGGCCCTTTAATTGCAATTCTGTTACGCTGATATCTTCGCTGACCGCGACCCAGTCATGGGACTCAAAAAGCTCGGCCTCCATCCTGCGTGGCAAGCTGCGCAGGCGCGCCGCGACCACCCAGTCCCAACCCTGGGAGGCGAGCAGGTCCAGGTTGCCCTGGCTCAGCATCCCGGCGTCCGCAACCAAGACCACCCGGCCTATCTCAAAGCGCTCCCGCAGGGCCTTCAGTGCCGGCTGGAGCGTGCGCACATCGGTCGTGCTACCTGGAAACAACTCATAGCCTATCGGCAGCCCCTCCACACTCTGGAACAAGGCCAGAACGACCTGCACCTTCTGCGGCTTACCGTCTTTGCTGAATCCCTTCTTGCGAAGATCATCGCCCTTGTCGCTGGCGAAGAAAAGCGTCGTTACGTCGAAAAAGAGTACATCCACCCGCTCTTGCAAGAGTCCGCGCACTTCATGCGAGACGATCGACTGCAGCCGTGCAATCCGGTCGTCATTGACCGCGTCCATCATGCGGTAGAACTTGTCCGGGTTCACTTCCACGCCATGGTGCCTGGAAAGCTTGTCGCAGCACGCGCGCTTGCTGGAGCCCGGCGCGGCCAGTCGCATCAGCACGGCCTGACGAAACAGGCGCGCCGCCATCTTTTTGCGGGCCCCGAAGACCTTCTGAAAGCCCAGCCGATCGTACAGCGCCCCGAAGACCTCGTGAAAGCCCATAGTCAGACGTTTGGTCTCCGCCAGCTTGCGTGCATCGGGCATGGGAAGCGGCTGGTCGCTCTGGCTGCCATGGCGGGCCCCTTGCACGCGCTCGGCCAGATACTCTATCGGAAACAAGGAGGGCTGTCTCTCTTCCATGAGCCGCAGCTTCGCCCGGTGCGCCAACCGCACCAGCGCCTCCAGCAGCGGCCCTTCCGGAGCAGAGCCCATATGCTTGACGATCCGCTGCCGCGGTCCCTTGCCGGGTACGCGGGTCGATTCGACAATCTGTACGCTAACGTTCTGGGTGGTCTTGCGTTGGACGGTACGGACGAACATGCTGAGCGCGGGATGGCTGCGAGTATCGCTACGCCCTAAGGTACATCAGCGCCCTCATCAATGTCAAGTGACAAGTTGTACTGAACACTACAAATCAGCATTCCCCAAATCGACGCGGCCAGCGTGATGCCCTGGTACATGTTTTGGGGGTCACATCCAACACTGCACACTACCGCCCTTGGTGTCTCAAAGCACGCCAGGAGTACCACAATGGATCGATTAGCCCTAAAAAAGCGCAATAAGGGGCCCAAATCGGACAATACAGCCACCAATGCGGCTAATCCACACAAAGTCTGGACACCTCAGGCTGAATCGATCAATGATCGTTTCAGCACCTCATCTTGGCTGCCGGCACCGTCCCTCCCTCGGCAAAACCGCGGAAGTCAGGACATCCAGACTGTTGACCAGCGTCGTGAATAGGCGCTGGCTGTCGCGACCCGGTGGACGCGCTACCTGGCGGAGCGTATCCGGCGCGTGACGCCGCTTCGTAGTCCAAGCATACTCACTTGATTCGAACGAAGCGCCCCACATGCACCTTGTCTCCCTCCGGCGCGCTCGCGTGCACACGATACATGTATAGGCCCGCGGGGAGAGTAACGCCGCTGAGACTTATGCTGCGGCCCCACCCGGCCGCCAGGTCCCTTGAGGGTATGAGTAGCATGCGCCTACCCAAAACATCCAGCACGTCGACAGATACATCGGCGGGCCAGGGTAGATCAAAGACGATCTGTGTGGTGTGCTGAAAGGGATTGGGATAGTTGCCGTGCGGGATTGCACATTTTTAAGTTGGGTTTCGGCAGCTTCTGCCGAGATGGGCCCTCAAAGTAGATATCTTTTGGCAATGGATTGGGCTTCGGGTCGAGTGTGTGGGTGCAAATGGGACGGTGCATGCCAATGTGGGCCCAATTGCGTGCTCACACGCGGATTTTCGGGCGTAGGCAGGCTCGTGGAGTGACTTTCCGGGCACGATATCCCGCAGGGATCCTCTGATCGCACGCGTAAGCGGCGATCTTGGCAGGGTGCAGCGCCTCAGAGCGTCCAGACAGCTGCGGGTTTTGCGTTATGCCAGCGTCAGCAGCGCACTACTGCGCTGTGGCATCCAGCGGCAGGTGTTGCCTTTGCAGCCCCCTGGGGCTGGCAGACCGAATCCCCACTAACCCATCGACCCCCGGAGGTGCTCAGGACCTGGGTCAGCTCCTTCATGTCCTCCCGGCGTATCGGCTTCAGATTCGACTCGTACTGCATGAATATCGCCCCGCACCAGCGCTGACGCATCCCCGATGATCCCCAGCGCTTCACGTTCCGTGATCGGTTCGCAATAATGCTGTTGAGGTTCTCGATGATGTTCGTCGTCTTCAGGCTGTCTCTGACAGCCTGGTTCCGCACCCCCAACCGGTGAAGCGTCAGCGTATCCTCCAAACCCTCCTCCAGACTGCGTGCGGCTTTCGGACACGATCGCTGCAGCGCTTCATGCAGCGACGCAAGCGCCGCCCGTGCCTCCGCGTACGTGGGCAGTTCCCAAGCCGCCTGAAGCCGGCGCTTCATTTGCGTGGCCGCTGGCTTGCTTTTGATGTGACGCGTCACATTGGTACGCTTGTGCCACTGGCAGCGCTGGAATTCGACCGCATCCCCAAACACCGCGCTGATCCCCTTGCGAAGCCCGCGGCTGCCGTCCACCTGCACCAACAGCTTGTCGGTATGGGTGAAGCCCCGACGCAACAGATCCTGCAGCAGCGACTCCACCTGCGCACTGTTCTCGGTACGGCTTTCCGCAAAGCCCAGTACGACCTTCTCGCCCTCGGTCGTGATGCCCATCGCTACGGTCATCTGCATACCAGCCAAATACTTGCCATCAAGCAGGAGCACCGCAAAGGTGTGCTGATCGAAGCGGCGCGTCTCAAATGCCTCCAGTAGCGCTGCCGTCTGCGTTATGAAGGCGTTGCCTATGCTGCTGGCACTCAACCCCAGACTATCGGTGAAGACTTGGGCCGCCTGCCTGTAATTGCGCCGCGACAGTCCACACAGCAACCTTCTTACCACGCTTTCCCGGTCCATAAGCCCACGCTCGCGCAAGAGGCGGTACGTTTGCAGAGGACGCTCCTTTCGGGTTCGTACATTCCGCACGCGCGGAACGCGGACCGCAATGCGCTCCAAACCGACGCGGATGGAACCCGGATTCGCCCCCCAGCGCTGAAAGCCGGTCTTATGGTGCTTCCCACGTGCGCCGCATATGAAGTGGGCCTCGGCTTCCATGACCCATGTGGCCATCTTGGTAAGAAGATGATCAAGACTTCCAAGGCAGCTGGCCAGGCCGATGAAATTCCTTTGCGCAAGCCCGCGAAGGTCCTCGATGAGTGATTGATCCAGCATAGGGGTATGGGTCATCATACGGCGTTGAGGTTGATGAGAATCTCACGAAGTTGTGGCAGATGGGCCGCATGGGCCACACGGCGCAGATGAGCCTCGTGTTCCAACAGTGCCAGTGCCATCTGTTCGCGTTGCTGGAAAACGGCGCTGGCCGGGGTCTGCAACCTGCGACTGATGGCATCCATGAAGCGCATCACGCGTAGCCCCCGGTCGAGCTTGAGCAGCATGCCCGTACGTTGAATCGTCAGAGATTGCTCCAGGCCCTCCCATAAAACCTTCGCTGCGGACCGATTGACGCGCGTCAAGTCCTGGTGAATACGGGTGAGTGCGCGTTCAGCTTCCCGGGCATCGAACCCATTCCATGCCTGGCGGAGGCGATTGCGATACACAGGAACAAGGTCTTCCGGAAGACCGCAGGTGATTTGATCCAACAGCGAATTGAGACAGCGCTGTATAGCGACCTTGGCGCCGAACACCTGGCGCACCGCCGATTGAAGTCCCGTACTGCTGGGCAGCACACAGAGCAGCCCATCGGCGGCCGAAAGACCACGATCGCACAGCGACTGCACAAAGGACGTAAGAGCAGAGACGTTTTCAGGGTAGCACGCTACAAGGCCAAGTATGCGGCGATAGCCCGTGATGGTCAGACCCGCTCCAAGAACGATGTTAACGCCGCGTGGGCACAGCCCGCGCAGCCAGATCGCAACGATCGGGTCGTCTTGCAGACTGCGCGAATGCAACAGCTGCCACGCTTCATTCAACTGCGCCGAGTCTGGCTTTGTGTCCTGCGCCGCAGCAGAAGCCTTGATCACTACGGGCGGTGGCGCCGGCTGCTGCTGCGCTGCCGGAATGGGCCAGTCGGTGGTCAATTGTTGCAGTATGTGCGTGCAGAGCTTCATCAGAAGCCGCCGCGAGTCACCGGAGGGATTGATCTGGGCGTCTGCAGGCGCCTCAGTGCTCCCCAAAACAGGCTGTGAGGGGTTCATATGGTTGGAAAGGAGTGGTGGAGGCTAGGGTCCACCTCCACAGCAACTCTCCAATTCCCAACTTGAATTTGTGCGATCCCTAAACCACAGTGCTTCATACTATGTTGTTACCTCCATAATACGCTGTAGCCGCTACCAACTGGAGCGACAGATGTTGGGCGGGATTCGCACCCGCCACAGGAAAGCGCCTTTTCACGGCGCACGGCGAAGTCGGGCTAAGCGGCATGAGCATCGGCGCCCGCTCCCCCAAGACCGGATCAAGCAGGAGAGTTCTGCCGCCCAAACGCAGCAGAATCCAGGTGTGCCCGCGCAACTTACCGTCGGCATCCACACTTGGCCCAGCCTCCAACACTCGGCACCATAGCGCACGTAAGCCATCATCCACAAAGCACGCTACGCGAAGTCCTTGCAGCCCCCATGACTCACCCAATTTGGACTTGCCCGAACTTACTTTTCTATTCCCGTGTGAGCCGCGTCTACCCGGAAGCAAATCATGAACGTGCAAGGACTCGCAGCAGGCGGGAGGAATAGTGCGTGCAACTGAAACCTCTCGGGTCAACTGCCGTAGTATCAATTTGACATTGTCAGGACATACTTGTATTATACTGACATCACAAGGATCTAAACCCTTAAGCAAATGATTGACGGACCTTATCGAACTCTCCAGTTGCCGAGGCACTGGAAGAAAGTTGCAGAGTACGCTGAAACCTCAAGCTACTCGTATGAAGAGATTGAATCCGCACTGAAGGCTGCCCTTCGGAAGGATGTACCGCAGAGCGACCTTAAGCAGTTAACACGGCTGGCAGCAAATTCTTGCCAAGAGAAGCTGTTTCCCTGCGACCCGCTGGGCCAAATTAAGTCTGAAATGAAAGAACTCGAATGTTCGCCGCTCGGCAGGAGCCTGCAAAAATGGGTAACAATTTATGCTGGCCCGGGCAAGCAACCGTCAGTGGTGGCCAAACTGACCTTGTTCAGAGCGCTTGAAGAGCACGCGCAGGCAATGATCTATGCCATAGAAGAGCACTACCTGGCAGAGTTGGAAAGAGGGAAGCCCTCTGGAGAGCCGATTTCCAAGAGGCTGCAGGAGGCCTACCAGGGGATCGAATTCCAGGACCTGGCATCAAGCCTTCTTTACTCAAGCACGGAAAAGCCCATAGTCAAACCACCGACGCGGCGTTCCGATCTTGACTACGGGCCACGACTGCCTGTCCGCAAAGCGAGCCCGCCGGTACGGTAATGTGCAACAGGGTTGTCATAAATGGCACCAGTGTCCAAAGGTTGCCTTCAATCTCCTTTGATGTAGATCGCGACCTTTATTGCGAAACTGAACCCCTTCGGGGGTATTCATGCGTTCAGCCGAACCCCGTCGTCTGTGACATGAAAGTAACGTTGGCCGCAATAGACTTTGCAGACGGAGTTGTCCCTAGGCGGCAACCGGGCTGGCAACGGCACCTGTCCCTAGAAATTCCGGTGTGCGAACCCGAACGCTGGAATGCGGTAGCGGTCAAGAACCATCTCTCCAGTGCAGTTGGCTCTCTGACTGGTGATACGTGGACGTTTTCATTTGTCCGCAGGACAAGAAATCAAGAGAAAAGTGTCCCCCTTTACCTTGACCTTGCCCCCCTCACGCCTGTAGCTATGCCATTCAGCAACGGACTGGACTCACTTGCTGTAGCAGGAATTGTCCGCGCCGACCTAGCGGGGCAGCTGCTATGTGTGCGCGCCCAGAAAGGCAAGCTGCCACCGAGTCAAGGCGACCCAGTGTACATAGCAGTCCCGTACACCGTGGACTTCAAAGAGCAGAGGAGAGAAAATACCAGAAGAAGCAGAGCGTTTATATTCACGGCGCTCTGCGCTATCGGTGCATACATGGCCGGTGCGCCCACAATTGTGTTGCCCGAAAGCGGACAGTCGGCACTCGGCCCATCGTTGTTACTTAATGGCCATCCATACCCGCACGTCGGGTCTCACCCCTTGTTTGCATGTCGGATGGAGTCGTTCTTGCGTGTGATTTTTGGCAAGGACATTCGAATTGAGATCCCGAGACTATGGTCAACAAAAGGCGAGACTCTTCGGCAGTTTATTCGCCGAGTGCCCAATGCTCCTTGGCAGAACTCAAAGTCTTGCTGGAAGGGAAACAGACACAGCTCTGCAAATGGCACCTGGCATCACTGTGGCGTCTGTTCCGCATGCATGTTGCGTCGACTCAGCCTCCATGCAGCCGGACTGCAAGAATGCGCTGGCACCTATGGTTGCGATGACCTTCATGGAACCTCCTTGGATGAAAGCAAGATCACCGGTTACAAGGGTACCATGACGCTAGCGACCGACGCAGTTGCTGGTGTAAGGTCGCTAGCGTACTTGGCTAAATTTGCGATGGCGAGCCAAAGAAGCCGCTTGCGGCCACAGGTAGAATCGTTAAGTAAACTCCTTGGGCTATCCACCAACGAAGTCGATTCGCGCCTTATAAGGCTGATCGGGCAACACGCGCTAGAATGGAATGACTTCCTGAATTCCCTCCATCCTGATTCATTCGTACGTACATGGGCGAACCTGAAGTAAGAACCCCAAATCTTAGCCCAGTCACTGACCAGGAGATCGGACGACGGCTTAGAATCGCTCGGATTGCTGCGGAAGTGACGCAAGCGAATTCCGCTTCCGGAATTGGCATGGCGCGCACAACCCTTGTCGCCATTGAGCAGGGTCTACGTCGCATTCGGACTGCCGAGTTGCTTCGGCTCGCCCGATTCTATGGAGTGACGGCTAA
The DNA here is from genome assembly GCA_965262785.1 of Rhodothermales bacterium. Classification (GTDB taxonomy): domain Bacteria; phylum Bacteroidota; class Rhodothermia; order Rhodothermales; family Bin80. The sequence goes on from OZ253559.1 coordinate 3,254,351, forward strand.
CAGCATACTACGGCGAGAAGCTGTACACATTGACTTGGTTCCGCGATTTCGCAGGAGTCACCGCACTCGCGATGAAGCAACTGAATCCGCGGCGAAGCTGATGAATCACCTCGTGAGGGCCGAAGTTGAGCTTGAGCAGGCCTTGGGTATAAAGCGAGACTATGACTATCCGCGCCAACGCCCTCTGCATCCAGGAGAAATTCGAATTCAGGCTGAAGAAAATGCAGCATACCTAAGAAGGTGGCTCGGGCTAGGTTCTGGGCCCGTGCTTGATGTACCGTCGCTGGCAGAGATCCAATTGGGAATTCGTGTCTACCAATGCCCGATTGAAAGCAGCATTTCCGGGTTGTTCGCGTGGGACCAATCTGTTGGTGCTTGCATGCTTCTGAATTCAAAGCACCGGATAGACCGGATTCAGTTCTCTGCGGCACACGAATTAGGCCATTTTGTTGCGGCACGAGGTACGCCAACAGTCCTAATGTCCACCGGCCGGCCCAACTCTCGAATAGAGAAGTATGCGAATCATTTCGCAAGTGCTTTTTTGATGCCAGGACGGCTTGTTCGGCAGCGCTTTGCCGAAATTGTTGATGAGCAAACCCGCTTGACGCGCCGTCACGTGATTCTTCTGGCACACATGTTTCGCGTCTCGCGCGCAGCGCTGGTCCGCAGACTAGAAGGGCTTGAATTAATTCGACGCGGAAGCTGGGAGTGGTTTCAAGAACAAGGGGGCATAACCGACATGCAAAGTGAACAGGTTGTTGACACGATCTCTCCTAGTTCCGCAGACGACACGCAAAAATGGCCCCTAGGCTCCATTCGCTTGTCATTGCTGGTGCAGGAAGCCTGGGAGCGCGAACTTTATAGTGAAGGCCAGTTGAGCAGAATGCTGCGGTTGAGTCGCCATGAATTCAGGAAAATTCTCTTCGAAGCGTCCGCTGAAAATCGCGCAGTAGCAGTACAACCCCTTTGACGAAGGGCTGTCGGCCCGAGTGCCTCCCCAGGACTTTGTGTCATGCAACCGGAATGAATTGGCCGACGACTGTAGCAGGGCATGCGGAATGATCTGGTGGCGAAAATGACAGTCGACGCTGAATTCACGATGGTGCTTGTACTTGACACCAGCGCAATCATAAACCTGAACGCCACGACAGTTGCAGAGGATATTCTCGGGGCATTCCCAAACGATATCGTCGTTACAACGCAGGTATTTGACGAGTTAGCTGCGGGAAGTATGAAGGGTTACCAAGATTACGAAATGCTGTGCACACTTCTTGACGCAGGAATAGTGGTCCAGTCGGAACTAGTTGGAGAAGAATGCATGGTATTCCGCAGTCTTGTTGAGGGGAGTGGCCCTACCACTCTTGGCGACGGTGAATCAGCTACCATCGCAAAGGCTTTCGTAAGCAATGGACTCGCCGTAGTTGACGATCGCAAAGCAAGGAAAATTGCGTTGCGCAGATTTGGAAAGATGTCAGTAGCGCCGACAATTGCGTTGCTGCTAGACCGGCTAGTCGAGCAGAGCCTTGGTCCTGCAGGGCAGGTCAACGCGGTCTTCTTGGCCTTACGAAATGCTAGGATGTATGTGCCTCAAGAAAACGAGGCACAAGTGCTAGGCATGATTGGCCAAGAAAGAGCGGCGCAGTGTCCGAGTCTGCGTCGGGAGCTTCGACGTAAACTATAGGCGCGAATCGCATAATGCGAGTAAAGCTGTGTATTCTGACGAAATTGCGAGGGAAATCTGGTTGAATGTAACCACCTTGCGGCCTTGTGGATGCGCTGGGTTACGTGCAATTTTTCAAAGGTTGAGCTGAACGAGTTTACGGATTTTACTGACGGGTTGAGTGTGGGCTGGCATTCGAAATGTGGCGCCGCGTCGTGCAGAACAAAAGTTAGCGGCCGGCACACTCGCTAACGGCCGCGAAGACAGCCGTTATAAGCGTAGCGCGTAAAGTCAGGCCCAACAGATACTTCCGGAATGTAGCTCCTTTTCACGGCACTAAGCGGCATGAGCATCGGCGCCCGCTCCCCCAAGACCGGATCAAATAGGTAAATATTTCCGCCCGGCCGCAGTAGAATCCACGTGTGCCCGCGCAACGCACCGTCGGCGTCAACACTGAATCCGGCCACAAATTCAGCATTGTAGCCCAAACAGACCAGCTTGCGCCAAGCCCACAGCGCAAAGTCCTCACAGTCCCCGACCCTACGCTGCTCAAACGCGCACGGATGCTGCCAATAGTCCATCCGGCCAAAGAGCAGCAGGTCACTGGCGTACGCGCACCCTGCCAGCCAACTCTGGACATCGGCAATCCCCTTTACCGGTACGGTGCTACTCCCCTCAAAGTACGCTCTGAAGTCACTTACTGAACCTCTTCCATATGCGCGAAGAGGGACACGGGCAGGTCGACGCTCCCAATAGTTTGTGCGCCGAATTGTGCGCGAAAGAAGTCTGACGAGCGTGGTCACTTCCTGAGGCTACACCGTGGCGACAAGATCCATCATCAGTTCAAAAGGGCAACGGGTTGGCTGCTAGAGGTCATTCCCGCGTGGAATAAACGACTGAATCCCGGTGACTGCGCGCCCTAGAATCAGCCCGTGGATGTCGTACGTACCCTCGTAAGTGTTTACGCTTTCCATATTCATCATGTGATGCACCACGCGAAACTCGCCGCTGATTCCATTGCCACCAAGCATGTCGCGTGCCGTGCGTGCGACCTCCAAGGCGCTGCCGCAATTGTTGCGCTTCGCAAGGGACACCATTTCAGGCAGAGCCTTGCCTTCATCCTTGAGCTGACCCAGGCGCCAGGCCAACAACTGCATCTGGGTGATGCTTGTCAGCATGTTGGCCAACTTGGTTTGTACTAGCTGCATCGAGCCGAGCGGGTACCCGAACTGGTGCCTTTCCATCACATAGCGGCGCGCACGGTGATAGCAGTCCTCGGCGGCGCCAAGCGCACCCCACACGATTCCATAACGTGCGCTGTTCAGACACGTAAACGGCCCTTTGAGTCCCCGGACCTCGGGAAATACGCGCGACTGCGGGACGAATACATCACGCAAAACGATCTCGCCGGTCAGCGAAGCGCGCAGCGACATCTTGTGCCCGGTCTTTGGTGTCGTGAATCCTTCCGCTCCTCGCTCCACCAGAAATCCGCGAATGACACCATTATCCCGGGAGGTGTCCTTGACCTTGGCCCACACGACGGCGACATCAGCAATCGGCGAGTTGGTGATCCACGATTTGGCGCCATTGAGCACCCAGCCGCCGTCTACCGGCCTTGCGGTCGCTTCCATGGATCCCGGGTCCGAGCCATGATTGGGCTCCGTCAAGCCGAAGCATCCTATGAGCTCCGCTGTGGCCAGCCGTGGAAGAAAAGTCCGCCGCTGCTCCTCGGTCCCAAACACGTGAATCGGCAGCATAACCAGCGAGGACTGGACAGACATGAACGAACGATAACCGCTATCAATGCGCTCAAGCTCACGGGCCACCAGGCCGTACGCGGTGTAGCTGACCCCTGCGCCTCCATATTCCTCTGGGATGAAGGACCCCAGCAGGCCCAGCTCCCCCATTTCGCGCGGAATGTCGGCGTGAAAGACCTCGTCCTGGTTCCCTTCCAGAGCACGGGGCTCCAGCCTTTCCTGTGCATAGCGACGGGCAGTCTGCATGATCAGCCGCTCTTCCTCGCCAAGCATGGAGGTCATCAGGTAGGCATCATCAATGTCGAGTCGTGGTCTTGCCATGGCAGCAGTATTGTTCAAGGTCGCTCATACAGCACGCACACACAATTTGTTTGGCCGTGAAACTACGCAGGCAGTCATGAGGGAACCCAAGGCCACCCGGGCACTAAACTGCGTCGCAGTGGGTTATCTTCTACCAACGGATCGCACAATACCTGTCTGGCCCTGTGCTGCAACACATCGGCTTGAGCCGTGTATCACGTGCGGACTAATTTCGCCCCTAGAAATACATTTCTATGCATCGCATTGCTGCTATTGGAGTCCTGTTGCTGCTAACAGTCACGTGCACGTGCGTGCTGACCCACGCCCAACAGCTTTCCCCGAGAATAGGGTTTGGACTCACCACTACCGTGACTACTGGTTTTGAGAATCCCATAGGCCTCGGCCTGCATGTGCGCGGATCACTTCCGGTAAACCCCGACCTGTCCTTCGCGACCGGCATAGGGGTGACTGGCTTTGTGTTTAGCGGCCGCGATGATGCGGCATACTACGTCACGCCGCAGGTGCTTGCCATCGTCACTCTGAATGCGATGAAACCTCGCGCGCCCTATGTGCTGCTTGGACTGGGTGGGTATCTGCCAGTCGGCGGCGGAAGCGACGACAAGGATGGCGGGCCTGCCATCCACGGAGGCCTGGGCTGGGCTGTCAGGCTCCAGGAGACATCCGTATATCTTGAGGTCACCCCGGCGTTGGTCGTCGCCAAGGACGCATCAAAGCTCATCTTGCCGCTAAAGGTAGGCGTCGTGATATGATGTCTACGCAACGCGGCGAAGGATGGACTGCAGCCGCTCCGAGTCATCCTTGAGCAGTCGGCTGAGCACCTTCCCGGATTCCACCAGAATGTGCCCATCTCCGCCTCGATGCGCCTCCAGCATGCCCGATAGCACGGCCACCAGCAGGTCGTCCATGAAGGCTGGCTTCTCCGAGCCAATCAGTAGCACGCGAAGAAAGTCAAAAGGTCTGCCGATCTGGCGAATGGTCTCCGTGGAACAGGCCAGCACGGGTGAATGGATGCGCGGCGGGTAAAGCGGTAACGTTTGGCGCACGGCGCCTTCCGCGGTGCGATATGCCACCATCTGAACGCGCATCACCGTGCGCAAGAGCTCCATGACATGCGGCATTTCACGCCGAAGCTCATCTTCGGTCTTCCCAAGTGCTATCGCACTTCGTGCATCATCGAACGGCACCATTTCCACGTAACTCACTATGCCGTAGGCCTCAATTCCCTCGGTCGGCTTTACGCTGACCCATTGGCCCAAGGCCGGCAGTCTGGCGTGGCTGTACACCTCAGCGGTAAAGACACTGGTGCTGGACGCTATTACCTCTGCAATGGGTTTCATCAGATTACAGGACGCTGCTTAGTGGCTCGCTTTCGGCTGCTTCTTTGCCGCAGATTGTATTTGGCCATCTCCCGCTCCACCAAGTTGTAAAACAGGGTGCGATCATGCGTTCTGATCACCGCTTGTTCATGGGCTTCGGCCAGAATCATGGGGTAACCGTTGCCTTTTCTGCATTCGCTGACGACTGTCGCGTGCACAAGGTCAAGCAGCTCCGCGTCCCCTGCCACCCAGCGCGGCAACTCGACGCGGGAGATCTCGGACTCGCCGTGCCCCGCCACCACTCGTACGTAGAAGAAACAGATCCGGTCTTCCGCGGCGTATGCTTGCAGCACACGGGAATCCGACGCGAACACGGCGGTTCGCTGCCACGGGGCCAGAATAGGATCGTACAGCCACCGATCAAGAATTCCGGCAAAAGAGTCCTCCTGCATTTCCTCCGTCTCTCCGCGCAAACCCCGAAGAAGGTTCACGACCTCGGTACTGTTGGGCATGCTGATAAAGGAGCACAATGGAATCCTGTGCTCACGGAACTGCGCCAGCTGCGCGGCATAACGGGAAATGAGCTCCGTCTTCAGAGGCTCCGGGTCTATCCGCTGGAGCATCCACCGGATCAGCGTGCCGTCTGCCATCGCAACAATCGGGCGGCGTGGTTGGCGGACACTGATCGCAAGGTTTATGAGTGCTTCCAGTTCCATCTGATCCCTGCGTGCCGCAACCACATCTGTGCTGGCCCTACCCACTCCCGCTGAGGCTTGCGCCATAGTCTCGTGGTGACCCGACCCAACATGCGTTTGAGACAGCATGACGGGCTTTTCCAGAGTACCGTACTGGAACGCGATCTGGCTTATGTTGAGCAGGTACACCAGAGGCTCAATATGGCGGTCTGGAAAAATCTGGGACCCATCGGATGCTACCGCCGTCAAGGGCGTTGGCCGCAATGCCGGTTCAGTAGCGCAGGTAGGATCTTCAAGCGGCGTGGCCATCAGCCACGACACATGCCTGCCCCGGTGGCGCTGCTCGTGCCAGATTCCGGTCTGCGCGCGAAGAAATTTCCGCGCCCGAGCAAGCATGTCTTGGCGGGCTGGCCAAGCTTGAAGCTGCGCAGCACAAAACTCAGAAAGCTGCTTTGAGACTTCCTGTATGTTGAGATTGTACACCGACTACCTCCGCATTTGCGCCTAGAGGAACCTATGTCCGGGCTGTATATCCATGTGCCTTTCTGCAGGCAGCGCTGCGTGTATTGCGACTTCTACTTTGTAACCGGTCAGCGTGATCACAGCTCTTTCGTAGAGGCACTCTGCATGGAGTTGGGACGGGCCGCTCACCGCGGATTCAACGAATCCGTGGCGACAATATACCTTGGCGGGGGCACGCCATCACAGCTCGCCAGTTGCGACATCTCCCGGATCCTAGCCGCTGCCGATAACGCTTTCGATACATCACGCGTCACAGAAATCACGATAGAGCTCAACCCGGAAGACACTACAGCCACTTACCTCCGGGAGTTGCGGGAGCTGGGCATTAACCGGGTCAGCCTTGGCATCCAATCGTTTTTTGACGATGATCTGCAATTCATGAATCGCAGCCACAATGCCAGTGAGGCCGCCCGTGCTTTGGAGCTCGTTGCGGAATCGGACCTTGACAGCTACAGCGTCGACCTGATATTCGGACTCCCGAAACAGCCGCGCACTCGCTGGGCCGCCAACCTTGAAAGGCTCGCGGCCTTTGATCCGCCCCATGTTTCCACTTACGCTCTCACCATTGAACCGAAGACGCCGCTGCACAAGCAGGTTGCCCGAGGGCTTGTTACGCCTGAAACGGACGAATCTGTGGCAGCTCTCTATCAGACGACGATGGACACTCTGCGGGAGCACGGCCTGGAGCACTACGAGATTTCCAGCTTTTCCAAGCCTGGGCACCGGGCCCGACACAACCAGCGATACTGGACCCATGCTAACTACCTGGGCTTCGGCCCGTCGGCCCATTCATTCTGGTGGGACAATGCATCTGCGGCTCATCGCTGGAGCAGTGTCCGCAGCCTGCACAAGTACTTGTCGCTCATTCGTAGCAGCAAGGACGCCACGGACAACCGCGAATCCCTTACACTGGAAACGCTGGGCGAAGAGCGGATCATGCTGGGCTTGCGCACAGCAGAAGGCATAGAGCTGAGCGTGCTGAAGGACATATACGGCATAGACCTTGTGGCCGTAAACGGGAAGGCTATTGAATCGCTGGCTCAGGCTGGACTCCTTTCATGCGACGACGGATTCTTGCGCCTGACAGACCGCGGGAAACACGTTTGCGACCATGTGACCACACGCCTTCTTCCTCCGTCGTGAACCGGCCAGCACTCCTGTTGTAGAACTCGCGCACGGTGTGCCCTTGAATGACATGAGCGCGAAAGTTGTCCCATTCCTTCTGTTGCTGGTACTGGCAGCAGCCTGCAGCGAAGAACTTGCGCCGCCGCCCGAATACGGCATTCGCGCTGACGGTACGTTGGACTTTGTCATAGGCGACAGCGCGGTCATCCATTCGATCAACATTGAGATAGCGGACACCAAGGAGACCCGTCAGCGCGGCCTCATGAATCGCCGTGGCATCGGGCTGAATGAAGGCATGCTGTTCATATTTCCGGAGCCGGACATGCTCAGCTTCTGGATGCGCAATACGGCCTTGCCACTGGACATCATCTTCATTGACACGGAACTGAACATCGTCAACATCGCTCGTCGCACCAAGCCGCTGTCAGATGACTTTATCCGTGCCACGGCCCTGGCGCAGTACGTCGTTGAGGTGCGCGGCGGCGTCAGCGAGCGGTATGACATCACCGACAGCGCATCGGTGCGCTGGCAACGAAACAGCAATTAGCGCATGCGGCTTATTCTTTCAGCCCTCCTTTTGGTCCTCTACGCCTGTGCCGACGGCAATGGCGGTGATTCCGCGCCTGAAGCCGAAGAAAGGGAAGAGTCCATCCCCTTCCGCATCGACGGAACGCTGGATATCCATCGTGACGGCGAAACGCTCTTAACGATAGAAATTGAGATAGCCGATAACGACTCCACGCGAGAGCGCGGTATGATGCAGCGTACCGAGTTCCCGGAGCGCACCGGGATGCTGTTCCTCTTCGATGAGGAAACCATGCAGCAATTCTGGATGGGTAACACGCCCCTCGCGCTCGACTTGCTGTTTATCGACGCAGACTCGCAAATCGTGGACTTTGCCAAGTACGCAGTTCCCTTCTCCAACGCGCCCCTGGCTTCTCGGTCACCGGCCCAGTACGTACTGGAGGTGCCGGCAGGCTGGGTCGATTCTAACGGGATCGTAGAAGGCGACCGCGCCCGATGGCATCGTCACTAGAGCCCGAATGACTCGCCGCAAGCGCAGGTCCGCGCCGCCTGCGTATTCTGGAAGTGGAAGCCTTTACCATCCAGGCCGTCGGTGAAGTCAAGCTCCACATCTTCCATGTATAGACTGCTTCGCCGGTCTATAGCGATGGAAAACTCGCCGGCCTGCACCACGTGATCCCCGTCATGCCGGGCAGTATCCCAGCCCAGGTCATACGTCAAACCAGAACAGCCGCCAGGCACAACCGCTACGCGGAGCATGTGTGACTCGCTGCTTAAGGCTTCATCACGCGCGATCTGACGAATCCGATCCAGCGCGCGCGGCGTAATGCTGAGATTCATATCTGTTAGGGTAAGATGGCTGCGGCGCCATTCTTGGGCGCGACTTCACCTTGCTTCCATGTTAGGCATAGAAACAGTAAACGCTTATTAGGGTACACCTGTTCTGTTTGCAGCAATGCATGCTGCTGATCATCTCGAGGGTTCCATGAACACCGACACCCAGTATCTTCACGAGGTTGCCGCCACCGATTATGAGCATGGCTGGGTAACCGACATCGTTTCCGACACGATACCGAAGGGGCTCAACGAGGACATCGTCCGCCTCATCTCAGCCAAGAAACAAGATCCGGACTGGATGCTGGAAAGCCGTCTGCGTGCTTTTCGGTACTGGCAGAGCCTGGAGAATTCGGATCAACGCCCAACGTGGGCCCACCTTGATATCCCCGAGATCAACTTCCAGGACATCATATACTACTCGGCGCCGGGCAACAAGCCAAAGTACGAAAGCCTGGACGAGGTTGATCCCGAGGTCTTGCGCACCTTTGAGCGGCTTGGTATCCCACTTCAAGAGCAGAAATTCCTCTCGGGCGTGGCGGTCGACGCCGTCATTGACAGCGTCTCCGTAGCAACCAGCTTCAAAGAAGAACTTGCCGAGCACGGCATCATCTTTTGCTCCTTCACCGAAGCGGTCGAAAAGCACCCTGAGCTCGTGCAGAAATACATGGGCTCGGTCGTGCCGCATACCGACAACTTCTATGCGGCACTTAATGCTGCGGTATTCAGCGACGGGTCCTTCTGCTACATCCCGCCCGGCGTACGCTGCCCCATGGAACTGTCTACCTACTTCCGCATCAACCAAGCGGGCACAGGCCAGTTTGAGCGCACGCTGATCGTAGCGGACGAGGGCTCTTACGTTTCCTACCTGGAAGGCTGCACGGCGCCCAGGCGAGACGACAATCAGCTGCATGCCGCCGTGGTGGAAATCATCGCCCACAAAGACGCGGAGGTAAAGTACTCTACGATCCAGAACTGGTATCCCGGTGACTCCACCGGCACCGGTGGCATATTCAACTTTGTCACGAAGCGCGGCATATGCCGTGGGGACCGGTCCAAGATTTCGTGGACCCAGCTGGAAACCGGCTCCGCGATCACCTGGAAATACCCCAGCGTGATACTCAAAGGTGACAACAGCAAGGGCGAATTTTATTCGGTCGCCTTTACAAAAGGGCGCCAACAGGCGGACACAGGTACAAAGATGATACACCTGGGCCGCAACACGTCCAGTACCATTATCTCCAAAGGCATCTCGGCAGGTCATTCCAGCAACAGCTACCGCGGTCTGGTACGTGTTAACAAGAACGCCGACAACGCGCGTAACTTTTCCCAGTGCGACTCGATGCTTCTCGGCGATCGATGTGGCGCACACACATTTCCCTACCTCGACACTAGCAACCCCACGGCGCAGGTGGAACATGAGGCGACCACCTCCAAGGTTGGGGAGGACCAGATCTTCTACTGCAAGCAACGCGGCATCAGCGAGCAGGACGCTATCAAGCTTATCGTCAGTGGCTTCTGCCAGGAGATTCTCGCCAAGTTGCCCATGGAATTCGCTGTTGAGGCGCGCAAGCTGCTTGCTATCGAGTTGGAAGGGTCGGTTGGCTAGGTTGGCCTCTGCTGAACAAGACTACATATATGGGACCAATACTTGATATCCAGAATCTCAGGGCTTCCGTGGGTGGGGTACCCATCCTCAAGGGCGTAAACCTGACGGTTCATACGGGCGAACTCCACGCCATCATGGGTCCCAACGGATCCGGCAAGAGTACGCTCGCATCGGTGCTCGCGGGCCGTGAAGAGTACGAGGTGGACACTGGCACCGTGTACTACCAGGGGGAGGACCTGCTGGAGATGGAGATTGACGAGCGGGCACGTGAAGGCCTGTTTCTGGCGTTCCAGTATCCGGTGGAGCTTCCGGGCGTCAGCATGATGAATTTCCTCAAGCAGGCCGTCAACTCGGTTCGAGCCCATCGGGGCCAGCCCCCACTTGGCGCAGCTGCGCTCTTGCGGCTGGCACGAGACAAAGCAGCACTGATAAACCTTGACAGCAGGCTGAAAAGGCGCTCGGTCAACGAAGGCTTTTCCGGCGGCGAGAAGAAGCGCAACGAGATTTTCCAGCTCGCGATGCTGGACCCGCGTCTGGCGGTCCTGGACGAAACTGATTCGGGCCTCGACATTGACGCCTTGCGGAGTGTAGCCGACGGGGTCAATGTCCTGCGGACGAAGGATCGCGCCTTTGTCGTCATTACCCACTACCAGAGGCTGTTGGACCATATCGTGCCGGACTTCGTCCACGTGATGTATGACGGACGCATTGTAATAAGCGGTGGCAAAGAGCTCGCCTTGGAGCTTGAGTCACGCGGGTATGACTGGGTTGCCCAAGAAGCCATTCCGGCATAAAGCGGATGACGACCACTGCCAACATGCGCGGCCCTTTGGAAAATCGCTACGTAGAAGCATTCAACCGGTTCTTTGCGCCAAGCCTGAACGGTGAGCCCAGCTTCCTGCGTACCCTGCGCCACGAAGCAATTGACTGCTTTAGCAACCTGGGTTTTCCGGGCAAGAAAGACGAGGACTGGAAATACACGAGCATGGCCGCCATCCTGGGTGCCCCGCTCACCTTTGGAGACCTGAGACACCCGCCAGGGCCGATTCGCAGCATCGAAGGACTGGATGCCCACGTTGGTGTGTTTATTGATGGTAGCTTCAGCGCCAGTCATTCGACGTTGGCGTCCCTGCCGGCCGGCGTCATGGTGACCGGTATCAAGGGTGCCCCGCAGGCACTAGTAGAGGCGCACCTTACCCGGCAGGCAGATGTCAGCCGTCACCCGTTTGTCGCACTAAACACCGCCTTTATCCGCGACGGCGCCTTCGTTTATGTGCCCGATGGCGTAAGGCTCAATAAGCCGGTTCACCTTGTTCACGTGCTGACGGGCGCAGCCGCCACGCTGGCCCAGCCACGCACCCTGGTCATCGCGGGAAGCCACACTCAGCTTCGTTTCGTGGAAACGATGGAGGCCCAACTGCCCAACCCGTCCTTAATCAATAGTGTAGCCGAGGTGTTCGTTGGATCGGGCGCTCACGTGTCGCGGTTTGAGATACAGGATCTACCTGCGTATATTAGCCTTGTTAGCTCGATTGACGCGTATCAGAACGCTGGGAGCCACTTCCAGAACAACTGCTTTACCTTCGGCGGTGCTGTAGTGCGCAACAACGTTAGCATGCTTCCGGACGCCGAAGGCTGCGAGACCATACTGAACGGCTTGTTCGTCGCACGTGGGCGCTCGCATGTGGACAACCATACGCTTGTGGACCACGCCAAGCCAAACTGCTTCAGCTCTGAAAATTATCGGGGCATCCTGGACGAGCGTGCTACCGGCGTCTTCAACGGCAAGGTCCTGGTTCGGCAAGACGCCCAGCAGATCAATGCCTACCAGACAAACAAGAGCATTGTCCTCGCCAAAACCGCGCGCATGTACGCTAAGCCGGAACTCGAGATCTATGCCGACGATGTTAAATGCAGTCACGGGGCGACCACCGGGCAGCTGGATGAGGAGGCGCTGTTTTATCTCCGTACACGCGGCCTGACGCTGTCAGATGCACGCATGCTCTTGCTGCAGGCTTTTGCGCGCGACATCGTCGATAAGGTCCCAATCGAATCTCTGCGCATCATGTTGGACCAGCGCTTAGCTCTGAGTCTAGCCTACCCATCACCTGCGTAGACAGTACTGGAAATGGCCTGCACTCTGGGTGAGTACATTTGCGGAAAATTGTCTGCAGGACACTAACCAGAGCGCGCGTGCCCCTGATTTGCCACCAGAACACATGCATGCTATAAGTACCACAAAACAAGCCCGGGGTCTTGCGCCATGACCGCCTGTATCAAAGCACGGGCCGACTTCCCCGCTCTGCAACAGCGGGTACACGGCAAGCCACTCGTCTTTCTTGACAGTGCCGCCAGTTCGCTCAAGCCAAGGTCTGTTGTCAACCGTCTCGCACATTACTACGCCGTCGAGCATAGCAACGTACATCGGGGCGTACACATCCTGAGCCAAGTAGCAACCGACCACTTCGAAGGTGCAAGGCGTCAGATAGCGCGATACTTAAACGCCGCGCACACGCACGAAATAATCTTCACGCGCGGCACCACCGAGGCCATTAACCTCGTGGCAGACACCTTCGGTCGAAGCCGCATCGGGCCAGGAGACGAAATCCTCGTCACGGGTATGGAGCACCACTCCAACATGGTCCCCTGGCAAATGCTCTGCCAGGAACGAGGAGCGAAGCTCAACATAATTCCGGTCGATGAACGTGGAGAGTTGGAGATTGAACACCTTGACTCGCTGCTTTCGTCGCGCACGCAGCTTGTCTCGGTTACGCACGTATCCAATACCCTCGGAACTGTCACCCCGCTGCGGGAAATCATCGCGGCAGCACATGCAAGAGACATCCCCGTCCTCGTGGATGGGGCTCAGGCGGCACCCCATTGCCGCATCGATGTCCAGGAACTGGACTGCGACTTCTACTGCCTTAGCGGCCACAAAGTGTACGGACCTACAGGCATCGGTGTCCTCTACGGCAAGGAAGCGCTACTAAATGCCATTCCGCCTTGGCAGGGCGGCGGCGACATGATCCAGTCTGTGACATATGACACCTTTACGCATGACACGCTGCCGCACAAGTTCGAAGCCGGAACGCCGCACATCGCGGGCGTAATAGGTTTGGCCGCAGCGTTTGACTACATGGAGAAAGTGGGCATAGAGGCTATCGGTGCCCATGAGGCAGAACTCCTCAAGTACACACACGAAAAGCTCCTCGATCTGGGCGGCGTACGGTTGATAGGCACTGCAACCCATAAGGCTGGCGTTATCAGCTTCCTCGTGGATCACGCGCATCCCTATGACGTAGGGAAGCTGTTGGATGAACAAGGCATAGCGGTGCGTGTTGGTCATCATTGTACGATGCCACTGATGATGCGGCTGGGAATTCCAGGCACGGTGCGCGCCTCGCTGGGGCTCTACAACACGCGCGAAGACATCGACCGGCTAGTCGAGGGCGTGCGTTCTGCGCAGGTGCAGCTCAGCGCCATAAAGACCCGGGTGCATGCCACTCCGACGGTCAACGGATCCTTCCGGGAGCGGGAACGCGCCTTGCTAGACGACTTTGCACTCTTCGAGAGCAGCGACGAAAAGCGCGAATACCTCATGGAGCTCGGTGAAAACCTGCCGGCGTACGATGCAGCCTTCCGCACCGAGGACTACCGGATCAATGGCTGCCAGTCAATGGTGTGGCTGCGCACGGAGCAACAGGAGGACTGCCTGCATTTCCTGGCAGACAGCGATGCGCTAATCACCAAGGGCATGATCGCCTTGATGGTCTACCTGCTTACCGGCATGACGCCTCAAGCGATTTACGACCTGGATTTGGACAGTGTTATTGCGCGTATCGGTCTACCCAGCCTCGTCACGGCGAGGCGCAAGAATGGCTTGGCCAGCATGGCTGCCCGCATAAAACGAGATGCCTTAAAACATGGAGCCAGAAATCATCAATAACGCATCCACTGCGGGCCTCGCCGAAGATGTCATAGATTCGATCCGACAGATCTTCGATCCCGAAATCCCGGTCAATGTATACGACCTGGGCTTAATCTATAAGATCCGGCTGGATGAGGATGACCGCGTTTTCGTCACGATGACCCTGACCACACCCAACTGCCCGGTAGCGGATAGCTTGCCGGCTCAGGTGGAATCCGTCGTCATGCTGACCGAGGGTGTTACCGATGCCCGTGTGGAGCTGACTTTCAGCCCTCCATTTACCATTGATATGATGTCAGACGAGGCCAAGTTGGAGTTGGGACTGCTTTGATGCCAAGCGGCACCGCAGCATTCTGGGCCACCGCCGTGCAGCGAAGTATTGTGCCGCTATTGGAATCGCGCATACGGCTCGCCTGTCTGCTTCTCATATCACTCTGCGCTGTATCGGCCGAAGCTCAGGACGCTACCGTTCGTGGCTTCATCACGGATGCAACCGATGGCCAGCCCCTGCAGGGCGTCAACGTCGCCGTCATTGATCAGACCGGTGCGCTCCGTGGCAATGTGACTGATGATGACGGGTTCTTCATCGTCGTCCGCCTTGCTCATGGGCAGTATACGTTCCGCGCCTCCTACATAGGCTACATGACCGTGGTAGACACGCTGGTCCTGGAGCCGGGCAGCACACATCGCATGCGCATCTCCCTAGAGCCCAGCGTGGAATTCGGCGGTGAAGTCCTGGTTGAAGCCGAGCGCGAAGGAGGAGCCACGGTGGCGGCTGGACTACAGACCGTCCGCCCGCGCGACATTGATCTCGTACCCACGACTGACGTGTCAGGAGACCTTGTGTCCTATCTGGCAACCATGCCAGGGGTCGTGTCGATCGGGGACCGCGGAGGTCAGGTGTTTATACGGGGAGGCGAACCTTCGCACAACCTGTCGCTGCTTGATGGGATGTACGTGTATCAGCCCTTTCACATTCTGGGGTTCTATTCCGCATTCAGTGCGGACATCCTGCGCAATGCGGATATCTATGCTGGAGCCTTCAGTAGCAAGTATTCGGGGCGCATGTCGTCAGTCATCGATGTGCATACCCGAAACGGCAACAGCCAGGAAATGCGGCGCACGATATCGCTGGCACCGTTCGTGAGCATGGGCCTCCTGGAAGGCCCGCTAAGAAAGGGCACCATGTCCTTCTTGCTGTCTGCCCGTGCGTCTACGGTCGAGCGCATCGCTACGCAGTACATCAATCAGCCGCTCCCGTACGCGTTTGGAGACTTTTTTGGCAAGCTGCACACCGTCATTAACGAGAGTCACCAGTTTTCCATTAGCGCCATCCGCACGTACGACCGAGGCAACTTGGAGCAAGACATAGCGGACCCGGAGCAGATCCGTTGGCACAACATGGCGTACGGACTGCGCTACCTCGTCGCGCCACCGACCTTGCCCATCCTGGGAGAGGTGCTCTTCTCCGTTTCCGAGCTCAAGATGGAGCTGGGGCCGGAAGAGGAGCCTGTGCGCAGTACTGCCATTGACGGGTTCAACCTGGCGGTTAATGTGACCAATTTCGGGCAGCGAACGCAGGTGGATTGGGGCTTTTTTCTGCGCGCGCCCCGGCTGGATGCTGAGTTGGGCGGGCTGTACCAGAACCTCGACTTCACCAGTGACCGGATTTTGGCTACCGGCGCCTACATTGAGCCCGAGGTAGGAATCACCGACGACCTTGAGCTGCGCGCCGGCATGGTTGTGCAGTTTCTTGGTGACCAGGGTGTTCACGCCGAGCCTCGCCTGCGCTTGCTCTATGACCTGGGTAAACACCAGTTTAGCGTTGCCGGCGGCATTTACCGGCAGGAAGCGGTTGGCCTGAATGACCGGCGGGACGCGACGAACATCTTCACGGCGTGGGCAGGATCACCAACCGGCAACCTTCCCAACTCCGTCCACGCCCTTGCAGGCTACCAGGTGGAACCCGTGCCCTGGCTTCGAGTCAGCGTCGAATCCTTCTACAAGAGTCTCTCAAGCCTGTTTGTGTCGGAGTGGACCGCGTTTCCGCGCTTTACGACGAATCTGCAGGAAGCTTCGGGACGCGCCCTCGGCCTGGACGTGCGCCTCGAGTTGCAACGGCCGCGCCTGTATGCCTTTGTCAATTACGGCCTGTCGTCGGTCGAATACAATGCGATGCAGGAGTCGCTGCCCATATGGTTTGGCACCGATGAGGTGCGCTACCGCCCGCCGCACGATCGGCGTCACCAGCTTAACGCGCTCGCAAGCTTCGCTCTGAGAAAGATCGATATCAGCGTCCGATGGAATGTGGGCAGTGGCCTGCCTTACAGCCAGATCCGCGGCTTTGACGGATTCGTCCTGATGGACGGCCCGAAGGATGTCAGGCGTGCGCCCGGACAGGCACGAGTCATCTACGACCGGCCCTACCGGGGCGTGCTTCCCACGTACCACAGACTTGATGTTTCGGTGGAGCGTGTGTTTCAGTACCGGGACGATTCCTTTGTAACGCTGCAGGCTGGCGTAGTAAATGCGTACGATCAAGCCAATGTTTTCGCTCTGGACATCTTCACGCTCCGGCGAAGCGATCAGCTGCCGCTGATTCCGACGGCTGGCATAAAATTTGAGTTCTGATGCGCAGCTTGGCATTCCTGCACCGCCCGTTTTCGCTACTTGGGCTGGCCGCATTGGTAATGACGGTAGCTCAATGTGATCAGACTATTGACCCCCTCGTCGGCGAGTCGCGGCCATACACCTTGTGGGGCTATCTCGATGCCAACGCAGACACGCAGCGTGTGCGCGTCTTTACCATCGAAGACCGGCTGGGAACGGACCGCAGCGGTCCCATTGATGCGACGGTGGCTTCAACCGACGTGGCGACTGGTGAGGTTACCACATGGACCGACGAAGAGGTGGTCTTCAGTGACAGCAGTGTGGGCCATGTCTTCTATGCCGCCTTTCGGGCCCAGTTTGAACACACGTATCGCCTGGACGTACAGCGCTCGGACGGTGAAACCTCCAGTGCCCGCGTCACGATTCCCCCACCGGTCAAGGTAGAGTTGGTTGATGCACGAAATCGAATTGTTGTTCCGGTGATTCTTCATGGCAAGCCGCCGAATCTCGTCAACGTTCACGTGGTGTACGACGCAGCCACACTGCCGCCTGCCAATCCGTGGCCACCCGGGTCCACTGCGCAACCCGGCGTGAGGCTTCCAGTTGCTGTCTCGTACGATGGAACAGCAGAGCCCACGGCCGATGGCTGGGTTTTCGCAGTCAACATTCGAACAGACTTTGAGGCAGTGCAGGATGCGTACGCACTGAACTGCCTCTCTGAAGATCACATCGGGCTGCGCCGCATCAGGTTCCGTTTTCTGGCTGCGGATGAGCAATGGGCGCCGCCGGGCGACTCTTTCGATCCCAACCTGCTCATCGAGCCTGGAACGTTTTCCAACGTGCAAAATGGATACGGCTTTTTCGGCGGCGGGTATTCGGTTTCCGAGAGCTGGGTTCCCAGCCTGGTCGTTCAGCGCGCGGTAGGCTTCAGAACCGCCGGTCCGTGCCCGCTTTCGCCCCAAGACATCCCAGAATGCCAACTTCCGCCGGAGCCGTGCTTTCGTGACGGAAACGAAGGCTGAACCTGAGCACCTATGCGTAAATGTACCAGCAATGATTTGAGAGCGGCCTCGTCGGCCAGCGCCCGAGAGCATAGTACTGCGCTCAAGGTGCAGCGGATTTTTTTACACAATGCGTGAATTTTACTGCAAAGCCAGAACCATGTATTCAGCTCGACGTATATTCCAGTTCTTTAGAACTAACCCCTCACGCAGTGAGGCATGCAACAATATGGACGAACGTGTACAAGGCAAGGTAAAGTGGTTTAACCCCGACAAGGGCTTCGGCTTCATAGCAAGGGAGGACGGCAGCGATGTATTCGTACATCACTCCGAAATCCGCATGGATGGCTACCGTACTCTCACCGAGAATCAACGGGTAGAGTTCAACGTTACCCGAGGAAAGAAGGGCGACCAGGCGGTAGATGTAACCGCCGTCTGATACCGCCAGCCAACTACTGAACCAAGCCCCCGAGGTGCTCGGCGCCTCGGGGGCTGTCTGTATTGTGGCTGCGTTCGCGCGCTGCAGCCTCCGGATTCTAAGCGCGCCTCACACGGTTAGCAGCACCTTTACCGCATCTTCCTGCTTTGTGCTGGCCAGCACAAAGCCACGGGCAGCCTCTGCAAACGATAGCCGGTGTGAAATCAGTGGCGTCGGGTCGACGCGCCCGCTGGAGATTAGCGCCAGCGCCAACCGGAAGGAGCGGAGTCCTGGCTCGCGCTGCGCAAACACGCTTGTGATGATGCGCGCATTCTGGCGCATGAAGTGTTCCAGCTTCACGGGAACCGATTCGCGCTTGGGGACGCCGAAGATTGCTACGTCACCCCCTCCGCGAACCAGGTCTGCGCACAGGTTTATCGTTTCGGCCTTGCCGACCGCCTCGACGACTATGTCCGCCATGGCCCCTGCGGTATGTGCATGCACGGCTGCAACCGGGTCTGTATGCCCGCAATGCACCGTACAGGTTGCGCCCAGGCTTCGGGCAAGTACCAACCGTTGATCTACGATATCCAATCCGGTCACGGTCGCTGCACCCATGCTTCTGAGGATCATGGTGAAGAGCAGGCCTGCAGGCCCCTGCCCGACTATCACGACATGGCGGTCCACCACGTTGGGTAGTTTGCGGCAACAAAACAGGACCGTGCCCAGCTGCTGGGCCATTAGCGCCTTTTCCGTGGACACCGCATCCGGCACGGGAATTACGGTCTGCGGCTTCGCCACCACGTACTCCGCAAAGGCATCGTAGTCCGGTGCTAATGCCAGGACCCGCATTCCCTTGGCAAGGCCAGTGGATACGAATGGCTCTACTACTTCGGCAATACACTCGTGGCCCGAAAATCCGGGCTTCGCAGGATAGGCCGCTGCAGGACCATCGTGCAGGAGATGAAGGTCACTCCCGCAAATCGCGACAAGCAACGGACGCAACAACACGTCGCCGGGACCTGGCACAGGGTCGGGCACCGTGACCAAAGCGACTTGGCCAGGCGCCGTGTATTGGACGGCCCGCATCGCAGGCTACCTAGCTGAAGGCGCTCCTGAGCAGCTCCAAACTCTTCGGGATGGCCGTCCGCCCCTCCTCCTTGCCCTCGAACTCCAGCGATACATAGCCACTGTAGTTGACCTCGCGCATGATGGCAGCAATGCGGTCGTAGTCAAGATCGAGCGTGTACCAAGTGCCACCGCCGTAGTACGTCTTGGCTTGCATCAGCACCGTGTGGGGCGCAAGCATCCCAAGCTTGTCGTATGGATCCTCCAGGAAGTTGCCCGTGTCCAGCGTCACCTGGAGCCACGGCGAATCAAGCGCCTCCACAATGCGCAACACGCCTTCCGGCGTTCGCCCCAGTCCCCAGTGGTTCTCCAGGCCCAACAGCACGCCGCACTCCTCGGCCTTGGGAAGAAACTGCTCGATAGACGAAATCACCCATCCAAATCCGTCCTCATCCGTGTACCCGTCAATCGCCGGCTCTATACCGCGGTTAGCCATCAGCGCAGTGAATGACTCGGAAGTGCCCCAGCGACCCGTATTCAAGCGCATGGTTGGGATGCCCAGCGTGTAGCACAGCTCGATCTGGTGAATGGTTTTGTCGATCTCGTGCTTCCGCTTCTCTGGATCTGGCGACACGAAGCCTTGGTGCGTCGAGAAGCCCATCAGGTCCAAGCCGTTGACAAAGGCGCGGCGCTTGAGGTCCTGCAGATAGCCAGGCTCTTCCGACGTCATCTGAACGTGCAAGAGCTCTACGCCATCAAACCCCATGGCCGCGGCCTGATCAATGCAGTCCTCTATGGGGTAGGCCTCCTTCGGCCCGTTGAAGCGCCAAAAGGAATACGTCGAAACCCCGATAGGGTTTGGACGTCTTGGTGTGGCTGCCGACTGCCCCACTGCCGGCACAGTTGGAATGGCCGCCAAGCCCGCGGCGGCGGCCGTGGCATTCCGAAGGAATTTGCGTCGATTATGGTCGATAGCGACACCTCATGTTTTGGTTCTGCAGCATAATATAGCCCCTGCGACCATGCGAATAGCAAGTGGACTATGGACTGCACATTTAAGATCTTAGGCGCATGAAGATACCTACCAGCGCCCAACTCCAGACCTACGCCGACCGGTTCGAGCAAGAACTGTTCGAGCGTGTGCTCCCCTTCTGGGAGCACCACTCGCCAGACCGCGTGCACGGCGGGTACTTCAACAATCTGGACCGCGACGGATCGGTCTACGACACTACCAAGCACATCTGGCTGCAGGCCCGTCAGGTATGGATGTTCAGCAAGCTCTACCGAACGGTAGAGGCACGCCCCGCCTGGCTTGATCTCGCCCGGCTCGGCATGGAGTTCATTCGAACGCACGCGGCCCGGCCCAACGGACAGGTGTACTTCTCTCTGGCCCAGGACGGCAAGCCGATCTATCAGCAGCGCAAAACCTTCACCGAGTGCTTCTACCTGATGGCGCTGGCAGAATATGGGCGGGCGTCCGACCAGTCCGCCCTTGTTAAGGAGGCCAAAGATGGTGTCGAATTGCTTTGGACTCGATCATATGACTGGTCCACGGTGGGAAGGCCGTCCCTGCCGGGCACGCCGCCGTCACAGGCACTGGCCGTGCCAATGATGCTCTTAAACGTGTTAGATGAGGTCATGGCGGCCGACTTCAACCATTGCATGGCAGAGGTGCAAGACTGCATCCGACGCATTCAGCTGCATACAGACCCCGACTCCGGCCTCGTCTACGAGCACGTCACGCCGGAGGGCTCGCGCCTGGACGGTCCTATGGGTCGCCTGTTGAATCCCGGCCACGCCATCGAGGCAGGCTGGTTCCTGCAGCACATCGCGCAAAAGCTCCATCGCGACGATGTAGCAGAGCTGGCCGTGAATATGATACGCTGGTCACACCGCCGCGGATGGGACCGTGAGCAAGGCGGACTTTTCTACTTTCTGGACAGCGAAGGCCATTCTCCCGTTCCACTGGAATGGTCTATGAAGCTCTGGTGGCCGCATTGCGAGGCGCTCTACGCGCACCTTTTGAACTTCGCGCTGTCGGGCGACGTGTCCGACTGGCAGGCATTTCAAGAGGTTGAGCAGTATACCTTTAAACACTTTTCTGACCCCGAGTACGGCGAGTGGTTCGGCTACTTGGACCGTGAAGGACGCCGAACCCATCGGTTTAAGGGCAGTGCCTACAAAGGGTGCTTTCACGTGCCTCGTGCCCTGTGGCTCTGCCTTCGGCTACTTAAGCGCTGGCCGGCAGAGGCTACATAACCTGTGCCCCTAGCGACAAATGGCCCGAAGAATAGGAACCGAATAATTGGCATCGGTTCCAAGTCGTCCAAATCCAACTGGCAGCAGGCCCCTGACCCTGCACAATAGACCGTGAGTCGCTATTATCCAGCTGCTTTGTGGCAAGGGAGAACCCTATGAATGTAACGTTTACCATTCTTGATTGGATTTGGGTCGGGCTGTTCTTGGCGCTGATGATTGGCAGCGGTGTGCTGTTCTACAGGCTGGGCAAACGATCTGAGGCCGACTTCTTCCTTGCGGGTCGGGGCTTGCCCTGGTGGTTGCCAGCTTCCAGCGTCTACGCAACGCATACGGCTACGGACACGCCGATGTGGATTACCGGCGTCATTTACCAGCACGGCCTGGCTGGAATCTGGTACACGTTCTTTTCCGCGTGGGCAGCCATCAGTTCATTTGTGTCGACGCGGATATTTCGGCGCTCGCTGGCCTACACACAAGCAGAGTGGAATGTAATTCGCTTTACCGGGCTTGGCTCTGAGCTATTGCGGGGATGGATGGCGGGATGGCAGTTCTTCATGAACATGTTCGTGCTCGGGTGGGTCGGGATTGCGATGGGTAAGATTTGCGTCTTCCTGTTTGGGTGGCCAGTGTGGGTCGGGCTGATCGCGTTTTCGCTGATTTGTGCCGTATACGTGTTGGCTGCAGGGTACTGGGGCGTGGTGATGGCCGATTTTCAGCAGGGCATCATCGCATTCCTGGTGATCCTCATCGTGTCATTCTGGGGCATCAGCGTCGCCGGTGGGCCGTCAGGCATTATAGACAAGCTTACTACCCTTGGGGAACTGGATCGCATGAACCCGTTTGCCTTCACCGGCTGGTGGTCGGGGAGCTTTCCTACGGCATGGTTTGCGACCATGCTATTCATCGCGATCCTCGGTGGCTTCGGCATGGGTACTACGGTGGACTGGTATGTCGAAGCCCAACGCATCCAGTCGGCAAAGACCGTCCGGGATGCGAGCTACAGCATCTGGTGGGGAACGGTGCTGGGACTGGTGCGCAACTCCGTCTGGGCCGTGTCTATACTGGCCTTTTTTGTGCTGTTTCCAGGCATCACCGAGACGGCGGACTACGAGATGGGGTGGTTTCGCCTGGGGTTTGACTATCTGCCCGCAGGGATGCTTGGATTTTTCTTCGCCGCCATCCTGGCAATCCACCTCTCCACCATCTCTTCGCATCTTAACCTGGGCGCGCTCTACGCTACGCGCGACCTGTACCAACACTACGTCAACCCCGAGGCCAGCGACCAACGACTGATCTCTGTGGCGCGTATCTCTACCGGAATCCTTCTTGTTGGGTCATTCTTTTATGGACTCATGATGGAGGACTTGACGTCATGGCTCATCTTTGCGATTTGGATCATGGCAGCCGGCATCTGGCTGCCCAACATACTGCAGGTGGTCTGGTGGCGATTCAATGCATGGGGATACCTTTCGGCATGGATCGCCAATCTCGGCTTTAGCTGGCTCGTTGTATGGATCTTGCCGGCGCTCGGCGTCATTCCTGAGCTCTTGGATTATCAACAGTTTTGGCTGCTCATGGTGCTGGGCGCACTCGTGTACCTGCCAGTAACCTTCTTGACCAAGCCAGAAAGCATGGACCACCTGGTTAAATACTATGTCCAGTCGCGCCCGCTGGGCTGGTGGGGCCCGGTGCGACGGGAGGCAGAGCGCCGTGGGCTGCTCCATCCCGCCGCCACAGAGAACGCACCGCAAGAGCAACCAAATTACGCCTGAGGCTCATGCCATTCATACGACGCAACTGGACGGCGCACGAGGCCGATGAATGGACTAAGGAGGACTGGATCACTATTGTGATCTCGCCAATCTGCTACATCCTTTTGACGATAGGCCTTGCTTTAAGCCTGCTGCTGCAGACCTCCGGATACGTGATGCTCATCGTGGGCATTGCCCTGACAGTCGTGATGCACTGGATCATAGATCCGAAACTCAAAGCGATCTCTAAGGACTACGAGCGCAAAGAGCAAGAGTACCTGCGACAGC
Source organism: Rhodothermales bacterium (assembly GCA_965262785.1). Taxonomy (GTDB): domain Bacteria; phylum Bacteroidota; class Rhodothermia; order Rhodothermales; family Bin80. The sequence goes on from OZ253559.1 coordinate 3,278,038, forward strand.
TGGAAGCTCAAGTCCGCTGGCAAAACCCAGACCGATAGAGAGTCATGAACCAAGCCCTTGCCACCGTCATCGGCATGACGATAGCCTACGCCGCGTCCTTTTTGGGCCTGGTGTTGGCATACCACTCGTACAAGAAGCACCGGAAGCGCACAGATCCATGATCGCTCTTTTGCAACAGGCCTCCGGCGTACCATGGTGGGGCATCATCATTCCGGCCACCATTTTCGTAATTGCCTTTGTCGTGACCTGGCTGCTGTATCGTCACTTTTCGGGCCAGCAGTAAGGCGGTGATTCAGCGCAGGATTATTGACGCCCACTTTCATGTCGGACCATTCGGATCCCAGGCAGCGTTTGGCCACGGCATTCAGCCGATTGCGCCGGCGTCGGATCATCGGCACGGCAACGACTGTGTCCGGTACATGGCGCGGACCACATCCATGGCGGCGTGGTCGTGCCGACGTATCTGGAAGACCAGCGTGCGGCATTTCGCTACAACCAGTTGGTATTGGACGCCGTCGACCGCCATGCTGTGCTGGTTGGAGGCCTTTGGACCTCGCCTTTGCCCGAATTGGAGGCGGCACTGGAGGGCACGTTGTCTGCATTGCCACACCCCGGGATTCGCGCTCTCAAAGTCGCCTCGAACACGTGGCAGCCTTTTTCCATTGACCCGGGATCGTGGTCCAGACGCGTTCGGCGCAACGTGGAGTGTATATTGGAGGCTGCGCGGCAACATTCGCTGGTGATTCATTTCCATACAGGCTACCTGACTGGTGCTCAGCCCCTTGCGTTTGAAGCCTTTATGCGGGACTATGGGCAGGCTGCCACGTACCAGTTTGTACATATGGGAGAAGCCATCGCACCTGTCTTTGCCTTTGTGCCACGCTTTATTCGATGGATTGAGCAAGGCTGCGACGTGTACACGGACACCTCTCTAGTTCCGGGATTCGGGCCGCCTTGGCTACTCGGTGAGCTCGACCGCCGCAACCTGGGCTACGAGCGCGTCCTCTTTGCTACGGATGCCCCATGGGGACGCTTCCCGTGCGCTGCAGCCAAAATTGAGAGCATGGATGTGGGCCACGAGGTACTTGATCAGCTTTTCTGGCAGAATGCCGCGCGGCTATACCAATTCGCCGAGCCCGACGCATGATGCGTCCACAACCAGTTTACGCATGAGACTCTTAGCTCTCGTCCTTGCCATGCTGGCGGCACCCTTCGCGGCCGCCCAGGGTGGATCGACGCTAACGCCGCTTAGCCTTGACTCGATGAGCGCCTTCATGGCGGCGGGCGCCAACTGGCGTCTGGCATCGGCAGTCGAAAGCGACAGGACCCAGCGGTGGTCACTTTCCGCTACGGATGGCCGTGGCATTCTGGTAAACCTTCCAGTAGACGGTGCCCGGGACAACCTCTTCACCAAAATGCTTCACGGTGACCTTGAGCTGGAGCTGGAATTCATGCTGCCAAAAGGGTCCAACTCGGGCATCTACCTTCAGGGACGCTATGAGGTGCAACTGCTTGACTCATGGGGCAAGCCAAACCCGAGCTTCGGCGATGCTGGCGGCATCTACCAACGGTGGGACGAAGTTGCGGGATACGGCTATGAAGGGCACCCGCCGCGTGTCAATGCCAGTCGCGCCCCTGGCCTTTGGCAGTCGCTGCACGTGGTATTCCGCTCTCCACGCTTTGACGCAAGTGGTCGCAAAGTACGGAATGCTCGCTTCGAGCTCGTGACGCTCAACGGCGCCGTACTCCACCAGTACGTAGAGGTCACCGGACCGACCAGAGCGGCAGCCTTCGACAACGAGATGGCACTCGGGCCGCTGATGATCCAGGGAGACCACGGGCCCGTAGCAATTCGCAACATCCGCTACAAGCACTATGGCACGACCCCAATCGAGACCTTCGACGTGGACTATCGCATGTTTGTTGGAGACTATACAGAGATTCCTGCCATGGAGTCGCCCACTGAGGAAGGCCGAGTTGACCACCTTAGCGAGCACAAAATTGACGAGGCAAAGCCTCTGCTGATCGAATACACAGGCACAATCCAACTCACAGGCACGGGTACCCATCGCTTCAGCGTTGCTCTCGACTGGATCTCGGGGGATCCGCATTTTCGCGACAAAAGGATTGGTGGTGCTGTGCTGACCATCGGCGAAGAGGAGATTCTGCGCCATGATATCAACGCAACGACTGTCGAGCGTGTGGTGGAGCTGGAGGTCGGCATGCATCCCTTCACGTTTGTCTTCCACAAGTCGGCCGGCTGGCGCCCGCCGGGCGTGACGCTGCTCGTTGAAGGACCGAACACACCAGCACGCGCCCTCATGGAGGCGCCGATGCGCGGCCAATGTCCGGGCCTGGTCACCGTTGCTGTGGTAATCGAACCCACCATTTTGCGTGGCTTTGTCCAGCACGGAGATGCCAAGCGGACGCACGCCGTGAGCGTAGGCGATCTCACTGGCGTGCATTACGTCCTGGACTTGGCGAGCGCCGCAATGCTATATGCGTGGCGCGGGCCTTTCGTGGATGCCGCAGCCATGTGGCACAACCGCGGCCACGACCAACTGGCAAGACCGCAAGGCAGTGTACTATCACTGCCGGGGCACCCACCCATTACGGTTCCGAATTCCAAAGACTCGCTGCGAACGCTGGGGTACCGGCTCGATGCGCAGCAGCGCCCGGTGTTTCGCTATGCACTCGGGGATATTGAGATCGAAGATCGCCTGACTCCCGCCGAAAACGGGCCGTATCTGTGGCGCACGCTGTCGTTCAGAACGGACCATGTGCCGCCAGACTCGTTGTGGGTACGGGCAGCCGAAGGATCTTCAATCAAGATGATCCAGGAAGGCGCCTATGATATTGATGATCGCTCTTACTACATCGAGCTCTTTGGACCCGCTGAGGTGCGCCGCACGGATGCGGGAGATGCCCTCATGCTTCCGGTTCGTTTTGAGGACAACACTGCCAGCGTCTCATATTCTCTTGTCTGGTGATGACTGCTAAAGCTTCACTCTTGCTTCAAGCTGCTGCATTGCTATTCCTGCCTCTCCTGGCGTATGCGCAGCCCTTGGAGGCCGATTACTACACGATCGAAACCATCCCCATTCCTGAGGGCATTGTATTGGAAGTAGGCGGATTGACGTTCATGCCGGGTGGCGCCCTTGCGGTAGCCACGCGCCGGGGTGAGATATGGATCGTCGACAATCCCACCATGAAGGGAGGTGCACCGCACTTCAGGCGCTTTGCCCATGGCCTCCATGAGGCACTGGGCTTAGCCTACTCTGATGGAGCGTTGTATACCGCACAGCGCAGCGAGCTGACCCGGCTTAAGGACCACAACGGCGATGGCGTTGCCGATGCCTACGAAACCGTCTATTCATGGCCCCTGGAAGGAAACTACCATGAGTATTCCTATGGGCCGCTGTTTCGAGCCGACGGATCCATGGTGGTGGCGCTCAACTTAGCCTGGACAGGGTTTGGCGCCAGCCTTTCCCCGTGGCGCGGCTGGATGCTTGCCGTCACGGCCGACGGCGCGATGAAGCCTATCGCTACGGGCATGCGCTCGCCGGCCGGAATGGGTACGGACATGGAAGGTGCCCTGTTCTACGCCGAAAACCAGGGTGATTGGGTCGGCTCTGGCTACATCACTCACGTCGAAGAGGGGGATTTTGTAGGAAACCCGGCGGGCCTGCGGTGGACTGGCGAGCCTGACTCTCCCCTGTCGCTCAGGCCCGAGGACGTACCAGACACTGGCGCCCCGCTGTTTGAGGTCGCACGCGAAGTCGAGGCACTGAAGCCTCCTGCCGTGTGGGTCCCGCACGCCATCTTGGGGATTTCCACGTCTGACATTGTGCCCGACTCCAGCGGCGGACGATTTGGGCCGTTTTCCGGGCAGCTTTTGGTTGGCGACCAAGGGCACAGCAAGATCACGCGCATTTTCCTCGAAAAAGTCGATGGCGTATACCAGGGGGCTGCGTTTCCCTTTGTTGAAGGATTCGCGTCCGGCGTTCTTCGACTGGCATGGGCTGGAGATGGATCGCTCTTCGTCGGGATGACCAATCGCGGATGGGCCTCCACTGGCAAGGCGCCATACGGGCTTCAGCGTGTTACTTGGACCGGTGCGATCCCGTTTGAAGTCAAGGAGGTGCGCGCCATGCCGGACGGATTCGAGTTCTTTTTCACCAAGCCGGTGGCAGAGTCGTCCGCGCAGCAGCGGGCCGCTTACGCCGTGGAGAGCTTCACCTACAAGTACCACTCCACATACGGCAGTCCGCCCATCCGTCAGCAAGACCATTCGATCCGCGGGATTTCCGTCAGCGATGACGGCATGCGTGCCCGCGTCGCCTTGTCAGGGATGCGGCAGGGGTACATATACCAGCTTAGCCTGCCAGGCATACGCGACCAGAATGACATGCCACTTCTGCACGATGTGGCTTACTACACGCTAAACCGCCTCCCGGCAGGAGACCCGCTGCCCGCCCGCGCGCTGCTCCAGGCATCTTTCCCAGAACCTCAGGGCGACTTCCCCACGGGAGCAAAGCATGAACCCACGATGCCTGCCGCATGGGGTGGCAACGCGGACACGGAGCTTGCGGTTGGCACGCTTGCAAACCTGCTGTTCGACACGGATGTGCTCACGGTAGCAGCTGGCAGCCGGGTTGCGTTGACATTCAACAACAACGACGACATGCTGCACAACCTCGTTGTCACGATGCCAGGGCGCGTCGATTCCGTGGCCCTGAATGCGATGCGTCTCGGGCTGTCAGGCCACGACATGGCCTATGTCCCTGAAGGCGATGACGTCCTCTATCATACGGGGCTGCTGGAGCCTGAGACGACCGAGACGATATACTTCCGCGCGCCATTGAGGGCAGGCGACTACCCGTTTGTTTGCACGTTCCCCGGCCACGCTCAGACTATGCGCGGCATCTTGCATGTTACACCGAATTAGGGCCCACCAGAATAGTGCTAAGGGCCCGTCACACAAAGCAAGCGGCCCTCGATGGATAGTGCTTGTCCTAATATCCTTTAAGTCTGGACGATTCAAGCAGTTATATCTTGCATGTGGCGGCCAATATGAGGGACGTATAGCCGATTTGGACGTTTAAGGGCACAAAACGGCTCAGATTCGCCAAGAAAACCATGCGCAAGATTGTCCCGGAGTGCCGTGCACTCGACAGTATGCCGATCCAGGAGATTGTCATAGACCCGAGAATGCGCGACGACATGAGTGCGGTGCTCAAGGGTCTGCAGAGCGTCTACTGCAAGGCGGAATCGCGTGCGGCCTTGTTCACGATTCTCAAGACGCACTTTCAGCCGGGTACGCGCAGAGACGTCGGACGACCGGGCATGGATCTATGGCGACTCATCGTGTTTGCAATTGTGAAGCAGTGCCTGGATCTGGACTACGATGCTTTGTTGTACCGGGCGAACAACGATCTTTTGCTGCGGGAGCTGTTGGGGCATGGCGAGGCTGGGTTTGATGCGCTGAAGTACAGCAGGCAGCGCCTGGTGGACAACGTGCAGCTTTTGACGCCGGAGCTGCTCCTGGAGGTGATCCATTTGATCGTGCGGACGGGGCACGAGGTGACCAGAAAAAGAGTCTGGGGCCGCGCTACGCGGTCGTTGCGATTCCAGGGTGGTTAAGACGCATGTGCACTATCCCACCGATGTGGGCCTGTGCTGGGATGCGGTTCGAGGTCTGATACGAGTGAGTGCACGATCGGCTGCGGCGTTCGGTCTTGCAGGCTGGCGCAAGCATGCGGATCGCACGAGGAAGGCATACCAGGCCTTCAGCCGGGTGCGGACGGCCGCGCGCTACCGGCAGAATCCGAAGGGAGTGAAGGCGTACTTGCGCCGGTGCACACAGAATGCCGCGCATGCCCGGACGCTGCTGGATGCCCTGGCCACGGTGGAGAAATCGGCGGCGGCACAAGCGGAGATCACGTATTACCTGCGCTACGTGGACCTTTTGGTGGATCAGATCAGGCGACGCATCCTGTTGGGCGAGAAGATTCCGCATGCGGAGAAGGTGTTTTCCATCCACAAGCCACACACGCGGTGGATCAGCAAAGGCAAGGCGGGGTGCTGGCGGAGCTGGGCCTACCAGTTGCCGTGGTAGAAGATGAGCACCAGTTCATCTTGGCTTATCACATCCTGTGGGACACGTCGGATGTAGAGGTGGCGGTACCGATCATTGACGCGGTTCAGGCAGCTTTTCCAGAATTCAATACGTGCAGCTTTGACCGGGGCTTTCACAGTATGAAGAATCGAGAGGCTTTGGATACGCGGCTGGCGGTCAATGCGCTTCCGAAGAAGGGCAAGCTTTCTCTGGTGGAGCGAGCGCGGGAGCGCGCGCCTGCGTTCAAGGCAGCGCGGCAGCAGCATCCGGCCGTCGAATCGTGTCTGGCCAATTTCGGACTTCGCGGCGGTGCGCTGGTGCGGGAGAAGAGTCCAGAGAACTTCGCGCTGATGGTGAGCCCGTCGGTGCTGGCGGTCAACGTGCACCGGCTGGGCTGCCTGGTGCGCGACCAGGAACGGGCACGCATAAGGCGCCGGCGAAAGCGCGCGGCGTAGGCTCGCTACCACCTCGCAGAAAGGCCCCCAATTCGCGGCCCCGCATAGGGCGCAAGGGACACGTATGCCCTCCCGTTAGGAATACAACCCCATTCGAGCCGCAAACTGCCCGTGCCCGTGCGCAAGAGACGCCAGCCTGGCCGAAACACTCGAAGCGGACCGTGAACGAACTCAAAAAACGACTGCGCCTACGCGCCCTACGCCCGGCGAAGGGGGTTTTCGGTCAATCACTAGGTAGAACCACTTGTGATATCTCGCTGACGTGACCCTGAAGAGATGCTGGTTCAAGGCGGCCCGCCCGCTGCACCACGTCTTGATCAAGAGGCTTCCAGACCAAGAGAACATTACATCTCCGTCCTCAATGATGCATTCGGGCCTAATCGTGGCTCTCGCCCACTCTCCGCTGTTTGCCTCGGCAGCCCGCAGCTGGGCGATCTTGACCACAGGCAATCGTGCTTCGTTCTCGGCGGGACGGAATTTCTGAAGGGCGAGCCCGTTCTGGAAACGAGCGATTGAGTCAAGTGGGATCACCATCCATCCTTCCGTTATTTCCCGCACCTCGGAATCCACGAGCCGGCCGGGGAACAGGTCGGTGATGTCTTGCGGCAAGCCCGTGTCCCGGCCCTCCATCTTGGCTCGGACCGGATCGAAATCGACGAACCAGGACTTGAACAGTGCTCGCGACATCGCCTCCAGCGTCTCATTCATCCGCCGGCTCAGCTCGATCTTGGCGTCGAGCGTTCCGAGGATGTGGGAGATGGCGCGTTGGTCGGGGAGCGGTGGCACCGCCAAATCTAGGTGCGCCAGAGACTCGGCAGGCACACGTTGGCGTCCAGACGTACCCGTCATCTGACTTATCGCATAGCCCCGAACCAGATCCGACCGCGCAACGTAGAATGCGTACTCGGTTTCGGTGACCCCCGAACGGCCGCGAACGACAATGAATTCCGTCGATCCGTGCCCTACATTTAGGTCGGAGTTGGCATGGTAGCGTGCGATCTTGCCATTCTCCAAGCACGGCGTGATCCGAGCGAACAGGGTGTCGCCGTCCTGAAACTTGGAGCCGCTGCCTCGAAACTTCCTGACTCTTGTCGCGCGTACGGTACGAAGATTTGGTTCGACCGCGGCCATGTCCACGAAGGGAGTTGGGGTACCATGTTCGATGGGAACCGCAGGATTGATCAGGAATGCTTCGGTGAACTGCATTGTTGATCAATTCTCGGAGGGTTCCGGAGCCCTTGTGTCGAACGGCGGCGCAGCGTAGTTGCCACGCCTAGTTTCTGGGCGCCCGAACCACTCGATGCCGTGGTCCCGAATGTGTTCCTGTAGCGTGCGGTTACGTATCGAGTCGTACAGAATCAGATCGACCGACTGCGCCATCGGAATCTCGTCCAACGCGGCCACGAGACGGGCCTGATCCGTCAGTGTCAGCTGGTCACCGAATAGCGCGATGTCCACGTCGGACGACACGGTGTTCGTTCCGGTCGCCCTGGACCCGAACAATACGGCCCGCTCCACGCGATCATTGGCCGCGATCACGGCGATGATTGCCTCACGGTGCACGTCCTTGAGACCGCCCGTCATGGCGTCCGCATGGCATCGAGAGTCCGGTAGAGTCTCAGCAGGGCAGGGCAGTAGCGTCCCTTGATCAGGGCTTCGGCTTCCCGAGCCACGTCGCTCCAGTACGTGTGGCTCAACAGGTTGCGCTTGTCCAGGGCGTCGAGCAGGGTCTCACAGTCGCTCTCGTCAATGTAATCAACCTCGAAGCTCTTGCGGATCACTGCGCGCGGCACCTTCACTTCATGCCCCTCGTAATAGAGCAGGTCCTTGAGGACGTTCCAGGACAACTCGAAACAGAACTCGAACGTCTTGATCAGGCCGGCCCGCTCCAGGTCATCGTACCGCTCGCGTTCGCAGGCGTTCGCCAGTTGTGCGAGAGCCGTCCCGAAGTTGTCGAGCCGCTGCTGCCAGCGCCGTTCGTCGGAATTGCTCAAGACTCCCGGCCCCCGAAGCCGATCGAGTTGAGGTTCTCGGCGATGGCGGCATCAAGCCGCGCCCCCTCGGCCTGCTGTGTTTGCAGCTCTGCCACCAGCCGCTTCATCTTGTCCTCGAACGGCTCGCCGTCATCCTCTTGAGGTTCCATCCCGACATAACGTCCTGGTGTAAGCACGTGGCCGTGCCTGCGCACCGCGTCCAGGGAGGCGCTCTTGCAGAAGCCGGGAACATCGGCGTAACCGTCCTCCGCCTCTCCCGTCCGCCAAGCGTGGTAGGTGTCTGCAACCCGGGCAATGTCCTCGTCGGTCAGCTCACGGTGCGTCCGGTCCACCATCCGGCCTAGCTTCCTCGCGTCAATGAATAGGACCTCACCCTGTCGCTCGCGGCGTCGCGCCAGAAACCACAGGCAGGCAGGAATCTGGGTCGAGTAAAAGAGCTGGCCCGGCAACGCAACCATGCAGTCCACCAGATCTGCCTCGATCAGGTTCTTCCGGATCTTGCCCTCTCCAGACTGATTCGTCGACATTGACCCGTTGGCGAGCACGAACCCCGCAACGCCCTTCGGTGCAAGGTGATGGACCATATGCTGCACCCAGGCGAAGTTGGCGTTGCGCTTCGGCGGGATGCCGTAGCGCCATCGCTTGTCCTCGACCAGTCGTTCGCCTCCCCAGTCCGAGACGTTGAAGGGGGGATTGGCTAGGATGAAATCGGCCTTCAGATCCGGATGATGGTCGTTGTGGAAGCTATCGCCGTGGGCGATCTGCCCCCCGATCCCTCGTATGGCCAAGTTCATCTTCGCGAGCCGCCACGTCGTGTAGTTCGACTCCTGGCCGTAGATCGAGATGTCGCCATGCGCCTTGCCGCCGTTGGCGTGGGCACGAATGAAGGCGATCGACTGCACGAACATGCCCGAGGATCCACAGCAGGGATCATAGACCCGCCCCCGATAGGGCCTCAGCATAGCGACGAGCAGCTTGACGACGCAGCGCGGGGTGTAGAACTCGCCGCCCCTCTTGCCCTCGGCACCGGCGAACTGTGAGAGGAAGTACTCGTAGACGCGGCCGAGCACATCTCGGGAGCGGGCTTCAGCGTCCCCGACGCGGATGTTTCCAATCATGTCGATCAACTGGCCGAGACGCTGCTTGTCCAGGGCAGGCCGCGCGTAGTCCTTGGGCAGCACCTCCTTCAGCACCGGGTTGTCGCGCTCGATCGCGGCCATGGCCCGATCGACGGTCTGGCCAATGGTCGACTGCCTTGCCTGGGCCTTCAGGTGCAGCCAGCGGGCCTTTGGCGGCACCCAGAATATGTTCTCTGCAATGTATTCATCGCGGTCCTCTGCCGCGCCTTCTCCCCACTCTGCCAGCACCGCTGCGTGACGCTCCTCGAAGGCGTCCGAGATGTACTTCAGGAAGATGAGGCCGAGCACGACGTGCTTGAATTCAGCCGCATCCATGGAGCCGCGCAGCGCGTCGGCCATCTGCCAGAGCTTCGCCTCATATTCCTCCATCATATCCTGGTCTCCAGCCGGCTTGCCGCTTTTTGCTTCTGATCCTTTCCGTAGTTCCCGTGCCATAGGCTGTTTCTCTGGCTGTAGAATGTGCTGAAGTATCCGATCTGGAGCCCGGCTACGCTAAGATAACAAGCCTCTGAAGTTTCCGTGCAAGGGATTACAGGCCATCCGGGACAGCCGCAAAGGCATGCCGTCCCTGAACATTTTCCTTGGCCCGTCTGCTGTCTTTTTCACTGTCCCCAATCTTGATTGATGTTCCCCCTTTATACGTAGAGTTCTGGCAACCGTTGTATAGGTACGTATATATTCCCCTTTTGAAGCGAGGCGCAAAGCACCAAATGCTTACTATTCTTTGTTGGACTGAGCCAAGCTAGCCTTGTTTGGTGCCCTGTACATCAGGGGCCGGTGGGGAGCGATGTAACTCGAGGCTGCGAAGCTGGAGTTTGCGCGTCGGGTTTTAGCTGCGCAGGACACCCGCAACTCCTGACGGGTACGGTAAGGGTCCGAGCCTAGCAGCAGGCTGTTGGGCTGCTCTCCCCAAGCAACGCTTGTCACTTAACATACCCCTAAGTGTCATGAAGATCATCTCCTGGAACATCGCCCGTCGTTCGGAATGCTGGAGGCGCCTACTCCACACGGGTGCGGACCTCGCGCTGCTGCAGGAAGCAGCGATGCCGCCGCCGGATGTTGCCAAATGCATTGAGGTGAATCCAGGGCCTTGGCTGACGGCTGGAGGGGACAGCAACTGTCCGTGGCGCGCGGCTATCGTAAGGCTATCGGACCGCATTCTGGTCGAATGGATCGAGGCAAAATCCATCGGCGAAGCCAAATCCAAGGAGCTTGCAGTCAGTCACTAGGGCACACTCGCCGCCGCGCACGTGAGGCTGCCCGGCGGCAAACCCTTCGTTTTCGTTTCCATGTATTCGCCCTGGACGAGACCACACCATTCAACTGGAAGTAGTTGGATAGTCTCGGACGCCTCGGCGCACCGCATCGTTTCCGACCTGTCCGCATTCGTCGGACGACAACGCAGTCACCGCATTGTCGCTGCCGGGGACCTGAACATTCTACACGGCTATGAAGAACATGGAAGCAGGTATTGGGCTGGGCGTTACCAGACTTTGTTCACGAGAATGAAGGCCTTGGGGCTACGGCTTGTCGGGCCTCAGCACCCGAATGGGCGAATCGCTGATCCATGGCCCGTCGAACTTCCCAGGAATAGTCAGAATGTCCCAACCTACCACTCGAATTGCCAGACGCCAGCCACGGCAACGCGACAGTTGGACTTCGTCTTTGCCTCAGAGGGCATTGCCAACTCTCTGACCGTGCGTGCGCTCAATGCACCGGAGCAATGGGGGCCGAGCGACCACTGCCGACTGCAGATAGAGATTTCATAGGGACACTGGGTTCGACTGTGCTGTCGCCGTAGCCATTCGAGCCTAGAATAAGTTAGTACACCACGGCGTGCGAGGCGGATTCAGAATTGGCAGGGTACTTCCTGCACTCTTACAACCACAGCCTCTGACACACGCGAATGGTACTTGCGGCGGCTGCCACGGCACGCATTGGCCAAGAGATAGCCTTCGGACTGACCGGCAGCAGGTAGCGATTGAAGCCTAGGCACGGTATCCAGAGCGTTTGCTGCGGGAATACAAAGGGTGGGCATGCCGCCATGAGCGGTCTGGGTCAACAAACTACTAGTCCTGGGCACATACCAACAGGAATCGAACCCATCTTAAGCAGTCACTGGACGCTTCCAGCCGCCGGGGCCGCTTTGCGGTTACGATTCGCCCGTGGCAAGACCTGAATCGGTCAGGTACGTATAGCTCTTGGCTAACGCGTCGAACATATCCGTTTCGCAGCTGTCGAGTTCGACGATCATGTACTGGGTGTGCCCAAGACCGGCAGCAGCAACGGCCGGAAAGTCCTGCACTCCGTCTCCCGCGGCAACCATCGGACCTTCCTCGTTGAGCACTGCACCATCCTTTATGTGCAGAAGTGGCGCACTGGCACCAAAGTCCGCCACCACCTGCGCTGGATCCCTGCCTGCAACTTTGGCCCAATAGGTGTCGATCTCGAAAAAAATCTCCGGCTCAACAAGATCGCGCAGAGCATAAAAGGGCTTACCCACCCCGGGCACGTCTTCCAGCTCCCACCAGTGATTGTGGAGACCGAACCGCAAGCCGTTGGCCTGCGCAAAAGCCAAGGCCTCGTTGTAAATCTCTGCAAGGCGCTTGATGCCCTCCATGCTTTGATACCGCTCATCTTCCGGCCATCCGTGCCAAACCATCAGGTCGCAGCCAAACGCCTCAGCGGTATCCAGGAACACACGCTTTTGATCACCAATGGGTATCTCGACGTGACATGAAACGGCATGCAGCCCGGTGTCTCGCAAGAGCCCTGCGGCTTTAGCCAAGGTCCAGCCTTCTGGAAAGAACGCCGTCTCCACTGCCGTATAGCCCATCTCTGATACACGGCCCAGCGCACTGGCCGCATCCGCCTCCATGGCTTCACGGATGCTGTATAGCTGGAGTGCTACACGTGGAGGGCGCGGGGTGCCGCGAAGGGTGGCAGGCAGTGCGGCACCCGCAGCGACAGCGCCAACGGTTCTCAGGAAGGTGCGTCGTGACAATTCCATGAGACTTCGTATCGAATACCAGCAGTGTGTGGTACCAGAATACAAAACGCAACCTTGCGCCGCCTCGTGATCCTCCCAAGCACCCTGAATGTCCGCGCGCCTGCTGCTGCCCGCGCGACCAGTAAGCACAGTCAGTGCCACCTAACGGTGCCTATTCACTATTATAGTGTTGCTGTGATATGGTTGCGTAACACCGATCGGCCGTCTGCCCGCCACTTCGTTCGCTTGTCGTGTGTGGCTGTTGCTCTTGCAGTTGCTGCCCTTGCCGGCACTACGCAGGTCCGGGCCCAACTGGCTTCGATTCGGGGATTCATCAGCGACTTGACAAACGGCGAAGCGCTGGCAACAGTGCACGTGCTCCTTGAGTCCTCTGGCGGAGACCTCCGCGGGAGCTTAACCGACACTGATGGCATCTATAGCATAACACGGATTCCGCCTGGCGTGTACTTCCTGCGGGCCTCCTACGTCGGCTACACCAGTCATCAGGACACGCTCCGGCTGGGCGCGGGCCAGCGCGTAGCGCTCAACCTTAGCCTGGCACCGATCGCAAGCGAGCTGGACGCACTCGTCGTGGAAGCAGAGCCCGAGTCTGGCGCCGCACGCGTGACGGCCGGCCAGCAAGTTGTCACGCCTCGCGACATTGACCTGATCCCCATGCCGGACATCTCTGGTGATCTGGCCAGCTTCTTGACCGCACTGCCAGGAGTCGTAAGCCTGGGAGACCGTGGTGGGCAGCTTTTCATACGAGGTGGCGAGCCGTCGCATAACCTTACGCTCATTGACGGGATGTACGTCCATCAGCCGTCGCATATCCTCGGATTCTACTCAGCTTTTCCTTCCGACATTATTCGCCAGGCCGACATCTATACGGCAGGCTATGGCGGCCCCTACTCCGGTCGTATCGCATCGGTTATTGATGTCAAGTCACGCAACGGCAACAAGCGTCAGTACGACGCATCTGTATCGGTGGCGCCATTTGTTAGCGCGGTGCAGCTTGAAGGACCGCTGGTACGCAACCGCGTCTCAATCATCGGCTCCGCGCGCCAGTCCATGATTCGCCAGTTTGCGCAGCACTACGTGTCGCAGGACTTGCCGTATACCTTTGGTGATGCTTTCGCCAAAGTGCACATGATCATAAGCCCGACCAGCCAGCTTTCAGTCAGCGGCCTGTTTACGCACGACTCCGGCGCCATCGGGCTGCCTTCGGAGGACAGGATATTGGAAGAGGTCGGCTGGAAGAACTACGCGATAGGCACTCGTTATGTAGTGTTGCCCAGAGCACTTCCCTTTGTCGCGGAGGTGCTGCTTTCCTACTCCCGGCTGGACACGGACCAAGGACCAAAAGGCGATCCTGTTCGCTGGTCGCGCTCGGAGGGCTTCAGCTACGCCGTGAACATGACTAGTTTCTATCAGCGCGCGGAGTGGCACTGGGGACTTTACTGGCGGGCACCCCAAATCACTTCGCAGCTTGGCGGATTGTACCAGGATGTGGAGTTTGGCTATAGTCGGCGCCATAAGGCGGGCCTGTACATCGAGCCCGACTTCTTCATCACGCCTGAGTTGCGCGCGCGGATAACTCTCATCGGGGAATTGTTTCCGGGGCAAGAAGACACGAACATACTGGAACCGCGCCTACGGCTAGTATGGGAACGTGAGCAGCACGAATTCAGCGCAGCTGCAGGTGTGTACCACCAGGAGATTTTTGGGCTCAACGACAGGCGTGATGCTACCAATGTATTCACCGCCTGGCGCAGTGCACCGACCACCGACCTCTCGCGCGCCGTCCATGCGCTCGCCGGGTACCGATTCAGCCCGTCACCTGGGCTGGAATTTGCAGTGGAAGGATTCTACAAGACACTGAGCAACCTCTTCATTGGAGAATGGACGTCATTCCCGCGCTTTACTACACGCCTTCAGCGTGCCGATGGGCGGGTGATCGGGGTGGACTTCCGGGCGGAAGTGCGGCATTCCCGCTTTTATGGGTACATCAACTACGGACTCTCGTCCGTTGAATATGAAGCCAGACAGCCCTCCATCAATTTATGGTTTGGCCAAGATCGGCTACGCTTCAGGCCACCACATGATCGGCGGCACCAGCTTAACGTGGTAGGCAACATGAAGCTCGGTGCGTATGAGGTCAGCGCCCGCTGGAATTTTGGATCGGGCAGGCCATTCAACCTCGTTTACGGATTCGACGGCTTTGTGAATATGGATGGCTACCAGGATATTTTCGCCGTATCAGACGATCAGCGTGTGATTTATGGTCCTCCCTTTAGTGGAATCCTGCCAACCTATCATAGGCTGGACGTTAATGTTGAGCGACGCTTCGAGGTTAAAGGCAATAGCATTACCGCCCAGGTTGGGGCTATCAACTTGTACGACCGCAGAAACCTGTTCGCGCTGGACCTTTTCACGACCCGGCGCAGCTACCAACTGCCCTTTGTCCCAACGCTAAGTCTGAAGTTCTCAACCCGGTGACACGCACACATTCCTGCAACGTTACCGTAGCGATGGCCTTGGGGGCAGTCCTGCTCACAGGCTGTACGGAAGCCGTCGACACACGACTAAGGCTGGACCGGCCGTACTCGATCTACGGCCTGATCAACCCCCAGGCCGATACGCACGGAGTGCGGGTGTTTGAGATTCAGAGCAACATTATGCTAGTGCAGGCGGAGCCCATTGACGCCAGTGTGACCTCTACCCTGATTCAAACCGGTGCGCAACAAATCTGGCAGGACAGCGTGATTCAGCTGGACGATGGCGACTATCGGCATGTGTATTGGGCGGCCTTTCGGCCGCAGGGCGGAGAGACCTATCGCCTGGAGGTTGCGCGATCCGATGGCGAAACGTCCTCGGCCACGACAACCGTACCGGGTCCCATTGAGCTTGAAGTGCTCGAGGCCGATACGCTGAGACCCCGCGAAGCACTCATGCCCATCTTTGTGCGCGGAGATCCGCCGACGCTGCCGCGAATAGATGTCGAATACGTTGTCGTCGGCTTCGCCGAGGGAGGCAGCGACCCGATTTTCAAATCCGTGCTGTTCAACTACGTAGGGCGGCCCCAACAGCAGAGCGGTGGCTTCCTGATTGAGATCGACCTCATTGACGACTTCCTGGCAATCTATAATGAGTTTGATCAGGATAACAACGTAACGACAGAGATCATTGATCTGCGCGAAATCAAGCTACGCGTTCATGTGGGTGACTCGGATTGGAGTTCTCCTATTGGCGTGTTCGATGAGGAGTTTCTGGTTGAGCCTGGATCATTTTCCAACGTCGAAAACGGATTTGGCTACTTCGGGTCGGCGTATGTTGACTCCATTACGTTTCGACCCCCGGTCGCGCTAATCCGGCGCGCCGGCTTTTATGTCATAGGCGAGAACTAGCCGCACAGCCGGCAACTGCCAGATGCGACCGCTGTTTGATGCCCACCTCGACCTGGCTTGGAATGCGCTCTATTTCGGCCGGGACCTTTCGCTTCCACTGGAGTCAGTGCGCGCCGCCGAAACGCACATGATGGATGTGCGGTGGCGCGGTCATGCCACGGTGAGCTTCCCCGAAATGCGGCGAGCTCGGGTGGCCGTTTGCATTGTGACCCTTCTTGCCCGCACTGGGGCCACACTGGTCAAGCGCAAAACCTTCGGTCGTACTGACCTGGACTATGCCAGCCCGGCAGCTGCATTCGGTCACGCACAAGGTCAACTCGCCTACTATCGGCTGCAGGAGGCGCACGGCACCCTCCGAATTCTCCGTTCCGCCCGAGACCTTGACGACCATTGGAGCTCGTGGCAGGCTGACCCCGAGAGTAGTCCGATCGGTGTTATCCTGAGCATGGAGGGCTGCGATCCGATTCCGGATCCAGGTTTTGCCGAGTGGTGGTACCGTGATGGACTGCGTGCAGCTGGCCTCACACACTACGGAATTGGCAGGTTTGCACATGGGTCGGGCTCGGACGGGCCGCTATCAGCCGCAGGACGCGCCCTTCTTGCAAGGTTCGAGCAGTTGGGAATTGCCTTGGATGTTACCCACCTCTGTGACCAGAGCATGGACGAGGCACTCGAATGCTACTCTGGGCCCGTTCTGGGGGATTGCACAAAATTTAGTTGGGTTTCGGCGGCTTCTGCCGAGATGGGCCCTCAAAGTAGATATCTTTTGGCAATGGATTGCGCTTCGGGCCGAGAGTGTGGGTGCAAATGGGGCGGTGCATGCCTATGTGGGCCCAATTGCGTGCTCACACGCGGATTTTCGGGCGTAGGTAGGCTCGTGGAGTGACTTTCCGGGCACGATATCCCGCAGGTATCCTCTGATCGCACGCGTAAGCGGCGATCTTGGCAGGGTGCAGCGCCTCAGAGCGTCCAGGCAGCTGCGGGTTTTGCGTTATGCCAGCGTCAGCAGCGCACTACTGCGCGGGGGCATCCAGCGGCAGGTGTTGCCTTTGCAGCCCCTTGGGGCTGGCAGACCGAATCCCCACTAACCCATCGACCCCCGGAGGTGCTCAGCACCTGGGTCAGCTCCTTCATGTCCTCCCGGCGTATCGGCTTCAGATTCGACTCGTACTGCATGAATATCGCCCCGCACCAGCGCTGACGCATCCCCGATGATCCCCAGCGCTTCACGTTCCGTGATCGGTTCGCAATAATGCTGTTGAGGTTCTCGATGATGTTCGTCGTCTTCAGACTGTCTCTGACAGCCTGGTTCCGCACCCCCAACCGGTGAAGCGTCAGCGTATCCTCCAAACCCTCCTCCAGACTGCGTGCGGCTTTCGGGCACGACCGCTGCAGCGCTTCATGCAGCGACACAAGCGCCGCCCGTGCCTCCTTGTACGTGGGTAGCTCCCAAGCCGCCTGAAGCCGACGCTTCATTTGCGTGGCCGCTGGCTCGCTTTTGATGTGACGCGTCACATTGGTACGCTTGTGCCACTGGCAGCGCTGGAATTCGACCGCATCCCCAAACACCGCGCCGATCCCCTTGCGAAGCCCGCGGCTGCCGTCCACCTGTACCAACAGCTTGTCGGTATGGGTGAAGCCCCGACGCAACAGATCCTGCAGCAGCGACTCCACCTGCGCACTGTTCTCGGTACGGCTTTCCGCAAAGCCCAGTACGACCTTCTCGCCCTCGGTCGTGATGCCCATCGCTACGATCATCTGCATACCAGCCAAATACTTGCCATCAAGCAGGAGCACCGCAAAGGTGTGCTGATCGAATCGGCGCGTCTCAAATGCCTTCAGTAGCGCTGCCGTCTGCGTAGTAGAGTCGGCGGGCGGCGCGCCACTCCGAGGAGCGCGTTTCCGCCCGCCGCTCACCGAACCCGGCGTGCGGTTTTCCCGCACCGGGCTCTCCAGGCGGATCATGCATCTCGCACTCGGAAAAGTCGCCCGAAACGAAGAGCTTTGCCTAATGAAGGGGGACACCCTCCATCGCCTACTCGACACCCCTGATGACTCGGAGCCAAGCCTGTTTACGCCTTGACTGCCACGCTCCCCGGCAGAGCCGGAGCGCGCTTCCTTCACTTTCGCATGTGATGTCTCTGAGGTCTCCGACCGTAAACCGGCTGTTAGGACTACGCCATTGCCGAGGCCTTTCCCTCTTTGAACACCGCTCCGCACCTGCGGCCCCTTCCCTCTGCGGACATTACCCCGCTTCCACGGTAGTACGGGCCACTCCGCCGCCCTGTTGACCCAGCCTGGCTCTTGCGAGCTTCCAGTTGGTGTGCCCACCATCAACAGGGTTTCCCGTGTTGCGTCTTTTCTCATCTTCCGTACGTGCCAGTGCCATTACCCCGGCGAAAACAGCTCGGTGCCTGTGTCGCTCGCTTCCCGAACTGCCGGCGGCCTTCCCCTACTTCATGGAGGGTCGGCTTTCGCATTAGCAGTTTCGAGGCCTGCTCAGCATTCACTACGCGTTCCGGCCCGTACGTTCGCTGAATCGCAAAGCGATCCTTTTGCCAAAGTGCTTCAGTCCATGTCGTTACCTCCATAAACCGCCTTGGCCGCTACCACCTGGAGCGACAGATGATGGATGGGATTCGCACCCACCAGAGAAAAGCGCCTTATCACGGCGCACATGAAGGCGTTGCCTATGCTGCTGGCACTCAACCCCAGACTATCGGTGAAGACTTGGGCCGCCTGCCTGTAATTGCGCCGCGACAGTCCACACAGCAACCTTCGTGTCACGCTTTCCCGGTCCATAAGCCCACGCTCGCGCAAGAGGCGGTACGTTTGCAGAGGACGCTCCTTTCGGGTTCGTACATTCCGCACGCGCGGAACGCGGACCGCAATGCGCTCCAAACCGACGCGGATGGAACCCGGATTCGCCCCCCAGCGCTGAAAGCCGGTCTTATGGTGCTTCCCACGTGCGCCGCATATGAAGTGGGCCTCGGCTTCCATGACCCATGTGGCCATCTTGGTAAGAAGATGATCAAGACTTCCAAGGCAGCTGGCCAGGCCGATGAAATTCCTTTGCGCAAGCCCGCGAAGGTCCTCGATGAGTGATTGATCCAGCATAGGGGTATGGGTCATCATACGGCGTTGAGGTTGATGAGAATCTCACGAAGTTGTGGCAGATGGGCCGCATGGGCCACACGGCGCAGCTGAGCCTCGTGTTCCAACAGTGCCAGTGCCATCTGTTCGCGTTGCTGGAAAACGGCGCTGGCCGGGGTCTGCAACCTGCGACTGATGGCATCCATGAAGCGCATCACGCGCAGCCCCCGGTCGAGCTTGAGCAGCATGCCCGTGCGTTGAATCGTCAGAGATTGCTCCAGGCCCTCCCATAAAACCTTCGCTGCGGACCGATTGACGCGCGTCAAGTCCTGGTGAATACGGGTGAGTGCGCGTTCAGCTTCCCGGGCATCGAACCCGTTCCATGCCTGGCGGAGGCGATTGCGATACACAGGAACAAGGTCTTCCGGAAGACCACAGGTGACTTGATCCAACAGCGTATTGAGACAGCGCTGTATAGCGACCCTGGGGCCGAACACCTGGCGCACCGCCGATTGAAGTCCCGTACTGCTGGGCAGCACACAGAGCAGCCCATCGGCGGCCGAAAGACCACGATCGCACAGCGACTGCACAAAGGACGTAAGAGCAGAGACGTTTTCAGG
Organism: Rhodothermales bacterium; assembly: GCA_965262785.1. Taxonomy (GTDB): domain Bacteria; phylum Bacteroidota; class Rhodothermia; order Rhodothermales; family Bin80. The sequence continues at coordinate 3,297,853 of OZ253559.1, forward strand.
GTAGCACGCTACCAGGCCAAGTATGCGGCGATAGCCCGTGATGGTCAGACCCGCTCCAAGAACGATGCTAACGCCGCGTGGGCACAGCCCGCGCAGCCAGATCGCAACGATCGGGTCGTCTTGCAGACTGCGCGAATGCAACAGCTGCCACGCTTCATTCAACTGCGCCGAGTCTGGCTTTGTGTCCTGGGCCGCAGCAGAAGCCTTGATCACTACGGGCGGTGGCACCGGCTGCTGATGCGCTGCCGGAATGGGCCAGTCGGTGGTCAATTGTTGCAGTATGTGCGTGCAGAGCTTCATCAGAAGCCGCCGCGCGTCACCGGAGGGATTGATCTGGGCGTCTGCAGGCGCCTCAGTGCTCCCCAAAACAGGCTGTGAGGGGTTCATATGGTTGGAAAGGAGTGGTGGAGGCTAGGGTCCACCTCCACAGCAACTTTCCAATTCCCAACTTGAATTTGTGCAATCCCCGTTCTGGCGAGCCATCACAACTGCCGGGCACTCGTACCGGGCTACCGGCAACTATCCGACAACCAGGTTCGGCGCCTGGTTACACGCGGCGCTGTCATAGGGGCTGCCATGGACGCTTGGATGCTTTACCATGGCTGGCAACGAGGCATTACCTCACCAGAGGTCGTGGGACTGGAATTAGTGGCTAACCACATTGACCACATCTGCCAGATTGCCGGCAATGCGAACCACGCTGCGATAGGAACAGACTTGGACGGCGGTTTTGGCAATGAGCAGACGCCGCATGACCTGAGTAGCATCACTGACGTGCACAAGCTGGAGGACATACTGCTGGACCGTGGCTATCGTGCGCAAGAGGTAGATGCTATTTTCTACAAGAACTGGCTGCGCTTTTTTAGAGCTGTATTGCCCGAAGCGTAGCCTACCACCCTTGAATCCATGCATACCTTCGACCAGATACTGGAGGAAATGGGCTATTCGCTCAGCGAATCCGCGCCCCCTGCGGCAATTTATAAGCCTGTCGTGATCACTGGCAATATCGCCTACTGTTCAGGCGCCGTGCCTGTAACGGGCGGCAAGCTGCAGTACAAAGGCAAAGTCGGCTCGATGGTCAGTATAGAAAAGGCTAAAAGGTCAGCAGCCCTCTGCGCGGCTAATAACCTGCGGCAGCTGCATTCCGCCCTCGGAACACTTGGGCGCATCGCGCGCGTGGTCCGACTTACCGGCTTTGTCAACAGCGATCCCGACTTTCACGACCAGCACCTGGTGATCAATGGCGCTTCTGAATTGCTCCGCGCGGTGTTTGGGAACGCAGGTGTAGGAGCCCGGTCGGCATTGGGGATGGTAAGTCTCCCGCTGGGCGCAACGACCGAGACGGAGCTCATCGTAGAGCTACTCCCCGAATGATGGATCCTGCATTTCTGCGTGCACGCAAGGAAGCCGCCATCATTTTACTGTCATGGGCGGTTTGCTTGTTATGGACCGTGGGTGCCTGCTGGCTGCTGGGCTACACGGAGGACACGGTATCCCTTGTCTGGGGCATACCGAGATGGGTGTTCTTTGGTGTGATGGTACCCTGGGGCGCCGCCACGGCATTCAGCGTGTGGTTCAGCCTGTCGTTTATGCACGATGAGTAGCGGGGCCAGCGCCACGCTTGGAGCCTTTCTGCTGTACACAGCAGTGGTGCTGGCGCTGGCGTGGTTCGCGCACCGTGTGTCGGATCAAAAAAGTCGTTCCTGAGCGAGTACTTCCTGGGTAGCCGCGGCCTGGGCATGATAGCTCTGGCGTTGACGTTTGGCGCCACCAGCGCTTCCGCTGGATCCTTCGCCGGATTTCCGTCCCTCATCTATGCCCACGGGTGGGTACTCGCACTCTGGATTGCAAGTTACATGATCTTCCCTTTGTGCGGGATGGACCTTCTTGGCAAGCGCCTGAACCATGTCGCACGCCTGACGGGGGCCATCACGGTCCCCGATGTGCTGCGCGAGCGCTTTGACAGCCGCTCGTTGGCCCTTATCAGCACGGTGCTGTTGGCACTCCTGCTCACCGTCTACCTCATTCCGCAGTTTACACTGGCTACGCTCATCATGCAGCAGCTGCTGGGAAACGTGTCGGCATTTCAGCAAGCGGCCTTGGGCCTGGCCCGCACGGTACCGTAGATTGTGCCCGAGGGTGTGAGCGCGGAATATGTGCTTGGACTGCTGATGTTTTCGGTGCTGGTGGTGGGTTATACGGCTTTTGGAGGGTTTCGGGCGGTCGTGTGGACCGACATCCTGCAGGGCTTTGTCATGGTCGTGGGTGTCTTGGTGATGCTTGTGCTCGCACTCTGGCAAGTGGGGGGTCTCAAGAATGCAACAACGATGATGCGAATCATGGAGACTCCGCGCCTGGGTGAGGCCGTGTTTGTGACGCAAGCCCCTGCCCCGCCGGAAGGCGTCAGAATCGCGGCCGACACCTGGTTCAGCATCGGTACGCGGCTCTTTCGCACCAACGAGAGCGCCATTGTCCTGCCTGGCGCACGGGAATCTGGTCCGGTCAAGGTTGTGGAAATCATTTCACCACTGGAGCAGGATCGAATCATGAAAAGCGGGTTGCCACCCCTTCCGGCCCTTGTTAAACCACAGGTATCGGGCCTTTCGGCGTACGAGCGTGGCGCTGGACAGTCCGGCGTATATGTCAGTGCTCCCGGCCCCAGTGCCGCTGACCCCAACGGGTTCTTACCACTCGGCCTGGCGGTATCGTTCTTCGCATTCTGGGCACTGTCCGGCACTGGACAGCCAGGCAACATGGTGCGCCTGATGGCATTTTCCAACACGGCAACCCTCAAGCGTGGCATTGCAGCGCTATCGATTTACTTCACGCTGATCTACGTCCCGCTCGTCATCATTTTCTGTTGTGCACGGGTCCTTTCGCCCGGCTTGGACCAAACGCCGGATCGCATCATGCCCGTGATGGCCTTCCTGCTGGCCGATGGTGCGCACGTTCCGTGGCTGGCGGGGCTGCTCATAGCGGCGCCGTTTGCAGCCGCGATGAGTACGGTAGACAGCTTCATGCTGATGATCACCTCAAGCGTCGTGAGGGACGTTTACCAGCAAAACGTGCGCCCTACAGCACGCGAGCAAACCCTGCGGCGGATGAGCTACGGCTGCACCATCGTCATTGGAGTCATGGCTGCAGCGGGGGCGCTCTACCCATAAGCGCTAACTTGTTTAAATACTGGGGAAATAACGCTCAACTTGGTTAATTCTAGCTCTTGGAGGCGCAGCCAACATTCCCGAGATTTCGGGCCATTGCTCGATCATTTCGGCCAAGGAGTATCCCGGCTCAACCGCCCGCGCGACTTGGTTGAGGGCGAATTTGAATTCCCTCCATGTACTGGGCGTGCGCCCGCACATCATAGCCCCAGGGGGAAAGTGTCCGTGCGTGACGGACGATCTTTTCGGTCAACAGCGCGACCAGCAACTTCCCGTACAGCCAAGCTTTCGCGCTCTCGTCATCGAATTTCGGCAGGTGGCCCAGCTGGGCTAACGATTTGAAACGCTTGAACACCAGTTCAACCTGCCAGCGTAGTCGGTACCACTCGAGCACGGCGATCGCTGAAAACATCTCCATTGGAAAGGTGGTGAATAAGATGACGTACCGGGCGTAGCGCAAGGTTTCTTCCCGTGGCTTCTTTCCCTTCCGCTGAGCCGTCTGATAGATCTTGGTATGCGCCTCTTCAATCGCTTCATCCGTTTTACGAAGCGCACAGATACGGCCCTTCACGGGGGTCTCTGCCTTGACGGCTGCGCTCCAGACTCCCACAGCCCCAGCCTGCTGTAAGGACTCCACCGACGCTAACAGGTCAAAGGGCTGGCCGGATTCCGTCTCAAAGCGCAACGCACCGGTATTCACGCGCACCGTCACGTAGCCGCCGGCTGTCTCCACATGTTGAATTCCAGAACCGGTCGCATAGCCGCGGTCCGCCAGTATGTAGTCACCCGCACGGACGGGAAATTGCTTGAATGATTCACCCGTGCCCGCCCCCTTCGTTCCAGTTAACTTGAAAAAATCACAGCCTAGTGAAGGCAGGGTAACACTGTAATGCAACCGCCACATTGATCCCGTGCGGCCAGGCTCCCGTACTACGGTAGCATCGAACGCCCGTACTTGCAGCCCCTCGCTGGCAGATACCTCAATGCCATGCTCCTTAAATAGCTCCATGCATAATGCGTAGAGCCAGTTCCGTGACTTCTGCAGCCGCTTGAGCAGGGCTACGTCCGATAAGTCGGCCAGATGAGCCTGGCGCGCTCGCACGACGGTCTCCCGCAGTGAGTGCCCGCATCCCAAGTGGATCAGCAGCGTCCGCAAGAGGTTTTCCGGTGACTTATCCTTACGCAGCCCGCGCAGTGCGCCGGTATTCACGGCCAGTTGCTGCCAATTCGCAGGCAAGAACGACGCCAGCACGCCCCAGTCCTTGTCATCCGGCGCTCTGGTAACGGTTCCCTTCATCAGACGTCAATCGTTTAGCGACGAAGTAGCTACACATTTATCCCGGTCATGGGTGCACAGGATGGAAGGTGGCCCGACCCTTGCGAATCCAGCACCCGGATGTCTACTGCAAGCGGCATCGGTGTCCCCGGTTACCTCGACTCCAGGTAAACCAAAGCAACATACAGGAATCGTGTCAGATAAACAAGGTAGCGCTTATGGGCGCTCTACCCGCCCCAGTTCCTGCAGTATATCATCGTGTTTACCGGTGGTGGCCTGGCCGTAGCATTTCTTGGACCCGTGGCACTGGCGCTCTATTGGCCGCGATTCAGCAAACTAGGGGCGCTGGCCTCCATGGTCGGTGGCTTTCTGGTGTACCTGGCACTGTATGTCATAGGCTTCGCGACCCTTGGCGAAATCACGCCGGTGCGGCCATTGGGCCTGGACCCTTTGATCTGGGGGTTTCTGGCCTCGCTGCTGTGCGCCGCCATCGGTACGCAGGCAAGCGCCCCGCCACCTGAGCATCTGGTGCGCCGATTCTTCTTTGCGCCTAGTTCCGGTAATCCAGCGGCGGAGACCGATCCCCCACCAGTGCCTGGTATTTGAATTCGGGCCCTCGGCGCTCGTCAAACTCAGCCCGTGCGGCTTTCAAGAGTGCCGGTTGTTCATAAAGGTCTACGGCGGTCATCGCGAGTGCCTTCGCGGCCAGCGTAAGTCCTTTGCCACCAATGCTCATGCCACCTGCGGCCACCGCCTGCCAGCTGTGCGCGGCTGTGCCTGGCACCCACGTTGCACCATCAAACCCCGCTGTAGGCACTGCGTAGCTGACATCTCCAACGTCCGTAGAGGTCATATCCGACTTTGGCGCAAAGGGCTGGATGGTCTCTTGGGAGCCGAGGTCGAGGTCCGGATCATTTAGCGTGGCTCTGATCGCACGCGCAAACGCCAGCTCGCTTTCGCTGTACTGCACGCCGCCTAATTCCTGCAGGTTAGCGTGTATCGTCTTGGACAGGACCTTGTTGGGCAAAACGCTATGGATTCCGTGAATAATCTCATAATCCATCGTGGTGCCGGTGCCAAGGGCCGCGCCTTCAGCCGCCTTTATGAGGCGTGGGAAGATTTCCTGGAGCACGGCAGCACTGGGATTCCGAACATAGTAGTAGACCTCAGCGAAGTCGGGCACCACATTAGGCGCCAGCCCGCCGTGGGTGATCACGTAGTGAATCCGCGTTTCCTGAGGCACGTGTTCGCGCATAAGGTTAACCATATGGTTCATGGCTTCCACGCCATCGAGTGCACTACGGCCACGGTCGGGCGCACCTGCTGCGTGTGTTGATCGCCCATGGAAGCGAAACTTTGCCGACCTGTTGGCAAGATTCGTCATTGGACTCGCATCGGTGCGGTCACTTGGATGCCAGTGCAGTACGGCGTCCACGTCGTCAAACAGGCCTTCTCGGACCATATAGACTTTTCCCGCCCCACCCTCTTCCGCGGGCGTGCCATATACGCGAATTGTGCCGGATCCACCGCGCTGGGTAAGGAACTCCTTCACGGCCACCGCCGCCCCAACCGAAGCGGCACCAAAGAGGTGATGCCCGCAAGCGTGGCCGGCTGCGCCGGCGGCCAGGGGCTTTCTTTCTGCTACGGCTTCCTGGGAAATACCTGGCAGTGCGTCAAATTCGGCCAAGATACCGATGGTGGGTGCACCCGTACCGTATTCCGCTATGAAGGCCGTAGGGATGCCGGCCACGCCGGCACTGATCTCAAAGCCTTCGCCCGCGAGCGCCTGCTGCAGGAGTGCGGAGCTACGCGTCTCCTGATAGCCTACCTCGGCCCACTCCCAGATCTGGCGGGCCATGTCGAAGTATGCACTGCCGCGCTGCTCAATGGCTCCGGCCACGTCAAAGTCCTGAGCTAGTACCCCTGACGGCCAAGCCCCGATCAAAAGTGCTACCAGCATTTTGTTCATCATTCTACGTGTCATTTTGGTGATCATGCCAGGCATGCGCATAGACGTCCGTTGGGAATGCCAAATACCCCGGGTATCCGCGCTTTGCCTGGGCCACACAGCGCAGATCCAGAGTGGCTACAGCTACGGGGTCTGTAGTTTCAAGAATCACGGCACCTTCGGGATCGACTACCAACGACGGCCCTCCAATAGGCACGCCCGCTTCGGGGCCCGGCCTGTTGACGGATACCACGTACGCACTGGCTGTTAGCGCCATCGCGCGGTACGCCAACCGCCACCGGTCATAGGTCGCGTCCGACGTGGCGCGTGGTGCCAGAATGACCTCCACGCCCTCCGCAGCCAAGAGCTGTGCCCCAACAGGCCGGTTGGCATCGGAGCAGATCTGGACGCCGAGTCGTACGCCAAGCGCGCGCGTTACCTGCGGGGGGTAACGGCCTACGACGTAGTGACTGGTTTCCCAGAAGCCTTCCTCCTCTGGCAGGTGCAGCTTTTCATAGGAAGCAGCCAGGACTCCAGTCTTATCAATCAGCAGTGCAGTGTTGTATCGCATGCCCGAAGACGGGTCGCATCGTATGGTGCCGCCAAGAACGGCAATGCTGCACTCAGCTGCGGCCGCCGACAGCTGCTGCTCCCGCTTGCCGCCAGGCAATTCCGCGTCATAGTCCCGTAACACCTGCGTGGCCGGAGACCATACGTTCATGGGGATTTCAGGCAACACAGCCAGCTTTGCTTGCCGCGCTTTGGCCGCTGCAAGACGCTCGCGGAGCCTGGTAGCATGCTCCGGTCCGGCGAAGACATCCGTGACCAAGGCTATCTTGAGGTGTCGACCTTCAGAGTCTGCCATAGCTGTGCGATGGGCGTTGAGTTCTAGGTTAGGCAAACGCGGATATTCACGGGGTACGAGAATCCCAAGTAGCAGTCCGGCGGCCTTGAACAATCAGGCCGCGCGCCTTGTACCTTCACCCGGCAAAACGGTGGCAAATGACCGGACCATACTGTGAGTCCAAACACCCGAGCCGTTGAATGTACATCCTGGCCCCTTGGGCTGCGCAATTCGCATCACGCCTTCATTGAGCGCAGTCTTACATGGATGTGCCTGAATGATTCCCTACCGGTCGCGGTACCTACGCTTTGTGCAGAGCCAGCACGTCGCTGGCCTGCCCGGACGCGATGAGAATCGCGGATCGTCACCACGTATGCGGAGAGCGCGTCCATTTAGTTCGTTTTACAAGTTGTTGCGACGCATCATCACCGCATGTGCACGGAATACGTCCATCCCCAAGTCCCTATACGAGTTCAGCCCAGATCATACCCGCGTGTGAGGGGAACGCACGTGTGGCGCGGTGATACCGGCACCGGCAGTCGGGTCATCCGATATCGACGACGTTCCTACATCGTAGTAACCATATGATTCATTGCGCTTTACAGGTATTGTAGATCTTGGATCAACTCGCCTGTGCCGACAATTGCCCCGCATCTTCTTAGCACGATCACATGAAAGCCTACGGTCCGTTGGCGGAACCCGTGGCAGGTGTGACCTTGCACGCCGCAGGCGTTGCGAGGGACTGAGAAAGACCACGCAGCTGAAAATCCGGCGGTGCCAAATATTGCATTTCGTCGCTACAGCGCAGGCGTGCGCGGACGAACTGGCGGCGGGCTATAAGGCCATCTGGAAGTTCGGCGCGGCCGTGCCCATCCGGGGAGCGGGGTTGTTGACGGACGGGTTCGTTCTCCAGGAGTGGAGAGAAACACAAGAGCGGAAGGGAGACTTCGGGGCCTGAACATCAAGCCGGGCGCGAGTCGCGGATGGTCCTCAACTGGGGAGGCGGGCAGGACGCCGAACATGGTAGGGAATCCAATCGGTGAGACGGGCTCGACAAACTAGGCACATGAGCATGGCCTTCGAGCCCGGGTTGTAGATTCGAACCCGACTTCACGAACACCATCCAGGACTTCAGCCGAATTGGGCTGCATCTGCAGTGGCTGCCTTTGTCGGGTCAACCGGTCCGGCCTTTTTGTGCCGTGCGCAGCCCCTTCCAGGTGCTGTAGCACAGGGCGATCAGCACCAGCGCGAAAGGAAGTCCGGCGGCGGTGATGGCCGCCTGTGCGGCCACGAGGCCGCCACCGAGCAACAGTGCGACGGTGACCAGTCCCTCGAAGACGCACCAGAACACGCGCTGGGGGACCGGCGCGTCCAGCTTGCCGCCGGCGGTGATTGTATCGATAACCAGCGATCCTGAGTCCGAAGAGGTGACGAAGAACACCACAATGAGCGCGAGACTGATGACCGCCGTCACATTCGCAAGCGGCAGCGTCTCCAAAAGCGCGAACAGGGCGACCTCCGGTTGCTGCGCCTGCACGGCCGCGACCACGTCGAGATGACCGAGGTCGACGTACTGCGATACCGCAGTCCCACCGAAGGCGTTCATCCAGATCGCGATAGTCAGCGTCGGGATAATCAGCATGCAGGTGATCAGCTCGCGCACCGTCCGGCCGCGCGAGATTCGTGCGATGAACATGCCGACGAATGGGGACCACGAGATCCACCAAGCCCAGTAGAATATCGTCCAGCCGTGCATGAAGTCTAGGTCCTCGCGGCCCAGCCAGTTGCTGAGCGGTCCGATCGCTGCAATATATTGGCCGAGGCTGGCCAAGGTGCGGCTGCCAATGTCGAGCGTCGGGCCAACCGTCAGCACGAACGCCAGCAGCAATATGGCGAGCCACAGGTTGACTTCGCTCAGCCGCTTGACCCCCTTCTCCATCCCGCTGATAACCGACGTCAGCGCCATGCCGGTGATGCCGGCAATCAGCAGGACCTGGATGGTGTCGGTCGTCTCCGTGCCCCATAGGTGGGCCAGCCCCGCCGCCAACTGTTGAGTGCCCAGGCCGAGTGACGTGGCCAGCCCAAAGAGTGTGGCGAAGACGGCGAGAATGTCGATGCCGTGGCCGAACCGTCCCCACACCGACTCCCCCAGGAGCGGATAGAACGCCGACCGGAGCGTCATCGGCAGCCCAAGGTTGTACGACGCGAAGGCGATCGACACCGCCGCCACCGCGTAGATGGCCCACCCATGGATGCCCCAGTGGAAGATGGCGCTGGCCATGCCGAGGCGGGCTGCCGCCGTGTCGGCCGCCTCGAGCCCGAGCGGCGGTTGCAGAAAATGCTCCACCGGCTCCGACACCCCAAAAAACATCAGGCCGATGCCCACCCCGGCGGCGAACAGCATCGCGAACCAACTCGATCGAGAATAGTCCGGCCGGACATCCGCGCCCCCCAGACGAACGCGGCCAAGCGGCGTCACCACCAGGAGCAGGCAGAAGAGTAAGAAGATGTTGGTCGCGCCCATGAACACCCAGTCGAACGTCGGCAAGAGCCACGCGCGCAGCGCACCAAAGGCTGCCGTCGCCTCGGCCTGAAACGCCAGTACCCCAGCGACGAACGCAATGATGGCGAGGCTGGAGACGACAAAGACCGGATTGTGGATGTCGAGGCCGAACACCTGGACGTTGTCCTGACCCAGCTTGTAGTTGGTATTCGCGATCTCGGTTACCTGGTTTCGTCAGCGGGCCGCCGCCTCGTCCGCGCCTGGAGTGAGAAGAACGATATACGGGGACACCCGGCGCCGCGGCCCCGGTCGTGGTAGTAGTACGTGCCCGCGCTCAGCGAGCTGAATTCGCTGAATGACCAGTCCGCCCGGACGTAGGTAAGCGCGTGGCTCCGCCGCGTCTGCCAGTCGGGCCAGTAGCCTTGGTTCAGGTACAGAACGCCGGGCCAGTCGCCGACCAGCCGGCCCCAGCGCGGAATGGCCCTGAAGTTGGACTTCACGTAGAGCCGGAGGTAGGTATTTTCGTGGATGGCATCGTAGGAAATGTAGCCCGTGAGATCTTGGCGCCCCCGCGAAAAAACGAGCTTGGCGGCGACGTGCTCCCGTTCGTACCACGCCGAGCCATACACCCAGTCGGCCGCTTCGTACCAGACCGCAGCGATCCAGGCGCGCGTCTCTCCGCCGAAAAACGGTCCCGTGTCGACCCGCATGGAGAACCACTGGTCGCCGTTTTCCCCGATGGTGTTCGACGCGGTGTAGGCCCGCTCGGCCGCCGGATCGTCCGTCACTGAAGTTGAAGGTGCCGCCTTGCACCGCGACGGACCGGGAGATGACGTCGGATGCTCTTGGTGAAAACTCGACGCCTCCGAGGTTCAGCGGGTCCATGAATCGGTTCGCCTTCGATTCGCTCCTGTAGTCGGGCGTGCCGTTCGGGAAGCCATCGATGGTCATGCCGATCTACACGTCGTTGATGATCACCTGGAAGCCCGCACGGCTACGTTGCTCGACCAGTCGTCAAAGCCGTACCCGCCCCCCTGGGTGGTTGGCGTAGCCAACGGGCGATCGTTCTATGAGGGGAGGCATTTGGCGAAGAATAGGCACAAGGCCCGAAAGGGACTTCCGATTCTCGCCAAATACGTCTATCCTCCGAACATGATTCGAAGTGACCGAGCAGACTGCGCTTGAATCACGAACCTGTAGCCACCCCTGCAAACTCCGCACGACACGAGCCTTCGTGACTGCCGGCCAGGTCTCAACTCTGCCTTCGCAAGAGTGGATGCGTGCTGTCACGGGAGAATCATGAGACATCAATGACCTAGCGTCTTCTGCTCCCGACGAAAAGAAGTATATCAGACCCGTTCTCGTTCAAGAAAGTAAGAAGCGCCGACGGCAAGGTGCTGGCCTGCGCGTTCCAAAAGGGCCGCAAGACCGAGTTTGCCAACCACGTCCTACGGCACAGGACTGTCGAGTACTTCAGTCACTTCCAGGACCTGCACACCCTGGTCAAGGAGATCCTGGAATCGCCCTGCCCACCCACCTCTTCGACTGCACCCGAGCGTTAGTCGACGGGGTCAGGCTGATCCCCCAGCTATGATTCCCACCCGTGGCGGTAGGCCCGCGCCGAGTATTGGCCGAGAGCGAAGCACTGATGAGCGCGGCCTGGCAGGCGCGTAGCGCCTCTGCCAGCATGCTGGTGGGGGTCATGGCCTTCATGGCAGTTACGTTCGATAAGTGTTATTATCGGAAATGTTTTAGGCCCCGAAAAACGGCAATGAACGACCGGAGGGGCACCCCGCACAGCGCCTGAGATCGTCGCGCGCATACCGCAAATTGGAGCACGTCAACTAAGCAGCTCTCTCCGCAGTGGCTCTGCGAGACACATCGAATGGAAGTCCATTTGCACTGCGGCGTGTGCCACCCTTTATTGGGTGCGCCTACCCCGACTTCGCCATTTTGGGAACCAACCGTGGCCGAAGGGGGGCTAAACCAGGTACTCCCAGCCCACTTTTCGCCCTTTTCAGCCCCTTTTCAGCCGTATTTCTCGGCTATATGGTGAAGAATGCGTGAAGTTTAGCGTATTCGGCTGAAAAAGGCCAGTGTAGTGCCAGGATTGTTGGTGGGGACTTGCTACAGGTGCGCCCATGCACTATCTTGGAGTCGGCATTGACCTGCAGACACCATGTACATACGGGCGACCAAGACCCACGCAAAGAAAGGTGAAGCGCGACACAGCTACCGCCTGGTACGCAGCGACCGCATCGGCGGGAAGGTGCGCCAGTCGACCCTGCTGAACCTGGGCGTCCACTTTGACACGCCCCGTGACCAGTGGGGCACCTTGGTGCTTCACATAGAGAATTTGTTGCAGGGGCAGCCGACGCTCGTGTTCGATCCCGACCTGCAGCACACCGCCGAAGCCATTGTCGCGCAGCTACGCGCACGCGGCATAGGTGCACACGCGAAGCCGGAGGGTGAGCCTGACAGCGTCATGACGGTGGACATGGACTCCCTTGAGCACCCGGAGCATGCTCGCAGCGTGGGCGCAGAGCGCGTCTGCCTTCAGGCGCTTGAGGATCTGGGACTGAAAGACACGCTGATCCAGGCCGGTGCCAAGGAGCGCGACGCGCGCCTGGCCGTAGCGCTGGTGGTCGCACGCATGCTGCATCCCAACAGCGAACGGGCTACGCTTCAGTGGTTGCAAAGCAGGTCGACGATGCTGGGGCTGCGCCCCGGCAGGAAAGTGTCGTTAGCGAAGCTGTATCGCATTGGGGACCTGCTCTGGGAGCACAACCAAGCGATTCAGCAAGCGCTCTTCCAAAAGGAGCGGACGCTCTTGAGCCTGCCGGAGACCGTTGTTTTTTATGACCTGACCAACACCCATTACCATGGCCGACAGCACGGCGAGTACCTGGCCTATGGACGTTCGAAGCAAAAGCGTTCCGATTGTCCGCTGGTGACGCTCGGGCTGGTGCTCGATGGCGCGGGCTTCCCGCGCACCTGCGAGATCTTGCCCGGCAACGTCTCGGAGCCCGGCACGCTGCAGGACGCTATCGAGCGTCTGAACGCCAGCGTGGACGGCCAGAAGCCGACGGTGGTCATGGATGCAGGGATCGCTACGGAAGCAAACGTGTCCTGGCTGGCAGAACAGGGCTACGACTGGATCTGCGTACACCGGGGTAAGCGGCCCCTGCCGCCAGAGCGGGAGCCCGACAGTACGCTGACCACGCAGGCTGGACACGCCGTACGCGTGTGGCAGTTGCAGCAAAAGAAGCAGGAGATGCTGCTCTATGCCGTCAGCGAAGCCAGAAAGCACAAGGAAGAGCAGATCCTCCAGCGCCGGCGCACGCTACTGGAAGCAGCCCTCACCTCGCTGCACGAAGGGCTGCAGAAGCCCTACCATACCAAGCGGCTCAAGAAGGTCGTAGAGCAGGTCGGACGCATAAAAGAGCGATATGCCCGCGTATCTCATCAGTACGAAGTGACGGTTGTAGAAGGGAGTGGCCCCAACGCCAAGGCCGTGAAGTTTGCACGCAAGACGCAGTGGGAAGAGGCCGATGAGGCCCTGGGGGGCTACGTGCTGCGCACCAGTCAGACGGGATGGGACCTTAAGCACATTGTAGCCACGTATTGGCGGCTGTCCGAGGTGGAGGCCACCTTCCGCTCGTTGAAGTCGGAACTGGGGATGCGGCCGCTTTACCACAGCAAGGACGCACGCATCGCAGCGCACATCAGTATAGCTGTGTATGCCTATCACGCCGTGCACCTGATCCGGACCCGATTGAAGGCGCAAGACATCCACACCAGCTGGAAGACGCTTCGCCAGAAGCTGAGCGCCTGGCAACGGGTGATGACAACCGTAAAGGACACCCAGGGCCAGGTGATTGTCAACGTGCAGGACGAGCGCCCAAGGGCAGAGCTGGCTCAGATAGCGCGCATCTGCGGCGTCACGCCCAGCCTGCATCGGCAACGCTACGTGCGCCAGGACTAAGGCAGGCGCACGGCGTTAGAAAAGTAGTGCCAGCCAGGCGGGAGTACACCCTTTTCTTATATGTGGAGAATGTGTCCACCTATACTGTTTGAGTCATAAAATGTAGGGTCGGCGGGAGGCGCACCTGCCTTAGGATCCGGTGGCCATTCCGTCGCTTTCGCTCCGGGCCTCAGTCCGGCTTCCATCACCGTGTTTCATCCCGCCGCCCACCGGTAGGGTCGGGGCCTGGCGCGCCAACCCGTAGGGTCCGGTGGCTTGTCCGTCGCTTTCGCTCCGGGCCTCAGTCCGGCTCCCATGAATCACGTTTCCAGGCCCCGCCTCGTCAAACCACGGCATGCGGTTTTCCCGCACCGGGCTTACCTGCTGATTACACCGCAAAGTTCATGCGCAGTTGGCGTGGGCGCGCTTTCGGCCGGTAGTACTCTATCTGCCACTGAGCATACAACCCCAGTCGCTCGTAGAACATCCGCCTACTCCACCGCTTCCACCCATAACCCTTTCGTCCGCGGGCACGCATCAGATGGCGCCGGATCTTAAGCTCGACCCAGTTACGTACGTAACCGAAGCAACGGCTCGATTGCCCCGTGCGGAAATAATTCACCCATCCCCGCAGTATTGGGTTGATGCGAGCAATTACCCGTTCCACCGGCTGTGATCGGAAACGTCGGAATTCCTCCTTGAGTCGCCGCAAGAGCTTTGTACGAGCCTTCATACGAGGCACGCTCAATACGCCCCAACGGCCCCGCTTCGTCTTATGCCGACGAATGCGGAAACCCAGGAATGTGAAGCTCTCCCGTTGGGTGAGGTCCACTCTCCGCGTCTTCTCCACGTTCAATGAAACGTCAAGCTTGGCCAACTCTTCCAACAGGCGCTTGTACACGCCTCGCTCCAGCCACCGCCACTTGCGGTAGCCGTCCACCACGATCACCAGGTCGTCGGCAAAACGGGCGTACTCCATATGGAAATACCCCTTCTCGCGGGTGACTGCCTTCGCGCGCTCCAGCATCCGATCCACCCCATTGAGGTAGATGTTGCTCAAAAGCGGCGAGATGACGCCCCCTTGAGGTACCCCGCGCTTGCCACCGGACTTGAGTATCCGCTTCAGAAGCCACAGAATGTCACGATCCTTAACACGGAGCGCGACCTGTCGGAGCAGGATGTGATGACGAATCGTATCGAAATACGACGCCAAGTCCACATCAATGACCCGGGTCATTCCTTTGACTACCGCCGAAGTTACTCGATGTACAGCAGCATGCGGCGCACGCTTTGGCCGATATCCATAGGATCCCTCCTGAAAGTCAGCCTCGAAGATCGGCTCCAGAATCAGCTTCAGCGCCCCCTGCACCACGCGATCCCGTATCGTCGGTATGCCCAGCGTGCGGAATTTACCGCCGCCCTTGGGGATCCGCTTCTTACGCAATGGCGAGGGCTGGTAGCACCGTAGGATCAGATCGCGCTGAATGCACTCCAGAAACCTCTGCAAGCCGGTCGTCTCAATGGCCGCAAACGTCATGCCGTCGATGCCGGGGGCACCGTCGTTGCGCTTCGCCATACGATACGCCTCCTGCAGCGTCTCCAGCTTGCAGACATGCACGTACATGCCCCAAAAACGCCACTCTGGTACTGCCTTGGCTTTGCGGTATATTCTCCTCCTCAGGTCCTGCAGGCTTATAGTAGCCTCTTTCATGTCTTCAGTGCCTCCCTTTATTGTCGGAAAACATACCAGCAGCGAGGCGCCTTCGCTCCACGGGCATTACCCCGTTTCATCGCTACTACGCACCTCTCCGCCACCCTCTCGCCTTCGGTACACTTCCCGGTGCCACCGGTTATAGTACCTACCTTCCTCCGGCAATTTCTCACCGGGGCGAGGAGGGCTTCTCCAGTTGCTCGGCATGTCCTTGTCATCGTGCCGTCGCTATCACCCCGCCGAAGCGGTGCGGTCGTCCCAATCAGATTTCGACCGCCCGTGCTGTCTTCGCCCATCGGTTGAGGGCTCGACCTTCGGGATATACTCTCGAGGCCACCTATGCGTTTACTCTCGTTACGGCCCGATGACTCGCGGTCTCCCTTACGGAGACCGTGTCGGTAGGCTTCATGAATTAGGTTTCCCGCTTCCATGCTACCCAAGCTACAGAGCTCTGATTTCTACTCTGGCAGGACTGACTCCTGCTGAACATGCCAGCCTTGACTGGACACACAACCGGGCGTACGGTTTTCCCGTACCCGGCTCTCCAGGCGGATCATGCCACTCGCACTCGGACCGCTTCTCCTGCCGCATAGGACTTCCACTACGCAAGGAGCGACACGCTCCTTACAGCCACCCTATACCGCGGATAACGCGTTGACAGGCCTGTTTACGCCCTGACAACCCCGTACGCCAGCATCGCATAGAATGCGACTGGCCTACGGGTCCTTCACTTACGCATGTGGTGTCGCTGGATTCACCGACCCTGATCGGATGGTAGGCTATGCCATTATTTCCGGGGCCTTTCACCCTTTGAACACCGCTCCGCACCTGCGGCCCCTTCCCTCGACGGGCATTACCCCGCGTCTTCAGTAATACGGGCCACTCCGCCACCCTATCAGCCTGGCCTGGCTCAAAGAGCTTCCAGTTGGTGCGTGCCACACCACCAATAGGGCTTCCCGTGTTGCAACTCTCCTGATCTTCCATGCGTGCCAGCGCCAATACCCCGGCGAGTCGGTCTCGGTGCCTTTGTCGCTCGCTTCCCGAGCCGCAGCGGTCTTCCCCATATCACCGGAAGGTCGACACTCGCATCACCCGTTTCGGGGCCTGCTCAGCGTTCACTCACGTTCCGGCCCGCATGGTCGCTAAGCTACTCACGTAGCCCGTTAACCACAGTGCTTCATACTATGTTGTTACCTCCATAATACGCTGTAGCCGCTACCAACTGGAGCGACAGATGTTGGGCGGGATTCGCACCCGCCACAGGAAAGCGCCTTTTCACGGCGCACGGCGAAGTAGAGCTACGGCGTGGAGAAGTGCGAAACTCTTGCAGGGCTAGCCAAATGATATCCCTATCGTTGAGATCGTGGGATGGGTTGTCACTGTTGTCGCCAATGGCCTCAAAAAGAGCCAGCCCACAGCGACAGCCAGCTTCCTCCCCAGCGACGCAACGTCGGCGTCGTCACTCCCAACTGAAGCATCGGGGGGGGCTACTTCAGGATGGTCATATGGCTCATTCGGACCTCGATCCCGGCAGCGGTGGCAGCACGCACACGGTAGGGATACGTGCCGGAAGCCAGCTGCGCAACGTCCATCTGGATGGCCCGCCGGCTGCCCGCCTCCAACTCTTCGGGCACGCTTCGCAGGACAGCGCGACCCAGCACGTCAAACACCTCTACCGTGACCGTCGCCGACATGGGCAAATCCACCAGAATGGTCGTATGTGGATTGAATGGGTTGGGATAGTTGCCGTGGAGCACAAAACGCTCCGGCAATTCTGTCTGATCGCCAATCCTTGTAACGCCGGAAGGAAAAAATACCGTTCCGTCTGCCTGCACGCCGATCATGGTAAGGCCTTCCCTGGCCGACGTGCCGGAGCCGGAGAGACTCAGCACAAAAGCTTGCCGGGAAAGGCCACTCAGATCAATCTCAAACCGGTTGATCAGGCGCTGGTCTGCGGCAGCCACCACTTCTATCTCGTGCGACCCTGGCGGCACCGACACGTAGCTGCCGACGGCGCCGTAGGCTGCATCGTCAAGGAGTACCACAGCCGCGCCACCCGGCTGCAACAGGCGTACGTCTACCGCCTCCAGATCTCTGGCTCCATGCGTCACGTAGAAGGCTGCCTGGTCGTCCACATCATGGCTCCGTCGCACATCATCCACCAACGCGAGGTCCACGTCCTCACCTTTGCCGTATGCAATCACATGGTAATCGGTGCCCGTGCCAACGCTTATCGATTGTGAGCGCAGCGGTTGGGCATTGTCGCCATCCCCCCCTCTAACCACGTCGATGGTATGCTCCCCCTGGGAGAGCACACCGAATGCCGAGGCTGACTGGAACGTCCAGTCGTCAAAGATGCGCTGGCCATCAACGTATACGTCGAGCGGCGACCCATCAACGTTTTGAATGAACTGGGCCGTCGGTGCCTGCTGCAAGGTGCTTTCCCACAGCGCCTTGGCATTGTCCGCATTCTGGAACAGATCCTCCCTGCTGCGCCCGGTTACCACCGCAAAAGCCACCTGGACTTCCTGGCCCGGAGCTATCGTGAACGGGCCCAGCCCTGTCACTTGTGCCCAATCATTGGCTCCGGATCCAGGGCTCTGAATGCCGCCGGTCAAGTATGACCATTTCGTCTGGTCCGTCAGTGGTTCCCCGTAGCGAAGGGCACGAAAGTGCACGGGCGCATTCGCTGAAAGCGGCATGGTGCCAACCACCACAGTAGGATTGGAGGCCGCATCCTGCTGATAGCCGAGATTCCTGGTCCCGTCAAATAGTGCATAGTCCTGCATCCAGGTAGAATTCAACTGCCAGTTGAACATCAGGCCTATATGAACATTGTCCAATTCGGCTCCGGTCGGATTGCTGATGGTGTATCGCAAAATGACAAAGTTCTCGTTCTCCTCTGCAGTATCGGCAAAGCTCTCCTGGAGCACCTCTACGCCTATCGGGTTGGGGGCACCGCCATCCACCAGCTCCATCCGCCCTTCCTGCGCCACCAGACTTCCAGGGTCCTGTATCTCAAGGCTGGCCCCCCGTTGCGGAACCCAGTCCATGTGCTGACTTGCAATTTGGGGCCGCAATTCGTCACTGTTCAGGCAGTCGGACACCGCATCTGGTCCGCTAGCCACGAGCAAGCCGCCCTCGTGTATGATGGACCGCCTCCTGCCGTTCGTGTCGTAGACCCATACACCTTCACTTAATTGGCGAAAGCGGTTGTCCAAAAAGCCAAAATTCCCTTCGGTGGTAATGGTGAAACCCATTCCGCCAGTGACGTGCTCGAGCGTTTCACCATCGTTGGCCATCAGCCGCACGACGTCGGGGGCATCAACGTAGGATCCATCCCGTGCTCGGGGAGAAACCAATAAGCGCGAACGATACGGCGTGTCCTCGGTCAAAAGGAACCTGGTCGTGACGGACGTGCTATCTCCGGTCCCCAATCTGCCAACACTGACCGGGCCGGAATCAAATTGGACGAAATCGCCGTCCGAAAACCACTCGATTGTCAGGTTCTGAGTATCTGCCAGATAGTTGACCAGCGTTGCAGTGATTTCCGCGGATTCGCCGCTTTGGAGTACCCGCTCCCCACCCGTTAGTTGTGCCCTGGTCATGCGGATGGCAGGGAACCCGCTCTCCGTAACGGCGCGGTAGGCATTGACGCGCCCGCGACCCAAGAGGCCCGCCAGCGAGGCATCGTTGGCAGCGTCGATGTTGTCAGCCGTAAGGCGCACCTGTTCGCGCACCTGATGCGGCGAAAAACTCGGGTTCGCCGTCTTGACCAGCGCCGCTATGCCCGCTACCAGCGGCGAGGCAAAAGACGTGCCGTTGTCTCTGCCATACGCATCGCCCGGACGTGGTACGATTACGTCCCGTCCTGCGGCATACACATTTACGCTCCTGCCGTAATTGTAGTAGTTCACATCGGACCCTGACAGCGTGCCGCCGACGCTGAGTTCGATGCCGTAATTGCCAGGGTATGTGGGGTTGTAGTCAGAGTTTATACGTGCGTTCCCGGCCGCAGCCACCACCAGCGCCCCTTCGTCCAGGGCCGAGTGCATGACCTGCGCTTCCGTTTGGGAATAGCCGAATCCACCGTAACTTGCGTTAATGATATCGGCACCATTCAGGGCCGCATACATAATGCCTATGCCATTGTCATGGCCTGCCACCGGCATGAGCTCGGCATTCCAGCTGGTGCCAGCCAATCCTATGCTGTTGTCGGCCTCCGCCGAGGCGGCGCCGGCCACCGCTATGCCATGGATGACGTCGTCATCATTAGCGGAACCTGAGGCTATCGGCAAATCCGTAGAAAAATCCCAGCCGTGCACGTCATCCACGAAGCCGTTCCCATCGTCGTCAATGCCGTTATTCGGAACCTCACCCGGATTGGTCCACAGTGTGCCTCGAATGTCTTCATGGCCCAGGTCCATGCCCAACTCCGTTACAGCAATCACGACATCACCCTGCTCGCCCTTTACCACATCCCAGGCGTCGGCCATGCGAAGACGCCGCATGTACGCTGCTTGCGAGAACAACGGGTCATTGGGCGTGTCAGGAAGAGTGTTTATGCCCGCCTCCACAGAGGCTGAATCCCATGCCGGCGCACGGATAAACCTCGGCTCCGCGTAAACTACATTCGGATCCCGCGCCAGGGCGGCGGCTACCAGCCCGGAGTCAAAAGACTCGTCGTGACGCACCGAATAGATTCGTTGCAGCGCCCTGGTGCTAGCAGCCAGCTCTCGCGTCTCTGCCACGCGGTCTATGAAGGGAAAGGCCTTCGCGACCTCGAAGACGCCAAACTGAGCAGCCTCCTGATCGAAGACCGCAAGTCCTGTCTTGCCGGCAACAGGAGAGACGGTTACCCCCTCTGCGACTTGAATCCAGACAAATCCTGGGCTATAGGGCGCAGAAGGATCGGTGGGCTGAGCAGTTGCGAGGGTACTCAGCAACATCGCGAGGCCTACCAGACATGCAAGGCGGTTTTTAACCATGACAGCGTGTGCGTTGAATTACCATTGACCATTGGGATTGCACATTTTTAAGTTGGGTTTCGGCAGCTTCTGCCGAGATGGGCCCTCAAAGTAGATATCTTTTGGCAATGGATTGGGCTTCGGGTTGATTGTATGGGTGCAAATGGGACGGTGCATGCCAATGTGGGCCCAATTGCGTGCTCACACGCGGATTTTCGGGCGTAGGCAGGCTCGTGGAGTGACTTTCCGGGCACGATATCCCGCAGGTATCCTCTCCCGACTTCGCCATTTTGGGAACCCACCGTGGCCCAAGGGGGGCTAAGCCAAGTACTCCCAGCCCACTTTTCGCCCATTTCAGGCCCTTTTTAGCCGTATTTCTCGGCTATATGGTGAAGAATGCGTGAAGTTTAGCGTATTCGGCTGAAAAAGGCCATTGTAGTGCCAGGATTGTTGGTAGGGACTTGCTACAGGTGCGCCCATGCACTATCTTGGAGTCGGCATTGAACTGCAGACACCATGTATATACGGGCGACCAAGACCCACGCAATGAAAGGCGAGACGCGACACAGCTACCGCCTGGTACGCAGCGACCGCATCGGCGGGAAGGTGCGCCAGTCTACCCTGCTGAACCTGGGCGTCCACTTTGACACGCCCCGTGAGCAGTGGGGGACCTTGGTGCTTCACATAGAGAATTTGTTGCAGGGGCAGCCGACACTCGTGTTCGATCCCGACCTGCAGCACACGGCCGAAGCCATTGTCGCGCAGCTGCGCGCACGCGGCATAGGTGCACACGCGAAGCCGGAGGGCGAGCCTGATAGCGTCATGACGGTGGACATGGACTCCCTTGAGCACCCGGAGCATGCCCGCAGCGTGGGCGCAGAGCGTGTCTGCCTTCAGGCGCTCGAGGATCTGGGACTGAAAGACACGTTGATCCAGGCTGGTGCCAAGGAGCGCGACGCGCGCCTGGCCGTAGCCCTGGTGGTCGCACGCATGCTGCATCCCAACAGCGAACGGGCTACGCTTCAGTGGTTGCAAAGCAGGTCGACGACGCTGGACCTGCTGGGGCTGCGCCCCGGCAGGAAAGTGTCGTTAGCGAAGCTGTATCGCATTGGGGACCTGCTCTGGGAGCACAACCAGGCGATTCAGCAAGCGCTCTTCCAAAAGGAGCGGACGCTCTTGAGCCTGCCGGAGACCGTTGTTTTTTATGACCTCACCAACGCCCATTATCATGGCCAACAGCACGGCGAGTACCTGGCCTACGGACGTTCGAAGCAAAAGCGTTCCGATTGTCCGCTGGTAACGCTCGGGCTGGTGCTCGATGGCGCGGGCTTCCCGCGCACCTGCGAGATCTTGCCCGGCAACGTCTCGGAGCCCGGCACGCTGCAGGACGCTATCGAGCGTCTGAACGCCAGCGTGGACGGTCAGAAGCCGACGGTGATCATGGATGCAGGGATTGCTACGGAAGCGAACGTGTCCTGGCTTGCAGAGCAGGGCTACGACTGGATCTGCGTGCACCGCGGCCGGCGGCCCCTGCCGCCAGAGCGGGAGCCTGACAGTACGCTGACCACGCAGGCTGGTCATGCTGTACGCGTGTGGCAGTTGCAGCAGACGAAGCAGGAAGCGCTGCTCTATGCCGTCAGCGAAGCCAGAAAGCACAAGGAAGAGCAGATCCTCCAGCGCCGGCGCACGCTACTGGAAGCAGCCCTCACCTCGCTGCACGAAGGGCTGCAGAAGCCCTACCATACCAAGCGGCTCAAGAAGGTCGTAGAGCAGGTCGGACGCATAAAAGAGCGATATGCCCGCGTATCTCATCAGTACGAAGTGACGGTTGTAGAAGGGAGTGGCCCCAACGCCAAGGCCGTGACGTTTGCACGCAAGACGCAGTGGGAAGAGGCCGATGAGGCCCTGGGGGGCTACGTGCTACGCACCAGTCAGACGGGATGGGACCTTAAGCACATTGTAGCCACGTACTGGCGGCTGTCCGAGGTGGAGGCCACCTTCCGCTCGTTGAAGTCGGAACTGGGGATGCGGCCGCTTTACCACAGCAAGGACGCACGCATCGCAGCGCACATCAGTATAGCTGTGTATGCCTATCACGCCGTGCACCTGATCCGGACACGCTTGAAGGCGCAGGACATCCACACCAGCTGGAAGACGCTTCGCCAGAAGCTGAGCGCCTGGCAACGGGTGATGACGACCCTAAAGGACACCCAGGGCCAGGTGATTGTCAACGTGCAGGACGAGCGCCCAAGGGCAGAACTGGCTCAGATAGCGCGGATCTGCGGCGTCACGCCCAGCCTGCATCGCCAACGCTACGTGCGCCAGGACTAGGGCGGGCGCAAGGCGGAAGAAAAGTAGTGCCAGCCAGGCGGGAGTACACCCTTTTCTTATATGTGGAGAATGTGTCCACCTATACTGTTTGAGTCATAAAATGGCGAAGTAGAGCTCTGATCGCACGCGTAAGCGGCGATCTTGGCACGGTGCAGCGCCTCAGAGCGCCCAGACAGCTGCGGGTTTTGCGTTATGCCAGCGTCAGCAGCGCACTACTGCGCTGGGGCATCCAGCGGCAGGTGTTGCCTTTGCAGCCCCTTGGGGCTGGCAGACCGAATCCCCACTAACCCATTGACCCCCGGAGGTGGTCAGGACCTGGGTCAGCTCCTTCATGTCCTCCCGGCGTATCGGCTTCAGATTCGACTCGTACTGCATGAATATCGCCCCGCACCAGCGCTGACGCATCCCCGATGATCCCCAGCGCTTCACGTTCCGTGATCGGTTCGCAATAATGCTGTTGAGGTTCTCGATGATGTTTGTCGTCTTCAGACTGTCTCTGACAGCCTGGTTCCGCACCCCCAACCGGTGAAGCGCCAGCGTATCCTCCATACCCTCCTCCAGACTGCGTGCGGCTTTCGGGCACGACCGCTGCAGCGCTTCATGCAGCGACGCAAGCGCCGCCCGTGCCTCCGCGTACGTGGGTAGCTCCCAAGCCGCCTGAAGCCGACGCTTCATTTGCGTGGCCGCTGGCTCGCTTTTGATGTGACGCGTCACATTGGTACGCTTGTGCCAATTGCAGCGCTGGAATACGACCGCATCCCCAAACACCGCGCTGATCCCCTTGCGAAGCCCGCGGCTGCCGTCCACCTGTACCAACAGCTTGTCGGTATGGGTGAAGCCCCGACGCAACAGATCCTGCAGCAGCGACTCCACCTGCGCACTGTTCTCGGTACGGCTTTCCGCAAAGCCCAGTACGACCTTCTCGCCCTCGGTCGTGATGCCCATCGCTACGATCATCTGCACACCAGCCAAATACTTGCCATCAAGCAGGAGCACCGCAAAGGTGTGCTGATCGAATCGGCGCGTCTCAAATGCCTTCAGTAGCGCTGCCGTCTGCGTAATGAAGGCGTTGCCAATGCTGCTGGCACTCAACCCCAAACTATCGGTAAAGACTTGGGCCGCCTGCCTGTAATTGCGCCGCGACAGTCCACACAGCAACCCTCGTGTCACGCTTTCCCGGTCCATAAGCCCACGCTCGCGCAAGAGGCGGTACGTTTGCAGAGGACGCTCCTTTCGGGTTCGTACATTCCGCACGCGCGGAACGCGGACCGCAATGCGCTCCAAACCGACGCGGATGGAACCCGGATTCGCCCCCCAGCGCTGAAAGCCGGTCTTATGGTGCTTCCCACGTGCGCCGCATATGAAGCGGACCTCGGCTTCCATGACCCATGTGGCCATCTTGGTAAGAAGATGATCAAGACATCCAAGGCAGCTGGCCAGGCCGATGAAGTTCCTTTGCGCAAGCCCCCGAAAGTCCTCGATGAGTGATTGATCCAGCATAGGGGTATGGGGCATCAGACGGCGTTAAGGTTGATGAGACTCTCACGAAGTTGTGGCAGAAAGGCCGCATGGGCCACACGGCGCAGCTGAGCCTCGTGTTCCAACAGTGCCAGTGCCATCTGTTCGCGTTGCTGGAAAACGGCGCTGGCCGGGGTCTGCAACCTGCGACTGATGGCATCCATGAAGCGCATCACGCGTAGCCCCCGGTCGAGCTTGAGCAGCATGCCCGTGCGTTGAATCGTCAGAGACTGCTCCAGGCCCTCCCATAAAACCTTCGCTGCGGACCGATTGACGCGCGTCAAGTCCTGGTGAGTACGGGTGAGTGCGCGTTCAGCTTCCCGGGCATCGAACCCATTCCATGCCTGGCGGAGGCGATTGCGATACACAGGAACAAGGTCTTCCGGAAGACCACAGGTGATTTGATCCAACAGCGAATTGAGACAGCGCTGTATAGCGACCCTGGCGCCGAACACCTGGCGCACCGCCGATTGAAGTCCCGTACTGCTGGGCAGCACACAGACCGGCCCATCGGCGGCCGAAAGGCCACGATCGGACAGCGACTGCACAAAGGACGTAAGAGCAGAGACGTTTTCAGGGTAGCACGCTATAAGGCCAAGTATGCGGCGATAGCCCGTGATGGTCAGACCCGCTCCAAGAACGATGTTAACGCCGCGTGGGCACAGCCCGCGCAGCCAAATCGCAACGATCGGGTCGTCTTGCAGACTGCGCGAATGCAACAGCTGCCACGCTTCATTCAACTGCGCCGAGTCTGGCTTTGTGTCCTGGGCCGCAGCAGAAGCCTTGATCACTACGGGCGGTGGCGCCGGCTGCTGATGCGCTGCCGGAATGGGCCAGTCGGTGGTCAATTGTTGCAGTATGTGCGTGCAGAGCTTCATCAGAAGCCGTCGCGAGTCACCGGAGGGATTGATCTGGGCGTCTGCAGGCGCCTCAGCCCTCCCCAAAACAGGCTGTGAGGGGTTCATATGATTGGAAAGGAATGGTGGAGACTAGGGTCCACCTCCACAGCAACTCTCCAATTCCCAACTTGAATTTGTGCGATCCCGGATCAGGTAGTGGTAGTTCTCATCGTAGAGGAACACAACGCTTCACCGTTGTAGTACCGGCCGTCCAGATCGTGTCAATCTGCATTCAAGCGAGTCTTCGTGCTGCGAAGGTCCGCAAGAGCGGCATGACAGGAGCCAGAATTGGGCCCTGAGAGCTCCGAAAAGCCGGTTTCAACCGGCATGTGAAATTATCGGAAAGAATATATGCCCCGAAAAACGGGAATGAATCACCGGCAGGACGCCCTCCACGCCGGAAGAGAAAAACCCCGCTGCGCAGTCGCACAGAGGGACTTTCCGAAGATGGCGGCTCAGCAGCCGGGGCCAATTCCGGCTTGCTAGCATTTAGAAGCACAACCCGATGGTCCACTGGATGAAGCGGAGCTTGCTGTTCAGCGCCTCTGTCTGCGCATCCAGCTTGGCATTTTGGGCCTCGAGCTTGCTCTCAAAGCGATGGATGAGGTTGGTGGAGGCCATTTCTACGATAAGTTTCGTGAACACGTGCGCATCACGGTCTTGAAGGCCGGCGCTCCGTGAGCCAGTACCAGGGAGGAGAGCGGCTGAAGCATGACGCGGGGCTGACGGTGCTCAATCCTTTCCCCCGATGTGTTATTATCGGAAAGAATTTACCCCTCAAAAACGGGCAATGGATGGCCGGCAGGGCGCCCTGCACGCCGCCTGAGATCACCGTGCATAAACATGCACGGAGCGGCTTAAGTCGTGCCTCGCGCGAAAGCGTAAGTAGGATGTTGTTGCAACAATGTTGTAGATTGATTCGCTAGCAAACTTATGTTTGCCAACAACAAAACCCGTCGGACCGCCACCCATACAGGGATTCCCGGCGCCGACTATCGTAACCCCAAGGACGCCTCGAGCGTCCTTGTATTTTTATGGGGGAGGCATCGCATCCAAGGCCGCGCTGCCGCGTCCGGGTATTCGTCGACTTCTGGAATTACACGCTATCGATGCAGGAGGTTGACGCATCATTTCGTACCGATTGGGCGCGGATTGGGCCTGTGCATCTGAGGGCGATGGAAGCAGCCCTTACACGCGAGGTGGAACGCCGCAGGCAGTCCACCGTATTCGCCTATGCACATCCCCCGCCCAACTAAATATGGGTCAATCCCTACCTATCCTGTGCATCTGGCACTACAGGCGCCTTTCCGTGCTTAGGTGAGGTCCTTTAGCCCAGCAGTCGCACCATTTGGTCTACGGTCAGCGCGAGCATACCGAACATGAGGTGACACTTCACCTTCGCGTTGCCACGTACGCGAACGTGACGACCGCCATACTCGTCTTTGAGGCGACCAAAGACGCGCTCGACGGTCGAACGGCTCCTTGTAGCCGTTCGCGCGCTGGCGGTACAAACCCGGCCGCACGCTGGGCCTTCGTCTCACGCTTTAGCGCCTCCTTCCCAGCGGCGTGTACGCGGGTGTTCGACAATGATTGGTACATGTCCAAGACGCTGGCTGTGGAGGCGTATTTTCTCCACATCATAGGCGCTATCCATCACATCGTATAAACTCGTTACCAGCTCCGCGGACTTGGTCCCCAGTGGAATGGCCACCTGACTGTCATGCCCGGACGCGGACGTCACGATGCAACTGATCGGTATGCCCCCGTCTGCCACATCAGCGTGCAGCTTATAGCCCTTGGCATTACGCTTGACTCCCCAGTTGCACTCCTTTGGCAGGTCTTCTTCCATCTCCTCCAGACTCATACCCAATTGGCGCACGACGCGCCGCTCCTTCTTTGCAGGTTCCTCTCCCTTACGCGGTCTCGCCCAGGCAGGCGCTGGCTCCTTCGCAGCAGGGCGCTCGCGAGCCTGAATCGCCGTCGAATCACGCGAGATATGTCCAACCACCACCTCCTGGTAGCACGATTCGATCAGCGCATGATGCATCTGATCGGGCAGACTAGTCACGGCAAACTCTGCGAATGCGCGTGAAAAGGTTGCCTCGCTTGGAACCTGGTGTTGACGTTCCCACCCACACAAGCGACGCAGCTGTGGATCAGAGCAAATCCGGTCGATCAACGCACGGGTCGTACCGATATTGTATACCGCCTTCGCAAGAAACGCCCGCGCGTTGCCGTGGGATCGCTGCACAGATAGCAATCAACGCGAACGATATCCAACACGTTCAGAAGCTTCATATGCAGCTCGGTCAAAGGACCGAGCAACTCCTCCGCGCAGGAGAAGAGCTGCATTTGGTGGCTTATCCAAGAACACAGTACCTTCCTTCCAGGGGACATGGCTGCCTCCGTTGTCTTAGAGATTTATGACACCTCTGAAGATACCAAAATCGGAGGCGCCAGTCCCTTATCTCCCTCGCCTGCAAAGGAAAAAGCCACCTGCTACGTGGGTTTTGCAAGAGGCTCACCTTACAGTGCCTTCAAATCGAATGAGAGGAGCGAGCCATGCGATCCGTCAAGCCTGCCGTCTATTTGATCACAATTCTGGGCCTGGCTGCGGCCGGCCCCGCCTCGCGCGCACTCCATGCACAGGTGCCCAAGGTCACAGCGGGCGAGGTGGTTGACCAGGAGACCCTCAAGGGGTTCGTGACTTGGGCCACCTCCGTATTCGCGGATGTTACGGACATCAACGAAGGCGCGCAGCTTGTGCAGGCCATGAGGGAGGAAGGCAGCGACTGGAACGTGGGCAACATGTACCTCATCCTGTTTACCACGGAGGGGCAGGTATTCATCCACGGTGAGAAACCCCACTTCGACGGCAGCAACGTGTTCGAGTTGGAGGACGATAGGGGAAGCAAAGTTGTCCAGCAGATGCTCGCCGCCGCAGATGATGGCGGGTTCGTGGAGTGGTGCTGGAACGACCCGGACGATCCGAACGACCCACGTTGCAAGGACAGCTATGCGCTTGGCTACACCTCTCAGGTCGTCGCGCTGGACCTCGTGGTGGTAGGCGGATACTACCAGGACCTCTCCGGCATTGAGCCGCCGCTTCCTCCTATTCCGCTTCCCGAATTGTCGGCAGCGGACGTGGTGGACAGGGAGACGCTGCGGGGGTTTGTGGGAGGATCGGTCGACTGGTTAAGGGAACTCTTCGACTATGTTGGCCTGAACAGCACCCGCTGGAAAACCTCGATGAGGGAAGAGGGAGGACATTGGAAGTCCGGCCCCATTTACCTCTTTGTCCTAACCACCGAGGGGTACGTGATCTTCCATGGTGGCAACCCCTTCCTGGAAGGGGTCACGGTGTGGGACTTGGAGGATCTCAACGGAATGAAGTTCGCCCAGGATCTCATCGGTGTGGCACGGGCCGGTGGCGGATTCGTCGAGTATTTCTACGACGATCCGTCGGTAGCGGGCGATGAGGACACCGGGTCCCCCAAGGTGAGCTACGCCTTGTCGCTCTCAGACCACCCGCTCTACCCTGGAACGGAGTTCATCGTGGGTGCGGGCTTCTACCTGAATTTCTCCACGGCCGAGGCGGAAGCGGCGGCGGCAGACTGGCTCGATCGCTTCGGCCGGACGGTGGCAAGCCAGGCGATGGAGATGATCGGTGACCGTGTGACGAACGCGGAAGGCAGCGACAATCAGATGACCGTGAACGGACAGAACCTCGACTTCAATTCGATGAACTCCCTGCAGGGACTGCTCGGCGCTGGCATCAGACGCGCCGCACTGGGGACACCGGGCGCATTTTTGCCGATGTCCGCCGGGGGGCTGCTGGGTGGCACCTCCTTTCGGTTCTCCCCCGCGAGTGCCGCCAATGGAGGAATCGGTTACGGATTCTGGGGTAGTGGCGAGCTGATGCGGTTCTCCAGCAAGGGGGGAAGGGCATCTGGAGACGGGGAGGTCTTGACTGGCGCCCTCGGTGCGGACATCGAGAAGGGATCGATGCTGGCAGGGCTCGCGGTTTCGTACAGCCAGGGATCGGGCGGGTTCGAAGTGGGCCGCGCTGGCGCAGACGATGCGGGAGAGTTGAAGGCGACGCTCACGAGTGCATTCCCGTACGCGCGCCTCGCAGTCAGCGACCGAGTCTCTGTATGGGGCGTGGCCGGCGTCGGTACCGGCCAGCTGGACCTGTCGGGAGGAGGTGAAGAGGACCCGACAAGCAACATCTCGATGCGCATGGGCGGTATCGGGGCGCGTGGGAGGCTGTTGGGAGGTGAGGGCCGCGGCGCCTTTGAATTCGCTCTGCGGACGGATGGGTTCATGGCTCGGATGAAATCGGAAGCCGTGGAAGGGCGCAGTGAACTGTCCACCAACGTGAGCCGGTTGCGCCTGATGCTCGAAGCGGCCACGGGCATGTCCCTCGGTTCCAGGGCGATGCTCGAGCCGGAAGTCCGTGTCGGCATGCGCCGAGACGGCGGCGACGTGGATTCCGGATTCGGCATGGAGGTGGAAGGCTATCTGAGCTTCGCGACCACGGAACAGGGACTTTCGGTGTCCCTGCATGGGCGCAGGCTGGTGGTACACGAGCAGAGCGACTACGAGGAGTGGGGTGTCGGCGGGTCCATCCAGCTGAACCCCGGTGGAGTGGGTCGCGGACTGTCGCTGGGTCTGAAACCGTCGTTGGGGTCCACCGTCAGCAGCCTCACGCGCCTCTGGGCCAACGGTGCGAATGGATTGACGCCGACCGGTTACGGGTACGGCAATCGTCGCCTTGACGCGGAAATCGGCTACGGAGTCGACGCTCTGGACGGCCGGGGCGTCTTCGCGCCGTACGCCAGATTGGTGTTGATGGACCAGCAGGCCCCGGGGCGGTTCGGTTCGGACTGGATGTCGAGTCCGGGCGCGCTGGTGCAACAGCAGACGTCCAACTGGAGCACCCGTGGCTTTCACGTAGGCGGGCGCCTAAATCTCGGGAGCGGCTTGGTGGCAAACGTCGAGGGAGGTCGCAGCGCTTTTGCGCCCGATGTGGGTGCGACGCACTCTGTCATGCTGAACTTCTCGATGCACTGGTAGCTGCAGAAGGCGATTGGGGCCGGCTAACCCGAGGGGGCGGGGCGGCCCCTGGTGATGAATGTCAATAGTCTTTACCGGGCAGCGACAATTAAAAGTATCGGTTTGTTGAGGGGAGGAGGCGTGTCTGGAGCCAGCCGGGCATGGGTGCATCTGCTGCTGGTCGCCAGTGACACATGCCCGATGATTTCCTTAACCTCGTGGGCCGACGCTCCGTGATCTAGCCCCGCGGCTGAGGACATTACGCGGAGCTGACGGCGCTCAATTCTTTCCCCCGACGTGTTATTATCGGAAATGTTTTAGGCCCCGAAAAACGGCAATGAACGACCGGAGGGGCACCCCGCACAGCGCCTGAGATCGTCGCGCGCATACCGCAAATTGGAGCACGTCAACTAAGCAGCTCTCTCCGCAGTGGCTCTGCGAGACACATCGAATGGAAGTCCATTTGCACTGCGGCGTGTGCCACCCTTTATTGGGTGCGCCTACGGCGTGGAGAAGTGCGAAACTCTTGCAGGGCTAGCCAAATGATATCCCTATCGTTGAGATCGTGGGATGGGTTGTCACTGTTGTCGCCAATGGCCTCAAAAAGAGCCAGCCCACAGCGACAGCCAGCTTCCTCCCCAGCGACGCAACGTCGGCGTCGTCACTCCCAACTGAAGCATCGGGGGGGGCTACTTCAGGATGGTCATATGGCTCATTCGGACCTCGGTCCCGGCAGCGGTGGCAGCACGCACACGGTAGGGATACGTGCCGGAAGCCAGCTGCGCAACGTCCATCTGGATGGCCCGCCGGCTGCCCGCCTCCAACTCTTCGGGCACGCTTCGCAGGACAGCGCGACCCAGCACGTCAAACACCTCTACCGTGACCGTCGCCGACATGGGCAAATCCACCAGAATGGTCGTATGTGGATTGAATGGGTTGGGATAGTTGCCGTGGAGCACAAAACGCTCCGGCAGTTCTGTCTGATCGCCAATCCTTGTAACGCCGGAAGGAAAAAATACCGTTCCGTCTGCCTGCACGCCGATCATGGTAAGGCCTTCCCTGGCCGACGTGCCGGAGCCGGAGAGACTCAGCACAAAGGCTTGCCGGGAAAGGCCACCCAGGTCAAATTCAAACCTATTGATTAGGCGTTGGTCTGCGGCAGCCACCACTTCAATTTCGTGTGACCCTGGCGACACCGCCACGTAGCTGCCGGCGGCGCCGTAGGCTGCATCGTCAAGGAGTACCACAGCCGCGCCTCCCGGCTGCAGCAGGCGCACGTCCACCGCCGTCAGATCTCTGGCTCCGTGCGTCACGTAGAAGGCTGCCTGGTCGTCCACATCATGGCTCCGTCGCACATCATCCACCAACGCGAGGTCCACGTCCTCACCTTTGCCGTATGCAATCACATGGTAATCGGTGCCCGTGCCAACGCTTATCGATTGTGAGCGCAGCGGTTGGGCATTGTCGCCATCCCCCCCCTCTAACCACGTCGATGGTATGCTCCCCCTGGGAGAGCACATCGAATGCCGAGGCTGACTGGAACGTCCAGTCGTCAAAGATGCGCTGGCCATCAACGTATACGTCGAGCGGCGACCCATCAACGTTTTGAATGAACTGGGCCGTCGGTGCCTGCTGCAAGGTGCTTTCCCACAGTGCCTTGGCATTGTCCGCATTCTGGAACAGATCCTCCCTGCTGCGTCCGGTTACCACCGCAAAAGCCACTTGGACTTCCTGGCCCGGAGCTATCGTGAACGGGCCCAGCCCTGTCACTTGTGTCCAGTCATTGGCTCCAGATCCAGGGCTCTGAATGCCGCCAGTCAAGTATGACCATTTCGTCTGGTCCGTCAGTGGTTCCCCGTAGCGAAGGGCACGAAAGTGCACGGGCGCATTCGCTGAAAGCGGCATGGTGCCAACCACCACAGTAGGATTGGCGGCCGCATCCTGCTGATAGCCGAGATTCCTGGTCCCGTCAAATAGTGCATAGTCCTGCCCCCAGGTAGAATTCATCCGCCAGTTGAACATCAGGCCTATATGAACATTGTCCAATTCGGCCCCAGTCGGATTGCTGATGGTGTATCGCAAAATGACAAAGTTCTCGTTCTCCTCTGCAGTATCGGCAAAGCTCTCCTGGAGTACCTCTACGCCTATCGGGTTGGGGGCACCGCCATCCACCAGCTCCATCCGCCCTTCCTGCGCCACTAGATGCCCGGGGTCTCGAATCTCCAGGCTGGCCCCCCGTTGCGGAACCCAGTCCATGTGCTGAGAAATCCTCTGGGTATTTCTTTCGTCACTGTACAGGCAGTCGGACACCGCATCCGGTCCGCTGGCGACGAGCAAGCCGCCCTCGTATATGATGGTCCGTCTTTGGTTGTTCGCGTCGTAGACCCAAACACCCGCGCTTGGTTGGCCAAAGCGGCTGTCCAGGAAGCCAAAATTCCCTTCGGTTGTGATGGTGAAACCCATTCCGCCGGTGACGTGCTCGAGCGTTTCTCCCTCGTTGGCCATCAGTCGCACGACATCAGGTGCATCGTCGTAGGATCCATCCCGTGCTCGGGGAGAAACAACAAAGCGCGAACGATACGGCGTATCCTCGGTCAAATGGAACTTGGCCGTGACGGACGTGCTCTCTCTCGTGCCCAATCGGCCAACGCTGACCGGGCCATTGTCAATTACGACGAACTCTGAGTCCGCAAACCAATCGATCGTCAGATTTTGGGTTTCGGCCAGGTAGTTGACCAGCGTTGCAGTGATTTCCACGGATTCGCCGCTTTGGAGCACCCGCTCCCCACCCGCCCAGTGCATCTCGGTTATGCGGATGGCGGGAAGCCCGCTCTCCGTGACGGCGCGGTAGGCATTGACACGCCCGCGACCCAAAAGGCCCGCCAGAGAGGCATCATTGACAGCGTCGATGTTGTCAGCCGTAAGGCGTACCTGTTCGCGCACCTGATGCGGCGAAAAACTCGGGTTCGCCGTCTTGACCAGCGCCGCTATGCCCGCTACCAGCGGCGAGGCAAAAGACGTGCCGTTGTCTCTGCCATACGCATCGCCCGGACGTGGTACGATTACGTCCCGGCCGGCGGCAAACACATTTACGCTCCTTCCGTAATTGTAGAAGTTCACATC
Source organism: Rhodothermales bacterium (assembly GCA_965262785.1). Taxonomy (GTDB): domain Bacteria; phylum Bacteroidota; class Rhodothermia; order Rhodothermales; family Bin80. Next base: position 3,331,153 of record OZ253559.1, read on the forward strand.
TGACCCTGCCAGCGTACCGCCAACGCTGAGTTCGATGCCGTAACTGCCGGGGTAAGAGGGGGTGTAGTCAGCGTTTAGACGCTCGTTTCCGGCTGCAGCCACGACCAGGGACCCTTCGTCCAGGGCCGAGTGCATGATCTGTGCTTCCGTCTGGGAATACCCGAATCCCCCGTAGCTCGCGTTAATGATATCGGCTCCATTCAGGGCAGCATACGTAATGCCCACGCCATAGCCGACCACCGGCATGAGCTTGGCATTCCAGCTGGTGCCGGCCAGTCCGATGCTGTTGTTGGCCTCCGCCGAGGCGGCGCCAGCCACCGCTATGCCATGGATTACGCCGTAATCATTCGCGGTGCCCGAGACAACGGGCGAATTCGTGTAAAAATCCCAACCGTGCACGTCGTCCACGAACCCGTTCCCATCGTCGTCTATGCCGTTGTTCGGAACCTCACCCGGATTGGTCCACAGCGTGCCCCGAAGGTCCTCATGGCCCAGGTCCATGCCCAACTCCACTACAGCAATCACGACATCACCCTGCTCGCCCTTGACCACATCCCAGGCGTCGGCCATGCGCAGACGCCGCATGTACGCTGCTTGCGCGAACAACGGGTCATTGGGCGTGTCAGGAAGAGTGTTTATGCCCGCCTCCACAGAGGCTGAATCCCATGTCGGCGCGCGCATAAACCTCGGTTCGGCATATACTACGTTCGGATCCCGTGCCAGGGCAGCGGCTACCAGCCCGGAGTCAAAGGACTCGTCGTGACGCACCGAATAGATTCGTTGCAGCGCCCTGGTGCTAGCAGCCAGCTCTCGCGTCTCAGCCACGCGGTCTATGAAGGGAAAGGCCTTCGCGACCTCGAAGACGCCAAACTGAGCAGCCTCCTGATCGAAGACCGCAAGTCCTGTCTTGCCGGCAACAGGAGAGACGGTTACCCCCTCTGCGACTTGAATCCAGACAAATCCTGGGCTATAGGGCGCAGAAGGATCGGTGGGCTGAGCAGTTGCGAGGGTACTCAGCAACATCGCGAGGCCTACCAGACATGCAAGGCGGTTTTTAACCATGACAGCGTGTGCGTTGAATTACCATTTAAACACCTAAAGCAGACAGTGAGTTGCGACGGTTGGCCGACGGCTCGGCTTCCGCTGGCGAGAGTGCTGGCAATGCATCTGAGCCGCTACGATCGCCTGTTACGGCAAGGGGCAGGGACTGCGCCCCGAGTCTTCGCCGTGCAGGCTGGTTCACATGCCTGCGGCAGTGCCAAGGACACGCTCCGAATATGCAGGAACTTCGTACCTTCGTGCTGCCTTCAGAAGGGAACCCGCCCCCGGTCAAGAGTATCCAGCGTTTTCTACAGCGGAAGCCGCGACTTCCTGAGCCACCGATAGGCACGGTTGTTGCGGCATTTCCGCTTGAGGTACTAATGCAGGCGGCCCATGAAGCCGAGGCAGCCGCCCACGGTCCGATCATTTCAAACTACATCAGTCCCCATGAAAATCATTACTGCCCTCACAGTGTTTTGCCTTACTTCGGCCGCGCATCTCGCGTCCGCTCAGGATGTGGAGAAGACGTGGATCTTTCTCACCGACAAGCTTGACGGCGCCGGCAAAACCACGCAGGTTGAGGCCGGCTACATCAGCGATCGAGCCGCGGAACGACGCCAGCGGCGTGGAAGCAGCTGGTCGGCTGCGCATGATGCGCCCATCTCGCCCCTATATCTGAACACTTTGGCGGCAGAGGGTGTGGAGGTCGTCCGTCGCAGTCGATGGCTGAATGCGGTCTCGGCCTATCTCGATGGTAACCAGCGCCATGCAGTGAGTCAACTGCCGTTTGTCCGCAAGCTACAGCCGGTGGCGGGACTTACCACGGACATCTCACCGCCGACTCCAATGCCGCCCGTTATTGCCCATCCCCTTTCCAGGCGGCTTGACTGCGGAGAATCCTGCACGCAGCTAAGGGTCGTGAACGCGATCACGCCGCTTGACGATGGCATCAACGGGCAAGGCATCATCGTGGGATTCGTGGACACGCGCTTCGACTACAACGGCGTGCAGCTTGGACACCCTGCAACGGCCCATCTCGCCAACGCCAACAGAGTGAAATACCGCAACTATACGGCCGACGACCCCGGCGTTGGCACGCAGCTGGATGGTAGCTTTCACGGCTTGTACACCGCGTCGGTGACCTTTGGAAACGCACCCAATCAGTTGATCGGTCCTTGCTACGGAGCCGACACCGTATATGTCGCGCACACCGAGTGGAGTCCACTGGAACGCAATGTGGAAGAAGATAATTTTGTTGCCGCCGTCGAATGGATGGAAGCCTCTGGCGTGGATGTCATTAATTCTTCCCTAGGTTACTCGACGTTTAATACCGGCGAATCAGAATACGAAACTTCCGACATGGACGGAGATACCGGGGTAACCACTATTGCTTTTGACCTTGCTGCCCAAAAAGGCGTAGTCCCGGTGTCCTCAGCGGGCAATGCAGGCGGTTCGTCCTGGCGAATCATTACCACGCCCGCAGATGGCGATTCTGTCATCGCTGTGGGAGCCGTTTACCCAGACAGCGCAAGAGTTGGCTTCAGCAGCGTGGGCCCCACAGCTGACGGCCGCACTAAGCCCGATGTGGCTGCGCAGGGAGCCAGTGTGTACATCGCCAGTGCTTCAGGGGGCTTTGGCTACCTCAGCGGTACCTCGTTTTCTGCTCCCATGGTTACGGGCATCGTCTGTCAGATACTCCAGGTTAATCCCAACCTTAATCCCAAAGAGGTCTGGGAGGTTCTAACCTCGACCGCAAGCCAGTCCGCAAGTCCAGACAACAACTTCGGCTGGGGCATAGCAAATGCTCAGGCAGCGATTGATAAGGCCAAAATGATCGGCACGGCCGTAGCGGGTGTATTGCCCGTGCCATCGTCTTTTGTTGTCCGCCAACCCTACCCTAACCCGTTTGGGGATGAGGCCTTCTTCGAGGTGCAACTCTTGCGCCCAATCAGTGACGTGCAGATTACCGTGCGAAATGTTCTTGGCCAGCGTGTCCTAGTCCCGCATGTGGGTCCACTTAGCGCCGGAACACATACAATCACTATCCAGGGCCAGGGCTTGCCAGCCGGGCTCTACACGTATGTGGTAGAGGCCGGGGGCGAAACGCAAACCGGACTGATGGTTCATGTGCGTTAGGCACCGGACATCACTGCGGGGTGCCCGATTGGGGTAGAAACGCGCAGGATTTCGCGCCGGTAGCGGGCGACTTTTGGGCCTAAGAGTTGACTTTCGATAATTACACTTATCGAAAGTTAACCGCCATGGCGACACTACCCGCTGCCAGTACGCTTCCGGAGGCGCTGGGCGGCCGCCAGGCCGCCCTCATCAGCGCATCGCTCTCGGCCAACACCCGGCGGGCTTACCGCCACGCGTGGGATGCCTGGCTGGCGTGGCTGGGCCAAGAGCAGGCCTCGGACGTCGCCGCGAGCGCGTACCTCGCCGCGATGCATGACGCGGGCAAGGCGCCGGCCACCTGTGCTCTGCACGCCGCGGCCCTGCGCTTCGCTCATCGCGTCGGGGTCCCGGGTGCGCCTGTACCCGGTCCGCTCATGGAACGGACGCTGGCCGGCATCCGCAGGGAGGGACGTGCCCGCGGGCGGGGGCAGGTCGAGGGAATCACGTGGAATCAGGCCGACGCCACCGCGCAGGTGGCGGCGCAGGCCGGTCTCTCCGGACTCCGTGACGCGGCCCTGGTGGCCACCATGTCGGACACACTGCTGAGGGCCTCTGAAGCCAGCGCGCTCACCGTGGCCGATATTCAGTGCCAGCCGGACGGCTCCGGGCTGCTCGTCCTCGCGCACTCAAAGACGGATGTGGATAAGAACGCATTCGCCGCCATAGCGCCGGCTCGACCTTGCCCTGTCTTTGGCCGACCGATTCATCTGTGGGGTCTCCCCCTCGACTACGGCCCGGTACTGCTCCGCAAGCCCTTCAGATTCCACCTCGCGGTGGATACCCTCCCCTCCGCTTGTCTCGCGGCAATGTGCCGACGTAGCGCCTGTCTTGGCTGTTTCCGTCGCTTCCGACTCGGTGCCCGTTTAGACTCTTGCCTATCGGTACATCCCGGTCAACGAGGCACTACCCCCGCATTTGGATATGGTACCCCCTATCTGGGTGCCGGTGGGAGTTGAACCCACCTGATCTCGGCGCCGCCCTGCACGCACTATGAAATTCAGCCGAGGATTCCTGGAGCAATGTCCGCCAACACTGAGGCATGGGACTGCACCCCTTTGCAGCACGCTTTCGGAAATCGGAGAACTTGGAGGAGGGACGATAACCCCGCTCCTGAATCGGCACCGGTGCCCGCTTGAGCGGACTACTATCCTAGCCTTGTTGCGCAGCAAGTGCCAGGAGCTGGCGGAATTTCAGCACGATTTGCTCATCGACATGAATTGCGTACACGCGGCGATCCTGATTGGAGCACGTTCAGGATGGCTGGGGCTGTCCCGGGCGCTTCGCAGTAGCGCAGAGTTGGAAGCCTCCGTGAGCTACCGGATGGCGGCCTTTTTTTGCCGGTATGCCAAAACGGACGTTGATTGTGGCGACATGCCCGCGATGCAACCAACGAGCGCCATCGAATCGGCCTGATTGTGCACCGCTCGTGGCATTCCGAACACCACGCCCTATGCCCCAACGGGCCGTATGGCATCGGAGCAGATCTGGGTGCCGAGTCGCACGCTCGAAGCGCGCGTTACCTGCGGCAGGTTACGGCCTACGACGTAGTAGCCGGTTTCCCAGCAGCCTTCCTCCTCTGGCAGGTGCAGCTTTTCATAGGAAGCAACCAGGGCTCCGGTCGTATCAATCAGCAGCGCAGTGCTGTATAACATGCCCGTAGACGGGTCGCATCGTATGGTGCCGCCAAGGACGGCAATGCCGCACTCAGCTGCGGCCGCCAACCACTGCTGCTCCCGTTTGCCGCTAGGCAATCCCGCGTAATTGCCCCGTGACACCTGCGTGGCCAGAGACCATTCATTCATGGGGATTGCAGGCAACACCGCCAGCTTTGCTTGCGGCACTATCGCCGCTGCAAGACGCTCGCGAAGCCTGAAAGCATGCTCAAGTCCAGGGAAGACGTCCAAGATCCAGGCTATTTTGACAGGGCGGTGTTCTGTGCCTGCCATAGCTTATCCGATATGCGACGTCGTCTTGACTGGGCTGCTGCTGGCGCCCAGAATGGTGCGTGTTGCGCAGGCAGGACTGCAGAGTAGCCTTGCGCAGGCAGGCCGCGCGCCGCCAAATGGACCTCGCTTTCTGCCTGCACCCCGAAATACGGTGGCAACCCAACCAGCCAACCCCGTGGCCCAGCTTCCACCGTAGTCAAATGGCCTCCCCGCATCGACGGCACGATCAGCATTCTACCAACTTTGCGCACAGTGTTACACGTGCAGGCCCGAAGCGATATTGCTCAGCGGTGACCTTGACGCAAACAGCTGGCTACTGGACAGTCTCGCGCGCCATTCCTCAGCAGACTGCATCCGGCCCACTTGAGCCCCTTGGAAGGCGAACGAACCTGCGTGGGTGCTGAGTGTCTAACACCGCCCTGCCAGCCTACTTTTTGCGGCGCTGGCTTTGCCACGAGAATTAGAAACAAGGAATTCTCCACTGTCTGTATGAGCACAATCCTTGATGTCGCCCGTCAGGCCAGCGTGAGCGCTATGACCGTATCACGGTATTTCAATCAGCCTGAAAGGCTAGCGCCAGCCACAGCCGAGCGAGTTCGGGAGGCTATTGAACAGCTGCAGTATGTGCCAAACGCAGCCGCGCGGAGCCTGATAAGCGGCCGTACCAAGACGATTGCCCTAATACTGACTGACATCACCAACCCCTTTTACACAACGATAGTACGTGGCGTCGAGGACGTTGCGCAGCAGCATGACTACACCCTCATTTTGGGCAATACGGACGAAGAACTCGAGAAGGAGCGTGCATACATCGACGTCATGATTTCCCGACGAGTCGACGGGGTGATTATCGCCTCTTCAGCGGGCAACAATCATCATCTGCAAAAGCTGGTCAGGCGCGATATTCCGGTTGTGCTGATTGACCGAACCGTTAAGGACATAGATGCCGATGTGGTGCGGGGTGACTCCTACACCGGCGGAAAACAACTGACCGAACACTTTGTCAATCAGGGTTTCCGTGATATCGCGTTCATTGGCGGTTTCACGGGAGTATCGTCGCTGGAGGAACGCCAGGCAGGCTACAGATTTGCAATGGAGGCGGTGGGACTCAAGCCCAGGGTGTATCCGGGGCGAACGGATCGGCTCAGTGGCGAGGAAATCACTGAGCGGCTGTTCACGGACGGAGTGCTACCAGAGGCTATCCTGGCGGCGAACAACTATGTTGCTGTTGGTGCATTGGTTGCACTCCGACGCCTCGGACTGCGCGTTCCAGAAGACATCGCGCTCGCGACGATTGATGACATTGAGAGTGCGGCCGCCATCTACCCTTTCCTTACCGTAGCCGCCCAGCCAGCTTACGATATGGGTACCAAGGCCATGGAGTTGCTGCTTGATCGCATACGGGGGTATGCGGGCCCTTCACGTAGCAAGCTGCTTTCCGTTGAGCTCATCATCCGGCGTTCCTCGCTGGCCTCTGCCACTCTCGTTCATTGACCCCGCAACCTGTACGGCTTGTAGTTGCTGTCCCGCGTCCGCATCCGTCAGTGGTGCTCGCTCGCGCAAAGGGTGCGGCACACCATTGCTTCCCGTTAGGGCTTGCTCTTGGGCAATAAGACAGCCGTATGCCGTCATCATAGGCATTCGGAGCCCAGTCGGAATGGGTGAACGAAGCCATCTGGATACGCCAGAGTCAGCGAGGGCCTTGCCGCTTGCGGACAGCCATCCGCCAAAACGATGCAGGTCCGAGAATCCCCGAGGCCACGCATTCAGGGCACCGCCATTTTGAAACCAGTCCTGCGGAAACACCTGCAAGGGCATGCTAAGCGGCTGGCCCCGCTTCAATCGGTATCTCCACCTGTCAGCTTTGCGCATAGTGCGTGCAGCTCAAGTCAAGTGCACACTGCCCAGCCCGTTCCTGAACGCATTGCACCGTGCCGCAGCAGACGCGATGGCGCGCGGACTACAGATCTGCCGCTCGCACCGTGAACGTGGTCGCCTCACCTTGGGCAAACACTTGCCCGTCGGCAAAGTCCTGCTTCCCGTAACCGTTGAGCACAAACTGCATCAACGTCAGGTCTCCATTCAGCGGGTGCAGCGTGACCGACTTCTGCGTGTCGGTTCCTGATATGGCCGCAGTTCCATATTGATACCCATTCGACCAGAAATACTCGCCAGCGTTCGTGTTGAATGCCATCCGGCCCTCAACGGCGGAATATTGGAATCCCGTGTAGGCCACCAGGCCAGCCCAAGCCGCCATGGCCCGTGCGTACCGGTGGCCGTACTCGCCTTCATTGAATGGATTCCGCTTGTGCCCGTCATAGCGGCTGCGGATAGCTCGAAACACCTGCAAGCCCGCGTCAATCTGACCTTCATAAATCATATGCGCGGCTGTGCTGTACTCAAATCCGGTCATGATTTCCGTGTAGTACGGGAACGGAAAGTCCAGCAATTCGCCCCGCGGGTAGCTGGCCATCAGCAACCCCGACTCACTGCCCAACCCAAAACTCCTGAACGTGTTGAAATGCTCGTTGAAGTCGTCGATGTAGTTGTACTTCATAATGCTCCGCAGCGTCGTCTGGACGTTATCCTTGTCCAGCAGATAGCCCAGCCCCGCCGTGTGGGCCAGGTACTGGCCCACCAGCTGATCGACGAGGCATCCCTTCCCGAGCTGGGCCACCGTGCTCGTTCCTTCAGGGATGTGGTGCTCATAGTATTCGCCGTTGAAGATGTTGTCGTCAACCCAGGCGCTACCCCGCTCAAACAGGTCTCTGGTCTCTTCTGCAAAAGCATCGTCTCCAACGTGCCGGGCCATCTCTTCCGATGCCCTTAGTGCACCCAGATACCAACCGGCCATCTGCGGATTGGGGCCGCGGTAATTTATGTCCATAGTGTTGTGCTGGCTGCCCTCCATCACCCCGTCTTTATTCTGGTCCCAAATGCCGGTCCAGGCAAAACTCATGGCCTTGCGTATGTTGGGCCACATCGTCTGCAGCAAACTGTCGTCTCCTGAGTGCTGCCAGTCGCGATAGATCTTGATTAGTGTGCCCATCTGGCCGTCTGCTGCCCAAGCCTGAAAACTCCGGGCCCGCTCGCCGATCGGAAGTCCGACGCGGTGGCTCATGGCCCCATTGTCATTGACCGAGTGCATGAATTCCACTTCGCGGAACTTTAAAGCCAGATCCCCAAACAGAAAGGGAGTGGTTGACTCGTAATTCCAGACATGAAAGCAGCTCCCAAAACCCCACCCGGAGCTCTTGGACGCGCCGATTTTGGTGCCGTGAATGCTGCCGGTTCCCTCAAAGCCGAAGGGCAGGCCATCCGCCGTCCGAAAGACAGTTTGGCTCCTGAGGTTGTTGAGGTTGAACAACCCGGCCTCTTTCAGAACATCCGGCACGTCGCTGTCCACAAGCGACTGAACGAACTGCACGGTTTCCGCCTCCAGATCCTGCAACTCGGCCGCCGTCTTCGAAGCTACGTCCCAGGCATCTTCATACAGCGTGGTGTAGTAGTTGCCCACGATTTCAGTGCCCCCGTATGCTCCTGCATGGTGCACGCCATGATCCCAGGCGCGACGATTCGGAAAATGCCAAGTCAGCATAAACGTGATGGCCTGCGTTTCGCCCGGTTTCAGGTTAACCTTAACGGCTACGGTGGCGGGAGGCGTCTGAATGATGTGTGTGGAATCAGGATGGTCTTCCAATTCGCCGTCCGCAATAAAGTCGTCCCAGAATTCTCTAAAGGTCCAATTCCAGCCGAGCGGCGCCCACGATGTGCGATACGTTACGTTGTCCGAGGTTGACGTGAGCGCCATAGTACCCCAGTTGACATCCAGGGAGTCCACGCCATCGGAGGTCATAAAGATTCCCGACACGCCCGCCTCGGCGCGGTACTGGTTCACATTCCGGGACGGCGCACCGCTCCAGCCATCGGCTCCTATGTAGTTGGGTACCATACCGACTACGGCCGCCTCCAGTGAGTCGTCGGAAGCGTTGGTAAGCACATAGCGGAGAACTGCAACGGGAATGCCGCTCTTGTCGGCATCCCCAACGATGAGTGGATTGAAGGCCTCAAGGCGCACACGCAAGGGCACATTCACGTGTTCGAAGTCCACCTGGGCAAACGGATATGCCGCCGCAAACGTCGTAGACTGAAACCGCGGGAAGCCTGAATTGACCGCGTCGGCCCCCCAATCTCCACTGTGCTCCCGCGCCGGGACAGGCCCCTCCAGCACCCGAACCTTTCCGGTGCTGCCCGGCTGCCTGTAGTAGAGAGCAAAGAACGGACCATTGGCAATGGTTGGCTGGACCAGCTTGAAAGCAGGGATGTAACCCAGCGCGCCTCTGTTCATGAGTTCCCAGTCGCGCAGATCACCGCGACCGCCCAGCGAAACCGTGCCCGTCCCAATGCCGCCGAGTGGCATCGCGACTTCGTCCAGGTACTGGCCCGAGTAAGTCTTAAGGACGGGCCACCGGTAGCTGCGCAGTGACGAGGCATCGGGTCGCTCGCAAGCGACTACCGTGACCATGGTAGTCACGGCGACCAGCACAGTTAGCCTTTGCATAGTGGGATTCCGGTTCTACAGCCGTAGCTGCGTGTTCATTTATGCGGCACTCAGGCGACGATTCGCCGGCCGCGCAGCAACTACTGCGCAAAGGCCGAGTGTATTTCCGCGATAGACTTGCCGAGGACCGCAACGGCAACGGCATCCAATACTCCTTCGTCCCCCTGCACATGAATCGTCCGGTGAACGTGTGTATGTGCGGCTCCGGGGTCCAGCGCCATGGCCGGCGAGGAGGATTCAAGCTCATAGAATGGCCCCAAAGGAGCGGCGCCAGGGGACGGGGCACCATCATTGTAGCTGTTGATCACGTCCCCGGAGTAGGGATTCTCCTGCATTTCCCACATCGAGTTGACGTAATCTGCTGCACCTTCCGGCGCCGTGTACTGCACGAGGGTGAGCACTTGATTTGTGCCATCGTAGCTGCCAAATGTGGGCATGCTTCGAAACTTGGACAGCCCAATCTTGCTGCGATACTCTCCATCACCCCTGAAAAAGATGACATCGTCATCAATGGCAAGTCGGTCCGGTGGAACGTCACCGAAATAGGCCGCATTCACAATCGGCCCGCGCTCCTCTTCACTGCCGGCAACGTATGGGACGACGACCGTCGTCGCAGGCGACGGGTTGAACATACCGAGGATCCAAACCGACAGTAATCCTCCGGCTCGCGTCCATGCCTCGCTTCCGGCGTTTGTAACCGTATTGATCGTTTCGAATGCCACAACCTTTGCAGACGGATCAACCGCAAGACCCAGGTATTCATGAACCATCGCCCTGCCAATCAGGCGCACCTCACGGTCCACCCGCAACTCAAAAACCGTTCCGGAGAAATTCTGCAACTGCATGGACTTCTCGAACGATACCCTTGCCCTCTCCTGCTCCACTACGGACCACGGATCCCAGTCCATAGCCGCCGGCACATACCAATGGTCCAGGTCAAATGGATCGCCTCCCTTGAAGTAGATGGAGTACTGGCCGCCCTCGGGTCCGAGCCAGAACCGATCCTCGCCCCCGAATACGTTGATGTGTTCCTGGCGCACACCGGACGCAATCACCGCGCGGTTGATCCACCCAAAACCAAGCCCGTCACTGCCCGAAGCGGTGCTGGTCAGCACCCGCCCCTGCATACCCGGGCTGACGGCGACCTGCGCCTCACCGGCCTCATCGGAGAGCACCACCAGGTCCGTATGCTCACTCAAAAAGGCCACGTCATCTCCAAACGTGGACGGGTCGGACTTCTGATTAACTTCCATTGTGGTCTCAGGCTGGTTGCACGCCACAAGCAGCGCAAGCACGAGCACGTTACGACTGAAGCGGTTTGTCATATCTGGCCCCCATTGCTTACGGTGGATGGAATTTTGCGGTTTGCCCCGGCTCTGCCGCCCAGCGGGAACCCGCCTTTGGAATGCCTGACCTGGTGCGGCTTCTCGGGACTAAAGGCCCGCCTGACGAAGAGGCTCATGGCTTGATCTCGACCGGAAAGTCAGTGAGCTGGGCCCTGGAAAGAGCAGCATAAGCCTGATCGCCTATCACCAAGTCATACGGCCCCTCATCTGGCAGTCCTTCAACCCTAAGGTGTACCCGGTATGGCTTTTCGTATGGCACTGGAAGCGCGGACAGAAGCCTCGAAACTTCAATGGTAAGCGTACGGCCTTCCAGCGCATACCGCCTGACAGCGAGCCCGTCCACACCTACAGCAAGGTCGCGTGCCACATCAATATACAAGCCTCCCAGCTGCCTGAGCACAGCGGCAGCCGCCATGAGTCCACCTACTTCAGCCCAGCTGGGCCCGGAGCGGAGCGGGGTCTGGGGAAAACCCTCGTGGTCGATGTTTTCCGGTCCCAGCCCCAGCGGAAAGGTCGGAACATTGTAAATGCCATTTTGCACGTGACGGGGGTGATTAACCAGCGTCAGAGACGAACGCATGGCCGCGATCCCACGCTCAATCAGATCTTGCCGGCCAGCCAGAAGCCCCAGGCGTACCAGGATGCCCGCAAAGCGATGATCGCGCTGATCCAGCCATTCTGCATCGCCAATCTGCGAGGAAAAACCGCCGAACGGATAGGCCGTGATGATGTAGTGTGGTGCCCACACCGTCTGTAGCAGGCTGGCGTAGTCGGCAACAGCCTCCGCCGCATCCAGGAACCGGCGATCGCCGGTCGTCTCGAAGAGGGACACGAACCCCTGCAGGGCCCACGACATAGCCATAGCATTGCGCGGCGGCTGGCCGGTTCGTGCATCAAAGAATGTTTCAGCTTTCACAGCGCACGAATAGAGGGCTTCGAAGTCAACCCACCGCTGCGTTGGCAGGACCTCATCCACTAGGAATTGCGCTGCGCGCGTGGCGGCGGACAGGTAGAGCTCATCTCCCGTGGCACGATAGAGCTCACTTAAGACCCACACATTCGCACCACCTTCCGCATTCCACCGCATGCTTGGGCGCGGCTCAAGGTTTTCGTCAAACCAGGCAGGCACACTGCCATCGGGCTCCATGTGGTCGATCAAAAAACTTCCGAAACGCTGTACATACGCCAGTATGCGCGGATCCTTCTCAAAGGCGCGATAGAACTCCATCAGGTACCCGGCCGTCACGCTCGCCGATGCAGTGTGGTAGTCTGAGTCCTCCCAGTTCCAATAATTCCGCGTTTCGTCCGGGTCGTATCCCTGACTTGGAAAGCGCCACAGGCTCTTCTGCCAGCGCCGCTCATCAAGGTCATACAAAGAAGGAAACAGACCCTGGTCCTGCGGCGCCGTTAGCGTTAGGTTGATTATGCGACGTGCCTTGTCCATCAGTGAGGCATCCCCAAGCTCCTGTCCCCAGGAATACAGCCCGGTCGCATCGGCCACATTGTTCCACCATGCTGTGTTATAGGTCAGGTGAAACCACTGGGGAGCCGTAAGTCGCAGCATGCCCACAGGCTGACCCTCCATGTCCCATTGCTGCCAGGAGTTCCATTCAACAGGACCATTGGGATCTCGGTGGACCATTTCGGGTGCGCCGGCCGGAAATTCAACGGTGTAGCCCTTGTACGCGAAGCTTGCCGGATACAGCGTAGTGGCGTAGTCTGCAAGCGGCATGGCCTGCGGTCGAGGCCGCAGCATATGGGGCCTGCCGTAGCGTTCCCAGAGAAAGCGTGCGGCCCTACGGTATCCGCGGTGGGGCTCCGCGTCGGCGGCCAGGAACAAGTCCATGCCGTAGCGCACGATGTTGCCCGACAGCGTGCGGAGCAGCGTTCCGCCTGCATTCTCGTGTCGCCAGTAGACGTGTTGCTCCGTGATGACGTCCATCATGCCGTATGCCAGGATCGGATGTTTCGTCATGCCGGAGACGAGCTCCAGGTCCAGCACGGCCGGCAGAGAAATCTTGGATGAGTCAATGGGAACGCCAAAAATCCAGCGATGCTTTTGCGGGCGCGCTTCCTGGGCATACACTGGGTGCTCATTAATCTGATCCAGATCCGGCACGATGGCTGCAAACAGTCCACCCGTTTGAACCAGGGCTGCAGGCGAAAAGAATGCCCGGTCCCCAACGACATCGCCCGGCGAGCGCTTGTAGGCCGGAATGTGACTGAAGTCGGGCGGGCCGTCCTCGGCAAACGTGAATGAAGAGAGCAAGTACTCCAGGCGCGGAGGATCTTCCTGCAACTCCCCGCGGACATCAATGTGTACGGACGACTTGCCCGCGCGCAGAGTGACCGTCTGCTGGACGCGCACCTTTTCTGTCGCGCCAGTGAGTTCAACTTGTACCTGCTCACCGTCACGGACTGTCACTTCAACCGCATCCAGCACGTCGGACACAATGATTCGATACGCTTCTGCTACCCCTAGTGCACGCCCGTGCTCATTGGAGCGATCAAGGTACAGCTCGGTCGTATTGGTGGGCCGAGGGCTGGGAGGACGAAAAGCCTCGGCAACACGCACCCACTCGCTGCCTTTCGCGGAGAAAAAGGTCTGGCTGATCCCATCCGCATCCGGCTCGAAGACAGCCCTTACAAGGCCATTGGCAATAACGACGCGCCCATCTTTCTCTTCCACCGTTACCTGGCCTCGGACCGGCCCAGCCGCAATGGTGGCAACCAGAATGGCTATGGCAGCGCTCCGCAGCATGGCAACCAGGGGGCCGGTAACGTTGCCAGATGACCGGCGGGCCACGCTATTGCATGCATCGTGACACATCATGTTGCCCTCAACTCTCTATTAATTGGTGCCGCACACGAATTTTCGCCTACGCAGGAGGAGGATCAGTCTGGCGGGACATCACGACCCAGATTTTGGTGGTCCTGTTGCGTACGCAAATGCCGAAGCCTTCTGCGATCGTCCATCAGGTGCCTGATGGGATGCTGGCCAGTGCCTATCCGGTCCCATGACCCCAACTCAGCGCGGGCCCGCCCGGCTTCCGCAAGCAGCCGCTGCACGATTGCCGGATTCTGAGACGCCACATCGCGTGTCTCGCTCGGGTCTTTATCCAAGTCAAACAGGAGCGGCGCTTCGAGCTCACGCAAGCCAGATTCCCACCAGACCAGCATTCTGGAGCTACGAGGCAGGTGCAGCTTCCACTTGCCTTCTCGGACCGCCTGCAGATTGAGCCCGTTGTAGTAGTAGAAAACGCGAGGCTCAACGGATGCTGACGCGTCTCCAAGCAGGAGTGGGCTGAGGTCAACTCCGTCGATTACGCGATCCACTGGCAAATTCGCACCGGCCAGCGCAGCGACCGTCGGCAGGATATCCATCGCGTTAGCCATCGTGTGACTGGTCTGTCCTGCCAGGATACGATCAGGCCAGCGCATGATGCAAGGCACGCGCATGCCCCCTTCAAAAGTGCTGCCCTTCCCGCCTCGCAATGACCCGTTTGAGCCATGCGTGCCGGAACCACTCGCCCCGTTGTCCGAGGCGAAGACCACCAGGGTCTCTGCGGTGCCGCCAGCTTCCTCTAGCGCATGAAGGATTTCGCCGGTACTCCAGTCCATCTCCTCCACCATGTCACCGAACACGCCGCCCTCGGACTGGCCCGCAAACCGTGGATTGGGCATCCATGGCGCATGGGCTCGGGTGTGTGGAAGGTAGAGAAAGAATGGCCGCCCTTGCTCAGCGCGAATAAACTCCACAGCGCGGCGGGTAAAGTGCTCCGTTATGGTAGTCACATGCGCATCCGGGTCCACGATCCCGTCGTCCTCCAAGAGCGGAGTGGACCCATCGGGGTTCGTGTTGCCCACCATACCGAAAAACAGGTCAAAGCCATGCCGATTGGGATGAAACTCTGACCTCGACGTAAAGCCCGCGTGCGTGCGGTAGTCAAAGCCTTGAGGAATCCCCAGATGCCATTTGCCGATGCAGGCCGTCCTGTACCCCCGCTTCTGCAACAGCTCACCCACCGTTATTTCGCTCTCCTGCAGTCCCAAATCGGAGTAGACACCGCCAACGGCAAACGGCACACCACACCGCGATGGGTAGCGGCCCGTAAGCAAGGAGGCACGTGATGGGCTGCATACCGAGCACAACGATTGGTAGTCCGTAAACCGAATCCCCTGCGCTGCCAGACGGTCGAGGTGCGGCGTCTTGATTCTCACCGATCCATAGCACCCCAGATCGCCATAGCCCAGATCGTCGGCGTAGATGAGAATGATGCTGGGGCCTTGTGCTCGAGCTGCGCCAAAGCAGCCGGCACCAGTGACGACCGCAGCTGATGCGGCCGCCTTGAGAAACCCCCTGCGGGTCACGAATCCCAAGTTCCTGTGCACGCTATTCATCATTTGCCGGCGCTAAGACATCGCCTGCATGATCCTTCAGATATTGCGCCAATTCGTCGTGGCCGTAGTGTGTAGCCAACTGAAGTGGCGTCAGCCCGCCTCCGAACTGCGCACTGACGTGCGCCCCGGCCGCAATCAAGTCCTGCGCCAGAGCCAAGCTTCCGCTGAAGGCTGCCCAGTGAAGCGGCGTCCAGCGCTGTGCACCGTTGGTGGCCCCGATGTCCGCTCCGGCCGCTATCAGCAGGCGCCCCGTACCCTGCTGTCCCACCATCGCTGCGCGCAGTAGCGGCGTCCAGCCGTCAATGCCTCGGGCCTGCGCATCGGCACCCCATTCGAGCAGCTCCACGACCATCTCCTCACGTCCCAGCTTGGCGGCACGGTGCAGGGGAGTCCACCCGCCTGCCCCTGTGAGGTCGACCGTAGCACCCGCCTCCAGAAGTGCACGTGCAACGGCCACATTGCCAGCTGCCGCTGCTCGGTGCAGAGGTACCCAATCTCCTAGAAAGCCATCCACATTGGCACCCCCCTCCAGGAGAGCGGCAACCCTCACGAGATCGCCGGCCTCCACAGCGCGATGCAACGCGTCGTCTGTCCGGATTTGCATCAGAGCCCTTTGGATGTTGGCCAATGCTGGAATGCGAATCGCTGCATACTACTCGAACACCAGCTCGATGTGGTCTCGGTACCACTGCAATTCAAGTTGCTCGCGGGCGGCAAGGCTGTCCTCCCGGTTCAGCAGCTGGAAGCGATACCGCCTGAAGGCCCGCAGGTCTTCCTGCATGGCGCTGCTGGTTTTACTCCAGTGCTCACTCCCGTGCCACTGCTTTGGGTCCGGATAGGCCGGATGCGAAAACCCGGTCGGTCTTACTCCGCGACCACGTTGGCCATAGTCCCCCAATTCCTCTCTGGCGAGGTCGGCCAGTGCCGACAGCCTTGCTACGATCTCCGGGTGCTGCGCCGCTAAGTTGCGCTCCTCCCCTATATCATTTTTCAAGTCAAAGAGCTGGGGCGACTGCATGACTGTGGTACTTAACGCCAGCCAGGGAGCACACTCACCATAGATGCCGCTTCGCGGCTCGGGCCGCGCAAGGTGCAGCTTCCAGCGACCAGACCGCACTGCCTGCAGCCACGTGCCCGCATAGTAGTAGTAAGCCGCATGCGGGCTTTGGACATCTTCGTCGCCCCGCATCAACGGCCAGAGGTTCTTGCCATCGATTATACGATCCTGCGGCAGCGACATCCCGGCCAGGTAAGCAACTGTCGGCATGATGTCCATAACGGTTGCCAACTCGCTACAAACCGTACCAGGCGGTATGCGGCCCGGCCACCGCATCACGCAAGGCACGCGCACGCCACCTTCCCAGGTGGTGAGCTTCCCGCCACGCAGGGGAGCAGCCGAGCCTGACTGGTCGTCAAACCCCAGCCAAGGCCCATTGTCGGAGGTATAGATGACGAGCGTACGCTGATCCAGGCCAAGGTCTCCGAGCGCATCCAGAATGCGTCCGGTGCACCAGTCGATCTCTTCAATGGCATCCCCGTACAGGCCAGCCTGCGAAGTCCCTTCAAACTCCTTTCCCGGATAGATCGGAATGTGGGGCATGGGATGCGCCAGGTACAGGAAGAACGGCCGGTCGCGGCTACGCTCAATGAAGCTTATGCTTTCGCGGGTATAGTCCTGTGTGAAACGGAAAAAGTCGGGCCGGTCGGTAAGCTTCTTGTCATTGTAAAAGAGAGGCACTGCAAAATTCTCGAAGGGCTGCGTGCCCGTCACAATCCGCGTACCGTAGAAAAGGTCAAATCCCTGGCGATTTGGGGCAAACAGGTCATCCTGGCCCAAGTGCCACTTGCCGATGCAGGCCGTGGCGTACCCGCCGCTTCTGAGCATATCCGCTATCGTCACTTCATCGGGACTTAAGCCGAAGGGTGCCCCGTACAGGTGGACATCGGGGACCCCGGCCCGCACCGGATAGCTGCCGGTCAGGAGCGCCGCCCTTGATGGTGAACAGATCGGGCTTGCATAAAAGTCAGTAAATCGAATGCCCTCGGCAGCCATGCGGTCAATCCGCGGCGTACGAATACGCTGCGAGCCGAAGACGCCCAAGTCGTTGTAGCCCTGATCATCGGTAAAGACGATGATGATGTTGGGCAGTTCGCCGCGTGCTGCGCGGCACGCCTTCAGCACGCTGGGGAGGCTTAGCGCGGCAGCGCCAACGCCGAGCGAGCGCAGAAAATCGCGACGACTTTTCGGCTTGCGCTCTACCATGATGCCGGAGGTCTGCAACGTAGATTCCGGTGTCCCCGCCCGTCTGGTTGCAGGAGGGCCGCGAAACCGTATTGGGCACCGATGAGCCGAATCACTTCCTCACCGCAAGGAACAACCCCTTTTAGTCCGCTAGAGACTGAAAGCCATCGACACAATGTGCGTGGCACCCAGCCTGCCAAAATCCCAGTAGGCATAACCCACCGACAGCATGTAGCCGCCGACACCGACGTTTACACCCGTCCCGAGGGTAAGACCTTCCTCGTCATAATTGAATCGGTACCCTGCACGGAGTTTGAGCAGTTCACGGAAGGAATACTCTGTTCCAATATTCACCTTCTCTGGTCCGTCATTCGGGTGCACGAACTCCGCGGCCAGGGTCCACAGATGCAGACTCTGCGCGCCTCCTTCCACCAGGTCATAGGCTGCCCCGAAGCTGAAATTGACGGGCATTCTGATGTCCGCTGGCTCGTATCCAATGCGCTCGTCGAATTCAGCAATTTGCGTATCGGGGCCGATGTTCCTTCCCAACATAGTAACACGCAGGCTCCGAATTCCGGTATAGAATACCGTACCGATGTCGACGGCCCAAGCGCCAACCGTAGCGTCATCCAGCGTCTCCGAGATGTACTTGGCGTTGACGCCGAAGTGCAACTGGTCCGTGACCCTGCGCGCATAGCTTGCACCGATGGCCAGGTCCTGTGCCGTGACCGTGCCTAAGTCTGTCAGTACATCAACACGGCCGGTGGGCAAGCCATCCAGCAGGATGGGCCGGTTTTCCGTTCGGGGCATATCCCCGTAATCCAGAAACAATAGGTTGACCCCTATGGTGCCGATGCCCTCAAAGTGGCGCACCGCTGCCGCACTCGTGTAGCTGATATCCGCAAACCAGCGCACGTGGTTCAGGCCGATATTGAGATTCTCCACATCCACCGTCGAAGCCGGGTTGGTAAACGACGACGATGCGTCGCCGTAGCCCAAAGACGAGTTCACGCCGCCCATGCCGGCCTGACGCGCACTGGTAGGCAGCTTCAGAAACTGGAAGCCTGCCTGCCCGACGCGGTTAAAGTCCTGCGGCGGGATGCCGGGCCCAATATTGGGATCAGCTTGTCCGTATGCTGCGTAGCGCGGAACCGCGAGCAGGAAAATAGCGCAGGCCAGGAAAAGGAAGGAAGTCAATTGTTTCATGGGGTACCTCGGTAAATGGTGCCAGCGCAATGGGTTATGCCGCCATCACTTGATGATGAGGAACTTGCCCGTTCTGGACTCTCCTTCGTGTCCTGGAACATGAGACTCGATGTGGTAGATGTAGACGCCGGGCTGCACATTCTGGAAGAAGCGGGTCAGCAGATAGTCGCCGTGCAGCGACGAGCCCCACGCTTCTTCACCAAAGCCGTCGTTGTGGTCAATTGTTCGCACCAGATCCCCGGCTACAGTGTAGATGTTGATCGTACACACCCCCGGGATATTCAAGAAGCTGATTCGCTTCTCTTCGGACGGGTCCGTTAGCCCGCTTACCTGTCGATACGGATTAGGCACCACGAGCACCTGGGACAGGTCGTTACTCGGCGCGGGCTTGGCCGCCTGTGCGTGGTATGTATAGGCAGTAAACCCGCTTTCCAGACCATCCGAGTCATAAGAGGTGACCCAGTGGCGATAGGGAATCCCAGGCTTCGCGGACAGCCGGTACGTGACCTGGCCCCCTGCGGTAAGTGCTTCAGCCTCCGCACGCGGAATGTCCGCGGCCTCCGTCCACGGGCCCTCGATGCGCGACTCGGAATGATACACCTTGTATCCAGTAAAGTCGTTGGAGCCCTTAACGGGATCGACATAGTTGGCCGGCACCGCATTCCATGTGAGTTCGAATCCCTGCGTGCCCGCATCGGTGTCGACAAACAGCTGTACCTCGAGTTCGTCCGTGTTGCTGGAAAAGGGCGCATCAGCCACGGTAGGCGGCGGATACGCAGTGATGCCCTCGTTCCAGCTTCCTGTGCGCATGAACCCGTCCACAATTTCCAGTGCGGCTTCCCAGTTCGCCTTCAGGTTGGCCAGTCCCTGCTGCAGATAGTTCTGCGTTGCGTCAAGGCCGCCCAGCTCGCTGACGTTGCGGTCCATCTCGCCCAGTGCTACTACCCGGATGAGCTCAACGGAGTCCCCCGGGGCAATGTCGTAGGGCCCGATGCCCAAATTGAATGAAGGAACCCGCTCGTACAGGTTACCGTCAATCGTGCTGCCATCGTCATTGGCCTGTTGCCAGTCCATTCGCGCCTGCTGCGTGGTCATGCGCGTGAAGACGTACGTGGGGTCCAGGTTGGTAGGTTGCCAGAATTCCACGTCCGGCGCGCCGGGATTCTCATTGAGGATGCGGTGGAAAATGCCCTGATACACAGTGGATTCGCCGTTCTTGTTGGGTGTCAGGTACACGATGTTGTCGGTAAACATCTGGGGCGAATACAGTCGGCGGTCAATGGAATTCTGGATGGTGATGTTGCCGGGATCCCCTCGATCGCCCGTCACATCGCCTGGCGAAATGTCGTAGGCTACCGGCTGCTGGTTGGGCGGCATGGACGTATCGTCATAGAAGACGAAATTGCCCTGCTCTGTGCGAAAATTCCTGAACCCGGTGTCCCAGACGTACTCGTCGTCAAACGTTATACCGTACGGGATACCCGTACTGATGTTGATGCCATACGCCACGCTGTAGTACCAATTCTCGATGGTACTTGCGCTTTCGTTGACGAAGACCTCGCGGTGAATGATGAAGTCATCATACTTGGGAAGGCTCCAGACCATTCGCTTGCGCGAGACGGTCAGCGGTATGATCGGCAAGTCCACACCTCCCGGGTCCACCGATGACACGGTCTCAAAGGAGAATTCTTCGGCTTCGGTGGAGCTCTCGGAGAAGTTGTAGTTCTTCACCTGCGTGTGGTGCACGATATTGAAGCCGGGCCATCCGCCGGTAATGAATTGGGTGCCTTCGACATCCCCCGCCCAAAAGCTTAGGGTGTTGAACCAGTTTGTAGGTGCTTCGAAGTACCCCGGGTACGACGCCAGCCAGATCGGAGGGTTAGGCACCCCCTCGCTGATTACGGTCCAGAACTTGCCGCGGGTGAATCTGTGCTCCGTGCTGGCCTGGCCCGAGGCCACCGTCGACTGTGTGACCATCAGCAAGGCGACCACAAGTATTGCGGAGCAATTTCGTTGCAGTGTGTTCATCTATCCCGACTCCGGTTAAAGGTTAATGGAACGATTCCAAGGAGTCCTAAAAGGTCACCTGGAGTCCGAAATAGACCTGCCGCGGCAGCTGTCCCTGATTGTACCAGTCCCACTCGCTTTCTTCGCCCGTGGTGGGATTGACCGGCAGCCTGCCTTCTTCGTGGTATGTTTCCAGAGCATTTCCCGTCAGGAAGTTGAGGCGTTTCGTATTGAACAGGTTGTGCACGTCAATACTCAACTCCACCTCCGCGGCCCCGGCATCTATGGCCTTGGAAAGGCGCAGGTTGGTGTTGTGGTAAGGTTTCCAGCGCCGGTTGTTGGGCTCCGTCGAAAAATCCCCAGGAGAGTGGTAGGTATAACGGTGTCCGCTGGCATAGACGTAGTAGGCATTGAGGTGCCAGTCCGCCAGCGGATAGAATCCGCCAAACCCGGGTCCGATTTCACCTGGCGAGAACAGGTCGGCGACCACCTTGACACTGGAAGTCGGGTTCCAACGGTCGTTGTTTGTGCCGGATACGCCTTTATCGGTCAGGCTTACGCCATGGAGTGTATTGGGGCGGACCGGATCGCCGTTCTCGTCCTCAATAAAGATTTGCCGGAATCCATACTGGCCTGAGCGCACGAAGGAGCGGCTGTAGATCAGTCTGGCCCGTGCATGCCGCAAAAAGAGCGACTGTAGAGAAACCTCCAGCCCCCTTACATCTACGTAGCCGCCATTTACTGTTACGCGGCTCCGCCCACCTCCGGGGGCAAAGCCGAATGGGTTCGCCGCATCCCAATGAACTTCTGCAGTTACCGATCCGCCAACGCCGAAGACGTTGGAACCGATTGTGTTAGGCGATTGCAGCACGCCCAGTGAGGTAAGGTTCTTCCCGTCCCTGTAGTAAACGGTTGCATCGAGGTTGGCGATGCCCGGAATGTGCTGATCGAATCCGAGCTCATACTGGATGATCTTCTCGAATGCGAGATCCGGGTTGCCTGTGCTTGTGTTCGGATGATAGAACACAAACGTGTACTGCGCCGTGTCCGGCGAGGCGTTGGGCGCTCCGGCTGAGCTGCCGAACACGTGGAATATCGTTGGTCCGCCACCGATAAGCTGCCATGCTGGCCGCTGGCTAAAGTGCCCGTACGAAAAGTGAAGTACCGTCAGGTCTGTGATGGGATGGGAGATACCGAACCGGGGTGACAGCACTGCCTTGGCTGAAGTCTCTACGCCATGCAACTCGTCGGAGTACGTCACAATCTCGTTGGGCGGCACTCCCACCATGTTTGTGATCATGGCAGGATCAAGTATGGACGGCGCCACCTTTGTGTTGGCATCAAAGGCGTCAACGCGCAATCCGGCGTTGACCACCATCCCATTCGCCTCGATCCGGCCCTGCACATATGCTGCGGCATCCCACGGGTTGAAGTCCGGCTTTGTGCCGTGGTTGGAGTAGATGGCTCCGGGCATGGCGCCTGCCTTGAACCGCTTCGAGACATACTGGGGCGAAAACATGGCCCCGGTTTTCAACTGGAAAAACCGGTTGATCTGGTTGGTGTAGTCCGCATTCAAGACTGCGGCATCGGCCCGGGCTTGGAGCTGGAAAATGCCCGGGTGCCTGCGATGAAAGATCGGGGGCAGCAAGAACAGCGGATTTCCCGGTATCATCGTTTCGTCCCAGACCGTACCAAACTCCTCGGAGTCCGGATCATACACGTCGCTTTCTTCGAGTTGCCTGAAGTTGTGCCGGTCCAGCTGCATGGTGGTGTAGCTCCCTTTGACATCCAGGTAAGAAGACGGATTAAAGACGTGCGACCACTTCAACTGCCCGCTCTTAAGCCGCATGTACTCCGGCGGCGAGGGCACCTGAAAGATGTGCGAGGTGCCATACGGCCAGTACTTGAACCCCGAATAGCCGGAGTAATAGAACGGGGCCGGCCCCCACAGGCCTGCAATAAACGAGTCTTCGCTGGACCAGTAGCTGAGTCTTGGCCCTTCCGTGTTGTTGAATCCCTGGAGCATCCCTGACAGCTCAAACTTGTCGCGCCTGGTCAGGCGGAGATCGACCTTACCTTGGTAGTTCCAGTCTTGCGAATACGGCAGGAATGCCGGGAAGTCCGGCGCATCCTTCAGAAACTTGCCTGACAGCAGAAATCCAACTCGGTCGGTGATGGGGCCATAGATGGTCGCCTCCGTCTCCCATGTGGGGCGCTCCGCGTAGCGCTGCATGCTTTTCGACGGTTCGCCGAAAAGCTCGCCGGAAATAAACTGCGTCCACGCGTCCAGGCGCTCCTGCGGGGTTTTGTCGGCCCAAGCACCTCCACCAGTATTCTCTGTCCAATACTGCAGCGTCGCCATGGTGGACCATTCATAGTTGTCCTCGCCGTAGATGTTGCGGCCCCAGTGATACTGGCCTGCCGGTCGCAGACGTGCTCTGACGGTCCCCTGGATGCGATCCATGGCTGACTTGGTCACGATGTTGATGACCGAACCCATCGCACGCCCATACTCCGCATTCCAGCCGCCTGTCAGTATTTCCAGTTCAGAGATAGCCGTCGTATTCACGCCCGTGAGGTTGCCACCGGAGACGTTGTCACGCAGGCTGAGCCCGTCAACGTAGTAGGCATCTTCCAACCCGAACCCGCCTCGGATGCCACCGTTGATATTGGTGGCAGCCTGAATCTGGATAGCCTCTCGAACCGTCTTCGCCCAGCTGTTCGCCAGCTCTTCCCCGCTCATGCGCTCCTTGCTGCCGGTCAAGTCCACTTCGACTGGCGGCCGTTCGGCAACCACGACGATTTCTTCCGTCTCCAGATCGGCTTCTGCCAGCTCGAAATCGACGCGCGTCGTCTGATCAATGTAGACCCGTGCGTCCGTCTTGGTTACGGTGCCATATCCCAGTATTGACGCACGGACGGACTGCAGACCGGGAGGAACCTTCAGTATGAAGTAGTTGCCCTCTTCATCCGTCGCAGCTCCCAATACTGTGCCGGTGACCACCACGTTTACGCCTACGAGCGGCTCGCCGCTCTCCGCATCCGTGACGGCGCCGGCAATCTTGCCGGTCTGAGACTGAGCCACGGCAAGGCCCTGGCATGCAAACAGCCCGGCGAGAAAAAGGGAAGAAAGTCTCGTTGCCATGATGGACCTCTGCTGGCTGGTCTGACAAACCGGTAATTGACGATGGCGCTCTGTTGGAGATAGGTGCGATGGTAAGGTTAACATCGCCAAGTAACACCGATCCTTCATCTGCGCAGGTGCTCAGTACCCATTCTCCGCCTCGCTGCTTTCAAACCTAACGCATCTTTCATACAGTGTCAAGATGTCGCAAATTTTTTCTGCCAATCCCCGCCTGCTTGCCGTTGCTTGTCTGGGCATATTCCTCAAGATCGGCGCCGGGCGCAACGGTCGCTGCCCTGCCCGCAGCCGGTACATATTCCGGCTTGCGTTCGCGAGGACGTTCCTTGAATGATGCGCCCTTGAAAATCGCCTGTGATTGCAAGCTGAATTGTACGCGCCCGTAAGCGCCGATGCCACTCCCCACGGGAACAGCTTGCCGGACCTCGATCAGGGCGCGCATTCGGGCGACGGCTTGGCAAGAAGGTCCTGCTGCTGGACAGTGGACGCAGATTTGCCCACTGCGCGCACGGCAATAGAACCCGGTGCCGTGGAAAGCGAAAAAAGGCGCGAGCATCGAGACCCTCGGCGCGGCGCGCAGCATGCGTTGTCGGCGAATGCAAACGAAGATCGTGGACTCAGCAGAACGGCGCATGTTGTTGCTGTGCGTGGCAGCGCGTAGCGTCAAGTGCGGGGATGGACCTGCAAGAAAAGCCCAGGCACTAGGCCCTGCCTGCCTAAGGCCCTCGGCCAAGACGCGTGGCATTCTGAGAAGACTGAGCGCACATGGAGATACGCTACGGCCAAAAAACCCGCATCTTGCTGCGCACAAACTCTACGCTCTGGCGGAGCTCTGCCATCCCGTTGAGCCCGTCCTCTATGCTGATCCAGGTACAATACGACTCGCGGCGCAGCAAAGCGAATATCGCGTCGTAGTCATTGAGACCTTGACCTATTACGCCGTGACTCAGCTCGGAAGCGTAACCCACCTCAGGCGCGCGTGCCTGTAGCTGCTTCAGCGTACCCGAGGCCAAATGTCGATCACTGGCATGCATCGTAACTACGTGGTGCGCGGTGCGCCGCAGCCAGACCAGGGGATCTTCCCCAATGAGTAAGGCATTGGACGGGTCGAAGTTGACACCGAAGCTCGGATGATCAATCCGGTCTATCAGGGCAAGGAAAGCATCGAGACTCTGCGCAAATTCGGGATAGGTCCAGTAGTTGTCTTTATAGTGGTTCTCCAGCGTCAGCGTGATGCCGCGTTTCTCGGCATACTCCAGGCATTCGTAGATGGCATCCGCCACCAGCGCAAGCCCTTCTTCCATCCCGATGCCTGGACGGCGCTGGCCACTAAGAACTCGACAGTAGTGGCCTCCGAGCGCAGCGGTCATGTCGATCCAATACTTCTGGCGAATGACCTGGCGCTGACGAAACGCTACATCCGCGTGGCAAAAGTCGGGAGAACAGCAGAGCATCGGAATCGCCAACCCCTCCTGAGTCGCCATCTCACGGTACGCAGGCCAGCGTGCCTTGTCCTGTAAGTCGAGAAATCCTCCATAAAGCTCAACCCCGTCAACATCCAGCGTAGCCGCAAGCCGGATCCATTGCTCCAGCGTCATGGAACCAGTCACGCACAAGGCATCCATAAACGCCTTGGGAAACACCGCCAACTTCGGACGATCAGGCATTTGTCTTCTCACGCGCGGCCAGCGCGTTTTGGTGCGCCCACGAATGCAGTGGCAACTCCACTGGCGCCCCGACTACAACATGTATTCCGTTTCCATGCCCATGCCTCAGAACCGCTAGTGCCGAACTGGCGCCGATTAGGTGAAACGCAGCAATTTGCTGCGCAAGCCCAAAGCGCAGGATACCTGCGTGCATGCGCATCGAGCGCGGCTCATGTGTTGACCCGCGAAACGCCGGTGCCGCCATCGAACACTAAACATATTGCATACCGCCGCACCATCTCACAGCTAAGGCGGCAGCCAGTCCAGGCTGGCCTGTCGCAAGCTGCATGGACCGCGTCGCGCTCCTAGGTGACTAAAGACTTGTGAACGGCAGTGCCTTAACGCCGGGCCCCAGAGGCAGGTCGACCTCGCCAGAATGAACTAGGTACCCCGGCCATGCGCGGTGTCCCAGGTCCTTCCGAAGGACCCGAATTGAGCGCGCCATGGCAGGCCGCGGCGTGCCCGACAGCTTGACTTCAATTGGCACGAGCTTTCCTCCTACGTCTACGACGAAGTCTACCTCACTCCCGGCAGTAGTTCTCCAAAAGTATACTCGCGGGCTGAGTCCACGGTGCGAAAGCGTGCGGGTGAGCTCAGACAGCACGGCCGTATCGAGAATACTTCCACCCATCGGGCCACGGGCAGCATGCTCCGGGTCCTTCAGCCCTGTAAGGTAGCACAGCGTCCCAACGTCGCTAAAGTAGAGTTTGGGGGTCTTCACCAGCCGCTTGCCGACGTTAGCGAAGTTCGGCCGCAACAAAGTGATCTGGTAGGTCGCCCGCAATACCGAAAGCCACGCTTTTGCGGTGTTCAGGGCAATCCCCAGGTCACGTGCTACTGTTGAGAGGTTGAGCAGCTGGGCATTCCTGGCTGCCAGTAGCTGCAGAAAATCTTGAAACTGCGTGAGAT
This sequence comes from Rhodothermales bacterium, assembly GCA_965262785.1. Taxonomy (GTDB): domain Bacteria; phylum Bacteroidota; class Rhodothermia; order Rhodothermales; family Bin80. The sequence continues at coordinate 3,357,835 of OZ253559.1, forward strand.
CTCCTATCTGGCGCAGCGCACGGACGTCCCTTTCCAGGTAGGTCTGGACATAACTGCCATGCCAAAGCTGCGCGTCGTGCGCTGGATTGGCTACGAGTTCAGGATACGCTCCGCGAAGAAACTCCTGCCAGATCGCCTTTCCTTTTGTAGGGACTGCGCTGCCGCCCCCTTTCTCCCATGGGAACGGCCGGGCCGGCTGCCCAAGTATTTCGCGCCGCGACATTGGCAGCAGTTGCAACACGGCTGTGCGACCGGCCAGCGTTTCGGTAATCTTTGAAGAGAGGGCCAAAGACTGCGAACCGGTAAGAAGGTACTGGCCTGGCTCGCTTCGCCTGGAATCGATCGCTGCCCGAATGTAAGGAAGCAGTCCGGGAGCCGACTGCACCTCGTCAAGAATTACCGGTGGCGCGTAGTGCTCCAGGAATCCCCGGGGATCGGCATGGGCCGCCGCCCGAACATCAGGCAAGTCGAGCGCAGCGTAGCGATATTGGGCCCCGAACAACTTCTGGAGTAGTGTCGACTTCCCTGACTGGCGTGGCCCCGTGACCATGACCGCGGGAAACTGGGAGGCTGCACGCATGACCACCGGCTCCAATGAGCGCGCTATGTAGCCGGAGCATGCCATGGTACGTGACCAAAAACTGGACTGCGCACGAAGCAATTCACAAGCTTCTTCGGAAGTCCACAATTGCGAACCACCCGAGGATTATCGCTCAACTATCGACAGACTAGAGATATTGCATTTGACATGCAATATCTGCACTATTGATTTGATTGATAACATCCCATACAGGCGGCCTGGATGCCAGGCCAAGGGCTAGCGGTCCGTGCGCAAGCAACGCCCCACGACCGGGTTTCCGAAGCGACGGGCAGGCTCCTGGCGGAAGGGCGCGTATTGGCTTTGTCTCAGCCTGTCATGACAGGGCATGGAGTCCGGCGGCACGGATGACCGCCGGGAGGCCGATGGCTCGGTGTCACAAACAAGCACACACGCAAGACGAAAGGGAAGAAATCATTGAAGAGTGGATATGCTGCATTTGACAGGCACAATATCCACCAATCCAACTGGTTGCCCCGTACTCAGTGAAGGCAATAGAAGGCCGCAGCTGGGGTAGGGCCGCCCAGTTTAGAGGCCCCGGTCTCCACCGGTGCGCAGTGGCCAGCGCACTAGATTCAGCCTAGCGTGGCCATGATTTTGATCTGTACCTCACGCCGACTCGGCTTCCAACGGCCGACTCTTGAAAAAAGACAGCATAGCCACCGACGCAAATGGAGCAAGCAGCGTAGCCGCCAGCAGGCCACCCGTAACCGTTACGGCGAGGCCAGTCCAGAAGTCCCCTTGGTCAGGAAAGACCAGCAGTGGCAGCATGGCTACAACAGAGGTAAGAGTCGTCGTCCACATCGGACGCAAACGCTCTCGTACAGCGAGCCTGGCCAGAATGGATGGGTTGCCATAGGGACGCGCTATGCGCAGCTGCCGAAACCGGTCCGTCAGCAGAATGCTGTCGTTCACCGCTATGCCTACCAGCAGCACTGTTCCGATGAAGGCACCCTCAACAAAGCTTGCGCCCGTCAGCAAGAATCCCAGGCAGAGACCCACCGAAGCCAAAGGCACGCTAAGCATGACCACGATGGGCAGGCGCCACGACTCAAAGATGGCAGCCGTAACCAGAAAGACCAATATCAGCGTCGCTATAAAGATCCAGCTGAAGGCGCGCTTCGTTTCGCTGGTGAAGAAGTAGTTGCGTCCTGACTTGACTTCATATCCCGCGGGAACCGGAAAGGAATTGACCGCCAAGTCAACAAAATCCCGCGCCATACCATATGGGCCCCGAAAGTCAACTGAGAGGTGGCGCACGTACCGCTGATTCTCGCGTTCGATGGCAAAGGGAGTCTCTACGATCTCGTAGTCCGCCAGCCCCGCCAATCGGACTAACGCACTGTCTCTGAGTGCAAGTGGGCGCTGGGCTAAGCGGTCTATGTCTATCTCGTCCGCGTGATCCACGATCAGCCGGATAGGCACCTGCGTGTCCCCTGCGATGTCGGCACGAGTGAAGGGGAACTGGGCGTGAACGTATGGCTGAAGGCGGCCTATAAGCCAATCGGGTGAAACGCCCGTTCGCGCCTGTGCATCGCTGTCCCATTGAAATCGAAGTACCTGACGCGCAGGTTCCCTGATCCAGCTGGTTCGGGACCCAGAAATTTCGACACTCATTACGCGCCGACTTCGCCGCTTGACAAATGTGGCAAAACGCAGCACCAGGGCATCCAATTCCTCATAGCTGGGACCAAAGACGTCTACGCGCTGGCCGCCAAAGCCGCCACCGATGCCACTCGAGTATTGTGTGTTCGGTATGAGGCCGGATACATATATATATATGCCACCGACCAGAATTGCCTGACGGACCAGCTTACTTTGGACAATGTAGGGCTCCGCCGTCATGAGCGTGCCCTTCTTGAACTCGACCGTCATGCGTGCGCTCTCGTCGGTGATCGTAGTGGAGGCCCGGTACACGGACTCGGAAGCGAGCGCAATCTGCTCAAACCGCAGCATCAGCGAATCTGCTTTCTCAATCACGTTGCCAGGCGGAAACTGCATTGTTACCCTGACATTCTCGCGGCCGCGGTAGCCCCATGGCTTGTAGAACGAAGCGTTTCTGAAGAATGGACGCAACACCCCGCCCAACGCCGTGTTGATGAGCGGGCGAGCTGACTGAACGGTTTCCGATCCAATGGTTGCGTTATAGACACCCGCAAGCCGCTCTTTGGGCTCGCTGGACCACCCGCGATACGGGGTGCTTATCTCGTTGGGCAACAGCCACACGGGCGTGCCCAGGGCCAGCGCCAAGACCACCAAGGTGAGCTTGGGAAATCGCGCAACCCACTTGTACGGCATGGCCACCAGGCGCCGAAGCCATCGGCGTTCTACGGCTTCGCCGGTCGGCGGCAGGAATCGCCCCAAAACCGGCACCACGAACACTGCGCTAGCCAGCGAGATAAGCAGCGTCAGGCTGACCAAGATGGCAAAGGGCAAGAACATGTCGCGCAGGTCGCCGCTCAGATACACCAGTGGCAGCATGACGGCCATAGTGCTCAGCGTGCCGCCCAACAGCGGCAGCCACACGGCCCGCAGTGCTTCCCGAGTGGTGGCTGTTTCGAGTTCGAGACCCCGTAAGCCGCGCCGACCCCACCTGGTACGCTGCAGTACGAGTTGCTCCACAACGACGACGCTGTTGTCGACCAGAAGGCCGAATACCAAGACCAAGCCCGCCAGCGTTATGACATTCAAAGACAAGTCGAAGAGGCTGAACAGCGCAATGGCAGGCGCAAGCGCAACGGCAACACTTAGCAGAACTACAGCGGTTGCCCGCACCCGCTTCAGCATGAAGAGCAAAACGAACACGACCAGGATCAACGCGATCCCGCCCCGCCAAGCCAAATCATTCAGCAGCTCGCGCACATTCTCCGTCTTGTCGTCTGCCACGAGCAGGCGTGTGCCCTCCGGCATCACGTCCCGAATTTCGTCCATACGGTCGTACACGCTTTCGGCCACGGTAATCATATGCGAGCCGCGCGTGCGTTCCATATCCAACACGACTACCGGCAGCCCGTCAATGCGACTAATCGATTCTCTTGGGGCCGGCCCCAGATTCAGTGCCGCGACCTGATCCAAGCGCACTGGCAGTACGGCCTGGGCGTTTCTTGCCCCGGCTGCGTCCGGTGTCTGGCCCAAGCGTGCAGGAAGTTCGCCTGATTGGACTTCATCCACGATAATTGCGGACAGCCGCTCCATGTCCAACTCGGGCTGGCTGATCAGCAAGTTGCCTCGCCCCTGCGCATCAAGGCGTCCGAATACATGATCACTCAGGGACTCGCTTACACGGTTCCGAATAGTTTGCGGCTCGATTTGGTATGCATCCAGCTTGTCCGGGTCCAAAGAAATCAAGAGCTCTCGCTTGGTGCCTCCAAGGACGTCAACCAGATCAATGCCTGGCAAACTCTGAAACTGGGGCTTGAGCACTTCGTCAGCATACTCGCGGAGCTCATCAGGCGTCAAAGGGCCGACAACCTGGAGCTTCATAAATCCCTGTACGTCCCGAAAGACCTCTGGAATCTGCTTGGTCAGCTGGGGGACTACCCGGTCTGGTAGCGCGCTCCTGAGAAGGGCTAGCTTTTCGCCGACCTGGGTTGCGAATATGCTGAGATCAACATCTTCGTTTACCTCTATCGTAACGTGTGAGCGATCTTCCCGGGAATAGCTCGTGATCTTTGCCACACCCGGGACCGTTTGCACTTCCCGCTCAATGGGAGCAGTGACATACCGCTCTACTTCGCGCGGCGATGCACCGCTCCACCTGGCCGCAATGCGCACCTGAGGCAGCTCAGTGTTCGGCGAGTACTCGATCGGAAGGTCGAGCGCGGCCCAGAAGCCAGCCATAACTATTGCCACACACCACGAAGTGACGGCAATCGGTCGTTTCAGGAGTCCTGTCGCCCTGTACAGCATAGTGCGGTGAAAGATGACGCAGAAATTATAACTGCGCCAGTGCGAAACAGCAGCAGGATAGATGAGTTCCGCAGCTGAGCGGGCCTTTGCACCTCAATGAGCAACCTTTTTGGAGCACTGTCCCTCTACTCAACCCGTCTTAGACCATCCAAATCCGCGTACCGTTGACTACAAGGACCAAACCACCACGCCGCCGTCGTAGAATCCAAGCCTGGCAAGTGGCGGGCTTCATACTTGTGGTGGCCGCCGGCGGCCTCACCCTCTACGGATTCTGGTCCTCGCTAACGGGTACTGACGACGAGGAAGAGCGCGATGTCGGCGAAGAGCTAGAGGAAGCAAAGGCAGCCGTTGAAGGCATCGTCCTGCAGAGCGTGGAATTCCCCCTGAGGGCTGAAGCAACTGGACATCTGGCGCCGTGGCGGCGTGCGGATATCAGCGTGCAAGCCGGCGGAATAATATTGGCGCGGCCCGTTGAGGAAGGTCAGCAGGTGCGCAAGGGGGATCTCCTGCTGCAGCTTGACGACCGGCCGCAGCAAATCCAGCTCCGCGAATCGAAGGCAGCCCTATTGGCGGCAAAGGTGGAGTACGCCGAGAAAGTAAGCGGCAGCAGATCCTTGGCAGAAGGTGATACCACGGAGCTGGCCGCCGCGAGGGTGCAACTGCAGCGTGCAGTGGCCGACTTTGATCAGGGAATGCTCACGCAGGCCGAACTTCAGCAAGCGCGGCGGGAATTTGACATCATGAACGTGCTCTCCGGCAGCCAGCGCGATGAGGTGCATGCCGTAACCACGAATCTGGCGCAGAGTGAGCAGCAGGTGGAAAGTGCTGAGCTGGAATTGTCTCGAACGCGCCTGATAGCCCCATTCAGCGGACGCGTGGCGAATCTTCTGGTGGAAGCCGGACAGAACGTCGGCGCAGGTACTCAAGTGCTGACACTCCTGGAAGATGATCGGATGAAAGTTTCCGTGGATGTGTTGGAGGCCGACCTGGTGCATATCGTCGTTGGCGTCAGTGCGAATGTAGTGGTCCCCAACTTCAGCGACGAGGTGTTTCTGGGTCGGGTGTTCAGCATCAATCCAGAGATAACAATGGACGGGGGATTCGGTCGCGTTACGGTAGCGCTGTCAAATCCGGAAGGACGACTAATTTCTGGAATGCACGCAAATGTCGCGCTTGAAACGGAGCGCTTGCAGGACCGTCTGGTGGTACCGGTGGCTGCGGTGCTGCCGCGCCAGGGCCGCGAGCTGGTGTTTAAAACCGTTCAGGGAAGGTCATACTGGACGTATGTGAATGTCGGCGCACGCTCGGGCAACTTTGCTGAAATCATCGGCGCCGGGGGAACGAACATCGTTGAGCACGGAGACACCATTCTGGTTGCCGGTCACGATGCGCTGCCGCATGACGTTCCTGTAGAGGTCACCAGAGTCCGCGAGCTGGACCTCCAGTAGGTGACTTCGGACACACTCGCCCTGTCCTGATATGAAGGCAATCATCTCCGCCTGCCTGAGCCGCCCAGTGGCCACGTCGGCATTCTACATCCTGCTCATATTCTTGGCTGCGGTGGCGTACTTGCGCCTGCCCGTAGCGTTGTTACCAGACTTGAGCTATCCGGGGCTCATTGTCTGGACTAGCTATCCGGATGTGCCACCGAGCCGTGTCGAGCGGGCCGTAACGGAGCAAATCGAAGAGGCTGTGGCAGGAACGGCCGGACTCCAGCGGGTAACCGCGCGTACTCTGCTCGGTGGCAGCCTAGTCCATTTGGAATTTGGCTGGAATACAGACCTTGACCTCGCCCTGCTGGAGGTCCGCGAAAGCATTGATCGGCTGGGCAACATCCTTCCTGAACAGGCATCAAGGCCTGCCGTGCTGCACCTTGATCCGAGCGAGCGCCCGATCATGATTGTGGCGTTGCGCTATGCCGGCGACATAGATGCCGATCGCCCGCAGGATCTTGTGGAACTCAAGCGCGCCGGTCGGGACATCATTGCCCGACGCTTGGAGCAGATTAACGACGTGGCACGTGTGCAAGTTACTGGCGGCTACGAGCGACGCATAGAGGTTACCGTGAATCCGGCGCAAATGCAGGCGTATGGAGTCAGTCTGGAACAGATTGCGAGCGCACTGCGCAGCAACAACGTTACCCTCTCCGGTGGTTTAATCAGGCGCGGCCCATTCCGCTATGCCGTTGAGGTGAGCGGTGAGTTCAAGGACATTGAGGACATTGCCAATTCTGTGATTTCCTCCTCCCCCAGCCTGCGGCTGTTTGAAGTAGCCGAGGTCCGTGACGCAGTGGAGGATCGCCGTGGACTGGTGCGCCTGGACGGCGAGGAAACCCTGCTAATGTTGATCGAGCGGCGCGCAAATGCCAATGTGGTGCGCGCTACAGAGGAAGTACGAATGGTGCTGGAGCAGCTGGAGGCAGAATACGAGCGTATCCAGTTGGATGTCGTGGTAGATGAAAGCGAATTCATCAATGCCGCTATCGGAGGCGTTACGCAAGCCGTGCTGCTGGGCAGCCTGCTAGCCATCCTGGTGCTTTTTGTCTTTTTGCGCCGAATGCGTGCGCTGTTAGCCATAGCCGTAGCGGTGCCACTCTCGCTGGGCCTGACGCTGATCCTGTTTGAGCCGCTGAATGTGACATTCAACCTGATTTCGCTGAGCGGCTTGGCCTTGGGCACCGGCATGCTGGTCGATAACGCCATTGTGGTAATCGAAAACATCGCCCGGTTGCGTGAGCAGGGGCTGTCGCCATTTAAGGCAGCAGTTAATGGTGCCTCGGAAGTCGCTGGCGCAATCACTGCCAGTACACTAACCACTATTGCTGTCTTTCTTCCAATCACTCTGGTAGAAGGACTGGCGGGCCGGCTTTTTAGAGACCAGTCGCTGGCCGTGGTCTGCTCACTGTTGGCTTCGCTACTCGTAGCGCTCACTGTGGTGCCACTCATTGCTTCCCGAGAACGCAAGACTGCTCCCAAGGACACACGTATGCGGTCGCGATTCCTGGATGCCTACGAGACCATGCTGGGGTGGAGTCTCAATCACCGGGGCGTGGTCATGCTGCTGTGCTTAGTCGTGCTCGTTGGCGCCGGCCTGCTTGTTACAGACTTGCCACGCGAAGTTATTCCCAAAACGGAACAGGGGCGTGTTGAAGTTCGCGTTACGCTACCGACAGACTCGGACCTGCCGCTGGTCACTGCCCGTGCGGCAACGCTCGAGGCTCAGGCCAAGGCCCACGGATGGGTGGACCGTATTCTGGCCGACCTGGGTGAGCGGGACCAAGCCCGACTGGACCTGGATCCGCGACCCCCTTACGAGGGAGACTTAGTCCTGCTGCTGCCGCCTGGCCAGCGGGCAGAGGACGTAATGTCCGGCATACAGGGCCTGCCACTCCCGAATGACATGGGAATCAGAGCACGCAGAGTGGAAACACAGCTAGAAGCATTGCTCACCACAGGCAACGCGGATTTGCTTATTGACTTGGTCAGTGAGGAGCGGCGTGATGCTGAAACCGCGGTTTCGGACGTTCTGCAGCTCTTGGAGGCACGTCCCGAACTTGTGAATGTGCAGCGGACCGATGCGGCCTCCGTGCCCACCTACCAGCTGGCATTCAAGCGAGATGCTATACACCGGTATGGTGTCAGAGCCCAGACCATTGCTAGTTACTTGGAAGCTGGTGCGCGTGGCACAAAAGCCACGGACCTAAAGACCGTTAACGATCAGATTCCGATCGTTCTGCGATCCCGTCATATTGACTCGCTTGAGCGACTTTTGGCCGAAAGGATCCCAACGCCCCAAGGCCTTATGCCCATCAGCACGTTTGTGACAGCTACGCAAGTATCCCTACCTGCGGCGCTCATACGCGTTGCGCAAGCGCCCGTCATTCGGCTTACGGCCGATGTTGCTCCGGGCTATGACCTGCAGACGTCCATCTCTACGGTTAATAGTGTGATGGACGTTGCGCTGCCAACGTCGGTACGACACCGTGTCGGCGGCGCGGCGGAGGTGTTCCAGAAAAGCCTGATGGGCGTAGCGCTGAGTTTGGCGCTGAGCCTCCTGCTGGTGTATCTGATCTTAGCTGCTCAGTTTGAACACCTGGTCCAGCCTCTTATCATCATGATGAGCGTACCACTGGCGGCAGCAGGGGTGTCCGTTGTGCTGGCTATTACGGGTCAGTCCGTCAACCTGATGAGCCTGATCGGCTGCGTGGTGCTGGTTGGCATTGTGGTCAATGACGCTATCATTAAGACTGATTTCATCAATCAGCGGCGCGCTGCGGGTATGCCAACACGGGCAGCAATTATTGCGGCTGGCCGCGACCGCGTACGGCCGATTCTGATGACAACCATCACCACTGTGCTGGGCCTGCTGCCGTTGGCGCTAGGATTCGGTCAGGGAGCGGAGTTGCGCGCACCGCTGGCTATTGCTATTACGGGCGGGCTTACGAGCGCCACGGTGCTCACACTCTTCGTCATTCCCGTTCTCTACAGCTTGGTTGCCCGCTCGCGGTAGCCTGGTGGCGGCAGCTGCGCTGAGGCGGGCACGCTTGCGGGTCGGCCGAGGGGCGCTGGGATTCGCTTGGGCCGGAGTGCCTCCAGCACGTGTCAACTGCCTGATGGCGACGCAAATGCCGGGGCTGGGGTGCGCTATTTGTAGAGTGAGAGCATTGTGATGCGCCCATCCATGCCAATCGCCCACCCGGCCCGAGGACTGGCAAAGGCCACGCTCCAGAGATTCTCTTCAGAGAGTGTCGTCCAGGACTCACCCTGATCCGCCGTAAAGCCAAGTCCCTTCGGCCCTACCGCTACTAGCGTCGGAGCAGGCGCGCCAGGAACATAGGTGGCGCCGTAGACTGGCCCCGGAAACCCCGGGCGCCCCGCCAGAATCCATGACTCACCTCCATCGCCGCTCAGGGCGATGTTGTCGGCCCGGCTCTCCATATCGGTAACGTCCCCTCCTAGCACCGCGCCCTGCTCGGCTCCCGCAAAGGCCACCGAGGTAATGCCGCTGACAGCACCGCCGGGGATAGGCGTATCACTAAACGTCCAGCTACGGCCACGATCCGTGGTCCGCAGGACCCGCGCCGCACCCTCTTCGCTTGCTCCCGTCCCGATCCACGCCGTGCTGTCTCCACCCACGTGCAAACAGTGACCGCTGGCCGCAAAGCTTCCTTCCCCCGCCCGTGCCGCGGGGAGACTATCGGTAGAGATTCGGTTCCACGTATTGCCTCCGTCCTCGGTCGTGATGATGTAAAACGAGCCGTCGAATGAATCGCTGAATGCCATGCCGTGGCGGCTGTCCCAAAACCCGATACAGTCAAAAAAGCCCTCGGGCTCCGGGTTCACGAACTGCATATCCCACTGCTGTCCTCCGTCCTCAGTCTTGTAGATTCGGGACTGGTCTCCTGAGCCAATGCTCAGCAGGTATGCGGTGTTGGCGTCTACACCATGTACATCCCTGAACTGCAGCGAATCCGCTCCCGGTACAACACCGGTCGCCCAGGCCTGCCCGCCATCCAGCGTACGACCGTACGTCCCTCCTGTGCCGCTGATCCATACTACCGATTCGTCAACCGGGCTGATGCCAATGAAAAGAACCTCGCTGCCCGACTCCTGATCGGCAATAGTCGGATCCAGCCGAAGCGTGGGGCCGCACTGGACAACCAGCAGCGCAACTAATACCAGGAGGGGCTGACGCGTTACGATGCTAGTCCAGCGCATAATCATTGGAGAGTTCAACTAGTGGAAATTTCTTGGACAACCTCACCAAGCTTAAGCGTAGCCCTGCATAGCTCACTGTACGCTGAATCGCTCCTATCGTTAGGGAACCCCGTAGGACTCAACCCAGCCTTGTCACCGTGCGACTCAAGCGGCATGAACAGACATAGTCTACGCATTTGTGAATATGGCGCATTCCCGCCTCCTTTGCATAACTTTTTTGGCTCTACCCCTCTTTTAGTGGGTAAGCTCACCTGCGGACGCTTTCGGGTATAGATCCAGGCCTCCGAGGTGAAAGTAAATGGCGTTGGCAAACCGCCTTTTGTTGCGGAAGCCCCTACTGCGCACTTTGATGGTTTTGATCCGGCTGTTGATGCCTTCCGCAGGGCCATTGCTCACCTTCAGGATGATCGCATTGAGGATACCCCACAGGTGTTTCTTGATGGTTCTGGCGGCCGCTTTGACCGGTTCCAGCCGGCACCGCATGGCCCACGACAACCATCGCTCCCAACCCTTGCGCGCCCATGTGCGGTGGACATAGTGCCACAGCTGCAGGGCCATTTCCTTGATAGCCCACGCGCGGGCCGTCTTCAACGTGCTGGTACGCAACTGCTGGAAGCGCGCCTTCTGCTTAGCAGACATGTTGGCCCGGTGAGTCAACCAATCATACTTGGTCCCCTTGAGGTCCTCCAGGCCTTCCTTCATCAATGCCCGGTGCTCCTGTCGCCGAACCTTGTCCACGGCAACTCCCAGACACTTCACTACGTGAAACTTGTCAAAGGCCACCTTCCGCTGCGCCTCTGGCACATGCTCCAGCGTGGCGTTGATGTAGGCTGGCCACATGTCCATGCTGACACTCTCGATGCCCTCCAGCTGCTCCACAGTGAGTCCAGCATACCAACGCGTAAGTGTTTCTTTCCTACGGTCTTCGCCCACATGCAGCACCGTACCCGCCTTTGCATCCGAAACAATGGTGACATACGCATGGCGCTTGCGAAAAGAGGTCTCATCCACGCCAATATGGGCAACATTCCGTTCCTTCCTCCGCGCAAGGCCGCGTTGCACCGCGCGCTGCATGATCCCGTCTATCGCATTCCAGCTCACCCCCATCAGACGGGACACCGCCGATACGCTCGCCTCCTGCAGCCAATCAATCACCAGCGCCTCAAACTCCGCAGTGAACCGTGACATAGGTTCCGCCCACGGAACCGACACGGTGCGCACTCCATGCTCTGGACACTCCACGCGGGGAAGTTGCGCAACCACCATGGTGCGATACGCACACAGATCCAAGTGACGCCATTGCCGACGACGGTGGTCGTAGCCCGGAGACGCCGTGCCGCACTCCGGACAAGGCAGCTGATGGCCTTCCTCGCAAGCTACATGAATCCGGACTTCTTGCGCCTCATGCGCAAACGTCACCTCGGAAACCTTCCAGGGAGCCTGGATGCCCAAGAGGCAACCGATATCAGTCTTTAGTTGTGACATATCGCTGCTGGGGTTAGAGAACGTGTGCGCCATCGTGTTGATGGCCTTGAAACAGACAAGAAGCGGGTATGAATCCGCATAAACTCATTTCGTTTCCCGTTGAATACAACACTGCACCCATCTAATCAGGGGAAGAGCCACTTTTTTCGCTTTTCGCCTGCCCTACTTCAGGAGCATATGGTGCCGCCTTTGACTACTACGGGCGCGTACGAGGCCACGGCGACGCGGCATCCCTGACGAGTTGACACTAGACCTCCAGTTGAATGCTCTCATGCCGGCTAGAGTGGAGCTCGCATTCTGGCCTTAGCTCTACAAAACCAGTCCGGCAAAAGAGCGCATGCCCCGTCACGGCCGAATTCCAAACGCGGTAGGAGGCCATATCCTGCTGGCGTAGGTACACCACCACTGATGCGGCAGTCGTTTTGCTTATTCGACACGGTCAGGCGGCGCGGACAGCCTATAGATCGATGTCCCAAGCGACTGCGGTTGGCACCCCTGTTTCCTCGATAGTCATCGCCCCGAACGCGCGGCCACCCCGCACGGCCAGCAACCGCACACCCCTTGGCACGTTCGCCTGCGCCACCACGACACCGGAATTGCCCAAGACCAGCCACGTAGTTGTCTGGCCACTTTCCTGTCTGCTCAGTCTGATCCACACGTGACCTGCATCATCTAGCAACAGGTCAATGAAAGCAGGCTTGTTTGCCGGGATCTTCGCAGAGACTTTCTTGCGAACGTCATCAATTCGAATGGAGTTGACGCTTGCTGCTCGCTCCGCCCGGGTAACGAAAACCGGCACGTGTGGCAAAGTGATTCTGTGCCTTTTGGCACCATCTAGCGCTACGCCAGTGATATCGATGGCGTCATCCATGCCATAGTACAACACTTGATCGGCACTGAGCGCAAAGTGGGGTCTAGCTGCAAGGTGGGAGGGCAAGTAGCGGATGCCAGCAGTAGATTCTGTCTCAATGAACACGAAGTTACGGGCAGGAAGTTGCGCTACATTGTCGGTAGCAACTGTGCCATTCCAGCGAACATGCTTGGCAAAGTGGGCCATTTTGAGGGATTCATTGGAACCGGCGACGTAGGCCGTAGAGTACTCCATCAGGAGTCCACGATTGGTGGCTCCCAGGAAGGCCAAGGGCGTGAGTTTCGTTTGTCTAGATTGCCCGACAGCTATACTCGCGACCAAGGACTGGTCGTGCGGAGAGAATATAGAAAGTCGGGTTGTCACCCTATCCCATGCATACAGGGAATCTTCTGGTCCAATGTGCACGCTTGGCGTCACAGCGAATTCCCCGGGCCCCATGCCCCCCCGACCGATCTCCCTGATGAAGGCTCCCTCCCCGGAAAACATGCGAATGCCATTAAATCCGTTGTCTGTAAGGTAAATCTGCCCCTTTGAATCGATCGCCAAGGCCAAAACGTAACCAAAGAGCACAGAATCACCCGCCCTCTCATCCCCAATGCGCAACGCTTCGGTAAAGATGAGTTCACGTGATGGGGAATTGGCATCGGGTCCACCACGACGTTGGGCGTCTGCGCGCTGGCCCGCCGCTGCGGTAAGCATCAACACTGCAAGGACAAATGGCGTCCACTTGTTCGCGCTAGTAAAACCTGTCATTGCGAACTCCTGGTTGTGAAATCTGGTCTGAGAGCGGGTACCGCTTTCTATTGTTGTTGTTCGCCAGCAGAACGTGCTTCGTACATCAGGTTGACCCCTCCAATTGACTTGCGAGCGCGAAATAGGTCGTTTCTGTAACCCAGTCAGGCCAATATGGGAATCCACAATTGCCAGACGGGATTACGCAACAGCTCGCTCCCCTGCTCGACTGTCGCGGTTTTGCTAAGCATGGGGCCTACCCGCTAGTGGATCAGTTTTTGTCCCCTGGATTGAAAATCGCCCGCGTGGACTTTCTCCAGAATCGTCTTGCGCGTCTTGGGCCGGCCAGCCCCAGTTGTGCGCTTCTGTCCCTGCTCAGAAAAAATTACCTCTATTTGTCGCAGACCGGCACAATTAGTTGATATTGATCAGACAGCACCGTATGGTCAGCAAGGTTCCCAGCTCTTGCTCGCAGTCAATCAATAGTACCTGGATCAGCCATGTCGCCTACTCCTGTAACGGTTACCAGCTCGCTTGCCCTGACACTCTGTTTGTTTGGCAGCGGGTGTGGTGCCGGCAGCCTTGATGCCAGAAAAGCTTGGTCCGGCACGATCGATACGCTTGCTTCCGGCGAGATCGAAGTCCGAAACACAGATGAGCCACTCTGGGCACCTCAAAACGCATGGCAGGTGGTGGAGGAAATCAGGATCGGAAGCGACACAGGTGACGAGGCCCGAATCTTTGGAGACATCATCTCCTTTGATGTGGATGCGCAGGGACAGATCTATGTGCTCGATTTTCAAGCACAAGAGGTTAGCATTTTTGACTCGAACGGCTCCTTTGTACGCGCGGTGGGAAGCAGTGGAACCGGACCGGGAGAATTCGAACAGGCCATTGCGGTTGATATCAGCCGGAATGTAGGGTCGGCGGGAGGCGCACCTGCCTTAGGATCCGGTGGCCATTCCGTCGCTTTCGCTCCGGGCCTCAGTCCGGCTTCCATCACCGTGTTTCCTCCCGCCGCCCACCGAACCGGGCGTACGGTTTTCCCGTACCCGGCTCTCCAGGCGGATCATGCCACTCGCACTCGGACCGCTTCTCCTGCCGCATAGGACTTCCACTACGCAAGGAGCGACACGCTCCTTACAGCCACCCTATACCGCGGATAACGCGTTGACAGGCCTGTTTACGCCCTGACAACCCCGTACGCCAGCATCGCATAGAATGCGACTGGCCTACGGGTCCTTCACTTACGCATGTGGTGTCGCTGGATTCACCGACCCTGATCGGATGGTAGGCTATGCCATTATTTCCGGGGCCTTTCACCCTTTGAACACCGCTCCGCACCTGCGGCCCCTTCCCTCGACGGGCATTACCCCGCGTCTTCAGTAATACGGGCCACTCCGCCACCCTATCAGCCTGGCCTGGCTCAAAGAGCTTCCAGTTGGTGCGTGCCACACCACCAATAGGGCTTCCCGTGTTGCAACTCTCCTGATCTTCCATGCGTGCCAGCGCCAATACCCCGGCGAGTCGGTCTCGGTGCCTTTGTCGCTCGCTTCCCGAGCCGCAGCGGTCTTCCCCATATCACCGGAAGGTCGACACTCGCATCACCCGTTTCGGGGCCTGCTCAGCGTTCACTCACGTTCCGGCCCGCATGGTCGCTAAGCTACTCACGTAGCCCGTTAACCACAGTGCTTCATACTATGTTGTTACCTCCATAATACGCTGTAGCCGCTACCAACTGGAGCGACAGATGTTGGGCGGGATTCGCACCCGCCACAGGAAAGCGCCTTTTCACGGCGCACGGAGAAATCTGGGTCATGGAAATGCTCAAGGGGCAACTTTCCATATTTGACCCCGATGGCATATACCTGAGTTGGGAGCCTGTCGGCAACCCTGGCGTAGCCCTGAGACCCTATCTGGGCGGGTTCGACGCAATGGGTCGCTACAACGCGATAATCTTTTCCTTTCATGAGTCCGGGGATACGCAGGCCATGGGCCGGTTCGATCAGTCCCTTACTCCGCTTGATACAATCGCGATTCCCAAGACTTCTAAAAAAAGGGATGCCTTCAGACACGTTAGTGACGACGGGCGCGTGTCGATTGGCGCGACAATTCCATTTCAGGAATCCTTAGATTGGCGCCGCTCCCCAACGGGCAATCTATGGACGCTTTCTACCGGAGCGTATGACCTTGTCGAGCTGACCCCCAGCGGAGAGACGCTTCGGAGGGTCACCAGGGAGCATGAACCACTTCAGGTGACCGAAGAAGACCGGAACGAGGCGCGAGAGAGTTTCCGGCGCTTCATTAGTGGAGGTGGAACGGTCGATTGGTCCAGAGTTCCCACTACCAAGCCGGCCACCGTGTCCTTCTTCTGTGACGACGAAGGCAATCTTTGGGTGATGCTAGAAGCAGCGACCCCCGGGGACGAAGGCCATCTCTTCGACCTGTTTGACCCTGAAGGACGCTATTTGGGAGAAATACGGCTCCCATTCTCGTTGCAGTCAGATCCCGAACCAATCGTACAAAATGGAATCCTCTATGGTATCACAACGGATGAGCTTGGTGCCCCGAATGTTGTGAGAGCGCGGATAGAAAAGCCTTAGCGGACTAATTCGCTGCATTAGCAGCAAGGGTCGATTTGCCGGGTTCGGAGCAAGGCAGGCAAAGCATTCCTTTCAGATGGCGTGCCGCCTCCTGGAGCTGTAACTGCTTCCGGAACTGAATCTGGAGCATACTGGTGACGGCCTTGAAGTGAAACTGAAAGCCCGAGGCGCTCATTTCGACCTCTTCGGCAAGCGTCTCGTGCGCCATCGACTGAATGTATAGCTCGCATTCTGGCCTTAATTCAACAAAACCAGTCCGGCAAATGAGCGCATGCCCCGTCACAGCCGATTTCCGAACGCGGTACGAAGCCATATACTGCTGGCGTAGGTGCGCAACCACTAATACGGCAGTCGGTTTGCTTTTTCGATACGGTCAGGCGGCCCGAACTTCCTATAAATCTATATCCCAAGCGACTGCGGTTGCCGCCGCTGTTTCCGCCCCGAATGCGCGGCCACCCCGCACGGCCAGCAACCGCACGCCCTTTGGCACGTTCGCCTGCGCCACCACAACACCGGAATTGTCCAAGACCAGCCACGTAGTTGTCTGGCCACTCTCCTGTCTGCTCAGTCTGATCCACACGTGACCTGCATCATCCAGAAACAGGGCATCGAATGCAGGCTTGTTTGCCGGGATGTTTGTAAAAAGCTTCTTACGAGTATCATCGTGGCGGACTCCTGCAGTTGCTGCTTCTCGTTCCGCCCGGGTAACGAAAACCGGCACGTGTGGCAAAGTGATTCTGTGCATTTTGACACCATCTAGCGCCACGCCTGTTATGTCGATGGCGTCGCCCATGCCATAGTACAACACTTGATCGGCACTAAATGCAAAGTGGGCACTAGCTGCAAAGGGTAAGTAGCGGATGCCAACTTGACCTCCTATATCAAAGATCACAAAGTCAGTGATTGGCAGCTGCGCTATGGTATCGGGTGCTACAGTGCTATTCCAGTGCACATACTTGACCAGGGTGGACATGAGAATGAAATTCTCCGAGCCGGGCGTGTAGTAGCTGATAAATTCCACAAGGAGCCCGTGTTCGGAAGCTCCCAAGAATGCATCTGGCCGGAGTGCGCCAGGTCCTCGTAAAGAAACGGTTGTGACCAATGACTGGTCTTTCGGAGAGAAAATAGTAATTCGCGCTGCCGTCCTATCCAGTGCATATAGGGAGTCCCCTGGCCCGATGTGTACAATTGGCGTCGCAGCGAATTCCCCGGGTCCCTCGCCCTCCCGACCGATCTCGCGTATCAGTATTCCATCGCTGGAAAACATGCGAATGCCCTTGAATCCGCTGTCTGTGAGGTAGAACTGTCCCTTCGAATCGACCGCCATGGTGAAAACGTAACCCAAGAGCACGGAATCACCCGCCGTCTCATCCCCAATGCGCAACGCTTCGGAAAAGATGAGTTCACGTGATGGGGAATTGGCATCGGGTCCACCACGACGTTGGGCGTCTGCGCGCTGGCCCGCCGCTGCGGTAAGCATCAACGCTGCAAGGACAAATGGCGTCCACTTATTCGCTATTGCAAGATCCGGCATTTCGAACTTCTTTTTGTGAAATCTGGTCTGAGAGCAGGTACCGCTTTCTATTGTTGTTGTTCGCCAGCAGAACGTGCTTCGTACATCAGGTTGACGGGATTGCACAAAATTTAGTTGGGTTTCGGCGGCTTCTGCCGAGATGGGCCCTCAAAGTAGATATCTTTTGGCAATGGATTGCGCTTCGGGCCGAGAGTGTGGGTGCAAATGGGGCGGTGCATGCCTATGTGGGCCCAATTGCGTGCTCACACGCGGATTTTCGGGCGTAGGTAGGCTCGTGGAGTGACTTTCCGGGCACGATATCCCGCAGGGATCCTCTGATCGCACGCGTAAGCGGCGATCTTGGCAGGGTGCAGCGCCTCAGAGCGTCCAGGCAGCTGCGGGTTTTGCGTTATGCCAGCGTCAGCAGCGCACTACTGCGCGGGGGCATCCAGCGGCAGGTGTTGCCTTTGCAGCCCCTTGGGGCTGGCAGACCGAATCCCCACTAACCCATTGACCCCCGGAGGTGCTCAGCGCCTGGGTCAGCTCCTTCATGTCCTCCCGGCGTATCGGCTTCAGATTCGACTCGTACTGCATGAATATCGCCCCGCACCAGCGCTGACGCATCCCCGATGATCCCCAGCGCTTCACGTTCCGTGATCGGTTCGCAATAATGCTGTTGAGGTTCTCGATGATGTTTGTCGTCTTCAGACTGTCTCTGACAGCCTGGTTCCGCACCCCCAACCGGTGAAGCGCCAGCGTATCCTCCATACCCTCCTCCAGACTGCGTGCGGCTTTCGGGCACGACCGCTGCAGCGCTTCATGCAGCGACACAAGCGCCGCCCGTGCCTCTGCGTACGTGGGCAGTTCCCAAGCCGCCTGAAGCCGACGCTTCATTTGCGTGGCCGCTGGCTCGCTCTTGATGTGACGCGTCACATTGGTACGCTTGTGCCACTGGCAGCGCTGGAATACGACCGCATCCCCAAACACCGCGCCGATCCCCTTGCGAAGCCCGCGGCTGCCGTCCACCTGCACCAACAGCTTGTCGGTATGGGTGAAGCCCCGACGCAACAGATCCTGCAGCAGCGACTCCACCTGCGCACTGTTCTCGGTACGGCTTTCCGCAAAGCCCAGTACGACCTTCTCGCCCTCGGTCGTGATGCCCATCGCTACGATCATCTGCATACCAGCCAAATACTTGCCATCAAGCAGGAGCACCGCAAAGGTGTGCTGATCGAAGCGGCGCGTCTCAAATGCCTTCAGTAGCGCTGCCGTCTGCGTTATGAAGGCGTTGCCAATGCTGCTGGCACTCAACCCCAGACTATCGGTGAAGACTTGGGCCGCCTGCCTGTAATTGCGCCGCGACAGTCCACACAGCAACCTTCTTACCACGCTTTCCCGGTCCATAAGCCCACGCTCGCGCAAGAGGCGGTACGTTTGCAGAGGACGCTCCTTTCGGGTTCGTACATTCCGCACGCGCGGAACGCGGACCGCAATGCGCTCCAAACCGACGCGGATGGAACCCGGATTCGCCCCCCAGCGCTGAAAGCCGGTCTTATGGTGCTTCCCACGTGCACCGCATATGAAGTGGGCCTCGGCCTCCATGACCCATGTGGCCATCTTGGTAAGAAGATGATCAAGACTTCCAAGGCAGCTGGCCAGGCCGATGAAATTCCTTTGCGCAAGCCCGCGAAGGTCCTCGATGAGTGATTGATCCAGCATAGGGGTATGGGTCATCATACGGCGTTGAGGTTGATGAGAATCTCACGAAGTTGTGGCAGATGGGCCGCATGGGCCACACGGCGCAGATGAGCCTCGTGTTCCAACAGTGCCAGTGCCATCTGTTCGCGTTGCTGGAAAACGGCGCTGGCCGGGGTCTGCAACCTGCGACTGATGGCATCCATGAAGCGCATCACGCGCAGCCCCCGGTCGAGCTTGAGCAGCATGCCCGTGCGTTGAATCGTCAGAGATTGCTCCAGGCCCTCCCATAAAACCTTCGCTGCGGACCGATTGACGCGCGTCAAGTCCTGGTGAATACGGGTGAGTGCGCGTTCAGCTTCCCGGGCATCGAACCCGTTCCATGCCTGGCGGAGGCGATTGCGATACACAGGAACAAGGTCTTCCGGAAGACCACAGGTGACTTGATCCAACAGCGTATTGAGACAGCGCTGTATAGCGACCCTGGGGCCGAACACCTGGCGCACCGCCGATTGAAGTCCCGTACTGCTGGGCAGCACACAGAGCAGCCCATCGGCGGCCGAAAGACCACGATCGCACAGCGACTGCACAAAGGACGTAAGAGCAGAGACGTTTTCAGGGTAGCACGCTACCAGGCCAAGTATGCGGCGATAGCCCGTGATGGTCAGACCCGCTCCAAGAACGATGCTAACGCCGCGTGGGCACAGCCCGCGCAGCCAGATCGCAACGATCGGGTCGTCTTGCAGACTGCGCGAATGCAACAGCTGCCACGCTTCATTCAACTGCGCCGAGTCCGGCTTTGTGTCCTGGGCCGCAGCAGAAGCCTTGATCACTACGGGCGGTGGCACCGGCTGCTGCTGCGCTGCCGGAATGGGCCAGTCGGTGGTCAATTGTTGCAGTATGTGCGTGCAGAGCTTCATCAGAAGCCGCCGCGCGTCACCGGAGGGATTGATCTGGGCGTCTGCAGGCGCCTCAGTGCTCCCCAAAACAGGCTGTGAGGGGTTCATATGGTTGGAAAGGAGTGGTGGAGGCTAGGGTCCACCTCCACAGCAACTTTCCAATTCCCAACTTGAATTTGTGCAATCCCAGGTTGACCCTTCCAAAAGGATTTGCGAGAGCGAACAAAGTCGTTTCTGTAACCCAGCCAGACCAATATGGGAATCCACAATTGCCAGACGGGAGTGCGCAACAGCTCGCTGCCCTTCTCGAGTATCGCGCCCTTGCTAAGCATGGGGCCTACCCGCTAGTGGATCAGTTTTTGTCCCCCGGATTGAAAATTGCCTGGGTGGACTTTCTCCAGAATCGCCTCGCGCGTCTGGGGCCGACCAGCCCCAGCTGCGCGCTGCTGTCCCTGCTCAGAAAAAGTTACCTCTATTTGTCGCAGACCGGCGCAATTAGTTGATATTGATCAGACGGCACCTTACGGTCGGCAAGATTCTCAGCTTCTGCTCGCACTCAATCAATAAAACCTGGATCAGCCATGTCGCCTACTCCTGTAACGGTTACCAGCTCGCTTGCCCTGACACTCTTTTTGTTTGGCAGCGGGTGTGGTGCCGGCAGCCTTGATGCCAGCAAAGCTTGGTCCGGCACGATCGATACGCTTGCTTCCGGCGAGATCGAAGTCCGAAACACAGATGAGCCACTTTGGGCGCCTCAAAACGCATGGCAGGTGGTGGAGGAAATCAGGATCGGAAACGACACAGGTGACGAGGCCCGAATCTTTGGAGACATCACCTCCTTTGATGTGGATGCGCAGGGACAAATCTATGTGCTCGATTTTCAGGCACAAGAGGTTAGCATTTTTGACTCGGACGGCTCCTTTGAACGCGCGGTGGGGAGCAGTGGAACCGGACCGGGGGAATTCGAGCAGGCCATCGCGGTTGACATCTCCCGGAATGGAGAAATCTGGGTCATGGAGATGCTCAAGGGACGACTTTCCATATTCGACCCCGACGGCAAGTACCTGAGTTGGGAGCCTGTCGGCAACCCTGGCGTAGCCCTGAGACCCTATTTGGGCGGGTTCGACGCAATGGGTCGCTACAACGCGATAATCTTTTCCTTTCATGAGTCCGGGGAAACGCAGGCCATGGGCCGGTTCGATCAGTCCCTTACTCCGCTTGATACAATCGCGATTCCCGAGACTACTAAGAATAGGGATGCCTTCAGACACGTTAGTGACGACGGGCGCATGTCGATTAGCGCGACAATTCCATTTCAGGAATCCTTCGATTGGCGCCGCTCCCCAACGGGCAATCTATGGACGCTTTCTACCGGAGCGTATGAGCTTGCCGAGCTGACCCCCAGCGGAGAGACGCTTCGAAGAGTCACCAGGGAGCATGAACCACTTCAGGTGACCGAAGAAGACCGGCAAGAGGCGAACGAGAGTTTCCGGCGCTTCATTAGTCGAGGCGGAACGGTCGATTGGTCCAGGATTCCCACTACCAAGCCGGCCACCGTGTCCTTCTTCTGTGACGACGAAGGCAATCTTTGGGTGATGCTTGAAGCAGCGATCCCCGGGGACGAAGGCCGTCTCTTCGACCTGTTTGACCCTGAAGGACGCTATCTGGGAGAAATACGGCTCCCATTCTCATTGCAGTCAGATCCCGAACCAATCGTACAAAATGGAATCCTCTATGGTATCACAACGGATGAGCTTGGTGCCCCGAATGTTGTGAGAGCGCGGATAGAAAAGCCTTAGCGGACTAATTTGCTGCATTAGCAGCTAGGGTCGATTTGCCGGGTTCGGAGCAAGGCAGGCAAAGCATTCCTTCCAGATGGCGCGCCGCCTCCTGGAATTGTACCTGCTTCCGGAACCGGATCTGGGGCGTACCGGTGACGGCCTTGAAGCGATACTGGAAGCCCGAGGCGCTCATTTCGACCTCTTCGACAAGCGTCTCGTGCGCGATCAACTGAGTGTATAGCTCGCATTCTGGCCTTAATTCAACAAGACCAGTCCAGCAAGAGCGCGCGTCCCATTATGGCCGCATCCCGAATGCAATTCGAGGCCATTCGCTGCTGGCGAAGGCGCACAACCGCTAACCCGGCAGTCGTATTGGTTCTTCGACGCGGGCAGGCGGCCCCGGCATCCTATGTACCGATATCCCAAGCGACAGCGATTCGCGTCCCTGTTTCCTCGACGGTCACTGTCCCGAATGCGCGGCTACCCCGTACAGCCAGCAACCGCACACCCATTGGCACGTTCGCCTTCGCCACCACGACACCGGTGTTATCCAGGACCAGCCACGTAGTTGTCTGGCCGCTCTCTGGCCGGCTCAGTCTGATCCACAGGTGCCCAGCGTCATCTAGCAACAGGCCAGTGAACGCTGGCTTCATAGCCTGAATATTCTCAAAGATCTTCGTACGAAGGTCACTATCACGGAATCTTGCAGCTGTTCCTTCTCGCTCTGCCTGGGTAACGAAAATCGGCATGTGTGGCAAGGTGATTCTGTGCTGCTTGCCACCATTTAGCGGCACGCCGGTGATGTCAATGGCGTCGCCCATGCCATAGTACAAAACCTGACCAGCACTCAGTGCAAAGTGTGGGCGGGCAGCATACGGCAAGACACGGATGCCAGCTCCGAATCCCATGTCGATGGGCACGTACACTGGGACAGGGAGCTGCGCTAAGGTATCGATGGCTACAGTCCCATCCCAGTGCACAAGCTTGGCAAGGCGGGCCATCTTACTGGATTCCTCTGAGTCAGGAGGATAGAAGCTGGAAAACTCCATCAAGAGCCCGCGATTGGTTGCTCCCAGAAATGCAAGAGGCCGGAGCGCACGGTTTGCACTATTCACCACAGTAACGCTCGCGACCAAGGACTGGTCTTGCGGAGAGAAAGTGGTAAGTCGGAATGCCCTCCTATCCCATGCATACAAGGAGTCCCCTGGCCCAATGTGAACACTTGGCGCCTCAGCGAACTCCCCGGCTCCCTCGCCCTCCCGACCGAATTCGCCAATCAGCACTCCATCACTGGAAAACATGCGGATGCCCTTGGATTCGCTGCCTGTGACGTAAAGTTGTCCCTTGGAATCGACCGCCATGGCCCTAACGAAACCCAAGGGCACGGAATCACCGGCCGCATCATCCCCAATGCGAAACGTTTCGGAGAAGGTGAGTTCACTTGGTGGGGAATTTGCATCGGCGCCACCAAGGCGCTGGGCGTCCGCGCGCTGGCACGCCCCTACGGCAAGCACAACCGCTGTGAGGACAAATGCCGTCCAATTCTTCGCTTGCGAAAGACCTGTCATACCACCCCCCATTTGAAAACCTTGTCTGGATACCAGTACCGCTTTCTATTGTTGCTGCTTTCCAGCAGCGAGTGCTTCATAAATCAAATTCGCCCCTCCAAGGAGACCCGCAAGTGCGACAAAAGTCGCTTCTGCAACCCAACCAGTTCAATTTGGAAATCCAACGCTGCCCGAAGGGGCAAACGCAGTCGTTTGCTGCCATTAAGATCCGGCAGCCATGCGCGAACAGCCCTTGCGCAGCTGCATCCAAGGTTCAAGAGCATATCCTCGGACATCGCGAGGCACCCTCGTGCGGCATCTCATGGCAGGCGCGAACCCTACTACCAGTCCCGAATCAAGACCCTGCCGAGTCCCCGCTATTCCTTCTGCTCAAGCGTCCGGCCCTGCAACATCCTTAGACGGATTACGCCCTATCATCGGGTACTGCTCGAGGTCCACTACAGCCCCGCTGACGGGCCGAGATGCATCGCTTAGCCAGTATATTGCCGCAGCAGCTATCGTTTCCGGGCCGATAAGGCCGCCGGAGGGCGCAACCGTACGCGGAAGGCGCCCAGGCCAATCCGGTGGCAAGCCATCGGCCACCTTGAGCTGGAACTCGTTGTCCGTAAGTACCCAACCCGGGTTTATCTGGTTGACCCGAATCCCGTAGTAGTGATGCAGTCCATCGCCCAGATTGCGTGACATGGTCATCAGTGCACCCTTGGAGATGCTGTAGGCCAACAGCGGGACCTCGCCACAGTAGGCATTGACCGATCCGATGTTGAGAACGCTCCCGTGCGTTTGCTTCAAATGCGGGAGTGCCGCCTGGATCAGCATGAGCGGCGCCCGTACGTTGACCGCCATCACATTGTCAAATAGCGCCGTATCCGTGGAGTGTATGTCCGACCGCGGAATGAAAGCCGCGTTGTTTACCACACCATGAATCTCTCCAAAGGCGGATATGGCCGACTGCACTATTCGACCGGCTGCGCCTGGATCCTGCAAGTCATCAATGTGAACTGTCGACGCTTCGCCGATCATAGCTGCCGTCTCCCGGGCTCCTTCCTCATTCCTGTCGGTGATCACTACACGAGCGCCCTCGCGCGCGCACTGAATAGCGATGGCGCGCCCTATTCCACCTGCGCTGCCGGTTACTATGTTGACTTTGCCTACTAGCTGCATGGCTTTAGCACTGCTTTAACGATTTTGCCTTGGTGCATGACATCGAAGGCTGCTTGCCACTCCTCAAGTGGCCAGACGCCACCGATGAGCGGATCAAGGTTTAGGCGCCCCGCTGCCATTAGGGCAAGCACGGATTCCCAAACCGGGAAGTTGTGGCTAAAGGTACCGCGCAGCGTGATGCCCTTCTGGACCAACGGATCGAGAGAATAGCCGAATGGCTCTGGCCCCCACCCCACCTTTGTGATCCAGCCACCAGGCATGACCAGTTGCATAGCGGTAAAAAGCGCCCGCGAAACCCCCGTCGCGTCAATAACACCACTTACCCCCAACGGTCCACCCACATCTTCCGGCACCGTGTCAAACGTGGCCATGCCGTACTGCCGGGCTACGCGCAGCCTTTCCTGATCCTGGGGCTGCCCGATAATAGTCACCGTAGCGCCTTGAAGCTGAGCCATCATGCCGCAGAGCAAGCCAATAGGTCCAGGACCCAGAACTACCACGTGGTCGCCCGGGCGCACGCTGGCATGGTGTACTACGGCGTTATACGCCACGCTACACGGCTCCGCCAATGCCGCATGCAGGAATGACACGCCCTGCGGAAGGCGGTGCAAACACCGGGCGGGCGTGCGCACAAAGCGCGTCATTGCACCGTCAACGCCATACCCGAACCCTTTCCGGGCGGGGTCAAGATTATAAAGCCCTTGCCGCGTTAGCGGCGAAAGGGGGTCTACCATGGCCGCAGTTTCACTGACCACGCGGTCTCCCATGCGAAAGCCCTGTGCGCGCGCCCCTATTCTCGCGACAGTGCCAGCAAATTCGTGCCCCAGAATTACCGGATACTCGACAGGCCAGCCATGCGTACCCTGCCACTGGTGAACATCAGAGCCGCACACGGAAACTGCCGCGACCTCCAGGAGCACTTCTTCCGCTGCGATGTCGGGTATGCCAACTGCCCGTAACTCCACGCTCAGTGGCTCGCTGGAGTAGTTGACGACCACGGGCTCTTTCATTGGCTTACAAGAATCCAAAGCAAATTACGCATCGTCCCACAAACCCAAGTTATTCGCATTCGCTTGCAAAGCATAGCCAATACGGAGTATGAGGTTCTGCCGGTATTTCCACCATCCAACCCGTCACGCGACGCCGCATAGGTGAGTGCCCGGAGGCACCGCCCTTCCCGTAAGTCCGGCACGGCGGTGCCCAATCCACAGAAAATGGCGCTTTTCGCCCCGACCTGCACCATGCGCGAGCGATGGAAGCCTCGCCTACGCGGGGCGCTGACCATGCCTGCAAAGGCACCCATCAGGTGAATCGATGGCGTAGCGAAATACTCTTTGCCCTTCCCTACAACAAATCGGGTCAGGTAAACCTGCATGGTCACCATGGATGTGAATCCGCTGATTTCTGCAGCACGGGCTCCCGAATTGATGATTGGCTGGCCATGACTCCGGCTCGGGCCACCATGCAAGTATGCCTCAACCATCGGAAACATCTCCCTAGCCCTGCCGTTTACCCAAGTTACCTGGCAGACTTACGCATTTGAGGGTATCAGAAGCATGTCCAGTCGTTGCCGAGCGACACGGGGTGTGTCCATGTGGCACAGGGGTCTTGGCTGTGGACTCAAGGCTTGGTCGTGCAGGGACGCTTCGTTCAGCTCAACGCGGTCTACGCCTGCTTTGCGGGCGGAGGCCTTGCTTACCGTGGACATACAGCCCCGGCAGGGTATAGGGATCCTGCCTTGTGACAGGATCACAGTCCACGGGTTATCGCAGCGCAGTGCCGCCCTTACTCAGCGTCACGGACCTCGTATCCCAGCTCGTATCCCAGTGTGGCCAGCGCCAATCGTTCCAGCCCGCGCCACATGATCTGGTGACCGGGCGGCCCGTCGCGAGTGCGATTCTGGTACCCCCCGAGTACCGCCAGCAGCAGGATGGCCTCTTGCAGCGTGCCGGGCCGAGGCAGCTTCACACGGCTGGCATAGCTCGTCAAAAAACGAAGCTCCAACTCCGTGAAGAAGACCTCCGAGTCCAACTCTGGCACGGTTCGCCCCAATAGCGTCAGCACCATCAGGCGCCAGGCAATAACGCAGTAGATCGCGATCGCCCGCTCCAGACGCAGCGCCGTGCGCAGCGCCAGACGCTCCACCTTGCAGCCGCTCTTAAGCACCCGGAAGAAGTCCTCAACGCGCCACCGCTTCACGTAGTGGTCCAGCACCTGCAGGGCCTCCTCCAGCGTGTGCACCGCCACACTGGTAAGCAGATACCATTCTATGGCCTCTTCGCCTTCCGGCGGGGCCTGCTCCCGGATGTGAACCCCGTACATCGTCACCGGATCTGCCTCCTGGGTCGTGGCCGGCAGCGTCACCCGGTGGAACCGCACCTCGGCGTCCGCTATGCGATAGCTGCGCCCGGGGCGTGCGGGCTTGCCCCGTGACTTCGGGCGTGCGGTGACTTTCTTGATCTCGATCCGCACGCTGCCGGCCGCCGGGCCGCCCGCGAGGGTCTCAAACAGCTTCCTGCCGTTGGCCAGCCGGCGATCTATCCGCGCCCTGACCAGCATCTCCACGCGGCCCTGACGACGCTGGGCGTCAAAGAGCGCAAAACTGTCGCCCTCCCGGTCCATAACGCAGATCACGCGAATCTTGCGGGAGATCTGATCGGCCGCCGCACAGATGTCCAGGTAGGCGTCCAGCCATCGTTGGGCCTTCGGCTTCAGGGGACCGTGCGAAGGATCCCGGTAGCTGCAGCGCAACACGCCCAGCGGCAGACCATCGGAGGTGGTCGCCAGCGTCGCATGTACATGCATCCCACGCGTTTGCGCCGTGGTCTGGTTGCGGCCGGTGACCTGCAGATCCGTGCAGGCCGGACGCGTGGCATAGCGCAGCCGGCTGCCATCCTGGATGCAGAGCACCACCTTCTGGCTGCGCATGCGCTCGATCGTGCGCGCACGATGCGGCGCCAATATGTTTTCCGGAGTGACCTTGGACGCCGGGTCGCTCTCCAGCAACCGGTAATGCGCCTTGACCGCCGCACGATCGTAGTCCGTATTGCCCGTAATGGACTGGCCCATCACCGAAGCCAGCATCGACGCACTCCGTACCAGGCGCGTGGAGCGCAGCCGATTGCCCAGTGGAGCGTCCCCGAACTCGGCTTCCGCCCATTGGTCACGGTCCAACGCCTCGTGGGGTGCTCTCACAGGATGGAGCTCCACCGCCGGCACGCCGAGTGCCTGGCGCCACCCGCGGTCCAGTTCGTACACATACAGCGCCTTGGGCGGCTCGGGTTCATCGTCGGACTGTCGTTTGCCGCCGGCAGTATAACCAATGTGCAGAAAGTTTGCCGCCTGGAAGCATGTACCCTTCCAGTTCGGATCCACATAGGTCTCCACCACCCAAGGGCGGTACCTGTAACGCTCTTCAAAATCATCGGGCAGCTGCCTGAGCGCAAGGCCCAGGACATGGCTCGCCAGGTGCGTGCAGGGTCCCCGGATCAAAAAGCGGCTCAAACACACCACATGATGCAGGTGGGCCTGGCGCTGCGCATCGCTCCAGGCCATCCATCGCTCCCGTGCGGCCAGACGCAGGGCCGAGGCCGAAAAGCCCAGCACGCCCAGATAGCCCTGCGCGCTATGCACCAGGTAGCGCACCTGCGCGCCGAAGAACGTCGTCGTGCCCCGCGGATGTTCCTGGTCCAATAGGGTGTTCCATACGGCGCGCTGGTCGTCGTCCGTGACCACGATCAGCGACAGGTCATCCACTTCGCGGACGGAGCGAGGAAGGGCACTCGGCATGGGCACGCCCTCCTTCAGCAGCCGGGGGGACGCGCCGGCAGCGTGGTCGTTCATCGGCGCCGGCAGTGCTATACAGCCGCGGTCGGACAGCTTCGAGAGCGCCTTGGCGCAACTGGCTACTTGCGACTGCCCGCGTGCGTCGAAAAAATCGAATGCCGCACACACACGCCGGGCGATGGCGGCACGGTTCTTCAGACCCTCATCAGCCAAGATGCCGTCCAGACGCGCCTGGGATTGCGCCTCGCTCAGCGTACGAAGAATCTGGTTCTGCTGGAACATGCCGCCAATCTATGCGGCATAAATCAGAATGTCAAGGGGAAAACTTGGGTAAACGGCAGCCCTAGCCGTAAGTCTCTGCTTACGCATGGGCCGCAATTGAGTCCTTTGGAAAGGACCACATGGCCTGCCTTGCCAACCCCTCCACACGAGATGTTACTCACTGGGTGCTAACGTGACGGGAGTCTACATGAATAATCGTATTTTCGGAACTGCACGTTCGCGGTATCGGTCTGCATCTCTACTGCTGACTGTCACCATCAGGGTAGGCAAGCCACGATGACATGGACGAATCAACTCACGACCAAGAATAAGTTCATGCCGGATTCCCCCGACGTTAGGATATCTGTGACGAACTTCGGACCCATCGAGCGCGGTGCCGTGGATCTGCGTCCTTTAACGGTGTTTGTGGGTCCTAGCAACGCCGGCAAAACCTATTTGGCCGTTCTCCTGTACGCATTGCAACGGGTTATGCAGGGCTTTACTAGAATTCCCTCGCTGTTTGGCTGGCCATATCAATTTATGCAGCTTGGTCGAGCTGGCAAATCGACATCGGACACCGGCGCGGAATTCAGTGAGCTCGTAAAATTCCTAGAAAGGCTGACCACCGATATGCGGGCAATGCAGTTTGCGGACCTACCGTCACGCATGCGAAACAGTCTCCGAAACCAACACGAGGGTCCAGAAGGATTAGGTGCAAGGCTGAAATCCGAGCTAATACGCTGCTTTGACCTGGAATCTATTTCCGATCTGATTCGATGGTCCGACCATGCCGGGGATACGAATGTAGAGCTGACTGTTTGCCAGGATAACCGGAAGCTTTGGTGTTTTGGCATGATGATCTCGGAGCCTGATGTCACCCCTGCGTTGCAAATTGAGGACATGTTTTTGTTTCCTGAGAAATACACTGATTCGAATCCCAAGGGCAATCGTCAAGCCCGTGAAATGCTGGATTACTTAAAGGGTGTACGAGTGGAAGCAATGGGTTCCAAGTCTATTCCAGACTTGTGGTTTGTCGCGGGG
The DNA here is from genome assembly GCA_965262785.1 of Rhodothermales bacterium. Taxonomy (GTDB): domain Bacteria; phylum Bacteroidota; class Rhodothermia; order Rhodothermales; family Bin80. Next base: position 3,387,455 of record OZ253559.1, read on the forward strand.
CGAGTTCTTGCTGATCTCTTTAGTGAGTACAACAATGGGGCAGCGGGACTTAAGGCACACTACTTGCCAGCCGCGCGAAGCGGTATTATGCAGAGCCACCGTGTGATCGCAAGTTCTCTCGTCGACCGTGCCACACGTGGCGGTGTGGAGCCGTTTCCCGCGATTCCGCTGTTGTCCGGTGTGGCAGCCGACTTCATTAAGCACCTCATCCTGTTCGAAGAGAAGCGCCATCGGGATCGGAGCATGCGAGTTCTTGCTGAATCCCTAGAGCGAGATGTGCTAAACGGGCAAATTATGACCAAATTTCCAGCATCTGGAGGTTATCCAGAATTTAAGTACAGACAGAAAAACGTGAAAGCAGAGATTCGCCTGAACCGTGCTTCGTCAATGGTATCTGAGCTCGCTCCTCTTGTGCTGTTTCTCCGCGACCGCACCAGTCGTGGCGATATGCTCATCATTGAAGAACCTGAGGCTCATCTCCATCCTGGTGCCCAGGCAGACATGGCAGTAGTCCTGGCTCGTATCGTTCGTGCGGGTGTGCGCGTCGTTGTCACAACGCACAGTGATTGGTTACTCAAGGAAATCGGCAACCTGGTTCGAGAGGGGGAATTGAGAAAAGTTACAGGAGAACCAACAGGCGATGATTCCGGTCCCACACCCAGCTCGCTCCAACCCAGCGATGTGGGAATCTGGTTATTCCAGAGGGGCGATTCGTCAGAGGGTTCAACTGTGGAAGAAATACCGTTTGACCGTATCGAAGGCATAGAGCCGGAGGAATTCTACAGCGTCGCTGAAAAACTCTATAATCGTTCGGCAACGTTGCAGGATCGACTCGCAGCGCATGGGAACGACCGGGAGGATGGCTGAAACTCTTGATCTAATCCGGTATCGAGTCGGCAAGAGTTACCTCATTCGGACATGTATAGAGGAGGGATGTAAAGCATCCATGGAGGGGATTCCACGCAGTCGCGTCTTGGTTAACGCGGACAAGGCGCTGGCGGCTCACCGGATTGATGGAAAGCGATGCGACTGCGTTCTGTTTTTCATGTGTGACGACAACGGCACCTTAATCATAAGCCCGATTGAGCTCAAGAGCGGCAATGTTGATATATCTGATGTATGCGAGCAACTGGAGAATGGTGTCAAATTCGCCGCTCGCATTGTGCCCCAAGACGTTATTTCGGACTGCCAGCCACTCCTAATACATTGCAAGGGAATTCACTATGTGGAGCGCAAGAAACTCAATCGTAGAAAGGTCCGCTTCCGCAATCGCTACGTTACTATCAAGTCGGCACGCTGCTCCAGGCCCAAGAATGTAGCGACCAACCTGGATTTCAACGGGCATCTCTGACTATGTGTAAATAGTCATATATAACTCGAGGCAGCACATGTATGACGTGTACTTTAGTCATTGAACACGATTTAGGCCATTCCCTGCTTGAGGACGTGTAGTATTAGCAAGGTCAGGCTGTCCCATTGAGGATAGCGTTCGCGTTCTTGCTTACTGCGCTATGGCCGGTAGTATCTGTTCATTGGGCAGAGGTTCAGCTTCAAGACTGACAGCTGTCCCACCAGCGACCCTGCGCCAGTTACCGAAGGCCGCGCACATTTAGTCGGTCGATGAAGCGCATCCTTCTCGCGTGGAAAATGCGCAGCTGCGCCATGCGCTCCCAATATTTCGCCGTCTCTTCTTCTTTTTCCGCCAGAGCGCGCAAATCGTCCAGCAATGCCGCTGCCTTGTTGTATCCCTTTGCGCTTGTCAGTTGGATATTCTCCTCCACCTCGTCCCACACGGCCTCTCCGAGCTTCTTCAGGTGCCCAAGGCGCCTCTCAAGCGCCTCGGCCTCCAATCGCTCGCGGCGCTTACGCTCGGCCTCTTCTTCCTTGGCAGCGGCAACTTTGCGCGCGGTCCAAATCTTTTCCGCCTTCACACGCAGCTGCGCTACCGTGCGACGCTTCTGGCCACTTCGCTCGGGCATGGTCTTTTTCACTATCAATCTTCGCAATCCTGCCCCCGCGTGTGGATCGCCAGTGGCCAAGCGAATAAGCAACGCATCCACCTCTACGCGTGGCAAAGATTGCACGGCGGCCTGAAGTTCGCTAGTGGAGGGCTGAGATGTTGAGTTCTCGTGGACCGCAGCCTCAATCAAGCCACTATCGATTTGAAAAAAAATGGAAAGTGTTTTCGCCGCATCCGATAATGGATCGATCCCCGGAAGCGGTTCTTTCGCCTCATCGGGCATCACGCCGGAAGCAACCTGTGCAAGCCACGCGAGATAGAGCGCGGACAGATCGCCTGATAAGAGTTCCTGGTGCAACGGGGCCAGTTCATCCATCCAGCTCGATTCGCCCTCATAGTAGACTTCGTCTTCGTGCAATTCTCCATCGTCCCAAAGGTCCAAGATCACATGGTCGTCCGTTTCGCTGATGGTCAGGAAGTCCGAAGCGCATACAAAACTCTCAAGCCGCGTACGGTCGACGAGTCGCTTTGGGAGTCGAACCATGAATCGTCGCGTGCCCCAGTTTGCCAAATACAGATGCAAATCAAACCACTGCTGCATGAACACCTGGGGGTCTCCCTTCAAATCGCCCCAGTTGTATTCGTTGACAAATAATCTTGGGGTAATTCGGGCCCGGGTTGAAATTGAACGCAATGCGGCCTGTTCTTCCGCTCTAAGCGGCCGATCAAGGGCCCTGAATTCGTAGTACTGATATTCTGCCATGGAGTGAATTGATGCGCAGTATGGTAGTGCGACCGACTGGAGTGTCGCTTGACCGAAGACGACGAACTCAAAGCAATATAGTACATCTTATTCCTACTTCCGGCCCTCTGGCGCGGACCCACGCTGAAGGCTGGCAGTCCGAAGCAATCCTACACGGCCATATTGCGCGCATGTCCTAGACGCTTAGTCCCGCGTCGCCGGGTGCAGCTACGACGCGGCATTGCCTGCAAACAGTGCGCACTCCGACTACCGCGGAAACGGGCGAACACAGGTGCGATGCACTGAAGCGTAGCGTCTTTTGCTCAAGCGGTCGCCCAGACTGTAACAGAAGTGAGCTTCATCCCGGATGCCCGGGGCGCAGGAACGGCCTGAATTTAGGAATGCTTTGACGCAATGGAGAAGGTGATCACTCCCGACCACGGCTAGGCTAAATTCCCATCGCAAGAACGGACGGTCCTGCGTATTGCGACAGAAATCGTCCACTCTTACCGTCCGATTTCGTCAGCTCGTCTCGATCGAACTAATCCGAATTGACCTGTCTGCCAAGACGGCATGCGATTTCCGATGATACGCGCCACTGAGTCCGCATGGAAGAACTCCACCAATTCTGACGCAAGCGCAAACTGCAGGCCAGAAGGGGCTCGGTTTGGTATGTGACCCGCCGTACTCGCCTTGAACACACCATGGTAAACCACACGGCGGAGCAGCGCTCATGGGTAGCTCGCGATATTGCGCTGAGAGGTCGGCAACTCAAAAAGTATCAGCGCCTTCGGATAGCGGAGTTGGACCGCTCCGCGGCATATCTTAATTGCGGAACTTACCCCGGCTTACAACCCATCTCGAGCATCATGGTCAGCGTGGAACACCCGTTGTACGGCAACTGTACGCAGTACAGACGGGCCACATGGACCCTTGGGGCATTCCAAACGCGGACCACATGCAGTGCACAACGCGTCGACACTTTCTGAAGTTCGCGCTGGGTGCTGCCGCGCTCGCACCCTTGGCAGGGTGTGACAGCCTGGGCCTGGACAAAGAGGAAGAAGTGCTTTTTGATGGCCCCACCATTGACGAGGAAGACTTCATCTCGTTTAACGCGGGGTACTACGGCCTTGGCGTGGACTCCGCTTCGCAGCTCCCCTTTAGCTTTATCCGCGATGGTGTCCCCATTCGGGAAACAGACCCGGTCTCCATCGCCTTCCGGCTTCAGCACCTCTTGGCAGACAGCCGGCGTATTGACGCCGTTGACACTCTACTGAGCCATCTGCTGGCTGCACAGATCGACGAGCGCCCTCCCAACAACTTCCGGAATATGATCCCGCGTCTGGCCATTCAGTCAGACGAAATCGTGCCGGCATCCAAGCACTATTCTTTCGTAGACAACGCGCTCCTGGCCTCTCGCATCGCTATGGCAGCGCAGGCACATGCAGGAACGCCAACCGGTGACAAGGCTCTTTCATTTCTCGACAAGCAGAAGCTCGGCTACAACCAGGCGCTCGTTCAGTCCTCAACAGGTTTTCTGCCCGAGTTTGCCAACGCAGGCCTCTTTGGCGCTGACCCTGTCGGCATGAACCTGGTGTTTGGCGGCTTCTACGAGGCTGTGGCATTTGCACTTGGCTACTTCATCGGTGATACGCCGATCATCGGCGATCCCCAGGTGGGCCTGGACACCTGGCAATTGATGATTGATGCGCAGAACACGTATGTGGATGCCTATGCCGCCTCTACTCGTGCGAATACCAACATCCAGAGCCCGCTGGCGCGCAATGGAAGCGGATTCCAATTCCTCCATTCTCTCTTGGGCCTTGATCCTGCGTGGCTTGACAAGTCCCTGGACAATGCCCTGTACAACGTGCTCTACTCTTACCTTGATGCGGCCGTTTACGACCGGGTGCCGGGCATTTACTCCGCAGGCCCGCATGAAAGTGGATTTTTTCTTGACAATGGTCTGAACCGGCTGGCCGCGAAACAGCGCTTTCAGACCTCGCGCGAAACCATTGTAACAGTGGACACGCTGGCCGCTGCCATGCGCCTCTTTCCCGAGGACTCCGACGCCAGACTAATCCTCAGGGGTTGGATCGGCCTGTACGCTTCGGTCGAAGGCACTATTACGTCCCATGGATACCGTAGCGGAATGACCAAAGAGGGTTCGCTCATCAAGGCCATCTATGCCAGACAAAACGGCGCGATGATTCTCTTAAGGTCCAATGCCCCCCGACTGCTAAACGACTTTATGATTGCCCAGGGCAAGCCCAGCATGCAGGACCTGGTGAGCATGGTGAAGCTTACCTATCAAGACGCTCCTATCGCGCGCGTTGACGCGCAGTTGCCACTACCACTAAGAGGCGAACGTCTCTTCACTAGGCTTTAGACAGGCTGTGCACCCTGCTGCATATCTCCGCCAAGGCTGCCTCAACGTCGCCCTTCGCAGCTTTGAACGCTTCCGCGTCAATGGTTAGTGGCGCTCCAATTACCACCAGGGGCGCTCCTATGAGTGGTGCGCGTATGGCTTCTTCGATGGAGAGGCCGCCAACTGCTTGTACCGGGATGTTGACCGCCTGGACGACGGCTGCTAACTCGTCCATGGGACTGGGGGGCCGCTGTCCTCGTGCCCGGAATCCGCGCCTTTCATCGTAGCCGATGTGGTGGATGACGAAATCGCATCCCAACGCCTCCAGCATCCGGGCAGCCTGAACCTTATCTGCGCAGCCCAGGCTGTCACCCATTACTTGGATTCCGAAGTCTGCGCCTGCTTCTACTACGCGTCGGATCGTTTCTTCATGTGCCCGCGCCATCACGACCACATGTGTAGCGCCAGCCTCGGCCATGAGCTCCGCTTCCAGGTAGCCCCCGTCCATCGTCTTTAGGTCCGCCACCAACGGGACCCCTGGAAAGGAGTCCCTGAGCATTCGAATGGCACGAAGCCCCTCGGCAAGGATCAGGGGCGTTCCGGCCTCCAACCAGTCCACACCCGCGCTGAGCGCCATCGACGCGATGTCCAGCGCTTCCTGGATCGTTGTGACATCCAAGGAGATCTGGACAACGGGCCGCATCGACTTACTCAAAGAATGGGAACAGCGCTTTCAGTTGTTCGTGTGTCGGCTGACTACCGTATTCGGATACCTCAAACGCCTCGGCAAACTTAAACGCCATGCCGCGCTCTTCACCGTAGTACTCCACTAGCAAATCCCGCCACTGGTTGGCGACCCAGGCATCTCGCTGCTGAAAACGCTCCGCGATCCACGCCTTGCGCGCTTCTTCTTCCTTTGGCACCTCGTCGTGGTATCCGGCGAGCCAGGCATTCCAGTCAGAAAACTGAGACCGCAGCGCAGCCATGCAGGCGTATTTCTGATCGCCAACGCCGTCGATGCCAACGATGACGTCAGGCTCAAACGGGTATGGCTTTTGGAAGCGGTCATAGTAGTACAGAAACACCGGGTTGTGTTCTACGCGCGGCGTATCCGGCGTGAAGAACGGTACGGTAACCATAAAGGCAGCATCCTGCACGAGGATGGCCGTATACCTGTGGTCTGGATGGTAGTCATTGGAGCGCGGCCCGAGTACGATATCGGCCTGCCAGTCGCGTATCAGACGTGCGATCTTTTTGCGATTCTCCAGCGTCGGCATAAGCTCGCCGTCGTGATTGTCAAGGACGACGGACTCTGCGATCCCCAGGATTTCGCCGCAGTCCTCGACTTCGGCCTTCCGCACTAGCGCCAGAGGGCCCCCTGCCATTTGGTAGTGACCGATGTCGCCATTGGTCACCGAAACGAACTTCACCTGGTGCCCCATGGCCGCCCACATTGCAGCGGCTCCAGAGGCACGTACTTCGCAGTCGTCAGGGTGTGCGCCAAAAGCTATAATTCGTAGGGGTCGATCTTCTTCCTGAGCCCAGACCATCGGCGTAGAAAGGGCCATGATGACCACGAGCGCAAAGGTGTATAGAGCGGAATTACGCATGATGTACCTCATTATCTTGTGAAGCTGTCGCACTTGACGCGCTACCAGACGGATGATACGCCTAACGATACTTCTGGCTGTCCTTCTGCCGACACTGCCGGTCCAAGGCCAGCCGTTGTCTGCACAGATCGATTCCATTTTCGCAATGTGGGCCAAGCCGGACGCCCCCGGCGCTGCCGTGGCTGTCGTGCACCGGGACAGCATCGTACACATGCAGGGTTATGGGATAGCCAACCTTGAGTATGGCGCCGAGATCACTCCGGAAACGGTTTTCCTGGTTGCCAGCGTTTCGAAGCAGTTTACGGCATTCGCCATCGCGATGCTCGCCATGCGCGGCGATATCTCGTTGGATGATGATGTCCGCACCTACATTCCTGAGCTTCATGCGTTTGAGCCTCAAATTACGATTCGGCACCTGGTGCATCACACCAGCGGGCTGCGCGACGAATTCGGGCTTTTGGCTATGGCAGGTTACCGCATGGATGACGTGATTTCCAAGGATACCATCTTGAATCTACTCTATCGGCAGCGCAAGCTCAACTTCGAGCCCGGGGAAGAGTACAGCTACTGCAATTCCGGCTACACGCTGCTCGCAGAAATTGTCGAGCGCGTGTCGGGGCAGAGTTTTCGGGAGTGGACCGAGGAAAACATCTTTGCGCCGCTCGGCATGGAGGACTCCCACTTTCGCGATGACCACACCTCTGTCATCCCAAACCGTGCACAGGGTTACGTCACGAGCGACAGCTCGTTCAAGAGCCAAGCTATTGCCTATTCGAGCGTTGGTGCGAGTGGTCTGTACACCACCGCGCACGATTTGACCCGCTGGACACGGAACTTTAAGACGGCCCAAGTTGGTGGACGCGAAGTACTTAACCAAGTGCTTCAGCGCGGCGTTCTGAATAGCGGCGACACGCTGGACTACGCCTTTGGGCTGGCGCATAGCCAGTACAAGGGCGAGACGCTGATCAGCCATAGCGGTTCGCATCGGGGATTTCGGACATATGTAGCCGGGCTACCTGACCAGGACCTGGCCGTAATCGTTTTGAGCAACCTTGAGGAGTTCCAACCTGCTGAAGTCGGACGACGAGTAGTTGACCTATTCCTGGCAAACGACGCCGAGCGTCTGCCCGAGTACGCCGGCTCGTATTACAGTGAAGAGCTTGGGACTTGGTACGAAGTAGTCCTGGAAGGCGAAGCGCTCCTAATGATCAATCGCCACGGCGAGCGCATTCCGCTCCAGGAAACAGGTCAGGACACCTTCAGCACCAACACCTGGTACATGCCAGTTATCAAATTCACCCGCTCAATGGGTCTAGTCACCGGCATGGAGGCATCCAGCAGCCGGAGCCTCAACGTGGCGTTTGTCAGGCAGTAGAGTGCCAATCGACTCAGAACCGCCACGGGCGGGTCAAGCTGTGCTCTCGATTTGCGCTGAGTAGCCAGCAATCGGTCAGAGACACACGAAACCGAGTTAATCCACCATGCGCCCAGCGGCCGCCCCTTGAGGCCAGTCTGAAACCAGCACCAACGGCTAGGCCACTGCCGACCGGGTGTCGCACAGAAAGTCGTTCAGCTGGACCCGACCTATGCAAGACTCGCGGGTAGTGGTCGCGAGGATTGCTGTAGCTTCACGTCACACCAACGTATCCCGCCGGCGGCTCCGTCACGCAGCCTGTTGGCCATGGATTGCACGGATGCCAGGCCAGCGTCGTGCCTTTTAGGCGTTCCAGGCCGGGTTTGGAGGTGTCCGTTGCTATCGGCATAGCCCCACTTTATATCGGGAATTCCATGTACTGACCTAGCTCAATTTGTTCAATAATATTCAGAATACGTTCAATACGCTGCCCAATTCGCCGCCATGATGCAGCAAGCAGTACTACGATCGCCAGCTGTCGGTAAGCAAGGTTCTGTCGATAACGACGATTCTGATCTGTCGTGACAAAGAGCCGGCAGCCTTCGTACTCCGCGCGGGTAAGCGAGGCACCATTACTAAGAGTAGACCACCCTCGTTCTAAGGCCGTGTCCACTTTGTGTCCAGGTAAGCGCTTTCGTAGAGGCACTGGCACCTCTTGGTCGAACAGAATTGTCAAGCGACAAATTCCTTTAACGCTTGGGACTGGTGGTCGAGGACACCCTCGACCTGCCATCGCTCCACGCCGGGGAACCAGTCCAGGAATTGGTCGATCGTCCCTCCGTCTCTGAGATTCTCGAACAGCGTTGCAACGGGTACACGCGTGCCGCGAAACACCCAAGCCCCACCGAGCTTCTTCGGATCCTGCTCAACGGCAGTGAATGTATTCAAACTACTCATGTAGCCACCTCTTGGAGAAAGCCGGTATTCTCTAGGTTCGATTTCGTAATTACATGTTTTGCAAAGTACCCGTTTTTCTTGTCGTTTGATCCTCTTCCGGCAGTCGGGCCGCCGCCTCGCGCGCCCCACCTCCATAGGCACTTCCTGACTCGACTTGCCCCACAGATTGCCAAGAGCCACATGGTGGTTGCTGGATACGTGCATCCAAGAAGCACCGGTGCACGAACAAAAGGGCTGATTCCCGCTCGAAGCGTGCCCAAAACAGCGCTTACTGTCACCAAATAAATGCTCCAGAAGGCTGGAATCAGCATTTGCATGCTCAGACCGTGACCCATTGGCTGCAGACGCCTCGAATCATGGCCATTCAAGACCTTGGCGAGCGATGCGGGCTAGATCTATACCTCGAATGCGTCCGCAGGTGAGTTTACCCACTAAAAAAGGGGTGGAGCCTCACTGCTTATTGGCACAGAGGGGCTTCGTTTACGGTATTCGGAGCAGGCAGTTTCCCTTGTGCACTGTCGTAATGTGATCAGGAATCCTACTATGATCAAGTACCGGCAACTCTAGATTGGTTTTGGTCGTGCTATTCTTGATCAAGAAGGCCAGCAACGTGTCTCTGATGTACGTTAGCGCGTACCAAGTACTGAGATCCATCTCTTGGAAATCAGGCGACCTCCCGTGGCGAACCAAATCTGCATGCTGTTTGATAAGCGTGTAGATTGCACACTGATTCGTTCCCAGTGATTCGTGCATTTTCTCCCAATCCCCACCAAAATGCTCACACAGGATCTCCAGTGCCCGGTAACAGTGAAAGGGGGCGTCCTGCGACCAGCGCAGGGCTGTTGTGTAATTCCCCACGGCCATTCCGAATTGAGTGTTACATACCGACATTTCCGCGACAAGACTAGCAACATTTTTTGCGTCTCTAAACCTCAAATCACCAGCTCTAGGGCCAAATTTGAGTCTAGGGCCTAATTCCCGTACACAGCCAGCAGAGTCCTCAATCTTGAAAATATGAGTTGAGTAACATAAGCCCTCTGCGAAACTAACCACGGAAAGCCACATGTCGGCAAAATACTGGGCGGCCCTCAGCACAAGGGTCCGCTGCGCTCGGCTATCAACGCCCTCGTGGGCACTCGGGACATCCAGCTTTACACGCACTATTGAATGCACAATCTCTGTGGTTGAATTCCAGTCTTCTACCTCTAACTGAACTTCAGCCAAGATCAACTCATTGTTCTGTGGGACTAGGTCGCCAGTACATATGAACACTTCTCGTTGCATTGGAGCACGGTTCATTCCGGCCAGCATGGGTTCAGCCCAAAGTGCAGTATGAACCAAGCCGACTCCTAAGGGATGCCCAAATCCCTGTGGAGTTTCATTCTGGACATGCCCTTGAGGCTGCTCACCTGAAGGTAATTGCCGATTGCCCACTTCTGCAATGGAATCTTGGTGTGCGCCAGGATATTTCCGCTGCGCACGCTGAAATAGCCGCGGCATGCTTCGCATGCCCACTTCAAGGGCTTCTGGTTCATGACCAACTGATGCGGTCGCGGCTGCCGCAATGCGGGCAAACGGGACCCTTCTTGCCTCACGGCACGCCGTCCAGCCATTTCTCGGCTGATTCTTCGTATTCGTACACAGACAGCAGAAATGCAATACTCAACTGCCCGGTGAGTTTGACCGGAACGCCCTGTGTGCGCACAGAGCAGTCAGTGAACTGGAGTTGCGCAATTAGGTCACGGTAGCTCTGGAATGCAACTGCGTATTGCCTTGGCTTTGTCACCCGCTGCGTCACTCTTGAGAATCCTTACCAACCAACTCTCGAATTTATCGCGTTTAGTATTCTTCAAATGTCGGGCTGCCAACGCCAAAAGCCCCTTGTTGTCGAAGCACGACAAAAGACACCGAATGTCTCTGTCTTTAACCGTACGCTCTATCGTAGCTTTTGCGTCTGCTGCAATGCTCCCAAGATCGAACCCGGTGATTAGATTATTGTAGTTGGCCACTATGCCTTCGATACTGGAATTCTTGCCCAGGTCAATACTCCTGAGTAGCCGGTATACACGTCGCTTACAATACCGGGCCACTGCACGGTCAATTTGACTCGAAGCCACCACGAACTTGAATACTTCGCTTTCTAACGCGCTCACTAGACATTCCAGCTCTGCGCCCGTGTATCCGTCGTGCTTTGCGATGGCACGGCTGACCTCCGGCATCAGAACTAGGTTCTCAATTTCCGCGACTGGTAACACCGCAATTCCCAAGCGACCAAGACGTTCAATTTCCTCCTGATTTAAATCGTCCGCATCGACAATACCTGAGCACTCCAACCGCGTTAGCGATGCGTTATTGCGCATTGATGTTACAGCATGGATTACGTCCTCGCAAGATCCTCTCGGCACCACCAGCCGATTTGGAAAGCAACATCTGTAGAGGGCGCAATCCAAACTGGAGTCCGTACCCTCGACAAAAATCACTCGATGGCGGCTGCCCAGGATTAGCGTCTCAAGCTCCTCTCCAAACCCAGTTTCGCCAGTTACTTGTTTGATCTCCCATTTTTGCCCTGGTCCATATTCGCGAAGGACAAACTTCTGGCCGACTCGTGCCACTGCAAACTCCAAATCGTGAGTAATGAAAACAAATGCACAGTCTGACCGCACAGACTCCAATTCATCCCAAAGTCTCGCCATGATCGAGCGATGGACATGAAGTTCGGGCTCGTCGATGATTAGTAGCGATTTATCCTTCGCCATTAATGCTTGGCCAATCAGGTAGAAAACCGCACGTTCCCCGTCGCTCATCTCCGATGCGGAAAATATCGAGTCAGTACCCGAAATCGAGACCCTGATATCATCGCCACTTACCTTGAGTCTCCGTCCTGGAAATAACCGCTCCCATACGCTGCATAGTAGTTCGAATTTCGTTGCCTCTACAGAACCGGAATCTTTTGCCCGAGCTCGTTTGTGGCTCGTTAGGGCCGTGTTTGTTTGCTCTGCGTAGAGTGCCTGAACTAAGTAGTCAAAGTCATTCAGCAATATCACGGCCGCTTTATCCTGCCATCTGTGCCCGCTTCGGACGGACTTAGCATTGGGGCCGGTCGCCTTAGCATAGCCCACCCTCAATTTTGCCAATGCGGCTTCCTCCGAAATCTTGACAACACCTGGGTTTAGCGTAAGTGCTCGGTGCGCCGAAATTCGATGGGCGATGAGGCCTTGGTTTTCCTCAATGTACACAGCTAGTCGCGTCTTCCCGCTGCCATTCGCTCCGCAAAAAAATACCGAAGCTCCAGCCTCTAAGCTGACTTCGTTGACACCCTGCTTGCTTGCTTGGAATCGAAAACTTGAATGGCATTTTGATTCAATGTTCGTCCGCCAAACCACGTGAAAAACATGCCGTGGCGCCTACGCTAGGAGCATTTCGTTACAGAATTGACAGGATGGGATTCTAGGTCCCACGCGGGCTCGGGTAGTTGGCTCACAATCCGTAGGGTATCCATGCTCACGCGAATGACTCTGGCCAACAGCTTGAGCGGGTAGGCGGGGTCCTGCATGGTTTCCAGGGCGAAGCGGTTGGCATCGTTGACGATGCCACTGGCTTTGTGGGTCTTGACACACTGGCGTTCCATGGCCCAAGCGATGGCCGGTTTTCCATTGACCATGTAGCCATATGCCTCTTCGGGGATGCCGCTCACGGTGATGTAGTCGTTGTACCGCACACGCGTTCTGTCCTTGGCTCTTCCACTGCCGGGATGGCGCATGGGCTTGCCGACGCGAAACCACTCCATGGCCGCGCATCCTGCCCTCGGTTTCCAACCACCGTTTTCAAACTCGATGGGCCAGGGCTCCACCGCATCGTAATGAGTGTGAAGATCTCCCAGCCGCTGACCGGCCTGCGCCAGTGTCCAGAATTCTTCCAGCTTCTCAGGAACCGGTATTCGGGGCAACTCCTTTCGCAGGTTCGCCGCGTACTTGACGCGGTACGCGGGCACGTGAAGCACGCCGTACACGTATTGAAAGAGGTGACCGGCGGTCAGCTCAGGTCCGACACCCTGCTTTTCTCGAAATGCATCCAACGCCTCGTCGCTAATCGCACTTTGGCGCACGTACCCATGGGCGTCGGTCTTGCCGCCATCGGCAAACAAGCGACGCCCAGACGTGTTGGGCTTGGTATACAGCCATCGCGGAAAGCACTGGCCCTTAGCAATCATATCCAGATTGGGTATAACCTGTACCATCAGACACGAAAAGTCGTCACTTCCACCCCGTCCCGTCACACAGATCACCCGATTCTCAGCCTCTCCGTGCGGAAACAGCTTCGGGATCTGGTAGACCCTGTCGTTCAGGCTACGGCTCAGGTAGAGGTACTGCCGCGTGAAGGGCCTGTATAGTGACGTCGCAATGCGCCCTTCTTCAATGCTGAGTCTTTTGTTCCCACGCAATTGGGTTTTCAGGCCGTCCGACCAGCTAATTTTCGTGGAATCGTTGCTAATGAAGCGGGTAATCTTCGCCTTGGACAATCTTTGCGCTGCCACTATCCGGTCCTGGAGTCGCAGTCGCTCCGCGCTGTAGAAGCGAATCATGGCCTGGATGTTGTCGCGAAGCGCTGCCTTAGAATTGTTATAGCACCATGCGTCGCGACTGGTCGCTACGCCACGCGTGTAGTTTTTGAAAATCTTTTCGCCAATCTGCGGACCTCTGGATTTGTCTCCCATAGCCATGAACTTTGCAAATCCAGCTTCACGCTGGTTAAGCCAGTCATGGTGCGCATCTGGTTTTAATTCTGTCCAGCCTCCGCTGGCATCTACACCGCTGATTCCACGGTACACGGCCACCTTTTCCAGCTTTTCCTCGCGGCTGAGGTAGTCCCCAATGTCGTGGAACCGGATCCTGCACCCTTGACGCTCCGGGTTGCGCACCAACAGGGTAATTGCCACCGGTGCCCGCGACCCCGCCCCAAATACCTTGCCCCCTTCCTGCCGCGACCGTTCGCCCTGCGTCCGCTGGTTCCCCCGCAAATGGAGCACATGAATGCCCGTAAATTCTTCCGCCAGGCACTTGCGCATGCCGTCCATGGCACTGCCGTCCAGCCAGCCAGCATTGGTTACGAATCCGATGACACCACTATCCCCAATGCGATCAGACGCCCAACGAATCGCCCGCACATAGCTGTCGTAGAGGCTGTTCTTATTCTTTGCACTGGAATGATCGGCGTACTCACGGGCGATCCGATCATCCAATACCGGATATTCTTGATTTCGTGCTGCATCGTTCTCGCTCTTCTGACCTGCAGACCACGGCGGATTACTCACGATCACCCGGATGCGTGCATCCTTCTGCATCTTGCGCTGCTCGGAATTCTCCGGCAGAATGTTCGCGATCATGTCTGGACTATCCTGCATTTCGAATGTGTCCGTCAGGATGATCCCTGGGAAGCGCTGGTATTCGTCCGCTCCTACGGCGGCGTGATAGGCTGCTTCAATGTTTACCGCCGCGATGTAGTACGCGAGCAGCATGATTTCATTGGCATGGATTTCTGACCCGTACCTCCTGGCCAAAGATTCAGGCTTAATCAGGCCGTTCTGAATGATGCGCGTGATGAATGTGCCCGTACCGGTAAAGGGATCCAGGATTTGTACGCCGTCCGAGGACAGCGACTGGCCAAATTCTGTGCGTAGCACCTCATCCACCGAGTGCAGGATGAAGTCCACGATCTCAATGGGCGTATATACGATGCCCAGCTTCTCTACCGTCTTCGGGAAGGCATTCCGGAAGAACTTGTCGTACAGTTCCGTGATTATCTTCTGCCGAGCGAGTGGCGTGTTCGCAGCCTTGGCCCGCCGGGCCACGCTATCATAGAATTCGCCCAGGCTTTCGGCTTCAGCTTCAATACGCGCGGGTGCCAGTACGTCCAGGACCAGCTGCATGCCTTTGCTGACAGGATTCTGATTGGCGAATCGGGCATCGCCGTGCAGCGCTTCGAATACTGGACGCGTCACCATGTGCTGGGCGAGCATTTCAATGGCATCTTGCTTGGATATGCCCTCGTTCAGGTCATCGCGTAGCTCCGTCAGAAACTCTTCAAACACCTCTTGCGCCGCCTCGTCGGCAGTAACCATGGCCTCGATCCGCACAATGTGCCGCCGGGCAATGTCCGCGACATCCCCTGCCCACTCGTCCCAGTAGCGCCGGTTGCCGCACTTTTCCACAATCTTGGCCCTTATCGCCGCTGGCAGATCAAACTGAAGGACTAGTGGCTTTACGACTGGGCCATTGAGTTTCTTGACCCGCTTACCATTTTCGCCAATTCCGGGGCCAGAATCTCGCCCCTTTGGCCGCCAATCGGCAAGCGCAACGATGCTCAAGTGCTTGCCAGGCTTCCCTTCCTCCAAGAGGTTGAGCATAGCCTCGAACCGCTCATCGTGTGACCGAATGGCATTGAGCACTTGCCAGACTACACGGAACGTGTCAGACTTTTCTAAGGCGGCTGTGGGATCCGTGTTGGAGGGAATCACCACGGGAAGCACGACATACCCCATACGCTTTCCCGATGCGCGCCGCATAACCCGACCGACGGCCTGCACGATTTCAATCTGACCCTTGCGTGGGTGCATGAACACGATGGCATCCAAAGCGGGAACATCCACGCCTTCCGCTAAGCAGCGAGCATTGGAGAGCACACGGCACGCTCGATCAGCGGGACGCACGCCATCAAGCCAGGCCAACTGTTCCCCTCGCTGGACTGCATTGAAGGTACCGTCCACATGCCTTGCTGAAACCTCGTAATTCGGTACTTGGCCGTGCTCCGCCGCCACTGGTGATGCGCGATATTCGCGCGCAACGTCACTGAAAAGTCTTTCCACCAGTTTGGAGGACTTGATGTCGCGGCAGTACGCGATAGCCCGCCGCATGGGCAGCCGATCATCGTCTGGAAATTCCTCCTCATCCGCCTTTGCCAATGCCCGCCAGCACCCCATGAGTTTGCCAGCATCCGTGAGCTTGAGTTCATACTTGGCCAGTGACTCATGAACTCCCCGAGCGACGGCATCTTCCAGAACCGTCAACACGATTACCTTGTAGTCAGAAAGAAGACCTTGCTCTACCGCATTCCCGAAGCCGATCTCGTACAAGACGGGGCCGTATAGCTCTTCATCCTCCATGGAGCACAGCGCGGCATTCACTTCGCCCGCCTTGCTGCGCGCAGACGCCGCGTACACTTTGGGCGTGGCGGTCATGTACAGCCGCCGATCCGCCTGGACATTCTGCTGGTCGTGGATCTGCACAAAATGACTCTC
This sequence comes from Rhodothermales bacterium, assembly GCA_965262785.1. Classification (GTDB taxonomy): domain Bacteria; phylum Bacteroidota; class Rhodothermia; order Rhodothermales; family Bin80. Next base: position 3,403,740 of record OZ253559.1, read on the forward strand.
TTCCTCACCGGCGATTCGTGCCCCCGCCGTGCGGTGGGCCTCGTCACAGATGGCCAAGTCGAAGTCCGGTAGCCCATGATTCCGCTGGGCTTCGGCAATCACGGGAAGCGAGTGGTACGTAGCAAATACCACGGTCAGCTGACCCAATGCGGGCGGAGCAGCTTCCTGCGCCAGCTTGGCCGCATCAGTAGACGCTGGAAAGGCCAGATCCAGCGCGTCCATATCGATGCGGTCGTCGTTTCGTCGACGACGCCGGCCGACCTGCGCATCAGAACATGCGGCGAACGCTCGTAGCGACAGCCTCGTATCCGCCGCCCATTCCCTCACAGTTTGGGACATTAGGGCCAGGCTGGGCACCAGGTACAGCACGCGCCCTCCGCGCCCCGCAAGGTCCTCTGCAATTCGAAGCGACGTGAAGGTTTTACCCGTACCGCACGCCATAATGAGCTTGCCGCGGGACCCATGCTCGGCCAGACCGCTCAGGGTCTTGCTGATTGCCTCCTCCTGGTGTGGGCGCGGCGTCTTGGGCTCCCTGCGCTCAATCTCCGCACTCAGTGCATACTTGGCCCAGTCGATGGGGCTCATGCGGAGCTCATGGAGTCCAATCCTGGATACGGGCACCGCCTGGATGCGGGCCACTGCTTCCGCCGAAGCACTCCAGTCTTCGCCGGTCGTGTCAATGACTACACGGCGCGTGAAGTCGCTGCTGCCCGAAGCAGACAGGAACGAGTCAATCGCTGCTTTGGGGAGCGGCTTGCCTTCGGCCCAGAACTTGCACTGGATAGCACACCAGCCTTTCCCACCACGGACCTTGGCTACTAAGTCTATGCCGAGGTCTGTCTCAGGCAGCCCCCGCTCTCTGGCCCAATCTCCGTAACGCACAGGTGGCTCATATTGCGTCGTTTGTGTCGGATCGTGCGTCAGATACGCTATGCACAGCCGCTCAAAGGCAGTGCCCTTGAAGCGTTCTCGGCTATACGCTGAATCCGCAGCCTCGTCGCGCCACGCGTTCAGAATTCCATCAAGAATTGATGTGGCGGATGGTTTCATCTGCTATCAAGAGATTCTAAAGTCCTGCCCTGTAAATTGTGCTGCACAACACTCCCCGAAAAGGTCTGAATCACCTGCTCACGCCTCCATTCCTCAATTAATTGCACCACATCGGTAGTCGTGCGAAAAGGACGATGGCTCACTCTAGGCAACGACAACGCAGCCGTAGCCGCATCCAACAACGCCTCTTGCTTGTCATTTGGCACGCATTTACCCTTTGTGACGGATCACGTTTAAGTCGAAATGAGCCTGTGCAAACCCTAAAAGGTACCCCGAAAATTGGATAGGCCATCTCTTACACTCTCTCCAGCTTGATTGGATAGCTTTTATTCGCATTCCATTGGCACACATAGAGGTTCTTGTCGGTATCCACGCAGACGTCATGGCAGTGATTGAAGATGGACTCCGCCTGAAGCATCAGCTGCAGCACGCCGTTCTCGTACTCCGGCTCGGTGCCACCGGGGTTCGAAACCACCCGGTCTTGGCTGTCCAGGATCGTTACGAAGCCCGAGTCGGGCGTCTGGTTCAGATACCGGAGCCTTGACCAGCATACGCCCGAATAGAGCATGTCGTCGTCAATCACTGCGCGGCATACGAATGCGCCGGGCAGGAAAATCGTCGAAAGGTACTCGCCCAAAAGGCTATACCGCTTGAATGCATTGTGCGCCCGCGAAGTGCAGATCAGCGTCGGCTCGCCTTCACCGCGCGAGTCAAGACATACGCCATGCGCCGTCTGAAACTGGTGGTCCGCATCGCCCCGTCCCCCGAACTTGCGAATAAACTCGCCCTCCATCGAATACTGCAAAATCCACTGCGACCCGTAGCCGTCAGCGACATAGATATCTCCATTTGGGCCAATCGCCGTCTCCGTCGGATGGTAAGGGTCGTCGGTGCCGTACGCCCCGACCGCTCTTGGGTGCGGTAGGCGAATAAGCACGCGTCCGTCCAGTGTGGTCTTAACTACCTGCGGGTTGTCGTCAAAGCCGTTGTCGCAGATGAAGAGAAATTCCTCATCGCCCGCATCCCATAGCGTGAGCCCGTGCCCGTACGGGTACTCGGTGCCCCAGGTCTTAATCAGCTTGCCAGCGGTGTCGTAGATCAGGACGTTGTTCCTGGTCTCGTCCCCGATCATTATCAGGCGTCCACGCCTGTCCTGGACCATCTCATGGCAGTTGTTGACCGGCGTATGGCTGGCATCCAGCTTGCCCCAGTCCCGGTGCACGCGGTAGCGAAAGTCGCCGTGACCGATGATCTCCTGCGGCTGCGGTGCCCTCTTGATGATGTGAAAGGCCGGCGCCGCGGCAGCCACACCGGCTACGCGCCGCACGAAGTCCCTACGATTGATCTTGCTCATGCTGCTGCACGGAATGCCCTGTTAGTTCGTGTGCAGAATGTACGGTCACCTGCCCGTTGTTACAACCGGAATGTCCTCTCGAGCCCGTGGCACAATGACCACACGACTTCGTTGCAGACTGCCGCGCCGCCCATTCAACACGCACTCCCGCCATATGCCTGCTACACCCGTTCTGGTTTCCTGGTCGTCGGGCAAGGACTCCGCATGGGCTCTCCATACGCTTCGGCAGCAGTCGGACCTTTACGATGTGCGCGGAATCTTCACCACCGTCACACCCCACTTCGACCGCGTTGCCATCCACGGAACGCCGCGCCGCGTCCTGCACATGCAGGCTGCCAGGCTAAACTTGCCCCTCTACGAAATACCGATCCCCTATCCGTGCTCCAATGCTGACTACGAGGCTGCCATGCAGTCTTTTCTGAACAGGGTCAGCAGCCTTGATAGCGACCTTCGCGCCAGCACGCTCGCCTTTGGCGACCTGTTCCTGGAAGATATCCGTGCCTACCGCCAGAGAACCTTGGACGGCACAGGCTTCTCGGCCATCCTTCCTATCTGGGGCATGCCGACGCGCGCCCTCGCGCAAACCATGATTGCGTCAGGGATCAGGGCCATCGTTACCAGCGTCAGCCCCACCAGCAGCTTGGACCGCGCCCACGCAGGCCGCTGGTTCGGCCAGTCCTTCCTGGACGACTTGCCAGCTGGCACCGATCCCCTCGGCGAAAACGGCGAATTCCACACCTGCGTCGTAGCCGGACCAATGCTAAGCAGCTCCATAGCTGCACGCCCGGGCGTCATAACGGGGCGCCCCGTGGCGCGTAACCACGACGGAACAGGGGGATCAGTTACTGCATGGTACGCTGATGTTGAACTGCTCTGACCGCCGGCACGCACAGCCTGTGCCGTTTGACGCTGGCACAGCGCTTTCGTAATTTTCGCGGTTGTCTCGGGTTAACTGTGTGAATATCGACGGCCGCTGAGCTGTGCTCGTGTTGCTCCCTTCTTGGATTTTCACCACTAGATCCAGCACACACCTGGCCACGCTTCTCATGGGTTGGGCTTCGCGCTCCTCCAGGAGTGAACAGGCGCTCCCGGTGTTGCGACACGCCGCGTGGGCCGCCTTGTTTTTTGTGGTCCTGCTCGCTGCTGGCTGCTGGCTGCGGAACGGGAAACCCTGCACTACCGGAAGTCGTCGACTACAACTTCCATGTTAAACCTATCCTCTCGGACCGGTGCTACAAGTGCCACGGGCCCGACGACAACGTGCGCAAGGCGGAGCTAAGACTGCACACGCTGGAGGGTTTGTACGCGACAAGTCGTGATGACTCCTTGCGGCGCATCATCGTGCCGGGCAGCCCCGAGCGTAGCAAGCTTGTTGAACACATTACGGCGACGGACCCCAAAAAGGTTATGCCGCCGCCAGAAAGCAACCTCTCGCTGTCGCCACGAGAAATCAACCTGCTCCGCCGCTGGATTGAACAGGGTGCCGCCTGGAAACCTCACTGGTCGTTCGTGGCCCCCGTCGCGCCCGAGCGTCCCACCGTCCGTGATGAGGGCTGGGTCCAAACTGACATCGACGCCTTTGTTTTGCGGAAGCTCGAACGCGAGGGACTGAAGCCCTCTCCTGAGGCAGACAAGACCAAGCTGCTACGACGCGTCACCTTCGACCTGACGGGAATACCGCCGTCTATCGAAGAACTTGATGCGTTTCTTTCTGATGGGCGCGAAAAGGCCTATGAGCACGCCGTTCAAGGGCTGCTCTCGCGTCCCGCTTTCGGCGAGCGGATGGCTTCAATGTGGCTTGATTTGTCGAGGTATGCAGATTCGCATGGCTATCAGGACGATCGCCCGCGCACCATGTGGCCGTGGCGTGACTGGGTGATCGGCGCCTTCAATGCCAACATGCCCTACGACCAGTTCGTGACATGGCAACTGGCAGGTGACCTGCTGCCAGAGGCCACCTATGCCCAGCGCCTCGCGACCGGCTTTAACCGCAACCATGCCATAACGCAGGAAGGCGGTGTCGTTCCAGCCGAGTACATCACCGAGTATGTCGCGGACCGCACGAATACCGTGGCAACGGCTTTCCTTGGCCTCACTATGGAGTGCGCCCGGTGCCACGACCACAAGTTTGATCCAATCCTGCAGCGCGAATACTATCAGATGTTCGCGTTCTTCAACGCCGTTGACGAGCAGGCTCCCATCAGCTACTTCGACCTGTCGCCGCGGCCGTCCATGCGAATGGAAGACCGCGAGCTTGAAGCACAGATCGAAGCTACGGCGCATGCCATCGACGATGCAGAGCAGATGCTCGCCGCCTACGTGTCCGGCCCCGACTTCGTTGCCTGGCAGCAAGGTCAGAACATCAATTTGTCTGCAGACCTGGAACGTGACCTACTGGCCTACTTCCCGCTGGACGGGCTGAGCAACCTGGTGACGACCAACAAGGTCGGCAGGGCTGCGGCGGCCAACACAGGCCTCGTAAATGAGTTGGAGCCGCCTGTCTTGGTACCGGGCCAGCATGGCCAGGGCTTGGCATTTGATGGATCGAACTTCCTGAATCTGGGCGCCGAGCCTGACTTTGAGTGGAACGACCGCTTCTCCTTTGCCGTGTGGGTACACCCTGAGCCCCAAGAAAAGGACGCAGCCATATTCGGCAAACGACTCGACGAGCAAAAGGGTAACGGGTATGATGTTTTTCGTACCCGCGAAGGCAACCTCGGCGTTCGGCTGGTCCACGGCGTCAGGCGCAGCATTCATGTCACCTCAGCTCCTCGGCTCCCTGTCGGTACATGGTCTCACGTCTCTGCTACGTACGACGGTTCCGGTCGCGCTGATGGCCTGACACTCTATATCGATGGCACTGCTGTCCGAACAACCACCGTTAGGGACTCACTTGTCCGCCAGAGCATCCTGAATGGCAACGACCTCCTCGCCGGCCACTGGTCACACCGCAAAAGGGTACGCGGAGACATTGAAGGCATGGTCGGTGGTGCCCTTGATGATATCCGCATCTACGCCCGGGAACTCTCCGGCCTGGAAGTCGCACACCTTGCAGGTAAGGAACCTGCACGTGGCGCCCTTGAGCACCATTACCTGACGCACTACGACCCCGTACGTGCTGCGCACGTCATGAACGTGGACAGCTTGAGGCGCAGCGTGAGAGAGATACCCTCCGTCATGGTGATGGCAGACATGGACGTGCCGCGGCCCACGTTCGTACTCGCCCGAGGTGCCTACGATGCCCCCTTGGACTCTGTCGGGCCGGGCACGCCTGAGGCAATTCTACCCATGCCGGAAGAATATCCGCGCAACAGGCTGGGCCTGGCACAGTGGTTGATGGACCCACGCAATCCCCTGACCGCACGCGTGGCAGTAAACAGGTTTTGGCAGATAATCTTTGGTGAGGGGCTGGTGCACACGCCGGAAGACTTCGGAAGCCAGGGCGCCTTGCCTACCAATCCGGAGCTCCTGGATCACCTTGCGAACGCATTCGTCGGCTCGGGATGGGACATCAAGGCACTGCTGTTTGACATCGTCACTTCGGCCACATATCGCCAGTCCAATGCGCTGTCACCAGGGCTGGCGGGGCAGGACCCCAACAACATATACCTAGCCCGCGGCCCCAAGGTTAGGCTCTCCGCCGAGATGATGCGCGATAACGCGCTCTTTGCCAGCGGACTCTTGCACCAGGAGTTTGGCGGTGAGCCGGTGCGACCGTACCAGCCCGCCGGACTGTGGAAGGCGCTCGCCAACCAGATCGGCGAAAACCGCTACCGCCCCGGCCGTGGCCACGACCTCTACCGCCGCAGCCTCTATACTTACTGGAAACGCACCATTCCGCCGCCCTCCATGCTCACCTTTGATGCGCCAGAGCGCACCATATGCACGGTGGAGCGGCAAGCGACAGCTACGCCCTTGCAGTCGCTGGTACTGCTGAACGACCCGCAGTATGTGGAAGCGGCCCGGGTCCTGGCGGAGCGACTCCTGGAGGACACAGTGCTGGATGATCATGCGCGCATCACGCGGGCATTCCGGCTCTTTACGTCTCGCCACCCAACAGACGAGGAACATGCCAGCCTAGTAGCGCTACTTGCTGCGCAGCGAGAAGCATTTGGCACGGCGCCGGACCGCGCTGCAAGCCTGGTGCGCGTAGGCAACCGGCGCCCAAAGGCGAAGGCCGAAAATGCCACGCTGGCTGCATGGACTGTGGTAGTCAGTACAATCATGAACCTGGATGAGGCCCAATACCGATGAAGGAGCTGACGGACCCCTGGTACGAGTGCGGTTGTCAGATGAACCGCCGCCATTTCTTTTCACGCCTCAGCATGGGGATTGGAGGCGCAGCGCTGGCCACGCTGATGGGGTGCGCTACGCGCCCTGACGCCGCGCGCAGCGCCCTAGGGGGCATCCTGGATCGGCCGCACATCGCACCCCGGGCGCGTCGCGTAATCTACCTCTTCCAAAGCGGCGGGCCATCGCAGCTGGAGCTGTTTGACTACAAGCCGACACTGGCGGGACGACGAGGAGAGGACCTGCCAACCTCGGTCCGGATGGGGCAGCGCCTGACCGGCATGACGGCCTACCAGAAGACGCTGCCGCTGGCTCCCACCATCTACCCATTTCAACAGCACGGACAAAGCCGCGCATGGCTCAGTGACCTGCTTCCACATACCGCGAAGATTGCAGACGAGCTCTGCATCATCCGCTCGATGTATACGGAGGCCATCAACCACGACCCGGCGATCACGTTTTTCCAGACGGGGTCTCAGCAACCCGGCCGGCCCAGCATGGGCGCCTGGCTCAGCTACGGGCTCGGAAGCACCAACGAAAACCTGCCCTCCTTCTGTGTACTCCTCTCGCGCGGCCTGCAGCGCCCGCAGCCGATTTACTCTCGCCTGTGGGGCAACGGCTTTCTGGCCGCACTGCACCAGGGCGTGCAGTTCCGGCCGGGCGGGGATCCGGTCCTATACCTGAACAACCCGCCGGGCCTGGACGCCACAGACCGGCGTCGTATGCTGCGCCACCTCACCGAGCTGAACAACCTGCAAACCGCAGCTGCCGGAGCATCGCATATCGAGTCGCGTGTTGCCCAGTATGAGATGGCGTACCGGATGCAGACATCTGTGCCTTCGGTGACCGATCTCTCGGACGAACCCGAATCCACCTTTGAGCTCTATGGCGAGGCCGCCCGAACCCCTGGGACCTATGCCGCAAACTGCTTGCTGGCCCGACGTCTGGCAGAGCGCGATGTGCGCTTCGTTCAGCTGTACCACATGGGATGGGACCAGCATGGCAACTTGCCAAACGACATCGCGCTGCAATGCAAAGACACCGACCGCGCCTCGGCGGCCCTGGTGACCGACCTCAAGAGGCGCGGCCTGCTGGATGACACCCTGGTGATCTGGGGTGGCGAATTTGGACGCACAAACTACAGTCAGGGCGCCCTTACGGAAACAAACTACGGACGCGACCACCACCCCCGATGCTTTACCGTGTGGATGGCAGGTGGTGGCATCAAACGCGGACTTACCTACGGCAAGACCGACGACTTGGGATACAACATCGTGGAGAATCCGGTCCATGTCCATGACTTCCAGGCCACGGTGCTATATCTGCTGGGCATTGAGCACGAACGCCTGACGTACAAGCACCAGGGCCGCCGATACCGTCTCACGGATGTCCACGGCAACGTAGTCCATGACCTTCTCGCGTAGGGGGTGCTGAAGGCGACCACATATCTGCTGGTGGCAGCCTGTGTCCTGACGCAGGGATGCCGTGGACCCGGGCAGGCAGAGCAGGCTTTGCCCGATGTCGTAGACTACAACTTTCACGTCAAGCCCATCTTGTCGGATCGGTGTTACGCGTGCCATGGCCCCGACGAAAACGCTCGCAAGGCCAGCCTGGAGCTCCACCAGGAGTCCGGCACCAAAGAAGAGGTACTGGAGTCCGGCGGCCACGCCATCGTGGAGGGCAGCCTCCGCAAGAGCAAGCTCTACCGCCGCGTCTCGGCCGATAATCCGGATGAGCGCATGCCACCGGCGGAATCAAACCTTTCGCTTACGCCCCATGAGGTAGCCCTGCTCGGCCGCTGGATTGAGCAAGGTGCCCAGTGGAAGCCGCACTGGGCATTCATCACTCCAGAAGAGCCGCCGCTGCCCACAGTGGACAATGATGCGTGGCCGAAGAACGGAATTGATCACTTTGTTATGGCTCGTCTGGATCACGAAGGCCTCACGCCAAGCCCACAGGCTGGCAAAGAAACCCTGATCCGACGCGTGACCTTGGACCTGACGGGACTGCCGCCTACGCTCGAGGAAATTGATGCCTTTCTGGCAGATACCGGCCCAGGCGCTTATGAGCGCGTGATAGACCGCCTCCTCGCGTCTGAAGCCTATGGCGAACATATGGCCGCGGAGTGGTTGGATATCGCCCGGTACGCCGACACGCACGGCTACCAAAACGACCGTGAGCGGCACATGTGGCCATGGCGCGACTGGGTGATCGATGCGCTGAACACCAACATGCCGTTTGACGAGTTTAGCACCTGGCAGCTGGCAGGGGATCTCTTGCCGAATGCTACGCGTGATCAGCAGCTGGCAACCGCCTTCAACCGCAACCACCGGCAGACAAATGAGGGCGGCAGCATTGAAGAAGAGTTCCGCACCGAATACGTAGCGGACCGAACCAACACCGTTGGCACCGCCTTCCTGGGACTTACCATGGAGTGCGCCCGCTGCCACGACCACAAGTACGATCCTATATCGCAAAGGGACTATTACAGCTTGTTCAGCTTCTTCAACAACGTTGACGAGTCCGGGCAGACTTCGCACTTCACGCAAGCCGTGCCGGTTCCTGCGCTCCTGTTGCCGGATGATGAAACCGATGCGCAGATCAGCGCCCTGGCGACTGAGGTTGCCGCACATGAGACCTTGGTCCGCGGTGCGGCTCAAGCTTTTCAGCCTGCCTTTGAGGAATGGCTATCACGCGGCGCACCGCTGGATCCCGTACCGGCAGCCACCCTTGCCTACGACTTTGATGAACTCCGTGACCAGACGACCCCGGCGCTCCACGGACCGGCAGGCAAAACGGTCTTTGAGCCTACCGTCGTGGAAGGGCGCTTCGGGCAGGCGCTGTCCTTCGATGGGGAAAGCGGCATCAACCTTGAAGGCGTCGGCCTCTTTGCCCGCAACGATCCCTTCACTCTGAGCTTCTGGATCAAGGCTGCCGAAGAGAATGCCACATGTGTCCTGGTGCACCGCACGCAAGCCGCCCTTGATGCCGGTAGCCGAGGCTATGAGCTGACTCTACTGGAGGGCCGGCTGGTCGCGCAACTCGCTCACATGTGGCCTGAAAATGCCATTCGCATCGTAGCAGACGACCCCGTACCAGCCATGGAGTGGGTGCATGTTGCGATGACCTACGATGGCTCCAGTAAAGCGGGCGGCCTGCGCCTCTATATGGACGGGGAGCGCATAGGTTCAGCCGTGGTGCGTGACAACCTGTACGCGCCTATCCTGTACGAAAACCTGCCGGTCCCCGTGACGGTGGCGTACCGGTTTCGGGACACAGGCTTCAAAGATGGCGCCATCGACGCGTTGCGCATATTCGACAGTGAGCTCACCGCCCCGGACATCAGTCGCTTGGCCGGTGAAGTTGCTGCTGCTGACGAGGAATCCCTGCGGGAGTACTTTCTGGCGCGCCATGCCCCTGAATATCAACGCGCACAGCAGGCGCTGAAGTCCGCTCGATCGCAGCTCAACAAAGCAATGGCGGACGCACCCCAAATCATGGTTATGCGTGAGATGGGCATGGATCGCCGCGCGCATGTCCTCAGGCGTGGACAGTATGATGCAAAAGGTGAAGCAGTCCAGCCCGGTCCCCCAGAGGCCATCCTTCCCTGGCAAGATGGTTTGCCCAGGAACCGCTATGGGCTGGCGCAGTGGCTTTTCAGCCTACAAAATCCGCTCACAGCGCGCGTAGCGGTCAACCGATTTTGGCAGCGGTATTTTGGCAGGGGCCTCGTGGCAACGCCGGAAGATTTTGGCAATCAGGGCGCCCTCCCATCACATCCCCTGCTGCTTGACTATTTGGCCACCACGTTCATGCAGAGCGGGTGGGACATGAAGGACCTTCACCGGCACATCGTGACTTCCAGCACCTACCGGCAGGACTCCGGAGCCAGTCGTGCGGTCTTGGAGCGCGACCCAACAAACACGCTGCTTGCGCGAGGGCCACGGCTACGCCTGTCGGCCGAGATGATTCGTGACCATGCGCTGGCCGCTGGCGGGCTACTGGACCGCACCGTGGGCGGCCCGAGCGTGAAGCCCTACCAGCCAGAGGGACTCTGGGAGGAAAAGTCGGGTCTTCGCTATCAGACCGGAACCGGCAGCGACCTGTACCGCCGGAGCCTCTATACCTTCTTCAAGCGCACCTCGCCGCCCCCTTCGCTGATCACGTTTGATATGCCTACGCGGGCCCAGTGTGTTATGCGGCGCCAGCGTACTACCACCCCCATGCAGGCACTGGTGCTGCTTAACGACCCCCAATACATAGAGGCCGCGCGCCACATCGCACAGCGTGCCTTGGCCGCACCTTCGCTGCAGGATCAGATCACACGTGCCTTCCGCCTGGTGATGAGCCGGCAGCCTGATTCGCAGGAATTGCAAGTGCTCAAGACACTCTACGAGGAACAGCACGCGCATTTTGCAGCCAACGGGACTGCCGCGCAGCAGCTCTTGGCGACGGGCGATTCCGATTGGGACCCGCGCCTGGAGCACACGAGCCTGGCCGCCTTCACAATGCTTTCCAGCGCACTCCTATCTTACGACGAAGCAGTAATCAAGTACTGATGCACGAGTGTCACAACTATAGGTCAATCACCTCCAGGAGGGAATTTTTGGGGAGGCTGGGGCTCGGCTTGGGCGGTGTAGCCCTCTCTTCGATGGTTGCGATGGCGCCTGCCCCCGGTCCCGCGTCCCGTGCCAAGCGCATCATCTACCTCTTCCAGAGCGGCGGTCCCTCGCAGTTTGAGCTGTTTGACTACAAGCCCCTGGTAAACCAGATGCATGGCCAAGAGCTGCCGGACTCCGTGCGCAAGGGCCAAAGGCTGACAGGGATGACCGGCTTCCAGAATTCGTTACCGCTGGCCAGGTCGCACTTCGAGTTCGCGCAACAGGGCGACAGTGGAGCATGGGTGAGCGAACTCATGCCACACACCGCCCGCATCGCAGATGAGCTGTGCTTCATCAAGTCGATGCACACCGAGGCGATCAACCATGACCCCGCGATCACGTTTTTCCTGACAGGATCCCAGATCGCCGGGCGCCCGTCTATGGGGTCCTGGCTCAGCTATGGCCTCGGCTCCGAAAATGATAACCTCCCCGCCTTTTGCGTCCTTATCACGAAAGACAAGTCTGGCCAGCCCCTCTATGCCCGACTGTGGGGCAACGGCTTTCTTCCGTCGCTGCACCAGGGTGTGCAGTTCAGATCTGGCAGAGATCCCGTGCTGTACCTGAACAACCCCGCCGGGGTATCGGACCAGAGCCGCCGCATGATGCTCAGCAGGCTACGTGAGCTCCATGAGCTTAAAGTGCAGGAGCCTGCCTTTCAGGAAATCGAGTCACGCATCGCCCAGTACGAGATGGCATATCGGATGCAGACTTCGGTACCGGAAGTGATGGACCTCGCCAATGAGCCGGACCATATTTTTGACCTCTACGGGGATGACGCGAGAGAGCCGGGGACCTTTGCCGCGAACTGCCTCTTGGCCCGGCGCCTCGCAGAGCGCGGGGTGCGCTTCATTCAGCTGTTCCACCAAGGATGGGATCACCATGGTGGACTGCCGGTGGGCATCCGGCAGCAGTGCAAAGAGACCGACCAACCTTCCGCCGCGCTGGTGCTTGACCTCAAGCAGCGAGGCATGCTTGAAGACACGCTCGTCGTCTGGGGCGGAGAATTCGGGCGCACCAACTACTGTCAGGGTCGCCTGACATCCGAGGACTACGGGCGCGATCATCACCCGCGCAGCTTCACGCTGTGGATGGCCGGCGGCGGCATCAAAGCAGGGCTGAGCTATGGCCAAACTGATGACTTCGGGTACAACATCGTGAGCGATCCCGTCCACGTGCATGACCTGCAGGCCACGCTGCTGCATGTCCTGGGCATTAACCACGAAAAGCTCACCTTTAAGCACCAAGGACGCCGATATCGCCTGACGGATGTGCACGGCAAACTTGTGAACTCGCTGCTAGCGTAACGGTTGGAATTGCGCATGTATCGTCCTTTTCTGATACTCCTACTGGTTGCAGGCCTCGGCACGGGCTGCGCCCAAAGCCCCGAGGTGGACTTTAACGCGGACATCCGTCCGATCCTTAACGAACGCTGTGTGGCCTGCCATGGCGGGATTCGCCGCCAAGGGGACCTCAACCTGCTGTTTCGCTCGGAAGCGATGGCAGAGGCCGAGTCTGGACTGCATGCGGTAGTGCCGGGCAAGCCGTCGGAAAGCGAGCTCATGCGCCGCGTAAGCCATGCCGACCCGGAGCAGCGCATGCCGCAAGAAGGAGAAGCGCTGAACGGGGAGGAAATTCGCCAGCTGCGTCAGTGGATCAAGGATGGTGCACCCTGGGATGCCCACTGGGCGTATGTCGCCCCGGAAAGGCCTAAGCTGCCAGCCGTGCAGCAAAGCGACTGGCCACTGCATGACCTGGATCGCTACATCCTGGCACGGCTGGAGGCGGAAGGCTTTGTCCCTTCGCCGCGGGCGGAATGCCCGACCCTGGTGCGCCGCGTGACGCTGGACCTTACGGGACTGGCACCTACGCCTGATGACGTCGCGGCCGTCTGCGAAGGCGATACCACCTATGAAGTCTATGTTGACCAGCTGCTTGCGTCACCCCACTACGGTGAGCGATGGGCTGCGATGTGGTTAGACTTGGCGCGCTATGCCGACTCCAAAGGCTACGAGAAGGATATAGGCCGCACCATATGGAGATACAGGGACTGGGTCGTAGACGCATTTAACGCCGACATGCCCTTTGATCAGTTTACCGTTGAGCAACTGGCTGGAGACCTCTTGCCTGCGCCTACCGAAGACCAGCTCATCGCCACGGCCTTCAACCGGAATACGATGACCAACACGGAGGGCGGCACCGATGACGAAGAGTTTCGTGTGGCCGCAGTCGTGGACCGCGTCAACACGACGTGGGAAGTATGGCAAGGCACCTCGTTTGGGTGCGTGCAGTGCCATGGCCACCCATATGATCCCTTCCGACACAAAGAGTACTACCAATTCTTCGCCTACTTCAACAACACGGTCGATCGGGACTACGACGACGAGTACCCTACCCTGCCTCTTTTTGCCGAAGATGCTGCAGCAGAGGGCGCCGCATTGTTTGAGGAGTGGGAGCAGATTGAGCAGGAGATCCTGCGCCTGGCGGTCGAAGACTCTATCGCACAAGCCCGTCGTGAATGGGAGTCGCAGCTGGATAGGCCTGAGGTCATTGGCCAGGTGCGCAACATGTTGCAGAACGAAGTTCGGCGCGTAGCCTTAACGCCAGAGGCCGATCGAGACGCAGCTCAGCAAACGCTGATTGCGTCGGTCTATGCCGGAATCAGCCCTGATGAGCGCCTAGGCGCGCTGCGCAAGCGTCGGAGCGCGGTCCGCAAGGCCATCAGCGATCTCGGCCCACTGCAGACACCGATTATGCGCGAACTGCCATCCCGGCAGCAGCGCCTGACGCATGTCTTTGAGCGCGGCAGCTTCCTCGCCCGTAGGGAAGAGGTTACCGCAGGCACGCCCCTGGCACTGCCGCCAGTGGAGGAAGATGCTCCGCGCAACCGGCTGGGCATGGCCGAGTGGCTCGTCAGCACCGAGAACCCCCTTACCGCACGCGTCACAGTGAATCGCTTCTGGGAGCAGCTTTTTGGCTCTGGTATCGTGGCGTCACTGGAGGACTTTGGCACGCAAGGCGATGCACCGTCGCATCCATTGCTTTTGGACCACCTCGCGGTGACCTTCCAGGAAGACTATGCCTGGAGCACGAAGCGCCTTCTGCGCACGCTGGTCACCTCCGCGACTTACCAGCAGTCCTCACACATAACGCCCGAACTGCAGGCGGCCGATCCATACAACAGACTCCTGGCACGGGGACCGCGGTTTCGACTTACCGCAGAACAGATTCGCGACCAGGCGCTGCTAGTCAGCGGTCTGTTGAGCACTACCATGCACGGTCCGCCGGTGATGCCACCACAGCCGGAGGGCTTGTGGAATAACCCGTACGACGGCAGGCGATGGGTCACTAGCGAAGGCGAAGACCGCTATCGGCGTGCGCTGTACACGTACTGGCGGCGCACAATTCCGTATCCGTCCATGATTACATTCGACAGCCCGTCACGCGAATTTTGCCTCTCCAGGCGACTTCGTACAAACACGCCACTACAGGCGCTGGTTGGACTCAACGACCCGGTCTATGTAGAAGCCGCGCAGGCCCTGGCACGGCGTATGGCTCAGCGCGGAAACGGTTCGCGTGGCCAACTTGCAGCGGGGTATGCGCTAGCGCTCGGGCGAGAGCCGCAGGCGGCTGCGCTTGAAGAACTGGCTACACTCTATGAAGAAGCGCTGGCCCACTATGAGGCCAGTTCGGAGGATGCACAGGCGATGGGTGGCACGGCGGAGCAAGCGGCCTTGGCTGTCGCTGCCAGCGCGATTTTGAACCTCGACAGCTTTATAATGAAGGAATGAATGTATTCCAGGAAGCCCGGCACGCCCACCTTGGGAATGTGACGCGGCGCCATTTTTTGCGTACCGCTGGCACGGGCCTGGGCGCTATCGCGCTGGCGTCCATGGGCGTAAAGCCCGCGCTAGGAGATCCATTGGCACCCAAGCGGCCCCACTTCGCGCCCCGCGCCAAGCGTGTCATCTTCCTGCATATGGCGGGCGGACCCTCGTCATTGGAACTCTTTGACTACAAACCGGATCTTGTTCGCCTTGACGGGGAACTGTGCCCCGACTCGCTGCTCGAAGGTAAACGCTTTGCATTCATCCGTGGCGTACCCAAGATGCTTGGCCCGCAGGCCACGTTCGGGCAGCATGGCAAATCCGGCGCGTGGGTATCCAATCACCTACCGCACTTGGCGCAAGTAGTGGACCAAGTGGCCTTCTTGAAGGCCATGCATACCGACGAATTCAACCATGCGCCGGCGCAGCTCTTGGTGCATACCGGCAGCCCGCGCCTCGGGCGACCCAGCATGGGCGCCTGGGCCACGTACGGTCTCGGCACCGAAAACGAAAACCTGCCCGCATTCGTCGTACTGCTTTCCGGAGGGGCCGCACCGGATGCGGGCGCCAGCGTGTACGGTAGCGGCTTCCTGCCCACGGTATACCAGGGCGTACAGTGCAGGTCCGAAGGCGATCCGGTGTTGTTCTTGAATGACCCCGCAGGCATGCCGCGCAACCTGCGCAAGGCCTCGATTCAGGCGATAAACCGCATCAATGCGCAACAGCATCAGGAGGTCGGCGATCCCGAAATTCTGACGCGAATCGCCCAATACGAGATGGCCTTTCGCATGCAGACTTCCGTACCTGAAGCGATGGACATCGGGCAGGAGCCGGACTATATCCACCAGATGTACGGAACCCGGCCGGGCGAAACCGCCTTCAGCAACAACTGCCTGCTGGCCCGCCGCCTTGTGGAGCGCGGAGTGCGGTTTATTCAGCTCTTCCACTGGGGCTGGGACTCACACGGTGCTGGTGCGAGCGAGGCACTCAACGATGGCTTCCTGAAACGCTGCAAGGAAACGGACCGCCCAGTGGCCGCGCTCATTTTAGACCTTGAGCAGCGCGGTTTGCTTGACGACACGCTCATAGTCTGGGGCGGAGAATTTGGGCGCACGCCGATGCTGGAAAACCGAAGCGGCAGTGACAACCCGTTCGTAGGGCGGGATCATCACAGTGATGCTTATACGATGTGGATGGCCGGTGGCGGGGTCAGGGGCGGCATCACGCACGGCAAGACCGATCCCATCGGCTATAGCGGCGTGAGCGGGCGCGTGCATATACACGACCTGCAGGCCACCATCCTGCATCTGCTGGGATTTGATCATCGGCGGCTCACCTATGCGTTTCAGGGCCGTGACTTTCGTTTGACGGATGTGCACGGCGAAGTCGTGCACCAAGTGCTTGCCTGATACTATGACAAAGAAGGCGCTAATCAGCCTTGCCGCAGGACTCGCGTTCCTGTTTCTGATGCTCCTGCTGGTGCCCGGCGGCGGGCGCCCCACGGACTTTTCGTTGTTCCTGGGACGGTTTCACCCGCTGGTAGTCCACCTGCCAATCGGTATCCTCTTTTTAGGGATACTGTTGGAACTCCTTTCGCGACGCTGGAGCAAGCTACAGCAGTCGGTTTTGACCCTGCTTTTTGCCGGTGCCTGGGCCGCTATCCTGGCCGCTGTGGTAGGACTGTACCTTGCGCAGGGAGGGGGATATGACCCGGGTACGCTGGCCTGGCACAAGCGGCTGGGCGTGCTGATAGCGATCGCAGCCAGTGCGGCTTTTGCGTTGAAGTCGTGGCCTGATGTCGCCATGCGGCCGTCGACCATTGCCGAAAGCCGCGGATACATTGGTTCTGTCGCGGCCCTGGTGCTCTTTGTGGCGCTCGCGGGACACCTGGGCGGCCAGCTTACCCACGGCGACGGGTTCCTCACGCGGTACATGCCGAATGGATTGCGATCGATAGCGGGCCTTCCGAAGAAAGAAGACATTGGAAAGCTGCAACTTGAGGATCCAGCCAAGACCACCACCTTTGATGCCCTGATTGCACCCGTGCTTCAGGAAAAGTGCGTGAGCTGCCATCGGGAAGATCGAGCGCGGGGCGGACTTGCTTTGGACACGCCGGAGTCCCTGTTGGCTGGTGGCGATGACGGCCCTGTCGTCATTGAGGGGCGCGCCGAAGAGAGCGAGCTGATCCACCGCGTGTGGCTTCCTCTGAACGCCGACGACCACATGCCGCCGGAAGGTAGCCCGCAGCTCACAGTAGCGGAGGCCGAGCTTGTGCGATGGTGGATTGACGCGGGCGCTTCGCTTGAGGTGATGCTGGCTGATGCGGAGGTGACGCCAGTGGTCCAGACCATCCTGGACGGGTATGGTCTGGATGAGATCAAGACCGGCATCTTCGCTCTCGACACTGCGCAGCCGGATTCCAATGACATCGCTGCGCTTGAGGCATTGGGCGTATCCGTCACGGCCCTCGCCGAAGATGTGCCCTACCTGCAGGTACGCTGCACGAATCTTGATGCCTGCAATACGGCAGAATTTGCACAGGGGCTTCGCCCGCTTTCACGTAGCGTGGCATGGCTCGACCTGGGGCGTACTGAAGTGGGTGACGCGATTCTGGATGTAGTCCAGGAGCTTCCGCACCTTACGCGTCTATATTTGCAGCAGACGGCGGTAACGGATGCCGGGCTTTCAAACCTCGAAGGCTTGGAGTTTTTGGAGTATCTGAATCTTTATGGAACCAGCGTCAGCGATACCGGCCTGGTTGCGCTTGCCGGCCTGCCTTCCCTCCGCTCGCTGTACCTGTGGCAGACTCAAGTTACCGACGAAGGTGTCGCCAGCCTGCAGGCGGCAGCGCCGAGCCTTTACATCAACACCGGGCTTAGCCTTGAACCGGTAGTCATGGAAGAAGAGGAATCCGAAGACGCAGAATGAAACTCTGGCCACTACTTCTTTTCGCCGCCCTAAGCTGCGCGGTTCCAGCCCCCGACGTAACGGTTGAACAGCCGCCAACGCTCGATCGTCCGAACATCGTATGGATTTCAGCGGAAGACATGGGGCCCCGTTTGGGTGCTTACGGCGACAGGGTGGCTCAAACGCCCAACCTCGATTTGCTTGCCACCAAGGGCACACGCTATACGCGCGTGTTTACTACTGCCGGGGTATGTTCGCCCAGCCGCGCCGCGATCATCACTGGGATGCACCAGGTATCTCTTGGCGCCCAGCACATGCGAACACTGTCGGGAGCACCCTTTGCGCCCGAGCCCACACCTTACTCGGTGGTACCGCCGCACTATGTAAAAACGTTTTCGGAGTATCTCCGCGCGGCAGGATACTATACCTCGAACAACGGCAAGGAGGACTACCAGTTCGAGACGCCTGTGACGGCGTGGGATGAGTCCAGCAGAACAGCGCACTGGCGCAATCGCCCAGAGCAAGACCAACCCTTTTTTGCGGTGTTTAATATCATGACTACGCACGAGAGTCGAGTCTGGCCGGATCCGCAGGCAGCGTTTCGTGCGATGGGCCTGCCGGAGGCCATGGCACATCCTGCACCGGCACCCTTGGTCACCGATCCCGCTGCCGTCACGGTGCCTCCGTACTACCCGGACACGCCCGTAGTGCGCCGCGACCTTGCGCAGCAGTACGACAACATCAGCAGGATGGACGCACAGGCCGGCGAAATCTTGCGGCAACTGGAAGAAGATGACCTGCTCGAGAACACCGTGGTGTTTTTCTGGAGCGACCATGGCGACGGCCTTCCGCGCCACAAGCGTTGGGTGTACGACTCCGGCCTTCACGTACCGATGATTATCCACGTGCCGGGGCAGTCCCCTGGCGTAGATGACCAGCTTGTCAGCTTTCTTGATTTGGCTCCCACGGTGCTCTCGTTGGCAGGCGTAGAGCCGCCTATGCACATGCAGGGTCGTGCGCTGCTGGGAAGGTTCGCGGGCAACAAGGCGGGCCATGACTATGTCTACGCGGCGCGCGACCGCTTTGACGAGCAGTATGACATGGTGCGCGCGGTGAGGGATACGCGCTTCAAATACATCCGAAACTACCGTCCAGAGAAACCATACGTGCTGTGGATGGCATACGCTAACGTGATGCCCACGATGCAGGAGCTTTTTCGGCTGAACCGTGGGGGCGAACTGGATGACGTTCAGCAGCAATGGTTGCGAACGAAGCGGCCGGTTCACGAGCTCTACGATACCGAGCGGGACCCGTACGAGGTAAACAATCTCGCGTACGATCCGGCGCATAGAGAGACCCTTGCGCGGCTGCAGGAAGAATTGGACTCGTGGATGACGGCTGTTGGAGATAAGGGGTTTAATTCAGAGCTGGACATGGTAAATACTATGTGGCCTGATGGCATGCAGCCGAGGACCCAGCCTGTGGCCATCCTTCCACGTGCCACGATGAGCACGGCGCTTGTCCCTTCCGGGCTGGACCCTGCCGCAAGTGGCGGGGTGTTTGACGCGCCTGTAGAGATAGAGATGTATAGTCCTACGCAGGGGGCGTCTATCACTTACACTACCGGAGATCGATGGCTACTATACCATGAGCCGATTGTGGTAACTGCCACCACCACCATCGAGGCCAAAGCAGTCCGCTACGGATATCAGGAGAGTGACGCTGTCGAAGTCACCGTTACGATCGGCTTGTAAGTGCTCCAGTGGTAGCAAACTGCACTGGCAGGCACTAGGGTTGTAGCATGAATTGGAATTCGCTATCTTCCTGCCGCGATCTCAATTCGGCAATCATTCTTCGAGCAATTCAAACTTTGGATAGCGCCATGGCGTAGCTGGCTCTTATTGACCTCGAGACCAATCTCAAGGACGTAGCGGAGCTCATTGAGGCTCATAAAGAATTGACTGGAGGAAAGCGCGGGAAGCCTCGAGAAGGCAAGGGCGCGGCGGTGGTTCGTTCTGGTGTTGTGCTTCTGCTGGCGGCCGTGGAGGTCTACGTGGAGGCCCTCTTTGAAGAGGCTGCACCACATATATTCGCGAAGTCGTCGGGTAAGAAACTTGATGTACTCTTCCGTAACACTAGCAAACGGCTGCACAGTGCATCATACGACAATATCGAGATGCTGTATTTCAATTTGGGTTTGCCGTGGGTGCTGTCGGAAATCAAATGGCAGAAGTTTTCGAACGACTCGGTAAGAAGGGCATTCACAAAACTAGTGAAGACTCGGCATGATATTGCACACGGCAAGTTCCCTGGCGTTACGCTGCAACAGCTTAAGAAATGGAAGGTAATGGTTGAGAAGTTTGCACCAATTCTTGAAGCAAGGGTGTCCAATCACATTGCCGATATTAAAGGTGCGCCTCCCGGTTGGTAGCATGCGCATAGGATTCGAGTGAATCAATTCTTTCCCCACGCTGGCAAGGGCTATTTTGGTGTTTCTTTTCAACATCAAATTGGGTACCGACCAGCCAGCATTGGCGTGAATGCTATTCACATCGGGACGTCCCGGTCCCGCCATTATCCGTCGTCCAAGGAGCCAATAATTTCTTAACGGAAGTTTGTCACTTTTGCCGAGGGACGAGGTGTTGGCACGGTTCAAATAGGCGACTTTAACTCGATTATCATCTAGTACTCATAGGGTTTATAACCGTTATTATTGATGAAGTCTGTTGTAGTGCTATTTTAGTGTTATTCATCAATACTTCACACAGGCAACGCCCCCACCCGCTATATTGGGCGCAGGCCAATACGACTGCGCCGTGTACATCCGCAGGAGAGTCTACAAGCTCAAAGATGCAACGCAACGCACCGGATACGGACTGCTCGAATGCCGACGTGTCAATGGCCAGCCCAATCAAAAAACCATCCTGAACCTTGGACAGGACTTTGACATTGCCGAAGCCGACTGGCCCACCGTAACCAAGCGGGTTGAGCTGGCACTGCGCGGACAGCGCGCACTACCGCTGGAGGATGAGAAGATCGAATGCGCCGTGGACGAGATCGTGCGCCGGCTGCGTGAGAAGGACTACGATGTGGACGCCGGACGCGACGACCGCGACGCCATCATTACCGACGCAGTGCATCATCCGGATACACGCACGGTCGGCGGCGAGCGCGTATGCCTGCAAGCCTTGGAGCAACTCGGCTTCACGGCGCTGCTACGCGCGCTGGGCATGCGAGAAGATGCTATTCGCATGGCCCTGGTTCTGGTGGTTGGGCGCATGTTGTCGCCCGGAAGTGAGGCGCATACGTACCAGTGGATGATGAAGGCCTCCGCCATTTTGGAGCTGGTGCAGCTGGAGGCCCCGTGCGCAAGTACGCTGTACCGGGTAGGCGATCGGCTGTATGCGCTGCGCGAAGCGCTTATGGACGGACTCTATGGCAATGCGCAGCGGCTGTTGGGCTTTAGTGAGACGCTCATCTTGTATGATCTGACCAACACATTCTACACGGGTCGCAAGAAAGGCGCGCTCCTGGCGTATGGACGAAGCAAGGAAAAGCGATCGGATTGTCCGTTGGTGACGTTGGCCTTAATGCTGGACGCGTCCGGCTTTGTGCGTGGCGCAGCCGTCCTTGCTGGCAATGCCAGCGAACCAAAGACGCTTCAACAGGCCATGGAGCGGCTCAATGGCGCTCGTGCGACCGTCATCATGGACGCGGGCATAGCCACGCGCGCCAATGTGGCGTACTTGCGGTCGAAGGGACTGGATTGGATCTGTGTGCAGCGCACGCAGGCGCCGCCACCCCCTGAACGCGCGCCGGAGGAGTGCTGGAATACACAAAGCGGGGTCTCCATCAAAGCCTGGCGCCTGGAGCAGCAAGAGGGAACGCTGCAAGTCTACCTGCATAGCGAGGCACGCAAGGCCACCGGTGATCGCATACTGAACACCAGGCGCGCAAAGTTCGAGGCTGCGCTGAAAACCCTGCACGAGGGACTCTCCAAGCCCCGCTGCGTCAAGGAATACGACAAGGTGCAACGCAGACTCGGTCGCGAGCTCGAAAGGCATAAGCGCGTCTCGTACCAGTACAAGATCGATGTCTTGCGCAAAAAGGACAGTACGCACGCGAAGGCGGTCACCTTTACGCACCTGTCTGCGTTTGAGCAGCAGACGCAAGCATCGGGCGGCTACATCCTGCATACCAGCCACACGGACTGGTCTGCCTCGCAAATCGCACGCACATACTGGAAGCTTGCAGACATCGAGCGCACGTTTCGTTCGCTGAAGTCCGAGTTGGGCATGCGTCCCCTATACCACAGCAAGGATGAGCGCATCCGGACACACATCTTCCTCTCGGTACTGGCCTATCAGGCGGTGCAACTCATTCGCACGAAGCTGAAGCAGTATGACCTCCACAGCAGCTGGACCACGCTGCAGTTTGAGCTGAACCGGTGGCACCGGATCACGACCGTATTGCCAACAGACCGGCGCTCCTGCATTCTGTTGAAGAAGGATGCAGACCAAGGTCCGCTCCAGCGCCAGATCGCCATGATTATGGGCCTCAAGCCTCACAACTACACCTACAAGGCGCACACAAAACGACCCTGAAATGGTAGTGCTATAGAAAAAGACAGTTTTCGTAAGTGACTGTCTGAAGGGTACTTACTGGCTCTTGGAAAAAATAAAGTGACAAAGTTCCGTTAAGATGGTCGAATTCGTGCCCAGCGATTGGGGTACACTTCAAATTTTCGCCCGGACTTCTAGACCTAACCGACATCCTAGATGTCCAACTGTTCCGCCATCGCGTCCAGTTTCTCGACCACTTCCGGATGTACTTCATCTCTCCGCATCCCTGCCGCAATTCCGTAGTACTCCGCCTCGCCTACCTGTACTAGGGCCGCATCACATACCTTGTTCAGTACATCTTTTCCCTTTCTTCCCTCGAAATAATCGGAGTCGAACGGCTTCTTGCGGATCGCCCGCGGAAAGTATTCATCCATGTGGTCATTTGCCCTATCAACCGCCTTGCTGTCACTCCGCACTCTTAGCCACCGTAGGATGGCTTCAGGATGAATCAAGTAATTCTCGATCTCGTACCGTTCCCACACCAGCAGCCTCATTCCTTCCGGGCGTGAAGTCTCACCAACCCCTTCACCTTTGTCGTTCCTGTCACGCAACTCCACTCCTCTCAGAGTCGGGACGTTGAGCCGCAGGGCCTCGAAGTGTCGTGCCGGTTTAACGTTATCCTCGGCAGTCGTCCTCCAAAGCGGTTCCTCCAAGAATCGGTGCAAAGGATGTTCCAGAACCGCTGCCCAAGCCCTCAATATATCCAAGTCTGTTCCCCCTTCCACATACAAGATGCGTTCTACTTGCTTTGCCAACATTAGGTCGAAGTTGTCCAGCCGCAACGACTCAACCAAGCTCTGCACCTTCGGAATCTTGTACAACTCCTCGGCTAAGATTCGCAGATCCTTAGGCTGAGCGTTCCTTATTATCTGCTCCGAGTGCGTCGCGATGATCAGTTGCCATCCGTTACGCTTCGCGCGTTCCCTCAAGCCACGGTAAAGTCTCTCCTGCAAGAAAATATGGAGGTGTGCATCCGGCTCGTCGATCAACATCACCGATCTGTCCCGCTGGAAGATAGCCGCGTATATCAGCACGATCTGCAAAAACCCGGCCGCCCCGCTACTATAGTCTAAAGACCACGTATCCGGGCCTTCACGGTATCCGGCCTGAATTTCGGCACCCGCGCTTGGCAAAGTCAATTCGTACCCAAACAGATCTGATACGATTTTTTTGAGCTCTTCCCACTTGCCGGCATCGCCGCTGACACTCAGGAGCAAATTGCGCAGAACCGTCCCTCCCTGCCCTCTTGCGAGTCTCGCGGAAACCACTTCCGGTCTATGACGCTCCTCGCGCAAGTCTACTCCTGACATCGGCGGAACGTAGACGGGTATCAATGGATCCTGGATATATTGTTCCAGAACCGATTCCGAAACGTCACGCATTGGCCGCACATGTACACTGTTCCGATCCTTATAGAGAAGTTCGAATCCGAGTGCGTGTCCATCGATGTACAATCGAATTGACGCTGGATTTGTCACGTTTCGCGCTGGCCACAAATGATCCCAATCTACCAGCGCCATCGATGAAACTGTCCGCACGTTTAAAAAATCGCTGCTGGGATAATCTCCATTATCGTCACGGACAAGATCAGGCATGTACTGCGCCCAGTGCGACGCGATCTCTGACCAGAAAGCAATAGCCTGTAGAAGTGTGGTCTTGCCACAATTGTTGGGCCCTACAATCACCAGATGCTCCGCCAGTGTGCAGTCTAAATCCTTGAAGCGCTTAAGATTCCGAATCACCAGTCGCTCAATCATGCCTGTTCTCCTTCGGTATTCGTAGCGGCGGATCCTGGGCCCAGACGATACATCCTCGCCGAAACCAATAGTGGCAATCACACTGCAATCCAGTTACATGCACGGACGGCGTGAGCGATACACGTCCAGTGCTGTGCTCCTTGATACGCCATCTGGGCCTTGCCTCGTGTGCCAAATCGAGATGGACGACCCGTTTGCATCTACGCCGCAAACAGACAATGGCCGCATAGAATGGATGTTGGCGCCCTCCTATGATGTAGATCGTGTTGTGCTTAGGATCCAATGGTAAATCTTCGACCCATTCCGTCCGGTAGGGGTGTAGGCGAGCCCACGCATTCCATAGTAACCTGGGCAACCTAAGCATTTGTGATATTGTTTTGCACAAGCAGACTTCGGTCGCCAGCAGCGACGTACCGCTGCAACAGACTATGTGCCCCCCCCGGGGCGGCATCATTCTCGAACGAGCCGTGAACCAACCGGAAGCGTTGCGTAGTGAAGTCGCTGTTGGCGTCAAGGCGGAAAGCTGAGATTCGCGCCAAGAAATCATTGAACGCGAGGCAGGCCGCCTGCATGTTCACCGACATCACCGCTGGCTGCTCTTCACCAACCGCCGCCAAGTAGCCCGCAAGGCGTTGTTGATCGTAGTACTCTAAATCGGCACGGCGCCACTGTTCCGCAGTCACCTGGTCCATGGTGTAGGCTCCGCGTGAAAGCAGGCTGGTACCCCCAGGATGAACGTAATGCGCAACGGCATCCGCCGACGAGATACCCCCTTCCCCATCCGCGTCAAGATCTACACCCACGTCGAAGTAAGGAATCAGGTATGCGCTCGCTATACAATCCAGATGATAGCGGCCGAAGGCGGTGTCCACACACCCGAAGATCACATCGCAATCAATCAAGGCCCTTACAATGGCCGCGGAATCTGTTAGCCCTTCGCACGCATGGACGACCGTCCCAAGTCCGATCTGCTCTACAGCCTCCCTTAGAGCCAGTACCTTCGGTCGTCTCAGGCGGGCATCCGAAGATGTGCTGTTGACAATTCGGTTCAGGTTAACCGCGTCTATCGTATCGTCGTCAACGATGACCAATTCTCCGACCGCGTTACGGGTCAACAATTCCACAACGATGCTCCCTGTACCGGAGCAACCAACCACTCCGACGCGCATCCCTCGCAGCAGCTCAAGCGTACCCCGTCCGAAAGTCTGCCTAAGTCGGGATTCGTGAGCCTCTTCGGGACTCTTGGCAGCTAGCTTCCAGGACTTGATTTCGTCGCCTACCACCGCGACTGTCTGGATCTCTCCAAATGCCCCCGTTTCATCGACCGTCCGTGCTCTGATTAGGCCGTTTGCCTGCATCACTGCCGCTCCATGCGGCCTCCTATCATCGAACCAACCCGAAACGGATTTCAGCAACATCCGATCGTTCTGATCGTCAATCGGTGAGAAGCGTGCCTCACCAACTGGATGGGAGTGTATCGTAACGATCGACTGATCCCGTTGATCAATGTTAGTGATCAAGCTGGGCGACACAGTCTCGGCAAAAGGCCACAACACTGCGTCGTGACGCCGTTGGCATACCTCGTACGGAGGGCAAACAATATCCGCGACGAGAAGGCGTTGCCCGAACTTGCCGGCGCCACGGTTGCAAAGCAGAATCGCAGCCGCCTCCAGTCCATCACCTGGGAACAGGTAGTCCATAAGGACACCGTGGGAAGCCGCCGTCATTGCAAGCGTCGTCTCGGTCATCTACGTACCTCATGGCGCAGTTGCCGCTTGACATATTCCACATGGCTCACGATCGAATCCTCACCCGCTGTCCAACTGTAGTGTCGCGACCAACGTTGCCACGATCTCTCGAAGTGAGATTCTGACGCCAGAGCTTTTATGCCCACTCCATCGGACCGTGCCAAGGGAGGGTCAAAGTAGAACATGTCGAGCGCCGACCCTGGATAGCCGCTAGGAATCAAGACCATCAGAGTTGACGTCTCGCAGTTGAACCCCTCCGGAATGGGGAAGTGGTCGATCAAAAGGGCATTCTTGCCGGGACCTACCGAATTGATGGACCAGCGCTCTTCAAAGTTTCCATCAAGATATTCTGAATCCTCCGGTGGCAATGCTACCGAAGCAATCATTGACCCTGCTGCGCTTGACGGCGGACAGACTCGAACCGCTCAATTCCGGGTGCTGTTAAGTCAACCCAGTCTCCGTCCACTTTGACTCGCTTGCCACCGGTTAGCTTTTGGTTCAGCGACCACTCCTCAAGACTCTTGCCAGCGCGTTCAAGAATCTCCTTACCATTGATCTTCTCTGTACCAGCCAAGTACGTGTCGCGATCAAGCCGGTATCGGTAGGTGCAGCCGCTTGGCGGCCGGCGGCCGTGCTTACCACATTCTTCCACATCAATAGGTCCACGGACATCCCCAGGTGGAATCACGAAATATGAATCGGTGTTCTGTACGACTAGTCGCTTGTCATCGTCTATTTCCACATCGACGCCGTCTGGAATGTCTGCAAACAAACGCCCGTCCGGAAACTGCGGATCATGTGCCTTTAGGGCTTGAGCCCTTATTTTGGACCGAGACAGAGCAATGTCGTGAGCGCCGTTAAACTCCGGCTTTAGCTCCTTGCGAAGAGGAGGATCGTTTTCGATTTGGCTATCGCCGAGAACAAATTTCTCGTTGCCTTGGATGAGGAGATATTCCTCAGGCAATATGGGAATGTCTACGTCATCTTCACGGTTGAGAAACAGGCGTAGTGGATGACAGCCAGCAAGTTCGTATAGCTGAGCACCGCTTACGAGGCCCGAGGCGCTCTGTTGACTCTTCCCGCCAATGTGAATCACTACAGTCATTTTCGTTGGTTCGATATGCTAAGGAAGCTTTGATTTACGGGGTAATGGAGGCTTGTCACACGGCAACGGGTCCACGAACTAATCAAGAGGGTTAGTTGCACGCCAAATTGAACACTCTTCCGTGCGGCCGCCTGAGCTTTGGATGCCTTGGAAGCACTAGCTGCGATTCCAAGACATACCTATCCCAGTAACTGCATTGCTTAGAAAAAGGTCCTATTTCAGATTCAAAGACTACTCGGTCCCCCGTGATGACCCTATTCATAGTGCCGACACGACGCCCCAATTCCAAGAGGTAAATCGGACACTGTTGAGGCCATGCAGCGTCGTGCTCGTTCCCGCCGGAGTCTCTGCTACCTACGAGATGGTACAACGCCCACCACCTTTCACCCTCCCTCTTCCCCGGGCACACAAATACGAACCGTCCTCTTATTCGCCTAAATCGCGATTGAAGGTGTCTCTGCACGACCCAAGTGTTCTCCGTAAGATCCTACGGCCGTTAATATCCGGTAGGTACAGTCATAAAACGTAACTCTGACGCCCAAAGTTGCCGAAGACGTCCGCGAAATCCTGCGTGTTTTTGCCCCAATCGGAGCCCTTGACGCACACCGTTGCCTTGAGCGAACCGAAGATATTGCAGCAAGGGCGGCCGGACGGTCCGGAGATTATTCGACAGTCCAAGCCACGGAGGCGGCGAAGCAGACTAAATCCAATGGCCAGTGCTATTGGATTGCCGTCTGCCCATAGAATGGCGGTGCACCATTCTTAGTTGTTAAAAGGCAGAAACAGTTAGATGATGGAGTCATTTTCCACATATGTCTATTCTGCTTTCTATGCACGGACTACACACGCATCCCACCCATCTTGACAGCGTCTCTGGCGCTGATCTGCGCGCCTCTGGTGACTGGCGTCTCTACCTGGTCAGGCAGTTCAGCGAGATCATGGAGTTGCTCGGCCGAGAGGGGGCAGCGCGGCATGAGCGCGCCAATGCAGGCGGGGCTGATGGTCTGGAACTGGAAGCGCCTGTAGCCAGCGCCGATACCGCAGCGTGTACCTGCTGTGCGAGCTGCGTATCCACGCGGGAGGGGCCGAAGCTCGCGCCTTCTGGTGCGCAGCCACTGGACCCTTTGGTGTCAGCCCACGCGGAGCGGGCCCTGGAAGTATTCACTACTCGGCCATTGTCACAGGACGACTTCGGGGCGTTGTGGATCGACGCCGCCTATGTCCTGGGCACGCAGTATGTCTTCTGCATAGGCGCTACGATGACGGGACACAGACGGATCCTGAGCTTTGTAGCTTCGTCGCTGGAGGACGCCGCACTTCTGAGTCGGATGCTGCAGCAGCTCACCGAGCGGGGGCTTTGCACGGAGCGAGGAATCTTGTGCGTGATCCCGGGGGGAAGCGGCCTCTGCGAGGCACTCGCGACCCGCCTGGCCGATTCCGCCCAGGTGCAACGGTGCCAGGTGCAAAAGACCCGGCGTGTGCTGAGCTATCTGCCCGAGGAGAAGCGTATGGAGGTGCGCTGCGCTTTGCGTCACGCGTGGGAGGCAGCCGACTACGAGACGGCCCTACGGGCGCTGATGCGTGTGCACAGCACGGTGGCCCGCGAGAACCGCACCGCGGGCTGCTGCCTGAAGGAGGGGCTCAAGCAGACGCTGACCTTGCACCGGGCCGGAGTCTTTGCCGCCCTGGGTCGGAGCCTTAAGACCACCAGCGTGATTGGCCGTGTCAGCCAACGCTTAGTCACACGCTTGAGGCAGTATGCCCGGTGGATGCCACCGGAGCAGCGCGAGGCGTGCATGGCCCTGGGACTGCTGGAAATGGAAACAGGCCTGTACCGTCTGGCCCACGCTGCATACCTTGCGCGCCTTCGCAATACCCTCTTCGGCGAACGTACTACTGAATGCTAATTCACCCTTGTACCTATGAAGACCCCTACCACCGCTTCTTTTCCTTTGGACCTCTTCGGAGAGCTCATGCGTGCCTTCAGCCCGTGCAGCATGCAGGCGAAAATCAACGCGGTGCTGAACATCGGCACGTTTATCCAGCACATGGCCTTGCAGATCATCAGTGACGAGGTAGCTGCGCTTTGCGGAACTTACCGCAGCAGACGCCACAGGCCGCACCAGGGGCGTTACCTGCGCTGGGGCTACAATCCAGGGTCCATCCGACTGTGGGGGCAGCGGGTACGCATCCGCGTGCCGCGCGTGCACGACACCCGCACGAACAAGGCGCGCCCCCTTGAGAGTTACCAACGACTTCGCAGCACGAAGGTAGATGATGAAAAGCTGACCGAGATGTTGCTCATGGGAATCAGCCAGCGCAACTACCAGCGGGCCGCCCGGCAGTTTGCCGAGGCCTTTGGTCTGAGTGCGACCTCGGTCCGGCGCAGGTTTATCAAGCGTGGCGCCCAGACGCTGGAAGCGTTCTTTGAGCGTCGGCTGGACAGCCTGGACCTGGTGGGCCTGTGGATCGACGGCAAGCACTTTGCGAAGTACCAGATGATGGTCGTCATGGGGCTGACCCTTACCGGCGAGAAGGTAGTACTGGGGTTTGCGCAGGTACCTTCGGAGAATACCGAGGCCATCCAGGGGCTTCTGGAAGCCCTGATTGCCCGTGGGCTACGCTTCCAGCAAGGACTGCTCTGCATGGTGGATGGGTCCAAGGGCATACACGCGGCTGTAGACAAAGTCTTTGGAAAGTACGCGCTCATTCAGCGCTGCTGCTGGCACAAGCAAGAAAACGTGGTGGCTCATCTGAACAAAGAGGATCAGGATCACTGGCGTAAGCGTCTGCAGGCGGCCTATCGAAAGCCCACTTACGCGGAGGCCAAGGCTGCGCTGACGATGATCCAAGAGACGTTGAAGACCAGCGCACCCAAGGCTGCCTCGAGTCTCGCGGAGGGCATGGAAGAGACACTGAAGCTGCATCAACTCGGACTGGCCAAACCGCTGGGCCGAAGCTTGCGAACTACCAACAGCATCGAGAACCTGAACAGTGCCTTCAGTCGCCTCTTCCACAACGTGACGCACTGGATGCACTCGGATCAGATTCAACGGTGGATGGCGCTGGGGGCCATGGAATCCCTTCGTAACTTGCAGCGGATTCCCCAAGCAGAGCATCTTCCGAAGCTACGCATGGCTTTACATGAACACATAAGTTGCACAGCACAATTGAATACTACCTCCACGCTACTGAGGACGCCTTCCACCAACTGAGAATGGCGCACCACCAATAGAATTCCGATGATGCTTGCCTGCGCGTGTGCTTGTACCAGGGGAAGCAGCAGAATGAAGGGCAGATTGCAAGAAATTCGATGCCGCAATCTCCACCTCAAGGATCACTCTGCCGACGTACCGCATCAGGCATCACGTGCAAGATACAGGGGCCATACATAGTAAGGGCGCTTCCGAATGGCTGCAGTCCTGAGTCGCCCTACTCGGCGCCTCGGGCCAGCGGGTTGCTCGAGTGCCTCTCATAGGCCATTCCTGAGAATCCACAACGTCCCTTGATCAGGAATACATTAGATTGAATTCAGGCTATCTACGCAGCTAAATGCCAATCTACTTGAATGACACCAAGGTGTTGACCACGATCGCTTTGCTGGCCTCTTTGATGGGTCGTAGCCTCATGCCAGCGTTCTGCGCTCTCTGTTTCCCTTTAACCTCCCTAGGTACTCACGCTCACCGAAGCTGTCCAATTCGGCGACGAAGCGGCAGACGAACCGATGTCATTTGACAACGTGTATAATGCAACTGATGATTCAAGGCATGCGTGCGGTGGTGTACACCCCGGCCCGCCGAGAGTGCCTCGTAGGCCGGGCGGGACATGGAGAATAGGCCTACCTTTTTGTCGTAGTTGTACCCCCGCCGGGGAGTGCGCTTTCTGACCAGTCCATACGTCACCCACTCCCTGCCTGGTTGATGGGAGTGGGTACCGACTATACCACGGAGCCGCAGGGGTCAGGCGACCGCACAGGCTACCATGAGGCAGGCCACCTCGGGAAGTTCCGCTGCGGACCGGCACGTGCCGCGCTCCTCTTTGTCGCCGGCCGCTATCTCACCTTTGCGGTCTCTCGACGTGGTACGCTGCGCGATGAAGACGCTGGCGATTCCTGGAACAGACGATGTTGCCATCCGCCACGGTGGCCGTGCTACCGATGCGGGAGCGGCTTACGCGGGCGCCTGCCAACGATGGGGCAACAGCTCGTGGACCCGCTTTGCACGATGCGTCGGGATGCGGGCCAGCACATCGCTTAGCCAGTCCGGGGGATTGACGTCATGCTGCTTGCACGTACCCAAGAGCGAGTAGATCACTGCGGCGCGCTGGGCCGCAATATGCGAACCCGCAAATAGGTAGTTCTTGCGTCCCAGGACGATGGGACGGATGGCATTTTCCACTCGGTTGCTATTCCCAGTTGCGGAATGCGACGGAGGTGGACCTGTCGCAGCGCGGGCAGGCCGCAGCAGATCAAACTGGCACGGCTGTCGAAGTAGTAACGATCACGCATCCGTTCCATCCGTGGCGTGGCCAGACGCTTCGCGTCCACTTTTGCCAGCGTGGAGGACGGGAGCCGAGGGTGCGCTGTGTAGTGGATGCCGAACAGGCGCAGGCCGCACCCTGGAATAAACCCTCCGTTCCACGCCGATCGCCCCAATCCGTAGCCCACGCGGAGGCAGCACGGATACTGGAAACAGCCGGTTCGCAACACCAACACCCATTACCTTGCCAACTAGTCCACTCTACCTGATAAAAACCACGAGCAATAAACCACAAGGCTGGGGGGCACCACCTCAATGGAGCATAAACGAGGACGTCGGTTTGGCAACTCTTAGAATTGAGGTGGATCAGCTTGAGGCGCACAACAACTGCAAGCCGTTTCTGGGATCCCTGACCTGGTGGTCGATCAGGCTAGTCCAGGATTTCGTAGCCTACCACGATTGGATCACCTGATTCATTGCGATCGCTGCCGTAGATGCGGCCGGATTGCACCACGCTCAAGTCGAAGGTTGCCGGCAGGACGGCCGTCCCCGTTGCTCGACCATTCGAGTCGATAACAAGCCAGCTAGTCCATTCGTCCTCATCATTCTCGACGAGCTTAAGCCAAACGGCTCCCCGATCATCTACGACAAAAGTCTCGTAGACCGGCCAGGTATCGTGCAGGCCTCCTGCAGCGAGCCTTTTCCGCATCTCGTCGGAGCCACGCGCAAGGGCCGCGCGCCGATCTGCAGGGGTTACGCTCCGAGGCCGCTGTGGGTATGTGAACTCGTGAAGGGCTGTCCCGTCCAGGCTGAGAACCTTGATGTCGATGGCATCATTCCAGCCAGAATACAGCGCATGGTCCGAACTCATGCGAATGGTGGAACTACGCCCGAAAGGAAGCGCCTCGTTACGCCGGAATTCGGGCGTGACAGTAACAAAGTCTTCTCCTTGCTCAACAGTCAGCAGTGATTCGGAAATGATGTCCCCGTTCCAGTCCACAAGCCGAACATCGGATAATCGTCTCTGGTTTTCTGTGCCCTGTCCTGTAGACCGACCATAGCGAAAAACGAGCGACGCTGACGTTACGCCAAGAAGCTCTCGCGCGCTACCCGGCCCACTTCGCTGGATAGGCAAGGTATAAGCGAATCTGTACTGCTGCGGCTCATATACTGTAAGGTCCAAGTCCCAACTGTCATACACGAATAGGGAATCGGCCGGGCCGGAATGAATGTTTGATATGGCACTATACTCGCCTGGAGCGTCTCCCCTGCTCCCCAGGGTCGTCAGGAGCCTGCCGTCTTCGGAGAACACGTAGACCTTCGGATCCTGGCGCTCTCCAACGAAGACGCGGCCAGTACCACCTACAGCAATGGCAGAGATTGAGCCGAAAAGGGTCGAATCCCTGTTCGCTTCTTCGCCCAGTCGCATGAACTCCACGACTTCAATACCTGGTAAATCCTGGCTCCCTCCCTCGATGCTGCAGGTCATCCCGTACGCATCTGCGCCGCAAATCAGGAGCGTAATGGCCATCACCCATCCGACAGAAGCTACCCGGCCGGCATCGGGCCCGGCAACCCTAATGCGGAGAGGCCTGAGTCGCATGCATGAAGGACATAGACTGCTTAACCGAATCGTCATTGGGGAATGCGTGAATTAAATGGCAGCTTATAGACTCTGTCTCGTAGAAGATAGCCATGTTGGCGAAACATACCTGTAGCGAATGGACAAGCGAGGCGTTACTGGATAGCACAATCCGGGATTGATATCTGTTCGCATTGGCCCGTACGCGAGCAGCCTATGGGAGCTGCTCCCGTCCAA
The DNA here is from genome assembly GCA_965262785.1 of Rhodothermales bacterium. GTDB lineage: Bacteria > Bacteroidota > Rhodothermia > Rhodothermales > Bin80. The sequence continues at coordinate 3,437,355 of OZ253559.1, forward strand.
TTCACGGCAGTGGCTGGATAGGGATAACATCTGTTTTGTGATCGATGCGATTCCGCAACAGCCGCCGATGCCGGAGTTCAATTAGGACTACGACGGTGATGGCCGCACCGCCTCGTGTTGACCTTGAGCCCAAATTCAAGGACGTACCGGAGTCTTTTGAGACCAAAAAAGAGTTGACAGTGGAAACTCCCAGGAAGCTTAGAGAAGGCAGCGGTGCGGTGGTGGTTCGTGCCAATGCTCTTCTTCTCCCGTCCGCCAAGGAGCCCACAACTACGACCACACGCTACTCGCACTACATGTCCGAGTAGGGCAGCGAAGTAATCGGAATTGGAGCGCCACTGGGGATCTGGTGAAGACACCAGGCGCACAGTGTGCCCAACAACACGTTGACGTGGGTGCTGAATGACGATTCGTTCCATGACTTACTCATACGACCGCCACAGTTGCACAGTATTTGGCACTGAATTAGTCAACCCGGGACAATGTGCTTGCTTCAATTCGCTGAAGAGACGGGGCTGGACGCTGAGCCCTTCGACAGCACTTCAATGAAGCGCCGCGCCCGGTTACCACGATCATCCACCACCGTGAGCACGTGCGGGCCCTGACTCACATCCAGCGCCTGCTCGTGAAACACGTTCGTCGAGCCCACATAGCGGTTGTCGAGATGCCAGTGGAGAGTAGCACTAGGGTCCCGGTGCGCCGCCATAAAGACAGCCCGCCCCCTGCGCCCTCCGAGCTCCATGGGGATGTAGATGCGGGCCCCGGCAAGCGGGTAGACGAAGTCGACAGGACTCTGAACCGATGCTTCCACCGCTGTGGCGGCACAGTCGACGCGATACCTGGGCAAAGTGCGGTATGCCTGATTCCAACGCCGGTAGTATGCCTCCTGGGTGGGTGGTAGCACGAACCAAGTCTCGCGGGACATGGCGTGTACGGATTCGCATCTTCCGTGCACGCGAAGGCCGCTGGCCGGATCAAGATGGACCATTCGGTGGTGCGGGCTCGGCTGCTCGAAGTGGCTGTCGCGCGGAGCCAAGGCGTACGCGGTATCGCAGTGCCCCGCTGCACGGTAACCGTCGGCCAGGCAAATCTTGACCTCCTTAAGATGCACCTGAGGCCTCCTAAACCAACCATCACTATCCAGTCTGCTTATGATGTCAAAAAGGACAGGCGCGGCAGCGCCGATCCCAGTCAGCTCGGGCCGACCCTTCCCACTTGCGTTTCCGGCCCAAACCCCCACCGTATATTGTGGCGTGATCCCCACCGCCCATGCGTCGCGGTGTCCGTAGCTCGTACCTGTCTTCCAAGCCACACGCTGTCCGTTTCCCAAGACGCGCCACTGCGAATCGACACCCGGGCGCACCACGTCTACGAGGGCTTCCAGGGTGAGCCACGCGGCCCCAACGCTCAGCGTTGCACTCGCGTTGCCTATGTGATGCTGATTCGCTCCCTGCCCGCGCTCACCCCCCGGCTGGTCCACCAGCACCCGCGGATGCAGTGATCTCAAAGCTGGACTCCTCCCCACCGTACCCCCGATCCGGGCCATGTTTGCGTACATTGACGTTACGTCCCAAAGGGTGCCTTCCGCTCCACCGAGCACAAGGGTCAGCCCGTAGTCACCGGGAGGACGGTAGAGGGTCGTCATCCCCATCCTGCGCAAGAAGTCGTAGAAGCGGTCCACGCCGTGGCGACGCAGCATCCAGACCGCAGGTACGTTCAGCGATCTGGCGAGCGCCGTCTTGGCCGGGACCGCCCCCCGAAATTCCCGGTCGTAATTCTCGGGCGCATATCCAGCAAACTGGGACGGAATGTCGGGTACGAGAGTTTCGGGCAGGATCTCCCCCGCATCCAGCATTCGTGCAAAGAGAAGAGGCTTAAGGATGCTCCCAGTACTACGGGGGCGGTGGACCAGGTCGATTGCATAACCTGTGCCCTCAGCGGCCCCCCACTTACTGTTGCCAACGTACGCGACTACCTCGAAGGTGCGGTTGTCGACTACTAGCGCAGCCAGATGTTGGACACCTCTGGAGGCCAGAGGATGCGCCTGGCGACCCACGATATCGGAAGCCAGCCGTTGCAGTGATGGGTCAAGGGTGGTCAAGTAACGGCGGCCCGTACCTCCATCTCTCGTCGCGAGGGTCTGCAGAAGGTGAGGAGCATGCTGCGGGAGCGGGCGAGGGTCAACCGGGAGCGGCTCGAGCAAGGCAACCTCCAGCTCCTCCTGGTCGAACGCGCCTGATTGCCGCAAGCGGCGCAGCAACACATCTCGCTTGTCACGCAATGCGGCGCGGCCTCTCCCCGGGTGGACGGCGCCGGGGCTGTTCGGGAGGACAGCAAGCATCGCGGCTTCCGCCCAGGACAGATCGGCGGGTCCCCTGCCGAAATAGCGCCACGCAGCCGCCTCCAGCCCTACAACGTTACCCCCGAAGGGTGCATGGGCAGCGTACAGCGCGAGCACTTCGTCTTTGTCAGTGCTGAATTCAAGACGGACTGCCAGTGCGACTTCAATCAGTTTCTCTGCGTACGTGCGGCGCGGGGAGCCGCGCGCCATGCGGATCACCTGCATCGTAATCGTACTGCCGCCGCTAACTACCTTGCGCGCTTGGAGGTTGGCCCACGCCGCACGGCCCAGCGCTAGCGGGTCGAACCCGGGGTGCCAGCGAAAGCGTTTGTCTTCGAATGCGACAACGGCGGCCGCGAACTTCGCAGGAACCGTGTCGCGCGCTGCGAAGCGCCACTGACCGTCCGACGCGATTCGCGCCCCCAATAGAGACCCGTCACGGGCTTCAAGGACGGAAGACAGCGGATCGTCGAAAAGCGGATCCGGAAGCCGGATTCCAACAGCCACCAAAGCCATCATAAGGACGGCGGCTGCGCACGACCAGACCGCTAATCGCCGCTGTTGCATAGGATTCACCGGTTCTCAGCGTGCTGCCTCGACCACCTCTACCCACATCCCCTTGGCACCCCCTTGGATAGCGGCATCGTACATGGCTTCGACGGTAATGGAGGGCAGATAGTACTTGCCGAGATAGGCGGCATTGAACCGCAGGCGTACGACTTGCGAATGCCCGTCGTCGAGCGAGAAGTACGTGAGAACCCGATCGTCGCGCACATCCTGGTAGCTAATCCACTGATCCGTCAGAATTTCGTCGAAATCCATCCTCTCGTTGTGGATCTCCCAGCCCGATGGCACTGCGTACTCCAGCGCCAGATCGCTTACGTCTCGGCCCGATTCATTGAGGACGGTAACGTTGGCATACAAGTCCGTGCCCTGCAGGACTTGGGAGACGTCAACGCTCTCACCATCGCGGTCCGTGTACTCCACCTGTAATTTCAGCCCGGCCGACGATGCCGTCTCCTCCCCCGCCGCAGGCGACCCCCGCCTCGTCAGAGTAACGAAGAGGGGCGAGTCCGAGGTGTTTACCACCTCCACACTTCCGCCCTGCTCGGCCAGGCCCGCGAGCTCTTCAGAATAGACAGGGGACGACGATCTGACTGACTCCGCGTTGGCTCCTGCCCGGCGCTCGAATGTGAACTCCTCGGACGCGCCCTCCAAGCCGAAGAAGCGTGTCATCGCAAAGAGCGCGTAGGCGATGGAGTGCGTGCTGTGCCAAGTGTCCGAATAGAGTTTGTCAGAGATGTCCTCTGCCACTCGACTCGCTTGAGAATCACGGCCGAGCCTGACCAAAGCGTCCAGCAGGATACCACTGTCCCGCAGCCAAGAGCCCATGCTCCACCCGGCCGCCTGATACTCGGCCGCCGTGTCGTTTCCCAGGATGAGGCGGGACGCCGTAGCCTCTATCCCGGCCAGGCTGTAGGCCGCCGCGAGGTGCCAGCGGGCCGCGTCTTCGATGTGCCCAGACTCCCGCAGGCGATTCATGGCGCCGATCTCGTACGCGCCGGCGAGCGCCAGGGTATACAGCCGGTAGGCCTGCTCCATTGCCGGAGTGTCGCCAAGGCGTCTCCACGACCGGGCACGGAGCCGCTGGTGCGACTTCCAGATCGACGTGGCTGACGGATCGACGTAGAAACCAAGACGCTCCGCTTCGATCAGGAAGTGACCTGCGTAGTTCGTGGCCCATCCATTGCGTGCACCTCTTCCTGAGTGGTCGCCGGGCCAATAGGAAAAGGCGCCCGATGGAAGCTGGAAACGCCGCACGTGTTCAATGCCATCACGCACGCTCTCCTCCATTCGGGAACGGTCAGCGGGACCCAGGTAGACCAGTGACGGCAAATATAACTGCGGAAAGACAGCCGAAACGGTTTGCTCAAGACATCCGTGCGGGTACCGCTCCAGGTAGCCTAGACGTTTCTCGAGGTTAAGTGGGGGCCGGGGCGTCACTTCGAGCGTAGCCCGGTTAGTCCCGGGGATCCCATGAGGCTGCACATCCGCCTCCCACCGTTCCCCAGGCGCGATCTGCGCCGTCAAGAGCCGCGTAGTGACGGGATTGGGAGTTCGAACATCCAGGGCAATCTCCGACTGCGAGGAGTGCTCTCCGGCCACTGCGGTGAATCGCAGCAAGCCTTGGCCGGGCCGCTCGCCTGCACGGATGAACAGCCGGGCCATACGTTCTTCGGCGCCGTCGAACCGCACCGTTGCGCTGCTGCTGCCCACGACCTCAAACTGTCGGCCGGGATCCAGAGTGACGGTAGCCTGGTCGATGCCGTCCGCCATCGCAAAAAGCGACACCGGAACTGCGATTTCCTCTTCGGGGCCGACGACTCGCGGAACGGTGGCGAGCATCGAAAGCGGCTGCCGGACGAAGACGGATTCCGATGCCGAGCCGTAGGCGCCTTCGTGGCCCGCGACGACCATCACCCGCACCTGCCCGATGTATTCCGGGATGTCCACCGAGTGCGTACGGCGACCATCGGGCCGGAGGGTGAATGGCCCCATGAAGCGCACGACAGGTGGAAACCGGCTGCGCTGCTCGTCTTGCAGGACAGCCGCGTCGTCACCGCCAATGGCGAGTATTCGCTCCAGCTCCGCGCCGTACGCACCGGCCACGTCGTCGAAAATGTCCCACGTGGCGACTCCGAGCGCCTCCTTGCTGTAGAAGTAGTCGTAAAGGTCCAGGGCCTCGAAATTGGTAAGGCTCAGTAGACCTTCGTCGACTACCGCGAGCGTGTAATTCATTGGCCGTCCCGACGCCTCGGACACCCTTACAGTCACGGTAGTGTCAGGACGCCACTCCTCTGGCACGCCGATCTCAGGCTGCAGCACCGTAAGCGGATCCTCCACCTCAAGCGGTATGACCCCGTAAAGGCGGATGGGCCGATCATTCACGCGCTCGGAGTGTGGCTGAATGAGACTGACACTCACATACACGTTCGGAGCCATCTCACGAGTGATCGGAACCTCGAAACGGACACGTCCGCCGCCGAACTCCACCCACCGCTGTCCCAAGATCTGTGTGCCCGTCTCCAGCGTCACAAGCGCTCGGCCGGAGGTCGCACCCGGAAGTTGAATCTCGGCGACATCCCCGGTGGTATAGCTCGGTCTGTCCGAGAGCACGGTGAGCGTACTCGCCCCGGAGCCTGACTGGTCCTGTGGCCGGCCGGCCCACCCCGGCCAGTCGATGTAGAGCGTCCTGCCGGTGCAGTGGCCTTCTTCGGCGTCACACGCGCGCAGGAGGTAACGGCCCCAGTTCGGGTAGTCGACTTGGAAAGTCCAGCTCCCGCGCCCGTCGGTTGTTGCGACCTGTCCCTGGACTACCGAAGAGGTGTACTCTGACTCGGTGAATCGAGCCAGCGATTCGGCAGAGCGGTCCCACCACCATCGCCATTCGATTTTGTAGAGGGTGACGTCAATCGATTCGACCGATACAGGATCACCGCCCGGCGAAAGGCTCACAATGTCGACGGTTTGGGGCGTATCGGTCAGGAGCATGCCCCGCGCCGCGTCGCCAGGCGGCACTCTAATTCCGATATACCTGTCGTAAGGGGAAAAACCTAGAATGCGCCGGTTGGTGCTGAATGCGCCGCTCGCCTCAAAGATGCGCGTCGCGAAGGCCGCCGTCAGCATCCCGGGTGAGTGGCCGCCAGACGCCAAATCGGTAGTGAAGGCTGCGTACCCCTCATCGTCCAAAGAACCATCGAATACTACAGAAGGCTCGCTGGCGTATTCACGCGCAGGGTCGTCAAAGGTGTAGTCTGAAAACCGGCTGAACGTGGTATTCGCCGATTGGAACGCCACCTCGACTTCGGCGCGCAGGTTCCGCGCAACGGCACCGCTTAGCCACTGCCCAAAGAGCGTCGCCTCGCGCCTTACTCCCCCTTGTAGAAGCTCGTCGCTACCTAGGTCGAGGTCTACCTTCAGACGGTTGGGCATCACGGTCTCGACCCTTAGCCGGGAAGAAAAGCGTGCTCCGCCGACGTCAACGGCCGCATTCCAGTTCCCGGTGGGCGCATCTGCCACCGTCCTTAGCGGGAAGGCATAGAATCCCCCGACGGGATCGGTGTTCGTTACAGTGTGCACAACTTGGCCCATTGGATTGTACAGCCGAAGCGTTGCAGGATGGTCCGCTGGCACGGGATTGTCAGCATCGTCGAGCACGAATGTCAGATAAATGTTATCCCCGGGGCGCCAGACCCCACGCTCACCATAAATCCTGCCCTTGAGTCCCTCTGCAACGACTTGGCCTCCCACATCAAAGTGGCTCGTCGGCAGAGCCGCGCTGCGGTTTATCTTGAGGTAGCCCTTGTCTGTCCCGATGTCGGCCACGGCGTAAAATGGCTCGGTCTCCAAAGTGGTTTGGGCCAATCCGTGGAGTCCTGTGACAACTGAACCCAGCGGCTGGTTCTGATAATCCATGAACGTTACAAGCACGCCGCGCATCGGCTCTGAAGTACGAAGGTCCGTGGTAGCCACAAGCGTGCCCCCGCTGGGATCTCGTTTGACTGTCATGCCGATGTTGGATGCCAGGAAATTCCGAGAATCGCTCGCATTCGACGAATACCGGTAGTAGGCATCAGTACACGGATTGTCCCTGTCATTCCAGCTGTAGGGACCCTGATAGTACGCCTCGAATCCTTCCCAATAGGTCCAGCTCGCACCCTCGGCAACGCCCAGATCGGCCGGTAGCGGCTCCTCAATGACGGGAATTCGGTCTTGCTCCTCGGTGCATGCAAAGGTGGAGTTTCCACGATTGATCGACAAAGTCAGACGCAAGAGACTCTCCGCATTTATGTTCGCGATGTCACTCAGGTCGAGGCTGTAACGAGTCCACCCACCGTCCGGCTCGGCAGGAAGCTCGAATGTACGCCTCCACAGAGCGCGCCCAGTGCGCCGGAGCTGACTGCCACCGGAAAGGTCGTTGGTCTGCAAAAACTGACCGATATTGCTTTCGTAAACCCGAAACGCCGTTACCTGCACCGAGTGCACATTGGACGCTTCGATGGGAACAGTGAGTCTGCTGGCCGTCGGGAGGACCACCCCACTACCAGCGAAACGTACCCCCGGCTTAACATCCGTGAAAGTCACTGCATTGACGCTGCGCTCCTGGAGTCGTTGCCCGCCTGCGCCCCGGATTCCAGGTTCGAGCACTACGCTTGCCTGCCCGATGATTCGATCACGGGGTATGATCCGGAGGATGTTGCCCGTCGCCTCCAGCGTGAATCCCTCGTCCCCGAGGCCTACCAGGCCGTCCAGGTTCTGGTTCGGGTCAATCGGATTGGAAAAACGAACCAATGCATACTGGCGATCCTCCGATCTGGCCCTGACGCTCGTGACACGAAACACGTCCCGTGCCGGAACGGTCACGTCCCGATTCCCCCGAGAGGAGACCCCAATGCTACGCCCGTGCCATTGCAGTTTCACAACATTGTCTTCCTCGCTGCGGGCCACTCCTTCAACAGTGAAGCGATGTGTTGTACCGTCCTCGCCGTGCTGCCACTGGATGTCCAGATTCCTTCCGCCTTGTTTGGCAGTAAGAATCCGCTTCACTGCCTCGGATTCAGCGATATCGGCAGTCAAAATCGTTCCGCTCAGCACGAGATCGTCGCCGCCTCCAGGCTCCGCGTCCAGCCCCTCCACGTCCACCTCGAAGTCCTGAGAGATGATCTCGAAGGTGAACCAGTATTCGCCAAGGTTTTCGGGCACGCCCAAGAGCGCCTCTCCCGACAGGGTAGCGACAAATTCGCGGCCCGACGGCAGATTAGCCGCGGGTGAGAAGACCAGTTCCCGCGCGCTAACGAAGGTGACGGCGCCCTCCACCATTGGTTTAAGATCAAGGACTCCACGCAAAGGACGGCCGATGCGATGTTCGCCGGCCACATCCCGGGTGAACACGATCCTGACCATATCGCCCTGCGAAATGACGCCGTGAGTCCGTGCGCTGATCAGCGATCCCCAACGGGGGTCCACCTGCGAGCGCTCGCATGCGCCTATGACGGCAACAAGAAATACGGCGATACTGAGGCGCCCAAGGAGCGGAATGCGGTGGGTGAGTGCGGACATGCCTAAGCTCCGTTGAGGGGGAATATGCTCTTCAACAGAGTACCCGAATCGCTGGACACGGTTTCGCCCATTTCCAGAGTTTCGCCACCTGGATGACTAGGGATTGCGGGACCGAACTGTCTCAATGGAGTTTGCGTTCGCGCCTATGCTGCCTGCAATGTCTGGTCAGCATCCAACAGGGATATGATCACCGCATCCGTCACGTGGAGTCCGAGAGCTTGACATGGACACCGATGGTTGTAGGAAGAAGGCCTGCAGCCAGGCCCGTGCTTCGCTCAGTGACGCGTGTATCGGGCACACCTCTCGTAGTTTGCGCTACACCAGAGGCGCCCAACCAGGGAGCTGCCATAGCATCGACCGCGACCTCACTTCGAGATCTTAACGTCGGCGCCCAGCGATATGGAGGCTGTCTAATGGCTCGTGAATTGCTTGCCCTGTGGAGGATCGCCGTGCGCGCCTGACGCAAGGCGGCCCTGCACACATCGGCGCAGGCCGCTGCATTCCGGCCGGTGGCCAAGGAACATGCCCGGACATGCCGGCTGTGCCGGTACGTCCCATCAGATTCATTCAGACATTTTCACAGCGGTGCCTCTGATGCAATGTGAATGTGTTTTGGGGCAGACAATATGCAGACTATCTCGTGTTGCGCGGCTCACTCAGCTCGCTGTAGCGAGCGGAGATGGAATACGTGAACCGAGGCATCAGGCTGAGCGCTAGCATGATGATTCAGTGGGAAATCTGGACGCTCCTTGATCGCCCACTTCGACACGCATGAGAAGCAACCGTTTGCGACGCGATAGAACGTGCACTGATGCGCCTGCACGGCACCGTGGCCCAACTATGCAGAAACACGAAGCGTTGACTGCTGGAGTGGGAGATGGACCCGCTGACAGAGCACCGGGCGGACGTCTTAGCCGCCATGGGTCACAGCCTAGGAGCCACGCCAGGTTGGGCTTGCCAGTCAACGACTGGCCACACGTCTTAAGCGGTCGGCCCGGTGGGTACCGCTGGACCGCCGCGATACCGTTATGGCCCTGGGATTGCATGGAATGGGGACACGCATGTACCGCGTAGCCAATGCGTCGTATATTGCGCATCTTCGCAGCGCGCTCAAGTGCGTGCGCACTACTGCCTCCACACTGCTACGATCGCCCTCTAGTACCTAAGGCTGACCGTCCGACGACATGCTTGACAATGCCTTGATACGGTCGCTCTCAGGTTGGTATCGGATCCGGCTGCGTATGCGAGAATTCGTGTGGTCAACTCGGCGGGACGGCCAACTACTGCTGCTTGAGCATACGCTATTGAGCCGTTCGCGACGGTTAAACGGATCGTCGATCGCATCACGTCGCTTGCCAGGAACGACAGCTACCGAATGATCGAGGCACACAGGCCTTGAAGAACCCAACCCTTCTCCCACTACATGCTATCCCTTATGGCCACCTACTTTTTCACCAAAACAGTTGAGATGCCGCTCGACGAGGCTGCAGCACACGTTACCGAGGCACTGAAGCAGGAAGGATTTGGCGTGCTCACGGAAATCGATGTAAAGGCAACGCTGAAAAAGAAGCTCGACGTAGATTTCCAGCCTTATAGAATCCTGGGCGCGTGCAATCCTCAATTCGCCTACGAAGCCCTTCAGGTGGACGACAAAATCGGGACGATGCTGCCTTGCAACGTCATCGTGCAGGAGACCACCAATGGCCTGACCGAGGTCACGGCCATCGATCCGATTGCTTCAATGCAGGCTGTGGAGAACGAACAGCTCGGGGCCATTGCCGGAGAGGTCCGAGAGTGCCTTCGGAGAGTCGTCAACAGCTTGTAGGTGATTCGGTAGACGCGCGCCTTGCCCGCCTAGCTGTAACAGCTCAGGGCCCTGCCTCTGCCTCGTACTCCTGCACATGGTTCCTTGCAGGGGCACCGCGCACGCTGCATCTTCGTCTCGCTCGCCGGCTTGCCGATCCAAGCGTTCCTGCGCTCCACCGTCTCACCCATGCCGGCCTTGGATGCGGCAGCAGCAGCCGGTTGATCTTTCTTTGAGAACAAGCTGGACTATCGGCGGACCTGTCCGCCACTGATCATCTCGCTCCCACGGTGCATGCATCTGGTGAGACTCCTCATAGTCGGAGTTGGTCAATACGATGGCCACCTGACAGCGCGGAATGGAAGCAAGCAGCTCCGCTATCAGGACTTGATCAAAAGATCGGACAGCCAGCATGAAGGACGACAAGCCAAAGATGGGACGACCCAGTGGCATGGACCATTCCGCGCCGATTCCCACCATGCCGGAGAAAATCTCGAGGGTAAGGCTATTCACACCGCCCAAGAAGTACGGCGAATGGGAGTACATGTCCAGAGTGCAATCGGAACCTACGACCCGGAGACGACGGGCGAATTCATATAGGAATCGGAACACTGCGCGCACGCGAAGTGTAACCTTCTATAAGTCTCACCTGCGCGGTCGGAAGGCGCGTTTTGTGCTCTAAATTGCAAACAAACACAACCGGTTGAGTGATGAATAAGTCAACACTTGGCGGGCTGATTTTGGCGCTTCTCTTGGTATTGGGCTGCGAGTCCAGTGTTGCGCCGGACACCCACTCCGTGGAGCAAGAACTGGCCTCCCAGATTGATCGGATTGAAGGCGAGGATGACATGTTGATAGTGGCGCACGACAAGGGGTTGCCTGCGTGGGAATTCAGCCGCAGTGGCACGCTTCAGTCAGGGTTGAACTGGATCCATATCTCAAGCGAGGAATTCGACGACTTTTATGACGGCCACGTCAAGGGAAAGCTTGGCGAAGACGTTTTCACTTTGGACTCCGACTGCGAAGCAAGCCGTGGCGGGCTATTGAACTGCGTTGTCAAGCTGCTTGACTACTGTGACGGCGTCGTTATCGTTACATTTGAAGACGTGAGGTCGCCGTTTGAGCTGGATACCTTCGTAGAAGGTTATAACAACATCTTGGACGATCAGGGAGAGACGATGATGTATGATGCCTGTGATTCTCCAGACGGAATGCAGCAGGCCGCGATAAACGAGCTGGCTATTGACTCCAAATCGAAGTGAGGCTCGTACGACGCGGACACATGTAGACCGATACAGGGTTGGGAGATTGCCTGCCGCTTAATTCTGCCCTGAGCAATGGCTAGCTCCAGTGGTGGCGCTAGCCATTTTCGTCGTTGCAAAGTACTATGCACTGAGGGCAATCAGGCTATCCCTAGAGACCGGGAAAACACTAGCCGCCCTTCGGCCCTGAAGTTCTAAGCGTAAAGGCGGCAAAACCGACTTCGGCACTTCGGTGTATGATTGCCTTCATCTTGCGCGTGCGACAAGGCAATAAGAACGACCCACGGATAGTTTCACTGGGACAAGTAAAACCGCCTTGCACGCTTTGCTACATCGTTCCCAACGGATCGCGCACTTCGCGCGCAAATGAATCCGTCCACAATCGAGATTACCGCCTTGCTCCTGATGGGCTGATTGAATACGGACAGAGTGGCCCTTGCTGCCAAGGCTTCTTCTCCACACGCTTGGAGCCAATCGAGGCTGAAGGCGTCGATTTCAGTGAAGCAAGTGCAGTAAATGCCCAGATCTGGAAATGCAGCCAGTCATGATTGACACGTGGCGGTCCGTGCAGTCCAATCTGGATCAAGTAGAACGCAATGTCTAGCAATCTCTCTTGGTATCTGACCATCTTTTTGGTCGCCTATGCTCCTCCCTCCTGGAGCCAGCAGCCGCGCCACACAGTGTCAGGCTATGTCTATGATGCCGCCAGCGGCGAGTTGCTGACCAGGGCAACTGTTCTGAGCATGAAAACCGCCCGCGGGACCGCCACTGACGAGTATGGTAGATTTGTGCTCATCGTTGAGGCGGACTCGGTGCATCTACGGTTTTCCTATCTCGGATATATAGAGGAGTATCTCAGGCTGGTGCTCCGCGCCGACACGCTCGTGCGCGTCGGTCTTGCGCGTTCTCCTGTCGAACTGGAGGAGGTTTCGGTTGCCTCGGACCGTGCTGTCACTAGCTTAAGCCAGATCCAACTCACACCTCGAGAAATTGACCGCATGCCAGCGATGGCTGGTGAGACCGATGTGGTCAAGGCACTTCAACTTCTGCCCGGCGTACAGGGTGGGCGCGAAGGGGCTGCGGGCCTCTATGTACGCGGCGGCAGTCCTGACCAAAACCTTGTCCTGCTCGATGGCACCCCAATTTACAACGCGAATCATCTGCTTGGCTTTCTTTCGACCTTTAATCCCGATGTCATTCGATCTGTCAATCTCTCAAGAGGAGCTGGATCAGCCCGGTACGGAGGCCGACTTTCGTCCGTTCTTGACGTAGCAATGAAAGAAGGGAATCTCTACGAGCGGCAGACATACGCTACAATTGGGATTGTGGCTGCGCGGGTGACTACAGAGGGACCCATCCGGCGTGGGCGTGCTGCCTACCTCTTCTCGGCCAGAAGAACATACCTCGATGCTCTGTGGCGGATAGCCCAACCATCGGATGAAAAGTTCGGGTACTACTTCTTTGACCTGGTAGGCAAGGTCAACTGGGTCGGTAGCAGGCAACGAGTTTACCTTAGCTTGTATGGCGGACAGGATCGCTTCTGGCTACGGTACGACGAAAACGAAAGTTCGTATTCTGAACAATACGAAGGAGCACTCTTCTGGGGAAACCTCACCGGATCCCTCCGGTGGCAGAGCCAGCTTTCGCCGCGCCTTCTCGCCAGCGCCTCCCTGAGCCGCACCTCGTACACTGTGGCTTTTGACGAGAAATCGCGATACCGTGCCGGCAGAGAGCAAGACGAAACTTACAATGAAACTACGTATCGGTCCGGTGTGGCTGACTGGACCGCCAAGGCAGATTTGGACCTGCGAGTGGGTTTTGGTCATCGAATCCGTGTTGGTGGCAACGCTACGCTTCACACGTACACCCCCAGCACAGCACGCGTGTCCAGCCAAGACCGTCCAGCAGACAGCGTATCTACTCGTGTCGTTGGGTCGGAGAGCCGCCTCCTAGCGTGGGAAACGGCGGTATACGCTGAAGATGAGATCGTCCTTGGACGACGGATGCACGCGGTCCTTGGCCTTCGCGGCTCCGCATTCATGGTGGCGGACGCTTCATATGCCGCGCTTGAGCCACGCCTTGTCCTCCGCTACACGCTCAACGCAAACACAAGCATTGAGGCCTCCTTTGCGGAGGCGCGCCAGTACACGCATCTCGTAAGTCGGAGTGGCATTGGAATTCCCCTTGACCTATGGTTACCCACCACCGACGCAATCGGCCCTCAACAGGCTCGGCAAGTTTCGTTGGGAGCTACGCGCAAACTACAAAGTCAGGCGGCGGTGGAAGTAAGCACTGAGGTGTACCTCAAAAAGATGACCGGAGTCCTCACGCCCATTGAGGGATCGTCCCTACTCGGAATTGACGCCACAGGATGGGAGCGGCGAGTGGAAGTAGGACACGGGAAGGCTTACGGACTGGAAACACTCTTGCGAAAGCGAGAGGGACGCCTGACAGGCTGGGTAGCCTACACGCTGGCACGCTCCACGCGCCGCTTTGATGGTATAGACGACGGTAAGCAGTTCCCGTATCAATATGATCGCCGCCATGATCTCGCGCTCACTGCATCATACCAACTGACCAAGCGCTGGGCACTGTCGGGAACATGGGTCTACGCTTCGGGCAATGCCGCGTGGCTTCCCGTGGCACGAGCACCTGACGTAGAGGACTTTGCCGGGTATCGCTACTATTCCAATGATCCGGAATTGTCTGCCTATGTCTATGGAGCGCGTAACGGCTGGCGAGAACCAGCGTATCATCGGCTCGACTTTGCCGCCCGGCGAACGAAAGAATTACGGCGAGGAACCCGAACATGGACAATGGGCCTCTATAACGTTTACGCCCAGCGGAACCCCTTCTACCTCTATGCCAAGACAAGAGATGACGGGCGACTCACATTCCGTAAAGTAAGCCCATTCATCTTGATCCCTGCATTCAGCTATGCGATTAGATTCTGAATTGGATAGTCGCTCTCCATCAGGCCGTCCTATAAGGGGGTGGCTCTTGTGGGTTCCTATCGTCGCGGTTTTAAGCTTCGGCGCGGGATGTGAGACTGTCGTGGACCTTGATATTCCTTCTTACGAGCCACGCTTAGCCGTGTACGGATTCTTCAGCCCGGACAACGCGTGGGACATCACGCTATACCGGTCGGCCGCACCGGCAGAAGCCGTTGCCGCGGAAGACCTGGTCATAGCAGATGCCGTCGTAGTCGTATCAGGCCAGCAGGGTCGTGACACGTTGCAGGCCGTAGCCCCCGGGCGCTATAGAAGCTCCCTTAAGCCTTCGGTGGGAGAGGAGTACGGGCTCGAAATAGAGGCTCCTGGCTTCGATCCCGTACGTGCACTGGGGAGCACCCCAGAGCGGCCCCAGGTTGGCACCCCTCGTATAGATCCAATTGGCACAGACATATTCACGAAGCGGTTCCGCATTGTTTTCACGGTGGACGACCCCACAGGAGCGAATTACTATCGGGTAGGCCTTTTTCGGGATGCAAGCCATCATGGACGTGAGTGGAGTCCCATTTCATTCAGTAGCACCGATCCGGCCTTCAGGTACAGCCCTGACCTAGTTGGAGCACTTGATCTTGAAGGGGGGCACGGCCATTATCAAATAGCTTATTTCAACGATGACCTATTCGAGGGTGGCAGTAGGACTTTTGAACTATTCGTTGACCTTTATTTGACTGGACGGGGAAACGCGATACCGCCAGCGGATCTTGTTGTCACTTCGATGAGTGAATCCTACTTCGAGTATCACCGCACACTTGAGTTGCAGCGTTACAACCACGGCGATCCGCTAGCAGAGCCCGTAGGCTTGTTCAGCAACATAGAGGGAGGGGTAGGCGTCTTCGGCGGTTATGCAAACAGAGTGCACGTGCTCCAATTTGACTAAGGAGTTCCACTGGTCAGAATTTCCGTGCGGATTTGGCCGGTCGCATTCGCATGTGCATTTTGGCGTCGATTCGGCCGGTTTGCACCTTTTCCTGGCTGTGCATATCATCGCTGAACTGGTTGGTCCATGCAGTACCACCGGTAGCCTCCGCTGACCCGGGCACGTAACCTGCCGCTCTTGCCCCCGCCATCTACGTAGGCTATCGATGCCAACGGAATTCCGAACCGGCCGACTCGCGAAAACACGACTTCCCGCCTTCACGCCGTACTCAGCGACATGGATCCTGTCCCCTCACGGTCGATTGCCGCGCGCTTGGACGCCATCAATGAGTTCGACCGCGACCCGGTGACCCGGAATTGTTTGCAGAGCTTTGGCAGCTTTGCAGGACTGTATGCCGGCGAGCATGTCGCTGGGACAGAGTTCGTCATTGGCCCGCTATTCGTAGCCCACGGAGTAGCAGCTGGGGATCTGATTCTTGGACTACTGGTCGGCAACCTCCTGGCCGTGCTGTCCTGGGCCTTCCTGTGCGCCCCAATCGCTACGCGTACGCGCCTGAACCTTTACTGGAAACTCCGCAAGATTGTAGGCCCCAACCTGCTCATTGCCTACAATACTGTCAATGCCCTCATGTTCTGCTTTCTGGCCGGGGCCATGATCAGTGTGGCGGCCACGGCCGTGGGTATTCCCTTCGAAATGAACATGCCCGATCTGAGTGACCGGTACCCGATGAGCATCGGTTGGGTCGTCACCGTGATGCTGGTCGGCGGAGTTGTAACGGTACTTGCCATTCTGGGCTTCGAAAAGATCGCCTACTTTTCCAAGATCGCTGCACCGTGGATGCTGCTGGTATTCGTAGCCAGTGCACTGGCTGTACTTCCAGACCTCGGCGTGACCTCGATTGGTGACTTTTGGCAAGTGGCAAACGAAAAAATCTGGACCGGTGTGCCGCTGGAAGGGCGTACGCACTTCACCTTCTGGCATGTGACCTTCTTTGCTTGGTTCGCCAACATGGCGATGCATATAGGCATGGCGGACATGACGCTATTGCGCTACGCGAAGAAATGGCAGTACGGATTCGCCAGCGCATTCGGCATGTACCTGGGCCATTTCATTGCATGGCTGGCCTCGGGCATCCTGGTCGCACTTGCGCTGCAACAGGGCGGCGAGGTGGCACCAGGGCCGATCGCGTTTCTTGGTGCTGGTGTGGCCGGCCTTGCTGCGGTGGTTATCGCGGGATGGACAACAGCCAACCCCACCATTTATCGTGCGGGCTTGGCCGTGCAGACAGTTTCTCCCAATTGGAAGCGTTGGAAAGTGACCCTTGCCGTGGGTGCGATCACGTCTGCTGCCGCACTCTTTCCTGCGCTGATGATGCGCCTGTTGGATTTCGTTGCCCTGTATGGACTGCTGCTCATGCCCATGGGCGCCGTGATTTTCGCCGACTTCTGGCTGCTGCCGAAACTCGGCTTGCGGCAGGATTACGCAGAGCTGAAGCAACTCGTGTTCAGCTGGCCAGCCGCAGTGGTGTGGCTTGTAACGCTGGGCACATGCCTGCTCATGAATCAAGTCTGGGAGATGGAAATATTTTTCCTGGGACTTCCTGGATGGTTCATCGCCACCGGCCTGTACTTGGGGTGCTGCCTGCTGCAACAGCGACGCGTTCCAGCGTTTCACTCATCCAGATGATACAACCGCAACCGTGAAACCCTTCTTGATTGCTGTATCGGTCAGCGGCCTGCTACTCACCGCTGGACCGGCCATACTGGTGTTCATGGGCGCGCTCAAGTGGCAGGAGCACGCTCTGCTCATGATGCTCGGTACTGCGGCATGGTTCGCGACCGCGCCATTTTGGATGAGGAGCAGGTCGCCACAGTCCACGGAAGCACCCAAATCGTGACCTGCCACCTACCTGGCAAGCGCTAGATGCCACTCGTCACTATTCTTGCACTTAGCTGAATGCATACGGGCCCATGAACACCGTGGAGCACATGCGGGCAACTAACGACTCGCTTACTCAGGCGCATGCGCGCGACATGGAATACTTGGCTTTGCAGCTTTCACGTGTCCAAATCGATGTCCAGGCAGTGCTTGATGACCTGGGAGAGTTTAAAGTCGCCATCCCATCTTGGGCAATGGGCACCGGCGGCACGCGCTTTGGGCGATTTCCAGGCTGCGGCGAGCCGCGCAACGTATTCGAAAAGCTGGACGACATCGCCCTGATTCACCAGCTGACGGGGGCAACGCCCCGGGTCTCCCTGCACATCCCATGGGATGAGCCAGAGGACGCTGGCGAGTTGCGCGAGTACGCCGCGATGCTTGGACTGGGCTTTGATGCGGTCAACTCGAACACATTTCAAGACCAGCAAGGCCAGGTACATAGCTACAAGTTCGGCTCACTCTGCCACACGGACGCCAGCGTGCGCACCCAGGCCATCCATCACAATTTGCATGTCATGCGTGTCGGCCATGCCCTGGGGTCTCAGGCATTAACCATCTGGCTGGCGGACGGCAGTAACTACCCGGGCCAGATGCACCTGCGCAGGAGCTTTGACCGCCTGGTCGACAGCCTGCACGAAATCTATGCGCACTTGCCGGACCACTGGCAGCTCTTTACGGAGCACAAACCCTTCGAGCCCGCCTTCTATGCCACGGTAGTGCAGGATTGGGGGTCTTCACTGCTTCTAGCGCAAGCGCTGGGGTCCCGCGCGGCGTGCCTGGTAGACCTTGGCCATCATTTGCCGGGCACAAATGTTGAGCAGGTCGTTGCGCGGCTAATCACCGCGGGCAAGCTCGGCGGCTTTCACTTCAACGACTCCAAGTACGGTGATGATGATCTGACGGCGGGATCTATCCAGCCATATCAGCTCTTCCTGGTATTCAATGAGCTCGTGGATGCCGCAAGAGACCTGGGGGGCTCCTTTAACCCCGCATACATGATTGATCAGAGCCACAACGTGAAAGATCCCATTGAGGCACTCCTCGTAACGGTCGATAGCTTGCAACAAGCGTATGCCAAGGCACTGCTGGTTCGCCGTGATGCGCTGACCCAATACCAGAACTCCAATGATGCAGTCATGGCCGAACGGACGCTGCAGTCAGCCTTCAATACCGATGTGCGCCCGCTTGTAGCCGAAGTGCGCCGCAGGACGGGCGCTGCGCTGGACCCGGTTGCAGCATTCAGGGCCTCCCGCTACCGGGCCGAGGTGTCCAAGGTCCGCGCCATCACTGCGTATACACCGCCCCAAAGCCTGTGACACGCGTTGGGCACCTGCCCTGCAAACTACTCTGCCTTCCTACAGCAAGTGCCGACTTCATCTGCAACAAGTCTGGCCTTAGAAGGAGGTAGGCAAGGACTTACAACATAGGCACAACCGGGAAGACCCTTGACGCTCTTTTCCGAGCCGTTTGTTTGTGGGCCGATTTGGGCGTGGTAGGCCATTAAAGTGAGGTTTTCGCCGTGAGCTGAGGCGAAGTGCCAACCGGAAAGTCTGAGGGCGGACTACCCATGCTGCGCACGGACGCCTTGGGATGCAAGTTGCCGAATACGATCAGTAGAGCGCCGCCCGCTGCCTACTTCTGACGCCTTTGCTGGCTCCGTTCCCTCCCTCACTGGCGCCAGATGCTCACAAAATCACTTTTGTACTTTGTGCGTGTCCTCAACCACAACTGCAACCCTGTCGGTGCGACTATCCTGGTTGCTTGGAGCCTGCGCCGCAGTAAACATCGGAGACTCCTATTCCGCACCCGGACTCGTTACGCGACGGCTTTGGGGACCGCCGTGGGGTACGGGCCCTAAAAGGCGCCTAGCAGCGCGTATACTGTAGATGGACTTTCCCGGCGGTGCGCCATTCTTAGTTGGTAAAGGGCAGACGTAGACAGATAGTGGAGCCATTTTCCACATATATCTAATCTGCTTCTTATGTCCGGGCAACACAGCAAGTCCACACTCCATGACAGCGTCACTGGCGACGCCCTGCGTGCTCAGGGTGACTGGCGCCTGTCCCTGGTCAGGCAGTTCAGCGAGCTCATGGAGCTGCTCGCTCGTGACTGGACCGCACCGGGTCAGAGTACCAGTGGAGATGGGGCGAGCGGCCCGGCCTCGGGCGCCGACGCGCAGGTGCCGGAGGCCGACTCCGCAGCGTGCACCTGCTGTGTGAGGTGCGTGTCCACGCGGGATCAGCCGGAGGCCTCGTCTGCGCTTCCGCAGCCACTGGATGCGTCGGTGGCAGCACACCTGGAGCAGGCCTGGCAGGAGTTCGCCACGCGGCCGCTGTCCCAGCACGACTACGTGGCGTTATGGCTTGACGCCGCCTATGTGCTGGGCACACAGTATGTCTTCTGCATGGGCGCTACGATGACCGGGCGCAAACGGATCCTAAGCTTCGCGGCTTCGTCGCTGGAGGATGCCGCAGCGTTAAGTCAGATGCTGCAGCAGCTTACCAGGCGCGGGCTTTGCACCGAGCGCGGACTGCTGTGCGTGATCTCCGGGGGCAGTGGCCTCTACGAGGCGCTTGCAGCCCACTTTGGCGCCCGTGTCCAGGTGCAACGGTGTCAAGTGCAGAAGGCCCGGCGTGTGTTGAGCTATCTGCCGGAGGCTGAACGTCTGGCGGTGCGTAGCGCACTGCGGCACGCTTGGGAGGCAGCCGACTATGACACGGCCCTGCGGGCGCTGATGCGTGTGCACAGTGCCGTCTCCCGAGAGAACCACACCGCGGGGCGCTGCCTGCAGGAGGGACTCAAGCAGACGCTGACCCTGCACCGGGCGGGTGTCTTTGCCGCCTTGGGTCGCAGCCTGAAGACCACCAGCGTGATTGGCCGTGTCAGCCAACGCTTAGCCGCACACCTGAGGCCATATGGCCACTGGCTGCCACCACAGCAGCGGCAGGCGTGCATGGCCCTGGGCCTGCTCACGATGGAGACGCGCCTCTACCGCCTGGCCAACGCTTCGTACCTTGCGCGCCTTCGCAGCACCCTCTTTAGCGAACGTCTTACGTCCTCCTAAACCCTACCAGTGCACATGACGACCTCTCCCACTACGGTGAACCCTACGGACCCCTGCGGCGAGCTCCTGCGTGCCTTTGGCTCGTGCAGCATGGAGGCGAAGATCGACGCGGTGCTCAACATCGGCTCGTTTCACCAACGCATGGCCGAGCAAGCCATTCGGGACGAGGTCGCCATGCTTTGCGGACGGTATCGCAGCCGAGACAAGCCGCACCAGGGGCGCTACCAGCGTTGGGGCTCCAATCCAGGGTCCATCCGTCTGTGTGGGCAGCGAGTACCCATCAGGGTGCCACGCGTGCAGGACAAACAGACGAACCAGGCGCGCTCCCTGCAGAGCTATCGCCGACTGCACAACGCAACAGTAGATGACAAGAAGCTGACTGAGGTATTGCTCATGGGTGTCAGCCAGCGCAACTACCAGCGGGCAGCCCAGGAGTATGCAGACGCGTTTGGTCTCAGCGCGACCTCTGTGCGGCGCAGGTTTATCCAGCGCGGCCAACAGATCCTGCAAGACTTCTTTGAACACCGGCTGGACAAGCTGGACCTGGTGGGCCTGTGGATCGACGGCAAGCACTTTGCCAAATACCAGGTGGTGGTGGCCATGGGGCTGACCCTGACGGGCGAGAAGGTAGTGCTGGGGTTTGCGCAGGTGCCTTCGGAGAATACCGAGGCCATCGAGGGCCTCTTGGAAGACCTGATTGCCCGTGGCCTGCGCTTAGGCGAAGGACTGCTCTGCATGGTCGATGGATCCAAAGGCATACACGCGGCGGTGCGCAAAGTCTTCGGCAAATATGCACTGGTACAGCGCTGCTGCTGGCATAAACAGGAGAACGTGGTGGCACATGTGAAGAAAGAGGATCAGCCACGCTACCGTAAGCGTCTTCAGTCCGCCTATCGGAAGCCCACCTACGCAGCGGCGAAGGCAGCACTAACGAATCTCCAAACGGAGTTGCAGTCCAGCGCTCCCAAAGCCGCCGCCAGTCTGGCAGAAGGCATGGAGCAGACACTGACGCTGCATCGGCTGGGCCTGGCCCAGGTGCTGGGCCGCAGCTTGCGTACGACCAACAGCATAGAGAACCTGAACAGTGCCTTCGCCCGCCTCTTCCACAACGTGACACACTGGATGCACTCGGGTCAGGTGCACCGGTGGATAGCCCTGGGAGCCATCGAATCTCTTCGTAACTTGCAAAAGATTCCCCAGGCGCAACAGCTTCCGAAGCTACGAATGGCTCTACAAGCGCATATAGGCTACACTACTCATTCAAATACCACCTCCACGCTACTACGTCCGCCCCCTACCAACTAAGAATGGTGCACCACCACTTTCCCACTCATGTAGCATCGACAACTCAATGTCACAGATTGCTTGGAAATGGTCGCCATAGCTTGGAGACGGTGTCTTATTAAGCTGCACAGCATACACGTGATCGTAGGGCCGAGCACAACTTCGGAAGGTGCGGTGCCTTGGCAGCCCGTTGAATGCCGCAAGGGACTACATAGCCACCTGCGCCATCCACCAGTGAACCTGATCCGAGCGCTTCCGGTGCGTCACCTTACGGAGGAGGCGGCTGAAGGCACTGAAGCTGAATGGGTCCTCAATGCCGTTGGTAGTACGCAAGCTGCTGTAGTGCGCTTTGGCCTTTGCAAGCCAACGCAGATCATCTGAAAAGCGGACACGTGCTTGTATCACGTGCAAGAACAAGTGCCCGCTTGTAAGCTCGAACACTATCAAGCTCCTGTAAGAATGGGAGAGACCAGAAACGCATCACGGCGCATGCAAAGTAGTGGCAAGCACAATGGTGGCGGGGGCTTTCCGGCCGCATGACTGCTGGCGCGACACGCATCTCGTCGTTGTGCCCTAGAATAGGTGGGCGCACTCACAAGAGGGAGGGTTACATGGAATTCACCCTGCTACGTCAGCACGCTGTGAATTACGTTGCCATGGACATCTGTCAGCCGATACCTGCGACCCTGGTGGCGGAACGTAAACCTCTCGTGATCGATTCCGAGCAGATGCAGTAATGTGGCCTGAAAGTCATGCACGTGCACGGGATTGTCGGCGACGTTGTAACCGAATTCGTCGGTCCGCCCGTACGAGAACCCTTTCTTTACGCCACCGCCGGACATCCAGATGGTGAAGCAGCGCGGGTGATGGTCGCGCCCGTAGTTGTCCTTGGTAAGCTTACCCTGGGAATAGTTGGTGCGCCCAAATTCTCCTCCCCAAATGATAAGTGTATCGTCCAGCATGCCCCGCTGCTTGAGATCGAGCACCAAGGCCGCGGAAGCCCGGTCAGTATCCTTGGCCAGTACGCTGATTTCCCGCGGCAGATTTGCATGTTGGTCCCAGCCTTGGTGGTAGAGCTGAATGAAGCGAACGCCCCGCTCCGCAAGGCGGCGGGCCAAAAGGCAGTTGGCTGCAAACGTACCCGGCATGCGAGCAGCCTCACCGTAGAGCTCGAACACATGGTCCGGCTCTTGGGAAAGATCCATTGAGGTCGGTACGGAGGTCTGCATCCGGTACGCCATCTCGTACTGAGCGATGCGCGAGTTGATTTCAGGATCCAGAACCTGCGCGTGCTGGCGCTGATGCATTTCGCGCAAATGGTCAAGCATGCGTCTGCGCGTCATGCGGTCCAGGCCGGGTGGGTTGTTCAGGTACAACACCGGATCTTTGCCCGATCTGAATTGAACGCCCTGGTGCAGCGAAGGCAGAAAGCCATTCCCCCATAGCCTTGAATACAGCGGCTGATCAAAATCGTTGCTCCTGGACAGCAGCACGCAGAAGGTGGGCAAGTTATTGTTTTCGGACCCTAGGCCATAGCTCAGCCACGACCCTATTGATGGCCGTCCCGTCTGTTGGGTCCCGGTTTGGAAAAAAGTGATGGCCGGATCGTGGTTGATCGCCTCCGTGTACATTGAGTTTATGAAGCACAATTCGTCTACGATCTGCGCGGTATACGGCAGCAATTCGCTGATCATTCGGCGGCACCTGCCGTGCGGAGCAAACCGAAACTGCGCCCCGGCCAAGGGAAAAGACTTTTGGTGGGCGGTCATGCCGGTAAGCCGCTGCCCCTTTCGTACTGATTCAGGCAGCTGCTCCCCATTCATCCTGGCCAAAGTGGGCTTGTAGTCGAACAAGTCCAAGTGAGATGGGCCACCGCTTTGAAACAGGTAGATTACGCGACTGACCTTCGGCGTGAAGTGCGGCTTGCGCAGGATACCGCTCGATCCATCGTCTCGGCCGGCAGTCGCGAAGCCCGGTACCGGACTCAGCAGAGAAGCCAAGGCGGCCGATCCGATGCCAAGACTAGCCTTGGACAAGAAATGCCGTCGCGTGCTGTTGTACTTAAGGTCGCAAAGTTCATCCATGGCGGCGACTGCTGGCTGTTGACTCGGATAGCACTTTAGGGACTACGGGTTCGGTAGTGCTCATTGCGCTGTACATTCCACTGTAACGATTTTCCTGCAGCCGTGCAACTTTTAGGCCCGAATTTCGCGGCTCGCAACCGCCTACGTTCTCTGGCTCCGCTGCGGCCACACGGCTTTGCTGGCATGAGATCGGCCAGTCAAGGTCTTCCGACCTGTAATACCTTGAAACCCCGATTTGGAGGTGCGCTTCGCTAAAATAGCCGCACGTCAACGCTTCGTGACAGCCGCATCGAAGTTCATGATGGTGCTCATGACCACCGTAAGGGCGGCCAGCTGCACTGGGTCGTGCCCGTCGTCCAGCAAATGCTCGCCCACGCTTAGCAGTTGTAACGCGCTTGCCCGGTCTTCCCCAAACGACTCCAACTCCTGTTCATAGTGGCTACCCAGCAGGTTCAGCATAGCGACATCCGGGTACCGGCTCGTAAGCAGCCTATAACCCAGCGACAGCCGCGCCTCAGAGTGTTCCGGTACGGCATCGAACAGGCGCGCAGCCAACACGCGCGCTGCTTCCACGAACTGCGGATCATTGAGCAGCACCAATGCCTGAAGAGGCGTACTGGTGGCCTGCCGCCTAACTGTGCAAATGTTGCGCTCCGATGCGTCAAACGTCATCATGGAAGGCGGCGGTGCAGTCCGCTTCCAGATCGTGTACATGCTACGCCGATAGAGCTTTTCCCCTTGATCCTGTTCGTATTTGGTTGCGTTGCGGGTAGCCAACTCTCGCCATAAGCCCTCCGGCTGGTAAGGCCTGACAGGAGGGCCACCAATATCATCAACCAACAAGCCGCTTACGGCCAATGCATTGTCTCGTAGCATTTCTGCTGGCAGTCTATAGGATGGCCCGCGCGCAAGCAGCATGTTTTCGGGATCTCGTGCCAACAGGTCTGGATCGGCTACGGAGCTCTGCTTGTAGGTTGAAGACGTAACGATTAGCCGCTGAAGAGCTTTCACATCCCAGCCACTCTCCACAAACTTTGTAGCGAGCCAGTCAAGCAGTGCTGGGTGCGTGGGCAGCGAGCCCTGGCTTCCAAAGTCATCCGGGGTCCCCACTAATCCCACCCCGAAATACATCTGCCAATACCGATTTACCGTTACTCGGGCAGGCAGCGGGTTATTGGGGTCAAGGAGCCATCGGGCCAAGCCCAAACGATTCTTTGGGAGCTCTTCGGAAAACGGCAGCACCGCCGCAGGAGTGGCCCGCGCAACACGTTCGGTGCGTGCATCGTACTGGCCGCGATCCAGGATATAGGTTGGCCGCGGCTCGTCCAAATCCCGCATAACCATCACTTCCGGCAGCATGGACACGACCGCGTTTTCTTCCCCACGAACTGCTGTCAGCTCCTCAAAGTCTGCTTGGTACGCGGAAGAAACAGCCGTGACGTAGTAGTCCCGAAGAGAATATACCCCGCCGGCCGTGCTGTCGAGGGTAGACGAATGCTGGTCAGGAGCAATTTCGCCCGAGGATCCGTGGACCGCGGCAACCTCCGCGGCCGTCAAGCGCCGGTCAAAGACCTGAAACTCATCCACTGCGATGCTGTCAATCTTGGGGGCCGTGGGCCCTATGTACCCGATTCGAAGATTGCCGGCTTGGGCTGGAGTGGTCGGCTCACCAGTAGTAGGATTTATGGTGAACATGATGCTCTGCTTCAGATTGTCTATCGTTACCGACGAACGCATCTTTTTTCCGTCCAGATACAGCGAAAGCCCTGCGGCACGACTGGATCCGTCATACGTCATGACAACGTGGTTCCATACACCAGGCTGAACAGCGTCGTGCGACTTAACTTCAATTGAGTTGTCTGGGAACACATGATTCAGACTGGCGGAGATAGTCCCATCGTCCTCCATCATGCACAGGTACCCTTGACGACCGTTGAACAGACCGGTAGTCTTGGCAAAGAGTGGCAACCGAGTAGGCCGGCCCAACAGCTTGAGCCACAGGCTAATGCTGAAGGACTCGTTGCGGTCGAAGTAGTAGCGGTCGCCCCCCATATCCAGATAGCCGTCACCCTGCATCACTAGCGCTGAACCAAATCGCCCTTCGTCAACCAACGGAAGCTTGTCCGTGTCCCCGAAAAAGTACCCTTCCTTGTCCGCCTGCGCTCGGTTTTCGAAGTAAAAAGTCTTGCTTCCCTTATCGTCTTCCTCCTGCCGGAAGCCGTCAAGCGGATAGTGCCCTACCAGTCCCTTGGGCACTATAGCTTGCTCTCCAGACTTCAGGCCTGCAAGCCATCGTGCAAAACCCCGATCAAATGCAGGGTTTTCTAGTGCCGTGCGCTGCTCGAGGGAATCGATCCTTGCACGTAGTGGCGCAAGTTGCTGCTGCGCATCTCCGTCCACGAGAATAACCGTTGGACTTGCCACACCGGAATAAGGAGAAGTCCCAAATTCATTGACGCTGTTAAAAAAGTCGAACAATTCGTAGTACTCCTTCTGGCTGATGGGATCGAACTTGTGGTCGTGACAGCGAGCACATTCCATGGTGAGGCCGAGAAACGCCGTCCCAAACGTATTCGTCCGATCAGCCACATAGTCTACACGGTATTCCTCCGGAATGATGCCACCCTCCTGGCTCTGCAAGTGATTACGGTTGAAGCCGGTCGCCAGCCGCTGCTCAATAGTCGGGTAAGGCAGAAGATCTCCGGCCAGCTGCCAGGTCACGAATTCATCAAAGGGCTGGTTCCTATTGAAGCTTTCAATGACCCAGTCCCTCCACGGCCACATGCTGCGCAGGCCGTCATCCTGGTAGCCGTGACTGTCGGCGTACCGCGCCACATCCAGCCATTCGGTGGCCATGCGCTCACCGTAGGCTCTAGTTGCGAGCAAGTGATCTACAACTTTTTCGTATGCATCCTTGCTTTCGTCGGCCAAAAAGTCATTGATCTCCTCAATCGTTGGCGGCAGGCCGGTCAAGTCGAAGGTCACGCGGCGGATCAGGGTTTCTCGGTCGGCCGCAGGAGATGGACCCAGGCCCTCTTGCTCCAGGCGCCGCATCACGAAGTGATCAATGCCATTTTCTGGCCACTCAGGCAAGCCAACCGCAAGCAATTCTGGCTTTGACGGCGGAATGAGCGACCAGTGCGGCTTGAATTTGGCACCCTGCTCTATCCACCTGAAAATCAGCGCGGCCTCTCCGGGTGAAACACTGAGGTTGGATTCTGGTGGCGGCATCCTGTATGCCGCGTTTCCCGAAACCAGGCGATGCGGCACCTCGCTTCTGGCGACACTGCCTGGAACAAATGCGTAATTGCGCCTGCTGGCGCTCAAGCGTATAAAAGCACCAGCCTCGGTGTCAAGCCGCAGCTCTGTAGTCCGAGCGTTGTCATCAGGGCCATGGCAGGGGTAGCACCGGTCGGCCAGAATGGGTTTTACATGAAAGTTGTAATCCACTTGGTCCGGCAGTGCGCCAATAGCCGTGCCAGCGGGCAACCTTGGGCCGCAACCCGCAGCGCAAGCCAAGGCCGCGGACAGTACGACACCAACAAAGGCAGCGGAACCTATTTGCCTATTACAGCTCATTCTGAAAGACTTTGCTCAGCCAACCCGGCGCGGCCAATGCCACGCTTCGCCGGCATGCCGTCAGGCACCGACAACATTGTGGCTGCTTAGGCCCTAACCTGAGCCAAGGTGTCGTGCGCACTGCGCGCTGCTCCAATGCACGCTCACCCACGCTTCGGTGGCTGCCCATCGGCCAGTTACGCCCCGATTGCGCTCGGCGCCGTCCGAAGACCTACCGCCACAATTGCTGCTGAGCCCTCTCTGGGCCGCGGGGTGCAAGTCAAGCAGCTACCAGGCTTTACAAAGCGCCGGCAGCCACGATCGACGCAGAGCTTGCCATGGCCACGATTGCACAAGGACTTCCACGGAACACGCAGTGAACTCATTCGCTGCAGAAAAACGCCGGCAACCCCATTCCATACCGACGAAGTTTCGCAAAGCACAGGTATGCACCTCTTGAATTTAGGTATTAATTCCTACAACGGAAACAAGGATGGAACAATCCGGAGCGGTACATGCCTGACACATTTGCACCCTATGTCAGGTATGTGTTCCGGACGGAAAGGAAGTGGACTCAGAGATTCTGGCGATGGCTCGTAGGCCATGTGCTTGACCCCGTCGATGCCATTACGCTGCAACGCCTGGTGAAGCGGAGTGTGCGGTGAAACCCACGAAAGAGCTCGCACGCTTGGCGAATGCGTAAAAACTTGGCCACTAATCGCATCGCACAATCTCCTTACCATAAGGGGTACGCCAACGCTCCTGGCTATGCCGGACGCACAGAAATGACGCTTAGGTACTTAGTTCTGCACAGAATCCGTGAGGCGAAGGCAACGCTGATCGGCGTAGCGCTTTGCCTCTGCGTCAGTGCCCCAGGCGCAGCCCAATACCAGGGATGCCCGCTCATCCAGCAAATCACGTCGGATGCATGCGAAGTCCTCGAACGGCTTTTCACCGAAACGAGTGGCCCGGAGTGGTTCCACTCCCGCGGCTGGCTCCGGTCGAACCAGCCTTGCGACTGGTATGGCGTCACTTGCGCCTCTGGTGCATGGCCCAGAAGAATTACGCGTATTGAACTACCGGGCAACAACCTCGCCGGGTCCCTACCGGGCGAGCTCTCGCTTCTTAGCAACCTACGCGTACTGATAGTTGATAATCGCGGAGCCGGAATTCGCTACAAAAGGCTGAGCGGCATCATTCCGGCAGTATTCGGTCAGCTGGAACATCTGGAGGTGCTACGCCTGGACGACAACGAATTCACCGGCGCCATTCCACCGGAGCTCGGCAAGCTATCAAGCCTTCGTACGTTGGGCCTGAGCCAAAACATGCTGACCGGGCCCGTGCCCAGCTCCCTCGGCAACCTCTCAGCGCTTAGAACGCTCGACCTCAGCGAAAACGTGCTGTCCGGCTCAATCCCAGACTCGCTCCAGAAACTGCAAACGCTGGAGTTCCTCGGCCTTTCCGGTAACCTGCTGGAAGGCCCAGTGCCGGCATCGCTTGGAAAGCTGACGAACCTCACGGCCCTGGATGTGAGCGAAAACGATCTGGAAGGGTCGTTGCCTGAGGCGCTAACCAACCTGCGGCAACTTGCATGGCTCTCCGTAGCCGACAACGACCTCGAAGGCCCGTTGCCGCTGGCACTTGCCTTCTTTGGGGCGAGTGTCAACACGTGCCTGATGGAGCGAAATCGGCTGTGCCTGCCGTCCGATCCGCCGTATGGAGCACTTGGACCCGGACCTATCTGCGGCTTGCCACCTGCCGCTTCGTGCCGCGTATGCGATAATGCGGCATGCGAAGGGCTGGATGCGCTATACTACGCCACTGACGGGCAGACGTGGGCCGACTCCGACGGGTGGCTGGCTTCACCATCGCCCTGCAATTGGTCTGGTATTCAATGCGACACCGATCGCCTTACACACCTGTTGCTGCCATCTAATGGCCTTCGGGGCACGATTCCGGTGGAGCTCGGACAGCTTAGCGAGTTGA
Organism: Rhodothermales bacterium; assembly: GCA_965262785.1. Taxonomy (GTDB): domain Bacteria; phylum Bacteroidota; class Rhodothermia; order Rhodothermales; family Bin80. Next base: position 3,466,684 of record OZ253559.1, read on the forward strand.
CAGATCTAGACCTTGCCGGCAACGCCCTCCGAGGAGAAATCCCGGCAGAGCTGGGTGACTTGTCCAGCCTATTACACCTGGACCTGAGCAGCAACGACCTGTCCGGACAGGTGTCGCTACCGGTTGCGACACTGGGCGCCGACCTGCCGACCTGCGATTTGAGCGACAACGCTGGCCTTTGTGTTCCTGATGAAGCCGAATACCGTGCGCTGAACACGGATCTGATTTGCGGGCTTCCACTGGTTTCGCCATGCTCCCCGCATAGGCTCGTAGCAATAACCAGTCTTGAGATTGAGACGCGCTACAATGCCGTATTGCTTCGCTGGCAAACGAACCAAGCCCCCATGGAAGTCGTCACCTTCGAAGTGCAACAGCAGGAGGCCAGCGGCGATTTCAAAACCATCGCTCTGGTCGAATCAGGCGGCACGGCCTATCAATACTCGATCGTGGACCTTCCCGAGGGTACGCACACGTTCCGCCTGAAGCAGGTCGCTCCACAGGGCGCATTCTCGTTTAGCGAAGCCGTGTCCGTCACGCTTGTGCCCGAAGGGCTCACGATAAGCGAGGCCTACCCGGCGCCATTTGCCACGCACTCCACCGTGGAGTTTACTTCTGGCACGCAGCAACAGGTTCGCGTCGATCTGGTCGACGCCAGCGGGCGCCGCGTTCGAACGCTCTATGAGCGAACACCCCCAGCCCACCAGATTGTGATGCTCCACATTGATGGCAGCAGCCTTAGCAGTGGCCTGTACTTCGTCCGCTTTCTCGCAAAAGGTCGGGTGCAGGGGACTCGAACACTCATCCGCATCCAGTAGCCTGCTACTGAATTCTCGCCAGAATAGCCTGAAGCACCCTCACCGGCTGCTCCTGGTGAATGTACGTTCCGCTATTGTTCACAACGATGTGCGCGGCTCCCACCGCTTCTGCCCAGTCGGCGTGCAGACGCTCCCATGCCTGCCGTCCTTTGGCTGCCTCGCCAACCCATTGCGGCGCCTGTGACGCCCTTGCAGCTGTCAATACCGTGACAGGCAGCTCCAGCGGCGCATCTGTGCCCGTCATCTTGCCTGAATCAATGATTCTTGCATACGCGGCAAACTCGGCTCGCAGCGGTTGGGGCAGATGCAGATAAAAGGCTTTACGCTGCTCCCAGTACCGCTGCCAAGATGGATCATCAAGCGCACGCCACATGTCGGCCAAGGTCTCCAGGTGTGGGTCCACAAGCACCAACGCCCTAACGGCATCCCCATACAGTGCGGCGAAGCGCCGAGCGTATAGTGCACCCTCGGCATGTGCTACTAAGACATAGGGTGGCGGAACACGCGCTTCGCGGAGCAATCCGCGAAGCTCCACGGCCACCTGTTCCGGGGTACGTGCTGCATCAGAACTCTCCGAGTGCCCGAAGCCCGCACGGTCGTAGGCTACCACCCGCGTGTGCCTTACCAACAGCCTGTGCAGCTGCTCCCATGAGGCAAGGTTGTCTCCCAGCCCTGCTTCCAGCACGACCGTGACCGGGCCTTCGCCCTGCGCAACCAAGTTTGCCTTTCGCCCCAGTACCGTCACCACCTGCCCAAGAGGATACGTGTCGCCGAGGCTGGGCAACGTATCGCCAGACGGTGGCTCGGTCCAACCCGCAATGCTTTCTATCGTCTCGTCATGCAGCGCTATTGCGTCAATGTCCGTACCGGGCGGCGCCATCACAATCCCACCAAACCCACCCCATGGATCCATGCACGCACCTTGGTACATGCCATCATCAAGCCGGGCCAAAGAGCACGCGAGCTCGAACGAGGGCTCCCATGTGAAGCGAAGGCTGTCGCGCGTCGCCCGGATCTTGCTGAATTCGAAAGGGCCGAAGTCTTCAACCACCATGGTGATCCGCAGACTGTCGGCACGCGTGCGTACCTGATAGTGCACCTCCATACTTCGACCAGTAAGGTGGATAATCCTACCTACCCAGTCCCCGTCCTTCAGATGCTGCGCTGATGCCGGGGCAGCATCTGCTGCAAGCAACACAAGCACAACGCTGCAAAGCCTTAAGCTGCTCCAGACCATTTCGCAACCCTTTCCGTTGGTTCGCCTTGCACGTGTGGCCACCTGACTGCGGGGCCAAAGCGCTATGAGGTTCTAGTTCTACTCCCCTGCCTTCGACATCTTGGCCAGCTGTGCAAGGTTACTTCGTGTTGTGGAATTCTGCGGCTCAATGACCAGTGCTCTCTCCCAAACGTGCCGCGCATCCTGAAAACGATCCTGACTCGCATAAGCAACACCTAGCCCTACCCATGCGGTGGCCATCGTGGAGTCATTAAGCAATACCATCTCAAAGAGATCCACGGCGCGCTGCACATCGCCATCCTGCAAGTGCAAATACGCCAGGTTACTCTGTATCCCCAGCCACATTCCCAAGGGCATGTCCCTTGCCGCGGCATTCTTAAACGCCTCAATGGCGCGCCCATACTGTCCGCTCTGGCGAAGCAGGTCACCGAGGTGAATCCAGTTGTCCAGCATGTCAGGATCGTAGTTGATTGCTTCCTCCGCTTCACTGATAGCCTGCGCCTGCTGCTGCGCTACATCGGCCCTGGCAAAATAGTCGCGAGCCTCCTCTTCTCGTCCCAATTGCATGTACACCTGCCCAAGGTTGGTCTGCGCACCCTGGTGCCAAGGCCAAGCCATCGCGACTGGCTCAAGGTAGGGCATTGCCAGCTCGGGTTGCTCCAACCGGCGGTACTGTGTTCCGACGATGTACTGATAGTCCAGGTCCGTGGGCTGCAGTGCCAGCCCTTTCAAGGACAACTCCAAGGCAGCCTCCAAATCTCCGGCTTCTTCGAGAAGCTGGCCAAGCCACATGTATGAAGTGGCGTGCGTGCTGTCGAGGGCGATGGCGGCTTCATAGGCAGTTCGCGCACTGTCCGGCTCCCCCAACTTGGCATAGGCACGCCCCAGCTCGTGATAGAGTGTGGCCGTTCCTCCGACCTCCGATTCCTCCTCCAGGTACAAGTTAATCGCACTTCGGAGCTGCCCGCGCCGAAACGCATTAAGCCCCATGTTGTGACGCGCACCCGGATACCAAGGGTCGAGCTCCAAAACCGTTTCGTACGCGGCCTGCGCCACATCCGGTCGGTTCAGTCGCGTATAAATGGCGCCGCGTAGAAAATGCAGGTCCGCCAGATCCGGCGCATACGCCTCAACGCTGTCGGTATACGCCAACGCCATGTCGTATACCCCTGCTTCATGCGCGCGCTGTCCCTCTATCAAGAACTGCGCGACATGCGGGGAGAGATTCTGGCGCTTGGCTTCCGTGATCGAGCGACCTTGCTCTCCGCAGCTGACCACAAACGCAATGATTCCAATTAGCAGCTCTGTACGCATTTTGTCCGACTTGTTGACTGTCCAAAAACCCGCTTTTTTTTCCATTAGTTCGGCGCTTCAAGCTGGCGAGCAATACGGTACGCCTGACGCGCCTCCTCGACCTGCCCTGCCTGTTCGTACAGCATAGCCAAGACAATCCATTCGCTTCGGCCTTGTGGATGCTGCTGAGCAGCGAACTTAGCCAGTATGATATCGGCCTGCAGCGCTTGCAGGCTATCCGTCTCGTCCAAGTACCAGGCACCCTCTTCCGCTCGCCCTAGGGAAACGAGACTTCGACCAAGGTTATAGTGCGCACCCGCATGCCAAGGCTCCGCCTCGATCACTGATTCAAGGTGACTCGCAGCGCTTGCAAAGTTTCCCAATCGGAATTGCAACGCTCCGGCAAGGTACTGATACGAGGGCACGCTGGAATCTAGCGCAATGGCCACCTGGGTCTCCTCTAGCGCCTGTTCCATGAGTCCGGCATCCTCGGACAGCTCGGCCATCCATCCCCACGCCTGGTCGTTTGTGGCATCAGCTCGAATCGCACGATCGTATGCGAGGCGTGCGCTGTCACCTACGCCGAGCCGTGCGTACATGCGCCCGATTTGGGCCCACACCGCACTGGAGCTGGACGAGTCCTTGCGTGAGCGCAGCACCTTCTGTTCTCGTTGGTAATGGGCAAGCGCCTCGCGAGTTTGGCCAAGAAAGAAGGCGTTGTTGCCCATGCGGTATGCTGCGCTGGGGTAGCGTGCGTCAATCTGAAGCGCACGCGAAAACGCCTCATCCGCTTCTTTGAATCGATACAGGGTCGAAAGCACATCGCCGCGCAAGAAGTGCAAACGTGGACTCGTAGGTGCCAACACCAAAATGCTGTCCAAGAGCGCAAGCGCACGCGTGTAGTTGCCTCGCTCATGAGCCTCCTGAAAATCCCACAGCAACGCTCTGGCCTCCGCGCTGAGCGTTTCCTCAGGCGGGTGGCACGCGCTCAGCAGCACAAACATAAGACACGCGATTACAGTCACCCTCATAAGCTCAGCGCTCCCGCTTGGCAACATTATTGGCTTTACAAGTTAACATATAAGGTCATGCGCGATGAATTTAGTCTTTTTCCAGGGTAGGTCCGGCTGGGTAACGCCGTTACCGGGATCGTAATGTTCTACTCTGGACGCCCGACTTTGGACGTGTAGGAGTTGTAATGGCATGCACAGCGATGTCCAGGCCTGTATCGTGTGTGTGCGTGCTTCGCAGGCATGTACCTGCTCTGCCGATGCTGTCTGCAGCATCGTGACCGTCAGTGGTCCTCATCCATAGCCCGAGCAGTGTATGCGTGCGGTGGTGTACATCCCCAGCCCGCCGAGAGTACCTCGTAGGCCGGGCGGGACGTGGAACTTAGGCCTGCCATTCTTGCCGTAGTTGTGCCCCCGCAGGGGAGTGCGTTATCGGCACAATGCTAGCAGGGAATCTAACAGGTCGGACAGGCCAACACCGAGAGGATAAACCGTGATTCCTCGAGGCGATCTAGACCGGCGATTCAATGGCGTGTGGAGAGATAACGCGATACCCCGAGTAGGTAATTTGCGAATTCGAGGGTTGCGTAGTAGATCTCAGGTAAATATATTGCCCAAGCCAGTTGCTTCCCCGCGATGCTGACACTTGGGCTGCAAGTAGCGATTCGATGAGGTACGAGAGGGCTGTGGCAGCGATGGAAATCGACAATTACTCATTCACAGCGACCCTTTCGATGCATGAGCTCATACGACGTGGCAGAACCGGGCCGGGCCTTCCTATTAAGGGCGAAAAATGATCCGGTTACAGCGTGGCTCGTCCAGCGCCTGACGCCCTTCTACGACCAGATTCAGCGAGACTTGAGTGGAAGGAAGCTAAGTACTCCCAGGTGCAGTTGGTCTTTGGAAAACGGGTATCTGTCCTCGTGATTCACAACGAGGACGTCAAGAAGGCCGCCAAGTGGTTCGCAGACATTGCCGGAAAGGGGGTCAGCGTAAATCCCAACCTTCTCGTGGCACGATACTTTGCGGATCCTTGGGCGACGGTGGCCCGGGATATGCTCAAGGTACTGAAGGTCCCGCTCGTCCAGACTAAGCGACAGGTCACTGTGCGTTCGCCAGCCGTAGTCACCGCCATGAAGGCGCGTATGATGGTATCCACGACCGGGCTTGGGCTCACCGCGGTTACCTACGGAGCCAAACGGATCCCCACCACGGACTCGCAGGGCCGGGACCTCGTGGACTGGCCACGACTCGGGAGGGCAGCGAAGAATTGACTCGGCGATGTGTTCTCGCGGTTTGGTTCTACTGCATTCAAGGATTGTGGGCGTGTGCTGAATTCCGTACCTGCCCTAGTCAGCGTCGGAGCGATATGACAAAGAGTAAACTCACGACGAAGACAGACTCGAATCAGCCAAAGCCTTCCTTTCCGATGACACGATCGACTGGACGCGCGGAGAGAACTGGGCAAGCATAGCAGGTAAGTTGAATGCAAACGGAACGTTCTCGGTCGGTTGTGGGAAGGAGAACGCGTACGCGACTTTGCGTGCCGTCAGTCAGCCCAGTGGACCTTAGCTACAGGCGAATCCAGCATCAGAGCGATCCGACCATAGCCCGAGCACGAGCCGATGACCGGCGCTTCGGTAGACAAGTAAACCAAGGCAGACGGTCATGATACCAACGACTGCCCACGATCCAGCGACTCTCGACGCATTCTGAACGAACCAACGTCCATTCGAGAATTCGTTGTCTGGACGCTCCACCTGCTGGGCGGGGTAGTCAGTCGCATACATACAGAGGACAAAACCCGCAAGGAGCACGAGATCTTTCCAGATTCCTTCTCTTGGACGAGCTTTCCAGTTCTGCCGGACAAGGGCATTGTTCAAGTGGCATTCACTGATGCCCCAAAGCCCACGCACGGAGCCTTTGTCAAAGGCTGCACCGGCCAGCATAGAGGCCAGTCCAGCTGGACGAAGCACGACCCGCAGCTTGACGGCTGGATCCTGACCGCAGCCGGGGGGAATTGGATTCTGTTGAAGCAGCAGCGGTCCGAAGGCATTGGGAGGTTAGCGGGCCATCTCAAGAAGCATTGGCCGAAGGTCCTCAAGCAGCTCGAACGCATTCGAGCCCACCGGCTGATGGCAGACTTCGTGACGGACCCCGCTGACTTCAGCCCAGACATCGGCAGACTAGCGGAGTTGGTTAGATGCCGCGTCGACGCACCGCGGGAGGTCTTGGTCAAACGGTTCCAAATTGTTCGTACAGCGGCGAGGATCTCCAAGCAGGAAGATGTCCTGCGGTGTGCGGATGCATGCAAGACTGTGTACCAAGTAACAATGAAGCCTAGACAGGGAGAATGATGACCATGATGCAGCCGATCATTACAAGGAAGGTGGAATTAGAGGGGACTCGGCGCCTCATCCAAGACTCCAACATCGCGATCCGGGATGTCTATGACGCGATTGTCGAGCTGGTAACCAATGCTGATGACCGCTACCAAGTCCTTGAGTTTCCCGGCCGAGTCGAAATCGAGATCGTGAGGCGCCGTGCGGCGGGCGATCCCACCACGCTTCGCGTGCGTGACTTCGCTGACGGGATGACGTCGGACGTCATGGATCAGAAGATCGGGAGGACGGGTGGGAGGGTCAGCGGTCTCGAGCGAGGCTTGCCAGTACGCGGGACCAACTCGCGCGGGGCCAAAGACATCGCCGCCCTAGGCACGGTCACGTTCGAGTCGATAGCCGGTGACGGCCGGATACACAAATGCCGTATAACCCCCTATTTCGACTTTGAGCTCTTCGAGTCCGTCGAAATCACTTCCAAGGTCCGAATTCGACTGGGAATTGGGGAAGGAACTGGCACTCTCGTCACGCTCATGCTTAAGCCGAGCCAGAGGATTCCCAGCGCCGACAATCTACGGAAGAACCTCGGCAGGCTTGTGGCCTTGCGAGACATCCTCCACGATTCGCGGCGACAAGTGTCCCTCAAGGACGGGCGAACGGCCGCAGTCCCAATTAAGGCTCCTGCTCTTGGTGGGAAAGATCGACTGAAGCGGTCGTTCGACGTGCCCGAGTACCCCGGTGCGACGGCAAAGCTCACGATAAGGCGAACCAGCGAGGTGCTCGAACGCGAGCAAGACCGTTTTCGCCGCGGAGGCATCCTAATCAAGTCCCGGCACGCCGTTCACGAAGCGACGCTTTTTGACAGGGAGCTTGAAACTGATCCGCATGCACGCAAGTTCTTCGGGCGCCTCGTTTGCGACTACATAGATGACCTTTGGAATGACTTCGATCAACGTCTTGAAGAGCGCGCTGAGGACGACCCCCAAAACCCGATGCCGGTTCTCGATCCGTCAAGACGGTCGGGTCTTACTCGAGACCATCCGTTTGTTAAGGCACTGTTCGCCGAGGCGCTCAAGCGCCTCCGGCCACTTGTTGAAAAAGAAAGGACAAGGGCAGAGAGCGAACGTGCTACAGTTGAGAGTAGGGCCACGCGTTCGCGGCTAGATGCGCTCGAACGAGCAGCGACACAATTCATGGAACGCTTCGGGTCCGAGTATGAGTCATCACGCGACCCAGAAGGTGCAACGGGCCGACTCTTCCAGAAGCGAGGCTACAGTCTCAGTCCGCCTTTCGCTCAGATTATCCAAGGCCACTCGATCCGATGCTTCCTTAGCGTCAGACAAAGTGCCTTTCCCGAGATCGAGAGCGGAGCATCGGTCCAGGTCGAATGCCTCACTCCCGAGGTTGCAACTGACAAGCGATTCGTCACACTACAGTCACATCCTACTGAAGGAGAGGTGTTGCGGGCGACATGGAATCTGAAAGGGGTTCGTCCCACCTCGGCCACGGGTATTAGAGCCAGGGTTGGGCCCATCACGGCGGAGTGTATGGTTGAAGTGCTCGAATCTGAGGCTGACCGGTATCAGGACATCGACACGCTTTGCTTTCAGAGGCAGCGATATCGGATCAAGTTGGGTCGGACGAAGAAACGAGTGCAGGTTCTGGCTCCGACCTCGCTAGTCAGCGATCCCACGCGCATCACAGTCTCCGTGGACAACAGCCGTTTCAGGGTGTCTGGAGACCCGACACTTTGGCCTCGGAAAGAACTTGGCGTGGCGCTCTGTGACCTGCGGATAGGCGTAGCGGGCAAGAAAGAGACAAATGGTATCATAACCGCGAAAATCGGAGCCAACGAAGCCACTGCTGAGCTTTTTGGCGTCGAGCCGCTAGGGGCGGGCATCAAGATTAAGCTCGAGGACATCAGTCTCGGTAATCAGCGGTATCGGTGGAGGCAAAACGTGCTCGAGATAGCTGCCCGCCATCCGGCGCTGCATAGGTATCTCGGTCCTGCGCCGAAATTTGACGGTCAGGATGCGAAACACTTTCGAGTCGTTTTGGCGGAAGTCACTGCAGACGCGGTATGCGCCCGGCTGGTCAGCGATAGAGTGCGCGCCAGTCCAGAGGAGTACGAAGGCGCTGACTGGGACCAGTACTATGCTGAATATAGTCAGTTGATCACGAGGTTCTTGCCCAATGCCCATAAGCTACAAGTACCATCTGCAAGCTAATGTTGCGGCTCTTAAGTGCAATGGTCATGACGCGGAGCGGGCGCCATCCTTCATGCATGGCCACGTTGCGAAAGATTCGAACTCAACCTGGGGACCACAAGGAGTTCAAGGGCTGGGTACGAGCCCGCAGTGGCGCGCAGAGCGGGCCCAGATCGTCCTGGATTCGGCCGACGGGTTGGCCGGCAAGGCAGACGTCTCGCTGCCGACCGTGCAGCGGTGCCTGGACCGGCATGATGGCGAGAATCTCCCGGGATTCGAAGACCGGCCCCAGCCGGGCCGCAAAGCAGGATTACGCCCAAACTGGAGGTCGAAGTCGTGCGCCGCTCGCTCGGCCACCGGGGATTGCAGGTGCAAACTCCAAAATGCTGCCCAAGAGCGCCAGCGCACGCGTGTAGTTGCCTCGCTCGTGGGACTCCTGAAAATCCCACAGCAACGCTCTGGCCTCCGCGCTGAGCGTTTCCTCAGGCGGGTGGCACGCGCTCAGCAGCACAAACATAAGTCACGCGATTACAGTCACCCTCATAAGCTTAGCGCTCTACGACATGCACAACCTGATTCGCTGCCACCGGTCCCTCACGGTGCACCACCCCACTTGGCCAATACACCCATAGGCTATCCACCTGCGACGCGTCGCCAAGGCCGAAATGCGGCCACAGCTGCGACTGGGAGAGGTAACTGGCTCCAGCCCGCACCTCGCGCACCTGTCGCCTTCCGTCCGCCATCAGCACTACGCGCGCCCCCACACCGTCCCGATTGCTTTTCGTGCCTTCCAACTGCACCTCAAGGTAGCCACCAGTAGGCGTGTCATTACGCCAAAGGTGGACTGGCCCTCCATTTTCGGTCACCAGCGCATCCAGATCTCCGTCACGATCGTAGTCACCATAAGCCGCTCCGCGGCCTACGATTTCGCGCGCAAGCAATGCATGTGAAGTCGGGGGGAGCTCTGCAAAAAGGCCACCACCCTGGTTTATGTACAGCTGCGGGCGCTGTCGGTAGGTGATGCCTTCTTCCACGAGCCCAATCTCTTCGGTGATGTGACCGTTGGCCGTAAACAAATCCAAGTCCCCGTCGTGTTCCACGTCAAATAGAAACAGCCCGAAGGTAAGTGTGCGAAGGCTGGGACGTCCGATCTGCGATATCGCGGCCCGGTCTACAAAAAAGCCGTCCTGCGTGTGACGATAAACGCCGACCATCTCGGCGGTAAAGTGCCCCACAAACAGCGTCACCTCCCCGGACTCGTCTATGACGCCTGCGTCCAGCCCCATCCCGGCGCGTGCGCGCCCATTTTCGTCAAATGCGATCCCACTATAGATGCCTTTCTCGACAAAAGTGCCGTCGCCCTGGTTTTCGAATAGCAGGTCGCGCTGCGTATCGTTGGCAACGATCAAGTCTGGCCATCCATCCAGGTTGTAGTCCACACTTAAGGCTCCCAACGTCTTGCCGGGTGCCGTGTCGAACAGGCTAGGCTGCCGTGTAAACGTCCCGTCGCCATTGTTATGGTAGAACCCACCTGAAAGGCCATTGTAGAGCTCGGGCGTACAGTACGCTTTGCGACCCGCGACCCGGTTACAGGTAATGTCCTTGTCCGGTCCCCAGTCCACGTAGTTCCCAACGTACAGATCCAGAAAGCCGTCCTTATCAGCATCAAAGAACACGGCGGCCGCACTCCATTCGGCTGTGTCAGCAAGCCCCGCAGCTTTCGTCACAGCTGTGAACACGCCCCCATCGTTTCGCAGAAGCAGGTTCTCAAACAGTGTAGTCACGAATACGTCCGTGTCCCCGTCGTTGTCGTAGTCCGCAGCCGTAATGCCAAAGGCATACGCGCGAATCTTCCCGAGTCCCGCTTCATGCGTGACATCCTCGAAGGAGGTGCTATCCACATTGCGATAGAGGCGCAGCGCTGGCGACTCAGGCTCGTTGCGCGACGGAAAAAGGCTGCCATTCACCAACATGATGTCGAGTAGCCCGTCACCATCGTAGTCCAGGAAGCCAGCGCCAGCACCCATGGTTTCTGGAAACCACTTCAGGCCGAAAGCCCCGGTCACATGCTTAAAGTCTCCAAGCCCCGCCTGAAATGTTACATCTTCAAAGGCTACAGCCGGCAGCGCCGGTGTCTCCACCGCCACACCTGTTCCCTCAGGCGCCTGGCACGCGGCCAGCATTGCAAGAATCAGCGCCGTGTACAGCCTATTGTGCATGGGTACTTCCCTCCACTATCAGCACTTCGCTACGTACGACCACCGAGGTTACACGATCTACCGTACCGCTGGGCCAATGCACCGTAATGCTGTCGGGCGAAGCAGCAGCACCAAGGCCGAAGGTCGCCACGGATTCCAGGTGTGACAGATAGCTGGATCCGGCTCTGAGCTCGCGGAACTGGCGCAATTCACCGCTGTGGAGCACAATCAGTGCGCCATAGCCATCCCGGTTGCTCTGCCGCCCCTGAAGGCGCACACGCAGCCACCGGCCACCCTGCGTCTCATTGCGCCAAAGGTGCGCCGGGCCGTGGTTTTCCGTGACGAGCACATCGAGGTCGCCATCCTTGTCATAGTCTGCATATGTAGCACCACGGGCGACCATCGCCTGCAGCAGAGGCCCTTGTGCCGCAAATTCAGCGAAGCGACCGCCGCCTTTGTTCAAGAAAAGCTGCGCAGGCTGCCGAAAAGTCACTCCTTCCACGATCCGCGCAATATGCGTCTGGACATGGCCATTGGCGACAAACAGATCAAGGTCCGCATCCAAGTCCACATCGAATAGAAACAGCCCAAAGGTAAGTGTCTTGAGAGTCGGTCGCCCCACCAGTGAGGCTGCAGCCCGTTCCATAAAGAGACCGTCGCCTGTATGACGATAGACCCCCACCATCTCACCCGAGAAATTGCCGACAAACCACGATGGCTCTCCCGTGGAGTCTACCACGCCAACGTCGATACCCATTCCCGCCCGCGGGGTGCCATGCAGGTCATACGCGATACCGCTCCGAATTCCTGTTTCGGTGAAGGTGCCATCTCCGTCGTTCACAAATAACATGTCCCGCTCGGTGTCGCTGGCTATCGCCACGTCAGGCCAACCGTCGTGGTTTGCGTCAAAGGACGCAACCCCCAGCGTCTTGTCGCGCCTGCCCTCGATACCCGTAAGAAACCCCGCTTCTTGTGTGCGGAGCACAAAGGTTCCGTCGCCCTGGTTGTGGTAGTAGCGAGCTGAGATACCATCGTACACCTCAGGTGTGCAGTACACTTTCTCGCCCTCAAAGCCGCAGTAGTGGTCCTTTTCCGGCGACCAGTCTACATACGTTCCGACGTACACGTCAAGAAAGCCATCCCTTTCCGCGTCGAAAAAGAGTGCGGAAGTGCTCCACTCTCTTGCGTCGCCAATGCCCGCCTCCTCCCCTACCTCCGCAAAGGTGCCACCGTCATTGCGGAGCAGCAGGTCCCTGTACAGGGTCGTCACGAAGACATCCGAATCCCCGTCGTTATCGTAATCCCCAACGGTTACGCCAAACGCGTATGCAGCCAGTTCGGCCAGTCCTGCCGACTGTGTTGCTTCCTCGAACGACCCGTCACCCTGATTGCGGAAAAGCCGCAGACACGGCCCACGGTAACCAATCTCACCCTCAAATGCGCCACCGACCACCAGGATGATGTCGACCCATCCATCACCATCATAGTCAAGAAATCCTGCCCCCGCTCCGACGATTTCCGGCGCCCATGACTCGCCAAACCCGCCATTGGTATGCGCGAAGCCTGCCAGTCCAGCTGACTCCGTAACGTCCACAAACATCGCAGGCGCCTCGGGCTTCTGGACTGGCTGGCTGCACCCGGCATAGACCAGTACCAGCATCGCGATCTGGGTCCGGCTATTCTTCACCTTCAACAAGATGCAATTCCTGGTTTGCTGCCTGCGGACCAACCAACTGCACTTCGCCCATGGGCCAATAGATCCACAAGCTGTCGACGTGCTCTTCCTTTCCAAGCCCAAAGGTTACCGTGAGCTCGTTTTGAGCAAGGTAGCTCGACCCCGAGCGCACTCGGCGCTCGTGACGCTTGCCCCCTGCCAGTGCTACGATGCGGGTGCCAAGTCCATCACGGTTGCCCGACCGGCCTTCGACGGAAACCCGAAGGTAGTTGTTACCCGTGTGGTCGTTGCGCCACAAATGAGCCGGCCCGTCGTTCTCCGTTATCAGAATGTCTACGTCTCCGTCCTTGTCATAGTCTGCATATGCGGCACCGCGCGCCACCATTAGCACGCCAAGTGGAGGCGTAGTTTCTGGAGCAACCTCCTGAAAGAGGCCCTGTCCGGTATTTTCGAATATCTGTGAGCGCTGGCGATAAGTGATCTTGTCCTGGTCTACCAGTCGATCCGGGTAAACGTGCCCGTTTGCGGCAAAGAGATCCAGATCCCCGTCAAGCTCCACATCGAACAGAAATAGACCGAATGCCAGCGTGTTAAGGCTAGGCTGCCCGATCCTGGACGACGCTGCCCGGTCCAGAAACAGGCCGCTGCCCGTGTGGCGATATACGCCGATCATCTCTTCCGAAAAATTTCCGACAAAGATTGACGGTTCGCCCGTTTCGTCCACGATCCCCACATCTATACCCATGCCGGCCCGCGCCTCCCCATGTTCGCTGAATGCCACACCACTGAGTACGCCTCGCTCACTGAACGTGCCAACGCGATTGTTTTCATACAGCAGGTCCCCTTCACCATCATTCGCAACCACAAAGTCACTCCAACCATCCCGGTTGTAGTCCAATTCCGCCATGCCCAGGGACTTGCCATACTTGAAATGCAAACCCGCCTCATCGGTACCATCCCTGAAGACTCCCTGCTCGCTACCCCAGAAAAAGCGGCTAGACATGCCTTCGTAGTCTGCCGGTACGCAGTAGAGCTTAACATTTGCCCCCTCAGGACAAAACTTGTCAGTAGCTGGCGTCCAGTCTGCATAGTTGCCCACATAGACGTCAAGCCATCTGTCGTTGTTGGCATCCAGGAATATCGCAGAGCTGCTCCATTCATCATGCTCGGAAACCCCGGCCAGCTTTCCCACTTCCGCAAAGACACCGCCGTCATTGCGAAAAAGCATGTTGTGATTCAGATTCGTCAGCAGGAAGTCCGCGTCGCCGTCATTGTCATAGTCTGCGGCAGCCATCCCGATGGTGTAAGCATCCACGCCTGCCAGACCAGCCTCCACCGTGCGGTCTGCAAACGTCCCGTCCCCGAGGTTCCGAAACAGCCACAAGGCGCGATAGCCATACTTGGGCGGGCGTTCCCACTGCCCGCCGCCCATCAAAAGGATATCGAGCCAGCCATCGCCGTCGTAGTCAATCCATCCACCGCCCGAGCCCATCTGCTCCGCGTAGTACTTGTCCCCCGCCGCCCCATTGTCATGCATAAAGGCGCCGATCCCGGACTCTTGCGCCACATCCGTAAACGCGATGAGTGGCCCCACTGCCGTTTGAGAAACGTCAGATGTGCACCCCCAAGTAGCCAGGGCAAGCAGCACCGCTATGCCGGAAGCCTTGGGTGGAGCAATCATGCGCAACACGTATACGCAAAATGAGCGAAGAACCCGGCTTCCACCCGGATCCTTCGCCCATTACTTACGGCCCAGCTCGCGCTGGCCCGCTATGCAGTTAGCGCCTACAGTCCTATGTTCACGCCAACCCGGTGCACAGCACCGAACAGGCCAAAGTCCGTATAGGCATAGTCTGCGCCAAAGTTGACGCCACCGGCGCCAACGCGAACGCCTGCACCCGCACTGAAGCCTTGCTCTTCGCTGACGACAGCTTGCTCAAAGCCTCCACGCAAGGACGCAATACCCATAAATGTGTATTCCAGTCCGAAACGGACGTGCTCCGCAAAGTCACGTGGACGTTGCGCATCCACGTTCAACTGCAGCCGGTGCAAATCAGGATCCAGGCTGGTCAGGTCCGTCATGTTCATAGACGCGCCTATCTGGAAGGTCAGCGGCAATTCAAATCGCTCGCGTACATAGGTCTGCTCAGCCGCAAAGTTGCGTGCCATCATGGCGATGGTAAGACTGCGGAAGCCCGTCGAATAGAGCACGCCGAAGTCAAAAGCAACGGTCTGCGTGCTGTAGCTGTCGGTCGCTTCCACCGCCCCGCTAGCAAAATCCTGACTCGTAACGAAGTCACTACCCAAGTCCTGAAACGCGAGTTTGATATTGGCGCCGGCCGAAAACCGGTCACCGAATGAGCGGGCATAGCCAAGTCCTACAGCCATGGACGTAGGTGAATACGCACCTGTATCGATGAAGCCAGACTCATTGTCGGCCCGTATTGTGCCCAAAAACTCTCCGTAGTCCACGGAGACAACCGAAACACCTACTACGCCCAGATTGCCGCCGCCTGGCCTGAAAGCCACGCTGGCCTGCGTATAGCTAATGTCGGCGATAAACTGGAGAATGCCACCCGAAGCAGAAAACTTCCCTGGCATGAATCCCATGCTGGCCGGGTTATAGAACATGGAGGTCGATGACCCTTCAAAATCTGCGGTGAGTGCAGAGCCCAGAGCAGATGCCCTCGGATCAACTGACGTGCTAAGGAACTTCATACCCGTCTGTGCCCGCTTGTCCGTGGTGACTTCCGTATCCGGCGTCAGGCCTTGCTGGGCGAATGCAGAAGGCGCAAAGCCTAGTAGAAGCACCAAGGCCATCAAGGTGATACAATAGCGCTTATTCATAGCAGCTGTACTGTTTTGTGTTGCCTGTTTGGTTTGCCCCGGCCCGAAGGCTGGGGCCTCCGTTGTTAGCGTATGACGGTGAATTTCAATACGGATTCCTCTCCGTTGGAGTTATCCGTAATGACCGCGATATAGATACCACTCACCAAGAGCTGGCGTGACTTCGTGGTCAGGTTCCAAAGCTCGTCACCACTTCCGTCATCGTGTACGATAGTATGTACAAGCTCACCGATCTCCGTGAAAATCTTAATGGTACAGTCACCCGGGATGTTGAAGAATGCTACGCGATCTTCCTGCTCGAAACGTACAGTGTTGTCCGCACCAAGGTTTACAGGGTTGGGGACAATGCGCGCATCAGCAACTGTACCGCTCTCCCCGTATGGTGGACGCTTCAGGTTGACCGGCTGGTATGTCTGCGTCAGAGAGCGCGAACTCCGCAAGGGGAAGCCACCCGGGGTGCCGGTAATGCCGTCTGGATCGTTCGGCTGCGAGCCGCCGACAGCTTGCAGGTAGTAGTAATAGTCTGTACCACGTACCGGATCCGTGTCCGCATACGACGTGGCGTTGGCATCCAACTCCGCGATAAGCTCATAGCCGCATTCTGCCTGCCCGGCTGAACCATCAACCATGCCACCACCGAAATTTGAGTCCTCGGTGCAGCCAGTCGTGTACAGATGATCCTCCCACAGGTCCGTACGATACAGCAGCCACTTGGTCCGCGAAGGACCACCGGTAGGAGGCGTCCATTCAATGTCGACCTTGTCGGGCCGGCCAAACACGCTAAACTTCAGCGGCGCATGTGGCGCCTCCGGAATCGGATACGTGGACATGTTGTTACTGGCGGCGTACAGGTTGATCCCTCGCTGCAGCGTCGTGAAGAGCGAATCTCTTGATGTCATGACCCACTGATTCTTGGTCATCTCCTCCAAACCCCAGCCGAAGGAGTCAAACATGCCATCGCCATCCGAATCGATCTGGTTGATGGTATAGTCAAAGGCTCCTGTCTGGATCGTGCCATCCTTGTTAGCATCAAACTGGATCAGCTTCGTGTCACGGCTAGTCCCACCTCGTTTATATGCCCGCCCAATCTTGTAGTCAGCGTCAAAACCTAAACCGCCAACGGCCTCCACAATCGCTATGCGAACGCTCTCGCCCGGCCCGATGTCGTAGGGCCCATATGCAGTCGTTACTGCGTGCCCACCCTGTTTACCGGTAGACGCATCGTTCTTTGCTTCCCAGAATACGCCGCTGGGCTCAATGCGGTCGGCATAGTGCGGAAACATGTGCTGCGAACCACCTGCGATCCGATCCGGGTTCTCACGAGTACGGATGCCCCACTCGTAGTAGTCCTCGTGCGACGATCCGTCCGCCGTCAACGCTTCATCCGAATCCATGAACCCCATGGTCCTAGGCTGACAGCTGTCAATGGTAGCCTGCGTGCACCGTATATAGCTCTGGTCCGTCGGAGAATTGTCGGCATGAATCGTCGTTCGCCCTATAAAGGAACTGCCTGACAGGCGTCCAAGGGAATCGCCGGACGCTACCCAAGTGTTCTCGGTAAAGACCGGAGCGCCAATTCTGTCATACTGTGACTGCGCCTCAGGATCAACACCTATCCACAGGTATTGCGCAGTGAACGATAGCGGGTAGTCCGCATGCCCGTCTCCAACGACGTCTACCATACTGAACTTGCCCCACACCTGACCACCACTAACCGTCCAGGCACCCTGAAGACTGCCCCGCCACCGGTGAATCCGGAAGAAGTAGGTGTCCTTCAGCGTCTGGTTGGCCAATTCTATCTCCTCATCGTCGTCGCTGTTGCCCGTATTCGTGTAGACGTACTCGATGATGTGGTAATCATCGTGCGCCTGGTTGACCCAAGCGTACGCCTTGCGATCAATCGTAATCCCGACAATCATATTGTGGATGTTGTGCACCATACGGTCCGCTGGAATGCCGGGGTCGATTTCATCCAAGACCGCCACATTGTCGAAAGACAGCGCTCCGTCCACCTCTACGATTGTGTCCTCCGTCCTGCCCAGGAGAACGTTTTGTACGGGGAAGGTTACGTCGGCACCTGCGGTGCGCGGCCCTATGCGAGCCACAAAGTATGGCCAAATCTGCCCATTTGGATCCGTCCAGTCCTTCGTACCGATCCAAAACGCTTTTGCTCGAAAGTGGCTGCTGTTTCGAAGAATTGCTGGCCACTCCATGCCATCCGCAGCAGTTGAGTTTACCTCATCCTGCGCTCCAGACTCGACATACGTACCGTGAAAGGTCCCGATGTCCAGCCACTGCGCCGTGAACTGGGCATGCGCCGCAGTCGCACCAAGAAGGACAAGCAGCGCGGCAGCGACAAGGTTTTTAAAGTAGCAAGAGCTATACATGTGCCTGCTGTTTTGATTGAATGAGAAAAGCTGCCGGCGGCACGGAACCCGTGCCGCCGAGCTGAAATCGTCTAGAATGTGAGCCGAACGCCCAACGTGACGCGGCGGTTGTTAAGAAACGTGTTAAACCGAAAGTTGGGCATGTCAATGTATGCCTTGTCTTCCAGCATCTGGTCCACCTGGTCTTGGGGCACCTGGTTCCAACTTGAGCCATCCCATCGCGAGTATGTGCCCGTATCGGCGGCCCAGTACCACGCTGCCGCTCCAGGAGCGCTAACATTGTCCAAGCTTCCGACGGCCTCGACTGGCTGGTAGTCCACATCAGGATGACGGAACACGCCAGGCTTGTCATTGCCGGGAATCCAGACGTACGGAAGGCCGCCCAACGTGACCTTTTCCAAATAGGTTTTGCTGCCGTCAACGGCATTCAGCTCGTCGTAAATGTCTTCCGGCAGATGTAGTGACCACATGTAGCGATCAAAGTCTCGGTTGTCCGGGTGGAAGCCTGTGACGTTGTAGAGATGGCGCCGATTGAAGACGTTATCAACATCCAGGAACAGCTGGGCGGCACCGAATTGCGTGTTGATATGCTTGGTAAAGCGAAGGTCGAATCCCATGTAGCTGCGCCAGCGCACATTTTCCTGCAGCTCGGGCGGTGCGGCCGCGCCGCCGGCCCAAGTCCACTGCGTCCCTGCCCGCCATTCGCCCAAGAGGCTGACCCGCCAGTCACCGAGCAGGTCACCGTTGAGCACGTTTGGCATGAACTTGCTTGGCGTGAGCAGCAGGAGATTGCCACGCGCAAACGGCTCGGCCAAGGGCGCACCCAACCTGTAGTCGGTCGACGTACGCAGGTAGTTGCGCTGCTCAAACGTATTCTCGTTGAACTGGCCGTAGCCAAAGTTGCCGCCCTTCGTCTGCAGGTACGTGTAATTCAGGAAGCCGCGAATCCATTTGCCTCGGCTCTTGGTCAACGTAACCTCCGCTCCGCGGACATCTCTGTAGTTCCAAGGCTCTCTAGTCGAATAGGCCACAACGCCGCCGAGTGACCGATAGGTTACGCCCCGCGGCTGATTCTGGATGTCACGGTAGAAACCGGATATGCGCAGCAGAAACTGGCCCGCGATATTCTGGTCAAAGCCAAGTTCGTACGCCACCGTCAGCGGCATGGGGTGGTCCGGATTACCGAGCACATCAATGCCGCCATTGCGGGACTGCTGGATTCCGAAGATGTCAAATGGGTTCAACATCTGGCGGAAGTGGCCGTAATTGAAGTACAGCTTGCTTTCCAGCGTGATAGGAAACGAGATTCCCAGACGCGGGCTGACAAAGATCTGCGCCGACGGATCTTCCTTTTCCAATAGCTCATCCAATCCGTCAACTCGGCTCCGGAAGGCCTGGTCGTACGGATTTTCTGCGACCCACCACGGCGTATTGGCATCAAAGAAGTCCAGGCGAAGGCCCAAATTCGCAATCATGCCCTGAAATTCGAGCTTGCCTTGCGCATAGGCCGCGCCCTGGATGGGCGTCCGCGCAAATGGGAAGTCTTGCTCCGCTTCCGGCCCTATCAGGGCCAAATTCACACGCTGGTAGTTCAGGTCGTAGTCGCTGATGATCAGCTCGGCCCCTGTCTTGAGCTGGAGCACGCGCGTGAGCTGACTGGTCAAATCAAAGCGACCCGTAAAGACGCTTACATCGGAGGTATCACGAGTCTTGACCCAGTGGCCACCGGTAGTCTCCGCACCGCCTATAAGGTTGCCACCCTGCCCTAGGAATCCAAACGGCTCGTCGGCTACCACGTACGGAGTCAGCACGCCGTCCCCGTTCAGGTCGGTTGTGCCCCCAAATTCCGTGAGCCGGTCCCGATTGGCGAGCCCGGCTTCCGTTGGCCGGCCCAGGTTATTCGTGTACGGCACCTGGACAAAGTTTCCATCTCCGTCGATGTAAGACCCATCTCGCAGGTTCGGGAAATGGCTACGGTATTTGGTAGCAAGATTTTGGAGGCTGACTTCATAGAAGGTGCTGGCACTGAGCGTGTGCGTAAACGTTGCGCCCACGAGCGAGTGGTCAATGTTGGCCAGCGGAAAGGCACCATCCGACAGGAGCACGCGGCCCCTTCGGTTGATCCCATCCACGATTTCCGCACCGGCGCCCCACCACGGGTAGGCAGGCATGTTGCCGTTATACATCCGCAAGTCCGCCGAGCTCTGTGATTGGTTAATGCCGCGCTCCGTGCTCATCATGCCATTGATGGTGAGCTTCATGCCACGACTGACGTTTGAGACAAGCTTGCCCTGAAGCGTATTGCTGTTGAAGGCATCCCTCGACTGCGGGTACAAGTATGCGCTCTGCGTTCCGCGGTAGGACACCAGGAATCGAAGGTTCCCAAGCTGAGAGCCCAGCCCCGGAACCAGCGGCCCGCTGACAGTCACGTCGGCCTCATAGTCGGGAATGTCAATAGCGTTGTCTTTCCGATGCGTGTGCTTGAAGTAGTCCTGCATGTCCTGAGCTGTGACATCAAATCCTTCGTCGTTTCTCAGGCGCTCGGCGAGCGTCGTCCAGCCCTCAAATGCGTTGTATTGAAGCTGCGTGTAAGTATCCCACGCACCGCTTTCGGTCCCGTCCAAGGCCACGGCAGGGTCCAGGAACGGCCGGATGAACCAACTGTCGCAGTCACCGGTTACGCGCCCGCTGTAGTCGCAATTGTCCAGGTTGGTCCCGCCAAGCCCTTCCAGCGTTTTGGGCTGGGGTGGTTGGTAGCGAAGTAGAGCGTCCACATTGTAGCGCGTGCGTGAGGGCTCCTTGGTGGTCACGTTCACGATACCACTACGGACATTCCCGTACTCTGCATTGAAGCCGCCCGTCTGCACCTGAATCTCTTCCAGAGAGGTGTAGCTGATGTTGGTGAATGGCTGTTGAGAACGGCCCGTACGCATGTTCATGCCGTCTACAACGAAGGCGATCTCATTCAGACCGCCGCCGCGAACGCGCAACCCCGGCTCAATGCCCGCCTGCAGGTCCAGCACCTCCGTTACCCCGGCCACCGGTAGGTCCTCAAAAGCCTCGGCATTCAGGCTGGCGACGTTGGCTGACACGTCAAGTTGCACGATCGGGCGTTCGCTAACGACGACGATTTCGTCAAGACCGATCTGCTCTTCACCCATCTCTATGTTTATGGTTGAGGTCAGGCCGGTCGACACGCGCACCTCCTGAATCACCTCGTCGGTGTAACCAACCAGCGTGGCGCGTAGCGAGTACGTTCCCGGACGCACGTTGTTGATGAAGTAATATCCTTCAACATCGCTTGCTCCGCCCTGCAGGGTCTCCACCAGCAAGATGTTGACACCCGGGAGCGTTTCCCCCGTTGCGCCGTCCGTCACCGTCCCAGCGATCTTCCCTCGCTGTGCCAGCGCTGGCGAAGCGACAAGCAGCAAAATCGCGAATAGGCTCAGTAGCCGTCCATCCCTCATAGCGCGTTCCTCCACGATATCGTTATAAGTTTGAGTTACTTACAGTTTGGACCGACCCAAGCACCCTTGTGTGCACAACGCGGCGCGCGAGACGGCGGCACTGTCGGTCATGTGCACGCAGCCAGCTTTGGCGGTCGTGCCCTCCTTAACCTTGTAAATATCCCCAAAAAGCGCCCCGATGTCAAGCTGGAAACGCTTCCTAAAGCCTTCATGCTCTCTTAACCTACCATGACCCTGCAGGCCCTGCTACCAGAACAGCACATACAGCGCCGTCGTAATGCCAAGAACACCGAACGCCAGCCCTGCGAACAACGGGTCCGTACGTAGTACCCCCAAATTCATATCAATACCCGACTCGCTGTCGCGCCCCTTGCCCTCAATGAGGGAGAGCACCACTATCAAGCCTATTGACACCAGGAAAGCAATTCCCATGCGGTCCAAGAATGGCATCTCTGGCAGGAGCCACTTCATGGACCAGGTCAAAGGGATGCTGAGCAACGCGGACACCAAGGCGGAGTTCGCCGTGGCCTTCTTCCAGAAGAGGCCCATGATGAATATGGCAAGCACGCCCGGACTAACGAAGCCGGTAAACTCCTGAATGTACTGGAAGACCTGGTCGAGCGATGACAATAGCGGTGCCACGCACACCGCTATGGCCATTCCTATCAGGGCCACGAGGCGGCCGGTCCGCACGAGGGCAGCCTGCGAAGCGCCCTTGTTAAGATAGTTGCGGTAGATATCCATCGTAAAGATGGTTGCAGTGCTGTTCATCATCGAAGCCAGCGAGGAGACGATCGCCGCAATAAGCGCCGCGAACGCCAGTCCTTTCAGTCCTGGCCCGACGTATTCATTCAGAAGCCAGGGGTAGGCTTCGTCGGCAGCGCCGATCGGCGCGTGTAGCGCGTAGGCTACAATGCCGGGGACAACGACGATTAGTGGCAGTAGCAGCTTCAGGTAAGCCGCAAAGGCCACGCCCCGCTGCGCCTCCTTCAGGCTGCGGGCGGCCAGCGTCCGCTGAATGATGTACTGATTGCACCCCCAATAGAATAGGTTCGCTATCCACAGCCCTCCCAGCAGCACACCCAAGCCAGGGAGCAGGTCGTACGCATCCTGCAGGATTCCCTTGTCATCAGTGTAAAGCAGCTCGTCCTGGAAGAGGATCATGTTAAACCGATCCGGTGCCTCTGCCAAAAGGCGCGAGAATCCGGCCACCGGACCCTGACCGTCGCCAAACGCATTTAGGGCCAAAATCGTGGTGAGCAGGCCGCCGCCAACCAAGAAGGCCACCTGCACCACATCCGTCCAAGCCACGGCTTTCAAGCCGCCGTATACACTATATGCTGCCGCAAAGAGGGCCAGTGCAACAATTCCGATCCAGAGCTCTACACCCATGATTCCCTTCAAGGCAAGCGCGCCCAGGTAGAGAACACTGGTGAGGTTGACGAACACGTATACCAACAGCCAAAACACGGCCAACAGTGTGCGCACGCGCGCATCGTAGCGCACCTCCAGAAACTGCGGCATCGTGAAGATGCCTTTCTTCAGGTAGATCGGGATGAATAGCCACGCGACCAATAGCAGCGTGATCGCAGCCATCCATTCGTAGCTCGCAATGGCGAGGCCTAGGCGAAAGCCTGACCCACTCATGCCAATGAACTGCTCCGCAGAGATGTTTGAGGCAATCAGCGAAGCACCGATGGCCCACCAGGGCAGTGCCTTGCTGGCCAGGAAATAGTCCTCTGCGTCTTTCTTGTGTCCCGCTTTCTCCCTTGACACCCATAAGCCGATGCAGACGATCAGCAGGCAATAAGCGCCAAAGACGATGTAGTCAATCAGTGCGAAATCCATCCGGTATCGGCGTTATGAGCACAACAGCGCCGGCACGTACGCCAGCAAAGGCGCACCAATATAGCTAGACTGAAATTTCCACGCCGCGCACCTCTGCCATTCTGCAGGCGCGAAAGGTAGTAGCTGAAATTCTACGGCAAAGCTCGACTGGACCAGCGCTCCGCTCCTGGGCGCAACGCACCTCATGTCATGTTGGGTCCAAGAAAAGACCGAGGCCTGTCAGCCCAACAGTGGTATGACACAACCGGCCGACTACCGCGCGTTCATTGATCCGTGCCTACTGAACCCGGCGCCAAATCTCGTCGTAGCGGCTGTCACTAACGCCCCCCACATGGTGCCAGATGGAATCGCCAACGACTTCGCACTCAAACATGAACTGCGCACCCACATTCTCTGGAATGGCGCTGTACTCGACGAATTCGGAATAGAAGCCACCCACCTCCAGCGTGTAGCGCCCGCCCTGAGCGTGCACGAATTCATCGGCAGACTGCCGAATGAACATCCAATGCGTTTCGTTAAGAATCTTAAGCGTGGGCGCCTCATGGTAGTTGGGGTCTGATTGGAAATCGCCACTGAGAGCCCCGGCGGATTCATTGATTTGTACCAGCTCCCATGAGCCTACCAGGCTTGGGCAAACGCTGCCGCCATTTTCGGCCGCCACTGCGCCATTTTCCATTTCCGTGTCTTCCGACGTGTCCGTACAGCCAATCGCGGTCACTAGTATCAGTACAGTGGCGACTAAGAATATGCTGAGTGGTTTCATAGTGACTACCTCCTAAACACGATTGGGAACGACTACCTTCAATATAGGCAGCAGAATCCACAAGAACACCCCACCACCGGCACAACGTCCTGGACCTGCCACGCAGCGCGCAGCTTATGGCCTAATGCATCGCCACTCGGTGCGGAAGCCGCCTGTACCCTTGCGGCCCACGCGCGTCGCCCTGATGAGCCCCTAGGCCCAAGCGTGTGGCCAGCGGCCTAAGCGCCCGGCTTCCTGATCTCGTCAACGAGATTCCGGATAGTCGCTGGCGGCGCCGGCGTAAAGTGCGAAACCACCAACGCCACGGCGAAATTGATCGTCATCCCGAGGGTCCCAATTCCTTCTGGAGAAATGCCAAAGAGCCAATGCGCTTCGGTGTTGAGCTCAGGACTGATGAACTTGAAGTAGATGATGTAGGCGGCGGTGAACACAATCCCACTGATCATGCCGCTGATGGCTCCATACTTGTTCATCCGCCGGGTAAAAATGCCCAGGAGGATCGCCGGGAAGAATGACGCGGCAGCCAGCCCGAACGCGAACGCCACGACCTGGGCAACGAACCCTGGGGGATCAATCCCGAAGTATCCGGCTATACAGACGGCCACGCCTGCAGTGATGCGCGCAGTCAGCAGCTCCTGTTTTTCGGTGATGGAAGGTCTCAGGCCTTTTTTGAGCAGGTCGCGAGCGACCGATGTTGAGATCACCAGCAATAACCCAGCGGCCGTAGACAGAGCAGCCGCCAGGCCGCCCGCTGCCACAAGGCCGATCACCCAGTTCGGCAAGCCAGCAATCTCCGGGCTGGCAAGTACTATGATGTCACGATCAATCACCAACTCGTTGGCCGTACGATCTCCCACGTATTGGATGTGCCCGTCCCCGTTCTTGTCCTCAAAAGTGATCAGACCCGTGGCTTCCCAGTTCTTGAACCACGGCGGCATCGCGTCATAGGGTGCTTCGGAAACGGTATTCAGCAGATTCGTGCGTGCAAAGGCGGCTACCGCCGGCGCACTCGTGTACAACAACGCAATAAACACGAGTGCCCATCCTGCGCTGCTGCGGGCCGCTGAAACACGGGGCACCGTATAGAATCGGACGATCACGTGCGGCAGGCCCGCCGTACCCACCATGAGCGCCGCCGTAATGGCGAACACGTCAATCATACCCTTGTTGCCACCGGTATAGGCGTCAAATCCCAGCTCTGCGCTAAGACCGTCCAGCTTGTCCAGAAGGAAGGTGCCCGAGCCGTCCGCCAGCGTGCTGCCAAAACCGATCTGCGGAACCACCTGACCCGTCATAAGGAGTGAGATAAAGATCGCCGGCACCAGGTATGCAAATATCAGCACACAGTACTGGGCTACCTGAGTGTAGGTGATCCCCCTCATGCCGCCAAGGACTGCATAGAAGAACACGATTCCCATGCCGATGAGCACACCCGGGACAATGCCAATCTCCAGGAAGCGGGAGAACACGATCCCTACGCCGCGCATCTGGCCGGCTACATAGGTGAAAGACACAAAGACCGCACAGATGACCGCGACGAACCGGGCCGTCTGCGAGTAGTACCGATCGCCCACAAAGTCCGGCACGGTGAATTTGCCAAACCGGCGTAAGTACGGCGCCAAGAGCAGGGCCAGCAGAACGTAACCACCGGTCCAGCCCATAAGGTATACGCTACCGTCTCGGCCCATGAAGGCGATAAGGCCGGCCATGGAGATAAACGAGGCGGCGCTCATCCAGTCGGCAGCCGTGGCCATGCCGTTGAGCACGGGTGGCACCCGCCCGCCCGCAACGTAGAACTCGCCCGTGGACCTGGCACGTGACCACACCGCCACGCCGATATAGAGTGTGAAACTCAGCCCTACTAGGACGAATGTCCAGGCCTGTGCGTCCATGACACTAACTGGCTCCTTCTCTGGCGTCCAACCGTTTCATCAGGTAGACGTAGACGAAGATGAGAATAACAAATACGTAGATGGCGCCCTGCTGCGCAAACCAGAAGCCGAGCTTGAATCCGCCGATGCGGATCATGTCAAGCTCATCGACAAAGAGCACCCCGAACCCGAACGACACAAGAAACCAGATCGGGAGCAGGATGCCCAAGTACTTCAGGTTGCTCTTCCAATAGGTGTTCATACGACGGCGTCTCCACCTTCAAGGTATACGGTACGCGTAGGGAAGGCAATGCGCAGGCCTTGCGCTTCGACAAGTCTAAGAATACTCATCAACACAGCCTCTTGCGCTTCCATAAACGCATCAAAGTCGGGCGTGGTGGTAAACGCCTGAACGAGAACGCCCAGGCTCGAGTCATCCAAAGACTCCAGATGCACCATCACGCTGGAGTTGTCAATAGCCTCCATCTTCTGGATTGTTGTTCGCACCAACGCGATGAATTCAGCAATCTCGTCAGGCATTGTGCTGTAGTGCAGCCCCACCTTCAGACGGATACGGCGCTGGCTGCGGTCAGAGTAGTTGACTAGTGTCGAGGTGGTGAAGGACTGGTTTGGAATAGTTGCAAGAGACTTGTCGAGCTTGCGAACTCGCGTAACACGCAGCCCAATCTCCTCAATGACACCTTCCGTTCCCGAGATGTTCACGAAGTCCCCTATGCTGAACGGCCGGTCAGTAAAGACGACGACCGACCCGAACAGGTTGGCTACAGTGTCCTTAGCCGCAAGTGCCAAGGCCAAACCGCCAACGCTAAGGCTCGCAATCAGGCTGGTTACGGAGTAGCCAAACTTGTCTATGATACCGATGCCTACGACGAGCGCCAAGGCAACCTTCAGTGCCTTGCGTGCGAGCGGTATGAGTTGGTCGTCAAGACGCGTGTCCGTTTGGGCGGCCTTGCGGCCGGCGGCACCCGCGGCTACGTCAATGATCCTGAACACTGTAGCGGCAAGCGCGACGGCCACCGCGACCAGCAGCCCGCTCAAAACGAAGTGGCGCACGTTGTATGGCACTTCCGGCAGATTCAGCACCAGTCCGACCCCGTACCACAGGCCAACAAGGAACACCAGGCTGAGCGGCTTGGGCACGAGCCTTATGATGTCAGCGGCCCAGTCCTTCTCTTGTTCGTACCGCGCAGGAATAAACCTTCGCACCAGCCATCGGACAATCCGGCGGCTGAACAGACCTGGCGCCAACAGAAGGGCCGCCGTGACGAGGCGCCACAGCGCAATGCCCCACAACAATTCTTCGTGCAAAATCTGGCTGTCCATCAAATCTCCGCTAATGAGATGCCGCGTTGCAGTACCGCTAAGCTATCCGGGCCGTAGTTAAATAGCAGATCAAGCGCCGTCATGCCGGGCACAAATCCGTCAAAAGCCTGCCGATAATTCGGATGGGCAAAGTGCAAGACCCGAGCCCTAAGTATCAGCTGACGATCGACCCGCGGCGCCGACGGCGGCAAAAGTACCACCTTTTCCGGAAACGACTGCAGCACCGACCGCATTGAGCCAGGCAGTCCTGCCAAACTGGACGCACGCACAAGGGTGGACTGCAGGCCAAAGAGTCGGTGCGTAAGCAGAATGGAAGCACAGGTAATCTCGGCCAGATACGTATACTCAGCGGAAAAAAAGTCCGCCATCGGCTCTTCGTAGTGCGAGAAAAACGGTGTACGGCTGTGGTTGTACAGAAAGGCTTTCCAATGCCGCTTGCGCCATGCGGCTACCTGCCGAATGTGCGTAGTGACCTGCGGCTGGCCGTGTTGCCCGCCCTTGAGCGGAACCGTCACCCACTGTGCACCTTGACTGTTGCGCACTCGCGTGCGGTTCTGAAATGACTGCCGGCTGTACTGAAAGGTGTCGGCCATCACGAAGCACGCCGCGCGCTGCATCAGCGCCACGTATGAAAGCCTGGGGAAGTACTCTGGTGGCCGAACCGCGACCATTGCTTTGTGCTTATCTTTCGACCTTATACTCCGTTCGCATACCCTTGGACCTGGCTTCCCCCCTAATTCCTGGCGATACCATTGCTGTAGTGGCACCCAGCAGCGCCCCACGAGAGCCGGAGCGGTTGGCCCTAGGACTCACGGCGCTGGAAAAAGCGGGGTTCAAGCTGGATTGGCAGCCCTCTCGGCTGACGCAGCGAGGCTACCTTGCGGGCAGCGATGCGGAGCGAGCGCATTTGTTCAATGACGCTGTTAGCAATGGAAGTGTCAAAGCTGTAATGTGCGTGCGCGGTGGATATGGCGCATTGCGAATCCTGGATCGCATTGACTACGCCGCCGCGCGTCGTCACCGTAAGCTGCTGATCGGGTTTAGCGATATCACCGCCCTGCATCTGGCTTTGTACCACCGTGCCGGATGGCGAGGCCTTTCGGGGCCCGTTGTGGTAGACTTCGCCGAGTCGAGCCCCAAGGTGCGGGCGCGTTTTTTGGCGGTAGCCCGCGGGGAGCTTCCTCCACCCTTCCCGGCACTGGGCGTGATTCGCCCGGGAATGGCCCAGGGCCCACTGTTAGGCGGCAACCTTTCCATGGTAGCGCGCCTCATCGGGACCCCGTATTTGCCATCTCTTGAGGGCGCGATACTGGTACTGGAAGAAGTCAACGAGGCACCATACCGAATCGACGCGCTCTTTGCGCAACTGCGTTTGGCTGGAATTTTGCGATCTTTGGGTGGGCTGGTCCTGGGAGCCTTTTCGGGCTGGGAGCCGCGGCATAGCCATGCGGTCCTCACGCCCAGGGAAATCTTCGAAGATTACTTTTGCGACGCCCCGTATCCGGTAGCGACAGGACTCCCCTATGGGCACTTTGCAGAGCGGGCAACCCTTCCGGTGGCAGCGAAGGCAGCGCTCGAGGTAACGCAGCACGGCGGCACGCTCAAGGTGCTGGAACCAGTATGCAGGTAAGCATTTTGGCATCGTTTTAAAACCTTTGCGTCCGCAGGTTGCGTATAAGCATCCGAGAAAATGAGACCAGTCCGATGATGCAACGCCTAGCCGTTCTGGCCTCCGGTGGCGGCTCAAACTTTCGAGCGATCCTTCAGGCCATTGAAGCAGGAACACTGCCGCTTTCGTGTCCGCTTCTGGTCTCTAACACACACCGAGCTGCCGCTCTGGCTATCGCCAAAGACTATGGCTGCGAAGCAGTGGTGCTCAAGTCACGCGATTTCTCCCATGAGCAAGCGTACGCGGACGCACTCCTTGGCCTATTGAGGCAGCATAGGGTCGAACTGGTGGCTCTGGCAGGCTATCTGAAGAAGGTGCCACCGCAGGTGGTGGCAGCGTTTCCCCTCCGCATGGTCAACATCCATCCCGCGCTGCTGCCAGATTTTGGCGGAAGAGGACTCTACGGTCGGCACGTGCATGCCGCAGTACTTGCTGCCGCTGCAAAGAAGAGCGGTGCTACGGTCCACTTCGTAGACGAGGAATACGATACGGGGCCCATCATTTTGCAAGAAAGCGTGCCTGTGTTGCCGCACGATACGCCCGCCTTGCTCGCCGCTCGCGTTCTCGCGGTTGAGCACCGACTGTATCCGAAGGCTTTGCGCCTATTGGCACTGGGAAAGGTATGCGTCCATGGTCGCAAAGTCACTGTACTAGCATAGCATGATCAAAGCACGCAATAGCGCACCGCTACCAGATATGGTACCTGTTCGACGGGCGCTCCTCTCCACGTATGATAAGAGCGGGCTGGCCGACTTTGCCGCTACCCTGCACACCTTGGGCATCTCACTCGTCTCAAGTGGAGGTACGGCGCGCCACCTACGGGCGGTCGGTCTACCGGTGGAAGACGTCTCCAGCGTGACCGGCTTCCCGGAAATACTGGACGGACGCGTCAAAACGCTGCACCCAAAAGTGCACGGCGGCCTGCTGCTGCGAAGAGGAGACATGCAGGACGAGGCAGAGTGTTCGGCACTGGGAATCAGTCCCGTGGATATGGTGGTGGTCAACCTCTATCCATTCAGTGAATCGGTAGCGCAGGAGGGCGTCACTGAAGCAACTGCGGTCGAGAACATTGACATTGGCGGCCCGGCCATGGCACGGGCGGCGGCCAAGAATTTTGCCTACGTAGCCTCGGTGACCTCTCCCTCGGACTACGCTGCAGTGAGCGAGGAGCTGAAAAACAACCACGGTGCTCTCCCCTTGGCTATGCGACGGCGACTGGCCTTGGCCACATTTGAACACACGGCCAACTACGACAGGGCGGTCGCCCGGTATTTCGCCAGCCCAGTCGGCGCGTTACCAGCAGCATATGACGTTCGACTGCCCTTGGGCAGCGCGCTGCGCTACGGCGAAAACCCCCATCAGGCAGCGGCTTTCTTTGGCGACCTGGGCGCTGCCTTTGAGCAGCTGCACGGCAAGGCCCTTTCCTACAATAACCTCTTGGACGCTGACGCCGCGCTTGCGCTGATCTCAGAGTTTGGTCATGCGGCGCCAACGGTCGCCATTCTGAAGCATACCAATCCGTGTGGCGTTGCCAGTGCGGATACCCTGGAAGAGGCGTATGCGAATGCATTTGCCACCGATACCATGTCGCCATTTGGGGGCATCGTAGTAATGAATCGCCCGTGCACGCTGGTCGTCGCAGAAGCTATCAACAAGGTCTTTACCGAGATCATCATCGCACCGGAATTTGATGGGGACGCCTTGTCCTTTCTGAAAAAGAAGAAAAACCGCAGGCTGGTGCAGGCCGCGGGCACACTTCGCCGACGCTGGGAGGCGAGACACCTCCTCGGAGGCGTGCTGTGCCAGGAGCGGGACGACTCACTGGAAGATGGGTTGGCTGCCAAGCTGAAGTGTGTCACCCGGCGTGCGCCGACAAAAATGGAGCTGTCGGACCTAGACTTCGCGTGGCGTGTAGTAAAGCATGTGAAAAGCAACGCCATCGTCTACGTAAAGGGTCTTCGTACTTTGGGCATAGGTGCCGGTCAGATGAGCCGGATCGATGCATCCGAAATTGCGGTCCTCAAGGCTAGCAAATCGGGTCTTGACCTTTCTGGAAGCGTCGTGGCGTCCGACGCGTTTTTTCCGTTCGCCGATGGACTACTGGCTGCCGCGCAAGCCGGCGCGTGTGCCGCCGTGCAGCCCGGCGGGTCTGTCCGTGATTCAGAGGTCGTCGCCGCAGCCAACAACCACGACATTGCGATGATCTTTACCGGTAAACGCCATTTTCGTCACTAACCCTTTGTATTTTTCAGGTACGAACCCGCGTCGCATGGTTGCCGCCTCGGCACAACCTGCTCTCGCGCACTACGGAATCCGCCCCTATGTCGCTGCTGCCCTTCTCTTCGGACGTTGCCATAGACCTTGGCACCGCCAACACGCTAATCTACGTCAAGGGCAAGGGTATCACGCTTAACGAGCCCAGCATCGTTGCGGTCAATCGCAGTACGCGCAAACAGATCGCGGTCGGCCGAGAAGCGCTCCTCATGCACGAGCGGACTCATCGTGAGATTGAAACGATACGTCCCCTGAAGGACGGAGTTATCGCAGACTTTGAGGTCGCAGAGCAGCTGATCCGTGGCCTGATCCAGAAGGTTCAGAAAGGCTGGATGGCGTCGATTCGGCGCATGGTGGTATGCATTCCCAGCGGCATTACGGAGGTGGAGAAACGAGCCGTTCGCGATAGCGCCGAGCACGCCGGTGCCAAGAAAGTGCACCTGATTGCCGAGCCTATGGCAGCCGCCATCGGGATTGGACTGGATGTCAACGAGCCAGTAGGAAACATGATCGTCGACATCGGCGGCGGCACCACCGAGATCGCCGTTATTACCCTGAGCGGCATCGTGGTAGACGAGTCCATTCGCATGGGTGGCGACCGCGTTGACAATGCCATCCACCAGTACTTCAAGCGCTGCCATAACCTCTTGATCGGGCATCGTACGGCGGAGCGCATCAAGTGTGAGGTTGGCAGTGCGATTCCGCTGAACCCCGAATTTGAGATTTCCGTCAAGGGCCGCGACCTGGTCAGCGGCATTCCCAAGGTTCGTTCGATCTCTTCTGAGGCGGTGCGCGCCGCGCTGGCAGATACGGTCGAAGACATTGCTGCAGCGGTAATGCGCTGTTTGGAACGAACGCCGCCGGAGTTGGGCTCGGACATACTGGAACGCGGCATCATGCTTACAGGAGGGGGCGCCCTGCTCAATGGCATGGACGAAATGATCCGCAGTCGCGTAGAAATTCCAGTCTACATCGCCGAGGGGCCCCTGACTGCAGTCGTGCGTGGCACGGGCAAAGTCCTGGAGGAGGTTGGTGCGTATCGCAGCGTACTGATGTAGCGGTTCAGCTAGGCCTCTAATTCTCGATTGCCATGCGCTTTCATTGGTGGGACCGCATCCGGGACTGGATCGTTCTGGTCGCACTCCTGTTGGCATCAGTGACGATGATGCTGGCACACAACGATCCGGTGATGCGAAACCTTCGTGCGCTATCCCTAGATTTCGTCAGCCGGATTGAGACCCGATTTACCTGGGCCGGGCAGTTCACTCGGACCATTGAGGAGAATGCTCTGCTGCGCCGCGATAATGTTCTGCTCAGCAGCCAGCTAGCGCGGCTGAACGTTGCCCGCATGGAAAATGTGCAGCTTGAGCACGCGTTGGGATTTAAACAGGAGGCCGCCTATGATATGGTGGCCGCACGCATCGTTTCCAAGGATATCTTTGGTCAGGAAAATTTCCTGACCCTGAACGTCGGTGCGGCCGACGGCATCGAAATCGATATGGCCGTGGTCAGCAACCACGGCATACTGGGCCGTGTCGTACTAGTTAGCAAAAACTACTGCCGCGTGCTGTCGTACCTGAATACCGGGTTTCGGGTACCTGTAGATGTCTTGCCCAGCTTTGGGGTTGGCATGATTAGCTGGTCCGGTCTTCGGCCCGACATGTTGGCTTTGGAGAATATGGTGAAGACCGTAGCAGTAGGCATCGGGGACACCGCCGTTACCAGTTCTACCAGCCGAATTTTTCCGCCCGGCTACCTGGTTGGCACTGTCACTGCGGTGGATACGCTCCCGGGCTTGAACTATCTCGACGTCGCAGTGCGCCCTGCGGCCGATATCGGAAGTGCGCAGTATGCATTTGTGCTGCTGTACCAGGACGAAGAGGAGCGATACCGGCTGGAAAGCGAAGAGATACGCTGAGGCGTGTACGCACCGCGGTATGCAGTGAAGGCGTATCTTCCGCGGCTCCTGCCAGGGCGCCTGCGACCGGTGGTAGGCGCCCTTGTCCAATTGTGTAAGGCGCAACCTCAAGCTTGCGCGGTTCCACTAACCACTCCACACGCATGGCTTCAGACCGCTTCACACTTCGCCAGGCAGGCATGCATTGCTTGTTCCTATTCGCGCTCGCGCAACCGGCACGCACGGATGCGCAGCCTCAGCAGCGCCCATTGGAGTTCGATATCCAGGACATCATTGACGACACCGCCACCAACAACGCATGGTGGGGAGTTTATGCAGTCGATTTGAATTCAGGCGAAGCCATATATGCCGACAACGCAGGGCGCAGTTTCATACCCGCTTCGGGGACGAAGCTCTATACGACGGCAGCAGCGCTGGACCTGCTCGGACCCGATTATCGGTACAAAACCCAACTGTTTGCCGACGGTGCCATTGAGCGGGGCGTGCTGAGCGGCAACTTGATCGTGCGGGGCGCCGGGGATCCTTCACTTGGCAGCGTGGAGTTTGACCAGCCGCCCACGCATGTCTTCCATGCGTGGGCAGACTCCCTGCATGCCGCAGGAGTCACGCGCGTGGCCGGGGACATCATTGGCGATGACAACATCTTTGACGACACGCCCCTGGGCAACAGCTGGGCTTGGGACGATGAGGTGTACGGGTATTCCGCCCAGGCCAGCGGGCTCTCGTTTCATGACAATGCGGTCAATGTAGCCATTGCCGCCCGGGAATACGGCGAGTCCGCTGCCGTGACCTGGTCGCCGGCGGCAACAAGCTATGTTACAGTCCTTAACGCTACGCGGACGATCGCCCGGGGCGCCGCATTGAAAGAAGGCTACGACCGCGCCCAAGGCACCAACAGGATAGAGCTCTCAAGCGAGGTGCCTGTAGGGCGAATTGACAAGGAGTCAATCGCTGTTCATAACCCGACTTTATTCTTTGTGCACGCTTTGCGCGAAGTGCTGATCGATCGGGGCATCAGCGTCGGTGGCACCTTGGTAGACGTGGACGACTTGTCCATCAGGCCAAATTACCCGGCACTGCGCCGCCTGGCAACCTACCTGTCCCCGCCGCTGGCGGACCTTGTTACAGTCATCAACAAGCACAGCCAGAATCTCTACGCCGAGCTGGTGCTTCGCACGATAGGCACCGAGCATCCCGTAGATGACGAGGACTTGGATGCCGGCTCCGCTGAGATGGGTATCGCCGCCGCAATGGAGACGTTTTTGGCAGCAGGCATAGATACCAGCCGCCTGCAGTTGGTCGATGGATCAGGTCTTTCCCGAATGAACCTTGCGACCCCGGCCATGACCGTTCAGTTGCTGCAGTTCATGGCAGGCCACGCAGATACGCGCGTGAGGTCGACTTTCGAGAATTCGCTGGCAGTAGGCGGTCAGAGCGGAACTCTAGAGCACCGACTCAGGTCCGTGAGCGCTCGCGTACGAGCCAAAACCGGATCGCTCGGCAATGTAAGCTCACTGAGCGGCTACCTGGATACACGAAAAGGTCGCCACCTTGCGTTCTCTATCGTGTGCAACCACTTTACCGTACCAACGCGCACAATCCGGCGTGCCCAGGACCGCATCGTCACCGCACTGGTTCTGGAGCGCTGAGCCTGCTGAACCCTTGTTACGCATTGGTTCGTATAAGTATTACTTTCGCGTGCAGTTCTGCTACAATGGAATGAATTCTCGCCTGCACAATACTGATGAAATCAAAATCTCTTCCTGCTATTGTCGGCACTACCGTGGTCGGAGTGCGCAAGGGCGGAAAGGTAGTCCTTGGCTCGGATGGTCAGGCCACGATGGGAACCACGGTCATGAAGCACAGGGCACAGAAGGTACGTCCGCTGTTTGACGGCAAGATACTGGGTGGGTTTGCGGGCGCAACCGCAGATGCTTTTACGCTGTTTGAACGGTTTGAAGAGAAACTCCAGCAGTTTTCCGGAAACGTAACAAGAGCCGCGGTCGAACTGGCGAAGGACTGGCGTACTGACAGGTATCTGCGTCGTCTGGAGGCACTGTTGGCCGTAGGCGCTCCTGATCGGCTGTTAGTACTAAGTGGCAGTGGAGACATTATTGAGCCTGATGACGACATCGTCGCGATTGGTTCTGGCGGGCCATACGCGCTGGCGGCTGCCCGTGCACTGGCACGGCATTCACCCGGCCTTAGCGCCAGAGAAATCGTGACGCACGCCCTTGCCACAGCCGCGGACATATGCATTTACACTAACGCCTATACCACTATTCTGGAGATTGACGCCACTGAATAAGACGCCGGTGGCCGCAAAACACTATTGCCATGCGTTATCAATCAGGCGCGTCCAAGGGCACTGCGGCGCACGATCGCGCAGCCGTGTTCGTGGACTACGACAACCTGTTCAGCCACCTTCAAGGGCGAATCGGTCTCAGGCTGCGCCCAAGTGACGTGATTTCCGAGCTGCTGCTTGGAGTGCGGCAGCACTTGAGCCGTGAAATACGGGCTACTGCCTCACTCGTGGCCGCTTACGCAGACTTCTCCGAGATTCACGGCGGAGGGCAGGATGTGACGCGCAGCTTGTATCTGCAGGGTGTTGATCCGCGTTTCGTCCCCACGTCCATACAGCGCAATGCGGCAGAGCTGCAACTCAGCGTAGACGTAGTCGAGTCCTTCCACACGCACCCGGATGTGCGCATTGTAGTTATCGTCTCCGGCGATAGACCCTACCTCCCGCTCATTCAGCATTCGCTGCGTTCGGGCCGACGCCCGGTCGTTGTCATGTTACGGCCGCCCGACAGCGGTCGGCGTGCGGGGAATGAAGATGTGGTAATCAATGCATCGAGACTGCTACGAAACGCGACAGCACGCGAACTCGGTTTGAAAACGGGCAGTGCCCGTGCGGCCCGCCAACCGGCACCCGGGCGCGGATCCACCGGGCGACCGCACCCGGTCGAACACCGCGTAATAACGCACCCGGGCGCGCTCGCAGCCTTGGATGTGATCGAGGAGCACTTCGGACAATACGACGAAATCTACCTAACGCCGTTATTGCGCAAGCTTTCGGAAGTGATCGGCGACGCGGAATATGATCCAAAGTCGCTCATTAGTCAGATCGAAGAAGCCGGTGCCGTATGGCTGGAGAAACGCAAAGGGTTCCCGTATGACTACACCGTCCTTTTGATTGACGCAGACCACCCCAACGTGGCACCGGCCCGGATGCACGATGGCGAATTCGGCGACGACAATACCGGACCTGAGTATGATCGGGGCGCACGTTACGA
Source organism: Rhodothermales bacterium (assembly GCA_965262785.1). GTDB lineage: Bacteria > Bacteroidota > Rhodothermia > Rhodothermales > Bin80. Next base: position 3,503,142 of record OZ253559.1, read on the forward strand.
GGAGAAGCAGTACGACGGACCGTACAGGGATGAGAAGTCGGAAGTCTATGAAGAGGCAGACTACCCGGACGAGTACGAAGACGAACAAGATGGCACCTTTTCGGCACAAGATCTGGAGGAGCCAGACCGCGGCGACAACACATACTGATACAAAAACGTTAACTATTCCTTTTTCTTATGCGCGATGAGCTGACGCCTCGCCAGATCGTTTCGGAGTTGGACAAGTACATCATTGGGCAATCAGATGCCAAGCGCATTGTAGCGATTGCGCTTCGTAATCGGTGGCGTCGTCAGAATGCGCCGCCGGAGATGCGAGACGAAATCATGCCCAGCAACATCGTCCTGATCGGGCCGACCGGGGTGGGTAAGACCGAAATCGCCCGGCGTCTGGCGCGGCTTGCGGATGCGCCATTCATAAAAGTCGAGGCCACTAAGTTCACCGAGGTAGGGTACGTAGGACGCGATGTGGACAGCATGATTCGCGACCTCGCCGACATCGCCGTCAACATGGTTCGCGGAGAGCATGAAGTGCGTGTCCAGAAGCGCGCCCGGGAGCTTGCTGACGAGCGAATCCTGGACGCCCTGCTGCCACGGTCCTCGACACCCGTTACGGCAGACGCAGGCTTGGAAGTGGCCAGACAGTCGGATGGTGATGCAGCCGGTGAACATAAGTCGCAACGCACGCGCGAGCGGATGCGCACCATGTTGCATGCCGGGTACTTTGATGAACGCGAGATAGAAATTGAAGTCACGGCGGATCAGTCACCCATGTTGCAGGTCTTCGGACCTATGGGACTTGAAGAGATGGGCATGAATCTCCAGGAACTCTTCGGAAGTATGGGGCCTCGACGCCGCAAGAAGCGGCGCGTCAAGGTAGCGGATGCGTACGAAGTCCTGACCCCGCAAGAGGCGCAAAAGCTGATTGACATGGACAAGGTGACACGCGAGGCGCTGGAACGTGTCCAGCAGTCAGGCATCGTCTTTATTGATGAAATCGATAAAGTGGCCAGCCGCACAGGCTCAGGCAAGGCCGGCCCCAACGTGTCGCGCGAAGGCGTTCAGCGCGATCTCCTGCCCATCGTAGAGGGCTCCAACGTCACGACAAAGTACGGGATGGTGCGCACGGATCACGTGCTTTTCGTGGCTAGCGGCGCCTTCCATGCCGTCAGGCCCAGTGACCTTATACCCGAGCTGCAGGGACGATTCCCGATACGTGTGGAGCTGGAAAACCTGACCGAGGAAGACTTTGTCAAGATCCTTACCCAGCCAGAGAACGCTCTGCTGAAGCAGTATCAGGCGCTGCTCAAGTCGGACGGAGTTGACATCAGCTTTACTGAAGATGCCGTAAAAGAGATCGCTCGCACGGCTGCCGAGGTCAACAGCGATGTCGAAAATATCGGCGCTCGCCGTTTGCATACCATCATGACCACGCTCTTGGAGGACATCTTGTTTGACGCGGACGGCACTGGTTTGGCGAAGATTCGGCTGGATGCCACGCAGGTCCGCGACAAACTCGAGGCAATTGTTAAGAACCGGGACCTCAGTCAGTACATCCTGTAGTGTCGTTTGCTTCCAGCAGCTTCGCCTGCAATGATCCTGCGGCCCAGGCGCGGTGGCGGTCGCTGTGGGAAGTCTCAAGGCAGCGCACGGCGTTTTCGTCGCTGGCTTATGCACAGAACGCCGCCAGCACCTACGGACTTCGAACCCGCATGCACCTGGTAAGTCGCGACGGAATTGACGAGGCCGGCGTGATTGTGCACTGGCGACGGCGCGGCATATTGCGTAGGGTGGTTGTGCCGCCCTTTACGCAGTACTCCGCACTCCTGGTGCGCCGCCGCCCGTCCGAAGCCGCAGTCCACCGCCGCGAAACCCCACTGGAAGCCCTGCTTCAAAATCTGGAGCGTATATACCGTCCGATTCGCCTTCTGTCCGTTCTAGCAGACCCCCGGCCGGCCCAGTGGCGCCGTTGGCGTGTGTCTCCGCTCTTTACTTACTGCCTGGATCCCGGAGCTGGAATCGGGGCCTGGTCAGAAGCCACGCGACGCGCCTTTCGCAAGCATCAGGAGAGCTTCAGGATCAGAGAGTCTGCGGCCGCGGCGGAAGACATCGTCGGGCTCTGCGCTGGCAGCTACAAGCGCCACGGCCGCAAACTACCTACGCGCCCGGCGCTCTTGCTGCGCATGATGGACAGCTTGGCAGAGCACGTTCGCTGCTTTGTCGCCTCGCGCCATGATGCCGCCTCCCCTGAGGGCGGACTCGCGGTACTGCATGATGGCCGCACAGCACACTATTGGGTGGCAGGCAGCGTGCCCGGCCCGTCCATGACGGTTCTTATCGGGCATGTGCTGCCGCTGCTGCAAGCCTCCGGCATCAGGACATTCGACTTCGTCGGGGCCAACACTCCATCAATTGCCGAATTCAAGCGCCACTTCGGACCAGCTCTGACACCATACTATGCCTTGGAACTGCATACGTAGCAGGGCAAGTCAGTAGCGCATTTCCGCCGATCATGGTCATTGGCGATACTCGCGGACCTCTTTTTGGGCCTGATCCGGCCCGCATACCGTGGTTCTTGCCGCTGCTCACGCTTACGGCCTACCTCCTTCTGCGAGGCTATGGCTACGGCAACGGAGATCACGATGACTTCCTGCCGTACCTCCTTCGCCTGCTGGATCCGGAAACCCTGGCCTCAGACTGGTATGTATCCACGCAGGTGGAAGCAATTGGGCATCGTTCGGGTTTTGTTTGGCTCTTATTTCTCCCAGCTAAACTCCTTGGGCCATTCGTCACTCTGGCCGTCCTCTATGTCATATGCTGGTGCTCAGTTGCTGCCGGCATCTACGCACTGAGCTACCATGTGACACCCGACCGCATAGCGGCAGCCGGCTCCGTGGTCGCACTGCTGATCTTCACGCGAAAGTTCTCTTTAGGAAGCAATGACGTTGTCAGCTGGCAGCTGGTGCCCAGCTTCGCTGGTTGGGCCTTGGCCCTGTGGGGGATCGTGCTGCACGTCCGCATGCGCCCGCTCCGGGCGGCCTTGCTCTTTGGACTTGCCGCATGGGTGCAGTCGCTCGTAGGACTGCACATGGCGTTTGTGTTCGGGCTAATGATGATCTGGGAGCGGAGGCCGCTGCGCAGCATTTTGGCTTTTGTTGGCGTCTTTGCGCTGGTGTCACTAGTCGCCATAGGCCCGCAAGTCCTGCAGCAGTGGAACGCCAGCGGCACAGAGCCTTCCCTGTTCCATATCCTGTTCGAATTCAGAGCTCCTCACCACTATATCCTCTCGCGTTTTGTCTTCTCAAGCGCGATGGCGTTCCTGGGCCTTTTCGTCGTGGCACTGCTCTGCACTCCTGCACTTAGTAAGGAGCAGCGGATTTTCCCTGTGCGGGTCCTGGTAGTCATCGGCGCTCTGTGCGTTGTAGGCTTTTTGGGGACAGACGTATTTCGAAGCGAGTTCATCGGAAAGCTTCAATTGTTCCGGGCCACGGTCTTTGCCAAGATTGTTCTTGTGATCATGATTTGCACGACGATTGGCCGCTTCCTGCCGAAAGTGGTGCGCCGCCTTCTGGATCCATTCTTTGATCGCGCCCACTACACGTTTGCAGGAGCCTTGGCCGTGGCGGCAGCGCTCGCGATCGCGAGCCCCGACGTACTGGGATTCGGGCCGCCAGCGGTGACAGGTGACAGCCCGCCGAAGGAGCAAGTAATGACGTGGGCGCGCACTGAATCCGCGCGCGAAAGCGTGTTTGCGGTGCCCCCGTCCTGGGAAAGCTTTAGAAGTCGAGCGCGGCGAAGCATCGTCGTAAGCTTCAAGGCCGTGCCCTTCACCGCGGAGCACAACCTTGAGTGGTATCGACGGCTCCTGACAGTGGCACCAATTGAGGTGTCTGGCACGGAGTCTGCGAGAAATGTCCTGGAGCGCCTGGACGCCGCCTTTTTTTCGCTTCCTGCCGAAGAAGTCCGGCGGATGGGTCTCCAGTACGGGGTCAACTATGTGGTCCGCCTGGGACCGCTTGATCCAGTGCCGCCTGGATTTGAGGAGGCGTTCGTCGCAGGAGACCTGGTCACGTACCGCATCGCCGACCCTTGATGCGCGCCATTCTGTCCAAAGTCTTTTCAACCCAGGGCATTCGGGGTCCGGTGGTGACCCTCATGTCGGGGTCCTCCGTCATCCTTGGCATCGCGTTTCTGGCGCAGCCCATCCTATCGCGCCTGTACACGGAGGAGCAGTTTGGCGTCTACGGGTACTTCGCGTTCCTCATGGCGATACTTATCACGTTCACGTCACTTCGCTATGAAGATGCCCTGATGCTGCCGGATAAGGACCAGGACGCGGGTGTCGTGGTGTGGCTGGGACTTGTGGTCTTGCTGTTTTTTGCCACGCTGGCTGCCGTGCTCTCGATCTGGCGCACTGAAATCGCAATGATGGCAAGAAAGCCGGCGGTGGCTCCCTACCTATTGCTTGTACCCGTGGCGCTCTTGGCTATGCGGGGCACCAAGCTGGCCGAGCTTTGGCTGACGCGAAAGCGATCGTTTCGGGCCATCAGTGCCAGCCAGGTGGCCAATGCGGCAACGATGAATTCTTCCCGGGTTGCGGTGGGCATCCCGCCGATCAGCGCGGGCACAGAAGGCCTGGTTGGCGGCCACATCGCGGGCAACATGGTGCCGCTGCTCATCTTGGGCACCATCATTGTGCGACGTAGCGGAAAGTTGCTGCGAAGCGCCTTCAGCTGGCGCGGGATTTGGAGCGCCGCCAAGCGATACCGGCGATTCCCGCTTTTTTCCACTCCGTCGTCGCTTACGGCGTCGCTGGTAATGCGCGCACCCCTCTTCGCTATCCCGGTGTATTTCGGGGCGCGCGAGGAAGTGATCACCGGGCTGTTTTTTTTTGCATTCAGCAACGTCTCAATCCCCCTTTCCTTCTTTTCGCGCGCGGTAGCTCAGGTATTCTTTGTTAGTGCTGTAGAGGCTCATGCGAACCGACGCCTCCATGTCATAACCGAGGGCGTGCACCGTCGTCTGGTGATGGTGATGCTCTTTCCAGCGCTGGTCATCCTGGTTTGCGGCCCGGACATCTTTGCGGTAGTGTTTGGCAGTAAGTGGCACGAAGCGGGGGTCTATGCGCAGTACCTTGTGCCGTGGCTGTTTATGGGATCTATCTGCTCACCGCTGACGCGCATCTTTGACATCACTCGGCGGCAGCGACTTGACTTTGCTATGGGTCTTGTATCCTTTGTAATCGTGGCAGCGGCACTGCTGATTGGCGGCCTTTCGGACAACATTAAGACATTCCTGCTGTGCCTGTGCCTGGGCGGTTGTCTGGGGCGACTGGCGCAGCTTTCCGTTCTCTCCAACTTGGCGAACGTGCGTCCCACCAAGATCCTTGCCCCGTATGTTCGCTACCTCGTTTATTCTCTTCCGGGCCTCGCGCTCATGACTGGAACGTTGCAGCTGGGCCAGCCAAGACTCACGCTTGTGGCCAGTATAGTAGCGACTGCAATATATGGCGCTTTGCTGCTCTGGAAGGAAAAGCTGTTTACGTAGCAGCGGTTTGAAGGCTGACTGTATAATCCCCACTACGCAGGTGCTTGCCACCGGCAGGACCAATGCGCGGTGCCTGATTTTTCGCTACGCTGATACGGGCGGCACACTGATCCTAGTTCGCTGCGAGGCTTGCGCGCCACCCAAGGCTCCCATGGCTGCTCGTTGGCGGGCAGGTAACCGGAACAGGCCCTGACTTTGTCCACGGCGGAATCAGTTGGCACTGCATTGGTGAGCCTTGCCAAATGACCTATGAAATAGTCCGTTGCAATGAAGCAAATACGCCAGTCCATTAATATCCGAGGGCAACGTGCTCCATGCCACCACGCCGGCAGTTCCTGAGACTTTTACCAACCAATTGATAGCGCTTAGCGTTAAATTTTCCAGGCCGCAGACCAATTCCCAAGCTGCCATGCTCAGTGCCAGGCGCCTATGAAGGACAATTCCCTGCCGGATACTACATCCGCGCCGCAGAGTGGGTCTCCTCCGGAGCACGGGGTCCAACTGCATCCAGGTCTTCCAAAGCTACTGCACGACACGCGTCGCGCGCTGCACGCACGCCCGGAGCTCGGATTTCAGGAAGATGCTACCGCACGCTTTTTACACGCGCTCCTCGTTTCACGTGGACTGGAGATAAGGGGACCATTGGCACATACCGGTTTCTATGTTGACATAGTGGGTGCTCACGCGGGACCGAAGGTGGGGTATCGCGCAGACATGGATGGCTTACCCATTCGTGACGCCAAGCAGGTGCCGTATGCTTCCAAGAATGACGGCGTTGCCCATGCGTGCGGCCATGACGCGCACATGGCCATTGGGGTAGGGGTCGCCCTGACGCTGCAGCGGTTGCGGAAATCTCTGCACGGCACGGTGCGGGTCTTCTTCCAGCCCAACGAAGAAGGTGTGCCTAGCGGATCTGTCTCGATGGTACGAGAAGGTATCCTGAACGGCTTGGAGGCGGTGTATTGCATCCACGTAGACCCCACCTTGGACGTTGGCACATACGGGCTCCGTGACGGAACCGTGACGGCCTCGTCCGATCGGTTTCGCGTGCGCCTGTGCGGACCTGCTACCGGCCACTCCGCCAGACCACACCAGTCCAAGGACACCATTTGGATCGCTACGCTGCTCCTGCAGACTTTTTATCAGCTTGTCGGCCGCGTCACTGACGCACGCAGCGCAGGTGTACTTACCGTCTGCATCTTTAAGGGCGGTACGGCCCACAATGTGATCCCTAGCGAAGTGGAGTTTGAAGGAAGCCTGCGCTTTTTGAACGACGACGATCGGGCCTACACGAAGCTGTACATGCGACGTGCAGCCGAGCAATTCGCCGCGCTGCATGACCTCAAGATCAGTCTTGAGTTTCGCAGCAACCTGCCAAGCATCATCAATGACCATCGATTGGTGAGTCACGTGCGCGACGTTATCCTCCATCTTTTTTCGGATTCCGCCCTATTCGAAGTCCCAGTGGCCAGCATGGGAGCAGAGGATTTCGCCAACTACCTGGAGTACGTTCCCGGTATCCTTTTGCGCGTGGGCACACGCAGCAACCGGCACACCAGCTTCCCGCTGCATGACGCCAAGTTCGATATGGACGAAGCGGCCTTGGCCCCAACTGTTCAGCTTATGTGTTCGGCACTCATTGGCCACCTTCAGCAGCGGATCCTCGAATAGGCACCTTGATTCGGACGTGGCTATATTCCCTCGTAGGCAATGCATGGAACTGGTCCAACGCGAACTTCGTATAGGGCCCCAATCTGGTCCCTCTCTAGATGAATGATACCGGTACAGCAAGTGGATCGCCGGTGCAGCTCAGCCCGCGTGCGCACTCGGAAGTAGCCCGTATCTTTGAAGCCCAAGCTATCCCTGAAGGCTACGGCCTTCGCGTCGGCGTCCGTGGCGGGGGATGCTCCGGAATGAGTTACATACTTGGATTCGACAAGCTGCGGGAGCATGACATCACGTTTGACGCAAACGGTGTCGTTTTGTATATAGACAAACGGCATGGCTTGTACCTGATGGGCACAACCATCGACTTTCATGATGGATTGAATGCCCGCGGGTTCGTGTTTGTCAACCCAAACGCGACGCAGACGTGCGGGTGCGGCTCCAGTTTTGCGGCGTGACGGCCCTAGCAGACCTATCCAGAAGAAGTTATGGACGGTAACTTTTCCAATCGAGTTCGGGATGTCATCTCCTATAGCCGTGAAGAGGCCATGCGGCTTGGGCACGACTACATTGGTACCGAGCACCTCCTGCTCGGCATCATTCGAGAGGGAGAAGGGATAGCCGTCAAGATTCTGCGGAACTTGGGATGCGATCTGTACAAACTTAAGAAGGCTATCGAAGAAACCGTTCGCAGTGCTGGCGGGATGCTGCAGGCAGGAGGTAACCTTCCCCTGACCAAGCAGGCGGAAAAGGTCTTGAAGATCACCTACCTCGAAGCTAAGCTTTACAAATCCGACGTCATTGGGACCGAACATCTCCTGCTGAGCCTGCTAAGGGACGACGAGAATATCGCCGCACAAATCCTTCAGCAAGGATACTCCATCACTTATGACGCAATGCGGGCGGAACTCGACTCAATTAGCGGGACCAAGTCCGGAGGAGCTGGTGGCTCACAGTCCGGACGTGCTAAGTCGCAGGGCCGCGACCGCGGGCAGGACAAGACCAAGACGCCCGTTCTGGACAACTTTGGGCGAGACCTTACCAAGCTGGCGGACGATGGCAAGCTCGATCCGGTAATTGGGCGTGAACGCGAAATCGAGCGCGTAGCACAGGTCCTGAGCCGGCGCAAAAAAAACAACCCCGTCCTGATTGGAGAGCCTGGGGTAGGCAAGACCGCCATCGCCGAAGGGCTTGCCATGCGCATCACCCAGCGAAAGGTGTCCAGAGTACTGTATGGCAAGCGGATTGTTACGCTCGACCTGGCTGCACTGGTTGCCGGTACAAAATACCGAGGGCAATTCGAGGAGCGCATGAAGGCCGTCATGAATGAGCTTGAGAAGTGCTCCGACGTTATTCTCTTCATTGATGAGCTGCACACTATCGTGGGTGCAGGGGGTGCTTCCGGCTCGCTGGATGCATCGAACATGTTCAAGCCCGCACTAGCACGCGGCGAAATACAGTGCATCGGGGCCACCACACTGGACGAGTATCGCAAGTACATTGAAAAAGACGGAGCGCTCGACCGACGGTTTCAGAAAATTATGGTCGACCCGTCAACGGCACAGGAAACCGTAGAGATCTTGCTTAAGATCAAGGATCGGTACGAAGAGCACCATCGCGTTCGCTACGCCGAAGATGCGCTTGCGCTTGCGGTAAAACTGTCCGAACGCTACATCTCCGACCGGTTCCTCCCGGATAAGGCCATTGACGTAATTGACGAGGCAGGCGCGCGGGTGCACCTGGCCAACATCCGGGTACCAGAGAACATCGTTGAGCTCGAAGACGAGATTGAGCGCACCCGTAACCGCAAGAATGAGGTCGTCAAACGCCAGCGCTTCGAAGACGCAGCCAAGCTGCGCGATCGGGAGAAGAAACTTCTCGCGCAGCTTAACCTGGCCAAGCAGGCTTGGGAGCGCAAGTCAGAAGCCAGCGCGCACGAAGTCACCGTCAACGACATTTCAGATATCGTTGCGATGATGACGGGCATCCCGGTGGATCGGATCAGCGAGCCTGAGCAGAAAAAGCTCCTTGACATGGAGGCCGCACTTTGCAAGGCCATCCTCGGGCAAGACGAGCCTATAGCGAAACTTTCCAAAGCCATCCGGCGAACACGTGCGGGCCTGAAAGATCCCAACCGCCCGATCGGGTCCTTTGTGTTCCTTGGCCCTACAGGCGTCGGCAAAACGGAGCTGGCGAAGGTACTCACGGAATACCTCTTTGACTCGCAGGATGCGCTGGTGCGCGTCGACATGAGCGAGTACATGGAGAAGTTTGCCGTCAGCCGCCTGGTTGGCGCACCGCCAGGATACGTCGGCTACAATGAGGGCGGGCAACTAACTGAAAAGGTGCGACGTCGGCCCTACTCTGTCGTGCTTCTTGACGAAATTGAAAAGGCGCACCCGGATGTCTTCAACATTCTGCTTCAGGTTCTGGATGACGGAATCCTGACGGACGGATCCGGCCGGCGCGTGGACTTTCGCAACACCGTCATCATTTTGACCAGCAATATTGGATCGCGAGACATTAAGGACCTCACCAAGGGCATCGGATTCGTCAGAGACAAGAAGCCCATGGACTACGAGGCGATGAAGACCACGGTGGAGAACGCGGCCAAGAAGCTATTCAACCCTGAATTCCTCAACCGCATTGACGACATCATCGTCTTCCGCTCCTTGGAGAAAGAACACATCTATGGGATCATCGATCTGATGGCCAAGGAGCTCTTTGGCCGTGCCATCAGCCTAGGGATTGACGTGGTCATGGACCAGAGCGCCAAGACGTTTATCGTGGACCAGGGCTATGATGTCAAATTCGGTGCCCGACCGTTGCGCAGGGCTATTCAGCGCTATGTGGAAGACCCGATGGCCGAAGCTATCCTGGGTACGGGGCTTGGAGCCGGCGACGCTATCGTGATCAGACATGCGGAGGGAGATTCTGCCCTGACGTTCGATGTTGACAGGCGAAGTGTCAACCCCGCGACGCCGGACTCGGCCGAATTGTCAAACACCTCCCCGTAAGGCTTGATTGAGTGATGCGGCCCGCCGACAATGGCCGGGCCCATGAAATGGCCCTTGGCACCTGACCCCTTATGACCCGGCGCGTGGCCATCGTGGGCGTAGGGCTTATTGGCGGAAGCCTGGCTCTAGCGTGGAAGGAAAGGCGCGATGACCTCCAGATAACAGGCTGGGATAAGCCCTCAGTTTTGAAGGCGGCCCTGCGTCGCAGGGCCATTGACGAGGCGGCCGCGTCGCTTGCTGAGGCGGTACAAGATGCGGACGTCGTTGTCCTTTCGGTGCCGCTCAACGCTGTAGAGCAGACGCTCGCTGACCTCGCGCCGCATGTCAGACCCGGCACACTCGTTACAGATGTCGGTTCGGTAAAAGAAAGCGTCATGACCGCGGCTAGACAGCTGCTTCCCGACGGCGTTCACTTCATTGGGGGCCACCCCATGGCTGGAGCAGAGCAAGGCGGGCTGGCCCACGCAGACGCCTTTCTTTTTGAGAATGCCACCTACGTCCTCTGCGGACCGGAACACAGCACTGCCTATCAGGCCGCTGCCGCGCTTGCGGAGTCCACTGGGGCCCGCGTGGTCAGCTTGGATGCTGCGCAGCACGACCGCATCGCCGCTTGCGTCAGCCACCTCCCGCAGCTGATCGCTACCACCCTTGTGAATGTTGTGGCTCGCCACAGCAATGCGGACGAATCCTTCCTGCGTCTGGCTGCAGGCGGCTTCCGGGATATGACACGCATCGCCTCTTCTCCCTTTAGCACCTGGCAGCCCATCCTCGAGGGCAACAGCATCGCGGTGCAGGAAGTGTTACAGGAATTCCTGGTGGCGTGGCAAGAGGTATTCACGAAGTTCGCAATGGACGACATCGGTGCCCTGGGCGAAAACTTCGACTATGCCCGCGCAGTACGCAGCAGGATCCCCAAGGACTTCAAAGGGTTTCTGACGCCACTGTGTGACGTATTCGTTTATGCGGAGGACCGGCCGGGTACCCTGACTCATATTACAAGTACGTTGTTCACAAACGGTATCAATATCAAAGACATTGAACTACTGAAGATTCGGGAAGGCACCGGGGGTGCATTCCGGATCAGCTTTATCGACGAAGCCGCCGCCGATGCGGCAGTCGCCGCACTGAACGGGGCTGGCTGCCGCGCGTACAGGCTCGCCTGACTACGCAACGCTATGCTCAAGAGAACGGAACTGCACGACAAGCACGTGGAGCTGGGCGCACGCATGACCGGCTTCGCCGGCTACAACATGCCGGTACAATACTCGGGCATCAAGGCCGAGCATCATGCCGTACGGAAGGCTGCCGGACTCTTTGACGTCAGCCACATGGGGGAAGTGTTCGTGATGGGTCCCCATGCCGCCACGTTCGTGCAGCACCTGATAACGAATGACGTTACGAAGCTGCAGAATGGGCGTGCGCTCTACTCCGTCATGTGCAACGTTGAGGGAGGCATTATTGACGACCTTCTTGTGTACCGCCTGCGAGAAGATGCCTACATGCTGGTAGTCAATGCCGCCAACATCGAGTCTGACTTTGCCTGGATGGAGGCGAATAACCCAATGGGTGCCGCGCTGCATAACACCTCGGAGTACATTGCCCTGCTTGCCCTCCAGGGGCCGCGCTCGCTTGACATCATGCAAGAGCTGACCGACATCTCCGTGTACGAAATCCCGTACTACCACTTTGTTCGCCCGGCCCCGGGCACATTCTTCGGGTGCGAAAAGGCGATCGTCTCGCGTACAGGCTATACGGGCGAAATAGGGCTGGAGCTCTATGTCGAGCGCGAACGAGCAGCACTCGTGTGGGATGCCATCATGGAAGCAGGCGCACCCAAAGGGCTGTTGCCCGCTGGGCTGGGTGCTCGAGACACACTCCGCCTTGAGGCCGGCTTCTGCCTCTATGGGCACGAACTGGACACGAACACTAACCCTTATGAGGCGCGGCTGGGCTGGGTCACCAAGCTCGCTAAAGGCCCATTCATCGGCTGCGAAGCGCTGAAAGCTGTGAAAGCCAGCGGGCCAGCACGGGTGCTGATTGGCCTGGTTATGGAACAGCGGGGCATCCCGCGCCAAGGCTACCGCGTTATGGATCAGCAGGGCCTCGTCATTGGGATGGTCACCAGTGGCTCGCACTCTCCAGAACTGGGAAAAGGCATAGCGCTGGCTTATGTCACCAACCGCACTGACTTTACCACGCCGGGCAACGCCCTAGGCGTAGCCGTGCGCGGCAGGACGCTGGCAGCACGGGTGGTCAAGCCGCCGTTTCATAAGCCTTGACCTCGCATGCGCCCTGGAATTCTCCTATTGACTCCGTACACCTTCGTGAATTGGGCATGAGATTCGTAGAAGATCACGCTGACGATTGGTTCGAGGTCAACCACACCTGAAGACTGGATATGGAGCGTTTCAGGGGTACTTGGGTGGTTTGGACGAGGCAATACACGTAGGCTGTTTTGACACCCACCTTTCCCTCGGAGGCACATCTCAGTTGACGCTGTTTCCCTTTGGTGAATCGAGCCTGCATATGTGTGGATCAACCCTTCTGGGAGATCCACCATGTTTTGGGTTGCCGCAGAATGCGCGGTCGGGGCCCGAAGAGGAACGCCGGCAGGCTGCGCACTGTTTGCAACGGCCTATTTTTCTTCAAGGCATAGAGCAAGAACTGACGATGCGTACAGCTTGGGAATACGGGTAAGGCGCTTACCGGGCGTCGTTTCGCGGCTCAAAAAACGCACCACCAGCGGCACGTTAGGCCCAATTCTGAGGTATAACTTGCCACTGGTTTGACCTTCTCGTTCCCACTGTGCCGCCTGGACCGCTTAAATCAGAGTACCCTATATTCGGGCAATCCAACACCAGCGATGGCAAACAACTACCGCAAAAGTAGTAGGAGCACACAGGCGGCAAAACCAGCGAGTGCCAAGCCTCAGCGCAAGAGGCGCGCCAACAAGCCAGAGACGCCAGCGCGAAAGCAAGAAGATTCGCCGCGCCGAGGACGCCAGAAAGAGGTCTTGGGCGTACTGGTAGTAGCGTTTTCGCTGCTATGGTCGCTGTCGCTAGTGACGTACAACCCGGCCGACAGCGAATTTATCAGCGGCAAGAGTTTCTGGGAATTGTTCCCCCCTGAGGTTGGCACCCAGGTCACGAACGGTTTGGGTCCCGTCGGCGCCTACCTCGCCAGGCTGTCGGTCCCGCACTTTTTTGGGCTAACGTCCTTGCTGCTGAACGGACTGCTGATCGTGTGGGGCTATTTGATCATGCGCAGAAAGCGCTTGGCGCGTTTACTTTATCCTTCTTGCCTTGTATTAGTGACGATGGCATATGCCGCCACGGTGATTGCCCGTGTCGGTCTAGATGTGAGCGTCTGGGACAGCAGCGTATGGTCAGGCGGCTTGGGCACCGCCATGGGTACGTGGATGTACAGTGTGCTTGGATCCGCAGGATCCTACGGCGTACTTGGCCTCATCTTGATCGTAGGCCTGATGCTGGTGATTAACCGTGACATTCAACGCGCCTTCGATCGCGTTGAAAACGGCTTTCGGCGCTTTCGCAGTGTATTACGACCGGCCCCCAGCACCGTAAAGAAATCCAAGCACGGTACGACGACTTGGGAAGAACTTGACGGCGAAGAAGCACCTACCCCCGGAGCCGTGGTTCGGCCGGCCCATAAGCCACGTCATGCACGTGTGGACGACGAGTCTCCGGAAGAGAAAAGGGACCCCGTCAGCTCGAAGGCGCCGGAGCCGGAGGTACCACCGGAGGCGCCCGACATTGAGCTGATAGTATACGGCCCAGTCGAAGAAGAGAAGGCCACGGTAGTCGCGCGCGATTCCGAAGCAGCAGGCGACGCTCCCCCATACAATTTTCCGCCCATAGGTCTTCTCGACGGGCCGGTGGACGGAGGCCATCTCATCGACTTCGACGAGCTTGAAGAGAATAAGCGCACGCTCTTGGAAAAGCTCGCGGTCTACAAGATAGAGATCACGGATATTAACGCGGTCGTAGGGCCGACCGTGACGCTGTACGAGCTTGCGCCGGCCCCCGGTGTCAAGATCAGCAAGATCAAGTCACTCGAGAGTGACGTGGCGATGGCGATGGCCGCACGCGGAATTCGCATGATCGCGCCCATCCCCGGCAAGTCCGTAGTTGGCGTCGAGATTCCCAACCGGAAGCGGGAGCTCGTTCGCCTTGAGCAGATTATCGGGACTGCGAAATTCGCCGAAGCCACGATGGAGCTGCCCGTGGCACTGGGCAAAACCATCGAAGGCGAGGTCTTCCTGCAGGACCTCGCGAAGATGCCGCACCTCTTGATTGCCGGTGCAACCGGATCCGGAAAGTCTGTGGGGCTCAACACGCTCATCGCAGGCCTCTTGTACGCCTGCCATCCGACGAACCTGAACTTTGTGATGATCGATCCGAAAAAGATCGAGCTGCAGCAGTACCGGGATCTCAGAAACCACTTCCTGGCAATACCGGAAGACGGCGAAGAGGCCATCATCACCGAGGTCCTTGATGCGCTAGCCATCTTGAGGTCTTGCGAGCTGGAGATGGAAATGCGCTATGACCTTTTGTCCGATGCACGGGTTCGCGGCATCAAGGATTACAACATCGCCTTCCGGGCGGGCACTCTCAATCCTGCCAGCGGCCATAAGCACCTGCCGTACATCGTGGTCATCGTAGACGAGCTTGCAGACCTTATGATGACCGCCGGCAAAGATATAGAGGCACCTATTGCGCGCCTGGCCCAGATGGCCCGTGCGGTAGGAATCCACCTGGTGCTAGCCACACAGCGCCCATCGGTGGATGTCATTACCGGTCTTATTAAGGCGAACTTCCCGTCCCGCGTAGCCTTTCAGGTCGCTTCCAAGATCGATGCACGCACCATTTTGGATCAAAACGGTGCCGAGCAGCTCGTAGGCAATGGTGATATGCTGTATATGAGTGGAAGCCGCCTATTGCGCCTTCAGGGCCCGTTCGTATCAGTCAAGGAAATCGACCGTCTCATGGCCTTCATTCGAAAACAGGACGGCCCCGGGCCTTACCGGTTGCCGGCCGTAGAGGAGATACCGAGCATAGGCAGGTCAACTGGCGTAGCCGGCGTCAGTGCAGAGAGCGGAGACGCGCTTTTTGAAGAAGCCGCACGCATCATCGTGCGCGCACAGCAGGGCTCGGTGTCTCTGTTGCAGCGCAAACTGTCAATTGGATATACTCGCGCCGCCCGCATCGTAGATGAGCTTGAACGCATGGGCGTAGTCGGCGCCTTTCAAGGCGCAAAGGCGCGCGAAGTCCTGGTTCCTGATGAGCAGACGCTGGATGCGCTGTTTCAGTCAGCCGGATAAAGCGTTAATCAAAACCATTCAGATGGCACAAGAAATCAAGGCTCTAGTCGGCATTGTGATGGGCAGCGACTCGGATCTCCCCGTGATGCGCAAGGCGGCGGGCATCCTGTCGTCGTTTGACGTTCCATACGAGCTCCACGTCATGAGCGCACACCGCACGCCCGAGCGCGCACACGAGTATGCCACCACGGCGCACACGCGCGGGCTTAAGGTCTTGATCGCGGGTGCCGGTGTGGCAGCACACCTGGCAGGCGTCCTGGCCGCCAGCACGCCCCTGCCCGTGCTCGGCGTTCCGATTAACTCCGGCGCCTTGAAAGGACTGGACGCACTGCTGGCCACGGTACAGATGCCCAGTGGCATCCCTGTCGGGACGCTGGCCATTGATGGCTCCAAGAATGCGGCACTCCTGGCCGTGCAGATCCTTGCTACGGCCGATGCGTCATTGCAGAAGCGACTCTTGGCCTACAAGGCTGCAATGGTCGATCAAGTCGCAGAAAAGGATGCCCGCGTGCAGGCCGCGATGCGGCGCCAAGCAGGCTAGTTTTCCAGAAACAGGTCCTGCTCGCGCTCCGCGCGCCGGCCTGTGACGTTGTCGACCACGGTAAGGTTGAGCGTGTACAGACCCATGTCCTGACGCGAAGCATCCAGAATCTGGTATAGGCTCTCTTGAGCAGTTGTGCCTGAGCCATGGTACGAGACGGACACGCCTTGTTGCCCGCCGCCTACAAGCGCACCCAGCGTACGTCGTAGGCCGCCGCGCGTGTCCTTCGGCGTGAGTGTGATCTCCACATCGTAGTCCGTCATGCCGCCGGTACCCTGCCCCAGGTTGTAGGCCTCGAAGTACAGGTATATCGGCCAGTCTGAGCCATATACGGGCCAAGGTGCAGGCTGGATGGACAGATTGCCGCGCACAATCTCATTAGGGCCCAGCGGATTCCCATCCAAGGTCTCTTCCACGCCATAGGCCAGCATGATGTCGCTCAGCCTAACCTCGTCGGCATTGAAATCCGGCACATCTACAGTACGGCGCTCCACGGCTACCGTGAGCCCGCTCGCAGTGGCAAACTCCACAGAAATCTCGTGCGATCCTGGAGGTGACCCCATGACCTGCGTGTCAACCCATAACTCCTGTTCCTTGAAGTACACTACTTGGTCGATTGGCAGCCCGTAGATAGTGCGGCGGCGCTCCACCAGGATGTCACGCTGCTCACTTATCAGGAATGTGCCCGCGTTGGCCGTGATCTCAACGTATTCCTTGTCCCGATCGTATTCGTTGAGCGGGATACCGTAGTGCACGTAGAGATCGGTACGTGACCCATCACCCCTGAAAGCCGTAGCCAGAACCGGTATCTCAATCTGGCGACCCGGGGCTTCGTATTCGTACAGCTCAGGTGTCCGCGCTATCGTCTCTTTTGACAGTAGCTCGTAGTCGTTGAACCAACTGCTGATTTCCGTGAACAGCTGGTCCGCTGGCGGGCTGTACATCCGGTATTCTCCGTTCTTGAACGGATCCTCAAAGACAAAGCGAAAGTCGCCGTAGTCCCAAATGTTGTAGGAGTTATTCTCCTCAAAAGCCGCTGCCGCGGTGGACTGCAGGACTCCGAACGAAGCGGTGCCACTCAGAGTACGGCCGGTCGTCTCGAGCCCCTGCTCATTTCGCCCTTCCAAGGTTGACGCGACAGCACCTATCAGTAGTGATCGGGCATTGAAAATCCCATCCACACTGGGACGCAGCACGACATCTTGAGGGGGCGGCCCGTACCGCACCATGATTTGACCGCGCTGCGTTTCCCAGCCGCGCAGCCCTAGGGGTGGCGAACTGTACAAGAGGTCTGCATACGTTAGCCGGTAGTAATGTTCGAGCTTGCGCTCGTTGTAGGTAGTCAGATATCGCGGGTCCTGACTCGTCCAATACCGCGCATTAAAGGCTATGGGGTCCTCCTCTCGCAGCTTTCCTTCGTCACGACTGAGAAAAAGGTCCAGATCTTCGTATGCCCGTTTTTCGTCTTCAGGCATGAATTCGAACGCCGTGCTGAAGCTGCGGTCTGCAGCGGCCATTCTCCCCAACTTGTACTCAACCAGGCCAAAGTACCGCCACATGTCGGGGTCCTCGGGATAGAAGGCGTACATGGTTTCCAGCATCTCCAGAGCGTCTTCGTATTCACCCTTAAGCGCATAAATCTGCATCATCTTGTCATAGACGACCCGCCGCCGCGGGTCGACTTCCAGGGCCTTCTGCAGGTGCGCGATGGCGCGCTGGTAGGCCTTTTCAGCCCGTCTGCCAAGGTCCAGCACGTTGACCCCTTGCCCCTTCAGGGTTTCCAAGTCAAACTTGTCGCCCAGGAACACCTGGTTCACATCTACAAAAGTGTTTTCAGAGAACAAGTTGTCAGGGTCAAACTGCTGTTCGTCCAGGAGCTCATCCAGCGTCAGGTCATTCGGGTTGAAGAGTTCACCCTCCGACTCGGCGACTTGGCGCTGCTCGCCCACATAGCCGTAGTTGAGGCCCGGCATCATGATTGCATTGCGAAACTTCCAGAATTCGCGGATATTCACCAGCCCTAGTTCCTCATGCGCGTAGGGGTTGTCCGGATCCAGCTTGAGAATAGCACGCGCCGTCTCAAGGCGCCGCGCTTCCTTTATGCGTTCTCCAACGAAGCTCCATGAATCTGTCCTGTACTGCATCAGGCGCGCCATCAGGTACTCGACGTTGTCGGGCTGAATCGCCAGTGCCTTATCGATAGCCTTGCGGGCCTTTCCTTCATCCCGCAATGGCGTCTCAAAGTAGACACGGGCCAGCAGGAACTGGGCCTCCGCGTTGTCGGGATTCTCTTCCGCAACCTGCTGAAATAGCTTCGCTGCTGCCTCGAAGCGCTCTTCGCGAAACGCCGCTTTGCCCGAATCCAGCGGGTCAGCAGGATTGACTTGCGCCCATACGGTCTGGGACGCGATCAGCAGCGTAAGAACTAGAAACAATCGATACATCGTTCTTAGCGATTTATGATATTACACGCAAGCAACGGTTTCATACACAGCCTAGAGTTAACGCATTGCGCCCAAGTCAGATTCCTACCATGTGATACGAGCATAGCGGCGCTTGCCCGCGCGCACAACAAAGGGGGCCTGCTGCTCAAGGTCAATCACCAGCCGGCTGTCGGCTACACGTTGTCCATTGAGCTTCACGGCTCCTTGTTGCACAAGGCGGCGAGCATCCCCATTAGAAGACGCAAGGCCTGCCTGTGTCAACAGCCGCAGGAGCCCGATCTTACTGCCTGCAGCAATGTCGGGGCGGTACGACGGCACGTCCTCAGGCACCTCCTTTCGAATCACGGTACGTTCAAAGTGATCCCGTGCCCTGCGCGCGGCCTCATCTCCGTGATACATGCGCGTAATCATGGCCGCGAGGCGGTGCTTCGCATCGCGCGGCTCCGCCGCCGCTGCCGCCTTCAGCCTAGGCAAGTCGTGCGTGTCTGCATCGCTAGCCAACTCAAAATACCGGTATATCAGCGTGTCCGGGATCGAAAGCACTTTGCCATACATTGCTTCCGGTGCTTCGGTAACACCGATATAGTTGTCGAGCGACTTGGACATCTTCTCAGTGCCATCAAGTCCTTCCAGGATCGGCAGGGTAATGCAGACCTGCGGGGACTGCCCTATGGCCTTTTGGATGGTCCGCCCCATCAGCAGGTTAAACTTCTGATCCGTGCCACCAAGCTCAATATCAGCTTGGATAGCCACCGAATCCTGCGCCTGGGCCAGGGGGTACAGCAGCTCGTGCAGCCCAATCGGCTCGTCCTTGACATAGCGGGACGCAAAATCATCACGGTTAAGCATCCGCGCCACCGTCGTCTTCATGGCCAGCAGCACCACGTCCTCAAACTGCATCTGCCCCAGCCACTCGGAGTTGTAAACGATCCGAGTCCGATCCCTGTCGAGTATTTTCGTGGCCTGTTCAAAGTAGGACGCACCGTTGCGCCGGGTTTCCTCAAGCGACAGCGCAGGCCGCGTCTTTGAGCGACCACTGGCATCACCGATCATGCCGGTGAAGTCGCCAACAATTAGCACGGCCTGGTGGCCCAGGTCCTGAAACTGACGCAGTTTTCGCAGCACGACCGCATGACCAAGGTGCAGATCTGGACGACTCGGATCACATCCAAGTTTTACGACTAGCGGCTTGCCACTTCGGGAAGACGCCTCAAGCTTTGCGACAAGCTCTTCCTCTGGGATGACTTCTTCCGTACCCCGGCGAATATGTAGAAGCTGCTCCGCTACCGGCTGAAACATCTCGGTTGGCTAGTACTCCTTTAGTGTTCGATCCAGACGTCGCTTAACGTCCCGCTCGGCCATGGACTCGCGCTTATCGTAAAGGCGCTTGCCACGGGCCAAGCCAATTTCGAGCTTGATGATGCCGCCACTCAGGTACATCTTGAGCGGAATTATGGTGAACCCCTTCTTTTCGGTAGACTTCTTGAGTGCCCGTATCTGCCGGCGGTGCAGCAGCAACTTGCGCTCCCGAAGCGGGTCATGATTGTTCAGGTTGCCATGGGAATACGGCGAAATATGTGCGCCCACCAGGAACACCTCCGATCCGCGCACCCTGCAATAGGCATCCGCGAGGCTTACGCGCCCGGTGCGTACGGCCTTTACCTCTGTACCAACCAGTGCCAGTCCTGCTTCCAGTGTTTCCGTAACGTGGTATTCACGGCGGGCACGCCGGTTGGACACCAGTGTTCCGGTGCTTTCGGGCATGGTATGCTAGTATGGTCTACCGGCCAGGGGTGCAGCCCACCAAGGCGCGTTTTCGTCTTCTTCCTCCACTATGTACATAGGGAGTTCGCCTAGTTCGTTGGTCACGTTATAGTAGTACAGGTATTCGCGAATCCTGGTTAGGCTCGCCACCGCTATGTTGTCGAATCGCAGCCGCAAGCTTTCGGCGTAGAATTCCGGGCGATCAGGCCACGCCCCTGCCAGCGTTTCCGCTGCCCGCGCCAACGCCTTCACGGTAGCTACCATCTCGGGTGTGGCCGAATCGGCTAGTGTTACGAACAGCCCCCATACCATGGGGTACTGAGCAAGCTCATACCACTCTTGCCCTATGTCAAAGATCGTGCCAAAAGCCTTGTCGTCCGGTACTGCCGAACCGATGAGCAGGGCGGCATCGTCCGAAGCGAATGGCAGTTCTTCCCTGGGTCGTGGCACAAAAGCGGGACACCGTCCATAATGTTCCTGCAAGACAATGCGCGCCATCAGCACTTCCTGCGCGCTGTCCGCGGAAAAGCCCACCGATTCCACGCGCCTGATTCCGTGCCTGAGCACAAGCCGCGCAAAGGGGTATGACCAAGCCGACACCGCAGCTTCGGGCAGCACCGTGATCGCCTCGTTACACGCCAAGGCTAGAGTCGTGGGGAGTAGCGCCACATCAACCTGCTCCTCCAGCAGCAGCTTGAAGCACTTCGCCGCGTCGTGACATTCAACCAGAAGACCTTGCGCCTGCGCCGCTTGGCGCAGGCAGTCCGCAGGGGGCCGGTCCCAGAGAGCCAGATACACAGCCCTACGATGCTTCGCGCCGGCGTTCCTTGATGCGCGCCGCCTTGCCGCGCAGCTTCCGCAGGTAGTAGAGCTTGGCGCGTCGGACGCGTCCACGACGCTTGACTTCTATCGTGGCGACGCTCGGGGAGTGGTACGGGAAGACGCGTTCCACTCCTACGCCATTGGAAATCTTGCGTACCATGAATGTCTTTCGGGCCCCGCCACCGCGCATGCTGATCACCACACCCTGAAAAATCTGGATGCGCGACTTTTGGCCCTCGACCACACGCACATGCACGGCGATGGTATCACCGGGCTCAAATGCTGGCAGCTCCGTTTCTCTAAACTGCGTAGCCTCTACGATGCTCATCAGGTCTTTTGGCATATCCCACCTCCGATTCAGTGTGTCTTTTGTGGGTTCTGTAACAAGTCGGGGCGTCGCGATTGCGTCTTCCCAATACGGTTTGCTTCGCGCCAGTGCGCTACGCGTTCATGATCTCCAGAGCGCAGTACCGCCGGCACCTCCAACCCACGGAATTCGGCCGGCCGCGTATATAGAGGCGCACCGAGCAGTCCGTCTTGGAAGGAGTCTGAAAGTGCCGACGCGGCATCGCCCAAGACGCCAGGCACCAAGCGTGCGACAGCGTCAACGAGTACCAGAGCCGGCAGCTCGCCGCCACTGAGCACATAGTCGCCGATAGAGATCTCGCGTGTCACCAGAGCATCCCGCACGCGCTGGTCCACGCCCTTGTAGTGGCCTGCAATAAGGACCAAATGGTGCTTCAGCGACAGCGTATTAGCCACTTTCTGTGTAAGCATCTCACCATCGGGACTCAGGAAGATCACCTCGTCGGGTTTGCCGCCCAGCGTCTCCAAGCATGCAAAGATAGGCTCGGGTTTCAGCACCATGCCGGGGCCACCCCCGTAGGGATAGTCGTCGATCTGCCGATGCTTGTCCATCGCATGTGCCCGCAGGTCATGTACGCGGACATCTAGCAGCGCCTTGGCACGGCGCAGCACGCTCAGGTCAAGCGTTCCCTGGACCAGGGTGGGTACTGCAGTGAGGATGTCGATGCGCATGGCAGTCCACCCGACTCAGTCCAATAGACCCTCAATGGGCGATACCACCAGGGTTCGGCTTTCCAGATTCACCGCGCGCACGAATTCCGGCACGGCCGGGATCAGCGCATCCTCCAGTCCTGGCCGTGTCACCACGTAAATGTTGTTAGACGGCATCTCCCAAACATCCTTGACCACACCCACCGACACGCCGCCTGTCGTCACTACGGTCATGCCAACCAGGTCATGCAGAAAGAATTCTCCCGGCGCGAGCGGCGGCACATCCTGCATTCGGGCGTAGACGTTCATCCGACCAAACTGCGACGCTTCTTCGCTGGTTTGCGCACCACCCAGGCGCACCAGCGCCACCACGCCGCGCTTGGTACGCTGGAGACGTGCCGTATCGACCGCCGTGCCTATCGCAGCGGCGGGCGTGGAGCCTACCCAGACCAGATCCAGGTTCAGCAGGCGCATGGGGTCGTCACACTCCGGTATCACTTTGCACTCTCCCTTGAGTCCATGGGCACGCGCAACGCGGCCCACCAAGAGCAGTTCTTTGGCCTGCATGGCCGTGCTGCTATTCTTCTTCTTTTTCCGCTTCGGCCGCTTTTGCTGCCACGGCTTTTGCCTTCTTCTCTTCCAGGGCCTTTTTGCGCGCCGCCGCTTCGGCAGCTTCCCGCTTGGCAGCAACTTCAGCCTCGTGCTCCAGCGCTGCTGTGCGACGGTCCACAGAAGTAACCTTCTTGTTTGCCTCTGCCTTCGCGGCATGACGCTCGCGGTGCTGCTGAACCGCTTCGCTTATCTCCTCTTCTGCTCCCCCCTTGCGCTTTAAGTGGAGACCCAACAGGAGCCCTTGCTTGCTAAGCAGGCTGCGCACGGTGGCGGTAGGCTGCGCACCCACGCCAAGCCAGTACATCACTCGCTCGTTCTTGAGCTCCACACGTGCTGGCTCTTCCAAAGGATAATAGCGGCCTACGTCTTCAATGAAGCGCCCGTCACGTGGACTGCGGACATCTGCCACCACTACAGCCCAGATGGGCAACTTTTTGCGGCCCATGCGCCGCAGTCTGAGTTTTACTGCCACTCTCGTGTACCTGTTTTTCTTGAGTTAGCGCATCATTTGCGTCAGCTGGGCAGGGTTGATCTGCCTGCCCGACTGCTTCAGCTTCATCGCACTCTTCATCATCTTGCGCAAGGTGCGCAAGTGCTTCAGCACGTCATTGACATCACGCACCTGGAGGCCGCTGCCCCGCGCAATGCGTCGACGTCGGCTGCTGGTGATGATTTCCGGCTTACGCCGCTCCTGTGGAGTCATGGATAGGATGACCGCTTCCATGTACTTAAGCGATTCCGAGTCCCCGTCAGGCTGCGTATTCTTGGTGAGCTGTTTGGCCCCCGGCACCATTCCCATGACATCGGACAGCGACCCCATTGCCTGCATTTTCCGTAGGTAGTCCAGGAAATCCTGCAGATCAAACTGCTCCTTACGAATCTTCCTGCGGAGCGCAGCAGCCTGCTGCTGATCGAATTGCTGCTGCGCTTTTTCGACGAGCGTCACCACATCGCCCATGCCCAGGATCCGCCGTGCCATGCGGTCCGGGTGGAATGCCGAAAGTTGGCTCAGCTTCTCGCCGGTGGACGCAAACTTGATCGGCTTATTTACAACCGATCGAATCGATAGCGCTGCGCCCCCGCGCGTGTCGCCATCCAGCTTCGACAGTACGACACCGCTAAAGTCAAGCTGTTTGTTAAATTCCCACGCAGTGTTTACGGCATCCTGTCCCGTCATGCTGTCGACCACGAATAGAATCTCCGACGGCTTAACGGACCGCTTAATCTCCGACACCTCCGCCATCATTGCCTGATCGACATGAAGGCGTCCGGCGGTATCGATGATTACGACATCCTGAGCACTCTTGCGGGCCGCCAAGACTGCTTCACGCGCTACGCGCGGGGCGTCCTGCACCACCAAACCCGTATCGTCCACGACCGAATACACTGGAACTTCAATCTCGCCGGCAAGCGTGCGAAGTTGATCTACAGCGGCTGGACGATAGACATCGGCAGCGGCGAGCAGCGGAACCCTGCCTTGGCCCTTCAGGTGCAGAGCTAGCTTTCCGCAGAAAGTGGTCTTGCCTGATCCCTGCAGGCCAGCGACCAGAATCACCGTTGGCGGGCGTCCGCTGAGCTTTATTCCCTTGGACGTGCCACCGAGCAACGTGACTAGCTCGTCGTAAACTATCTTTACCAGCAACTGGCCCGGTGCCACAGACCGAAGCACTTCTTCGCCCAGTGCCTTATCCTTGACGCGGTTGGTGAAACTTCGGGCAACCTGGTAGTTGACATCCGCCTCCAGCAGGGCCCGCCTTACATCGCCCATCGTCTGGGCGACGTTGAGTTCGGTTATGCGACCCTGACCGGAAAGGCGCTGCAGCGCCCCCTCCAGCTTTGTTGTCAGGCTGTCAAACATCAGGCTGATTCAGCAAAGTGCATAGAACAGCTAATTTACTGTGTGCAGTCCGTTTTAACAACTGCAGGCGAAAATTGATTAGCCACCAATGATCCTACGCGGATTCTTCACATCTGTTTGCCTTGACTGCGGTCCGTGACAAGGCTTCACTTCGAGCGCATTGCAAGGCCTATCGCGCCAATCTCTCGCCCGCGGAGTACGCGCGACGAAGTCGACAGATCTGCGTTCGCACCGCGCAGCTCTCCGCCTTGCGGGGAGCACAGGTAGTTCATACCTACTGGCCTGACATCAGTCGGCGTGAAGTAGACATTCGCCCACTGGTCATGTATCTGCGGGCACTGGCAAAAAGAGTCGTTTTGCCAGTGGTGAATAAGGATGCAACTGCACCAACACTGCTATCGGTCCCCTTTGAGTCAGAGGCGCACCTGCGGCCCAATCGGTGGGGCATTCTGGAGCCTGCGGGTGGCCAGCCCGTGGATCGCTCTGAGATTGACGCGGTAATCGTGCCGGCCTTGGCAGCAGATCCGTACGGCGTGCGACTGGGTTACGGCGGTGGGTTCTACGACGCATACCTTGCAGGCATGCAAGCTACTGTAGTATGCCCAGTCTACGATGCCTGCACGAAAGAGCGGCTAGTGGCCGAGCCGCATGACATTTCGGTACACGTGCTCATCACAGAAACGCGCGTGCTGCATTGTTAAGCGCCCGACTGCCTCCAGATCAGGCCGCAATGTGCACATAGTTCGCCGAGTTCAGTTGAACCGATTCGGCCATGCGTAGTACCTTGACACAAGGGCCACCATTCTTGCGTAAAACCGGGTGGCGAACCTGGGCCAACCTGACTGCCAGAGACCCGTTCACTTGCCGACACGCCATGAGCACTAAGACCAAGCAGCGTGCCCCGGAACACGACGTAATCGTCCAGGAAGACAGCATAGCTGGCCAGGACCTTCTCTCGGCGCAAGAGCTGGAAGCAGTGCTGTTTGAGGATGCTGACCGGTCCGCACCCGGCCCGGTCAACCTGACGACCGTTGCGGGGCTGGGCCTGATCGCGGTAGGCCTCCTCTACCTCCTTCAGCTCACAAACCTGCTACCTGGAAATCTCGGCGGTCTAGTCACGCTGCTGATTTGGATGGCCGGCGCCTTCATCATTCTTATTGGCACTGGCGCGAATTTAAGCGGATCTTCCAAAAAAAAACGCAAGCCTAAGAGAAAGTCCACTAAGAGACGGAAGGTCGCAAAATCATTTCAGACCACCGGAAAGAAGGACACTCAGCATGACTACGAAAGCGCAGTCTCGAAGCTGAAAAAGAAGCGTCTGCGCAGGTCCCACAACAAGAAGATCTTAGGCGTAGCCGGCGGCATAGCCGAGTATTTTGGCATTGACCCTACTCTGGTGCGCGTCGCAGTAATCATTCTGGCCATATCCACCATGTTCACAACCGCCGTGGTCTACTTGGTTCTTGGCTGGGCAATGGGAATCCCCGAGACGAGCGGCTCGTCAGGTGACGACTAAGGAAGAACGAGACTGTTCCAGACCTTGGTTATGTCCTACCACGTAGGCCACGTTCACACGTGCATGCGCGCATCGCCCGGCAGCAAGTAGGCGCGCTTCGCATCTCGCCGAAAGTTTGCTCACAACACGAATACATTGACAGACAAGAAACGACTCACACTATCGCAGAACCGCAAAATACTTGGCGTATGCGGCGGCATTGCCGAGTACTATTCCGTCGATCCGACGCATGTTCGCATCGGCGCAGTCGTGCTGCTTATACTAGGGGTCGGATCCCTGCTTCTGGTCTACTTGATTCTGGCCATAGCCTTGCCCAAAGGCTGACTGTGCTTGTGCCTGCACAGGGCATGTTGGGGATCCGAACCTACTTCTCAGTTGCCGCCGGATCCTGGCGCATAGGCCCAAAGTGATATATTGACTGGCTCGTCCGTGCCGGAAGGCTTTCTCCTTCCGCGCGCCCGGTTGTCTGGTGCAGGGAAGCGCATCGGCCTTGCGCGCGTTCAAGTGCGGTTTTGATCCAGAACTTCCCAAACGCATGGCGCCTCGCCACGAACCAAAGCGCGTACTTGTCACAGGCGGCGCCGGTTTTATCGGCTCCAACTTCCTGCTGCGCATGGTACGCCGTCACCCGCAGGTAGCGTTTGTCAACCTGGACAAGCTCACCTACGCCGGCAACCTGATGAGCCTGCGAAGCATTGAGGCTGCTGACAACTACTCGTTCGTGCGGGGAGATGTAGCGGATTCGGACCTTGTTTCGAGGCTCTTTAAGCAGCATCAGTTCACCAGCGTCGTCCACTTTGCTGCGGAGAGCCATGTGGATCGGTCCATTTTGGCGCCGCTGGCATTTGTGCGGTCCAACACCGTTGGCACCGTAACGCTCCTGGAGGCAGCAAGACGGGCTTGGGCCGACCACGCCCGCCACGCTGGCGTGTACCGTCTCCTGCACGTGTCGACCGACGAAGTGTTCGGCTCGCTGGGCCACGATTCCTACTTCACGGAAAGCACACCTTACAATCCGCGCTCGCCCTACTCTGCGTCAAAAGCCGCCGCGGATCATTTTGTACGAGCATACGCACACACCTACGGCCTCCCCGTGAGCATCTCCAACTGCTCCAACAACTACGGCCCCTTCCAATTCCCAGAAAAGCTCATCCCGCTGGTGATCATGCGGGCTGCCAACAATCAGGCGATTCCGATCTATGGCAAGGGAGAAAACGTACGAGACTGGCTCCATGTGGCAGACCATTGCGATGCCTTGGACTTGATCTTGCGCCAGGGAGAGCCCGGTGCAACTTATCTGGTTGGGGGCAACAATGAATGCGCCAACCTTGACTTGGTGAAACTGATTTTGGACCTGGTTGATGAGCGGCTGGGCGCCAGGAGCGGACATTCGCGAAACCTTATCACGTTTGTTCCTGACCGCCCAGGTCATGACTTTCGCTACGCCATCAATGCCCAGCACCTGCAGGATTCACTAGGGTGGCACCCGCGCTACACACTGGAAACTGGTTTGCGGCAGACCGTCGCGTGGTACCTGGACCACATGGACTGGCTTCAAAGCGTAACGGACCGCTCCTACATGGATTACATTCAGGCGCAGTATGGCACGCTTTGAAGGAAGGAAGCTGCTGCTTTTTGATATCGATGGGACGCTCCTGACCTCCAATGGCGTTAGCAGGCGGCTCATGGACGAAGCGCTCGCAGGCCTGTTCGGCCCGCACGTGTCCAGTCATGGCGTGGCGTTCTCTGGAAGGACTGACCTTGATATTATGGCCGAAATCCTCCGGACCCATGGCCTACCGGCCGAGGATCTTCCGCGCCTCGTGCCTCTCGCGCTTGAGACCTATGCGCGCCGGGCGCGCGGCCGGATCCATTCAGCGAGCGTTACCGTGCTGCCCAAGGTTCGCCATCTGCTCGAGCGTTTGCACGGAGACAAGACTGTGCAGCTCGGACTCGTAACCGGCAACCTGCATGCAACGGCATACCTCAAGCTGGAAGCGGTGGGCCTTGCGTTAATGTTCCCATTTTGGCGCTTTTGGCAGCGACCATGCGGATCGCAATCTGCTCCCAGCGTTGGCTGTCAAGCGTGCTTGGGAGTACAGCGGGGTTGGCTACACGGGACATGACATCGTGGTTATTGGGGATTCGGTCCACGACGTTCGATGTGGACTTCACACCGGGGCCTATTGCGTAGCGGTCGCAACCGGGCTGACCAGCACTGACCTACTGGCCGCCGAGAAGCCGCACTTGCTGCTAGAGGACCTGTCAAATGCTGAAGCATTCTGCGCTGCGGTTTTAAGTGAGCCGCGATGACCTGGCTAAACCTTGGGCGCAAGGTTGTAGCGGCGCGTCAGCATTTCAAGAATTTTCCTGCAGGTCCGGTCGATGATTGTGAAGACGAGCTCGAAGCTGCCATCGAAGTATGGATCTGGCACCTCATCCGTATTCGGGTCAGGGTCGTACTCGCTAAATCGATTGACCTTCCCGTTGTATCCTCCAGCCCGGTCCATCAGGAGCACGTCACGCTCAATGCTGCGATCCATCGCGTAGATGTGATCGAAGTATTCGAGGTCCTCGTATTCCAGCTGCTGTGCGCGCTGGTTGCTCAGATCAATGCCGTGCCGCTTCGCAGTTCCCCTCATGCGCACATCCGGCTTTTCCCCGATATGCCATGCACCTACACCCGACGAAGCCACCTCGAAGTGATGGGCCAACCTCGCCTGGCGCACAAGGTCTTCAAAGATTCCCTGTGCCAGTGGACTCCGGCAAATGTTGCCCAGGCACACAAACATGACCCTGATTGGCGTCACATCGCCACCTCGCTCTCGTTGGGAAGAATCATTTTTGCGGCCATCAAAAAATTGCGCCCTCAAAGTGGCCGCGTGCCGAATCCCGCAAAGATACAGCGTTGGCAGTTAATGCGAATACTGGATCCTATATTGCGTACTGGTCTCAAGCCCGCGTAACCACGAACACAAGAAGGAGCCGCCAGAAGCAAGCCAATTGAGCCGGCACTGAAGCTCGTGCACTTCCAATTGGATTCTCATTCTGGTAGCCCAGCTGCTTGCTGAATCGTTGCTGTTGGGGCCATGTGCCGACGCTAATTTGCCAAGACCTGTGACGGCGCCACAGCCTGGGCGGCCGCAGTGACGCTGGCGTCGAATGGCGGAAGGGTTGTGTCATTTTCCTGCAAGCAATTTGTCCGTGCGGGGGCGGAGATTTCTGCCGAAAGCGGTGCAGTGCTTTTGCGAATAGGATCCGTTCCTTAGCGTACCGGAAATTCGGTGGCTTGGACAAGGGTGATATCGGTACTCCGAATGGCGAACGCGTCATGTGGACTGCATCCCCCGGGTGCCGCTCGAGCGCATCCGCCTCTTACGCGGCGCCCGATCGGAGATATAGGTGGCAGCAAGTCAGGCTGGGGCGCATTACTAGACGAACGAAACCGGCAACAAGGGGTCGCAGCTGCCCGCCCCGGGCCGCCGGAATTTGCTGGACGCAGCAGCTTCCGCAGCCGCAAGACGCTTTGGCACAGAACTATTGGTGCGGTCCAACCCACTGATTGAAATCGGGTCCTCCATAGAAAACGATTATGTTGGCGCTGTGCCGCAAGATCCACAAGTAGTGGATAAGTATCCTGCGAAGGAAAATATCACGCCACTGCCCATCCCACGGGGCCGCCGCGAGGTGTGCTGAAACGCGCCACTGCCTCGGCCCGGAGGTCGGCGAGCCCAAACTCAATGACAAATGTGGCCCCGAACTCCATAAAGATCTCGGAGACTGGCCTCGCGACCTGCTGATAGGCAGACTTATTGCATGCCATTCTTGCGGAGGGAGATTGTTTACCGCTAGTGTGGTCATTTGGTGAGCTCCAGGGACGGTTACCGACGAATTCTTGCCTTCGAATCTTCAACTCGTGAATCAAGGTGCGGCATAGCGATTGCCGGTCCCGCTGCGGACAATGGCCGATCCCGCTTTTTGGCTTCAATGAAGCTGCCGGCACACGCCTTGCAAAGTTCGTTGACCGCTTTGCATGGGCTTTGTCGCGGTCGCCCCGATTAGGGCGTTGGGCTGCATTTGCACAGCACCGGCCTACGGTCTTACGTCGGTTGTATGATGGTGCACGCGAGCCTACCTCCCTTCCCGAATGATGCTAGTAGTCCGCGTCTGCCGCTCGTGTGCGATGCTTCGACTCACGTATTAGGCCCCGGCACTATTGAATTTCAAGTAGTAGAATCTAACGGGCACGCAGCTCGAGCAGGCCTGCACCGCGTAGCTGCTTCATACCAAACGCCCACCCACGCGAGAATGTGAAACTACAGGCTCCGCCCCTTGTCTCGGCCGGTCATTATCATGCCGCAGCAGTTCGATAGCTCAGCGCACCAATGGCTTATTCAGGTTACGCTACGAAAGCACTTTGCCCTCGGCTCCCGATCCTTGGCGCTACGGCGGAGGCTCTTGAACCGGGTGCGCCCCAAAGTGTAGAATAGCCCGTACTTCGTAGCTATGCCTGTCGGTTGAGCTGCGCCCAAGGCGTAAAGCACAGTGTGGTGGCCGAGCTGCGTTGGAGCCTGACGCGGCTGCGAGAGCAGCTCCCCGGCAGGATCCTTAAAGCAAATTTCAGGTCAACAGCATTGCCATGCTGCGATTCAGCGGACAGAGGTCTCTTCGCGGGAGCATTGCCGTGAGGAATGCCCGCAACCTTACCGCACCGGAGGTCCCATCCACCCGACGCGACTGGAGGGAAACTGGATTTGCAACGGGGTACAATACTGGCGCGTGCCATTCGCACTGTCCATTGCCAACTCAACTGCCATCTCAAGGGTGATCCCCCTCATGGCGAACGGTAGTGCGTCTAAAACGGTACGGCGGTATTTGCATGGAAAACCAGGAAATGCTTGCTGCAGCGAACACGACCCGTTTTTGCTGAGCACTCTGTCGAGCTCGCACTCTAATTCCAACGGATGACGCCAGCAGCCTTTCCGCTAGAGCTGGTCGCGAATCAGCGGACTGAAATTACGGATGTGGTTCCGCTCCTTGCCGCACGCTACGATGGGGCCATGGGGCCGTACCAGAAGCTGCTGTTCTGCTCAATGCACACAACAGCAGGCTTCCTTGACCCGGATATGGCGCTCAAGCTGGAGCACCGCCGCGAATCCGTGGAAGCAGTCATCCAGTCGGCAAAGCGGCTATTTCCCAGCGGTGCGCCGTATTGGCATGACCGCATGAACCTCAGGTCAGAGCTCAGTGACGAGCAAAAGCTCCGAGAGCCGCACAATGCCGACTCGCATCTCGTATACATATCCATGGGTCTGGGTAGCGCAGTCGAGTACGATAACAACCCTGGCCAACCGGTCTACTTTGTAGATCTGGACGGCATGAACGCCGGATTCCAGCGCCATCGCCAATCCGTAGCAGTCGGATATAATACCCGTGAATGCGTGTTTGAGCACGTCGTAGAGATGAAGATGCCAGATAAGCCCGTGGTGTCGGTTAATCTCGGTGAAAGCGTCCTCGGCAGGGAGCTCGATTTGGGCTTGCTCATAAAGACGCACCAGGTTCACCACGGCGTTGTAGTCCTTGGACTTGCGGATGACGAAGAACATGCCGGCCTTACTGTCAACGAATTCGAGCCGCTTCTGATAGAAAACGACCTGGCTGGCGTGCTGGACAACCCGCTTCACTACATGAAGAAAGAAGCCGTTGGCATCGTAAAGGACCCACGCTCCCTACCGAAGCGAGCAAAGAAGTATCTGACCCATGACCTGATTCAGATCATCAACGAGATCGTGGCCACAGTCGGGCGCCACACGTCTATTCTTCACCACGTCATTGAGCGGCTCGGAGGAAGCATCCCTACCTTGAGCGTGTGATAGAGTATGTGGCGACCACGTCGGCGTCACGTTGGATGGGACTGAACCGTTCGGTGTCCCTGCTAATCGACAATGAGAACAGCCACACTGCGAGTGGCCTTGTGTTGGGTACATACCAAAGCCCCATACTGGTACAATGGCGACGGCCCGCTACGCAAACGCGTCGGGTGCGCATTAAAGTAATCCGATTTCAATAGCCGAAACTCCCGGGGTGAAAGTAGAGCCATGCTTCGCGTTGCTGCTGGCCCCATCATATGCGGACTC
Organism: Rhodothermales bacterium; assembly: GCA_965262785.1. Taxonomy (GTDB): domain Bacteria; phylum Bacteroidota; class Rhodothermia; order Rhodothermales; family Bin80. The sequence continues at coordinate 3,535,420 of OZ253559.1, forward strand.
CGCTGGATCTTCAACTCAGGGGCACAAACTTGCGTGGCAACGCTGACGTGACGTGTTTCACGATCAGCGATTGACAATCTGCTCACGGCTCGCCCAAGTCTAGGCCAGCTTGCGCAATCCTCACGGCAACCTTGCTGCGTCGGCAAGACTCAATGACGCAGACTGGCCCTTGGGCATACCATCAGTCTGCGCGCCGCATCCTGAAGCACACCCATAGTTAGTTGCAGTTATTCCCACCTCGGCATTGAGGCCGATCCAACCTCCCACCGACGTACGAGACTCGTCGGGCATGACCTTGTCTTGCGTGCCACAAGCAGCTTCAAGCGCGCGATACTGAGCCGCCCGAATGAGCTTCTGCTATAGCTGCCCAATAGGGCCGGGTGTGCCGGTTGATTGGCTGCGTCAGAGTCGCTACGGAAATATGCGCGGTGGCAATGTTGGTGTAGAAACGCATGAGCGGGCCGCGCTGCCGAGAGCAGTCGCGCAGGTTTGCAGATCATTCGACCTGAAGGCCACGTGGAGCATTCGAAATGAGGCGCGCGAGGAGCTCGGGTTGAATGGCTTCAGTTCCGTCATACAGCGCGAAGCATGGTCCAGGTGCGCTGCGGCATAGTGCGACTTGCGGAATGCAAGCCCTGTCAGAAGGACTAACTCAAAGACGGCTCAACTGATTTGTTACCAGCGGCCCTACAGCGGCCAGCTGGCACCGAGAATTCCCATGGGACAACCCTCCTGGAATTGCGCGTTCAGATGAGCGACCTGGATTGTCCACCATCTACGTTCAGGCACGCTCCTGTTACCAGACTCGCACGATCCGAGAGCAGAAATGCCGCCACATCAGCTATCTCCTCTGCACTCCCAAATCGACCAATTGGCAGGTTTTGCGACACAAAAGCCTTCATCCCCTCAGGGTCGCTGCGCACGCGACGATCCCACGATCCACCCGGAAACCGTATCGAACCCGGCGCAATACAGTTCACCCGGATGTTGTGAGGTGCCAGCTCCAATGCCATGATCTTAGCTGCGCTAATGAGCGCTGACTTGGTGGCATTGTATATGGACAGCCCGGGCCCACCAGCTTCGCGCCCGAAGATGGAGGCCAGAAAAAGGATCGCGCCGCCTCCTGCCTTCATCATATGCCTGATGGCTGCACGTGAGCAGCGGAGATGAATGTTGAGGTTCACATCAAGGACGGCCTGCCAGTCTTCATCGGTGGTATCCATAAATCGCCCACGCCGGTTGCCGCCAACGTTGTTCACGAGCCGATCAACTCGACCAAAGTGGCCGACGGTTCGGGCTACGAGGTCTTCTGGTGCCCCGGCGCCGGTAAGGTCCACCGGAATCGTTAGTACATGTGCTCCCGCCGCCCGCATGCCTTGTGCGGCGTCTTCCAAGGCAGACGCTGATCTTGCGCAGATGGTAAGGTTGCAGCCCTCGCGGGCTAACCCTTCGGCTATGTACCTGCCAAGGCCACGGCTGGCCCCGGTCACGATTACAACCTTTCCCTTCAAGTCCAGATTCATGGCAATAGGTGATAGAGCAGTCCCTTATACGGCCCGGCACCGACAAAGGGCCCTACCCTGCGTCGGGCCCTCAACACACATGTTCCTTGTTACCCAACGTGGGCCACCGGACACTAGGCAGCGGCGTGGCTATAGCACTTCCAGGCGCGTAGCGCTATCTTTGATTCCGAGGTCCGCGGTCCCTGAGAATCGAACCGAGTTTTCGGCTGGAGGCTTGGTGCAGCGGTGATGATTCCTTGAATGTTTCCCGATCAGCTATGACATACCACAGCCTCTTTCCGGCGCTACCGGACGCGGCCCACGTGTGGGTGTATCCCACGAGTGATCCGCCCAGCGCTACGGCCCAAGAACATCTACTGACTCAAATTCGAACATTCATGAGGGGGTGGCGATCGCATGGCAGAGCTACCAGCGGAGACATCAACATCCTTTTTGACCGTTTCATTGTGGCAGCAGGTTCTCTCTTGTCCGGCGGCCCACTTTCAGGGTGCAGCATTGACAGTATGACGCACGCCATAGAAGACGCGGCGCACGGCGTTGGCATTTCGCTAGTGACACCAATGGCCGTGTTCTACCGCGCCGGCGAAGGCGGCATACAATCTGTGTCGCGAGGCTACTTTCGCCGTATGGTGCATGCCAATGAAGTCCATGCAGACACACCGGTTTTCGATCTTGGGGTAACGTCCGTCGGCGCCCTGCGTGGCGGGGCCTTTGAGTTGCCGTTCCGTGAGTCATGGCATGCGCGCGTCTTCAGACCCCAACCCGAAGCCGTGCGGTAGCTGGCCGACCAGTGAACAGTGAGCCCATTCCCCCGACGTGTTCCCGACGAGTATTCGGACGTAGGCACAGAACAGCGCGAGTTGCTCTTCAGCGTGGCATTCCTGCTTGCGTGGCTAGGTCTTGGCACTTTCGCGTACGCATATATCGAACAATGGCCGCTATTGGATGGGCTTTACATGAGCTTCATCACGCTAACTACAATCGGATTCGGAGAGACGCACGAGCTGTCCAATGCAGGTCGCGTCTTTACCATATTCTTTGCCTTCATTGGCATTGGCATCGCCGCTTTTGGTGCGACGCGGGTGGCCCAACAGTTGATATCGGCACCAAGGCTCCGCCAGCGGCGAATGGCGCGGAACATAAGGCAAATGCATAACCATTACATAATATGCGGCTACGGCCGCATCGGCCGGCGGGTGACACATGACTTGCGTGCTGCAGGTAAATCCGTAGTTGTGCTGGAGCGCAAGGCAGCGCTGGTTCAAGAGATTCGCGAGAAGGGCATCCCATGCATCGAAGGAGATGCTACCCGTGAAGCCACGCTGGAGGCAGCTGGCCTCAAGCAAGCTAAAGGGCTCATCACGCTTCTGCCTGAAGACGCCCTCAATGTATTTGTCACGCTTTTGGCCCGCGAAATGAACCGCGACCTATTTATTCTAGCCCGTACAACTGACGACAAGAATCGGCGGCGGCTACTTCAAGCCGGAGCTACCCAAGTCGTCGCGCCGACCAAGATTGGAGCCATCCGGATGGCTCAGGTCATCTTACGACCCAAAGTGGATGAATTCTTGACACACGTGTTGAAGGCGGATGACGGCGGCCTGATTATGGATGAGGTAGTTATTGAGCCTGGATCGTTCCTGGCTGGCAAGACGCTCGCTTCCTCCAAATTCCGGCAGCACTTTGAGGTAATAGTACTGACGATTGTCCACGCCAAGACAGGGCAGATGCGCTTTAACCCCAGCCCCCACGATACCATTAACCCGGGCGACTTGCTGATTGTTATGGGGAGCAGGGATATGATCAAGTTAATGATCGAGGAAGGGTGCACTCCTAGCGAAAGGCAAATGGCATAGGCCGAGCTGCAGCCGCGCGGCCTGCGGTAGGCCAGACCCATGAACGGTAGTCAGTACGTTGGGCATACTAGCTCTGAAGGCCTCGGGTGCATTCCTGTTTGAGCTGTGCTGCAGTGCACTCCGCCCGTTCGCCTCGGCAAGGGCCAGACGGACAGCACCCGTGCGCACGCAGCGTAGAGCTTGGCGGCGATTCAGCGTTGCGGCCGGAACTTGTGGTGCAGCCTACGTGAGCCAGCCGCTGCTTTTCACCTGATTTATGGCTGTAAGTACCAATCTTACGGCAAGTACAAGATGGCAGATGCCATGAGTATCGGCGCAGCCATTTGGCACGCCAACACTTGTTCACCTACCCCGACTTCGCCATTTTGGGAACCAACCGTGGCCGAAGGGGGGCTAAACCAGGTACTCCCAGCCCACTTTTCGCCCTTTTCAGCCGTATTTCTCGGCTATATGGTGAAGAATACGTGAAGTTTAGCGTATTCGGCTGAAAAAGGCCATTGTAGTGCCAGGATTGTTGGTAGAGACTTGCTACAGGTGCGCCCATGCACTATCTTGGAGTCGGCATTGACCTGCAGACACCATGTACATACGGGCGACCAAGACCCACGCAAAGAACGGTGAAGCGCGACACAGCTACCGCCTGGTACGCAGCGACCGCATCGGCGGGAAGGTGCGCCAGTCGACCCTGCTGAACCTGGGCGTACACTTTGACACGCCCCGTGAGCAGTGGGGCACCTTGGTGCTTCACATAGAGAATTTGTTGCAGGGGCAGCCGACGCTCGTGTTCGATCCCGACCTGCAGCACACCGCCGAAGCCATTGTCGCGCAGCTACGCGCACGCGGCATAGGTGCACACGCGAAGCCGGAGGGTGAGCCTGACAGCGTCATGACGGTGGACATGGACTCCCTTGAGCACCCGGAGCATGCTCGCAGCGTGGGCGCAGAGCGCGTCTGCCTTCAGGCGCTTGAGGATCTGGGACTGAAAGACACGCTGATCCAGGCCGGTGCCAAGGAGCGCGACGCGCGCCTGGCCGTAGCGCTGGTGGTCGCACGCATGCTGCATCCCAACAGCGAACGGGCTACGCTTCAGTGGTTGCAAAGCAGGTCGACGACGCTGGACCTGCTGGGGCTGCGCCCCGGCAGGAAAGTGTCGTTAGCGAAGCTGTATCGCATTGGGGACCTGCTCTGGGAGCACAACCAAGCGATTCAGCAAGCGCTCTTCCAAAAGGAGCGGACGCTCTTGAGCCTGCCGGAGACCGTTGTTTTTTATGACCTGACCAACACCCATTACCATGGCCGACAGCACGGCGAGTACCTGGCCTATGGACGTTCGAAGCAAAAGCGTTCCGATTGTCCGCTGGTGACGCTCGGGCTGGTGCTCGATGGCGCGGGCTTCCCGCGCACCTGCGAGATCTTGCCCGGCAACGTCTCGGAGCCCGGCACGCTGCAGGACGCTATCGAGCGTCTGAACGCCAGCGTGGACGGCCAGAAGCCGACGGTGATCATGGATGCAGGGATCGCTACGGAAGCAAACGTGTCCTGGCTGGCAGAACAGGGCTACGACTGGATCTGCGTACACCGGGGTAAGCGGCCCCTGCCGCCAGAGCGGGAGCCTGACAGTACGCTGACCACGCAGGCTGGTCATGCTGTACGCGTGTGGCAGTTGCAGCAGACGAAGCAGGAAGCGCTGCTCTATGCCGTCAGCGAAGCCAGAAAGCACAAGGAAGAGCAGATCCTGCAGCGCCGGCGCACGCTACTGGAAGCAGCCCTCACCTCGCTGCACGAAGGGCTGCAGAAGCCCTACCATACCAAGCGGCTCAAGAAGGTCGTAGAGCAGGTCGGACGCATAAAAGAGCGCTATGCCCGCGTATCTCATCAGTACGAAGTGACGGTCGTAGAAGGGAGTGGCCCCAACGCCAAGGCCGTGACGTTTGCACGCAAGACGCAGTGGGAAGAGGCCGATGAGGCCCTGGGGGGCTACGTGCTACGCACCAGTCAGACGGGATGGGACCTTAAGCACATTGTAGCCACGTACTGGCGGCTGTCCGAGGTGGAGGCCACCTTCCGCTCGTTGAAGTCGGAACTGGGGATGCGGCCGCTTTACCACAGCAAGGACGCACGCATCGCCGCGCACATCAGCATTGCCGTGTATGCCTATCACGCCGTGCACCTGATCCGGACACGCTTGAAGGCGCAGGACATCCACACCAGCTGGAAGACGCTTCGCCAGAAGCTGAGCGCCTGGCAACGGGTGATGACGACCCTAAAGGACACCCAGGGCCAGGTGATTGTCAACGTGCAGGACGAGCGCCCAAGGGCAGAGCTGGCTCAGATAGCGCGCATCTGCGGCGTCACGCCCAGCCTGCATCGGCAACGCTACGTGCGCCAGGACTAGGGCGGGCGCAAGGCGGAAGAAAAGTAGTGCCAGCCAGGCGGGAGTACACCCTTTTCTTATATGTGGAGAATGTGTCCACCTATACTGTTTGAGTTATAAAATGGCGAAGTCGAGCTACGGTGTCGTTCGCCAGATGCCGCCGGTATTCCAGCCGAGGTTTCTTCCCCCGTCACGACGCCAATGTAATAGCGAAGAAATTCAGCGAGCAAACGGTTTTAGCCGTGCGGCCTGCACCATGCTGGGCAGTACAGCCAGAAATCGAGCCGAATGCTGCCGCTCTCTGGGCCGCAGCAATATGCCCGCCGACTTTCGACTCACCTACCAGAGTTTGGTATTTACCATCACTCCAGAATCATATAGAAAAAAAAGAGCCTGGCCTAGCGTTCGCTCTCACGCCGAAGAGTTCGAGACCACGCGACTACTATATGCAAACTCAAGACTGGGTCTGATCACAGTCTGAAACCGCGACTCGCTGCGGCACCAAGGGCACACAATAATGACCACTTCACGAATGCCAAACCTCCCAGATACACGCGAGCTTTCTAGAGCACAGTTGGGCAGGTGCCTGCAATGGATTACCGAATTCAACCAACGCGCCTTCCTGCATGCAAACGAGGCCTGTCGTGATAAACTCGTCAGGCCCTGGATGAATAGCGTCTGTCATTGCTCGAACCTCTTTGGGGCAAATGGAGCGCACTGCCCAACGTGCACGGGGACAAGCCGACAAGGTCACACAACACCTGGTAGACCCACAGCAATAGCAGCCCTAGCAGGCCAGTGGTGCTTGGCTAGGCCCGGCGCCAATGTCCTGACTGCGGATCGAGTTCTTTCGCATCACGCCAGCCTGCCGTTGGCACACGCCACACACTGCTCCGTAGCATGCTGAATGCCACCATGGGTTATATGCCCTATGCACCGAATCTGTATATCAAGCGTAGAAACATGTGATCGAAACAAGCTGGCTGCAAAACGATGATCAAAATTCCCCGAATTGCCGCCCTACTTTGGCTGCTCACCCTCACGGTAAGCCCTGCCCTGGCCCAAGGCGGCTACATCGACCAAGACGCGGTAGCCGGCCTGCTGAACTTGCGCGCGGCAAGCCTTGAGGACATCCCCGAGGTATTCTACGAATATTTCGTGCTGGAAGACGACCGCGATAACAGCGCAATGGCGCGCAACAAGTTCTACAAGCTGATTGGCAACGGAGACGCGAAAAGGGGGCGCCAGCGGGCCGAGTTGGCGCAGATGATCAACCGACGCATCATGCAGACCTATGTCATCGGTGACACCATCATCATGCCTACGGTCTTTGATCTGGACTTTCGAGCGTACTCGCCCTTTCCGCGATACTACAACGGCGGACGGGAATTCGACAAGCTTTTCATCATGGACAAGACGATCCAGGCGTTTGCGGCCTACGAGCACGGGCGACTCATGCGCTGGGGCATTATCAACACTGGTAACCCTGATGAAAAACCCACGCCAAACGGGCGCTTTAATTTCAACTGGCAAGAGGAATTCCGCATTTCATCCGATAGCCCGGTCGACGAACCTTGGGAAATGTACTGGGTGATGAACTTTCAACTTGAGGATGGTCTGCACGTACACCAGTATGAGATGCCCACCGGCGGGCCCATGAGCCACGGGTGCGTGCGACTCGTAGACGCGGATGCAGCATGGATCTACCACTGGGCGGACACGTGGACCACTACGAGTTCATCAAAGGGCATCGCATCGGCATACTCGAAAATCCTGGAGCAGGGCACCACTGTCCTGGTGATAGGCAACGAGCCCAAGGGCAAACCGCAACCCTTCGCAAAAGGACCGCGATACCCGTCACTTAAACCTGTAGAACTGCCGGCTCATCCGTTCGACGTGCCCCCAGGCACAGAGCAGCAAGAAATGTTTGATAAGCTCAGGCAGGAGACCAGTGAAGCCAGATAGGCCTACCTGATCGTGTTTAGCATCCGCCCAAAACGGATCTGACCAAGGAGGGCCGGGCTGCCTTCTGCGTCCCACGAGAAGTAGACCATGACGGCCTTGCCGACGACGTGATCGAAGGGGACAAATCCCCAAAAGCGGCTGTCCTCTGAATTGTCCCTGTTATCCCCCATCATGAAGTAGTAGTCCTGCGTAAAGGTATACGTCTGCGCAGGCTGCCCGTCTATGACGAACTGGCCCGCAGTGACGCCCGTTGTGTGCCCCTCGTACTTGCGGATGGCAGGCTCAAACATGGGCCAGTTTTCTTCGGTAAGTGTTACGGTCATCCCCTCCTTCGGAATCAGCACGGGACCGTAATTGTCCGGCGTGTAGTTCCTGCCCGGTGGGTACATGTGGTCCATGTAACCCGAGTTTTCACGCGCAATTGCCGGCGTCACCCGGTTCACGTAGGACCATTCGCGTAGCTCCGCTGCCGCTTCCTCGGTGGCTAGCACGCGCAAGACACTCGGGTTATTCGTCGGCGTCACCTCAGCGATGCCGATCTCACGCAGCCTGGCATACGGCAACTGTACGCGCGGATTAGATTTGTATGCGTACCAGTGCTGCTGCATGCGCTCGTTGATGGGCTGCGAAACCCCGTCGATATGCACAACCTTGTTGATTACGGCCAGCGAGTCCCCCGGCATGCCCACCACCCGCTTGATATAGTGCATCTTGCGGTCGATGTAGTCTGCCTGATCGCCCGGCCAATTGAATACGACCGCATCCCCGCGCTTGACGCTGGATAACCCCGGGACTCGCACCCAAGGCAGCTCAAGATTCGGAACATAGATCTGGGTAAACGGAATGCCCAGCGTAATGGGCGTCCGCGTTCCGTAGTGCAGCTTGGATACGAAAAGGTAGTCACCCACTAGCAGGCTCTTCTCCATTGACGGTGTTGGGATTCGAAACAGGTCAAACAGGAGCGTTCTGACGATCACCATAAAGATGATCGCAAAGACCATCGCATCAAGCCACTCCCGGAGATGGCCCTTCTTTTTCCTGGCTGGCTGCTCGCCACGGCGCTCCGCCCGCTTGGTGGCACGCTGCTCGCGCCGCTTACGTCGCGACTCTCTAGATTGAGTTTCAGTCAAGACACATACCGTCGGTTTGGTGCAACTCTAATGCCTACGTGCAAGCAACTCAGGCCGGCCACGGGCCAAATTGGGCTGCCGGATAGGCTCAAAAATGAAGTTGGTTCCATCGTAGCCTGTCCGGTACCAACGCTCTTCGACGTCGTCGTAGAAGTAATCAACGAAGGCCCCATACGGCGCCTCGCGGACCACGCGCCCCAGAAGTGACTGGCGAACTGCGTATAAATGTTCCCGGAATCTATGGTCACCAGCAAGCACAATACCATGGTCAAGCGGTCCGCGTGCATCCATAACAATCACCGGAATAGTATCGTTTACGACAAACCAGTACTCAAACTGTATAAACTCGGCTTGCTGTCCGGCGACCCTGGCTTCCACGATGGTTTCCGTAGGTACGCCGAAGGCGCTCTGCATCTTCGCGCGAACCCGTGGCGTGGCTGTCGTGTCTAAAGCGGTAAAGTGGTCGTTGCCGATGTATGCCATCTTGGTGCCGCTGAACAACCCCTGATACTTTAGCCTTTCGGTTGGGTCAATCAGCACCCACGACTTGACTTCGCCCGCCCAGGGCGGCTCAGGAGGTGGCGGAAGCGCCTTGGCGGCCAAGGCCATAATCCATGCGCTGAGCGTGTCGGAAGGTACCATTTGACGATCCAGAGCGGCCGGTGCCACAAGGGCACCCTCGCGTCCCACAAACTCCCGAATCTCTTTGGCGAATCTCGCACGGGAATAGATCCACCCAATCTCGTCCTTGGCGATTTGTGCACGCTGCTCGCCCGCGGCAGATGCTGCGTGACCTGCAAACAGCAATAGGCTTGCCATGAATGACATCACTCCGAATCGAAAGCAAAGGGCCCCAACCTTGCGACACACGGTGCGCACATCAGTCCTCCATCGATAGTACTGCCAAGAAGGCCTCTTGTGGCACTTCCACGTTGCCGACATGCTTCATGCGCTTTTTGCCCTCTTTCTGCTTTTCCAATAGCTTCCGCTTGCGCGTGATATCCCCTCCGTAGCACTTGGCGGTGACGTCCTTTCGAACCGCGCGGACTGTGGTACGGGCAATTACTCGGCTTCCGATCGCAGCTTGAATTGCTACCTCGAACATCTGCCGGGGAATTAGCTCCTTCAGCCGTGACGTGAGCTTGCGCCCCATCTCAAACGCCTTTGTGCGGTGAACTATTGCTGAAAGTGCATCTACAGGATCCCCGTTGATCAGGATGTCCAGCTTTATCAGGTCACTTCGACGATACTCTGCCAACTCGTAGTCGAACGAGGCATAGCCACGGCTAAGGCTCTTTAGTTTGTCATAGAAGTCAAAGACGATTTCGGCAAGCGGGAGCTGGTACTCCAAGCTTACCCTCTCCTGATCGAGGTACGTCTGGTTGCTGTACTCACCCCGCCGATCCTGGCAAAGCCTCATCAGGTTGCCGATATAGGCAGTGGGGGTAATGATCTCAGCCTTTACATAAGGCTCGCATAAATGGTCAAGCACGTTACCCACCGGCACCTTGTTCGGGTTTTCCACGATCTGCACCGCTCCGCTGGTCAAAACGACTTCGTACTTCACGTTGGGAAGCGTGGTGATGATGTCCAGGTCGAATTCCCGGTCCAGCCGCTCCTGCACGATTTCCATATGCAGAAGCCCCAGGAATCCCACGCGAAACCCGAATCCCAGCGCTACCGACGTCTCCGGCTCGTACGTAATTGCCGAATCGTTCAACTGCAGCCGCTCCAGCGAAGCGCGCAGGTCCTCAAATTGCTCGGCATTTGAAGGGTATACCCCCGAAAACACCATCGGCTTTACCTCGCGAAACCCCGAAATCGGCTCCGAAGCCCGCCTGCGCGCATGCGTGATCGTATCGCCAACACGCGTATCCCTAACATCCTTGATAGACCCAATCACGTATCCAACGTCACCTGCACGCAGCTCGTCAGCAGGCTTCATGCCCAAGCGCAAAACACCGATCTCCTCGGCCGCGTACGAACAGCCTGCGGCCATAAAGTAAATCTCGTCACGACGTTGCAACGTGCCTTCAAAAACACGCACATATGCTACAGCACCCCGATACTGGTTGAACACCGAGTCAAAGATCAATGCCCGCAGCGGGGCGCTGCCATCGCCCTCGGGCGGCGGAACACGCTCGATGATGGATTCCAGTACCGCCTCAATGCCGTAACCGGTCTTGGCACTGATGCTGAGCACGTCCTCGGCTGGCTCACCGATCAGATTCTCCACCGACATTGCCACCAGGTCCGGGCGGGCGCTGGGCAGATCCACCTTGTTGAGGACAGGGATGATCTCAAGGTCGTTGTCCAGGGCAAGAAAGAGGTTGCTGACCGTTTGCGCCTCAATGCCCTGTGCGGCATCAATTACCAGGACTGCGCCCTCGCACGCCTTGAGTGCCCTGGATACCTCGTACGCAAAGTCCACATGGCCGGGCGTATCGATCAGGTTAAGCGTATACGTGTGCCCATCCGCAGCTGCGTATTGCATCTGGACGGCGTGGCTTTTTATGGTAATACCGCGTTCACGCTCCAGATCCATGGAGTCCAAGACCTGGTCCTGCATGTCCCGCTTCGCTACCGTACCGGTGATCTCTAGCAGCCGGTCGGCAAGCGTGCTCTTGCCATGGTCAATGTGGGCAATGATGCAAAAATTCCGAATTCGGCTTTGGCAGAGAGGCATAGGATCGGCTGCTGCGCCGCAAAGGCGCACATGAACTACGATTCTACCTGTTGTGAATCATTAGGCGCGTAAGGCTTACGCTGTATGCCATGAGGTATCGGACAGGTCTATCCGCTCCACAATGCCGACAATCGTTGCATCGGTAGGGGTTAAGCCCGGCTTGAAGGGCAACGCCGCTTCGCTCGAAGTGGCCAACATCACTACGTCCCCGGGGCCAGCATCCATGGTATCAAGGGCGATAACGAGTGGTCCTGAGGTTGCGCCGCCGGAAGTGATGGGCGTAACAATCAGCATCCTTTTCCCCGCTAGACGCGGAGACTTGCATGTGGACCAGATACTGCCGATGACGCGTCCCAGCCTCATTCGTTAGCCCGGGACATCGAGTTTGTCTACGATAGCGGATATTACCGCATCCACGGGCTTGTTTCTGGTGAGTGCGGTCTGGCGGGCACTTGAACCCTGCGCGACCAGGACTGTCTCGCCGACCCCGGCACCAACGCTGTCAACGGCCACCACGAATCCCCTCTGCAATACGCCATCGAGCCCGACCCGCCGAACAATCTGTAGCTTCATGCCTTTGAGCTGATCGTCTTTGCGGGTCGCCCATACGGTCCCTATGACTTTGCCAAGCAACATCGGTTCATGCGGTCCTGCCGGGAACAACAACGGCAAATTACGAATGAATACGGGTATTGACGGGCAGCACCGCACTCAATGCGGAATCCTTTCAGAACCACGAATCCGCAAGGGCCCAAGGTGCCCTGGAGAGGACTCGAACCTCCACGCCCGTTCGGGCACAGCATCCTGAATGCTGCGCGTCTACCAGTTCCGCCACCAGGGCATTCGGCAGATAAACTTTGTTGGGTAGTGTGCAGTTCCATTTCCCGGATGGAAACAAACGACGCAGGCACCGGTTGACGGGCGCCGCAGCCTTGGTTGTCATTGCCCTCTGCCACTCCTCGGTAGCTCAATGGTAGAGCATGCGGCTGTTAACCGCAGGGTTGTAGGTTCGAGTCCTACCCGGGGAGCAGTACCACCGCCTTCTGGCTTCGTTACGCGGGGGTCTTTTTGGCGCCTAGTCGGCAGGGAGCGCCCGCATCGCCTGAGTGGAGAACCCCCCGTCTACCAGCAGCGTTTGCCCCGTTACGTACCGGCTGGCCTCAGAGGCCAGAAACACCACTGCGCCGTCCAGGTCATTGGGCAAGCCGGGGCGGCCCAAAGGAAGCCTTGTCTTTAACGTCGCGACCCATTCGGCATCTTCATAGAGCGCCTGATTTAACGCCGTCCTGAACCAACCCGGCGCGATGCAATTGACCGTGACACCGTGGCTACCCCAGTCATCAGCAAGCGACATCGTAAGCTGCTTTACGCCACCCTTACTCGCACAGTAAGGACCCAGACCCGCATACCCTGCGACACTGGTTAGCGACCCAATGTTGACGATGCGACCATAGCCGGCAGGTACCATGTGACGGGCTACCGCCTGCGCGACAAAGAAGGTCCCGCGTAGGTTAGTGTCAATGATCGTATTCCAATCATCCCAGGAGACTTCCAATGCCGGTTTGCGGTTGTTGCATCCTGCGTTGTTGACCAGGATGTCGATACGTCCGAAGTATTCCACCGCCTGCGCTACCATCTGCTCGATGCTTGCTTGGCTGCGCACATCCAAGGCCAAAGCCAGTACATCGCGACCGAGTGCTTGAACTTCCGACTGAAACACCAGGAGGCTCGCAGAATCTCGACTGGTGACTACCAGGTCTGCGCCTGCAGTCGCCAGTGCTCTGGCCATGAACTGCCCGAGGCCACGACTAGCGCCGGTTACGATGGCCACGCGACCCGAAAGGTCAAAAGGATTGTCTGCCATTGAAGCTAAATGCTGTTTCCGCGGAGTACGTACGCGGCGCTTCCAGGCACGTTCTTCGCAATACTGCTTTTTGATCCAAAGTCAACCGCGTGCTTTGCCTGTTGAAACAGCCGACCCAGCTATGCTACGCAGCCGTGGAATAAGCGAGAACTGAGGGAATCTCCATGGGTTGCCCTGCTACCTGCAGCCCGTCGACTAGAATGACTGGCTGCGAGGGGATACTCTTCATGAAGCAGCGTTGAGTGACCCGTTGTGGTTTGTATTCTTGCGCAAGCCCTGCCTTGCGCGGCGACATGTAAGCCCCGGTGCAGGGTTTGGCTGCCGTAGGCGTTGCCCTGGAAGCCCGCGTTTAGGCGGGTTGCCTACTCGGGAGCACGCCGCTTGTTGCCTTTGAGTGCCTATCCGCCACCTCTATACACCCTGCATGCCACGGAGGAAGGATGCATCAACTGGCGAGACCCGACAAGCTTAGGGAATGCGCGGACTGTACACGGCGTTCAAAGAATTGCAAAGCGCGCCAGAAACCCCTGCAGGCCTGCTAGGACCACCGGCTGGGCCAATTCAATGCACCTTACCACGCCTGCCAATTAGCGTTATGCAGGATCGCTCATCGCCGCAGGTCTTTCGTCACCAAGGCAACGAAGAGTATTGGGGCTCATGAAGAGGAAGGCACCGGCCCCAAGGTTGCTGCGCAACTGCGCTGCCTGTGACGCACTCATGACAATACAGCATGTCCGGCGTGAAGCCGCCACTATTTTGTGAGGGGTAGGTCCCAGCGATGCGCTGTGCACCCAGCTTGGGCCGTCACCGGTCCCCGTGAGGTTTGGCTTGCCCCTCCCCTGCGGGTGCCGTGGATGGCATATATTCCGGCTCAGACTTCTGAGCGGCTTGCCGCTACAGGTAACACTCTGCCATGGTACCCATACTTATTCTAGTTCTTGCCATCCTGATCGTCGTAGGGATGATTGTCGGACTCCGTATCAACGCGTTCGTAGCGCTGATTACGGCAGCAATCCTCGTAAGCCTTCTCTCGCCCGGCCCCTGGCCCGACAAGATTGCGCGTGTTGCCACAGCCTTTGGCTCTACCGCAGGCAGCATCGGCATTGTGATCGCTATGGCCGCCGTAATCGGGGTCACCATGATGGCCAGTGGCGCTGCAGATCGTGTGGTTCAGGCCTTCCTTGATCTCTTGGGTAAACAGCGCGGTGGTACAGCCCTTACCGCGAGCGGCTTCGTGCTGTCCGTTCCGGTTTTCTTCGACACCGTATTTTACCTGCTGATTCCGCTGGCGCGTTCCATGTACCGCCATACAGGCGGGGGATACCTCGGCTTTGTCATGGCTATCAGCGCAGGGGCCGCCGCCACACATAGCCTCGTGCCGCCGACTCCGGGGCCGCTCATCATTGCAGATAACCTGGGCATCGACCTCGGAACGATGATGCTAGTTGGCGCCGTTGTTGCCCTGCCCGCAGCAGTTGCAGGATTTCTGTTTGCAGGATGGATGGATCGCCGTATGCCCGTGCCGATGCGCTCCGTGCCGGGCGAGCAGAAGCAGGAACCACTTGAGAAGACCCCTGCCTTGTCTCTTGCGCTGGCACCCATCGTGCTGCCCGTGGCGCTGATCTCTGGAAAGACCATCCTGACGCCCCTGGCCCAGAGCCATAGCTCCGTGCTGCAGTCCCTATCCGAGTGGTTCAGCGTCCTTGGGGACCCAAACCTCGCTCTGCTTCTTGCAGCATTCGTAAGCGTGGCACTATATGTTCGGATGCGGCACCCGTCAAGGAAGGCCATGGGAGAACTTATCGAACAGTCTCTGCTCAGCGGCGGCATCATTATTCTGATTACGGCTGCCGGTGGCACCTTCGGCGCCATGCTCAAGGAAGCTCAGATCGGGCCTGCGATCCAGGCTATGCTGCCCGCCGGCACGCAAGCCTCGGGCCTTCTCATGCTCGCACTCGGATTTGGTATCGCGGCGCTCTTGAAGTTTGCACAGGGATCGTCCACAGTGGCCATGATCACTGCCAGTGCGATGGCCGCCACCATGGTGGCACCCGCAGACCTAGGATTCCATGTCGTTTACCTCGGGACGGCTATCGGCAGTGGGGCCTTGGTAGGATCCTGGATGAATGACAGCGGGTTCTGGATTTACTCCAAGATGGGTGGCATCACCGAGGCGGAAACCCTTAAGTCGTGGACGCCCCTGCTGGCCATAATGGGAGTTGTGGGTGGTCTCACTTCGCTTCTGATGGCCCTCTTTGTACCTCTTAGTCCATGAACCGATATAGCAAACAGGTAACCCAGAACCGAAACCAGGGCGGTGCGCGTGCTATGCTTCACGCCATTGGCCTCAGCGAGGCCGACCTGCAGAAACCTCAGGTAGGCATAGTGAGCATGGGCTGGGAAGGTAACCCCTGCAACATGCACCTAAACGAGTTTGCACGCAGCATTAAAGCGAGCGTGCAGTCCCGTGGGCTGGTAGGCTTGGTGTTTCACACCATTGGGGTAAGCGACGGCATGTCGATGGGCTCTTCTGGCATGCGGTTTTCTCTTCCTTCCCGCGACATCATCGCAGAATCGATCGAGACGGTAGCGTCCGCCCAGTGGTACGACGGCGTAGTGGCCGTCGCCGGGTGCGATAAAAACATGCCGGGGTCCATTATGGCCATGGCCCGCCTTAATCGCCCTGGCCTCATGGTCTATGGCGGTACCATCAGGCCGGGCTCCTGGAATGGCAAGAACATTGACATCGTGTCTGCTTTTGAGGCGGCGGGCCAGCGAGCGGCAGGAAAAATCACCGACAAAGACTTCAAGGACATCGCCCGCAGCGCCTGCCCGGGCGCTGGAGCGTGCGGCGGCATGTACACCGCCAACACTATGGCCTCCGCCATTGAAGCGCTGGGCATGACGGTTCCTTACGACTCGTCCTATCCTGCTGTCAGTGTCCATAAGCAGCGCGAACTGCAGCAGATCGGGCCCGTCATCTACCGGCTATTGGAGCAAGACATCAAGCCACGGGACATCCTGACTAAGGATGCCTTTCGCAACGCCTTACGGGTCGTAATCGTGCTCGGTGGTTCAACGAATGCGGCCTTGCACCTGATTGCTATGGCCAAGGCCGCCCGCGTGCCGCTAACATTGTCTGACTTTCAGGCTATGAGCGAATCGACACCCCTATTGGCTGACCTTAAGCCAAGCGGCCGCTACGTTATGGAAGACTTATTCAATGCAGGTGGCGTGCCCGGCGTCATGAAAATGCTTCTGGAGGCGAACCTCCTGCACGGGGACTGTCTCACAGTAACCGGCAAAACCATGTCCGAAAACCTCGCAGCGGCAGCCCCACTCAGCGCAGGCCAGGATGTCGTGCGCCCACTGGAGGATCCCATCAAAGCTTCGGGCCACCTGCAGATTCTGTATGGCAACCTCGCGGAAGAGGGTGCGGTTGCCAAGATTACTGGCAAAGAGGGCGAGCACTTTCGTGGTACGGCCCGCGTGTTTGATACGGAAGAGGCCGCGATGGACGCCATCTTGGGTGGTCACGTCCACGCTGGCGATGTGCTGGTACTCCGCTACTGTGGCCCCAAAGGGGGGCCGGGCATGCCGGAGATGCTCCGACCCACAGGCGCCATCATGGGAGCGGGCCTGGGCGATAGGGTAGCCCTAGTCACCGATGGCCGTTTCTCTGGCGGCTCTCATGGATTCGTAGTGGGGCATGTCACGCCCGAAGCCCAGGTTGGAGGCACCATTGCCCTGGTGCAGGATGGCGATGTGATCTCGATTGATGCCGAAGCAAACACCATTGTGGTGCACCTGGACCCTCAGGAGCTTCTGGCACGGCGGCAGCGCTGGACCGCGCCGCCACTTAAGGCACGAGGAGGCATCCTTCTCCGTTATGCACACACGGTATCGTCCGCCAGTGAAGGTTGTGTAACGGACGCCTTCCCGCCACATTTGACTGCCACGGCAGTCCCTGGTGGCCGGCCGGCTTCAGCGGAATAGTCGACTCATGGCGCTCAGGTCCAAGACATCTTTTGAAAGCACTCGTCTACACCGCCCCGTTTACGCTTGAGCTTCAGGACATCCCCACCCCTAACCCAGGCCCTGACGAGGTCCTGATTCGGGTTAAGGCAGTGGGAATCTGCGGATCAGACGTTCATGGCTATACAGGAACAACCGGACGTAGGTGCCCGCCCTTGGTGATGGGTCACGAGGCAGCAGGGATCGTTGCAACGCCTGGGTCGGGCGTGCACGGCATCACGAAAGGTACCCCGGTTTGCTTTGACTCTACGGTCTATTGCGACTCGTGTACCGCTTGCCAGAATCGGCAATACAACCGCTGCGTTCGCCGGTCAGTACCTGGCGTGGGAGTCAAAGGAATGAAGCGCCAAGGTGCTATGGCGGAATACATTCTTCTGCCATCAAGGGTGCTGAAAGAGATGCCAGCTGCACTGTCGTTTGTCGAGGCTGCGCTGGTTGAACCTGTTTCTATAGGGTTACATGCGGTTGCGCGCGCAGGTGGCCTGCGGGACCAGGCCGTCTTTATCATCGGTGCCGGAACCATCGGACTGTGTACGCTGCTGGCGGCAAGACTCAGTACGCCGCGGGTTATCATCGTCTCGGACTTGAGGGAGGACCGCCTTGCCCTGGCCCTGTCATTGGGCGCCGATGTGGCCGTGAAGCCAGATCAATCCCGCGCCACGGTGCATGAGCTTACTCAAGGCGCGGGTGCTGATGCAACCTTTGAGGTGGTTGGTTTGGCAGGCACTATTGACGCCGCCATCAGCGCGACACGCATAGGTGGACACGTCGTGCTCGTTGGAAATGCCACGCGCATGCCGGCAATGGATGTGCAAAAAGTCGTGTCGAACGAATTGACTTTGACAGGCTCATATGCCAGCGCCGGCGAATACGAGGACGCCTTACACTTGGTAGCTTCCGGCGCTATTGATCCACAGCCTTTGGTGAGCGGAATCTTTCCGCTTGAACAGGGCGCAGAATGCTTCGAGCGCCTGCACCGCGCCGAAGAAGACCTGGTAAAGATCGTTCTTACACCTTAGTCTGCCTCGCGCGTTCAGTCAACCAATGCGGCAATTTGGTTGAGCAGCTCCTGCCGCCCCATCCGTGTCTTGGCTGAGCACAGCGCTATAGGCGCGTTAACGCCGCACTCGAACAGGACCTGATCCATCCGTCGCCGACTCACAGTGCGCCCATTGCCCGAAAGCTTGTCAACCTTGGTCAAGGCGACAAGGTATGCAACCTTGCGAGGACGCAGCGCCGCAAGCACCTCGCGGTCCAAGGGCATCGGAGGATGGCGACTATCAATGAGGTGTACGACCGCGCGAAGTTCCTGCCGGTGCATTAGATAGTCCTCAATCATTCGCAACCATTGGTTGCGAAGAGATCGACTTACCCTGGCGTATCCGAACCCCGGCAGATCCTGAAAATACACCCGATCGTTGACCTTGTAGCAGTTAAAGGTACGCGTCTTGCCGGGCGTGCGGCTGGTTCGCGCCAAGTTGCGCCGCCCTGCCAACATGTTGATCAGCGAACTCTTGCCAACGTTGGATCGACCGATGAAGGCTACCTCCGGAAGTCCGTCAGTTGGCAGCTGCCTCCAGGACGCCGCGCTTACTTCGAGGCTAATATTTTTGATCTTCAAGGGCGTAGGGGTGGCCCGAGCTTGCGAGGCTACAGGCCTGCTTCCTTGACTGCCTTGCCGATCCAGGCAGGGTTTCTGACGACGAGTGCGCCGGCCGCTTCAAGCGCACCGAACTTGTCCTCTGCAGTGCCTTTGCCGCCAGAGATTATCGCACCCGCATGGCCCATGCGACGCCCTGGCGGTGCTGTGGCACCTGCGATGAACCCGATGACAGGCTTCGACATGTGCTCTTTGATGTACAGAGCCGCATCTTCTTCGTCCGTGCCACCGATCTCTCCGATGAGCACGACGGCCTCCGTGTCTGGATCAGCTTCGAATAGCCGCAACGCATCCACAAATCGGGTTCCAACAATTGGATCACCGCCGATTCCAATGGCTGTGCTCTGCCCATACCCCTGGCGCGTAAGCTGATCGACCGCCTCATATGTCAGGGTGCCCGATCGGGATATCACTCCTACCGAGCCCTCCGCAAAAATCATGGCCGGCATGATACCCACCTTCGCCTGACCCGGCGTCAACACACCTGGGCAGTTTGGCCCTACCAGCCTTGCGCCTGTCCGGGAGACAAAGCGATATGCCTTGATCATGTCCTGTACGGGAATACCCTCCGTGATACACACGATGAGCCCTATTCCGGCTGCGGCAGCTTCCATCACCGCATCTGCTGCAAAGGCAGGTGGCACAAACACCACAGTGGTGTTAGCACCCTCGCTTCCGACTACTTCCTCCACGGTGTCGAATACCGGCCGGCCCAGGTGCGTTCGCCCTCCCTTGCCGGGGGTGACACCGCCTATGACACATGTGCCAAAAGCGATCATCTGTTCGGCGTGGAAAGTGCCCTCCTTGCCCGTAAACCCTTGCACTACCAGGCGCGTGTCCTTACCAACGAGTATGCTCATAAGTGATCGTATCTGACTTGTCTGCTCACGCCCGCGGAAATATAGCCCGCGGCTTCTAATCCTGCATGAGATTCATCACAAGATCGCCCAGTCGCAAGAGGCGCGATTCGTCGAATGCATTCCCCAAAATCTGGAGTCCCATGGGCAACCCGGTAGCATGCGTTCCGATTGGTACCGCCAAACCAGGAACACCCGCCAAGCTGGCGGTCACCGTGTAGATGTCACTGAGATACATCTGCAGGGGGTCGTCGATCATGCTCCCAAGCTTGATACCGGGTGCTGGCGTCACAGGTGTCAGCAGCATGTCGACCAACTTGAATGCGCGCTCAAAGTCGCCGCGAATCAGCGACCGCACACGCTGTGCTCTGGCGTAGTACGCATCGTAGTAGCCAGAGGACAGCACATACGTTCCAAGCATGATGCGGCGCTTTGCTTCTCGTCCAAACCCCTGGGAGCGAGCCTGCGCATACACTTGTCCTAGCCCCGCGAGCTCAGACGCGCTTGTTTTTGGCCGATAGCCGTACAGGAGGCCATCGTAACGCCCCAGGTTGCTGGATGCCTCGGCGGTGGTCAGGATGTAGTAGGTAGCAATGCCGTAACGTGTGTGCGGCATAGAAATGGCGCGGATCTCGGCCCCGGCTTTACGCAGCCGATCTATTGCTTCATCAATTGCGCTGCGAATTCCGCTGTCCAACCCCTCTTCAAAAAACTCCCGCGGCACGCCGATGCGGAGCCCTTTCACGGCGGGCGGCTTCTCAATTTTCATCGGCTTGACCGGCGCAGGTGCGCTGGTAGCGTCACGCGCATCCGCCCCTGCCATCGCCTCAAGGATGAGGGCAGCGTCCTCTACAGAATTTGCCAATGGCCCGATGCAATCAAACGAAGACGCAAACGCGACAAGGCCATAGCGGCTCACCCGCCCGTAGGTGGGCTTTAGGCCTACGACCCCACACAGCGCTGCCGGCTGCCGGATGGATCCACCCGTATCGGTCCCCAAAGCTGCGTGACAGAGACCAGCGGCCACGGCAACCGCAGAACCACCTGAGGACCCGCCAGGCGAATAGTCTTCCGCCCGCGGATTCAGTACAGGACCATAGTGCGAGTTCTCATTGGACGAGCCCATGGCGAACTCGTCACAATTCGTTTTTCCAATAATTATCGCACCTTGCGCCTTTAGCCGCGCAACGGCCGTGGCGTCATAGAGTGAGATAAAATCGGACAGCATGCGCGAAGCGCATGTCACTGGCCAGCCTTTGACGCACACGACATCCTTTATAGCCAGAACAAGCCCGGCAAGCGGTGCCGCTTCTCCTGCGGACAGGCGCTTATCATGTTCCCGGGCCGTCGCCAGCGCGCCTTCGGCATCTACGTACGTGAAGGCGTTGAGGTGAGCCTGACGTTCAATTGCACGAATGAACGAGTCGGTAACCGCTTCGCAGGTGGTTTCTCCACGCGCGAGGGCCTTGCGTGTGGAGGCGAACGTCACCCAACTCATGTGCATTCGCCGCCTTTTTGAGGCAGGCGCGTATTAAAGCCTGGCTATCCGCTACGGCTGGCCGGGCGCGCCGTGCGAATCTGGTGGGGGTGCACCAACGGGCGGTACCGCCGGCTGCTGCGACTGCGGGGCAGCTTGAGTCTGCGGATGCGCGGTTGTAGTATGGATAGGCTGCTGCGCCGGTGGCTGATATAGCCGCTGCGGCTTGGGGTCTACCGTGAGCTCACGACTGATTTCCGATGTTGCGCTTTTGAACTCGCGGATACCCTTCCCAAGCCCGCGAGCGATCTCAGGTATCCGTTTGGCCCCGAAAAACATCAGGACCACACCAAAGATGATGATCAGTTCCAGCGGACCTAACTGGCCAAGACCCATAGCGATACCTCAAGGATGTGGTGTATAGTCTAAACAGCGCAATGCGCTTCTTTAACGTATTACCTTGGGCTATGCAACTTGTTCCGTGCCACGCACACTGCATTGGAGCTTACTTGCTGCCACACGTGTAGTCACGGTCCCATCGCTTTGCCGATAGCTTCGCAAGCCTTATCATCGCACGCCACACGCCCACAAGTTAATGGATCGCGCGGTAACTCACGCTGCTTCCCTAAGCGGTACCTTGTCGCTACCCGCAGACAAGTCTATCGCGCATCGTGCGGCAATTCTTGCTGCTATCGCGGACGGAACCTCCGTGATTACCAACTTTCCGGACGCGGCCGATCCGCGCTCCACATTGGCGTGCCTGCGGCAGCTCGGCGTCCGCATCGTGGAGGAACAGCCTGGGAAGATCGCGATAGTTGGCCAGGGGCGCCATGCCCTGGCGGCCCCAGCCTCTGCTGTAGACTGTGGAAACTCCGGAACAACGATGCGCCTGTTGACGGGCATACTGGCCGGGCGCGGGCTGCGTGCTACGCTGGTAGGTGACACGTCACTGAGCCAGCGCCCTATGGGTCGGATTGCCGAACCGCTTCGCACCATGGGTGCCAGCATTGGACTTCGCAGCGGCCACGCTCCGGTTAACATCTTTCCCAATCAATCGCTGCGCGGCATCACATACACGCTGCCGGTGCCCTCAGCCCAAGTCAAGTCGTGCATCCTGTTAGCGGGGCTGTACGCAAGCGGCACCACCACCGTAGTTGAGCCGGTACCCTCCAGGGACCATACTGAACGCATGCTCGGGCTGCCGGTCGTTGAGCTTGATGATTTGCGTCATATCGTTGCGCGGCCCGCACACGCGGTCGCACCCATCACCATGGCTTTGCCAAGGGACTTCTCAGCTGCCGCCTTTTTTCTCGTTGCCGGATCCATCGCCGGCGGCGGACCGCTGCGCATGCCGGGGGTTGGCCTCAATCCCACGCGCAGTGCACTACTTGCCGTCTTGAGAGAGATGGGTGCGGATATTCGCGTATCGGCGCAAGCCAATGTCGGTGGTGAGCCCATTGGTGACTTGGAAGTCCATCCCGCTACGTTAAGGGGAATCTCCATAGGCGGCGACGTCATTCCCAACCTGATAGACGAGGTCCCTGTCCTTGCCGTCGCGGCAGCCTGCGCCAAGGGACGAACAAGTCTCACCGGTGCCGCGGAGTTGCGAGTCAAGGAATGCGACCGGATTCACGCGACGGTGACCAACCTTCGGGCATTCGGAGTGGATATTGAAGAATACGACGATGGTTTTGCTGTTCAGGGTGGCAAACCGCTTGTAGGTGCCAGGGTAGACAGCTTTGCCGATCACCGGATCGCAATGGCCATGGGCATTGCCGGACTAGTGGCCCGTGGGCAGACAATCATTACCCAGTCGGAGGTAGCGAAGGTGTCATTCCCGCAATTCTGGGACACGCTGAACAGCATAGCGATTCGAGCCTGAATTCTACTTCTTGGGTGAGCGAAACCGATTCTCACAGGAAGACACGACGGATGTGGCACGCTGTATGCTCGACAGTTATGGTAAATCTCTATTGTCACCAGTAACGCGACATCCTTACCTAGCTAGCATGTCTGGGACCTGCCGTGCGCGGACCGTCGGAAGCGCATCAAGCCAGTAGCCTATTCCAGGGTGGCTAGGATGGACTGCGCTTATTGCAGCAACGCATTTGGGTCCATTCGGCAGCTCTCAGCGTCCTGTATGTGCAGATTCGTACTGAGGTATTGATGAAACTCTTCCGCCATCAGGTTCTCTATTCCGCTGAGCACATGTCCTAGCGAGACCAACCTGTTTCGTACGATAGGTCTGAGCGTTTTCCCTATGGGCATCACACGGTCTGAGTAAATAGTTGATCTCCAGGAATCCACAACATGATGGCGGCACCGTGTTGCCATTTGAAGATTGCACCGGCGCAAACGTCAACGTCATGACCCTATCCGCCCAAGTCGCTGCGGCTACTGGCAATTTTTGCCCCTTGGCTTCCCAATCCTAACAGCCGGGCCGCTCTCCGCACGGCGCGAAGCGTCGACCGCGCCAATTCATTCAGATAACGAGGTTCGGCGCTGGTTTGAAGCACATTCCTTATTTCCTGCGCGATCTGGCCAGCAACAATGCTATTACCAGGAGCGGAATAGCGATTATGAATAGTTCGATCATACTCAGCTGGCCAATACCCATAACGATTCCTCAAGGATGTGAAGTGTAGTCTAAACAACGCAATGCCCTTCTTTACCGTTACGCCATGCGCTGCGCAACTGTTTCCGCGCCATGTTCGCCTGGAAAGACTGCCATTGCTTCCGAGCTGGTAGTCTGCGAATGTCACTATGGCCGTTGCTGCCTGGTTTGCCTGAATGCCACCCGCCCCAGATCACGTGACTTGGTTCGAAACGGGAACCAGCACCGATGCTCGACCGGTGCAAGGGTCATCCTGCTATACTGCACGGGCTGAAGGCACGCATAGGCTTGCCGCCGAGATTCGCAGGCAAGAGCGTGGCGGGATTGGTCGTCATGTGTACAAGTAACTTTTAGAGAGTAGCAAAACGCTCGCCAAAGAGGGTGCTGTGAATACGCGCAAGGTATGACGCGATGGCCAAGCGGTACAGGCACGTTTCCAATCCGAGCAGTCTCTACCCGAGTTCGTCATTTTATGACTCAAACAGTATAGGTGGACACATTTTCCACATATAAGAAAAGGGTGTACTCCCGCCTGCTTGGCACTACTTTTCTTCCGCCGTGCGCCCGCCTTAGTCCTGGCGCGCGTAGCGTTGCCGATGCAGGCTGGGCGTGACGCCGCAGATCCGCGCTATCTGAGCCAGTTCTGCCCTTGGGCGCTCGTCCTGCACGTTGACAATCACCTCGCCCTGGGTGTCCTTTAGGGTCGTCATCACCCGTTGCCAGGCGCTCAGCTTCTGGCGAAGCGTCTTCCAGCTGGTGTGGATGTCCTGCGCCTTCAAGCGTGTCCGGATCAGGTGCACGGCGTGATAGGCATACACGGCAATGCTGATGTGCGCGGCGATGCGTGCGTCCTTGCTGTGGTATAGCGGCCGCATCCCCAGTTCCGACTTCAACGAGCGGAAGGTGGCCTCCACCTCGGACAGCCGCCAGTACGTGGCTACAATGTGCTTAAGGTCCCATCCCGTCTGACTGGTGCGTAGCACGTAGCCCCCCAGGGCCTCATCGGCCTCTTCCCACTGCGTCTTGCGTGCAAACGTCACGGCCTTGGCGTTGGGGCCACTCCCTTCTACGACCGTCACTTCGTACTGATGAGATACGCGGGCATAGCGCTCTTTTATGCGTCCGACCTGCTCTACGACCTTCTTGAGCCGCTTGGTATGGTAGGGCTTCTGCAGCCCTTCGTGCAGCGAGGTGAGGGCTGCTTCCAGTAGCGTGCGCCGGCGCTGCAGGATCTGCTCTTCCTTGTGCTTTCTGGCTTCGCTGACGGCATAGAGCAGCGCTTCCTGCTTCGTCTGCTGCAACTGCCACACGCGTACGGCATGACCAGCCTGCGTGGTCAACGTACTGTCAGGCTCCCGCTCTGGCGGCAGGGGCCGCCGGCCGCGGTGCACGCAGATCCAGTCGTAGCCCTGTTCTGCAAGCCAGGACACGTTCGCTTCCGTAGCGATCCCTGCATCCATGATCACCGTCGGCTTCTGGCCGTCCACGCTGGCGTTCAGACGCTCGATAGCGTCCTGCAGCGTGCCGGGCTCCGAGACGTTGCCGGGCAAGATCTCGCAGGTGCGCGGGAAGCCCGCGCCGTCGAGCACCAGCCCGAGCGTCACCAGCGGACAATCGGAACGGCCGAAGAGCTCCATGACCTCGCTGAATTGCCCGACCAGGTAAAGACGCTGGTCGCCCAAGGCACGCAAATCGTCGCCCTTGACGCTGTCAAGGTGTGGGGAATGACTCGACTGTCCGTGCGTAAGAACCAAAATAGACATATGTGGCAGATGGCTCCATCGTCAAACTGTATCTGCCTGCGACCAACTAAGAATGGTGCACAGCCACGCGATGCCCCTACCAAGCTAGCTTCACTGCTGCCCGCCGCGCACAGGACCGTCACAAGCGCATCAAGCCAGTAGCCTAGTGCAGGGAGGCCATGATGGACTGCGCCAATTGCGGCAACGCATTAAGGTCGAAGCGGCAGCTCTCAGCGTCCTGTACGAGCAACTTCGAGCTAAGGTGTTGATGAAACTTTTCCGCCATCAGGTTCTCTTTTCCGGTGAGTACTTGCCCTAACGATACCTGCCTGGTGCGTGCGATCATTCCGAGCGTGTCCTTCAGGGGCGGCAATTCGTTCGAGTAGTTGATCTCCAGGAATCCGCCGTAGGATGACGACACCTTGTAGCCCTTCGATGTCAGCACCAGTGCAAGCGTAGACGTCTTGACCGTACCCGCCCAGGTTGCTACGACTGCGGCGCGTTTGCCGATCATCTGTATCGCTTGCCTGCCCAGACCCAGCAGCTTAAACTCTCTACGCGCGGCTTGAAGCAACGATAGCGCCGTTTCATCCAGGTAACGAGGTTCGACGTTGCTTTGAAGCACGCTCCTCATCTCCTGCACAATCCGGTCATGAACAACACCTCCCGTTCCTCCGAATTTAGGCGGCTTGCCCGTAGGATCGGGGACGACTTCGATCACCTTTTCCGCGTCGTGGATTGCAGTTACGCGCCACCGCTTTCCAGCGAACACGATGGTTGAGCCATCGCTCAGAATGGTTGCTACCGGTAGCGTACCCAGGGTTTTTCCGCTTGCGACGATCCTGAATTCTCTCTGCGTCTGAAAGACAGCGTAGAAGCTGTAGTGCTCCACCAGTCGCTCGCCCATGCGCCCAAGCAGAAGCGTGCCATCTGGCACCTGCTCTATAAGCCCCACTTCCGGGTTTCCAAGATGCCGCAAAACGGCAGCAAACAGACGCTGGTCAACCAAACGAAACGGCCCTATCTGGCAAAGCGTAGTAAATAGGTCTTTTGCTCGCGACCCTCCGCGCTCGGCAATCACCGAGAGAATCTGATGCACGAGGGTGGAGAGGTGAAGCGCTTGCGGCGCAGGTGGCTCGCACCACCGCGCTATGAGCAATTCGACCATTGCAATGCATTGAATCAGGTCCAGGTGCAAGCGGTCTCGGATGTGCGATTCTGTAGAAGACTCATTCTCTATCGCGTACATACGCAGCACGGGCGGTTGCCCGGAGCGCCGGCCCGATCTGCCGAGCCGCTGGCGCAGCGAAGCAACCGAAAACGGCGGGCCGATTTGTGCAATGCTCTCAATCTTGCCAATATCTATTCCAAGCTCCAGCGTCGAGGTGCAGACTGCCGTGGTTATTGACCCGGACCTCAGGCGCTCCTCAAGCTCGACCCGATGGGCACGCGATAGATTTGCGTGGTGCGGATGGAATTCGACCGGAACACGCGCCTTTTCTGACGCTTGTCGGAGCGCATCCGCGTACCATTCTACGTTTTGACGGGAACCGGCAAAGATTAGATTCGAGCTGCCCCTTAGCGTGCGGAACAGGTGTGATGCCACCGCCCACTTCGCAGAATCTTCTGCTTCACTTGAAGCCTTAGCATCACCGTTGGCGCTCCCAACTACGTAGCCACGAATCTGAACCTTCAGCGCCTGAGACCTTTTGGATTCGAGTACCTGAACCCCTTCGGGTGATTCCGGCCGTAGATATCCTCTGGCCATGTCCATCTCGCCCAGTGTAGCCGACAAGCCGACGCGGCGAATCTTGCGCCCTGTGGCCACCTCCAGCCGCGTGAGTAGAGATCGTACATGGATTCCCCGCTCGCTGTCCAGCAGCGCATGCAGCTCGTCAATCACGATGGCCTTGGCTCCGCTGAAAAGCGCCGGGACCTCAAGCCCACGAAGTACAAAGAATGCCTCCAGTGACTCTGGTGTAATCAGCAGGATGCCACGCGGATTTCGCCGGGCCCGAGCCTTGATACTCTGAGAAATGTCGCCGTGCCAGGGATATACCGGCACTTCAGCTTCCTTGCACAGTTCTGATAGTCGCAAGAATTGGTCGTTGATCAGCGCTCTCAGTGGCCCGATATAGACCAGATCAAATCCAGCTCCGTTCGGCTCTTCAATCACCGACGAGATAAGCGGCAGGAATGCAGCTTCGGTTTTACCCCCTGCTGTAGGGGCGGCAATGATGAGGTCGGTCTCGCTGTCCAGTAGCATGCGGATAGCACGCTCCTGGATATCGTACAGAGTACTGATACCTTTCTTCCAGATCCAGCGCCTGACTGGCAGCGCCAAATCTTCAAATGCTGCCGACTGTTTAGAGCGTGAATGTTTCGAGCTCATCCTGCGCTACCGGGCCTTTGGCTGCATTGTTGGCCGTACCCCCATCGGGATCATGGGCAACGGTGACATTTCCGACGAGATCTTCCCAGCCCGTGCCGGGGTTTTGCGCGAGAATGGACAACATGTTGACAAAGGCCTTCACCGTATTGCGCGGTGTTCGAAAGTAGGCGTCTCCAATGCGCTCATAGCAATGAGTCATGAAGGCCCTGAGCGCCTGGTCCGGCAGCAATGGGACCCTGTCCTCCATTACCCGGCGGATGTTGGTAAGCAGAACGTAAAGGTCCTCCGGCGCAAGGTTTTCGAGCTGAATAACCGGTCCTGACAAGTCCACCAGCCCTTTCCGTGCAAAGGTGTTCTGTGACAGGCGTGACTGAAGCGCTTCATAGCTGTAGAGCCCACGGCGCGTATCCATCAGGAATTCGGGCGTTCCGCCCATAATGAAGCCAACGTGGCTAGCTGTTCCCTGCAATACGTCGTTCAGGATGCGGAGCAACTGCTCATAATTCGCATTGCGAGAACGCGAGGACACGAGCTTGTAGAGATTAACCATTTCATCCAGCGCAACCAGCAGGCCGCTGTATCCGGCCTCGCGCACAAACATGGCCATCAACTTGAGCTGATCGTAGAAACTGCTATCGTCTATGATCGTGCGGACACCCAAGGCCTTGCGAGCCTCTGTCTTGGTACTGTATTCAGCTCGCAGCCACCTGAGTGCCGCAGACTTGAGCTCATCGTTGTGATGCTCAAAACCCTCCCAGTACCGGCCGACCACTGTGGCAAAATCGAAGCCACCGGTGAGTTCCTCCAGGTGTGCCAGCTTGGTTTGGATCACATCATTCGCGGGCAATCCCTTGCCTTCTGCCTCCCGCGCTGCCTGGTGAGCGAACCTTTCAACAATGCCCGCCAGCGCACCGCCTTGGGGCTTTGTACGGGTTGATGCGTTCCTGGCCATTTCCGCAAAGAGTGACCGGGCCTGCCCGCCAGTCGCATAAACGCGCCTGTCGGGCGCCAAGTCCGCAGACATCACGACCAGCCCCTTCTGCAAGGCAACCAGGCGCGTCAGATTCAGGAAAAACGTCTTGCCCGAGCCATACGCTCCAATGATGAAACGAATCGTTGCACCACCATCGGCGATCCGCTCAATGTCGCGGATCATCTCTTTGGTCTCTAAAGCCCTTCCTACCTGAATGTGCTGCAGTCCTACCCTCGGTACTACGCCTGCCCGCAGCGCCTGGATGATCGTCTCCCGTTCGCGAGACTTGATTCGTCTCTGTTGCATCAGTGTTCCTCCGTAATTCTGGCTGCCACGTCCTGGTTTACCTCATAGCAATCATACTGCTCAACAAGTGCGTCGTCATGGTGTTCATAACTCCACTCGTTGAGGCGAGGCACTGCCGTTGCCGCCACAAGCCCGCACTGCTTCGCCAATCCGCTTACCTCAGCCTCTTCCCAACTTGGCTTTGCAAGAAGAGCACGGGCAAACGTGATATGTGGCTCATCTAATCCCGCAAGCCACTCATTAGCTTCCATGTCAGGAACCTTCTCTGCAAATTCACCGGCAAACACCGAACTCAGCACGGTGGCTACCTGGTCCGTTTCTCTTGTTAGGGCTGCGATTCGGTTCATATCCAAGACAACCTTAGTGGCGACCTCAGGGGGCGGAGGTACCGCGAAGCCCACGTCTTGCTCATCGGCTTCCCGTACTGTTACAGGCCCTCTGGTCGCGGTCAAGGCATGAAGGTCGTGGTATATGTCGGCCTCATCCAAACCAAGAGCCTTGTACAGCTTCTCAAGTGCCCTAACTTCATTCGGATCAACTGCTCCATCGGCCAGCACCAATGCCAGCGCGACCTGTCCGACCCTGTGACGCGTCTCACTTGAAGCGTCTTTAAGCCGCCGTCGCACATCGGATAGAGTTGGGGGGACTGTCAGCATCCACTTCAAATTCGCGTTGAGCAACGCACGTTCAGCATCCGACAAATTGCTTGCATCAATCCTGGCCTGTAGAGCATCGTGCTCCTGCGCAGAAACCGTGCTGTCCGCGTGGGCAATGAAGCTTCCAATCGAGACTGTGTTGAGGAGACTTCGGTATTCAATACTTACCTCGACCAGCGGCCGGCTCACATCTGGCAAGCGAAACAGCACCACCGGCTCATCGGCCTTTGGGCGACGTAGCGCAAATCTGGGGTCGGGCGCCATTCCGATAGAGAGGCGGACGAGCGCATCAGCGGCCAACACCAGCTGCTGCTTGTACACCCGCTCCAGAGGCACGCCGCCTTCTACACGACTAACCAATTCACCTGCCAAGGGGTAATCTCCAGACTCCACGACCGACTCGGCCCAACTGCGCAGCTTATCGACAGCTTCGGAAGGAATACTTTTCCACAGACGTTCGGGCAAGCAAAGATGCGCTTCCACTGATCCCCTGGAGTCAGGCTTGCGTCCGAGCAAGCGACTGTATTTCTTCAATCCGTCTGTAGTTGCTTCAACGAATTCACTTGCACGTTTTAGCGGAGCCGTCAGCCTCGACACATCTGGAGTCTGCCCAAGATGCTCTGACAAATCGACAGAAAACCTGCTGGATGCAGCACGATACGAATAGGACATCATTCGTTTAGGAGGCCTGACCTTTAGGCCCCGCGGATACTGGTCGCAAAATAACAGACCAAAAAGCACGCGAAACTCAGCGAATGCGCGCACCGCGGGTGTTCGCAAATACCGGGTATTTGGATCAGACAAGTACCAAGAAAGCAGCCAATCCGCGTCAAGTCGGAACCCTGCGGCAATTCTTCGCCCAAGGACAAGCCGCCAACGGAGGGTGGCCAGTGTAGCGCCACGCGTGTAGTCCGTAATTGGCTCAAAGTCAAGGGCATTGCCTAAGACGATGCCGGCGACGTCCAGGAATTCTCCGAAGTAGCTCCGAATGGAGTTGTTGGCACCGTAGATCTCAAGCAGCCTTTCCACCTCGGCCACAACGAGTCGCTTTTCCTCATTGCCTGGCTTGTCAACAAAGAATCGGTACTCCAGGCCATAAAAAAAGAGGAAGACGTACCCTACTCCATAGCGCTCGTCGGACCGGCCCGAAGCAAGCCAGTCAAGGTAGCAACTTCGATTGGACGGGGAAATCTGTGAATAACTCGGCCAGTATGGCATATCGGCACCCGGAACGTCGGTGCCGACTCGTACTATAGGCAGGCGAATGTCGATAAGTGAACCACCGGCGTACGCATCCTCGTAGTGGGATAGCCCAATGCGCCCCTTTTCTGCCCCGACATATACCATCCCATGGATATCGCGTCCAGCCACGTGGCAAGACGCATCGGCATCTAGCCACGCAGGTGGCCGCGCACCCCTACGCATTTCCGACGTGCGGCCCCTGCCACGTTGACGCGCCTTGGTCGGACTCTTCAAGGCATCACCCGCCCCCTGGCCCGCAGTGTGCAGGCGGTGGGTTCTGGCTTGCTTATGCTTTGCTGCTGCCCGCAGGCAGAAGTACAGGAATACGGCGACCACTACTCCAAATAACACCATTAACCGGACGCGCGTGCTGGCTTCAGCCCAAAATAGTGCATTCCACGACCCTCCTCCTTCCCACTTCTTGCCCGGAATGCTTCAGCCAACCATCTTCTTTTTGGCAATGCGCAGAATGCGCCGCAGTCTGGCTGGAGGAGGCGTCCGCAATGGCGAGAATGATGCGCCACTACTGAGCCTGCCCATTCTGCCTTTACTACCACTGTGCGCACTGCTCCGATTACTTGACCATGCGAGATGGTGACCTCGCCGCTGCCCAGTGCCACACCGCATTCCTGCAGGCACTTCTCTCATAATACATCCCCCACGGGTCCCATGGGCTTCGAGCACGCGCCAGCTGCAAATATTGGCGATCTGCGACGCTAGTTGCTCTCCAACAGCTTCAGCTGGGCTACCGCTTCCTGGTTTAGCTCGTAGTGCTCATCTTCATCTTCAACCAGGACCTCATCTAGCTGCTCGGCGCACCAGTCATTCAACGTCTCAAGTGCACCGTCTGGCATCAGCTTATGCTGGGTCGCCAAGGTTATCAGCTCAGTCTTTTTCCATCGATGCCGTTCCGCCAGTGAGCGCAGAAAGCCTACGTACGCCGCATCCAATCCCGGTAGTACTGCCTTGAGTGAATCTGCTACAACAACCTCCTCTTCTTCCGCTTCACCGAATACTCTGTTCAGTTCGTTGTACACGCGGTCCGTACTCTCGATCAGCTTCTTTACCCGACTTGCATCAAGCTGCACCCTGCTAGTCGTGGCGGGTCTGGGTACTACGTAAACACGACCAGATTTGCTCTCAAGGCGAACGGTCACGGGACCATCAAGGGGGCCAAGGTCCTCCAAGTCGGATTGGGCCCTCCCAATTTCCACGCCGCTAGCCCTGTAGACCTTTTTCAAGGGCCGGACTCTCGCACGGAAATCTGCTCCATCAGCTGCCGCTACGGCTAGCGCGAGTCGTCTGGCATCCTGGCATGTGTCGGCGGCGGCATCACCTAGGCATCGTCTGAGTATGGAGAGGCTAAGTGGAACCATTAGCATCCAGGCCAACTCCGCGCTCAGGCGTGCCCGTTCATCCGGCACAAGCTCGGCCTCCTTGATCCATGCTTGTATCACGTCGCGCCCATTCGATGAAATCGTGCCGCCCGCACGAGCAACAAATGCGCCCGCCGCAACGATAACCAGGTGTCGCCTATAGCCCACGCTGGCATTCTCAAGTGCACTGTACCCCTGAGGAACCTTAAACAGCACAACGGAATCGTCGGCGCGCGGGCGACGCAATGAGAGGCCGACGCACGGCACCATGCCGAATCCTAGTGCACCCAACGCCTCTGCGGCCAGCAACTTGTGCTGCTGAACCACCCTTTCTGGAGACGATCCCAGCATGCGCCCAACCACTTGGCTTATCGTAATCACACCGTCAGCGCTAACTCTAGACTCCAACCACTTGCCAAATTCGTCGAATGCCTTGGAAGGAAAGAGTGGCCGAAGTCGCTTCGGCAGTAGCAGATGGGCTTCAATAGTGCACGACTGATCTGGCTTGCGACCAAGGTATAGGCTATACCGATTAAGCACGTTTTCAGTCTGGTCAAGGAGTTCAAGTGCCTGATTGAGCGGCCTTTTTAGTAGGCGGCAGTCTGGAATGCGTCCCAGCATTTCCTCCAATTCGATGTCGAACAACTGGGACGCCCCGATATACAGCTCATCCACAACAGCACGCTTTGGCACGTGGACCTTTACGCCTTTCGGGTATCTGTCATTGAATAGGAGGCGGTACATCGCCAGGAATTCCTGGGGCGCACGTCTTGCCGGATGCTTTAGGGGATTCGTGTCGGGATGGGCCAAGTACCAAGTCAGCAGCCAATCTGCCGTTAGCGGCTGCCTTTTCGCGACCATACGCCCGACCGCGCACCTTATGTCAAGCGTAAATCCAGGTCCGTGCAACAGCGTGTCGGCGATCGCACCCTCCGCAAACAGCGCAGTATCATTGAAGCGACCGTGGAGAGGGTACGCAACCCCTAGGAATAACGATAGGCTGAACAGTCTACCACTATTGGATGCATACAGAATCAGCAGTCTCTCCACCTCGGCTACAATGCATTCCTGTTCACTGGCGTCCGATTCCTCAACGAAAAACCGATACTCAAGTCCGTAGAAGTAGAGCAAGATCTCTCCCATGCTACAACTACCGTCGGACGCTCCTGAAGCAAGCCAATCAAGGTAGTGGCCCCGCTCCGACGGTGACATTTCATTGTAGCTCGGACCGAACCACGAGTCTGCACCTATGGCGCACGCATCAGGCGGTGCGGCGGGCAGCTCAGAGTCTATCCACGGCCAGCCGCTACGATTCCATCGTCGAAGGTAGCAGTGCTTTCTACCCTCACCCAGCGGAGGCCCTGCACCGACATAGATCATGCCGCAAATTTCACGGCCGGCTATCGTAACCACTTCGCCAGGGCCTATCCACCGTGCTGGAGCGGACGACTCGCGAATACTGGCCCCCTCTTCATCATCCTCCTCATGCGACTCGTCGTCGCCCAGCCAGAATTCTTCGTCTTCCAGCCACTGGAATGTTAGCTGTTTTCCGAACAGTCCCCGCAATTCAATGAATTGTTCCATCAGATACTGCTATCCCTTGGGGCAACCAATGCTCCTCTCCAAAAGGACTCTCTCCGCAACTCGCGACGCTTGGCCTCTGACGCACTCGCGCTTGATCCAACTGTGCTGTGCACTATGCAATTCAGCGGTAGAAACAACACCTTGCATGGCCGCGTCCCAGCAAGTGAATGCGTCCAATGCCCAACCTGCAGACTGAATTAGGGACGGCGACATTCACATGCTGGGTACAAAGCTCAAGCGTAACGGCGCGCGCCGCATAAAACGCAGCCGAGCGACCACTGCTGCCGCTCATCGAGCAAGGTCACAAACTGAAGCAGTGAGCGACGCTTCGGGTGCGGGCCTCAAGGCTGCGCCAAAGGAATATAATGCACGAATGCCACCATGTGCCCTAGCTGCTTGAATTGCCTGAATATTCACCAGCGGTAGCTCAGGCGGTTCGCGTCGGAGCAGGCCTGAACACCATCGTTCGACTTGGGGGTAGAGTTATCACGGGACTAAATTGCCGCAGCGTATTCGGCACCGTACGTGGTCAACACGCGTGGAAATTCCCGCATGAGTGACCGGGAACACGCCCGGATGGCAAGCTCAAGGACCTGGCCAGCGTTACCGGCACCGACTTGATGGTCGGGGACTACGGAACGACGCATGGATGCAGGACTTAGAGACGTGTCCGCGAGAGCATGGACCACCCGCCAATATGGACTACCTCCTACGCTTCGTCCCGGCCCGGTTGCCACAGATGTTTGTCGAGCACAACGCACCCTTCTTCGTCAAACGTCACACCTTCACTACGCAGAAGGTCCTCCATCAGGTAGGGACCGTCAAAGCTACGTGCACCCGTAAGGGCTCCGAACCGGTTTACCACGCGATGGCACGGAAGGCTGGTGCTCCTGGCTGCCTTCATGGCCCATCCCACGGAGCGTGCAGCGCTCCTGGCGCCCAGATGCCCAGCGATGTGCCCATAGGTGGTCACCTTGCCGTGCGGAATCTCGGCGACAACGTGCCAGACGCGCTGGAAGAAATCGTCCCCTTCACTAGCTTTTCGGATCTTTGCCATCGTTAGAATAACTCGAATTCTATGGACCGCGTCACACTGCGACGCGCGGTCAGGTCACGAAGGGTTACGCGGACTTCGACCGGGCCCGCGTTTTCCCAGTCAGTAAGGTCCAGCAAGACCTCCTGGTGGTCATTGGACTGCGTTCCCGTATGAACTGTCGTTACCGAGGTTGGAGCACGACGCTGACGGTCGGCGCGGCCCCCCTCTGCGCGTCTGGCAATCTGATACGTAACGCTGTAGCGCGTATAGTCCTCTTCATCGTAGCGCAGGTGGTAAATCTCGAAATACATCCCCAGCGGCACATCCGCCCCGACCTGCTTGTACGGGTAGGGCTCGGAATCGCCAATGAGCTCTACGGCAGACCAAATAAATACCGGCTTTAGGTCACTCATCTCCAGCACGTCACCGCTGGCATTGAGTGCAGTTAGAGAATCTACGTGACGAACTCCCACCCGAAGCCGTTGCCCGGACGAGAGCTGGTCTTCCCTGTTACGGATCAGGCGGTGAAGATCCCACTGCAAGGCCACATGGTAGAGCCCTGTATCACCGCGTACCGTGGTCTGCTGTGCCGGAATCACCGCGTCGCTGCCTCTGGGCAAATCCGCAACCTGTATGGATCGCGTCGTCGCGTTGCGCCGGTTATAGCTGGGCCCATACTTAATCGAAGTCATGTGCAGTACAAAGTTTTCGCCTTGGTCCTGCCTTCGCAAAGCGCCTGGCTCCGGCCCCCAATACAGCTCCGTTCGCGTGGTGCCATCGCTGTCCAAAAAGCGCGCCGCCCGCAAAGCAATCGGCAAAAGCGGAAGCGCCCGGTACACCTCCGTGTACGTTGGCGGCATGAGCAGTTCGCGCTGATACGCCAACTGGGTGTCCTCAACTTTCGACGAGGTGATGGAACTCTGGACGACCTCGCTCGCCGGGCGCTCTGCCCCTCCCGGCTGCAAGTCAGTGTCATCATCCTGGTCAAGCACCGCCCTCCTGAACGAATCCCCCAGTACACGTGCCGCAACCCGCCCGGGCTCCTCGTGACTTGAAATGTAATTGTCGACCTCGCTAAAGCGATTCAAGAACACGGGGTCCTCCGCAGCAAGCTGACGGTAAATGGTCCACATCGTAGCAAGCGCCATCTCGGCGCGCCGTTGGCCGCGCTTTTCCTGCGTAAACCCCGTTCTGAGCGGCCTGGGTAGCAGGTCCGTCGCGCCTGCGATCCGGAACTGTCCGTCCTGCTCAAGAAAGAGGAAGTGTCCGCTCCCGCTAATGTGTCCATATCGCCAAAATACGTTGGCAGGAAAATCGGACTGGTTTATCACCATCCCGAATTTGTAAATCTTATCGGTGAATTCCGGTTCATCAAATCTGATGGTAAGTTCCCGCTCCGGGCGGCCGTAGAGAACGTACACTTCTCCCCTGTCATCAAACCCCGTTGGTCGCTCAGAACTGGTGAATTGAGACTCCGCGTACTGAATGCGCTGCATGTGCTCCAGCAACCTTTCGTTGACCGGTGATGCTGGCAGCGGGTCCTGGCGACGCCACCAATTCACTAGCAGCACACCGGCTCCGGCGCGGATCTTAGCATCCTGGGGCGCATTCAGGAGGTCACCCTCTGCCACCTGGCGTTCGATGTCATCCGGCAAGACCAGCGCTAATTGCGACAGGTGCCGCAGTACTCTTGTGGAGTCGCGCCGTACGCCATTCTCATCCAGGCTGGCAAGCAGGCTCAGGTAGGACTCGGTAGAGTATGCCAGTGTTGCTAGAGCACTATCAGCTCTTTGGCCGCGGGCCGGCCATGCGGCAAACCCGATCAGCACAAGCCCGCACCATACGCGGGCCATTCTGGCAGCGGTCGCTGGTGACTTGGCACCCCGATCAAGCATAAACTTCGGCGGTTTGCGCAGATTAGAACTGGCAGCTCAAGCCAAGGCTCGGGATAAATGGGAACCCATAAATCGGTTCCCGGAATAGCGTGGCCGTCGCCGGAGGCCTGAGGGCCTCCGGCAAATGCAGGAAGTCCTTGGCATCTGTGCCCACAAAATACTTGTTTGTCACCGTGTTCTTGCGGCTATACACGTTGATGGCATCTGCATACACGCGCACGACAAGCCCCTGCCAACGGGTTTCGTACGTCAGTCGCAGATCTAATCGGTGATACGCGGGCAGTCTGCCGGAAAAGAGGTTGTCCGGGCTACCGAATCCAGGCACCAGCCGCGCGTATCCCGTAGTCGGATCCGCCAGCACCACCTCCTGAGTCACGCCAGGCTGATTCGGGTCTTCAACCAAGGCCACCAGCGCCCTCATGTCGACTGCCGGCGTGTACGGAAAGCCAGACCCATACCGCCATGTCAGGCCAGCATCAAACGCAGAGGATATCTGCCACTGAACCACGACATTCACCGTATGCCGGCGGTCATACGCAAATGGGTGGCGAACGCTTCGCGTGCCATAATTTGCCTGCCGTGAGGCATTGGCCAAGGCGTATGAGAGCCAACCGCTTGTCCGGTCTTCCGGGCGCAAGCGGGCTCGTGCAATGATGAATTCCGCGCCGTAACTCTTGCCGTTGCCGGCGTTGTCTAAGTCTGGTAGCAGTACGGGCACCTCCTGAAAGTTGATGACCCATGCGCTGGGCGTCAGCACTCCGGCCCTACCAACGACGGTGGACCCTCTGGGGAAATACGTCGCTATCGCCCGATTCTGCACCTCGGACCTGCGGGTGAGCAGCGCCCGGTACCACTTATGATACCCTTGCAGTCGCATCCGCCAACTACGGCCCAAATGCCGGGACAGGCTCCCACCAAAGTGCCAGGCCTCTTCTGCTGCCAGGCCGTCCAGGCTCTCCAACCGTGCTATGTTGTAGTTATCATCTGGGTCCAATGTCTTTTCCAAGCCTGGACTCTGGACATAGCGCCCAACGGCCAAGCGGGCGGTCGATTTCTGGCCCATGGGAACGGATATGCTGAGACGCGGTGTCCAGTATCCGCGCCCAACCAGCCTGTAGTAGTCGAAGCGAATTGCTGGCTGAAGGAATACCGCTCCGCCTGAGAGCGTCACCTTATCTTGCGCAAAGAAATGAGCACGCGCATCCGCACGAGCCACATCCGCACTGTCCCCCAACGAAGACACCAAAGGACCGGCCATCTGCATTGAACAGTGTCATGCCAAAATCATTTGCTTGAAATTCCAGCTTGAGATCCGATTCTAGATGGTCCAGTCCGGCGCCGGCTT
Source organism: Rhodothermales bacterium (assembly GCA_965262785.1). Lineage (GTDB taxonomy): Bacteria > Bacteroidota > Rhodothermia > Rhodothermales > Bin80. The sequence goes on from OZ253559.1 coordinate 3,574,008, forward strand.
CAATGCTGTGCGCGCTTCGAGCCAGCGCAATCCTTGCGCCTGCCGACAACTTCTTAATGGCATAGCGCTCCTTCTGAACGAATTGCGCTTCCGAGTCACTTGGAAACACCGGATCCGGCGGATCAAACGGGCTGGAAACATTCTTCAGCCCGGCCATCCAGGCCTGGAGCCCTCCTCCCAGCGTACTTCCGCCGCTGTTCTCGTACCAATTGGCATACATACGCCCGGTCGTTGCCTCGTCAGGAACGTAATTCCACTGCACGCCTACAGCCGTATGCGTAATGTCCTTACCACCGCGGTACAGGCTTTCCGAATCCCCTTGCGCTGCCACGACATCTTCGTCAACGACCCAGTCCAGCTTGTCGCGGCTGGCGAGAACCGTGGCGCGCACAATGTGGTTGTACGACGGTCGCAGCGCGAGCTTGAAATGACCGTCTGCAAAGTTGGGAAAGGCTATCTCGTTAAAGATGCCGATACGACGGGCAAACGTGTTGGCAAACGATCCGAAATAGGTCTTTCGCCCGCTGGCTATCCAGCTACCGCCCCAAAAACCGGTCGCACCCTCCAGCGTTGAGTTGACCGTCATCATAGTCGAGCTGAGGCGGCCGTGCAGCGCACCGTCCGCGCGACCTTCGCGCGTGGTCACCACTAGCGCTGATGAGAGACGGTCTTCATACTCTGCCGGCATGGTGCCTGCATAGAGTTCGACCTCTCTTACCAGTTCGGGGTTGAGCAGACTCCCCATTCCACTCAGCTGGTACGGGCTGAATACCTCTATGTCATCGATCAGAATGAGGTTTTGATCGGCTGTACCCCACGGAAATAAAGCTGCGTGGAATAGTCGCCGGAGGTCTGGACCCCGGGAAACACCCTCAACGCCTGTAAGACGTCCTCGCCTGCGCCTGCCAGCGCCCGTATCGTGCGGGCAGATACCTTCGTAACCGCGACGTGCACATCCGAAGCTGGCTGGAATGGCCCGGCGCTAACCTCAATCTCTTCCAGACCAACGATTGTTGGCTCCAGGTAGAAGTCCTGCATCAGCGAATCTTCGGTCATCACTACACTGACGGCTACGCTAGTATAGCTCACGTGGCGCGCCACGAGGCGATAGGCCCCTGCAACCGGTGCCGTCAAGCTGTAATGGCCCGCACTGTCGGTAGCGACACCTGTAACTATGGTGCCATTCCACTCCAGCGTTACTGTTGCACCAAATAGAGCAGTATGCTCCTGCGCATCACGTATGAAGCCCGCAACCACCCACGGTTGCGATTCCGCAGTAGTGATACCACACATGAGCAGCACGGAAACGATACAGGCTGAACGCAACATGTCTCACGCTGGTTGGCCAAACAGGCGGTCCTCCCTGGGCTACGGGACAAGTTCTTAAGACTACAGGTCGTGCCCTGTAGTTTCACGGCACGCGAATGCGGGACAAATTCTTCGAATCCTTTGATCTCCATAGCCCAAGGCACCTGACAGAGCCTGTTACCTCCCCTTTGTCGCAGGGACTCGGGCGACACCTTAATCCGTGACGCCAATACGACGATCCGGCCAAGGGCGGCGAATTCTGAGGTTCGGCCAGCGCCTCGCAGCCTACTAGTTCAGCTGCTCCCACGGAGTGCAATTCTATTGGGACAGCGGCCCAGTAGTCTGTAACACGGCCTGTACAGGCAACGGCGAAAATTGAGAGAACTGGTTGGCGCAGCATAGTAAACCGGCCACCCGCTCTGAACGCACCCCGGCCATCTTGCCGCTGCGCGTACATCCTCGTGCTTGGGTCGCGCAGAATTTTGTAATAGCCCTTCAGCGACCTTCGCGTTGCTATTGACCCGGCCCGAAACGCCCTCCTCTGGTATTACTCCAGAAGTGCGTGACCCCCAAACACGCGGGCGCCGACCCCTCTAAGTCCGCGAACACGAGGCAATCTGCCGTACGAATCTAGGCTCCTGATCTTTCCGGCACCACCATCAAACTGGGAATTCAACCCACTGGAGCATATCCGTATGAAATCAATACCGTCGAGCGGTGCTCCCAGCTTTCGGGGCACTGAACAGGGGCTGCGGACAGACACCCTTTCCCATCTCCTTTTATGCACGCTCTGGCGTAGCCCTCGTAGCGGAATCATCAAGCAGTGAATCAACTACTCCGTCGTTGCAACGATCAGGAGCATTCCACACACAAATTCCCTATCAGCCTTCCTCTGTGATGAGCATCCTTCGCCCCATAGACACGTTTTCGAGGCGCCACGTCGCGTTGGACACAGGCCAATGCACCTCGATCGCCTGAATCGCACTCGCCTTACCCAGGCCTATCTCCTGCCGCAGGCTGGATGCGCCAAAGCTTCCCCCGGTACCCACTACGCGGTAGATCGACCGCATGCCCTGACTTGTCACAACATCCACGCGTATCCGGGCGCCAATGGCACTCCAGTTGGTCTTCGTTCCTTGAAGCTCCAGCGTGATCCACTGGTTGCCGTGGCCGGGGTTTTCGAAAAGCACGTTCATGGCCAAATCCCCTTCAAAGGCTCCGCCCATCACTGCATAGATGTCCTGGTCGCCATCATCGTCCATGTCGCCAAATGCTACGCCATGCCCTTTTTGAAGGTGCCCGAATCCCCCGGACGCGGTTACCTCCAAAAAGCGCATCCCACCATCGTTTCGAAACATCCGATTCGGCATGAGCGCCCTGAGATCAGGGTCGCCAGTCCCTACATAGAAGTCCAGCCAGCCGTCGTTGTCCAGGTCGCCAAAGTTGGACCCCATCGTGTACATCACGTGGCCAAGGCCAACCTCCTCTGCCACATCGGAAAAGGTGCCGTCGCCGTTGTTGCGGTAAAGTCGCGGCTTTTCATCGTGACCCGGCAGACCCAGATACTCCGCGGCCACATCGCCGGCGGTCGCGCGCCAGCCTGACACAAAAAGGTCCTGCCATCCATCGTTGTCAAAATCCCAAAACCAGGCAGGAAAGCTGTCGATCGGCTCCTGAACGCCGGCGAGCCTCCCTACGTCTTCAAATCCGGAACCATTGAGGTTTCGCAGCAACAGGTTGGGCTCTCCATAGCGTGACACGTACAGATCCATCCATCCATCGTTGTCGTAGTCACCGCTTACGACCGCCTTGACATAGCCTACTATGGCCAGCCCCATCTCCTGAGAGACCTCCTCAAAGGTGCCATCACCCCGGTTGCGGAAATACTCGCAAGAATGGCGCCCCGCCTGCGCATTGGACTCATTACCTACAAAAAGGTCCAAGTGACCGTCGTTATCGAAGTCGGCCCATGTCGCAGTCTGGGTAGGATGCAAAGAAAAAAGGCCTGCCTGCACCGTGACATCATCAAAAGCGCCGTTGCCTGTGTTGCGCAGCAGAGAATTCGGGTGGCCCCCGGCAAGCCACGCCCCCCGAAGGACCAGGACATCGACATCGCCGTCGTTGTCGTAGTCTGCGTGCAACAGGTTGAGCCCGCCGACCAAGCCCTCAAGCCCGGCATTCAGGCTCCGGTCCTGAAACGTCCCCTGGCCTGTATTAACAAAGTAACGCAGCGGGTCTCGCAGCCCCCAGGACGAGGCCAGGATGTCCAGGTGACCATCGCCGGAAAGGTCTTCCATAACCGCTCCGCCCGACAGGCCCATCACATCTAGCCCAAGGAGCTTGGCAATGTCTGCAAATCGACCGATGTCATCTTCTGCTTCCAATGCTTCGGGTGGGATGCGCCACGCTTCGGGCACTCCGTCGGGGTACTCGCCCAGCGTCATTGAGGCCAGGTTAAGCAGCCACATGCTGCTCAGGTCGTTGGGATCGGCGCTAAGCAGCCTACTATACACGCCCATCGCGGCCCGCGATCCCCGCTCCAAGACATGAACGCCGCCCGACGTTATCGGCAGAAGACACCGTTCGGTGTTATGATTCGCGACGCAATTCTCCTGCTCTCCAAGCCTCAGATAGCTCAGAGCGAGGTGGTCCAAGGCACCCAAGCGGTACGAATCGTCGAAAAGTCGAGGTGCCGCCTCAACCTGCTTCAAGATGGCCTCGAATCGCTCGATGGCCGCTTCGCTGTCGCCGGACCGCAGCAACTCCTGGCTGAGGGTACTCTCGTACTGGATGCGCTGCAACAGATCGTCTGGCGGCGTCACCGTCCGCAGGGCACGCACCCGCGCCTTGTTTGCATGTGCATTGCCACGCGGGTATGCTTCAGTCTCGCTTGCTATAGATTCAAGCACTGCGGCCATTTCTTGGGTGCCACGGCTGGCCTTTGTGCTGCATCCGGCAGAAACGAGGATCAACACCCATAGCGAGGAAGCGACGCGCGTCATCGTCGACTATGGATCTGGGTACTGAACAAGGATTTCCTCCGCCTCCGCTGCCACCGTCGTGAAGGTCTCTCTCCCACCAGGCCATCGGACAAGAACGCCAGCCACCGGCTCCCGCTTGCCCAAGACGAGGACGGGCGAGTCCTGGGACCAATAGCCGGACCCCGCCGCCACCAATCGGGCTGGCCCGTAGGTGCCATCAACGTACTCAAGTCGGACGGCTGCACCCACGCCCCAAGGATTTGCTGCAGGTCCCGCAAGGCGGACTCGTAGCCCGGTTGCTTGGGACTGGTTCCTGTAGAGCAGGGCCTCGGCACCATTCTGAGTGAGAAGAGCGTCGCTTCGGCCGTCCCGGTCAAAGTCTGCCGTGACCACGGCTCGGCCTTCGCCATAAGCCCCCAAGCCTGACATTGGCATGGGCGTGAAGCCTCCGCTACCGTCTCCAGCCAACCACAATCCGCGCCCCGCATCCTGACGAGGCGTCGAAATGGGTAACGCAAAGTAGTTCTGACCAAGCACCAAGTCGTCGTGCCCATCGGCGTTGATATCAGCAACGCTCACGCCAGTAGCCACAGTGTATTGCGCTTCCTGAGGCAATGGCCGCGCTTCAAAGTACGCACCGTGATTAAGAAACACGGTGGAGCTCAGTGTAGACGCTGCCACATAGCTGAGCTGGTGCCCAGCGTTTCCCAGTGCTTCCTCCAGTGTCGAGGAGGCAAAGGCCGCATGAGAATTGAAACGGCGCAAGAATGCCGGCACACCGCGGGCAAGATCCCCAAGCTGCCGCGTGGGGACATAAGCCCCAAGCGAAGGCTCCAAGTACGCCTCAAACAGGTCGAGAATACCATTGGCGTCAATGTCGCCATAGTACAGACGCACGCCCTGGCTGCTGCCATACCGGAGATTCCACCCCCAATTGGTAGCCACAATGTCAAGCAGGCCATCTTCATTAAAGTCACCCATCGCAACTCCATTCCACCAGCCGCTGTATTCGCCAAGGCCAAGCGCATGCGTGCGGTCTACGAAGGCCCCACCTTCGTTCGTCATGACGCAAATTGCCCCCCATTCCCGTGCCAGGACCACATCAGCATCGCCATCTGCATCAAGATCACCAAGCGCAGCACCCGACACCAACCCAATTCGGTCGAATGCGCGACTCAGCGCCACATCATGCAAGAGCGCCCCATCTGTATTGCGGTAGATCCTGCTACTCGCAGCAATGGGGTACGCACCTGGCCGGAAATTCCCTCCTACCAGGAGGTCCAGATCTTGGTCGCCGTCCAGGTCCGCAAGCGCCAGCGGGCCTGGGGTTTCCGGGCCAAACGGAAGCCGCCGCGTTTCGTGGAGCGCCCCTGAGAGCCCGACAGCGTAGACTTGGATAAATGACGAGTCGCCGGCAGTTTCAGGCGTACGCTCATAGTTTGAGACTCCTGTCAGAACTCGTATGCTACCCTGTGGATCGGGCAACACTACTACGCCGGTCATGTCCCCTGTGGCGGCTTCCGACACTCCAGCCCTGCGTAAGGTGCCACCCTCATTTAGAAAGCTCACTAGTCGCCCGCCCATGCCATCGCCTGCGATGAAGTCCGGGTCAGCATCCCCATCAAGGTCCGCCACTGCTGCCCCCGGTCCGCGTTGACTAAGCCGGCGCGGCAGAAGCGGCTGCCGCGCGAAGTCCTCGTACAACGATTCGACATGGGGCGGCAACGCTTGGACTCGCACAAATGGGGCGGACTCCGCTACAGCATGTGCGGCATGCTGCTCTGCCTGTTGGTAGGCAACCTCGTAGTGCCGACCAGCCAGCGCCTGCGGCACTGAGGAAATCGTGCCGCCCGGCCAGACTACGTCAATCCGGCAAGGGATCTCCGTGGCCGCAAAGACCGCCAGCATCTGACTGGATGACACGTACTGGCCACCGGCGGTGATCTCCTTCTGCTGCACCGGCAACCCCGGGCACTGCATGCGAACGGTGGCGCCCACGCCATGGGTGTTGGGCCTTGAGCCCTGAAGCTGGACAGCAATTCGCGCGGCCGCTGCGGTGTTTTCGTAGAGCGCTACCACTTCGTTCAGCCGGTTGATCACGACATCCAGGTCTCCGTCGCTATCCAAGTCTCCAAGCGCCATGCCATGAGAAACGTCTGCAGAAGCGCCCAGGCCCCACCCTTCAGGTATGGCCTCAAACGTTCGGTCCCCGCGATTGCGGAATGCCACGTTGCGCAATGCAAGGTCAGGAAAGTCCAGCAAAAGCGCCCTCGTGGCATTGAGCCCTCTCGCTTGCGTTAGCTTCTGCTGCTCACCGGCTTGCGCATCCAAGTCCTGTATGTCAAAAATATGACCCGTAGTTACTAGCAAATCCTCATACCCGTCGAGGTCAACATCCACAAAGCTCGTGGACCATGACCAGTCTGACGCTGCAACCCCGGCCACGTTGGCAATCTCGGCGAAGGTTCCGTCGCCGCGGCTGACAAAGAGCATGTTCTGCATCTCCTGCGGACGGGCTTCGAGGTCCCCTATGGCAATCGGAATCGGGATACGCGTGTTGCGCTGGCGCTGGCGTCGGGCATAATCGCGGCTGAGCATGTCCGTCAAGAACATGTCAACATGACCATCCCGATCAATGTCCGAGAAATCCACGGACATGGTCGCATTGCTGGTCTTGCGTAAGGCTTCGGGCGCCGCCAGCCTGAGTGTGCCTTGGCCATCGCCCAGCCACAAGGCGTCTGGGCTTTCAAAATCGTTGCACACATACAGGTCAGCAAATCCATCCCCGTTGACGTCGTGAAAGCGTGCCGTGAGAGCCCAGTCCCGCGGTACGCTGCTCAGCGGCGCTCCATCCGAGTCTAAAAAAGTGCCGGCGGTCCAGTCCACGAGCTCAAACCGCCCGGCGCCATCGTTGAGGTACAAACCGTCGGGCTCACCTAATTCGAGTCTGAGCATCTTGTTGCCGCTCCGCTTGAAGGCGTAGTGGTCTTCGAATGCTGGTTTCACGGTATGCATGGAGTCCTGCATCACCTTTTCCCAGGTGACCTCCTCGGGCGGCATGCTGTCCTTGAGCGCGATACGCTTGTAGCGGCCTACGTAAAGGTCCAAGTCTCCGTCGCTGTCAACATCTGCCAGCGTCATGGTGGTGCTTCCGAAGGACGAAGCCAGACCGGATTCACTGGTTACATCTTCGAATCGCCCCGTTCCATCATTCAGCAGTGTTGCTCCAGGCCCACCCAGCATGGAAACCAACAAATCCAAATCGCCATCGCCGTCAATATCCGCCAAGGCGGTGCCGGTAGAATTGTAACCTGCGAGTGCTGTGCCCGCCTCCTGCGTTATGTCTTTGAACCGCCAGCCTCCCTCGTTGTGATATAGCACGTTGGGTTGCATCAAGCGCGCCACATAGATGTCAGGTAGGCCGTCACCGTCAACGTCGCCTATCGCAACGCCAGACCCATGCATGAAGTGGCGATTGGTGACGATCTGATTCTCAGCCACGCTGTTGACCGCCGCCACCCCCGTCCGAGCGAGACTCACGGCCCGATACCCGGCGCGCCCTCCCGTGGGCGCTGCAAGCGTACGCCAACGGTAGCCCGGCTCAGACTGCCACTCACCGGCAGGGCTGCCGCATGCCGCCGCCATACAAGCACCGGCCATCGCCAGCAAGAGTCGACCACCGGCGCTACCCGCCATCGTCGTATTCGATGATGATTGTCGAATGGCCTTCAGCAACGGGGGTTTCAGTTTCCACACCGCCCGGCCAGCGTACCCATACGGTACTTGGACGCGATGCTATTCCCAACACCTGCTCCATGGAATTCTGCGACCAGTACCCCGAGCCGACGGACACTACGCGCGCCGGGCCCATGGTCCCATCAGCATATCTTACGCGCAGCGTAGCACCAATGCCACTCATTGGGCCCCTCAAGATGACCCGTAGGCCCGGGGTACCTCCGGCGTTCAGGAACAGCTTAGCGGATCCTGCATTCTGCGTTACCACAAGGTCGGTTCGGCCGTCCTGGTTCAAGTCGCCTACGGCGGCGCCACGCTGCTCCCCATAGACCCTGATTCCTGTTACGCTTCCATCCAGCGGCATAAAGCCTCCCTGCCCGTCTCCACGCAAGAGTAACCCACGCCCTGCGTCCATCCTTGGCGTAGAAGCAGGAGTCGCAGAGAAATTCTGACTTAAGAATAAATCCTCAGCACCATCACCGTCAAAGTCAGCTACCGCAGCAGCAAAAGCCGGCGCCCACTGCGCAATGCCTGGTAGCTGTTCGGCTTCGAAGTACTTACCGCGATTCATGAACGCCGTGTTTAGCAGAGTTGCGGCCTCCCGCTTCTCCAAAGGGCTGAGTGCACCATCAAAAAGCTCTGCGGTGCTGAGCTCGGAAAACTCACGGTACGAATGAACCCTGCCCAGTAGCGGCGGAATCGCGTCCGACAAGGCCCGAAAATCACGAACCATCCCATAGTCCTGGAGTGATTCATCGTAATAGGACTCCAGAATGTCCATGATGCCATTGCGGTCGATGTCACCGTAGAAGACTATGAGCGGCCGGCTAGTACTAGAATACATCGTGTTGTTCCCCCAATTCGTCGCCACGATGTCCAAGCGGCCGTCACTGTCAAAGTCGCCAAGCGCCACCCCATTCCACCATCCTGTGCTCGAGGCAAGCCCCAAGAAGCTCGTTCGATCTCCAAAGTCTCCGTGCCCGTTATTCAGAAGCACGCGAACCGGCCCCCAATCCATGGCAAGTACCAGGTCCAGATCGCCGTCGTTGTCCAGGTCTCCGGCTGTTGCTCCGCTCATGAGCCCAATGCCCGCAAATGCCTTGCTCATTGTGCCGTCATATATGAATTGCCCGTCTGCGCCACGGTATACTCGGCTTGATGCTGCGTGTGGATAACGGCCCGGCAAAAAGTGCCCTCCGACGAACAGGTCTAGTTCTTGGTCGCCATCAAAGTCCGCCAGCACAAGCGGCCCGGGCACATCCTTGCCGAATCCCAATTCATTCGCCGAGTCCTGAACGGGCATGTGCAAGAGCCGCACCGTTGACGCCGCATCCGCATTCTCGGGGGTCCGCTCGTAGCTGGAGTTACTGGCAGTCACCATTCGGCCCGGCGCAACCACCACGCCGGCGTGGTCGCCGGTAGCGGCGGCCCCTAGTGTGCGCGAGGAACCAAATGTACCGTTTGTGTTGAGCACATACGTCAGGTGTCCGCCACGGCCATTTCCCATAATGATATCGTCGTCACCGTCTGCGTCCAGATCTGCCAAAGCTATCGCAGGGCCACGCTGACTCAGGCGGCGCGGTAGAAGTGGCTGTCTGGCAAAGTCCTCATACGGAGCCTCGTGATGGACCAAATCTAACGGTGCCTCTGCCATCAGTGTAGGTGGCGATGCTGCACCCTCCGTTACCGTATCTATGGATGCGGAGCTTTCGAACACTTCATAGATGTGACTCGCTGACGCACCTCGCATGACGCTACGCAGCCCGCTTCGCCACCGCACCTCAATCGTCACGGTTTCCTGCGCCGCGAAGGTTTTTATCGCTTCACTGGATGACAGATATAGGCCACCTGCCAATACTTCCTCCTGCCTGAGCGGCAAGTTGTCACCCGTCACGCGGATCAGTGCCCCCACCCCTTGGGTATTCGGTGCCATGCCGCGCAGCCGCACGGCTATTCTAGGCGCAGCCGCGTCGTTGCGAAAGACTCCAGCCACCGCATTCAAACGGTTGACTACGGCATCCAAGTCTCCATCCTGGTCCAGATCCGCCAGTGCAAGACCGTGGGACACGTCTGCGGCCACGCCCAGGCCCCAACCGTCCGGCATAAGCGAAAAAGTGCCGTCGCCGTGGTTGCGAAATGCAAGGTTTTTCAGGTCAAGGTCCGGAAACGCCTGGAGTTGCTGCCGCCAGTTATCTCCTGGCGCTCCTGAACGCATCTGCGCATCGCCGTCCATGGCATCATAGGCATGGCCTGTCGTGAGCAAGAGATCCTCGTGGCCATCCAGATCCACATCCAGAAACAAGCTGCTCCAGGTCCACTCTGATGCCGCGACACCGGCCATGTTTGAAGTTTCGGCGTAGGTTCCGTCTCCACGGCCAAGCAAAAGCATGTTCTGCATGATTTGGGGGCGTACGTCAATGCGGCCAATCCCTGCAACCTCCGGCGGAATGACTTGGTGCTGACGCTGGCGGCGTTTGTATTGCATGCTAAGCATGTCAGCCAGAAAGATGTCTACAAACCCGTCTCCATTGACATCACCAGCCGCAATCGACATCGTCGATTGGCTGGTCTTGCGAATGGATAGGGCAGGAGCTGCTGCGAATCCGCCCTGACCATCACCTAACCAAAAGTGGTCGGGGCTCTCGAAGTCGTTGCATACAAACAGGTCGGGAATTCCGTCCCCATTGAAGTCCTGGAATCTCGCGGTCAGCGCCCAGTCGCGAGGCTCTGCTGCCAAAGGAAGCCCACCTTGTCCCCTAAAGACCCCGGCTTCAAAACCCACATGGCTAAAATGGCCATTGCCGTCATTCAAGTATAGGCGGTCCGGTTCGGCGTATTCGAAGCGCATCAGCCGGTTGCCTTGGCGTACCAGACGGTAGTGCGCGTCAAATTCGGGAACAATCGCATACGTATCTCCTTCCTGGCGGACTACGCGCTCGAATGCCAGCTGCCCCGGAGGATACATGTCCTTGACCGTGCGCGACTTGTAGTAGCCGACGTACAAATCCAGATCTCCATCGCCCTCCACATCTGCGAGTGCCATTGATGTGGCGCCCCCAGAGTGCGCCAAGCCCGTCTTTACCGTGATATCAGTAAAGCTTCCGGCACCGTCGTTTTCGAAGACTGTAGTGCCACCGCCCATAGAGGTCAGAAGGAGGTCCAGGTCGGCGTCTCCGTCGATGTCCGCCAACACGGCCCCGGTAGTAACGGCGTATGGTGCGGCTACACCTGCGTCCGCGGCAACCTCTTCGAATCTCCAGTCGCCGCGATTCAGGTAGAGTGCGTTGCGGCCGTTGAGCCTGGAAAGGAACACGTCTGGCCAATCGTCTCCGTCCACGTCGCCCAGTGCGACTCCAGAGCCGTTGACATAGTGCCGGTTCGATTGCCATGCTTCGTAGTCCAACTCGTTGGTGAAGTCTATGCCTGTCCTGCTAGTACGCAATTCCGTAAACCCGACGCCCCCACCGACAGGTGTGCGCAATGCCGCAACTCGGTACGCCCCTTCCTCATTCCAAACACGCGGTTCTTGCCTAGAGCACGCCGCCATCAGCAGAACGCACGGAATAAGAAGTCTAAAGGCTGGCAGTAGGCCCAGTGGCCAGCACGCCGCGTTTACGTTTTCCTGGCGGCCTGTGTTGTTACCCCTGCTTTCCAATCTGGCACATTCGTGGGACCCTTCAACAAGGTAGGCATTCGCGTGCGAAGCACGCGTCGCGCTCAGCCCGGCAGTACAATATCGAGAGGACGCCAGTGGCCAAGGGCCACCATTTTGTGATGAACTTGAGCCGCAGACCCTCGATGCTCCCAACCCCGTTCGGATTGTGGCGCATCCGGAGTATGGCCAGGCATCCAAAGGAAGATGACCACCTGAACGGTGGCGCGCGTGAGAATGACAGCGTGCGGCTTTGTCCCGTCATGGTTCGTGCTTGGTTGGCATGGCAAGTCCGAGTTTTGCGCTACCGTCAGATTTTATGGGGGCATCCAACCTTTTGAGCGCCACAGCCTCGCTACTGCTGGGCAGCGCACTCCGCAGCTCACGGACCAGGGCAAGGTTCAGGTGGCCCAGCTCTCGAGGATTCTGCCGCGGCCACGCCTGGGTAGTAGGGCCGCGGCCTCGTTGGTGGCAACTACCAATTCTGCAAGCGGTGCCTCCTGACGTGAATGATTGGGCCCCTGCCTGCGAAGGGATCCAAGCGTACGCCGGCATGTACGGTGGGAAGGACAACCGAACGTCGTCGAAGGCGCTCTGGACCGGCGCCCGGGCCCACCAGGTGGATCTCGACGTAGATCGGGACGGCACTTAGCGGTCCGCGTCCAGCCACACGCCGTAGGACCTACCCCGCATAGCACAGAACCTGCTAGTGGCCCCCTTCTAGTCCTCGAAAAGTCGATACTCTAAATTGTCGCTGACCGGGAATGACTAATGACATTCATCACGCATCATGCGGTCCGCCCCTTACTGCGATGTGGGCCTGCTGCATGGTCTCCCATTCAAAATCCAGCAGTGACCCCGTGACCTCGATTTGGGCCCGAGCGGAAAAAGGCAATATCAGAAGCAGTAGGGAATTAGCGTGCGCGTGAATCCCTCCATGGCAAGTCTTAGGCTTTTCTGTGGGCGCTTTTCGCAACCGCACAACGGTCACTGCAATTGACAAAAGGTTGGGCGTAGTACAAAACAGTTTGGCCCATCGCAATCGCCAATTCCTTCCGTAAGGCGTCAGTTAATAAGACTCTGCTAACGCGATCCTTAGCAAACCGAGTAGCCGACGGACTGTTTTTTTTTTCAAGCGCGGGCTACAATTGACGCAAGGATAGAAAAGCCATTTTTCGGGCCTGCAACCGGACGCCGCGCTCGCGGCCTTCCCGGTCTCGTAGCAAGATTCGGAGGCGCGACGGCAGCACGCTTTCGAGGAGACAAAGCCGCTCACCAACGTGCACAGCCCAGTCACTGACTGCATTGGCCCTTGGCCTTCTCCAGTCTGGCTACCAAAGCACGACGCAATTGCACGTGCCTATTCCGCTCCATCGTACACGGTGCCGACGACATCCAGTACCTTGCCATCTCTTAGCTCAGCGTCAATGGCAATAATGATGCCCTCTTCGTCCACCAGAATTGGCCTCGGGAAGCCAGTGAGCTCAAACAGCTTCCTTACCGAACTGTCGTCTTCACTCGTGACTCGCGTATGAAGCCAAGGCATGGGGTACCGGTCTTTCCGAAATTTCTCGATGTCGGAACGGTCATCCAGGAAGGCAACGCTGAGGATCTCAAACCCGGATTCCTTGTACCGATCGTACACCTCTTCCAAAGCGGGTATCTCCTCAATGCAAGGTCCGCACCAGGTGCCCCAAAAGTCGAGCAGGTACATTCGACCGCTAAGGCCACTGTCGGTTATCGTAACGGTGGAATCATCGAATGAAACGAATGAGAACTCAGGCACAGGGTTGCCGGCCTGCAGACTTCTGTCAGGATCAAAGCTCCGTCGAGCGCTTTCCGCTTGTCTCGTATCAGCATGCGAATCCTGGAGTATGGAATAGTAGGACCATTTCGTTTCCTCATCCTCGCCAGTGATTGCCATGTAGAGTCCTACTTCAAGAAACTGTGCTCGAACGTCCGGATCAGGATGGTTGTCAATTACCTGCTGCACATATGACCTGACTGTTTCCTGGTCGTCTAACGTACGGGCAAGCGTAACAAGGAGGTTTGAGGCGCCGACCGAGCTCCAGGCTTCGAAGGACCAAAAGGGCGAATCTGCCGTGACAGTTTCGAACGCTTCCCGGGCTAACGGTTTGTCGGTACTGTCGGGGCCAAACTGGACGTCATCAAAATATCGCAGGATTAGCCACTTACGTAGCAGTGGGTCTTGTTCCCGGCCAATCCGCTCCTTTATCGGAACTGCCACTTGTTTTACGGCATCAAGATCAATATTGGTATTCCCATCCTCGTCTTCAAAGAAGGCCTCGCCGATGCGCCGGTGTCTTTGCTTAGTATCAAGGTAGATGGAAATAATGTCGGCAACAAAGGAGGGAGCTGAATTTATTGCCGCTTCAGCCGCGTTGTGCGGGAGTGTTGAGGGATCGAAGACTATGTCCACAAACTGTTCATCCTGAATGTCGAGAACGCTGAAGAAATAACCTTCTTCGTCCCAATAACCATCGGACTGATTGAATACGTAGCGGTCCTGGCTGCTACCTTCCACAAGCCTATCGATGCTCCATTCAGACACCTTTTCAGCGTAGCGGATTCGGTATGCAAGGGTGTCGGCGGATACCTCCACGCGCGCAGCAAAGGTCCCATCCGGCTGGCGGTGCATTGCCACGCCCTCGTCAGAGGATGCAATCAGTACCTGCAACGAGTCGCTCTCCAACGCTGACAAATTCGCAGCGAGCCGCATGTGCAGCTCTACCTTCTCGTTAGTTGTCAGGACAAACGGTATCTCCAGGGTCTGATGATGCACACCGTACGCATACATCCCGTAGCCTCCCGGTTCATTCAACCTGAAGGCAAAACGCCCGGAGCCATCGACTGGTACAACAAACGTGGTGTCGGCCGGGCCGTCCTCGATTACTACGTGGGCCATGGCCATAGGACTGCCGTCTGCTCCCAGCAGGGTTCCGCTGATGTTGGCTTTTCCGCATGCCTGCATCAGAGGCAACACCAGGATTAAGATTAGCAGGCGAGAGTTGGGATACTGCATTGGAAATTGGTATAGTTGCGATGCCGTAACGCTGGCTGTGCGAAAAATGGTCCCCTAAAAGACCATACCGTCCCTTGTTGGATTTTGGTCGTAACAGCCGGAGCTCAGGTCTGTGTGGCGCGGAATGCGGTCACTCAACAGCAACAAGCAGGTGAGAAACCAACTCGGTAGAAGTCGTCCAGTAGTCGCCTATTCACGGTGGCAAACGGGGCTGGAGGGGCATGCGAAGCAGCTCGGGAGGCCCACATACCGGCGGCCATTTGAAATCGTTCGTGATGGTGTACGACTCGGCTGGCACCGCTTGTGGCGAAGGCGTGCCCATGGCGCGCAGGCTATGGACTAGGCCTTGCTATACGAGGCTTAGACCGTCGGCCAGTCTCACGCGCTGCGAGAGCTACGATTCGCAGGTTGCCTGCACGACCCGCATATAAGGATCAGTGCATACAGCCAGAACAGGGTGATCTGGCCATTCATTCTCCGGTTGCTGCTCTGACCAGCGGTGGGCCAGCTTAACCCGATTGGATGAGTAGCTTGTACCTTCCCGGCAGTATTGTCAGTGCCATGCTTGGCGCTATCAATCGCTGCTCTGCCTGCGGGGTACGGTCTTGGGCTTCGGTCAGGCCACCTTCGAGAACATCCAATCCCAACAAGTTCATGCACTTGGGAAGGGATGCAGCGTGGATATTCGTGGCACTCTGAGCCTGTCGATTCAATCCATAGTTGCACCGCAGCGAGCACTGCCGGCGTTACTGCAAACCACAGGTTCGAATCAGGCTCTGCTAAACGTCGTCGTCGTCAGGCTGGATGAATCGGTAGCGGACAACTACCGGATTGCCCGCTTCACCGTCTTCCAAGATCTCATGAGGCCCTACGACGTAGAATAAGCCACCGGCGGCAGCGCGGGGATAGACAGACGATATCGTACTTCGGCCTGGAAAAAGCCCAGCGTTGCTGGCGATGTTTAGGCCCACCATGAGTCCTGATTGTGCGCCGGCAGGACGCCACCGTTCATCCAAGAAAGCAAATACCGTCATACGCGTCAGGCCATCGAGCGCGAAAATTGCTACTGCGGACGGATACTCGTCTGTCGATGTGGAAAGGTCTTGTGTACTAGTGCCCTGTGGCAAGTCATCCGGGCGCTCCTCGATAAAGTCTGGCTCAAATCGCGGACCGCTTGACCTGGCAGCCATGCCGTCTACATTCTCAGCATATATGTAGTACGGTCCGTCATCAAAACATTCGACGGATCGGCCCCACTGCCCTACAAAAACCTGATTCAGGCGCACAAGACGCGGTGGATCTATTTCCAATTCGCCCAATGCCTCCAGCGACGGGGAATACACCTTCAAGGTGGCTTCGTCCTGAACGTAGTTGGATTGCACAAAAACGGAATCGTGGTGTGTGCAGATCGCCCTTGAAAGCCTCTCCAGCTGTCTGGCTGCGCTGACACAGTTGCCTTCAGCGTCAAATACGGTTGCGGCACCTCCAAATTTGTGGGTTATCACCTTCGAGTCCCCAATGAAACGGGAGGTCATGGGTATGAAATTGGCCTCGTCCGGCAGACAATCTTCTCTGGAATACGATTTCAGATGGATGCCTGAAGGCGAGAACCGGTGTATGCCTCTTCCTATATGATCGCTGATCAAGAGCTCCCCACGGGCGTTGACATCCAAGAACCCGATCGTGCCAACAAGGACGGAAGGGTCCAGACGCACGGTGTCGTGCGCGGCGAAAAGCTCCCCGAATGCAACGACGGGAGAGCGCACTAAATTCTGTCCCGGCTGATCGGAACCGCATGCGGATGCAAGCATAGCCAGCAAGAGCAGCATTCCTCCGGACATCGTGTTGCTTTCAATTGCCGCCTTCAATGTTGCCGTCGTTTATGGTGCAAATAGACAGAACAAGTCGATAGCCCCTGCTTGGCGTCCTTGTCACAGCACGACCTAGTTGGAATTGCGCCACACTGGTAACAACACCAAATCATCGTGTTGCACGATGCTAGACACTGAACCGGTGACCTCGCCAAGTAGTAGTGGTTGAGAGTATCTGTGGCCCTTCTGTCCCAGTGCGACACAGTATGCGAGAACGCAAAAACCGCCCGCTTAGACTCCGTGATCGAACCAAGGATCTACGTGTTCATAGGGGACACGCCGGACGGCACATTGTTTCTGTTCAGCATCAGGAGGATGGCTTACTGTACCTTAGATGTAATCTTCAGCTCGAAGGTGCAAGAGAAAGGTACAGCCAGTAGCGTGGCTGGCTGCCTGTTAGGCGCCCATTCCGGCGCTCATTGCACCAGTGACAAACGGTTTTTTTTTTCGCTCTTCCCAATTTTCCACCTGGCGATCCTACTCCACACGGCTGCCAGGCCATGGAACGGCGCCGGTCCGATAGTCTGGCGGTGCGGCATCGGGCGGCGGACGGATTTGGTCCGCAAAGTCGCTTTGCGTCAGTTGCGCCCTGCGACGGTGGATGCTATCGTGACGGAGGATTGGATTGGTTGAATTCAAACCTCCTCCGCCACCCTGCGGCCACGCGCGGTAACGCGATCACTAACCGACAGACTAATCGTTTATTCTGCCAGGCCGCACGCCGCCCTTAAACTCATTTTCGAAGTGCGAAATCAGCTCCTTCAGGTAGACATCGCGGCCCTCTGTCACCGGTATCTTCGACCAGATGTCCTCTACGGGCCCGCGTCCTTCGACTTCCGCGTTGAGCGTCGCTGAATACGTGCCAGCGCTCCGGTCTCGAGGCCTCGCTCTCACTGTAATACGAATGCGCGCAAACCCGAAGCCCAAGGCCTTTTCGTCATTAGTGGCAGGAAGCTCCTTCCACGAAGTCTCCAGCCGAACATCCTCAGCCGTTTCTATGCGGCGCTCGAACTGGTACCCGTAGCGATTCAATAGCGCATCGTCCGCAACCCTTATGATGTGGTCCGCAGTCGATGTGCCCAAGCTCGCTCTGATGGAATTGCGCACCCTTTCGCCACTATCCGCGCTGGCGCCAGATCCAGAGCAACCAGCAAGCATAAGAACCGAAACCACTAAGCCGATAAAAATTCGCATGGCGACTCCAAGAGTTGGGTTGTGACATAAACGCAAGGAGGCCAGCACACAACTAGGCGCCGGCCTCCTTACTGTTGCTGTCATTCTACCGCCTGAACCTGAATGAAACTGGGTCGCCTCCTTCGTCGTCCCTGTAGGCAGTGGGCGCACCGCCGCCACCTCCGACTCCACCGAACGTGTAGTTCTGTAGGCCCAGCGTTTCCAATTCCCTTCCCGGCACCGGAAAATGGATCGGCGTGCCGGTTACCAAGTCCCCCAACCCACGATCATCGTAGTAGGCAAGTCCGGCGGCCGTTTGGAATGTTTCAATTCGTCGTTCGTGCTTAAGCTTGGCCCACAAGCTTGCTGAATCGAGGTGACTCTGTGCATCCGATGGAGAGCCTCTGGAATCAGCACCCGAAGCTGGATTTAGCTGCCCCCTGTCCACACGCGTCTTGTTGATGAGAGTCGCTACCTGATCGGTGCTGCCGCCCGTGCGGAGAAGCGCCTCGGCCGTATACATATCCATCTCCGTCACAATCATGTGCGGCATCGCGCCATTCCCATTCCCGGTGTTGTAATACTGGTAGCGTTTATGGTTGTGCGATGAATAGTGGTACGTGCCCCGAGCCGCAGGAAACGGCCCATTGTTGCCCTGATACTGGAAGTCTGTACCGTCCACGGTAGGATCATCTGCACTGCCAACGATTCTGCGGTCCGCTGTCACAATATCAAACACCAGCCGGTCAATCAGGGGTTTGGCAAGCCAGTCCGCATAGCCACCTGACTCATCTGCCGGACCTATCGTCCGGTAGTCTGCCCGACTCCAGCTGGTTCCGTTCTGGCCATAAAACTTCAGACAATCCCACTCCGTGTTGCCGTCGTCATCGCCAATCGGTGCGAAATCTTCCGTGATCCCGACGTTAACGCGCGACATGACCTCTTGCCAGTTTACTGCAGCGCGCTCCTCTGGGTCTCTGGAGACCTGAACCATGATACGCGCCACAAACGAGTTGATCAGACGCACCATCCGATCCGAATCCACATCAAGGCCCCAGATCCAGTCGTCAGCTGCCGTGATAGTGAAGCTGTTTGCGGACGCAATAGCCTTGGCTTCGTCAAGCATCCGTAAGGCCTCCGACGCAACTTCCGAGTAGGGCCTAAGGTCTAGCTGGTCGTTGTCAAGATCGACATTTTCATCTACGATAAACGCTTGATCAAATATCAGCGCGAGCGTGCCATGCATCAGGCCCTGATTCATCTTCGCAAAAGCCTTCAGCAAGCTAGTGTCGTAGCCTTCTCGCGTGAAGACATTGTTATCGGCACTGCCTTCCGATTCAGCGCGCGCAATAGCCTGGAGCGCATCGTTAGCATTGGATATGCCGCGGTACGCGTCAAACCACGGCTCCTGCGTAGAGGCGCGTCGGTTATAGGTAGGACTGTTGTCCCACGCGATACGCGGTTCGGAGGACATGTCGCGCATGCCCCAGTTGGCCCACGAAGACGAATTCTCGTCGGCGATCGTGGAGTAGAAGAGGGCTCCCCTGCTACAGTTCTGTATACCCAGCCAATAATCCTGAAAGGTCCCGCTAATCAGGTTGGCTACATCACCCGGCTGTGCGAATGCAACCGTGCGATCCGGGTTGTTGGGGTTCTCTACAGCGAGGTCCTGGCAACCTGCTAACAACAGTAAGCACGCAAGTCCGGACAAAAGCGTCTGTTTCATGTTATGCACCTTGTGCGTTTAAAGTGGTAAAGGACTGGCGTGCTAAAACTGAATTTCCAACTTCGCCCGATATGTGCGATACGGCGGGTAGCTGAAATTATCTACGCGGCCAAGGGTGGCATCGCCGAACCCGGCCGTACTTCCCACCTCGGGATCGAATCCCGTGTAATTCGTGAACGTCAACAGATTGCGCGCGATGACACTAATGCCAATCGAGTGGATGGAGTTGCCAAACACGTTCTGGAGCTGCCGGCGGTTTAAAGTGTACCCAACGGAAAGCTCGCGCAGCTTGATGTACGTGGCATCTTCAACGAAATGGCTGTTGCGTGCCGTCGCGTCATAGAGCACTTCGTAGTAGGTTATGGACTTCTTGTCGCCCTCTGCCTTGCCTCCCTGATCCTGGTCCGCAGCACGCCCGTCCCTGTAGCTCCACTGCTTTGTAAAGTTGTAGACATCTCCACCGACCTGCGCGCCCCACAGCATGTAAAGGCTCATGCCCTTGTAGCTAAGTGTTGTGTTGACGCCAAGGTTGAAATCCGGTACCGCATTGGCAATCTCAACGATAGCAGTCTCTTCCACCTCGTCGTAGAACTTGATGGGGATGCCCCACCGATAGGACGTCCCGTCCACATCAATGCGAGTGCCCCATAGGTCGTCGTCAGTTCCCACCATTCCATCAGCACCGGTTCCACTGGAATACGAATTTCCCTGCCCGACCGGCACCAGATATCCGTCATCATTGACTTCAAAATTGCTTGCATCAGTTCCAGTTGGCAGCTGCGAGGCATCAGTCAGAAACAGGTTGCCGTACATCGTGCCTAACGGCTCATCGTCGCGGATGAAAAAGAGACCCAATGGCCCGCCCAGGTAAGGGTTAGAGTCAAAGGATGTAATCTCTTGCCGGGTGCGATCAAACGTCACACTGATGTCCATAAGCAAGTCGGAACGATCCACAACGGTACCGGTGACGGTGGCCTCAAAAGTATTCGTTGCCAAATCCCCGGCATTGCGCCACTGCGACCCGAATCCGAAATATCCCGCCAGTGGTACAGCAAGCAGCTGATCCTTCACCGTGGTCTGTGCATACACCAATTCGAAGAAGACGCGGTCCCGGATTCCAAGGTCCAAGCCGAATTCGACCTCGGTCTGCAATTCGGGCTTCAAGAATTTGTTGCCCAGCGTTGACTTGCTGAGCTGGCCATTGGACAAGGAGAGTGTTTCGTACTGGGCCTCGAATCCCGGGCGCCCACCGGCGGTGCCAATGGAGCTGCGCAGCTTAAACTCTGTTATCGGGTTGTCATCGCTCCAGAATTCCTCTTCCGATACGCGCCACGCACCACTGGCACGGTAGTACGTCTGCCAGCGCTCCTCTGCACCGAAGAGAGAGCTTCCATCCCTGCGGCCAAAGATGTCGACGATGTAACGGTCCAGGTAGTCGACACCAACGGTGGCGTAGTAACCTTCAGACCTGACCGTCGACGCTCCGGTTCCAACTAGCTTTTCACCCTCGGTCTCTACATTGGAGAGATCAGAGATGCCTTTTGTGGTTAGGTCAGTGCCTATAATGAATTCGCTAAGCGACTGGAAGTCTTCAACTTGCGCCTTGAATTGCACGCGGGTCGCCACCGGGCCGAAAGCTCGGCGCACCGAAATGGTCGCGTCAGCATTCAGCGCTTCACTGGTTGAGTTACGACGCTCGATGCGACCATCATTGAGCGCCGAAGAGTCGATAGTCTTGAAGCCAATGTCGTAGAATTCCTTTTCGTCCCGGTCCGACCTGTCGTAGGCGAAATTGCCCTGAACATCCATCCAGGTCCGTGGCCTGTACTGAACCCGGAAGTTACCCAGGATACGCGAGCGCTCCTGGCCAAGATCTGCGTTCTCAATGGTATAGATCGGGTTTTCCTCTACTGCAAGTGGATCCGCCTGCACGACCAGCTCCCCGGCATCGTTCCGTTCCTCAAGGTTCACCAAGGGGTTGGTAAACATCAGGCCAAAGAACGGATTGACAGCTACGTCTGAAGCAAGCCCCGAAGTCACGGCGTCGTTTGTTGACTGGGAGTAAAACCCAGATGCGGAGAATGTTAGGTTGCTGCGCATCCTGTGATCAAGATTCACGCGGAAACTCTTGCGCTTGAGTCCATTCAAACCCTTGATGGCACCCTGCTCGGCGGTATTCGTGAACGACGCCAGGAAGTTGGTTTTCGAGCTGTTCTGGCTTATGCCGACGTAGTTGATGTACGTATTGCCAGGATCGAAAAATGTATCGAAAGCGTCGTATAGCGTCCCTTGATACGCCGTGTGATAGAATGATTCGCCATGCGCATTCCTGTCAAGGGCTGCACCCGGGCCGTATCCGTTCGCTAGACAAGAAGCGCAAGTGTTCCTTTCGCCGTCGGAGTTGAGAAAGTTACCCGAGCCATCGGTCGCGTAGTTATGCGAACGGTTAGTAACCAGATTCCCTCCAAGGCTGTTGACACCATACTCGTTTCGAACCACCACCCGCGTCTGGTTCAGCGGTATGTTGCTGCCACGCTGCGTGGTGATGTTGATTACGCCATTGTGCGCGCGAGAGCCATAGAATGAAGAGGCGGCTGCTCCCTTGACGATTTCCATGCTCTCGATATCGAGTGCGTCAATGTCAACCTGGTTTGCACCCAGCACCACGCCATCAACGATATACAATGGGGCGCTGCCTCCTGTAAGGCTGGTAGAGCCACGAAGGCGCACAGAGATCGCATCTCCGGGCGTCCCACTTGATGCTTGTACCCGTACGCCTGCCACCTTACCCTGAAGGTTGGAAATAGGGCTGGATCCGGCCGCTATTGTTAGCTCTTCCTGGCTGACCTCCGAGACCGTAAAGGCGAGTTTTTTTCTTGGCGTTTCCTCCGCGACACCCGTGACCACCACTTCATCAAGATTCATTCGGTCGAGGCTAAGCACAAAGTCCTGCGTCATTGGGCCCCCTGCCAAAGTGATGGTAACCATCTGCGGGCTGAAGCCTATGTACTTGACAGAAAGCTCGACCGTCTGCCCGGTGTTGGCTGCAGGGACTTGAAACGAGTAATTCCCGTCCAGATCCGTAGATCCGCCCAGCAGCAGCCCCTCGATAATGACGTTTGCGCCGATTAGCGCTTCCCCTTCCTCATCGACAATGTTGCCGGAGATGATTGTGCCCTGCCCGAATGCAAGGCACGGAAGAAAGAGCAGGCACGCGACTGCCTGCAGTAGCTTGGTTTTCATAAGTCTTTCGGTGAGTGAAGTGTTATGGGCCTGCGGTAGTGAGCGGCAACCCGCTTCTGGACTCCCATGTCCTGCGCTGCCCGTACCGGCAAGCTTATGCGGTAGAATCGCGCTTGCAACACCCGGGGCTCCGCTGGCCAGAGGCCCGCATCTCAGCTTGCTATGCCAGCGCGTCCTACTTCTTTTACCTTCCTGACCTTTACACTACCCAATTGGCTTGATACAAAAATACGTTCCGCGCATCCATTCTTGGCCCACATTGCATCACCACCATTACGTCTGGAACGTATCTCTCGCGTATTCGCACGCTCTTAACCAAGGTATTTCTGTTGTTCGCGATCGCAGCGGGCAAGTAAGGATGGATTGGTTGGACCCGCGGCAATTCGCCTAACGATTGGAGGATGAATGCTGCCGTTGCGCGATTAGGTGGGGTGGGACTTCCGATGCGCTGCCCCAGCCGTCGTGCACGCGGCGCCATTGCACCTTCATTCTGTCATTGCCGGCGATGCATGGATGTGCAGCACCAGACACTGGCAGCATGCAC
This sequence comes from Rhodothermales bacterium, assembly GCA_965262785.1. Classification (GTDB taxonomy): domain Bacteria; phylum Bacteroidota; class Rhodothermia; order Rhodothermales; family Bin80. Next base: position 3,597,284 of record OZ253559.1, read on the forward strand.
GGCGCAGGTCTGGCCGGCGCAGTTAGCCTCGCCTCGATGCCGCCTCTTGGGATCGCACAAATTCAAGTTGGGAATTGGAGAGTTGCTGTGGAGGTGGACCCTAGTCTCCACCATTCCTTTCCAATCATATGAACCCCTCACAGCCTGTTTTGGGGAGGGCTAAGGCACCTTTAGACGCCCAGATCAATCCCTCCGGTGACTCGCGGCGGCTTCTGATGAAGCTCTGCACGCACATACTGCAACAATTGACCACCGACTGGCCCATTCCGGCAGCGCAGCAGCAGCCGGCGCCACCGCCCGTAGTGATCAAGGCTTCTGCTGCGGCCCAGGACACAAAGCCGGACTCGGCGCAGTTGAATGAAGCGTGGCAGCTGTTGCATTCGCGCAGTCTGCAAGACGACCCGATCGTTGCGATCTGGCTGCGCGGGCTGTGCCCACGCGGCGTTAACATCGTTCTTGGAGCGGGTCTGACCATCACGGGCTATCGCCGCATACTTGGCCTTGTAGCGTGCTACCCTGAAAACGTCTCTGCTCTTACGTCCTTTGTGCAGTCGCTGTCCGATCGTGGTCTTTCGGCCGCCGATGGGCTGCTCTGTGTGCTGCCCAGCAGTACGGGACTTCAATCGGCGGTGCGCCAGGTGTTCGGCGCCAAGGTCGCTATACAGCGCTGTCTCAATTCGCTGTTGGATCAAGTCACCTGTGGTCTTCCGGAAAACCTTGTTCCTGTGTATCGCAATCGCCTCCGCCAGGCATGGAATGGGTTCGATGCCCGGGAAGCTGAACGCGCACTCACCCGTATTCACCAGGACTTGACGCGCGTCAATCGGTCCGCAGCGAAGGTTTTATGGGAGGGCCTGGAGCAATCTCTGACGATTCAACGCACGGGCATGCTGCTCAAGCTCGACCGGGGGCTGCGCGTGATGCGCTTCATGAATGCCATCGGTCGCAGGTTGCAGACCCCGGCCAGCGCCGTTTTCCAGCGACGCGAACAGATGGCACTGGCACTGTTGGAACACGAGGCTCAGCTGCGCCGTGTGGCCCATGCGGCCTATCTGCCACAACTTCGTGAGATTCTCATCAACCTCAACGCCGTATGATGACCCATACCCCTATGCTGGATCAATCACTCATCGAGGACCTTCGGGGGCTTGCGCAAAGGAACTTCATCGGCCTGGCCAGCTGCCTTGGATATCTCGATGATCTTCTTACCAAGATGGCCACATGGGTCATGGAGGCCGAGGCCCACTTCATATGCGGCGCACGTGGGAAGCACCATAAGACAGGCTTTCAGCGCTGGGGGACGAATCCGGGTTCCATCCGCGTCGGTTTGGAGCGCATTGCGGTCCGCGTTCCGCGCGTACGGAATGTACGAACCCGAAGGGAGCGTCCTCTGCAAACGTACCGCCTCTTGCGCGAGCGTGGGCTTATGGACCGGGAAAGCGTGGTAAGAAGGTTGCTGTGTGGACTGTCGCGGCGCAATTACAGGCAGGCGGCCCAAGTCTTCACCGATAGTCTGGGGTTGAGCGCCAGCAGCATTGGCAACGCCTTCATTACGCAGACGGCAGCGCTACTGAAGGCATTTGAGACGCGCCGATTCGATCAGCACACCTTTGCGGTGCTCCTGCTTGATGGCAAGTATTTGGCTGGTATGCAGATGACCGTAGCGATGGGCATCACGACCGAGGGCGAGAAGGTCGTACTGGGCTTTGCGGAAAGCCGTACCGAGAACAGTGCGCAGGTGGAGTCGCTGCTGCAGGATCTGTTGCGTCGGGGCTTCACCCATACCGACAAGCTGTTGGTGCAGGTGGACGGCAGCCGCGGGCTTCGCAAGGGGATCAGCGCGGTGTTTGGGGATGCGGTCGTGTTCCAGCGCTGCCAGTGGCACAAGCGTACCAATGTGACGCGTCACATCAAGAGCGAGCCAGCGGCCACGCAAATGAAGCGTCGGCTTCAGGCGGCTTGGGAACTGCCCACGTACGCAGAGGCACGGGCGGCGCTTGTGTCGCTGCATGAAGCGCTGCAGCGGTCGTGCCCGAAAGCCGCACGCAGTCTGGAGGAGGGTATGGAGGATACGCTGGCGCTTCACCGGTTGGGGGTGCGGAACCAGGCTGTCAGAGACAGTCTGAAGACGACAAACATCATCGAGAACCTCAACAGCATTATTGCGAACCGATCACGGAACGTGAAGCGCTGGGGATCATCGGGGATGCGTCAGCGCTGGTGCGGGGCGATATTCATGCAGTACGAGTCGAATCTGAAGCCGATACGCCGGGAGGACATGAAGGAGCTGACCCAGGTCCTGAGCACCTCCGGGGGTCGATGGGTTAGTGGGGATTCGGTCTGCCAGCCCCAGGGGGCTGCAAAGGCAACACCTGCCGCTGGATGCCCCAGCGCAGTAGTGCGCTGCTGACGCTGGCATAACGCAAAACCCGCAGCTGCCTGGACGCTCTGAGGCGCTGCACCGTGCCAAGATCGCCGCTTACGCGTGCGATCAGAGGATACCTGCGGGATATCGTGCCCGGAAAGTCACTCCACGAGCCTGCCTACGCCCGAAAATCCGCGTGTGAGCACGCAATTGGGCCCACATTGGCATGCACCGTCCCATTTGCACCCACACTCTCGACCCGAAGCCCAATCCATTGCCAAAAGATATCTACTTTGAGGGCCCATCTCGGCAGAAGCTGCCGAAACCCAACTTAAAAATGTGCAATCCCCGCCTCTTGCGCTACTTCACCCGCGCATGACCATGCGGATAGGGTACTTCAACCCTGCATACTGTCAGTTGCACTCGCAGCTGGTCAATTGACCAAAGTCGATTCGCGTGTGCGCCCTGCTGGCCTCACGCAGCTCGCGCTGCGCGCCATTCCGTGACGCAGCCTGCTCCGTTCGACGGAAACGCGACACGGCGCGCATGATCCGCTGTCGAGCGCGAAGAGGACCTTGGTCAGGTACGCCTAATCCCGACTGGCTGCTCGGGGAATGACTGGCAGGGGCGCTTTTAGTCCTGCGGCTTGCAAACGCTACCGTTACGCTTCAAGCTGGTGAGACCAAGGCTTCCTAAAGCATGTCAGCGGTAAGACGCAGATACAGCGACCTGCCATTATAGTCCCACGGCAGCCCCCTAGGGTGCAAAACCCCGGTGCGGCTCGTTTCGGCAGGATCGGACATCGGCACCGAATCGAGGATGTTGTTGACTCCGAAAGCAATGCGATAGTCCCGGCGAATGGCGTAGCCCAGCTCTCCGGCTGCGATTACCACACCGTCGTACGTGTCAAGCGCGCTCTCGCCACTATCCAGCATGCAAAGCGTATTGCCAAACGTGCAGATCTGGAAGCTGGAGTAATAGTTGAGCCGAACCATCGCATGTACACGACCAATCCGATGCCGGCCCGAAAGAACCATGCGGTGTTTCGGATTAAGCGTCAGCATCTCAATCTGGCGAGCCGGCGTCAACTGAGTAAGCGTGACCGGTTGCAGCAGCGGCGTGTCCAAAAACCTGTCGATCTGGCGGGGCTGCGCGAAGTCCACCAATTCGAGCTCCGTCCAGTTCCATGCCAGACTTGCGCTGGATGACTCGCCTTTCAGCCAATCGCGTTGCCATGCCAGCACAAGGTCCGTGCCGCACGTGCGCGTGTCGAAGTCATTGGAATAAAACCGTATCTCACGGATGTTTTGGACACCACCTAAGAGGTTGGCCTTGTCCATGATCGCTACCATCTCGTCAGTCATCGGAATATTGCCCGTTACCGCGATCCGGTCTCTGAATGCAATATCGAAGTAGTCTAGAGTCAAGGTCCAGTCCTCCGAAAGCTCCAGGACCGTGCCCAGCGAAATGCTTCGTGCCATTTCTTCAGTCAACTCCTTTCCGCCCAAACCCATGGCGATGGGATGGGTGGAAGGCAGTTGCCCCACCTCAATGAGTCCTTTTTCCGGAGAGAATCCCGTTGTCTGAAACACGTTGAGGTTCGCCTGGCCAGGCGTGGGTGCACGGAAGCCCGTACTGACCGTGCCGCGCAACGAGATTCGATCCGAAGCTCTGTAGAGTCCGGCTACCTTACCAGTCAACGTGCTGCCAAAGTGCTCGTAGTAGTTCTCATAGCGGGCCGCCACGTCCACCACCCATCTGGATGACAGGTCCGCTTCAACATCCACGTACAACGCCAGGTTTGGCCGACTCCATCGGCCAGCAAAGGCCGGATTGAGCCCCTGGTACCCGTTTGAGCCGACGCTTAGCCCCTGATCGGCATATGGTCCCGCATTGTACGACTCCAGGTTGCCTGGGCGGCTTTCAAACGTTTCGTTGCGCCAAGTGACACCCCATGCCACATGAAGTGGCGACGCAAGGACGCCGACTGCAACAGGGTAACTCATAGCGACGGACGCCTCAACCTCCTGCTGCAAGTATCCACGCGGCTTGAATGACGTCGGGGTATCAGGGCCGTAAGAGGCATTGATGGTGTTGTAGATATAGTAGTCCTGAACACTGCGCCCGATGCTGATGCTTGCATCCCATTTCAGCCCGATGTCAGGACCCCCTCCGAAGCCGGCCACCATGCTCCAATCCGTCATGTCGGACCCGAAGCGAGGAGTAAAGCCCCCAGGAAACAGCTCGTTAAACAGAAAGCACTTCCCCCGGAAGTCCGCAATGAAGCTCTGTACATCGGCGTTGTCTGCCTCCAGGCTAGGCCTGCCGTTTACCCAAGTTTTCCCCTTGACATTCTGATTTATGCCGCATAGATTGGCGGCATGTTCCAGCAGAACCAGATTCTTCGTACGCTGAGCGAGGCGCAATCCCAGGCGCGTCTGGACGGCATCTTGGCTGATGAGGGTCTGAAGAACCGTGCCGCCATCGCCCGGCGTGTGTGTGCGGCATTCGATTTTTTCGACGCACGCGGGCAGTCGCAAGTAGCCAGTTGCGCCAAGGCGCTCTCGAAGCTGTCCGACCGCGGCTGTATAGCACTGCCGGCGCCGATGAACGACCACGCTGCCGGCGCGTCCCCCCGGCTGCTGAAGGAGGGCGTGCCCATGCCGAGTGCCCTTCCTCGCTCCGTCCGCGAAGTGGATGACCTGTCGCTGATCGTGGTCACGGACGACGACCAGCGCGCCGTATGGAACACCCTATTGGACCAGGAACATCCGCGGGGCACGACGACGTTCTTCGGCGCGCAGGTGCGCTACCTGGTGCATAGCGCGCAGGGCTATCTGGGCGTGCTGGGCTTTTCGGCCTCGGCCCTGCGTCTGGCCGCACGGGAGCGATGGATGGCCTGGAGCGATGCGCAGCGCCAGGCCCACCTGCATCATGTGGTGTGTTTGAGCCGCTTTTTGATCCGGGGACCCTGCACGCACCTGGCGAGCCATGTCCTGGGCCTTGCGCTCAGGCAGCTGCCCGATGATTTTGAAGAGCGTTACAGGTACCGCCCTTGGGTGGTGGAGACCTATGTGGATCCGAACTGGAAGGGTACATGCTTCCAGGCGGCAAACTTTCTGCACATTGGTTATACTGCCGGCGGCAAACGACAGTCCGACGATGAACCCGAGCCGCCCAAGGCGCTGTATGTGTACGAACTGGACCGCGGGTGGCGCCAGGCACTCGGCGTGCCGGCGGTGGAGCTCCATCCTGTGAGAGCACCCCACGAGGCGTTGGACCGTGACCAATGGGCGGAAGCCGAGTTCGGGGACGCTCCACTGGGCAATCGGCTGCGCTCCACGCGCCTGGTACGGAGTGCGTCGATGCTGGCTTCGGTGATGGGCCAGTCCATTACGGGCAATACGGACTACGATCGTGCGGCGGTCAAGGCGCATTACCGGTTGCTGGAGAGCGACCCGGCGTCCAAGGTCACTCCGGAAAACATATTGGCGCCGCATCGTGCGCGCACGATCGAGCGCATGCGCAGCCAGAAGGTGGTGCTCTGCATCCAGGATGGCAGCCGGCTGCGCTATGCCACGCGTCCGGCCTGCACGGATCTGCAGGTCACCGGCCGCAACCAGACCACGGCGCAAACGCGTGGGATGCATGTACATGCGACGCTGGCGACCACCTCCGATGGTCTGCCGCTGGGCGTGTTGCGCTGCAGCTACCGGGATCCTTCGCACGGTCCCCTGAAGCCGAAGGCCCAACGATGGCTGGACGCCTACCTGGACATCTGTGCGGCGGCCGATCAGATCTCCCGCAAGATTCGCGTGATCTGCGTTATGGACCGGGAGGGCGACAGTTTTGCGCTCTTTGACGCCCAGCGTCGTCAGGGCCGCGTGGAGATGCTGGTCAGGGCGCGGATAGATCGCCGGCTGGCCAACGGCAGGAAGCTGTTTGAGACCCTCGCGGGCGGCCCGGCGGCCGGCAGCGTGCGGATCGAGATCAAGAAAGTCACCGCACGCCCGAAGTCACGGGGCAAGCCCGCACGCCCCGGGCGCAGCTATCGCATAGCGGACGCCGAGGTGCGGTTCCACCGGGTGACGCTGCCGGCCACGACCCAGGAGGCAGATCCGGTGACGATGTACGGGGTTCACATCCGGGAGCAGGCCCCGCCGGAAGGCGAAGAGGCCATAGAATGGTATCTGCTTACCAGTGTGGCGGTGCACACGCTGGAGGAGGCCCTGCAGGTGCTGGACCACTACGTGAAGCGGTGGCGCGTTGAGGACTTCTTCCGGGTGCTTAAGAGCGGCTGCAAGGTGGAGCGTCTGGCGCTGCGCACGGCGCTGCGTCTGGAGCGGGCGATCGCGATCTACTGCGTTATTGCCTGGCGCCTGATGGTGCTGACGCTATTGGGGCGAACCGTGCCAGAGTTGGACTCGGAGGTCTTCTTCACGGAGTTGGAGCTTCGTTTTTTGACGAGCTATGCCAGCCGTGTGAAGCTGCCTCGGCCCGGCACGCTGCAAGAGGCCATCCTGCTGCTGGCGGTACTCGGGGGGTACCAGAATCGCACTCGCGACGGGCCGCCCGGTCACCAGATCATGTGGCGCGGGCTGGAACGATTGGCGCTGGCCACACTGGGATACGAGCTGGGATACGAGGTCCGTGACGCTGAGTAAGGGCGGCACTGCGCTGCGATAACCCGTGGACTGTGATCCTGTCACAAGGCAGGATCCCTATACCCTGCCGGGGCTGTATGTCCACGGTAAGCAAGGCCTCCGCCCGCAAAGCAGGCGTAGACCGCGTTGAGCTGAACGAAGCGTCCCTGCACGACCAAGCCTTGAGTCCACAGCCAAGACCCCTGTGCCACATGGACACACCCCGTGTCGCTCGGCAACGACTGGACATGCTTCTGATACCCTCAAATGCGTAAGTCTGCCAGGTAACTTGGGTAAACGGCAGGGCTAGGCAGCTCTTTCAGGTCGGCGCAGTTGACGTCGTCGCCTTGGTTCAGGTCTATTACGGCACGCGTGGCGGATTCGCCGCTGCCAAAACGAAATACGCTTCCGCGTGCAGTCGACGTTCCTGGTGACCTGAAATAAAACCCATACTCCGCAGTGCGCTGCGCGTACCCGCCGAATGCATAGGCACGCATGTTGCTACCAACAAGTAGGCCGGCATTGACAAACCCGGTCCACGAATCGTGGATTTCAGGGCTTCCCCAAACGTGGGCAGGATTCTTTACCGGGTAGCCTCTTGAGTCCAGGATCGCCGCGTCACTCCGTTGGGCACTCCGCACAGTTGGCCCTACGTCTCGACCCTCCAGGCTCAGGCTGATAAACCCGCGCTGGGTCAGGTGCAGCCCAACGTTCGCAGCAATGTGCCCGTACCGACCGTCCCCCTGCGTATACTGCCCGCCCTGCATCTTTACCAACACGCCATGGGCCGAATCACGAAGTTGGAGGTTGAAAACGCCTGCAACTGCATCGGCACCGTATTGGGCGGAGGCCCCGTCTCGCAGAATTTCCGCCTGCTTGACCGCGATGCTGGGAATCGTATTTAGGTCGGGTCCTTGGGCACCCTTGTTCAATGCACTTCCGCTAAGCGCAATTGAGCTGGACCGATGTCGCCGCTTGCCGTTGACGAGGACAACTATGTTGTCGGTTGGAAGTCCTCGCAGGGTTGCTGGGCGCACCAGCGCAGCCTCATCACCACCGCTCTGGCGAACGTTATACGAGGGGACATGCGTGCGGAGCATGTCATCCATGTCAGTGGTCGCCGCATTGGAGAAGTCGCTCGGGCCCAGGACATCCACCGGGACTACGGAATCCTTCACCAAGCGGGGCAGGCGCCGAGTGCCCACAACGACTATTTCGTCCAGTCCCAAGACACTCTCTCTGAGCCGGACACTAAGCGTGCCTGACCCAGGATCCGGCTGAAGCGTCTGCGAGCGGTAGCCAACGAACCGGAACACCAGAACGACCTCGCTGGAAGGCAAGCTGATGGAGTACTTGCCCTCGAGATCCGTGATTGTGCCTTCGCTTGTGCCCTCTATAGACACCGTCACTCCGGGTAGCGCCTCGCCCGTGTTGGCATCTGTCACTGTGCCACTGACGACTCTTTGTCCATAGGCAACGGGACAGATCACCAGGACAATGGCTACGATAGCGGAAATGCGTCGCTGTATCATGGCTGTGCAATGGCCAGTTGAACGCGGAGTCCCGCTGTCGTGCTCGACAGGCTGACCGGCCGGGCAGACAACGGGTATGCTTGCGACTCGCTCCGGAGTAATACAGGGCCGCACCAGGGAACGGCATCCCTGTCTACTGCCCACCCAGAATCAGCGGCAGCCCATCCGAGCCGCTGCCGACGATCACCATCTTGGTGTTGGGGGATTTGGCCAAATCCTGCGTGGCCTCAATGCCCTTATAACGCAGAAACTGGGAAGTCAGGCTGGCAGTGATGATGCGCTGATAGGTTGCTTGGCCTTCGGCTTCAATCTGCTTACGCTCGGCCTCCAGCCGCTCCTTCCGAATGGTGAACTCGTAGCGCTCGGCGTCCTGCTCCTCCTTGAGCTTCTCCTCGATCGCCACCTTGATCTGCTCCGGAAGGCGAACATCGCGAATCAGGATGGCTTCAATGAGCACAAAGTCAGCCTCCACACTGCGGCCCACGCGTGAGTAGATACTGTCCTGCAGCTGGGTGCGCTTGGAGGAATACAGCTCGTCCGGCGTAAACTGCCCTATCACCTCGCGTACCGCGCTCCGAAGTTCGGGCTGTATGAGCTTGCGATAGTATTCAATGCCGTAGGTTTGATGCAGCCTTGGCAGGGTCGAAGCCTCAGGCCGCCACCGAACCGAGACATCCGTGCCTATGGACAACCCGTTCGAAGATAGTGCTTCCATAGTCTCAAGCTTTTCCTGTACACGAACGTCATACTTTATGACATCCACCCAGGGAGCATGCAGCTGCAGTCCCTCGCCATAAGTCTTGCTAATGTCCGTGCCGCCAAATGGGCTGTATCGGACACCGGCTCCGCCCGACGTAATCGTAGTGGTCATGCATCCGGCCGCCATCGCCGAGAATACCAGAAAGGCGCCTGCACCGATTGCTATCCGGGTTACAAGGCGCGTGATGTTGGGGTACTGTTTGTTCATCGTGTTTACACCTTCCGCTTTAGTAGACTATCGTTAATAGAAGCGCGTTTGACGCATGGTCTCGACTTTTGATTCAAGCCCTGCGCCCTATGCCCCGTGAGCACCTTGTCGTACGGAGCCTCGAAAAGGCACTGGGAGCTGGTCGCTTACTCCGGGATGTACCCCTTGCCCCCTACACCACTTTCAAGATTGGTGGGCCTGCGGACCTTTTCTATGAGGCCTCTACGGAAGCCGAATTGGAGCAAGCCATCCATATTGCCCGACAAATGGAGGTACCACACTTTCTTCTTGGCTGCGGCGCAAACGTGGTGATTGGAGACAAGGGTTTCAGTGGGCTGGTCATTCGAAACTGCGCTCAGGGCACCGTCCTTTCTGCTCCAGAGTGCCGTATGCGTGTCGCCAGCGGAGCCATCATGTACCCGGACGTCATAGAACATGCGGTGGCACATGGACTTTCCGGGCTAGAGCATTACGTTGGCATCCCATCCACCGTGGGAGGTGCGCTGTGGCAGAACCTGCATTTTCTGTCGCCTCCGCCCGCGCGCGAGCGAACGATGTTTATTGAAGAGGTTCTCCTGTCGGCCGACATCCTTACGGAAGAGAATGAGCGCCAAACAGTTGGTGCCGACTATTTTGACTTCGGCTATGACTTCTCCATCCTTCACATACGCGACGACGTGGTCCTGTCCGCTACGTTTCAGTTAGCGCCGGACGACCCAGGACGCATGTACGAGATTATGCAGTCAAACCTTGCGTGGCGGGCGCGGCGGCACCCGCCCCTCGATACCGAGCCCAGCGTGGGGTCCATCTTCAAAAAGATCGAAGGCATTGGGGCGGGCCGCCTGATCGATGAATGCGGACTCAAGGGCGCAAGCATTGGAGGCATCGTGATTGCTCACCGCCATGCCAACATCATGATCAACACGGGTGATGGACGTGCCGCTGACCTGCAAGCGCTAATTGCCTTTGTAAGAGGAGTGGTGCAAGACAGAACCGGCTATGAACTGGAAACTGAGATTAGTTTCGTCGGTGACTTTGTGCACCCTAATTCTGACAAGCCCATATTCTTGCCCCGACCGCCGGGCTTGGTTACCGCTGAAGAGCTTGCGCGGCAGCGCATCCGCAAAGCCTGAGAATGCCATGAAGCACTGGCTCCGCGGCACCTGGGCGGTTCTGCGCAAGGACCTGCAGCTTGAACTCAGGAGCCGTTACGTGCTGAATGCGCTATTGGTATTTGTTCTAAGTGCCCTGTTGGTCGTGGTCCTCGCCGTGGGAGCGGACGGTGTAGATGCGCGCGTCCAGTCCGGCTTGCTATGGGTCGTGATCCTGTTTGCCGCCGCCCTCGGGCTCGGTCGGGCCTTTGTAGCGGAAGAGGAACGCGGCACGGTGTTGCTCCTACGTCTAAACACAACCAGCAGCATGGTCTACGCAGGAAAACTGGTATTCAGTTTTCTTTCCGTGTTTGCAGTCAACGGAGTGCTGATCGTGGCCTTCTTGGTGCTCTTGAGCATAGATGTGGCACACGCAGGGCTGTTGATTGTGACGCTGACTGTCGGAACGCTTGGACTCTCGGGTGCGACCACGATTTTGGCCGCTATCATCGCGCGCACCTCACGCAGTGGACCCTTGCTGCCTATGCTGCTGTTTCCGCTCCTGATGCCGCTGCTTTTGTCGGCGGTCGAAGCCACGCATATTAGCCTGGTGGGTTCTTCAGCAGGTGCCTGGGACGCGGCGGCCAACTCGCTGGCTGCTATGGCCGGATTCGCAGGTGTTGTAATTTCGGCCTCTGTGCTACTGTTCGACTACGTATGGCACGACTAGGCACTCAGCGTACCATACGCCCGGTGCCCATGACGCCCAACCAAACCCAAATCAGTAGAATGCCTCGCACCTTCGCTCAGGCCCACTACCGGTGGATTCGGCTGTTGATTGTCCTCTGGATGACAGCAGTGCTCCTGGCCGCTTTCTCCTTTGGCGGCTTTGGACTCAATATCCCCCGGATCAACATCTTGGAGCACACGGCACGCAACCTCTATTTTCATGTGCCCCTGTGGTTTGCGATGATGGCGCTGACCGCGCTCTCCGCATGGCACTCGCTTCGATTCCTGCAGTCAGGCGGCCTTGTCCGCGACATACGTGCGCGCGCTGCGGCACAGGTTGCTATCGTATTTGGGGGACTCGGCTTGGCTACCGGTAGTTACTGGGCGCACTACACCTGGTATGAAGGTACAAACATCTGGTGGAACTTCGACCCCAAGCAGTCGATGGCAGCCGTGCAAGTCCTGATTTATGGGGCCTATTTCGCGCTTCGCAGTGCGCTGGATGACTCGGCGAAACGTGCACGGATCTCGGCTGTATACAACGTATTCGCTTTTGTTACGGTACCATTCCTGCTGTATGTTTTGCCTCGGCAGATGGACAGTTTGCATCCCGGCGCAGATGGCAATCCCGCCTTCAGTGAAATCACGCATCCACTGATGCGGTTGGTATTCTACCCGGCGGTAGTTGGGTTCATTGGGATCGGATGGCTGCTCTACAACCAGCGTGTTCGTGCGCAGGGCATTGAAGAAAAGCTCGAAAGCCGGCATTTGCCTGAGATGTGACCATGCCTAAGCTTGCCACCAGCATAGGGGCTTTGGCCCAGCAGGCCTTGGACGAGGTCATGCTTTCGAACGACAAGCTCTTCGTGGTCCTCGCCGTAGTGCTCATCATCTGGGCTGGCTTCATCGTCTACGTCTACGCCTTGGATCGAAAGCTCAATCAATTGGAAAAAGCATTGGCGGAACCTTCGCCTGCGGATTCCGCGTCTGCATAGCCTATACTCCACCTGTTCTTATGAAGACAAAAACCATCATCGGACTGGTCATGATCGCAGGGTTTTCGTCCCTGCTTCTATTCAGTTTTGGGCGGCAGGTAGGGGGGTACATGGACTTTGCTGAGGCTGCCGAGACTGGTTCGCGCGCCCATGTCGTCGGCGACTGGGTACAGCAAGATCAGGCGCACTACGATGCCGCCGGGAACCTGTTCACCTTTTACATGAAGGACGCGCAAGGTGAGGTGAAGCGGGTACAATACGCGAACACCAAGCCCGCCAGCTTCGAGGATGCCGAAAAGCTGGTCGTGGAAGGCCACATGAAGGACGGCATGTTCATCGCCGAAAATATCCTGATGAAATGTCCGTCCAAGTACAACGATGAGCGGGCCCTGCTGGAGGCTGTTCCCAGCGAGCAATAGGCGACACACCTCCTGTCCTGCACCAAAATAGAGCGCTTGAGCGCACCGCAAGCTGCCAAGCTGGCCCGGCCCAAAAAAGGGACTTATATGGAATCAGATTACCCTGGCGTTTTCACCAGAGTACGCAGCAAGGTGCCGGAATATACCTGACTAGGAAGTATGTGCAGCAGATATCCTTGTGCGCGGTCTTCCTGCTGTCGTTGCTCTATTTCGGCATTGCCGGAACCAGCCCTGCGGGCGTGGAACGGGCCCGTAATTCGGCCATCGCAAGCGTTTTGGTGCTAGAAAAACGTATCTTGCTTGGCGCAGGGCTGGCCAGATTCGCCATAAGAGACCTTCACCACGCAGCGGCTGCCTCGTCGCGGCTGGGGGGTGCGGCTTGCAAAGTCGGCCCCTCGATTCGGCCCTTCCACAGTTGAAGAACAAAATGCCCACACCCGATCGCCACCCGAGAAGCTTTGTCATCGCATTTGTCTTGCTTCTCAGCGCCTGCGCCCATCAAGCGCCATTTGAATCCATTGCCATCGACAGCCTCGGCGTCCAGATCGTCAAGAGCAATCCCACAAATTCGGACGCGACCTGCACGATCAGCGAGGAGCCCATCCTGATCATCGGCGAGGACGAGGAAGACGACAACCAATGGTTCTCCTCTATCCGCGGCATGGGCCGGTTGTCCGACGGATCCGTCGTGGCGGTCGACCGCAAAACCGCCGAGGTCCGCATCTTCGACGAGGCCGGCCGGCACCTACGGTCAATGGGCACACGCGGCGAAGGACCCGGTGAGTTTTTGAGCCCCTTCATCCTGTGGATCACCCCAGGCGACACCCTCTGGGTGGGCGACTACCGCCCATGGCGCTACAATGTTTTCACGGCTCAGGGCCAATTCGTGCGGCGGGTGAGTCTCAAGCCGGCGTGGCTGAATCCGTCCAGGGCTGGAGGCGTGCTCGACAACGGATACACGGTGAATGCGAGATCGGAATCGGTGCGCCACGGGAATTTCGCTGTTCCTGACACTTTTGTAGTAGAAATCCATGATCCCAGCGGCGAGCTTGTCGGCAGCCTCGCCAGGATTCCTAATGGAACTACCGGCATCTTCCGCGAAGCCCCGAATTTTCGGCTGTCCCCACTCTTTCAGTCGTTCGCGGAAGTTGACGCGCGAGGTTCGACCATCGTGCTGGCACACGGAAGTAAGCCGGAGATCCGGGTGCTGGACGATGAATTCAACCTGCGGACGATCATCCGTTGGTTTGAACCGGCTCGCGAGGTCACCAGCGCGTACGTACGTGCCTGGCGCGAGGATTACGTGGAGCGCCGCACCCGAGGGACATCTCCAGAATTGCGGCAGAGTGACTACGCTAGTATTAGCCGGGACCGCCCCGTGGCTGAAGTCTTTCCGGCTATGTCGAGTGTCGTGATCGGCCGCGACGGCCGGATCTGGGTCCGCCTATACGACCGGCCCCGAGAAGATCGTGGATGGCTCTCCTTTGGCGCTGACGGCGAGTTCATTTGCCACTTGGCCCAGCTCCCAGGCAGCGTCTGGGAATTCGGCGCCGACTACGTGCTCCTGCTCCACGATTCCGAGCTTGGGGTGGAGACAGTTCGGATGCACCGCCTCATGTATCCAGACACGCCTGCTGGCCTCGCGTCCGCTCAATAGCAACCCGCCTGTAGAGTGCTTACTCCCCTTCCCTTCTAGATATCGTGCGATCCTTGGTCTGGAGACCCAATGGGTCCGTGGCCTTCGAGTAGAGTAACCTCACCGCAGGCATATTGGTTGGGGAATTCATTTGGGGCTGCGTTACTGTTCGGGACCAGTCGTAAGGAAGAGGAGGCCCCCTGTTTGGTACGCTGACTGAGGACCAGATCAGTCCGCACAAACTGGTTTTTGGTGGAAGCATCGTTCTATACCGAGAGCACTTGGTACACTTCCTTCACCGTAGTCCAACATAATTCCCAAAACACCATCGTGAACCGGTAAACTCCAGGCCTGCCAAGGGGCATAGACTGACCAGCGACTGCGCACTTCATCTCTGAACCGTCTCACAAGAACGGCAGATACAGCGTCGTGGCCAGTACAAAGAACACCACGAGACCGATGATGTCGTTACTCGTAGTGATAAAGGGACCTGTTGCTAGTGCCGGGTCTATGCCGAAGCGGTCTAGCAACAGCGGAATTGTAGTGCCGATTGCCGCGGCAATCAGAATCACGATGAACAGCGACAGCCCCGCAGTTATGGCCAGCCGCACAGGCTGGCCCACGCTAGATTCCGGCAGAAGGTCTGCAGCCGCCACAAAGATCAGAATGACCACGGCCATAATGGCGAGGGCCAGTGCAACTCCGTTGATAACCGCTACCAAGACCTCTTTCCCCAAGCGTCTCATGATATTCGTTGACCATAAATCGCCGGAAGCCAACCCTTGCACCACAATAGCCGAGCTCTGAATGCCAGCATTTCCAGCCATCGCCATAACGACAGGGATAAAGGCCGCCAAGATGGACACCCGCCGAATCGTTTCTTCGAAGACACCTATAACGCTGCCGGCCAGGGCCGCGCCCACCAAGCCCAGCAGCAGCCACGGAAGCCGGCCACGGGTAATGCGGCCTACCGTGTCCGAAGGCTCCTCGTCTCCTGTGATGCCGCTCAGGCGCCGGTAGTCCTCTTCCGCTTCCTCGCGAATAACATCAATGGCGTCATCAATCGTCACGCGGCCTACGAGACGATGTCCGTCATCCACTACTGCCAACGAAGTCAGGTCATAGCGCTCCATGATGCGCACGACCTCCTCCTGGTCGATATCCGTGGTCACCGACAGGACGTCCTCATTCATCACGTCGCCTATACGCGCATTGGACGGCGAGAGTAGCAACCGCTTTATCGACACGAACCCGTTGAGACGGCCGCCATCGTCCACAACAAAAATCACGTACAGCTCTTCTACAGTTTTTCTGTTGCGGCGTACTTCTTCGGTGGCCTGAGACACCGTCCAGTCCGGCGGTACGGCAACAAGCTCCTTTGCCATGATCCCGCCCGCCGTCTCCTCGTGATAGGCCATCAATCCCTCAATGGCCTCAGCCGCCTCCAACAAAGGCAAAACGCGCAGCGCCATTTCCTCCGGCAGACGCCCCATGACATCTGCAGCGTCATCCGAGTCAAGCGCATTCAAAAGGCGCTTCAGACGCTCAGGACCAACATCCTCCAGCAGGTCTTCGCTCAGCGCATCGTCAAGCTCAGCCAGTACTTGCGCTGCCAACGGGGCGTCAAGCACGACAAAGAGCCGCTCCGCATTTGCCCTGGGCAGGTTGCTTATGACGCGCGCCAGATCGGCATGATGCAGGCTGGCCACACGCGCCAGTGCAGCATTCAGCCGCCCAGCGTCAATGAGGTCGCCAACAAAGGAGCCCTCAAACTCAGTCGGCGGACCGGCCAGCGGCGAAGGTGACGGTATGTTGCTCGTCATGCTTCCATGATTCATGACCTATGACGGCGTAGCGGAATATCCGGAGAGCGCCGCTTGTATGTGACGCGCCAACGCCACAAAGCCTTCCGGGGCAAATTCTTCAGCGCGCAGACATCCCCAATCGTCGGGTAGCACTATGCCCTTACCGCGGGTCCAGTGGTACAGGCTGTTGCGTAGCACTTTTCGCCGCTGCCCAAAGGCGGCGCGTACGATCGAGCGTAACAGCTCATGGTCGATGTTGTGCAATTCCGCCTTGTCAAATTGCAGGCGGATAATAGCACTTTCCACGGCCGGTTTGGGCACGAAGACGCTTTGCGGAACCCTAAAAAGCAACTTCACCGAGGCATAAAGCTGAGCCAGAACACTGGGAATGCCATACTGCTTGGTTTTGGGCTTTGCCACTAGACGCTGCGCAACCTCGCGCTGCATCATAAGCACCGCCTGCGACAATGCATGTCTGTGCCGCAAGAGCGCAAAGAGGATCGGACTTGTAATGTTGTAAGGCAGGTTGCCAATGACGTGGAGCCGTCCACCCTTGGCCGTTGATAGCGCCGCCCAATCCAGTGCCAGGATGTCACCATGGCTGACACATAAGCTCTCGTATGCTGCTTCAAGGTACGCGACGGCGCGCTCGTCAACCTCCACTGCCGTGACATCCTTGTAGCGCTGTAAGAGATACTTGGTAAGCGCCCCAAGTCCCGGCCCTATTTCTACCACGGGTGCATCGGGCGGCGCCGCGAGTGCGCCTACGATCTTCGCCGCAAGGTTCGGATCGGTCAGGAAGTGCTGCCCAAAACGCTTTCTTGGAAAAAAGGGCAGAGCCATGAAGCAAACGGGCAACGCGTGCAAAGGTCAGCTAGCTTCCAGCGCCTTTCGAAATTCGGCGCCCAGATTTCGGCACCTGCGGCGGTGCTTACCGCAAGTGCTTGCGCCTGCTACGCACAAAATCCTCAAAAACGAATTCGCCGAGCCGCTCCAGGCTGGCATAGTAGGCACGCCCCTGGTTGGCTTCAGTGAGATCACGGGCAAAACTCTGCAGATACGGATCACGCGCTATCAAGAACGTCGTGATGGTGATGCCTTCGCGTCTGCATATCACGGCCTCGTCCAAGACCTTATTGACAATCTTTCTGTCCAGCCCGAACGCATTCCGGTACATGCGCCCGTTTTCTATGTGGCAGCTTGGCTTTCCGTCGGTGATCATGAAGATCTGGCGGTTCCGGTTGCGCCTGCGGTGCAGTATATCGCGGGCACGTTGCAGGCCGGCCCGCGTGTTTGTGTAGTACGGGCCCACCTGCAGGTATGGAAGGTCCTTGATAGACACTTCCCACGCGTCATTCCCAAATGCTACGATATCCAGCGTATCATGCCGGTAGCGTTGAAGGATCAGCTCCGCGAGTGCCATCGCGGTCTTGCGCGCCGGCGTGATGCGATCCTCCCCGTATAGGATCATTGAGTGCGACAGGTCTATCATGAGCACCGTTGCCTGGTGCGTAGAATGGTCCGTCTCAAAGATTTCGTAGTCTTCTTCAGCCAGGTTCCAATTGCTGATGCCAGCCCTTCGATAGGAGTTCGACAGTGTGCCCGTGATATCGAGCCGGTGCGGGTCATCGCCAAACTGCCATGATCGGGTTTCCGGGAGGCGCTCATCGCCCGCCCCCGCATACGGAGTCCGGTGCGTGCCGCGCCCGCTCTTGCGCAACTGCCGAAAGATCTCCTCCAATGAGCGCTGACGGATTGCCTGCTCCGTTCGCGCTGTGATCGCTAGGACACCCGGTTTGTCTTCCTTGAGGTACCCCTGCCGCTTAAGCTCCTCAACAAAATCACCGATCCCCATCTCGTCGCCGGTAAGCTCGTACTTTTTGTCGAGTTGCGTAAGCCACCGCAAGGCCTCACCAGCGTCGCCCGCAGTGTATTGCAGCAGCTGCTGGAAGAGATCCAGAAGGCGCTCGAATGCTGACCCAAACTGCTCGTGCCGCTCCGGATCCCACGCCGTATATCTGATGGCTCTCATGTTGCTGCACCTTCCGGGCTCGTTGCGGGTGGTACGATTGTGGCCTGAACCTGGTCCGGCGGGCTCATTGGGCCCCAGCCGAGCCTGGCGCGCCTCAGCTAAGTCTAGCCTCCCTGCTGCTTGATGAGTTGATAGAATCTAACTCTACTTCGCCATTTTATGACTCAAACAGTATAGGTGGACACATTCTCCACATATAAGAAAAGGGTGTACTCCCGCCTGGCTGGCACTACTTTTCTAACGCCGTGCGCCTGCCTTAGTCCTGGCGCACGTAGCGTTGCCGATGCAGGCTGGGCGTGACGCCGCAGATGCGCGCTATCTGAGCCAGCTCTGCCCTTGGGCGCTCGTCCTGCACGTTGACAATCACCTGGCCCTGGGTGTCCTTTACGGTTGTCATCACCCGTTGCCAGGCGCTCAGCTTCTGGCGAAGCGTCTTCCAGCTGGTGTGGATGTCTTGCGCCTTCAATCGGGTCCGGATCAGGTGCACGGCGTGATAGGCATACACAGCTATACTGATGTGCGCTGCGATGCGTGCGTCCTTGCTGTGGTATAGCGGCCGCATCCCCAGTTCCGACTTCAACGAGCGGAAGGTGGCCTCCACCTCGGACAGCCGCCAATACGTGGCTACAATGTGCTTAAGGTCCCATCCCGTCTGACTGGTGCGCAGCACGTAGCCCCCCAGGGCCTCATCGGCCTCTTCCCACTGCGTCTTGCGTGCAAACTTCACGGCCTTGGCGTTGGGGCCACTCCCTTCTACAACCGTCACTTCGTACTGATGAGATACGCGGGCATATCGCTCTTTTATGCGTCCGACCTGCTCTACGACCTTCTTGAGCCGCTTGGTATGGTAGGGCTTCTGCAGCCCTTCGTGCAGCGAGGTGAGGGCTGCTTCCAGTAGCGTGCGCCGGCGCTGGAGGATCTGCTCTTCCTTGTGCTTTCTGGCTTCGCTGACGGCATAGAGCAGCATCTCCTGCTTCTTTTGCTGCAACTGCCACACGCGTACGGCGTGTCCAGCCTGCGTGGTCAGCGTACTGTCGGGCTCCCGCTCTGGCGGCAGGGGCCGCTTACCCCGGTGTACGCAGATCCAGTCGTAGCCCTGTTCTGCCAGCCAGGACACGTTTGCTTCCGTAGCGATCCCTGCATCCATGACCACCGTCGGCTTCTGGCCGTCCACGCTGGCGTTCAGACGCTCGATAGCGTCCTGCAGCGTGCCGGGCTCCGAGACGTTGCCGGGCAAGATCTCGCAGGTGCGCGGGAAGCCCGCGCCATCGAGCACCAGCCCGAGCGTCACCAGCGGACAATCGGAACGCTTTTGCTTCGAACGTCCATAGGCCAGGTACTCGCCGTGCTGTCGGCCATGGTAATGGGTGTTGGTCAGGTCATAAAAAACAACGGTCTCCGGCAGGCTCAAGAGCGTCCGCTCCTTTTGGAAGAGCGCTTGCTGAATCGCTTGGTTGTGCTCCCAGAGCAGGTCCCCAATGCGATACAGCTTCGCTAACGACACTTTCCTGCCGGGGCGTAGTCCCAACAGGTCCAGCGTCGTCGACCTGCTTTGCAACCACTGAAGCGTAGCCCGTTCGCTGTTGGGATGCAGCATGCGTGCGACCACCAGGGCTACGGCCAGGCGCGCGTCGCGCTCCTTGGCACCGGCCTGGATCAGCGTGTCTTTCAGTCCCAGATCCTCAAGCGCCTGAAGGCAGACGCGCTCTGCGCCCACGCTGCGAGCATGCTCCGGGTGCTCAAGGGAGTCCATGTCCACCGTCATGACGCTGTCAGGCTCACCCTCCGGCTTCGCGTGTGCACCTATGCCGCGTGCGCGTAGCTGCGCGACAATGGCTTCGGCGGTGTGCTGCAGGTCGGGATCGAACACGAGCGTCGGCTGCCCCTGCAACAAATTCTCTATGTGAAGCACCAAGGTGCCCCACTGGTCACGGGGCGTGTCAAAGTGGACGCCCAGGTTCAGCAGGGTCGACTGGCGCACCTTCCCGCCGATGCGGTCGCTGCGTACCAGGCGGTAGCTGTGTCGCGCTTCACCTTTCTTTGCGTGGGTCTTGGTCGCCCGTATGTACATGGTGTCTGCAGGTCAATGCCGACTCCAAGATAGTGCATGGGCGCACCTGTAGCAAGTTCCTATCAACAATCCTGGCACTACAATGGCCTTTTTCAGCCGAATACGCTAAACTTCACGCATTCTTCACCATATAGCCGAGAAATACGGCTGAAAAGGGGCTGAAAAGGGCGAAAAGTGGGCTGGGAGTACCTGGTTTAGCCCCCCTTCGGCCACGGTTGGTTCCCAAAATGTAGGGTCGGCGGGAGGCGCACCTGCCTTAGGATCCGGTGGCCATTCCGTCGCTTTCGCTCCGGGCCTCAGTCCGGCTTCCATCACCGTGTTTCCTCCCGCCGCCCACCGAACCGGGCGTACGGTTTTCCCGTACCCGGCTCTCCAGGCGGATCATGCCACTCGCACTCGGACCGCTTCTCCTGCCGCATAGGACTTCCACTACGCAAGGAGCGACACGCTCCTTACAGCCACCCTATACCGCGGATAACGCGTTGACAGGCCTGTTTACGCCCTGACAACCCCGTACGCCAGCATCGCATAGAATGCGACTGGCCTACGGGTCCTTCACTTACGCATGTGGTGTCGCTGGATTCACCGACCCTGATCGGATGGTAGGCTATGCCATTATTTCCGGGGCCTTTCACCCTTTGAACACCGCTCCGCACCTGCGGCCCCTTCCCTCGACGGGCATTACCCCGCGTCTTCAGTAATACGGGCCACTCCGCCACCCTATCAGCCTGGCCTGGCTCAAAGAGCTTCCAGTTGGTGCGTGCCACACCACCAATAGGGCTTCCCGTGTTGCAACTCTCCTGATCTTCCATGCGTGCCAGCGCCAATACCCCGGCGAGTCGGTCTCGGTGCCTTTGTCGCTCGCTTCCCGAGCCGCAGCGGTCTTCCCCATATCACCGGAAGGTCGACACTCGCATCACCCGTTTCGGGGCCTGCTCAGCGTTCACTCACGTTCCGGCCCGCATGGTCGCTAAGCTACTCACGTAGCCCGTTAACCACAGTGCTTCATACTATGTTGTTACCTCCATAATACGCTGTAGCCGCTACCAACTGGAGCGACAGATGTTGGGCGGGATTCGCACCCGCCACAGGAAAGCGCCTTTTCACGGCGCACGGCGAAGTCGGGCTAAGCCCTTGCCGATGATCAGGCACCACGGCAAGCAGCTGCCTGACCGACGCCTGTACGTCCTCCAACTGGCCAGCAACAAGGTATGCCTGGGCTAGCTGCAGCAGGTACCCCGTGTTACGTGGCTCCATGTCGGTGGCCTGCTCCAGATGCACCAGTGCTTTTCCAAGTCGGCCCGAAGTCAGGTAAATCGGCTCTACCCCTGTTTTAGTGGGTAAGCTCACCTGCGGACGCTTTCGGGGTATAGATCTAGGCCTCCGAGGTGAAAGTAAATGGCATTAGCAAATCGCCGTTTGTTGCGGAAGCCCCTACTGCGCACTTTGATTGTTTTG
The DNA here is from genome assembly GCA_965262785.1 of Rhodothermales bacterium. GTDB lineage: Bacteria > Bacteroidota > Rhodothermia > Rhodothermales > Bin80. Next base: position 3,619,027 of record OZ253559.1, read on the forward strand.
ATCCGGCTGTTGATGCCTTCCGCAGGGCCATTGCTCACCTTCAGGATGATCGCATTGAGGATACCCCACAGGTGTGTTTTGATGGTTCTGGCGGCTGCTTTCACCGGTTCCAGTCGACACCGCATGGCCCACGACAACCATCGCTCCCAACCCTTACGCGCCCATGTGCGGTGGACATAGTGCCACAACTGCAGGGCCATTTCCTTGATAGCCCACGCGCGGGCCGTCTTCAACGTGCTGGTACGCAACTGCTGGAAGCGCGCCTTCTGCTTACCAGACATGTTGGCCGGGTGAGTCAACCAATCATACTTGGTTCCCTTGAGGTCTTCCAGGCCTTCCTTCATCAACGCCCGGTGTTCTTGGCGCCGAACCTTGTCCACGGCAGTTCCCAGACATTTCACTACGTGGAATTTGTCAAAGGCCACCTTCCGTTGCGCCTCTGGCACATGCTCCAGCGTGGCGTTGATGTAGGCCGGCCACATGTCCATGCTGACACTCTCGATGCCCTCCAGTTGCTCCAAAGTGAGCCCAGCATACCAACGCGTAAGTGTTTCTTTCTTACGGTCTTCGCCCACATGCAGCACCGTACCCGCCTTTGCATCCGAAACAATGGTGACATACGCATGGCGCTTGCGAAAAGAGGTCTCATCCACGCCAATATGGGCAACATTCCGTTCCTTCCTCCGCGCAAGGCCGCGTTGCACCGCGCGCTGCATGATCCCGTCTATCGCATTCCAGCTCACCCCCATCAGACGGGACACCGCCGATACACTCGCCTCCTGCAGCCAATCAATCACCAGCGTCTCAAACCCTGCAGTGAACCGTGACATAGGTTCCGCCCACGGAACCGACACGTTGCGCACTCCATGCTCCGGACATTCCACGCGGGGAAGCTCCGCAACCACCATGGTGCGATACTCGCACAGGTCCAGGTGACGCCATTGCCGACGACGGTGGTCGTAGCCCGGAGACGCCGTGCCGCACTCCGGGCAAGGCAGCTGATGGCCGTCCTCGCAATCTACATGTATCCGGACTTCTTGCGCCTCATGCGCAAACGTCACCTCGGAAACCTTCCAGGGAGCCTGGATGCCCAAGAGGCAACCGATATCGTTCTTTAGTTGCGACATATCGCTGCTGGGGTTAGAGAACGTGTGCGCCATCGTGATGATGGCCTTGAAACGGGTATGAATCCGCTTCATCTCATATCGTTTCCCGTTGAATACAACACTGCACCCATCTAATTAGGGGAAGAGCCGGTAAATCATTCCCATCATGCAGTGCACCTGGGCCGTGGGCTCCAATTCATTAGCGGCCTCATAATATACTAGTGCCTCTGGATTCCTCCGTTGCCGCAATGGGATGTCCGCAGCCAGGGCGTAAGGCTGGCCCAGGTACGGGTACTGCTGAACTATGGCAAGGGTCGCACGTAGCGCCCTGTACAAATCGCCCCGCATTTCGTACAGCGACCGCAAGCTGTCGGTGGCTTCGTACAACTCAAGGCGTCGGTGGTAGTACTCGAGCGCGATGCCCTCCTCGGCGGTGCGGGCGCGAATGGTATCCATCGGCGTTCCAAGCGGCTGAAACGGCCATGAGCTCATCAGTTGGCGTACGCGCAACGCTCCGAACAGGGAGTCCACAGCCGTATAGAGCACCTCCTGGCGCGCCACCGACTTCGGTTGATGCATGTTTAACTGCGGGCAGACAGAAATTCGCCCGGATTGGTCCGCAGTTGAATCCGGCTCATCCATCCATGGAGTTACGCGCGATGGCTCAGCGGCTGCATGCAACAACCCGCTTTAACCTCCGAGTAGGTCGTCCAGGTCCACCCCACAGACTGCGTCGTGAGCTTGCACCACAAAAACGTGTTACGGTGCCAGCTTGCAGACAGACCTGTGGTGCGGATCAAGCCGGCCACGTACCAGCCGACAAAGGCTGACATGGAGAAGGATTACCAATTCGACGGCAAGCCGGAAGAGACCGTTTGGCGCATGTTCCGAATCGTGCGCGTTGTGCGTGATCTCGCCGCGTGAGACAATTGCTAGTGTAATGCTGCCAGAGACCCTCAGTGCAGTTTGTTTGGGCGTTGATATAACTGGCGTTGTGCCCCTGCGCAAGTTCGGCTCGCCAGAGGAGATCAGCCGCAAAGGGGGCACCGGCACTACGCTTAGATGGGGTGGAGGAGATCCTGTGGAGTCAAGAAAGGCCAAGTTAGAGTGCAGGGTCGCACGCGCAGCAATCTGCCTGATTGTTGTCGGATTCGGACTCCAGATGGCCAGCATTTGGCCGCAGGTGCTAATTTTCAGACAACCGCCCCCAACGTTAGCGCGGATTGGCTGTTAGTTTGGGTATATAATTCCTTTAGTTTGCAGCCCCGCCTGACGGGATCTCCCTTTGCGGGCCCGTACCAAAGTGCGGACATACGCATTGGACGAGGTCGGCTCATTGTTAGGACGCGTAGAGCAGAAGATCGGCGTGGCGCTGTGTCACTACTCTCCAGTCCCGGTAGTGCCCTGCGGATCTTCGCTTGCGCTGCCAATTCTAGCGGCATTTGCCGCGAACCGGCTGACGGGAACGCAAACACCTGCCAGGCATATGCGCCCCTCATACTTGCCCTTGTTATGCAGCGTCCGCGCAGACACTCTAGAGCCGTAAAGGTGGGACCCGTACAAATCGGAGGCGGTGCTCCCATCTCCGTACAATCCATGACGGTGTCCAAGACGCATGATGTCGACAAATGCCTTTCCGAGATACGCGGTTTGGCTGAAGCCGGAGCGGATATCGTCCGCATTGCCGTGCCACGCCCGGAAGACGCTGCAGCGCTGTCGGACATCGTCCAGGGCTCGCCCGTCCCTATCGTAGCAGACATCCACTTCAACTACACCTATGCACTCAAAGCCATTGAGGCCGGCGTAGCCAAGGTACGAATCAACCCCGGCAACATCGGGAAGGAGGAGTGGGAACGCGAAGTACTCTTGGCGGCGAAAGAAGCGAATACACCCATCCGCATCGGAGTTAATTCAGGGTCGCTTGAGCGTGACATCCTGGACAAGTATGGGTATCCAAAGCCGGAAGCGCTCTTCGAAAGCGCGATGCGCCATGTAGAGATCTGCACGCGCCAGGGATTTGAAGACATCGTCATCTCGGTCAAGCACTCGGATGTCTTCTTCATGATTCAATCCTATCGGCTGATCGCCGAACGCACGGACTATCCTCTGCACTTGGGGGTGACGGAGTCTGGATCAGCTACTGCTGGCACCATCAAGAGCTCCATTGGCATCGGTGCCCTGCTGGCCGACGGTATCGGGGATACCATCCGGGTTTCGCTGGCTGCTCCCAGCGTCAAGGAAGTCGAAGCCGGGCACGCCATCCTCAAGTCGCTGCGCCTAGGACGCCCGGGTGTGAACATCATAGCCTGCCCTACCTGCGGTCGCCTGACAGGCGACCTGTTTTCCATCGTGGAACAGGTAGAGGCCGCAGTCAAGGAGCGCAAATTCGATAAAGACCTTACGGTAGCCCTCATGGGCTGCGCCGTCAATGGGCCCGGCGAGGCACAAGGCGCTGACTTAGGCATATCGCTCGGCCGTGGTCGTGCGCACCTCTTCAAGCGCGGCAAAGTCACGGGCACCGTCCCCGAAAAAGACATCGTCCGGGCCGTGCTTGAAGCAATCGAGACGTGGGACGAATCGGACGCGTAGGCTATTGCTCAGGCGTAAGCGCAACCGTCAGCCACTCCTCTATCATGGCCCGAAACGCGCCTTGCAGCTCCGGGTGGTCGGACGCGACATCACGGTTTGCATTCGGGTCGCCCACCATGTCATAGAGCGCTACGTGCCCATCGTCCTTGTACCAGATGAAATGCCAGCGCTCCGTACGCACGTAGAATCCTTCTGCCTGGCGTCCCATGACATCATGGTCCGACCGCAAACCCGTCACATGGCCAATCAGTGCCTAGCGCACTGCCGACTCCTTCCCTTCAATCACTGGCCATAGCGAACGCCCGGGCAGATTGCCCGGGTCCGGAACCCCGGCATAGTCCAGAATTGTAGGAACAACATCCGCCGTGCTGACCAGAATATCTGTGAAGGTGGCGGGCAGAATCCTTCCGGGCCAATGCAGGATGACAGGCGTTCTGAAGGCCAAATCGTGCAGCGACTGTTTGCCCTTGCGCCCGCCATTGGCAAGCAGTTCGGGATTTCCGGTATACTCTGCAAACGGCTCCTGCTCCCACCCATTGTCATTGACGTAAATAAATAGTGTGTGGTCAGCCAGTCCCTTCTGGCGCACATATTCTACGAGGTCTCCGACACCATCGTCAAACCAGGTGCGGTTGCTGTAGTACACCTTGGCCGTTTCCGAAAGACTTGTGTTGGCGTAGCGGCTGGTATAGGCCGGTGGCGCATTAAACGGCGTGTGCGGCAAGGACGGTGCGTACCATATTAATAACGGCGCGCCTGCATGCCGGTCGATGAAGTCGAATACCGGCTGTTGGGTCTCGCGCGTAAGCGCGAGCCCTTCGCCGCCCATAAACTCAGTGAACCAGCCGGGTTGGCCCCGCCGGTCCGGCGCCCAGCCAACCGACATCCCTTCCGAAAAGCCACCGTTTTCGTAGGACTGCTCCCACCACTTGCCGCCCTGGAAGCTCACGTAACCGTGCTCGGCCAGCATCTTGGATAGCGTGGTAAATTCGCGCATGACATGCGAATAGTAATACCGGTCCCAGCGCTGCCGCTGCTCATCCGTCGCGTCCTGATAGGCAGGCGACTCTGCGGAAGCCGCTACGCGTAGTGCGGAGGCGATGGCGTCTCATACTGGACAGGAAACAGCCCTGTCATCAGCGTCTGCAAGGCCGGTCGGCAATGGTTGCTCGTCGTATGGCCAAGATGAAACGCAGCGCCGCCCGCGGCCAATGTATCCATGTTTGGCGAATGCACATGTCGAGAGCCCGTGCAGCCGAAGTAAGGATACCCATGGTCGTCGCCGATGATCAGCACGATGTTGGGTGGCAGGATTTCTTGCGCAAGCGCCAGCACCGGACAACAGAAGAGCAGTAGAAAGGCGGCCCGAAGCGCGAGGCTACCTGCTTTGGCTGAACAACTCCAGGACTGCTCGCTCTTCGGGCGACAGCGCGTCCAGCCCCTCTTCATTGATCTTGTCCAAGATGCGGTCGAGCTCATGTTCTGAATTGGGCCTGTCTGCCGGTGCCGTGTTCGAATGCTCTTTCTTGCCAGCTGCCGCGCTCTGCCGGCGTGAACCTTTGGAGAGCTTACGCTCTACCCTCGCCAGAAAACCCCCGGCGGCGGCACGGCGCGCTGTAAAGAGCCATCTCGCCCAAGACGAAAGGTCGCCTCCCCGTGATTCCACCCTGACAAAAAGATAGCCGGTCAGCGCGCCGCCAAGGTGCGCAAATATCGCTGTCGAGCTGTTGTAAACGGTCAGCAGGTCAAGCGCCAGAAACGCCAGGACCAGATGAGGCAGGCGCACCGACCCAATCAGCCAAAGCCCTATTCGCTTGAAAGGTTGAAGCACTGCAAGCGCGGTCATAACTCCTAGTACCGAGCCCGAAGCGCCATGAATAAGGATTTGCGGCGTGCCAACGAGATTGTAGATCGCAGCACTGAGTAGCGCGCCGCCCATGGCAGCGAAGAGGTACAAGGACAGCATCGTGTGCGGACCGTACAAGTCCTCCAAATCCTTACCTATCCAGTAGAGCCAGAGCATGTTAAAACCGAGGTGCAGAAGGCCACCAAAGCCCAGCCCGAGGTGCAGAAAGCTGTACGTTACTAGCTGCCAGGGCTCAAACAGAAAGTCGGGCCATGCCGCATGAAACGCGAGATGAGCCTCAATGAATGTGCGGGTTGCACCAAGATGCGCCAGCACAAGCGCCCACAGCACGTATACGGCTACATTGACTGTAATCAGCAGCCGTAGCGCCGTAGGCCGCGTAGTGTACCAGATCCTGAATCGCAACACGGTAACGAGCGCTTCGGGCAGCGAACTGGGGCGGGGAAACTAGTGGTACGGCGTGCGCCGCTGGGGCTTGATAGGCAGTTTGCCCCGCCAGTACAAGATAAGCAGGACTCCGACCACCATGCCGCCAAGGTGTGCAAAGTTGGCTACGCCAGGCTGTCCTCCAGCCGTAGCAAACCAGAGTTCAATTACCCCATAACCGATCACGAAGAACTTCGCTTTGATCGGAATCGGCGGAAACAGCAGCATGATCCGCTGCTCCGGAAAGAGCATGCCGAAGGCTGCAAGAATTCCAAAAACCCCGCCCGACGCACCTATCGTTGGAACGCCGGGATTCGTAACAAGCTGTGCAAGGCCAGCCCCAACCACGCACACAAAGTAGAAAAATGCAAACCGCGACGAGCCCCAGGTATTCTCTATCTGCGCGCCAAACATCCACAGGGCAAACATATTGAAGAACAAGTGTGTAATTCCGCCGTGCAGGAACGAATACGTGACAAGTTGCCACGGCCAGAAACCTGACCCCAAAGGCTGTAGCGCAAACGATTCTACCAAAAGCCTCCCTAGAGGGATCTGCGCCATAAAGACGAGCCCGGTGATAATCAGTAGGTTCTTTACTACCGGAGGAAATGCAAAAAACGAAGGCCTCTGCTGGTGTTGGTACATGCCTGTTAGCTAATCTTTGCGCGCATTATAGCGTTTAAGTCTCAACTTGGTTGCACCCTGTGACCTGAACGCTTCTTTCCAGCCGCCTGTCTGGCAGCCGCGCTGCTCATGGTTTTTTTTGTTAGTGACACGCACTTTGGCCTGGGAGCTCGACAGGAGGAACGGGCTATTGAGGACGCACTGCTAACCTGTCTTGCGTCCTACGAAGAGCAGGCGACGCACCTTTACCTGGTCGGCGACATCTTTGACGGATACATAGAGTACCGACGCGTAGTCCCAAAGGGATTCGTACGGTTTTTGGCGCTTATAGCGGCCTGGAGCGACCGCGGCGTTGGTGTAACCTACCTTGTCGGCAATCACGACCCGTGGCATCGAGACTACTTCGCTGCAGAGCTTGGCGTTCGCGTGATGCCCGGCCATGTCTTGGAGCGCGTTGCAGGCGCGCTGTGCTACGTGCGGCATGGCGACGGCGTTGGCCGCTCTGGTCGCGGGCGACGCGGCATCAAGTCTCTGCTGAGAAACCCGGCAATGGTCTGGCTCTATCGCAGCCTGTTGCCTGCAGATGCTGGCTTGGCTCTGGCGCATCGCGTAAGTCGCCGGCTGCAAAGGCGACGCCCCAGCCCACACGCAGCGGCTGACATGCGGCGCTATGCGCAAGACATTCTCAAATCCACTGCGTCTCAGGTCCTTGTCATGGGCCATAGCCACCAGGCAGAGCTCTGCGTGTGGCCCGAAGGAGTATACATGAACCTAGGAAGCTGGCGTGAGGGCGGCTCATTTGGACTGCTGGAGGCCGGGCGCGTCCAGCTCTTGCGCTGGCGCGGCGGCAAGGCCGAGCTTGTTAAGGAACACACGTGGCAGTAACGGATAGTTGTACCGATATCACGGCTGCTGACCCGCAGTAACGCCCTCCATGGCCAAATCGAAAAAGAAGACAACAAGAAAGACGGCCCGCCGCATTCGCGGTTCCACGGCAAAGAGACGCAGCAAACCCAAAGAGGCTGCCGTGCTGCTCTTCATTCCGACTACGGCCCTGATGCTGGCGGCCCTGGTGCTGATGGGATACGCCGGCTGGTTCACTAATAGCGACAACCTGCCTGACCTGCAGGAAATCGAGAGCCAGAATTTTGAACTGACGCTAGCCACCGTGGCGTACACTGCCGACGGAGAGGAGTTGGGCCGCTACGGGCGCCAGAATCGGACCTGGGTTTCGTACGACAGCATACCGGACCATGTCATCAATGCGCTGGTGTCCACCGAAGACCGTCGCTTCTGGCGACACTGGGGTATTGACGCTTGGCGCACCCTGTCCGCCGTCACTCAGACCGTACTCGGCAAGATCGGGCTGCCATTTGAGCTGCAGGGTGGCTCGACCATCACGCAGCAGTTGGCGCGCAACCTCTACAACAGCCAGATAGGGTTTAGAGTTAGCGTAGTGCGCAAGCTCAAGGAGATGGCCGCTGCAGTGCAGTTGGAACGACGCTATTCTAAGGAAGAAGTCATTGAGATGTATCTGAACACGGTCCCCTTTCGGCACAATGCCTTTGGGATTGAGGGTGCGGCAAGGACGTACTTTGGCAAGCCAACTGCAAAGCTTGATACGCTCGAGGCTGCGGCGCTAGTTGGCATGCTCAAGGCCAGCACAACCTACGATCCGGTGAGGAATCCGGAGAATTCGCGCAACCGGCGCAATACAGTCTTGCGCCAGATGATTAGCCAAGGCTTCCTGGAACGCGAGTTTTATGATGAGAACAAAGAAAAGCTGACTCCCGCACGCTTGCGTACGGCTAATGTGACTGATAGCTTCGCGCCGTACGCGGCGGAATACGTGCGCAAGTGGGTGCAGGACTGGGGGAATTCGGCCGGGTTTGACATGTACGCGGATGGGCTGGTTGTGTACACGACCATCGATTCCCGACTTCAGGCACATGCCGAGGCTGCGGTGACCACCACGCTCAACTCCCTGCAGGCTGTGGCTGATTGCGAGTGGAGTGCACAGAGAAGCAAACTGCTGGACTTTGGAGAAGAGTTGGACAAGTATCTCGGTGATGCGTGTCATCAGGACCCAAGCCAGCGTTTTAAGTACTTCTGGCAGGTTCGAAGGGCGGAGCTGGAGGCCTTCATCAAGGAAACCCAACGCTATCAACGGCTCCTCAGCGACGGCCGCACCGCTGCCGAAGCGCTTGCCAACCTGCGCGCGAACGCGGCGTTTGTGGACTCGCTGAAGACCGCCAAGACCCGCATGGAATCCGGATTCGTTTCGATAGATCCGCGGACCGGCTACGTCAAGGCATGGGTCGGTGGGCGCGACCTTACAACGGAGTGGTACGACCACGTCAACGTAGCCAGACGCCAACCCGGGTCAACGTTCAAGCCACTGCTGTACGCCTCGGCTATTCAAACGGGATGGTCCCCGCAGACGCAGTATGTGGACTCGGTGTTTTCGTATGAACTGGTGGGCTCGGAGGACATCTGGGCGCCGCAGAACTCGGGCGGCGAAGTGTCTCTAGAGCGGTACACGCTGCAGGAAGCTCTTGCGCGCTCACTCAACACCATTTCCGCCCAGCTTATCCACGAACTGGGCCCGGAGCAGGTTGTACAGTTTGCGAAGGGAATGGGGATTCAGAGCGAGCTGGAACCAGTGCTGTCACTCGCGCTGGGCACCAGCGATGTATCGCTCTTGGAGCTTGCCACCGCCTACAGCACCTTGGCCAACCTTGGCACGCGGCTCGATCCAGTTGTGGTTACCCGTATCGAAGACCAGCATGGGACGCCGTTGTACGAGTACCAGTCGGAGCCGAAGGTGGAGCTGATCATGGAGACTGCAGTAGTCATCGTGGACATGATGCGTGATGTTGTCAACCAGGCCTACGGCACCGGGCACCGCATCCGCTGGCAATTCGATCAGGACGGCTACGACTTTGCCGGCAAAACGGGCACCACGCAGGAAGGCGCCGACGGTTGGTTTATGCTGATGCACCCGGAGATGGTCACCGGCTCTTGGGTCGGCTTCAATGACCGGCGGGTGACATTCCGGTCCCAATTCTGGGGACAGGGCGCGCACAACGCGCTCTTTGTGGTGGGAGAATTCCTGACGCGCATGAATGCAGACCCCAATGTGGCGCTAAGCCGGGAGGTAGAATTCCCTCATCCCTTGTCCACGGGCGAGGATGGACTGCGCCAGGACGAGGCAGAGCAATTCGAATTCTAGAGCGGCAGCGCGGTGAAGATCCGCCACGGCATATGAAGATCCTCCACACTGGCGACATCCATTTTGGCACAAATACGTATGGCAGGATTGACCCGGCAACCGGGCTGAACACGCGGTTGCTGGACTTTCGGCGCTGCTTCAAGTTTATGGTGGAGCGCGGCCTTAAGGAAGACATAGACGTATTCCTTTTCTGCGGGGACGCCTATCGAACGGCTACGCCTACTCCCACGCAGCAAAAGGCTTTTGCCGAGTGCCTCAAGCCACTAGCCGACGCGGGGATCCCGATCGTCATGGTTACGGGCAATCATGACCATCCGATCTCGTTTGGCAAGGCCTCGTCGATTGACATTTTTGGCTACCTCACTGGCAACGTACAAGTCTTCCGCAAACCCACCGCGACTCTTATTCCGACTAGCAGCGGCACGCTACAACTTTTGGCCATGCCATGGCCCGTGCGCAGCCTTCTCCTCTTGGGCGAGGATAGTCGCAAGATGTCACCTGAAGCGCTGTGCGAGGCCATACAGCAAAAATACACAGAGATTATCCAGGCGGAAGCCGCCAAACTAGACCCCGCACTACCTACCGTCCTTGCCGGCCACTTTAGCGTGGTGGGCTGCATTCCGGGCGGTTCGGAGAGCTCGTCGCTCATGCTCCGCGAGCCGATTTTCTCCCCCGCGGAGCTGTCGGTGCCTCCTATCGACTACGTAGCACTGGGGCATATTCACCACTTTCAGAATTGCGCGACCGATCCAGAGGCCACTCCCGTGGTCTACAGCAGCAGCATTGAGCGCGTGACCTTTAACGAGAGGGACAGTCGCAAGGGCTTTGTGCTGGTTCACATCAGCGGCAATCCCAAAAGGACCACATTCAAGTTCGTAGAGACGCCAGCGAGGCGATTCGTGCAGCTTGACATCAATGCTGTGGATTCGACTGATCCGACAAACACCATCGTGAAGGCGATCGCCCGCGAGGATATTGGCGGCAGTATTGTTAGGGTACGATTTCGGATACAGGAGGCGCAACGGCCGTCCATCGACATGGGTAAGATTCGTGCGGCACTCAAACCTGCCTTTGCCATTGCTTCAATAGAGCGGACATGGGATCCCGTCGAGCGCAAGAGAGACACCAAGGTCACAAGCGAATCCACGCTAGTGGAAGCGCTTGGCAGTTACATTGATCAGCGTAGCAGCCTTTCCGGCGTGAAGAATGCGCTGATGGACAAGGCGCTGGAGCTGGAGGCCGCATATGTAGCGGCCCAAGGCGCAAAGGACTAAGAGCCTATTCCACAACGGGATCGGCGCCAGACTGGCCGCTTGTGTCATGCCTCCGGCGATGCATATCGAAGCTTAGCGCTATACTGCTGTCCCGGATAAGGTGCATGGTGCGTCCTTGCCGTGCGCAGGAACGCTGCGAATTGCAGGGCAGAGATTCTGTATGACAGCAGTGGCCCCACGTGAGGCAGCTCCACTCAGGAGTCCACCCGGCGCAGCGATAGCATCCTAAAGTCCATCACCTCAGCGCCCGGCCGCGAAAGCGCCCTGAGCACCAACGTTCCGTGACCGGCTGGGAGCGAAAATTCCCCAAGCACCAGCGGCCTGAAGTCTTTCACATACGATTCAATCCGAGGCGTTCGGTCATGCTCCATGCCGCGGAGCGGCGGATCGTGTGCTTCTGCCAGCGTGCCCGCCAGGCGGCTTTCACCGAAGCTAACCTCAACTTCCGCACCCTCGCTTCCCACAGGCACCGTGTAGTACATAGTAGCCTCAAACGTTGCTGTCGCCAACACCTCTACGCTCCAGAATATCGAGTCTTCAAGGCTTGTCCAGCTCGTGAAGTGACTGTCATTGGGGAACCGGTTCGAACGCGAAATTCTTCCACTGGCCTGCGCGTCGCGCGCCGGCAGGTGCGCCCACTTAAATTCCGGGTGCCCCACAGAAAATGGGCGATCATCGCTGGCAGGTAGCTCCGCGACAACCGTGGCTTCAAACTCCGCTTGTGCTGCGCTCAAGGCCTCTAAGTCCTCGGGGAATCGAGCGGCGACGTCTTCGTGCTGCCCTGGGTCGGCCGTCATCTCAAAATGTCGTCCCTCATGATCCAGACGAAACCCTTGGCTGCGCACACTGGTTCGCCCGCGCCAGTGGCTGAAAACGAATCGGTCTTCGTGCGTGTAAGTCTCGCCCAAAAGGAGCGGCGCCACACTCACGCCATCTAACGGCTTGGAGCTGTCCAACTCGATGTCTGCTAACTCCGCCAACGTAGGCAGCAGGTCAATGGCTGCCGCAATATTGTCGATCTCTAACCCGGCCTCTATCATCCCAGGCCACTGCAGTACGAAGGGCGAGCGCACACCGCCCTCGTCCGTCGACCCCTTTCGACCCTTCATGCCTCCGTTCCAACGCGACCCGTTGGGCCCGTTGTCTGAAAAGTACAGCACGATAGTGCTGCTACGCAGACCCATCTCCTCAAGCCGGTACAAGATCCTGCCAACATTCCAATCAATGTTGGCCGTCATAGCCAGAGCTGCGCGTGTGTGCTCTATATCCTCTTTGCCAGGCTCCCGGTGCTTGAACGGCAGTGTATGCGACGCAAATGTCTCCCAATACTCATCGGGCACCTGCATCGGGCTGTGGGGCGTGTTGAAGGGCAAGTAGACCATAAATGGCCGTTCCTGATGCGCCTCCATAAAGGCCAGCGCCTTGTTCGTAAAGTCATCCGGCAGGTATCCCTTGCCCTGTACCATGGACCCATTGTGCTCCAGTGGCGGGCTAAAGTAGTCTCCCCAATGGCCTGACGTAAATCCATAGAACTCGTCGAACCCCCGTGCGTTGGGATGGTAGGGTGGCTATGAGCCGTTGTGCCACTTACCAAACACTCCGGTAACATATCCAGCGGCCTGGAAGAATTCAGCCAACGTGGCTTCGTCCAGATCCATGCGCTCTGCCCCGGCGCTGGTACCAGCAACGCCAGAGCGTGGATGATAGCGACCCGTCAAGAACTCGGCGCGTGTGGGAGAACAGACGGGGCTAACATAGAAGCGATTCAGCTTCACCCCCTGCGCTGCGATCCCATCAATGTTGGGCGTCGCAATATTACTGTTACCGTTGTAGCTGACATCGCCCCATCCCTGATCGTCCGCCAGGATGATCACGATGTTGGGGCGTGGTGTGGACTCGTCGGAGCACGCAGACGCTGTTAGGACCAGCAGCACGACTAGGTGGCGATACATAGTGGCCTGGAGAGTATGCGCGCTAGTGGATGATACCTCTCTTTGCTGAAGCCAGATAGGGCTTGACTATGATCTAAGTGGGGTCGAAGAACCGGCTTACTTGCCCGCTAAGCTGGCGAGCGCCTCGTTGGCCTCTATCGGAAAGGATACGACATCCACGAGCAACCAGCCTGGCGCGAGATCGCGCCCTGATGCCAGTGGTATCGCGTGGGACCCTAACGCCACTTGTAGGTGGCCCGCCACATACGGCGCCGGCACTAGTTGCAGCACGATAGGGCGAAAGTTGTATCCGCCCGCGTATGACCAATACCCAACGCATTTAGGGGACGTGGCGGCGCCCGATCTCCGAGACAAAGGTCATTGGTCGCCACAACCGCATGCTGACGCTAAGCAGGCTCTCACCAACCTACCGCGATGCCGATCGAGGCATCGAATCCGGGGTGTTGCTCCACTTCGCATCGCTGCCGCCCGAGCGGCACCGACGGCCGGACAGAGACGTGCGCAACTTCAAGTGGCCACATGGGATGGGCGAACTCCGCATCTGCACGTTATTGCGGGCGACGGGTGCGCATTGACCCCCGACGTGTCATGCACATCTCCGAACGGCCACGAGGCATCGTTTTCTCTTTGGAATCGGGCCTCCGCGAACCTGGTCGTCTGCCGTGTGGCAGTGCTGTGGATCAGCCCCTGGCGGTCTGCTGGCTGCCTGCCCCCGATTCGCCGACCAACCCATATCATTGGAACTGTCAGCGAAAGTGCCAGTCAAATACCGTCCAACCGCACGCGGATGGCTAGGAGCCAATAAGGAGGAAGGCATGCAATTGACCCCGCGTATCACAAGCCGAATCGAACCCGACCGACCACTTCGTCTCCGTGCGCGCTTCCACGCCCTACTGCTAGCAGCGACCACCGCCCTCCTCCCCGCCTGCGGAATCGACGCAGGCTATTACGACGCCAGACCCAGCACCATCGTCGAAACCTTCGGCGATACCACATTGGTCCGCACCCTGTCCGGAAGCGTCTGGGGCGCTGAGGCCTCGCTTGTGCCCGAAGTCTCGATCGGCGAGCTCGAAGGGCCCGAGGAGTACCTCTTCGGCAGAATCAGGTCGATCGCGGTGAATGATGATGGAACTGTGTACGTCCTGGACCAGCAGGCGCAGCATGTCCGCGTCTTCGACTCGCTCGGGATCTATCTCGAAACGCTAGGTCGCCGAGGCAAGGCCCCAGGCGAGTTCAGCCGCGCCGAGGCCATCGCCTTGCTGCCCGACGGGCGTCTGATCGTGCGCGATCCCGGCAACCAACGCGTCATGGTATTCGGTCTCGGACCTGAAGAGATGGCCGAATGGAGATACAATGCCAGCGTGTATACGTCGTCACCTCTATACACCGATGCGAACGGCCGGACCTTTCTGCTTGCCGGCGACCAGTCTCGCGTGGAAGATCTTGTCATGCACATCATCGTTCTGGCCCCTGACGGGACGCATCTCGACACCCTTCCAGAACCTGCGAGCGACTACGTACCCCCCTTCGTGAAGGCCGAGGCTTCCGGGATATCAATGAGCTACGGCGTCCCCTTCGCACCCCGTTTTCTGTGGACCATTCACCCGAGCGGCCAGTTCCTCACCGGTCTCTCATACGACTACCGGATCGACCTCGCTCGGGACAATGGCTTACTCCGGATTGAGCGCAGTTACGATCCGGTCCGGGCGATGGATGCGGAGCGCACTTTCCAGCGAGAACGCACCGTCGGGCGCATACGCCGGTCACTGCCGGACTGGGATTGGGATGGCCCGACGATCCCAAGCTACAAGCCATTCTTCCAGGAATTGCTGGCTGGACGGGACGGACGCATATGGGTGCGGCTGTCGGCCGAGGGACGCCCGGTGGACAATGAGGACTACGATCCCGACGACCCCGGTTCGTTTCCGGTGACCTGGGCAGAAGAGACCCGGTACGATGTCTTCGAGCCGGATGGGACCTATCTGGGCGTCGTAGTAGCACCGGATGGATTTTCCCGTTTTCCGGCCCCGATATTCGATGGCGACTATGTGTGGGCCGTAGCCGCTGACGGGCAAGGGGTGGAACGGGTGGTGCGCTACCGGATCCATATTGGGCGCCCATGAACCTGCCCGACAGCCGATCCGCCTCATCTAGGCGGGGCCGCATTTAACGCGGATCGGCAGGCTGCGCTCGTTAACACCGGTGCCGAACAGTCGGCCCCGGTAAGCCGAACCAGCAAATCACACCGAACATACCCGAGAATGGAACAGACAAGCGACCCCCGCCTTCGAGGACGCCTCGATCGGCATCGAGGAGGATCGGCATGTGTTCGCCCTACCCACCCTCCATCAGGAGTCGCTCCCATCCAGGAATCTTGCGGGAGGGCCGATTGGCCGCACGAGTGCGTGGCGGCTAGAGGTCGTCAAGTGATTCCTTCGTTGGAGCAACGCTGATTCCACGCTCCACCACGGCCGACGCTCGGAACATGATCAGCGGAGCCGCGGTGACCACGATCAATGGTGACTCAAAATCCATGGACCTCCGATTCGAGCGAATGGATTCCAGTTGATAAAGAGGGAATCATTGAGGCAATCATTTCGACCAGCAAAGTCGTAAAACCTGTACTAGCCTGACTTTATGATGCTTTATCCAAAGACATATCATCGACCATCCAGTCTTCGAGCTAGTTCTCCAGCCCAATACAAGACCGCCCGACCTTTCGCGGCTTTGCTTGCGACAAACTCCCACTGGCCTGCTGTCCTTCTATGCTCCAAATGCCTAGCTTAAGCCTCGTGGATTTGTGCCCCACCACCCCCACTCATCAGCAATATCGACCTGCTGACGCGGAGTCTCCCATTCTGTAACACTACGGCACTTGGATTCCAAGAACTTGATTGGTGGCGTCGACGCGACTTGCTGGTCAAACCCGATCTCGCCGCTTCACTGAACCCCAAGTTCGGCCAACAAATGCTCACAACACCGTGCAGCAACCGGGCCCCGACGGCTCGGAAAGCGCTACGCGACCCTTTACCCGATTGGAGTTGTTGAATCGCTTTGACCACCCCGGCTATGGTACTGGCAGCCGCCCCGCCACAACAAATACTCGGCACCTGCTGCGGCGCAAGGCCCAGTCCGTCGAGGCAAAGACTTGGTCTTCAATGAACCAAAGGCTTGCGTGCTCAATCAAGAGCTGTGCTCAAGGTGTACGGTGCATCCCGCCTCTCTAGCCGCAGCGGCGCCTTGCATAGCCTTGCCCCAGTCTTCGAAGACGCCGAATACGGCTGCCCCTGTACCCGTCAACGAAGCATACGCGGCGCCCTGGTTCAGCAGTTCCTCCTTGCGGGTACGAAGCGCAGGGTAGGCATCAAATACCGGTGCCTCAAAGTCGTTGACAAGCACCTGACACCAGTAGTCCAAGTCATTGGATTGCACCACGGCACGCAGGTTGACGCTTCGAGTTGGCACCGGCGTGATGCGGCCAAAGGCCCACTTCGTAGAAATATGAACATGCGGGACGACTACGACCAGCGTATAGGGAATTGCGTACCCTTCTAGCGGCGTAAGCATTTCGCCACGACCGGTGGCATATGATGGCACGGGATTCAAAAAAAACGGCACGTCCGACCCCAACGAAAGCGCAAGGCGCAGCAACGTGGCGTCGGTGACTGGCTGACTCCAGAGTCGTGACAACAAGCGCAGTGCTACTGCGGCGTCACTTGAGCCGCCGCCCAGGCCCGCTCCCATCGGCAGTCGCTTAACCAACTCCATGGCTGCGCCCCGATGTTTGCCCGCGGCTGCAGCCATGGCGCGCGCCGCACGCATCACCAGGTTGGACTCACCGCAATCGAGTACCGGGTCTGTACACGAAAGCGTCAGCGACGGCGCTTCACGCACGCTCAGCGTATCGGACCACTGTAGCGGGTAGAAGACGGTCTCCAAGTCGTGATAACCGTCGTCGCGGCGACGCAAGACGTGCAAGCCAAGGTTGATCTTGCCCGGCGCCTGCGCTGAATAGATTGGCTTACCCATCGTACTCATCTGCGTCAGAAACTCCCGCCTTGCATATAGCGTTCCATCCCGCTGTACTAGACACACGGTCCATAGTCCTTTCTGCTCATACGAAAACCTGCTACCTCGCCACCATTCTATTTCCTAATGAGAAATGTTCCACGGGCGAGGACTCTTGCAGCTGTTTGCGCGGTAAGCGTGCTGCTGGGCGTCCTTGTTGCGCCCTTGCAGGCGCAAGACCAAAGCGCAGGCTCTGCACTTATCGGTCTGGGCGGCGCTAATGCGCTGTCCGAACTACAAGCACGGGTGCAGGAAGCAACCATGCAGGGGAGCTCGCTTGCACTCGAAGGCGCAGTGGACCCCAACGAATACACCGTAGGTCCCGGAGACCGGTTTAACGTCGGGATCGGTGGGATTCTCTCAAACACGTTCAGCCTTGTGGTCTCCGCCGGCGGCTACCTGGACCTGCCGGAAGCAGGCCAGATCCAAGCAGCGGGCCGCTCACTGGCCGAAGTCCGAAGTGAGGCTCTCGCAGGGCTCCAGGAGCGGCATAGCAATGTTCTGGTAAGTGTGTCGCTCGTCCAGGCGCGCTCATTCTATGTCCACGTCTCTGGCGCGGTACCGCAGCCTGGACGCTACCTGATGCTGCCGATTTCACGGGTGGATGAGGTGCTGGCAGAAACCTTTACGCCAAAGTACTTCGACATTGAGACCAATGAGTACATATACCTTCCTACGCGCCGTCCGGCACTGCAACCGTCGTACCAACCGGCATATCGGAATGTCCAGATCGTGCACCGGGACGGCACTACCACCGAGATTGACCTTGTGCGCTACTATTTGCACGGAGAAGTAGACCACAACCCCTACCTCCGGGACGGAGACCGGATCATCGTCCCTTCCTATCACGAGCTCCGCGATGGCATCCGGGTTTCGGGCGACGTAGCCTACCCCGGCACGTACGACCTGCGCCCTGGGGACACCGCCGTGGATCTGCTGCGGCTCGCCGCAGGCCCCGCGGGCACGGCCCATATGGACTCAGTGCGTCTGGCACGCTCGGAAGGCAATCAGCCCATCTACCTGAATGCCCAGCGCCTGCTCAGTGGCGAAGACGACAACCTTCTGCTGGAGCCGGGGGACCACCTAGTCGTGGAAACACCCGAGGTGGCCGTGGCACGGATACAAGGCCGGGTCAGGTATCCGGGTTCCTATACCATAGAAAATGGCAAAACCACAATCGACCAGCTGATTGATATGGCTGGCGGGCTGGAACCGGACGCGAACCTGGAAGCTTCGTTCATGGAACGAAGCCAGTCGCTGGACTTCCGCGAGTCGCCCCGCCTGAGCAACCTCGACTTCCATAGCCGCAAATTTGCTGAGTCGTTTGCCGCGCAGTCTGCCTATCGCGTGCGTGTTGACCTCGCCGCGGCCGTGGAATCCGGAGGAGAGGCGATGGTGCTATACCACGGGGATCGCGTCGTATTTCCACGCGATGAGCAGACAGTCCAGGTCAGCGGACAGGTCCCACGACCCAGCTACGTGGCATTGGAGGAAGGCCAGCCCGCAAGCTATTACGTCGACCTCGTTGGCGGACCTGCGGCCGGCGCCACAGATGTCTTTGTTTTTAGCGGAAGCACGGGAGAGATTCGCAAAGGCGCCGGCACGCTGGTCCGAAGTGGCGACACCATCTTTGTAGATCGGGAAGACATTGCTGAGAGCCCCGAGATGCAGCAGCTGCTCTTGGCCAAGCAGCAGAATCGTATCCAGACCACGCAGGTCATCTTTGCAGGTGCTACTGCGATTACAGGCATAGTGACCGCGTACGCGGCGCTCTTCGGAAAAGACTGAGAGGTTATGGATTCTGACCGCGCCACCTCGCAACACACAGTTGCTGTCTGGCCGGCCATCCGGGCCCTCTGGCGCCAGCGATGGCTTGTCGTAGCCGTCACCGGCATCGCAGCGGTAGGCTCAGTAATAATCAGTCTGCTGCTTCCCAACTGGTACATGGCCGAGACCCGCCTGCTGTTGCCTGGCAAGCTGGCTTCGGGCCTGCTGTCGGCCCTGGCCGCGGGGAGTGTTCCAACCACCGCTTCTTCCCTGCTTGGGGGCATCTCCGGCGACTATCAGCGGCAACTTTCGATCCTGGACAGTCGCACGGTGAAGGAAAGCCTGGTGGACGAGTTTGATCTGGCAACCGTCTACGATGTCGCTGATACGGATGCACCGGTCTACCGTGCAGTGGAGGCCCTCTCCGACAACATCGCCTTCGTGGTGGACCAGGAGTACAACCACCTGTCTGTTCGTGTTTTTGATCGGGAGCCACAGCGCGCTGCGGACATGGCGAACTTTCTTGTCGAGGAGCTCAACCGGGTCAACGCGACACTGGCTTCGCAAAACGCCAGTGCCTTTCGAGAAAAGGTCGAGCAACGCTACCGCGCCACGGAATCCGAACTCGACTCTCTGAATGCCGCCGCACGTGATTTTCAGGCTCGCTACGGCGTTGTCGACCTGACAGCTCAGGCCGAGGCCTTCATGACCGGCATCGCGGAACTTCGAGCCACCATGCTGTTCGCGGAAGTGGAACACGAACGCCTCGAGTACTTGTATGGCCCCAAGAACTCCGCCACGCGCTCCGCGGGGCGTGCCGTGGATGCCATCACTGCGCGCTATGACGCAGCTCTGGAGGGGCAGGAGGCCGTGATGCCGATCGCGCGCGACAGCCTGCCGGATCTGGCTCTCCATTTTGTTGAGTTGGAAACAGAGCGCCAGATACTGGGCCACGTTCTTGCTGCCGTGCGGCCCGCCCTGGAGGAAGCGCGCCTGGAAGAACTACGCCAGATCGAAGCCGTTGAGGTGATTGACGCAGCGGTCGAACCGGTTGACAAGGCGCGCCCGGCTCGCTCGGTTATATGCGTGGCGTCAACTGCCAGCGGGTTTATCCTGAGCGTCGCCTACGTGCTCCTATTGGCGTGGTGGCGCGAAAACCACACCACGTTAGCCCGCAAGCTAAGCTCTCCGTAGGGCGCAGTGCACGTTGCCGACGCGGTCCCCGATAGCAACGCTTTGAACCCTCGCACGTCAGGGACGAATGCCCCTTCTGCCCGAGCGCTTTGGCTTTGGGGACATGCGGCTCTCGTAGCTACGCTAGTGTTGGGGCTGGCCATCATTTTTGCCATCGCCAGGATGGGGGATTGGCCCGTGGCAGTAGCCTTTCCTGCCGCGCTACTGGCAATAGCGGCCGCAATCTGGCTGTTCCGACACCCAACCCTTAACCTCTTTGCTGTTCTGGTCGGGTTCGTGATCGTAGCCGACAACCAGGCGGGATTTCAGCTCCGCGAGGTTGCTTACGCACTCTATCTTTATTCAGTGCTGGCATTCTGGTACGTGGAGCGCGTGGCCTTTGCGCGCGAACCGTTTCTACGGACTCGCGCCGATCAAGCGCTAGCGCTGTTCCTGATTCTATTGCCGTGTACCATGGTGCTGACTATAATATTCGGCGGGCGCCTGGTCGGCGCGGTCAGCGAGCTCTTTTCGTTGTCGCTCTTCGCACTCTATTTCCCGCTGAAAGAGGTTGCGGCGCGCTATCGGTGGGCCCCGCGAGCCCTTGTCCTTACCGTCGTGTCCGTAGGAATGCTGGTGGCTCTGCGCAACTTCTACGAATATTGGCAGATGCTTGGCCGGGTCACGCAGGCCTGGCAGGTAGAGACGGGCCGAGTCGTCACCAATGACAATTTGCTCATGGTGAGTTCCCTCTTCAGCTTGACTCTGGTGGTCTACGCTCGAAACTTGAAGTCCTTCCTTCTTGCCGGACTGTGCTTCTCCTTCTGCTTTGGCGGCCTGATTCTTACCCAGAGCCGCGGCTATTGGATGGCCTTCTTCGTAGGATTCGCGGCACTCGTCTTCCTGACTGACAAGCGCCGCCGCCGTTATATCCTGCTCCTGGGCGGAGTTGGCTTAGTGGCTATGGTTGGTGCAGGCTACGTACTGGTCGGATCCTATATGGACCTGCTCCTGGGTGGACTGGTGGAGCGAGTCCTGTCTATCGGCACCGCCGCAACTGCCGACCTGTCTTTGGTCAACCGCTTCAGGGAAGCAGCTACGGTTATGGAGCTCATCAGGGTGAATCCTGTTGTTGGCTACGGCATGGGCGTTCCGTATTACTTTTATGACATCGCTCACCAGCTTACGGACCTTGATGCTTTGGTCCATAACGGCTACGTCGGACTCTGGTACAAATTTGGTCTCTGGGGCCTTGGACTTGTGTTGTTTTTCTGGGCCAGTACGCTGAGGCGTGGAATCCAGGCGTTTTTTGCCAAGAGCAGCGCGCATTGGACAAGGATATGCGGGCTGGCAGCCGCCATCAGCCTCACCGGCTTCGTGCTGTCTACCATCACCTCCAACCCATTCTTTTTGAAGGACTCCCTGTTCATCTTCAGTGTCACCGCGGGGCTCGCCGGCGGTGCCTACCTGCGTAGTCGTCGCGAGCGGCAAGAAGGGGCCGCCGCATGAATGCAAAAGGCCTATTAAAGCGGCTGGCGCGGCGCTGTGGCTATGATGTCATCAGGTTCAGCCCGCGCTCATCGCCTGTGGCGAGACGCATCGCACTCTTTCGCCATCACGGAATTGATCTGGTGATGGATGTGGGCGCCAGCACCGGTAGTTACGCCGCGGAGTTGCGCACCACGGGCTATGAGGGACACATCGTGTCGTTTGAGCCTTCCACTGAGGCCTTTCGCGTGCTCCAGGCGCAGGCAAGCACAGATCCGAACTGGAATGCGGTGCAAATAGCCTTGGGCAGTCAGAGCGGTCAAAAGACACTTCACCTGTCACGCAACCGTGAAAGCAGCTCCTTCCTCCGCATTAGCGCGCGCCATACTGCCGCCTACCCGGGCGCCTCGTATGCAGGTAGCGAAGTCGTTACCATTAGACGGCTGGACGATGTCTTTGCAACCCATTGCACCGAGGGCGCACGCACCTTTTTGAAGATTGATACGCAGGGCTTCGAAAAACAGGTGCTTTTGGGCGCCGAGGCGTCCCTGCCGCAAATCACCGGTATCCAGGTGGAGCTTTCACTTGTGCCTCTATATGAAGATGAGCCGCCATTCATCGACCTTATTATGCACCTTCAGGCACGCGGCTTTGCGCTCATGTCATTTCAGCCGGTCATTGACGACCCCATGACGGGACAACTGCTTCAGGTGGATGGGCTCTTTTTCCGCAGTGGCGTCTAGGAGTCTGCGTCGCAGAAAATACCGGGTACTCCTGGTCCCCACCAGGATGCACTATGTAACAGCACTGGGAGCCAATGTAGTGAATACGCTCTTCCGCGCGCTTCGTGGAGCACAAATGATGAATGGAGTTTCCCACTCAGGTAGCTATGGCGCTCGAATTGCGCCGACCCTTGGGCGACAAGCTCTTGCGCTAGAGCAGCAGCCATGATTCGCCAACGGCAGCTTACGATTAACACCCTGGCGGCATTCGTGCAGGTGGTGATAACCGGAGTGGTGTTTTGGATTCTTTACGCGTTCGTTGAGAATGAAATCGGCATTGAACGCTTTGGAATATGGGCCATCGTACTTATCACCGCCACCGTTAGCAGCCTGGCCAATCTGGGCCTGGGCAGCAGTGCGGTAAAGTTCGTGTCGATGTACCTCGCCAGGAATGACGCGGCGCGTGCAGCACTTGTGACGCAAACTGCATTCCTCACTCTGGCGGTCGTTCTCCTGGTGGTCCTCGGTGGCCTCTACCCTATCGCGACCTGGGCCCTGTCCATCCATCCTCACCTGAAAGCGTCGCCAGAGCTTTTGGCAGAGGCCTATGCCATCCTCCCGTACGCCTTCATGTCCTTTTGGGCACTCTCGGTCGCCGGCGTGACCTTGGGCACTATCGATGGCCATCAGCGAATCGATATTCGTAGCGGGCTGCAGGTCTGCGGCACGCTGGCGTATCTCTTTGTTGCTCTTGCCTTTGTTCCACGTCATGGGCTTTTGGGCCTTGCGTGGGCACACATCACTCAGGCAGTTCTGCTGTTGGTTTCGTCGTGGGTTGTGGCTCAGCGCCTGCTTCCCGTGCTACCGCCCGTACCGTGCCGATGGCGCTGGGAGGTACTCAAGGAGATCCTGGGATACAGCCTGAATTTTCAGGTTATGTCCATCTTCTGGCTCTTGTTTGAGCCGCTGACTCGATGGCTAGTGTCAGTCTTTGGCGGCCTTTCTGCGGTGGGGTGGTTTGAGTTTGCAAATCGGATGGTGTTCCAGCTGCGTGCCCTCATTGTTTCTGCCCATCAGTCCTTGGTTCCGACCATCGCGGACCTGCTCGAGCGCCAGGCATCCCTGCTCAAGGAAGTCTACAATGTGTCCTTTCGGGTCATCCTGTACCTTGTCCTGCTTGCCATGCCGCTCTTTATTGCGGCGACGCCGCTCATATCCTGGCTATGGCATGGCTATTTCGAGCCTGTATTCATCACGTTTTCGGTGCTTCTGTTTGTGGGATGGTTTCTAAATCTGCTTTCCAATCCCGCATACTTTGCGTACATGGGTATAGGCACCCTCCGCTGGAACGTCGCAGGGCGCATTGCCATCGGCGTACTCAACGGGGCATTGGGTTGGGTTCTCGGTGCCCTCGTAGGCGGCACGGGTGTAATTGTAGGTTTTGTGGTAGCCTTGGTGGTTGGCAGTCTCGTCACTACTGTGGCCTACCAAAGGGAGTATCAAATCCGCTTTGCTGCCCTGTTGGACCGCCAGAGCATCGTCTTGGGAAGCATCGGTGTTGTCGGTCTTGCTATCGCCTGGCCGATATTGCTGGCTTTTGGGAGTTCTTTCTGGGTGGCTCTGGCCACACCGGCAGCGCTCGGTCTGCTGGTTTTTTTGCCCGCCTGGCTCCACCCAGTCCGGCGACGTCTGCAACGGTGGCTCCTGGACTTGCTGCCCAACGCGTAGCGACATGATGAAGAACCCACATGTCTTGCTCTTTGACCTATATGCGGGCGGCCACCACGGCCAATACGTGCGACAGCTTGTTGAGTACTGGGGCGCGCATGAATTACATGGGCGCCTTACCGTACTAGCTCGGCCGGCGTTTTTTGAGCGTCATGGAGACGTGCTGCGCGTTGCGGCCCACTGCGGCGCAACATGCAAGCCTATCGCCGAGCCTGTCGAAATGCGCGGATTGATTCGCGGCGCGCTTGCGCACGGCCGGTACCTTAGGAAATACATAAAGAGCTTGAGACCGACGCACGCTGTCTGCATGTATTTCGATCAGGTGCAGCTCTCCTTGGCGCTGGGGCTCAGGTTTGGCTATCCCGTGGCGCTTTCAGGGATTTACTTTCGGCCAACGTTCCACTATGACGAGTCCACTGCAGCCGCATTCAAGGATCGCATCACGCGAATGCGGAAGCGGCGCTTGCTGACGGCAGCCCTGCGCAACCCGCACTTCAAGACTTTATTCTGCCTGGATCCCTACGTAGTACCATACGTGCCACCGACACACGCACAGCTCGTGCCGCTGCCCGATGGCGCCCCGGTTCGCCCGCCGCTCAAGACTCCTGAGATCCTTCGCGCGCAGTGGGGCATTGATCCAAATCGGAGTGTGGTACTGTTCTTTGGTAGCATCGCCGCGCGCAAGGGCATTTTCCAGACGCTGGATGCCCTGCCTTTGCTCTCGATAGCGGGCCAGCGCCAGCTGTCGTTAGTCATTATTGGCCGCGACGCGCCGCACGAGCAACAACGTGTAAAGGACCATGTGGCGCGAAGCCTCAAGGCCACGGAGGTACAGATCATCCACGAAGCGCGGTTCGTGAACGAAGAGGAGATCCCAGGGCTTTTTGGCTGCGCGGACCTGGTGCTTCTCCCCTATCAGCGCCACGTGGGCTCCAGCGGAGTGTTGGTCCGCGCCGCACAGGCAAGCGTCCCTGTCCTTGGATCGGACTACGGCTTGGTTGGACGTCACATCCATACGCACCAGCTCGGTCTGGCCGTGGATTCAGCACGTCCGAGTGCCATCGCCGCCGGACTGGCACAGTGGCTGAGCGGAGGCACCTTCCCCTTCGACCCAGTGCGCGCATTGGCGTTCGGGTCGGCAAACACCGCAGAGCATTTTGGACAAACAGTCTTCGGCACGCTTTTCCCGGATACACCCAGCGGTGTAGCCACCCAGTCCCACCCGTAGATGCGCATCCTGGTACACGACTTCGGAGGATATGCCTTTCCGCTTGAGCTTAGCCGCGCGCTGGCTGCACGTGGCCATGTGGTGTGCCATGCCTATTGTGCTTCCCACCAGACTACGCCGCCAGGCTTGGACGGCGCCTCAGGGGACGGCCTCGAAATTCGCCCACTGCACCTTCGCAAGCCTCTGAATAAGTATGCGTGGGTAACCAGGTGGCGACAGGAACGGGAATACGGGGGCCTTATCGCCGGCGCCTGTGCGGACTTTCGACCCTCGGTGGTATTGTCGGGGAACACGCCTCTTAGTGCGCAGCACCGTCTCATGAATACCTGCCGCGCCATGCGGACGCCCGTCATTTATTGGCTGCAAGACGTCATTGGGGAAGCAACAAGGCGCCTCCTTGGCAAGAGGCTGAGGCTCGTGGGCACACTCGCTGGCCGATATTTCCAGGCGCTGGAAGGCATGCTGCTAAGAAAGAGCGACGCCGTCATCGCGATCTCAGACGATTTTGTAGTCATGGCCGAAGCCATGGGAGTCCAACGGCGCCGAATCCATGTCATAGGAAACTGGGCGCCCCTGAGGCATTCACCTGCGCCGGGTGCCATTCCTTTGGCTGCAGAATTCGCTGCTACCCCGTGCCTGCTCTATACAGGTACGCTGAGCATGAAGCATAACCCCGCGCTCCTAGTGCATTTGGCAGAGGCGGTCGGGGGCCGGGCCCGCGTCGTGGTGATTTCCCAGGGCATGGGTGCAGTCTGGCTTAGGGAGCAGAAGGCCAAGAAAGACTTGCCCGCATTGACCGTATTGCCGTACCAGCCCAGCGAGGCCCTTCCAGCCCTCTACGCAGCTGCAACGGTGCTGGTAGCTGTACTTGAAGCAGATGCAAGCGTGTTTTCGGTTCCATCAAAAGTGTTCACCTATCTAGCGGCAGGCAAGCCACTGCTGTTGGCGGTGCCTGCGGCCAACCTTGCTGCTCGCATTGTATCAGGCGCAGGCGCTGGCCTTGTCGTCTCGCCCGATGACCCAGAAGCTTTGGGGCAGGCAGCACTCGACCTTCTGGAAAATGAGGCCGAGCGTGCACGCATGGGGCGCGCTGCCCGCGCGTATGCTGAAGGCGCTTTCGACATTGAGCGGATTACAGACCGCTTCCTGACCGTTGCACAGCAGGTGACCGGATGAACGAGGTCCTGTACGTAACGCGCATGGTGCCGCACTACAGGCACGCGGCATTGACCCAGCTGAATAAGCGCCTTCACGGCCGCCTTGTCGTGTGCGCCGGGGCGCCGCCCCGAACCTCGTCGCTTCATTCGCTTACCCGCTCTGACGCGCAGAGCTATGCGACGCTTCCCATGCGCAACGTGTGGATTCGGGGCGAAGCCCTCCACATCCAGCCCTTCGGGCATGTTTTCAGACGGTTTCCCAGGCCGTCGGTGGTGATCGCAGAGGAATCCGTGCGCTCTGCCACGCTGCCGCTCCTTCTGCGGCGTGCGCGCCGCGCGGGCGCTGCGCGACTGATCTGGGGCCACTTTTCGTCGAACCGGCGCCCCTTTTCCTTGCGCGCACCCATGACACGGTATCGATTGGCTCTGGCCCGAAGCGCGGAAGGATGCATTTGCTACTCGGAGCCCATTGCCAAGGTGTTGCGGTCTCATGTGGATCCGGCTCGCGTGTTTGTTGCACCCAACACGCTGGACACCGCGCTACTGCTCGACCTGTACGAAGATCTGCAGCGCACGGGGCGCGATAGGGTCCGCCAGCGCCTGGGGCTTGGCGTCGGGGCGCCCGTAGTTGCGTTTCTGGGCCGGCTCATCAAGGCAAAGGGCACAGGACTCCTCTTGGAGGCCTTTGAAATCCTGCGGCAGCGGCATCCCCACGCCACGCTGGTGGTGATCGGCGACGGCCCCGAGCGGACAGCCATGCAAGAGCGTGCCAAGGAGCTGGATGGTATCATGATGCTGGGAGCGCTGACGGATTGGGGTGACTCCGCACCTTATCTCTACGCCGCCGATTTGCTGCTGAACCCTGGGTACCTGGGGCTATCCATAAATCACGCCTTTGCCTTGGGCCTGCCGGTTGTGTCACAGCAATCGCCAAGCCCACATACCCGGTACCACAGCCCCGAAATTGCCTACCTCCGGCCAGGAGACAACGGCGAATTGTCGCCCTATGGCAACGTCACGGCTATGGCCGACGCCGTCGACCGTATCTTGGCAGATCAAGGCCGGTACGCACACAACGCACTAGACTTCGCGCGCACTCACCTCGGACTTCACACCATGGTGGATGGCCTAGTGAAGGCTGTCACCTACGCGGAAGGCCTTGGCAAACGTGTGCCTGTGTAGTTGTGGAATTCCAGCCGGCGTGTAGCCAAGTACAGTCGCTGCTGGTATGTGCCAATTAAAATGACACAAATTCGCCTCGGATATTGAAGGACGGCCGTGGCCGCTGTAACGAGAAAAAACTGATTGAGTGACTGTGGCGCAGCGTGAAGTTCGAGGAGGTCTATCTTCACGAATTAGCGATGTAGTGCAAAGTGCGGCAGCGACTGTCTGTGTAATTCGTGCACTACAGCCATCACCGTCCGCTCCATAGGTTGCGGTACCGAACGCCGGCCGAGGTCTTCTACGACCTCTAGGGAGCCATGACACAACTCCCGCAGCAGGCCCGACGACTGCAAGCGCGAAGGGACCGATGGGTCCCACAGACACTGTTTACCCAAGCAATGCTCTATCTTAAATTGGTCGGCATTCTGTCCAACGATTGGGGTTCAGTTCATAGCTCTGGTATGGCGATGCATCAATAGAAACGGTTTCGCGTACTAGTGGCGCTTTGTTTCCACTTGACCGTGACGCAAACAAAGCCTAGGTTGGCCCACGAGACTTTGACAGCAGGACAGGGACAGTTATCAGACCAGTGTGACACTCTGGCAGGGTTCATCCACCTTTGGGCCTCGCACCTACTCGCAGCCACAGCCTGAATGCATAGTGCGTCAAGATTGGGTAGCAAAAAGCCAGAGACACTGGCAACATGATCGCGCATAACGTCTACGAATTCGGAGAATAAGGCGATTACATGCGAATCGAACCAGAACTAAGTAATGTCAGCGTAGTCTTGTCTGGGAAGTTCAACCCGGCGATTTTTACGCCGGCCTGGTTCGCGATGCACGGCCTCTTGCCGGAGAGAGCTGCCGAAAGGGCTAGTCTAGCGATTGCCCACCAGCAGGTTACTGAATTTTCAATCGATTGGCTTCGCCTATTTGTTGAGCCAC
This sequence comes from Rhodothermales bacterium, assembly GCA_965262785.1. Classification (GTDB taxonomy): domain Bacteria; phylum Bacteroidota; class Rhodothermia; order Rhodothermales; family Bin80. Next base: position 3,647,536 of record OZ253559.1, read on the forward strand.
ATCGATTCTTGATTGAGACCTCCCAAGCACCCTACATCCGCCTGCGCGACCTCGTCGTACGTGTGTTCACGGAACATCTGTGCCATACGCCTCTTAAGGCATTCGGGATCAACCGTCATGTTCATTTTCTAGTGTCGAGTTTTGCCGCCAGAGATCGGATTGGCAGAGCGCTGGCACCAGTGGAGCCGTGGGGGGACTGGGGCAAAGACCTAGGATTGGATGGCGAGCACGGTGGGATGACTTCGCTGACCATGTCCCAGGTCAATCCCAAGAAAAGACCCGAGGGTGGCAGGATCAACGTCCGCGTGGGGCCGTCCTCCCAGATCGGCAACGACCGCTTGGGAGTCTATGTTGCAGTCAACGATCACTATGAAATCGATGAGGCCAACCTTGGAGCCGGAAAGCGCTTGATGAGGCTTCTCGAGAACGGCTTTGATGAGTCACTCGCGCGTAGCGACGGCATCATAGATCACATCATGTCCTTAGCAAAAAGTCCAGGGGCCTAGATCATGTTGCATTTGCATCAATCCACAACGACTCTTCGAGTTAACAGACTTGAACGGTCCAGCTTCGGCGAGCCCTTCAATTTGAGAAGCGCCATTCAATACACCGACCAACCTGTTCCTATCGAATTGGAGCAGCGAACGGGCGCCTCTAATTCAAGTGTACGCGATTCCGGTGCGGCGGTAACAACCATGCCCGCTTCGCCTGGTCTTGAGCAGTACGCAGAATTGCTATTCCCAATACTGAAATCGCGGCAACCATGGCGGCCGGCTGTAACTCTTCACTCACTACCGGAGTGGGACGGAAGTCTTTTTAACATCGACGGTACACAGGCATGGCGGTCGGCTCCAACTCTGCACCCACTACAGGAATGGGAAGGTTATGTCCTTGAGATCGTCGACAAACACTTCGTTGCACGGCTGATTGACCTGACGGCTGGCTCGGCGCAAGAAGAAGAAGAAGCAACCATTCCTTTGGCCGAACTCTCAGATGAAGATGCTGCCAAGATGCGTAGGGGTAGCATTTTTCGCTGGGTGATCGGCTACGAGCGCAGTGCGATGGGAACGAAGAAACGAGTGTCTCAAATCGTGTTTCGCGATCTTCCCGCGATTTCCAAGGCCGATTTGCAGGCCGGTGGGCAGTGGGCGCATGAAGCGATCAAATCACTCGGTTTGTGAGGCAGGCGGGACAGCCACCGGGAAACGAGGAGTTCGAGCTTACACTTCTCGGTCCCGGTTACGGTGAGAGCATCCTGCTACATATTGGTGACGGTGTTTGGGTTCTAGTTGATTCCTGCGTCGATACGGACAGGAATCCGCGCGCGCTTCAATACCTGGAGAGCATTGACGTCAATCCGGCTAAGTCTGTTGCTCTAGTTGTGGCAACCCACTGGCACGACGATCACATCCGCGGGATTGCCAGACTGGTCGAAGTTTGCCATCAGGCCAAAGTTTGTTTAGCAAACGTGCTCTGCGAGAAAGAAATCCTTGTCGCGGCCCATGCGCTGGAAGACCGCGACTTTTCCGGAAGTGGTTCTGGGCTGCGGGAGCTCTATCACGTAATTTCGCAACTCAAGCACGCATCATCGCGCGGCATCTTTGCTACCGCCGACCGCCGACTTTTTCTTCGTGGTGCGTGTGAGATCTGGTCGCTTTCTCCCAGCGATTCAAGCTATCTCAAGTTCTTGCAAACTATTGGCGGCCTATTACCCAGCGAGGGCGATAGTCCGACACGAATTCCAAGCCAGTCTCCCAACGAGGTATCCGTCGTACTCTGGGTAAAGATCAATGACATCGCGGTACTACTTGGTTCTGACTTGGAGAAGCGTGGCTGGGCGCAAATATTACAGCGCACAACTCGCCCGCCTGGCAAGGCTTCGGCGTTCAAGGTCCCGCACCACGGATCGAAGAATGCCCACGAACCTGGCGTGTGGGAGCAAATGCTAGATGCTGATCCCTTCGCAGTATTAACACCCTGGCATAGAGGCAATCGGAAATTGCCTAGTCAACAAGATGCACAGCGTATCCTATCGTGCACGACGAACGCCTACGCAACCGCAAACTCCTCCACCCGGCGCGCTATGAAGAGGGGAAACATGATCAAACGAACCATCCGAGAATCCGGCATTAAGCTTCGCAAGCTTGCGATGGCACCTGGCATCGTTCGAATTCGACACCCACTCGAGTCGCAAACGAATTGGAAAGTCGAGACGTTTGGAGCAGCATGTCATCTCGAGGACTTTGCTAGACAATAGCCAAGCACCGCAACACGCAGATATGAAGGACGACCGATGCCCGACACTCGCCTGATCAGTGGTAGCTGCCGACGCGGCGCATGGCATCAAATTTGGGGTGGCCGCTTCCAATCAGAGCGACGGTTTAAAGGTGGTAGTCGTACGCGCCAAAGGAATGCGCCTTTTCATGTCGCACTGCGAATTCAAGGTGGGCCTTGCGGCGGCTGTCACTAGAGGACTCAGTCGATTTCACCCATCAGCTTCTTGATGGGCTTAAACACCACCAGAGCCACTACACCCGCCGCGCCGATAATCATAGCCACGGTACCGAATACGGCGGCCGGTGCGAGCGATTCCAGGCGCCCCGCCACCAGACCGGCAAAGAGGTTGCCTAATGCCGTGCCAATGAACCAGACCCCCATCATCTGGCCTACACGCGAAGCAGGCGCAAGCTTTGTGACGGACGAAAGGCCCACCGGGCTGAGGCACAGCTCCCCAACCGTATGCAGGAAATACATCACGACTAGCCATACCGGGGACACTAGATTGGTTTCGCTGGCATTGGCGGCGCCCCAAGCGATGACAAAAAAGCCGGCTGAAAGCCCCAAGAGGCCCAAGCCAAATTTGACGGGAATGGACGGGTTGCGCTGAATCTTGGCGAGAAACACCCAGATCGCCCCAAAAACAGGAGCCAAGATGATGATGAAGGTTGAATTTATTGACTGGAGGACGCTGGCTGGCACAATAAATCCGGCTACACTACGGTTGGTGAAGTCCCGCGCAAAGATGTTCAGAGACGACCCCGCCTGCTCGAAGCCGGACCAAAAAATTGCCGACAGAATAAAGAGCCAGAAGATGACACCAAGGCGCCGTTTCTCCAGGATCGTGTGCTTCGTAAATCCCAGAAGGTAGACGAAGTAAAATACGGCCAGAGCGATCACGGCCAGTCCCACAATCTCCGCTACGCGCGACAGCTCGAGGCCCATCACAGACAGAAAAAGCCAACCCGCTGCGGCCAGTACCACCAGAATTCCCGCCGCAATAGTGTAGGTGGTTCGTGCCTTCTTTCTCAGGACCTCCGGAGGGGGCGCATTTCGCAGGAGGCCGGCCGTGCCGAGGTGCTTTTCGCCGAGCCTGTACTGCACCAGGCCCAGCACCATGCCGATGCCAGCCAAGGAGAAACCCCAGTGCCAGTTGTAACCCTCACCAAGGCCGCCAGCCAGGATCGGGCCCAAAAATGCACCCAGGTTGATGCCGGTATAGAACACTGAAAAGCCCGCATCGCGACGTGCTCCGCCCTCCGGGTACAGGTCGCCAACCATGGTGCTGACATTCGGCTTGAGCAGACCCGTCCCAACGATGATGAAGAAGAGGCCAAGGAAGAAGCACAACTCATCTGGCAGACCTACAACTGGCCCAGCCATAGTGAAGTGACCTAAGGCAATGACGCAGCCACCTACGAATACCGCCTTTCGCTGCCCCCAGATGTTGTCCGCCACCCAGCCGCCCGGCAAGGCCAATACGTACACAAAGAATGTGTACAACCCGTAGATCGCCGTGGCCGTGACGATGTCGAAGTCCAAGCCTGGGTTCGCCTCTACGGTTTCAGTCGTCATGAAAAGCACCAATAACGCACGCATGCCGTAGTAGCTGAACCGCTCCCACATCTCCGTGAAAAACAGCGTACCCAGCCCGCGGGGGTGCCCAAACCACGTATTGCCGCCAGCAGGCTGCGGGGTTAGTGCGTCATTCATGCTTCGATCCTCCATTTGATGTGCGTCCAAGATAGCTATTCTGGTTAGGCAGTTTACCAGAGAATTCGGAATACTCTTGAAACACGACGCACAACCCTTACCGTTCAAGCCGATTCAAGCGTGCATTCTAGTCCAATAACCATACCGCTATTTGTCTGACTTGACTGGACATTCGGCACTTGTAAGCGCCGGGACACATGAGTTCCGCACGCATACGTGCGGATCCCTTACCGCTGAAGATATTGGCCGAGACGTCATCCTGAAGGGGTGGGTCGATACACGCCGCGACCTGGGCGGCGTGATCTTTATTGATCTGCGCGACCGGTACGGGCTCACACAGATCGTGTTTTCTCCGCAGGACCACGCGCAAAGCCACGAGGCAGCAGACGGGCTCCGTAGCGAGTATGTGATCAGCGTGAAGGGCCGCGTCAGACGACGCTCCAAAGAGACCGTCAACGCCAAGCTGCCCACGGGACATCTGGAAGTCCGAATTCACGACTTGGCGATCCTGGCCACTTCGGCCCCGCTACCCTTTGCCGTTTCGGGGCACGCCCAGAAGAGTCAGCTTGCCAATGAAGAAATTCGGCTACGCTACCGGTACCTCGACCTTAGACGTCCGGCAATGCAGGCGCGCCTTCTGGTACGTCACCGCACGTATCAGGTGATCCACCGGTACTTTGATCTGCACGAATTTGTCGAAGTCGAAACTCCGGTGCTCATGAAATCGACACCGGAAGGAGCCCGAGACTATCTCGTGCCGAGTCGTGTGCACCCGGGCAGGTTTTATGCACTGCCTCAGAGTCCACAAACCTACAAGCAGTTGCTGATGGTCGCGGGCCTGGACCGATATGTACAGATCGTCAAGTGCTTTCGGGACGAAGACTTGCGGGCAGATCGACAGCCGGAATTTACGCAGATTGATTGTGAGATCAGCTTCGCCACCGAAGCCCAGGTCCAGACGCTTACTGAAGGGCTCATGTGCGCTCTCTGGCAAGAAGTGCTAGGCGTTCCGCTGCAGGCGCCATTTAGGCGCATAACGTATGCTGACGCGCTGCGGCGTTACGGCTCTGACAAGCCGGACCTGCGTTTTGGCTTGGAGCTTGTGGATCTCAGCGCCGCCTTTCAAGGGTCCGGCTTTCGAGTATTTGATGCCGCTCTGGCCAGCAAGGGTGCAGTCATGGGCCTTGTCGCACCGGGTATGGGGGAGCGCGGCCGAGGATACATGGATAGGCTCGACAAGGTGGTCGTACGCAGGCGAATTGGTGCGGGAGGCCTGATCTATGTGCGCCTGCCCGCAAGCGGTACGACACCCACATGCTCTGTCAAGGAAAACGTGCTTCCGCGTAGATTCGTAGACGAGGCGGTACGGCACAGCGGCGCCCGGGCCGGCGACCTGCTCCTCATCCTGTGCGGCACCGCGCCGAAGGTCTTCGAGCAGATGGGTGCGCTGCGCCTTCATATGGCCGATGAGCTGGGCCTCTTGGAGGGCACATCAGACTGGATATTTGCGTGGATCACGGAGTTTCCACTTCTGGAGTGGAGCGCAGATGAGAAACGGCACACCGCCGTGCACCACCCGTTCACCTCGCCCCACCCCGACGACATGGACATGCTTTTCGAGAATCCGGGAAGAGTCCGGGCCCGAGCCTATGATCTGGTGCTTAACGGGCATGAGATCGGCGGAGGCTCCATTCGGATTCATAACATGCGGCTGCAGCAGCACATGTTCAAGCTCCTGGGAATAGACGAAGAAGAAGCGAAATACCGGTTCGGGTACCTGCTGGATGCGCTCCGCTTTGGCGCGCCGCCGCATGGCGGCATCGCCCTGGGCTTGGACCGCATCGTTATGCTGATGACCGGCACCGACTCGCTGCGGGATGTAATTGCGTTTCCGAAGACGCAAAGCGCGCAAGAGCCCATGTCCAACTCGCCGTCCACGGTCGAACCTGCCAACCTGGACGAGCTGCACATTTCGCTTAGGGTGCCTGAATAGCCCCATGGCACTGGTCGAAACAGTTCACGAGCACTTCCGGTGGAAGGCCTGGGAGCAGCTGATAGCACAAAACGGGTTTACCATTGACCGGCCAATCCACACGGCTCATCCGGTGTGGCAGGACATCGTTTATCCGATGGACTACGGGTATGTTAACGGCACAGTCAGCTCCGATGGTGAAGGCGTAGACCTGTTTGTCGGGACCGCCCCGCTTGGGCTTGTAGGACTCATCATGACGCGCGATCATCGCAAGGGGGATCGTGAATTCAAGCTTCTGTACAACTGCACGCCGCCAGAGATATATCTTGCTCACGGATTCATTAACTTTGACTATACACGAATGGAAGGCACGCTCATTTTGCGCCAAACCATGCGTTCCTTGTGGGAAATTGTTGGAGTGTACTGATCTTCAGCGCGAACCCTGAAGCCTAGCACGCGTTATATTATGTTGCATCGCTTCATGCGGGCTTTTGCCCAACGCGTTGCAGTTCTGTGACATGCTGATCCCATAGCTCAGTTGGTAGAGCATCTGACTTCAACACGGAGCCTTGTGCAGGAAACTGCGCAAGTGGAGGCTGCTGTATGCTGGGACGCCCTAAAGCCTGGGCTACGCTGTCACGCGTGACAATGTCCAGGATAGATGGGTAATCAGCAGGCAACCCTGGAAGGACGGTCGGCAAGGCGCCTTAGGTCGTGACAACTGAAGGTACCTCGATTGCCCGGCCTTCCGGCGGGTCACGCACCCGCTATGCTGCGGCGATTAATGGCCGCAAAGCCCGGGAGAGCCCTCAGAGGCCATACGCAGCCCACCCTCCTCGCCTTGCGCGACGGGTGAAGAGATGGTCCAGGCTACAACGCCACCATGGCGGCCGGTGAAAGCCGGTGTGGTAGGTTAATCAGAGGGTCCCAGGTTCGAGCCCTGGTGGGATCACATCGGCGCCAACGTGCGCCACGCACCCCTTTGCCCGGGTGGCGGAATAGGTAGACGCGCTGTCTTGAGGGGGCAGTGCCCTCATGGGCGTGCTGGTTCGACTCCAGTCCCGGGCACCGGTTTTCGCCAGCTTTGGTCGCAGGAATTAAGCCTTGATTTGTCGGCATGGCTCGCCGCCGTAGCGTACTTGCAGTTTTTGCACTCCTTTTCCCGGCCGCGCTCGCCGTCGCACAGACGCCATGGCCTGGGAAATCATGGCCTACCGCTTCGCCTGAATCACGGGGCCTGTCGCCCGCTCCACTTGATGCCCTTGATGCCACTATTCAGCAGGGTCTCTACGGCAATGTTGACCGCCTGGTGGTGGTGAAAGATGGCTACCTCGTCCTCAGCGGAACTTTGTCACTTTATTTTTTCCAAGAGCCAGTAAGTACCCTTCAGACAGTCACTTACGAAAACTGTCTTTTTCTATAGCACTACCATTTCAGGGTCGTTTTGTGTGCGCCTTGTAGGTGTAGTTGTGAGGCTTGAGGCCCATAATCATGGCGATCTGGCGCTGGAGCGGACCTTGGTCTGCATCCTTCTTCAACAGAATGCAGGAGCGCCGGTCTGTTGGCAATACGGTCGTGATCCGGTGCCACCGGTTCAGCTCAAACTGCAGCGTGGTCCAGCTGCTGTGGAGGTCATACTGCTTCAGCTTCGTGCGAATGAGTTGCACCGCCTGATAGGCCAGTACCGAGAGGAAGATGTGTGTCCGGATGCGCTCATCCTTGCTGTGGTATAGGGGACGCATGCCCAACTCGGACTTCAGCGAACGAAACGTGCGCTCGATGTCTGCAAGCTTCCAGTATGTGCGTGCGATTTGCGAGGCAGACCAGTCCGTGTGGCTGGTATGCAGGATGTAGCCGCCCGATGCTTGCGTCTGCTGCTCAAACGCAGACAGGTGCGTAAAGGTGACCGCCTTCGCGTGCGTACTGTCCTTTTTGCGCAAGACATCGATCTTGTACTGGTACGAGACGCGCTTATGCCTTTCGAGCTCGCGACCGAGTCTGCGTTGCACCTTGTCGTATTCCTTGACGCAGCGGGGCTTGGAGAGTCCCTCGTGCAGGGTTTTCAGCGCAGCCTCGAACTTTGCGCGCCTGGTGTTCAGTATGCGATCACCGGTGGCCTTGCGTGCCTCGCTATGCAGGTAGACTTGCAGCGTTCCCTCTTGCTGCTCCAGGCGCCAGGCTTTGATGGAGACCCCGCTTTGTGTATTCCAGCACTCCTCCGGCGCGCGTTCAGGGGGTGGCGGCGCCTGCGTGCGCTGCACACAGATCCAATCCAGTCCCTTCGACCGCAAGTACGCCACATTGGCGCGCGTGGCTATGCCCGCGTCCATGATGACGGTCGCACGAGCGCCATTGAGCCTCTCCATGGCCTGTTGAAGCGTCTTTGGTTCGCTGGCATTGCCAGCAAGGACGGCTGCGCCACGCACAAAGCCGGACGCGTCCAGCATTAAGGCCAACGTCACCAACGGACAATCCGATCGCTTTTCCTTGCTTCGTCCATACGCCAGGAGCGCGCCTTTCTTGCGACCCGTGTAGAATGTGTTGGTCAGATCATACAAGATGAGCGTCTCACCAAAGCCCAACAGCCGCTGCGCATTGCCATAGAGTCCGTCCATAAGCGCTTCGCGCAGCGCATACAGCCGATCGCCTACGCGGTACAGCGTACTTGCGCACGGGGCCTCCAGCTGCACCAGCTCCAAAATGGCGGAGGCCTTCATCATCCACTGGTACGTATGCGCCTCACTTCCGGGCGACAACATGCGCCCAACCACCAGAACCAGGGCCATGCGAATAGCATCTTCTCGCATGCCCAGCGCGCGTAGCAGCGCCGTGAAGCCGAGTTGCTCCAAGGCTTGCAGGCATACGCGCTCGCCGCCGACCGTGCGTGTATCCGGATGATGCACTGCGTCGGTAATGATGGCGTCGCGGTCGTCGCGTCCGGCGTCCACATCGTAGTCCTTCTCACGCAGCCGGCGCACGATCTCGTCCACGGCGCATTCGATCTTCTCATCCTCCAGCGGTAGTGCGCGCTGTCCGCGCAGTGCCAGCTCAACCCGCTTGGTTACGGTGGGCCAGTCGGCTTCGGCAATGTCAAAGTCCTGGCCAAGGTTCAGGATGGTTTTTTGATTGGGCTGGCCATTGACACGTCGGCATTCGAGCAGTCCGTATCCGGTGCGTTGCGTTGCATCTTTGAGCTTGTAGACTCTCCTGCGGATGTACACGGCGCAGTCGTATTGGCCTGCGCCCAATATAGCGGGTGGGGGCGTTGCCTGTGTGAAGTATTGATGAATAACACTAAAATAGCACTACAACAGACTTCATCAATAATAACGGTTATAAACCCTATGAGTACTAGATGATAATCGAGTTAAAGTCGCCTATTTTAACCGTGCCCACACCTCGTCCCTCGGCAAAAGTGACAAACTTCCGCCTAGAAGCCGAGCAGCTTGCGAAGATCGGGTACCTGTATCTGCGCGGAGGCATGTGGAACGACCAGCGTATCCTCGACGAATCATTTGTTAAGCAGGCTACCGCCCGCCAAGTGGATCAGGTTAACCGATTTGGATGGGGCTACGGCTACCAGTGGTGGCGGCTGGATCAAGACGGTGCCACGATCTGGGCTGGACTGGGATTCGGCGGTCAGTACTTGCTCGTCATTCCCGAGCACGACCTAGTAGGGGTCATCAACAGCTGGAACATTTTCGGCGAGCGCGTGCAAAACGTGCTCCCAGCTTTTATTGATGCCCTTTTGGCCACTACGAATTGAAGGCTGTGCTGCCAAGCATTCTGCCCCACAGCCAGTATCAGATTTGCCTATTCCCCGCTTGGACCCACTACGCGAGGACACTGGGAGACCGCTTCGGGCGAGAGCTCCGCAATCAGTATCGTTTTGTGCAGAATGTGGACGCCACTCCCCGCACAGTTAGCATTGGTAATTCATTTGCGTATCCTCCTAGCATGAGAACCAAAGAAGGTTGCGCCTGACGACCCGGTACGCGGGTTGGTACGCCGAGCGATAGCGCTGCGAGTGGTGCACAGGCGCGTGGCCTTCAGCCGCACGCGCCGCAAAGTAGGCCTGCATCTCCTCCACCGAGTATGGCAGCTTGCCTGAGGCCGCCGCGGATTCCGCATACTCCCAGAAGCGCTCCAGCCGAGCCACAGAGCCTTCGTGGGTGTAGGCGGTTTGCACAATGGCGCTGGCTAACGCCTTCGGGTCCTCACCCGTCTGGTTGAATGCCCCCAAGTTGACGCGAACAAGTTTTTCCGACGGAGATATGGGGTCGCACAATGGCCCGTGATTCTCACCGCGCAGCAACCTGATTTCACTCAGCAGGTACTTGCTAGCCATCTGGCTGTCCACCACTGCGTGCTCGCTAAGCATGGTGGCCTGGTGGACCAGCTTGTAAACATCCTGAAGCTGCGTTAACGGGTAACGCGCGTGCTGCCGCTCAAGGACCTTGACAAAACGCCGCTCTTCAAGCAGGTTGCACCCCGAAATCAACACCAGGAGAAAAACCAAAGCCGGCACTCGAGGCAGGGATATCATTCGCATGCAATCAGCGGTTCTCTAAGGCTAAGAATGGCCGACGAGCCGGGCCCATATAAATCTGTCGCGGACGATGAAGCCGGTCCCGGTTGTCACGCATCTCCTTATAGTGAGCGATCCAACCCGGCAGGCGCCCAAGCGCGAACAACACGGTAAACATGCTTGTCGGCAGTCCCATCGCACGGTAAACGATGCCACTATAGAAGTCGAGATTCGGGTACAGCCTGCGCTCTACAAAGTATTCGTCCTCCAGGGCAACACGCTCCAGGTTCTTAGCGATGTCAAGCAGCGGATCTGTTTGATCGAGCAGATTCAACAATTGGTCGGCCGTTTTCTTGATCAGCCGCGCACGTGGATCAAAATTCTTGTACACCCGATGCCCGAAGCCCATGAGCCGGAACGGGTCGCTACGGTCCTTTGCCTTTGCAATGTACTTGCCGTAGTTCGCGCCATCTGCCTGGATGGCCTGCAGCATTTTGATAACTGCCATGTTGGCGCCACCGTGCAAGGGCCCCGAAAGCGCGCTGATACCTGTAGAAATCGTGGAGAATAGGTCTGCTCCACTACTGCCCACCATGCGCACCGTCGAGGTGCTGCAATTTTGTTCATGATCCGCGTGGAGAATCAGCAGCATGTCCAGCGTCTTGCGGATGACTGGGGACACGGTGTATTTCTCCGTTGGCACGGCAAACATCATGTGTAGGAAATCCGCCACAAAGTCGAGGTCGTTGCGCGGATATACGAACGGCTGGCCGATTGATTTCTTGTATGAAAACGCAGCAATCGTCTTCAGCTTAGCAAGCATCCGCACGATGTTGAGGTCATCGTTGGTATCGTAATACGAGGACAGCGATGCCACCATGGCCGAAAGCACACTCATCGGCTGTGCCTTCGGTGGAAACCCTTCGTAAAACTTCTTCATGTCCTCGTGCAGCAGCGTATGCTGCGAGAGTTGAAGTCTGAATCGCTGCAACTCCGACATCGTTGGCAAAGCACCGAAAACCAGCAGATGCATCACCTCGACAAATGATGCGCTTTCGGCGAGATCTTCGATGGCGTATCCGCGGTAGCGCAGCACGCCGCGCTCTCCGTCGATATACGTAATCGCGCTTGTACATGAACCGGTGTTGCCATACCCTGGGTCAAGGGTGATTGCGTTACTGGACTTGCGAAGCTTGCCTATGTCGATGCCGACCTCGCGCTCGGTGCCTACAAGAACGGGAAGGTCGAGTTCGCGGTTGTGAATAGAAAGGGTAGCTTTGGACATGGGCGGAGCGCATTCTTATTCGCTTGCTAGTAAAGATAGAGTACTCTGATATTAGCGGTCTCAGCTGAACGGTTAGGACGCAGAGGATGGATTCGCGACGAAATCCAGCCTGGGAATTGACTCTAGAGTATCTCGTATTTCGCAATTTAAGTTGTGGGGAAATCACTCTTTGCTGTGGCTTGCGAAAACTTCGCCGGGAAGATTCGATGGTGAACCAATCTCGTTTGAGAAGCAGTGTTAAGCCGTACGTATCCCACCAATATGAAGTGCACCTTCTAGTGCTTGATCTCGACCTGCACACCTTGCAGAGCAGCCATAATTGGGCGTGCAACGAGTTCGAGCCCGGCGAATCCGATGCTGGCATGCAGCGTATTGGTGGTTCAGAGTTGGCCCAAGCGCTCTGCAACTCGCGGACCGCAGGGCTGCTTCTGTGTGGAAAACCAACCAAATCAGAGATGACTAGACGCAAGACACACATCCGAAAGGATCTCTCGGGCGGGTTCGCGTCGAAACTGTGCACGTGGGAGCGCCTTGGCACGCCTGTATTTGGTGTCTGAGGATCGAATTTCCTGCCTGACGGGTTTGAGGCGGAACAAGCCTGCATTCTTGATGGAATCACTGCAGTCACCCCAGCTTGTCCCTGCGTACAACAAGCCGGATACGCCGGGAATCTGGATGAATTTTGACAATACGGTGTCCATTTACCTGGTGGTAGGAGCCAACCAGAGCTTTGACCGGGCCGCACAAGCGGTATTCGCTGCAATCCGTGAGGCCCAAGCCCGCCATCCCGATTGGCCCCGCGTGCTATACCTTGACATCGCTGGCCATGGCGATGGGAGTGGCGGCTTTGAGGACGACTTTGTGGAGTTCCAGCAGGAGTTTTGGTTCTCGGCTATTGCCCCGTTCTTAACAGGCTTTGAGCTTCCCCTGACCGGCGGACTGATCAATCCTTCTCCGCAGCGCAACAACATTCCAGATGCCCTTGCAGTTCAAGCGTCGCCCTAGGCCTGCCGTTTACCCAAGTTACCTGGCAGACTTACGCATTTGAGGGTATCAGAAGCATGTCCAGTCGTTGCCGAGCGACACGGGGTGTGTCCATGTGGCACAGGGGTCTTGGCTGTGGACTCAAGGCTTGGTCGTGCAGGGACGCTTCGTTCAGCTCAACGCGGTCTACGCCTGCTTTGCGGGCGGAGGCCTTGCTTACCGTGGACATACAGCCCCGGCAGGGTATAGGGATCCTGCCTTGTGACAGGATCACAGTCCACGGGTTATCGCAGCGCAGTGCCGCCCTTACTCAGCGTCACGGACCTCGTATCCCAGCTCGTATCCCAGTGTGGCCAGCGCCAATCGTTCCAGCCCGCGCCACATGATCTGGTGACCGGGCGGCCCGTCGCGAGTGCGATTCTGGTACCCCCCGAGTACCGCCAGCAGCAGGATGGCCTCTTGCAGCGTGCCGGGCCGAGGCAGCTTCACACGGCTGGCATAGCTCGTCAAAAAACGAAGCTCCAACTCCGTGAAGAAGACCTCCGAGTCCAACTCTGGCACGGTTCGCCCCAATAGCGTCAGCACCATCAGGCGCCAGGCAATAACGCAGTAGATCGCGATCGCCCGCTCCAGACGCAGCGCCGTGCGCAGCGCCAGACGCTCCACCTTGCAGCCGCTCTTAAGCACCCGGAAGAAGTCCTCAACGCGCCACCGCTTCACGTAGTGGTCCAGCACCTGCAGGGCCTCCTCCAGCGTGTGCACCGCCACACTGGTAAGCAGATACCATTCTATGGCCTCTTCGCCTTCCGGCGGGGCCTGCTCCCGGATGTGAACCCCGTACATCGTCACCGGATCTGCCTCCTGGGTCGTGGCCGGCAGCGTCACCCGGTGGAACCGCACCTCGGCGTCCGCTATGCGATAGCTGCGCCCGGGGCGTGCGGGCTTGCCCCGTGACTTCGGGCGTGCGGTGACTTTCTTGATCTCGATCCGCACGCTGCCGGCCGCCGGGCCGCCCGCGAGGGTCTCAAACAGCTTCCTGCCGTTGGCCAGCCGGCGATCTATCCGCGCCCTGACCAGCATCTCCACGCGGCCCTGACGACGCTGGGCGTCAAAGAGCGCAAAACTGTCGCCCTCCCGGTCCATAACGCAGATCACGCGAATCTTGCGGGAGATCTGATCGGCCGCCGCACAGATGTCCAGGTAGGCGTCCAGCCATCGTTGGGCCTTCGGCTTCAGGGGACCGTGCGAAGGATCCCGGTAGCTGCAGCGCAACACGCCCAGCGGCAGACCATCGGAGGTGGTCGCCAGCGTCGCATGTACATGCATCCCACGCGTTTGCGCCGTGGTCTGGTTGCGGCCGGTGACCTGCAGATCCGTGCAGGCCGGACGCGTGGCATAGCGCAGCCGGCTGCCATCCTGGATGCAGAGCACCACCTTCTGGCTGCGCATGCGCTCGATCGTGCGCGCACGATGCGGCGCCAATATGTTTTCCGGAGTGACCTTGGACGCCGGGTCGCTCTCCAGCAACCGGTAATGCGCCTTGACCGCCGCACGATCGTAGTCCGTATTGCCCGTAATGGACTGGCCCATCACCGAAGCCAGCATCGACGCACTCCGTACCAGGCGCGTGGAGCGCAGCCGATTGCCCAGTGGAGCGTCCCCGAACTCGGCTTCCGCCCATTGGTCACGGTCCAACGCCTCGTGGGGTGCTCTCACAGGATGGAGCTCCACCGCCGGCACGCCGAGTGCCTGGCGCCACCCGCGGTCCAGTTCGTACACATACAGCGCCTTGGGCGGCTCGGGTTCATCGTCGGACTGTCGTTTGCCGCCGGCAGTATAACCAATGTGCAGAAAGTTTGCCGCCTGGAAGCATGTACCCTTCCAGTTCGGATCCACATAGGTCTCCACCACCCAAGGGCGGTACCTGTAACGCTCTTCAAAATCATCGGGCAGCTGCCTGAGCGCAAGGCCCAGGACATGGCTCGCCAGGTGCGTGCAGGGTCCCCGGATCAAAAAGCGGCTCAAACACACCACATGATGCAGGTGGGCCTGGCGCTGCGCATCGCTCCAGGCCATCCATCGCTCCCGTGCGGCCAGACGCAGGGCCGAGGCCGAAAAGCCCAGCACGCCCAGATAGCCCTGCGCGCTATGCACCAGGTAGCGCACCTGCGCGCCGAAGAACGTCGTCGTGCCCCGCGGATGTTCCTGGTCCAATAGGGTGTTCCATACGGCGCGCTGGTCGTCGTCCGTGACCACGATCAGCGACAGGTCATCCACTTCGCGGACGGAGCGAGGAAGGGCACTCGGCATGGGCACGCCCTCCTTCAGCAGCCGGGGGGACGCGCCGGCAGCGTGGTCGTTCATCGGCGCCGGCAGTGCTATACAGCCGCGGTCGGACAGCTTCGAGAGCGCCTTGGCGCAACTGGCTACTTGCGACTGCCCGCGTGCGTCGAAAAAATCGAATGCCGCACACACACGCCGGGCGATGGCGGCACGGTTCTTCAGACCCTCATCAGCCAAGATGCCGTCCAGACGCGCCTGGGATTGCGCCTCGCTCAGCGTACGAAGAATCTGGTTCTGCTGGAACATGCCGCCAATCTATGCGGCATAAATCAGAATGTCAAGGGGAAAACTTGGGTAAACGGCAGCCCTAGGCGCATCTGTATGCGGCAACCGACAAATGAGACTTGCTGGATGTTGAAAATGGCCGCCCGCTGCACTAACTTTCGCGGCAATTCTTGCACTTGATCCGTTTTCACGCCTGGACCCTGTATGCGTAGCCTCATTGGTATGTTGGCGGTAGTATCGGTGTTTCTCGCTTTGGTGCTGAAACAGCCGGAGCTATTCATCGCCGCTGGTCTTCTAGTCGTGGCAGTGTTAATTTCCTGGCTTGTTCCGGCGATGCGCAGTCGCGCTACTGCCAAAAAAAATCGACCGGCCATCTCCAAGTCATCCGACAAGGACCGCGAGTCGCTGGGCATTCTCAGCATCAAGGCCAAGGAACCTTCTAATTCACGTCCCCAGGTGTCGTCGTCGGAGCCTGTTGTTGAAAGCCGAGAGCCAGCATACATGGAACCAATTGAAGGCACAGCCGAAGAGCCTGACGCTGATCCTGATCCACCGCCATTGCCGATAAATGGTGCCGCAATAGCCGCATTGCCGGACGCCTACGACGCCGATGTGCTGCTACCCATTCTTGAGGGCTTCCGCGCCGCATTGGGCGCGCACGCGGTCTGTGTTTTGCGTCAAAATGACGATACATACCAGATTCTGGGCACGGCTGGCCAGAATTTTGCCAAACGATCCGGAGAGTATTTCAAGGCACCCGTGCCGCTGGTCCCATCGCCGCGGGAATTCGCCGTCAGGGTAATTGTTGATGATCTTCCTCCACGCTCGCTTGGGTATAGCTTCACGCCGGGGTCCGTGCCGCGCATCATTGTTGCGCCGGTCGGAACGACGCCACTGATCCTGCTTGCAGATACAACACAGGAGCATGGCCTCACGCACCCGAAGATTCAGGAGCTCTTCGAACAGTGTACAGGATTGCTCAAGGTTCTGTTCTATAAGGAGGACCCAAACCGGCCGCGCGTCGAGATCATAGCCGAGGAGATGGCTATGGCCCGCGCCGTGGGACAACAGCTTGCGTTGGCCATCGTTGTTTTACGCAACAACGAGCAAGTCGCAGAGCTTGGCGCTGGTGTCATTTCGCAGGTGGAGTCGCAACTGAGGAGCCGACTTCAGGGCGCCTCGCCAGCCACCCGCGTCGTGCGGTTTGGGGAACTCATGTTCGGTGTATTCATCAATGGGCAACTCCCCAAGGTGGAGGCTTGGAATCGAAAAGTTCAAGCCAGCCTAGACGGCGATGAAGGGCTGCTCGGTGGCGGCGTTTTTATCGGTATCGCCCTCCTGTCTGACCAGCACGTAGAAGCCAACGACCTGCGCGATGCGGCGAAGGATGCATTGCTTAGCGCATATCAGGAGAAAATAGGCACCGTAATCTCCAACCCTGTCACCTAGTCCGAAATCAGCGGGACAAACCGAAAGACATGATGGTGCTGCTCGCGGCTTAGAGCGTCGGAAGCTGTTCGCACAATGCGGGTCATGACCTGCCCCTTGCGATTGCCAACGGGAATCACCAACCGCCCACCTCGCTGGCTTTCCTTCGGGACGCGCAACTGGCGCATGAGGCTCTCGGGAATCTCTTTCGCGCCCGCGGTAACGATGATCACATCAAACGGCGCGCAGGCAGCCCAGCCACCGGTGCCATCGCCGTGCCGAGTGACCGCTCGGTAACCAAGCTGCTCCAGAATGCCGCTTGCGCGCAGGTGCAAGGCGCGATGTCGCTCTATGGAAAACACGCGGGCCCCCATCTCGCAGAGGATGGCGGCCTGGTAACCACTGCCCGTGCCCACCTCCAGCACTCTTTCGCCGGGCTTCGGGTCAACAAGCATGGTCTGATAGGCCACCGTATAGGGCTGTGAGATGGTCTGCTTCAGCCCGATCGGCAAGGCCTCATCCTCGTAGGCACGATTGCGCAAAGCAGGGTCCACAAAGAGCTCGCGGGGCACGGTGTCCACAGCGGCTAGCACCGCTTCATTCTCAATGCCCTTCCTGCGCAGATGCTCTACCAGCGCGGCACGGCGACGCACATACAGGCGCTCCGAGGTACTCATTGACTTAGGCTGTAGCTTCCACAGTCTCTCGCTCGAAGGCGGAGGTGGGGCTGAGCGCTTCGTCAAGTTGGACGCGCAGGGATGCTGGTGTTAAGTCCGAGGTAATCACGCCCTCGTTGGCCACGGAGATCCGCCCCGTCTCCTCAGATACGACCACGACAAAAGCATCGGTCTCTTCGGTCAGGCCTACGGCGGCCCGATGCCGCGTCCCATACTTGGAGTCCAGTCGCATGCTTTTTGACACCGGCAAGATGCATCGGGCTGCCTCAATGCGCCCGTTTGATACAATCACTGCTCCATCGTGGAGTGGGTTCTTGGAGTAGAATATAGTGGTTAGCAGATCTTTGCTGATTTCAGCTTGCAAACGCTGGCCCGATTCGATGTAGCTACGAAGCCCCTCCACGCGCTGAAACGCAATCAGGGCGCCAATTTTTTGGTCGCTCATTTCGCGCACGGCCGCCACTGTTTCGGAAATCTCCGCTTCCTGAGTGGTCGATCCGAAGAAGCGCCGGATCAGTGGGTTTTGTACGATAAGCCGCAACACACGCCGAATCTCAGGATGGAAGACGACAATTGCAGCCAGAAGATAAACGTCGCCAAGCGCCCCAAACATGGCTGACAGGATTTTCATATCCGTCAGCTGCACGATCAGCTGGACTATGTAGAGCGCCAATGCACCGCCTAGAATGGACACGGCAAGTGTGCCGCGCATCATCACGTACAGCCGGTACAAGAGGAATGACACCAGCGCGATCTCAATGAGATCAATCAGCTGAATGGGTATGATGCCCCAGATGCTCATTGCACGCTTGTTGTGGCGTTTATCACCTTAATCAAGTCCACCGTCGACTTAACATCATGCGTCCGCACCAGGCTCGCACCTCGCAGCACGGCCACCGCCGTTGCTCCCAGCGTACCAAAGAGGCGACGGCCAATGGACCTGGCCACGCCGCCCGCCCCTAGCACGTGCCCAATCGTGCTCTTTCTAGAGATTCCTACCATCACAGGCCTGCCAAGCACACGAAACATGTCCAGCCTGTTGATCAGGCGCAGATTCTGCTGCGCCGTCTTGCCGAACCCAAAACCGGGATCCACTACCAGACTCTGTACACCGGCCGCTTCGGCTACATGTAGCGACGTCTCAAGCGACGCGCACACCTCTGCGGCGACATCGCTGTATGCGTGCTCATGCGGCATGGCACCGGGGCGCCCAATCGCATGCATCACCACCATCGCAGCACCATGCGCCGCCACAAGCTCTGCCATCTCCGGATAGTAACGTAGACCCGTGATGTCATTTACCATGTGCGCACCTGCCGCGAGAGCAGCGCGCGCTACTGTGGGATGGTATGTATCTACCGCGATAAAGGTCTTTGGAAGTCTTTGCGCGATGCCCTGTATCACCGGTACAATACGGCCTGCCTCCTCTTCCGGCGGCACAACAACGGCACCGCGACCATAGGTTGCACCGCTCGGGCGCGACGAAGCTCCCCCAACATCAATCACGCGGGCACCCTCCGCGGCCATGGTGGTGGCGCGCTGCAGCGCGGCGTCCACTGTCATGTACTGGCCGCCATCGGAAAACGAGTCGGGCGTAACATTTAAGATGCCGACTACCTGCGCGCCTGTCGTGCAGTCGAGAACTAGCTTTCCGCACTGCAGCACATAAGAATTTCGACCGCCGTTTCCCATGTTCATCCCGCCTCCTGAGTGATTCTGGGCAGGGGATCACAAGTACCCCTGTTCTGTTGACTCTTTCCCCTAGCACGAAAAAGCGCCCTTTGATCCGTGTCCCTAATGCGAAAAGCTAGGCGATTTACGCAGGCGCCGGCCCGTACCCAAGCCGCGGTCCTGCGTCGCCTCTTGCGGCAGGCATCCCAGACGGAATGGGGCCGCCGGTACAATTTCGCCGATATAGCACAGCAATCAGATGTCATCACGGCCTACCAGAAGGCTGTCCCGCTACATACATACAGCGACATCGCCGAGGATGTGCATCGGACCCGCCATGGGGAAGAAAACATTATGTGGCCCGGTCGCATGCGGCACTTCGCTGTTTCCAGTGGCACCGCATCTGCCGGCAAAATCCTGCCTCTGAGCCGCGAAATGGTGCGGCGCAACATCAGGTTCAGCTTCGGTGTCGCACTCCAGTACCTGCGTACGACACGCAACTTTGGCATACTGCTCGGACGACAAGTAAGCATGCCCGGGCGGATTGAGGAAGATAGTCAGTTTCCTGGCACGCTAGTTGGCGAGACCAGCGGATTTCTTCTCGAATCTGTGCCTCCGCAACTCAGGTTCTTGTGTCGCAACGTCTCGCGCACCGTCGCCTTTCTGCCCCACTGGAACGAAAAGTTGTCTGCCGTGGTCGACTACGCGCTTGGCCACGACATCCGCGTGATGTCAACGGTGCCTTCCTGGGCAGTTGCGATGTTCAAGATGGCAATTCAGCGCCACAACGTGCGGAATGGAGCTACGGTTCGCACAATCGGCGAGATCTGGCCCAACCTCCAGCTGTTTGTTTCTGGCGGAGTTGCCCTCAGTTCGTACCGCACGCTCCTGGAAGAGCTGATCGGGCTCCCCAATATGCACTTCCTCGAAGCGTACGGGGCTTCTGAAGGCTTTTTTTCCTACCAGGTGAAGCTTGATGATCCGTCCATGCTTCTGGATCTCGATAATGGCCTTTTCTACGAGTTCATCCGCTTTGATGAGATGCATGTAGACACTCCGCCTCGCTACTCTATAGGCGAAGTAGAGCCTGGAGTTCGGTATGCGCTCTACGTCTCCACCTGCAGCGGTCTGTGGGCCTACCCGGTCGGCGATGTGATTCGCTTCTCTAGTATCCGCCCACACAAGATTGAAGTTGCGGGGCGTACCACGGAGATGCTGGACCGCTATGGCGAAAGAGTCTATGGCGAAGACGCTCGGCAGACAATTGAACAGGTATGCGAAGAGACCGGAGCTTTCGTTGCCGAATATCACGTTACTACACGTCCACCTTCCGCAGCGCGCATGCCGAGGCTTGAGTGGCTGGTGGAGTTTGCTGCTCCACCTGCCAGCATGGATGACTTTTCGACGGCTCTGGACACCACGTTGTGCGAACTCAACCGGCACTATCAGATTCGGCGCGAGTCACGGGCCTTCGAGAGTCCAAAAGTCACGCCTGTCAGCCCCGGTACTTTCTCGCAGTGGCTGCAGGAGTCCCGGCAGTTTGTTAGCACCCAGACAAAAGTCCGCCGCATGAGCGAGGACACAGCTATGGCCGACGCCTTGACCACCCTGGGGCAAGAACGTAGCACAGAACGCTGACTTACAGCCCACCTAACGGCTACCAATCGGTGGATGCTTGTGCGATAGCACTTCCTCGTAGCGCCGCACCGAATCAGGATGGCCACACAGCATCAGCCGCCGCGCCTGGGTCCCGTCGTAGAGGTCCGTCAAGTCTACCATGGGACCGTGAAGGAATTTGAGGATGCCGCCGGCGGCCTGCAGCAGCGCCCAGCCAGGCAAGAGGTCCCAGAGCCAAACGCGGCCAAGCAGGGCGGCGTCGGCGCTACCGGTAGCCACAAAGCACATGTGCCCAATCGTGGACCCGAGACTGCGGACTTTGCCACGGTAGGCGGAGGACAAGGCGGCTTGCCGGTGAAGCCCTGATGTTGAGAGCAACAGCGATTCGCGGTGCAGCGGTGCTGGCGCCTTAATCGGGGCAAGCTCGCCATTGCGAAGCACGCGGCCACCCAGCGCGTAGCAATAGTAGTCGCCCGTCATCGGGATATAGTAGTACCCTGCCAAAGGTACACCCGCCTCCACCAGTCCAAGTCCAATTCCCCAAACCGGCAAGCCTGCCACAAATGAAGCCGTCCCGTCAATGGGATCTACCGTCCAGTATCGGCTGGAGCCCTGCGGTGCGACGCGGCATTGCTCCTCTTCTGCGATGATGCCGTCGCCCGGATAATGTGCTTTCAACCAAGCCACCAGAAACGATTGGACGGCCAGATCTGCCTCCGTTACGTAGGACTGCGATTCCTTCCACCGCGGCGCCACACGACGGAAGTGCCCCATCGCAATTTCGCCAGCCCTCACCAGCGTTGTACGGATTCCGACCTCCTCACACATCGGCGCAATGCTAGACCTCGTTAGGGGCCCAATAGTTCAGGTGTGTTCGCACCTGACTTATGGCGCCCGCATGGCCACCCAACATCGGAAGCGACGCAGGTTTGCCATCCAGAAGTTCTCCCATGGTCACATTCGTTCCGTCAAGATAGCGCAGGACTCCACCTCCCGCCTGCAAGAGTGCCAGCCCGGGTGCAAGGTCCCAAATCTTATCGTGACCGATTAGCACTGCGTCTGCTCCTCCGGTGGCCACATGTGCCAGGTGCACCGAAGCCGTGCCCAAACAGAATACGCGTCCGGGAAATGCGGGTGCAAGGTCGTAGCGCTGGTGCGGCCGCGTATGAGTTAGCAGCATGCTTTGCGGTGGGATTGCACATTTTTAAGTTGGGTTTCGGCAGCTTCTGCCGAGATGGGCCCTCAAAGTAGATATCTTTTGGCAATGGATTGGGCTTCGGGTCGAGAGTGTGGGTGCAAATGGGACGGTGCATGCCAATGTGGGCCCAATTGCGTGCTCACACGCGGATTTTCGGGCGTAGGCAGGCTCGTGGAGTGACTTTCCGGGCACGATATCCCGCAGGTATCCTCTGATCGCACGCGTAAGCGGCGATCTTGGCACGGTGCAGCGCCTCAGAGCGTCCAGGCAGCTGCGGGTTTTGCGTTATGCCAGCGTCAGCAGCGCACTACTGCGCTGGGGCATCCAGCGGCAGGTGTTGCCTTTGCAGCCCCCTGGGGCTGGCAGACCGAATCCCCACTAACCCATCGACCCCCGGAGGTGCTCAGGACCTGGGTCAGCTCCTTCATGTCCTCCCGGCGTATCGGCTTCAGATTCGACTCGTACTGCATGAATATCGCCCCGCACCAGCGCTGACGCATCCCCGATGATCCCCAGCGCTTCACGTTCCGTGATCGGTTCGCAATAATGCTGTTGAGGTTCTCGATGATGTTTGTCGTCTTCAGACTGTCTCTGACAGCCTGGTTCCGCACCCCCAACCGGTGAAGCGCCAGCGTATCCTCCATACCCTCCTCCAGACTGCGTGCGGCTTTCGGGCACGACCGCTGCAGCGCTTCATGCAGCGACACAAGCGCCGCCCGTGCCTCTGCGTACGTGGGCAGTTCCCAAGCCGCCTGAAGCCGACGCTTCATTTGCGTGGCCGCTGGCTCGCTCTTGATGTGACGCGTCACATTGGTACGCTTGTGCCACTGGCAGCGCTGGAACACGACCGCATCCCCAAACACCGCGCTGATCCCCTTGCGAAGCCCGCGGCTGCCGTCCACCTGCACCAACAGCTTGTCGGTATGGGTGAAGCCCCGACGCAACAGATCCTGCAGCAGCGACTCCACCTGCGCACTGTTCTCGGTACGGCTTTCCGCAAAGCCCAGTACGACCTTCTCGCCCTCGGTCGTGATGCCCATCGCTACGGTCATCTGCATACCAGCCAAATACTTGCCATCAAGCAGGAGCACCGCAAAGGTGTGCTGATCGAATCGGCGCGTCTCAAATGCCTTCAGTAGCGCTGCCGTCTGCGTAATGAAGGCGTTGCCAATGCTGCTGGCGCTCAACCCCAGACTATCGGTGAAGACTTGGGCCGCCTGCCTGTAATTGCGCCGCGACAGTCCACACAGCAACCTTCTTACCACGCTTTCCCGGTCCATAAGCCCACGCTCGCGCAAGAGGCGGTACGTTTGCAGAGGACGCTCCCTTCGGGTTCGTACATTCCGTACGCGCGGAACGCGGACCGCAATGCGCTCCAAACCGACGCGGATGGAACCCGGATTCGTCCCCCAGCGCTGAAAGCCTGTCTTATGGTGCTTCCCACGTGCGCCGCATATGAAGTGGGCCTCGGCCTCCATGACCCATGTGGCCATCTTGGTAAGAAGATCATCGAGATATCCAAGGCAGCTGGCCAGGCCGATGAAGTTCCTTTGCGCAAGCCCCCGAAGGTCCTCGATGAGTGATTGATCCAGCATAGGGGTATGGGTCATCATACGGCGTTGAGGTTGATGAGAATCTCACGAAGTTGTGGCAGATAGGCCGCATGGGCCACACGGCGCAGCTGAGCCTCGTGTTCCAACAGTGCCAGTGCCATCTGTTCGCGTCGCTGGAAAACGGCGCTGGCCGGGGTCTGCAACCTGCGACCGATGGCATTCATGAAGCGCATCACGCGCAGCCCCCGGTCGAGCTTGAGCAGCATGCCCGTGCGTTGAATCGTCAGAGAT
This sequence comes from Rhodothermales bacterium, assembly GCA_965262785.1. Lineage (GTDB taxonomy): Bacteria > Bacteroidota > Rhodothermia > Rhodothermales > Bin80. Next base: position 3,671,298 of record OZ253559.1, read on the forward strand.
TGCTCCAGGCCCTCCCATAAAACCTTCGCTGCGGACCGATTGACGCGCGTCAAGTCCTGGTGAATACGGGTGAGTGCGCGTTCAGCTTCCCGGGCATCGAACCCATTCCATGCCTGGCGGAGGCGATTGCGATACACAGGAACAAGGTTTTCCGGAAGACCACAGGTGACTTGATCCAACAGCGAATTGAGACAGCGCTGTATAGCGACCTTGGCGCCGAACACCTGGCGCACCGCCGATTGAAGTCCCGTACTGCTGGGCAGCACACAGAGCAGCCCATCGGCGGCCGAAAGACCACGATCGGACAGCGACTGCACAAAGGACGTAAGAGCAGAGACGTTTTCAGGGTAGCACGCTACAAGGCCAAGTATGCGGCGATAGCCCGTGATGGTCAGACCCGCTCCAAGAACGATGTTAACGCCGCGTGGGCACAGCCCGCGCAGCCAGATCGCAACGATCGGGTCGTCTTGCAGACTGCGCGAATGCAACAGCTGCCACGCTTCATTCAACTGCGCCGAGTCCGGCTTTGTGTCCTGGGCCGCAGCAGAAGCCTTGATCACTACGGGCGGTGGCGCCGGCTGCTGCTGCGCTGCCGGAATGGGCCAGTCGGTGGTCAATTGTTGCAGTATGTGCGTGCAGAGCTTCATCAGAAGCCGCCGCGAGTCACCGGAGGGATTGATCTGGGCGTCTAAAGGTGCCTTAGCCCTCCCCAAAACAGGCTGTGAGGGGTTCATATGATTGGAAAGGAATGGTGGAGACTAGGGTCCACCTCCACAGCAACTCTCCAATTCCCAACTTGAATTTGTGCGATCCCCTTTGCGGTCCAAGCGGACCTGGACTCTTCACACGCATGGGCCTACCGTTGCGGCAGGCTGGGCGGCCGGGCTCCGAATGGTAGAAGTCTGCAGAGGCTGGGACGTACACATAGCCGGATACCGGTTGGCACTTTTCCAGCAGCCCCAGCGCAATGCTCCAACTTGTCAAACCGGCTACAAAGGGCACCGTGCCATCAATAGGGTCCACGGTCCAATAGCGGCCACTGCGCGACCCCTTGCGCAAGTCCTCCTCTTCGGCAATGATGCCGTCGAGCGGATAGTTCTGCACAAGCGCATTAACCAGGAGCGCCTGAACGGCCAGGTCTGCTTCAGTGACTACGGTGCGGTCAGCCTTCAGCGTTGCGGTCGCGTGCGTAAAGTGCGCCATGGCCACCTCCCCTGCGGCCTCCATGACCGGTCTGATCACACGCGAATCACTCATTGTCAACTAGATTTGGGTTTGCCACAACGGGGTTTAAAGCTACGCCTGGCAATTCTTAAATTGACGCGCTTGCCCTTCGCACGCAAAAATTTCAATCGCTCACGCTGCAGCTCTAGCGCTGCCCTTTGTATCAGGCATCTTAGCCCGTGAATCTTGCCTCCCAATCAAGAAGCACCATGCCGGCCCTCCCACAACTTAGAATAAACCTCTGGTCCGGACCGCGCAACGTGTCTACCGCACTGATGTACGCGTTTGCTCAGCGCGCGGATACGCGTGTCGTTGACGAGCCGCTGTACGCGCACTACCTGCGGTGCACTGGTGCTCAGCATCCAGGCCGCGACGAAATACTGAAGGCTATGGACAATGATGGAGTACGCGTCGTACAGGAAGTGCTTTTGGGGCCCTGTGATAGACCCGTGCTCTTTGTCAAGAATATGGGGCACCACCTCGTGGACCTCGACTGGGGTTTCTTGGAAAAGGTCACCACCGTGTTCTTGATACGGGATCCCAGAGAGATGCTGCCCTCGCTGATCAACCAGGTCCCGCAACCCACTTTAGCAGATACCGCGCTGCAGCGGCAAGCAGACCTCATGGACTACCTTCGTGACCGCGGCTATAAGCCGGCAGTACTTGACGCTCGGCAGCTCTTGGTCAACCCGCGCAGTGTCCTGTCGCAGCTGTGCGAACATTTGGGGATGGCATTTGAGGAGTCTATGCTCCAATGGCCGGCTGGCCCCAGGCCCGAAGAAGGCGTATGGGCACCCCACTGGTATCATGTGATCCATGCTACAACCGGCTTTTCTCCTTACAAAGCGAAGACGGCGCCGTACCCTGCATTTCTTGAGCCGTTGCTCAGGGAGTGCAAGCCCTACTATGACCATCTCTATCGATTTGCGATCAGAGCCTAACTCCAACAGCACAAACCCTCAGCGCAATGCATATCAGCCTGCCTGATGCTCGCAATAACACACTGATCGTCTACGTAGACGGAAAGTTGGTTCCTCGCGATGATGCCAAAATTTCGGTTTTTGACAGCGTGGTACAAGGTGGTGACGCCGTGTGGGAAGGAATCCGCGTTTATGGCGGACGAGTGTTTTCGCTGGACGCCCACCTTGATCGCCTCCGGGATTCGGCGAAGGCGATGGCGTTTGCAGACATTCCCAACCGTGAAGCGATAAAGTCCGCCTTGTTCCGCACGCTTGAGGCCAACCACATGCGTGATGAAACGCATGTTCGCCTGACGCTGACGCGGGGGGTAAAGACGACTTCCGGCATGGATCCGCGGCTAAACAAGTTCGGATCAACTCTCATCATCCTTGCTGAGTGGAAAAAGCCGGTCTACGCTGAAACGGGCATCCGGCTCATAACCTCATCTGTTCGGCGCAACACGCCGCAGTGTCTGGACTCCAAAATCCACCACAACAATCTCGTCAACAACATCCTGGCGAAGATTCAGGCAAACTTGGCGGGCGTAGATGACGCCATCATGCTCGATATTCATGGGTTTGTTTCAGAAACCAATGCCACTAACATCTTCCTCGTCAAGCGGGACACCTTACTGACTCCGCATGCGGATAGCTGTCTGCCCGGTATTACTCGTGCCAAGGTGTTGGATCTGGCAAGGGCCGAAGGCATCGAGGCTGTAGAGCGCAATATATCCACGACCGAGGTCCATAGCGCGGACGAGGTCTTTACGACAGGCACTATGGGCGAGCTATCTCCGGTCCTGGAAGTTGATGGCCGCACCATTGGTGAAGGAGTCCCAGGTCCGGTAACGCTGCGCCTGCGGGACATTTATTGGGACTGCACGCAGAAGGAGGGCACGCCGCTGCCATTCTAGGCTCGCGGGCCACAGAGTCAGCCGTTTACGGCCTTGCTGAAGGCTGTCGTAAGTCTTTGCCGGGCAGCTACAACTGAGGATGCCGGAATATCGAGGTTAAGGAAGGTGGCGCGCGGCCGGGGGCCGCTTCAGTCCCGCGCAACCCCATGCCGAGCCCACAACGCCTGTCCTCGCAACCCCCGCGTTGGCCAACCTGCCGGAGTCCATTCAAATTCCCGGCTCTTCGCTCAATTCATCTAGGATATCCTTCGCAACCTGGAGCACCTCGTTTGGCGCACGAACCGTTTCGCCAGCATGCTGGCGTAGGGCTACGAGGAGGGGTGTAAGTGTCTCCGCTTTTGCCTTGTCGCTTAAAAGAATTGTGATAACGTCGTGCGCCGACGCACCAGCTTTAATCAAGGACATGACAAGCTTCAATATCTGGTGCGTCATTGTGTCGTCGCTATGTACAAGCACGGGATACGCTGAGCGAAACACACCCATAGCCGTCTGCAGTTTGCCTTGAACTAGCAGTGCCCTTGCCCGCAAATGCATTTCTCGCCACGCGAATCTGTTGTGCCGTTCACCCGTCAAGAAACGAAGCTTGCGTTTGATCTCTCCACATGTATGTAGAGTAGTCTCTGGACGACCGATCTCGGTTTGTATCGCACCTTTGAATAGCAACGCATTGGCGACTTGGATCTGTAGAGCCGCTGCATCACTGCTGCCAAAGCGTTCAACCACCTCGTCGTACGCCCTGAGCGCTCCCTCCAAATCCCCGAGCTCGCGTCGAACACCTCCCCTGTTGATTAACGCCATGGCAACCGGGCGCTGTAGAGCCGCTGCATCACTGCTGCCAAAGCGTTCAACCACCTCGTCGTACGCCCTGAGCGCCCCCTCTAAATCTCCGAGCTCGTGTCGAGCACGTCCCCTGTCGAGCAACGCAGCAGCAACCGGGTGCTGTATATACGCTGCATCGCTGCTGCCAAAGCGTTCAACCACCTCGTCGTACGCCCTGAGCGCCCCCTCTAAATCTCCGAGCTCGTGTCGAGCACGTCCCCTGTCGAGCAACGCTATGGCAACCGAGTGCTGTATATCCGCTGCATCACTGCTGCCAAAGCGTTCAATTACTTCGTCGCAGGCCCTGATCGTTCCCTCCGAATCTCCGAGTTCGCGTTGAGCACGTCCCCTGTTGAGCAACGCAGCAGCAACTGAGTGCTGTAGATCTGACGCATCGCTGCTGCCAAAGCGTTCAATTACTTCGTCGTACGCCCTGAGCGCCCCCTCCAAGTCTCCGAGACTTCGTCGTACATGTCCCCTGTTGAGCAACGCCTCGGCAACCGAGTGCTGTAGATCTGACGCATCGCTGCTGCCAAAGCGTTCAATTACTTCGTCGCAGGCCCTGAGCGCCCCCTCCAAGTCTCCGAGACTTCGTCGTACATGTCCCCTGTTGAGCAACGCCGTGGCAACCGCGCGCTGAAGAGCCGCTGCATCGCTGCTGCCAAAGCGTTCAATTACTTCGTCGTACGCCCTGAGCGCCCCCTCCAAGTCTCCGAGACTTCGTCGTACATGTCCCCTGCAGAGCAATGCCGCGGCAACCGGGCGCTGAAGAGCCGCCGCATCGCTGCTGCCAAAGCGTTCAATTACTTCGTCGTACGCCCTGAGCGCCCCCTCCAAGTCTCCGAGACTTCGTCGTACATGTCCCCTGTCGAGCAACGCCGTGGCAACCGGGCGCTGTATAGCCGCTGCATCGCTGCTACCAAAGCGTTCAATTACTTCGTCGTACGCCCTGAGCGCCCCCTCCAAGTCTCCGAGACTTCGTCGTACATGTCCCCTGCAGAGCAATGCCGCGGCAACCGGGCGCTGAAGAGCCGCCGCATCGCTGCTGCCAAAGCGTTCAATTACTTCGTCGTACGCCCTGAGCGCCCCCTCCAAGTCTCCGAGATGCTCCTGTGCTATGGCTTTCTCATAAAATGCCCGCGCAATGCTAGCCTCCGGCACTCGGGACCAACCTATGCTCCGAGAGGCGAATGCCTTGTCCGCAGCCTCGATTACTTTCTCGTATGCTTTCGCGTTGAATGCATCGAAAATCTCTTGCAAGGGCTGCTCGAGCGATCGGGTGCCGTTTGTTACCGCAACAACACGGCCGAAGGAGCCGGTCTGGCTAGGTAATAGTTCCTCAACACCTGGATGCATCATGCAAGAAAGGACACTGTCAATTACCGGCAGTTCGATCCGCGCTTGCTCGATTCCTTCGAGAAAGGTCTTCGATAACGGTCCCTCCACATCCAACTCATAGAATATCTCTCTCAACTCTGCCTTGCTGTAGAAAGCAGCCATGAAATGGATCAGATTTCGTACAACAGCCGCCTCCCCGCGTTCACGCCGCAGCTTGTAGTAGATGCAGTAGAGCCGTTCCGAAGCAGCGTACTGCCGCTTCTTGCCTCTACCTTCCCAGACCACCGCGCCACGCGTGACCAGTCGTCCGAGCATAGTAGATACTTTTCGGATGTCCATGCGAGCCCGCGCTGCGACCTCGCCAGGAGTCGACAATTGCCATAGGTCAATCAACGCGATATAAACCCGCCGTTCTGTCTTACCAATGACCTCCAGATGACTTCGGAAGTATTCAGTGTGGTCGTCGATCAGCGTTACCAGGTCTTCCATCAAGCGACGCAGCGACCGGTGCTGCGCCAACCCACCGATGATGACAAGGAGGCGGGGACTGCCGCCGGTAAGGATTTCAAGCGGCCTCATCTCGCGCGTGGTCACCGTGTCGCCGCTTACCACCTTCCACAAGCGGCGACACTCGTCGGTATTCAGTGGATCTAGGCAGATGATCCGAAAAAGCTCGAAGAATGGCTGGTTAGCCTTGTCCAGACCCTTGAAGCGACTGGTGGCAGAGGCAAGCAGCATGACCTTGGGTTCCATCTGCAGCATTTTGCGCAACTCCCAGCCGAAATCCTTGTCCACATCCCTACTGAGCGCTTGCAGGTTCTCAACCATGAGTACGAGCTTTTTATCCAGGAATTCCGCCGCATCCAGAACCGCCGCATAAGCGTCGTCTGCGAGCGACTGCTCACCCCAGCGCTTAGTCAAGCTGGCATACGTTCCGCGAAGTTCTCGTGCGAAATCGGAATTTCGTACAGTGACCTCCTTGGCAAGATGAAACAGTGTCTCTAGCCAGAAGTCAGCCATATTGAAGATCTCCTTGCTTTCCTCCATGAACCGGACGGGCAACAGGCAGCCAGAAAATTCGGAGCCTGTCCGCAGCTCTGCAGCGACGCGAGCCAGTAGCATGGTTTTTCCCCGGCCACGAGGAGCCACAACCAAGACATGCTGGCAGGAGGGCGAATCAATATTCCCGCGCAGGACTTCCAGTACCACATCGAGCTCACGCTTTCTGACCACGAACTGGGCTTTCACCTCGTCGTCGGACTGGAATGTCCCTGGATTGAACTTGCGGATTGTACGGCGAGCTGGTTCGCTCATTGCAGAGGTCCTTGTAGTTCGTTGTTAGGTCGGCGATTTTCGAGGGGGATGTAATGGCCGCGGAAGCGCGCCGCCCACCAGTCTTTGAGCAAGTGCGACAAAAAGCGGTACCCATCGGCGCCCTCCGCGAGATAGCCATCGTGCACCAGGATGTCGATCACTTCCGTAATGCGCCCGGGCGCATCGTCGATCAATTGCTCAAGGTGCCGGCGCGAACTCGTCGTAAACACATCTTGAAGAGCTGCCGCGGCCAGGATTTCCATGGCGATGGGATAGTCGTTTTCCAGCCCATCCTTAAGGCGGCTTGCATAATGATCGAGGTCGATCTGCCCCTGCGGGCCTAGGAGTGAGTTCTGATAAACCAGGTCGACATCCTTCACTGTCACGCGGTCTCGCCCCTGCATAGCATATTCGTGCAGCCGAGCGAAGAAGGACTGTACGTGGTGCGGGATGCCGATGCCAAGCCGGTCGTATACAGCGGCTGCCACGCCCTCCTCTACCTGTAGCTGGTAGGCTTCTGCAAGACGATGAAAGCACTTGGCACTAGTGTCACGGTCCCACGGTCCCACGCGAATGGAATAAAGATAGTTGATACGGTCAGAGATGCCGAGGCGCCGCACGAGAGGCTGAAGCCCTATACTACCCGATACGATAACAACCAGCGATCTGCTGTCGATACTTTGAAGTGCATGGCGCAGCCAACTCAGAAATACTTCGACTCGTTGCTTGCCTTCCGATTCCCTAAGCATTCGCTTTAGAAAGATTGGCAACTCGTCGATCACAAGGAGAATCGGTTTGTCATGTGCGGCACAATCACGTAGTAACTGCTCACCGTGCCGCCGCCAGTTACCGGCCGTGAGGCCAGCCCGAAACTTGGCCTTTACGTGATGAACACCAATCTCCTCAATGCTTTTAAGGAACCAGCTTCCAAACTTGGAGAAAATGCGCGATCTGGAGGAAGCAATCGGATATACGGCCTGTGCAATCTCTGCAATTACGTCTTCCTCGCAGGTCGCGCCCTCCACATCGGTGAAGAAAAAGGCCCAACCGTGAGCCTCGAGTCGCTGCCCTAGCTCCCGGATCACGCTAGTCTTTCCCATGCGCCGCTGCCCGGTCACCAATACGTGGTTGCCGTCACGAACCAGCTTCGACAGAATTTCCAATTCGGTCTCGCGATCAAAGAAGTCGTTGCCGCTTACCCAGCGGCCAGTGGATATTTTCATGGATACCTCCTTGTTTTGGAGTTAGTGTGATATTGACGTCATAATTCAACTATATTGTTGTCAACACTTTTGTTGTACAAATGCTCATAACGACCGTTCCCGATTTACTGCAAGTTTCTTGCCACTCGGATTCCTTGCCGCCGACACCCACAATCCCACCGTATTGTGGGCAATTGCCAAGGGGGCTGCGCTAGCGTTGGCTCAACCGGAGGAGGCGGGGTCGGCGCGCGCACTCCGACATTTTTGCTGAGGTGCACCATGCCACACGTAATCCAGGGAAGACGCTAGGGGGGCGAACGTCTTGAAACACGGTCTTGGAACACCGTCCGATCCTGCCCTTCAATCGCTCCGCTTACTGTTAACAGGCAAAGTGTGGCGAATGGGGAATTGATTCGCCTGCTCACCCGCCTAGGCAGCCCGAAGGATGCCCTGCACCCGCATGCTGGTGCACCCCGCAGGCGGCTTTTCCTTGCCCGCGTCCGTGTCAATGACACGGGACATCTCGATGTCAATGCGCTGAGCTCCAACAAATTCCCCGCCCTTCTGCTTGCCCCGGCACTCGAATCAACCATCGTGCGCCCTATCCCTTGTGAATTTGAAAAGCCAATCACTTAAGTAAGCTCCTATACGCCCTCCAGCAGGCCGGATGCTGGAAGCCCCCCACCATGCCCGTAGCGCATGAGCCGGACATAGAGCCGAGATACGGCGCCCGCAACGGCAGAGAAACCGTGTTTCCTTTCCAGATTGACTATGGAAGGCTCTAGACAACCCGACCGCGGTCGATCGAGCACAGAAGTTGCCCAGCCTTTTGTGTGACTCTTCATACTCATGCGGAGACCTATCTGCCGCCTGCTCGCCGTGCTACCCATATCGGACGGAATAGGGAATGGCTGAGGAGTCGCCATTTTGCCGGCCCGGTTGCCATAGGAGCGGGCCTACTGCGGCGCGCACGCCTGCACATCCCGTCTGGACCTGTTATTACTTAAGCCTGGCTCCCTTTACGCCGTGTAGATGTTGAGATCGCACTGCACCTGCGGCAGCCTCCGCGCCACAGCGCTAGCTGAAACCATCGCCCGTGGCACTCCAGCCCAGTCAGGGCAACCCAAGCACCTTGTGCGTCTGTAGACTGAGGCGCCACGGCGGGTGCTGCAAGCAATACTCCATGGCAGCCTGCGTGTGTGCGTCTATACTGGGTCCGTCCATTGGCTGCAGGTAGAAAAAGTCAAATGCAAGCCCCAGAAAGGCTTCCGGCATCGCACCCGGCTGCGGGTACACAAGCTTGAGCTCATGGCCGCTTGTCAGCACCAGAGGAGCTCCGGCTTTTGGGCTGACGCAAATCCAGTCCACTCCTTCGGGCGGAGGAAGCGTGCCGTTGGTTTCTACGGCAACTTCAAAGCCTGCTGAATGCAGGGCGCGCACCAATTTCGCATCAAGCTGCAGCAGCGGCTCGCCCCCTGTACATACGACGTAGGGCCGCTCCTCCGTGCAGCAGGAGCCCGGCCAAGCCCGTGCAACTGTGTCCGCCAAATCTCCAGGCAACAGAAACCGCCCACCTCCCGGCCCATCCAGACCCACGAATTCCGTGTCACAAAACTGGCAGACCGCGTCGTGGCGATCTCTTTCCAGGCCGGACCACAGGTTGCACCCTGCAAAGCGCAAGAACACGGCCGGGCGTCCGGTGCGAGCCCCCTCGCCCTGAAGCGTGTAGAAGATCTCCTTGACGGCGTACGCCATGCCCTATCGCATCTTGGGAAGTACAGCTACCGTCAGGCGGCTGGTCGCCACTAATTGCTGCGCCTCGTCGCGTATGTCAATCATCCACACGTGTGTGCTGCGCCCCAAGTGAACAGGGCGCGCAGTGCCGGTAACGACGCCACTACGAATTGCTCGGATGTGATTCGCATTCACTTCCAGACCCACAATGGTCTGCTTGGCCTCGTCAACGCATAGCCGGGCTGCGGCGCTCCCCAACGACTCCGCCAGCGCCACCGACGCGCCGCCGTGCATTAGGCCGGCCGGCTGCTTCGTGCGCGCATCCACTGTCATCGTGCCGCAGAGGTAGTCCTCACCTACCTCTGAATAGCAGATGCCCAACGCTTCCATCATCGTTCCGACGCTGCGGGCATTAAGCATCTCGGGTGTCACATGTTGTTTCCAGATGGCCATATGGCATTCGTGTTATTGTGCCGACACGCTGCGCACTTTTCGCCAGTACCGTGCCAGCCCATACCAGCTTTCGCGCGGCTGACCCATATGCTGGTAGGGCAGCCGATCTTGCTCGTTCAGCGCCTCGAATGCATGCGCCATCTCACGCCTGTGGAAGCGCGCGGCACGCGCAGCATCATCGCCTGCACAACCTAACGATGCACGCACCGCCGCAGCCCACAACCCCAGCCTCTCTTCTGCATGATCCAAGTGCCACGCTACATCCGTAGACGGACCGAAGTGAGTCAGGAATAGCCGGTCGGGATCCCAAGAACGCAGGAGCGCAAGACTTGTCCGCCAAGCTTCAACGTCAATGTCTGGTGGTGGCGCTACTGGCACAATGTACCGCGTTCCCATAACGCACATCCCGGCCGTGTCACCTGCAAACGCGGTCCCCGTCAATTCGTCCAGGTAGCATACATGGTGACTGGCATGTCCAGGCGTATAGGCCACTCGCAGCGACCGGTCGCCAAGTCGAAGGCGCTCCCCGCCCTGCAGCACATGCACATTGGCGTCCGGGGTCGCCAAGAATGCGCCCCAGAGGGCATTCATTCGATCACCATAGATGCGTGTGGCGCTGGCCAATAGTCTGTCCGGGCGGACCAGATGGCGGGCACCCCGCTCATGCACAAAGACTTTAACATGGGGATGCGCGTGAACAATGGTACCCGCAGCCCCCGCATGATCCAGGTGTATATGGGTCAGCAGCAAGCCACGCACATCGCGGAATCCGGTTCCGCTGGCTGCCAGGGCAGCTTCAAGGGCGCCAAGCGAAACGGTCGGGCCAGGGTCCACCAGAAACAGTCCATTGGATGTCTCCAGGATCGCGCAAGCGATAAGCCGCGGGACAGCGCGGTAGTGAACGTCCGCGAACCAAGTCATCGGAGCAGCGGGCAGCAAGTCGTGGTTGGGCTCAAGCATGGCGCAGTTTCTGATGTCGCATGTACGCATAAGCGGCGCACAATGTCACAACTGGCCGGGTGCCGCGCGTGCTTGCACGTCCAGTACCACCTGCCATGTGCTATCCGGCCGCGCCCGCCAAATGCGCAGGTACGCACGGGACTGAAGCGTGGTATCTGAAAGGAGCGGCCGTACCGTCTGAATGCCATACGTGTAGCCCAAGTCCCCTGCGGCGCCAATGGCGCCGTCGACTGGAACCCACGTCATCATGCCCGCCTGCCGGTGAATGCGCTCCAGCGCCGCTTGCCGGCCTTCCGCCAGAGACTGTCCGTCAGACAGGTACAGCGCAGAATCTGCCAGCACGCCCGCAAAGGCAGCCCCGGCTCCCACATCCATGGAGGCCGCCGCCAAGTCGCGGTCCGCCTTCAGCATCGCAACGCGTGCGGCTTCCTGGTATAACTTCCGGCTGGCCCGTATCCACCCCTCGCCCAAACGCACCATCGATCCTGTACGTATCGCCGCTAAAGGGTGCTGGGTCACGACGTTTGCTTCCACCATCCACGTGCTGTCAGGCTGAAGACGCCAGACAGAAACCTGCCATGTGGTAGAATCCGTTGCCGGCCAAGTGCCTGCAGTGTAACCGAAGTCGCCGGCAGCCGCCACCTCGACAAGGTGAATGTGGGCCGTTGCATCCCGGTAGTAGCATGTCCAGGCGTCTTTCGGCAGAGGCACCGGCGCAAGAACAATTGCATCAGCTGCCATCCTGCCCTTCAGCGCCTGACACAATCCCACCTCTGCTGCCGCCTGCTGCAGCGCATGCACTGCTGCTAAGAGATCCTCTGCCGAAGTAGCTACCGGCCTGGACTCGCCGCACCCCCAAAGCAGTACACCGAGGACTGCCAGTCCGCGAAGGGCCATTCGAAACGCGTCAGGAAGCGCGGAGCCCGCCCAGTTGCATGGCCTGCGCGTCACGCTCTGTGAGAATAGGGATGTCCTCCTGGCCAGGCGGCATCATAGGACGGCTGGCCTTCCACCCCTCATCGAGCTGAACAGACACCCGATCTTCATTGATCAAAACCGGCCCGTTGTAGCGTCCGCTTATGGAGGAGTTCTCCAGCCGCAACACACCACGCGGGCATACCGTGGCACACATCCCGCACCCCACGCACGACGCGCGAACTATGTTTTGACCACGCTGGGCATACCACCGCACGTCGATGCCCATCTCGCAATATGTGGAGCAGTTTCCGCAGGAAATGCACTGGCCGCCATTGGTAGTGATTCTGAAGCGCGAAATGTACTTCTGCAAGAGCCCTAACACCGCCGCCATCGGGCAACCAAACCGGCACCAGACACGTGTACCCATAATGGGATAAAACCCAACCCCGATAACGCCGGCGAAGATCAGCCCGATGAAGAAGCCGTACCACCGCGAAAACTGGCCGGATAGGGTGCCCAGAATGCCGCCGCCCGCAGCGCTATTCGCCCAAAGGAGCCCCGTTGTCAGAACCACGAACACTAGTACGGAGTGCACCATCCAACGCTCCACCTTCCAGGCACTGGTTGACTTGTCAGAAAGGTGACGAAACGGATCCCCGGCAGTTTCGGCAAGGCCTCCACAGCCGCATACCCACGAGCAGTACCAGCGCTTCCCAAAAAAGTAAGTGAGGACCGGTGTCGCAACGGCCGTGCCCATTATGCCCCAAAACACCATGAAGACGCCGAGGCTCGAAGCATTGGTGAAGTAGGATATGCTGCTGGGCCATATGTAGTCGTACTTGAGCGGCCAGAAGTAGCTGAAGTAGTACTCCGGCTGGTTGAGCACCTTCAGCAGGCCCGGGATCAGAAAAGCAAAGCCCAGCTGAAAGAACATCACACTGATCGTCCGCACGATCTGGTACCGGTTGTCTCGGTACTTGATGATCATGCGAGAGCCCATAATCAGCACCGCCATCGTATAGAAGAACCCGTATAGAAACCACCTGTCCGCCGCCTCATGGCGAAGCAAGTAGCTGAGCGAGTCCGTCATGCGAACGAGGTGCTCCAGATTGTGCGGAGCCCAGTACAGGATGACATAGAAGCCCGTAAAGACGATCCCCAGAAGCCAGCCGGCCATGCCGCGTGCCGTAGCAGGCGAGAACCACACATGGTTGTTGTCTACGCCGGCCGGGCGCTTGAAATAGCCGCTGAAAAGCACGCCGCAACCGGCGGTGACTAAGCCCATAGTGAGCCAAAGGCTTGTAGTGCGTGCTGCTTCTCCCCCACCAAACATCACGCAGAGCAGCGCTACCAGTCCTGCACCGATTAATGCCAGCCCGACCTTGTCGCGCAGACTGTATGCGCTGCCCGGCGCTGTAAGCTGAAGGCTAGGAGTGCTACGCATGGCTTATTGCGGTTGGTTGGTACATGCGGGCAAGGCTGCGGACATGGCGCCGGCCGAATTCCGCATCGAAGTGCGCACGTGAAAAGCCCTTCAGCACTTCGTCGACGGTGGCACCGCGAAGGATCCAGCGCTCGCACACATCGTGGCGCAGCCGTGTCCCCAGCGCATTGAATCCCTGCACCACGCCGCTACGCGTTTCGTAGTCAATACGCAAGAGCTTCTTGGCCGCTTCATCCTTCCAGACAATGGTGCTGACGCCCTCCGGCAAGCTTGCCCGAATGTCGCCGTAGGTCTGGTACTCAATGGTGAAGAATTTCGCTGAATTGAAGAATACGCCCCGATCGTAATAAGTACGCAGGCCACAGATCGTGCGTGCAACTGTCTTGCCGTGCCGGCGTCCAGTGTACCATAGCTGCTCCACGCGCCGACTACCGATGCCATCGCGGTCAAATTCGGCGCAGTCTCCCGCTGCATACACGTCCGGCGCGCTCGTTTCAAAATACTCGTTGACTACAATGCCGCGGTTCGTCTCTATGCCCGATGCCCTTGCAAGGTCGAGGTTGGGGTGCACCCCTACGGTGAGGCCGACAAACTGGCACGGAATCTCTTCCCCACCCTTGGTGGTAACGACGCGGCAGCGCCCGGCCTCATCTGGCAAGATGGCCTTCAGCTCCGTCGCAAGTCGCAGGTCGATGCCATGATCTCGGATTTCCTGGTTCACCATGTCGGACTCCTCCTTGGGCAGTAGGTAGTCCATGTACCCCTTCTCGCGCACCAGGAACGTGGTGGGGATATGCCGCACGTGCAGCATCTCCGCCATCTCGATGCCAATCAGGCCGCCGCCTACCACCACGGCACGGATGATCCCATTGGTCCACCGTTCCATAGTCACGAGGTCCGGGATGCCGTAGAGACCTTGCACGCCATCAAGGTCTTGGCCCGGCCAGCCAAACATGTTTGACTGAGAGCCAGTGGCCAGCAGTAACGCGTCGTAGTCCACTACGCGGCCTCCGCCCACGCTCACGCGTTTCCTGGCAGTATCAATCTCCGTTGCGTAACCGCGCACCAAGTCAATGCCATTCTTTTCCCAGAAGCTGTCTTCGTACGGCTTGACCTCTTTGTAGCGCATGTGGCCCATGTAGATGTACATAAGTGCCGTCCGCGAATAGAAGTGGTCCGTTTCGGCCGAAATCAAGGTTATGCGCGCGGTGCCTAGCTTTCGGATGAACCGCGCAGCCGTGACGCCTGTAACCCCATTTCCAATGATGACAACATGCCGCGGCATGATGCAATTTAGATTTGTTGCGTATAAGTGGGTCTATCGCAAAAGCGTAGCTGCTGTTCCAATGCGACGCAGCCTATCGTAAGGTACGTAAAGGCAGTCTCACTGCAAATATTTGATCATGGTTTACGGCATTGCTGGCAACACGAGCAAGGAAGAAATCTGGGACCCTATTGCCTCCCTGCTTCAGTGGCTACGGTCGCAGGAACTTCCGTATAGCCTTCACGCTGACGTTGCCGCGGGCCTTCGGGCGCGGATTCCCAAGCTGCACCTTGCCGTCACGCCCGAGAAAGCACCCGACATCATCCTTTCCTTTGGCGGCGACGGCACGCTGTTGCGCACGGCGCACCATGTGGCCCAAACCGGTACCCCGATCCTGGGCATTAACCTGGGCCGCCTTGGCTTTTTGGCTGAGGTGGACATCGCAGACGTGCGGGAAGCCATCAAGCTCCTGGAAGCCGGCGCCTATCAAGTAGAGCCACGATTGGCCCTGTCGGTCGCAACGGGAGCTGCTCAGACCGCCGTGCAGTGGGCCCTGAATGATGTCGTTGTGGCCCGCGCGGAATCCGCAGGACTGGTGGCGATAAGCGTCACGGCCGACGGAATGGCTTTGGACACGTATTGGGCCGACGGCCTGATCGTTGCCACGCCGACGGGTTCCACAGCGTATTCTCTTGCGGCAGGCGGCCCCATTGTCGCCCCCGGTACGGATGCGCTCCTAGTTACGCCGATTGCGAGCCATAGCCTCACGGTGCGACCAGTAGTACTATCGGGCAATTCAGTAATTGACATCCAGGTTGCCGAGGCTAGTTTGCCATGCGTTCTGGCTGTTGACGGCACGAGTCGAGCGATGTCTGATGGATCTCTCATACGGATTCAGCGCGCTTCCCACACCGTTAGGCTGGTCCGGCTGGCCGGGCGGAACTACTTCCACACGCTCCGCTCCAAGCTGTCCTGGGGCGCAGGCCCACAACAGCGAACCAAATGAAACTGTACCTGACCTTGGCGCTTGCCGTGACTGCGGGGGGATGCGGCAGCAGTCGCAGCGTGGTGAAAACCTCCGATGGTCTTTCGCTGAGTGCCATGGAAGTGGTCCGGAATGTCCAAGACATGGCGCAAACCTCCCACTCTACGCTGCAGATCCAGGCTGACCTGTCGATACGCTCTCCGGCGTTCAACGGAAGCGTTCGGGCAGAGATCTCGCACCGCCGAGGGGACTCACTCTTTGCCTCACTGTCCGCCTCGGCGCTCCGCATCGAAGCCGGGCGCCTTTGGACCACACCCGACAGCTTTTTCTATTACGATCGACTTGAGAAACAGGTGGTATACGGCCCGGTGGCATTCATGAGCCAACTAGTGCCCGGCCTATTCTCTGGAGACGATCTCTTTGAGCGGCTCCTGGGGCTCCTGGCTCCAGATGCGGACGAACTCTGGACGGTGGAATACGCATCGGCGCAATATGCCCTCAGAAGCGAAGACT
Organism: Rhodothermales bacterium; assembly: GCA_965262785.1. GTDB lineage: Bacteria > Bacteroidota > Rhodothermia > Rhodothermales > Bin80. The sequence goes on from OZ253559.1 coordinate 3,687,339, forward strand.
CGCTGACTCGCTATGTCATTGATCCGGCACTCTGGCGCGTAGTGCTACTCGAGAGACGAACGCCGGATGGTGCAGTTCTTGAATCACTCCTGTATCCGGAATTTGCTAGCGTCCAGGGAATGCAGTACCCCAAACGGGTGATTCTTCAGCGCCCGGGCGAAGGTGTAGCCGTTTCCGCGCATTTCCGTGCGGTGGTATTGGATCCTGATGGTCTGGACTTTTCGCTGCGCGTACCCCCGGATGTGCCTTGGGTGCATGCTAGGGATTTACTGCCAGTGCAGGGCGGACAGTGAGCCGTTTTCACGTGCAATTACGCCGGCAGCACGCCCAGCTGCTGTATATTTTCACTGTACTCTTACCACAAGAATATCTTGAACTATGGCCCAGAGTTATGATGTCATCGTGGTTGGTACCGGTCCAGGCGGCTACGAATCTGCCATACGTGCGACGCAACTCGGCTTCAAGACGGCCGTCATTGAGAAAAATAAGCTTGGCGGCGTGTGTCTGAACGTTGGCTGCATCCCGACGAAGGCGCTGCTGAAGAGCGCCGAAATCATGGCCTATGCCGATCATCTGTCCGACTATGGCCTGACCCTTGACGGCAAGGTCACGCCGGACTTCCCGAAGGTCATTCAACGCAGCCGCGCGGTTGCCAACAAGATGAATCGGGGCGTCCAGTTTCTCATGAAGAAGAATAGTATCGACGTCATCAGTGGCCACGCCAAAGTCTTGCGCGGGGGTAGCGTCAGCATTGAGCCGTCCGTCGATATGGACGGCAAGACGGTAGGCAAACGGCAAACAGTAACGGCCAAGCATACCATCCTGGCCACGGGTGGCCGTGCTCGTGAAATCCCGCCCCTGCCCATTGACGGCAAGAACATTATTGACTACAAGGGGGCCCTGCTACAGCCTTCCCGGCCGGATCGCCTGGTAGTCGTCGGCGCTGGCGCAATCGGCGTGGAATTCGCCTATTTCTATCACCACATGGGTAGCAAGGTTACGCTGGTTGAGCTGGTGGACCGGCTTGTGCCTGTAGAAGACGCCGATGTGTCCAAGGAGCTTCAGCGCTCCTTCCGCAAGGCTGGCATCTCCATCATGACGAGTGCAGCCGTGAGCGAGGTCGACACAAGTGGTACCCCGCTCAAAGTCGCTGTTCGGGGCAAGCGAAGCACAAAGGTAATCGAAGCCGACCAGGTCCTCTCGGCCGTAGGCATCACCGGCAACATCGAGGACTTAGGCTTAGAAGCGTTGGGCATCAAGACGGACCGAGGATTCATCGTCACAGACGAGTTCAGTAAGACGACCTCCCCTGGCGTCTATGCGATCGGGGATGTGGCTGGCCCCCCTTGGCTCGCCCATAAAGCCAGCCATGAAGGCATTCTGTGCATTGAGAAAATCGCAGGCAAAGACGTGCAGCCGCTCAACAAGAACAACGTGCCAGGCTGCACCTACTGTCAGCCGCAAATTGCCTCGGTGGGCTACACCGAAGCCAAAGCACTCGAAGCGGGCTATGAGGTTAAGGTGGGCAAGTTTCCGTTTTCGGCCTCCGGCAAGGCGTCGGCAGCTGGCCATACAGGCGGCTTTGTCAAAGTCATCTACGACGAGAAGTACGGCGAACTACTCGGCTGCCATATCATCGGGCAGGACGCCACGGAACTCATAGCCGAAGCCGTCGCAGCACGCGAATTGGAGACTACCCACCACGAGATCCTGGAAACCATGCACCCGCATCCCACGCTTTCGGAGGCGATGCTTGAGGCCACGCGTGCAGCCTTCGGCATCTCGATCAACACGTAAGCACTTGCTACCGAACGACGGCGCCATCTTCGCCGTCCGCGGTCACGATCGATAGGCGACCTTCGCGATCCTCGGCCATTAGCAGCATCCCCCGGCTTTCAAGGCCCATCATCTTGCGGGGCTGGAGATTCGCCACTGCAACTACGCGCCGCCCCACCAGGGACGCGGGTTCAAAGTGCTGGGCCACCCCCGCAAGGACCTGACGCTTTTCGTAGCCCAAGTCCACCTGAAGGCGGACAAGCTTCCTGGACTTCTTCACGCGCTCGGCCGAAAGCACGGTCCCCATCCGCAGGTCTAACTTCGCAAAAGACTCGTAGTCGATGGTAGGTTTCGGCTCGGCATACGGCAGCGCCGCTTCTTCTTCTTCTTCTTGACCGGACAGCTTGGCAACCTGGACGTCAATGACGCCGTCGTCCACCTTGGCAAATAGTATTGCCCGCTTGCCTAACGGATGCCCATCGCAAAGCAGCGGTGCGCCCGCCTCATGCCACCCTATTGGGGCCTCTTTTGGGCCGTCTGGCATGCTGGACCGTACGCCTTCCAGGCAAAGCATCCTGCGCAATCTGGCTGCCGTGAACGGGAGCACAGGGTCCATAAGCACACTCAAAGCGGAGCATACCTGGAGCGACACGTTGATAGTGTTCGCGCAGGCCTGCCGGTTGCTTTTTCGCGTCTTCCAAGGCTGAGAGTCGTTAAAGTACTTGTTTCCCAGCCGCGCCACATCCATGGTGATGGCAACAGCTTCGCGGAATCGAAACCGCTTGTACGAATCCCCGATACGCCTGGGAAATTCCGCGAGCTGCCCAAGCACTTTCTGATCCAACGCACCGGGACTTTCCAATGGCGGCACGACGTTGCCAAATTCTTTTTCGGCAAAGGTTAACGACCGGTTGACGAAATTGCCAAGAATGTCCGCCAGTTCGGAGTTTACGCGGGCCTGAAAATCTTTCCAGCTAAAGTCGGAGTCCTTGGACTCCGGCAGCGTAGACGCCAGCGCATAGCGCAAGAGATCGGGCGGAAAGTCCTCCAAGTACTCATGCAACCATACCGCCCACCCGCGGCTGGTAGAGAGCTTCTTGCCTTCTATCGTCAAAAACTCGTTCGCCGGCACATTGGCGGGCAAGACGTAGTCTCCATGCCCCATCAGCATAGCCGGGAACATCAGCGTATGGAAGACGATGTTATCCTTGCCTATGAAGTGAATCAGCATCGACTCGGAGTTCTTCCAATACCGCTCCCAAAGCGCAGGATCTCCCTTGCGCTCTGACCACTCACGTGTCGCTGAGATATATCCGATCGGCGCATCAAACCACACATAGATCACTTTGCCACTGGCACTTACCCCGGCGGCTTCCGCTACCTCCGGAGGTACCGGCACGCCCCAAGGCACGTCACGCGTGATGGCGCGGTCACGGAGGCCATTGGTGAACCACGCCCCGATCTGGCCGAGGACGTTGGGCTTCCATTCTGGGTGGGAATCTACAAATGCTTCCAAGCGCGCTTGCCAGTCTCCCAACGGGAGGTACCAGTGGGTAGTTTCGCGAAACTCCGGAACGGCGTCGGAAAGCGTGCTGCGCGGATTGGAGATTTCAGCCGGGCTCAGCGAGGTACCACAACGCTCACACTGGTCGCCGTAGGCGTCTTCGTATCCACATTGTGGGCAGGTGCCCTTGACAAAGCGGTCAGCAAGGAAGACGCCAGCCTTGGCGTCGTAGAGCTGCTCGTCCGTCTTCAGCACGAAGACATTCTCGTGCGCAAGGCGCCTAAAGAAGTCTTGGCTGGTCTCCTTGTGAACGGGCCCTGATGTGCGCCCGTAGTGGTCAAAGCTCATGCCAAAGGCGGCAAAGCTATCTCGGATTAAGGGATGGAACCGGTCGACAATCGTCTGAGGGGAGGTGCCTTCGTGCAGCGCACGTACCACAATCGCCACACCAAATTCATCAGAGCCGCAGACATACACGATGTCGCGTCCATTCAGTCGCTGGTAGCGGCAATACAGGTCAGCAGGCAGATACGCGCCAGCTAAGTGACCAATATGGATGGGGCCGTTTGCATACGGCAACGCGGAGGTGACCAAAATCCGCTTAAACGCCTTTTCACTCACTCAAGCCTCGCGTCGGAGTATATCAAGACATGAACCTGATTGTACCCTTCCCGTACATGCGTGATCCACTTCCGCGGGCTTTCACCCTATCTTGATCGGGTGGGGCACGCGCCGTGCCTTATTTTTACGTTCGTATCGCAAAGTACCAATGACTGAATCGCAGGCCTTACAAGATCGGATTGCCACCGTGCGGCGAGCCACCCGTGAAACCGATGTAACGGTACGCATAAACCTAGACGGGACCGGCCAGCACAAGAACACCACGGCGATAGGGTTCCTGGATCATATGCTGGACCTTTTCGCACGGCACAGCGGACTGGATCTCTCAGTGTCCTGCAAGGGCGACCTGCACGTTGATGAGCATCATAGTGTTGAAGATGTGGGCATCACGCTGGGGCAGGCAGTCCGACAGGCCTTGGGTGAGAAGAGCTACATCTCGCGGTACGGTCTGGCATACGTGCCCATGGATGATGCTCTGGCGCGTGCTGTTGTGGACCTTTCGGGGCGCTTCACGCTTCACTTTGAAGCGGCGTTCAACCGGGATAGGGTAGGCGGCTTTCCTACAGAGCTCGTTCGGCATTTTTGGTACAGCTTTGCCGAACAGGCTGCCTGCACGCTCCACATCAGCGTGCTTTACGGAATCAATACGCACCATCAAGTCGAGGCCATCTTTAAGGCAGTAGCCCGTGCGCTGCGCGCCGCTGTGCGGCGCGACACTGCAGGCGCGCGCGTGCCGTCAACCAAGGGTGTTGTCTGATGAGACCGCCTGGAGTCCGGTGAACATTCACAGTCGATCATGACCTTAGCAGCCCAGTCGATTGCCGTCCTTGGCGCCGGCAATATCGGCCGCGCGCTTATCGGTGGGCTCATTCGTGGCGGCCATCTTCGCCCTGAGAAGATCCGCGCCACGCGGCGCCAGCCCACGGCAATTGCCGCCCTGCAGGCAGACTTTCCCGGGATGCACTGTGGATCCGACAACGTCGCCGCTGTCCGAGGCGCTTCCCTGGTGGTGCTGGCTGTAAAGCCTTCTAACGCCCAAGACATCATTGACGAAGTCCGAGCCCACATCGGCCCGAACACTCTGATCGTGTCGGTCTTGGCAGGTCTTACCACCGATGCAATCGCAAAGGCGTTTGGGGGGCAACACCCGGTTGTGCGTACCATGCCCAACACGCCCATGATCGTCGACGAAGGCGCCACGGCCATTACGCGCGGTACCCATACCGAGCTGGCACACGTTGAGGTAGTGCGTCACATGTTCGAGGCGGTCGGCAAGGTAGAGCAGGTTCCGGAGCACCTCATGGATGCCGAAACGGGCCTGTCCGGCAGCGGCCCCGCATATGTCTACATGCTCATAGAAGCACTGACCGATGCAGGCGTGAAACAGGGGCTAAAACGTCCGGTGGCGTTCAGGCTCGCCACCCAAACGGTTCTCGGCGCTGCTACATTGGTGGCGCAAACAGGCAAGCATCCTGCCATTCTTCGCGATGAAGTCACCACGCCGGGTGGCACAGCCATCGCGGCGATCGCAGAGCTCGAATCCCACGGACTGCGCACGATGTTCATCAACGCGGTGGCCACAGCCACGCAGCGCTCGAAGGAGCTGAGTTGGATGTAAGCCCATGCCGCCGAATCATGATCACAGTCATTGACTATGGGATTGGCAACCTTAGGTCTATTGAGAAGGCCTTTGAATATGTCGGAGCACGCGTTCTGCGCACAGACCGCCCGGAAGACATTGCCCAGGCCACCCACCTGGTGCTGCCCGGCGTTGGCGCCTTCGGCGCATGTATAGCCGAGGTGCGGCGTCGAGGGCTGACTGCTCCAATCCTGGATGCGGTGCGGCAAGGCGTACCCTTTTTGGGCGTGTGCGTCGGCATGCAGATGCTGTTTGATGTGGGGCTCGAGGATGGCGAGCACAAGGGACTCGGAATCCTACCGGGTCTCGTAAAAAGGTTTGCCTTTCCCACGCGTGCAGGACTGAAGATTCCACAGATCGGCTGGAATCAGGTGATTCCGCAGCGCACGTCCCCACTATTGGCGGGCATTGGCCCAGCTCCCTGGTGCTACTTTGTACACTCGTTCCACGCGTCGCCAGCCAGCGCAGCTGATGTTCTCGCGATCACATCATACGGCATAAATTTCCCATCGGTGGTAGGACGCGAGAATGTGTTTGGAGTTCAGTTTCACCCGGAAAAAAGCCAGCGTAGCGGAATACGTATCCTGGAGAACTTCGCCAGCCTTCACTGAGGATGCTCCTGCTCATCCCTGCAATCGACCTGCGCGGCGGGCAGTGCGTCCGTCTACTCCAAGGGCGCTACGACCGCGAAACGGTTTACGAGCGCGACCCCGTCGCTGTGGCGCGCTTGTGGCAGCTCCAGCGTGCTGCGTGGCTGCATGTCGTAGATCTGGATGCCGCACGCGGCGGGTCTGGAGAGCGAGCGAACAACCGCACGGAGATTGCGGGTATCTGCAAGGCCCTTGACATTCCGGTGCAGGTCGGCGGTGGCATTCGCACGCTTGACGACATCCGCTTGGTGCTTTCGTTGGGTGCGCGCCGCGTAATCCTCGGCACCAGTGCAGCACGAGACCCAGGTATGGTTGGAGAGGCCGTCCGGCGGTACTCAGCCAACAGGATCGTGGTTGGCATTGATGCCAGGGGCGGCGAGGTACGCGTCCAGGGCTGGACCGAAGGTAGCGGGCTTGATGCGATAGACTTTGCACTGGATATGGAACAGCGAGGCGTACGCCGAATAGTCTACACCGACATCTCGCGTGACGGGACGATGCAGGGACCGAACCTGGCCGCGTATCGCGCTCTTGGAAGTCGCCTGAGCGCTGCGCACATCACGGCCTCCGGCGGCGTCGGCTCGTACCAGGATCTCGTCTCACTCGACGCGCTTCAACCCTTCCGGGTCGACTCCGTGGTTGTTGGTCGCGCATTGTATGAGGTGCGGTTTCCTTGCCAGCAACTGTGGAAGGCGTTTGCTGGCGCTTCAGCGGAATCCGCTTAGGCAAAACCTCACCTATGTCACTGGCAAAGCGCATCATACCGTGCCTCGATGTTGACGCGGGTCGCGTGGTGAAGGGGGTGAACTTTCTGGATCTGATTGATGCGGGAGATCCGGTAGAGCAGGCCCAGTACTACGATGCTGAGGGCGCCGATGAATTGGTATTCCTTGACATCACTGCCACACATCAGCAGCGGAACATCATGCATGCCGTGGTGCGCCAGACCGCAGACCAGGTCTTCATTCCGCTTACGGTTGGGGGCGGCCTGCGCACCTTGGAGGATATGCAGAACATGCTGCATGCGGGTGCTGACAAGGTATCGGTGAATTCTGCGGCGATACGAGACGCCACGCTTATCACCAGGGGCGCTAGCGCATTCGGATCCCAGTGCATCGTAGTAGCCATTGATGCCAAGCGCCGGCCAGATGGACAGTGGGAGGTGTTCATGCGTGGAGGCCGCACACCGACAGGACTAAATGCGGTAGCATGGGCGCGAGAGGCACAGGAACGCGGTGCTGGCGAGATCCTTCTCACGTCTATGGACCGGGATGGCACAAAAGACGGGTACGATCTCGACCTCTTGCGCGCGTTACATGGCGAATTGTCTATCCCTGTCATTGCCTCTGGAGGTGCCGGATCGCTGGCCCACCTTCGCGACGCACTGCTGATCGGGCGAGCAGATGCCGTTCTGGCGGCGTCTATTTTCCATTTTCGCGAGCACACTATCAGTGAGGCCAAACGCTTCTTGCACGACGCCGGCATCACTGTGCGCATTGACTTCGGGCAGTAGCATTCGCCGACGGGCAGTCCAGGAGCTTGCGCCGCAGAAGCGGCTTTTGGCATCGGTGGCCAGGAAGGATCGCCGCTGGGGCGAATATTCGATGCGAGGTTAGGCTGCTCCCGCATTAAGTACAATTCTTGATGGCAGTCCACGGATACTACGGCCTCGCAGCTGGTGGTGCGCTATGCCTGCGACAATACTAAGTCCGAAAACTAGGAGACTATCTACAATAGAAGCCAATCACCTGCGAGGTCTCAACACACTTGGCTTAGCCTGGCATCATTCTTGCGCCAATAACCACGACACTCGGTCCTTAAGCCTATCCTTCAGGTTGTAGATGTCATTAATTGAGTCTATGGAGATTTTCTCGCCAGAAGCGGATTCACCCGGTATTTGGACGGACTTCTTACTGGAAGTGAATCGGAAGCGGCATATGGCTTTGCGTGACTTATTATCCAGCAACACATTGCAATAGGAGGCACGATCCATCAAAAACACCCTGTCCAAGTCAACATGACCAACAAGAATAGACTTCACAACATGGTAGCCTAGAATCTCGTCCTCTGTGGTTACAATTTCAGATTCTGGCTGGATGCCTACCACATCACTAGGATCAGGCTCATCACCCTTTGTTTCGTCGGACTCGTTATCCAGGCGGAAGTTTGTCACTTTTGCCGAGGGACGAGGTGTGGGCACGGGTAAAATAGGCGACTTTAACTCGATTATCATCTAGTACTCATAGGGTTTATAACCGTTATTATTGATGAAGTCTGTTGTAGTGCTATTTTAGTGTTATTCATCAATACTTCACACAGACAACGCCCCCACCCGCTATATTGGGCGCAGGCCAATACGACTGCGCCGTGTACATCCGCAGGAGAGTCTACAAGCTTAAAAACGAAACGCAACGCACCGGATACGGACTGCTCGAATGCCGACGTGTCAATGGCCAGCCCAATCAAAAAACCATCCTGAACCTTGGACAGGACTTTGACATTGCCGAAGCCGACTGGCCCACCGTAACCAAGCGGGTTGAGCTGGCACTGCGCGGACAGCGCGCACTACCGCTGGAGGATGAGAAGATCGAATGCGCCGTGGACGAGATCGTGCGCCGGCTGCGTGAGAAGGACTACGATGTGGACGCCGGACGCGACGACCGCGACGCCATCATTACCGACGCAGTGCATCATCCGGATACACGCACGGTCGGCGGCGAGCGCGTATGCCTGCAAGCCTTGGAGCAACTCGGCTTCACGGCGCTGCTACGCGCGCTGGGCATGCGAGAAGATGCTATTCGCATGGCCCTGGTTCTGGTGGTTGGGCGCATGTTGTCGCCCGGAAGTGAGGCGCATACGTACCAGTGGATGATGAAGGCCTCCGCCATTTTGGAGCTGGTGCAGCTGGAGGCCCCGTGCGCAAGTACGCTGTACCGCGTAGGCGATCGGCTGTATGCGCTGCGCGAAGCGCTTATGGACGGACTCTATGGCAATGCGCAGCGGCTGTTGGGCTTTAGTGAGACGCTCATCTTGTATGATCTGACCAACACATTCTACACGGGTCGCAAGAAAGGCGCGCTCCTGGCGTATGGACGAAGCAAGGAAAAGCGATCGGATTGTCCGTTGGTGACGTTGGCCTTAATGCTGGACGCGTCCGGCTTTGTGCGTGGCGCAGCCGTCCTTGCTGGCAATGCCAGCGAACCAAAGACGCTTCAACAGGCCATGGAGCGGCTCAATGGCGCTCGTGCGACCGTCATCATGGACGCGGGCATAGCCACGCGCGCCAATGTGGCGTACTTGCGGTCGAAGGGACTGGATTGGATCTGTGTGCAGCGCACGCAGGCGCCGCCACCCCCTGAACGCGCGCCGGAGGAGTGCTGGAATACACAAAGCGGGGTCTCCATCAAAGCCTGGCGCCTGGAGCAGCAAGAGGGAACGCTGCAAGTCTACCTGCATAGCGAGGCACGCAAGGCCACCGGTGATCGCATACTGAACACCAGGCGCGCAAAGTTCGAGGCTGCGCTGAAGACCCTGCACGAGGGACTCTCCAAGCCCCGCTGCGTCAAGGAATACGACAAGGTGCAACGCAGACTCGGTCGCGAGCTCGAAAGGCATAAGCGCGTCTCGTACCAGTACAAGATCGATGTCTTGCGCAAAAAGGACAGTACGCACGCGAAGGCGGTCACCTTTACGCACCTGTCTGCGTTTGAGCAGCAGACGCAAGCATCGGGCGGCTACATCCTGCATACCAGCCACACGGACTGGTCTGCCTCGCAAATCGCACGCACATACTGGAAGCTTGCAGACATCGAGCGCACGTTTCGTTCGCTGAAGTCCGAGTTGGGCATGCGTCCCCTATACCACAGCAAGGATGAGCGCATCCGGACACACATCTTCCTCTCGGTACTGGCCTATCAGGCGGTGCAACTCATTCGCACGAAGCTGAAGCAGTATGACCTCCACAGCAGCTGGACCACGCTGCAGTTTGAGCTGAACCGGTGGCACCGGATCACGACCGTATTGCCAACAGACCGGCGCTCCTGCATTCTGTTGAAGAAGGATGCAGACCAAGGTCCGCTCCAGCGCCAGATCGCCATGATTATGGGCCTCAAGCCCCAAAACTACACCTACAAGGCGCACACAAAACGACCCTGAAATGGTAGTGCTATAGAAAAAGACAGTTTTCGTAAGTGACTGTCTGAAGGGTACTTACTGGCTCTTGGAAAAAATAAAGTGACAAAGTTCCGCGCAGAACCAACGCGGTCAAATGGCGTGATTAGGATCTACGCAGACGCCAGCAACGCGGACTCACTAAGGCTGGCACTTGAGGGACACGCTATACCAGCTCTTTATGCTCATCACGGTGCGGCAATTCTAGCTTGAGCGGTGACGACTTGGTCATGCTGATTGCGGGCAACACTTGAATTCTATGGCAGATTTGAGCACTGAAGATAGTCCAGGCGCTTTATTATCCATCCGGTGGGGAAGCCTTCGTGCGGGTAGTCATCAATGACAGGTCTTAGCGCAATGGCTTCTGGAATGCGAACTCTTCTTTTACCGAGGGCAGTGCGTCAAACTTTCGAGTTGTGGTGAGCCAACGATACAAGTTCCCTGTCGCAGGCTATTCTGTCGGGGCAAAAAAATCGGCCTTGGCAATCAGTGACCGAATGGTAAGCGGGGTATTCCACGCCGTAGACCATAACCGTGTTGCGTGCGCCGTTTCGGACCTGATTGCGGCTTCGTTCTAGAAGCGGCAAGGCAACCGAGGTGGTGGGTTTGATTACGAAACATGCGGAGTATTGGCATATTCCTACGGACCCAAGAAGGATACATCGGAGAAGCGGGGCGCGCACAGATCAGCGCCATGCTCAGCAGCGAACGGTTCCGCGATATGCCTCTCCGTCAGACTTATTCCACGCTTCTGGAAAAATGCGGGTACTTTTCTGACTCGACGCCTCGTGCTTGGTCCCACTCCGTCCAGTGACTTTAATCACGACCTCATGGTGGGTTATTATGTCCCCGTGTAGCGTAGAAAACCAGGCGACTTGCTGCCCGCCCGAAAGGAACGTCGAACCACGCGGCCTTTATTGTCGCCCGGGGCTGGCCACATTGTGGTAAATATGAGACATCTTCTGCTGCTGTTGATGGCTGTGCTTTCGGCTGGATGCACTTCCGATCCACAACGGAGCCAGGTAGTTGACTCGCCGGTAGTGCCCTTTGACGAACTGTTCGCTCCTGCGGACACCTTCCGTTTGGATCCGTCCATCATCATAGGTGGGATTATGTTCTTGGATGTCAATCAGGAGGGAGACTTCTTGGTGTCCGACGGCAATGGGAGCAGCGTTTACCTCTTTTCGTCGTCAGGAGAACATCTATGGACCTACTCGGCGCAGGAATGCTTGCCTGATTTAGAGTCATTTCAGCCCCTAAGTTCGCGCTTCATGGGTACGGGTCGAGTAGTGACCATTCACTCTGGGGGTGCTGTGGTGGTATTCAGCGCGGGTGGCCGCTGTGTCGGTGCCACCCGACGTCTGCCGGACTCCTCTCGCGGGTTTTGTGCGAGCGGCGATTCCATCTTCTTTTTCGGCGTTCCTTTGCCTACGCCCGAGGCCTTAAATCAGAATAGCATAGTGGTATATTCACCCGGACTCCATAGACTGCGTGAAATCCCTGCGGAATGGCCTAAATTCCCCGCTCTCAATGTGAACTATGGCGGGTTTTTGGGGCGCAACATTGACTGTTTTAGTGATGGACCGTACTACACGTACCTGGGGAGCATGGATGCCATGCCTGCACGCTTCGATGCGGAGTCAGCACAACAGCGTCCGGAGTTTTATTCAGAGCGGCCACAGGATCTATCGCGAAATATGTCTAGAGAGGCGAGAACAGCGGAATGGAATAGGTACATCACAACAGACGCTGTCTTTGCGTTGGACAGTCAAACGCGTATGGTAGTGTATCGTAACCTGGACGATCGGTGGCAGCCGGAGGGGCTAGAAGACGCCCGGTTTCGCTTGGGCATCAGCGTTGCAAGTAATGACGGTCGGTTTCTCCCTCGCAGTACGATCTCTCCTATGTGGCCTAAAGCCGCAGGCTATGGTTATACCTATAGCCTGGGAGACCATGAGCCATTGCCTGATGGGGAGGTAGGCAATCGTTTGATCCTCCGGTACCGCTTTATTCCACCCCAGGATTCGGATGACTAGCCTGAATGTCCAACGGCACTAATTGATGTTAACAAGCGAGCCATAAAAAGGGTCTTGTTGGGGGCTAAGTGGCTCAATTGTCTGCCCCGACTGTGGATAGGCATTACTAGTGGGAATGCGTATATAGATTCATTATAGCACAAGTGCCACGGTAGCTGGCATCACCGAGGCACGGTTGCACGCCGCAGTCCAGGACGCCAGACTTGCCACTAAAAGCCGCTTTTAGTGATTTGATCGCGGCGTTAAGGGCTTTATTCGTCGTAAATACCTTTTTTTGAATCGCACTGCTTGCGGTTGTCGTATTCGTATGATATCGTGGGGTATGTGCTATAATACCTTGGTATCCTATGAATACTCGCGCCAGCGACTTTCTTAAGCCTACCCTACCGCTGCACAGGCAGTACGAGGTCCTGCGTGCCATCTTTGTCGAAGGGCTCACCGTACCAGAGGCCGCAGAGCGGTTCGGCTATTCGCCCGGCGCTGTCTATAACCTCTGCGCCCACTTCCGCCAGAATCCTCAGTTGGAGCGCTTCTTCCAACGCAGTGTGCCAGGTCGCAAGCCCAAGCCCGAGGAGCCTTTGCGCGTGAAGAGAACGCGCCGCATTTTGGCCTTGCGAAAACACGAAAAGCTCTCTGTCACCGAGATTCGTGAACGCCTCCTCAGTGAGGGAATGCGCGTGGGCACCTCTACCATCTCCAAGACACTTCAAGACGCAGGGATTCCTAAGCTGCCCAGACGCACGGCTCAGCAGCGGGCCGCGTTGCGCGTAGAACGGGCGCCGCCAGCCAATTGTGCGGCCCTGGATCTGTCTCCGCGGCGGTTCCGCACACGCTTCGGCGGTCTGTTTCTATTTGCCCACGATCTGGTCCGCATGGATCTGGATAGCGTCCTGGCAGCATGCACCTTTCCTGGCAGCGATCGGATTCCGGCCGGTTGTGCCGTGCGGTCGTTACTGGCTCTGAAGCTCTGGGGCATCGGGCGCCCGCGGCATTTTATGCCCGACATCCTGGATGAAGGTCCGGCGCTGTTCTCCGGGCTCAACATTATGCCAAAAACTTCGACGCTCGTCGAGTACAGCGCTCGCGTGGATCCACGTGTGCTGCCGCAGTTGATGACGAAGTGGCACCATGCTGTGGAGGGGGTCGGGATTGACTTGGGCGGTGGGCGTTCCTTTGACCTGGACTTTCACACCATACCCTACCATGGTGATCACGAGGTTTATGAAAAGCACTACATCTCCAAGCGTAGCCGCAGGCAGAAGGGCATGCTGGCACTGTTGGCTCGCGACGCCGACGGATGTTTCTTCACCTATGCCAATGTTCAGATCCGCAAGGCGGATCAGTACGACCAAGTCCTCGCATTTGTGGAACACTGGAAACAGCGCACGGGAAACGTGCCCAGTGAGTTGGTCTTTGACAGCGGGCTGACGACCTATGCCAATCTTGCCCGTCTGCACGCATCAGGCATACGGTTCCTGACACTGCGACGACGCAGCCAGTCGTTGGTAAGTCGGATACTGGCGACGCCGCAAGAACACTGGCGAAGAGTAAGGCTCACCAATATCGGGCGTGCCTATCGGAACCCGCGCGTGCTGGAACAGAAGGTGCGACTAAAGAACTTCCCAGGCGAAGTGCGCCAGATCGCCGTCATTGACCTCGGGCACGAAAAACCCACGTTGCTGATTACCAACGAAATGAAGGGCTCCGCCGCGAAGCTGATCGATCGCTACGCCCGTCGAATGATCATTGAGAACACCATTGCCGATGCCATTGACTTCTTCCATATGGACGCGCTGTCAGCGGCGGCACCGCTGAAGATCGGGCTGGATGTACAGCTGACACTCATGGCCAGCTCGCTGTATCGCCTACTCGCGCGAAGAATCAGCCACGGATACGAAAAGCGAAAGACGCGGACCTTGTTCCGAGACCTGGTCAACTACCCTGGAACGGTCCACATCACAAGCGACGAAATCATTGTCACGTTAGGCCGCCGCGCTAACGGCGCAGCATTGCGCAGTACGGGCTACCATGACTCGACATTGCGCGTGCCCTGGCTACACAATAGGCCCCTGACGATACGCCTTGCCTGATTAGAAACTCGCGGACTCTCACATGAATTAATGCTGTTGGATATCCAGGCTAGTCGTTTGCAGTACATAAGGTGGCTTGCCGCGCCATTTCTGGTGGCACTGGTTGCGAACAATGGCCTGCGGCTGTGGGATGCGGGCGACAACCCGGCGCCGCCGGTACATGATCAGCGCTTGTCCCGGGTTACTCACTGCTAGTAAGACTAACGCTTCCCGCTCCAGGATCCTCGAAGCGCAGTCCCTGGCTACGGCGCCATGCTGGGATCGGCCGTTGGTGGCACGCCGTTTGTTGTTTTGTCGAGTGGTGCGGGTTGCTCGGGCAACCAAGTCAAGCTGCTATGCTATTGGCCCAAGCAGGGCCTGGAAGCTGAGTTGAATCGACTCCCTGTGCTGGCTCTATCTACTTCTGGGAGCTGATCAAGCCTCCTATGTATCGTTGCTCGTGCAGCACATTGGACTGGCGAAATTCCCCGTTCTCGTTTTACGGCGTATTCCAGTGAATTTGACCATTTTGATTCTGTGAAGTCGACCACCTTTGGTGTCATGGCGCGACGGGATTCGGTTAACGAGACGAGTGGACGACTTAGCTCGGAATGGTTGAGCAATTTACGTCGGAATATGCACGCATCGGAGAATCCGAATTCCGTACAGACCCAGCCGCCTGCTGTACTCCTACGCTGGTCATGGCACACTGGAGTGCACGCTAGCCCTGCCGTTTACCCAAGTTACCTGGCAGACTTACGCATTTGAGGGTATCAGAAGCATGTCCAGTCGTTGCCGAGCGACACGGGGTGTGTCCATGTGGCACAGGGGTCTTGGCTGTGGACTCAAGGCTTGGTCGTGCAGGGACGCTTCGTTCAGCTCAACGCGGTCTACGCCTGCTTTGCGGGCGGAGGCCTTGCTTACCGTGGACATACAGCCCCGGCAGGGTATAGGGATCCTGCCTTGTGACAGGATCACAGTCCACGGGTTATCGCAGCGCAGTGCCGCCCTTACTCAGCGTCACGGACCTCGTATCCCAGCTCGTATCCCAGTGTGGCCAGCGCCAATCGTTCCAGCCCGCGCCACATGATCTGGTGACCGGGCGGCCCGTCGCGAGTGCGATTCTGGTACCCCCCGAGTACCGCCAGCAGCAGGATGGCCTCTTGCAGCGTGCCGGGCCGAGGCAGCTTCACACGGCTGGCATAGCTCGTCAAAAAACGAAGCTCCAACTCCGTGAAGAAGACCTCCGAGTCCAACTCTGGCACGGTTCGCCCCAATAGCGTCAGCACCATCAGGCGCCAGGCAATAACGCAGTAGATCGCGATCGCCCGCTCCAGACGCAGCGCCGTGCGCAGCGCCAGACGCTCCACCTTGCAGCCGCTCTTAAGCACCCGGAAGAAGTCCTCAACGCGCCACCGCTTCACGTAGTGGTCCAGCACCTGCAGGGCCTCCTCCAGCGTGTGCACCGCCACACTGGTAAGCAGATACCATTCTATGGCCTCTTCGCCTTCCGGCGGGGCCTGCTCCCGGATGTGAACCCCGTACATCGTCACCGGATCTGCCTCCTGGGTCGTGGCCGGCAGCGTCACCCGGTGGAACCGCACCTCGGCGTCCGCTATGCGATAGCTGCGCCCGGGGCGTGCGGGCTTGCCCCGTGACTTCGGGCGTGCGGTGACTTTCTTGATCTCGATCCGCACGCTGCCGGCCGCCGGGCCGCCCGCGAGGGTCTCAAACAGCTTCCTGCCGTTGGCCAGCCGGCGATCTATCCGCGCCCTGACCAGCATCTCCACGCGGCCCTGACGACGCTGGGCGTCAAAGAGCGCAAAACTGTCGCCCTCCCGGTCCATAACGCAGATCACGCGAATCTTGCGGGAGATCTGATCGGCCGCCGCACAGATGTCCAGGTAGGCGTCCAGCCATCGTTGGGCCTTCGGCTTCAGGGGACCGTGCGAAGGATCCCGGTAGCTGCAGCGCAACACGCCCAGCGGCAGACCATCGGAGGTGGTCGCCAGCGTCGCATGTACATGCATCCCACGCGTTTGCGCCGTGGTCTGGTTGCGGCCGGTGACCTGCAGATCCGTGCAGGCCGGACGCGTGGCATAGCGCAGCCGGCTGCCATCCTGGATGCAGAGCACCACCTTCTGGCTGCGCATGCGCTCGATCGTGCGCGCACGATGCGGCGCCAATATGTTTTCCGGAGTGACCTTGGACGCCGGGTCGCTCTCCAGCAACCGGTAATGCGCCTTGACCGCCGCACGATCGTAGTCCGTGCCCGTAATGGACTGGCCCATCACCGAAGCCAGCATCGACGCACTCCGTACCAGGCGCGTGGAGCGCAGCCGATTGCCCAGTGGAGCGTCCCCGAACTCGGCTTCCGCCCATTGGTCACGGTCCAACGCCTCGTGGGGTGCTCTCACAGGATGGAGCTCCACCGCCGGCACGCCGAGTGCCTGGCGCCACCCGCGGTCCAGTTCGTACACATACAGCGCCTTGGGCGGCTCGGGTTCATCGTCGGACTGTCGTTTGCCGCCGGCAGTATAACCAATGTGCAGAAAGTTTGCCGCCTGGAAGCATGTACCCTTCCAGTTCGGATCCACATAGGTCTCCACCACCCAAGGGCGGTACCTGTAACGCTCTTCAAAATCATCGGGCAGCTGCCTGAGCGCAAGGCCCAGGACATGGCTCGCCAGGTGCGTGCAGGGTCCCCGGATCAAAAAGCGGCTCAAACACACCACATGATGCAGGTGGGCCTGGCGCTGCGCATCGCTCCAGGCCATCCATCGCTCCCGTGCGGCCAGACGCAGGGCCGAGGCCGAAAAGCCCAGCACGCCCAGATAGCCCTGCGCGCTATGCACCAGGTAGCGCACCTGCGCGCCGAAGAACGTCGTCGTGCCCCGCGGATGTTCCTGGTCCAATAGGGTGTTCCATACGGCGCGCTGGTCGTCGTCCGTGACCACGATCAGCGACAGGTCATCCACTTCGCGGACGGAGCGAGGAAGGGCACTCGGCATGGGCACGCCCTCCTTCAGCAGCCGGGGGGACGCGCCGGCAGCGTGGTCGTTCATCGGCGCCGGCAGTGCTATACAGCCGCGGTCGGACAGCTTCGAGAGCGCCTTGGCGCAACTGGCTACTTGCGACTGCCCGCGTGCGTCGAAAAAATCGAATGCCGCACACACACGCCGGGCGATGGCGGCACGGTTCTTCAGACCCTCATCAGCCAAGATGCCGTCCAGACGCGCCTGGGATTGCGCCTCGCTCAGCGTACGAAGAATCTGGTTCTGCTGGAACATGCCGCCAATCTATGCGGCATAAATCAGAATGTCAAGGGGAAAACTTGGGTAAACGGCAGCGCTAGCCCGTGCTGACACGCGACCGGACCTGCGGGTCCGTGTGGAAATGTCATAGGCCAACGCCAGGAGTATCAGACCATATTCCAAGGGGCGCACCCAGGAAGGGTGTCCGAAAGGATGCATGTCCATACTGTTCAGATTCAGCCCTGTGACATACGACAACAGCACCGCAACAGACGCCGTCCACGCCCAAGCGCTTGGACGGATCGCCGCGAACGGAAGAAGCCAGAGCAGGTACCAGGGATTTACGACCGGCCAAAGTGCTAACACCCCGCCATAGATCCAGTCGCCCCGGACAATCGTCCCGGAAGCCATTCGCCTGTATGCCAGGTAGTAGCCAGCTACCGCTATTGTGAGCAGAAGACCACACAGCGTCCGGGCCACGGGATTGGGCAGCCAAGGCTTTAGAAGACCGAAGAAGGCGGCATTGAACTCCCATTCGCGCGCAAACACGAGGAGCGTCTGCAAGTCTGTACTACCCTGCAAAACGAACGGCATATAGATCAGCGCCAATACCGCCACAAAGAGTCCCCAGTCGCGCATGCGCGCGCGCGCCAGGATAAACGGTACAACGGGCAGTGCGAGAGTTTTGGCGCCCACCGCCAGAGCCAAGAATACAGCTGCGCCTTGAAATCTGTCCTTTCGGGTCAGCACCACCGCGGCGAGCACAAGGAAGACAGCAATAACATCAGGGTGGGCGGTAAAGGCGATCTCTTTGACCACCAGTGGATTCCAGGCGTACAGTAGCACTGCCGGTGCCGGCGCCAGCCGAAGCAGCAGGCCAATGGTCATCAGGTCGAAAAGCAGCATCAGCGCCTGCAACGCGGTGATACTGCCAGGACTAATTCCGTACCCCGCCAAAAAGACGAGTTGCGTCACCGGCCCGTAGATCGTCGGCAATTCGGGGTAGTTGATACCATCCAGGATTCGCTGGAACTGATTTGGCACCTCAAGGTCGTGGAAAAAGGCCTCTGGAGACAGGCCGTAGGGGGTGCCGTCCTGAATGAAACGAAACGCGTCCCACAGGTATCTATAGAAATCGTCTTCGTAGAAGGGGCCGCCAAACAACCCGCAGATGCGGAACGCGACAGCCCATCCGATGAGCCGAGCCACGGGAAGCCTCTGGTCAGGATGCCGACGGTAGTAGGCGTATAGACCAAAAGTAATCACGGCGACGCAGACGGCGAGGCCGAGAAACAGATGAAGCGAAGGATCACCCGAGCTCCGGGTGGTCCAGGAGAGTAGACCGTAGGCCAGCAAGCATCCCAAGCCTGCCGCGTCAACCGGAGTGAGAAACCGCACCAGTCCCGGCAGGACTCGCGGCTTTCGCAGCCAGCCCGACATTACCGACCTAAAAGCGAAAAGTAGTGCACGATATTATCCATGCCTAGTGTGCATATAACGTATTGAGTGGACGAGTTGATCTTGGACGACCGCCTAGCCTGAATTACCACGGGCTGCGGGCAGGTGACAGTTTGCAGTGCAATTCTGGCACAATACGGCCTTATATGGCCCTGCTTCGTCCATACGTGTCAGACCTCGTGTGTTACTTGTAACGAGTGTCACTATACTATAACAGATTCGGTGTAGCGATACGGGCTAGGGAGAGGGCTGCCAATAGCCACGTTTGTCCCTGATAATGTACGATTTGGGCCTTTATGTCAGCATGTGGTCACACCCAGGCCGGAATCTCATCTTTTTTGACACAGGAGCGTCATGCATTAGTCATTGCACTAATAACGGGTGTACTATATTACACACTGTCATTACGAACATGACTCAACACGCCGCTTTCTTCCTCGCACCCAAGAACAGCGTACACCGCCAGTACGAAGCCCTCCGAGCGCGATATGTCGAAGAGCTGCCCCTGGCGGAGGTCGCAGAGCGCTTCGAATACTCCTACGGAACGGTCCGTAACCTCTGTGCTGAATTCCAGAGCAACCCGGAACAGCCTTTCTTTCTCAGTGCTCGGCAGCGCCGAGAGAAGGCACAGCCGCAAGCACCCGAGCCCGTCGCACAGGCCAGGGCCCTGGCCCGTCAAGCGCGCGATCAGCGCATAGTCGCGCTGCGCAAACAGGAAAACCTGTCCATTACGGAGATCGCTGCGATGCTCTCGCAGCAAGGGGTCCCCGTAAGTGGCGTGACGGTCATGCGGGTGCTACGGGCGGCCGGTATCGGCAAGCTTCACCGACGCGGGCTGCAGGAACGACTCGATAACATGCGTCCGGAGCAGGCCGCGGTGGCCAATTACCGGCAGCTGGACCTGTCACCACGCCGCTTCCATACCGACTTTGGCGGCCTCTTCCTCTTCGCGCACGATCTGGCCCGTGTCCACTTCGATACGCTGCTTGAGCGCAGTGGCATGCCCGGCAGCAGCATGATTCCGGCGGGCTGCGCCGTGCGCGCCCTGCTGGCACTGAAGCTGTGGGGGCTACGGCGCAGCGCCCATGTCATGGCCGAGGCCCTGGACCCGGGACTGGCCCTGTTTGCCGGACTCAACGTGATGCCCAAGCGCTCCACGCTCACCGAGTACTCGTGCCGCGTCCATCCCGACCACTGCCGCAGCCTCATGGAGGGGTGGCACGAGGCCACGCACGGCCTCGGCATCCCGCTCGGAGGAGGAACCTCCTTTGACCTCGACTTCCACACCATCCCCTACCACGGCAAGGACACCCTCGTAGAGAAACACTACATCTCCAAGCGCAGCCGCAGCCAGATGGGCATCCTGTCAATGGTTGCGCGCGATGCGCAGGCGCGGCACTTCGTCTATGTCGATGCCCAGATACGCAAGAAAAAGCGTAACGAGCAGATCCTGAGCTTTGTCGACTTCTGGCGCGCGCGCACCGGGGCCGTACCGCAGGAGCTGGTCTTTGACAGCACCTTCACCACCTATGCCAACCTGGCAAGGCTGCAGGAACGGGGGATCGCCTTCCTGACGCTGCGGCGCCGCTCCCGGAAGATGCTGCAGGAGTTGGCCGCCAAACCGAAAGAGCAGTGGCGGCAGATAAGACTCACCAACGTCGGTCGCACCTTCCGCACGCCCCGCATCCTGGAGCAGAAGGTCCGCCTGCGCGGCTATAACGGACACCTCCGGCAGATGGCCATCAAGGACCTCGGTCACGACAAACCCACCTTGCTGCTCACCAATCAGTGGACGACCCCGGCTGCCATCCCGGTAGCCCCCAGGTTTCCCCGGGGGCCCCGGACAGATCCGGACGTGCGCGCTAACGCATCCGGCTCCTCCCTTGGGTCGCGCTGCCGCGCATGACGTTAGCAGGTCGGCAAGCCGACCCGCAGCCGTAACCGATTCATCCCTGGGACGCGCAAAATCCGGCACTGAGTCCGGTACGTGTGGGACTGCACGATGTCGGGTAGCTCGGGGGAATTTCACCCCCAAGCCCCCACAGGTAGGGTCGGGGCCTGGCGCGCCAACCCGTAGGGTCCGGTGGCTTGTCCGTCGCTTTCGCTCCGGGCCTCAGTCCGGCTCCCGTGAATCACGTTTCCAAGCCCCGCCTCGTCAAACCACGGCGTGCGGTTTTCCCGCACCGGGCTTACCTACTGATTACACCGCAAAGTTCATGCGCAGTTGGCGTGGGCGCGCTTTCGGCCGGTAGTACTCTATCTGCCACTGATCATACAACCCCAGTCGCTCGTAGAACATCCGCCTACTCCACCGCTTCCACCCATAACCCTTGCGTCCGCGGGCACGCATCAGATGGCGCCGGATCTTAAGCTCGACCCAGTTACGTACGTAACCGAAGCAACGGCTCGATTGCCCCGTGCGGAAATAGTTCACCCATCCCCGCAGTATTGGGTTGATGCGAGCAATCACCCGTCCCACCGGCTGCGAGCGAAGATGTCGGAATTCCTCCTTGAGCCGCCGCAAGAGCTTTGTACGCGCCTTCATACGAGGTACGCTCAATACGCCCCAACGACCCCGCTTCGTCTTGTATCGACGAATGCGGAAACCCAGGAATGTGAAGCTCTCCCGTTGGGTGAGGTCCACTCTCCGCGTCTTCTCCACGTTCAGTGAAACGTCAAGCTTGGCCAACTCTTCCAACAGGCGCTTGTACACGCCTCGCTCCAGCCACCGCCACTTGCGGTAGCCATCCACCACGATCACCAGGTCGTCGGCAAAGCGGGCATACTCCATATGGAAATACCCCTTCTCGCGGGTGACTGCCTTCGCGCGCTCCAGCATACGATCCACCCCATTGAGGTAGATGTTGCTCAAAAGCGGCGAGATGACGCCCCCTTGAGGTACCCCGCGCTTGCCACCGGACTTGAGTATCCGCTTCAGAAGCCACAGAATGTCACGATCCTTAACACGGAGCGCGACCTGTCGGAGCAGGATGTGATGACGAATCGTATCGAAATACGACGCCAAGTCCACATCAATGACCCGGGTCATTCCTTTGACTACCGCCGAAGTTACTCGATGTACAGCAGCATGCGGCGCACGCTTTGGCCGATATCCATAGGATCCCTCCTGAAAGTCAGCCTCAAAGATCGGCTCCAGAATCAGCTTCAGCGCCCCCTGCACCACGCGATCCCGTATCGTCGGTATGCCCAGCGTGCGGAATTTACCGCCACCCTTGGGGATCCGCTTCTTACGCAATGGCGAGGGCTGGTAACACCGTAGGATCAGATCGCGCTGAATGCACTCCAGAAACCTCTGCAAGCCGGTCGTCTCAATGGCCGCAAACGTCATGCCGTCGATGCCGGGGGCACCGTCGTTGCGCTTCGCCATACGATACGCCTCCTGCAGCGTCTCCAGCTTGCAGACATGCACGTACATGCCCCAAAAACGCCACTCTGGTACTGCCTTGGCTTTGCGGTATATTCTCCTCCTCAGGTCCTGCAGGCTTATAGTTGCCTCTTTCATGTCTTCAGTGCCTCCCTTTATTGTCGGAAAACATACCAGCAGTGAGGCGCCTTCGCTCCACGGGCGTTACCCCGTTTCATCGCTACTACGCACCTCTCCGCCACCCTCTCGCCTTCGGTACATTTCCCGGTGCCACCGGTTATAGCACCTACCTTCCTCCGGCAATTTCTCACCGGGGCGAGGAGGGCTTCTCCAGTTGCTCGGCATGTCCTTGTCATCGTGCCGTCGCTACCACCCCGCCGAAGCGGTACGGTCGTCCCAATCAGATTACGACCGCCCGTGCTGCCTTCGCCCTACGGATGAGGGCTCGGCCTTCGGGATACACTCTCGAGGCCACCTATGCGTTCACTTTCGTTACGGCCCGATGACTCGCGATCTCCCTTACGGAGACCGTGTCGGTAGGCTTCATGAATTAGGTTTCCCGCTTCCATGCTACCCAAGCTACAGAGCTCTGATTTCTACTCTGGCAGGACTGACTCCTGCTGAACATGCCAGCCTTGACTGGACACACATCCGTACGTGAGACTCTCACCTCATACGGCTCTTCTTGGCCTGCCATGCCAATAGGCACAACTACGACCGACCTCGCCCGATCCTCTCGCTTTGCGATTGTCGAGCAGGTGCGACCAGCCAAGTCGGCCCCTTCGCTCCGAGGCCGTTACAGCCCCTTCAACACTGTCGGGTCGGAGGAGGCGCCCCGAAGGGCTAACCTCCGTCCGCCGCTCAAACGGCCCGTACGGTTTTCCCGTAGGCCGCTTTCACAAAGGTGTCTCGTGGAGGGTTCAAGGAAGGAATCAATGAAGTCAAGCGTACAAGACCGTACTCCGCGCACAGCCTGCGTGTCGGAAGCTGTTTCCAGCCCGCGTTACGCCAGCGTTTGTGTCGGTGCGACCATATGCGTCGCTCGATCCAGCGATCGAGTCGGTTGAAGAGTCTGCGCACGTGAGCCCTGCAATAGTATTGGCCCCATCCGCGAATGACCGGATTGATCTGCGCAATCAGCTGCTGTGTGGATACCGGAGCCGCTCGGCGCGTGCGCCGTCGGATCTGGTCCTGGAAACGCTTAACGGACTTCTCCCTCGGAATGGCGTAGAGATCGCCATTACGTACTCCACTTTTGATCTGTGCGGCAGACAGCCGCAAGGGCCGGCTTCCACGCTTGATCTTGTACCCCAAATACTCGAAGCCATACTTGATATGGACGATCCGGGTCTTTTTGAGGTTCAGGGTTACGCCCAACGTCTTCAACAGCTTCTCAGCGACCGCTAAGGCCGCACGGGCTTCGCTGGCCGAGCTACACGTGATGACCCAGTCATCCGCGTAACGGGTCAACTGGTACCCGCGATGCCGCATCTCCCGATCAAACGGAGTCAACAGAATGTTACTCAACAAGGGAGAGATCACCCCGCCTTGCGGGGTGCCGTGCGTCGTCGCTACGCGCTTGCCTTCTACTACACACCCGGCCTTGAGCATCTGCTTGAGCAGGCCCAAGATGCGACCATCCGATACACGCTGCTGAACTAGTGCAATCAGCTTGTCATGATCGACCGATCCGAAAAAGTCTTTCAGATCCGCATCCACCACCCACCTGCTGCCCGCGTTTAGCTCTCTCCACACCTTGCGAAGTGCACCCCGTGTGGATCTCCCTTTCCGGTACCCGAAGCTGGCTGCATCGAATACTGGCTCGAAGATCGGTTCCAACCGGTTCAGTATCGCTTGCTGGACTACCCGATCGTAAATCGTCGGGATTCCCAGGGTGCGGTACGCCCCCGGCTGGCCCGCCTTGGGAATACGGTGCGCGCGGACCGGCTGGGGCGTGTAGGTGCCGTCTTTGAGCTCCTGATGCATACGCTCCAGGTTCGCTTCAAGCGATGCCTCGAACGTCGCCAGGGTCTCTCCGTCCACACCGCCCGCCCCCCGTCCTTGCTTCACCTTCTTCCAGGCCAACTCCAGATTCTTCCGCTTGTACACCTTGTCCACTAACGAGTGGACCTTCCGCTCACCTGTTGGATTGAGCCAATGTGACAGTCTCCTGGGCCGATGATGTACGGGTCTTTCACTAAAGGAACTGTTCCACCTCATCGACTTTACTCGCTGCTTACCATTACCCCGCTCCAAACCACCTTTGCCGACTGCCTTCCCCGACCCACCCGGCCGCCGCTTGCGCGGTCACCCGACTTTCGACGGGCTTGTGGTACTATGCAGTCGTCCGACGACTCGCCACGCATCCGTTCCCACTTCCCCTTACGGGTTATAGGGGCTGTTATCCCGGTGCCACCCGGGAACGTGACGAGCCCTCCTGGGGTCACATCCAGATCTTCCGTACCGTGCCGTTCGCACACACCTTGGTACGACGGGTGGATAAGAACGCCTTCGCCGCCATAGTGCCGGCTCGACCTTGCCCCGTCTTTGGCCGACCGATTCGTCCGTGGGGTCGCCCCCTTGACTACGGCCCGGTACTGCTCCTCAAGCCCTTCAGATTCCACCTCGCGGTGGACACCCTGCCCTCCGGTTGTCTCGCGACAATGTCCCGACTTAGCGCCTGTCTTGGCTGTTTCCGTCGTTTCCAACTCGGTGCCCGTTTAGACCTTTGCGTATCGGTACATCCCGGCCGACGAGGCATTACCCCCGTCTTTGGATATGGCACCCCCTATCCGGGCGCCAGTGGGATTTGAACCCACCTGATCTGGGCGCTGCCCAGCACACACTACGAGCCGATCCGCCAGCGTGGGGCGCATTGGTACTCAACAGCTTGTGGGTATTGCCCACTTGCTGCACTCCCTTTACATCGCCCCGACACCTTCCCACGTTCCGCATTGAAGCCAAGACTACGTTCTTGCCGCCTGGATGCCGGTGGCCGATCAGCCAGTAAAACAGGTTTCCGCCGACCTCGTCCCGGCGCAGGGGAACTTGCTCCGGTTTTGACCACATCATAACCCTTTCGACACGTCAGCAGCGGTTCACTTTCGTTCAACTCCGTAGTCCACACCTGACGAGATCCTACCCTCGCCTTTTCCGGACTCGCTCACTACCGGGCCCTTAAAGCCAAGCAGCAGCCGGTGGTTTGCAGCCTCCCCCTGTAGAGCGGCTGCGGAGGACCTACCTCCATCTCCAATGCAGTTACGCTACACTTCCGTTATGTAAAGAACATTACTTCCGTGCCACTCGTGGCACACTTCCCCTTGGGTGCGACGCTTCGCTCCACTGACTCCGCCACGAGGGCACCCCCGCTTTGTTCGTCGGCTTCACAGCTACGTATCGTCGCATCTGACTTCTCCTTGCCGTACGTCCTCCGCTCGGCTTTCGCCTTGGCTTTGGCGGCCCCGCCCGTAGCGCTGGGCAACAAGAAGATCTCCCAGGTCCCAGCAGGATATGTACATGCGTCCATGGGGTCCCGGACACCGTGGGCCTGTCCGCCGTCTCACCATAGCGATGACGGACATGTTGCCTTCGACCGAGTTGAAAGCCTCGGCGACCCAGATTACATGTTTTTCGGTGCTCAATAACCCTGGCCACACGCACCGCTACCGACGCTTCGCGCCCACTCTCACGGGTGGCCACGCACGGCTCGCGGAGATATGTACCTGGTTTCAGTTTCATAACACGGGACTTTCACCCGCTATATCCTGCCAGTTAGCCTGGCGCACCAACTCGTCGATCGCTATGCCCGACGCATGGTCATAGAGAACACGCTGGCCGATGCCATCGACTTCTTCCACATGGATGCGCTCAGCTCCGCAGTACCAATGAACATCGACGTGGACCTGCAGCTCACCCTCATGGCCAGTACGCTCTATCGCCTCCAGGCCACCAGGATTGGCAACGGCATGGAATCAGCCAAGCCGCGTACCCTCTTCCGCAAGTTTGTGCGGGCCGGAGCCGACATCACCATCGAAGCCGATCGCATCATCGTCCAGCTACCCCGACGAACCAATAACCCGTACCTGCGCGCCGCCGGGTACCACAACGCTGCAGAGCCCATTCCCTGGCTGGGTAACCTGCCACTTCACATCCGACTTGCATGACGATCTATGCCTCAATTGTCACGTCCAAAGTCCCAAAAATGACGCATGGGAATTGAGGCTAGTTGATAGTGGGCGACTGCCATTCTGGCAGGCATTTCCGCATGGATTCCCCGGTTTGCTTTTGTTTGAGCGTTGTATGTGCATTCCTGCGGAAGGTACGCAGTCATCCCTTTCGAAAGTACGCACGTATTTTGTGATGGTGCGCGCCCATTCCTAAGGAGGGTACGCTCCGATTCTCGTCGATGGTACGCACGTTTGAGGCCGACTCTAGCCCATTGGATTGGTAGCCGACACCTGAATCAAGACTATGTGTATGACGCTGGAGCATTGCTTAGTCCAAGGGCCTTCGTTGCTCGTTTTCACCGACCAAGAGCAACAGGCCCCAATAACGAATCTCCATGCAAAAACCCGAGACTTGCTGCACCTGAATTGTCAGCAGCAGTGCAGCAGACGCCTGATCGGGCAAAGCCTGAACCTAAAGGTTGGACGCCGCGAATGTCATGCCCGCCCGCTCACTGAAAAACTGCTTGCAATCGCGGCAACGGTAAGGCATCGTCTTGTGTGTGCCTGCGTACGTGTTGGTGCCTTCGCATCGTGGGCACCTGCACTCACCGTCCGGCCAGGCGAGGCCCTCAAACCACTTGCGCGCCCCAGCCTCGCCTGGAGGCTTCTGCGCAAACTGCAATAGTGTGATACCCTTCCGCTGTATCTGATCTGCCTGGAACGACTCCCTGTCCCACGATTCTGCGTGCATGATTTTTCCAGCTAAATGGGCCACCACTAAATGGGTTCACTATCCTATAAAATTCCCTTTGTTGTATTTTTGCGCGGCGTGGTATATTTGCACGTCTACAACCAGCAAAGGAGCAACGTTATGATTCGATCTATCTGCAAGGTCACACTTGTTGCCGTCCTCTTCGGATTCACACCTGCGGCAGTCTCGCCATCTGGCTCAATCGGTACGGGGCCGGGCCAGATCAGCCCGCGTAAGGCCTATGCACAGGGCAAGTCATTGACCTTCAAGGTACTGGCCTGCAAGGGATGCCCCCTGCAGAAGTCCGAGTTGGACCGAGATCGGGCAAGAGGTCTGGCTGCCAGTCTAGAGGCGGTGTTCGCGGAAGAAGAGACCGGATCTCCGGACGACGACGTGGTTAAAACATTGTGCGGCCCGGATACCGAAGATTGCGGCATACGCATGGAGGTAGTGCACTATTTTCTAACCCGCCGCTACAAGCTGCAGGTTCCCATCCGCGGTATTCAAAAGGATGTTATTGATAAAGAAGGATAAAGGCATGAGAGTAGTGTACTCTCTCGGCAGGTTGATTTTGCCTGTCTTTTTGGGTGTAGCGGCATGGTATCCGGCGCAATCGGTTTTAGCCTAGGGCACGCCATGGATCGCCGAGCCCCGCACGGGTAGTGTCAGCGTTTCGTACTATAAGCAGAACGCCAAAGAGTTTTTCTGGGGCACTGAAACCGTTAAAGGACCACTGGAGGCTACGGGGGCAAATCTAGCGCAGAATACTGTGTGGGTCCATGCCAACTACGCCCTTACTGACGCGATCGCCGTGGACCTGCAGACGGCTTGGGCGAGCAGTTTCGTGAAGGGTGCGGTCGGCCCGTCCGGTGGCCAGGAGAGTTACAACGGGCTATACGACACCAACATCGCCGTAACTTGGCGGTTTATGGATGAGTTAGTGAGCAATACGCCCAGCGCTGCGGTGCGTCTTGGCGTTACTATCGCTGGCGGTTACGACACAGGCTACATCAACTCGCTGGGAGATGGAGGCGGTGGATCCGAGGGGTCGCTCATTGTCGGAAAATTCTGGAATGTGGGCGGAGCGTCGGCAGAAGTTGGCTACCGCAACCGAGGATCCACGACCGTAAATTCTGACGCAGTCGGTGCCACCGAAGGCGAGAAGGTCGACATTCCTTCGGACATGTTTGTCAACTTGTGGCTTTTTGTACCCATTGGCAACCGACTGAGGGCTGGCGCAAACTACAGAATCGTTAATGCGACATCGGGGCTGGACATTGGTGGGGATGGCTTCTCACCTAGTCGGTTTCCCGGGTTGCAGGAGGACAGCCAGATCTTGGGCGGCCAGTTGTTTGCCGATCTGTTCGGAAGCGTGAGCGCTCACACGTTTTTTGGGCAGGTAATTGGGGGCCGCAACACGGCGAAGTCGAGCATTATCGGCGCCGGCCTTACCGTAGGTTTTGGAGGCAGTTTCGGTGGCGGGTTCTAAATCACGAGTCCAAACGAGATTTTGATCACGCTCGCGGCACTGCTGATTTGTCCCCTGGGCGTAGGCACACTGGCCAGGATTGCGGAAGCAGTGACACCCTGTAATTGATTGTTAAGTCTGAATGCAAACGACAACGGTGAGGCCTAGGGAAGCTCATAAGAAATCTTGGCTCAGCCGAGTCGGACTCGGCGTACTAGGTCTTTTGACCCTCGGTGGCGCATCCTGCTATGGGCAGGCTGAAGATTATACTTGGGACGAACACGACTCCGCAAACACCGCTACGATCGATCACGGCGACTGGCAGACAGTACTCGACGCTTACCTGATCACTGACGATCCTTCCGGCGTGCATCTGTTTGACTACGGGGCACTGCAGGCAAACGCCGCAGACCGACAGCGTCTAAATGGATACCTTGACTATCTTCAGGAGTTAGATCCTCGCCAATATGCACGAGATGTTCAGATGGCGTACTGGATCAATCTCTACAACGCGGTGACAGTGCACGTGATTGTGGACGCCTACCCCGTCGAATCGATCTTGCAGATTCACAAAGGGGAGGTACCCAATACAGGACCATGGAAAGACGTTCACGCGATGGTCGCAGGAAATCCCCTGACGCTAGATAATATTGAGCACGACATCTTACGTCCTATCTGGCAGGATAACCGTATCCATTACGCCGTGAGTTGCGCAAGCATCGGTTGTCCAAACTTGCCTTCAGAGGCATTCTCGGCCAACAATTTGGAGCGATTGCTGGATCAGTGTGCAGAAGAATTCATAAACCACGTGCGCGGAGTGGAGCTCTTGGACGAAGCGTTCGGTGTTACGTCAAGCATCTACTTTTGGTATATCGAGGACTTTGGCAACTCCGAGTCGGGCGTACTGGAGCATTTGCTCAAGTACGCGGAAGGGGATCTGGCGGAGCAACTTGCAACTTTCGAGGGATCGCTGGATCACGAGTATAACTGGAGTCTTAACAAGCCCGGTACTCAGTAGCGGAGCGGCGTTGGGGAATGGGACGAGTCTGGCTGCGCTTTTGGGTTGCTGGTTACACAGATAGACAACGATTCCACGAAAATCAACTAGCCTGGGAGACCATGAGCCATTGCCTGATGGGTAGGTAGGCAATCGTTTGATCCTCCGGTATCGCTTTATTCTACCCCAGGATTCGGATGACTAGTCGTTTGCAGTACACAAGGTGGTTTGCCGTGCCATTTCTGGTGGAACTGGTTGCGATCATTGGCCTGCGGCTGTGGGATGTGGGCGACAACCCGGCGCCGCCGTTACATGATCAGCGCTTGTCCCGGGTTGCTCACTGCTTGTAAGACACACGCTCCCCACTCCGGGATCCTCGAAGCGCAGTCCCTGGCAACGGCACCATGCTGGGATCGGCCATTGGTGGCACGCCGTTTGTTGTTTTGTCGAGTGGTGCGGGTTGCTCGGGCAACCAAGTCAAGCTGCTATGCTATTGGCCCAAGCAGGGCCTGGAAGCTGAGTTGCAGTGACTCCCTATGCTGGCTCGATCTATTTCTGGGAGCTGATCAAGCTTCCTACGTATCCTTGCTCGTGCAAGCGCATAGGGCTGGCGAACCTCCCCGTTCTCGTATCACGGCGTATTCCAGTGAATTAGACCACCTTTGATTTTGTGAAGTCGACCACCTTGGTGTCATGGCGCAGCGGGATTCGGTCAACGAGGCGAGTGGGCGATCTGGTGCGAGGGGCACTGCAATTCTGACATACTTTTCCGCATTGAATTGCCGGTGAGTTGAACCCGGTGCGGCAAAGTGCATCTGCCTGCATCCGTGTAGTCAACCTGATCCTTGTCCACCGAGTGACCTTCCTCCAGTGGCGACTTTGGGAAACTTCTTGCCCGTTGCGACCAGAGCTGCCGCGTGCAGAACCACCTCGGGTACGTACTGCTATGGTTCTTGCCGAGCGCTACTGGGAAATCTCAACTCAGCCCCTCTCTGAATCGCGGGGAGACGTCCATCTCACACGGCTCCTATAAAGAATCGCGCAGACTACGGGCTCAACCACAGGCACCACGCTTTGACTGCACAGGGCGCACCCAATGTGCACCCTACGACCGCTTACGACTGCGTGACCGCCGCCTTTTGCCACCCTTTGCTGCCTTGGCATCGATCAGTGCAACAGCCTCTTCAAGCGAAATCGTCTCCATGGACTGATCTTTTTTTAAAGAAGCGTTGGTTTTCTCATGCTTCACATACGGCCCGTATCTACCGGATCCGGCAGAGACGTCCTTGCCGGTAGTCGGATGAGGCCCCAGCACGCGCATTGGTTTCTGCTTCTTGGTAGCCAACAGCTCCAACGCACGCTGAAAGCCGATCGTGAACAAGTCGTCCTCCTTGCGGAGCGAAACGTACGTACGATCCATCCGCACGTAGGGGCCGTAGCGTCCAATGCCGACACTCACGGCCATTTCAGTCTCGGGGTGGATCCCGATTTCGCGGGGTAGCTCAAACAGTTTGATGGCAATCTCATTCGTCACCTCCTCCGCCTTGATCGCCTTCGGTATGGAAACCCGGCGTGGTTTCTCCTTGCCACCGGTGTTCTCCCCCAATTGACAGTAGAGGCCATACGGTCCTTGCTTCAGAAATATCTCTTCGCCTGTTTCCGGGAACGTGCCTAGCACCGGGCTCTTCCCCATCTTCAATACCTCCGTCAGCTGCTCGGCCGTGACATCCCCCGGCAGCCAGTCCTGGGGCAACGATGCCCGCCTAGCGGTGCCGTCTACTTCTCTCTCCAGGAATGGCCCATACCGCCCAACACGCACCTCAATATCTCCCCACCTTGGTGAGGTGATGGTCGATATCTTGCGCGGATCAACCTGGTCCTGAGCAGCCGCCACACGCTCGGCCAACCCTTTTTCGCCCCTATAAAATGACTTCAGAAACGCCGTCCGGTTACGGGAACCGGAAGCAATGTTGTCAAGATCCTGCTCCAAAGACGCCGTAAACCCTGTATCCACCAACTGGTCAAAGCCGGATTCAAGAAGATTGTTCGAAGCGAATGCCGTAAACGTGGCCGCCAGCGCGCGGCCCGTCTTTTGCGCATAGCCAACCCTCTGCACCTTGTCCATGACTTCGGCGTAGGTGCTTGGCCTGCCGATGCCCTCCTTCTCAAGACGCTGAATCAGTGAAGCTTCCGTATATCGAGCAGGCGGCTTGGTCTCGTGTGCACGTGCTGCGACCGCATGACACTGCAGCGAGTCATCCACAGCCAGGGCTGGGAGCACCTTTTCATTCTTTGCCAGCGCAGCCTGCGGATCGTCGGACCCTTCAACGTATGCGCGCATAAAGCCGGGGAACAGTACCGTTTGCCCTGTCGCACGAAACTCCGTCTGGAGCCCATCCGCACCCGCTACTGCGATCTTCGCAGCCACCTGGCGAAGCTTGGCGTTGGCCATCTGTGAAGCAACAGTGCGCTTCCAGATCAGGTCATAAAGGCGCACGCCATTGGAGTCTCCAATTCCCAGTTCCCGCGCAGTTTGCATCTTGTTGCCGGCCGGTCGGATCGCCTCATGCGCCTCCTGTGCGTTTCGCACCTTGCTTTTGTAACGACGAGGGGAGCTATTCACATACTCTTGCCCGTAGCGCTTACCCACGGCCTCCCGGCTAGCCTTAATCGCCTCCTTCGAGAGCTGAACAGAGTCGGTCCGCATGTAAGTGATGTGTCCTTCTTCATACAGCTTCTGCGCTATCCGCATCGTCTGCTTGGCGGACCATCCAAACTTTCTGGCCGCCTCCTGCTGCAGCGTAGACGTGATGAATGGCGCACTTGGAGAACGACTGATATCCTTGGATTCAACCCCTGTCACGCGCCACGGTGCTGCGGGTGCCACCCTTTCCAATGCACGAGCGCGCGCTTCATCCAGGACTAGCACGTTACCCTTCTTCTGGAGCGACTCCTTGAGCATTCCCGTAGACTCGTCAAAGTCTTTGCTTGTCGCCACGCGCAGGCTGCCCAATCGCGTCAGTGCGGCCTCAAACCGCACGCCATCCTTGGATAACGTACCCTTGACGCTCCAAAACGACGCATGTACGAACGCCATCCTTTCCTTTTCACGCAGCACCAACAGCCGTACGGCTACGCTTTGGACCCGCCCGGCAGAGAGCTTCGGCTTGATCTTCCTCCACAAGACTGGCGACACCTCGTAACCTACCAGGCGGTCCAGTACGCGCCGCGCCTCCTGAGCTTCGACCAATCGCCGGTCAATCTTGCGTGTATTCTGCAGCGCATGCTCAATGGCACCCTTGGTGATCTCGTGGAACACCATGCGATGCGCCGGCACCTTCGGCTGCAACACCTCCAGGAGGTGCCATCCTATAGCCTCGCCCTCCCTGTCCTCGTCCGTAGCAATCAAGAGCTCGTCCGCGTCCCTAAGGGCGGTCTTGAGCTCGCGTACGACCTTCTGCTTCCCGCTCGCAATGACGTAGATCGGCTCAAACCCGTTGTCGATGTGAACCCCCAATCGTGCCCAAGGCTCGCTGCGGTACGCTGACGGCACCTCCGCCGCCGCGCTGGGCAGATCACGGATGTGGCCCATGCAGGCCATCACCTTGTAGTCTTTGTTGGGCAGAAAACGGCTAATCGTCCTTGCCTTGGTCGGAGACTCTACGATGAGTAGTCTACGCATGTACCATTCTCTTAATTTTGCCCTGGTGAAACCGAATCGTAAGCTATGGCCCCGTCTAACGTACCGGGACACGCTTCGTTACAACGGGTCCCTCCCTTTCGCATAAGCTAGGCCTCAGGTCTTCATAAGAATTCCATAAGTCTACACGTTATCTTGCGCGGTTGTTGTGTTTTTGATAATCGAATCTGAATAAGACTAATATGCCCGCTCAGTTTGTATACCGCTTTGGCAACGGCAGGACGGAAGGAAAGAAAGAGATGAAGGCGCTACTCGGAGGCAAAGGAGCGAATTTGGCTGAAATGAGCGCTATAGGCTTGCCCGTGCCCCCCGGCTTCACGGTGACGACCGAGACGTGTCGGTATTACAGCCAGCATGACCACCAATGGCCCGCCGGCCTTGCGAAACAAGTAGAGTCTGGCCTACGGCACATTGAGGAGGCGCTGAATCGCACGCTTGGGGACGCCAAGAGACCATTGTTGGTATCCGTGCGCAGCGGCGCGGCGCAGTCGATGCCCGGCATGATGGATACCGTGCTGAACCTTGGGCTAAACGACGAGGTCGTCGAAGGCCTTGCTGCCGAGACCGGCAACGCGCGCTTCGCCTATGACGCCTACCGGCGATTCATAGACATGTTTGGCAATGTCGTCATGGGCGTAAGCCACGACCTGTTTGAGCACGCGCTTGACAACATGAAGCGCGGAAAGGGTGTCAAAGATGATATTGACTTGGATGCGAATGACCTTAAGGCCCTGGTGGCAGAATTCAAAGCTATTTACCAGGCCCGTACCTCGCACCCGTTCCCATCGGACCCACAAGAGCAGCTGCGGCATGCCATCAATGCAGTATTCGGCTCATGGGACAGCGCCCGGGCGATAAAGTATCGGCAGATCAACCGCATAACGGGACTGCTGGGCACCGCCGTGAACGTCCAAGCCATGGTATACGGCAACATGGGCAAGACCAGTGGCACAGGCGTGTGCTTTACGCGCAATCCCTCAACCGGTGTGCGGGAGCTTTACGGCGAATATCTGGTCAATGCCCAAGGCGAAGACGTCGTCGCCGGCATTCGCACTCCGAAGCCTATCGCCGAAATGGCTGCGGAATTCCCCGAGCCGCATGCGCAACTCCTGGAAATGACGACGCAACTCGAGAAGCACTACCAGAATATGCAGGACATCGAGTTTACGATCCAGGACGAATCGCTCTACATCCTGCAGACCCGTAACGGAAAGCGCACTGGGCGGGCTGCACTCAAGACTGCCGTCGACATGGTCAGCGAGGGCTTGACCGACAAGGTAACGGCCGTGCGGGACCTGGTCGAGCCGGGCCATCTGGACCAGCTGCTGCATCCCGGTTTTAAAGACCAGGCAGCGTACAAAGCCTTCGTGCTGGCCGTTGGACTGCCGGCTTCCCCTGGCGCTGCCGTAGGCCAAGCCGTATTTTCGGCGGATGAGGCAGAAGCGTGGCGTGACGCTGGTAAGAAGGTCATCTTGGTTCGAATCGAAACAAGTCCCGAAGATGTCGGTGGCATGGACGCTGCCGAAGGGATACTTACAGCACGTGGTGGGATGACCAGTCACGCGGCCGTGGTTGCCCGAGGATGGGGTAAGCCATGCGTTGCTGGGTGTGGCGCGGTCGTCATTGACTACAAGACAAAAAGATTTGCCGTTGGCAACACGACGGTCACCGAGGGCGGCTGGATTTCTATCAACGGGTCCACTGGCGAAGTCATCCTGGGAAAACAGGAACTCGTAGCGGCACAGATGAGCGACGAGTTTGCCACATTCATGGAGTGGGCGGATGAAATTCGCCCAATCGGAGTGCGTACCAACGCCGACACACCGGAAGACGCGGCCAAAGCCATGTCGTTTGGGGCAGAAGGCATTGGCCTCTGCAGGACGGAACACATGTTCTTTGAAGGCGAGCGCATCCTGGCTGTGCGCGAGATGATCCTGGCCTCTTCGGTAGAGGCGCGCCAAGCCGCCCTGGCCAAACTGCTACCATTCCAGAAAAACGACTTTGCCGGCATCTTCCGCGCAATGCCGGGCCTGCCGATCACGATCAGGCTGTTGGACCCGCCGCTGCACGAATTCCTGCCGCATGACGCGGAAGGCCAGGAAGAAATGGCAAACGTGATGGGCGTGCCGGTGCGTACTGTACAGGCCAAAGTAGCTGAGCTGGAAGAGTTCAACCCCATGCTTGGCCATCGTGGATGCCGCCTCGGCGTTACGTATCCGGAAATCACTTCCATGCAGGCGCGAGCCATCTTGGAAGCCGCCGTTGAAGTTCAGCGTGAAGGCATAAAGGTGCTGCCCGAAATCATGGTCCCGCTCATAGGCACGGTCGAGGAATACGTGGACCAGCGCGATAATATCCGGGCCACGGCAGAAGCCGTCTTTGCCGAAGCAGGAAGCCGCGTCGAATTCCTTATCGGCACTATGATTGAAGTGCCCCGTGCAGCGCTGACAGCGGACGACGTGGCTGCTGAAGCCGAATTTTTCTCCTTTGGCACCAACGATCTCACGCAGATGTGCTTCGGATACAGTCGCGACGATGCAGGCAAGTTCCTGCCGACCTATGTCGAGCGCAAGATTTTGCCGGATGACCCGTTTCAGGTTCTTGATCGCCGCGGTGTCGGGCAGCTGGTGCGGATAGGTACCGAGCGCGGGCGCGCCGCCAACCCGAATCTGAAGGTTGGAATCTGCGGAGAGCACGGGGGTGAACCTTCTTCTGTGGCCTTCTGCTATGAAGTCGGCATGGACTATGTATCCTGCTCGCCATTCCGCGTACCCATTGCCCGGCTGGCAGCCGCGCAGGCCCATTTGGCCGCAATGTAGGCAGGCCCAAGCCCCATGAGCTGGCTTTTCGGTTACGTCGGTGCCGTTACCCCGGCGCTGCGGACCAAGCTCCAGCGCCTCCATGAGCCTCCGCTGTTCGGCTCAGCGGGTTCAGACTACTACATTCAGGCCGGCGGGATTTCCGACACATGCCGCGGCGGCCTGACGCACGACGGCACCGGACACTGGATGGTCACGGGCCTTGGCCTTGACCCGTCACAGCACCGCGTGCTGGATGACGTGACGTGGCAGAATCTGCTGTCCGCTTCGCATCTATCGCTGGACAGCGTGGACGGGCACTTTGTGGCGGCCACGGTACAAGGCGGAGCAGTAAACCTCTATTGCGACCAACTGGGGACGCGTACGCTGCACTACGCCTCCTATGCGGAGGGCTGCGCATTCTCAACCAGGCTGGACTGGCTGACAAGGCTGTGCGGTGGGCTGGATGTAGACTATGAAGCCTTCGGCTCTCACTGGCTTGCCTTCAATCAGCTTTCAACCAGGAGCCAGGTGTTGGGCTTGGCACGCCTTGGACCCGGCGGCCACCTGGCACTGCGCAGTAGCACCCGAACAGCGTACGAGCGCGTCTGGACCTGCGACATAGGCGAATCAGACCGTGCAGGAACCGCCTTTGCGCAAGCACTGGCAGGCTACTGTACGCTGGCGGGGTTGGGGCAAGTGAGCCTGGGTCTTTCTGGCGGGCTGGACTCCCGGCTTCTGCTGGCGCTGGGCGCACGGCGGACGCACGTCTTTGGGCCGCCCGACCACCCTGATATGCGCATGGCGCAGAGAATCGGTAAGCGCATGCGCATTCCCCAGCTTCATATTCATGAAGCGCATTGGGACGCTGACAGTGCGCTGGCGCTGCTCCGTGCGCGTTCCCGGACCACACAGGTCGTATCCGCGGCCTCGTCCGTGTTGGATATGAACCACTATGCCCGCCTGCACGAACAAGGCCTTAGCGTCATCGATGGCGGCTTTGGGGAAGTTGCACGCCGGCAGTTTATGAACCGGCTGCTGCGTTTGGGGCGTGGATGGGACGATCCGGCGCAGGTCGTGCCGCACATCAGCGTTGAACGGGCTCCTGTTTTCTCCAAGGATGCTGCGGCGAGTATGATGCGCGGGGCAAAGAAAGAGATTGCGCGGCAGCGCGATATGCTGCCCTCGGGCCTGGACGCAGAAAACGCCGTGGACCTCATCGGCGTCAGGACCAGACTGCCCAACTTTTTTGGGCTGGAGCAAAACCGCCTAGATGGAATGGGCGCATGCTATATGCCTTTTGCGCAGCCCTCAGTCCTGCGCACGCTATTCCAGGTTCCGCTGGCGTTACGCCGTAACGGAAAGCTGTTCAAGCAGCTAATTCGATCGCGTTGCCCAAGCCTTGCGCAGTACCCCTTGGTCAAGGGAACAACCACCTTCCCATTTTGGCTTCCTACGATGGGGACAGTACTTGCAAGCCGGATCAAGAAAAAGGCCGGCGTGGCCTATCTGGACCCGAGGCCACGCCAGTTCCTGCAGGCCGTGAAGCCATTTGTCCTTGACTTAGTGCATTCCGATGCCGTGCGCACCAATGCGGCGTACGACGTAGATCAGTTGCACCAGATCGTGCTCGGCTACTATGAGGGACAAGAGGCACTGGCTGGCCCTGTAGACTGGTGGCTGGCGTTTGAGATGTGGCGTCGCGTCGTGCAGGGTAAAGGTTAGCGGCACACTCGCTAACGGCTGCGAAGACAGCCGTGGTAAGCGTAGCGCGTAAAGTCAGGCCCAACAGATACTTCCGGAATGTTGCTCCTTTTCACGGCACTAACTCTACTTCGCCATTTTATGACTCAAACAGTATAGGTGGACACATTCTCCACATATAAGAAAAGGGTGTACTCCCGCCTGGCTGGCACTACTTTTCTAACGCCGTGCGCCTGCCTTAGTCCTGGCGCACGTAGCGTTGCCGATGCAGGCTGGGCGTGACGCCGCAGATGCGCGCTATCTGAGCCAGCTCTGCCCTTGGGCGCTCGTCCTGCACGTTGACAATCACTTGACCTTGGGTGTCCTTTATGGTCGTCATCACCCGTTGCCAGGCGCTCAGCTTCTGGCGAAGCGTCTTCCAGCTGGTGTGGATGTCTTGCGCCTTCAATCGGGTCCGGATCAGGTGCACGGCGTGATAGGCATACACGGCAATGCTGATGTGCGCTGCGATGCGTGCGTCCTTGCTGTGGTAAAGCGGCCGCATCCCCAGTTCCGACTTCAACGAGCGGAAGGTGGCCTCCACCTCGGACAGCCGCCAGTACGTGGCTACAATGTGCTTAAGGTCCCATCCCGTCTGACTGGTGCGTAGCACGTAGCCCCCCAGGGCCTCATCGGCCTCTTCCCACTGCGTCTTGCGTGCAAACGTCACGGCCTTGGCGTTGGGGCCACTCCCTTCTACAACCGTCACTTCGTACTGATGAGATACGCGGGCATATCGCTCTTTTATGCGTCCGACCTGCTCTACGACCTTCTTGAGCCGCTTGGTATGGTAGGGCTTCTGCAGCCCTTCGTGCAGCGAGGTGAGGGCTGCTTCCAGTAGCGTGCGCCGGCGCTGGAGGATCTGCTCTTCCTTGTGCTTTCTGGCTTCGCTGACGGCATAGAGCAGCATCTCCTGCTTCTTTTGCTGCAACTGCCACACGCGTACGGCGTGTCCAGCCTGCGTGGTCAGCGTACTGTCGGGCTCCCGCTCTGGCGGCAGGGGCCGCTTACCCCGGTGTACGCAGATCCAGTCGTAGCCCTGTTCTGCCAGCCAGGACACGTTTGCTTCCGTAGCGATCCCTGCATCCATGACCACCGTCGGCTTCTGGCCGTCCACGCTGGCGTTCAGACGCTCGATAGCGTCCTGCAGCGTGCCGGG
Organism: Rhodothermales bacterium; assembly: GCA_965262785.1. GTDB lineage: Bacteria > Bacteroidota > Rhodothermia > Rhodothermales > Bin80. The sequence continues at coordinate 3,726,683 of OZ253559.1, forward strand.
CTCCGAGACGTTGCCGGGCAAGATCTCGCAGGTGCGCGGGAAGCCCGCGCCATCGAGCACCAGCCCGAGCGTCACCAGCGGACAATCGGAACGCTTTTGCTTCGAACGTCCATAGGCCAGGTACTCGCCGTGCTGTCGGCCATGGTAATGGGTGTTGGTCAGGTCATAAAAAACAACGGTCTCCGGCAGGCTCAAGAGCGTCCGCTCCTTTTGGAAGAGCGCTTGCTGAATCGCTTGGTTGTGCTCCCAGAGCAGGTCCCCAATGCGATACAGCTTCGCTAACGACACTTTCCTGCCGGGGCGCAGCCCCAGCAGGTCCAGCGTCGTCGACCTGCTTTGCAACCACTGAAGCGTAGCCCGTTCGCTGTTGGGATGCAGCATGCGTGCGACCACCAGCGCTACGGCCAGGCGCGCGTCGCGCTCCTTGGCACCGGCCTGGATCAGCGTGTCTTTCAGTCCCAGATCCTCAAGCGCCTGAAGGCAGACGCGCTCTGCGCCCACGCTGCGAGCATGCTCCGGGTGCTCAAGGGAGTCCATGTCCACCGTCATGACGCTGTCAGGCTCACCCTCCGGCTTCGCGTGTGCACCTATGCCGCGTGCGCGTAGCTGCGCGACAATGGCTTCGGCGGTGTGCTGCAGGTCGGGATCGAACACGAGCGTCGGCTGCCCCTGCAACAAATTCTCTATGTGAAGCACCAAGGTGCCCCACTGGTCACGGGGCGTGTCAAAGTGGACGCCCAGGTTCAGCAGGGTCGACTGGCGCACCTTCCCGCCGATGCGGTCGCTGCGTACCAGGCGGTAGCTGTGTCGCGCTTCACCTTTCTTTGCGTGGGTCTTGGTCGCCCGTATGTACATGGTGTCTGCAGTTCAATGCCGACTCCAAGATAGTGCATGGGCGCACCTGTAGCAAGTCCCCACCAATAATCCTGGCACTACAATGGCCTTTTTCAGCCGAATACGCTAAACTTCACGCATTCTTCACCATATAGCCGAGAAATACGGCTGAAAAGGGGCTGAAAAGGGCGAAAAGTGGGCTGGGAGTACCTGGTTTAGCCCCCCTTCGGCCACGGTTGGTTCCCAAAATGTAGGGTCGGCGGGAGGCGCACCTGCCTTAGGATCCGGTGGCCATTCCGTCGCTTTCGCTCCGGGCCTCAGTCCGGCTTCCATCACCGTGTTTCCTCCCGCCGCCCACCGAACCGGGCGTACGGTTTTCCCGTACCCGGCTCTCCAGGCGGATCATGCCACTCGCACTCGGACCGCTTCTCCTGCCGCATAGGACTTCCACTACGCAAGGAGCGACACGCTCCTTACAGCCACCCTATACCGCGGATAACGCGTTGACAGGCCTGTTTACGCCCTGACAACCCCGTACGCCAGCATCGCATAGAATGCGACTGGCCTACGGGTCCTTCACTTACGCATGTGGTGTCGCTGGATTCACCGACCCTGATCGGATGGTAGGCTATGCCATTATTTCCGGGGCCTTTCACCCTTTGAACACCGCTCCGCACCTGCGGCCCCTTCCCTCGACGGGCATTACCCCGCGTCTTCAGTAATACGGGCCACTCCGCCACCCTATCAGCCTGGCCTGGCTCAAAGAGCTTCCAGTTGGTGCGTGCCACACCACCAATAGGGCTTCCCGTGTTGCAACTCTCCTGATCTTCCATGCGTGCCAGCGCCAATACCCCGGCGAGTCGGTCTCGGTGCCTTTGTCGCTCGCTTCCCGAGCCGCAGCGGTCTTCCCCATATCACCGGAAGGTCGACACTCGCATCACCCGTTTCGGGGCCTGCTCAGCGTTCACTCACGTTCCGGCCCGCATGGTCGCTAAGCTACTCACGTAGCCCGTTAACCACAGTGCTTCATACTATGTTGTTACCTCCATAATACGCTGTAGCCGCTACCAACTGGAGCGACAGATGTTGGGCGGGATTCGCACCCGCCACAGGAAAGCGCCTTTTCACGGCGCACGTAGGGTCGGCGGGAGGCGCACCTGCCTTAGGATCCGGTGGCCATTCCGTCGCTTTCGCTCCGGGCCTCAGTCCGGCTTCCATCACCGTGTTTCCTCCCGCCGCCCACCGAACCGGGCGTACGGTTTTCCCGTACCCGGCTCTCCAGGCGGATCATGCCACTCGCACTCGGACCGCTTCTCCTGCCGCATAGGACTTCCACTACGCAAGGAGCGACACGCTCCTTACAGCCACCCTATACCGCGGATAACGCGTTGACAGGCCTGTTTACGCCCTGACAACCCCGTACGCCAGCATCGCATAGAATGCGACTGGCCTACGGGTCCTTCACTTACGCATGTGGTGTCGCTGGATTCACCGACCCTGATCGGATGGTAGGCTATGCCATTATTTCCGGGGCCTTTCACCCTTTGAACACCGCTCCGCACCTGCGGCCCCTTCCCTCGACGGGCATTACCCCGCGTCTTCAGTAATACGGGCCACTCCGCCACCCTATCAGCCTGGCCTGGCTCAAAGAGCTTCCAGTTGGTGCGTGCCACACCACCAATAGGGCTTCCCGTGTTGCAACTCTCCTGATCTTCCATGCGTGCCAGCGCCAATACCCCGGCGAGTCGGTCTCGGTGCCTTTGTCGCTCGCTTCCCGAGCCGCAGCGGTCTTCCCCATATCACCGGAAGGTCGACACTCGCATCACCCGTTTCGGGGCCTGCTCAGCGTTCACTCACGTTCCGGCCCGCATGGTCGCTAAGCTACTCACGTAGCCCGTTAACCACAGTGCTTCATACTATGTTGTTACCTCCATAATACGCTGTAGCCGCTACCAACTGGAGCGACAGATGTTGGGCGGGATTCGCACCCGCCACAGGAAAGCGCCTTTTCACGGCGCACGTAGGGTCGGCGGGAGGCGCACCTGCCTTAGGATCCGGTGGCCATTCCGTCGCTTTCGCTCCGGGCCTCAGTCCGGCTTCCATCACCGTGTTTCCTCCCGCCGCCCACCGAACCGGGCGTACGGTTTTCCCGTACCCGGCTCTCCAGGCGGATCATGCCACTCGCACTCGGACCGCTTCTCCTGCCGCATAGGACTTCCACTACGCAAGGAGCGACACGCTCCTTACAGCCACCCTATACCGCGGATAACGCGTTGACAGGCCTGTTTACGCCCTGACAACCCCGTACGCCAGCATCGCATAGAATGCGACTGGCCTACGGGTCCTTCACTTACGCATGTGGTGTCGCTGGATTCACCGACCCTGATCGGATGGTAGGCTATGCCATTATTTCCGGGGCCTTTCACCCTTTGAACACCGCTCCGCACCTGCGGCCCCTTCCCTCGACGGGCATTACCCCGCGTCTTCAGTAATACGGGCCACTCCGCCACCCTATCAGCCTGGCCTGGCTCAAAGAGCTTCCAGTTGGTGCGTGCCACACCACCAATAGGGCTTCCCGTGTTGCAACTCTCCTGATCTTCCATGCGTGCCAGCGCCAATACCCCGGCGAGTCGGTCTCGGTGCCTTTGTCGCTCGCTTCCCGAGCCGCAGCGGTCTTCCCCATATCACCGGAAGGTCGACACTCGCATCACCCGTTTCGGGGCCTGCTCAGCGTTCACTCACGTTCCGGCCCGCATGGTCGCTAAGCTACTCACGTAGCCCGTTAACCACAGTGCTTCATACTATGTTGTTACCTCCATAATACGCTGTAGCCGCTACCAACTGGAGCGACAGATGTTGGGCGGGATTCGCACCCGCCACAGGAAAGCGCCTTTTCACGGCGCACGGCGAAGTCGGGATAGGAATTCGTAAATACTGGCAAGCTGGTGCGATCGATATTGGCGTCGCCATCAAGGTAACACAGGCCGTCATTTGCGGCCGGTCCATGGACAGCATAAGTAAGGCATACGAATTCCACATCGGCGTTGACACCTACCACATTCGCGCTTGCAACGGCGCCTTGAATTCACTCTGTAGCCCTCCGGTAATCCGGCCGGAATGATCCGTAGAACCTCCCAGATACGTTTCGAGCCCTTCTACGCGGGCGGAGTTCTATTTCCAGTACCGCGCGCCAGGAATTGCTGGAGCTGCACAGAATTGGCGGTAAGGACCAACGCTGCCTAACGGCTCAAATTCGGCCTTAAGCCACGCCAATGGCACCGCTCGCCGATGGTAATGGGCCCAGCAGACAGGCGGCATGGCCGCATACGTTAGCGACCGCGCCGCTGACTTCTGACCGCTAACGTTCCCGTGCCACTATTCGCCCCTACCACTACATCAACCGTGTACTCACCGGCCACCAGGTAGTACTGCCCGTTATCGGCAATCTGCCACTCGCCTTCAGAGGCTTCTGCATGCGCGGCGTCTGCGGTCAAGCTGTACGCAATGTAATTCAGCCCGCGTTCGGCATTTTCCGTAAGGGTCTGAACGGTGGCACCGTCCTGGTCGCCGATGCTGACAATGGCCTCCCCCGCTTGCGCGGCCCAGTACGCCACAGTGACAGAAGGCTCAAAGGGCTCTCTCCAAATTACCGATTGACGCCCCCAAAAACTCGACCAGTCTACCGGTTCTATCGCGAATACGTGTACCTGCTTTGCCGTGAGCTCCTCCGTCAGCTGCTGCAGGTGACCGACGTCTGCCCTGTAGATGGAGCGACCGTGGGTACCCACCAGGAGTTGCCGAGCTCGCGCCTGCAACTTAAGGTCATGAACCGGTACGTGTGGCAAAGACGGTCCAGCACTCATGAATGATACTCCGCGATCCAGCGATACATATAAACCGTGGTCTGTGCCTACGTACAGGAGGTCCTCGTTTTCAGGGTCCTCCAAAATCACGTTAACCGGCTCGCGCGGCAAGTCTTTCCCAATGTCCATCCACGATTTCCCGAAGTCGTCGGACCGGTAAACGTACGCGTTGAAGTGATCCCATCGGTAGCCATTGAGCGTTGCGTAGACGCGCCCAATTGCATGATTTGAGGCTTCCACCCTGCTGACCCAAAGATCGGCTGGCAAGGCATCTGAGATTTGGACCCACGTGTAGCCCCCATCTTTGGAGACGTGTATCAATCCATCGTCAGAGCCGACGTAAACCAGGCCAAATCGCTTTGGAGACTCATCGATAGTGGTCAGCGTCCCAAAGGGCACATCGCCCTTGTGGCCCCCTAGGGTCAGATCACGCGAAAGAGTTTCCCAATTTTCGCCGCGATCAAATGAGCGGTGCACCTTGTTCGAGCCGTAGTATAGCACATCCTGATTGTGCCGCGAGAGGTGGATTGGTGTCTGCCAATTGAACCGAAGCGGGCGCTCTCCGAGCGTGTGTTCCGGGCGAATGCCCCTACGCTCCCCCGTCGTCTTGTCAATTCTAAAATAAGAGCCGAATTGTGACCCGGTATAAATAAGATTGTTGGTACGCGTATCTATCTCAACCTGCATACCGTCACCTCCCAAATAGCGATCGTATGGGTATTCGCCACTGGCGAACCACCTGTACGAATGCTGGTACGTATGGGGGCCACCCCAGACGCCGTTGTCCTGCAGTCCGCCATACACATGGTATGGTTCCGCATCGTCGACGGCGATAGCGTAAAACTGGCCCACTGCCGGCGTGTTGGCTTTGAAAAAGGTCTCACCGTCGTCGTAACTGATGTTGATCCCGCCATCGTTTCCGCCGATCAAGTGGCCGGTGCGATTGGGGTTTATCCACAGAGCTTGATGATCAGCATGCACATGCGGTCCCCCAATCGAAGCCCAGGTAGCGCCCCCATCACCGGAGCGCAGTAGCGGCACACCCAAGATGTAGACGATGTCTTGATTGGTTGCGTCTACGCGGATTTCACCGAAGTAGTAGCCATATGAGTTGTAGACGCTATCCAGGTAGTCTTCGTGCGTCTTGCGCCATGTAGCGCCCGCGTCGTCCGACCTGTAAACCTCGGCCCCTTTGACGGGCGTGTCAAACAGCTCTCGGTTTGCATCTTCTACGTACCACACCAGGTGAATCGGCTCGATATCCTCATCACGCACCATTTGGAAAATAGTGCTTGCAGAATACTCGTTGCCAAAGTCGTTACTATCAAGGAACTCTGTCAGCGCCGTAGTGTCTACCGCCAATAGTTCTTCGCGTGTCATTTCACGTAGCAACTCGCGCGTCAGAACCGGCGTCTCTTCGTCGACTTCGGACGGTCGCCTATCCTGATTGTCGATCACGGCATAGACCAGGTCCGAATTGAACATCGCCAGCCCGATGCGCCCTATGCCCGACCCCTCAGGAAAAGACAGCCGCGTCCACGACTCACCACCGTCTATGGACCTATAGATGCCGGAGTCCTCGCCGCTCTCAACGAAATTCCAGGCCCTCCGCTGCCGATGCCACGTCGCGGCAAAAAGCACATCTGGATTGTTCGGGTCCATGACCAATTCGATGGCACCAGCGTTTTCGCTTACAAACAGCGTCTTCCGCCAAGTAGCGCCCCCATCGCTGCTTTTGTATACACCACGGTTGGCATTGGAAGAATAGAGAGCGCCCAAGGCTGCAACCCACAGCGTCTCCCTTTCATCTGGATGCAGCACGATCCGCCCGATACGGTGCGTCTCTTCCAACCCTTTGTGCTCCCAGGTCTCTCCGCCATCGTCGCTACGATATATACCTGTTCCAGCGTAGGACGATCGGCTAGAATTGTTTTCGCCTGTACCCACCCAAATGGATTCACCGCGGGCCCAGTCGACGGCAATGTCCCCAATGGTCATAGCCGCCTCATGGTCGAATAGCGGCACAAAAGACTGCGCGTTGTTTACGGATCGCCACAACCCACCCGACGCGTATGCAACGTACATCCGTGTTGGGTCATCGGGGTCGGCATCAATATCCACGATGCGCCCACTCATAATGGTGGGCCCTACATTTGTAAACTCCAGGTTGTGGAGCAGAGAGGAGTGGCGTCGGGCCATCCTCGACGCAAAGCTCGCCAGCCGCTCCGGTGCGGGCGTGGCATCCACAAGCGATGACATGAGCAAGGACTCTGTGGATTCCTGTGCCTGCACAGGCAGCGCGCCGGCCATGAGCAGTACAAGGCAAAGTGCGGGTGTACGCATGATCCTCTTCGTGGGGTGGTTCAGGCCTAAATGTACGCTATTGGTAGGCACCTATGTGCTCCACTAGGAATGCTGAACTGGGCTACCCATTCGTCCGAAATTTGTGCTTCCGCAGGCAATACTGGAATTCACGCCTACACAAATCGGGAATGGATATGCTCGCATCCACCTTGGTAAGCCTGACGCGCTCGCCAAAGTGCGGTGTGCGCCAACATCATGGTTACCAAACAATGGCGCGCGAGATCGGACCTGGCTCCTGTTATCCGTCCGCCAGCGCCCGCGCAAGTCGTTCCAACTTGCGAAATGACACCTCATCGCGGGCATCCGTACAATCGCCCATCTCAACCTCGCTTCCGCTTGCTTTAACAGATACAATAATGCGATCAGCCACCCAAATCATAGTCGCGCATTCCGAGTGGTCATTGTCACCACTGTAAGACTCGAAAGCCTGATACTCAATCGAACGAGGCTGGAATTTCGTCGTGCGCTCAAACCCGCGGTCGCTCTCGCGATCGATCTCCTGGGCCAGCCACCGATTAGCCACGGAAGCCAACGGCGCCAAAGTAGACAGATCGACTATATCAATGGTGATCTGAATGTCTTCTCCAGCATACGTTGCACTGGCGTTTGTCACGCCAAGGCCAATTAAGCTCTTGCGGCTGTCGGCCAGGACCGCGGCCAGACCATCAACGTTGGTCGGCAGCAAGTTCACCAGATCCTCCAGATGAGTTGGTTCACCTTCGTCCGCGCGCTCATCCAACAGGGCTGCGACCTGCTTCAAGGCATCCGCAAGTTCCTTGGTAAATTCCCCATTCGCCGTCTCAGCGCCACCCAGTAGCCCTTCGTGGGTTTGCTCGTCCTCATCCCCGCCACTCAGGTCTGTCGTTGACTGGCTGCATGCGCTGGTTGCGCCAACGACTAGCAGGAAGAGGCAATATTGAAATACTCGTGGTTTCATGGCCGCCTAATGTGATTGCCTGTAGAATCTGGGCAGCGATCGCCAATATACTCTACGTAGCAGAAACCAAATTAGGTTCACTCTAGTGTACAGCAGTCGAGCGGCGCATGGGCCGCGCTATGGTTGTCCGCTGCTAGTTGCGATAAATATCATTGACTCCGGTCGTCACCTCGCCGTGTATGGCCTCGATGCTGCGCAGCCGCCCACTCTCATCCATGCAGTTGATCCTCAACCACTGCGAACCGTACTGCCGCTCACACAAGTCCATATATACGTCACGGCAGACAGAAAGGTATGCTAGGTCACTCTCATGTAGATCCGCTTTAAGATCCGTGTATTCGCGGGCTGCCTTCTTGGCTACCAGCTTGGCGCTTGTCGGTGCAGGCACATCCAGAAACACGGTCAGGTCAGCGCGCTTCATGCCGAACATGCTGTACTCTACGTTCGCCAGCCAATCAATGAAAGTATTGCGTGCGGGCTTGGGACACCGCGCGCCCTGATATGCCAGATTGGATGACACGTAGCGGTCCACCAAGACAATGTCATTGGTGCGACACTTCGAATCCAGTATATCGCGGCTCTGAAACCGATCCTCGGCATAAAGCAGCGCGGCGAGGCGTTGTGGAACAGATTTCAGAGGACCAAACTGCCCATTGAGGTACTTGCTGACGGCTTCAGCGGCCTTCGTCTTGCCGTACTGCGGAAACGACATCCTAAAAGTAGAAACCCCTGCTGCGCCCAACGACTCCGCCAAGCGCTCCGCCTGAGTTCGCTTCCCGGAACCGTCTATACCTTCTATCGCAATTAGCATGACCTCAAGTCACATGGATCGGCGATACTGGCCACCAGCCCGGAATAGCTCCTGTGTAATCTGTTCTAATGTGCAAACTCTGACTGCATCCATAAGCGCCTCGAACAGGTTTTCGCGTGCGCGTGCCACCTGGGACACGTGCGCCAAGGCATTTTCCACTTTGGTCGCATTTAGCTGTTTGAATTGGCGCAAGTTAGCAATCTGGTGCTTCTTTTCCGATTCGGAGGATCGTGACAGAAACTGTGGCTCCACTGCTAGGCTGGACCCCTCCTCGGATGCTTTGAACGTGTTTACACCTACAATGGGCAGATCGCCCGACTGCTTCCGCCACTCGTACTTGAGGGACTCGTCCTGGATCTTTCCGCGCTGGTACATCGACTCCATGGCCCCCAGCACCCCACCTCGGTCGTTGATGCGCTCGAATTCAAGCAGCACTGCCTCTTCAACTAAGTCCGTGAGCTCTTCTATGATAAAGGAGCCCTGTAGTGGGTTTTCGTTCTTGGCCTGACCGAGCTCACGGTTGATAATGAGCTGGATAGCCATAGCGCGTCTCACACTTTCCTCGGTAGGCGTTGTGATGGCCTCGTCGTAGGCATTGGTATGCAGGCTATTGCAGTTGTCGTAGATCGCATACAACGCCTGCAGAGTAGTGCGGATGTCGTTAAACTCTATCTCTTGCGCGTGCAGACTTCTACCCGAGGTCTGTATGTGATATTTGAGTTTCTGACTTCGCTCGTTCGCGCCGTACTTGTCCCGCATGGTAACGGCCCATATGCGCCGGGCCACCCGGCCTATGACGCTATACTCGGGGTCCATCCCATTCGAGAAAAAGAAGGACAGGTTCGGAGCAAAATCGTCAATGGCCATGCCACGGCCCAGATAGTATTCGACGAATGTAAAGCCATTAGCTAGCGTGAATGCCAGCTGCGTAATAGGATTGGCACCCGCCTCTGCAATATGGTATCCGGAAATCGAGACTGAATAGAAGTTTCGAACGCCATAGTCGACGAAGTACTGCTGTATGTCACCCATCATGCGAAGCGCCATCTCCGTCGAGAAGATGCACGTGTTCTGCGCCTGATCTTCCTTTAAGATGTCCGCCTGTACCGTACCGCGTACCGCGGACAACACGCGTGCCTCTATCGAGCGATATTCCTCATCGGAAATCACATTCCAGCCAACCAAGTCCGCCGAGGAGCACCCCAGTAGTCCGAGCCCGCTACCGTCGTGTGTAGGAGGCAAAGCGTCTTCTTCGCCATCTGGGCCATACGGCACGTATGCAGGCCGATACGGGTCGAGCTGGTCAGAGATGACGCGTGCAGCCATGTTCCACCGGCCTTCCGCACGCAACCATCGCTCGGTCGCCTGGTCGATTGCCGTGTTCAAAAACATGGCCAGGATCATCGGTGCGGGACCGTTGATCGTCATGGATACGCTAGTACGTGGATCGACCAGGTCAAATCCGCTGTACAGCTTTTTCATGTCATCCAGCGTGCAGATTGACACCCCCGCATTTCCGACCTTGCCATAGATGTCGGGTCGCTCGTCAGGGTCAAAGCCATACAGCGTCGGAGAATCAAAAGCGGTCGACAAGCGGCGTGCCGGCATGCCGGTCGAAACCAGATGAAACCGCCGGTTCGTTCGCTCAGGACTGCCTTCACCCGCGAACATCCGTATCGCATCTTCCTGCGTACGCTTGAACGGGTAAACACCCGCGGCAAAAGGGAAGTACCCGGGCAGGTTTTCCAGCAGCGCGAAGCGGAGACGCTGACCAGCGTCCTGCACTTGCGGCAGTGCTACGCGCGGCACTCTGAGGTCTGAAAGCGTTGTTTGATAAAGCGGCACGCGAATATCTTTGCCTCGTACCGCGTAGGTATACGTTTCCTGCTGGTACTCCGCTTTGCGTCTATCCCAATTCTTTAAGATGTCTTTGCTGCGCGGCGCCAGTCGTTTCCACCAATGCGACAGCATAGTATCGAGCCGCATAGTGAGCTGCCGCTCATCATCAGGTGCCCACTCGGCTACCTGCTCACGCACGCCTATCGCTTCGCCCCACTTGCGTGCATATTGAATCTGGGCATCGACCCATGCGCGGTAACTTCGGCAGGTATCTACGATCTCTCCAAGGTAGCGCTGCCGCTTCGCGGGGATGATGAGATCATCCACTGGCTCCTCGCTGGTTACTTCAAGCGCGGATCTTCGCTCGAATCCATGTGCGCGGCGCAGCGCTTCCATCACATGCACGTACAGACGCGTCACACCAGGATCATCAAATCGTGACGCCATAGTCGGATAGACAGGCATCTTTTCCGGTCGTTGCCCAAAGGCCAAACGGTTGCGCTGGACTTGCTTTCGGATATCGCGAAGAGCGTCGCGACTGCCGCGACGGTCAAACTTGTTAAGTACCACGAAGTCAGCAGCATCCAGCATGCCAATCTTTTCTAGTTGCGTACCTGCGCCATAGTCCCCCGTCATGACATACAGCGATACATCGACCAACCCCACTATTTCTGTGTCGCTCTGGCCGATTCCAGCCGTCTCAACGATGACCAAGTCGAACCCCGCATTCTGGCATGCATCAATACAGGCGCGCAGTTTTCCGCTGATAGACCGGTGCGCCCTGCGCGTGGCCAAGCTTCGCATAAACACTCTCTGGTTGCCCGCCGGATCTTGTCCATGTTCGCCATACATTGCATTCATGCGGATGCGGTCACCGAGTAGCGCGCCACCCGTGCGACGCCGCGTGGGATCCACCGATAGCACTGCTACCTTGAGGTCGGCAAAGTCCCTGAGAAATCGCAGCACGAATTCGTCCGTCAACGTAGACTTGCCGGCACCACCGGTACCGGTGATGCCCAGCACCGGAGACCGCGAACGATCACGCAGCTCTGGCATCGATTCAATTCCAGCTTCCAGGCGAGAGAGTTGACGCGGGAGGGCCAAGTCCGGCGTCGTGGCGTCGCTACTTGCCACGCAAGAGTCGCACTGCTCCAGCATTAGGTCGATCATACCCTGCAGTCCCATGCGCATGCCGTCCTGCGCCGTAAAGACCTTGGAGACTCCGTGTGCCTCCATGATAGCTACCTCCGGGGCCGTGATGACGCCTCCTCCTCCCGCGTAGACCCGAATATGCTGTGCCTGCCGCTCGCGCAGCTGTTCAATCATGTACCGGAAGTACTCCTGATGCCCCCCTTGGTACGAGGACACCGCGATACCGTGCGCGTCTTCCTGGATCGCAGTGGAAACGACCTCGCGGACAGAGCGGTTGTGGCCAAGGTGAACAACCTCGGCACCAGATGCCTGCAGGACGCGCCGGATGATGTTGATTGCAGCATCGTGACCGTCGAAAAGGCTTGCAGCCGTAACAAAGCGCACCGTGTTTTGGGCCCGATACGGCGCAGAATTATTTGCAGGCGTCATATGTCCAAGGTTTCTAATCGTGTGTACGCCAATCCTTGCGGCATTGTTTGTATCTCCGCCTTTGGCCGGTGCGGCTGCTTAAGCGTGAGAGTAGCCCGGCCCAAAAATCATGTACATTAAAACTGACCTCCATCGTACTTTAGAAATATTCCATCAAACGATTCTCTTTATGGCCCACAAGTACAGCATTATGCCACCTGGTCTCGCTCTAGACGCGCGCCGCTACGTCGCAGCTCTGCTTCTTCTTACAACAGCGTTGGCAGCGTCCGCCCAGGCACAGCATTCCGTGGTGCACGATGCACTGGAGATGAACAGCGAACTCCTTGACTCGGCCCGCAAGTACGCCGTTTACCTCCCACCCGGCTACGAGACCTCCGAGCGCAGCTACCCGGTGTTGTACCTGCTCCATGGAGCCGGGGACGACCAAACGGGCTGGGTGCAGTTTGGAGAGGTCCAGCATATTGCTGACAAGGCAATCGCCGAAGGCAAGGCCACGCCAATGGTCATCATCATGCCCGATGCCAACACCGGCGTGCGGGGGTATTTCAATGACGTGACCGATCAGTGGCGCTATGAGGACTTTTTCTTTGACGAATTGATGCCATATGTCGAGGAGAAATTCAGGATCAAGAGCCAGAAGCGCTACCGCGCCGTCGCGGGCCTGTCCATGGGCGGAGGTGGCTCTTTTATGTATGCCCTGCACCGCCCGGACCTTTTCTCATCAGCGGCGCCACTAAGTGCCTGGGTCGGGCCTGACTCCGGAGAGCAGTATCGAAACACCATGCGCCGCTGGGGTAACGATGTGGCAGACGTGAGCGACGAAGAGATGGACGCCTATGTGGCGCGCCACAATGCCGTCAAGCTCCTGGAATCCCTGCCCGAAGATGACCTCAAGTCAGTCCGCTGGTTCATAGACTGCGGGGACGACGACTTCTTGTATGAGGGCAACTCGCTCGCACACATCGCTATGCGCAAGCGCGAGATCCCGCACGAGTTTCGGATTCGCGATGGCGGCCACACCTGGACGTATTGGCGCCATAGCCTACCCGTCGTACTTGAATTCATCTCCCAGGCATTCCACCAATACTAGACGGAGCCGGGATGAGACTGCGCCGGGAGGCCTTAGCCCTATTCGTTTTCGCCTCGCTTTCGCTCATCTTCGCGGAAACCATTCGTGCGCAGGACATCTACTACCCGCAACGCGTCTCGGAGCACATCCACTTGGATGGCGTGCTGGACGATCCCGCGTGGGCAACGCTGGATCCCATTCCGATGGTGATGTACGAACCGGTATTCCTGGGAGAGGCAACTGAGCGAACCGAGATTCGCATTGGGTACGACAATGACTATATCTACGCGTCGGCAAAATTCTATTACGTTGATGTCGCTGACATGCGCGCCAACTCAATGTACCGTGACCGGTATAGTGGGGATGATGTGTTCTCGGTATTCCTGGACACGTTCAACGATCAGCAGCATGGGCTTTGGTTTTCCACCAATCCCAATGGCGTTCGCATGGACTATGCCATCTCCAACGATCTGGAGTTTGGCGGGGGTGACCCATTCGATCGCGTCATTAACCAGAGCTGGAATACGTACTGGGACGCAGCTACAACACGTACGAGTGAAGGCTGGTTTGCCGAAATCCGTATTCCGTTTTCCAGCCTGAGCTTTCAGGATCAGGACGGGACAGTGGAGATGGGCATGGCATTGGGACGATGGATCCCCAGCAAAGCAGAGACCCATGTTTTCCCGGCCATTCCGCCTAACTGGGATATGGGGTACGCAAAGCCCTCTCAGTACGCTCGCGTACGCTTTGAAGGCGCCGTATCCAACCGCCCCTTGTACATTACCCCCTACGTGGCAGGTGGTACCTCCCGCCTTAATGAGCTGGCGGAGGCAGGGGACCGTTACGAGGCAAGTGATAACCTGGATGGGGATTTAGGCCTTGATCTCAAGTACAACCTGACGAACAACCTTACGCTGGATGTCACACTTAATACCGACTTTGCGCAAGCAGAAGCGGACGATCAGCAGGTCAACCTCTCGCGGTTCCCGCTGTTTTTTCCAGAGAAGCGCCAATTCTTTCAGGAGCGCGCGGGCATCTTTGAGTTTCGTACGCTAGGCCGGTTTGGCCGAATTTTCCATTCTCGGAGGATCGGCCTTCACGAGGGTCAGACGGTGCCAATCATCGGCGGAATTCGCTTGGTCGGCCGCGTAGGGCATTGGGATGTGGGCATGCTCAACATGCAGACAGCAAAGGCGGCCGGGCTGCCCGGAGAGAATTTTGGCGTTTATCGGCTACGCAGAGATGTATTCAACGCCAGTTCTTTTGTCGGCGGGATAGTCACGACGCGCATCGGGTGGGACCGATCCTACAACCACGTCTATGGATTCGACAGCCAGCTTCGTTTCTCGCCAAGCAACTACCTGATCTTAAAGTGGGCCCAAGTGCTTTCCGACGATACAGGTCTGGACCCATTTGAGGCTGAATCCAGCGGTTTTGCACGCATTCGGCTGGAGCGTCGAACGCAAATCGGCCTCAGTTACACGCTTTCAGGTACGTGGCAGGGCCGCGACTTTCTGCCAGGAATCGGGTTCCTGTCGCGGGCGGGCTTTCTCAACCCTTTCTTTATCGTCGGGTATGGCTGGTTTGCCAAGGAGAGCTCTCGTGTGCTGTCCTATCGGGGAGAGTTTCTGATGACCCACTACTTCAGGGACGATGATCGAAGCTTGGATTGGGCATTTTATCGCTTTGAATTCCCAATCGCGCTCAAGGATGGAGACCTGCATGCCGCCACCGTAGAAGTGAACGTTGAGGACTTCCGTGAGCCGCTTGAGCTTCCCGAAAATACTGTCGTTCCGGAAGGGCACTATCGGTACGCAGTCGTGGAATGGAACTACGAGATGAGCGATGGCCATCTGCTGCGCACCAATGCGACGGCTACCGCGGGGACCTTCTACGACGGCAGCAATGTTGGCCTGGAACTCGAGCCCACGTGGAATGTGTCCCGGTTTCTGGAGCTCGGAGCCGGCTACCAGTTCAACCGTGTCCGCTTTCCGGTGCGCAACGACGGATTCAGTGTCCACATCGGGCGCATTCGTACACAGATCGGCCTTTCGACCAAGATGTCCCTCAACGCATTTTTGCAGTACAACGCCTCAACCGACAACTTTCTGGTCAACCTGCGATTCCGCTATAACTTCCGCGAGGGCAACGACCTCTGGATAGTGTTCAACGAGGGTCGTAACACTGATCGGTACGGGGTGGATCCTGTGCTCCCCGCACTTGAAAGCCGTACGTTGCTCTTGAAGTATACCTACACCTTCATCCAATGAGGCCACCAAAGCTCCCCCCTTTCGCCGCTCAATGCGCCAACACGAGGACTTCACTATGCGCACCCTTCTTGTCTTTGCCATGCTTGTCTGCTGCTACCAAGCCGCGCAGGCCCAGGAGCGCGGCGGCACCGCTACGCTCCCGGACGGCCCTGCCAAATCGCTTGTAGAGGGCTACTGTACAAGCTGTCATACGGCCCGCAGCATCAATCGATCGGCCGGCTATAGCACGCCGGAAGCATGGAAAGCCGTGTCGGCTTCCATGGTACAAATGCCAGAGGCCGAGGCTGACGCAATTGCGGACTACTTGGCCGAACATTTTCCAGAGCAAAAGGAGCGCAGGCCTACCCTCATCGATGGCCCCGTGGAGGTAAAGTTTGAAGAATGGATGGTGCCGACACTTGGACAGCGATCTCGAGACCCTATTGAGGCGCCGGACGGATCGATCTGGTGGACCGGAATGTGGGCCAGCCTGGTCGGCCGCCTGGACCCGGTGACCGGTGAGATGAAGGAGTTTCCGCTTCCGCCATCAGCCCGACCGCACAGCATCGTGCCTGATGAACAGGGATACATCTGGTACACGGGTAATAGCAACGGAACCATTGGCAAACTTGACCCAGCTACAGGGGAGATAACCGAATACAAGACTGAAGCGGGCGACCCGCATACGATGACCTGGCACCCAAATGGAAAGCTGTATTTTTCCTCGCAGCGTGCAGGCATGCTGGGCCGACTGGACCCGAGCACCGGCGAACTCACCGAGGTTGATACGGAGCAGCGTCCGTATGGCATCGTGGTGGCCCAGGACGAAACGATTTGGGTCGCCTACAATGGCACCAACAAGCTGGGAGCGCTCAACCCCGAAACCATGGAACTTCGATACTATACCCTCCCTGATCCTGGTAGCCGCGTGCGACGCCTGGGCATCTCAAGCGACGGAATGGTGTGGTTTGTCAACTCAACTATGGGGCGCCTTGGGCGGCTCAACCCTGCCACGGGTGAGGTCAAGGAGTGGGAGTCGCCGAGCGGGCCCCGTTCGCACCCTTATTCGCTGGCGGTCATTAACGACAAAATCTGGTACAATGAGTCGGGCATGCGCCCTGACGCTTTAGTGCGGTTCGACCCCGAGACAGAGACTTTTCAAAGCTGGGCTATCCCTTCGGGTGTGGGTATCATCCGACACGTCTGGGTAACCCGCAACGGCGAACTGCTCATACACCAGAGCAGTTCCAACCGGGTAGGTCGTGTCACTATCAAGGATCTGGTCAACTGACTGGCAGCTATTGGATCCGCCATACTGTTGGCCTTTACAACTCTGGAATCGAGCCGCAAGGCTCCCGCGTTTGCAAGGTTGCTCGCGTTGACGATAGACGCCATCACCAACTAGCTACCGCTCATAGGCCACTGACACGTAGAACCCGTCGAGCTCCTGAAAGCGCAATTCGAAGGGTGCCCGGTCGTCCAGGAAGGCCATGCCAGCACCAAACGATACGTTGATAGCCAGCCGGATAGTCTTGGGCGAACGCCTGAGGCCGGTACGCAGCGCTTTGAACACCGCCTCTTTTAGCGTCCAGTACAGGATTAGGCGGCGCGTCGGGTCCAGCGTCAGTGCTTCGTAATCGCAGCGTTCCGATGCATGGAGTATGAAGTCTGACACGTCCTCCGATCTCGGCCGGATCTGCTCCAGATCAACACCGATCGTGCGCAGCGCAGCGACGGCCACCGCGCGTTGGCCAGAATGAGCAATGCTCACGCGTACAGGACTGGTAGCCACATCAACGCCGCCATCGGGCGCTACGACCAGAGGGACCGCTGCCGCTTGCATCGAGAGCCGCTCGGCCAGTAGCGAACGAAGTGCCACACGTCCCAGCAGGAAGTTCTGCCGTGTTCGAGGGTGCCGAATGCCTTGAAACCGCGTGCGCTCTGCAGCCGACAAGAGCGACAGCTGCGACTCTTCCGACCCTTCGACTTCCTCGGCCCACCGGATATCGATGTCCGGCGGCAATTCCATACCGACTACCTGGGACAGAGAACTAATGCTACCGGGCAGACTCAGAAGCTGACGTCTGGCGCTGCAGCGAAGTTGTCTGCCACCGCCGCCCAATTCACCACATTCCAGAATGCTTTGATATAGTCCGGCCGACGGTTCTGATAATTCAGATAGTAGGCGTGCTCCCAAACGTCGAGTCCAAGCAACGGTACATGGCCACCCATAAACGGGCTGTCTTGATTTGCCGTGGAATAGGCCTCAAGTCTTGCGCCAACCGGGTCGTAGACCAGCCATGCCCAGCCGCTGCCAAACTGGGTCGCAGCAGCGTTGCTAAACAGGGCACGAAACTTGTCCACGGATCCGAAGTCCTTCTTGATGGCAGTCGCAAGGTCTCCAATGGGGTCCCCACCGCAGCCCGGCCCCATAACGTTCCAGAAAAGGCAGTGGTTGGCAAAGCCGCCCCCGTTGTTGCGCAGCCCGGCCGGGACTACCGTACCGTTACTTTGTGCCGCTTGGCTGGCGCTGTGCAGGATAGTGGCAATTCCACTGGCCGCACCTTCCTGCTTCGTTCCCTTTAAAGCAGCGTTGAGCTTATTGGTGTAGCCCTGGTGATGCTTCGTATGGTGGATTTCCATAGTCCGCGCATCAATGTAGGGCTCGAGTGCGTCATAGGCGTACGGAAGGTCCGGCAGTTCAAAAGCCATCGTGATATGGGTCAATTTGTTGAAATAGGGACGCTTAACTGTGAAGAGCTCTAGTTGGTTTCCAAGTAGAGCACACTGGCCACGCAATCCTGATAGTGCAGCCAGTTAGAACAAGCGCAGGTACCGTTGGGACCCTCGCCTTCCTTAGTCTGAGGCGAGCATAGCTTCCTGGAAGAATTTATGAAAGTAGCCGATGGCCTTCTCTTTGCCTGCAAAGTCGATCGTGACCCTGAATGTCGCGCGCCCACTATTGACATCCAGATGCAGCTTGCAACTAAATATCTTGCGCTTTTTCTCTACGCCTACGATGTCGCGGTAATGGACCATCTGCGGAGCCGCAAGATCGGTATTCTGAAACACCATCCGATCAGCTCCAAGTAGCGCCCCGTCCTTCGCGTTTTTCAAGAAGGTGAGATCCAGGAGTGCAATTACTTTCTGCGCGGCCATCTCGGGCGCATAGTCCTCAATTGCATTGCGCAGAAGCTTGTCCGGAATGTGCGGATGTACGTACACGCCGAAATTCGGCGCGTGAGGAATCAATTCTTTGACGAGAGCTTCCACCGGCGTAGAGCAGGCACCGCCATGACGCGGCCTAAACTTGCTGAATGTTGAGCTGTGTGTACGCGTTGCCGTCTCGAAAGGTACCGGCCGCTCAGACTATGCAATCATCAAGCCTGAATCCAATTCGTACGCGGCTACCTGGCTATGGCACTATAGCCAGCGCGGACACGCCAAAATAGCCTAACGTTAAATCGCGAACGAATGGCACGAATCCGATAACTATCAGCACCAGCGCGCACGTGACCAGCACGCTCGCCGAAGGTATCGTTACCGGAAAGGCACGATCCTTCATACTGGGCGCTACCCCTTCATCGGGTCGCATCCAGAATACGTAAAGCACGCGCAGATAGTAATACCCGGATAGCGCGCTGGCGAGCACGCCTACGATCGCCAGCCACGTATAGCCGGCTTGTATTGCGGGCGTAAAGACTGCGACCTTGCCGAAGAAACCCCCAAAGGGCGGGAATCCAATTAGGCTGAACATAAAAATGCCCATGGTTACCCCAAGAATGGGTTTGCGAAAGCCAATGCCCGAAAGCGAGTCAATCGTCTGCAAACGCCCTTCCTTGCCATCCCACTCGAGCAACGCCATCACCCCAAAGGCCCCAATATTCATGACCGAGTAGATGAGCAGATAGTACACCGCACCGGCATATCCCTCACTGGTACCCGCCGCAAGCGCCACAAGCACATAGCCGGCGTGCGCAATTGACGAATACGCAAGCATACGTTTGACATTGTTCTGCACCAGGGCCAGAAGGTTACCCAGTACCATTGTCACCAGCGCCACCAGAGCCAGCGCTGTTTGCCACTCGGCTACGGGCATGTCCGCGAGGCCATAGTAGAGCACCAGAATCAGCGCCGCAAAGGCCGCTGCCTTAGACGCCGTCGACATATACCCTGTCAGCGGAGTGGGCGCCCCCTGGTAAACATCTGGTGTCCACATGTGGAATGGCACTGCACTGACCTTGAACAAAAACCCAACCAGGAAGAGAGCGATGCCAGCCCAGAACAGAAGCGTCAGGCTCCCGCGCGCGGCATAGCCCGCGGCGAGCTCCGGCAGGTACATCGTCCCCGTTGCCCCGAAGAGAAGCGCAATGCCGTACAGAAAAAAGCCTGTAGAAAAAGCGCCAAGCAGAAAGTACTTAAGCGCGCTCTCGATACCTCCTTCGTCGTTGTGGACCAAGCCTGCCAGGATGTACAGTGAAATGGACATGGTTTCCAGACCCACAAACACCGTCACCAGGCTGTTCGCGGTGCCCAGCATTACCGCGCCCGCGGTGGCAAACAGTATGAGCGCATAGACCTCTCCATATCCGCGCTCAATACGCTTCAGATATGGCACGCTCAAGATCACCGTAGCCAATGCGCTAAGCAGAATCGTGATGTTAATGAATGAGGCGAGCCCGTACGCACGTATCAGGCGGTAAAACGCTGTGGTACTTCCGGCATCAAGGTTGCGCACCTCCCACCCTATCGCCACCACACACGCCATCGCAGCAACGACTGGCAGGACAGGATCGTCATTCTGGTAGATGTCCCAGACGATGCATATGACGCCGGCTAGCAGGAGCAGAATCAGCGAGAATCCTCCGGCCAGGTCAAACAGGATGCTGTCGTAGGCTCCGCCCAGTTCCATGGATGCGGCTTGATCTATACCTTGATAATGCATGCCTCGATGGACGCCGCCAGCGCCACATCCATCGCCGTAACCTTGTTGCCCGCATCGTGCGTGCAGGTTGTGACAGACAGCTGATTGTAGCCGACCACCAGCGTGGGATGATGGTCGGCCGCCTCCGCCTCAAAGGCGATGCGAATCACGAAGCTGATGGTCTCGCGGTAGTTTCCAAACCGGAAGGCTTTGCTAAGCCTGTCATCGCTGAATGCCCAGCCCGGGAGCTCTTCAAGTGCTGACTCAATCTGGCTGCTATTTAACGGCTTTCGTTTCATACGTTCAATTCAGAGCACCCAGCCCGAGTAAAAAACCAACCAGACAACAAAGTACACCGGAACCAGGATCGGAAGCGCGTACTTGAAGAGGTAGCCAGCGAACGACGGAGCGTCCACGTTATTGGACTCCGCAATGGCTTTGACCATGAAGTTGGGCGCATTGCCGATGTAAGTCATGGCACCAAAGAACACGGCCGCGACCGAAATTGCCTGCAGGTAGTGCAAGGATTCCTCTGCGTTGGCAAACAATTTGACATTGTCAGCAACGTTGACATCTAGGCCAAACTTGCCCATCGCAGCCGCAAGAAAGTTGAGGTACGTTGGTGCGTTGTCCAGTATGGCAGAGAGAAAGCCAGTCCCCCAATAGAAGAGACCAGTAGTCAGTGTGTCGGCATTCTGGCTGGCAAAATTGGAGATCAGTGCCAACGCTGGTACCATACAAGCAAAAATTCCGAGGAAAAGCCATCCCACTTCGCGAATGGGCTCAAAGGAAAACTCGTTTTTGAGCAGCGCTTCCTTCTTGCAAAACCGGTAGCCCACGTAGCACATCGAAAACATGATCACCTCGCGCAAGCCAAAAGGAAGGTGGTACGTGCCTACGAAATCCAGCGGCGTTCCCTTCATGCCCGTGAAGACATTGGGATCAACGAATACTGAGAGGATGATGACAAGCACAAAGACAAAGCTCCGATTCCCTTCCAGCTCTACCACCTTTCCCTTTGTCAGCTCCGTCGCGCTGGTGGCCTTGTTGCGGGAATCCATAACAAAGAAGATGCCCAGCAGCACGAGCATCGTCGGCGCCCACACGTACCACACATGCGTCGCGGTCCAGAAAAAAGGCACGCCGCGCAAAAAGCCCAGAAAAAGCGGTGGATCGCCGATAGGGGTCAGCGCACCGCCGACATTTGCTACGATGAAGATGAAGAAGACGATGTGGTAGGCCTTCAGGCGGCCTTTGTTCAGCCGCATGTAGGGCCTGATGAAAAGCATCGCGGCCCCAGTCGTGGCGATAAGGTTTGCCACAACGGCACCTACCGAAAGCAGCCCTACATTGACCAGCGGCGTTCCGCGTGCATTCACCCTGAGGAAGATGCCGCTAGCAGCGATAAACAGTGACGCTACCAACGCTATAAAAGACAAGAACTCCTGGAGCGCATGCATCATCGAGGTTGCATCCTGCAACACGAAGACGTAATACAGCGTCACGATGAGCCCAAATCCCACCGCATACTTCGGGTAGTGATGATGCCAGTGGTGCAAGTATAGCAGCGGGCCAGTGGCTATCATCAGCAGCAGTCCGATAAACGGGATGACCAGCCACAAAGGTGGGACCGTGCCATGATGCGCTGCCGCTACGCCGTGCTGCTGGCGCTCGTCAGATGGCTCATGATCGGTTGCTCCTTCCAGCTCGTGGCCGTCTACTGTATCAACGTCAGCAGCCTCAATTCCTTCTTGCGCCTGGCCGGTTGCCACCGTGCCGTCGTGCGTGTCCTGCGCCGTGACTGGAGCAGCACATGCCAACAGCAGCACCAGCGCTAGCTGACAAGCCCTATATGCAATGGTCATGCTTCAAAATTGTTAGGGATCCTTCGCTTGGACAGAAAACTTGCCAGCGTCGGTGCGGGCCGCCTGACTTTGGTGACCAGGGTAGCGCACCTGCGCCTCCATCGTCGCCTGAGTCTCTCCCTCCTCCTGCTGCGGAATATTGGGTACATCCCTTGGAATCCAGGGCACGGGTTTCGCCGGAGCCGCAGCCTGCTTCTCCTGAATCAACGCAAGCAGGTGCGCCGTCGCCGGCTCACTTCGCTTGAGAAACGGCTGTGGCATCACGCCCAGGATGATCATAAGCAGCGCAAGTGGCGCCAGCGTAACAAGCTCCCGGCGACTAAGGTCGGGTATGGACCGGTTTTCCTCCTTATCGACCGGCCCGAAAAACATTCGGCTTAGCATCCAGAGGAGATACACCGCAGCGAGAATTACCCCCGTCGTAGCCACCACGGTGAGTATCGGCATTCCGGGCGTGCTGCTGCCGAACGACCCTACCAGGATAAGAAATTCCCCCACGAACCCGTTGAGCCCGGGCAAGCCGGCCGATGCCAACACCGACAGCGCCATGAAGAACGTGAGCAATGGCACACTGCGGGCAATGCCGCCGTAATCTGACATCTTGCGCGTATGCCGCCTTTCGTAGAGCATCCCAACCAAGAGAAACAACGCGCCCGTAGACAAGCCATGATTGATCATCTGAATCATCGCGCCCTGCAGGCTTGTGAGCGTAAACGCAAAGATCCCCAGAACCACAAAGCCGAGGTGGCTAACGCTGGAGTAAGCCACCAGCTTCTTGGCATCAGGCTGAGCCCTAGACACAAGCGCGCCGTAGACGATCCCAATAACGGCCAGCGTCCCAAAAAGCACAGCATGCTCGGCAGCAGCATTCGGAAAAAACGGCAAACAGAACCGGATCAGGCCATAGGTACCCATCTTCAGCAAAACACCGGCCAGAATCACCGAGCCACCCGTTGGAGCCTGGACATGGGCGTCCGGCAGCCAGGTATGGAACGGAAACATCGGCACTTTGATGGCAAAGGCGAAGGCAAACAGCACGAAGAGCCACGCCTGCGTACTAATGGGGACATTAAATTCTAGAAGCTTGAAGTAATCCGTGGTAAAAACGCCCCCATTTACAGCCTGCCCCGCCACATGGCCCAAGTAGAGAATCGCTACAAGCATCAGCAGCGATCCGACCATTGTGTATATGACGAATTTTACTGCGGCATAAATCCGCTCCTCGCCGCCCCAGACTCCGATCAAGAAATACATCGGAATCAGGGTTAACTCAAAAAAGATGTAGAACAATACGACATCAAACGCGCAGAACACACCCGTCATACCGGTCTGCAGGACAAGTAGCAGAGTGTAATAGCCCTTGATGTGCTGGCCAATGTACTGCCACGAAGACAGCACCACGATCGGCCCCAGAAGTGTGGTAAGCAGCACTAGCAGCAGGCTGATACCGTCAATGCCCACGAGATACTTTATGTCGTACGCCTCACTGATCAGGCTGAATCCGCCACTGGTGAACTGCAGGTCGGCCGCGTCCTGGACACTGAACCCAGTCCACAGCAGCACTGAAATCGCGAACGTGACGGTAGTCACAACCAGCGCCACTACGCGGATTGCCTGCTCGCTGCGCGCAGCCATCGTAAACAGCGCGCCCAGTAGTGGCAGAAAGATGACTATTGACAGAAGATCTGGCATATCCAAAGCGCTAAAATATCATCAACGCGATCACTACCACGACACCAAATACTATCGCCAAGGCATATGCCTGCACCACGCCCGTCTGCAGGTATCGTACCAAGCCACTGATGCCTTGCGCCGCACGGGCCACCGCATTCACCAGGCCGTCTACGATGCGGTTGTCGAAGGGCGCCAGCACGTTTTCCGCGCCACCGACGACAGGCCTGACCACCACCTTCTGATAGAATTCGTCCCAGAAATAGCTACGCTGCCACCACTGGTATAGCACACCAAACCGCCCGCGAATCAGTTCGTCTCCCGACAGCTCATAGCGTGCAAAGAAGCGCCAAGCCCACCATACACCACCGACGGCGATGAGAGAGCCCAAAAGTATCAGTCCCACTTCCATCCCCACACTCACGTGTGCGCTTGTCGCAGCCTCCGCCACCGGACCATGGTGCTCTCCATGGCCCACCAGGTAGCCGTGAATCCAGTTGGGCAGGCCGACTTTCTCGGCCAGCTTTGGCAGCCCGATGAGCCCGCCTACCAGCGAGAGTGACGCCAACACTACCAGCGGAAACGTGATGGTCCATGGCGACTCATGCGGGTGCACCTCCTGAGCCCGGGGCCACCGCACGGTGCCTTCGAATGTAAGCATGTACGAGCGCATCATGTAGAACGCCGTCAGCAACGCTGTCCCGATGCCTACTGCCCATACGAACCATGCAAAGACGTGTCCGTCGAATCCGAATTCAAATGCCTTGAACAGTATTTCGTCCTTGGAAAAGAACCCGGCCGTCAGCGGTATCCCACTGATCGCCAGCGTCGCGATCAGGTATGTCCATCGCGTGCGCGGCATGTATCGCTTCAGGCCGCCCATCGTGCGCATGTCCTGCGCGTCGAACTCCCCTTCATATCCTTTGTGGCGCAACTCATGTTCGACATGGTGCATGCCATGGATCACGCTTCCTGAGCCCAAGAATAGACAGGCTTTAAAGAATGCATGCATAGCCACGTGAAAGATGGCAACAAAGAAGGCCCCGACACCTGCGGCCATGAACATGAAACCCAACTGCGACACAGTAGAATAGGCCAGGACCCGCTTGATGTCAGTCTGGGCAATCGCAATGGAAGCAGCTACCAGCGCAGTCAGGGCACCAACTACTGCGATAAGTCCCATTATGGTCGGTGCCAACAGCACGACCGACGACATCCTGGCCAGCAGGTACAGTCCACTGGTTACCATCGTAGCCGCGTGAATGAGCGCCGATACGGGCGTCGGGCCTGCCATGGCATCAGGAAGCCAGACAAACAGCGGAATCTGTGCACTCTTGCCCGTGGCTCCAATAAATAGGAGCAAGACCACTGCATTTAGCGTGCCTTGGGACATCTCGCTCACGCCCGCAAACACTTCTGCAAAGCTTAAGCTGCCTACCTCGCGCACCAGGATGAACATCGCGAGCAAGAAAGCGAAATCTCCCACGCGGTTGACCACAAAGGCCTTAGTAGCTGCCGCGCTGTTCTTGAGGTCTTCGTACCAGAACCCTATCAGAAGAAACGAGCACAGCCCTACCCCTTCCCAGCCCAAGAACAGTACCAGCAAATTGTCTGCCAGCACCAAGTTGAGCATCATGAAAATGAAGAGGTTCAGGTATGCGAAGAACTTCCAGAAAGATCGGTCACCATGCATGTAACCGATCGAATACAGGTGTATCAGCGCTCCCACACCGGTAACCACGAGCGTCATGATCAGCGACAGGTGATCAATACGATATGCCACTGACACGGTGAAGCCCCCGGCTCCCATCCACGTGTAGAACGTGGCCACGTGAGCCTCGCTGAAACCCTGCTGGAAGAGCACTACGGCAAGGCAAAAGGGTACCGCCACCACGCCAGTCCCGACCGCGCCGATAAGTGCTTCACTCCGCCTGAGATGCGGCCAGAACAAGGGCAAGAGCCCGTTCAGCACCGCACCCGCAGCGGGAAGCAGCACAATCAGAAGAATCAGGAGGTCGGCGTCCATCTATTGCAGCCCGCTAGTATGCAGCAGCTACCACTTGAAAAGGTTGATCTTGTTGATGTCGACGGTCAGCTTGTTTCGAAAAATGGCAATGACGATGGCCAGTCCAATAGCCGCTTCCGCGGCCGCCACCGACATTACAAAGAACACCAGAATCTGGCCCGACACCTCTCCCATTGACTGGCTAAGCGCTACCAGCGTCACATTGACGGCATTGAGCATGAGTTCGATCGACATGAGGATGACAATCAGGTTGCTCCTGAACAGGACACCCATCACGCCGATGGTGAACAACACCGCACTTAGCGTGAGATACCAGCTTAGTGCAACTTCCATGTGACTTAGACGAATTTGCGTTTTGCCAGCATGACCGCACCTACGGTGGCCACCAGTAATAATGCCCCAATCATCTCGAACGCGAGTGCGTAACGGGTAAAGAGCTCTTTGGCGATGGTTGTTGCCGAACCTGTGTCCGCAGCAACCACCGTGGGCTCGGGGAGCAGCTGAAGACCCGTTGAGGCCACAAACACCAGTTGCGTCAAAACAATCACGCATAAAACAAAACCCACAGCCTTCTTCCAGTCCATCTTGTCCATCAGTGGCAAAGAGCCCAAATTGAGTAGCATGATGACGAATAGAAACAGCACCATGATAGCGCCCGCATATACGAGTACCTGAACGACGGCAATGAATTCAGCACCGAGAGTCAAGAATAACCCGGCCACGCAGAAGAGTGTCAGAATCAACCACAGCGCACTCGTAACCGGGTTGCGCGCGATCAGCATCCCCAGCGCTCCGACCACCGATACACCGCCCAGAAGGATGAATAGCGACTCAGCTAGCATGAACAAGACAGTAAGCGAGCCGTGTTGTTGTACGTCGGTGCATGGCAGACAAGTGACCCGCCAATTTACATAAATTGCATAGCAAGCAAAAGAAAAGATCGCGTTAAGGGCTCCCCTGTTGGCCTGTTTCCGTCGGATGCGGCGCGGCCCGCCCTTCCGGTAACGGTGATTGGCCCAGGTATCCGCCGGTATTTGCTTGGAAGCGCGGCTGAGCGCGGCCCAGAAGGCAGGTACTGGCCAAAAGACCAATGCCCGTCGCAGCGGAAGCTTCGCTGCAAACGCGGTGCCCTCTGCGGCCGGTCCCTGCGCCATGGCTGGCCGAGGCGGCCCGGCTATGCCATGGAACGCCTGCTGCCGCAAGCGTAACGCTAAAGTATGCAGCGGGTGAAACATCGCTCTCCTCAGCCGCACCGGCTGCGCCCGGGAAGCCAGAGACCTTATGTCGGGGTTGTAGCACTTCGATTCAATTCCAATTGTGCCTGCAGCGCCCGTGAAAAGGATTGCTCTTCTTCTACGAACTGGGCGGGGGGCGGTGCACCATTCTTAGTTGTTAAAAGGCAGAAACAGTTAGATGATGGAGTCATTTTCCACATATGTCTATTCTGCTTTCTATGCACGGACTACACACGCATCCCACCCATCTTGACAGCGTCTCTGGCGCTGATCTGCGCGCCTCTGGTGACTGGCGTCTCTACCTGGTCAGGCAGTTCAGCGAGATCATGGAGTTGCTCGGCCGAGAGGGGGCAGCGCGGCATGAGCGCGCCAATGCAGGCGGGGCTGATGGTCTGGAACTGGAAGCGCCTGTAGCCAGCGCCGATACCGCAGCGTGTACCTGCTGTGCGAGCTGCGTATCCACGCGGGAGGGGCCGAAGCTCGCGCCTTCTGGTGCGCAGCCACTGGACCCTTTGGTGTCAGCCCACGCGGAGCGGGCCCTGGAAGTATTCACTACTCGGCCATTGTCACAGGACGACTTCGGGGCGTTGTGGATCGACGCCGCCTATGTCCTGGGCACGCAGTATGTCTTCTGCATAGGCGCTACGATGACGGGACACAGACGGATCCTGAGCTTTGTAGCTTCGTCGCTGGAGGACGCCGCACTTCTGAGTCGGATGCTGCAGCAGCTCACCGAGCGGGGGCTTTGCACGGAGCGAGGAATCTTGTGCGTGATCCCGGGGGGAAGCGGCCTCTGCGAGGCACTCGCGACCCGCCTGGCCGATTCCGCCCAGGTGCAACGGTGCCAGGTGCAAAAGACCCGGCGTGTGCTGAGCTATCTGCCCGAGGAGAAGCGTCTGGAGGTGCGCTGCGCTTTGCGTCACGCGTGGGAGGCAGCCGACTACGAGACGGCCCTACGGGCGCTGATGCGTGTGCACAGCACGGTGGCCCGCGAGAACCGCACCGCGGGCTGCTGCCTGAAGGAGGGGCTC
Organism: Rhodothermales bacterium; assembly: GCA_965262785.1. Lineage (GTDB taxonomy): Bacteria > Bacteroidota > Rhodothermia > Rhodothermales > Bin80. Next base: position 3,754,982 of record OZ253559.1, read on the forward strand.
AAGCAGACGCTGACCTTGCACCGGGCCGGAGTCTTTGCCGCCCTGGGTCGGAGCCTTAAGACCACCAGCGTGATTGGCCGTGTCAGCCAACGCTTAGTCACACGCTTGAGGCAGTATGCCCGGTGGATGCCACCGGAGCAGCGCGAGGCGTGCATGGCCCTGGGACTGCTGGAAATGGAAACAGGCCTGTACCGTCTGGCCCACGCTGCATACCTTGCGCGCCTTCGCAATACCCTCTTCGGCGAACGTACTACTGAATGCTAATCCACCCTTGTACCTATGAAGACCCCTACCACCGCTTCTTTTCCTTTGGACCTCTTCGGAGAGCTCATGCGTGCCTTCAGCCCGTGCAGCATGCAGGCGAAAATCAACGCGGTGCTGAACATCGGCACGTTTATCCAGCACATGGCCTTGCAGATCATCAGTGACGAGGTAGCTGCGCTTTGCGGAACTTACCGCAGCAGACGCCACAGGCCGCACCAGGGGCGTTACCTGCGCTGGGGCTACAATCCAGGGTCCATCCGACTGTGGGGGCAGCGGGTACGCATCCGCGTGCCGCGCGTGCACGACACCCGCACGAACAAGGCGCGCCCCCTTGAGAGTTACCAACGACTTCGCAGCACGAAGGTAGATGATGAAAAGCTGACCGAGATGTTGCTCATGGGAATCAGCCAGCGCAACTACCAGCGGGCCGCCCGGCAGTTTGCCGAGGCCTTTGGTCTGAGTGCGACCTCGGTCCGGCGCAGGTTTATCAAGCGTGGCGCCCAGACGCTGGAAGCGTTCTTTGAGCGTCGGCTGGACAGCCTGGACCTGGTGGGCCTGTGGATCGACGGCAAGCACTTTGCGAAGTACCAGATGATGGTCGTCATGGGGCTGACCCTTACCGGCGAGAAGGTAGTACTGGGGTTTGCGCAGGTACCTTCGGAGAATACCGAGGCCATCCAGGGGCTTCTGGAAGCCCTGATTGCCCGTGGGCTACGCTTCCAGCAAGGACTGCTCTGCATGGTGGATGGGTCCAAGGGCATACACGCGGCTGTAGACAAAGTCTTTGGAAAGTACGCGCTCATTCAGCGCTGCTGCTGGCACAAGCAAGAAAACGTGGTGGCTCATCTGAACAAAGAGGATCAGGATCACTGGCGTAAGCGTCTGCAGGCGGCCTATCGAAAGCCCACTTACGCGGAGGCCAAGGCTGCGCTGACGATGATCCAAGAGACGTTGAAGACCAGCGCACCCAAGGCTGCCTCGAGTCTCGCGGAGGGCATGGAAGAGACACTGAAGCTGCATCAACTCGGACTGGCCAAACCGCTGGGCCGAAGCTTGCGAACTACCAACAGCATCGAGAACCTGAACAGTGCCTTCAGTCGCCTCTTCCACAACGTGACGCACTGGATGCACTCGGATCAGATTCAACGGTGGATGGCGCTGGGGGCCATGGAATCCCTTCGTAACTTGCAGCGGATTCCCCAAGCAGAGCATCTTCCGAAGCTACGCATGGCTTTACATGAACACATAAGTTGCACAGCACAATTGAATACTACCTCCACGCTACTGAGGACGCCTTCCACCAACTGAGAATGGCGCACCACCGCGGGGGGCCGACCAGCTCAAGGTTTGCCAGCAGCGCTTCCTGGAGCGACCGGTTGAGGTCACGCTGGTGGACGCCAGTGGCCAGAGAGACTCGGTGCACAGCACGATTACTTCTTGCGGCTCCGCTGGCTACGTAGAGAATCCACGGGTTCCAGCGGTCTACGCAAGCGCGGTCAATATCGCACGCGTAGTGCCACATCATGGCATGCTGCGGTAGAACGCTGGGAGTCGCTGCCGCGCTCGGCATGACCCAATCGATGCGCGTGGCTGGCGTATGGACTCCACGGCGTTGCCCACCCCAGGGAGCACGTCGAATTCCCGCCGAGACCCTGGTGACGGGGCGGCTTTGACCATACCGGGCCTAAAAAGCGTTTGGCATACCCGCTACTCCTCGCTCAATCGCGAATCCGTCGTGCTCCAGGATTCTAATCAGCAGCTCGGCGGACTGAATCCCCCTCAGCGAGGTTTCCGGGCAATCCCGCATCGCCGTGGCCATGTGGCGGATCTCGTCAGCCAGCACCTCTGCAGCATCGGACGCAGCCTGCTTGTGCATTGAGATGTTCTGTGCCTGGGTAGCTGTGCACAGATGCAGAATTCCGCGTGCTTTCAAGGTTGCCAACTGGTGCATGGATGCGAGTCTTGCTGCGTTTTGGTGCCTGGTCTGTGTTGGCGGCTCCAAATTGCGCTTAGCGCTGATGGATCATCAGGCCACAACTATTTCGTGCCTTTCGACGGCAGCGGTAACCTTGCATGCAAAGGCGGCTGGCTCCGCCTCGTTATCCCAGGCAATCACCATCACCGTGCTCTGCTCCTGGTGTAACCATCCTGCCAAGAGCCGGATCTCATCAGATTCCTGAAATGTGTATCGCCGAGGACGAGCCGTCACTCCTGAGAAATGCTTCGCTACATGCACATGCACGTCCGCTACCTCGGCAGGCTGTATCGGGTACGAAACAACCATCTCATCAACGGGCAGCCCAAAGCGCACGAAGTGCACTTCGGTGGCCGAAGCAAGCGGTACGATAATTACAGCGTTGCGGTCGTGCACGGGTTCGCCGTTAACAAAGCGTTTCCGACTGAGGTCCAGAAGCACTCCAAGCCAGTTGCGATATTTTGCGGCCCGCTCAAATTCCAGCGCGTGCGATGCCTCCGTCATGAGCTTCTCCAAGCTAAGCAGTACCTCCGTGCGGGGCGCTCTCAGAAAAGCACGTGCCTCGGCAAGGCCATGAGCTGACAGCGTGCCACCCAGATGTGCAGATCGCAGGCTCGCGAATTGGCCTTCGGCCATTGGCCTCTGGCGCTCGCCATATACGGCGAAGAAAGCCTTTGCTATGGTATCGGCCGTCTTCTCGCTGGAAAACGGGCCATAATACTCTGCGCCATCATCGCGGATATGTCGAACCACCGTGATTCGGCGGTCTTTGTGACACGCGCCTACGCGAAGGAACGGCGGGGCCGAAAACCGCTTGTTATTCGCGCGCTTGTCCGCCCGATTAAATGGTGGTTGGTGCTCTTTGCGCAGTCGGAGCTCAAGAAGGATGGCTGCGAGTTCCGTCTTCGTTTCGGTCCATGAGGCACTGTGTACTGCCTGCACCAGCTGCCGCGTCCACCGGTCCTTCCCTTCAGTGCCGGCAAAGTAGCTTCTGACGCGCCGTGCCAAGTCCTTGGCCTTGCCAATGTACAGTAGTTTGCCCGCCTTGTCGCGAAAAAAGTACACGCCGGGCGAATGGGGTACCGTGTGCAGGACCGTTGCACGCAGCGCCTGAATATTTTTTGGCGTGCCGCCCGTCTTGCGGTACGTGCGGCGCTGGAACCTGATCAGCGCGCCGACGGTGTTCAAGTCCCGCTCTGTCTTCAGACGCGCGATCAGGTGCAGGAGAATCTCATAGCTGGCAATGGCATCGGGAAGAGCGCGGTGCGCGGCATCTACCTCAATGCCAAAATGCGCCTTCAGGCTCGTGAGCGATTTCGACGGCAGCCCTCGCAGCAGTCGGCGCGCCAGCCTAACGGTGCAAACTGTTTCGTTGGCAAGCGGCGACAGGCCGGCACGCTTGAGCTCGGCATTGATAAAGCTCAGATCGAAACGTACGTTGTGCATCACAACCACGGCGTCGCCCAGGAATTCTACGAACTTAGGCAGCACCTCGCAAGCCAGTGGCGCATGCGTCAACATGTGACTATTAATGCCGGTAAGCCTTGTTATGCGCGGCGGAATCGGCTCCATAGGGTTGATGAGGGTCATAAACCGGTCAACTACCTCGCCTTTGCGAGCTTTGACGGCGGCGACCTCAATCACGCGGTCTCTGCTGGAGCGCAACCCTGTGGTTTCAGTATCCACAGCAACGAAGGTTGCGTCATCTAGGAGCATGGGATGCTCTTGGCTTATGGGTGGCGCTCTTCCTGTCATTTTAGCCGTTACCACTGACAGCGGTGTGTCACTGCCGGACAGAATTTTAGCCGGACATCGCCGATAGCATAGTGGCTCAGGGTACTGGATGCGCCACGACAGCGGGCCTGCACGCTCTTGCGGCCAAGGGGTACTGAAGCTCGAACTTGGTATATTGAGACTACTCATCAGCAGCCGGAGGTGGCATGAGCAAGGTAACCGTCGTAGGGGCAGGTAACGTCGGCGCGACCGTGGCCGAGTGCGTAGCGCGAAAAGACATGGTCAACGAGGTAGTGCTCATTGACATTAAGCCCGGGCTGTCCGAGGGCAAGGCACTGGACCTTGCTGAATCAGCGCCGATCCACGGCTTCGATACGCGCGTGACGGGATCGACGAATGACTATTCCGTGACAGCCGGTTCCGACATCTGCGTCATTACGTCGGGCGTACCCCGTAAGCCCGGAATGAGCCGCGACGACCTCTTGTCCATCAACGCAAAGATCGTTCGGTCGGTGACGGAGGCCATTGCGGCGCAGAGCCCGGACGTCATCGTCATCGTGGTATCGAATCCACTGGATGTCATGGCCTACGTGGCGTACATGGCTAGCGGATTCCCGAGCCATCGTATCATGGGTATGGCTGGAGTGCTTGATACGGCACGCTTCCGCTGCTTCCTGTCGATGGAGCTGGGCGTCTCCGTTAAGGACATTCAGGCACTTTTGATGGGTGGCCATGGTGATACCATGGTCCCACTACCCCGCTACACTACTGTTGGGGGAATTCCCTTGGCCGAGCTTCTGGATCCAGATCGCACGCATTCTATCATTGAGCGGGTCAAGAAAGGAGGTGGCGAGCTCGTGAAGCTGATGGGCACTTCTGCATGGTACGCTCCCGGTGCCGGGGCCGCCGAGATGGTCGAAGCAATCGTCAAGGATTCCAAGCGCGTTCTGCCCTGCGCGGCCATGCTCAAAGGCGAATACGGCTATAGCGACCTCTTCTTGGGCGTACCCGTACGCCTCGGCCGAAACGGCGTGGAGGACATCATTGAGGTCGAGCTAAATAGTGAAGAAAGCGCACTCTTGCGCCAATCAGCAGCGCACGTTAGCTCGAACTTGGGCGCCCTGCGACGAGTCCAAAGCGGTCAGCAGTAGGTCATAAGCCGCTTTCCATGGGAGAAAGGTGGACGATTGTCGCGCCCCAGCCGCTTCGGTCCCCAGCGGCGTGGTAGTCCAACACCGCCGGCTCCGCGTCGAACAGGCGGTGCACCGTTCCTCGCAACACGGAGCGCCCTTTTCCATGGATGATCCGCACTCGCAGAATGCCACGCGCCCGACATTCTCTGAGGTACTCCTTGACGACGCTACGGGCCTCCCGTGGACTGAATACATGCAAATCGAGCACGCCGTCGATTGGATATGCTAGGGGATCGACCATGGCACCTGGTCAAATACTGTGAATGCGATGCCACCAGAACCCGTCATTGCGCATCAAGTCCGTAGAACGCCTGGACTGCCTCGAAATCCGTTGGATCAAGCCCGGCCTTTCGCGCCGCGCCGAAACCATCGATCACGACCACTTTCATGATGTACTCCTCTGGCAGCAGATTCACGATATCGCTCCAGATGACTTCGTCATCGGTGGAGGCTTCAACAAAAATCTCGACAAAGCCATCGTCGTAGGCATACCCCAAAGTAAAGGTATAGTCGACCGCCACTACGTCGGCACTTTCAATGCCAACAGTAAACGGTAGCGCCGTCCACGTGCGTTGGTCCCTAAAGTACACAAGGACCGCGCCGCGATCCACCACTGACGGGGTTATGTCCGGCACGTCGTATCCTTGGGATGCAACGTTGCCGTTCAGGGCCGCGTCCTGGAGCGAAAAGCTGATTGTGACCGCATGAACGTTCGCATTGCCCGGAGGGCCACTCGGGCCAACAGGGCCTACAGCCTCTATGCAGCCCGCCAGCAGGATCGCCGCAGATCCTATAACCAATGGTCGTTGCATGACACCTCTGTTATTGAGCTGGAATTCATTGCTGGAACCAGCTGCAAAGATCGGGCCACATGCGGCACTCTCTACGCCCAACATCCTATCGGTGACGGAGGCCGGCGCGACCCCACGCCGGATCGGTATCGCTCATGGCGCCCGTGGCCGAACAACCCTGCGCCTCAAGGCTTTGTCGCTATAAAGCCGTAGTTTTTCCTGTGCCAAATCTTGGCACGGAATTAGAGAGAAATTCGAGCGACGACAATAGTACTCTTTTTAGATTTGATACACTAAAACGCGCGGCAACCCGTTTCAATGCTTGAAGAGCGACGAAGTTCACGCTCTTGTGTTCTGCCGACGCAATATTGGCTTAGCTTGCAGGCAGACCCCGCAAAATGCAGCTTCTACAACAGGCATTCGTGCTTGAATTGATGAAAAAGCAGCAGTACGTCTTCTCCCGTTGGCGCGAGCGGCACCAGCTGGTGTCGGACGTAGACGTGACGGTGTGTGGCCAGGCGGACACGCAGGGCAAGGTTACCGGGCGCTTTGGCGAGCGCTCTAAGGCCAATCTGTACGGCTTCGTGCATCGCGCAAAGTGCAGGAAGAATTCTCTACAGGAAACGCTCGCGCGCTTTTGCCGCAACTATCGATACTATCGGCGCAGCGCCGTGTCTTGTGAATGGCTGCAGTCGCTAGCAAGAAACCGTGCGCCCAGCAATTTCGAAAATAAAGAGGGCCGTAGCAACGAAAAGATTGGGGGGCTGAGCAGCTGGCAGACCCTCCTTAGCCGGCGCAGCCTTATTATTAGCTCACTACAGGTGAGGACAACCTAATGGTATGTGTAAAGCGTAACGAAGTTCACGGTTTTGCGTACTGCAATCGGATAAGTGGTAAACCTTGTAGGCAGAGACAATTAAATTCGACACCAATGTAGCATGGCCATAGCACGTATCATACGTAAGTCGACTGAAGATCGCCAGCGGAAAGCCTTGACTCGGCTGGAGCAGCTCCAGCTTATGCCGGACGAGGATCTGATGGAGTACTTCCAGGCGGGTACGGAGGACGCATTCAAGATCCTCTTCGACCGCTACAGTGAGCGCCTGATGCACTATCTGTACAGTTTTCTGGGCGACACGAAGCGCTGCGAGGACCTTCTTCAGGAGACGTACATGCGCGTTCACCGCAACCGCCATTCCTATGTGAGAATCGCGAAGTTTTCCACGTGGCTGTACACGATAGCTGGAAACCTTGCGCGTAGCGAATACCGTAAGAGGAAGCGCCGTCGCATGTACTCAATCCAGTCAGTAAACCGTGACAACGAAGAGTACGAGATGGCCATTCCTGACGAGTCCTTTTCTCCAGACAAACATACTGAAAGCACGTTGCAGGATAAGTACATTCAGGAAGCCCTGAACCGGATCCCGCCCAACTTCCGCGAGGTGGTTGTGCTGCGCGATGTTCAGCAGCTATCCTATGAAGAGATCGCGGCTATCACAGGCCTGCCAATGGGCACGGTCAAAAGCCGCATAAATCGTGGTCGCACAAAACTTCAGGGACTCTTAAAGGACATCTACCCGTTCTGGGCAGACGAGGAGGAGGCCGAAGTCGCTCATTAGGGCCGTGCGTTCTCGCGGCGCACCGCTGCAACCTTCGCTCACACCTGCGCGCATCACGGTAGACCACGGGGCGCAGGAGTTTGTCATATCCTGGGAGGATGGTCACGTAGGCACATTCCCGTTGGACGGGTTGCGGCGTGCGTGCCCATGTGCTGGATGCCAAGGCCACGAGAAGATGCATATGCTGCCTGACCCGGCCATCTTTCGGGTCCCTGCACTTGTGCAATGGCGCAGGGTCAAGGTTGAGGTGGCCGGCAGCATCGGGCTGCGTCTCACATGGGACGATGGCCACAACAGCGGCATATACACATGGGGCCGACTGCGTGCGATGTGCCCGTGCGACCACTGCGCGTAGGCCTGCCCACTCAGGCGCGCGCCGGAAGATCTGGCCATCAAGGCGGCTGGGACCACCATGAGACTGCACTGCAGAGTTTGCCGTGGACTCATGTGCCTTACCCGGAAGGCTACACGACGCTCATCCAGAGACTCAATAGGGTACAGCCGCCACTAGACGCCTCAAGGCGCGCTGAACTCTAACGGCCTTCCCCACCAAGCTAGCATAGGCGTTTCTGCTGCAAAGTCGCCTAGCCTCAATTCCCATGCGTCATTTTTGGGACTTTGGACGTGACAATTGAGGCATAGATCGTCATGCAAGTCGGATGTGAAGTGGCAGGTTACCCAGCCAGGGAATGGGCTCTGCAGCGTTGTGGTACCCGGCGGCGCGCAGGTACGGGTTATTGGTTCGTCGGGGTAGCTGGACGATGATGCGATCGGCTTCGATGGTGATGTCGGCTCCGGCCCGCACAAACTTGCGGAAGAGGGTACGCGGCTTGGCTGATTCCATGCCGTTGCCAATCCTGGTGGCCTGGAGGCGATAGAGCGTACTGGCCATGAGGGTGAGCTGCAGGTCCACGTCGATGTTCATTGGTACTGCGGAGCTGAGCGCATCCATGTGGAAGAAGTCGATGGCATCGGCCAGCGTGTTCTCTATGACCATGCGTCGGGCATAGCGATCGACGAGTTGGGCAGCCGGGGTCGTCCACTGATTGGTGAGCAGCAAGGTGGGTTTGTCGTGACCGAGGTCCTTGATGGCCATCTGCCGGAGGTGTCCGTTATAGCCGCGCAGGCGGACCTTCTGCTCCAGGATGCGGGGCGTGCGGAAGGTGCGACCGACGTTGGTGAGTCTTATCTGCCGCCACTGCTCTTTCGGTTTGGCGGCCAACTCCTGCAGCATCTTCCGGGAGCGGCGCCGCAGCGTCAGGAAGGCGATCCCCCGTTCCTGCAGCCTTGCCAGGTTGGCATAGGTGGTGAAGGTGCTGTCAAAGACCAGCTCCTGCGGTACGGCCCCGGTGCGCGCGCGCCAGAAGTCGACAAAGCTCAGGATCTGCTCGTTACGCTTTTTCTTGCGTATCTGGGCATCGACATAGACGAAGTGCCGCGCCTGCGCATCGCGCGCAACCATTGACAGGATGCCCATCTGGCTGCGGCTGCGCTTGGAGATGTAGTGTTTCTCTACGAGGGTGTCCTTGCCGTGGTAGGGGATGGTGTGGAAGTCGAGGTCAAAGGAGGTTCCTCCTCCGAGCGGGATGCCGAGGCCGTGCGTGGCCTCGTGCCACCCCTCCATGAGGCTGCGGCAGTGGTCGGGATGGACGCGGCACGAGTACTCGGTGAGCGTGGAGCGCTTGGGCATCACGTTGAGTCCGGCAAACAGGGCCAGTCCCGGGTCCAGGGCCTCGGCCATGACATGGGCGCTGCGCCGTAGCCCCCACAGCTTCAGTGCCAGCAGGGCGCGCACGGCGCAGCCCGCCGGAATCATGCTGCTGCCGGGCATGCCACTGCGCTCAAGCAGCGTATCGAAGTGGACACGGGCCAGATCGTGCGCGAAGAGGAAGAGGCCGCCAAAGTCGGTATGGAAGCGGCGTGGTGACAGGTCCAGCTGCCGGTAATTGGCCACCGCGGCCTGCTCCGGACGCATGTTATCGAGTCGTTCCTGCAGCCCGCGTCGGTGAAGCTTGCCGATACCGGCCGCCCGTAGCACCCGCATGACCGTCACGCCACTTACGGGGACCCCTTGCTGCGAGAGCATCGCAGCGATCTCCGTAATGGACAGGTTTTCCTGTTTGCGCAGCGCGACTATGCGCTGATCGCGCGCTTGACGGGCCAGGGCCCTGGCCTGTGCGACGGGCTCGGGTGCTTGCGGCTGTGCCTTCTCTCGGCGCTGCCGAGCACTGAGAAAGAAAGGCTGTTCCGGGTTGCTCTGGAATTCAGCACAGAGGTTACGGACCGTTCCGTAGGAGTATTCGAAGCGCTCTGCGACCTCCGCCAGGGGCAGCTCTTCGACATATCGCGCTCGGAGGGCTTCGTACTGGCGGTGTACGCTGTTCTTGGGTGCGAGGAAGAAAGCGGCGTGTTGAGTCATGTTCGTAATGACAGTGTGTAATATAGTACACCCGTTATTAGTGCAATGACTAATGCATGACGCTCCTGTGTCAAAAAAGATGAGATTCCGGCCTGGGTGTGACCACATGCTGACATAAAGGCCCAAATCGTACATTATCAGGGACAAACGTGGCTATTGGCAGCCCTCTCCCTAGCCCGTATCGCTACACCGAATCTGTTATAGTATAGTGACACTCGTTACAAGTAACACACGAGGTCTGATACGTATGGACGAAGCAGGGCCATATAAGGCCGTATTGTGCCAGAATTTCACTGCAAACTGTCACCTGCCCGCAGCCCGTGGTAATTCAGGCTAGCAAACTGCAAGCCATCTTTCAACGCCAGTTTCGCCGCGCTGCAAATACTGAGGAGTTCCCTATGGCATGCCCTGCACGTTGCAACGAAGCCTGCGACGGTGCAGGCAGCGTAGTCGCACCCGTCCCGCTGCGTGCTACAGGGAATTCGCTGCCGGACTTGTGCACTTTGCCAAAATGAGCAGAAATCGCTTGCTGGCGGGATACCTGCGCAAGTGCTGTGCGAAATTAACCAGGGAAGCCGGAGAAACGGCTACAAGAGGTCTTGGCGGGCCCCGACGAATCCGAGAGTCCGCCTGCATTCAATATGCCCCTGAGACCAGTGGGCAAAGCTACCCCATAAGGCGCACGACGATGACGATCACCACCGTTACGGCAGCCAGGATACCCAATGCCATTACCAGGTCTCTCTTTTGCTTCCGATTCATGGCAGGTGCTGTTGGCGCAGTCCCAAAATACCACACATAAGGCTCACTGTCTAGAATGGATTTCGATTCATCTTGCAGCGCTGCGCATATGCCGGATACCCTCGGCTGTAAATTTTCCAACCGTCTCTCCGCAGATTGCCCTGCGCGAAGGCCATTTCCAGGCCGCCGGCCACTTCAGCGTCACATCCAGGCCATGCCCTGTGAATGGACCGGAGTACCGCTCCGAGAAATCGCCCTCGCGATGCTCGCCGGTCTTGATTCTCAACAGCCGTGCTCATGCGGTGTGCACAGACCTGCTACGCTTACCGGACACAGCCCGCACTTGGACTGCCTACGCACGGTACGAGGCTCCTTCCGTACCCATCCGACGCGCTGCCCCTTGCATCAGTGAGTCAACGGACCAAAGTATCGTGGACGTTGTCCTGCTGGAGCACTTCAGGCCTAGGAATCTTCGCCGGCGTGATTTCTTGACTTCCGCGGTTTAGGTGCAAAATAGTATGAGTTATACTTGACCATCATACAATACTGAACACTACGCGTGCCGATTTTGAGGGAACCCTTGAGGCTCCTTTCGATCGTAGCCGGACTTCTTAGGGGAGCTGGTCGGGGGTGGCCAGCTCGCGGGTCCTGCTGGGGTACTTTAGTCCGGCTACGCTGTAGAGCGTGCGCTGAGCTGCGGTGGCGGGGGAGGCGAGCAGATACTGCTTCAGCGTACTGGTGTCGGTAATGAGGGAGACTTGCGCGCCGCTCAGCTCTGTCAGGATACGGGCCTCGCTGAGTGGCTCCTGGCCCGCATGCATGGTGTTGTGCTGGTAGCGCAGCAGGCGCAGCAAGGCAAAGGCGACGAAACAAATCGCGATGTGGGCCTTGACGCGGCTGGGGGTCCAGTGATAGATGGGCCGCGTCGCCATGGTGTGCTTGAGCACGCGAAAGCCCTCTTCGATGCGCCACAGCTCCCCGTAGTACGCATAGATGTGTTGTGCTGGATGGCTTTCGCGATCCAGGCTGGTCCACACGCCGTGGAGCCCGTCAAAGCATGCGTCCCGGTCGATGGCATCCTGGTCCAGCTCCACGGCATCGCGGTCCACCTTGAGAAAGCGGCCTCGTTTGCCGCTTCCCTTGATGCCTTGCGTTAGGCGACGCTTGAGCTTCTCTACGATTCTATCACGCTCATGGACGTCCTTGTCCGCCCGCTTCTTGCTGTGGCGCAACACCAGACGCTGGCCCTTTAATTGCAATTCTGTTACGCTGATATCTTCGCTGACCGCGACCCAGTCATGGGACTCAAAAAGCTCGGCCTCCATCCTGCGTGGCAAGCTGCGCAGGCGCGCCGCGACCACCCAGTCCCAACCCTGGGAGGCGAGCAGGTCCAGGTTGCCCTGGCTCAGCATCCCGGCGTCCGCAACCAAGACCACCCGGCCTATCTCAAAGCGCTCCCGCAGGGCCTTCAGTGCCGGCTGGAGCGTGCGCACATCGGTCGTGCTACCTGGAAACAACTCATATCCTATCGGCAGCCCCTCCACACTCTGGAACAAGGCCAGAACGACCTGCACCTTCTGCGGCTTACCGTCTTTGCTGAATCCCTTCTTGCGAAGATCATCGCCCTTGTCGCTGGCAAAGAAAAGCGTGGTTACGTCGAAAAAGAGTACATCCACCCGCTCTTGCAAGAGTCCGCGCACTTCATGCGAGACGATCGACTGCAGCCGCGCAATCCGGTCATCATTGACCGCGTCCATCATGCGGTAGAACTTGTCCGGGTTCACTTCCACGCCATGGTGCCTGGAAAGCTTGTCGCAGCACGCGCGCTTGCTGGAGCCCGGCGCGGCCAGTCGCATCAGCACGGCCTGACGAAACAGGCGCGCCGCCATCTTTTTGCGGGCCCCGAAGACCTTCTGAAAGCCCAGCCGATCGTACAGCGCCCCGAAGACCTCGTGAAAGCCCATAGTCAGACGCTTGGTCTCCGCCAGCTTGCGTGCATCGGGTATGGGAAGCGGCTGGTCGCTCTGGCTGCCATGGCGGGCCCCTTGCACGCGCTCGGCCAAGTACTCTATAGGAAACAAGGAGGGCTGTCTCTCTTCCAGGAGCCGCAGCTTCGCCCGGTGCGCCAACCGCACCAGCGCCTCCAGCAGCGGCCCTTCAGGAGCAGAGCCCATATGCTTGACGATCCGCTGCCGCGGTCCCTTGCCGGGTACGCGGGTCGATTCGACAATCTGTACGCTAACGTTCTGGGTGGTCTTGCGTCGGACGGTACGGACGAACATGCTGAGTGCGAGATGGCTGCGAGGATCGCTATGCCCTAAGGTACATCAGCATCTTAACAATGTCAAGCACTAAATAGGACTGAACACTACAAACCAGCATCGCCCAAATCGACACGGCCCGCGTGATGCCCTGGCACATGTTTTGGGGATCACATCCAACACTGCACACTACCGCCCTTGGTGTCTCAACGCACGCCGGGAGTACCACCATGGATCGATTTGCCCTAAAAAAGCGCAAAAAGGGGCCCAAATCGGACAATGTAGCCACCAATTCGGCTAATCCACACGTAGTCTGGACACCTCAGGCTGAAGCGACCAATGATCGTTTCAGCGCCTCATCTTGGCTGGCGGCGGAGCCCCTCCCTCGGCAAAACCGCGGAAGTCAGGAGCACTTCAGGCCTAGGAATCTTCGCCGGCGTGATTTCGCCAATTCGCACATCCCAAGTCACGCCTCAGCACAAGAGCCATAGACTCCACAAGCCGTGCAGATTCAAGTATTTGAATCCTTCGCAAGGATCGCTTGACACAGAGGTGAAGTCAGTGCGCCAACTGACGGCAGCGCCGTACCTGCCAACTCTAATTCAAGCTACCCGAGTGCAACGGCCGGTGCAGCAAGCGCGCACTGCCGCGGCAAATTTTGCATTCGGAGCTACGTCGCGCTATCCGAAGAGAGACAGAAGGCGCCGCTCATATTCCTCGAGCTGACTCTACGGATAGGCTTCCTGCTGACACAGTCTTGCAAACCGTACCTGGGATTGGTCGATGCTTCAACTAGAGTCATCGCCGCTTTGCTGGACCGCGGCCGGGCTCTGCTCCGATAGGCGCCGCAATCTGAATTATAGGCAGGGACTGCAACTGCCTAAAATCGCCATAGAGCCGCTCGGTATCGGCCAGGTACCCTCGCAGGCCCATGGTTGGCGATACGCGAGCACGCAACATCCAGAGCAACCACCGGCGGGGCGCAGAAATGGGCGGAGAACAAGGCGCGTGCGAGGGATCCCAAGGCAAGACCCGCCAAGAGGTGAAACCTTGAGTGACGGCCCAAATTGCGCCAAGCTCTTCGTGCGTCCACATGTTTTGAGTGCCGTCTTTCAGCCTTGATTATGCAGCGATGGTGGTGCATTACCTGCGTGACGCTGGTTGCGCAAAAAGACCGCGCAAAGCAAGGGCAAATCGAGACACAGGGCGCGCTTCGCAAGACCTCCAGCGTGAACATGTTAACGAGCGAGGGCCAACAATTCGACATAACGATCAACCAAATCTGTGTACACGTGGGACGTGCACTCGGAGTGGTCAAGTATCTTTGGCTTGCAGCCAAACGCTGTCTGTGCCAGACGAAGCATGCCAGCCTGCACCATGCCCTGGTTGCACAGGAAAGCTCTTTCAAGGCGCGTAAGAAATTTCCTGTACTAGGTACGCCTTCTGGGCACAGATGATAGGGCCGGCTGGATCATTCACGGCTCGGAAGACAAGCAACCAGAGGCGCTGTCATATCAATCGCGAGGAAATTGCCACTGGTCCGACGACTACGCTCTTGCGCATCCACTGCTGCCACTTGGATCAGAAATTGCTCAATCCATGACGAGCCCGCGGCAGGCTAATCATGTTGGCGAATAGGGCATAAGCTCCGGGATGATGCACCTTTAGCTGCCGGTACCATCCCAATGCGGTATAGAGGTACGTCCCCTGCCCTATAGAAGCTAGCAGCGTCGAACCACAGTGGGATGGCTCGCCCGGGTCATTCATGCAAAAGAGTTCCTCGTACGCGGGATCCCATGTCTCAGGAAAGTACAGGCCACGCTCCTGGACCCATCCGTCCCACGCGTCCGGCCCTATCACGTTGGGCCAGCGCATCACGGGATGGCTGGGGTTCTGTACCCGGACCGGGGCATCTTCGCGAGTGACGCGACTGCGCCCGAGCTCCAGCCTGAGCGGCGCCAGCGAGGAGCCGTCCTGGCTGTTCCATTCAAACGTCTTGTGGTAGTTGACCATCAGGTGTCCACCGCCATGGACCCAGCCAATTAGCGCATCGTTGCTTTGCCGCAAGTCCGTCCTCACGAGGTAGCTCCGAATGTCCAGCACGATGGTATGGAGACCCTCAAACGCGGCTGTGGCCAGCGCCATGGAGTCAAGCATGACGAAGTCCACACCGAGCGCTTCAAGCGCCGCCGGCAGGGTATCGTCGTAGCTAGCTACCACTCCGACCTTAAGCCCCGGCGCCGCCTGCACGTCGAAAACGCGCCCGACGATGCTGAAGCCGGCATCGCCAGGACCGCGCACGTTAATGGCATAGTCACCGTTTGAAAGATCGCCGGGCAGCGGCACGCTCAGGGAGCCATTCACCTTTGGCTGCGCGGTCAGACGGGCAGTGCCTTCGTAAAGCGGCAAAGCGGAGCCTTGGCTGGAAACACTAATCGAAACCGGGATCTCCTCCAGCTTTTCGTCAAAAACGTGCACACGATACGGCACCTGGTTGTCCCCGGGTCTAAGGCGTACAACCGCATTGGCGGGCTCTATATGAACCGGCGGTGCAATATGGAGCGGCAGATATCCGGCGTACGCGGGCGCAGGCACGTCATCCTCAAAAACCTTGTAAACTACGGGCGGATGGTTCTTTTGCCTGCCGTATTGATACACTTTCGACGGCCGGGTAAAGTGGGCATCGCGCGGAATGCGAAGCGTCAAAGGGCTCGTCGTAAGTACCGTGTCCAGAGCACCTGTAAGTTCCAGGCGTGCATCTTCAGTCGCCGGCCACGTTAGCGAAACCTCCTGGCCCCGCACCACGAGCGCGTCATCTACGGTAAGCAGATCTGGAGAAAGAGGCTCGATGCGCCCAGAATCTATCAAATAGGAAATATGCGGAGCTAGCGACGCCTGGGGCACCAGCGCCGCGAAGAGGTCACCGCCTGCCGGCGGTGTGTCAACAGATCGCAATAAGGAAAAGTAGTTGGCGCTTAGCCCGGCAATGCGCTCGGCGAATTGCCCCATCCCCTGCGACGCATGAAACCCTAGCGCACTCGCGGCACCCGCGGCGTAGGAGTCTCCCGAAGCTGGGTCGAGGTCTCCCACAGGCACAGTAGCATCGTATGACTCCGGTTTACGCCAGTGCCGCAAGTACAGACGTTTGGGCTGCCACACTTCCACGTCGGAAGCCTCCAACTGCTCTGGATAAAAACCGGAATTTGCTGCCAACGCGAACGCATCATAGGCAGCGATACCAACGGCCTGATGATGCCCATGCTGCCGCGCCGGGCCTACAGTCAAGGTGTCGTGGTTGGTAAAGATCACATCCGGCCGCAACCGACGTATGATATGCACAAGCTCGGCGGTCACCTTTTCGCGGCCACCCCATGCCTCAAACGTCTCTTCAGCAGTCTTGGAGTACCCGAAGTCATAGAAGTTCAAGAAATGAACTTGGGTGCCTAAATTTCGTGCAGCTTTTTCGGTCTCTTCTGAACGAATCGCTCCCAGCGCCTCATAGAGCTCGGGGCCTACCTCGTTCTGTCCGCCCTCCCCACGGGTAAAGATGACACTGTGCACGCGGTAGTTCTTCGCCTGCCGATAGTAGTGCATAGTCGCACCGTCCTCGTCGTCCGGATGCGCTGCCAGGTTCATAGCTACAAGGCGCGAGGACTCCGGCGATTCCTCCCCTGTCTGGCTGCAGGCTGCGCAAAAGAGCACAGCTGTGGCAAGCGAAGCAAAAGCGCCGAGACGTAGCATAGCGTGCAGAAATGTTGTTTTCACCGATGGGCACGGCCCTATAATTGACTCATACTGCTACTCCAGGGCGCCGAATTTGTTGGCGCGCGTACAAGCGGCTGAACGTCACCCCCACTTTATTCTATGCGAACCTTCCCGTTCATGCAGGTTGATGCCTTCACCTCCAGGGCGCTCGGCGGCAACCCGTGCGCAATCGTGTTGGAGGCAGATGGCCTGCGTGCGCAAGAGATGCAAGCCATCGCGCAGGAGCAAAACCTTTCCGAAACCGCTTTTGTGTTGCACTCTGCGGTAGCCGACGTGCGCGCCCGCTATTTCACGCCGCAAGCTGAAATCCCGCTCGCGGGGCACCCCACTATTGCTACCATTCACGCGCTGGCCGAAACCAACCGCCTACCAATAGACTCCCCTCACTCGACCATCAGGCTGGAGCTGTCAGCGGGAACCATTCCGGTAGAAATTTTCAGTGACGGCGGCACTCCCACACGCGTGGTGATGACGCAGCTCAAGCCGCTATTCTTGACAGAACTCTCAACTGAGCGCATATGTCCCATTTTTGGCTTGGACCTCGACGACCTCCACAGCGACGTACCGGTACAAGTCGTAAGCACCGGCACGCCCCAACTCATGGTGTGCGTACGTGAGCAACGCTCGCTTCGGGGACTGAACGTCCGGTATCGTGAACTCGCGGCGCTTGGCAAAAGAACCAAGTTCTTCAGTGCCCACCTCTTCTGCGTCCAGGATGGCGGCACATCAACCTTTGCGCGCCACTTCGCGCCCGAATTCGAAGACCCCTTCACGGGATCTGCCACGGGAGGCATGGGCGCATTCCTGTGGCACTACGGGCTTATCCCGCAGCCCGGCTTCTCTGCCGAACAGGGTGAATGGATGGGACGGCCCGGTTTGGCCTCAGTGGAAGTCGTCGGCCCGCCCAGCGACATTGAATCGGTGAAGGTCGGCGGCAGTGCCGTCACTGTTATACGCGGAACGCTCACGCTTTGATAGTCAATTCGCCCACTGTCCTGCGGCGCCCCTTGTGGAGGAGCCCACAAACAGACCAATTCCGGAATACTTTCTGCCATGAAACAAGCTATTGACACTACTCTTGTCCACGCAGGAGAAAAGGACCAGCGCGTGGACGGCGCGGTGCGTCTACCCATCTTCCAGACAGCCATGTTTGCGCATGACGAAGGCCCCCTGCGCTACATCCGGTACAACAACACGCCCAATCAGAAGGTAATTAACACAAAACTTGCCTCCATTGAAGGAGCGGAAGCAGCGCTGGTCACTGGTAGCGGCATGACCGCCATCTCGGGCGCCCTACTGTCGATCCTTAGACCCGGGGACCACCTATTGGCGCAGGCCAGCCTCTACGGCGGCACGCACAGCTTTGTCACAACCCTTCTGCGCGACTTTGAAATAGGCGTCACCTTCATTGATACCGATCAGCCGGACACATGGGAGCAATTCCTCATGCCTCGTACGCGCGCCATCTACGTGGAATCGATCACCAACCCCCTCCTGGAGGTGTGCGACCTTGAGGCCGTGGTAGCATTTGCCCAGGGAAAGGACCTGGTGTCGCTTATTGATAACACATTTGCGTCGCCCTTCAACTACCGTGCGCCGAAGCATGGGTTTGACCTTTCGCTGCATAGCGCGACCAAATACCTCAACGGCCATTCGGACATCGTTGCCGGTGCCATCGTTGGGCGCGCAGACCTTGTTCAGCGGGCCAAGCATACGCTCAAGCACTTGGGCGGCGCCCTGGATCCGCATGCCTGCTTCCTGCTAAACCGCGGTCTGCAGACGCTCGCGCTTAGGATGCGCGCACACAACGAAAATGCTCTGGCCTTAGCTCACTTCCTTGAAGGGCATGCTGCCGTGTCAAAGGTTAACTATCCGGGGCTGGCCACTCATCCCCGTCACGCCAGGGCCAAACGGCTCTTCAAGGGGTTTGGCGGCATGATCAGCATTGAGCTGTCCGGTGGGCTTCCGGCCGCGTGTCGTTTGGTGGACCGCCTGCATCTGCCCCTCTTTGCGCCGAGCCTGGGCGGGGTAGAGTCCTTGGTTACACGCCCTGCGATGAGCTCCCACGCCTCGCTGACGCCCGAAGAACGCGCTCAGGTCGGGATTTCGGATGACCTAGTTCGGATCTCCGTCGGCATCGAAGCCGCTGAAGACCTTATCGCAGACTTTGAGCAAGCGCTCACCTAGCGGCGGCGCGTCCCAAAGGCAAACCTGGTTTGCGACGTATAGCGCTCTCCGGGCCTCAGGATCGTGGACGGAAAGTCCGATTGGTTTGGCGAATCCGGATAGTGCTGCGTCTCCAGGCAGAAGCCGGCATGGCGGCCATAGATGTGGAAATCCTTGCCGGGCAGCCCATTCAGAAAGTTACCTGTGTAGAGCTGGACACCGGGCTCGGTGGTGTAGACATCCATGGTTCGGCCGGAAGCAGGATGGAATACGCTGGCGGCCAGTGCCAGCGATCCTCCCCCGCCATCAAGCACAAAGTTGTGGTCGTAACCGCCGCCGATCGTTAGCTGCGGGTCATCGTCGTCAATGCGGGCACCAATCGCCACGGGAGCACTCTTGAAGTCAAAGGGCGTCCCTACCACGCTTCGTAGCTCGCCCGTCGGAATCAGCGTCGAGTCAACGGGCGTGAAATAGCTGGCGTTCAGGGAGAGCTCATGATCCAAGACGTCACCGGCTCCGTCACCACCTAGGTTGAAATAGGAGTGCTGAGTCAAGTTGACGGGTGTGGCCTTAGTCGTTGTAGCTTCGTAGTTGACGATGAGTTCATTGTCAGGCGTGAGCGTGTAGGTAACCTTCACGGAAAGCGTGCCGGGGTAACCTTCCTCTCCATCTTCGCTTACATACGTAAGCTCGGCTACCGCGTAATCGTCGTAGGCGGACACCCGTCCATCCCAGATGACCTTGTCAAAGCCCACCAGCCCGCCATGCAAGTGATTTGGTCCATTGTTGCGCGCGAGCGTATAGGATTCGCCATCAAGCATGAACATTCCGTTCGCGATGCGATTGCCGTAGCGGCCGACCACGGATCCGAAGTATGGGTTATCGCTCAGATACCCTCCGAGCGACTCGAATCCGAGAACTACGTCCTCCATTTCGCCATCCCTATCGGGCACTCGAATCGACGTGACGGTGGCCCCATAGGTCATGATGTCAACCTCCGTTCCGCGGACATTCCGCATCGTGAAAAGCTTTACCTCACCTTGCTCGGGCACCATTCCAATGCGACTGCTCCCCACCATTAGTGAGCCCAGCTCCAGTTGGCATGAGGCCACGAGGCACATAACACCGATAGCACTAATTGACAAACCACCGCGGGCCATTGTCATTAATCACCTCCATGTCTTGGATTGCAAACCAGCCTTCATTTTCCGTACCAGACGAGTTTTGGTACCGCACCTCCGGGTCGCCCGTTTCAATGTCGACGACGTACGCAAGGTCCTTCTTCATGCCGGGCGCCACCTCGACCTCATTCGCTACATCTGCGACGCGTCCGCTGATCTCACCCAGCATTGCCCCCTCCCGATTGTAGAGATACACTTTGACGCGCTTGCCGATCAGGTGGTACATGACTGCACAGGTACCTTACCAGGGCGTGCGTTACTGCGATGTGGTCTCTTCTTTACGCGTGGCCGTCACATCCAGATGCATGCTGTAGTCGCGGACAAATTGCTGCCCTGCAAGTGCACCGTCCGCCAGCAATAACTCTACATCCATGACACCGAATTCGCCGCTATCGAAGGAAAAACTGACCTGGCCCGCTTCGCTGTCGTAGACCGCGCCAAATGCAATCGCGTCTTCGGGCGCCATGTCCATCACGACCGCCCCTACGAGCGAGTCCCCTTCCGTGCTGAAGGTAACAGTTCCGGTATACATGCCTTGCGGCGTGTCAACCGAATACATCCAGTCACCAGCCAGCGGGTGTGGCGGTGGTTCGGACTCCATGGCGGTGTTGCCAGAGCCGGCACAGCCAGCAATCAATAGGGCCAAAAGAAGTGCGCAGGCCGGGCGCAGGGAGGCAAATAGCATGAGCGAGAAGATTAGGTAGCTGCTACGGTCGTGTTGCGCGGGGCTTCAGCGATGTAAGCGCACCGATCCTGACCGGTTCTCCGGTCTTCACGCTCTCCCTTGCCGCTATACCGATAAGGATAGACATCGCGCCATCACGTGACCCCGCCGTCAGCCGGAGCGGATCCGGCATGTCAGGGTTTCTGAATATACGATCCTTCAGGCGCACGTCTCCACCACCGTGTCCTCCACCGCCGTGGGAAACCTGGATAAGTTCCGTTTCGCCGAAATTGTCAGTCACGCGTATCTCATCATACTCTGGAGCCTGCCACGGCTGCCGCTCCTTGATCCACGCCTCCAGGCGTCCCTTGGTACCATTGAAGGCAATGCGATACCCTTCGTAGGGCGAATACGTGGTCAGTGAATAGCTCACATGGACGCCATTGGCATACTTGATCTGAGCTGACATCTTGTCGAAGATGTCAATTTCGTCGCTCCACACGCACCCATCCCTCAAGTACCCGTCGTGATGCTCGTGGGCCACGTACAGGTTCATAAGCCTCTCACTCCCAGTGATGTCCCAATAGTGCCTGCATTGATTTGCAAAAGGACATCCGCGACAGTTGGTGTGCCTGAAATCGTTGTTGTGGCCATAGTACTCCAAGGCGCCATAGGCAAACACCTCCTCCGGCTCAGACTCCAGCCACCAGTTCAGGAGGTCGAAGTGGTGCGTCGCCTTGTGCACGAACAAGGTGCCGCCAAAGCGCTCCTTGCCGTGCCACCGTCGGAAATAGCTGGCACCATGATAAACATCAAGGTACCAGTGAAAGTCCACCGACCGGACCTGCCCGATGCGGCCTGCCATCAGCAGTTCCTTCATCCGCTGACGGTGCGGCGAATACCGGTAGTTGAAGGTGACGGTTACATTCTTGCGCGTGACCGCCTGGGTATCCAGGATCGCCTGGCATTTGGCGGCATCGGTGGTCATGGGCTTTTCCGTGACCACATCACAGCCCGCGCGCATCGCCTTGATGATGAACTCATGGTGGAAGGCATCCGTGGTGGTGACTATGACCGTATCCGGCCTCGTCATGCGCAGCATCTCGTCAAAGTCCGTGAAGGTTGGGCAGTCTACTCCAATCTGCTCTTTGGCATACGCCAGCCTTCCGGGATTGATGTCACAGAGGCCTGCAAACTCCACCACATCTGCGTATTCACTGGCTACGCTGCGGCCCCACATGCCGATACCCCGAATTCCGGTCCCCACCAGTGCAACGCGCTTCTTCTTTCGCTGCTCTGCGGCCAGAATGTTTGGTCCGACCAGAACGGAGGTTGCCGCAGCAGTTCCGCTGGTTTTCAGGAAGTTGCGACGAGTGAGACTAACCATGCGTACACTCTGCGTGCATTAGGTTGCCAATTCCCAACCAGGCTCGTAGGACCGATTCCAGTACGCCATGGCTTCTTCATCACCCAGGATGTGACCATTGGTCGGGTCACACTCCAGGGTATGCCCCGTCATTTGAGCAATGTTGCCTAGGTGACACAGTAGTGTGCTTTTGTGCCCCTCGTCGATAGGCGACGCTTGCGGCGCACCGTCTCGGATCACCGCAAGGAAGTTTGCGATATGCCGATCCGTGAGTCCGCCGCCGCCTCTGATATCCAGCGCTGCTTCCTGACTGGATGCTCGCGAGCGCTTCCAGATCTCCTTGTTGTCCTTGTCATAGACCACGTAGCCGGACCTATACATTAGGACCGTACCGTACTCACCATGGATGGACGTTCCACGGCCGCTACCCTCGACAGGGCGCCCATTGCAGCTTCTCCCGTCCCAAGTGATGGCTACGTTTTCATCGAAATTAAACGTAGCAATCTGCGTGTCGAAGAACTCCCAGTCGTCGTCAAAATGGAATCGTCCTCCGGCTGAGGTGACCTTGGTAGGATAGTCAACACCTAGGGCCCAGCGTGCGATGTCAATTTCATGCGCCCCGTTGTTGCAGATCTCACCGGTGCCCCAGTGCCGAAACCAGTGCCAGTTGTAGTGAATGTAGTTGTCCTTGTAGGGAACGCGTGGCGCCGGGCCCTGCCAGAGGTCGTAGTTGAGCCAACTCGGCACAGGCGCCGTTTTGCCACGCCCAATAGAGCCGCGTGTATTCGCGTACCATGCGCGCGCATAATAGGGACGCCCAATGATGCCTTCGCGAATAGCCTGAATGATCTGTGCTGATTCGGCCGAGGAACGCTGCTGGTTGCCCATCTGAATAACGCGGTTGTAGCGCGCCTGTGCCGCAACTAGCATCTCGCCTTCGCCCGGGTTGTAGCTGCACGGCTTTTCGACATAGACGTGCTTGCCCGCCTGTGCGGCCATTATCGCAGCCGGCGCGTGCCAGTGATCGGGTGCTGCGATTACCAGGATGTCTACATTTTCATCCTCAAGAATGCGGCGTAAGTCTTCTTCTCCCTTGGGCGCGGCCAGCGGCACGACCTCCCGCACACCCGAGATGGCTCTGGCTATCGCTCGCGAATCCACATCACATACATACGCGACCTCGCAGTTTTCCGCCTTCGCAAATGATTGCGCAAGGACATGGCCGCGGCTATTCACCCCCATTACCGCAACAACAAGTTTGTTATTTGGTGACGTGTATGCTCGGCCTGCGCCCAGTACGCCGAGACCAACACCCGCGACCGAGGCCTGCATAAGGAATTTCCTGCGATCTATGTGCATAGCAGTCTCCGTAGTTGTGGCTTCAAGATACACTAAGGTGAGCTTCATTTGCACAGGCATTTGCATAGCAGCACCTGGTACACACTCCACCACAGCGCTTCGCCTGTGCCCAGGCAAGTCATCAATCTAAGGCAGACTCCCTGGCACCTTAATGCAAAACGCCCGACAAGGGGAGAATCCCCGCCGGGCGCTCTGTCGCTTTAGGAACACTAGGCCACTTAGGTTCGGACCAAGTATTGAAACTTGAAGAATATCTGCCGACTGCTCTCCCGTAAATAGTGTGACGCGTCGTTCCTGACGCGCGTATACTGGTCCAGGTTGTGCGTGGAGCCCAAGTGTAGTGCCGTAAAGGCGTTGAGCTTGTAAGTGAGTAGCGGATCGATTTCGAGCGCATCGCGAAAATCGTTGTACTGGACCACGGTTCGGAAGAAGAAGCTTCGCGTAAACTGATACTTTATACGCATGCGAGCGATGTATCCGCTGAAGTAGTTTTCTCCAGTGGTCGTTTGTTCTAAACGTGAGTAGGCAAACATCGGCTGCAGGGCCAGGTGCTGGTTGGGGCGTAGCGATCCGGAAATCGATAAGTCCAGGCTCTTGCCAAGCACGGGCTCCTCAAGGAACCGCGCGATGTCGCGCCCGACGGCAACCTCCGCAGAAAGGCTCGCGTATTCGCTGAAGTTGCTGAATGCGTTCACGCTAAAGCGCTGGATGCCGTCGAACATAGTACCTGCAAAACGCTCCCGCTCAAGCGTATAGCGCGCCTGCACGTTGGTCTGACCCTTCATCTGAATGCTGATGCCAGGCGAAACAAAGTCGTTCTTGTGCAAACCGTGGTAGTTCCACCGGCGACCGGCCGCGATGTTGGGCCGGATCCGGTCGATAAAGGGTACGACCGTCTCCGGGTACAACGTAGCTCCTTGCCATACAAAGAAGCGCCGTACGCTGTTTTGGCGGACGAACCCATTTGCGGCCCGAAAGGTAGGGGAGCTTTGCTCATAGCCTGCCTCAAAGCTCCAGTAGCGCCCCTCCCGATCCAGCTCAAGCGTGGCAGCTAGTCCGCCAAAGCGCTCCCCGTCCAGCTCCGCCGTATAGTCTTTTGGGCCGAAGGTGATGCCCGCCACCTCTTTGGAGCGCTCTTCATCGATCGATTCCGACGTGCGACTGGCAACCAGCTGGCCACCTAGTCGATACTTCTTGAAAAATCGGACCTGCCCGTCAACCCCGATGGTACTGCCCGCGCCTCCAATGTCCAGGCGCCTGTCGGTAAGTAGTGCTCCGAAGTACGAGTTCCCCGGAAAGTTGTGCTTGATGCGCAAGATATTTGACACACTCTTTCCAGCGCTCAGTAGCCTGCTTTCTTCCTCAAAAGGCAAGAGCAGCGGCGATGTGTTATCCCGCGCGCCGATGTAGGCGACATCCGTATCTCCCCAACGCCCAGTAAGCTTGCTGGCTACGATGGGATCGTTAATGCTGCGCGTGTACACCGTCTGGATCTCCGTCCTGAACAGATCCGACCCCTCCTGGAAAAACGGGCGCCGCTCGTCGTAGGAAAGCGCAAAAGTGGAGTTCACATCAATCTGAGCGACATCTGCTTCGATCTGGCTAAAGTCGGGATTGAGGGTAACGTCCGCAGTTAGCTCGGAAGTAAGTCCATACTTGACGTTCAACGATGGCTCCAGCGCGATACGATCATTGTCGAATCCGCCAGCAGGGTCATTCGCGTCACGCAGCGCACCGGCACTGGCACCCGTGAGCGCGGGGAGAATTTCCAGGTTTCGCCCTGCATGCACACCTTGGATGCCCGTGATCGTACCCAGTTGGCAGGGCCAACAGGGGTTGTCCCGGTCCAGTGCCGCCCAGGAGTACTGGTTGCGGCTGGCACGTGGATGCGTGACCCAGAAGGTTCCACGCCACGTCTGCACATTTCTGTTGGGAAAGCGCAAGCTCTTGAACGGGATTGCCATTTCCACTTCGTACCCGGTTTCGGTAATGGTCGCTTCGCTGGAATAGATCAGGTTGAATCCGTCGTCCTCGTTGTTGACAGAAATTCGGGTGTCACCCTGAATGCCAAGCGGGTTGGATGCTATGAAGTAGAGGGACTGGCCGTCCTGATTGGGATCCAGGACAATACCAACGTAGTCGTCCTGCCAAAGGGCATCGCGATCACTCAGGTTGGCCCGGATGTGTGCCGGATCGTCCTCTATACTGAAGGCAACGTACAGGTTGTCTGCGTCGTAGGTCATGTACGCCACGACGCCGATGGGCGGCTTTGACTGATCTCCCGGAAACACCTCGGAGAAGTTCTGCACCTTTGCGGCAAAGTGCCAGGCCGGCTCAGTGACTTCTCCGTCCACCACGACGGGTGTAGTGGCGGGCCGCACATTCAGTGACGGCAGAATGTTGGGCTTGAATACAGGAGTTGTCCCCAATTCTGCGGTAGCACCCGTCTGAATCGCCTGGGCGGCATTCTCGCGTGCCGTAAGAGTGACTGAGAAGAATAACAACACGAAGAGCGTTCCAAACCGGTGGTTCATGTTACGCGTTGCGGTGGTGAACAGAAGAGGTTTCCCAAGTGCCGTAACCGCTACGAATCAGCAGCACCAATTGTTACGCTGGTGTGACGCTGTAGTGGGCCTGAGTTCCGGCACAGGCCAGTATGTTGTCTAAGCGGGACCAGCGCGTTGGCGTATGACTCCTGGTGGTCACCTCGGCCAAAGCTGCAATGGTTGCGACACGTTCTTACTGATTCACAGGTGGTGTGACATCGACTCTTCTGCAAGCAGGCATGGCAGTGCGTCGCGCGCCAGGAATCATAAAGAGCAAGATTCATGTCGCGCGAATTAGCGCAGGAGAAAATCCACCGCTCGGGCGACTGCTGCGCCCGAGCCGCTGTGAATTCAGCATCTACTGCACCTGGCCATCGCATGCAGCAGACCCGGCTGGATGTACCACGCTGCCAGTTCGACTAGCCCTGCCAACTCCTGATGGCAATTCGACGCTCAGACCGGCATTGCGAGCAAACTTCCCATCCACTGGGTCCAGGGTGGAACGCATCGGTCAGCTGAAGCTTTACTGCGACTTACGTTTTCGAGCCAAAACACATGTTTAAGGGCGAAGTAGTACTAATCACGGGAGCCGGACGCGGCATAGGGGCTGCTGCGGCACTGCAGTTTGCAGCGCACGGCGCTTCGGTTGTCGTCAACGACTTAACGGCGGAGCACTGCGAAGTGGTAGTCAACGCCATCACCTCATCCGGCGGCGTGGCGCATGCGGCACCCGGAGACATCACGCGCGACGGGATGGCAGAGCAGCTGATCGCTTGCGCCTACGAGGTCTACGGCGGACTGAATGTGCTAGTGAACAACGCAGGATTTCTGTGGGACGGAATGCTCCACAAGATGACCGATGAGCAGTGGCAGCGCATCCAGGATGTGCATACGTTGGCACCGTTTCGGCTCATTCGCGCACTAGCAACGCAGTGGCGCCCGGCTGCCAAGGCGGAGATGGCAACCGGAACCCACGTCCGGCGCTGCATCGTCAACGTCTCATCCACCACAGGTTTGCATGGCAATATCGGCCAGATCAACTATGCCACGGCCAAGATGGGTATCGTCGGGCTAACCAAAACCGTTGCCAAAGAGTGGGGTCTCTTTGGCATCCGATGCAATGCTGTGGCCTTTGGCATGATTGACACGCGCCTGACAAAACCTGCAGAGCATGGGAATACATTTTCGGTGGCAGGCCAGGAGGTAGCGCTCGGCATTCCGGCGAAGCTGCGCCCCTCTATAATGGCCCAGATCCCGCTACAGCGATATGGAACTGCTGAGGAGGCGGCCGGCGCTATCCTTTTGCTTGCCTCGCCGCTAGCAAACTACGTCACCGGTCACACTCTGGAGGTAACCGGCGGACTAAGCATCTAGCCCTATTGTGAGATTTGAGAGCTTGTAAGCTCTTCAATGAGCGCCTCAAAGGTTTCGACCGGGTGGGCACCGTTAAGAAACTGGCCATTGACGAAGAACCCGGGCGTACCGGACACCCCGAACACAGACTCAGCCGACGCAATGGATGCCTCTACTTTTGCAGCTGCATTCATATAATCCGCCGAATTCCTATCGCTCGCACACTTCGTCCACACATCCATGTCAATGCCGCTGTCATCAAGGTAACTCTGACTTAACTCGATAACGTTGCCGAGCGAGACCTGGCTCTGATTGCGGAAGTAACCGTCATGCAACATCCAAAACGCCGGATCGGCCTGGTCTGCCGCACAGACGGCGGCGATCGCTGCCGGCTTGGCCCAGTTGTGGTTGGGTAAGGGCAGATGCAGGTATACAAAGCGGACCTTGTTCGGGTACAGCTCAAGCACTTCCTCTATCGTCGAGAATCCGCGCGCGCAGTACGGACACTGGAAGTCGGAAAACTCAAAGATGGTAACTGGTGCGTCGCTGGGTCCCCGAGACGACATGCCTTCCGAAAATCGCAAGAGTGCCTGATGCCGCTCCTCATTGGCGACCTTGGCGGCCTGATCTTCTTCTTCCTGGAGCGCTGCCAACTGATCTGGCGACAGCCCCACGTCAATGGGAACAGGTGACAGCAGCAGTAGCACGTGCGCAGTCTTGTCCGCGATGAGGAAATGCAGCTGCTGAGACTCATTGACCACCACAGCCCCCTGGTGAAATCCCTCGAAGGCGCTCGCGACCATTGGCTGCATCACGAGGTTCGCTTCCCTCAGCTCGGGTATCTGGAACCGCAGATTCGCAAGGATTTGCTCATCTGACGGAAGATCCTGCCCCAAGGAGGGCAGTGCGTACAAGGGAGCAAGAATTAGAAACAGAGAAGCACGATGGAACCTAGTCATGTTGCGTCGTAAGAGCCAAAAACCTTGCTACCGCTTGGCGGACCTTAGGTTGCAGCAAACACGAGCCGAAGGTCAGCCACCAAAGTCAAATCCTGCCCTACGCTACCACATTCCATGGCCGACGTCAACAATGAGGATCTCCACCCGGCGGTGTACAGGCTTTTTGATCGCTACGTACACAGCCAAATAAGCCGACGTGAATTCGTAAGCCAGTTGGGCGCATACGCGGTAGGAGGGCTTACCGTAGCTGCCATCCTGGAGTACCTTTCGCCACGCTATGCCACCGCCCAGCAGGTTGCGGCTGGCGATCCGCGGCTTGATGAAGAATTTATAGAGTATGCGTCGGGTAGCTCGGGGGAATTTCACCCCCAAGCCCCCACAGGTAGGGTCGGGGCCTGGCGCGCCAACCCGTAGGGTCCGGTGGCTTGTCCGTCGCTTTCGCTCCGGGCCTCAGTCCGGCTCCCATGAATCACGTTTCCAAGCCCCGCCTCGTCAAACCACGGCGTGCGGTTTTCCCGCACCGGGCTTACCTGCTGATTACACCGCAAAGTTCATGCGCAGTTGGCGTGGGCGCGCTTTCGGCCGGTAGTACTCTATCTGCCACTGATCATACAACCCCAGTCGCTCGTAGAACATCCGCCTACTCCACCGCTTCCACCCATAACCCTTGCGTCCGCGGGCACGCATCAGATGGCGCCGGATCTTAAGCTCGACCCAGTTACGTACGTAACCGAAGCAACGGCTCGATTGCCCCGTGCGGAAATAGTTCACCCATCCCCGCAGTATTGGGTTGATGCGAGCAATCACCCGTCCCACCGGCTGCGAGCGAAGATGTCGGAATTCCTCCTTGAGCCGCCGCAAGAGCTTTGTACGCGCCTTCATACGAGGTACGCTCAATACGCCCCAACGACCCCGCTTCGTCTTGTATCGACGAATGCGGAAACCCAGGAATGTGAAGCTCTCCCGTTGGGTGAGGTCCACTCTCCGCGTCTTCTCCACGTTCAATGAAACGTCAAGCTTGGCCAACTCTTCCAACAGGCGCTTGTACACGCCTCGCTCCAGCCACCGCCACTTGTGGTAGCCGTCCACCACGATCACCAGGTCATCGGCAAAACGGGCGTACTCCATATGGAAATACCCCTTCTCGCGGGTGACTGCCTTCGCGCGCTCCAGCATCCGATCCACCTCATTGAGGTAGATGTTGCTCAAAAGCGGCGAGATGACGCCCCCTTGAGGTACCCCGCGCTTGCCACCGGACTTGAGTATCCGCTTCAGAAGCCACAGAATGTCACGATCCTTAACACGGAGCGCGACCTGTCGGAGCAGGATGTGATGACGAATCGTATCGAAATACGACGCCAAGTCCACATCAATGACCCGGGTCATTCCTTTGACTACCGCCGAAGTTACTCGATGTACAGCAGCATGCGGCGCACGCTTTGGCCGATATCCATAGGATCCCTCCTGAAAGTCAGCCTCAAAGATCGGCTCCAGAATCAGCTTCAGCGCCCCCTGCACCACGCGATCCCGTATCGTCGGTATGCCCAGCGTGCGGAATTTACCGCCACCCTTGGGGATCCGCTTCTTACGCAATGGCGAGGGCTGGTAACACCGTAGGATCAGATCGCGCTGAATGCACTCCAGAAACCTCTGCAAGCCGGTCGCCTCAATGGCTGCAAACGTCATGCCGTCGATGCCGGGGGCACCGTCGTTGCGTTTCGCCATACGATACGCCTCCTGCAGCGTCTCCAGCTTGCAGACATGCACGTACATGCCCCAAAAACGCCACTCTGGTACTGCCTTGGCTTTGCGGTATATTCTCCTCCTCAGGTCCTGCAGGCTTATAGTTGCCTCTTTCATGTCTTCAGTGCCTCCCTTTATTGTCGGAAAACATACCAGCAGTGAGGCGCCTTCGCTCCACGGGCGTTACCCCGTTTCATCGCTACTACGCACCTCTCCGCCACCCTCTCGCCTTCGGTACATTTCCCGGTGCCACCGGTTATAGCACCTACCTTCCTCCGGCAATTTCTCACCGGGGCGAGGAGGGCTTCTCCAGTTGCTCGGCATGTCCTTGTCATCGTGCCGTCGCTACCACCCCGCCGAAGCGGTACGGTCGTCCCAATCAGATTACGACCGCCCGTGCTGCCTTCGCCCTACGGATGAGGGCTCGGCCTTCGGGATACACTCTCGAGGCCACCTATGCGTTCACTTTCGTTACGGCCCGATGACTCGCGATCTCCCTTACGGAGACCGTGTCGGTAGGCTTCATGAATTAGGTTTCCCGCTTCCATGCTACCCAAGCTACAGAGCTCTGATTTCTACTCTGGCAGGACTGACTCCTGCTGAACATGCCAGCCTTGACTGGACACACATCCGTACGTGAGACTCTCACCTCATACGGCTCTTCTTGGCCTGCCATGCCAATAGGCACAACTACGACCGACCTCGCCCGATCCTCTCGCTTTGCGATTGTCGAGCAGGTGCGACCAGCCAAGTCGGCCCCTTCGCTCCGAGGCCGTTACAGCCCCTTCAACACTACTACGAGCCGATCCGCCAGCGTGGGGCGCATTGGTACTCAACAGCTTGTGGGTATTGCCCACTTGCTGCACTCCCTTTACATCGCCCCGACACCTTCCCACGTTCCGCATTGAAGCCAAGACTACGTTCTTGCCGCCTGGATGCCGGTGGCCGATCAGCCAGTAAAACAGGTTTCCGCCGACCTCGTCCCGGCGCAGGGGAACTTGCTCCGGTTTTGACCACATCATAACCCTTTCGACACGTCAGCAGCGGTTCACTTTCGTTCAACTCCGTAGTCCACACCTGACGAGATCCTACCCTCGCCTTTTCCGGACTCGCTCACTACCGGGCCCTTAAAGCCAAGCAGCAGCCGGTGGTTTGCAGCCTCCCCCTGTAGAGCGGCTGCGGAGGACCTACCTCCATCTCCAATGCAGTTACGTTACACTTCCGTTATGTAAAGAACATTACTTCCGTGCCACTCGTGGCACACTTCCCCCAAGGGTGGAGGTACGATACGTGCGCTACTTGCCTGGCCGTCAGATACTACCATTCCACTGTCAGGCGTAGTCGTTGTGCACGAAAACCGCGGACTCAACCCGCACATAGAGGACGTGTGTCGCAGGGCTGCGCTCGCAGGATTCCTGGCCCTTGCTCCGGATATGCTTTCGCCGCTCGGCGGTTACCCGGGCAATGACGACGACGGGCGCGCCATGCAGCGGAAGCGCGACCGCAGGGCGATGCTGGAGGACTTCATTGCGGCCTACAGTACGCTTCAGACCGATAAGCGGTGCACCGGCCGCGTTGGGGTGGTTGGGTTTTGCTTTGGCGGAGCGATCGCCAACCTTATGGCGACGCGTTTGCCAGAACTCGGTGCAGCCGTGCCATTCTATGGCGGAGCTGCGCCTGCAAATGATGTGCCCACTATTCAGGCGCCACTTTTACTGCATTTTGCAGAACTCGACACGCGCGTCAACGCGGGCTGGCCGGAATATGAAGCCGCCCTCAAGGCACACGACAAGGAATTCATCGCGCACATTTACCCGGGTGTGCATCATGGCTTTCATAACGACACTACGCCTCGCTATGACGAGGGAGCTGCAAAGCTTGCCTGGGAGCGAACGATCGCATTCTTTAAAGAGCACCTTCACTGACCTCCCAGTCGAGCACAGTCGCCGCGATGCGCACGCCTGCTTGTTAGGCGCGTGGCTGGGTGCTGGATCGTGGCCTAAACGCTGCGCCCGCCATCCGTGATCAAGCCCTTGGGAAACTCAAACCAGATAACGCCACCCATCCGCGGCGGTGAGGTAGATCAGACAGCGACCCTGCGCTTCATGGCTTGCTGAGTGGCGCGCCCAGACCAATGCATGCTCTTAGCGCGGATACGAAGACTTCAGAATAAGGCGCAGAATGGACTTATACCTTGAGGCCAAACTGCTCGGCTACATCCGCCACATATTCCTTGGCACGAGCCTTCGAGGGTGCTTCCGCATAGATCCGCAGTACCGGCTCGGTGCCGGACGGCCGGACCAGGAGCCAGCCCTCCTTGGTGATATGCTTAAACCCATCAAGCCCGTCAAGACTCACGACCGGGCTTCCTGCAATATACTTTAAGCCCCCTTCTGCCCGCAGACGCGCGATGATCGCCTGCTGCTCGTTTGTGCGCACATCGGACCGATAGTATTCGTGGGGCCCGAACTCGTCAAATAGCTCCTGCACCAGGCCGGATAGAGGCTTCTCTCGCCTTAAGAGCATCTCCAGCAGCACTAAGCCCACGTAGATGCCGTCGCGCTCGCAGATATGTCCCTTTAGCGCGATACCACCGGATTCCTCGCCCCCCAGTAGCACATCACTCTCCACTATGCGCGGCGCCACATACTTGAATCCTATGGGCAGCGTCTCCACCGGCAGTCCATAGGCGCGGCCCATCTTCTCCAGGATTGCAGAGGTTGCAAAGGTCCTTACAACGGACCCGCGCATGCCGCACTCCTGGTACAGGTACTTTACCAAAAGCGCCATCACCAGGTGACTGGTTACTTCGTGACCCAGCTCATTGACCACGCCAATGCGGTCTGCGTCTCCATCGTTTGCTATGCCAATAGCCACCTGAGACCTGGCTACAAGCGACATGAATGGGCCCAGGTTGCGCCCTATGGGCTCCGGCGCGAGGCCGCCAAAGCTGGGGTTCTGCGTGTTGTGCAATTCCACAACATTCTCCTTGCCCAAAAACATGCTGAAGAATCCCTGGCCCGCCCCGTACATAGCATCGTGCGCCATCTTGAGTCCAGATCGGCGCAGCGCGGCCATATCGAACTTTTCACGGAGGTAGCCTGCATAATCCGAATGCACATTTGCAGCTAATATTGCACCCGGTTTGTCCGCCAGCGCCTTTGCCTCTACCATAGGCAGCGCGCGCTCTACCGCGGCCGTTATTGCAGGCGTGGCGGGACCACCAAAGGACGCCTTGATCTTGAAACCGTTGTAGTGAGCCGGGTTGTGACTGGCTGTGATAACTACGCCGGCATCAGCGCCGTAGGCTTTGGTGGCCCAACTGATCGCTGGGGTCGGTGTGATGCCTTCGGCAAGTGTGACACGTACGCCGTCCCGTGCCATTGCCTCCGCAACATGCTGTGCAAAACGATCCCCCATAAAGCGGGCATCGTGCCCGATCACCACAGTGGGATTGGCAGCAATGCCGTGCAGCCACGATGCCGTGGCACGCGCAACGCGCGTAAGATTGGCAAATGTGAAATCCCGCGCAACAACGGCGCGCCAGCCGTCGGTGCCGAACCGAATTGCTTCACGCTTCATAGTCCCGCGGCCTCCAACGCCTGGGCAACCAATGCGCGCGCCTCTTCAAGGATGGCATTGAGGTGGTCCGCACTCCTGAAACTCTCGCCATAGATCTTGTATATCGCCTCGGTGCCCGAAGGCCGCGCGGCAAACCACCCGCTGCCCGTTTCGACCTTAAGCCCTCCAATTGGGGCACCGTTGCCAGGCGCCCGCGTGAGCGTGCGCATTATTTTGTCTCCCGCCAGCGTTTCTGCCTCCACCATAGCAGGTGTAAGGTTGCGCAGGACCGCCTTCTCGTCGTCAGTAGCTGGGGCATCTACGCGCCGATAATAGGCCCGTCCATGCCGCTCTTCCAACGTGCGATAGTGCTCGCTGGGATCACGCTCCGTTACGGCTGTTATCTCGGCTGCAAGCAGCGCCATCACAATCCCGTCTTTGTCTGTTGTCCACACGCTGCCTTCCTGCCGGAGAAATGTAGCTCCCGCGCTTTCTTCAACAGCGAGGCCGTAGGCCCCACCCGCAAGCCCATCCGCAAACCACTTGAACCCGACAGGCACCTCTACCAGCGGCCTCTTGAGACTCGAAGCGACTCGATCTACCATCGCGCTCGTTACAAGCGTTTTCGCGACTGCCGTTGTTACAGGCCACGCGGGACGATGCGCAAAGAGGTAGTCCGCAGCTACTGACAGGTAGTGGTTGGGATTCATTAGGCCACCGGAGCGCGTAACAATGCCGTGGCGGTCCACATCTGGGTCATTGCCAAAGGCGATATCAAACCCTTCGCTCAGCCGGAGCAGGTTGGCCATCGCGTCTGGGGAGGAACAGTCCATCCTGATCTTGCCGTCATGATCCGGCGGCATGAAGCTAAACGCCGGATCGACAGCCTTGTTGACCACCTCCAGGTCCAGGCAGTACCTCTCCGCGAGCGGTGCCCAAGCGCGGACAGCTGCCCCGCCCATAGGATCGACCGCGATCTTGAGGCCAGATTTGGAAATTGCATCCATGTCTAGTACGTGATCCAAATCTTCGATGTACGCTGTCTGCCAGTCAACCTGCCGGGCAGCACCCCTGCCGCCACGCTGAACGCCTCGCAGACCATCCGCCAATAGGGCGTTAGCGCGCGCCTCAATGGCACCTGTAGTCTCGCTGCCGGCCGGCCCACCACTGGGCGGGTTGTACTTGATTCCACCGTCAGTGGGCGGGTTGTGGGATGGCGTTAGTATGATTGCATCGGCCATGTGTGTCCGCCGGCCGGCGTTGAATGTCAACACTGCATGGGACAGGACAGGAGTCGGAGTGAAGCCCCCACCCTCCTGCGTAACCACGTCTACGCCATTGCACGCAAAGACCTCGCGTGCGGTCGCAAACGCCGGCTCCGACAACGCGTGCGTGTCCATACCTACAAACAGCGGCCCACCCTTCGCCCGCAGGTCGCAGATTGCCTGGCAGACTGCCGAGACATGGTTTTCGTTGAAAGTCCCTAGGACCGAGGAACCTCTGTGCCCCGAGGTGCCAAACTTCACGCGGCCGTCACCAGGCGTAAAGTAGGCCGCTATCAGCCTGCCGATATCAAGAGCCTCCGCAGCGGTCGCCTTCATTCGTTGTCCATTAGCTCATGTCGTCCGTGTCCATCAATTCGCGCGCGCTCTCCCGCATGGCATCGGTTACCTCAGCACCCGAGAACAGCCTCGCAACGTGTTCCGCCCGCTCCTCATCCATCAAGCGGCGTATGTAAGTCTTGGCACGTCCCTCCTCTACACGCTTTTCCACCACGAAATGGGCCTGTCCGAGGGCCGCGATCTGTGGCAGGTGGGTAATGGCGATGATCTGATGGTAGCGACCAAGCTCCGCCATACTTCTGCCCACCTTGCGCGCAATGCTCCCGGAAACGCCGCTGTCGATCTCGTCAAACACCAGAATCGGCAGGCTCTCGCTCTTGGCAAGGACGGTCTTGAGCGCCAGCATTATGCGGCTGATCTCGCCCCCGGAGACAATGCGCCTAAGGCTATTCGGCACCTCTCCCTGGTTCGTTGCAACACGAAATTCCACCTCATCCATTCCGTGACGGAATGCTCGGTAGCGCTTGGCGCGCCGACCCACGTCGGGGAGTCGAATCCAGCCTTCGTCATCGGCACGCCGCGCGAAACTTACCGTAAGTGTTGCGTCTGGCATGCCGAGACGACCAAGCTCCGAGGCAACCGCCCGCTCGATACGCTCGCCAACCTCATGGCGCTTGCCGCTCAGCCGCAAGGCAGCGTCCGACAACAATGCTTGCTGCTCTTGTATTGCTTGAAGGAGTTGCCTGAGCGCTTCCTTATAGTTTACGATCAGGTCGTATTGATCGCCGATCTTGGCTCGGTACTCCACGACAGCCTGCACTGTGCCGCCGTACTTGCGATTCAGGCGATCTAGCTCCCCCAACCGCTCCCGGATGACCTCCAGGCGGTCCGGGTTGAATTCAATGCGTGCGTTATAGTCCTGCAGCAGTGCAGCAACATCCGCCACGACAATCTGCGCGGACCGTATCTCCTCATAGGCTGCCGAGAACACCTTGTCAATGCGTGCCAAGGCCTGTAGCTCGTTGCGCGCCACGATCAACTGATCTCCAGTGGCCCCGTCACGCGCGTAGAGCAACTCATAGAGCGAGGCAGTCGCACTGAAAAGACACTCGGCGTTCTCCAGCCTGCGCTGCTCATCTACCAGGGCCTGTTCTTCATCCAACCGCGGGTCTACGGCATCAATCTCCCTGATTTCGTACGCCAGGCGCTCCTTGAGCGCATGGGTTTGGCTCTGCTGCCGCTCCATCTCCGTACGTCGCTTCAGTAACGCGCTCGTTGCTTCGTAGCGCCGTGCATAGTCGACTCGTAAGCCGCCCAGGCTGCCGAATTGATCCAGGAGCTCCAGGTGCGTTTCAGTTCGAAGCAGCGATTGATGCTCGTGCTGCCCATGCAGGTCAATTAGGTGGGCCGCTATCTCGCGGATGACGGGGAGGGTCGTTGGTGAATCGTTGACAAAGGCTCGACTGTAGCTGGAGGCTATCTCTCGCCGCAGGATCAGATGCGAAGTCGGTTCCACACTGTGCCTGGGCAAGAGCGCTTGCACCGATGGCGATGTCACCTCGTCGAAGAATCCCTCTATGACAGCGCGGCGCGCGCCCGTGCGTACTACGCCAGCCCAAGCCCGCTCGCCCAGAATCATCTTCAGAGCACCTATGATGATGGATTTGCCCGCCCCCGTCTCGCCGGTCAGGATGTTCAGCCCGCCATCAAAGTCTACCTCGAGAGAGTCGATCAGTGCGTAGTCGCGGATGTGGAGCGTCCTCAGCACACGAGGCCTCCCGGGCTACGTGCGTCCATGGCAGTACTTGTACTTCTTGCCGCTCCCGCACGGGCACATGCTGTTGCGCCCGACGCGCTCGCCGGCTGTTACGGGCTGCTTACGGGCCGAGGGATCGCGCCCTGCTGCGCTCTGCCGCGGGCCAGCTACCCCGAAGTTGGATGCCGGCGCGTCTTTGCGCGTTTTTGCACGTTGCCGATCTAACATGGTGCGACGACGTGCAGCGGCATTGGCGACCAG
Organism: Rhodothermales bacterium; assembly: GCA_965262785.1. Taxonomy (GTDB): domain Bacteria; phylum Bacteroidota; class Rhodothermia; order Rhodothermales; family Bin80. The sequence continues at coordinate 3,792,221 of OZ253559.1, forward strand.
AGGCCGCCGACCCTTTTCGGATCGCTCTACCAGAGGACCCGCCCGAAAGATGAATGTCACGACATCGCGGCTGATTTGCTCCATCACATCCGCAAATAATTTGTAGGCCTCCATCTTGTACTCGACGAGCGGATCTCGCTGGCCATATGCGCGAAGCCCTATACCTTCCTTGACCTCGTCTAACGAGCGAAGGTGCTCGGTCCACCGCTCGTCAATAAGCGTGAGCATCGAGCTGCGCTCCAGTCCATTGGTGATCTCCTGACCATGTGTGGCCAAAACATCCTTGATCTTTACAACCGAACGAATTCGACGGTGCCCATCGCTGAAATCCACATAGACGCGCTCAAGCTTGTCTTCAGTATCGCGTTCGGCGACCTCTACTATTGAGCGATAAAATGGCTCGGCCAGTGCCCTCCGCTTGCGATCATAGAAATCTACAGCCCGTTCGAACACCTCGTCGCAAACTCCTGCCTCGCCCAGCGCAAAGAAGCGTTCTCGTTCAATCTCTAGTTCGAGTGCGAAAAGGCGCCGAAGGTCCATGCGCATCTCATCTACATTGCCCTCGCCGTGGTGTTTGTAGACAATCTCTTCGACGACCGCGCTCAGCATTTCCAGGATTTCCCCGTGCATGCGCTCACCCTTGAGGGCATGCATGCGACGGTCATAAATTACCTCGCGCTGAGAATTGAGCACATCGTCATACTCCAGCTGCCGCTTTCGGATCGCGAAGTTGTTCTGCTCCACCTTCTTTTGCGCGCGCTCAATGCTCTTGGTAATCCAGCTGTGCATTATCACAGCTTCATCTTCAACCTTCATGCGATCCATCACGCTCGCCACGCGATCTGGACCAAACAGGCGCATGAGGTTGTCTTCAAGCGAGATGTAGAACTGACTTTCCCCCGGGTCGCCTTGTCTGCCGGATCGCCCGCGCAGCTGCAGGTCGATGCGCCGGCTCTCGTGACGCTCCGTACCAATGATGGCCAGGCCGCGGCTTTTGACGCCGGGTGCCAACTTGATGTCCGTGCCGCGACCTGCCATGTTGGTGGCAATGGTGACAGCGCCCCGCTGCCCGGCCTGGGCTACAATTAGGGATTCCTGCTTCGCCCTGTCCCGCTTGGCGTTGAGTACGTTGTGCGGGATGCTGTTGCGCTTGAGCGCGCGACTCAGCGTCTCCGACACATCCACCGAGGTGGTACCCACAAGGACGGGCTGGCCGGACTCGTGATATTCAATGATCTTCGTGATTACTGCTCGGTATTTCTCCCGGCGCGAACGGTAAATCAGGTCGTCCTTATCTGTGCGCGCAATGGGCTCATTGGTTGGCACGACCACAACGTCCATATCGTAAATCTTGTGGAACTCTTCCGCCTCCGTCTCTGCCGTTCCCGTCATGCCGGCAAGCTTGGTGAACATACGGAAGTAGTTCTGGAGCGTGATGGTAGCATACGTCTGCGTAGCCGCCTGCACCTTGACGCCTTCTTTGGCCTCTATTGCCTGGTGCAGCCCGTCGGAATAGCGCCTGCCGGGCAGTGCGCGCCCTGTGTGCTTGTCTACTATCTGGACCTTGCCGTTCTCGACGATGTACTCGGTGTCGCGCTCGTAGAGGGTATAGGCTTTGAGCAACTGCTCTATGGCATGTAGACGCTCCGCTCGGTCCGCGTACGTGTTATAGAGCTCACGCTTCTGGTCTTCGAGCTTGTTCTTGAGGATGCGCAAGTCATTCTGGATCTTGTTTTCGCGCTTTTCCTCAGTCAGGTCTGGGCGCTCTCTGATCTCGTCAAAGAGCGCAAGCTTCTTTTCTTCGTATTCCTGCTCGAACCTCGCCGACTCTTCGCCAACGTCCGGCAGGATGAACAGGTCCACCTCCGCCTTTGCGGCACTGGCCACAAATGTCCGCCCCTGGCTTGTTGGCTCAATGGCGTGCTGCTTCTCGTCCAACGCGTAGTTCAGCACCTCATCAACCAGCGGCATATTCTTCGCGTTGTCCTGCAGGTAGAAGTACTCCGTTTTCTGCCGGAGTTGCTCTACCCCAGGCTCCTGCAGCACCTTAACGAGCTTCTTGTTGCGCGGAAACCCGCGCGAAGCCCGCAACAGCGCAAGGCCTGCTTCTTGCTCCAACTCCTTGACCACCCTGACATCTTCGCGTGCCAAGGCCTCATCTCGCTCCTTTAGCAGGCGTTCCGCATCGGATGCAAACCCTGCTACGATGCGCTTCTGTTTCTGCACCAGGCGTTCTACTGCCGGCTTCAACTCATCAAAGCGGCTCTGGCTGGCCGTCGGTACCGGGCCGGAAATGATCAGCGGGGTCCGCGCCTCGTCAATGAGCACCGAGTCCACCTCGTCTACGATAGCGTAGTAGTGCCCTCGCTGCACCAGTTGCTCTGGATCCGTAACAAACGAGTTGTCCCTTAGATAGTCGAACCCAAACTCGTTGTTGGTACCATAGGTGATGTCGGCGCGGTATGCATTGCGACGCCCAGGGGAATGCGGATCGTGGCCATCAATGACATCCACTGCCAGCCCGAGAAACTCGAAGATCGGCCCCATCCACTCCGCATCGCGCTGGGCCAGATACGGGTTCACCGTCACCAGGTGCACGCCCCGCCCTACCAGTGCGTTGAGATAAACGGGCGCCACCGCCACTAGTGTTTTACCCTCGCCGGTCTTCATCTCAGCTATGTTGCCGCGATGCAGTACGACCCCTCCAAGAAGCTGCACGTCATAGGGCACCATCTCCCACGTAATCTTCGCGCCTCCGGCCTCCCACGAATTCGTCCAGCGGGCCGTCGATCCCTGAATTGTGGGATAGCCCCGCTTCTTGTTTACCGCCAGGTCATGGTCAGTTGCCTTCACCGTTAGTCCGCCCTTCTTCGCGAACCGGCGGCAAACCTCTTTCACGACCGCGTAGGCCTCGGGCAGGATGTCGTCCAGCGTCTCCCGGACGACGTCCAGCCATTCGTCTTCCAACTCATCAAGTTCCTCGAAAAAATCCTGGCGATCTTTGAGAGACAACTCCTGCGCATTGGAACTCTCTTGCCCGTTGGTTACAGCCTGCGTTCTGACGCCGCGGAGTATGTTGGTTATCTCCCGTAGGCGCGCCTCAATTTCTGCGACATTTTCCTGAATCAACGCCTTGAACGCATCCGTCTTGGCACGCAGCTTTTCATCGGACAGGTTGCGCACTTTGTACTCAAAGGCCAGAATTTGGTCAACGACAGGCTGATAGTACCTATCAATCAGACGCTGATTCTTGTCGCCAAAGAGGCTGGAATAGACTTGCGTAAAAACGTTTGGCATAGATTGTTTTTGATGCTCCCGCGTGGGGCTTTGGAGGTGGGATTTTGCGCGTGGAGCAGGCCGATTCTTATGTCAGCGGATCTGTCAATTAAAGGCCTTGGCAGTGGATCCGTTCCCCTTGGCTAGGGGTTTGACCACTGCACCAAGCGACCACGCCATGCGACTTCATCGCCTTTGTACGACCGTCATTCTACTTGCCACAGCTTGCCTTTCGGCCGCAGCGCAGCCCGGGCCCGTTACGGGATTTGCATTTATGCGTGTAGAGCCGTCTGCGCGCGCAGCAGCCCTGGGTGGCAGCCTATCCTCAGTGTGTTGCGATGATCTGGGCGCGTTTTTCCATAACCCTGCGCTGCTTAGCGCTTCCGTTGACGGATTGCTGTCAGCATCGTACCTGAATCATCTTCACGACCTGAGCGCGGGGTTTGCGGCATACGGCCGCCACTTTGAGGGGTACGGTAGCGCAGCGGTGGGCCTGCGCTTTTTGCACTATGGCGAATTCGAGCGGGCGGACCAGAACGGCACGCGCAGCGGCACTTTTACCGCATCTGACCTGGTATTGACGCTCGGCGCGGGAAGGGCCTACCGCGGCAATGTGCGCTACGGCGCAAACTTGCACGTGGTGCGTTCGGGCGTGGATGAATACGGCGCAACTGCAGTGCTGTTTGATGTAGGCGTGGTGTACCACGAGCCAGAACGCCAGTTTACGGCCAGCGCTTCGGTCAACAACCTGGGCATGGTGCTAAGCTCGCTCGGCAATGTTGCCGACGAGGTTCCTGTGGATCTTCGGGTAAGCGTCGCCAAGGGATTGCGCCACGTGCCACTATATGCCACACTGACGGCCTACAACCTCCACGAAATCGGGGGTGTAGATCCCGACGGCAGCACCTTCAGCGACATTGCATCGCATGCTATCATTGGCATGGAGTTTAAAGTGATTACCGCCTTCACGCTTAGAGTGGGCTACAATCACAGGAGGCACCAGAGTCTCTCCTCGGGTAGCCGTCTGGACATCGCGGGCGCCGGGATGGGGTTTGGCCTGCGGATAAGGAGGTTTGCGCTGGACTACGCATTCTCGTCCTGGTCCTTTGCCGGCTTGCACCAATTCACAGTAGGCACGCGGCTTTAGCCGTGCAGGAGCAGGCCACTCGCCCGCAGGTGCGCCACCTTCGCCTTGAGTCCGCGGCCGCGGACTCGCAGCTTTATGTCGGCCATACTCATCCCGTCGTTCAGCCACAGCAAGAGAGCTGTCAGTGTCAGGCTCTGCGTGGTCACGCCTGGGCGCCGAAGGCCAGCTTTGGAAAGGTAGGTAGTTATTCTGCGGCGGATTGAGCGCGCGTCAAGCCGTCCGCCCTTACTCCGGTGAGACTGCGACAAAAAAAGTGGATCCTCGGGACCATGGGCGGGTCGTGTCTCCAGATATTTCGCGAACTTCCGCAGCACAAGGTCGTCAAGCGGAACCGTCTCCGATTTCTTGGGGCTCCCTTTACCCTGTACCCGTATTTGAGTGCCCATCAAGGTACGCTCCATATCTGCCACATTCGCCCGCTCAATATCCGTCTCTGTCAGGCCTGCATAGAGCATTCCGTAGATGATGGCCATATCGCGTTTTCCCATACGGGTTGCCATGTCCACCACGCTTAGCAAGCTGAGGATTTCCGGCTCGGAAAGCGCCTGTGTTGTGTGTGCTGCTGGTTTATAGACCGTCTTGAGGTGGACCGTGGGATTCTCGGTCAGAAACCCGGTTTCCACTAGGTATTTGGAAAACTGCCGCAACGCCGTCAAATAGGTCGCCACAGTTCTTACACTTAAGGCACGCTCGACGGTCAGGTAGTCCTGATAGTCGTCCATGGCCGCCGGAGTCATCGGGCAGTAACCACCCTGCTCGTCCAGCCACCGGCCAAACTCGTTGAGGCACCGGTCATATGTCCCCTTCGTAGCTTTGGCTTTGTCTCGAAGATACTCCGTCAGAAACACCTGTTGCCGGTGCTGCAACTCGCCCACAGTAAGCACCTGGGCGCCCTGCCTGCTTGCTCTAGCGGTTGTGGCAATGAACTCCTGCATAGTCCGTTTACCTGCTCCTACCTGCTGCTCAGACCTCAGCCGTGGAGTCGATATTCTCGATGACCGCTGCAAATTTACGAAGGAAAGAGATTCCCATTGCGCCATCGATGATACGGTGATCATACGAAAGCGACAAATACATCATGTGCCGGATGGCAATCACGTCCCCGAGGACCGGGTCTTCCACTACCACAGGTCGCTTTCTTATTGATCCCGTAGCGAGGATCGCGACCTGCGGCTGAAGGATGATGGGCGTCCCCATGATTGAGCCCAGTGACCCCAGGTTCGTGATGGTAAAGGTGCCACCCTGCAGATCGTCCGGTTGAAGGTCGTTGGACCGCGCCCTCTGTGCCAGGTCATGCGCCGCGTGTGCGAGCCCAGCCACGCGCTGGCGCCCGGCATGCTTTATGACCGGAACAATCAGGCCAGTGTTGTCAATGTTGACCGCTATGCCGATGTGAAAGTCCTTCTTAAGGATTATACGTGTCCCGTCAACGGAGGAATTCAGGATCGGATGTTCACGAAGGGCCTCCACGGCCGCATACACCAGAAATGGCGTGTAGGTCAGCTTGATCCCAGCATGCTCAAAAAACGAATGTTTGTTTGCTTCGCGCAGCCGCACCAGGTTAGTAGCATCAACCTCTGCAAACGAGGTGACATGGGCGGCGGTTCTGCGCGACAGCGTCATGTGGTGCGCTACCAGTTGCCGGACCCGGTCCATCTCAATGACCTCCTCACGGGCCCCGGGGGCGGGAGCCTCCTGCGGCGCCTCAGTGCGTAGCGGCTTTGGCCGCGGTGCGGGTTTGGGCGATGCCTCTGGGTGCTTGCGCGCCTGCAGGTATTCGAGGATGTCCCGCTTGTTGATGCGACCTCGACTGCCAGAGCCTCTGATACCCTCGAGCTCGCCCGCAGTGACCCCCTCCTTCTGCACAATAGCTCGCACTAAGGGGGTCAGGAAGCGGCCATCGCTCAGGTGACGTGCTGAAGCGGCAGTGCTTTCTTCCGGCACAGCTGCGGGCTCGGCTGTTGGGGCAGTCGGAGCCGGAGTAGGTACCCCCGGAACCAACCTATCCTTGCCGGTGGCGATAGTCGCCAGTGTGATGCCGACATCCACGGTTGCGCCTTCGGATACCAAGATTTCCGCCAACGTGCCTGCGGCTGGAGACGGCACTTCAGTATCTACCTTATCCGTGCCAATCTCAAGGATCGTCTCATCCAGTGCGACTGCGTCTCCGACCTTCTTGTGCCACGCGATTACGGTACCCTCAGTGATGCTTTCGCCCATCTTGGGCATAATCACGTTGACTTTGGCCCCTCCGGGAACGGACGAAGCAGTCTCGGCGGACGCAACAGGGGGCACCGGCGGCGACAAGTCAACCGCTGGCTCAGCCGCAGCCGCGCCTGTTCGTATCCTCGCAATCGCCGTACCGACATCCACCGTTGCGCCTTCTTCCACCATAATCTCCGCCAGCACTCCTGCGCTGGAAGCTGGAATCTCTGTGTCTACCTTGTCGGTGCCGATCTCCAGGAGAATCTCATCCAGCTCTACCTCCTCGCCAACTTTCTTGTGCCAGGCGATGACGGTCCCTTCCGTGATGCTCTCACCCATCTTGGGCATCAGAACGTCTACCGTGGCCATCAGTTACCTCCGCCCTCCTTGAAACGTGGAAAGGTACGGCTTTCGGCCCTGTAGAGTATTCCGCATCACGTTGCTCTAGGCTAGAAGTGGCGCTATTACTAGTGCTACAACTGCGATCAGCTTGATAAGTATGTTCAGACTTGGCCCGGAGGTATCTTTAAACGGATCGCCAACGGTGTCGCCCGCCACGGCAGCTTTGTGAGCTTCGGTGCCTTTGTACAGCGCCTTGCCGTCGATCTCCATCCCGGATTCGATGCGCTTCTTGGCATTGTCCCATGCGCCACCGGCGTTCGACTGGAAGATAGCCAGCAGCACGCCTGACACCGTCACGCCAACCAACAATCCGCCCAGCATATCCTTGTTGATGAAGCCGATGGCGACCGGGACGACCAGCGCTAGCAGGCCCGGTGCAATCATTTCGCGGATGGCTGCGGCAGTTGCGATGTCAACGCATCGCGCGTATTCAGCAACGGCCTTGCCTTCGCGGAGCCCGGCAATTTCTTTAAACTGACGCCCGACCTCGGTAATCATGTCGGACGCCGCACGCCCTACCGCTGCCATCGCCATGGCGCTAAACACGTATGGCAGGGCTGCACCTATCAACAACCCGGCCAGAATGTGTGGCTTGGCCACGTTGATGGTCTCCATCCCGGCCTGCTGCATAAAGGCCGCAAACAGCGCCAGCGCGGTCAGCGCAGCAGAACCGATGGCAAAGCCTTTTCCTATCGCTGCCGTTGTGTTGCCAACTGCATCAAGCTTGTCGGTCCGTTCGCGGACCTCCGGCGGCAGCTTGGCCATCTCGGCGATTCCGCCGGCGTTATCGGAAATAGGGCCATAGGCATCCACGGCAAGTTGGATTCCGGTGACTGAGAGCATCCCCACCGCCGCAATTGCCACACCGTAGAGTCCAGCAGCTGCGTGGGCCCCAATTATGGCGCCCGCAAGAATCAGCGCCGGAAGGCCCGTAGAATACATTCCAACCCCGAGGCCTGAGATGATGTTGGTTGCCGGCCCCGTGATGCTTTGCCGCGCGATTTCAAAAGTTGGCCGCGTATGCGTAGAAGTGAAGTACTCGGTTGCCAGACCAATGAGGACACCAGCCGTCAGTCCAATCAGGACGGCCCAGAATACACCCAGCGACGTGTAGCTGAATTCACCCACGATGGGCGTGGTGGCGGCCCAAGATTCAGGAAGCATCCATCGTATAACAAAAAATGCAACCACCGCCATGATGGCACTGGCGCCGAACTCGCCGAAGTTGAGCGCCCGTTGCGGGCTACCACCCTCCCTCGTTCGAACAAGAAAGGACCCGGCCACGGACACCAGGATACCGGTGGCAGCGAGTACGAGCGGAAGCAGCACAGGGCCCAACGCCCCCGTTGGCAGGTCAAAACCCTCAAAGACGGTCAGGAAGCCCGTGCCCAATATCATGGTGCCGATGATGGAGCCGACGTAGCTTTCAAAGAGGTCTGCTCCCATACCGGCCACATCCCCGACATTGTCACCGACATTGTCCGCAATCGTCGCGGGGTTACGCGGGTCATCTTCCGGAATGCCCTCATAAACCTTGCCAGCGAGGTCCGCCCCGACATCCGCCGCCTTGGTATAAATGCCGCCCCCTACGCGCGCAAAGAGCGCGATGGAGGAAGCGCCCAGCGAAAAGCTCGCTATCACGTTAACGATGCGTGTCGGCGTCCAGTCCGTCAGGTTATCGTAGGCCAATAGCAGCACCCCAAGCCCCAACACACCTAGGCCTACGACGCTCAGGCCCATAACGAGCCCACCTGAAAACGCTACGTTCAATGCTGGCGCCAAGCCCGTGCGCGCTGCATGCGTAGTTCGCACGTTGGCGCGCGTTGCGACAGTCATCCCAATAAAACCGGCGAGTCCAGAGCACAAGGCACCGACCAGAAACGACACTGCCAGAAGCGGAGAATTGACGACCTCCCCACCCATCTGCCGCTCCTGCAGGTTAACGAAGAGCAGAAGTGCGGCCACCGCGAGGACAAAGATGGCCAGGACGCGATACTCACGTCGAAGGAATGCACGCGCACCACGCGAGATGGCACCCGCGATCTCAACCATGGCCTCGGTGCCGGGATCTTGCTTTTGGATCCAGCGCGCACGCGTAAGCGCGAACAAAAGTGCTATGACGCCCGCTGCGGGGACAAGAATCGTGACCAGTTGGTAATTCATCGCGTTGACTAGTGAGGTGTCCGGCTAAAGCACACGCCGGGAAAAGCAATAGCTATAGAATCGCTTGCAAGGTGCCTACAACGGCTCAGCGTATGTCAGGGTACAATCGGGATGAGTGCGCAGTGCGATTGCGCGAAGAATTCAAGCTCATATACATCACGACGGAGCTCCTTGTGTCCCCGTCTGCTGATCGCTGGGCGGGTCTGGCTGAGTCGTTTTCGCGGCGCGGCGATTAAAGCGATTCATCGCCGTTGTGATGCCATCGGTTACATAGGCTGTCACCGCCTCTGCGGCGCGTCCAATAGCCTCTTCAATCACCGGCAACTCGGCAATCGTAAAGGACGCGAGCACGTAGCGACTCTGCTGCCCGCGCTCAAACTCGCCTCCGATGCCAACACGAACTCGTGCAAAGGCGTTCGTTTCCAGATGATCGATGATATCCTGCAACCCGTTGTGGCCGCCTGCGCTGCCTTGCGCTCGCACGCGAATCATGCCCAGCGGCAGGTTAAGGTCGTCCACAACTACCATGATGGCTTCGGATTGCAAAGAGTAGCGTTGCGCCAGACTCCTCACGGCACTACCGCTCCTGTTCATGAAAGCCTGCGGCTTAGCCAGGACTACGGGGCGGCCGCGGAGCCGCCGGTCGGCCACGAGCGCCTGAGCACGGCCATCAGAGCGAAAAGACCCCTTTCCGATTAGGCGATCCAGCACCTCAAAGCCTACGTTGTGGCGAGTAGCCGCGTATTGCGGAGTCGGGTTACCGAGCCCGACTATGAGCCTCCGCGTCCCCGACATGGCACAAAATGCACGTGCTATTCGTCCTGCGGGGCCTCTTCAATGCCCTCGTCCTCGTCTTCTTCATCCACTTCAATCTGGGCGCGCGGCCGCTCAACGGACATCAGAATCTGGTCGCCCGGTGCACCAATTTCAAGGTTCTCCAACTTGAGATCTCGTACGTGGATCGCGTCACCAATGTCGATATCCGTGACGTTGACGTCGATTTGCGTCGGGATGTGTTTCGGGAGGCACGACACGGTAAGCTCCGTGATCGCGTGCTGCACGCGGCCGCCGCGAGCCTGGCCTATTGACGTCCCCCCGTAGCGAACCGGCACGGTAAGGGTTACGGCCTCCCCCGCCTTTAGGACCTGAAAATCTGCGTGCATGGGGCGATCCGTGACCGGATGGAATGCCATGTCTTTCAGGATGCACTCCCACGTAGCATCACCCATGGCGATTCGCACCAGGTGGGCCTCGGCCGTGTGGATGAGCGGAAGCAGGCTCTTTTCGGAGGCGCTAAACGGGACGGCGTCCACGTGCCGCCCATATAGGATACAAGGCACATTGCCAGCGCGCCGCGTGGCGCGCGCGGCGCTCCTGCCCAGCTGTCGTGATTCCGCCGTTAGCGAAATGATGTTCATTGGAAACCGGTGGTCTTTACGTCTTGAAAAGCGTGGACACTGATGCGTCCGTGGTGATACGCTGAATGGCTTCGGCAAACAAGCCAGCCACACTGACTACCTGCACGAACTCCGAGGGACGCTTCAGCGGTACGCTGTCGGATACTACTAGTCTACTTAGGGCCGAGGCCTCAATGCGCTCGAAGGCCGGTCCTGACAACAGCGCGTGGGTACATGCAGCCTGTATGTCACGCGCACCAGCCCGTCGCAGCGCATTGGCCGCATTGGTAAGCGTCCCGGCCGTGTCAATGAGGTCGTCAATGAGCAGCACGTTCTTGCCGTTCACCTCGCCAATGATGTTCACTACTTCTGCCTGATTCTGGCTAGGGCGCCGCTTGTCGATAACAGCCAGATCCGAGTCGAGCCGGTTGGCGTAGGCTCTCGCCATCTTGATTGCCCCGACATCCGGGGCGACTACGACCAAGTTCTCCAGATCTAGTTGCCGAAAATGATCCGTAAAAACTACGGACGCGTACAGATGATCCACCGGAACATCGAAGAACCCTTGGATCTGGGACGCGTGCAGGTCCATAGTGAGCAGGCGATCGATCCCCGCCGTCGTCAGCATATCCGCCATCAGCTTGGCAGCGATTGAGACACGCGGCTGGTCCTTGCGCTCTTGCCTGGCATAGCCAAAATACGGGACCACCGCAGTGATGCGCGCAGCTGAAGCCCTTTTGGCAGCGTCAATCAGAAGCAGGAGCTCCATCCAGTTGTCGGCATTGGGAAACGTGCTCTGGATGATGAACACATCCATGCCCCGGATGGACTCCTCGTAGCGACAGTAAAGTTCGCCATCGGAGAACGTCTTGCGGGTTAGCTGCCCGAGCTCTTGTCCATACAAGCGGGCGATACGCGCCGCCAACTGTGGGTTGCTGCCGCCTGCAAACAGGCCTATAGGTAAGTCCCTGACCATCAGTAAGTAAATCAGGTGCGAAGACTGAGAGTACTGTGCCGGCTAAGGCGCCGAAAGTGTTGCCCGGGGAGGATTCGAACCTCCACCAACGGCTCCAAAGGCCGCTGTCCTGCCATTAGACTACCGGGCATCAAGGCACGGCGCTTCAGCATGATAGCGCCTAGTGCAGGAGCACTACGACAAAGGGTGTATAGCTGCATGTCGCCAAAAGGAACTAGAAACACCGTTTAACACTTCTGGTAAAGTACGGTTTTAACGCGTGATGCCATGGAGCGCGAGCCGGTAATCGGCGTTTTGGGCGGTATGGGTCCGTATGCCGGGCTGGATCTCGTAAGCAAGGTCTTCTCTGAGACCATTGCCGGCTCAGATCAAGATCATCTTCCAGTGGCCCTTCTCTCCTATGGACATACGATTCAGGATCGCAGTGCATACGTGCTCGGTCGCATCCAGGAAAATCCGGGCATCGCGATTGCGGCTGTGGCCATCGAATTGGATAAGCTGGGTGCTACCGTTGCGGGCATGTCCTGCAACTCCGCGCATATGCCGCCCATCTTTGACGTGTTGATGGAGCGGCTACGCGCTGGCAGACACCGTATCCGAATCCTGCACCTGATTCACGAGACGATACGGCACGTGCAGGTAGCGCTACCACGGGCCAGGCGCATCGGGCCGCTGTCAACGCTGGGGACTTTTCGCCAGGGCGTCTATGAAAAAGCGATAAAAGCCGCAGGACTGATACCCGTCATGCCTTCAGAGGAGGTGCAGGACAAGGTGGTACATCGCGCAATTTACGACCCGGCATTTGGCATCAAGGCGCAGTCTTCACCCGTTACTGCTCGTGCATCTCATATGGTCCGCGACGCCATGAAGCACCTGAGGGAGCGTGGTGCGGAAGTCATCATCTTAGGCTGTACGGAACTGCCGCTCGCCGTTGCGGACACTAGTAATCCCACGATCGTTGATCCGGCGCGTGCGCTGGCGCGCGCCCTGATCCGCGAAACCTATCCGGAAAAACTCCGCCCGCTTTAGGCCCCATCCCTAGATCAGGCGCCAGGCTGCTCCATGCGCCCTACCTTTGCAGCCGCACCCTCTGAATTCGCGCCCTGGGAGTGCCAACTTGACCGCAGTTTTTTATGACGCCACTCGACTGGTTTCTAGTAGGGCTTTACTTCCTCTTTACCTTATGTATCGCGGTTTACTACAGCCGCAGGGCTGGAAAGAGCACTTCGGACTTCTTTCTCAGCGGGCGCAGAATGCCATGGTGGCTTGCGGGGACGAGCATGGTTGCGACGACCTTTGCTGCCGATACGCCGCTGGCTGTCACAGAGCTCGTCGCCGCTAACGGCATCGCCGGTAACTGGCTATGGTGGAGCTTTGCCTTTGGCGGCATGTGTACGGCCATCTTTTTTGCACGCCTCTGGCGGCGCAGCGGAATCCAGACCGATGTCGAGTTTGTGGAGTTGCGCTACACGGGTAAGCCAGCCGCCTTGCTGCGCGGAATCAAGGCAGTGTATTTCGGACTGGTGATGAACGTGGTCATCATTGGCTGGGTCTCACTGGCCATGGAGACGGTGATTCAGGTGCTGTTTCCGGAATTGGCGCTGTTTGGGCGGCAATCGTTTGTGGTCCTGGGCCTTGAGATCAGCAGCGCCCTGGTCCTTGTCAGCGTGTTGGTAGTAGTGGTTTCTGTTTATGCTCTGCTAGCTGGCCTTTGGGGCGTCGTGGTCACCGACGCGTTCCAGTTCTTCCTTGCGATGGGTGGATCTATTCTCATGGCGGTGTTGGTGCTTCAGCACCCGGATGTGGGCGGCATTTCCGGGCTTAAGGCTCAGCTTCCAGCCAGCACCTTCAACTTTTTGCCTACGCTCGGCGATGCCGCCCAGGGTGCGGCCGCCATGACGCTCACCATCCCGGCCTTTGTCGCCTTCATTGGCATTCAGTGGTGGTCAAGCTGGTACCCGGGCTCCGAACCCGGTGGCGGCGGCTACATTGCGCAGCGCATGATGAGCGCCAAGGACGAGCGGCACTCGCTGCTGGCAACACTTGCATACACTATAGCGCACTACTGCCTGCGACCATGGCCATGGATTCTGGTGGCGCTGGCTTCACTCGTGCTCTACCCTGACCTCACGGATACGCGCGAAGGATTTGTCCTTGTGATGCGTGATGTGCTGCCTTCCGGACTCCTGGGCCTGGTGCTGGCAGCATTTCTGGCCGCATTCATGAGCACCGTGTCAACGCAGCTCAACTGGGGCGTTTCGTACCTGGTACACGACGGCTGGCGCCGCTTTGTGGCACGCAGTCGCTCCGAACGTTACTATGTTTCGCTTTCCAGGATTCTGACGTTTGCACTTGGCCTCGTCAGCATTGTCGTTGCAACGCGGCTGGACTCCATCAGCGGGGCATGGCAGTTGATTTTGACGGCATCTGCGGGGCTTGGCATGGTCCTGATATTCCGGTGGTACTGGTGGCGCATAAACGCGTGGAGTGAGCTGGTAGCTACGCTTACTCCTATCATCCTGGTAGTGCTGGAGTTGTGCGGCGTCCCCGTGCCCGGGCTTGGCGCAGGATTTCCTACAAATCTATTCGTCGTTGTAAGCGTGTCGACAACGCTATGGCTTCTGGTCACGTACTTGACGCCTCCAACCCCTCGCGCAGTACTAGACGCCTTTTACCGGCGTGTCCGCCCTGCCGGCCCAGGTTGGCGAGCGCACGCAATCGCCCATCCAGATATCCAGCCAGGAGCACGCATCGGCGTCTTGTGTCGCCGCTGGATCACCGGCGTCGTGTTGGTTTTTTCCACACTCTTCGGCACGGGACACGTCATCCTGGGAAACACCGCGTCCTCTGCGTGGCTCGTCCCTCTCGCGATAGTCGCGGCAGGCGTGCTTTGGTGGGACCTAAGGCCGGGGGACTACCCCAATGAAGTGGGTGCGCGATGATGCGTCCCGTGTTGGAAATTGCCAGGCGCCATGGAGGTCCTGGCATCCAGTGTAATTTGGGGACTTAAGACCGGTCAGCTAGACTGCGTTGGAGCTTCTTGTGGCTGAAATTAAAGGGGGGGGGCATTATCGTTTCAAAGAGAAGACCAACGAGCAGGGGATCACGCCCGAGCATATCCTGGCACCGCATCGCAGCCGAACGATCAAGCGGATGCGCGCAGAGGAGCCGATCCTGTTCTTTCAAAACGGCACCGACATCAACTACAGTACCCGTCCGTGTGTGCAAGGGGCTTGGAGGTGATCGGGGCGCAACCAGACTACGACGAAGGCACACGGTGTGCATTTGCATACCTCTACTTCGCCATTTTATGACTCAAACAGTATAGGTGGACACATTCTCCACATATAAGAAAAGGGTGTACTCCCGCCTGGCTGGCACTACTTTTCTAACGCCGTGCGCCTGCCTTAGTCCTGGCGCACGTAGCGTTGCCGATGCAGGCTGGGCGTGACGCCGCAGATGCGCGCTATCTGAGCCAGCTCTGCCCTTGGGCGCTCGTCCTGCACGTTGACAATCACCTGGCCCTGGGTGTCCTTTACGGTTGTCATCACCCGTTGCCAGGCGCTCAGCTTCTGGCGAAGCGTCTTCCAGCTGGTGTGGATGTCTTGCGCCTTCAATCGGGTCCGGATCAGGTGCACGGCGTGATAGGCATACACAGCTATACTGATGTGCGCTGCGATGCGTGCGTCCTTGCTGTGGTAAAGCGGCCGCATCCCCAGTTCCGACTTCAACGAGCGGAAGGTGGCCTCCACCTCGGACAGCCGCCAATACGTGGCTACAATGTGCTTAAGGTCCCATCCCGTCTGACTGGTGCGCAGCACGTAGCCCCCCAGGGCCTCATCGGCCTCTTCCCACTGCGTCTTGCGTGCAAACTTCACGGCCTTGGCGTTGGGGCCACTCCCTTCTACAACCGTCACTTCGTACTGATGAGATACGCGGGCATATCGCTCTTTTATGCGTCCGACCTGCTCTACGACCTTCTTGAGCCGCTTGGTATGGTAGGGCTTCTGCAGCCCTTCGTGCAGCGAGGTGAGGGCTGCTTCCAGTAGCGTGCGCCGGCGCTGGAGGATCTGCTCTTCCTTGTGCTTTCTGGCTTCGCTGACGGCATAGAGCAGCATCTCCTGCTTCTTTTGCTGCAACTGCCACACGCGTACGGCGTGTCCAGCCTGCGTGGTCAGCGTACTGTCGGGCTCCCGCTCTGGCGGCAGGGGCCGCTTACCCCGGTGTACGCAGATCCAGTCGTAGCCCTGTTCTGCCAGCCAGGACACGTTTGCTTCCGTAGCGATCCCTGCATCCATGACCACCGTCGGCTTCTGGCCGTCCACGCTGGCGTTCAGACGCTCGATAGCGTCCTGCAGCGTGCCGGGCTCCGAGACGTTGCCGGGCAAGATCTCGCAGGTGCGCGGGAAGCCCGCGCCATCGAGCACCAGCCCGAGCGTCACCAGCGGACAATCGGAACGCTTTTGCTTCGAACGTCCATAGGCCAGGTACTCGCCGTGCTGTCGGCCATGGTAATGGGTGTTGGTCAGGTCATAAAAAACAACGGTCTCCGGCAGGCTCAAGAGCGTCCGCTCCTTTTGGAAGAGCGCTTGCTGAATCGCCTGGTTGTGCTCCCAGAGCAGGTCCCCAATGCGATACAGCTTCGCTAACGACACTTTCCTGCCGGGGCGCAGTCCCAGCAGGTCCAGCGTCGTCGACCTGCTTTGCAACCACTGAAGCGTAGCCCGTTCGCTGTTGGGATGCAGCATGCGTGCGACCACCAGGGCTACGGCCAGACGCGCGTCGCGCTCCTTGGCGCCGGCCTGGATCAGCGTGTCTTTCAGTCCCAGATCCTCGAGCGCCTGAAGGCAGACACGCTCTGCGCCCACGCTGCGGGCATGCTCCGGGTGCTCAAGGGAGTCCATGTCCACCGTCATGACGCTGTCAGGCTCACCCTCCGGCTTCGCGTGTGCACCTATGCCGCGTGCGCGCAGCTGCGCGACAATGGCTTCGGCCGTGTGCTGCAGGTCGGGATCGAACACGAGTGTCGGCTGCCCCTGCAACAAATTCTCTATGTGAAGCACCAAGGTCCCCCACTGCTCACGGGGCGTGTCAAAGTGGACGCCCAGGTTCAGCAGGGTCGACTGGCGCACCTTCCCGCCGATGCGGTCGCTGCGTACCAGGCGGTAGCTGTGTCGCGCTTCGCCTTTCTTTGCGTGGGTCTTGGTCGCCCGTATGTACATGGTGTCTGCAGTTCAATGCCGACTCCAAGATAGTGCATGGGCGCACCTGTAGCAAGTCCCCACCAACAATCCTGGCACTACAATGGCCTTTTTCAGCCGAATACGCTAAACTTCACGCATTCTTCACCATATAGCCGAGAAATACGGCTGAAAAGGGGCTGAAAAGGGCGAAAAGTGGGCTGGGAGTACCTGGTTTAGCCCCCCTTCGGCCACGGTTGGTTCCCAAAATGGCGAAGTCGGGATACGACGTTGGTGCTGAATGCAGAGGGGTTGCCACTGGGCGCACACGCGGCTAAGACGCAGCAGTGGATCAACGGGCTGCATGACATCACCGAGGCGGCCACCCACCTCAGTAGAAAGACCCATGTAATCTGCGTCATGGATCGGGAGGCAGACCATCCTCGCCCTATTCTCCGCGCAGCAACAAGTGGAAATCAAGGACTAAGTGTGCTGCTAGGCCAGCAGCTAGTCCGTAGTCCATTCCTCTAATGCGGGAATGGGTATCGCAGAATGTGGGCCAGCCGAGTCGCGGACACGTACAGGTGACCCTCATGAAGTCGTGCCTGGGTGGCACCTGTGACGTAGCCATCATCATCCGAGATTGTGTGATTCAGCAGGACTATGTCCACGTGCTCAAACACGCCACCGTCCTTTATTCGAATGATATGCCACCGATCTCTGATCGGCACTGCAACGTATTCGTCGCTCAACACATGGATATTCGTCAACAGTAAGGACAAAAATATGCCAGGCATGCCGGGGAGGGTAGTTGTGTAGTTGCGGGCGTGAGCACTTACTTCTTTCCCGAAGAAGCGTATGGTGTGGATGTGTTCGTGGTGTTCATCGAACACAAACAGGTAGGGCAGTGCTGCGAATGCCGCAATCACGTACTGCCCGTCAGGCGTAACGCCAAGCTTCAAAAGGTCCATAGCGAGTTTCGTAATGCCCAGTGAGCGCAGGAAGGGTTGCCCTTTTTCATAGGGTAGCATGGCGCTACGTGGGCAGACGCGGAACGCATACCACAAATCACATGGAGCATACAGCCGCGTGGAAGAGGCCGAAAGGGTCTCTCCAGGTAAATAGGGACCCGATTCCGCTGGATCGGTTGAGGCTACGTACTCTAAGTTTCTGGACAATACCTGTATCCGACTTTCTTCTCCGGCGAAGAAGTGCCCATTGGTGTAAACCAGATCAGCCAAGTTGGTGAATTCTGCCGGTCCTTGCCCGCGTTGGCCGATCTGTCTGTGTAGCACGCCGTCAAGCCCCGCCACAGAGATGGTGCTAGCCTTGAAATCCGCGATGTATAGGCTGTCGTCAACGAAGGTGAATGCGAGCCAACTTCCCAGAATCATAGAATCCCGCGGGTGGCCTAGTTCTAGGTCTGGGTACCATACCCGCTCCGGTAGGGCATCTAGGTTTACGAGCGTCTGCGGAGCAGCGTCCAAGAGAGTGCCAATTACGTCCGAATCGATGATCCGGACAGGACCTGGCGATTGCCCGCAACCCCACACCAGCAGGAGAACCGACGCCAGCAGTGTCGCCGTCTTGCTACCGAACCTCCGCCGGAATACTAAACCGGTTGGTCCCCATTGCCCAAGACAAAGGCAACCTGACTCAAAGATCAATTTCTCCAAAGCAAAGAGAACCTTCCCACACACCCTCGCCAATAGATACGGAGGTGAGCTCGCCGGCACAGATAATGGTCAGGACCCATGCACCCTCTCCCTGTATGAGGACTACTTCGCACTCTTCAGTCTCGCATACATATATATCGCCTGAAGCTGACAGAATGGGTTGGGCCAACAGGCCAGCCACGGCCAGTGTGTGGCTGGGGATTGACCCATATTTAGTTGGGAGGGGGATGTGCATAGGCGAATACGGTCTGCTGCCTGCGGCGTTCCACCTCACGGGTAAGGGCTGCTTCCATCGCTCTCAGATGCACAGGCTCCAATATGCGACTGAGCCTGGACTCGTAGTGCTTGAAGATGGCAGCGAACCAGCGGTGCCGTTGATTCGTGGAGTGCCATCTTTTTACGTTGCGCGTGCGATGCGTAATGACGCTATTTGCATATTCCGACGATGTGGGCCACCAGATCCGCTCTGAAGTGGGCCATCAAATCCGGCGCAAGTGGGCCACCGAATCCGATGCAAGTGGGCCACCGAATCCGGCGCATGTGGGCCACCAGTGGTTGGGTGCGAAGTTAGCAACTTTATCTCTTTTTTTGTGGTGTGTTGGAGGGCCATAAGGACTTCTTCTTCCGCATAGATTCTCCGACCAGTTCGATTTTGTGCGCGTTGTGGATTAGACGATCGAGCACGGCGTCGGCCAAGGTAGGATCCTCCATGGTTTCATGCCATTGTTCCACTGGATACTGACTCGTCGCAATGGTGGATCGTGTGTCATACCGATCGTCGAGGAGCTCCAGCAGATGCCGTTGCTGCTCGGCGGAAAGGTGCCCGAGACTCCAATCATCCAACACCAGCACGTCCATTTTGGCGAGCTTGTTCAAGAGTTGCTGATAGCGTCCATCGGCGTGAGCGATCTGCAAATCCTCCATGAGTCGGGGCAGTCGGTGATACTGTGCCCGAAAGTTCTCCAGGCACGCCTTGTGTGCAAACGCGCAGGCCAAGTAGCTTTTTCCGACTCCGGTTGCGCCGGTGATGACGATGTTCTGGTGACGTCGTACCCATTGACAACTGGCCAGATGCAGCATGAGATGCTTATCGAGTCCGCGGCCCTGCCCGTAGTCGATATCCGCCACAGAGGCCTGATGCTTCAACCTAGCGCGCCCCAGCCGCTGCGCCAGGCGACGCGAGTCACGCACAGCCATCTCGTTGTCGACCATCAGTGCGAGGCGGTCCGTAAAGGTCAGCTCGTCCATGTCGGCGGTGACCAACTGGTCACGCAGGGCATTGGCCATGCCGAACAGACGCATGTGTTCAAGTTTGGCTACGGTAGGATGGGTGAGCATTCCTCTTCCTCCTTTGGGGATGAATTACTGTAATAGGCGGCACCGCGAATGTTGTTGTGCTCAACGACACAGGGCCGCTGACTGCCTGCGGCGCTTGCGATCTTCTCAACGATCTGCTTGACCGCGGGGTAACTGAAGACTTGCTGGTCCAGCGCTTCTTTCGCCGCTGCCTCCATGGCGCGCGCACCATGCTTCTTCGCCAGGCCCAGAAGGCTTCTGCATCGCGCGAAGCACTGCTCTGGGATATCGAATCGGTGGAAGTTGGCTTGGATCAACGCCTGGGTGTGCGTGCCGACTTCGGCGGCCCAATTCACAAAGCGCTCTGGCGTCCACGCGGCGTAGGCTTGATGGTGCGAGGGCATGTGATGCTGGTTCGTCACATGTTGACCTCGCAAAAGACCACGACGATGCGCTGCTATGTACGTATCATCCTGCCGATCGAGGTAAATCTCCACCGTGTCCTGGTGTACCAGCGCGTAGACGGTCTTTCCTGCATACTTGAAGGGTACGCTGTAGTAGCATTTGTCGATCGACACGTGATAATTGAACTGCACCTTACGCTTGCTCGTCCACTCACCGTACCGGTAAGGCGTGCGTGGTAGCGGGCGTAGCGCAGGCTTGTCCAGATCTACAAACCAGCTGTGACGACTGCCATCCTTTTTCTGGAAGGGCTGGGCGTTGAGTGCTTCCAGCAACGGGGCGATGGCTGCATTCAGGTCTTGTAGACTGGAGAAGTGACGATTGCGAAGTGGCGCCAGGATGCGCCTTTGAGCCTGCAACACGGCGTTCTCAACGGCGGCTTTATCCTTTGGTTTTCCTGGTCGAGTAGGCAGCACACAGACCTGGTAGTGATCCGCCAATTCCTGAAACGTTGCGTTGATCTTCGCTACGTCACCCCTGTTTATCGCCGTCACGGCGGTCTTCATGTTGTCCGGAACCAACACGCGAGGCGTGCCACCTAAAAACTCGAAGCATCGCCGAAGCGATCCGCAGACATCTTTCAGCTGCTGCGTTAAGGTCGCCTCTACAAAGGTGTAATGGGACGCGCCCAGCGTTGCGACAAAGAGCTCAACCTCGCGTGACTTGCCCGTGCGAGGGTCTACGATGGAGGGCCTTTTTCCTGAGTAGTCCACGAAGAGCTTCTCGCCCGCCCGGTGTTCCAGACGCATCTCCAAGTGCCTGTCGCTGCCACGCCACTGGCGGTACCGCAGGCAAAACTGGCTATACTCCAGGCCATCAGGATGGCCCGCTTTGTACTCAAGCCACAGTTGCCGTACCGTCATATACGAGTGCTTGGCCAAGGCCTTGTGAACCTGCTCCCAATCGGGCAGCGGCCGCTGAGGCACCTGTTGCTTGTCGTCCGAAGGGAAGAGCTGCTGCTGCAGCTCTGCATCGCTCAATGCTGCGCACTGCGACCAGGTCAACCCCGTCTGCTGTACACGCGCCAACGTACGAGATACCGTGCTGCGACCGACTCCTACTTGCTGCGCGATGCGCCGCTCAGAGTAATTCTGCTCGTAGCGTAGGGAGAGGATATACTTGATTCTGCGCATCGGTATGCGGTGTGCTGCCATGTTGCTGTGCCTCCAATTTGTTAGGGAAGACACAACTTATTCAGTGTTACTAGATGCCCAACGTCACGCTCTGCGGGGGCACCCAAGCGGCCCTATGGTATCGGATCTGGTGGCCCACATGCGCCGGATTCGGTGGCCCACATGGATCGGATTCGGTGGCTCACTTGCATCGGATTCGGTGGCCCACATGCGCCGGATTCGGTGGCCCACATGCATCGTAGTATGCACGCTATTGAGGTTCTCGATGAGGTTACTGGTCTTGAAGCTGCGCCGGAGGGTCTCATGCAATGGTAGTCGCAGCACCGCAAGCGTTTCGTGCAGCCCTTCGCGCAGGCTGGCGGCCGCGCGTGGTTGCCCAGGCTGCAGATCGTCGTGGATAGCAACAAGCGCTTTGCGCGCACGCTCATAGTCCGGCTGATCGTAGGCATCTTGAAGCCGGCCTTTTGCGCGCTCGGCTGTGCCCTTCTGCTTGGTGTGCTGCACCACGTTCTCGCGCTTGTGCCACTGACACCGCTGGATGACCGCGTGATCGCCAAATACATGCTGCACCGCCTTGCGCAGCCCCTTGCTGCCGTCGATGATCACCAGGATCCCGCCGGCATAGGAGAACCCGCGCTGCACCAGGTTCTCCAGCAAAGCGGTCGCTTTGTCACTGTTCTCGGTGGTGCTTTCGATGTAGCCTAACACGTGCTTCTTGCCTGTACGGGTGACCCCCAGAGCGAGGATCATCTGCACACCCTTCAGGCACTTGCCATCTATCAACAAGGCCACATACTTCTCCTGATCCAGCTGGCTGGACTCAAACTCCTCTAGTGCCTGCGTGGTAGTGGTCTCGAACATGCGAGCAACGCTGCTCTGGCTCAGTCCCAAACAGTCGGCAAACTCGCCGGCCACGTCCTTGTAGTCGCGCTGCGAGACCCCCGAGAGCAACAGCGCCGTGAGCTTCTCAAGCTGCTTGGGATCCCGCTGGTGCAGCAACTGGTAGGTCTTCAGCGGCACTTCCTTGCCCGTGTTGGTGTCACGCACCCGAGGAACCGATATCTGAATACGCCCCGTGCCGTAGACAATAGAGCCTGGATTGGTGCCCCAGCGCTGATAGCCGTTCTTGTTGACGGTGCCCCGCTTGCCACACAGCTGCGTCACTTCGGCCTCTATCGCCTGCATAGCCATCGCTTCATACCGCCCTGGGAGCTCGCGCAGGAGCTGGGCCAAGGCAAGCGGGTCGGTCGCAGCCAGACGCTGGCAGAGTGCGGCAATGGGTTCGTCGGGGGTCGGTGCTTTCATGAGGGTAGGCGGCTGGATAGGGCTTCACGAAGATCTGGAAGATATGAGGCAAAGGCCATGCGCCGCAGGCCCACCTCCAGTTCCAACAACGCCAGGGCAATGCGCCCCAGGCGGTGACGTACGCTCCCTGGGGGTACGCACGATTGCAGCTTCTGACCCAGGGTGTCCACGCTGTGCAGCACGCGGTCCACCGTCAGTAGCAGCCCCGTCCGCTGAATGGTGAGCGTCTCCTGAAGACCCTCCAGAAGCATGTGGGCGGCCGAACGGTTCACACGCTGCAAGTCTGCGTGAATCTCCAGGAGCGCAGTCTCGGCTTGCCTCGCGTCCAGCAGTTGCCACGCTTGCCGCAATCGGCTGCGAAAGACGGCCTGCGATGCCTCCGGCAAGCCGTTGATCACCTGGCGAAGCTTCGTGCTTAAACAACGCTGTATGGCTACGCGCGGACCCAAAGTGGTCTCTACAGCCCCTTGCATACCCGTGCCACTAGCTAAAATGCAGAGCAAGCCCGCATCAACACAGAGTCCACGCGTTACCAGACTCTGCAGAAACTCCTGCAAACGGGCGACATCCTCCGGTGCGCAGGCCACCAAGCCCAGGATGCGACGATGGCCGCTCAACGTAACGCCCACGCAAAGAGTCAAGCGTACACCAATGACGTACAAGCTCTTCAGCCATAGCGCTACCACGGCCTCATCAGATAAACTGCGCGTCTGCAAGTATTCCCATGCTTCATCGAAGCGTACGCCATCGTCCGGGGCAGCCTCCGCTCGTTCGGGTGCAGCCATGGACGCTGGCTCACTGCGGCCAGGCTGCGCAGCAGCAGCGTTCTCCTGCGGCAGCAACTCGCCAGCCAGCATCTGCAGAATGCTGGCGTAGTGTCGCATCAGGTGCAAACGTACCGCTTGGCCTGTGCTCTGCGAGTCGCCTGATGGCGCGTCAGAGCACGCTTCAGGCGGCAACGACAAGTGGGTATTCATTGCTGGGTTGGGTTAGTGACCGGGGATGTTCAACCATCCCTCCCCAACTAGCTATGAATCAATCTCCCGTGTCGGTAGGCTTCATGAATTAGGTTTCCCGCTTCCATGCTACCCAAGCTACAGAGCTCTGATTTCTACTCTGGCAGGACTGACTCCTGCTGAACATGCCAGCCTTGACTGGACACACGACCGTTACTTTTAATTGTCGCAAACCGGGAAAGACTATTGACATTCATCATCAGAATCCCGGAATAGCATCTTGATACCGATACAATGATCCGTCTGGGATGCTAAACGCCAACAGCTCACCAGAAGGCGTGAGCCCGACTGACTGGACCCATGTAAGAGGTGTCCCCTCGTGATCACTGAGTATATAGCCATGCTCAATCAGGAGTGTTGCCGTGTCAATAGCCAAAATGGTATTTGTGCGCAGATCTTGACTCGGAGCGCCCTGCACAATAAGTACGAACATCTTTGTATCAACCACCAGAACGTCCACCACAACCCAAGCCACCCCTCGTT
The DNA here is from genome assembly GCA_965262785.1 of Rhodothermales bacterium. Taxonomy (GTDB): domain Bacteria; phylum Bacteroidota; class Rhodothermia; order Rhodothermales; family Bin80. The sequence continues at coordinate 3,816,338 of OZ253559.1, forward strand.
CGCCACCAGCATACGCCTTATTCGCGTAAGATAATCGCGGCGCAAAAAATGGGCTCTTGGAAAGGTCGTTTCGAGCTATTAGCATGCCATCCAGCGAGTATATCTCTACTACGGGTGTTGCCCAGCCTATTGTCACGATCTGCTGCGTACTCGTCATGGCAACGAAGCGCTGGCTTCGCCAGTGATTCTGCGAGTTAGTGTCATTTGTAACGAAAAACTCCCCGAATCTGGCAACTACAGCACCTGTAGAATCAATCTTTAGCAAAACAAATTTGGACTGTCCCGCATACCTAGCGCTTGCATACACATTCATATTGCTGTCTACCGCAAAGCTGGTGGGCAAAAACTGCTCAGGGGCCTTTATGGCCCGAATATGTTGTCCCTGATGCGTAAACACCTGAATCCGTCTCCCTCGAGCATCATGAGCGTAGACATACCGTGAATCGGCGGCGAGCATCCGTGGCCAACCCCCGAACTCGTCCGGCCCTGCACCTTCTCTCCCAAATGTGCCGAGTACGTTTAGATCATTATCGACGCGAATAACGTGGCTCGTTGCCTGGTCACTCATGTACAGATTGTCTCCCACAGTTGCCATGTCCATTGTGGCCTTAACGAATCGGGAAGGGCGCAAAGATTCAGCGTACCCGCTGGCCACCAGCTTGGTGACGGGGACCGTGGCATCACCATCTGAGCAGGCAGTCTGCCAGCACAGACCTGCTCCGGCCAACAAGATCCACACTGTGACTGCGCCCACTCTTGACCTAGCGGCTGGCGGCTGGTCAGTCCGGGGGCGAAATGCCGCTGTAACGCTCGAACTCGGGTCTACAGCCGAATCACCTGAAAGAGCGCCAACCTGCAAATGCTCGTCCCGCAACCTAGAGTGGGCACCGCAATCCAATTGGTACAGCATTGGATCAGATTGCGGCATGGTGCATGGTGTGCCTAGGATGCTGGGATGGATTCTTCATAACAGCCCAACCGAACTCTGGAACGTCATTTGGTGGCAAGCGACGCGCAATGGACATGCCTGAACCATGACACACACAAGTTGCGGCGCGCGCGGCAACACGCGCAGCTGAAGCCATGCGGCCTTACGACCTTCAGCTTACCATTGTTAGCGCGTTCAAGCCGCTTGCACACCAAGGGCTTGCCGTCGCTGCATCGCGCGGCCACTCTACTGCACCCTCGCTAAGGTAGGCAACGGGCTGGAAACAACCGTGCCGCGCGTCCTTTTCGGCTGCCGTTAAGAGTCGGGGCCGCCGGTACCATAGAAGACGGTCGCAGCGTCGTCCTGCTTCCCGGCAGAGTAGTCACCAACCCGTATCTGTACGCTCCCAGGTCCAACAACTCATCGCGGTAGCCCCCGGGTTTCCCCGAGGGCCCCGCACAGATCCGGACGTGCGCGCTAACGCATCCGGCTCCTCCCTTGGGTCGCGCTGTCGCGCATGACGTTAGCAAGTCGGCAAGCCGACCCGCAGCCGTAACCGGTCCACCCCATGGGACACGCAGAATCCGGCTCTGTGTCCGGTACGTGCAGGGCTTCGCGATTTCCCCTTGGGCGCGACGCTTCGCTCCACCAGCTCCGCCACGTGGGCACCCACGCTTTGTTCGCCGGCTTCAAAGCTACTATCATCGCGTCTGATTTCTCTCCACCGTGCATCCTTTGATCAGCTTTTAGCCTACGCTTTGGCGGCCCTCCCCGAGGGGCTGGGCAATGGAGAGACCTCCCAGGTCCCGACAAGATATGTACGTGCGTCCATGGGGTCTCGGACACCGTGGGCCTGTCCGTCCTCTCACCATAGCGAGAACGAACATGTTGCCTTCGACCTCTGAAAAAGCCTCGGCGACCCAGACGATAAAGTTTTCGGTGCTCAATGTCCCTGGCCACACGCACCGCTACCGACGCTTCGCGCCCACCCTCACGGGTGACCGCGCACGGCTCGCGGAGATATGTGCCTGGTTTCAGCTTCATACCACGGGACTCTCACCCGCTATATCTTGCCAGTTAGCCTGGCGCACCACAGAGCCTATTTCCCAAGTGGTATGCGTGCCTTTCGCTTTGCTTGACGACCTTTGCCCAAGTTGTTATATCCTGACCCGAATTCGTCATTTTGTGATGCAAGCAATATACGAAGACACATTGTGCACATATAACTAACGGGTTTTCTTCCGGCTCCCTGGCACTACTTTTCTTCTGCATTTCCGCGCCCTAGTCCCGGTGCACTTAGCACAGCCGATGCAGGCAGGAAGTGACGCCGCAGAATCGTGCTATCTGATCCAGCTCTGCTCTTGGGCGCTCTTCCTGCACACTGACAGTAACTTGGCTTTGGGTGTCCTTTATGGTCGTCATCAACCGTTGCCACGCGCTCAGCTTGTGGCGTAGCTTTTTCCAGCACATGTGGATGCCCTGCGCCTTCAATCGTGTGCGGATCGGTTGCACGGTGCGACGGAAGTACACGGCAATGCTGATATGCGCTGGGCACGCCGGGGTATAGCGGCCGGATACCCACCGCAGGATTCAGCGGGCAGGAAATGGCTTCAGGCTCGGTCGGCCACCAATTTCGTGGCAGCAAGGTATTGCAGGTCTCAATCTGTGCGGCTGGTGCGGAGTAATCAGCCGCCCGTGGTTTGGTCGGCGTCCTGCCACGCAGGTGCGTATGTCAGGCCACCAGGGTGGACCCAACGACGGAGACCACTGGTCAAGTCAGCAAGACCCGCGAAGTATGTATACGCCCTTTTCCGGCTCCCAGCGGAAGAAGCAACCGTGTAAATAAGCAGCCTGGCCCTTTGCAATGCCCTTGTGAAACGGCCGCCTTGCCGACTCGCCGCGTTGGACAATAGAATCGGCACAATTGCGCCCCGGCCCCGTTAGTGTCGCGCATCATGCAGCGGAAATCCACCACCCCATGCCAGAGCTGATTGTTGTCGGTGACCGCGTCCTCATTGAACCGGATGATGGGGAACAGCTGACCGCGTCCGGCCTTGTCCTGCCAGCCACTGTCGCAGAACGAGAGCGGGTAGGCTTTGGCCATGTCGTTTCCGTCGGACCGGGGCATCTGGTTCCGAACCCCGAATACGTCGAAGGTGAGCCATGGAATGCCTCGAAAGAAGCAGGGCGCTACCTGCCGCTACAGGCCAAGGCTGGAGACTTTGCTTTCTTTGTCCGCAAGGAGTCGGTCGAGCTGACCTATAAGGAGCAGAAGTACCTCATCCTGCCCCACCACGCTATTCTGGCGCTCGTCCGCCCCAACCGCGAAGACATCATCGACGAGATTCTGGAGGTTGGGCGGCCTTAGCCCTCTTCAAATGTGCGCTGCAGCGCCGGCTTGAACACCTTGCCCATCACGTTAAGCGGCAGCGATTCGACGGTAGCCACGCGCGAGGGCACCTTGTAGCCAGCCATTCGCGCCTTAGCCCACATGCGAAGCGCCGCAGCGGTCAGCGTGCATCCCGCCCGAACCACAACGGCAGCGCATACGCGCTCTCCCCACTCTGTGTCAGGTACACCCACCACGCTGCACTGGACTATGCACGGGTGCGCGCGGAGCACCTCCTCAACCTCCAGAGCGGATACCTTGTACCCACCCGTCTTGATGATATCCACCGAGGTACGTCCGAGAATCCGGAAATACCCACGCTCAACGACCGCCACATCACCGGTTACAAACCAACCTTCACGAAATGCCTCCCGTGTCTGGACCGGACGCTTCCAATACTCCAGAAACACAGCTGGTCCTTTGACGTGCAGCACGCCGGACACGCCTTCCCCAACAATCTCTTGGCTATTGTCATCCACGAGCCGCACTTCGATCCCGGGCAGTTGTTGACCGACGGTGCCGCTGCGACGCTCGCCCTCGAGAGGGTTTGAGAGCGCCATGCCAGTTTCCGTCATCCCATAGCGCTCCAGGAGCCGCTGTCCTGTGACCAGTTCCCATTCATCAAAAAGCGTCCTTGGCAAGGCAGCAGATCCGGATACCATCAGGCGTAGCCTGGTGGCCATCGTCGCCCAATCTCTTCGCGTGGAAGGTGGCGCTTCGTGCCACTCACGTAGCAGCTTATGATACATGGTTGGCACGCCCATAAAGAGTGTCGCCTGTCTAAACCGCCTCCAGACTTCTTTGGCATCAAACCTCGGCAGCATCTCGCATGTCGCACCTGCCCACAGGCAGCAAAGCAGTGCGTTGACCAAGCCGTGTGCATGGTGGAGTGGTAACGCGTGCAAGATGCGGTCGCTGCCGCGCCATCCCCAAGCCGCCACCAGCTGTAGTACCATGGCTTGGATATTCGCGTGCGTTGTTACGACACCCTTTGGCCGACTGGTGGTCCCACTTGTATAGAGCATTAACGCTCGACGCTTCGTCTCCACGGCAGGCAAGGCGCACGGCGCGAACTTGATCATCTGCTCCAATAATCGCACGTCCTGAGTGGCGGCGTAGACGCGCGCAAAGTGCACAGAATCCGCCAAAACGGTCTGGGCAAGGCTGTCACGCAACACATACTGCAATTCCGGCGCAGGATGCGCAGTGCTCAACGGGACTGCAACCCCACCAGCCATCCATATGCCATACAGTGCGACTACATAGCGATGGCCCGGCGCCGCCATGAAGGCTACGCGATCCCCTTTCAAGTCAGGCCTGGAGCCGAGGAGGGCTGCACTAACCGAGGTTGCCTGTAATACGAGGCTGGCATAGGTATGCGTGCCAACGGAATCAACGATGGCATTGCGCCCTCCGTGCCCTTCGGCGCGCTCAAGGAGAGGCAAGGTCATGCGCTACAGAATTGGTGGCGTGGGAGAGACTCGAACTCTCGACCTTACGATTATGAGTCGCACGCTCTAACCTGCTGAGCTACCACGCCGTGGCTCACGTGATACTACACGCAAGGACTCCATTAAAGCGTATTGGACTAAAAGGTTGCTGCAACCGACCGGCAGATGCGCGGTAACATATTGGTTGGTGGGCCTATCCTTCTTTACGTCGTCGATGGCATGGAATAACATACTGGGTCAGCAGCAGGCCGTGAGCCTACTGCGCCATGCGATCGCGTCAGGTCGTATTGGACATGCGTACCTGTTCCACGGGCCGGATGGGGTCGGCAAGCGCGCAGTGGCCATAGAAATGGCGTGCGTGCTCCAGTGTGACCACGCCAGAGACACCGCCTGCGGCGCGTGCCTGAGCTGTATAAAAGTCCGCGAGCTGCGGCATCCCGATGTGCATGTCCTGCTGCCCCAGCCAAATGATGCGACGCAGGAAGAAGTCAGTGAACGCCTGCTGTCCTTGGCAAAGGACCCATATGCTACTATTGATTTCAATCGTCGTGCCAGCGGCAAACCGGTGTCGAACAAACAGGCGTTCTATCCAATCAGACGCATCAGGGATGACCTGTACCACATACTCAGCTTGCGTCCGCGCGAAGGGAAATATCGCATCGTAGTGATAACCCAAGCAGATGCCATGAAGGAGCCAGCAGCCAATTCCTTCCTGAAACTGCTGGAAGAACCCGGCCCCGAAACAGTGTTGATACTCACGACGAGCCGCACGGACCTGCTACTACCGACCATCCTCTCGCGATGCCAGCGCGTGCGGTTTGGGCTCTTGGATGAATCGAGTGTTGCCGCCGCACTTCAGCGGCGGGAAGGCCTGGAAGCACGTACCGCCCAGCTGTACGCCCGCATGGCCGGTGGGTCATGCTCCGCGGCGCTTGAGCTGGCCTCAAGCAGCGCACTGCAAACTGAGCGGCAGTCCGCGCTGCAATTCCTCAAGCACTCGTACATGCGACGCCCGGAAAACCAACTGCCCTTGATAGACGAACTTGTCAAAGGCGGCCGGGATCACACAAAAAGCGTTCTCGTTCACATCCTAGTGTGGATACGTGACCTGACGCTATGGCGCGTGCTTGAAGAAGACGCGAATATCACCAACGTCGATATGGAGAAAGCCGTGGCCAGTTTTGCTAGCAGGCTTGGTCGGGCAGATCTCGATGGCATGGCGCGGCTGGTAGACGAATGCCGGATGTTTGTCGGAAGAGAAATAAACCTCAAAATCCTCCTTGTCGCGCTGTCCCAAGCGATAGGTCGCGCCATGCGAACCCCCGATGCGGGCAATCTCTACGTACCGCTCTCGTAGCGGCACAAACACTCATTGCAGATGGCATGTGGATCATGTAGTGCCGGTAGCGAAGGTGGATGCGGATGCGGGTCCGGCGACGGATGTGGCCTCGCCTGCCCCACCGTCAACGTCCACAATTGGATGCCGGGCATGGCACCGTCTTCGCCGGATCTGGTTGAGGTCGCCTTTAAGCACAGGCGACGACGCATCTTTCGCAACGACCGCAACGTCAACCTGATGGCGGGCGACGACATTATTGTAGGCGTTAGGGGCGGAATCGACTTCGGCCACATAACCATGACCGGAGAGCTCGTGTTGCTCCGCGCAGAGCCTAACGCCAAATATAATCGCGTGATAAGGACTGCCAACAATCACGACCGGCAACGCCATAAGGCCAACCGCAAATCGGAGGCTGAGGCTGTAAAAACCTTTCGCGTAGCAGTTAACCGGCGCGCCCTCCAGCTGAAGGTCGTCGATGCAGAATGGCAGCATGACCGAAAGCGCATCTCCTTTTATTATACCGCCAAGGACCGGGTCGGATTGCATACATTGATCCCTGAACTCGGCAGACGGTTCAAGGCACGCGTTGATCTGAAGCGCGTCAATGAACGGCAAGAAGCGGCGCGCATCGGCGGAATCGGCGTGTGCGGAAGGGAGCTGTGCTGCTCGTCCTGGATGCATGTCATTCCGACCGTGTCGCTTTCCGCGGCCAAGAAGCAGCATTTTCCACTGTCGCCCGATCGCTTGCGCGGACGATGCAACCGCCTCAAGTGTTGCCTCAACTATGAGTTGGACCAGTACGTGGAGGCACTGAAGGAATTCCCGCGGCTGGGTGCTGCGGTAGACACCGAAACAGGCCCCGGCAAGGTTGGCCAGGTAGACATATTTCGCAGGATGGTGAAGGTATGGTACCCAGACGGCCCGGCACAGACCCTCCCCCTGGGATCCATCACGGTGAAAAAGTAACCGGCCAAGCACACTTGCGCGCAAACCTGCACAGCGAATGCGTAGCGGTACTGTGCCTAAAGTCGTTGGCGTACGCGCATCCAAACGTGACTCGACTCTTGCCTCTCTACCCTCTGCAATAGGAAGTCTTTCCGCAGCGGTGCTCGCACGACTCAAATCAGGCTTGGCTTCTCCACTGTGAACGACATAGCCGGTTGGTCAGCCTGCCGCCTCGCGGCTGCGCTGCGCAAGGGCGACCTGTCGCCCGTCGATGTGGCTGAAGCCTGTCTGCAGCGTGTCCGGCAGCAGAACGATGCCATCAACGCCATCGTGACACTGAATCCGCGCCTGCTTGAGGAGGCGGTCCAGCTGGAACGACACAACTCCAGGAGTGGAATCCTCTACGGGCTTCCAGTGGGTATCAAGGACACCACGCCCGTAGCCGGGCTGCGTACTACGTTCGGTTCACCACAGTACAGAGACTTCGAACCTTCCCGGGATGGCCTCATCGTGCAGCGCCTGAAAGCAGCCGGAGCGCTTATCCTTGGCAAGACCAATACCCCGGAATTTGCCGCGGGCGGCACGACGGACAACGCTGTTTTTGGCCCAACTCGCAATCCCTGGAACTTGGACCTTACCCCCGGTGGCTCCACCGGGGGCGGTGCCGCCGCGCTAGCCGCTGGCATGATCGCCCTGGCGGACGGCACTGATCTGGGCGGCTCACTCCGACTGCCTGCATCATTCTGTGGCGTTGTGGGACTCCGTCCGTCTCCAGGCCTAGTTCCTTCTGCCCCCTCGGCCTACGTTTGGGACACCCTGTCGGTGGCCGGTGGCATGGCCCGAACCGCCGAGGATGTGGCCCTCTTCTTGCAGGCCACGTATGGACCGAGCCCGGAGAACCCGATTAGCCAGCCGCAAAGACAGCGCGCTTTTGTTGTCGCAGTCAGAAATGGGCCCGTGCGTGGTCTGCAGCTCGCCTACTGCAATGACTTAGCCGGCCTTGGCGTGGATTCGAGCATTGCGGACAGGTGCCAGCGCGCCAGCCTGGAGCTGATTCAAGTCGGCGCAAAGGTCGAAGAAACCACCATGGATCTTTCTTGGGCGCGCCCAGCCTTTGACGCATTGCGTGCGTACCAACTCTGCGCCACGCACAAAGAACGGTTGGACCGGCTGGACCAACTGGGACCAAACCTCGCTACAAATCTGGAGTCGGCCCTGCGCACCCCTATGCGTGCACTTGCCCTAGCCGAGCGCGCGCGCACACGGCTCTGGCAACGATTCAAGGGGTTTTTCAGGCACTACGACTACCTTCTGACCCCCTGCGCAGCCGTTCCGCCGTTTCCGGTTAGTCAGCCGTATCCGACCCATGTTGGCGGGCGCCCGATGAAGACCTACTATGACTGGTTTGCGTCTACCTTTGTCCTATCGCTCACCGGTCTGCCTGTCGCCAGCGTGCCCTGTGCGCTTGACGTCCGCGGGTTGCCCGTCGGCCTGCAGGTGGTGGGGCCGCCCGACGGGGAAGAAGGCGTCCTGGCACTCGCACAATCGCTGCAGACGCTTTGCCCCATTGGGCTCCCCTAGTCCGCTTCCGCCCGTGTAGCCTCGGTCACTACCTGGTCCTGCACGTTGCGCGGCATTGCTTCGTAATGGCTGAATTCTGAAGAATGGATGCCGCGTCCCTGCGTCATAGAACGGACCGACGTGGAGTAGCGATACAGCTCTGATTCTGGAACCTGGGCCCTGATCTTTTGCATGGACCCTACCGCCTCGATGCCCTGGATTCGGGCGCGCCGAGTGTTCATGTCGCCCATGACTTCGCCAGTGTACGACTCGGGAACAGTCACTTCCACGTCGTGGATGGGCTCAAGAATCACCGGCCTGGCTTGGCGAAACGCATCACGAAAACACATCCGCGCGGCCGTCTTGAATGCGGCCTCGTTAGAGTCCACAGAATGCATGCCGCCGTCAATGATGACCAGACGCACGTTTCCCACCGGGTAGCCCGCCACGGGCCCCCGCTGCATAGCCTCTAGGACGCCCTTCTGGATAGCCCCGAAGAAGCGGCGCATGTCAATGACGCCACCAACGATGCCGTCAATAAACTCGATGGTGGACCCCCAACCCGTGGTGATCTTTACTATTTTACGCACCGAGATGTCAGGGCGCTTGCGAAACTCTCCGTCCAGCGGCTCAATCAGCACCGAGATATCGGCGAACTGACCCGCACCCCCAGTCTGCTTCTTGTGCCGATATGAGGTGCGAGACTCGGACGTGACCGTTTCGCGGTAGGCAATGCGAGGGCGCCCGAATTCGATATCAACGTTCACCTTGCTCTTGAGGCGGTACTGCGCCACGCGTAGGTGAAGCTCACCCTGGCCCCCGAGCGTGATCTGGCTCAGGTGCGGGTCATGCACCACCACTAGTGAAGGGTCCTCGGCTGTGATCTGGTGGAGCCCCTGGGCAACTTTGTCCTCATCGCCCTCATTAGCCGGCCTTATCGACGCGCGATATCGAGGCGCAGGAAACTGAATGGGCTTGACTTCCACGGAGCTGCCTTTCTTGCGCAGGGTGTTATTGGTATGCGTGCCGCGCAGCTTAACCAGCGCCCCAATGTCGCCAGCGACCATTCTTGGCACAGTTTCTCGGTCCCTGCCGTTAAGTGCGTAGAGCTGCCCCAGTCGCTCCGTCGTCCCTGTCTGTGCGTTTTCCAAGTCCATACCGTGCTCCACGGTACCCCCGTAGGCGCGGAAGAAGGAGTAGTCTCCCACATGCTGTTCTGCCATGGTGCGGTACACAAAGGCGATTGGGCTTCCTGCAGGGTCCGCCGGTACCGGGTCGCCGGAGTCCGTCTCCGCAGGCGGCATGTCCGTCGGAGCCGGACATACATTGTTGATAAAACTCATGATGCGGGCCGTACCAACGTTGTTCGTAGCTGCCGCGCAGAAGATGGGGAACAGCTCTCGGCTTATCATCGCAGCCCGCAGGCCTTGGCGCATCTCATCCTCGGTTAGTTCCCCCTCCTCGAAATAGCGCTCCATAAGCTTCTCGTCGTTGACTGCAATATCCTCCACAAGTTTGCTGTGGAGCTCCTCTGCACGATCCTGAAAAGCCGCAGGGATATCGCTCGTCGTCTGCGTGCCGTCCTCGGCGTAGGTTAGCTGTTTCATCAGCAAGACGTCAATGATCGTGTTGGCGTCCCCTCCCGGAAACTGAACAAGCGAGGCACTCGCCCCGAATCGGCCGACAATCTGGCCGATCAGACGCTCAACATCGGCATGCTGCCGGTCGATTTGACTAATCACAAACATGGACGGACGCCCATTGCTGGCTGCGCAGCTCCAAGCGAGCTCGGCGCCCACCTCTACGCCGTCCTTGGCACTCATAACAAACACGGCCGTGTCCACCACGCGCATGGCCGCGACGACTTCCCCTATAAAGTCGGGATAGCCTGGCGTGTCAATGATGTTAATCTTTTGCTTCTTCCACTGCGCATGCAGGAGCGATGAGAAGATGGACATCTGCCGTTCCCTTTCGCTCGGGTGATAGTCGCTTACTGTACTCCTTTCTGTAACCGTCCCCAGACGGTGCGTAGTACCGCTGACATACAGCATCGATTCCGCAAGCGATGTCTTTCCACTAGCCTGATGGCCCACCAGTCCGATGTTGCGAATGCGAGTTGTGTCAAAAACGTTCATAGATTCTCTTGCTGCGAGGTTCAGCGCCGGAAAATACCCAAGGAGCCGCTAAAGTCAATGCCAGAATGAGGCTTACGCGGCTTTTCGTATAATATGCACTTTACTGCACGCCACGGCACCGGCGTGAACACAACGTTCCGATACGGATAAAAGCGCCGCCGGATCCTATCCCTGCGACCTTATGGCGTGGTTTGAGCGCAAGCAGAAGGGCATCCTCACTACTCGCAACGACCAGAACGACGTTCCGGCCGGCCATTGGGTTAAGTGCCCACAGTGCTCTCAGGTTAGCAATCGCCGTGAGTTGGAACGGAATGTATGGGTATGCACCAAATGTGACCATCACCTCCGTTTTGGATCATTGCGGTATTTAGACCTGCTCTTTGACGACGCCGAGTACACACAGCATGATGTAGACCTGGCGCCACAGGACCCATTGTCATTTGCGGATCGCAAAACCTACGCGGACCGGCTCCGAGTGGCAGCTCAGAAAACCGGGATGACCGACGCGGTTCGTTCAGCGACCGGTAACATCGGCGGGCACCCGACCTCAGTCGCCGCGATGGACTTCAACTTTATTGGGGGATCCATGGGATCGGTCGTGGGCGAAGTTGTGACGCGCGCCATCAAGCGTGCCACACGGCGCAAGGTGCCACTCATCGTGATCTCACAGAGCGGCGGCGCCCGAATGATGGAAGGCGCGCTCAGCCTCATGCAGATGGCCAAGACCAGTGCGAACCTTACGCTCCTGGACCAGATTGGGTTGCCCTACATTTCAGTGCTTACCAACCCGACTACCGGAGGCGTGACCGCATCGTTTGCTATGCTCGGCGACATCAACATTGCAGAGCCTGGCGCGCTGATCGGCTTTGCTGGTCCTCGCGTCATCCGCGAGACTATTGGTCAGGACTTGCCGAGCAACTTTCAAAGCGCTGAGTTTCTGCAGGATCACGGGTTTGTCGACATGATTGTGGATCGACGCCAGCTACGCAGCAAGATCATACATCTCCTGAACCTGATTCTCGAGTAGTAGGTGTCTTCCGTCCCGATGGCTGTCCAAGTGCTGCCCTCCTACGAGGCGGTGAGTGATCGTGCGTTTGGCATAGTGGCCCACCGAATCCGCACCTATCCTGCATGCGTCCTTGGTCTGGCCACCGGGAGTACGCCTGTTGGGCTCTATCAGCGACTGTCGGCCGCCACGCTGGACTGGTCCCGCGTAGCGACATTCAACCTGGATGAGTATACCGGCTTGGCGCCAGCGCACCCGCAGAGCTACCACCATTTTATGTGGACGCACCTGTTCAAGCATGTTAACGTCAAGCCATCGAATGTGCACATTCCCCGGGAATCGGAAGGTGGCGAGGCCTTTGACGCCCACATCGTGGCTGCCGGAGGAATTGACTTGCAGGTGCTGGGTATTGGAGGCAATGGCCATATCGGATTCAATGAGCCGGGCTCGCCCTTGGACTCACGCACACGGCGCGTGGCACTGGCCAGGCGCACCATTTCAGATAACGCGCGTTTTTTTAAGAGCTCGGCTCATGTGCCACGAACGGCTATGACTATGGGCATTGGCACCATCATGGAGGCGCGCACAATTTTGCTGATTGCTTGCGGCAAGGGCAAGTCTATGGCGGTAGCCCGCGCACTGGAAGGACCGGTTACGTCCGACGTACCAGCCTCCGCGCTGCAGCTCCATACCGACGTGCACATACTTCTTGATGAGGCCGCCGCCTCCCGACTCTCAAAGCATCCCCATTTCTAGTGATACTGATACTGAAGCCAAACACGGACCTCGCCTCTGCCGAATACCGGCTGCTTCTGCGCTACCTGGACACATTCAGTGGCGTCACGCACGAGGCGCGCCACATTCAGGGGGCTGGGCAGCGCCTTACGGAAGTCTATCTCATCGGAGATACGAAGCCGCTCTCCAGAGAATTCATGCGGGGCCTTCCGTGTGTCAGGCGGGTCGTGCGCGTGCAAGAAGCGTACCGGTACCTTGGGCGCCACGGTGATGAAGCTATGCAGCATGGCTTCGAATACAACGGCGTGACGTTCGACCAAGACTGCTTGCATGTATTTGCAGGTCTGTGCGCGGTAGATTCGCGTGCTAATGTGGAGTTGATGATGCGCGCACTGCATGACAATGGACTGGAGTGCACACGCATGGGAGCCTACAAGCCGCGCACCAATCCGTATTCATTCCAGGGCCACGGTGCCGGCTGCCTGCCCTATGTGTTTGAGCTGGCCGGTAAATACGGCATCAGGGTCATTGCCATTGAGGTGACACACGAATCGCACATTTGCGAGATCAACGATGCTCTGGAGCTCACGGGTAACCCCACTGGCGTAATGCTGCAGGTCGGTACGCGCAACACGCAGAATTTTGAGTTGCTAAAGGCTGCGGGCCGCCAAGAGACGCATCCCGTGCTGCTCAAACGTGGATTCGGCATCACACTGAACGAATCCCTCAACGCAGCTGAGTATCTCGCCAGTGAGGGCAACCGTAATGTCGTCTTTGCGCTACGTGGCATGAAGACCAATCTGGGTGATCCGCACCGCAACTTAGTGGACTTCTCGCATGTGCCGGTGGTACACCGCCTCACGCGCATGCCAGTGTGTATTGACCCTTCGCACTCGGTAGGCAGTCGCCACCGTAGCCCGGACGGCCTGCTTGACATCATGCATGCCACGGCCCAGGGCGTCATAGCCGGCGCCAACATCGTGTTGGTCGACTTTCACCCGCGGCCCAGCCAAGCGCTGGTGGATGGACCTCAGGCCCTTCTTATGGAAGAGTTGCCCCTGTTCCTCGAGGATGTGGCGATTGCGCGCGCAGCCTATGTAAAGCGGGCCGCCCTGGTCCGCAGGGCACGGCCTCTGACAGCTGCGGCATAGCATTGGATCCTGCTCCAAAGGTAGAACGAGCGCCACAGAGAGCCAACCATCCGGATTTGTATGCGTGCCGAAGCGCAGACGCCTCGGTGCACGGCCGGTTTTTTGCAGACCCAGTTCCTTTTGAGCATGAGTTATTGCTCGAAGAGCAATTCTGTAGCGTCACCTCCAGTGCTTTCGGCGCGTCTTGTGGGCGGCTAAACGGCTGGCCAGTGCGCACAATGGGCACCAGTTCAAAGGTGGCTGGTGGCCTCGCTGCATCAGGAGGCGCCACAGATATGCCGCATCTTTGAGGTGTGATCAAGGACGAACTCTCGCCTGCAACGGTCAGGGAACCGCGACCTGTCAGTCCAGGCGAATCGTTGCGCACCTTGCCTGGTGACTTTCTTGCCTTTGGGCGCAGCACTCATCGGAAGTTCGCGCCTGGCTTTTCCTTCGATACCGTGAGGCGGTCGCGTGTCAGATCGTTAGACTTCTGCAACACCTTACCTGGCGCGCCGCGCGGTCACTGTGGCGACGACGCGTTACCACACGCACCGCAATGACGCAACTGACAATTGCGCTGGCGGCTCGAAGGAGCCTGGTATTCGGGGGCTCCACACCGCACACCCTTCCATCGACGTCTAGACGCGCACTTTCCAGATGCCTCTGCGCAGCCCTTTGTGTTGTAGCAAGCATAGTTCGACCGTCTCTGCACGGCCCAAGGGTATGCCTTCTGTCTACAGTTATCGGGTCCATGGCGCGCCCTATTGGTACTAATTGCACACCATCATGCAGTTGATGGCGCTTCGCTCTGGCTTGGCCTGTTCTAGGAGGCGAAGTGTCAGCTTCACGCCCCCGCCGCAAATTTCTGCGTAAGACGTACACCGAATTCACGGAGTCCAAACAGTGCTTGAGGCGACACAGGACTCCTTCTCACCACGAATGTGCAGGATTGACGCTGTAAAGGAAGCAGCCATCAGATTCGCTGCATAGACTCGGGAGGTCGCGGAGGCAACGTCACCGCCGGGATCGCACAAATTCAAGTTGGGAATTGGAGAGTTGCTGTGGAGGTGGACCCTAGTCTCCACCATTCCTTTCCAATCATATGAACCCCTCACAGCCTGTTTTGGGGAGGGCTGAGGCGCCTGCAGACGCCCAGATCAATCCCTCCGGTGACGCGCGGCGGCTTCTGATGAAGCTCTGCACGCACATTCTGCAACAATTGACCACCGACTGGCCCATTCCGGCAGCGCATCAGCAGCCGGCGCCACCGCCCGTAGTGATCAAGGCTTCTGCTGCGGCCCAGGACACAAAGCCAGACTCGGCGCAGTTGAATGAAGCGTGGCAGCTGTTGCATTCGCGTAGTCTGCAAGACGACCCGATCGTTGCGATCTGGCTGCGCGGGCTGTGCCCACGCGGCGTTAGCATCGTTCTTGGAGCGGGTCTGACCATCACGGGCTATCGCCGCATACTTGGCCTGGTAGCGTGCTACCCTGAAAACGTCTCTGCTCTTACGTCCTTTGTGCAGTCGCTGTCCGATCGTGGCCTTTCGGCCGCCGATGGGCTGCTCTGTGTGCTGCCCAGCAGTACGGGACTTCAATCGGCGGTGCGCCAGGTGTTCGGCGCCAAGGTCGCTATACAGCGCTGTCTCAATTCGCTGTTGGATCAAATCACCTGCGGTCTTCCGGAAGACCTTGCTCCTGTGTATCGCAATCGCCTCCGCCAGGCATGGAATGGGTTCGATGCCCGGGAAGCTGAACGCGCACTCACCCGTATTCACCAGGACTTGACGCGCGTCAATCGGTCCGCAGCGAAGGTTTTATGGGAGGGCCTGGAGCAATCTCTGACGATTCAACGCACGGGCATGCTGCTCAAGCTCGACCGGGGGCTGCGCGTGATGCGCTTCATGGATGCCATCAGTCGCAGGTTGCAGACCCCGGCCAGCGCCGTTTTCCAGCAACGCGAACAGATGGCACTGGCACTGTTGGAACACGAGGCTCAGCTGCGCCGTGTGGCCCATGCGGCCTTTCTGCCACAACTTCGTGAGAGTCTCATCAACCTCAACGCCGTCTGATGCCCCATACCCCTATGCTGGATCAATCACTCATCGAGGACTTTCGGGGGCTTGCGCAAAGGAACTTCATCGGCCTGGCCAGCTGCCTTGGATGTCTTGATCATCTTCTTACCAAGATGGCCACATGGGTCATGGAGGCCGAGGTCCGCTTCATATGCGGCGCACGTGGGAAGCACCATAAGACCGGCTTTCAGCGCTGGGGGGCGAATCCGGGCTCCATCCGCGTCGGTTTGGAGCGCATTGCGGTCCGCGTTCCGCGCGTGCGGAATGTACGAACCCGAAAGGAGCGTCCTCTGCAAACGTACCGCCTCTTGCGCGAGCGTGGGCTTATGGACCGGGAAAGCGTGACACGAGGGTTGCTGTGTGGACTGTCGCGGCGCAATTACAGGCAGGCGGCCCAAGTCTTCACCGATAGTCTGGGGTTGAGTGCCAGCAGCATAGGCAACGCCTTCATTACGCAGACGGCAGCGCTACTGAAGGCATTTGAGACGCGCCGATTCGATCAGCACACCTTTGCGGTGCTCCTGCTTGATGGCAAGTATTTGGCTGGTATGCAGATGATCGTAGCGATGGGCATCACGACCGAGGGCGAGAAGGTCGTACTGGGCTTTGCGGAAAGCCGTACCGAGAACAGTGCGCAGGTGGAGTCGCTGCTGCAGGATCTGTTGCGTCGGGGCTTCACCCATACCGACAAGCTGTTGGTACAGGTGGACGGCAGCCGCGGGCTTCGCAAGGGGATCAGCGCGGTGTTTGGGGATGCGGTCGTGTTCCAGCGCTGCCAGTGGCACAAGCGTACCAATGTGACGCGTCACATCAAAAGCGAGCCAGCGGCCACGCAAATGAAGCGTCGGCTTCAGGCGGCTTGGGAGCTACCCACGTACAAGGAGGCACGGGCGGCGCTTGTGTCGCTGCATGAAGCGCTGCAGCGGTCGTGCCCGAAAGCCGCACGCAGTCTGGAGGAGGGTTTGGAGGATACGCTGACGCTTCACCGGTTGGGGGTGCGGAACCAGGCTGTCAGAGACAGTCTGAAGACGACGAACATCATCGAGAACCTCAACAGCATTATTGCGAACCGATCACGGAACGTGAAGCGCTGGGGATCATCGGGGATGCGTCAGCGCTGGTGCGGGGCGATATTCATGCAGTACGAGTCGAATCTGAAGCCGATACGCCGGGAGGACATGAAGGAGCTGACCCAGGTGCTGAGCACCTCCGGGGGTCGATGGGTTAGTGGGGATTCGGTCTGCCAGCCCCAAGGGGCTGCAAAGGCAACACCTGCCGCTGGATGCCCCCGCGCAGTAGTGCGCTGCTGACGCTGGCATAACGCAAAACCCGCAGCTGCCTGGACGCTCTGAGGCGCTGCACCGTGCCAAGATCGCCGCTTACGCGTGCGATCAGAGGATCCCTGCGGGATATCGTGCCCGGAAAGTCACTCCACGAGCCTACCTACGCCCGAAAATCCGCGTGTGAGCACGCAATTGGGCCCACATAGGCATGCACCGCCCCATTTGCACCCACACTCTCGGCCCGAAGCGCAATCCATTGCCAAAAGATATCTACTTTGAGGGCCCATCTCGGCAGAAGCTGCCGAAACCCAAATAAATTTTGTGCAATCCCTCACCGCCCCCCTTAAAGCCCTGCAGTTTGAGCGAAACGCTGCGTCTGATATTCAGCGGTCGCAGGTTGATGGGCTGTTCTGATTGGGCCACGTCAGAAGATCAGCGTCGGCTTCGCACTCAAGGCCCTAGTGCCACTAGATGCAGCCATCTTAATCCTCTGCAGACCTAACCGGTCATAGCGGCCTTCGCCAACGCTTCAGCGCGGGCAATTAGCGCTTCAATAGCTCGCAGCCCCTGGTGCCAAAAGCCGGAATCCTTGAGATCGATTCCCATGCGCCCGACGAGAACGTGTGGCCAATCACTGCCACCGGCAGCGAGAAGTGCCAAATACTGCTCCGGGAAACCGTCAGGGTCCGCCTCAAACCGGGCATAGAGCGAAAGTACCAGGAGCTCGCCAAATGCATACGCATACACGTACCCGGGCGTATGCAAAAAGTGTGGGATGTAGCTCCACCAGTGCCTGTAGTGATCCTCTAGCGTCACACTCCCCTGATACATTGCCTCCTGCGTCTCAATCCATAGGCTGGCAAACTGCTCGCTTGATAGCTCTCCTCCTTCACGACGCGCCACATGAATCCTGTCTTCGAACCGATTCATCGCAATCTGGCGAAAGACCGTTGCCATGGTGTCGTCAATCTTGGACACCAGTAACGCGAGTTGGCTGCGAGGATTCGCTTCGCGCTGCAATAGCTCCTGAAAGACCACCAATTCTCCAAATACGGAGGCTGTCTCTGCAGTGGTAAGCGGCGTATCGGCCTGAAGAATACCCTGATCACGCGAGAGGAATTGGTGCACGCCGTGCCCGAGTTCATGAGCCAGCGTCTGCACATCTCGCGCCTTGCCGGTATAGTTTAGCAGCACATACGGATGCGCGGTCGGAACCGCACCGTGACTGTACGCCCCGCCCTGTTTGCCCGGTACCACGGGCGCATCGATCCAGCGACCCGCGAAAAATCGCTCCGCAATCTTCCCCATTCGCGGATGGAATTGTGCATAGGCATCCAGCACGAGTGCTTTTGCATCATTCCAGTGAAAGTGAGTGTCAGCCTCCGGCAGCGGCGCATAGCGGTCGTAGTCAAATAGCGTGTCGTACCCCAAGAGGCGCCGCCTGAGCGCATAGAATCGGGCAACAAGGTCGTACCGCTGCGTTACCGAATCTACCAAGGCACTGGCCGTTTCGTCGCTGATCTCGTTTGCAAGGTTGCGGCTGCGAATCCAACTCGGATAGGTGCGAAGGCGGTCGTGTGTGACTTTATCGGTCAGGAGCGTATTGAAGATGAATGTGAGGGTATGCTCCCGCGATTTTAGACCCTCGGAAAATGCCAGCGCAGCACGCTGGCGTAGCGCGCGATCACTTTCGTGCAGCTTCGCCAGGATGAGTTGCTGCGGAAGCTCTTCCCCATCCAGCGTGAAGCGCAAGCCACCCATGGATTCTGTAAAGTAGCGCACCCAAGCGCTGCGCCCGGTCATACTCGCCGCTACCAGGACCTTCTCCTCTGCTTCCGACAGCACATGATCCTTGTAAAGCCGTTCGCGCTCGAGATGATGGCGATACCTTGTGAGCTCAGTAGATGCTATCAGGCGCTGGGCATGGTCCTCCTCTAGCCGTACCCACTCAACGTCAAAGAACAACATTGATTGGGAAATGCGCGTGTAGCTCTCTTTTACCTGTTGCAGCAGGGCACCTCGCGCTGCATTCAGTGTGGCCGTTGACCAGTGGAGGTACGCATAAGTGTGCGCACGCGCTGCTCTGTCGTACACGGACTCCAGGTGCCCTAATGCTTTGGACAGCTCGTAAGCACTTAGGTTGTGAATGCGGCCGCGGTATATGGTCGCGAAGGCTTCGGCGTCTTCCTCCGCGGTGGCCAGGTCGGCCTTTAGGGCCTCCTCATTCGCGTAAAGGTCCGTAAGGTCCCAGCGGACATCCTCGGCTCCTGTCTTCATCTTTGGCATAGCGTGCCATTTGATTTGGCCGCGTGGAACACCTGTTGCCAAGTTTTGTTGTTTTACTACCAACCTATCACACCCCGCAGTGTAGCGTCCCCGGTGCATGCTTCTCTGCAGCGGCCAGGCACGTGTGCTGGGGTGCGGTCCTCATAGTTGAGCACAGCGTGCTTGGTTAAACCTCTGTGGAGGCCAAGAGTCGATGCTGCATTGGGCAAAGTCCTGCCACCCTGTGCCTCACGTATTCGCTGAGCTGGTCGCACGTCCACTTGCTTTTCAGGCCAGACGGATCCTTATACTTTCTCGAATTGCCGCATGCTGCCTTGCTCACTGTTGGGTACTTCGGACAATAGTTCTCAGCGCTGCGCGGCAGCCCGTGCCGTGCGCCATTCAACAACGAGCCTGCTATGAAACTGTTGGCTCTTCCCCTAATTAGATGGGTGCAGTGTTGTATTCAACGGGAAACGATATGAGATGAAGCGGATTCATACCCGTTTCAAGGCCATCATCACGATGGCGCACACGTTCTCTAACCCCAGCAGCGATATGTCGCAACTAAAGAACGATATCGGTTGCCTCTTGGGCATCCAGGCTCCCTGGAAGGTTTCCGAGGTGACGTTTGCGCATGAGGCGCAAGAAGTCCGGATACATGTAGATTGCGAGGACGGCCATCAGCTGCCTTGCCCGGAGTGCGGCACGGCGTCTCCGGGCTACGACCACCGTCGTCGGCAATGGCGTCACCTGGACCTGTGCGAGTATCGCACCATGGTGGTTGCGGAGCTTCCCCGCGTGGAATGTCCGGAGCATGGAGTGCGCAACGTGTCGGTTCCGTGGGCGGAACCTATGTCACGGTTCACTGCAGGGTTTGAGACGCTGGTGATTGATTGGCTGCAGGAGGCGAGTGTATCGGCGGTGTCCCGTCTGATGGGGGTGAGCTGGAATGCGATAGACGGGATCATGCAGCGCGCGGTGCAACGCGGCCTTGCGCGGAGGAAGGAACGGAATGTTGCCCATATTGGCGTGGATGAGACCTCTTTTCGCAAGCGCCATGCGTATGTCACCATTGTTTCGGATGCAAAGGCGGGTACGGTGCTGCATGTGGGCGAAGACCGTAAGAAAGAAACACTTACGCGTTGGTATGCTGGGCTCACTTTGGAGCAACTGGAGGGCATCGAGAGTGTCAGCATGGACATGTGGCCGGCCTACATCAACGCCACGCTGGAGCATGTGCCAGAGGCGCAACGGAAGGTGGCCTTTGACAAATTCCACGTAGTGAAATGTCTGGGAACTGCCGTGGACAAGGTTCGGCGCCAGGAGCACCGGGCATTGATGAAGGAAGGCCTGGAAGACCTCAAGGGAACCAAGTATGATTGGTTGACTCACCCGGCCAACATGTCTGGTAAGCAGAAGGCGCGCTTCCAGCGGTTGCGTACCAGCACGTTGAAGACGGCCCGCGCGTGGGCTATCAAGGAAATGGCCCTGCAGTTGTGGCACTATGTCCACCGCACATGGGCGCGTAAGGGTTGGGAGCGATGGTTGTCGTGGGCCATGCGGTGTCGGCTGGACCCGGTCAAGGCAGCCGCCAGAACCATCAAAACACACCTGTGGGGTATCCTCAATGCGATCATCCTGAAGGTGAGCAATGGCCCTGCGGAAGGCATCAACAGCCGGATCAAAACAATCAAAGTGCGCAGTAGGGGTTTCCGCAACAAACGGCGATTTGCTAATGCCATTTACTTTCACCTCGGAGGCCTAGATCTATACCCCGAAAGCGTCCGCAGGTGAGCTTACCCACTAAAACAGGGGTAGAGCCAAACTGTTTACACAAGGCGCCCTGGTTTGTGCGGTCGTACTCTGTGGTGTTGCTCAGGTGCAAGGCCAGTCAGCTGCGCCCTTGTTTCCAGTGCAAGACTTCACGCTGCAAACACCGCAAGGTGATTCTCTGAAGCTCTCGTCTCTGCGCGGGCGTGTAGTAGTACTTAACATCTGGTCGACCACTTGCCAACCGTGCCTTGAAGAAATCCCAGACCTCAATTCCCTGCATGGTTTCCTCAGCCCGGACGGCCTGACCGTGGTAGGTCTTGCAACAGACGGTGACGAGGACAAGGCCGCCGTGAACCGGTTAGTAGAACAGCTGGACATCATCTATCCAGTAGTCTACGGCAGCACCGAGGTAGCGCAGTCCATATTGGCCGTGAGTGGAGACTCCATCCCTCCCTCACGGTTTTATGACAATATCTTCAATGGCACCAGGCTTATCGTAGAGTTGGACAGAATGGTCCCTTTGCCGACGACGCTCGTGATAGATCAGGACGGACACATTACCGAGCGTATCGTGGGCATCATGCCGAAAGATGAGATGTCGCGCATGCTGCAAGCCATGCTAATCCCAAAGGGTCCCGTTAATTTACCCTGAGCTCATACATACAAGCTGGACGGGCTACATGTGGCGATGGGCAGCACTGCCGGCAAATGGATGGGCTGTCGGATGCGCTTCTAACTTCTACCGTAAGCGCGGGCTTGAAAAGCGATTGCCGGAATGCTATCCCGGTATAGCTACTGACCACCCCCGTCATTAGCTAAATCAGGTTCAGGCACTGTGGGGCCGATCGTCGCAAATGGCGGTCGTGGCCGCGCAGTGGATCGTGCCCAAGGTACCTTGTGTACGCATGCAGTCGGCTGCCGGACTCTCCGCGCTCCAGTACGAACATGAATGAAGCGCCCGCTACGCTAAGGCTTCTACTAGCTGCGGCCGCAGATCCCTCGCAAGCCATCGCAGGTAACACTATCCATGACGCGGGCATCCGAGACGGATAGCGCAAGTATCAGTATGGCGTCATCCTCTGCTGCAGCACGAGATGGTATCAGCCGTGCGCAACTCACAATGGGCAAGGCGCCGCGAATGGCACGGGCCATCTCCCTCAACATCCGCCAATTCGGCTAGGCTACGTATCGAAATGGCGGCTCTACTGGCCATTGGCAGGACCGGCGATTCCGCTCGCGGCAGCCCAACAGTGCCAGTCGCGCTCCATGTATCGGCAGAGTGGAAATCGCCTCCCGGATTTTTGCTGGACACAGCTGCAGCTGCCACTATACGGTTTGTGGAGCGCCCCCTTTTAAGGAACAACCACCGGGAGGGGTTGTTGGCTTGGGTCTAACCCGCAGCCATCTGAGCTCCCCCGAGGGCCGCGTCCATCGCTTCTTTAGGAGTGCACCCCGCGGAATCCTTCACTTACAGCACGAGGCAGCAATCTCTATTATTGCACGGTAGCATGCTCCCCATTGGCTAACGAAATAGTGCTGCGCTACGCGGAATCCGAGTTCCCCTCGCCTAGGAATGTCATGGCGCAGAGCGCACCTTTGGCGCTCGGCAGGAGCCTCTACGACGTACCGGGCAACGGGGCAAAGTCGGTTCATAACTCTTCCCACAGCGGCATCGCCTCCCGCGCTGTGCACGAACCAAACCACCTGCCATGAAACTACCCATCTTCGGAGCCCTGGCGTACTTGGTGCTGACACTTAGTCCATTCCGCGCGGCAGCACATCAGCCTGAGCCCGCGTACCCGGCAGGTGACTTTATGCTGCAGACAGCGCAAGGAGACTCTCTGCAGCTCTCGTCTCTACGCGGGCGCGTAGTGCTGCTAAATTTCTGGACCACGTGGTGCAAACCGTGCCTGGAAGAGATGCCGGATCTAAGCAAGCTACACGAAAAATATAGCCCGAACGGGTTGACGGTAGTAGGCCTTGCGGCTGACGGCGACATGAAGGCTAAGATAGACGAGCTCGTGGAGCGGCTGGACGTCACCTATCCAGTGGTATACGGTAGCTACGAAGTGACAAAATCTTTGGTCCGGGATATTGATGAACACCTCTCTCCAACTATGCGAAACAGACTTGACCTGATCCGTGAAAGCAGTCCAGCGATTCGGCCGACAGGAGGACTAGTATTTCCGACATCACTCCTAATAGACAGAGAAGGGAATATCGCAAAAGCATACGTTGGCACTGTACCGATTGGATGGATGAGGCGCAAGGCGAAGTCCTTGCTACGCAAGTAGTGCCCTGCCGGCCAGTACTGAAGCGCTCGCAATGTTTCTCCTGATGGCGATGGTCACGGCAGGCGAAACGCCAAAGCCAGGTATTAATTTCAGAAGCCTCCGCCCACACTCACTGACGTTGCGGCAGCAAATGCGAGGTTCCAGCCAACCCGCCGAGCACCTTCCCAACCTTTGGTAACCTCGCCTTATGGAAACAGCGAGTAACGGTCCAAGTCATACGGCCTAGAACCCCTGAACGCCTGCGGATTTACCACGTAGAATCGGGCGACGAGGTCGGGGAATTCGGCGACCAAGCAGGTTTGGACATCAGCTGCTGGAGGCTGATCACATTCGCCACGCTGCGGCTTCGGGCTTGAATCGTGTCGGACGACGGTCCAAAAGGATAGAATTGCCGGCCAGAGGGGAGGAAAAGACAAACAAAAGCCAATGTTGCTGCACCTTCTGGCCCTGTGCATACACGAGTTGCGGTCAATCGCATGACATGCTGCCAGGCGGCTATGGCACCGACTGCAAAACACAGGGCAGCAATAGCGATGCCCCAAGCAGCGTATCTGCATATTGAGCACAGTCGGTCGTTAGCAGATCCTGCCTTCGCGCTGGGCTGCACGTGAATACGATTCAGCCGCCCACACTTGATTTGGCTTTTGCACCGAATTCTAAGATAGGAACGCAGCCGTCGGATTCCGCTTCTGCAGAAACCCGCGCCGCAGCATGACCTCAACATTGGCGTGAAGAACATTTCCCGCCTGTATGTGTTGTTCGTTGTCTTTGGACTTCACTTACTTTCGCATGGATCACACTCATTACCAGCCTATCGTCACCGACGCGGAGTACGATGCAGTATTCGCACGCTCACGGCGTGAAGCGGTACTCATTTACAAGCACAGCACGCAGTGCGAACTCTGTGCGGCAGCCAAAGAAGAATTGTTACGCTTAACAGAGTCCGATGACCCACCGGTGTTCGCAGTCGTGGTGCAAACTGCGCGCCCGCTCTCGAACATGATCGAGCGCGCGCTGGGCATCCGGCATGAGTCGCCACAGGTAATCCTGCTCAAGGACGAAGTGCCCGTATTTAGTACATCCCACCTCGGCGTGACAGCCAGCGCCGTGCGCAAGGCTGTGGAGAATCTGGCATGAAGCTGTGTGCTCTCGGCTTGCTCATGAGCTTGGCACTCGCGTGCATTGCATGGGAGGCGCCAGCCCAGGATCCCGGATCGCTGCGGCCGGCAGGCGACTTCACGCTGCTGTCTGTAGAAGGTGACTCCCTGCAGTTCTCTTCCTTACGCGGGCGCGTGGTTCTACTTAACCTCTGGGCTACATGGTGCAAGCCGTGCTTAGAGGAAATGCCGGACCTAAATACACTGCACAAGGACCTTAGTCCGAAGGGCCTTACCGTGGTGGGTCTGGCAGTCGACGGTGAGGATCAAACCACTGTAGACCGGTTCGTAGCCCGTCTGGGCGTCACATATCCTGTAGTATATGGCAGCGTTGAAGCTGCGCAGGCAGTGCTCGGCGGAAACGCGGTTCCGATCCTCCCGACAACGCTACTGATAGACCAGGACGGCTTCATCACCGACCGCATTGTAGGCAAGGTGCCGCTCGCAGAAACGACCTGGAGCATCGAGGCTTTGCTTCGCAGATAGGCGGGCATCATGATGGCCGGATTGCGTGCCCGCGTGCGTGTGGCAGCCGCTGCTCTGGTTTTGGCCATGGGCTTGGCGGCCTGCGGGAGCGCGACCGACGACACGCTTTTTCGGCGGCTATCTTCAGCGCGCACCGGCATCTCCTTTTCCAACACGCTTACGCCGACCGAATCGCTGAACACGTACCTCTTCCGCAACTTCTACAATGGCGGCGGCGTCGCTATTGGTGACGTGAGCGGCGACGGGTTGGCCGACGTTTTCATGACTGGCAACCAGGTCTCCAACAGACTCTACCTGAACCGGGGTGCATTTCGCTTTGAAGATGTCACTGAAGCCGCCGGCCTTGCCTCTGCAGGCGTCTGGACGACGGGCGCTACCATGGGTGACATCAACGGCGATGGCTGGCTGGATCTGTACCTCTGCAAGTCCGGTCCCCCGGGAGGACCTCGCCGCCACAATGAGCTCCTTATCAACACCGGCAGGGGCACGTTTGTCGACAGCGCACAGGCCTATGGCCTCGCCGTAGAAGCATTGTCGATTCACGCTTCACTCTTTGACTACGACTTGGACGGCGACTTGGACTTGTACCTGCTCAGCAATCCTCTCAGATCATTGGACGACCTGCGCCCTGCACCGGGCTTGCGCGAGGTGCATGACGCGGCGGGCGGCAATAGGCTTTTTCAAAACGAACTGGTGCCCCACGGCACGCCTCGCTTTACGGACGTCACCCAGGCAGCCGGCATTTACAGCAGCAAGATCGGCTTTGGGCTCGGGGTATCCGTCGGTGACCTGAATCGAGACGGCTGGCCTGACCTGTACGTTTCCAATGATTTCTTTGAGCGGGACTACCTTTATATCAACAACAGAGACGGCACGTTTTCCGAAATACTTCCGGAAGCCATGGCCACCATCAGTCTGAGCTCAATGGGCGGGGACATAGCGGACCTTAACGGGGATGGTTGGCCGGAAATCTTTGTGTCCGACATGCTGCCCTTTGCGCAGCCACGCGTACAGTCAAAGATGTCGTTTCCATCGTGGCAAGAGCAGCGTGCCACCACGGCGTCGGGCTACCACTTCCAGGCCACGCGTAACACGCTGCAGCTAAACAGGGGGCCGCACCCTGAGGGGACGCTCTCCTTCATCGACATTGCCAGACTCTTGAAGATGGAAGCAACGGATTGGAGCTGGGGCGCACTCATAGCAGACTTCGATCTGGACGGGCGGCGCGACCTATTTGTGCCCAATGGTATCTTCAAAGACCTGCTGGATCAGGACTTTGTCGGGCACATGTCAAATCCGGATACGCTCCGTGCAATCGTGCATACGGCGCGTGAACCCATCATGGAAATCCTCTCACGCGTGCCTTCGGAGCCGTTGCCTAACTTTCTGTTTGCGCAGCGGGCCGCCATGGCATTCGAGAATGTGAGCGGCGCCTGGGGTCTCGCGGACCCAGGGTTTTCTAACGGATCGGCCTACGGCGACCTTGACAACGACGGCGACCTTGACCTGGTCGTAAACAACGTCAATATGGAAGCCTTTGTATACGAGAACCGCGCGGAACGCCTGGCGGACGCACGTTGGCTTAGCATCATACTGAAAGGCGCACCCCCAAACACAATGGGCGTGGGTGCCCAGGTTACCGCATGGCAAGCCGGGCGCCAGTGGCTGATGGAGCAGCAGCCGGCCCGGGGCTTCCTGTCGAGCGTGGACCCGGTGCTCCACTTGGGACTGGGCGCCATAGCCGAAGTCGACTCGCTCGAGGTCTGGTGGCCAAGCGGGCGGCGGGAAGTATTGCAGGACGTAGCAACCAACCAACGAATCGTCTTGCGGGAGCATGACGCGAATTAGCCTGTTTCTCTTGGCCATTGCAGCGGCATTGGCCGCCTGCGGCAATCCGCCGGATAAGAGCCAATTGGTGCTAGACGGCAAGGACTCGCTTTTTCTGGGCTACTGGCTGGGCATGCCCCGCGACTCCTTTTACGAGCATAGCTTGGCACTCAACAGAAAGGGCCTCGTGATGCAAGGGCCCCAGAACCAGCATATCCAGTACAAACTGGACAGCACGCTCGCTTATCAGGCCACGATGCTGTTCTACCCCGACTTCTATGACGGAAAAGTTGCGCGGATGCGTCTGCGCTTTAGCTATGACGCCTGGGCGCCGTGGAACAAGTTCCTGCATGCTGACAGCCTCCTGCCGGATGTCGTGGGGCTCATGACAGCTTGGTACGGCAAAGGCTTCGAAGAGCATATAGTCTCGGGCCCCTATGGCAACCCCACAGTGGAATACACGAAGGTAGACGTCCGCCGCCGCATCATCGTGGGCGTCTTGGACGATATAGAGGTGGGCGTGCTTCTTACAGACCTGGAGGCGGAGCAGCGTATGGCTGCGGCGCGCGATGAGGCTGAATAAGCACATTCTCTGGGCCGTTGCGCTCCTGCCACTGGCCTGTAACCAGCCCGCAGCACCGCTCTTTGAGCTGCGCCAGCAAACCGGCGTGACATTCAGGAATGAGCTCAGCTACGCCTATGAATTCAACGTGTACCGGTATCGCAACTTTTACAATGGCGGTGGCGTCGCGCTCGGCGATGTCAATGGTGACGGGTGGCTCGACATCGTCCTTACCGCCAACCAGGGCGACAACCGGCTGTACCTGAACCAGGGGGACTGGACCTTCGAGGACGCCACGGTGGCGGCGGGCATCGCCGGAACGCGTGCCTGGTCTACCGGCGTCAGCATGGCCGATGTCAATGGTGACGGATGGCTCGACATATACGTTTGCAACTCAGGCATCGTCGCGGGAGACGACAAGCGCAACGAGTTGTATCTGAACCAAGGCGACGGAACGTTTGTGGAGCGGGCAGCTGCTTTTGGCCTTAACGACGCAGGGCTCTCTACTCACGGGTCCTTTCTGGACTATGACCGGGACGGAGACCTCGACCTGTATCTGGTCAACAACTCGTTTCGGAGCATCCAAGACTTTGATCTTGAAGAAAATACCCGCCATGTGCGCCACGCTGCAGGCGGCGACCGGCTCTACCGCAATGACGACAACCGGTTTACAGATGTGAGCGCACAAGCCGGCATTTACGGCAGCGAGATCGGCTTTGGGTTGGGCGTATCCGTTGGAGACATAAATCGCGACGGCTGGCCCGACCTGTACGTGTCAAACGACTTCTTTGAGCGCGACTATCTCTACATCAATCGCGGCAACGGCACCTTTATTGAGTCCCTGGAGTCCAGCATCAAGAGTGTCAGTGCTGCTGCCATGGGTGCTGACATGGCGGACCTTAGTGGGAACGGCTACCCAGACATCTTTGTCACGGACATGCTGCCCAGCGATGAAGAACGCCTGAAAACCGTGACCTCGTTTGATGACTGGCCAAGGTACCAGAAATACGTACGTGACGACTACTACCATCAGTTCACACGCAACACGCTTCACATGAACCTTGGCGGCTCGCCGCTTGCCCCCGTCCACTTCACCGAAATCGGGCGCTATGCACAGGTCGCCGCAAGCGACTGGAGCTGGGGCGCCTTGATCGCAGACTTTGACCACGATGGGCACCGCGACGTGTTTGTGGCCAACGGCGTCTATCAGGACCTCACCAATGCTGACTTCCTTGTCGAGGTGAGCAGGCCCGAAACCATGGAATCGCTCATAAGCCAGGATTCGGTACACTGGGCCGCACTGATCGCGATGATTCCGTCGAATCCCGTGGGCAATCACATGTTTGCGGGCGGTGACGCGATGCACTTCAGCGAAGTCACCGAATCCTGGGGCCTCGGCGCAGCCGGCTTTTCCAACGGCAGCGCCTACGGCGACTTAGACAATGACGGCGACCTCGATCTGGTGATTAACAACATCCGCCAGGAAGCCAGCCTGTACGAAAACCGCGCCACTCGGCGCTATCCTCGCCGCACTTGGCTGCAGCTGTCGTTTCGCGGTACGCCTCCCAACACGTTTGGCGTGGGCGCGCAGGTAACCGCCTGGCATCAGGGGCGTGCCTGGTATGCCGAACAGCAACCCGTACGCGGGTTTCAGTCCAGCGTTGATCCCGTGATGCACCTAGGGCTTGGGCCTTCTGTGCCAATGCTCGACTCGCTAGTAGTATCCTGGCCCAGCGGCCGCGTAAGCCGCATGCTCGCGACAACAACCCGCCAGCGACTCGTTGTGAAGGAAGACGCGCCACTGCAGGGTCCCGCCACCGCGCCCTCACCCGAGCCGTGGATGACGCCCATCAGCCCGCAGTCCCTCGGCTTAGCATGGCAGCATAAGGAAAATGTTCACAGCGACTTCTTACAGCAGCCACTGCTCTTTCATATGCGTTCGACGGAGGGCCCGGCTTTTTGCGTCGGTGATGCCAACGGCGATCGGCAGCACGACCTCTATCTGGGCGGAGCCAAGGGCCAGGCAGGTACGCTCTGGCTGCAGACCGCTGAGGGCCGCTTTGAATCGCCTCATATGCCGGCTTTGGAACAAGATAGCACGTCCGAAGACACGGACTGCCTGTGGTTTGACAGTGACGGCGATGGTGATGAGGACCTCTACGTCGCTAGCGGCGGGAGCGAGCTGCCTGCCAGCAGTTCGGCGCTCATGGACCGGCTCTATGACAATGACGGCACCGGCCTCTTAAGCCGCCGCACATCCTATCAGATTTCGGGCCGACATGGCTTTGAGTCGACGGGTGCGGTGGCAGCTACAGACATAGATGGGGATGGTGATGTGGATCTCTTTGTAGGAGCACGCCTGCAACCCTTTGCGTATGGCGTGCCGGTGGATGGACACCTCCTCATCAATGACGGCTCGGGTACCTTTCGCGAAATGACTGACGAGCGTGCGCCGCAGCTTCGGGAGCTCGGCATGATTACGGACGCGGCCTGGGGCGACATGGACAGTGACGGCGATGCAGACCTTGTGGTAGTCGGTGAATGGATGCCACTGACTGTGCTGTTTAACGAGAACGGCATCTTAGCTGCGCGGCCTACCGGCGTTGAGGCGTCTCGCGGGTGGTGGCAGTCGGTGCATGTGACAGACCTGGACCGGGACGGCGACTTGGACGTTGTCGCCGGCAACCATGGACTGAACAGCCGCTTTCGCGCAGGGCCCGACGCCCCGGTACAGATGTGGACCGCGGACTTCGATCGCAACGGGCGTGTGGAGCAGATTATTTCCGTGAATAAGGACGGAATAGCATACCCCATGGCGCTGCGTCATGACCTGGTGGAGCAAATCCCTTCGCTCCTGCTGAAGTACCCGACGTACGAATCCTTTGCAGGGGCTTCGATACAAGACATCTTCACTCCGGCGCAGTTGCAGGCCGCCACTCATCTGCAGGCTATGGAATTGCGAAGCCTTGCGCTGATTAATGACGGCGCAGGACAGTTTACCGTGACGGTCCTGCCCATGGAGGCACAGCTGACCCCAATCTATGCTGCAATGGCGCTGGACATCAGTGGTGACGGCGGCACCGAAATCCTTCTTGGCGGCAACCTCTACGAAGCTAAGCCCGAGGTGGGACGTTACGATGGCAGCTATGGAACCGTCCTTGGCCGTGATTGGGTGGCCGTGCCGTGGGCTCAGACGGGGTTCTGGGTTGACGGCGCAGTTCGGGCCATTCTTCCTGTCAGCGTACAAGGCCGGCAGCTGATAGTGGTAGCACTAAACAACGATTCCCTTAGCGTTTTTGCATATGTGCATTAGGCGATGGCCTGCACTGCTTGTGCTGCTCGTATTCGCGCGGTGCGACGCGTCCGTGGACATACTGCAGTTTACGCTGATGGACCCGCGCGAGAATGGCATCGCCTTTCAAAACACCGTCACCTTCAAGGAGGACTTCAACCTTATCGAGTACCTCTACTTTTACGACGGTGGTGGCGTCGCACTGGGCGACGTCAATGGCGACGGACTCCAAGACATCTTTCTGACGGGCAACCAGGTATCCAACCGGCTGTACCTCAACCGAGGTGAGCTGCGCTTTGAGGACATCACCGACGGTGCAGGGGTCGCAAGTACCGGATGGTCCACTGGCGCCACGATGGCCGACGTCAACGGCGATGGTTGGCTGGACCTTTACGTGTGCCAAGTCAGCTACAAGAGCCAAGTTGGCCGCAACCACCTCTATATCAACAACCGAGACGGCACCTTTTCTGAAGAGGCGGCGAATTATGGCGTGGCATTTGAGGGACTTTCGACGCAGGCTGCATTCTTTGACTACGACCGGGACGGCGACCTCGACCTGTACGTCTTGAACCACTCGGTGCATTCAAGCACATCCTTCGTGCCTGCATGGCGCCGCACCGTAGATGAGCCGCGTGTCGGCGATCGCCTGTACCGCAACGAGGGCGGTACGCACTTTACCAATGTCACAGCCAACGCAGGGATCTACAGCAGCGCATTGGGCTACGGACTGGGCCTGGCAGTTAGCGACATGAACGACGACGGGTGGCCAGACATATACGTGGGTAACGACTTCCACGAAAACGACTATTTGTACCTCAACCGCACCGACGGCACCTTTACCGAGGTCCTGCAGCGTGCCATAGGCCACACCAGCCGGTCCACCATGGGCGTGGACATAGCCGACATAAACAACGACACGTGGCCGGATATCGTTGCCCTGGACATGATGCCTGCGGACTGGGCAACCTATCAGGCCTCCGGCGGCCCGGACGAAGAGGGCATCGCACGCATCAAGCGCGACTTCGGCTATGCCCCGCAGGTGGCGCGCAATACCCTGCAGGTGCATCGTGGCCTGGATGCCGAGGGCTACCCGCTTTTCAGTGAAGTCGGCGCCGCCATGGGCCTGCATGCGACGGACTGGAGCTGGACGCCTCTCTTGGCGGACTTTGACGGGGATGGATGGAAGGACCTCTTTGTGTCCAACGGAATTCCGCAGCGTCCTAACGACCTGGATTATGTAGAATATGTCGCACAGCGTTCGGTGCAGCGAATCCTTACCAGCGGATCCGCTTCCCAGATCCGAGCCATTGCCGCACGCATGCCCGCCGCAGTCAAAGGCAACTATGCGTTCAGGAATGCCGGCGGCACCTCGTTCGTTGATGTATCTCGTGAATGGGGCCTGAATGCAGCCAGCGCATCCAACGGGGCGGCCCATGGCGACCTGGACAACGACGGCGATATCGACTTAGTGGTCAACAACCTCAATCAGCCCGCTTCAGTGTACCGCAACAATAGCACGCATGTGCGCTACCTCACGGTGTCGCTTGCGGGAGAGGGCCTAAACACTACCGGCATCGGCGCGCGCGTGTTGGTATATGCAGGCGGCCATGTCCAAGTCCAAGAGCAGATGCCAACCAGAGGATTTCAGTCTTCGGTGTCGCATGTGCTGACCTTCGGCCTAGGTTCGACGGGAATCGCAGACTCGCTCCAGGTGCGCTGGCCGGACGGGAGTACACAGTCGCTTCGCGGCATCGCCGCGACCGAGCATGTGCTGCTTCGCCAACTAGAGGCGACACGCTCTGCTCCGCATATACGGGACTCCAACGACGCGCCAACCTTTGCCGAGCTGCCTGGAAGCATCCCTTGGAAGCATCAAGAAAACGCATACGAAGACTTCGCCTATGAGCCGCTGATTCCTCACCGGCTTTCGACGCAGGGTCCGGCGCTTGCGGTGGCGGATGTTGACGGCGACGGACAGGACGACATCTTTCTTGGAGGCGCTCACGGTCAGGCCGCCCATTTGATATTGAGCGGAGCACACCCGTCTCTTCAATCCGCCTTTGATGATGATGCGGCATTCGAAGACGTTGACGCAACATTCTTCGACGCCGACAATGATCGCGACCTCGATCTGTATGTTGTGCGCGGAGGCGGCGAGCCGGACTCCACGCTGTGGAAGGACCGGCTGTACGTCAACAATGGTCACGGGGCATTTGCATCGGGCAGCAGCAGCCTGCCACACTTCTTGGCCAACGGGTGCTGCGTAAGCGCTGCGGATTTTGACCTTGACGGGGATATCGACCTCTTTATCGGCTCGCGGGCGATTCCGGGTGCCTATGGAGTTCGGCCCCGCAGCTATCTCTTGCTCAACGACGGCGCGGGCACCTTTAGCGATGCTACTGCCCTGGTGGCACCGTCGCTTCTTGATGCTGGCATGGTCACGGGCGCTGCATGGGCAAATGTGACTGGAAGCAGCGCACCCGACCTCGTTATCGTCGGCGAGTGGATGCCAATCACGGTACTCGAGAATCGCGGCGGCAAGCTTGTAAACGTCTCCGCGGCGCTAGGGCTTGCCGAAACCGGCGGGTGGTGGCAAAGTGTGCTGCCCGGAGATTTTGACCGGGACGGCGACACCGACCTCGTAGTCGGCAATCTAGGACTGAACAGCGTGCTGACAGCGCCGATGGATCTCTATGTGCACGACTTTGATCATGATGGCAACAGCGACCCACTGCTGGTATGGGGGGCAACCGGCCAGCCATGGGCCCGGCGGGGCGCGGTGCTGAACCAAATGCCGTCCTTGGCTGCTTCCGTGCCTACATACCAAATGTACTCCAACACGCGTGCCGCCGACCTGGTAGAGTTAGGACCGGCCGAGGCGTCTCGCGTGCATACATTCGCTTCGCTGTACCTTGAAAACCGAGGTACGTTTGACGCAAGGGCACTACCCGATGAAGTGCAGTGGGCGCCTGTCTTGGATTTTGTTAGCCACGACTTCGATGGGGATGGAGCACTGGACCTTCTCGCCGTCGGTAACTTCTATGGTGCGAGCACGGCCCAAGGCCGCTATGACGCCAGCTACGGCACGCTCCTGGCGGGAGAAGGTAATGGATCGTTTGCTGTTGCGGAGGGCACCGGACTCTTGGTGCGCGGCGAAGCCCGGAGCGTGCACGTTATTCGCACGAATGCGTTTGGAACAGCCGTGGTCGTAGCGCACACGGGCGGGCAGCCACAGGTCTTCCGACTGAATTAGCGATAACTAGGGGCCACTTGCCCTTCGCTTCTCTCGTTCATAGGCGTCTACTCAGCAGGGCATTGCGCGCCTGTTGACGCCGCGCATAAAGGTGTCCCTTTCCGCGCAGCAGGTTCGGGTTTGGCCATGACGATGCGCCCGGAATTGGGGTATATTGTGGCGAACTGGTAAAACAACACCCCTACGCCATGCAGCTTGTCGCCCTGGACTGGGTCGTCGTAGCCATCTACGGAGCGATCACCGTCCTGCTTGGCCTGTGGTTTACGCGCCGTGCAAGTGGGAGTATTGAAGACTTCTTTGTCGCAGGTCGCACCCTGCCCTGGTGGCTGGCAGGTACCTCCATAGCCGCCACATGGTTTGCGACTGATGCGCCACTGGTGGTCTCTTCCCTGGTGCGGCAGGACGGCATCTTTGGTAACTGGCTCTGGTGGTATGAGGCCGCCGGTGTAATGATGCTGGTGTTTTTCTATGCACGCCTTTGGCGCCGCGCACGCATCATCACCGACGCAGAATTTATCGAGCTACGCTATGCGGGCCGGCCCGCTGCCCTTCTGCGCGGGTTTTCCGCTGTCTATCAGGGCGTACTCAAGAACTGCGTCGTCATGGGGTGGGTGATGCTGGCAATGGTGAAATTCAGCCAAGTGCTTTTGGGCTGGGACCCGGTTTTCACGCTGATTGTGTGCGGCGTCCTTGCGGTAGTTTACACCGTCGCTTCCGGGCTTTGGGGTGTGGTTGCAACCGACCTGCTCCAATTTACCACAGGCCTGATCGGCACGATGATCCTGGCTGGCATCGTGCTCTACCATTTCGGGGGGCCAGCGGAGATGGCCCGAGGCATTCAGGACTTTCATGGCAACCCCGCCACGCTCGATATCATCCCTAACCCGGCGCACCTAAGCTCGTTGGAGGCGATTTCATTCTTCCTGCTCATCTTTGTCCTGTGGACGCGCAGCGGACAAGGCGATGGCTACATTGCGCAGCGCCTCTTTGCCACGCGCGACGAAAAGCAGTCCTTGCTCGCCGCCCTGTGGTTTTGCTTTGCCGGTATCGTCCTCATGACTTGGCCGTGGATTATTGTCGGGCTGGGCTCGGTGTTGGCGTTTCCGGTGGCGACTGCAAGCCCTGCCTTGGCAGCTGATCCCGAATTGGCGTACCCCATGATGATTGGCGAAATGATGCCGGCAGGGCTGCGCGGGCTGCTCGTTGCCTCATTTCTTGCGGCCTTCATGAGCACAATGGATACCCACCTGTGTTGGGGTGCCTCCTACCTCGTCAATGACGTGTACCGCCGATTCATGCGCAAGAACAAGCCCGAACGGCACTATGTGGTTGCCTCCCGCGTGGGCGTCTTGATCCTGGTTGTGCTTGCTATCCTGACCGCCTGGCAGATGGAGTCTATTGAACGCGGATGGATCTACGTGATTGAGATTACCGCTGGTATCGCACTAGTATGGCTACTCCGATGGTACTGGTGGCGCGTCAATGCCTGGGCAGAAATCAGCGCCATCATCGGATCGTTTGTCGTGGCAAATGGCTTCATCTGGGCCAAGGTGCTTTCAAGCGCAGGACTGCTCACCGACAACACGCATTCTGCTATTCAGACCTTCTATGGCAGCGAGTGGGACATCGTCCGCGCCGTGTGTATCCTGGTGGCCTGCACCATTGTGTGGGTGGTGGTTGCCCTCTGCACTAAGCCGGATTCCGAGGACAAGCTCATTGCCTTTTACCGCCAGGTTCGGCCCGGCGGCTGGTGGGGCCCAATTGCCGCGAAGTGCCCGGATGTGGCTACAGGCCCCTCAGCTGCACGTAAGTGGATGGCATTTGGGCTGGGCCTGCTGTTCATATGGTGCAGCCTGCTGGGTGTAGGATACGTCGTAACCGGCCGAACGCCCGCGGGCATCGCACTATTGACGCTCTCTGTAGTTGCAGCGGCGGCCACAATCGCGGTCGCGCTCAAGATTGTCTCTCCCAATGCGTCCCATCAGAACGCGTAACACCCCAGCCACTATGCGATACCTACTCCCCCTCGTCGCCTTGATGCTTCCTGCAGCGGCCGCTGCGGCACAAGAAGTACCCAAAGACCTGGTGCTTACCAACACACTGAGCATTGAAGGTGGCCCGACGCTTGATGCAGACAAGGGATCTACGGGTCTTTTGCAGCGAATGCTAAAGCTGCGCACCACGGCCAGCATGCTTCACACCACGGCGCATCCAGACGATGAGCATGCCGGCTTGCTGACGTACTTGAGCCGGGGCATGGGCGTGCGCACTGCCCTCCTTACGCTCAACCGTGGCGAGGCTGGCGCTAACGCCATTGGGCCCGAACTCTTCGATGCCTTGGGGCTCATCCGGACGGAAGAGCTGCGCCTGTCGGACCGCTACTACGGTTTGGATGACCAGTACTTTTCGGGAGCGTTGGACTACGGCTATTCCAAGACGCTGGATGAATCCATGCGAAGCTGGGACCGTGACCTAGTGCTCGGCGAGATGGTGCGGGTGATCCGCCTGAACCGACCTCTGGCGGTCATTTCTCGATTCCATGGGTCCGTACGCGACGGGCATGGCAACCACCAGGCGGTGGGTGGGCTGACGCCCGAGGCTGTGGCTGCAGCCGGCGACCCCGCGCGGTATCCTGAGCAGATTGTGGAAGAAGGGTTGCGGCCATGGGTAACCCCCAAGTTGTATCGTGGCGGAGTGCGAGCGGGCGAGCTGTGGCATGTCGAGCTGGACGTAGGCACGTACAGCCCATGGCTTGGTGACACGTACCAGAACTTCGGCTCTTATGGCCTGAGCCTGCAGCGTTCTCAGACGAGCGGCCGCTCGCGGTCGCGTTTGGGACCCGTGCCGTACTACTACGAACTCCTTGGACCCGGGTCTGAAGAAAAAGAAGCGTCGTTCTTTGACGGGTTGGATACGTCCCTATCTGGCGTCTTTTCCATCGCCGGCGAAAGCGCACCGAAAGGCGCCGCCTTAGCACTGACGTCTGCTCAACTCCATGTAGAACTGGCGTTTAGGAATCTGAACATGCTGCGTCCTGAAAGTGTGGCGCCGCACCTTGTTGCGGGCCTGGAAGCCGTGCGTAGTGCTTTGGCGATGCTGCCTGAAGGCAGCGACGCGGCCTTTATGCTGCGCATCAAAGAGCGTCAGTTCATAGACGCCGTTAGCGCGGCGCTCGGCATGTCATGCAGTGCGATAGCCGCAGCACCAGGTACCGAGGAAGGCACCAGCCCGTGGAGCGCACCGGCCGTCTTGGGTCCTGTGGTACGCGGGCAGGCATTCCGTGTGGATGTACGCTGCACCTTCGCGTCCGAAGTGCCCGCAACCGGGCTGCGTGCCAACCTCCAAGACCCCAGTGGCGCCTCCATGGAGGCTTGGACGCTTGCGGGGCACGCTCCTGAACTTGAGCCCTACTTTCTGGCAAGCTTTGACGTACAAGTGCCAGGCAATGCAGCGTTCTCCGTGCCGTATTTCTTTCGCAACTCCGTCCGCGAAAATCACTACCAATTCAGGGACCTCACCTGGCGCCACCTGCCGAGTCGTCCCGCTGCGCTGGAGGCGGTTATATCATGCGACGTCTTAGGTCAGGACATCATGATTCGGGTACCCGTTCAGACACGCGAAGCCAACCTTCCGTACGGATACGTCATGCGGAAGCTTCAGGTAGTTCCTGCGCTTGCGGTGAGTGTAGCCCCGCGGCAGCGCGTCATTGTGCCGGAGCCTGGTGGCAGCACTTTTGATGTATCGGTCGATGTGATGAGCAACTACAGCGGCGACGTCAGCGGCAAGCTTCGCTTGGCACTGCCGGATCAATGGGCGAGCATCCCTGACATGCACGAGATCTCCTTCAGCCAGGCTGGTCAGCGCCAGGGTTACAACTTCCAAGTGACAGTTCCGGGCCTTGGTCAGGAAGAGCACGTCATTCGCGCCATCGCCACTGCAATGGGCGAGGAGTTCACCGATGGGTACGACATTGTCCGACATTCCCACATGGAGACGCGCTACCTGTACCGACCAGCTGAGGTCCAGGTAAGTGGACTCGAGGTCGCTATCGCACCCGACCTAAACGTCGGCTACATCATGGGCGTAGGCGACGATGTTCCCAGTGGCATCGAGCAGCTCGGCGCCACAGTTAGCCTGCTGTATGCCGCCGACCTTGCAGGAGCGGACTTGTCGGTATTTGATGCAATCGTGATCGGTACGCGCGCCTACGCGGTGCGCCAGGACCTGCTTACGTACAACCTTCGCTTGCTGGAATACGCCCATAGAGGCGGCAACCTTATCGTGCTGTACCAGACTCAAGAATTTGTGCCCAACGAGATGGCACCGTTTCCGGCGCTGCTTCCGCGTGGTGCGGAAGAGGTTTCTGAAGAAGACGCAGCGGTCACCATTCTTGCGCCGGAGGCGCAGGTATTCCTTGGTCCCAACCGCATCACTGCGGTCGACTTTGACGGGTGGGTGGAGCAACGTGGATCAAAGTTCTTCACAGAATGGGATGCGGCCTATTTGCCGCTTATCGAAATGCACGACACAGACCAGGCGCCTCAGACAGGCGCATTTCTGACCGCAACTTACGGCGCCGGGCACTACACGTACGCCGCCCTGGCCTTTCACCGTCAGCTACCCTATAGTGTCGCGGGGGCATTCCGGCTGTTTGCCAATTTGCTTTCGTTGGGTAGCCAGTAAATGAACGCGTTCCTGAGACCCTGTGCACGAAGCGCTTTGCTACTGCGACTGTCCCAGGCCTTGTGGCGCAAGCCGGCATGGAGCAGTAGCAGCGCAGTGCCATAAGCAGATCCTACGGGGATGCCTGCCGGTTGCGCCAACCTGTTTCAAGCAGCTGCTGACCTGCCTGCGTAGACGGCTCGCCCTTCGTCTTTCGGTATGAGCAACCTGGTGCGAAGTATATGAAATCGGATTCGCTCGCTTCTGTGATCATTGGCGCGAAGGAAGTGTGATGGGCAACAGCGCGAGTGATGTAGTCGACAAACCCTGAATGCGTAGCCGCACGGACCGGTCTCCTGTTTGCCGACGGTATGCTGTAGCAAATCAGTTTGCCGACTCCCGGACTAGGATAGTCGCGAGCGAGGAGAGGTGCCTCGACGAGGGCCCAAGCGTACCCTACTGCGGCCCTGATGAAGGGTTCAGGGAGTTAGCAGTTCTGCTCATTGGCTCGAATGGACGCTTCTGTGCGCACTACGCAAATGAATTCGACGGGCGGGGGGAGTAGGCACCGATTCCGAGTGCGCGCCCAGAAGGGATTCGGGCTCTACCCGTGCAAAGGCCCGCCGCCCGTGCCGGCGATTGGGGCAATTGTCGCTGATGCCGTTTCCGAAAACCACCAATTGCCTGTGCGACTGCCAGTGTCGAAAAATCACGACAACTGGCATTGAAGGCAAGTGAGAAATGCCGTGGCCTCCTGTCCCTTATCTTTGCCGCACAGTTTGCGCCGCGGCCCAAAAACTTTCGGTAGTTGGCCCACGGCTCGAATAACACCCTTACTTGCCGGGGTAGTGGTTGTCCTGTAGCGGCGCAATCCCTAAGCAGATGTTTCTCCTTCATTGAAAAAGCAAATCTCTAGCTGATGGACAACGTGGCGCAAGGGATGCATGGACGGTACCCAAATTCTGCATATCCGAGTGATTCTGCAGGCTGAAGAGTCTCTTCCTGATAGGAAAAGAGAGGATCATGAATAATATCCAGGCAATGTTGGACAAGATCGGCTGGCTATTCACGCGCGAAGCGATTGTGCTTTCGGTGATCTTGGCCAATGCTCTGGCGCTCTTCCTGGACGCGTTTCCGCTCGTACACGAAACGGCTGGCCCGATCCTTCACTGGATTGACTACGGATGCCTCATCTACTTCATCGTAGAGGTCCTCGCCAAGAGCAAGAGCCTTCGCGATTTTAGCAGCTATTGGGTACAAGGGTGGAACAGGCTTGATTTTATCGTAGTTGCGATCAGCCTGCCTGTCCTCATTAGCCCATTCGTTCAGCCGGAATTCGACGACCTCGCTCTGATCCTGCTTTTTCGACTGGGGCGGTTGCTTCGCTTTACGAGGGTGCTGAAGTACGTGCCTAACGCAACCAGGATACTGAAGGGCGTGGGTCGGGCCCTGAAGGCATCCGTCGGGGTTGTTTTGGTACTACTCATAGTCAACGTCATCTTCGGCCTCGGAGCCACGCTCCTGTTTGGGGACGTGCCCGAGGCACGCGCATACTTTGGCGACCCGTTCAGATCCATGTATTCTATGTTCAAAGTCTTCACCATTGAAGGTTGGTACGAGATACCTGACCAGATGGAGCGACTCGGCGTCAGCGGGCAGTACCTGCTGGGCATGCGAGCCTACTTTACGGTAGCCGTGCTCGTTGGCGGACTTGTGGGTCTGTCCATCGCCAATGCCGTTTTTGTCGATGAGATGATGGCTGACAACACCGAGGCAGTCGAGACTAACGTTAGGGGATTGCATGAAGAATTCCGCCAATTTAGAGAGGAATACAGGCAGGACCGGTCAGCTTATGAGCGAAACGAGGGAGCACCGTAGCCGGACAAATGCAAGTAGTTGTCCCGATCTGGACCCATCGTGAAGCTTATGCTACCAGCGGTGCAATTCACAAACATGTATTCAGCGCAAAGAGGCTTCGGCGCACAAAATCACAATCTTGCTTCTCAGTTGTTGGAGGTGGTTACGTGGCGAGCAGTGCGCCACCAACTAGCGATTGCCCGAGAAATGTCCGATTGAATCTGCAGACCAGTAGTCTTGGAGGTCCAGGCCTCGCGAGGCATTTAGATTGTTAGTAGTCCCGACATCGGAACCCCGTGTGCTTGCCATTTTGCGCAGCTGCATGCGGTACTCCAAATCAGCTACGTCGAATTGCACGCTCCGCCATGGTCCTTTGATTGCGAAATAACAGATGCCTTCCCAGCGTTTGCCCGCGGCGCTCGAAACCGGAGACTGCCCTAGAGTGTCCACTCAGAGCAGTGTGCAGCAAAATAATGTAGGAGTAGCGCCTACCGATTGCGCCAGAATAATGTGTTCATCCTAATCTTGCCAAAATGCATTTGAGCACACCAGAATCGCGCGCGCTGGGGATGCTGCAAGCATAGGTTCTGGCCGCCAAGCTCTCCGAAGGCGCCACTCAGGCACACGTGTCCTTTTGCGTGAAGCCCGGCAGTTGCCTGACAGAATGGAAGAATGTGACCCATCGGCTTCGAAGAGCCAGCGTACTGATGCGCAGAGCTTGGCGATGGCGCCCCAGCAGGCTGCTACCGCCTGGCTGCGAAGACGCACGGCCATTGTGCTGGCAGCGCTTTTCAGCGGCCAGCTTCCTGAGCCTCTATGAGAAGCCTTTCGTACACTCCACGAGCTTCCTGAAACTCACCAATGACGTGTGCCTTCTCCCCGTCTGTACGCCAGCCTGGGTGCACCTCGGCCATGGCCGTCAGCTTTTCAATCCAGCGCGTAAAGTAGTCCGCGGATTCAGAAGAGCGCACAGGCTCCTCGTCCACTTCAACCCATATCGGGTTGGTAGTCGCCTGAAGGAAGATGTCGTCGATGGGGTGATAGGCCTCGTCGGAAAAGGCCTGTAGTGTTACCCATTCGCTGCGAACTATTTGCACCTCGCGTTCAAATGCCACCTTTACGTATGACGAATCTTCGTAGAGTTTGTAGGCCTGGTCAAGCTCATCTTCCAGGTTTATAACATGTCCACCAACGAGCAGCTGCGGCGCTTCTATGGGCGCAAAGGCTGACACGGTGCCGCTGATCGTCACCGCTCCACTCTCTGCGAGGTGAACGGTGGATCCGATGCCTGCGCCGTTGACTGCAAGCGTTAGCAGCGGCCCATTGGTGACAAACATCTCCCCCCGGCGGATGGCTGACATCCAAGCTTCCCAGCTCAACCCGTCAGGCATGTGCGCATACGCACGCATCTGACCAATGATGGCAGTCCGATGCAAGTTACTGATCGCGTCCTCTCCGCCTACAGCCGGTATGCGGAAGCCGTTACTCAATGCATGGTGCCAGACACGGTAGGCCGCCCAACCCGCACCCGATACCAGTTCATGGTAGTCCAGCATTCCGAGTGCTAGATCAACCGGAAACGCCTTTGCCACGCCAAGATTTGTTTCCAAGGGGTCCTCATCTCCCCAGTACGGATGTACATACGCGCCCAGCGCCCCCTGTTCTCTTGCCAGCCTAAAGATCTGCGTGTTGGACGGATACAAGCTTCCAATTGCCGTACCCTCGTAACCGGTGGTAAAAGGAGAGATGAGATGCTCAGTGAGGTTAATTAGGGATATGTGCCCATAAAAGGGAGGCCGGTACTCTTCGTTGAAGTAGAGCACGTAGTCTTCGGCTTCCTCCGGTTCCCCCGTAAAGAACT
This sequence comes from Rhodothermales bacterium, assembly GCA_965262785.1. GTDB lineage: Bacteria > Bacteroidota > Rhodothermia > Rhodothermales > Bin80. The sequence goes on from OZ253559.1 coordinate 3,858,608, forward strand.
GGTAGTCCAGGATGCGGTTGTCCTTGTTCGCAACCAATTCTCCAATGACATGCAGGTGCTCTGCCCGTGCCATAAAGACCAGGTTTTCGGGAGTATTGTGCAGGTTGCCACCATAGTTCATGTGGACATGGTTGCTGCCGCTGTACCAGCCCTTGGCTTCCAGATCGTCCATGCGGCCAAGCGCAAGCGTGATGCGCGTGGTGTCGTTGCTCGCGATGCTATCCGACTCCGCCATGGGTACGTATTCAAGGCCGTGCATAGCTTCTACTGTCCACTCTCCGGTAGGCACGGTCATCACAAATTCACCGTCGGAGTGGAAGAAGTGCTCAGCGAGGCGCCCTTGACGGTGGTAGGCCCGAGCAGGCGCAAAGAATTTTTGACGATCTCCGTGGAGCTGATAGAGGTAGATGCGCGACGGCAGCCTTTCGCCGCTGGCCGCGTCCTCCACGCGAACAACAAGCTGCCCGGTGGACGACATCCATTGCAGCGTGTCAACAGGTATTGCAGCATCTCGCCCCCCAAACGTCTGCAGTAGTCGCAGATGCGGCAAACCACCTTGGTTCGAGACATAGGCAATCTGGTGGCCGTCGGGCGAAAAACGCGGATGGAAGCTGTCCCATTCGCCAAAGGTGAGCTTGTACGGCTCTCCGCCATTCGTTGGCAGTACAAAGAGGTTGTTGTACTGCCCTCCCAGGTGGGCGCTGTATACGAAACGTGTGCCGTCCGGTGCGATGTCCGCGCGTGTCCGGTAGAGCGTTTCCTCCTTGTGCACCAGGACGGCCTGCTCCATAGCGTCCTCCTGCACCGGCACACGCCAGAGGCCACCTGAGCCCAATGGGATGCCCCGATTAGACAGGACCAAGAGCGTGTCCCCGCTCGGCTCCCACGCAGGTTGGATGTGCAGGTCAAAGTCTCCAAAGTACAGGCGGCTGCGCCCAAACGGGTTATCGTAGGTGACCTGAACCGTAGTAGTGTCCTCCATGCCAGTCACAAACACGTTGAAGTATCCATTGGGACGCGTTGACACGTAGGCCAGCCTAGACCCATCGGGCGCAAAGGCGGGATCCACATTCACATGGTCATCGTCTGTGATGAACTCGACCTCGCCGGTCTCCAGGTCAAGCATGTGCAGGTTGATTGAACGCCCATCATCGGCGGTAAATGCCAGATGCCGGCCATCGGGTGCGAATTCCGGCGAGGAGAGGTATGCCTCGTCTCGAGCGATTTCGCGCGCCGAGCCGCTGCCGACTTCGGTCAACCAGATGGAGCCATGCATGGAAAAAGCAAGGCACTTACCATCGGGCGACCACGCAGGCCACCAGGGCTGGCTGCCGCCCGGCGGCGGCAGGTAAAAGTTGTACATATAGTTGCCTCCCGTTTTGGCGTTCTCGTAGCGTGCAACATCCTCAACGGGATAAACGGCACATTCTGGGACGGCGCTGCAAAGCACCATGCATCCCAGCAGCCAGGCCCAAGGCTTATTCATTTGCAAGTCTTCATTTTGCCCCTAACTTTGCACTGTCACAGCCGTAACGAACTCCTATGAAGATAGTCCTTGTAGGTGCCGGGAGTAAGGAATTTGGGCCCGCGACCATTCGCGACATCCTGCTGAGCGACCCGATAAATCAGCAGGAAGTTGAAATCGCGCTCATGGACATCAACAGCACGCAGTTGTCCGCCACGCGCGCCTACACGGAGCATGTCGCGGAAATGCTCAGGCGAGCCCCTAGAATAACCTGTACTACCCAAATTGACCAGGCAGTTCGCGGTGCTGACTTTGTCATTACCGCAATTGAGATTCAGCGATACTACCACTGGGCGCAGGACTTCCATGTTCCGCGGCAGTTTGGGTTCCGGCAAATCTACGGAGAGAATGGTGGGCCTGGCGGGCTGTTCCATGCGCTGCGCAACATGGGGCCTTCACTTGAGATCGCGCGCGCAATGGAGCGCCACTGCCCGGAGGCCTGGCTGCTCAACTACACCAATCCGCTCACCAAGCTATGCCAGGCGCTGACCATGCTTTCGCCCATTCGTACAGTCGGGCTTTGCCATGGCGTCTTTGCTGGCAAGAAGCAGCTTAGTCGGCTCCTAGGGATTCCCCTGGGTGACATACAAGCCTACGCAAGCGGGCTGAACCACTGCACGTGGTTTCAGTCGATTACGCATCGCACCACGGGAGAAGACCTCTATCCGCAGCTGCGCGCGCGGGAGCGCGAAGCGCATCCGTTGGGAGAGTGGGACGAGATAGCGCTGAGCCGTATCCTCCTGCGCACCTTTGGGCTCTACCCGTCTCCAGGCACCAATCACATCGGCGAATATATAGGCTGGGCTCAGGAGTTTTTGGGCAGCAGCCTGCTGCAATTCTACTACGACCCGGCGGAAGGGCATCCCTGGGAATCCGGCAAAGTGCCGCCATGGATCTATAACCTACACGAGAATGTTACGGATCGCCCGCTGTTTGGAGACGATACACCAGCTGATGAAGCTGCAATTACGCCATCTGGAGAATTGGCGATTCCGATAATCGAGGGCCTGCGTTGCGGCGTGCCACAGGCATTGGATGCGGTGAATATGCCGAACGATGGCGTCGTACCCGGGCTGCCGGCTGGCACCGTGGTAGAGGTGCCCGCTGTCGTGGATGAGCGAGGCCTTAGTCCGCGTTCCATGCCGGCGCTGCCGGAAAGCGTACTCGCGATTCTGAGGACCCAAACGAGCATTAACCGGCTGCTGGTAGAAGCCTTCGTCGAAGAGTCGCGTAACAAGCTGCTTCAGGCTTTGCTATTGGATCCAACGACGCATTCTTATCGTCAGGCCGCATCGCTGGTGAAGGCCCTCTGCGCGTTGCAAGCTGAATTCTTGCCTCCCTTGCAATGACGCTTGGCATGCACTATATTTACCCTTGGTATTTTGCCGTAACAGCTAGCTATTCGTGGCGGTAGTTGTTACCTTCGGGTTAGCATGCCAAGCGGCGGGTCCGCTTTTATCACGCAGGCATCCACACAAAACAGGACTCTTGACTATGAAGGGAAGACTTTTACCTCTCCTGTTCCTGGCACTCTTGCTGCTACTGCCCGCAGTAGCACTCGCGCAGGGGCAGATAACAGGAACGGTCCGGGACTCCACGACCACCGAACCGCTGCCAGGCGTAAATGTGTTCGTTAAGGGAACCACAATAGGCACCGCGACTGATTTCTCAGGTAGCTACACGTTAGTGGTTCCTTCCATGACCGACACCTTGGTGTTTTCGTATTTGGGCTACCAGGTCGTGGAGGTAGCGATTGACGGTCGCAGCCAGATTGACATGATGCTCGCCGAAACTGTGTACGATGTGGGCTCTGAGCTCGTAGTGACGGGCTATGGCTCCCAGGAACGTCGGACCATCACGGGCTCAGTAGCCAACTTGAACGAGGAGGATTTCATCTCGGGCAACGTGAGTTCGCCGGCGGAGCTTATTCAGGGAAAGGTGGCCGGCCTTCAGATCACCACGCGTAATGGCAACCCGAACGACAATATTGAAATTCGGTTGCGTGGCATCTCGTCCTTTGGGGCCAACCAGTCCCCCCTCGTCGTCGTTGACGGCGTGGTCGGTGCATCATTTGAGAACCTCGACACGAATGACATTGAGGCTATTGACGTGCTTAAGGACGCCTCTGCCGCTGCAATCTATGGCACACGCGGCTCAGCGGGCGTCATTCTGGTTACGACGAAGCAAGGAGAGGCGCGTCGCGGCGTTTCAGTGGACTACAGCGCCTATTACACGTTTGAGGGCATCGAAAACAGGCTGGAAGTGCTGACGGGCGACGAGTACCGCGACCTTTCGCAACAAACCGGGCTCAACGCGCCGGATCTGGGCAATAACACGGTGTGGTTTGAAGAAATCACGCAGCAGGGGTCGAACATGGTTCATAGCTTGGCCCTTTCAGGCGGCAACGAAAATATGGTGTACCGCGCCAGCGGCAACTTCCGGGACCGAAATGGCATCCAGCGCTACACCGGCTTTCAGGAGATCAGTGGTCGTCTGAATCTGACGCAGTGGGCGATGGATCAAAACCTGGAACTTACGATCCAGTTGGCTGGCACGACTAAAGAACAGAATTTCGGATTTGCCGACGCCTTTAAGTTCGCCGGTATCATGAATCCCACGGCACCGGTGCAAGAGAATGGCTTTGAGAATACGGGTGGCTATTTTGAACAGCCCCTGTTCAACTACTTTAATCCCGTCGCTATAATTGAAGAAGGCTCGCGGCTCGGAGAGCGGAAGCACTACAGCGGATCGTTCCGAGGCGAATACAACTTGGGCGGGCTAAACCAGGGCTTGGACGGACTCTCCTTCGCCGTCAGCTATTCGTATCAAACGCTCGACCGGGTAAACCGGAATTTTTACTCCCGGCACCACAAGGTACGTGGCGGCGCTACGGCGGCTGCAAGCGGACCTGGACTTGCGGAGCAGTCCTATTTGGACAGCAGCAGTGAACTTTTTGAATCGACCGTGCATCTCTCACGTGACCTTGACGCTCTTGGCCTGGAGGCTATCGCCGGCTATTCGTATAACGATTTCATAGACGAGGGCTTTAGCGCCGGTGGCGGTGACTTCATTGCGGACAACGTCGAATGGAACAACTTCTCCTTCGCCCAGGACTTCAGCCAGGGCGAAGGCTCCGTCAACAGCTTCAGGAGCACGCACCGCCTTATAGGTTTCTTTGGCAGAGCCAACCTGAATATTGATGGCGCCTACTTCCTCAACACCAGCGTGCGCCGGGAGGGGTCCTCGCGCTTTGGCGCAGACAACAAGTGGGGCCTGTTCTGGTCTGCTGGGATAGGTGTGGAGATTGCCGAACTCACCGACATCCCAGGCATTAGCAGCCTGCGGCTCAGGGCCAGCATCGGCAAAACTGGGCAGGACGCACCAAGCAGCGGCCTTTCGCTGCAGCGGTTTGCACCCGCTGGCAACTTCTTTGTCAACGGCGCTTTCATCCAGAGCTTTGGACCGGTGAGCAACCAGAACCCGGACCTGAAGTGGGAAGAAAAGACTGAGATCAACATAGGCGCCGACTTCGTTGCCATGGGCAACAGGCTTAGCGGCCGGATTGACTGGTACGATGCCACGACCAGCGACCTCCTCTTTGAGGTAGGGGTACCGGTCCCACCCAACCTGTTTCCGACCACGTGGACTAACGTCGGAGAGCTTTCCACCAGCGGCTTGGAGCTGTCTGTCGACTTTGACATTCTTCAAGGCGGTGGCAAGTGGGGCGGACTGAGCTGGAATTCAGGGCTGATCGCGTCCATCTACGGTGAAACAATGTTGGATGAATACCTGACCGATGAGGTGCAATACCTGGCTAGTCCCGGCTCTCCCGGGCTTAACAACCCAGACCTCATCCGAATCAAGCAAGGCGAGCCCATCGGGCAGCTGTGGGGACCCAAGTTTTCACGCATTGGCGAAAATGGCCAGTGGCTTTTCTTTAAGCCGGATGGTTCGGAAGTTGAATACGGCGACCTCACTTTCCCTGATGATGAGCAGATTCTGGGCAACGGCTTGCCGGACTTCCAGCTAGGCTGGACCAACAGCATGCGCTTCAACGACTTCGACTTCGGATTCTTCATCGAAGGAGTGTTCGGGCACCAGTTGGCAAACATGTTCAGCCTCTTCTACACTGCACCCAAGCAGATTTCGTCCTATAACGTGCTCAAGGATGCATTTGACCTGAAGGATCTCAAGGACGACCCACGCTGGTCCAGCTACTACATTGAGAACGCCGACTATGTGCGTATCAACAACGCGAGCATTGGTTACACGGTGCCCGCGTCGGCGCTCGAGGGAGGCCCCATTCGCCGTTTGAGGCTCTACGTTTCTGCCAACAACTTGGCAACCTTCACGGGTTATAGTGGCCTCAACCCGCAGGTACGCTATGTAGATTACAATCAGGGGCAGTCGGAACAGGGAAACAGTGGCGGCTCACTGGCTCCAGGCATCGAGCGGAGGATCGAGTGGTTTACCGCTCGCTCATTCAGCTTCGGTGTTAACATGAATTTTTAACCCTTACGACCAACCTACGCGGAGGACAGTACCGTGGAACAAAACAAATTCTTCTCAATTTTCACTTGGGCTCTGGCTGGTCTCTTGATAGCCTTTGCGGCAGCGTGCACGGACCTTTCGGAGCCTGTCGACAGCCAGGTGACTGCCGAGAACTTTTTCCAGACGGATGAGCAATTCATCTCGGCCATGGGGGATGCCTATAGTGCACTCCGGAGTCGCGGTGGAGGTGGCGCTCCATCACAGTTCAATGAAGCAACCAGCGACGAGATCATCGTCCCTGCGCGGGGCCAAGACTGGTCGGAAGGCGGCTTCTGGTATCGGACCAACAGCCACCAGTGGACGCCAGACGAAGGGACGTTTCGTAACTTCTGGCGAGACCATTTCAATGGTGCTAACAACGCCAACCGTCTGATATTTCAGTTTCAGGCCGCTGTCCAGGACGGCGCCACCACACAGGCCGCTGCAGATCCATTTATTTCGGAGCTCATCGCCATGCGCGCCTTCTACTACTACTGGCTGTTGGATGCGTTTGGCAACGTCCCCATAGTGACGGACTTCACAGCAACCGAAGCGCCGTCTCAGCCGTCTGCTGACTTGCAGCAGGGGCGCCTGGCTGTTTTTGACTTTGTCGAATCTGAGCTCAAGAACAACTTGGGTAACCTAAGCGCTGACGCCAGCGGCACTTATGCGCGCATGAACCAGTGGGTGGCGCACCACACGCTGGCAAAGCTCTATATGAACGCCGAAGTGTACACGGGCACGCCTCGCTGGAGCGACGCGCTCACACACTTGGACGCCATCATCAATTCCGGCAACTACACCCTTGCAGGCAAATACCACGACAACTTTGTGACGGCCAATGAGGGCTCTCCGGAAAACATCTTCGTCGTGCCGTTTGATAAGGTCTTCCTGACTGGCTTCAACTTGCACGTCATGACGCTGCACTACGGAAGCCAGAATACGTACAACTTTAGCAATCAGCCATGGAACGGGTGGTCTGCTACGCAGAAGCTGTACGAGTCAGTAATCGATCCGGCCCAGAATCCCGGCCCGCAGGGTGAGGTGTGGGGCGTAAACCCCACTGCCGACGATGCGGGGCTGGAGCGTGTCCAGGGAACGATGGATGATCGACTGGGCAACTTTATCGTAGGCCCCCAATACACGGCAGCAGGCGAGCGAATCACAGATACCGGTATCTATTCCGACTTTGACCTGAATGGTCCCCCGCTCACGTTCACTCCAGCGATTAACGATCTGCAAGCCGTCGCATGTCGGCAGTGCGGCGCGCGTATCGGCAAGTACGAATTCGAACACGGCATAGGTAGCAGCTTGAGCAACGACTATGTGATCTTCCGGTATGCCGACGTGCTCCTGCTCAAGGCAGAAGCCCTCTGGCGAATGAATCCGGGCTCATCGGAGGCGCTGGCACTGGTAAACCAGATTCGTGTACGCGCCGGCGTGGACGGCTTTACCGAGTTGGATGCAGACAAGATTCTGGGTGAGCGGGGTCGGGAGCTCTTCTGGGAGCATGCCCGCAGGCAGGATCTCATTCGCTTTGCTGGGGTCAATGGTGGTGAGACGCGCTACAACGATCCTTGGCAATTCAAGGACGTCTCTCCCGCATTTCGTAACGTGGCGCCCATACCGACGCAGCAGCTGCAGGCCAATTCCAAGCTGGTCCAAAACCCGGGGTATTAGCCCGTAAGGTGTAGTAGCATGTTAAGCGGCCCGCGCCGACAGGTGCGGGCCGTGCTTTTTGTGGCCAGCATTGAGAAGGACGATGCCAGGTGCATATGGCTGCGCTTCTATCGCGCAGAGTGTATTGCTGACTTCGTTGCCCGCATGCTCGCTGCTACTGCACCGAAACCCTTGGCACACCCGGCGGCACGTTTCAGGTCAAGCCATGGTCAGATATGGGGCCATGCATTAGGACCGGGCTGGTAATGCAGCGGTTGAATCCGCCTACTCACGTGCCCCCAGACATGCCTCGCATCAATGCTTTTGCCATTCTGCTGTTGCTTCGTATTGCCGTGCAACACGTAGCGGTCTAGTGCAGCCAGGCCGTTACCATCAAATACCGGTCACTATCTCGTCTCTGTCCTTGCACCGAGACGCCGATGCATGCATCAAGCAGGGCCCGGCCCCGAAACTGCTACCGCCTTGTTGAACGGGATTGGCACCCGTCACAGACAGACGGCTTGTCGCAGCGCTCGAAGACGTTGGAGGCCGGATTCAGCAGTCATCCATGGCCATGGTGAACTTGGTGTGGCCATCACCAAGCTACCCACCTGATCCAAGACATTGCCTCGTGAGGACCTGAGCTGTGGTATCGCCTCGCTGCACGCAATAGTTGAGGAATCGTATGCGCAGGGGCGCGGCCTCGTGAGACGAGTGCTCCTGAGAACCGGCAAGCAGGAAACCCTGCGAGAAGGCTCCCGGGAGAGGAGCATCGCACATACTCGCGCCCTGGTGCAAGGGCCTCGGCAATAAAGGCCAACGTGCTTGCTGAAGCATGGCCTGCGCATGCAATTGCTGCCACCGGCGTCCCAGGCTGCTAGAAAGGCCGCGCGCGCCTGGTCCTGTGGTTTGCTATCGGCAAGGGTGGAGGTCCCATTCCAAGGAATCGCAAGCCTTGAGTTCACGACGAAGAATGATAAGCCCACAACGGGGAACACAATGAATTAGAGCCAATTCGGCCGGATCGTAGCCGACATGCTTCTGAAACTGGGCAAAGCTGGACATCGTCAGGATTCTTCCCGGATGAAAGTCAGGCAGTCGTAGTCAAACGCTTCGAGCCGAGGATTTCACCCGCTCCCCTGCCACGCACGTGCAATAAGTTGATGAAGGGCACGTTCTAGTAAGACACGGGCGAACTTTGGAACGAAGCTGGATCCGCGAAGTGAAATATGCAGCATTTCGAGCCTCTGTGGCTACCCTCTCCAAGGTGGAAGGGGTCCGCTTTGCTTGCCATGCCCTGCAACGCACGTCAAAAACCGAACCAACCCATAGATCAACTACCATGTACCGATACCCCTGCATTGCACTTGCCGTAGCGCTTCTTCCGACTGTAACGCACGCACAGCACGGCACAGTGCACTACGACCACACCGTCTCCGTTGACTTCAAACTCCCGGATGAAGTCGCAGCAATGAAAATCGAAGGTCTCAGCGCGTCATTTGCCAAAATGCCCAAGGAATTCACCACGCGCAAGATCTTGACATTCGATGCCACCTCGTCACTCATGAAGATCGATGAGACCTATGAAGATGGCGCCGCAGGCGCTCCGGGCGGCGAGGCCTTCACTGTTGAATCTGCTGGCCAGCAAGGGCAAGTCATGTTCGCTCGTATTTCGAGAGTTGCCAGTGGAAACCAAGCGGCAGGCGTCACCTTCGTCGACTTTGATGAGGCTACCTTCACGCAGCAACGCGACTTTAGGGGGCGCACCTTCTTGGTTTCCGGAGAGCAGGATGCCCTTGCGTGGAGGCTCCCGGGAGAGGAGCGTACCATGCTTGGATACCATGTCATCAAGGCTACGGCCATGAAGGATACAGTCGCCGTTGAAGCGTGGTTTACGCCCGAGATTCCTGTCCCCGGCGGCCCCGACCTCTTTGGCGGTCTTCCGGGCCTGATCCTGGCACTCTCCATTGATGAGGGCCGCCAGGTCTATACGGCCGTAAAGCTGGACCTTGAGAATGCCCCTGAATTTGAAGAGCCGTCCAAGGGCCGCAGTGTGACGCAGGCGGAATACGACCAGATCGTAGCCGACAAGCTTGAGGAGCTGGAGAAAACAAGACGCGGACAGGGAAAATTCGACGTCGTCATCCGGCGGCAGTAGTCGACCGCCTCGAGCAGGAGATGCCATTCGGTCAATACTCGCGGTCCATTGGCACCGCCGTAGTAGCACTATGCGCGTCGGCATGTAGAAAACTGAGCCCCAAACCGAGGTGAGTGCAACCCCTACGCCGTGCTTTCGTCTCATAGGTGACGCCCGCCTTTGGCGACACTCGTTGGGTCCCCTGCGTGCGCCCAGTGCGTTTTCACCAGCCAGCCATCCCAAATGTCCAAATACCTCTTTTGGGCCGTTGCCCTGACAGTTCTCCCGGCTGCGGCAGCTGCGCAGCATGGCACAGTGTACTATGACCAATCCACAGCGACAGACTTCGAGCTCCCGGATGAGGTCAAGGACATGGAGGGCATAGAGGACCTTCTGGCGCAGTTCCCGACACACCAGGCCCAGCGGCACTTATTGATTTTCGATGCTACGGCGTCGCTGATGTATGAGGACACAGCACATAGAGACAGCATCATGGCGAGTTTTGACCCGATGAAGCTGATGGAGGACCTTGGCCCCGAAAAGATGATGGAGATTGGAATGGCATTCATGAATTCGATATCGACAGACGATATGGACTTCGCTGCTGCTATGCCGCCAAAAGACACGTACGTCAACTTTGACGAGGGCACCTACACGCAGGAGCGCCTTGTCCTTGACCGTACATTTCGGGTTACCGGCGAGCTGGAGTTGCCCTCCTGGAGGATGTCAGGAGAAGAACGTTCTTTTCTCGGGCACCGCATCCTCAAGGCTACGGCGATGCAGGATTCAGTGGATGTAGAAGCCTGGTTTACACCCGAGATTCCCGTACCTGCTGGCCCCGCATTGTACGGTGGGCTGCCGGGCCTCATCTTGGTGATTTCGTTAGATGGCGGGAAGCAGACTTATACCGCCACAAAGCTTGACTTGGAGAACGCCCTCGAGGTCATCCGCCCCAGCGAGGGACGCGAAGTGACAGTGGAGGAGTTCAGTCAGATCGTTGAGGAGAAGAACAAAGAGTTTCGAGAGTCCTTGTCCCGCATCCGCAATCAAGGCTTTGGCTTCTAGAGCCCAAACGGTAATCGTTATGCGCAGTTCGCACTTAGCTTTGGTGGCCTTGGCCGTCACACTACTAACTTCAAGCGCCGCTTTGGCTCAAACCCCCCGGCACAGCGTATCTGGGGCCGTGTTCGACTCCAGTGGCAGTGCACTGCCAAGCGCTACTATCGTAGCGCTTGCGCGGGCCGACTCCACCCTGACCAGGTTCAGCACCACCCGGGCAGACGGCACGTTCACAGTGCGCCGCCTCGAGGCGGGCGAGTACATTCTGCAGATCACCTACGTCGGCTACCAGACACTGTACCATGACTTTGACGTGGTGGATGCCGATATCGAAGTGGGCAAGCTCACCATGCTCGAGCAGACAATCGCGCTGGATGAGTTTGTTGTCAGCGCTGACCGCGTACCGATGTCCGTTGGACGCGACACCATCACCTACAACGCTAAAGCCTTTGGAGCGCGCCCCAACGAAGTGGCGGAGGACCTTTTGCGCCGCCTTCCCGGCATTGAGGTGAGTCGGGACGGCTCCATAAAAGCCCACGGCGAGAATGTTGAAAATGTTCTTGTAGACGGGAAGGAGTTCTTTGGCAGTGACCCCACGATCGCGACCAAGAACCTGCCTGCGCAGTCTATAGACCAAGTCGAGGTCTATGATAAGGAGTCGGACAAGGCCGAGCTGACGGGCGTGCCGGACGGAAACGAAGAAAAGACGATAAATCTCGCTCTCACCGAGGATGCCAAGACCGGTTATTTCGGCAATCTTACTGGGGGCCTTGGCGGCGAGAATACAGAGCAAGGCCGCTATGACATGCAAGGCAACCTGTTTCGGTTCTCCCCTAACACACAGATGTCCGTACTTTCGAGTGCCAACAACGTTAGCCGACAGGGGTTTGGCGCTGGACAGCTGTTTTCCTTGATTGGCTCGGGGGCACTTTCCTCAATGGGTAGAGGCGTCTGGAGCAACTTTGACGTCTCCGGCGGGCTTGGTGGTGGAATTTCGCAGGCACTAAACGTAGGGCTTAACCTAAGCCGCGACTTCGCACCCAAGAGCAGCATCAACAGTAGCTACTTCGTAAGCCACTTTGATGCCACCCGGGACAGAACCGCCTATCAGCAGCAGGTACTTGGGTCGGGAGTGTCGGCACGTAGCAGCCTTGTCAGCAATCAAGACAACAAAAACCTTCGACACACCGCCAATGTGTACGCAAGGATAAACCTTGGAACGGGCCACGACCTTCGGATCCGTGGCAACCTGGCAGCTGGAAACGCCTCAATGGCGCGAAACGCCGTTGAAAATACCATGGTGGATGCCCGGACTGCTTTACATGTAGGCGTTACCACCGCATCCGACAAAGAGACCGACAATCTTGATGGCGAATTGTCTTTGGTGTGGCGTAAGCGGCTCTCGGAAAACGGCCGCAGCCTGGTCGCCGAAGGCAAAATTGAGGCGCAAAGCGCGGATGCCCTCGGCAACCTCAATTCGCTAACCAGGCTGGAATCGCTGGGCGACCTCCAGACCGATGAGGAGTTGCTCCAGCAACAAGAAGAAGCCAGCGCTGAGCTCGAGCATTCGCAGCGCCTGGCCCTGACACAGCCACTAGGCGAGGGACGGACGCTGGAGGTATTTGCGAGGCATCGCACCTCCAGTCGCAGTAAGGACAAGGCGTTTCACGACCTGGTGGATGGCCAGCGGATCCTGAATGCGCGACTCAGCGATGAATTTGAGCAGTCATACCAGTACTTGTCCAGTGGCATAGAGCTGAGCATCAATCCCAAGGAAGAAGTCTGGATCTCCAGCGGCCTAACGGTCCAGCGCTCGTCCCTGGAGGGTACCATCGTGATCGCCCAGCAAGAGATCACCAGTGGTTATACGCACCTGTTGCCGTGGGCACGCTACCGCCATTCGCTGGGAAACGGCAAACGGCTATCGCTCCGCTACAGCGGCCGCTCACGCGTGCCGTCGATCACGGAGCTGCAGCCGTTCACGGACAACTCTGACCCTTTGCGCATATACGTCGGTAATCCAGACTTGCGCCCTGAATACACGCACTCCTTGAGAGGCGAGTTCAACTTCTACGACCAATTCTCTTTTGTGGGTTTCTCGACCGGGTTCAGCGTAGGAATTACAAACAATGAGATCGTGACCACGCGGACCGTTGACGCGCAGCTGCGCCAAGTACGTAGCCCCGTCAACTCTGACGTGGGTAGCTGGAATGCAAGTGGTAGGGTCGGCTTCGAAACGCCCATCCGGCCGCTGGGCATCACAGTAGATCTGAGCAACAACGTTAACCTGGCAACAGGTGCCGAATTCATCAATAATGCCGAAAACAAAAACCGCCGGCTCACAAACAGGTTGGGCTTACGCGTGCGAAACCGGTCTACCGATCTGGTTGAGGTGAACGCTGGCATCAACGCTACCTTCAATAACAACCGCTACTCGCTGAACAAAGAGGCCAACCAGAGCTACGTAAACAGCACCATTCACAGCGACGTGATCTGGCATCCGTCGGACAAGTTCACCCTGGAGTCAAACTTATGGTACCGGATTTTTGACCAGGACGCATTTGGTGGCCAAGACAATCGAAGCGGCTCAAGCGAGTTTGGCAGGCAGGATAACATCTTGAGGCTTGACTTGTCCGCCTCGCACCTGCTGTTGAAGGAACGCGGAGAAATACGCTTGGAAGTGATAGACGTCTTCGACAGGAATACGGGCATCAACTACACCAATGCCCCAACGTATGTACAAACCTCACGCGTGTTGTCGCTGGGACGCTACGTGATGCTCAAGTTCATCTATCGCCCCCGCGGCAAGAAGGCGGGCTTCTTCGGACTCTAGTACCGGGAGCGGGACTCGACCCGCACGGCCCTCGGGCCAACGGATTTTAAGTCCGTTGCGTCTACCTATTCCGCCATCCCGGCCCTTCCGAAGTGAACGAGTGCGCCCGCGTTACCGTTCCTATGCGCACCGATACGTCGCCTATTTATGTGCTGCGGACATTGGCGTCGAATGCTACAGAGCATTCGCGCGCGCCCTACTCTAAACAGCCCCGCGGCGCCGCCCTGCTGTTGTCGGACGGGGCCTGGATACCGGGCGTGCGTGTGGAGAGCGCCTCGTTTTCGCTCACCATTCCCGCCGTCACGGCTGCCGTTGCGGCCGCAGTAGCAGCGGGGCGTCACGACGTCGTGAGTATAGCTCTAAGCGATGCTGCGCGGCCTGAGGATCGCGCCTTCCTGGCGGAAGCCCCAACGGGCCCCCTGAGTCCTATGGCTCCCGATGTCTTTGCATCCGGTGACCCTCTTCCCTCCCCGAGCCGCATGCTCGACCTCACTGCCCCGGTGCCCGAAGGACTGTCACCTGAGCGCGGCGTCGCCCTAGCGCGCGCCGCTGCCCGTAGAAGTCTAGCGCCATATTCGCTTTTTCCCGTTGGATGCATCGTCCGCACAGGTGAAGGCAAACTGGTTTCTGGAGTTAACGTCGAACATCGCGACTGGACGCGTGCAGTCTGCGCTGAGCGGAGCGCCATTGTTTCCGCCATATCACTGGGATTGACTGATCTTGTTGACGTTTATGTGACGTGTCCGAAGGATACGCAGGGAACTCCGTGCGGTGCCTGCCGGCAGCTTCTCGTAGAGTGGGCTCCAGATTCCATGATATGGCTTGACCGCGGAGCCGCCGCGCCAGGAGGATACCCCGTTGCTGAGCTTCTTCCAGCGGCCTTTAGTGGAGCGGCACTGCGCGATGCTTAGACAGCCTCTACAAGGTATGGCTGGAGGTAACGCAGTGTCCTGGCCAATGTACGTAACGCAATTCTGACCTTTACAGTTGGCCTGCCGACAGCGGTCAGGCACATGCGAAGCCACAGCTGAGACGGCTGTGGGCTATGTGCGCCGGGCCCTAATTCCAGGTTGTGGCCGCTGCGGCGCCCATGTATCGATACCTCCTGACGGCTTGGCCTGTATCCATTCCGATTAACGTCTTGATTCTTCGCTACGAGGGTTATTTCTCCCAGCCTTGCCATGTCATTTCTCGCAACAGCGCAGTCCCTGAGGCCGTGAGGTATGCAGAACAGGTGGGGCTTCTCCACGGACAATATTGACTGCACGGACTATAGTATCATCGCTGAATCAGGCTATGTCACGGCGCGCGGCCTGGAGCATTGCGGCAGCCAGTGGTCTTTATTGCTGCATGCCCCCCTTTTTCCTGCTTACCTCAACTCCCAAGAAGCACAAGGGGTTGACGTCTTGCGTCAGAGTAGCCGCCACAACGCCGTCATGGCCTACTTGAACCCTACCCAGCGAATGGCAGTCAGTCAACAACCATTTGCGCGAACCTTGCTTCGCGAGCCCTCTTCAGCCGCCAACACGCCGGCTTTTTTCCCGGAGCCCCAATCCTGCCGCTTGTACGTCCCGGCATTGACGGCGTGGTCAATTCGCGCATTCAGCGGGAAGCGGTCTATACCCGCTTGCTACCCTCTTTGCGCAGCGAGTGGTAGTGAGCCCTCGGAGAGTGAGCCTGAGTCTTCGCTGTGCAAGCTGATCCAGATGCCTGCGGCAGCGCCAAGGACGCGCTCCGAATATTCTGGAACTTCGCACCCTCGTGCTGCTTTTAGAAGGGAGCCCGCCCCCAATCACGAGTATCCAGCGTTTCCTACAGCGGAAGCCGCGACTTCCTGAGCCACCGATAGGCACGGTTATTGCCGCATTTCTGCTCGAAATACTGACGCACGCGGCCCATAGAGCCGAGACTGCCGCCCCCTGGCCTGATCAATTCAAATCTCATCAGTCCCCATGAAAATCCTTACTGCCCTCGCAGTTTTTTGCCTAACTTCGGCCGCGCATCTCGCGTCCGCTCAGGATGTGGAGAAGACGTGGATCTTTCTCACCGATAAGCTTGACGGCGCCGGCAAAACCACCCAGGTTGAGGCCGGCTACATCAGCGATCGAGCCGCGGAACGACGCCATCGGCGTGGCAGCAGTTGGACGGCAGCGCATGATGCCCCCATCTCGCCTTTATATCTGAGCACATTGGCGGCAGAGGGTGTGGAGGTCGTCCGTCGCAGCCGATGGCTGAATGCGGTCTCGGCCTATCTCGATGCTAACCAGCGCCATGCAGTGAGTCAAATGCCGTTTGTCCGCAAGCTACAGCCGGTGGCGGGACTTTCCACGAACATTTCACCACCGATTCCAGTGCCGCCCGTTATTGCCCATCCCCTTTCCAGGCGGCTTGACTGCGGACCATCCTGTGGGCAACTGCAACTCGTGAACGCAATCACACCGCTTGACAATGGCATCAACGGGCAAGGCATTATCGTGGGATTCGTCGACACGCGCTTCGATTACAACGGCGTGCAGCTTGGACACCCTGCAACGGCCCATCTCGCCAACGCCAACAGAGTGAAATACCGCAACTACACGGCCGACGACCCCGGCGTGGGCACACAGCGGGATTTTAGCTTTCACGGTTTGAGCACCAGTTCAGTGACCTTAGGCAACGCTCCCAATCAGCTGATAGGTCCTTGCAACGGAGCCGACACCGTGTATGTCGCGCACACCGAGTGGGCCCCACTGGAACGCAACGTGGAAGAAGACAATTTTGTTGCCGCAGTCGAATGGATGGAAGCCTCTGGGGTAGATGTCATTAACTCTTCCCTGGGTTACTCGACGTTTGATACTCTCGAAACAGAATACGAACCTTCCGACATGGACGGCGATACCGGTGTAACCACCATTGCCTTTGACCTCGCTGCCCAAAAAGGCGTAGTCCCGGTATCCTCTGCGGGCAACGAAGGCAATGCGCCTTGGCGTGTTGTCACCACACCCGCAGATGGCGATTCTGTCATCGCGGTGGGAGCCGTTCACGGGGACGGCGCAAAGGTTAATTTCAGCAGTGTGGGTCCCACAGCTGACGGTCGCACTAAGCCCGATGTTTCTGCACAAGGGTCCTTGGTGTACATTGCCTCTGGAGGAACTTTTCGCTACGCCGGCGGCACCTCGTTTTCTGCTCCCATGGTTACGGGCATCGTCTGTCAGATACTCCAGGTTAACCCCGACCTTAATCCCAAAGAGGTCTGGGAGGTTCTAACCTCGACCGCAAGCCAGTCCGCAAGTCCAGACAACAACTTGGGCTGGGGCATAGTTAATGCTCAGGCAGCGATTGATAAGGCCAAAATGATCGGCACGGCCGTAGCTGGTGTTTCGCCCGTGCCATCGTCTTTTGTTGTCCGCCAACCCTACCCTAACCCGTTTGGGGATAAGGCCTTCTTCGAGGTGCAACTCTCGCGCCCAATCAGTGACGTGCAGATTACCGTGCGAAATGTTCTTGGCCAGCGTGTCCTGGTCCCGCATGTGGGTCCACTTAGCGCCGGAACACATACAATCACTATCCAGGGCCAAGGCTTGCCAGCCGGGCTCTACACGTATGTGGTAGAGGCCGGGGGCGAAACGCAAACCGGACTGATGGTTCACGTGCGTTAGGAGCCAGACATAACTGTGTGCCGCTGGGCCTTCTCCTCCGGCATGTCAGAATCGAGGCGCCAGTCTTCACAGGTTGTAGCGCAAAGCACGAGTGCCAACACTGCTGCCAGTGCGCGTCGGACACCAGTCGGCGTACCCACCCCCTGAACTGTTGGAGGCAAGTGCTCACAGGGTGCGTCCGCGCGACCGGGCCAAATACCGTCCTAAGTATCAACAAGTGCACCCCCGGCCCAATTCAGGCATCGGCCCGGAGAGTGCTTTGTGCTCAGAATTGCACCGGCTCGAGTCCCTGTGCTTACCCAGCCGTGCATAGGCTGAAATGGCGGGCTGCGTTGGCAGCGTCCATAGAGGCGCGCGGCTTCGAAAGCTGCCCATCGCGCAAGTTTCCGCGAGCCCATTTGCAACACCCGCGCTTGGAAGCCAAGAGTAAGGCAATCGGAATGCCCGTTGGGGCAATTCCCATATCCAGCTGACGATGCTGAGCCAGAGGACTTGACCAGCAATCCAGACCAGGACCCAGTTCATTTGCAGTGGATTCGCCAAATGATGCCAAGCCTGGCCCCGCCCACACCTGAGTTCCCCAGTTCAAGCTGCGTCGCCTTTCGCTTGGTTCCTTTAGCCGGTGTGCCCTGGCCCGAATTTACGGTGATTGCCTCCACGCTTTAGCAATTGACCAAATTCTGAGCCTTCACCCGCCTTTCTGCAGCTAGGGTTAAGCGAACTGCTTGGGTACAACGTGCATAGCGTCGAAAGGTCTGGCTGGGCTCTATAGCAACTTGCGGCGAGTAGATGGGGCGTGCCGCACAATGGAAAAGCGTGAACAATTGTCGGACAGCGCTCAACAAAAACTATCCAGAGTGGGGCGGCTTATGTGCCGGTACAAAATCAGGGCGCCAGCTACACCCTTTGCACTCCTCTTGGGAATGCACAAAACAGTGATGTGCGCGTTTAAGATTGGAGCGGTATAGCGATTCAGGCAGGGCGGCCACGGCTGCTTGCCCCTAGCTCTAATTGTGCATTACGGCGGCATACGTGCGCTCTTGAATAACGTATGATTCAGTTTGGGAACAGTTGGCTACTGCTCCTCCCGTGTGCTGCGCTGGCGCTGGCCGCCTCCGTTTTGGCCTATCGGTATAGCTCTTTTCGCCCGCCGACGCCGTGGCGAGTGGTCTTGCCGGCGCTTCGCTTTTGCGCCCTTTTCCTGTGCCTGGCCCTGCTGCTCCGGCCACTCTGGCACCACGATGTCAGACGCGAAGAGTTACCCGTCTTGGCCGTCTTGGTGGACGAAAGCCTCAGCATCGCGCGCCACGACTCCGTGCTTCGGGCTGCGCTCCAGGCTCTGCCCACACTTGAGGCCGACGTAAGACTCTACGGGTTCAGCAGCAAACCTCGTGCCCTTAGTGCCGCGGACTCACTTAAGACCACAGGGGTGCGTACAGACATTGCCACCGCTCTCGCCACCATCCAAGCTGAGTTCGCCAGCAATCACCTGGCCGGCATCCTTCTTGTGACTGACGGGCAGTATAACACGGGACGCAACCCGCTTTATGTAGCGGCCGAATTTTCCGTGCCCATACATACCATGGCGGTTGGAGACACCCTGGAGCAACGAGACATACAGATCCGGCGCTTGCTAACCAATGAGATTGGCTACGCTGGCACCAAAATGCCGGTCGATATTTCAATTCTGGCCTTAGGCTACGAGGACCAGCAGGTCGCAGTGTCCATTGCGCGCGGCGGCACCGTCCTGAGTACGATACGCACAAGGCTGCCAGCGGATGGCATCATTTTGCCGGTCAGCATGGAATACACACCGCCATCCGCCGGCCTGCATCAACTGACTGCAAGCATCTCACGCCTTGAGGGTGAAGCCACGCACGCAAACAACGTGGCTACGGTGCCCGTCAATATTCTGGAAAACCGGCAACGTGTGCTGCTGGTTGCGGGAGCGCCTCATCCAGACCTCGCAGCCATACACAGCATCCTCCGCCACGAAGAGGAGCGCGAAGTGACAACCCGCGTACAAAAAGATGCGCAGACCTTTTACGAGGGACCACTTCCAGATTCGCTTGCGGCCTTTGACCTTATCGTCCTTGTAGGATTCCCTGGCTCCAATGCCAGTCCCCGTATAGCCCAACGTTTTGCCGCATCTGGGGCGCGCCTCTTCTTTGTGCTGACCCAAAAGACCAGCGTCGCCCTAATGCGTGACTTCCTTGGAGAGTCGCTGCCTGTGGTGCCGGTGCAAGGACGGTCTCTCTACGGAGAAGCAGCCTTTGAACTAACGCCATTGGGCAGGCAACATGCTACGCTGCAGGATTTACCACCCATATCCACGCTGCAGTTGCCCCCGATACTATTCAATGCAACGCGATGGCAAGTCAGCCCGGACGCTCGCGTTTTGGCACAGGCTAACGTCGGAGGCATCAATGTGGATAGCCCCCTGCTAGTTGTCCGCAGTCGCGGCGGCATAAGATCTGCAGCACTGCTCGGGTCCGGCATGTGGCGATGGAAGAATCTTCCAGAAGACCTTGCCGACAGTGACGGATGGTGGCCTGCTCTTCTTGATAACTTGGCACAGTGGTTGTTAGCGCCGGAAGATAACCGCAGAGTTCGCGTCAGGCCGGTACAGCAGACATTTGCAGGTGGCGAGGCAGTCCAGTTTTCAGGCCAAGTCTACGACGAGAGTCTGCAGGACGTTGACGGCGCTTCCGTAGTCGTTGACGTCACCGCGCCGGACGGTACGCGATTCCCGTATACGCTGGCGGGCTTAGGCAACGGCCGCTATGCCGCGGACATTGGCACACTGCCGGAAGGATCGTATTCCTACGAAGTACGCGCACTGCGAGGTGAGGCCCCTCTTGGAATGGACACCGGCACCTTCACGGTCGGCGAACTGGTGCTGGAATACTCCGAAATGCGCGCCAATGTGCCACTCCTGCGCCAGATTGCTGATCGGTCGGGCGGGCGGTACCTGACAGTGCACGACATGGATGCACTTGAGCGCATACTTGCCGCGGACAGCTTATTTGTGCCAAGGCCTACCGTCGAGACTCGTGAACGCGCATTGTGGCAATGGCCGCTACTTCTCGCTCTCGTGCTAGCACTGCTCACCTCGGAATGGGTGCTGCGCAAGCGGGTTGGCATGGCATAGCACGCTACGCGAGGCGTATATAGGTCACGCTTGGATTGACCTGTGGCGAAGAAAACTCTTCCACCGCGCTCGACTCAGCCAGGTGTGTATGGATAGCCTCCCGGAGCGCACCCGTTCCTTTGCCATGGAGAATCTGCACAGCAGAAATGTTGGCCCGCACGGCGTTGTCAATCAGCTTTTCGACAGCCTGCACGGCATCCTGCACCCGGAATCCACGCAAATCCAATGCCACTCGCGAATCGTACGGTGTCTCTTTCATTGTGGGGCGTGCCTTGCACATTTGGGGCGCGGGCCGCAGGCGTTTTGCCGCAACTTTTGCACGCACTGATCCGAATGCAACCGTGACCTGGGTGCCTTCCACCGCTAACACATCACCTTCGGTGGTTCCTCCATCAAGCACAACACGTGCGCCAACTGCAACAAACGCTGGCGCATACTCTTTGCGCGCTGCGCCCGGGTGCCGCTTTTTTGCCATCGACCGAGGCTTCTTGGAAGACTTGGTCCGGCTGGACACCTTGACACGAGGGCGCCTAAGGATTCGGCTTCGCACCAACCGCCCCTCCAGCGCCTGGAGTTTACTGGCAAGTGCCTTGCGCTGCTCTTGCACGGACAGCAGAAGCGACTCCAGCGAGACCTGAGTATGACCCAACAGCACACGCGCTTGTGCGAGTACGGCAGGGTCCAGCTCCAGCCTCTCCGCGATAAGAAAGGCGTATGACGAACCCGGTAAGCCCTGCCTAAAGCGAAATGTGGGGTTAAGCGATTTCCGATCAAACTCCATCGAGCCGTTCTCTACGCCGGCTGCGTTGTGCGCGAACGCTTTGAGTGTACCATGGTGGGTAGTTACTACGGTGCGTGCACCAGCTTCGGTAAAACGCTCTAAGGCAGCCTGCGCCAGCGCAGCACCTTCGGCTGGATCCGTTCCAGTCCCTATCTCATCGACCAGGATCAGCGTACAGGGCCCCGCTTCAGCAACCATGGTGCCAAGTCCCTTCATGCGGGCACTAAACGTCGACAGATCCTGCTCAATGGACTGGTTGTCGCCAATCTCTACCATAACCTGGTCAAACAGGCACAGGTTGCTCTCCGGGTGAACGGGCACCGGCATGCCATAGGCAATCATGATGGATAGCAGACCCAGGGCCTTCATCGCCACCGTCTTGCCACCCGCATTGGGCCCGGTTATCACTAGTGTGCGCACCTCATCTCCCAGAGTAACATTAAATGGCACTACGGCATCCGGCGTCCCAAGGTGTAGCAGCAACGCGGGGCTCCGTCCCCTACGAATGTCGATGATGCCGCTTCGGTTGAGTTTTGGACATACGGCCTCCAGCCGCGAGGCCAGGCGCGCGATGGCCTGGAGCATGTCGAAATAACCCAAGCAGTCCAGGTTGATTCGAAGCGCTGTGCTATGCTCGCGTACCCGCGAGGCCGCTGCACGGAGAATGCGCTCGACCTCCCTACGCTCTTCCTCTTGGAGGAGCCGAACTTCGTTGTTTAATTCAAGGCAAGCTGCAGGCTCGATGTACACCGTCTGCCCCGTGGCAGAGGCGCCATGGATGAAGCCCTTAACCTTTCGTTTGGCTTCCACGCGAATGGGTACGACCATACGCCCACCGCGAACGGTCGGAAGAGTTTCGGTGGCGTAGCCGCGACTATGGGCACCGCGCAAGACTGCCAAGAGCCGCGCGCGCAGTGCTTCCTTGCGGCGTCGAAGCGCGCTGCGAAGGCGGGTCAGCGTTTCCGAAGCGCTACTCCGTACCTCGCCGCCAGGATCCAGCATGGCTTCTATATACTCCTCTAGCGGCTGCAGCACCGTAATTTGCGCAGTCCACTGCTTGAGCAACGGATACTCGGAGCCCGCAAACCAGGTGCGTAGCCGGCGCATCGCTCTGCAGACCCGGCGCAAATCCCATAGCTCGGTACCGGAAACGTACGCACCTTCAGGCGCGATGCGCTCAAGGGTACTCCGCACATCAACGAAGTCGTCTGTGGGCACCCCGCGCTGCATTTGGAAGATGCGCTGAAGTTCCGCGACGCGACCCAACCGGATGCGCACCTCCTCCAGCGTGCTTGCCGCCGTGATCTGGGCCAGTGCATCTTCGCCCAGCGAACCCAAGAGATGTCTACGAATAAATGCGCATACGACGTCGAAGCCCAGCGTGGCGTTTGCATGCGGCGGGTACGTCTTCATTGCGGCTGACTGCGGTGCATCATTGCAATTCCATACCTATTGTCGGCTCCAATGGCTACCTTTCGGCGGCCCACTACATGTAAGCTATGCAGGATAATAAAGTTACTGTCGCACTTTTTGCCTGCATAATAGCAGCGTGCACATCGTCAGCACCTGAGTTAACCCAGAGTCCACCCGCAAGCCACGCGGAATTGGTAGAATTTTTCATTGAATGGCGGGCCTTTAATGCACCTGGGATGATTGATGGCGTTCCGGAATACTCCGAAGCGGCCATGGAAGCCCAACACGCTGCACTAGCGGGCTGGCGGGCCACGCTTGCAAGTTGCGACACTACTGGTTGGAGCGTTGCAGAGCAGGTTGACTGGTACCTCGTATGGGCTGAAATGAATGGGCTGGAGTTTGACCACCGCGTACTACAGCCGTGGGAGCGCGATCCGGCGTTTTATGTATGGTTCTTTCCGTCACCAACGGATGTGCCCGAGCGCGAGGGTCCTACGATCCATGGAGCCATTGAGCTTTCCCGTTTCCAGTGGCCCTTGTCCGCAGATGCTGCTGCGGAGATCGCTGAACGCCTGCGCGCAATGGAACCTCTATATGCCGCGGCACGCACAAACTTGACCGGAGACGCCCGGGACCTCTGGGCTACCTCGGAACGGTCGATCCGCGAGCAGAGCGCAAATCTGGCTCAGCTTGCTGCCAACGTGCAAGCTGCGCATCCTAGCCTTGGGGCTGCTGCGCAGGAAGCTCAGGCGGCTTCGGACTCGTTTGCTGCATGGATCGAGGCCCAACTGCCGTTGAAGGCCGGACCATCTGGCATAGGCAAGGAGAATCACACCTGGAAGCTCCAAAACGTACACCTGCTCCCCTACTCCTGGGAAGACGAGGTCCTGATCATGGCGCGGGAGCTTGCCCGCGCGCATGCGGCACTGCGCCTTGAGGAGCACCGCAACCGGGCGCTGCCAGCACTTTCGCGCATAGCGTCGGCCGAGGAATACGATGTAAGGCTAAATGCTGCCGTAGCTGAGTACATGTCATTTCTGACCGAGAATGAGGTGGTCCCAATCAAGGATTATATGAACCACGCCCTGCGAGAGCGTATCGGGTCGTTTGTCCCTTCAGACGGGCTGCGCGGCTTCTTTTCAGAGATCACCTACCGCGATCCCATTGTGATGCGCACGCACCACTACCACTGGTTCGACCTTGCGCGAATGCGCGAAGAGCCGCACCCTAGCCGAGTCAGGCAGACGCCGCTTCTTTACAACGCATTCGACTCGCGCGCAGAGGGTATGGCAACCGGAATGGAGGAAATGATGATGCACGCCGGACTACTCGACGATCGCCCGCTTGCTCGGGAGCTCGTTTGGATCCTCTTGGCGCAACGAGCTGCGCGCGGCCTGGGCGGGTTGTACCAACACGGGCTACAGATGACATTCGATGAGGCAACCGTTTTTGCTTCCAAGTGGACACCCTGGGGACTACTCCCGGCGAACGGAAGTACAATTCAGCACGAGGAGCAATTCTACCTGCAGCAGCCTGCTTATGGGACGAGCTATGTCATCGGCAAGATTGAAATAGAGCACCTCATCGCGGAATATGCGCGGCAGCGAAAAGGAGAATTCGTGTTGTCTACCTTCATGGATGACTTCAACCGGGCGGGTGTCATTCCCACGACGCTTATCCATTGGGAGCTTACCGGTGACAAGTCCCGACTCCTGCGTGCCATTGGGCAGGCGGAGTAGCCTCGTTTGCTGCCGAAGGGTGTGGAGCGGAGAAAGGCTTTGCAGCTCCTTGCCATCTGCGCGAATCCTACTGCGCTTGTGCCTCGCACTCGTATCCAGGCCAGTTTTCAGCACTATGCCGTACTCGCACTCAGGATCGAATGCGCCATTAGCATGGCGTCAATTCTATGGGCCCGGTCCACATACCGGGCACTGGCCTGCGGCGCCCTTCGCACCAGGAATAGCCCTCATCCAGCATCATGCGACATGCTATGGCTCGCTGTAGAGGAACCCATTCCCACACAGGTCCATGCACTGCTGGGTCCCAAAACTGACGTGCGACAAATCCCAGGCTGCCAGATTCGTTCGTTGGTGCAATTCCACTGACAAACGCTGCCCGATCGCTGAGCCAGTTGCTTCTGCCTAGGACACACACTCAGTCATATTCGGCTTCGCCCTCGATTACTATGTTCAGTACAATAGTGACCCACCATTTGCCTCATCCCGCAGCGCTTTCGAGGAACTTGCGGCGAGCAGCAAGGGATCGCACAAATTCAAGTTGGGAATTGGAGAGTTGCTGTGGAGGTGGACCCTAGCCTCCACCACTCCTTTCCAACCATATGAACCCCTCACAGCCTGTTTTGGGGAGCACTGAGGCGCCTGCAGACGCCCAGATCAATCCCTCCGGTGACTCGCGGCGGCTTCTGATGAAGCTCTGCACGCACATACTGCAACAATTGACCACCGACTGGCCCATTCCGGCAGCGCAGCAGCAGCCGGCGCCACCGCCCGTAGTGATCAAGGCTTCTGCTGCGGCGCAGGACACAAAGCCAGACTCGGCGCAGTTGAATGAAGCGTGGCAGCTGTTGCATTCGCGCAGTCTGCAAGACGACCCGATCGTTGCGATCTGGCTGCGCGGGCTGTGCCCACGCGGCGTTAACATCGTTCTTGGAGCGGGTCTGACCATCACGGGCTATCGCCGCATACTTGGCCTTGTAGCGTGCTACCCTGAAAACGTCTCTGCTCTTACGTCCTTTGTGCAGTCGCTGTGCGATCGTGGTCTTTCGGCCGCCGATGGGCTGCTCTGTGTGCTGCCCAGCAGTACGGGACTTCAATCGGCGGTGCGCCAGGTGTTCGGCGCCAAGGTCGCTATACAGCGCTGTCTCAATTCGCTGTTGGATCAAATCACCTGCGGTCTTCCGGAAGACCTTGTTCCTGTGTATCGCAATCGCCTCCGCCAGGCATGGAATGGGTTCGATGCCCGGGAAGCTGAACGCGCACTCACCCGTATTCACCAGGACTTGACGCGCGTCAATCGGTCCGCAGCGAAGGTTTTATGGGAGGGCCTGGAGCAATCTCTGACGATTCAACGTACGGGCATGCTGCTCAAGCTCGACCGGGGGCTACGCGTGATGCGCTTCATGGATGCCATCAGTCGCAGGTTGCAGACCCCGGCCAGCGCCGTTTTCCAGCAACGCGAACAGATGGCACTGGCACTGTTGGAACACGAGGCTCATCTGCGCCGTGTGGCCCATGCGGCCCATCTGCCACAACTTCGTGAGATTCTCATCAACCTCAACGCCGTATGATGACCCATACCCCTATGCTGGATCAATCACTCATCGAGGACCTTCGCGGGCTTGCGCAAAGGAATTTCATCGGCCTGGCCAGCTGCCTTGGAAGTCTTGATCATCTTCTTACCAAGATGGCCACATGGGTCATGGAAGCCGAGGCCCACTTCATATGCGGCGCACGTGGGAAGCACCATAAGACCGGCTTTCAGCGCTGGGGGGCGAATCCGGGTTCCATCCGCGTCGGTTTGGAGCGCATTGCGGTCCGCGTTCCGCGCGTGCGGAATGTACGAACCCGAAAGGAGCGTCCTCTGCAAACGTACCGCCTCTTGCGCGAGCGTGGGCTTATGGACCGGGAAAGCGTGGTAAGAAGGTTGCTGTGTGGACTGTCGCGGCGCAATTACAGGCAGGCGGCCCAAGTCTTCACCGATAGTCTGGGGTTGAGTGCCAGCAGCATAGGCAACGCCTTCATAACGCAGACGGCAGCGCTACTGGAGGCATTTGAGACGCGCCGCTTCGATCAGCACACCTTTGCGGTGCTCCTGCTTGATGGCAAGTATTTGGCTGGTATGCAGATGACCGTAGCGATGGGCATCACGACCGAGGGCGAGAAGGTCGTACTGGGCTTTGCGGAAAGCCGTACCGAGAACAGTGCGCAGGTGGAGTCGCTGCTGCAGGATCTGTTGCGTCGGGGCTTCACCCATACCGAC
Source organism: Rhodothermales bacterium (assembly GCA_965262785.1). Lineage (GTDB taxonomy): Bacteria > Bacteroidota > Rhodothermia > Rhodothermales > Bin80. The sequence goes on from OZ253559.1 coordinate 3,885,333, forward strand.
AAGCTGTTGGTGCAGGTGGACGGCAGCCGCGGGCTTCGCAAGGGGATCAGCGCGGTGTTTGGGGATGCGGTCGAATTCCAGCGCTGCCAGTGGCACAAGCGTACCAATGTGACGCGTCACATCAAAAGCAAGCCAGCGGCCACGCAAATGAAGCGCCGGCTTCAGGCGGCTTGGGAACTGCCCACGTACGCGGAGGCACGGGCGGCGCTTGCGTCGCTGCATGAAGCGCTGCAGCGATCGTGTCCGAAAGCCGCACGCAGTCTGGAGGAGGGTTTGGAGGATACGCTGACGCTTCACCGGTTGGGGGTGCGGAACCAGGCTGTCAGAGACAGCCTGAAGACGACGAACATCATCGAGAACCTCAACAGCATTATTGCGAACCGATCACGGAACGTGAAGCGCTGGGGATCATCGGGGATGCGTCAGCGCTGGTGCGGGGCGATATTCATGCAGTACGAGTCGAATCTGAAGCCGATACGCCGGGAGGACATGAAGGAGCTGACCCAGGTCCTGAGCACCTCCGGGGGTCGATGGGTTAGTGGGGATTCGGTCTGCCAGCCCCAGGGGGCTGCAAAGGCAACACCTGCCGCTGGATGCCACAGCGCAGTAGTGCGCTGCTGACGCTGGCATAACGCAAAACCCGCAGCTGTCTGGACGCTCTGAGGCGCTGCACCCTGCCAAGATCGCCGCTTACGCGTGCGATCAGAGGATCCCTGCGGGATATCGTGCCCGGAAAGTCACTCCACGAGCCTGCCTACGCCCGAAAATCCGCGTGTGAGCACGCAATTGGGCCCGCATTGGCATGCACCGTCCCATTTGCACCCACACACTCGACCCGAAGCCCAATCCATTGCCAAAAGATATCTACTTTGAGGGCCCATCTCGGCAGAAGCTGCCGAAACCCAACTTAAAAATGTGCAATCCCAGCAGCAATCCAAGCCCAGCTTTGAGAAGCCGTTTCCAAGACTGGCAGCAAACGGCCCAATGCGCATTGAGCATACCGCGAATTCGGCCTCCAACAGCCGACGGGTTCAAGCGTATGTTCCTGGCCATAGCCAAACGTGCGAGTTAATCAGTACAGTGGCTGCCCTGCCCTGCGCGGTACCATTCGGCTGAACACTGGAAGCCTTGATCGAATGTTGGCTGCAGAAGAAAGAGAATAATGGAAGGTCGTCGATCCGCAATGCGATGAAACCGACTCCAAGGCAAGGCACACAAGCCGGAATTCTGCTTGCTAGGACGATGGCGGCACGGGACTATCAACCGGCGCAACTCGATGGCGAGCGCCTTGGTCCCCAAGGACACCCGAGCACTAAGTAGATCCCTTTGACACTCCACCGCTCTCACGTTGGCACCGAGTTACAGTGTAAAGCGCACGCACATCGAAGGACGGGTGATATCGAAGTAGTTGCGCCTTCCCAAGCATTCCGCTGCGGATTGCATGTTCGGCCATCCGGAAGATGCACTGGAATCACACACGTGTGATTGCGTTGTCGGGCATGACACTCTGCCGCTTCACTTGCAGCGAGTTGTAGCCGGATTTGCATCAACTGCTTCGTGTGGTGCATATGGTCCGCAAGCCACCTGACAGAAAACCCAGACCCTGGCCTGCCGGCAGTAGGGCCTTTCAAGGCACAGCCTCTCACCATCCCAACCTGGATGGGCCGCCTGAATTCAGGTGCAGCCACAGAAAGGCGGACTGCCATTGGGTCTGGCACGAGCTACTCGCCTGAGCGGTAAGCAGACTGCTGCTGTAAAACGCAAGAGCGAATTCTCTAGCAACCCGAGTGGAAAGTGTCCGGCAATTGTGTTTTATTGCTGGATTACATTCTTCCAACAAGGCCCAACGAACGATGAGATTCCTTTTCGTTGTATTCGCGCTGTGCATAGCGACCAGCACGGCTACTTCAGCGCAGTATGCTCTGATGTTTGGTGATGCGGTTGCTGTCAGCGGAGACCAAATTCTCGCCGGCGAAGGTCGCAACCTTCTGCTTCCGGGCAGTGTATTCATCTTCGAGCGCAATAGTGACGGAACGTGGGAGCAGGCCGGTACGCTGAATCCGGAGCCCAGTGGTGATGATGCCCTGGGATTTGGACGCTCCTTGGCAGCAGCGGATGACTGGCTGGCAGTTGGTGCGCCGCTTCAAGGTGCCGTATATGTCTTTGCACGCGATGGCGATGGCCAGTGGGCCCAGCGCACGTATCTGGAGTCGGATGCCCCTGCATTCGGCGAATCAGTGGCGATTAGCGGTGAACACCTCCTTGTAGTATCAACGGGAAACACCGACACTGCGCCTACGGTGCACGCGTATCGGCAAGCCGAAGGCTCGTGGGAGGCCGCTGGTACATTGGTGCTGGAGGCAGATCTGCGGCTGGACGGTAGCGCGATAGCACTGGAAGGATCCGTTGCGGTTGTGGGTGTGCCGTCCTCTAGTGGACGTGCAGGCGTAGCACTTGCCTATGAATTCGACGTTGATAGCGGAGATTGGCAAGCTAGCGGCCAGATGAGTCTTGAGAACGGTGCCACTGGTGACGGCTTTGGCAGCGCAGTCGCATTTGCCGATGGCAACGTAGCGATCGGGGCGCCCCGCAAGGGTCCAGGAACAGTGGCGCTCTTTTCTATGGACGAGAATGGCCAGTGGCAGACGCGCGGTCATTTATCACCCGCCGAGGGCGCCGAGAATGAACTTTTCGGCACAGCACTGGCCTACACGAACGGCAACCTCTGGGTTGGTGCGCCGGGTCAGAACCAGAGAACCGGTACAACATACGTCTTCTCGTCCCTTGATGACGAGACTGCACCCGGGCAGCACCAGCCGGACATGCTCCAGTTCAGAAGCAGCTACGGCAGCCGCCTAGCGGCGGCAGGAGATCTTGTTGTCGCAGCCGCGCGCGGACATGACAATTTTGAGGTCGCAGCATTTCCGCTGGTAATGGCGGACGACACATGGAGTGTCGAAGGCCCGATATTCCACGATGCTGAATTTTCGTCCGTAACAGGCGGGCGCGTAGCATGCGAAGATGGAGAAGCCGCGGCTTTTCCTTGCAGCGAGGTCGATATGGTCTCATTTCTTACGCGCCGCGAAATCGGTGCCCGGCGCGGAATACAGGTCAACGACGTCTGGGGCTGGGAAGACCCTGATACTGGCCGCGAGTATGCGCTGGTAGGACGCACCGACGGGACGTCATTTATTGATCTCAGTGATCCTACGGCGCCGCGATACTTGGGCAGCCTGCCCAAGACCGCCACAGCAAACCAGAGCCTGTGGCGTGACATCAAGGTGTACAAGAACCACGCATTTGTAGTGGCCGATGGCGCAGGCGCACACCATATGCAGATTTTTGATCTCACCCAGCTGAGAGAGGTGGGCGACGACGCGCCGGTTGAGTTTTCCGAGACGGCGATCTACAAGGGAGTCTACAGCTCTCACAACCTCATTATCAATGAGGAAACGGGCTATGCCTACGCCGTCGGCAACGATTCCGGTGGCGAGACGTGTGGGGGTGCCCTGCATATGATCAATATCCAGGACCCCATCAACCCGGAATTTGCCGGTTGCTTTGCCGACACGCGCACCGGGCGCCGTGGCACGGGATCGACCCATGACGCACAGTGCGTAACCTACATCGGGCCGGACACCGACTATAGGGGACAAGAAATCTGCCTGAGTTCCAACGGCACTGCGCTCTCTATAGCCGACGTCACGGACAAAGAGAACCCGGCTGCCATTTCTGTCGTGGAGTACCCCAACGTGGCCTACACACACCAAGGCTGGCTCACGGAGGATCATAGGTACTTTTATCTGAATGATGAGGGCGACGAAGCTTCTGAGCTGGTTGATGCGACGCGAACGCTGATCTTTGATCTCACTGACCTCGACGACCCGCTCGTAGCTGGCGAGTATTTGGGGCCGTCCAGCGCCATAGACCACAACCTGTACATTCGCGGCAACACGATGTACCAGACCAACTACGTTGAGGGCCTGCGCCTGATAGACATCACCGATCCGGAGAACCCGACCGAAATTGGTCACTTCGACACGGTGCCGTATGGTCCTAACGACAACTCACCAGTGCTGGGGGCCTGGAGCAACTATCCGTACTTCAAGAGCGGTGTCATCGTCGTGACCTCTGGCCGGGAAGGAGTCTTTTTCCTAAAGAGGAAGTCTATTGACATATAGGAGGCAAGTAAAGTAGCTTCCCCCGATTCCACCTCGCGTCGGGAACTTTCCTGCTACGGCGCGGTGCATTGGGTTTGCCTTATGGAAGCTGAAACCTCTCCCGGTGTTGCGCTTTAACACGATTTTCCACGGTGCCGTCTTGCACGTGGGCCGTGGAAGACTAGTTTTTCCTTCAACCTCTGCCACCAACCTTCACTCGACGTCAGATGAACGCACTCTGTAGAACAAGCCTGCTCCTGGCCTCACTCATGCTGCTGGCTGTACCAGCTCAGGCGCAAGAGTACAAGGAGACTTTCAACGTCGCGCGCGAGGCTGCCTTAGCCCAGGACTACGCTAAGGCACGCCCCCTTTTCGCTGAAGCAGCCAGTGGGGCCGATGCTGCCAGCGATGTGGACGTAGCGCGCAAGTCCCGATTTGCGGCCGCCCAGATGGACAACAGGCTGGGTAATGCAGCTATAAAGGCTGGGGAAGCTGCAGCCGCGCTAGGACACTACGAGAATGGCGTGGCCATCTACCCGGCTTACATCAAAAATCAGTACGGCCAGGGCTTGGCACTCAAAAAGCTTGGCCGTATGGATGAGGCACTGGAGGCGTGGAAGGGAATCTTGGAAAATACCCAGGACCGAAAGACTTCCCTTGCAGCCGCCAACGCGATTCGTGAACACTTCAATTACCAAGCCTCCTCGGCTGTGAGCAGACGCAACCCTTCTGCCAGCGACGGCGACCGCGCCCTTGCTGCGCTGGAGCACTCGCGCCAATACGTGGAGCCAGATGCCGACTACTACTACTACGTCGCGGTCGCACAGTTGGCTAAGAACAATAACGCTGAGGTGATCGCTGCCGCCGATCAGGCGCTGGCGCTGCACCGCGGCAGCCGCACCGATGCGGCAAAGATCCACTTTGTCAAGGGCGAGGCGCAGGTGCGCATCGGTGATACAGACGGCGCCAGGGATTCCTTTCAAAACTCACTTTACGGCTCGTACAAGCCTTCGGCTGAACACTACCTTTCCACGCTTTAAGCTCGGCGGAAAGACCGCCCAAGAAGCCCGCAATCCACTCGGATGGCGGGCTTTTTGTTTGCCACCAAAGCCTATGTCGACATCGGTTATCGCTCCCTCTGCCTCTATCGGCGAAGGAACAACGTTAGGGCACTTCTGCATTATTGAGGACGACGTCACAATCGGCCGTGCGTGTCGCCTGGGCCATCACGTAGTGGTGCGCGCAGGTACACGGATCAGTGACGACGTACTGGTCGGAGACCACTCCGTGCTGGGCAAGGCGCCGATGCTGGCATCCAGCAGCGCCCCACGACCCGGCGGCCCGCTTGATTCACTCGAAGTTGGTGCGCACTGTCTGATCGGCACGGGAGTCGTACTCTACAGAGGGTGTTCGCTGGCCGAGCGTGTTATGGTGGCTGACCTCGCAACGGTGCGGGAAGAGGTTTCGGTTGGCGCGCGCACCATTATTGGGCGCGGCGCGGCTGTAGAGAATTCCTGCACCATTGGTGCGAACTGCAAGCTTGAAACCAATGCCTATATCACCGCATACTCAACGCTGGAGGATCGCGTTTTTGTGGCACCTGGGGCCCTGACGAGCAACGACAACTTCGTCGGGCGAACCAAGGAGCGCTACAAGTACTTCAAGGGAGTCATCGCACGCCGCGGCGCGCGTATTGGAGTTGGCGCTGTTATTTTGCCCGGGAAAGAAATCGGTCAAGATGCACTCGTGGCCGGTGGAAGCGTGGTTACACGGGACGTGCCGGAACACCAGGTTTGGGCACGCAACCCGGCCCGCTACTTTCGCAAAGTTCCGAAGGCACAGCTTCTCGAGAACCAATGAGCAAGGGTCCTGCCATGAAGATTCGAATGGTTGACCTGCAAGGTCAGTATCAGCGGCTGAAGAGCGAAATTGACGAGGCCATCGATGAGGTCCTGCATACCTGCCGGTTTATCCGCGGGCCAGTGGTTGACGAGTTTAATCATGCGCTTGCCAAGTATCTCGGGGTACCTTATGCACATGGCGTCGGCAATGGGACTGACGCCCTGCACATCGCCTATATGGCGCTTGGCATCGGACCAGGCGACGAAATAATCACAACAGCCTTCACGTTCATCGCCACAGCGGAGGCAGCAGCCCTGGTCGGTGCTACGGTCGTGTTTGCGGACATTGATCCACGGACCTTCAACTTGGACCCCGGCAAGGTTGAGGCTCTAATTACACCGCGTACCAAGGCCATCGTGCCAGTACACCTGTACGGACAGCCCGCCGACATGGATCCTATCCTACAAGTTGCTGACCGCTACGGTATTCCGGTGATTGAAGACAATGCGCAAGCCATCGGAGCAACCTACCGCGGCCGCCGGACCGGCAGCCTGGGCATGGCAGCTATACTCTCGTTCTTTCCGTCGAAGAATCTGGGTGCCTTTGGTGACGGTGGCGCAGTTGTCACGCGCGATGCCGCGCTGCACAAAGGCATGAAGATGATCACCAATCACGGCGGACAGCACAAATACTATAATGAGGTAGTAGGCGTGAACAGCCGGTTGGATGCCTTGCAGGCTGCAGTCCTGCGTGTCAAGTTGCGCCACTTGCGATCATTCAACCAAGCGCGGCGCGCGGCTGCCAAGCACTATGATTCACTGTTTGCCGGCGTTGACGAGATCGTGACCCCCTTTGAAGCACCGTATGGCCATCACGTGTACCATCAGTATACGGTCCGCGCGGCCAGCCGCGATGCACTGGCTATGCATCTGAAGGCTTCAGGCATTCCCTATGGGATCTACTACCCAGTTCCCCTGCACCGTCAGCCGGTGTTTCAGCATGGCGGCGTTCGCAACGGGCCGCTACCCGAAACCGAGCGCGCCGCAGGCGAGGTCATATCCTTGCCGATGCACACGGAGCTTACCTTGCCTGAGCAGAAATTCATAGTGGACGCGGTCAAGGCTTGCTACGCCCGCCCAAACGTGTCTTCGCCCCAACCAGCCGGTGCTGCAGCCCATGGCTAGCCAACCCGTCCGCGTAGGTCATGTAGGCGCCGGGCACTGGGGACGCAACGTGCTGCGCAACTTTTTGGCACTCCCCAATGCTCACGTCGTCACGGTATGTGATCGGTCGCAGAGCGTCCTGGATCGTGTGGCCCGACGAGCCCAACCAGTGCTGAACGTGACGCAGCACTTTGAAGACCTGCTCCGCGATGATAGTATTGATTGCATCGTTATCGCTACGGAGACACAGCTGCACTACAGCATGGCAGCGGCGGCCCTTTCAGCCGGCAAGCATGTATTCGTTGAAAAGCCGATGACCCAAACCGTGGCTGAAGCCGAACATCTCGTGCGGCTTGCAGATGATCAGGGCCGGCACCTGATGGTGGGCCACCTGCTTTTGTATCACCCGGCTTTCTTGTACGTGGAGAATCTGATCCAAGCGGAAGCGCTGGGCGATATCCACTACCTTTATAGCGTACGCGTGAACCTAGGAGTTATTCGGCAGCATGAAAACGCATTCGACTCCCTGGGGCCGCATGACGTGTCAGTCGCGCTTGCTTTCCTGAACAAGAAGCCGATAGCAGTGGTGGCCAATGGTCAGGCCTACCTGCAGCGGCGCATTGAGGATGTCGTCTTCGCCACCGTGTATTTTGAAGATGGCCAGATCGCGCACATGCATACCAGTTGGCTTGACCCTCATAAAGTTCGCAAAGTGACCGTAGTAGGCAGCAAAAAGATGGCCGTGATTGATGACACCTCTGGCACCGAGAAGGTTCGCGTCTACGACAAAGGCGTAGGCTATGGGTCACCGCTATACTTGGGATTTGGGGAGTCTATGGCTATCCGCACAGGCGACATCCATATCCCTAAGATCCCTGTGAAAGAGCCACTGCGTGCGGAGTGTGCTCATTTTCTGGAGTGCGTGCAATCGGGCTCCACGCCTCGAACCGACGCCCGCAATGGCCTTGCAGTAGTCCGCATCCTGCAGGCCGTGCGAGAGTCCTTGCAACGAAGAGGTCTATGCGTAGAGCTGAGCACCTAAGGCAGCAAACGCACTCTGCAAGTCCATATCGGCTTCGGTCTGTATAAAAGTGCATAAAGACCAGTTTTTTCAGGTGCAGCCACACAGTCACGAAGTACGAGATCTCTTGCTTTGTGCATACCGTGGGCACTGGCCAGTTCTGCACAGCGAGCAGCGACTACGATTAGGTATAGGACCGGAGCGCTTACCAGAATATGCTCCCATAGTGCCAGCTGCGCCCCGGAATCCGTGATGGCACCGCGTCGGTTTGCGGCGAAAGAAAGCGGGAGGCCCAACCGGCTGAAGCCGTACCTCGATAGCCTCGTCGCCTACTACGAGCAGCCGACGTTCATTGACAGCGACCCTATCGCTGTGTGCCACGGCTTTGATGACCCGCGCGATCAGGAGGTGATTGGCCTCTACGCCGCGCTACTGGCTTGGGGACGTCGTGCAACAATCCTTGACAAGCTGATGGAGCTCTGTGAGCGAATGCAGCAGCGTCCGTATGCTTTTGTACGAGATTTTGACCGCTCGCGCGACGCGCCACGGCTGGATGGCTTCAAACACCGAACATTCACATCCGGTGACGCCATCTGGTTCACCGCTAACTTGCGCTGCCTCTTGCAGAAACACAAGAATGTGGAAGCTATCTTTGCTGCCGACCACTCACGCAGTGCCATGGACACCGGGCGGGCCATCCAGGGATTTAGTGAGCGCATGATGCGCGCCCACGCGTGCACGCCATCACGCCTGCAAAAGCACCTGGCTCGACCTCTGAGAGGCAGCGCCGCCAAGCGTCTGTGCATGTTCCTGCGATGGATGGTACGCACGGGACCCGTGGACCTTGGTTTGTGGCAGTCCATTGATATGCACCAACTTGTGCTGCCACTTGATGTGCACTCCGGCAGGCAGGCACGTGACATGGGCGTACTTAAACGCAGCAGCCACGACTGGAAGGCTGCCCTGGAACTTACAAGAGTCTGCCGCCGCCTTTGTCCAGAGGACCCTGCGCGGTATGACTATGCATTCTTTGGACTCGGCGTAACCGGAGGGCCGCCGGCGCACATCCTGCCGCCCACGGCTGCGTAAGGGGAATTGGCACCTGCATCCACTCATGTACGAATCGTACTATAACACTGACTTCGAGGGCGATGAGAGTAGTCACTGGTGGTATCGCGCCAGGCGGCGCGTTCTTAAGTCCGTAATCCAGGGGATTACTCTTCCCGAGGGTGCCCGCATCCTGGACATCGGGGTAGGCCCTGGCGCCAACCTCTATAGCATTTACCCGAATGAAGCTGAGCTTTGTGGAGTCGAGCCCAACCCTGAGCTAGTAGCCATTGCCAGAAGGCGCGGTGAAATACCGGTTTACATAGGGACAGCGGAAACACTCCCTTCACCTGTAAATGTCCAATCATTCGACGCAGTCGCCATGCTTGATGTGCTTGAACACACCGAGGACGATCACCGCGTCCTGGCCATGACAGCCGAGCGGCTGGTTGAGGGTGGGGTGCTTATCCTGACCGTGCCCGCGTATAAGCTGCTGTGGACCATGCACGACGTAACCGTGGGCCACTTCCGGCGGTACCGACTCCGTCCGGTGACCAAGCTGTTACGTATGCACGGATTTGGAATCGAGCGGGCGACCTATTTCAATTCCCTTCTGCTTCTACCCTTGGCTGCTTTTCGCATCGTGCGACGCCTCATGGGCGCGAACGAGGAAATCAGCGACACCAAGTTCAAAATGCGCGGCCTCAACCAGTTACTGTATGGGACCTTTGCCCTGGAGCAGCACTTGCTGAGGTGGATGAACTTCCCGGCCGGCGTCTCTATCCTAGTCATTGCGCGTAAACGTTAGTGCCAGCGTTCGTATGCCTGTACTGAATTTGCGCAGGTCAAAGTCCCTCTGCGCGGTCTCACTCAAAGATCAAGGAAGCCCATGACAAGGCCCAGCGCGCCGGAGCTCGGACTGGTAGTTCCCGTCCACAACGAGGAATCTGTGCTGCCACAACTCCTAGATACTCTTCGGCACCTAAACCTCGGCGTGCCACTCGCCGTCCTGTTCGTCGACGACGGGAGCACGGATCGAACGCTTGCCATACTGCAAGAGGCTTGCAGCCAGGATGCGCGGATGGCATGTCTAAGCTTTTCACGCAACTTCGGACACCAGACCGCGGTTTCGGCTGGACTTCAGCAGGTGCGGGGAGACCTGGTTGCGGTCCTGGACGCCGACCTGCAAGATCCGCCGGATTTGCTTGGCAGCTTTATTGAGAAGTGGCGGGAAGGGTACGATGTGGTATACGGTATCCGAAGGAATCGTAAAGAGGCTTGGGCGCTACGAACTGCATTCTGGCTGTTTTATCGACTGCTTAGCAAGGTGGCCACTATCAGCATTCCGCGCGATGCAGGCGACTTCGCGCTCATGGACAGGCGCGTGGTCGATGCCATCAACGCGATGCCTGAGCACAACCGATTTGTGCGCGGACTTCGCAGCTGGACTGGCTTCAGCCAGATCGGGATCCCGTATGCACGCCCGGCACGAAAAGCGGGCAAATCCAGCTACAATACGAGGCGCCTTACTCGCTTGGCGCTGGACGGCCTGCTATCATTTTCGTCGGTTCCGCTACGCATCTCAAGCTGGTCCGGTGCCGCAGTCGCCCTTGTAGGATTCGCCTATCTGCTGTATATAGTAGCCTTGTATGCACTGGGAGAAACGCTGCCACCTGGCTGGGCCTCACTTATCGTGATAGTGCTTTTCCTGGGCGGCATTCAACTAATGGTCCTTGGCATTATCGGAGAATACTTGAGCCGTATCTTTGATGAAGTCAAGCGCCGCCCACACTTCGTTGCGCAAGCCAAGCTTGGGTGGCTCGCCGACGCGGACGACTAAGCAGCCTGCCGCCACCTCTCACTGCCTACGCAACTTGCGGATCCGTTCCCTGCTGCAAAGACATGGCGGCCGGCCTCAGTGTGGCCCGCGTGTCCACAACGAGCCGCGCCTCCCGATGAATCGCCTCCCAGTCGTAGCCGGAATGGTCTGCCGTAATCAGAACGCAGTCGGCGCCGGAAATGGCCGCTGCGAGGTCATCCGCGGATACCAGCGTACAACCTTCATGCGTGAAGGAGGGGACGTGCCAATCGTGATACGTGATGTTCGCACCCTTCTCGCTTAGCAGCGAGATGATGTCAAGTGCCGGCGCCTCACGCAGATCACTTACATCACGCTTGTACGCGACGCCAATAACCAGAATGGCACTACCCTGGATGGCCTTACCGGCATCATTGAGTGCGTCCTGAACTTTGCGTACCCAGTACCATGGCATACTCCGGTTAACGTCGGAAGCAAGCTCAATGAACCGGGCTGTATAGCCCAACGTGCGCATCTTCCAGGACAGGTATTGGGGGTCCACCGGAATGCAATGCCCACCGAGCCCCGGACCCGGCAAGAATTTCATAAATCCAAACGGTTTGGTAGCCGCGGCTTCAATGACCTCCCAGGCATCCAGGCCAAGCTTGTCACAGATGAGTAGCACCTCGTTGGCCAAGCCAATGTTGACCGCACGAAACGTGTTCTCCAGCAGCTTGGTCATTTCAGCTGCCTCGGGCGAAGAGACCGGCACAATGCAATCGATGACCGCGCCATAGAGTGCGGTCGCCACCTCGAGACAGGCAGGCGTCATGCCGCCCATGACCTTGGGCGTGTTTTTCGTTGTCCAGTCTTTGCGCCCCGGATCTACGCGCTCGGGCGAAAAGCACAAGAAGAAGTCCTTCCCTACTGTCAATCCGCCCGCCGCTTGCGCACAACGAGGAAGGATGATTTCGCTAGTAGTACCAGGAAACGTGGTGCTCTCCAGCGCCACCAACATCCCCGGATGCAGGTACCGCGCAATTGTGTCCGCGGCGCGTACTATATACGAAATGTCCGGGGCTCGCGTCTTCCCAAGCGGGGTGGGAACGCAGATACTAATCACATCGCAGTGCTTCAGCGCTGTGTAGTTTGTGGTCGCGTGCAGCATGCCGGCATCAACGAGACTTGCCACTCGTGCTGCAGGAACATCTCCGACGTACGAAGCCCCCGCGTTAATCTGGCGTACTTTGAGCTCATCAATTTCGATTCCGGTGACGCGAAACCCGGCCTCTCCAAACGCTACCGCCAGCGGCAGCCCGACATATCCCAGCCCGACTATGGCAACACGGACCTCGCGGCCCGCGATCTTGTCCAACAGTTGTTGCTGCGCTGTCACGACCTTGATGTCTCTCTACCGTACTTTCTGTGCTGTCGTCAGGAATCCTGATTCTACCAGGCGGCTGATGACTTTATCCGTGCTTTCGCGGATGGTTTCGCGGTCGGTATTGCAGACCACCTCTGCATTCTCCGGTGCCTCATAAGGATCATCGATACCTGTAAACCCTTTGATGATGCCCGCACGCGCCTTGGCGTACAGTCCTTTCACGTCACGTGCCTCGCACACCTCAAGCGGCGCGTTGACGAATATTTCGATGTAGCCGCCTCCGCGGCTAATCCGGCGACGGTTTACGGCACGATCGGACCTGTACGGCGCAATCGGAGCGCAAATCACAATGCCGCGATGTTTGACGACCTCCGAAGCCACATACCCGATGCGCTGCACATTCGTTGAGCGGTCCGCCTTGGAAAAACCCAGGCCCTTGCTTAGATGAGTCCGCACCACGTCACCGTCCAGAAGCGTCACAGGACGGGTAGTGATTTCTAAGAGTCTGGACTGCAGCGCATTAGCAATGGTGGATTTGCCGGAACCGGACAGGCCTGTAAGAAAGATGGCAAAGCCCTGTCCGCTACGTGGTGGATGCGTATTGTGCAGCTCCGCAATGACATCCGCATAAGAAAACCACTCAGGAATCTCTTCACCGCCTGCCAGACGGCGGCGTAGCTCTGTACCGGAGATACTTAGCATCTCTTCGTCAGGCTGGACCTCGTCTATGGATTTGTACGCACCCTCCGCAGGCACATACACCATAAGCCGGAACGGCACGATCTCGATTCCCGCCTCGCGGCTATGCCTGGTAACGAGGTCCATGGCTTCATAGGGCCCGTAAAAAGGCTCCCCTTTGGCATCCTTGCCGGGCCCCGCATGGTCGCGCCCTACCACCAAGTGCGTACATCCGTAGTTCTTTCGGATAATGGCATGCCAGAGCGCCTCCCGTGGGCCGCCCATGCGCATGGCCAACGGCAAGAGACTAAGAGCTACCGCGTTACTGGGATAGTACTTCAGCAGTCGCTTGTAGCTACGCACGCGTGTGAAGTGGTCAACATCGCCCGGCTTGGTCATGCCGACTACCGGGTGAATCAGAAGCTGTCCGCCAATTTCGCTGGCAGCCCGGTCGGTTAGCTCCTTGTGCGCACGATGCATCGGGTTACGCGTCTGAAACGCAACGATGCGCTCCCAGCGGTGCTCCCGAAAATACGCCCGCAGCTGCGCCGGCGTCTTGCGCAAATCGAGAAAGTCGTAGTGTTCCGGCAGTTGAATCCCTTCAAGAGTGCCGCCCAGGTAGTGCTCGCCCGCCTGATTGAACAGGTAGCCCACTGCAGGATGATCCATATCCGTCGTGCCAAAGACAGCGTCGGCTTCACGAATCTTGTCGGGTTTCCAAAGATCCCCTACCCGCAGGATCGCGAGCAGCAACCCTGTTTGGCCGCGCAGTGCCACTTGGTCATGCCCCTCGATCCGCTCAACGTCGGCCTGCGTGATGTCGAGTGTGATAGGTATAGGCCACAACGTTCCGTCTGCCAGATGCATTGTATCTACTACACTATCGTAGTCAAGACGATTCAAGAAGCCGGTCAGCGGTGAAAACCCACCGTTGAGCAGCAATTCAAGGTCGCAAATCTGGCGCGGCGAAAGCGTAATCGACGGGTGATGCACTGCGGCCTTAAACAACTCCACACCACGCCTGTAGTCAACCAAGAGCTGACAAAGGTGTCCACCATGCGGCGGATTCAGTCGAGAAGGGCGCATGGTATGGATCCGGCAGTGTTTAGCGGCGTGGCACGCTGGCAAGTCGGCACGACGGTGCCGCAAGGTAAGAATCTGCTAATATGCCTTTGAAGACATTAGGTGCCTAAACCCATTTGAAGAGTATCACAATAATGGCGCCCGTCATCACGAGCAGGCTAACCGGCAGCCCGACCCGGAGGTAATCTCTGACGCGATACTTACCGGCAGCCATCACCATGAGGTTCGTCTGGTAACCTACGGGGGTCATAAAGCTTGCCGCCGCCGCTACCGCGACGGTAAGGGCAAAAGCCTTGGGTTCGACACCAAGCTGCACGGCTATAGCCAAAGCCACAGGGAGCATTAGCACGGCTGCAGCTTTGTGCGTGATGAGTTCGGTCAAGAGGTTGGTGAACATATACAACGCCACCATCACAAAGACTACACCTAAGCCGGAGAGTCCCAGCAGCACATCGGCAACGCCATCCGTTAAGCCTGTCTTTGCCACGGCCTGCCCCAAACCCAACGCCGCCGCAATGAGCATCAGGACCTGCAGGTCCAGTGCACGCCGGGCCATGCGCATCGTCAGGCATCCCGACGCAATCATGGCCAGTGCCGCCGCGAAGGCGGCCGTAGCCAGTGGCACCAGACGGGTGCCGACAACGACTACCATTAGAGCCAAAATTGCGAGCGCGGTATAGGCCTCCCGCCGATTGAATCGCTTGCCGGATTTTCCGCGTGCCGCTACATAGTAGAACTCAGCAGAGCTGGCATTCCACCGATCCGTGTACCCCTCTGCTGCACCAACCAGAAGCAGGTCCCCGGCTTTTATGGGCACGCGGTCCAGCGGCCCTTCAACGCGCTCGGTCTTGCGATTTACGGCCAACACTACCGCACCATAACGCTCACTAAAGTGCACCTCG
The DNA here is from genome assembly GCA_965262785.1 of Rhodothermales bacterium. GTDB lineage: Bacteria > Bacteroidota > Rhodothermia > Rhodothermales > Bin80. Next base: position 3,900,411 of record OZ253559.1, read on the forward strand.
CCCAACGTCTTCCCGACTAGGAACGAAGTATCGGACACTACGGCCTCGAAGAGCGGCAACGTCTTGCCAATTTGGACGGGTGCGCTGGGCTCCAGCCCCGGGCGTTCCAAGAGTTCCTCCAGCGCGGTAACATCCCCGCTAAAAGCAAGAACGTCCCCGTGCATAAGGCGTATCGAAGGCTCTGCTGCGAGCACAAAGTCGCCACGCCGCACATGCGCGAGCTTCGCATTACCGAAGCTCTGAAGGTCGGCTCGGGCCACGGTCTGTCCCGCCAGGAGGGCACGCTTGCCTACGCGCACCTCGAAAGTCCATTCCGTTAGCACCTGCCGCGCGCCGGTCTGGAGGATTCCGCGGGATGGCAAAAGGCGTACTCCAACAGTGGCCATAAACGCCACCACAAGAACCAGGGCTGGCAGGCCGGTCCAGGCAAGGTCGAAAAGACCGAGCGGCTCATACCCTTGCTGGGTCAGCAGCTCGGAAACAATAACGTTGGTAGAAGTCCCTACCAAAGTTACCATCCCGCCGGCAATGGCTGCGTACGACAACGGAATCAACAACTTTGAAGGCGCGATGCCGCGACGCACAGCCCATTTTTGTACGGGCTGCGTAAGCATAGCGACGATGGGAGTATTGTTGATAAAGGCCGACAAGCCAGCCACTGGGAGCATAAAGCGCGGCAACAGACGCGAAAGGCTGTCAGCCTTCCCAAAGAGCAGACGATCAAAGACGCGCAGGACGCCGGACTGCTCAATGCCTGCTGCTACCACAAACAAGGCCCCTACGGTGATTACAGCCGTGCTGGCAAATCCTGCAAATGCCTCCTGCGGCGCGATAACGCCCGCTAAGAGCAGCACGCCCAAACCACTCAGGAAGATGAGGTCTGGCCGAGCCAAATCCCGCACCAGGGCCACGGCGATCGCGGCGACCGTTGCGAACGTTATCCAGGAGTGGAGATCCATCAACGACCCTGGGCCGGGCCGGGCTCTACGTATGGACGACCCATGCTGTAGTAGTCGAAGCCCTGATCCGCCATTCGGTGGACATTGTACACGTTGCGCCCGTCGAAAATAGCCAAATTGCGCAGTAGCCTTTTGACCGTCTCAAAGTTTGGCCGTCGAAACTCGGGCCACTCGGTACAGATCACGAGCGCATCCGCGCCCTCCAACGCAGCAAACGCATTCTTGGCGTAGGCTATGGTATCGCCCAAAACCTTCCGAGTCGTTTCCATGGCCTCGGGGTCATACCCCTGGATACGTGCCCCGCGAGCCAACAGTGCACGAATCAGCTGGTGGGCCGGCGCCTTGCGCACATCATCTGTGTTGGGCTTAAAGGCCAACCCCCAGACGGCGAAGACCAAGCCTTCAACCGAGCCACCAAAGTGGCTCAGGATATGCCCCAGCAGGACTTTGTACTGCCCGTGGTTCACGTTCAAGACCGCGGATAGAATCCTGAATTCGTAGTCATGGCTCCTCGAGGTTTGCAGCAGCGCCTGCACATCTTTGGGAAAGCAGCTGCCACCAAACCCAATTCCGGCGTATAGAAAATGCTTCCCGATACGCTCGTCACTCCCAATACCCATGCGAATGTTGTCTACGTCTGCTCCAACGCGGTCGCACAGGTTGGCGATTTCGTTCATAAAGCTAATCCGCGTGGCCAGGAACGCGTTGGCTGCGTACTTGGTCAATTCAGCGCTGCGGGTATCCATCACGTAGATCGGGTTTCCCTGCCGCACAAATGGCTCGTAGAGGCGGCGCATAGTTTTCGCTGCGCGGTCACTGCTCACGCCCAGGATGATGCGGGCAGGCTTCATGAAGTCATCCACCGCCGCGCCTTCCCGCAAGAATTCCGGGTTGGAAACCACATCAAAGTCACTCGCCCCTGTCCTTGCCATCAGCGCCGCAACCTCTTCTGCGGTCCCAACCGGAACCGTACTCTTGTTAACAATGATTTTGTAGCCTGGCGCCGCCTGGGTGGTCAGAAACCGTGCGATATCGTGCGCCACCTGGAGGACATAGGTCAGGTCTGCCTCGCCTCCCGCACCTGGGGGCGTAGGAAGTGCAAGAAAGAGGATCTCGCCGTGGACCAGTGCCGCCTGCAGATCGGTGGTAAACTGCAACCGTTCCACGCGCAGGCTGCGACGAAGCAAGACTTCAAGGTCGGGCTCATAGATGGGCAAAACTCCCCGGCGCAGTGACGCTACCTTAGCTGCGTCAATATCCACGCAGATGACCTCGTTACCCATCTCCGCAAAGCATGTCCCCGTGACAAGGCCTACATAACCGGTGCCTATGATGGAAATTCTCATATCGAAACAATCAAGGCTGTTAGCGTGGCGCTTTAACCACGAAGTGCGCCGATAGATTTACGGCCGGCCTCAGTTTTGGGCTTGGGCCTCTTCGGTATCCAATGCATGAGTTGGGCGTACAAGTTGCTTGGCGAAAGGGTTTCGATTAAGCAATGACGTACAGCGTCCTTATGGCCGGTGGCATTGGTAGCCGGTTTTGGCCACGCAGTCGCGAGGCCTACCCGAAGCAGTTTCTAAGTGTCTTTGGCGAATCCACCTTGCTACAGCAAACGCTGGCGCGAATCCGGCCGCTGGTTCCCGCTGATCGGAGCTACGTCGTTACACATGAACGCTACACAGACCTAACCCGTCAACAGCTTCCCGATGCTCACATTCTGGCCGAGCCTATAAGCCGCAACACCGCGCCGTGCATAGCATATGCGGCGATTGCGTTACATGCTTTGGACAAGGACGCCACCATGGTGGTGCTTCCGGCCGATCATCAGATCAGGAACGAGAAAGAATTCCGGAACGTGTTGCAGGTAGCCATTCAGGCCGCGCAGACGCCAGGAACCCTCATCACCATCGGCATCAAGCCAACGTACGCCGCCACCGGCTACGGATACATACAGTTTGACGGCTCTACGGACGGGCCACTGCGCGCCTACCCGGTACGAACGTTCGCAGAAAAGCCCAATCTGGCAACGGCGGAGCGTTTTCTGGATTCGGGCGACTTCCTGTGGAATAGTGGCATCTTTATCTGGCGCGCCGACGCGATTCTTGCTCAGATGAAAGAACACCTTCCCGCAACCTATGATGCCTTTGAGCGGGCCGCCAGAGCACTCGGCACACCACGCGAAGCGGAAGCCATACGGGACGCGTACCACAGGAGTGCGCGCATTTCGGTGGACTACGGAGTCATGGAACGGGCCAGGAACGTGCAGGTCGTTCCAGGATCTTTTGGGTGGAGCGACATTGGAGACTGGCGTGCGGTTTATGATTTGAGCCGGAAAAACAGCCACGGGAACGTCTTGGAAAACCGTGTCATCGTCCATGATGCCAGCCGTTGTATGGTACGCGCCGGCTCAAGGCTGATTGTATTGGTAGGGATTCACGACGCGCTGGTCGTTGACGCCGATGACGCGCTCCTGATCTGCCACCGCGAAAGCGCGCAGCAGGTCAAAAACGTTGTCGAATACCTGCATGCGCATCGGCTTTCCGAGTTCCTATGACCGGTATTCTTGAGCCTTTCACATTCGCCGCCAAGAAAACCGGTTGTCCGCGTCGTAGCCTAACGCAAAAGCCAACGATTCAGACCTGTCCTTTCCGCCCGTCCCATTTGCCCCGGATCCGCAACAACTACGCGGCATTGTTCAAGACTGTTAGCAACTCCCGCATGTGGCGTCGCCTACCCTTTCAGCTGTAGGAGCGCCTTGCCCCTTAACTGAACCCTGTAGCATGCGCCCAACGCTCGCACCCTTACTCGCACTCTTTCTGTTGGCAGCCCCACTGAGCGCACAGGATGTGGAGGACGTGTCACTGGACTCTATCACGCTTACGCTGGATGAGGCTATCCAGATCGCGCTCCTCAATAGCTACGCCATGCAGTCAGCACGCATGGACTTGGAGGATGCTGACGCAAGGGTACGCGAAGGGATAGGGTCAGTATTGCCAAGTATTACGGCAAGCAGCGGGTACACGCGAAACCTTAGAACCGCCAACCCCTTTGCGGGAAGCAACGCCGGCGCGCTGTTCAACAGTTTTGGCTTCGTCGGATGGCTCGCATACAATGAGGATGCACGAACGGACGGCGACCTCTCAACAAGTGTACTCACCTTCGATGAGTATAGTGACCGAATTGATGAGGGCTTGATGAACGCGGGACTGTCAATAGACATGCCAGACAATCCGTTTGCTGTCGCCAGTCAATACCAAAACACAATTTCAGTCTCCCAGACTGTGGTTGACCTGGGCACATTCCGCAATGTTTCGGGACTCAAGCACCTCACCAATGCACTCCAGGGTGCACTAAAGCGGCAACAGCAGGTGGTCGTTGACGAAGTGCGTCAGGCCTTCTATCAGACGCTCCTGCTTCAGGAGCAGTCCCTGGTGGCAACCCAGAGCGTGGAGCGTACACGTCGGACTGCCGACGAAGCGGCCCGCCTAGTCACCCAGGGGGTAGCCCCACTTGTGCAGCGCCTAAGTGCCGAGGTACAACTGGCAAACTTGGAGACGCAGCTGATTCAAACTCGGAATGAAGCCCTTACGGCCTTGGACAACCTGAAATTCATCCTGGGGATTCCCATGGACCAACGGGTGCGTCTTTCCGGGCAGCTGGAAGCGGATATCACAACTCCGTATCTGACGGTATCGGAGGCGAGCGCATTCGCGCAAGCGGAGAAGATGCGACCGGACCTGCGACAACTGGAGGCATTGCGCAACCTTGCCAAGGTTACCCTAGGCGCAGACCAGCGACGAAGGCTCCCTACGTTAAATGCCGTTGCCAACTTCAGCTACGTCGGTTCTGTGCCTTCCAGCCGCACATTTGGAGATGCCAGTGAAGATGACCCATTCATGTTTACCCGCGAAACCAACGGCTACTTCAGCAGATCGTACTGGCAGCCTGCAATCAGCGTGGGGTTCAACTTGCAGTGGTCCTTGTTTGAAGGTTTCGCTCGTCGGGCACGGGTCCAACAACTCAAGATCCAGCTCAATCGGGCAGAGCTGGACATCCTACGGACCACCCAGGGTATTCGGCTTGAGGTAGCCGCCGCCCTCCGCAATCTGCAATCGGCTCGGTCTCAGATTAGTAGCCAGAATAAGAATGTTGCCAACGCACAGTTGAATTACAAGTACGCCAAAGCCCGACTTACCGAAGGCGTTGGCACGCCATTGGAAGAGCGGGACGCCTCCGCGCAGCTTGACCAGAGTCGTATAAACTACCTGCAAGCGGTGTACAACTTCCTTATTGCGCAGAGCACGTTCGAGGCCGCTGCGGGCATTCCTCTTGCAGACCAATCCGACTTCCGTTTAACAAGCAATGTGGCGCGATAGCATGAGTTCAGCATACGCGAAGACAATGAGATGCTCCGTATTGGGGCTTGGGGCCTTGGTCGTGCTGCTGGCCGGCTGCGCAGGCGCTGGCGAACCTTCGCCAGCCGATCCGCACATAAATTTAGAAGGGACCGGCAATAACCCGCGAGTGGAAACGCTCGTCTTAGCACCAGATGTATACGAGGACGTGATAGAGATCACCGGCGACGTAGATTCCATTGACGACGCGCTGCTTTCAGCCGAGGCCGCTGGCACGGTGAAAATGCTGGCAAAGCTTGGGCAGCAGGTCGACCTCGGAACCGTCGTAGCACGGCTCGACCAAGATTTGGCCCAGGCTGCGCTGGAGTTGGCTGAAGCTGCGGTTGACAATGCCGCAGCTTCCTTGGCGTTGGCGGAGGGCAGCCATAGCCGCATGGAGCCGCTGCACCGAGACTCGATCATCAGTGCGCAGGAATTCCAAGAGATCCAGACGCGATTGCATCAGGCGCGTGCTACCATGCGGCAGGCCATCGCGCAGCGGTCCCAGGCGCAGAAGCAGCTGGATAACACGCTCATTAAGACCCCCTTTGCCGGCACCGTTGAAGAGCATCGCGTAGTGGTGGGCGAACGGGTAGGACCTGGTTCGCCGGTGATTCGCATCATAGATGCACGGCGCGTGAAGATTGCCATTGGAGTTCCCGAGCGCTATGCGGGCGACATAGAGGTAGGTGCCACTGTAGAATTGGACTTCCCTGCCTTGGGTGACCTAAAGCGTACGGGGAAGGTCACCTTCGCCGCTCACTCTATCAACCCCAGCAACCGCACCTTTTCCATAGAGGCCGAAGTGAATAACGAAGACGGGCGTCTGAAGCCCAAGATGATTGCAGATGTACTGATCTCACGCCAGCGGATTGAAAACGTGCTGATTATACCGCGTGCCTCTGTGGTTAGGGATGAAGATGGCAACAGCGTCTATGTCGTCAACCGCAACACCGATCCCCCCATCGCGAACCGGAAAATGGTCACGCTGGGGGCCATGTATGCCGAACGCGTGATTGCGGTAAACGGGCTGTCAGCAGGCGATGAGATAATTGTTCTGGGGCATAAAACCATTACGGAAAGCGCAGAGGTCGAAGTCGCAACGCAGTACCATCGCCTGGATCAGGAAGGGATTCCGGTACCAAATCAGGTCACAACCGAGCCAACCAACCTGTAATCAGCCAAGACCCAAAGAGAGAAGGCATGAAGATCATCGACTTGGCCATTCGGTACCGGCCTAGCATTGCGGTCCTGACGGTACTACTGGTTATTGGTGGGCTGACCAGCTACCTGACGATCCCAAAAGAGTCGTTCCCGTCGATTGCGATTCCCAATATTATTGTTACCGCCCTGTATCCGGGCGCAAGTCCAGATGACATTGAGACCCTGCTCACGCAGCCGATCGAGCAAGAGGTTCAGTCCATCACAGGGATTAAAGAAATCCGCTCTACGTCGCTTCAGGGCGTCTCGAGTATTCAGATTGAATTTAACCCGGACGTGTCTATTGAACACGCGTTGCAGCGGGTGCGCGACAAGGTCGCTATTGCGGAGCTTCCGGAAGACGTTGAAGAACCGCTTGTCCAGGAGATCGATCTGCAAGAGTTCCCCATCATGAGCATAAACCTGTCTGCGCCTTATTCACTGGCCAGGCTGAAGGAAGTGGCGGAAACCCTCGCGGATGAAGTGGAGGCGCTGCCCACCATTCTAGAAGTAGACGTGATCGGTGGACTCGAACGCGAAGTGAAGGTGAATGTCAACCTTTCCGCGCTGCAAGGCTACGGGCTTGCATTCGAGGATGTTATCTCAACCATTCAACAGGAGAACCAAAATATCCCGGGCGGATCCATAAACGTGGACCGCCGAAACTACCTCGTACGCATCAACGGTGAATTCTCGGATCCTGAGCGGGATATCAGCAATCTGGTGCTGTCGAGCCCGGAAAATCGGCCCATCTACGTTCGAGATGTGGCACACGTGGACTTCGGCTTCAAGGACCGCCAGTCCTACGCACGATTGAGACTCTTGCACAAAGAGCAGGACAGCAAGTTGAGTCGCATGACGGACAACGCGTCCCGCATGCTTCCCGTCATCAGCCTTGCAGTCAAGAAACGCTCGGGCGAAAACATCCTGGAGACGGCTGCATCGGTAAAAGAAGTCTTGGCAGCACATGCTTTTCCGCCAAGCACGAATTATGAGATCACCGGTGATCAGAGCGAGATGGTCCAGACATTTGTTACGGACCTAGAGAACAACATCATCAGCGGACTGATCTTCGTGGTTCTGGTATTGCTGTTCTTCCTGGGCGTCCGGAATGCTTCACTGGTAGGCATTGCCATCCCGCTCTCCATGTTCTGCGGTTTCATGGTATTCCAGATCCTGGGCGAGGAGCTGAATTTCGTCGTGCTGTTCTCACTGATCATTGCACTAGGGATGCTCGTCGATAACGCCGTCGTGATTGTTGAGAACATCTACCGGTACCGAGAAATGGGTTACTCCCGCTTTGACGCGGCAAGCAAGGGAAGTGCAGAAGTGGGGAGTGCCGTCATAGCGTCAACAGCCACCACGGTCGCGGCCTTTGCTCCGATGATGTTTTGGCCTGGCATCATCGGTGAATTCATGGGGTACCTGCCCATGACGCTCATCATCACGCTGTCGTGCTCGCTCTTTGTAGCGATCGTAATTAATCCTGTCATCACAGGGTACTTCGTGCGGCTTGACAGTGAAGGCAAGCAAGACCGGACCGTAGTATTCAAGCGCGTTTCAACTGCCGCAATCATCACGCTGGGCATTGTGCTAGGATTCATGAACTGGAAGTCACTGGTCGTTCTTGTGGTAGCGATTGTCGGCTTCGTCCTATTGAATCGTCATGTCCTTACGCCGGTAGCCAAGAGAGTTGTGAGGGTCCAGTTACCGCGTCTGTTAGAATGGTATCGTCGCTTTCTGGTCACCATGCTGGATCGTGACTATACCAGCACGCAGACCATCTTCGCTCGCAGAGCGCTGTGGCGTGTGGTCCTGGGATTGGGCTTAGGGGGGTGCCTGGCAATGGGCATTGGCATGCACCCGGCAGGACAATCAGCATTTGGCACTCAAGCTGGCGCACTGATGCCGGTCGGGTTTGTGTTCTTTCTCGTTGGTAGCGCGCTGGCGCTTGTTGCTGTGGTCAAAACCAGAAATGCGTGGCTCCGCAACGTTTTTTCTCTTGGATCCTTTACCGGCGGCTTTACGCTGCTGTGTGCTGGCGGCATTATCAGCATGATTGCGGGACAATCGCCCGGGCTTGTCCTGCTTCTGCCAGGAATCTTTTTCTTTGTTATGGGCACCTTGGGCATTCTCCTGCATACCCTTGAGGTGCTTTATATCGGCGGCCGGGCGACCATTCGCAGCGGTGTTGCCTTTGGCCTGGTCGTGGGTCTTCTCCTCGTGCTCATGTTCTTTACGCGTGGCATTGAGGTGGCCACCACGGCCGTTCTCATCACGCTTCCCATCATCGTGATCCTGGTGGGTGCGTCTGGTTTTCTGCTGAATGGCCGCGTATTTAGGCGCCGCAAGTACCTATTGCTTACCGACAACCGGGCCAAACTCTTGTCCGCAACACTTGGTGCGTTTTTTGCAATTCTGGGGCTGTTTGCTGCAGCACAACCCGGGACGGAATTCTTCGGACAAACCGACCCGGGCATGCTCCTTGTCTCGCTGAAGGGACCGCTGGGTACAAACGTTGAGCAGTCCAATCGAGTCGCTGAAGAGGCCCAAGAGAGAATCGACACCTTTCTCTCCGAGCACCTGAATGACCAGGCCAACGTCAAGAATATCTTAGTCAACGTTGGGGCCGGCGGCGGTGACGCCTTCTTTGGAGGCGGCAACCAGGGCGCGGAGAATGCTGCGATAACCCTCAACATGGTGGACTATGAAGATCGGCCGGAATCGAGCCGCAACACCATGTCTCGTCTTAGAAACGAGCTTCAAGGGCTGCCCGGCGTAGAAATCGACATCCAGCCGGACCAGGTGGGTCCGCCCGTCGGTGCGCCCGTGAGTATTGAGATTAGTGGTGAGGAATTTGAACAGATCGTCAGAATCACTACAGACATCCGCCAGATGCTTGACGAGGCCACACGCAGCGGCGACATCGTAGGGCTCGTTGACCTGTCGGACAACCTCAATACCGGCCGACCGGAGCTCCAAGTCGTCATTGATCGCGCGCGCGCAGCGCAGTTCGGACTCAGCACACAGGAGATTGCCAGAACCGTACGGAGCGCTATCAACGGCTTTGAAGCAAGCAAATATCGGTCGGGCGAAGACGAGTATCCCATCATTGTCCGTCTGGACGAATTGCAGCGCGAAAGCCTGGAGTCCATAGAGCGACTCACGATACTGAATGATGGCGAACAGATTCCTATCACCGCGGTGGCCCAGTTTGCTGTGGCGGAGGGCTACGGGTCTATAACGCGACTGGACCTCGCCCGCGTCGCCACGGTCACGGCCGATGTGGAGCCAGGCCTCAATGGCAACGCCGTCCTTGCCGAGGTGCAGCAATACTTGGGTGAATATGAAGCCTCGCTGCCTGCCGGGTACCGGCTCGCCTACACAGGAGAGAATGAAGAGCAGCGTGAAGCCTTCGGCTTTCTGTCTACTGCCCTTTTCATCGGCGTGGTCGGGATATTTTTCATCATGATCGCCCAGTTTAACAGCGTAGCCGCGCCGCTTATCATCATCGTCGCGGTAGGGCTCAGCCTGATTGGCGTCTTGCTGGGGCTGATCCTGACTCACACGCCGTTTGGACTGATGACCTTCATCGGCGTGATAAGCCTCGCGGGCATCGTAGTCAACAACAACATTGTGCTGATTGACTACATCAAGCAGCTGCGCGAGCGCGGTCTGGATAAGGCAAAAGCCATCATTGAAGGAGGCGCCACGCGCCTGCGACCAGTAGTCCTGACCGCCCTTACGACGATCATTGGCCTGATACCACTTACGTTCGGCATCAACATTGATTTCGTCGGGCTGATCTCGGACTGGGCACCGAATTTGCAACTAGGATCGGAGAACTCCCAATTCTGGGGAGCGATGGGCACGGCCATCATCAGCGGCCTGACATTTGCAACGTTCTTGACCCTGGTGATCGTGCCAGTGATGTACTCCGTGTTTGACTCACTAATCGTGCGCCTGCGCAGTCTTTTCGGCGCAGGTATAGGCGCTGGTGCCTGATGAGAAAGCTCACCGAGTTTCCAGATGCCCACCTGCGCATTTTTGATCGGCCGCCGGTGCCGGATCGAGTGCGGGAAGTCTACCTGATCGGAATCTGCGGCACCGGCATGGGCTCACTCGCCGGGTTACTCAAGGAGGCTGGCTATCGGGTGCGTGGCTCAGACTCAGGCATCTACCCGCCGATGAGTACGCATCTGGCTAAACTCGGCATCGACGTTCTAGCGGGGTATGATGCTTCCCACCTGGACTACGGCCCGGATCTTGTCATAGTGGGCAATGCGTGTCCACCCACACACGTGGAAGCGGCCGCTGCGAGGGATCGCAGCCTGCCACAGCTCTCCTTCCCCGAAGCTTTGGCACACTTCTTTTTGCGCCAGCGCCGCTCGGTCGTAGTTACAGGCACACATGGCAAAACTACGACGACGGGCCTGCTTGTCCACCTGATGCGGGCTCAAGATCCCAGCTACCTGGTTGGTGGGATCATGTCCGGCAGGAGTGCGAGCTACGGCTTGGGGAATGGACCGCATTTCGTGGTTGAGGGCGACGAGTATGACAGCGCCTATTTTGACAAACGACCGAAATTCTTGCACTACAGGCCGCACACGGGGCTTGTTACTTCGATGGAACTCGACCACGCGGACATATACCGCAGCTTCTCCGAGTACCAGGAGGCATTCGCCGCGTTCGCGCACCTCGTACGCAACTCGCTCGTGCTCTGTGATGACCATCTGGAAGTCTCGCGGCTGGCCGACGTTACAGACGCATCCGTGCTAACCTACGGGCTGCGGCCGACTTCGCACGTGTCCGCTTCGGACATCCAGATTCGCCCAGACGGGCTGCAATTCACGCTGACGATTGGCGGCAAGCCTTCTGCCGAGCTGCACCTGCCGCTCTTTGGGCGCCACAATCTGCTTAACGCGCTCGGGGCCTGTGGACTCGCGCTGGCCGAAGGCCTGCCGAGTGAGGCCCTGTCTTTTGCAGGTTTCCGAGGCATCAAGCGGCGTCTGGAAGTGCTGGGCGAGGATCGCAGCATAACGGTGGTAGATGACTTTGCTCACCACCCTACAGCGGTCTGCGCTACGATTCAGGCGGCACGCGAGCGCTGGCCAACGCGCCGCGTCTTGGCCGTCTTTGAGCCGCGGACCAACTCAAGTCGCCGAAAGATTTTTGAGGTACTTTATTCGAAGGCGTTTGACGACGCTGCACTGGCCTTTATCAGCGCTCCGCCATTTCGCCATAACGACGATCCGTTGCGGTTTATGGATACGGCCGCCCTGGCCCATGGAATTTGCCAGCGCGGCACGCCGGCCCGTGTGTTCTCAGAAAACGATGAGCTGTTGCCCGCACTCTTTGCGTCCCTACAGGAAAATGACGTAGTTCTTATCATGAGCAACGGCAGCTTTGGCGGACTGCATAGCCAGCTGCTGTCGGCACTACGCAACGGCACTTAGGCCTATGGCAGGGTACTTCGGCCAAATTCTTATCCTTACCGCCTTTGCCTGCGCGGCCCTTAGTGGCTATGCGTTTTTTCGGGCTGCTAAGGTCGAAGACACCATAGACTATGCGCGGTACGGGCGCATCCTGTGGAGTGTGATGACGGGATGCCTCCTCGCAGCGTGGCTGCTGGTGATCGTGCTCATTGCTACACACCAGTTTCAGTACAACTACGTCTGGGCGCATTCGTCACGCGACTTGCCATTTCATTTCCTGTTTTCCGCGTCGTGGGAGGGACAAGAAGGCTCGTTTCTGCTCTGGATTATCCTTAACAGCCTGGTCGGTCTCACACTGATCCGCTGGGCGGAAAAAAACTACAAGGCGCCCGTCATGGCCGTGGTTGCACTTTGCCAGGTGTTTCTGCTTTCCATGATTGTCGGACTTAGATTCGGGCCGTTGGAAATCGGAGCCACCCCATTCGCTACGCTTGCGGAAGCCAACCCCCTGGCACCCATCTTTCAGAGCGACCCCAATTTTGTGCCGCTGGATGGCACAGGACTCAACGACCTGCTCCAAAACTACTGGATGGTCATTCATCCCCCCATGCTGTTCGTAGGATTTGCGACGATGGTCGTGCCGTTCGCCTTTGCGATTGCCGCCCTGTGGAAACGGCAATACACGCAGTGGGTGCGCCCTGCCTTACCCTGGACCCTCGTGTCCGTGATGTGTCTGGGCGTCGGCATCGCGATGGGTGGATACTGGGCATACGAAACGCTGAGCTTCGGTGGCTTTTGGGCATGGGACCCTGTCGAGAATTCTTCCTTTGTGCCTTGGATCGTCGGCATAGCAGCCATCCACATGATGCTGATCCAGCGCAAGGGGGGCATCGGCCACAAAGCGGCACTGTTTCTGTGCATCCTGTCATACATGTTGGTTGTGTACTCGACTTTCCTTACGCGTAGCGGCATATTGGGCGAGGCGTCCGTACACGCGTTCGTAGACCTAGGTCTGTATAACCAACTGCTCATCTGGATCCTGGCGATGGGCATCCTCGGCATTGGGCTCTTTGCGTATCGCTATAGAGAATTACCGGGTCCAGTTCAGGAGGCGAATTATTTCTCACGTGAGTTTATGGTGTTCAGTGGCGCCGTCATCCTGTGCGTCATCGCCGCTGTAGTCATCCTGGGCACAAGTGCTCCAATCTTTGGGCGCATCTTTCGCGACAACCCGGCCACCGTCCCCATCGCCTTCTACAATGACTGGACGCTGCCGCTAGCGGTCGGCCTCGTCTTTCTGGCAGGACTTGGGCAGCTGTTCTGGTGGCACAAGATGAGCATCGCGAATATCAACCGTACGCTGATCCTGCCAGTTGGGCTGGCAGTGCTGAGTACGACGCTCGTGGTGACTCTGACACCGTTTGCCAGCTCATCCGTGAACCCTGGACCCGGATTCTGGAGTCAGTACGGGTACGGTCTTCAGCTCCTTCTCCTCCTCTTCACTGCGTTCTTTGCGTTTTATGGAAACCTCGCGGTGCTTTGGCGCATCGCACGCGGCAACATTAAGCTTGCAGGCGGCGCTTTGGCACATGTCGGACTGGGCATCGCGGTCATTGGCATCATTGCTTCGGCAGGCTTCAGCAACGCGATCTCCAACGCCCCGCCCCGCTCAGAGCGCGAGAATTTCGTCCTTGAGCGTGGCCGGCCGCTGAACGTAGAAGGCTATCGTGTCGAATATGTGGGCACGGAGCCCGGAAATCGTGGTCACACGAAGTTCGTGCTTAACTGGACCGACCCGCGCGGGCACGCTTTTACCATGAAGCCCGTTGCCTACGAATCCTCTACCGGGCAGTGGATTCAGCACCCGGACCTCAAGCTGTATGTCGAGAAGGATATCTTCGTGGCTGTCTCTCCAAGCGCCATGGTGGATCCTTCGGGAGACAGCGAGGTCACGCTTGTTCGCGGTGACAGCGTCCTCTTGGAGGCTGGTCGCTACAGCCTTCGCTTTGATGCATTCGACACAGCAATCGATCTGGTCACAGAGATGGGCGCAGAAGAAGCCGCACGCACCGAGATCGCCGTTGGTGCTGTCCTTCAGCTTACGGACTTGGAATCAGGAGATCATGAAGTGCTGCGCCCGATTTATGCTATACGCGGGGACCGGTCGGTACACTATGTGCCCGCTCGCGGCCAGGCGCTAACCGCGTACTTCAAGAGCATGGACGTAAATAGCGGTGCCATCAACCTCGCCTTGGAGGGGATCGATGGTCCGGACTACGTGGTCGTGCAGGCTTACGAAAAGCCGGCCATCAGCCTGGTGTGGATCGGACTGATTATGCTTACCGGAGGCTTCTTCTTGTCGGTGGCGCGACGTGCCGGTGAGGTCAATTTCCGGCGTCGGCGAGCTAGTCGCGCACAATAGCTTCGTTGGCCAGACGCCGCCCGGCTGGCGTCAGCAGAAGCAGGCCGCCATCTCTGTCAATTATCCCAGCCTGTATCGCCTGTTGCACGACCTGCACGGCGAATCCCATCTCCCACTCAAAGTGATCCTGCAGGTGATCAGCATGACACTCCCGGGCCGCGTCGTGACGATGCTCATGTTGGGCAAGGTGAATGGTCAACATCTTAAATGCGAAGGTCCAGCGTTGGCGCCTGCGTCTGCGGTACACGGCAAATACGCCACGCACCGGAGCAAACAGGAAGGCCCCCAGAAATGCGATGCCGACCACGGTCGCCATGGACCCGGCTATGGAGGCGTCCAACGCATAGGCCAACCAGTAGCCGGCAATCGCGCTAGTGACGCCGAGACCGACGCTAAGCATGATCATCCTGTCCAGCCGATCCGTCAAAATGTGCGCCGCTGCCGGCGGACCCACCATTAGCGCTACAACCAGGATGGAACCAACCGCATCAAACGCCGCCACGGCAGTCACTGACACCAGCCCCATCAGTGCATAGTGAAGCATTGTCGGCATCAGCCCCAGAGTAGCCGCCAGCGCGGCATCGAAGGTGGCCAGCTTGAGCTCTTTATAGAATAACATGATAAACAACACCGAGGCGAGTAATACTGCGCTCATGGCGTAAAGCGCCTGCGGGCCGAGGTCATAGCCACCCACAACCCATCGGTCAAACGGCACCAGTGCCAATTCGCCCAGCAGTACTGCATCCGTGTCCAAGTGCACATCACCTGCATAGCGGGCAATTAGGATCACGCCCACGGAAAACAGCGCCGGAAAGACAAGACCTATCGCTGCGTCTTCGCCCACCAAGCGCGTCCGGCGCACGAGTTCAACTAGCACCACGGTACACACACCCACGACTGCCCCGCCCACCAGGAGCAGCGGGGACGACAGGCTGCCCGTCAGGAAAAATGCCACCACCAGCCCGGGCAGAATTGCGTGGCTGATGGCATCACTCATCATGGCCATGCTGCGGAGCACCAAGAAGGTGCCCGGCAAGGCACAAGCACCTGCCACAATCGCGGCAACGAGCTGTATCTCCAGCTGAAACGCCGTCATGGCTGATTCCGCTCACGGCGCAGCCGCTCACACTCAGCCATACCCTTTAGTGTAAGCGCCCATTCGTGCTTGCCGGCAGGCCGTATCAGCCCCTGGTCGGCCAGCACCTTGAATTGTGCGCGCAGATTCCCGGATCCTGGCTGCATGGCCATTAGCGTAGCCTCGGGATGGGGATGTTCAAAAGTGGCGTGCTGCAGTGCCAGCTGATACAAATCCAGCAGGATAGCCTCGCGCTTAAACCGCGTGTTGCTGAGCCGATGGCGCACGGCTCGCAGAATCAGGCCCCTACGTGGCGCAAACAGCATCGAAAACACCACTATGCCGCTTATGGTCAGCACAATCGTCGGCCCGGTCGGCAGGTGCGCCGTGCTCGTGCTAATCTGCGCGCCGACTACGCCGGCCAGCGCGCCGAATCCCATGGCAAGAAGTACCATCTTCCCCAGCCGATCCGTCCACTGCCGTGCCGCTGCTGCGGGTGCAACAATCATCGCACTCATCAGAACGACTCCTACTGTCTGCAGGCCGATGACGATCGCTATCACCAGGAGCGCTGTCAGGAGAATGTCCAGCCTCCGCATGGGCAGGCCCAGACTTCGCCCGAAGTCCACGTTGAAGGCTAGGAGCTGAAACTCCTTCCAAAACAGCGCAGCCACCAGGAGTGCCACGCCACCCAGCCCGGCCATCGTCAGCACATCCTGCTCGACAAGCGCGGCGGCCTGCCCGAAGAGGAATGCGTCCAGCCCCGCCTGATTGGCATTGGGCATCTTCTGGATCACGGTCAGGATAACCAAGCCCACACCAAAGAACACCGACAGCACCAACCCTAGCGCGCTGTCATACTTTACACGCGTGACGCCCGTGATAGCCATCACCAGTGCAGTAGCGCACCAGCCGGCGAGCGCCGCACCAATCATCAGCACAAGCGGAATCTTACTGCCAGTAAGCAGAAACGCCAGTCCAATTCCAGGTAGTGCTGCGTGCGAGATGGCATCGCCCAGAAGACTCTGCTTGCGCAGTACCGCGAATGTACCCAAGGTCCCACTAACTGCCCCCAACAGGGCAGCACCCAGTGCCACAGTGCGCAGCGTGTAGTCCGTAAACAGTTGGTCCACGTCTCTAGGAAGGGCGTTCAAGAAACGCCAATCGCCCGCCGTAGGTGAGGCGCAGGTTGTCCTGAGTGAAAACCTCATCGACCGGTCCGCTAGCGATGCGTCGCACGTTTAGTAGCATGACCTCGTCAAAGTACGCGGATACGGTCTGCAGGTCGTGGTGGACCACAACGACTGTCTTGCCGCGTGACCGCAGGTTGCGCAGCAGCGCAATGATGGCCTGCTCCGTAGTTGCGTCGACGCCCTGCAGGGGCTCGTCCATAAAGTAAACGGTGGCGTCCTGAACCAACGCGCGCGCCAGAAACACGCGCTGCTGCTGACCACCTGACAGCTGACTGATCTGGCGATATGCGAGATGGTCCATACCCACCTGCTTTAGGGCCTCCATCGAGCGGGCACGCTCGGCGCGGCCAGGGCGTCGGACCCAGCCCAGCTTGCCATAGAGCCCCATCAGCACGACGTCCAGCACGTTCGCAGGAAAATCCCAATCCACGCTGCCACGCTGTGGCACATACCCAACGATGGACTTGGCACTGGCGTATGGCTTGCCAAAGATGCGGACTTGCCCAGCAGACGGCACCACCAGGTTGAGGATGGCTTTGATTAGCGTCGTCTTGCCAGCGCCATTGGGCCCGACAATAGCCATCAAGACGCCGCTCGGCACCGTAAGGTCAATGTCCCACAATACCGGACGTTCGCGATATGCAACCGTCAAGTCGCGGACCTCAATCGCCGCCTGCATGCGCCAGTGCCTCTACTATCGTGTCCGTGTTATGGCGAAGCATTCCGAGATAAGTGCCGCATTCTGTGTTCGGTGCGCCCAGGGCATCACCAAAAAGCGTTCCTCCGATTGAGACGTTAAACCCGCCCGCGCGAACAGCTTCCCGCACGGCTTCAATGCCGCGCGGCGACACAGAGGATTCAACAAACATCGCGGGAATTCGGCGCTCCGCAACCAGAGCAGCCACGCGCTGTACGTCGGCCGTGCCCGCCTCCGTTGCCGTGCTGATGCCTTGAAGACCCTGCACCTCGAAGCCGTATGCCTGGCCGTAGTAGCCAAATGCATCATGCGAAGTTACGATGACGCGCTGCTGCGGTGTAATGCGTTCGACGGCTGCGCGCACGTACGCATCGACTACTTCCAATTCATCGGCATACGCGGCATGCTGCGCCCGAAACATGTCGGCATGGTCAGGATCCAACGTGGCCAACTCGCTAGCTACGGCACCTGCAGCACGGTTCCACAGGCCCGCATCAAGCCAAATGTGTGGGTCGTAGTTGCCTTGAAATAGCACGGACTCACGCAGCAATTCCACCGGAATGCTTTCAGCCACTGCTACAGTCGGCACGCCTCGCTTACGCATCTCTTCAAAGACATCCGTCATCTTGCCTTCAAGATGCAAGCCGTTGTAGATGATGACGTCGGCTCCCGCCATCGTCGCCACGTCGCGAGCACTCGCCTTGAACAGGTGCGGATCCACCCCCGGCCCCATCAGGCCGTCGACCACTACCTGGCTCCCACCCACCGCGCGAACCAGGTCTGCAATCATCGAGGTGGTGGTTACCACACGAATCGGCCGGCTGGAGAAGTCTATAGGCTGCGGGCCAGTTTCCACCTTTCCGCAGGCTGTAAGCGTCAAGAGCACCAAGGGCAGCGCGCGGAGCCGTGCTGATCTAATCGAGTCCACAGGTAAATTTAGGCAGGGCAAACAATAGTTTTAACGCCCTATAAACCTAAAGATCCACCACTAACGAATTGATACAAAGTGCGAGTCGGCCGCTTCAGGAAACTCAACCCAATCTGCGACGAAGACATTGGTGTCGCCGCTGGGCAAACGGCTTGCGTTACGGTTGGAGGCAAAGACAAGCTTGGTGCCATCAAAGGAGAACATCGGAAAAGCGTCAAACGTGTTCGAATGCGTGATCTTGACGGGTTCGCCGCCGGTGATGTCGATCATGTAGATAGCGAACACGGGACGCCCTTGGCCTACGCTCTCGAAGTTTGACGCAAAGATGATTCGGTCTCCTCGCGGGTGAAAAAACGGCGCCCAGTTGGCGCCAGGCAAGTTGGTTACCTGACGGGCATTCGCGCCATCGGCGTCTGCGACAAATACGTTCACCCTCGACGGCTCCACCAAGTTCTCCTCGAGGAGCGATTGGTAGATGTTTGCCTCCTCCCCTTTTGGCCGGCTAGCTCGCCAGACAATCTTCTGCGAATCGTAGGAGAAGAAGGCGCCGCCGTCGTAGCCTAGCGTGCTGGTAAGCTGCAAGAGCTCGCCCGTGGCGATTTCGTAGCGCCACAACTCGAGGTCACCCGACCGGTTGGACGTAAACACGACAAATTGCCCGTCCGGCGACACGGTGGCCTCAGCATCGTACCCTGGCCCGCCGATCAAGAGCTCGGGCGACTGCTTGGAACCTGGTGATGCCACATAGATGTCGTATTCATCGTAGATCGGCCAGACATACCTGTCTCTCGCAGCCGGTAGAGGCGGACACGCCGTGGATGAGGCATGCGTTGAGGCGTAGAGGAAGCGGCCGTCCGGCAAGAAGTATCCACAGGTCGTACGACCCAAGCCTGTCGATACCAGCCTTGGCGGCCCCGGCTCGCGCACATCAATGACGAAATTCTGGTCGCATCCTTGCGGATTGATACCGATCCAATCCGACTGGAAGATGAGCTGCCCGTCGTCGAAGCTCCAATACGCTTCCGCGTTGTTGCCGCCGAAGGTGAGCTGCCGCACGTTGCGCAAGTGCATCTCGCCGGCAATGCGCAGCGAGTCAGTGGACCCATCGTACTTTTCTGCGGTTTCGGGTTGCGCAGTTCCGCAGGCACTCATCACTAGGAAAAGCAGGACAACCGTTTTCTGCATTGCTAGTCTCTTGCTGAAACAGGTAACGATACAGATACGCGCTTACGCCAGGTTACTGCGTCTGGTGAAACAGTCAAGAATTCCTGCAGAGCTTTCGGGGGCACTCGGGCGAATTTTTGCGTACAAGAAGCACTTGCCCATCTGGAAACGAACCAGACACCGTAGTGCCCATCGACTTCGAAGTGGATGTTATCAAGCGAAGCTCCCAGGTCCCAGTATTGGTGGACTTCTGGGCACCATGGTGCGGACCCTGTCGTGCGCTCGGTCCTACGCTGGACAAGCTTGCAGCTGAAAATTCAGGAGCGTGGGAGTTATGCAAGGTTAATACCGATGAGGCACCTGGCATCGCGCAACGCTATGGCGTCCGCGGCATCCCTTCGGTCAAGCTGTTTGCCAACGGGGAAGTAGTAAAGGCTTTTACCGGCGCCTTAAGTGAGGCTCAGGTGCGGGCCTGGCTCCGCGAGGCGCTGCCCTCGCCGGCCGAGGCACAGGTAAAGCAAGCCGAGGCAGTCATCACATCCGGTGACCATGCAGCAGCCATTGCGATTCTTGAGGAGATTCTCAAGCATAACCCGGAGCATGACCGTGCGCGGATTCGACTGGCGCAGCTTCTTGTCACGCGCGACCTCACAGGCGCGGCCACCCTCCTGCACGGCACAAACGCCGACCACGATTTGCGACCAATAGTAGAGGCTATCAAGACACTTGCGCAGACCCAGGCCGACCAAGCCTTGCCCGCAGGGTCCGGACGCTCGTTATTCAACGCCGCGCTCACGGCCATTGCCGCCGGTGACTACGATACGGGGCTACGTAGCATCATCGCCGTATTGCGGACGGACCGATTCTACAAGGACGATGCTGCGCGCAAGCTGGGCGTGTCCATCTTTACGATACTCGGACCGACGCATGAGCTGACGCGGCGCCACCGCCGCACCTTCGATATGTGGCTTTACTGACGAGTCACCCCGCGTCAAAGCCCGCACTCGTTGTCCTGCAATTCCGACTTACGCGATCGCTCCACCGCAGCTGCTTCCTGCACCCGCAGTGCACCCATAACAGTGTCGCTGCGTGCGGATCACGTGGCGCTTCCAAGCCGCTAGATCAAAGTCCTTTACGTGCGGCGTGTGGCCTGGAAGATCCATGACCATGTCAAGCTGCTGGTTGAAGTCACAATCATACAAGTACCCGTTCCAAGAGACCGAAAGCGTGTTGCGGCACATAAGACCTGCAATGGTGGCCGGGTTGAATGCGTTAACCAAGCGGTTCAGGTATGAGTCGACCTGTCCAGTCTGCGCAAGCCACTCCAGGTACCTGGACATCGGCATATTGTTAAGGGTCAGCAGCCGATCAAAGTACACATCGTGGTTTGTGCCTAGCGCGACCTTCCATTCGCGCTCTAGCGATGCCTGTTGCCCCGGCAGGAACGCACCGACCGGGTTAGCCACCAGCGTCAAGAAACGACGCTTGTCTCCCAGCCCGTAGCCGGCTTTGTTGAGGTTGCGCAGCGCCCTAAGTGACTTGGCGTAGGCGCCTTTGCCGCGCTGCGCATCTGTACCCAACTCACGATAGTGAGGCAAGGAACAGACCACCTCTACGCCTCTTTCTGCGAACCATTCCGGCAAGTGCCTAAAGCGGCGCGTCAACAGGATCGTCAGATTGCAGCGATCCATCACGTGAATGCCACGCTTGACGCACTCGTCGACGATGTGTTCAAAGTGAGGATTTAGCTCCGGCGCACCACCCGTAAGGTCCACCACCCGCACACCGGCCCTATCTATGAGACGGAGGCACGCCTCGACCGTAGCACGGTCCATATTCTCTTCAGTACGGTCGGGACCGGCATCCACGTGGCAGTGCCGGCAGGTCATGTTGCAGAGCTTACCGAGGTTGATCTGTACAATGTCCAGCGCCTTTGGCTGCAGCACTGGCCAGCCGGCCGCTTCCAAGTCGCGATCAAACTGGCCGGATCCGGAGGGGCCACCGTGAATCCCCACGCGTCCGAGAATCCTGAATTGTTCACTGGGGTGCACCAGCGGTGAGCCGCGAAAGGCCATGGACGAGGTGGCCCGAGGGCCTTCGGCCACCGGTCTGCGACCGTTTAGCGTGTCGAGCGCAATGAATTCGGTGTCAACCACCATCGGAACTACATGGAAAGGCGCTTGGCCTGGTCAAGCATCTGAATGCCGTGTACCAGTGAGGCGCCACCGCGGATCGCGCAAGCGACGTGAACCGCCTCCGTCATTTGCGCCAAGTCCGAGCCTTTTTCCAAGGCGTCGGTCGTGTACGCGTCGATGCAATAAGGACACTGGACGGCATGTGCCACAGCAAGGGCTATGAGTGCCTTCTCACGTGCCGTTAGGGCGCCGTCTTCAAAGACCTTGTTATAGTACGCAAAAAAGGCATCTGCAAGTTCTTTGCTGCCCTCTTCGATCTGCCCAAATCGTGGCAGCTGGTCCTTGTGGTAGTAGTGGTCCATGTCCGGTGCCGGTGCGCGGATTAAACGAGCGGTGGAATTCGTGTTCCGTTGTTGCGTGATTGAGCCACGCTCGAGGATGCCATGCACGCTGGAGCCGGCGGAATTTTCCGGTCATTCATGCCCGCGAAGGCCCCATGGACGGCCAGCCTTGCGCGCCTCGCTGGTTCGCATGCTCATGCACAATTCGAGCTCGCACCGAGCCCATCAGTTGCAAGAGCTGCCCCGCCAAACGACTTGGAGGTATTGCGCGCGAAGGGCTGCAAATTCTTGGCGGCATGTTGCTATCGCTTTAGCGCACCTGCATTGGCCTGGGCCAAACGACTCGTGCTACCGAAGCACGCCAATTGCCTTTGCACAATCTCGCACGTGCACTCTGTAAGAGCCAGCGAGCTGGCATGCTCGCTCCGAAATCATGGCTTTACGCCACGCACGGTGATGCTAAGCGCGCCGGCGGTAGCCGGAATCTGCCGTTCCGTCATCACCTGAACCTTGATGAAGCCGGTTTCCCGGATTAATCTCACATAGGCATCTCGCTCGATCGCACCGGCGATGCACCCCACATAGGCCTCTACACTTTGGCGGACGCTGTCCTGCAAGGGGCCGCAAAGCACGACATCGCTGATCGCAAAGTGGCCGCCGCGCCGCAGGACGCGATACATCTCCTCAAACGCCCTTTGCTTGGCCGGAACCAGGTTCAGGACGCAGTTGCTGATGATGACGTCAGCGAAGGCATCAGGCAGCGGCATCTTTTCGATATCACCAAGCACGAAGCGGACGTTGTCATATCCCAGGCCGTGTGCGTGTTGCCGTGCCCTAGCGACCATAGACTCGGAAAAGTCGAGCCCGATGACTTCCCCGTTGCCGCCTACGGTGCGACGGGCCACAAAGGCATCCAGCCCTGCCCCACTGCCGAGATCCAGCACAGTATGCCCTGGCAATAGTCCAGCATACTCGACCGGGAGCCCACAGCCCAAGCCCAGATCGGCTTCCTCCACGTACCCGTCGACCCCGTCATAGGCATCTCCGATCATGGAATAGCCGCAGCCGTCGCCGGCCGTGGCAATTTGGGAGTATTTTTCCCGAACTACATCCTTTATCGCTTGTGCTTCCTCGGGTACGGACTCACTCCCCGAGGATGCACAGCAACTGGCGCCGACTTGGCCTTTAAGGCTAAGCTCTTCTTCCGTCGTCGTGCAGCAGGTCAGGCTCAACATGGTGGTCGTCAGTAATGGATGTGCTTCTGAGAGAGTGCTCTGTTGCGACGCAGCCAGCGTGTCCCCCCGCTGCGCATAGGCGATGGAATAGCCAGTCGCTTGTCGTGTTCCTTGCATCTGCCCGGCTGTGCAATGCTGAATGCCGCTCTTCCACTGCCTGAACGAGAGGAAAAGCAAACCCGAATCTGCCGCATGCAACCAGTTGGCTTAGGTCGGCAAGGCAGTGCAGCCCCATCCCTTCGCCGCATGGATTCAGGGCCTACCGGGCTAGGAAGCATGTCAAACTTCGGGCATTCTCCGCATCGCATTTGGGTGGGCCCAACGCCGTGAGTTGTTGAAGCCATGCTGTGCCCGGTGGGTCGCCGAGTCTGGCGGGACAGCCGCAACAGCACTTGCTGCAGATGGCGGTGTCTTCCTGGATATGACATCGGCCATGTATAGGCGGAATTTACTGGGACCAAGCACTGATGCGATGCGGCGCAGATATGCCGCCCACTTCGAAAGTTAACCAGGCAAATTCCGCACTAATTCATGCGCCGGAACTGATCCAGCAAGTCTTCGGAAGGGCTGACGGGCGGCGCTTTGACCACAGGCATTCAAAAAGACATGGAACACTGCCTCATTTCATCCAGGCCGTTCTCTCTCTCAGGCCGCTCGGCGTGGCACGCGCCGCACTCGTATATTGACCAAGTTGCACCGATCACATCAGAGTCAAGATACCTGCTGCCATGAAAGCACGCTACTCGCTTCTCGCGCTCGCCCTGTTCATCCCGACTGCCGCCGAGGCCCAATTGGGAGCCGGTTTTGGAAGTACCCTGGCTATGGAGGGTGACGCCATCTTTGTCGGAAAAGCCCGAACCGGCACCGGCGCCGGTACCGTATACGTATTCGGGCGCGAAACGGAAACCCAAGCGTGGGTTGAGCGCCAGCGCCTTGTGGCATCAGATGCAGAAGGCCAAAGTGATAATTTTGGTCGGGCAATGACGACTAGTGGGAATTCACTTTTCGTTGGCGCGATTGGAAGCGACGATTCCCATGGAGCTGTCTATGTATTCACGCTTCAGGACGGCATGTGGATTGAGTCGGCCAAGCTTGTCGCGAGTGATGCGGCAGAGGACCACAGGTTTGGCAACGCCCTTGTCGCACATGGCAATCGGCTGCTAGTAAGTGCCATTGGCCCGTCTTATGAAGCTGGAGCGGTCTACATATTTGAACGGGATGATGCATCGGGTACATGGAGTGAGCACGCCATCTTGCGTGGCAGCGATGCCGGGCCCTACGAGGCGGAGTGGAGACGAATGTGGCGTATGAGCGTAGTACCTGTCTCAGGCTTCGGGCCAGCTATGGCACTGGGCGAGCACACAGCCGCGATCTCCGCACCGGCATTTGGCGGATCCGTGATGATGTATTCTCACGACCCGAATTCGGATACCTGGGCCATCACGGATACGCTGAATGTCGAAGGACAGGAACCCGCCCACCTTTTCGGGTATGCGTTGGCCATGGAAGGCGACGAGCTCTTCGTAGCTGCTCCGAGGTATAGCGACAACCAAGGCGTCATATTCAGATTTGAGCGGAGCAGCGACGCGGGTGAATGGAAGCGGCGCGGACACTTGTCGGGCATCTTTCAAACCCACGGCTATCGGTTGCTGGGCTTTAAATTGAATCTGGATGGGTCAGACCTGTGGACCACCGCACCCATGCATAATGGCGGGATGGGATCTTTGTACCACTACAGCCGGGATGCGGATACAAGACTGTGGCGCACCGCTACCCAATTTAATCCCAAGGACCTTCTTTTCGACGCGTCCAGCGCTCGCGGATTGTGTGAGGCGCTCGTTGTTAAAGGTGATATCGCGCTCTGCGGCGCACCCGCTTCTGACCACGGAGAGGGCAAGGCACTGGTGTTGCAGAATAAGGACGGAAGGTGGACTGAAAGCGCTCAGCTGATCAATGATTCCCGCATCATCCCTTCCATCGTTGGAGCGGAGGTCGTCTGCAAAGATGGAGAAGCTGATCGTTTCGATTGCAGCAACGTAGACATGTTGTCATTTCTGTCCGTCGCTGACCTGGGTGGCAGCCGTGGCGTGGAAGTGAACGACCTTTGGGGCTGGACCGATCCCGAAACTGGAAGGGAATGGGCCCTAATCGGCCGCATAGACGGAACCGCCATGGTGGACGTAACCGACCCGAAAAATCCGATCTTCGTAGGTGATTTGCCAAAGACGGATAAGGCGAATTCCAGCACTTGGAGAGACATCAAGGTGTACCAGAACCATGCCTTCATCGTTGCCGATGGCGCCGGAGACCACGGCATGCAGGTGTTTGACTTGCGCCAGCTACGTGCTGTGGAAAGCCCTCCGGTAACCTTCGAGGCCAGTGCCCACTATACCGGCATCGCCAGTGCACACAACATCGTAATCAATGAGGGTGCAGGCTTTGCCTACGCCGTCGGCAGCAGCATGGGCGGCGAGACATGCGGTGGTGGCCTCCACATGATTGACATCAGGAACCCCATACAGCCCACCTTCGCCGGGTGCTTCGCCGATTCCGAAACGGGAAGGGCAAGCTCCGGGTATTCGCACGATGCGCAGTGTGTCAACTACCGCGGGCCCGATGCCGAGCACCGTGGAAAAGAGATTTGCTTCGGCGCCAACGAAACGGCGCTCAGCATTTCCGATGTCAGTGACAAGGACAATCCCGTCAAGTTGTCCAACGCATCGTATCCCAACTACGGCTATTCGCACCAGGGCTGGCTCACGGAGGACCACAGCTTCTTCTACATGAACGATGAACTGGATGAAATAGCAGGATCTGTGGACGGCACGCGGACACTTGTCTGGGATGTGTCCGATTTGGACGATCCGCAGCTGGCTATGGAGCATGTTTCTGAGAACAAGGCCAGCGACCATAACCTGTACATCGTCGGTGACCTCATGTACCAGTCCAACTATCAGAGCGGCCTGCGTATCCTCGACATCACCAAGCGAACGAGCCCGGTGGAGGTAGGCTTCTTCGATACCGTGCCTTACGGCGAGAACGTGCCCAGCTTCGGCGGTTCATGGAGCAACTATCCGTTCTTCAAGAGTGGGATTATCGTCGTCACCAGCGGCAACGAAGGCATGTTCATTTTGAAGAAGCGAAACGTGGACGCCTGAGCCTTGGGCCATCCACAGGGATTAGTGCTTCTTTTCACAGCGTTTGTATACCCTCGGTCGCGTACGGCCCGTCATTGCACGGCCGCTGCCATTGGAGTGCATGTGAATTTAGTTGCGTCCGTTTCCGCTTGCGATTTGACCACTTGCAGGGCCGCGTCCGCAGCAATGCAAGTCGATTCGCTGGCCGATACGCACGACTCCGGCAGCAGCTTCAGGGCATGGCAGTGCCGTTTGCTTCGGGCCAATGTTCCCTAACTTCTACAAACCCCAAGCCGGAAGCCTGCGCCAGAACCGGTGCCAAATGGCAACACGCTTCGCGCACGGTGGTGCACCATTCTTAGTTGGTAGGGGGCGGACGTAGTAGCGTGGAGGTGGTATTTGAATGAGTAGTGTAGCCTATATGCGCTTGTAGAGCCATTCGTAGCTTCGGAAGATGTTGCGCCTGGGGAATCTTTTGCAAGTTACGAAGAGATTCGATGGCTCCCAGGGCTATCCACCGGTGCACCTGACCCGAGTGCATCCAGTGTGTCACGTTGTGGAAGAGGCGGGCGAAGGCACTGTTCAGGTTCTCTATGCTGTTGGTCGTACGCAAGCTGCGGCCCAGCACCTGGGCCAGGCCCAGCCGATGCAGCGTCAGTGTCTGCTCCATGCCTTCTGCCAGACTGGCGGCGGCTTTGGGAGCGCTGGACTGCAACTCCGTTTGGAGGTTCGTTAAGTGCTGCCTTCGCCGCTGCGTAGGTCGGCTTCCGATAGGCGGACTGAAGACGCTTACGGTAGCGTGGCTGATCCTCTTTCTTCACATGTGCCACCACGTTCTCCTGTTTATGCCAGCAGCAGCGCTGTACCAGTGCATATTTGCCGAAGACTTTGCGCACCGCCGCGTGTATGCCTTTGGACCCATCGACCATGCAGAGCAGTCCTTCGCCTAAGCGCAGGCCACGGGCAATCAGGTCTTCCAAGAGGCCCTCGATGGCCTCGGTATTCTCCGAAGGCACCTGCGCAAACCCCAGCACTACCTTCTCGCCCGTCAGGGTCAGCCCCATGGCCACCACCACCTGGTATTTGGCAAAGTGCTTGCCGTCGATCCACAGGCCCACCAGGTCCAGCTTGTCCAGCCGGCGTTCAAAGAAGTCTTGCAGGATCTGTTGGCCGCGCTGGATAAACCTGCGCCGCACAGAGGTCGCGCTGAGACCAAACGCGTCTGCATACTCCTGGGCTGCCCGCTGGTAGTTGCGCTGGCTGACACCCATGAGCAATACCTCAGTCAGCTTCTTGTCATCTACTGTTGCGTTGTGCAGTCGGCGATAGCTCTGCAGGGAGCGCGCCTGGTTCGTCTGTTTGTCCTGCACGCGTGGCACCCTGATGGGTACTCGCTGCCCACACAGACGGATGGACCCTGGATTGGAGCCCCAACGCTGATAGCGCCCCTGGTGCGGCTTGTCTCGGCTGCGATACCGTCCGCAAAGCATGGCGACCTCGTCCCGAATGGCTTGCTCGGCCATGCGTTGGTGAAACGAGCCGATGTTGAGCACCGCGTCGATCTTCGCCTCCATGCTGCACGAGCCAAAGGCACGCAGGAGCTCGCCGCAGGGGTCCGTAGGGTTCACCGTAGTGGGAGAGGTCGTCATGTGCACTGGTAGGGTTTAGGAGGACGTAAGACGTTCGCTAAAGAGGGTGCTGCGAAGGCGCGCAAGGTACGAAGCGTTGGCCAGGCGGTAGAGGCGCGTCTCCATCGTGAGCAGGCCCAGGGCCATGCACGCCTGCCGCTGCTGTGGTGGCAGCCAGTGGCCATATGGCCTCAGGTGTGCGGCTAAGCGTTGGCTGACACGGCCAATCACGCTGGTGGTCTTCAGGCTGCGACCCAAGGCGGCAAAGACACCCGCCCGGTGCAGGGTCAGCGTCTGCTTGAGTCCCTCCTGCAGGCAGCGCCCCGCGGTGTGGTTCTCTCGGGAGACGGCGCTGTGCACACGCATCAGCGCCCGCAGGGCCGTGTCATAGTCGGCTGCCTCCCAAGCGTGCCGCAATGCGCTACGCACCGCCAGACGTTCAGCCTCCGGCAGATAGCTCAACACACGCCGGGCCTTCTGCACTTGACACCGTTGCACCTGGACACGGGCGCCAAAGTGGGCTGCAAGCGCCTCGTAGAGGCCACTGCCCCCGGAGATCACGCACAGCAGTCCGCGCTCGGTGCAAAGCCCGCGCCTGGTAAGCTGCTGCAGCATCTGACTTAACGCTGCGGCATCCTCCAGCGACGAAGCCGCGAAGCTTAGGATCCGTTTGCGCCCGGTCATCGTAGCGCCCATGCAGAAGACATACTGTGTGCCCAGCACATAGGCGGCGTCAAGCCATAACGCCACGTAGTCGTGCTGGGACAGCGGCCGCGTGGCGAACTCCTGCCAGGCCTGCTCCAGGTGTGCTGCCACCGACGCATCCAGTGGCTGCGGAAGCGCAGACGAGGCCTCCGGCCGATCCCGCGTGGACACGCACCTCACACAGCAGGTGCACGCTGCGGAGTCGGCCTCCGGCACCTGCGCGTCGGCGCCCGAGGCCGGGCCGCTCGCCCCATCTCCACTGGTACTCTGACCCGGTGCGGTCCAGTCACGAGCGAGCAGCTCCATGAGCTCGCTGAACTGCCTGACCAGGGACAGGCGCCAGTCACCCTGAGCACGCAGGGCGTCGCCAGTGACGCTGTCATGGAGTGTGGACTTGCTGTGTTGCCCGGACATAAGAAGCAGATTAGATATATGTGGAAAATGGCTCCACTATCTGTCTACGTCTGCCCTTTACCAACTAAGAATGGCGCACCGCCGCGCGCACCGCTGCGCATTGCGGCTTTGCTGCCTATAGTTTGACGCTCCTCCGGTCAGATGGCTGCAAAGAAAGGCGACGGTTCTGGACCGCACTTGCAACACCGCCGTGCAGCGCTCACAATGACAGGGCAGGATGGACGGTGCGTGCTGTCCGCTGAACTTGTCATGGTCGGCTGGATACCGTGAAGTGGGATGGCGTGCCGGCGTTACGCCACTGCGCGCTCCTCCTGTTCCTTGTACTGAAGGGCATAGAGCGTCCTGTACAACCCTTCCTCTGCCAATAGCTGGTCGTGCGTCCCGCGTTGCCGAAGCACACCTTTGTGGAGGACAAGTATCATGTCTGCATGGCGAATCGTCGAGAGCCGGTGGGCAATGATGAGTGAGGTTCGATTCTCCAGCAACGTCCCTAAGGCACGCTGGATCGTATGCTCCGTCTCCGTATCTACGCTTGAAGTTGCCTCGTCCAGCACCAAGAGGTCCGGGTCGTACACCAACACCCGAACGAAGGAAAGCAGCTGCCGCTGTCCGTGAGATAGGGACTTGCCTCGTTCCAGCACATCATGCTGGAATTTACCCGGCAGCTTCTCGATAAACTCGTCCGCCCCAATCATTTTCGCCGCCTGACGCACCTGGGCAGACGTGACACCCGGATGACCCAACGAGATGTTGCGCTCGACGGACCCGGAAAACAAGAAAACGTCCTGGAGCACCAGCCCAATGCGCCAACGCAGATAGCCCAGCTTGTACGTTCGGATGTCACGACCATCCAGCAGTATCTGCCCTTTCTGGATGTCGTAAAAACGCATGAGCAGACTGATGATGGTCGTCTTTCCACTGCCGGTAGCTCCTACGATGGCAACCGTCTGGCCCGGGTGAATCTCAAACGAGACATTGCGCAATACCCAGTTGGGTTCCTGGTCATAGCTGAACCACACGTTCCGGAACGCAATGTGCCCAGCAAGATGATCCGCCGGAATCGGCCCCTCCGGCTCTTTTAGCGCGTGGTCATGATCAAGTACGTCAAAAATCCGCTCCGCACCTGCCATCGCGCCCTGGAGCGTATTGAACTGGTCCGATAGGCTACGTATCGGCTGGAAGAACTGACGTGCATACTGCACAAAGGCAATTAGCACGCCTACCGTGAGACCGCCCGCCAAGGCCCGAACGCCGCCGACCCACAGCACCAACCCGATTGCCGACGATGCTAGAATGTCAACCGCAGGCCAAAACAGCGCGTGAAAAAACACCGTCTTTAGGTATGCGGCTCGGTGCAGGTCGTTGATTCTCGTAAATCGCTCCATCTCCTCCTTCTCCCGCCCGAAGAGCTGGACAATGCTCATGCCAGTGACATGCTCCTGCAGGAAGGAGTTGAGTCTGGCGACCTGCTTTCGTACTT
Source organism: Rhodothermales bacterium (assembly GCA_965262785.1). GTDB lineage: Bacteria > Bacteroidota > Rhodothermia > Rhodothermales > Bin80. The sequence goes on from OZ253559.1 coordinate 3,930,956, forward strand.
GCCTGTATTGTGTACGTACGTTGCGCTTGAACCAGACGGTCACCCACAGCATCAACGGCATCACCGCAAGCGTCACGATCGCCAGCATCCAATCCAGCCAAAACATGAACGCCGTGATGAAAATCAGCCGAAAGAGGTCCCCCATTATCAGTACGATGCCAGCAGAAAGCACGTCACTCAGTGACTCCACGTCGCTGGTGGTCCTTGTGATCAGGCGTCCAATGGGGGTGCGATCGAAAAAGCTCAGTGACTGCCGCTGGATGTGGCGGTATACGCGTACGCGCACGTCGTAAATGGCACTTTGGCCAATCCACTGCGTGAAATAGGAGTTGACAAATCCAAGGACAGATTCGAGCGCTGCCGCACCAATTAGCAGGACGATTATGACATACATGCCGTCCAGCTGATTCGGCACGATGTAGTTGTCGATGGCGAGCTGTACAAGCATCGGACGCAGCGGTCCCAGAAAGGCCGCTACCATGACCAGCGCAAAGGCCAGAATTACCCAGTGCTTGTAGGGCATCAAGTACCCTACAATGCGACGCAGTATCCTCCGATCAAACCCTTTTCCCTGAGCCATCAGTGTTCGCCGTCGCCAGCTGCAAGTGGATACCGCCGGAGCTCTTCGGCCGCCATGGTGGCGGGAAAGACTGCCCGCGCCTCTTCCACTAGCGGTGCAACATCCTTGTAGCGGGAACTGAAGTGAGAAAGCAGCAGCTGTATCACACCCGCCCTCTTCGCAACAGCGGCAGCCTGCGCCGCCGTGCTATGACCGGTTTCATGCGCTCGCTGCCGCAATGCTTCTGCAAAGGTCGCCTCGTGGACTAGCACCGTCGCCTTCTTCGCCAGTAACACAGCCCCCTCACACGGACGTGTGTCCGACACGTACGCAAAGGCACGGGGCGCCTGAGGTGATTCCAGTACGACGTCCGGCGGAACCGTTCGGCCGCCCTCCCCTCTTACTTCCCTTCCTTGCTTAAGTAGCTGGTAGTCGGCATAGTTGGTGACCCCCAGCATGCGTGCGCGGTCCACGTCCAGTCTGCCGGGCCTGACTTTCTCCTGAACCCGATACCCGACGGTAAAGATGCGGTGATCTAATGCACGAGCCTCCACAAAGTAACTCCGAGTCTCGTAAACCAAGGCATGCGACATGGATTCCTGCAGCGGAATATAATCTACAGGAAACGTCAGTTCGTGATCTCTAACGCCGGGTAGCAGGTGTATAACACGCATCAACTCTTCCGGGCCTACCACTACCAATGGGGCCTTTCGACGTGCAAGCGCCATGGTGGTCAGCAGACCCATAAGGCCAAAATAGTGATCCCCATGTAAGTGCGTGATAAAGATGGCAGCAATGCGACTGTGCCGCAGGCCGCCGTGCATCAGACGCAACTGGGTGGCTTCACCACAGTCAAAAAGCAGAATGCTTCCATTGTTGATAAGTGCCATAGAGGACAGGTGCCGCATGCGCGTGGGGGCAGCCGCACTTGTACCCAAAGGAACAACGATCACAAGTCCTCCAGTTCAGCTTCGAGTTGCTGCCGACGATACAAGCTTTTGTACAGGCCGTCGCTGCTGATAAGTTCTGCGTGCGTCCCGCGCTGCGTGATCCGGCCTTTCTCAAGTACGAGTATCAACTCTGCATCTTGCACCGTCGAAATACGGTGACTGACAATCACCAAGGTCTGCTTGCCAAAACGCCTCCGCAGATGACCAAGGATACGGTGCTCAGTATTGGTGTCCACGCTGCTGAGTGCATCGTCAAGGATCAGGATTCGCGGCTCGCGAATTAGCGCCCGGGCGATCGTTGTACGCTGCTTTTGACCACCGGAAAGCGTCACCCCTCGCTCTCCGACCGAAGTATCAAACGCCTTGGGGAAATCCATCACGTTGTCGAGCAACTCGGCCTCGTACGCCGCCTGCTCTATGTCCTTCATGGCAGCCCCTATTCGCCCGAACGCGATGTTGCTACTGACGGAATCACTGAAGAGAAATATATCCTGTGGCACGTACCCCACAGCGTTGCGAAGTACAACAAGCGGTACCGTACGCAGGTCTCGTCCGTCGACCTTGATGGTGCCATGCGTCGGATCCAACAGGCGAACGATAAGCTCTACCAGTGTAGTCTTACCCGCCCCGGTTCGACCAATGATGGCCAGTGTCTTGCCAGCCGGAATCTCAAACGAAATCTCACTCAGCGCCCATGCGTGGTCAGGGGCATACCGAAACGAGACGTTGTCAAAGGCAAGGTTTCCTCTCACGACGCTGAAACTATGGTCCGCAAACGCGGTGTCCGCTATTGAGGGCTTGGCGTCCAACACTGCGCTGATCCGTTCCATAGAGGCCGCAGCGCGCTGTACCATCGACACCACCAGTCCCACTGTCGCCACCGGCCAAGTCATCAGGGCAACATAGATGATGTACTCCGCGATATTGCCAATCGTGATCACTCCTTCAGCCACCAAATGTCCTCCAACCCACACCACCAGAATCTGCGAAAGGCCCACAACGAGGATAAAGACCGGACGGTAGGCCGCATTGACAAGCGCAAGGCCAAGCATACGCTCCTTGTAGGAGGTACTCTCCGCTTCAAACGCCTCGGCCTCGGCTTCCTCGCGTGTGTAGGCCTTAAGCACGCGAATGCCAGACAATGCCTCTTGGACTCGACTCGTCAGCTTGGAATATTGACGCTGGAGCTCTTCGCTGCGTATATGGATGTATTTCGACAAAAAAAACACTGCTACGGCCAGAATTGGCATCGGCAGCAAGGCATAGAAGGCCAGGGTAGGTGAAATTATGAGCATCACCGTGATGGCCACCACAATGATTACTACGGTACGCGTGATATACATAATCGCAGGCCCGATGTAGCGCCGTACCTGCTCTATGTCACTGGTGCTTCTCGTGATGATGTCTCCAGTCGCAGTGCTGCTGTAGAAGTCAGTGGAGAGCGTCTGGAGGTGTCCATACAGCCTGTTGCGCAAGTCGAACTCTATGTGGCGAGATGCCACAACGACCGTTTGCCGCATCAGAAAGGAAAACAGGCCACTCACTAGGCTAAGGCCCGCCACCACAAAACCGAAAAAGAGCAGCGTCCAGAACAAATCCTGGAAAAGCTGTCCTTGGACTTCGGTCCCCTGAAACTGTTGGAACAGCGCAACGTACCGCGGAATGCTATCGATAGCCTGCCGCACGACTACGGGAATTGCTATAGTAAAGCCTGCGGCAACGACCGTGTAGACTAAACCCGGTATAAACAGCCGTCGATAGACAACGAAGAAGTGATTTACGCGGGCTAGCGGTCGCATATGAGGTCTTTGGCAGCCGCATAGAAACGTATCTCACACACGTGCGGATCCGCACGCCGCGACTGGGGGTTGACTATGCTTGCAATGCGGTAGGTGGTCCGGTCACGGGGTCAGCCGGTCAGCGCACCTGTGGGATCGATGACTAACCATACATCTAGGTGAAGCTGTGCAGCGAACGATACGGCTGATTGGTGTTCCGATGGACCTGGGGCAAAGCCTGCGCGGAGTTGACGTAGGGCCGAGTGCTGTACGCTATGCCGGACTGACTAGTCGGCTTCGGAAGCTCCACTACAACGTGGTTGACTACGGAAACATCCCTGTCCCCGTGCGCGGAGCGCTGCCTTCGGACGGAGAAGCGGACATTGTCAAACCAATCCGCATGGTCTGCGAACGTGTGTACGAGGAGGTTTCCGGAGCCATAGCCGACGGCGACCTGCCCATTGTCATGGGCGGCGACCATTCAATAGCCATAGGCAGCGTGGGCGGCGCGACACACTCCGGTCCGGCGGGCTTGATTTGGATTGATGCGCATGCCGACTTCAACACGCCGGACACTTCTCCCAGTAGCAACATCCACGGCATGCCCTTGGCGGTTCTCACCGGACGCGGGCCGCCAGATCTGATCAATGTGGGGCGTCCCGGCGCCAAAATTGAACCGGAGAATGTCGTACTTATCGCCGTCCGCGCCCTTGACATGAACGAGCGCCTAGAGCTGCGGGAAAGCCGTATGGGCATATTTACAATGCGTGAAATAGATGAACGCGGAATTGCCACAGTGGCCCGAGAGGCGCTGGGCCGCCTGCGGCATGTCCAGCGACTGCACGTCAGCTTGGATGTTGATAGCCTGGACCCAAACTATGCGCCGGGCGTCGGCACACCAGTGCCGGGAGGACTCAACACCCGCGAAGCACACCTGCTCATGGAGCTCATCGCCGAGGACGGGCGCTTGGGCTCAGTTGATGTAGTTGAAATCAACCCCATTATTGACCTGCAAAACCGTACAGCTACGTTGGCTGCCGACCTGCTCGCCTCCCTATTCGGCAAGACTATCCTCTAGCTCATCCACCTTTACGTAGACTTGGCTGGCCGCATGGTTTCCTACCACGAGCTGCTTGCCACAAAGGATCACTGTGATCGGGCCTTTAAAGGGTGCCTTCGCATTGATGGTTACCATTTGGTCAGGCATGAGTCCTATTGATTCCAGATACTCCAGCATATCGGCATTCGCATCGGAAACAGAGTGCACGCGTACTCGCCGGCCTTCCTCTACGGCCGTAAGAGGGACGGTGAGCGCCTGTTCAATTACCAGCTCTGTAGTGGGAATGGGGTGCCCGTGCGGATCGCGAGTCGGGTATCCCAGCAGCTTGTCGATCTTCTCCTCAAACTCCTCGGAGATATGGTGCTCCAAGAGCTCCGCTTCCGCGTGCATTTCTGCCCACGAGTAACCAAGGATCTGCTTCAGGTAGGTTTCCAGCAGACGGTGGTGGCGGACGATTTCCAAGGCAATCTTTTCGCCGGCCTCGGTCAGCCACACGCCCTTGTACGACTCATGCTCGACCATCTTGAGTCGGGCCAGGCGCTTGATCATGTTCGTAACAGAGGCCGGGGTTACCCTCATAGCCCGCGCGATGCTGGTCTTCGAGACCGTTCCGTCGCCCTGGAGCTTATAGATTGCTTTTAGGTAATCTTCGACCGCGGGACTTAGCATAGGCTAGCAAGATGGCCCATCTGCATGCAACCGTATCTCTCCGCCTGTGATCCCTGACTGCCAAGCTCAAGGCCGCACAAGGATGAGCGTCATTCCGACTGGGGATGGCACCTGTACGCTCCTAAGTACCGAGTACGGTCAGACTTACCGCTCAACATTCGGTGTGCTAACGGAAGCCTGCCATGTCTTCTTGAAGGGTGCACAAGTTACTAGGATTCTGGCAGCAAGGCGGGCTATTCGCGTCCTTGAGGTCGGTTTTGGGGCAGGGCTCAACTTTTTGATTACCGCAGCCGAGTCTCGCAGTGCCGGCGCGTCACTTTCGTATACAGCCCTTGAGAAGACACTGCCCGCAGCTACGCACCTCGAGCTTCTGGGTTATGGAGATATAGATGGCCTGCAGGACCCTGCGGCGGCCCTGGCACACTGGCGCCAAGAGCTGCCACCGGTAGTGCCACGAGGGCGCTATGAGCAAGAGTTGCTGCCGGGCTGTAGGTTGACGCTGCTCATAGGTGATGCCACAGAGCAAGTGCTGCCACTCGACCGCTATGATGTCGTGTACCTGGACGGATTCAGTCCAAAGGTAAACTCTGAGCTGTGGGCCCCGACCTTCGTACAGTCGTTGTTCAATGCCCTCGTGCCCGGTGGCATGCTCGCTACTTATTCGTCCGCAGGACAAGTTCGGCGCACACTATTGTGCTCCGGATTCCGGGTCATGCGGCGCGTTGGGCCAACTGGCAAGCGGGAGGTGCTGGCGGCCGAAAAGCCTGCGACCTATCCTACCACAAGCACACACCCTTCTGAAGTGACCTCGATATGCTGTCCAGTCTTGAGTCGAGCAAAATCCTCTGGAGTCAAGGCAACTACCGGCAGGATTCGATCATAGAGCTCATCAGCCACAACCGAGGCCAGGGCCAGAAAGGTATCGACCCCTATGGTCAGCAGCGCTGCCGGCGCGGTATCCTGGCGCACCGCCTCCAGCAATACTGCCGTCGTAGTGCTGGAGCCACGCGTACCTGGAATGGCAAGGATACGGTGGCGTGCAATACTGCCCGAAAGCACGTGACGGCGATCGATGACTTCGCCGGTATTCTGGTCGTATCCGCCCCAGAAGCTTAGCGGTTCACGTCCTACCAAGGCAATGCCACTGGCTGTGCCCGGCACCAAAGCCCTCCCGTGGATTACTCTTGCCATAGCGTGTTGTCACGTTCAACGCGCCCACAGATAGCAGACTGAACGCAATCCGTGAGGTCGCCGTAGATGATCTGCGTGTTGAGCAGACCGGGGGCATAGTAGGCGTACTTTGCGGAATTGGTCATAAGCGTCTTCATTTTCCGCGGCAGCATGGGCGTAGTCAGAATGCACGTATCGACCGTGATAGTGCCCCCAAACCGCTCAATCGCTGTGGCAATCCCAGCCTTGGTAGCCAGTGCTTTGACGACGCGGCTGGCAGTCACCAGAAATTGCACATCGGCATGCCGCACTTGTTCTTCAAGGAGCGGCGCAAGGGCTCGGAACTCAGACAACGAAAAGTGCGGACTGCCGAGCACCACCATGTCGAGAGAGGATCCCGGACCTGTGGACAACTCGTCCCGCGCGGCGCACAGCCTCTGCATAGTCACGTCGATGACCGCCTGTGGCTTGCGCCCCTGAAAGGCCGCCGCGCGCGTCGGCGCTTCAGGCGTTACCCCTACCATGTGAAACAGTGCCACGGCTCCGCTGGAGGCCGCAGCTGCGCCCAAGGCCTTTAGCTGGTCCTCTGTCGGCCGCACAGCCAGTCCTTCAATAACAGGAATGTGATCGGCTACCTCCTTTCCTACCAGGTGGCCTAGCACGCCGTAGAAGCTGTCACGCTCTTGTAGTGCCGGCGAAACGCCCCGCAGTCTGAATAGCACTTGCCCCGCCCGGTTTGTCTCCAAGTGCAACCCGGCAGCGGGAGCTCGCCCGGTAATTGCTGCACAGATGTCCAGCAGATCAGGGTAGCGCGCTGTTCTGGCACCAAGGACGGAGTTAGCAAAAACCACTGCGCTCGACTCACCCCATGCTACCTGCTCGCCCAAGGTCGGCCGCTGGGACTCTTGGTATGGCGCACATGTCCAGGTAGCCTTGCATCCCATGGACTGGTATGCAACCATCTGCCGTCTGGCCCTTGCCGCCCAGCCCTCAGGTACCGCCCAAGCGTGCCATCCATGTTCGTCGACGCCGCTTACGTTGAGCGTTGTAGGCACTACTACCCGCGCCCCAAGGCCTGCAAAACGTTCAGCATATGCAAGCGTGGCCTCGCCCTGATAGAGCGCGCTGTCGATGTGCGCCGCACTGATGTCAAGAAAGGAATCCGCGCCTACGATTGGCCGCATGCGCTCAAGGATACGCATGGCCATTTGCGCTGCCGGACCCAACTCGCCAGCCAGCATCGCGCGGTCTTGTTGGCTGAGAAACGTGCTCATAGGAACAGCACCGGTGAATCCATGGATCAACACCTTGCAAGTTGCAACGTGTAATTATACGGATCAGCCAAGTAGAAGCGTAGGAATTGCGAAGTACACCCTGCGCGCCGCTGGCCTCGACCGGACGCATACGGTATGCCGTAGCGACCTATTGTACAGGATCATACCCGTCGCCCGGTAGGAGGCTACCTAGCAAGCTGCCGCGCGATCGTCTCTGCTGAATTCCATCGGCTTTGATTCTCTGAAGGGCGGTAACTGTCATTTCCATTGCTTGCGCCGCCACTCAGTAGAGGTACAAATCCAGTGGTAACGGCTGAAGCATCAATCAAGTGGGAGGCAACAACAGCATCAAAGCATACATGTCTATGATGAGCAGAGACTCCAGATAGGTCTTGGAACTCCATGAACCAATAGTTCAGGCCACACGTGACTTCGCATTCGCCCCTGCCTGTAGTCGTTTGCGTTCCCTCTTGATTCATCGTATCCTGAATTTGCTCTGTTCCACTTGTGCTTGCTGTAATGTGCCATCGCACCCTGCTTGTTACCGCTCTCTTCGTCGCAGTGATCGCCGGTTGTACGCGAACCTCCCCTGAACCCAGCATCTCTCCAGGTGCCGGCGCATTCTTGCTGGATGAGGCCTCGCTCCCCGACTACGAACAGAACCTGGATCACGCCAAGCTGGCGGAGCGGCTCAGCGAGGAATTCTACCATCAGGGAGTAACGGTTTACCGGCGCGCCTGCTTTAGCTGTCATGGCAACATTGAGCAACCAGGCTCAATTCCGCACTCTCGCCAGTTCTGGACGGAGCCCTTCCAAGGCGGCGCGGACCCCTACGCCATGTACCAGACGCTAACGCGCGGCCGTGGACTTATGCCACCGCAAGTAAGCCTAACGCCGCGTGAGAAGTATGCCGTCATAGGCTTCATTCGAGAAGAGTTTATCCGTGAGCATAACCCGACACAGTACTTCGAGGTCACTGAGCAGTGGCTTGCATCCCTGCCTAAAGGAGACACCCTGGGTCCCAGGCCTTCGCGCCAGCGCCCATGGAAAGCCATGGACTACGGTAACTTCCTGATGCGCACCTATGAGGTTGCCGAAGCCGACGCCGGCCCCAAGGGGATCACCACTAGAGGACCCAGCCCGCTTAAGAACGAAGACTTTCGGGACCGCAACTTTGCGTACAAAGGCATCGCTGTGCGGCTGGACGACGGCCCCGGCGGCGTAGCCGCAGGGCAGGCCTTTGTGCTCTTTGACCACGACCTGATGCGCGTTGCCGCATTCTGGACCGGGGAAGGCTTTATTGACTGGGAGGACATCCTGCTTGACGATCAGCACAACGTATTTCCACGCATCGTCGGCCACCTTGAATTTGAGAACCCAGTCGCACCTGGATGGGCCAACCCCTTGACGGGTTCGTATGAAGATCCGCGGTTTCGGGCCGTTGATGGGCGCCAGTTCGGACCGCTTCCGCGGGAGTGGACGCAATATCGCGGGGTGTACTACCACTCGGGCCGCCTCATCATGCGATACACGGTGGGCGACGCAACGGTCTTGGAAAGGTACGCCGTCCACGAGGGGAACGTGTTGAGCCGAACTCTGAATACAGACGGTGCCACCACGTCCCTGCAGATGAGGGTCGCACCGGAGCACGTCGCCGTGGCCCTGCAAGGCCAAGGCGCCTCGCTAGAGGTGGAAAATGGGTACCATGTCGCCAACTTTGAGCCAAATACACCGGCACAGATCACGCTTTGGGTGGGCATGGGCAACCCTGAGGCCGTCGGTGCACTCGCTAAAGAAGGCGCAGCGCCCGAAGACCTCAGCGAGTATACACAGGGAGGACCGGCGCAGTACGACACCGTGCTCACTACGCCCATTTTTCGCGAAGAAGGCCGTGGCTACGTAGTGGACGTTCTTGCACTGCCGCAAGACAACCCGTGGAAAAGTCGCATGCGACCCACCGGTATAGACTTTTTGGACGGAGGCAATGAAGCGGTCGTAGCCACAATTGATGGTGAAGTCTGGCGAGTGAAAGGCATCACGTTAAAGGAAGGACCCCTACAGTGGCACCGCATCGCTACTGGGTTATTTCAGCCCCTTGGCGTGAAAGTGCTGGGCGGCGACATCTACGTGGGATGCAGGAACCAGATCGCTGTCCTTCGTGACCTTAACGGCGACGGCGAAACCGACTACTATGAGGCCTTCAACAGCGACCACCAGGTCACGGAGCACTTTCACGAGTTTGCGATGGGGCTGCAGTCGGACGAAAAAGGGAACTTCTACTATGCCAAGAGCGCCCGCCATGCACGCACGTCGCTAGTTCCCCAGCACGGCACGCTAATACGCGTCAGCAGCGACGGGGAACGCTCGGACATCATTGCTCATGGCTTCAGGGCCGCCAACGGCGTACTGCTTAACGACGACGGTTCCTTCGTAGTGACCGACCAGGAAGGACACTGGAATCCTATGAACCGCGTCAACTGGGTCGAAGAGGGAGGCTTCTATGGCAACATGTTTGGCTATGGCGCGCCGGAGGATTCAACCGATGAAGGCATGATCCAGCCTTTGGTGTGGATTGACCAGAAATACGACCGGTCCCCCGCCGAATTGCTTTGGGCCAATAGCACACGCTGGGGTCCACTGGATGGATCCCTCCTCAGCTTGTCCTACGGATACGGAAAAATTTTTATCGTCATGCCGCAGTTCGTTGGCGAAGTGAAGCAGGCAGCTATCGCGGAACTATCTGTCCCGCAATTCCCGACCGGAATTCAGCGCGGAAGATTCAACCCTGCAGACGGACAACTTTATGTCGCCGGCATGTCGGCATGGGCCACAAACCAGATGATCCAGGTCGGTGGCCTTTATCGCGTACGTTATGCGGGTGGACCCGTACACCTGCCCGTAGGCTTCAACGCTCTTAATTCCGGCATGACCCTGACTTTTGCTGCGCGTCTGGATGACGAAGTGGCGTCGGATCCGTCACGGTATACCGTCACCACGTGGGAACTCAAAAGAACCCGGCGCTATGGTTCGCAGCGGTACAACGTGAAGGTACTGGAAGTGGACCATGTGACTGTGTCGGAAAACGGCACATCGATCAAGCTCCACATTCCAGATATCGCACCCACATGGATAGTGGAAATCAAGTATTCCCTAGAAGGCCGCAAGGGGGAGCCGGTCGAAGGGGTCGTGCAGGGCACAATCTATGAATTGGCCTCGCAGCACTAGCCGCTATTCGGCTTCATCTTTCGTGTTGCACCCCTTGTCGCCTACAAAGCACTTGTGTTCAGCGTCGCCGCCTGCGATCAAGAATGCAAGAAGATCGAGCACCTCCTCGCCGTTCAGGCGGTTCAATAGCCGCGATGGCATGATGGAAACGGGCGACAACTCGCGGCGCACCACCTCCGACTCCTGTACTGTTACGACTTGTCCGGGGTCATACGGATTCTGGTTCAGCGAAATCACCCCGTCCTCTTCTCCAACGACACGGCCGGTGATGATGGTGCCATCTTGCAGCTCAAGCAGCTCTGCCGCGTATTGATCCGAAACGGCATCACTGGGAGAGTCTATTGCTTCCAGGATTTCGCCGCGCCCGAAACGTGTGCCGACAGTCGTGAGGTCGGGCCCTATGCCACCGCCGGTTGCGCCCAACCGGTGACACGCACCACACAGTGCGCCCGCATATAAGCGTTCCCCACGTGCGAAGGTACGCGTCTCATCAAAACCCTCGCTCATGAGCTCGAAAATCTCCTGGCGGTTCCAGTTTTTGCCAGGTCCCTCTGGCTGGGGCAGCGTCGCCAGGAATGACGAGCGATCAGAAAACGCATCTACCAGTCCGGCCAGCGGTTCTTTTTCTTCTTCGGTGAGATGCTCCACTGCATCAGCGCGCATGTCCTCTATAAAGCCCACGTAGCTCCGCCCCCCGCTCTTGCGTAACGCATCGTAGAACCATTGGAAATACGCGCGGCGATCCTCCACCGTCCATCCCGTACGCACGTGGCGCAGACTCATGACCACGTCAATCTCCTGGCCTCCCGGCATATTCGCCCGCATATCAGTGATCGCACCACCGTACTGCTCACTTCGCTCGGCTACATCTTCCTCAAGCAGGAGCATCTCCCGGGGTCCACGTGCAGTGAGCATGCCAAGGTGCTCCAGCATGAGGCCTACGATGCCGGGCGCTTCCAGCGCAGCCAGTAAGCGGCCGCGTTCACGGTTAAGCTCCTCATCGGCCTCCGGATAGTTTTCCGCTAGGCGCTCGGTGACCAGTAGCTTTCGATCCCCTTCCGGCATGCCCATGCGCGTGATGATCAGCCCGTACGCACGAAACAGATCGAGCTGCTGCGCCCGCGAAAGGTCAGCCTCTTCAATGCTCATGAGAGCGTCAAGCGCAGCTGGCCGGCGCTCCGGATCACTATGGCGCGCAAGCGCAATGATGGCATAAAGACGGCGTAGGGGATCCGGCTCTCCTAAGGCCCTGTCGGCCCAGGTCGACACGGGCTGGTGCTCTATGGCAATACGGGCGGCCCACCGCACAAAGCGGTCCGCGTGGCTGAGGTGCGGCCACGCTGCCGAAATGGCCGCTGCATCCTGTATTCCATGGAAAGCTTCCAGCTTGCGCCGCAACGCATGCTGCACGCTCATGCGGCGAGGCGCCGTCGGGCCGGGGGCCACGTCTCCGTCGTACCATACGCGGTAAAGAAACGAATTCAAACGCCGTCCACCGGTCGTGAAGTACAGCGCACCGTCATTTCCGACGACGCCGTCGGTGACAGGTAAGGGGACTCCGGACAGGAATTCCTCCGCCGTGCCTTCGTACGTGCTGCCATTGGGGCGCAAGTCCACCCAGTAGATCGTTCCAAAACTCCAGTCAAAGACAAACACGCCGCGCCGGTATCGTAGCGGGAATTGCGTGTTGGCACCCGACACTACGCCGGTTGGCGAGCCTTGCCCAACATCTGCCACTGCAGGCAGGTTGTCCGGATAATAGGCTGGCCACTTGCCAGAGCCGGTGCGCCACCCGAACTCGCTGCCACTGCTGGCGTGAATTACCCGAATCGGCCGGTACCAAGGCATGCCAAGGTCCCACTCCATGTCGGAGTCAAACGTGAACAAGTCCCCCTCGGGGTTGAATGCAATGTCGTACGCGTTGCGATACCCCACGCTAAAGAGGTCCCACTGCTCCCCGTCTTTGTCCGTGCGAACGATCCACCCGCCGGGCGCGGGTCGGTCCGCCGCGTGGCCCCGTGGATCGCGCAAGACTGGCATGAGCTGGTCCTCGTCCCATACGGGCGGCACCAGCGAGCGTTGGGTTTCTGGCAATTCGGTATGATTCCCAGCTATGATGTACAGGCTGGTACCGTCCGGACCCAAGACGATGCTGTGTGGACCGTGTTCACCCCACCCTTCGAACCCCATCAGGGAGTCAACCACGTCGAACTGGTCATCCCCGTCGGTGTCTGTCACCCGAAACAAACCGCTGCCGCGCCCCTTTGCATCTTCTGCGTTGTTGACCACCACGTATAAGCTGTTAAAGGCCCAGAGCAGGCCCTGCGCGCGCCCGATATCAATGTCCAGCTTCTCTACCTTTGTACCATTCGGATCATCACCAATGGGTACGGGCTCCACGCGATAAAGCGCACCATACTGATCTGATGCAAGCAGCCTGCCCTTTCCATCAACAGCCAGTGACACCCAGGAGCTACTGTCCTCGGCCATGGGACTGTACAGTACCTCGTAGCGAAACCCCTCGGGCAACGAGAGTTCTGCCGGACTGGAGTCAGAGCCTGAAGGCTGGCAGGCGCTCGGTACCAGGAGTGCCGTAAATGCCACCATTACAACAATTGTATAGCGCATGCATTCAAAGAGGTTGGGCGAACACGTCCGCAGAAGTTATGGAATTACCTCTTAAGCCAAATACCACTTGACGCATGCTATCGTGCCAGCGACACCTATTCACTCTGCCGGATGAGGCGCACTACATCAACTGCGCTTACATGTCCCCCATCCTCAAGGCCGCAGAGGAAGCGGGTATGGCGGGGATGCACCTGAAGCGAGTTCCCTCCGATATCTCCCCCGCGATGTTCTTCAAAGAGAGCAGCCTGGTTCGTCAGCTTTTTGCAACGCTCGTGGGAGTCGGCGCGCGGCAGGTCGCGCTGATTCCGGCGGCTTCCTACGGAATTGCCACCGTGGCGCACAACCTGGCCGTCAAGAAGGGCCAGAACATCGTAGTGCTACACGAGCAATTCCCGAGCAACGTGTACACCTGGCGGCGACTTGCTGGAGAACGTGGTGCTGAACTGCGTACCGTGGTGCCACCGGCGGGAACGTGTCGGGCCGAAGAATTCAATGCACGGCTCCTCGCCTCGATTGATCGCGACACCGCCGCGGTGGCTGTGGGTCCCATACACTGGACCGATGGAACGCAAATCGATCTGGAAGCGGTTGGGCGGCGAACAAGTGCGTTGGGTGCTGCTTTCGTTGTAGATGGCACCCAGTCCGTAGGCGCGATGCCGATAGATGCACAGGCGCTTGGAATTGATGCTCTGATTTGCGCCGCATACAAATGGATGCTTGGCCCATACAGCATCGGCGCGATGTACTTAGGGCCACGATTCATGGAGGGAATTCCCCTCGAAGAAACATGGGTTGCGCGGCAGGACAGCGAAAATTTTGACACGCTTGTCAACTATGGCGATGCATACCGGGATGGTGCACTACGCTACGATGTAGGAGGTCGGAGTAACTTCATTTTGGTACCCATGATGATCAAAGGGCTTGAGCAGTTGCTGGCGTGGGGACCGGCCAACATCCAAGCCTACTGCCATGCACTGATGCGTGAGGTGCTGCAAGAAGCCGAAACACTGGGCTACTCTGTCTCCAAGGGCAGTAGTGCACATCTTTTCGGCCTTCGCGTGCCAGACCATATCGCCCGTCCCCGACTTCAGGAAGCGCTTCAGCGTCGTGGGGTGTCAGTTTCACTCCGCGGCGAATCCATCCGCATCTCGCCCCATGTTTACAATAACGAGCAGGATGTGGCTGCGCTGCACGATGCCTTGGTAGCGGCGTCACAGGTGTCGACCCCATCTTACTCAATTCCCGCCTGACTTATTCGTGCAAACAGCGCATCCAGAAAGCGGCACGCATGGTGATACGCGCCGGGCACTTCGCTCTCTCTGGGTCCCGCTATGTTCAGCTTGTGGATCTTATGCACCCGCATCCATGCAGCTACGGAAGGTGCTAGCTCCACCTGGTCCAATTCTGCCTGCATCAGCGGCTTCCGGTACGCCGCAGCAGCCAACAACGTAGCAACAGTTCCCTGCGAAGTGGATTCGGCCCCTAGTATCAGCGTACCATCGCTGTCTCGCACATTCCACCGCGTCCGCTGCAGGTATATGCTGGTCGGCGTTTCCCTCATCGGATATCGGAGGCTGATAGGGCCGTCTTCGGCCCGTCTGCCGGCAGGGCACCAGCCGCCGGCCGGAGATTCCACGCCAGTGCTGAGTCCAGTGCTGCCCGGTCAACGCCAGACTGCCCACCCGATACGATTTCAACTACTGCCATGTGCTCACCTGACGAACATTGGGCACGCGGCAGGGTTCGATGAAGCGCCAGCCGCTGGTTGCACTATGATAGCCAGAACATGCTTGCTCATCATTGCCGTCCTGGCGGCAGCGCCTGCTTGCGGACAGAGTCTCAAGCGGCTTGAGCAGTTAGCCGCGTCGGCCCACGGGTTCCGCGCCGACTTCACGTACACTGTTTCGTCCGCATATTGGGATGATCAGCAGGAGATGCGCGGTAGCCTGGTGCTTCAGGGAATGCGGTATCGTGTGGAAACGGAATCCGAGATCATCCTGTCGCACGGGCTTGATACATACGTTTATCGTCCGCTTGACAACCAGGTGCTGATCACCGCCACTGAACCGACCTTTTCTCCCGCGACGCTATTCGGAGACTTTGAAGAGCACTACGAGATCGCCAGCACCCAGCCTGTAACCTACCAGGGTACTCGCCACCTTGCGGTAGTTCTTTTGCCCCGTGACTCGGACTCTTCGATCCTGGAAGTAAAACTTTGGGTACGTCCCAAAGACGAGATGGTGACACGCATCCAGTCCATAGACGTCAACGAGACCACCATGGATTTCAAGCTGACGAATATAGACCTGCATCCACAGATTGGCCCCGACACGTTCGAGCTCTCATTCCCTGAGAGCGCTGAGATGATCGACCTTCGCTCTTGACAGCGTGCTGACGCAACGCAAGCGCCACCTGGCCGTTTGGATTGGTTCCTTAGCGCTAGCCGGCATCCTCGTATACCTCGCCCTTCGTAGGTCCAACCTGGCAGAGATTGGGGCTGCATTTAGCCAGGCGAAATACTGGTGGTGCGTACCCTTGGCATTCATCACGATCGGCAGCCATCTGGTACGCGCATGGCGCTGGCAAGCGCTCCTTGAGGCTCTGCCGCCGGGCACGAATCGACCGCGCCTGACTACGGCGTTTGGTTCCGTGATGATCGGCTTCATGGTCAACTACGTACTGCCGCGCGTTGGTGAATTCGTAAGGGCCGGTAACCTGTCGCGGCGAGAGAAACTGCCATACAGTGGCGTCCTCGGGACGATTTTCACCGAGCGCGTAATAGACCTCGTGACATTTGCGCTGGGGGCGGTGCTCTCGGTGCTTATTCTGACTGGAGAGCAGCGCGTGAGCCTGCACGAAAGAATGCTTCAACCCGCAGTGGAGGGTCTGTCGCCTGTCTCCGCGGTAGGAATGGTTTCAGTGGTGGTGCTAGCCGCAGTGCTTGCGTGGTGGATCCTGGCGAAGTCGCCTTTGAGGCACTTGGTGGCTACGTATGTGGCGCCTTTGTGGACCTCCTTCTTGGCCGGCATTGCGACGGCGCATCGCTCGCCCCGCAAAGCGATGTTAATCACTACGACAGTAGTGATCTGGCTAATGTATGGGCTAATGGCCTACATCCCGCTTGAGATGTTTAGTATGGCAGCGCCGTACAGCCTCACCTTTGTCGATGCCGTAGTAATCATGTTCGTCGGCGTCTTGGGCGTCATTATCCCCACTCCCGGGGGAGTGGGCTCTTTTCATTATGTCACGATCTTGACGCTCACGGTCTTCTACGGCGTACCCGAGTCCCTCGCAGCTACCTATGCGGTATTCGTACACGGTGCGCAGCTCATCCTGTACCTCGCATTGGGACTCCTTATCCTCACGATTCAAGACACTAAGCTTGCTCAGCTCCGAGTGTACGCTCAAAGGCCGGGACGGCAGGACACCTAGCTGGTCTGCAAAGTATGCCCCATCAGGCTGTTTGAGCCGGCGAATCATGCGTACGCACCTGCCCAGGGCTGGTAGTCGGCAGCCTGCGCAGAATATCGCGGGCACGTCCAACCTTGAGGATGCCTCACGATGGCGCCTGTCGGCGCCAGGATTCTTGCAAGGGATTCATTTCGCGCTATGACGCCTGAAAGCACGCACTACCGGCCAGATTACTGGCGCGGTCATTGAACTGCACAGCAATGAATTTCTCGCGTTACGCAGCCGAAGCATGCAGAGCAATACCCGAAGCGTCCAGGTCTATACAATCCGCCAGTGTTTCCGTTAGCTTTGAGTCGAAGAGGGTGGGAGGCAGATCTCCGTACTTCGGGTCGGCTGTGACCACGAATTCGTATGCCGCATCTTCAAGACCTCGCCCTAGCGCGGGCGCGTCGCGGCAGAAAGAACGATGCCGGCAGCAACGGACACGTTTAGTGACTCTACATCACCAGGCATGGGAATGGTAACCATAAAGTCACATTGCTCCACCACGCTGGTGCGCAAGCCAGCACCCTCGCTTCCTACGGCAATGACCATTGGCCGGTCCCAGTCCACGGACCACACTGAGGTTCCGCCGCGCATGGCAGTGCCGGCGACATGGTATCCTCGCTCTTTCAGCTGGTAGAGGGCTGCTGGCAAGTGATCTGTCCGGGCAATGGGTATACGCGACGCCATCCCGGCGCTCGCCTTTACCACAACGGCACTAAGTGGCGCCATGCGGCGCATCGTGACGATGAGGCCCCCGACGCCTAAGGCTACAGCACTGCGAATCAGCGCTCCAAAGTTGCGCGGGTCCTCAATGCTGTCAAGTACCAGGAGCCTTGGCTTCATTCGCTGGACGGCATCCAGGTCCGGGGCTATGGCGTAGAGCATTGCTTCAAGGTCAGCATAAGCCAGCGCAGTACGGATCGCCATCACCCCCTGGTGTGGCAACCCCCGCGCGACCCGATTGAGCTTTGCCAAAGGTACATCCTGCACCGGAACTGCAACTGCTCTTGCCTGCCGGCGCAACGGGGCCAGACTTCTCAGACCCTGCTGCAATAGCACCTTCTCCAGCATTGCCGGCTCGCGTTCCAGCGCTTCTCTCACGGGATGGCGCCCGAAAATGAGTATCGGATCGCTCATAAGGCGCACGCCATAGCGTCCAGGTGCTTCACCAACGCAACAGATACCTCTTCCTGTTCTGGACGCATGAGCACGCTTCGCAGGATTCGCACACGCTCCCGGTCGGCTTGGAGGCCAGGGTGAAGGGCCTTTAGCACCTCGCTTTGCACCGACAGCACGCTCAAGAACACGGCCTCCTCTGCGGACATGGCCGCTTCGAATAGCGCTTGCGTGGCCACGTCGATTGCCAACATGGACGTACGCGCAGGAAAGTACGTCACAATATCCAGTTCCGGCTCTATAAATGGGCGGAGCACATCCGCTGTCTCCAAGGCAGCGAACCAGCGTCGCCCGGCACGCAGGCAGGCGGCCAGAATCGGCCCTAGCCCTCGATCTGCTGAAAGAGGCAGCACCTGAAGGGTCAGCCACAGCGCCGCTGCTGCTGCACCTGCCCGGGAACATTCAAGGCTGATTTCACCTAGGTGGAGCTCGTCCGAGGTGAAGTATGTGTAGGGAGAATCATGCTTGTACAAGCGACCTAGCGCCGGGTCGCGTAATAGTATGCATCCACAGCCATACGGCTGCAGGCCGTGCTTATGTGGATCAATTACGACCGAGTCCGCATCCGCAATGGCGCGAAAGTTTCGTGCGGCCTCGCCAGAGAGCAATCCACCGTATTCCGCATGTGCATGCAACACAAAGAAGCCACCGTACGCTGCATCCACGTGCACGCGAGCGTTGTAACGGCGACACAGTGGAAGGGCGTCCGCCACGGGATCAACCGCTCCCAGGCCCGTTGTCCCGGCCGTCAGGACCACTGTGCCAACCTTGCCGGTCTTGAGCTGCTCTTCTAGCGCCTCAAGCTGCATGCGGCCTTGCCGGTCCGCCGGAACCTCCACCGGCCGCATCGCAAGAACTTCCGCCATGCGGCCGTGGGTATAGTGGGCCGCCTCGCTGAAGGCAATTGCCAAGCCCGGACGGCAGTGGCGGGCTACCCAGAGCGCTTCCAGATTCGCGATAGTGCCGCTGCTGGTCAGGTGGCCCAAAGTCTCGCCAGGCAGCTGGAACATTGCTGCCAAGTGCCTGACCACGTCCTTCTCCATGGCGGCAGTGGGTGGCCCGCCGTCAAGGGCATGATTGTTAGGATTGATGAGCATTGCTGCCGCATACCCGAGCGCTGCCACAGGGTGTGGCGGCTTGAGCATCTGTCCGGCATAGCGGGGATGGAAGAACGGATAGTTGCCGTGCAGACGCTGTACAAAGGTGTCAAACGCCGCACGAACGTCGTCATCACTAACCTGCACAGACGCGTGGCGGCCAAAGGCACCCCAAGACGCTTCCCACGTGCGCACGCACCGCGCAGCTTCTTCCAGCCAAGAACCCAGGTCCATCAAGGCGTAGGAGCCTTCTCGCGGCGCCGTGTGGTTCGCACCAGCCCAATCACGCCAAGGAGAATCAGCAGCAACGAAAAGACCATAGCCTGCGACAGCTCCAGACCAAAGATCTCGCTCCTGGCAGTCACACGGATCTGCTCTATGAGAAGCCGCTCAACCCCAAAAAAGAGCAAAGTCAACGAAAATATCCATCCCCACTTGAATGGATGCTTCCGCAGGGCGTATAACACGCCAAACAGGACTAGTGCCATACCGAATTCGTAGAGCGAAGTCGGATAGACCCCCGTGTCCGGCAACGTCAGACCGCGGATGTTGTTGGGATACGTTTCCCCCCAGAGCCAGGTAGGCACCAGCGAGGGGCGCGCAGCTGGATCCGACGGGATGCCCCAATCACCATCGCCAGCCAAATGGCACCCGATTCGCCCAATGCCATAGGCCAGAAGCACGTTGGGGATTAACGCGTCACAAAACTTAGCCAGCCTTACCCCTTTCTTGCGGACGTACCACGCAATGCCTACCCCTGCAACCAGAAGGCCACCGTAGAACGTCAGTCCCCCCTTGGAAAAGATCATGCTGGCGGGATCCGCCCGGAAGTCGCTCATATTCTCGAGGATATGAAACAACTTGGCGCCTGCAAGCCCGCCGACCACTGCGATCACTACGACGGTGCCAACCAGGTTTGCCGGACTGACGTGTGCTACACCCTTTCGCCGCCCCTTGGCCTTGCTTTTCTTGATCGGTAGAGCTACAGTACCGAGGTAGCCTGCCTGATGCAGCCGGTCCAGCTCCCGACGAGACAGCCAGGCGGCTACCAGGAACGCGAGGGCCATCATGGCACCAAACGAATAGATCGTCAGCGACTCGGCCCCGAAGACCTCGAATGGGAGAGGTATTTCCAGTATGCGAGGATACATGCGTTATAAGCGGTGGCTGTGTAGATAGCGAGGTAACGCGTCAAATGGGACACTATCTTGCGTGCCCAAGCTCATGTCTTTGACCTGCGCCTGTCCAATGGCCAATTCTTCGTCGCCCACGATCACGCAGCGCCTCGCCTTAAGGCGGTGCGCTGTACGCATTTGGGCCTTCATGGACCGCCCATGCAGGCCGTATGTGGTGCGCAGCCCTGCCCGGCGCAGCAGATGCGCCAATCGAAAAATCTCCTGAGACGCTGCCGCACCGAGACCGATCAGAAACGCGTCCAGCGTAGGTCCGTCGGGCCACGGCGTACCGTTGGCCTCCATGGCCAGAAGCAGGCGCTCCATCCCAGCAGCAAACCCTACCGCTGGCACAGGCTTCGCACTGCCAATGGCCACGGACAACAGATCGTAGCGCCCGCCGCCTGCGAGAGCGCTTTGTGCCCCGATGTCGGGGCTTTCCAGCTCGAATGCAGTACGCGAATAGTAGTCCAGGCCACGGACCAGAAACGGGTCTTCCACGAAGGGTACGCCTACATCATTAAGTAGCGCTTTAACCGTTTCGTAGTGCGTAAGGCTGGCCAAGTCGACGTAGTCAATCAGGCGAGGAGCCCTTTCTACGAACCTGCGCTCAAAGTCTAGCTTGGTATCCAGAATCCGTAGCGGATTAGTCTTTAGTCGCTGCAGGCTCGTAGCCGAGAGCTGCTTCTGAAGGGGTCCGAAGTACGCCCGCAGCGCCTCACTATAGCGGGGCCGGCTTTCAGCATCCCCCAGCGTGTTGAGACGCAGCACCGTACTTGTGAGACCCACTGCGCGGCATACTTCCATCGCACAGGCGATAATCTCGGCGTCACTGCGGGCATCTGTGGCCCCCAAAATCTCCGCGCCGAATTGCTGAAACTGACGGTACCGTCCCTTCTGCGGTCGCTCTGCACGGAAGCAGGGCCCCATATAGAATAGACGTTGCTCGCCCGGGCGCTGATCAAGATGATGCTGTAGATATGCGCGCATGACCGGCGCAGTCATCTCAGGGCGCAAGACGTACTGCGTCTTTCCGCGCGCAAAGCTGAACATTTCCTTGGTCACGATGTCGGTCATCTCGCCGACGCCGCGTGCGATCAGTGCGAATGGTTCCAACACTGGCGTCCGAATCTCCTGAAATGCAAACCGACGCATAACCGCCCTGATAGACTCTTCGACGTAGCACCAAGCTTCAGATCGTGTTACAGGTGACGCGCCGTCCGGCAAAATGTCATAGGTCCCCTCAATAGATCGGAAAGCAGTCTTCACGTAGCTTGGGGAGTCCGTCTAGGTCTGATATAGGCAACTCAGTTGTACGCACTGCTTGCCAGTAAGGTTGGAATGGCACTAACTGCTGCCGTGCTTTGAATCCTGACTGATACAGTGCAATGGGCCCGTTCGCGGCAGTCGCCCGCGTTTGCCAATTGCTATAGCGTAGCAGCAGGACTTGCCGTCATTCGCGGTCAGCGTACCAGGATTCGAGCCATGAGCAATCCGACTTGCGCGGCAATCTCATGACTCTACGCGCGTAAGCATGTCAAGAGCCACTCGCATGTCCAAAGGCAATTCACTGGTTACCGACACGGTCCTGCCGCTTCTTGGATGCATAAAGGTAAGGTCCTTGGCATGCAATGCCTGACGGGCAAGTTGCGCAAAGAGTCGGCTGTAGGTAGCTTTGCGCCGACTGGTGACGGGCCCATACCGTATCGTACGCCCACCGTAGGTAGGGTCCCCCAGAATGGCGTGTCCCATGTGCTGCGCATGCACGCGAATCTGGTGCGTACGGCCGGTTTCGAGGCTAAAGGCCACCAGTGCCGTAAACGCGAGCGGCTGGATTACCGCAAAGCGCGTCCCAGCGCGCTTGCCCCGTGCCGCAGCGACCACCGCCATCTTCTTCCGATGCCTAGGGTCCCGCCCAATGGTAGACTCGACTCGCCCTTCCGGTGGATCCGGCACGCCCCAAACGATACCGTGGTACGTTCGATCTATTGTTCGATGTTCGAATTGGGCGGCTAACCCACGGTGTGTCGCGTCATCTTTAGCCACCACCAAGAGACCCGATGTGTCCTTGTCAAGGCGATGAACAATCCCGGGCCTTATATATGGTCCTTCGTTGAGACTGCTCAGTCCAATCTCGCCATCCCGCAAGCGATCGGCTTCCGTTACTGCTTTACCGCCGGTATGATACAGCAGCGCATGCACCAGCGTCCCCGTACTATGACCAGGCCCAGGATGCGTGGGCATTCCGGCAGGCTTGTTGACCACGAGCAGGTAGTCATCTTCATACAGAATGTCCAGCGGTACGTCCTCTGGTATCACCGCGATGGGCTGTGGCTTGGGTAGTGTCCAGACGATGTGGTCGCCTTGCCGCACTTGGACCGATGGACGCGGAACCAGCCGGCCATTGAGCAAGACAACGCCGCGCTTGATGCTTTGCTGGATCCGCGCACGGGAGGTTCCCGGCACGGCACCTGCCATAAACACATCAATGCGCTGGGGTTTGCCGTCCGGCACGAAGAGCTGAATGACCTCCTCACTCATTATTCGCTCGCCTTTGCGGGGAGGCCGCTCGCAATTGCACTACGCGCGCCCATAACGCCTGCTTAAGCTTGGACAGCCCAGCCCCCGCTACGCTGCTGATCAAATGCACCTCGAGGTCCGATGGGAATGCCTTGCGCGCCGCCGCCAGCCAAGCTTCACGCTCCTCTGGAGGCATTAGATCACTCTTGCTGAACGCTACCACACGAGGCTTGTGAAACACGGCCGTATCGTATGCACGCAGCTCAAAAAGCAGTTGATCATATTCTTCGCGCGGCCTGGGCGAAGTCACCGGAATCACAAAGAGCAGCACCGGATTGCGCTCAATGTGCTGCAGAAAGCGCAGCCCAAGCCCTTTACCCTTGCTCGCACCGGCAATAATCCCCGGGATATCGGCAATGACAAATGACTGAAACGACTCTACCTGAACCACGCCAAGCATTGGGGCAAGTGTGGTGAACGGGTAGTCTGCGATTTTGGGCCGCGCAGCCGATACGGAGGCTACGAGCGTGCTCTTGCCTGCGTTGGGCTGTCCCACAAGTCCTATGTCCGCGAGCATTTTCAGCTCAAGGGTAATGTCTTGTTTTTCCCCGGGCTCCCCGGGCTGAGCATAGCGCGGTACCTGGCGCGTTGCCCGCTTAAAGAATGCATTCCCCTTTCCGCCGCGGCCGCCGCGTACCAGGACAAGCTGATCACCCTCGTATACAACCTCACCTAGTAACTCACGGCCCACGGTTGTGCGTGCCAACGTACCAGGAGGCACGCGCAGAACTAGGTCCGCACCATCCTTCCCAGACTTGTTGCTCCCTTCCCCTGTCTTGCCATTAGGCGCAAAATGGTGGCGATTGTAACGCAGGTCGAGCAGGGTATAGAGATTGCGGTCGGCCTCTAATAGCACCGACCCACCGCGGCCGCCGTCGCCACCGGACGGTCCACCCCTGGGTACGAATTTTTCGCGGCGGAATGCGACGCAACCGGGCCCTCCATGCCCACTGCGTACCTTTATGGTCACATAGTCAACAAACCGCATATCTTCAGGCTATGCCATGCAAAAAGTTACGATATACACAGACGGGGGCTGCAAGCCAAATCCCGGCAAGGGCGGCTGGGCTGCAGTACTTATATACGGCAAGCACGAACGCGTTCTAACGGGCGCAGCCCACAGCACCACCAACAACAAGATGGAGCTGACGGCGGCACTGGAGGCACTCCGTGCCTTGAAGGTGCCATGCGAGGTAAGTCTTCATACCGATAGCACATACATGTTGAACGCATTCAAACAGAAATGGCTAGGTCGGTGGGAGAAAAACGGATGGCTTACTGCCAGTAAGAGTCCGGTTAAGAACGAGGGTCTCTGGCGGGGGCTTCTCGAAGAAACCCGCCGTCACAAGGTCACCTGGATCAAGGTTAAGGCCCATTCCACTAACGAGCATAACAACCGGGTAGATCGGCTTGCCACCGAGGCAAGGCTCGCATTGCAGTAGGATGTGTTCTGGCCAACTGCAGCGCAGGCCTCAGGTGCTTCACCCCGCCGGACTACTGGGGCCGGCATCAGTCCCATCCCGACGAAATCCGGGATTCGAGGTAAGCGCTGCCCTGACCTGTTTGGAACTAAAAGTGGATGCCACTCGTCAATGTGGGTTGTTGATGCAGCTTGCATCATACTTGACAGACATAAACGTAGCCGTGGTTCTTCTATGCTGATAACTGCCTTGCTTCTAGGCACGTTCGTGGCACCTGGGCCCTTTCCGGACCCCAAATGCCCCGATGAGTGCATACTGACCGCGGAGCCGGCGGCCGGTAGCATCAGCGTTGACGGCTTTCTAGACGAGCCGGGCTGGGCCTCAGCCTCCGTTGCCACGGGATTCTCGCAGTTTTCGCCTGACGAAGGGGCCCCGGCCACTCAGCCAACGGAAGTGCGCGTGCTCTATGGAAGCACCGCGCTGTATATCGGCGTGGTGCTCCATGACGACGAAGCGGGCAAGATTCGAAGGCCCTTGGGACGACGCGATGAATTCAACCAAGCGGACTGGTTTGTTGCCTCCATAGACTCGTACTATGACCGCAAGACAGCTTACAACTTCGCAGTAAGCGCGTCGGGTGTCCAGGCCGATGGAATCTATGCAGGCCGCACTTTTGGAGGCGGTTCTGGCGGATTCGGCTTTGACACGTCCTGGGATGCAGTATGGCATACAGAGGTCAGAATAACCGACGAAGGCTGGACCGCTGAGATACGCATCCCGTATTCGATGCTGCGATTCTCGGATTCGAGAGTCCAACGGTGGGGCATAAACTTTAAGCGCATCATCCCCCGCCTCAGCGAGACTGATGAGTGGGTTCTCGTTCCCCGCACGGAGCGGAGCAGCGGAACCGTAGCGCATTTTGGCATCCTGGAAGGCATTGTCGACATCCAGGCACGCCGCAACATCCAAGTCACGCCCTATTCCGTGGCAAAAACGCGCTTTGAAGAAGGAGACCCTGCAGGCAGCGTACTCCGCACATCAACCGGCGACTTCGGCGGAGACCTCAAGGTTGGACTTTCGACCAATATTACTTTGGATGCAACGATAAACCCAGACTTTGGCCAGGTAGAAGCCGATCCTGCCGAGCTCAACTTGACGGCTTTCGAGACATTCTTTCCCGAGCGTCGCCCTTTCTTTACCGAAGGCACGCAGATTTTCCGTTACAGCTTGGACCATGGCGGGTCACTGCTTTATACCCGCCGAATTGGCGCGCAAGCTCCCATTGTAGGTGCCACGAAGGTATCCGGACGCACCGGGCGCGGTGCCAACTTCGGTTTTTTCGGTGCAGCCACAGGCGACAATTTCAGCCCCTCGAACTACTACGGAGTTGGCCGCGCGCAGCAGCAGATCGGCAACCTCTCCAATGTCGGAGGCATGGTAACGTACTTTGACAACGCATTGGATCGCCGGAGCGTTGCGGGTGGCATGGACTGGGACCTGCGCTTCAGGGAGAATCAATACAAACTTGATGGCCAGCTCAGTGTGACGCGTCGCCGGGTAGACGACACCGCGGACAACGGGTTCGCGCTGACGGCTGGCGTCGACCGGCAACGGTCCATTTGGAATTACTCCTTTGGGCTTTCGGTGATCAGCGACAAGTTCAACCCGAACGATGTGGGCCGATTGCGCCAGAATAACAGCACCAACTTTTACGGCGGATTTTCTCACCAGATTAACGGCGGCCGTCCCGTTGGCCCCTTTCAGCGGGGCGATATTCGCCTGTACGCTGGCAGCGGGCTTTCTTACAAGGAGGGCATCTCCAGCGGTACGGGCTTTTTCTTCACTTCCGACTGGACTACCCGTGGTTTTCAGGAAATCGAGATCAGTACCCGTAGCGATTACCTTTTTGGCGGATATGACGTGACGGAGACGCGTGGCTTGGGACCACGTGCGCGGCCCAGGGAGGTCAACGTAGATCTGGAATACTCTACCGACACCAGGCGGACATGGCAACTGGCTCCGCAGGTTGATGCAGGATTCTACGGGGATGGTGGCCGGTCACTGGAAGCCAGCCTTGAAGGCGAGTGGACGATGTCATCACGGATCAACCTTTCGCTTGAAGTAGGCGTCGGGCGCGAGTACGGCGTAACGGAGTGGGCCTCCAACGAAGCGTTTGCGCCAGGTCCGAACGGGTGGACGATCGGCGAGTCCTCGCACACCGCCCCTGAAGACGTTGAGGTGTGGCACGCTTTCAGCAACAGCGTTGACATAAACTCGGTTCTGACACGCCGGACACCGGATGACGCACTCGGGCGTCATTACCTGCCCGTGTTCGGTGAACGCAGCACGCAGTCGGCCGACGTGTCACTCCGTGGCAACCTTACGCTTACACCGACGCTCGCCCTCCAATTTTACGGGCAACTCTTTGCCGCTCGTGGCAAAAACAAGCGCTTCCTCTTGCTGAGGGACCGGGACACGCTGGTCCCGGTGGAAAATTTCCCGAAGCGGTATGATTTCGCATTCAACAACTTGCAGACCAGCACGGTAATTCGGTGGGAATACCGACCGGGATCCACGCTGTTTGTGGTTTGGACTCAGTCCCGATCCAACAGTGCGGAACTTTCGGCTCTAGACCCCTCTACCCCCTCTCCTTATAACCAGCAAACGGTAGACCAGCTCTTCGACACCTTCGGCGTGTTCCCCACAAACGTGATTCTGGTCAAGTTCAGCTACAAGTTTCTGCGCTAGCCTTCTGAGGGCGAGTCGGCTACCTGCACTCTAAAGTCCTCCATGACCGGATTCGCCAACAGCTTCTCACACGCTGCCGTTGCTGCAATATAGGCCGCATCCGCCGACTCCTCGTTGATCCACATCTCTACAATCTTGCCCACACGCACACGTTCAATAGCCTCGAAGCCCAAGTTGGTGAGCGCATTCCGGGCCGCTTTCCCTTGTGGGTCGAGGATGGACGGGCGTAACGTGACCGTGATGGTGGCTTTGTACATGTTTAGCTCAGTTTGGTGAATTCTTCATTGGCCAGGGCCCGCTTTCTGATGGCGCGGATTCCGCAATAGACCGCGCGGATGATGCCTGTAAGCAGGTACGCGGCTAGGCCAAGGAGTAGGCCGAATTCGCGCAGAGCGATGATCAGGACTATACCAGCGCCATAGCCGGATGCCTCCAGCGGTTTGGCCGCAAGGTACGCTGCCGTGGGCTTTGGCGTGCCGTCAAAGGCAATATTGGTCACCATGAGAGCTGCAAGTATAAAGACCAAAGGAATCATAGCGGCATCATCAAGAAGTCCACGCTGAGCCAACCAGTTGTCAGAGCTCGCGTTGAGCACAAACGTAATAATTACGAACGCATGGACCGGGGCCGGAAGCCCAATGAAGTAATCTTTGCTGTCACCGTCAAACGCTACGTTGTATCGGGCCAGCCGCACAGCTGCGCACATGGCAGGCAAGGCCGATACGATTACTCCGAACACTCCAAAGTCGCTAAGAGCAAACGCATACACGAGGTACGAAGGGGCCACACCAAAGGAGACCACGTCGCTCAGGGAGTCAAGCTCCACGCCAAAGAGACTCTGCCCCTGCGACAGCCTCGCCATCATGCCGTCAAGCAGGTCGAAAAAGCCGGCCAACACAACTAGATAGCAGGCATAGGCATACTGCCCTTCGTGTACCTGCGTGATAGCCAGAAACCCGCTGAAGAGGTTCATCAGCGTGAAGAACGACGGCACGGCCACGCGAGGAAGCTGTCCCCGGTAGCGTGATAACCGATTCGGCCGGACCTGCTCGCGTAGTATGCTGTGCTTGCGCCTTCGACTCTCTGGCCGTAGCAGACTTGGAGTCGTCATGTCGCTGACAAGCTGCCAAGTACTGTTGCTCCTGCGCGCACACGATCTCCTATTCGCACCGTGACGGGGACTTCCGGGGAAACCAGAACATCGACCCTTGACCCGAAGCGGATTATGCCAAAACGATCACCTGCCTTGACGGTGTCACCACATGTCACGTGGTACACAATGCGGCGCGAAAGGCCGCCTGCGACCTGCTTGAACAGTATTCTGTGCCCCAGTGGATGGCGGATTCCCAATTGGGACTGCTCGTTCTGGCGCGAAGCTTTTTCACGCAATGCCAGATGGTGGGAGCCCCGTACATAGTGGTCAAACTCTAAGACACCGTCAGCCGGAATTCGGTTGACATGCACGTTCAAGATCGAAAGGAAGATCGAGATACGCCGGGCGGGACCCTGCAGGTATTGCGGCTCGTCTTCCAACGCAATGTTGACAACCCGGCCATCGGCGGGCGCCAGCAAAAGCACATGGGCACCCAGAGGCACTGCTCTTGGAGGATCGCGAAAAAAGTACAGCGGAAGGCCTCCAAGGACCAGCACCAAGCCTACGCCGATGGCCGCACGCACAGAGATCGGCAACGGTGTGGACATCACGATCAGGGTAGCAAAAGAGACTAACACCCAAGCCGTCACGATGACTGGATAGCCTTCTCTCGCGATCATCAGTACATTGTCATGGCTGCCGGGAGCCTGACACGGGCCCAAGAGTTTGTTAGTAGCGCAACATTGAATTACTTCATGTCACGGGTTTCGTTTCACACGCTGGGCTGCAAGCTCAACTTTGCTGAATCCAGCGGGATCCGCCGAGCCTTTGCGCAGCATGCCTATACGGTAGTTCCTTTTGGGGAAAGGGCCGACGTGGTTGTCATCAACACGTGCTCGGTCACCGCAGAGGCCGCCCGCAAATGCCGACAGCTCATACGGCGCGGGTGCAGGACCAGCCCAGACGCATGCGTCATCGTCACGGGGTGTTATGCGCAGCTGCAGCCCGCCGAGGTCGCTGCCATTGAAGGTGTCGACGTAGTACTCGGCACGCAGGAGAAAGCCCGCCTCTTTGAACTGGTGCAGTCATTCGAGCAGCGCGAGCAGACGCAGGTAAGCGTGTCGTGTACAGGTGACATCCGTGCGTTTGACGCGGCACTACTGTCGTCGGAGCGGACCCGCGCATTTTTGAAGATCCAAGACGGCTGCGACTACTCATGCGCATTCTGCACGATCCCTATAGCCCGAGGCAAGAGCCGCAGCGCCACCCTTGAACAGGTCCTGCAGCAAGCGCACGACATTGCCGCGCGGGGGATCAAGGAGATCGTGCTCACGGGTGTAAACATTGGACTGTACGGGCAAGGGACTTTAGACACCGAGGGCGGAGTGGGCTTGCTGGGTCTCCTCCGCCGGCTAAGCACCGTCGAGGGTATTGAGCGTTATCGCATCTCGTCCATTGAGCCCAACCTTCTGACCGATGCTATCATTGATTTTGTCGGGAGCACACCATCATTTGTGCCACACTTCCACATCCCGCTGCAGAGCGGTGATGACGCGATGCTCGGTGCAATGCGGCGGCGCTATCGCCAACATGTCTATGCTAGCCGGGTCACGCGAATCTCCCAGCTCATGCCGGACGCGTGCATAGGCGCAGACATTATCGTCGGGCATCCGGGAGAGACCCAACAGCGCTTTGAAAACACCTACCGATTCGTGCAGGACCTGCCGGTGACATACCTGCACGCCTTCACCTATTCCGAGCGTCCTGGAACCGTCTCCGCGACGGCCACGCAACATGAGAGAGTCCCCAAGCATATTCGCTCGGAACGAAATAAAGCGCTCAGAGCACTCTCCAATCAGAAGCAGGTGGCTTTCATGGACGACCACCTCGGAACCTCGCGGCCAGTGCTGTGGGAACGCGCGAGATCAAATGGCTACATGTATGGCTTTACTGACAACTACATCCGCGTAAGACGCCCGTACGATCGAGAACGTGTTGGGAGCATCGAGGCTGTACGCCTTGAGCGGCGCGAGGACCTGGTTGCGGTCACAAGTTAGGTTTACAGTGCGCAGGCAGCCTCAACCTCGGCGGCAGTCTTTGGGATAGGTTTGCCCAGAACGCGGGCACCATCACCGCTCACCAGTACATCGTCTTCAATTCGCACGCCTCCAAAAGAACGCCACGCACCCAACGCGCCGTAGTTGATAAATGCCTCATGGCGCCGCTCGGCCCGCCACTGGTCTATGAGCGCACCCACAAAGTAGCATCCTGGCTCTACTGTGATTACATACCCTGGTGCAAGTGCCTTGGCAAAACGCAAGTACGCCAACCCAAACTGGCTAGCGCGCTGAACCGTGTTGTCATACCCGACTAAGTCCTCCCCCAATCCCTCGAGGTCGTGCACGTCCAGCCCCATCATGTGACCGAGTCCGTGCGGAAAAAAGAGGGCGTGCGCGCCGGCGGCGACTGCTTCGTCCACATCGCCGCGCATAAGGCCCAGGTCGTTGAGATCTTTCGCGATAGATCGCGCTGCAATCATATGCACATCTCTAAACGAAACTCCAGGTTTCATCGCTGCAATGGCTGCGAGCTGCGCTCGCAGTACACACTCGTATATGGAGCGTTGCCGCGTGGAAAACGTGCCGCTCACCGGAATGGTGCGTGTGATGTCGCTGGCGTACTGCAAGGCTGACGATGCACCACTGTCATGTACGACTAGGTCACCCGCCTGAAGCTGATTACCGTACGAATGGTTGTGCAAGATCTCGCCGCGCTTGGAAAAGATGCACGGAAAAGCCAAACGGCCACCGCCGGCGATAGCGATCCCTTCCACGTGGCCCGCTATCTCGCGCTCAAAACGACCGGGTCGCGCAAGTCGCATAGCAGCCACATGCATGTCGTAGGAGACGGAAAGGGCCGACTCGATCTCATCGATCTCGCGCGCCTCCTTTACAGAGCGCTGCGTGATGACGGCGCGGCTAAGAGAGCCGGACGCGTGCAATGCAGCCGTACCTGCACCTAAGTGTAGTAGGGACTCCAATTTGGCTTGCGCGTCTTGCCGATAAGGCGGCTCGAAATGCACCCGCCTCCCGGAGGAAATAAGCCGCCGCACCGTATCCTCCAGCGCAGCTGGCGGACGCACCTCGGTTGCGCCGACGCCCTCCGCTAAAGCTGCGGCACCGGGCTGTGGCCCGCTCCAGATGATGTGATCTACGGTCGGGCTATCTGCAAACAGGATGTGGCGCCCTTCGTCTGTATCAATAAGACCCGCCAGGTGTGGAAGGGCATGGCCCCAATAGTACAGAAACGAGCTATCCTGCCGAAAAGGATACCAGTTGTCGGGGAAATTCATCGAGGCCTCGGCGCTGCCCACAAAGAGGATAGCGCCTGAGCCAACAGCTCTGGCAAGACGATTCCTACGATCGGAGTACACAGAGGCAGCAAACATCGGCGTGTAGGTATGGCTTTGAGAACAGCGGGACATAATAGGGCTTGCGTACCAAAGTGACAGGCCCTGGGCCCGCTATTTCTGCTTGAGAAAAGCGACTTGAGGCCGGTGCTGGCATTTGCGATTCAAGGCCAAGGAAACCAGATTGCTTGTGTGTGATGGCACCTTCCGTATGGCGCCCAAACTGCACTTTGGGTGCCCCGGGGCCGAGGGAGGCACGGAACTTGCGTGCGTTCAAGAATGTTAGCAACTATGAGAATCAGCCGAAGATCGTTCCGTGACCCATTGGCGTGGCAGCTCTTGGTTAGCACTCTGCGCAGCGTTGCTGGTGGCTTCGTGCGATGGTCCAGCAGCACCCGATCCGGTAGATCCTACCGATTTCCCCAATCCGCGCAGCGTCGCTGAGGAAGACTATGTTGTCCTTCCGACCGGGCTCAAGTACTACGACTTTAAGGAAGGGGAAGGCGCTGCGACAAAACTCGGCGACATCATTGCCGTCCACTATCACGGATGGCTGACAGACAGCACCCTGTTCGACAGCTCTTTTCCCAGGGAGCAACCATTTGAATTCACGGTAGGTTCGGGTTTTGTTATTGCCGGCTGGGAGCAAGGTGTGCTTGGCATGAGAGAAGGGGGCGAACGGCAGTTAGTTATCCCGCCAGAGCTCGCCTACGGCGATGTCTCCCGGGCCAGAATCCCGCCTAATTCGACGCTGATCTTCGAGCTCTTCATGATCGAGGTCAACCTCTAGCACATCGCTACGTAGTCCTCCAATAGTATATCCTTGAGGGTGTCCACCAGCAGGTCAGCATCTGCAGTAGTAAACGCCAGGGGCGGCTTGATCTTGAGGACGTTGCGAAAGGGCCCATCCGTAGAGACCAGCACTCCGCGATCACACATGCGGTTGGCCACGTAGGCGGCTTGGTCGGTTGCCGGCGCTCGCCTAATGCTGTCTATCACTAGCTCCACACCCAGAAACAGTCCCCGACCGCGAACGTCGCCTACGATAGGGTGCAGTTCCTTTAGTGCTTCCAGCCGCGCGCGCAGGTAGTTGCCTGTCCTCAGTGCATGTTCTTGCAGGTGTTCTTGCTCCATTACATCAAGGACGGCCATGCCCACGGCACACGATACCGGATTTCCGCCGAATGTGCTGAAGAATTCCATACCGTTATCGAATGCATCCGCTATCGCCCGCGTCGTCACCACACCGGCCAGCGGATGCCCATTCCCCATTGGTTTGCCCAACACCACGATGTCGGGCACCACGCTCTGGGATTCAAAGCCCCAGAAGTGGGACCCTACCCGACCGAAGCCTACCTGCACCTCGTCCGCGATGCAGAGCCCCCCGGCCTGCCGTACGTAGTCGTACGCGGCTTTCAAGTAGCCTGGAGGAAATTCTACCTGTCCGCCGCAGCCAAGCAACGACTCGCAGATAAATGCGGCAAGCGGCCGTCCCAGGTTCTGCACGGCGTCGCGGACGCTTTCCGCATAGCGTTCCCACGCATCATGACCTCGGTACGGTCCACGGTAAGTGTCCGGAGTCAAGGCCATCTGGACATGGTGCGGCACGCCTTTGCCACCAGGCCCATCAAACTTGTAGGGGCTAATGGCAATCAGCGAGCTTAGATGACCATGGTAGGCACCATCCAAGACAACTATTCCGGTAGCGCCGGTGAAAGTATGGGCCAGACGCAGTGCCAGGTCGCTGGCTTCGCTGCCGGAATTGACAAAAAAGCAAACGTCGAGTGCCTCCGGCATTGTCCCCGCGATACGCTGCGCATACTGCACTAGTGCCGCGTGCAGGTAGCGGGTATTGGTACTGAGAATAAGCTGCTGCCGCCGGGCAGCCTGCACAACCGCAGGATGACAATGCCCGACATGGGGCACGTTGTTGACCGCGTCAAGATAGGTGCGCCCTGCCGCGTCAAAGAGGTGTTGCCCAAATCCTCGCACGATGTGCAGAGGCGTGCGGTAGCTAAGGCTGAGGTTTCCGCCTATGTATTGCTTCCGGAGCCTTTTGATCTGATCGAGCTCCCAAGGCCGGGGCGGAAAGCACTGCTCGGGGATCCCCAAGATCAAGTTGGGGTCTGGACAGATTCCCAGCCAGACCGCACGCTGGCTGGCTGGCGCAACGCCCACACGAGCACTTTCTTCCTCCAGCAGGTCGCCAAATATCTGGAAATGAAGGTGCGGCACCCATCCGCCATTCTCCTCCGGGCTGCCAAGCTTTGCTATCTGCTGCCCCTTGCAAACCACGGATCCTTTTTTCAGGTCGTCTACGGAGGCATGACTCAGGTGCCCGTACAATGTATAGAATGCGGCATCGCCCACTTCGTGCCGAAGAATGACAAGGCCACCAAAGTCGTGGGGCTGGGCACACTTCTCCAAACTGTGTACAACACCATCCAGCGGGGCAAAGACCGGCGAGCCCACTTCCTGAAATAGATCGATTCCCAGATGAATGGTTCGGCGCTCGTCGAATTCGTTATTCGGATGCCGGAACTGGGCAGCCGTGTAGACCAGGCGCGGCTCGTCGTATTGCCCGACGCCGACCGCGGCGTCGGCGCGGCCGATACGTGCAAGCAGGGCTTGGGACGCCCTGTTCACATCTCGCATGGGCAGCCCCATCTGCGGATTCGCCACGCTGGCGTCAAGGACTAGGGGCAGCGCTTCACGCACATCTGGCTGGACCACGGGTGCAAACTCGCCCGCGTGATTCTTTAGCCACGCTACGACACGCTCGGTGTTCGGGCACACAGGGAGCCCGCAGGCTTCCCGAAACCGGTACTGGGCCAAGGACCGCGAACCGGCAAGCAGTCGGCTCAAGAGCGCCCATGCAGGCGCCTCCGAGATGCGCAGGTATTCGTTTTCCGGCTCCAGCGTCGTACGGTACGCGGAAACGAGTACGCTGCTGCAAAGCCTGGCGATGATAAGGTCATACAATAACTCCAACTCCGCTTCCTGGAGCGGGTAGGCTTGATGATAGCCGCTTATGACATGGGCGGCGGCGCCGACTGGGTCCGGCTTATCCAGCATCACATACGTGGCAGCGATGGCCACCTCGCATGCCACGTGCGTGTACACCATGTCACCAAAATCCACGAGCCCTGACACGTGCGCTTCGTACCCGGCTCCGCTAACAAGTACGTTGTGGTCGTTCGCATCATTATGGATAGTGCCCTGGCGCAGAGTCCGTAATCGGGGCAGGATGCAACCTTCGAAGCGTTCCAATGCCCGCGCCACCAGGGCGCGCCGACCTTCATCGTAAATGTTTGGCAGGTAGCAGCGAAGGTCGGCCGCATTACGCAAGTCCCATTCGTAGTAGCGCGCCACATGAGGATGTGCAAACCCCGCGAGGTCGCGATCCAACGTGCCCAACAGAGTGCCCAAGCCTCGTAGCAGGCAAGGCATTTGCGGACGTACCGTTGCTAACGTGCGGCCTTGGAGGTACGTGACCATCCAGACGTAGTGAAGGCTCCCTCCAGGCGCCTTCACCCGCGCGGTGCAAGCACCAGAACGCGTCATCTGCAGGTGTGCGTATTCCGTACGCCGCTCAGCCAAATACATGAGCACCGCATGCTGCACGTTCAAGGCTGCCGGGCCAGTCGAGGCATTCGCGATTTTGAGCACGTACCACGCAGCCTTGGCCTTTATCAGAAAATTCTGGTCTACGTGGCTTGGCAATGACGTGGCTATGCCCGCGATTCCAAAGTGGTCCGCGGCGATGTGCTCCGCTTCGTGCGCCTCGAATGTTGGAGCCTTTGAGCCCAGCATTCCGCTGCCGCCTTGGTCAGGCATTGAGCTGCTCATGTCCCAGGGACGGTGCTACGTGTTGTACTACACATTCCAGGGCCTTCTCATTGGCCGAGCCCAGCGGCACGTGGGGCGGTCGCACGAATTGCCATGCTGACCTGCCCATCAACTGCGCCATTATGGACTTCAGCGCAGGTATCACCGGAAGTGCCTCGATGACCTGACGGATTCCGATGATCTTCTGCAGTAGGGTAGACATGTCTTCCGTTGGCCACTTTCGGTAGAGTGTTTGGGTAAGGCTGCAGGTAATATTAACGGTAGCGCTGATGCAACCGGAGCCACCTGCACAAAGAACCTCTACAAGGTAGCGCTCGGTTCCTGCCAGAAAACGAAGACCGGGAAATCGTTTCACCACATCCAGCATATGCTGGAGGTCACCGCTTGAATCCTTCAGTCCTACAATAGTGTCGGGATACGCGGTCACAAGCCGTTCAATGAGGGCATTGCTGAACGGAACTGCGCTCATCTGAGGGAAATGATACAAGTAGATCCTCAGGCCTGCGTCGCCGACAGCCTGGATCAACCGGTCATATGCAGCAAAGAGGCCATCATCAGACGGGTTTTTGTAGTAGAAAGGGGGCAGCGTGAGCACACTGCTGATACCGCATTTTACCGCGTGGCCTGTCAGCGCAATAGTATCCGGCAAGGCAGCGCAGCCGGTGCCCACCATCAGTCGTCTGTGCGATAGTCCAACCGCAAGAAGCCGCTCCAGCGCCTCCTGCCGCTCCGCCACACTAAAGGAGGTTGCCTCGCCCGTCGTACCCATCAGCGCAACACCATCGCACCCATGCTCAAGGAGCCACCTGACATGCTCGGCATACGCAGCATGATCAATTGACAGATCCTTGCACAGTGGCGTTAGACTCGCTGCGTAGATGCCATCCGGCAATTCGTTGCCCATATGCGTTGTTGCCTTGAGTCGGTTCGGGCTCTGCCGAGCGTCCTTCCTTGGACGACCGGCTGTTTTGTCGTGGGGAGGCACAGACATCTTGCCTAAAATACCGCCTGCGGACCATGCTCAATTCACCACTAAGCCATTTCCGCTGACAAAATACCACCCTCACAATGACCCCAAAAAATACACTCCAACCGCCCGCGCTCCGAGCTGAATGTCCACTTTTAGCATGTCGCAGGCCATGCTCTGAGAAAGAACCCTGTGCAAACGGCCCATTGCGGGTTCATTCTTGTCCTTTTCTTGGATGTTTCTGCCTGTCCCAATCCCATCTCTGCGCCATTCATGATCTCACGCAGCGAGGTAGTGTCAGTAACCACTTGATGCCTTGTACCCACTAGCGGATGCCGTCGTGTCGTTCCAATCGACCAGGACACTTCTGTGCCCGAATGGAAGAGAGCCCCTAGCACGCACTACTGAACATTCAAGCCAAGAACTCGCGGGATCCAGTGGCCCTGAGTTGACGACGAGGTCCATATCCTAACCTGCAACGAATAAATTCACCGTGCAATTTAGTGCAATGCCCAGATAGGCCGTCTGCTCGCGCCTATATCCCCGAAAATGTGGATTCAGGTACAGGCCGCGTGAGACTATGACCAATGCTTGGCCGCGACCACTAGGCCGGCCTGCAGGCTTTCGTGCAGCAAATGCACGCGGGCGTCTAGGCCAAACTCATTCTTATAAGCTTCGAGCACTGCGCTACGAAACCCCTCCATAGCAGGCTCCCGCACCACATTGACCGTACACCCGCCAAAACCACCTCCAGTCATTCGGGCCCCGAGCGCACCTGGCACTGCCAAGGCCGCTTCCACCAGAAAGTCCACCTCCTTGCAGCTCACTTCGTAGTTGTCGCGCAGGCTGGCATGGGACTGCACTAATAGCTGTCCGAAGGCGACCCAGTCCTGACATTGCAGAGCCTTAGCAGTTGCCTGAACACGGGCATCCTCGGCCATGACATGAATCGCCCGGCGTCGCAGCACATTTTGCTGCAAATACTCAAGGTCCTGAAGGTCCATTTCGCACAGGGTTTGCAGCTCTGGTCTGCGGCGACGGCCGTATGCCAGTGCAGCAGCGCATTCTTGGCGCCGGTCGTTGTACTTGGACGTGGCGAGCTGCCTTCGGACACCGCTGTCAATAAGCACAATCTGGACACCATTCAACAGCACTGGGATGTGCTGGTACGCAAGTGTGTCGCAGTGAAGCAAGAGCGCATGGCCCGAGATGGCCAGCCGTGAGGCCATCTGGTCCATAATTCCACACTGGACGCCGGCATAGGCATGCTCTACTTCCTGAGCAGTGCGCGCCATCAACACGGGATCCGTAGCACAACCCGTGATGAAGTCCACTGCGAGCCCCGTCGCAATGCAAAGCGCTGCAGAGGAGCTAAGGCCCGCGCCAAGCGGAATGTCACCAGCAATTAACAGCTCTAAGGGCGGCATTGGCCCTGCATGGCGCTCCATTTCTCGGAGCATCCCCGCCACATAGCGCACCCAACTGGTGCCCGGTCCATCGGGTACAGATCCTACAGCAAATCGCCTTGTCTCCCGGAAGTTGAGCGACGTAACCTGATGCTCCGCCCGCGAGTTTGAACGTGCCGCCACGCCGACCACTCGGCCGAGTGCTATGGGCAACACATGGCCACCATTGTAGTCGGTATGCTCTCCAATGAGATTCACGCGACCAGGCGCCTGAACCATCACGAATTCGCCCGGCGACCCAATGCCGCTGGCTGCGTCTCCCAGCGCACGGATCACCGGCGCACGGCCCCGAACCAACTTAGGCATACTCCTTGGGCCCCCGCATCCCACACTCAGTCCGTAGTTTAGGTGGCACGAGCGCACGCTGTACATCCATGGTTAAGACACCCTTCTTTGCACGCCAACTGGAATTGTGTGACAGCATGCGCTGGAAGATATGGTCCGGCTACTACGCTGTTGACTCGTACCTCCTGCAGCATGACCTTGAGTACTATGCAGTTCGAAGTGCAGCCGGGCTGCTTGATGTAACGCCACTGCACAAGTATCTCGTCAGTGGCAAAGATAGCGCTGTATTTCTTGCCCAGGTAATGGTACGTGATGTCACGCAGCTAACGGTAGGCCGCGTCGTGTATACGTGCTGGTGTGACGACGCCGGCAAGGTTGTTGGGGAGGGCACCGTCATGCGGCGCCGCAAAGAAGAATTCCTCGTAACCACCACCGATCCCTCCTACTCCTGGCTCTACCGGTTTACCATTGGCTACACGGTTCATGTCAAAGATGTCACAGGTCACCTGGCCGCGCTTGCACTGCAAGGGCCGTATGCCCGCAACATCTTACAGGCGACATCTGACTCCGATATCGCGCACATGCGGTACTTCGCGACGCAGCAGGCCACCGTCGCCAACTGTCCTGTCTGGGTATCCCGCACCGGCTATACGGGCGACCTCGGATACGAGCTCTGGACGGACCACGAATATGCGCTACGCGTTTGGGATGCGTTAATGACTTCAGGCAAGGACTTCGCTTTGCGGCCGATCGGCCTGATGGCACTCGATGTGTGCCGCTTGGAGGCTGGTTTCATCCTCAAGCACGTCGACTACCACAGCGCGCTCCACGCCCTTATTGATGCGCGGAAGTCCTCGCCGTATGAGCTCAGTCTAGGCTGGACCGTGCAGCTAGAACGTGCCCCGTTCAACGGACAGGCTGCGCTCAGGCGGGAAAAAGAAGTCGGCTCCCCCTGGGCACTGGTAGGATTGGATATCGACTGGGGTGAAACGGAAATGCTTTACGCAAACGTCCATCTGCCGCCGGCCCTATGCTCTGAGCCGTGGCGCACCTCAGTACCAGTGTACCGCGACCGCGCTCGGCAGCATCAGGTCGGGTATGCCACCAGCGGAACGTGGTCGCCACTACTCAAAAAGAACATTGCCCTGGCGACCGTGCGCGCTGGCTTCTCGACTCCAGGAACAAAGCTGCAGATCGAGATGCAAGTGGAGCATGCACGCCATTGCGTGACGGCCACCGTCGGCCCGCCGCGGTTCTTCAGCCCGCGCCGCAAGACAAGCGTACCTTTATGAACTCGCCCAGCAGGTATGATGCAGTCGTCGTGGGAGCCGGCCACAACGGCCTTATTTGCGCGGCCTATCTGGCCAAGGCCGGACGCCGGGTGCTGGTACTTGAGCGACGACATGTGCTGGGCGGCGCCGCCGTATCAGAAGAGCTCTACCCGGGGTTTACGTTTTCAGTGGCTTCGTACGTGATAAGCCTATTTCGGCCTCACATCATTCGGGAGCTCAACCTCGCCCGCCATGGCTACCATGTGATCCCCATGGATTGCTCGTTCCAGCCCTTGCATGATGGCCAAGGGCTGGCCCGCTGGGCGGACGCCGACCGCACGCGCCGCGAAATATCGCGCTATAGCCGTCGAGACGCAGAGGTGTACCCGGAATTCAGCCGCGTGATGACTCGGATGGGGCAAATGGCCAAGGTAATCATCGATCATGCACCGCCGGCGCTAAGCTCGCTACATCCACGAGACCTTCAAGCACTGGCGCGACTCGCCCGGGCGTTTAAGAACCTTGGTCCTTCTCTGCAACCTCTGGCCGCGAAGCTGCTAACCATGAGTGCTGCGGATTTCCTGGACCTTTGGTTCGAATCGCCAGTCTTTAAGGGGCCCCTGGCAGCCAGCGGGATCATCGGAACATTCAAGGGCGTCCGCACGCCAGGCACTGCCTACGTGTTGCTGCATCACTATATGGGCGAAATAGATGGTGCGTTTCGGTCTTGGGGCTTCTCGCGCGGCGGAACCGGTGGCGTCAGTCTGGCCTGTGCCAACGCCGCCCGTTCCTTTGGGGCAGAGATCCGCCTCCTGACCCCGGTTGAGCAGGTCCGACTCAAGAATGGACGCGCGACAGGCGTGGTCCTCGAAGGCGGAGACGAGATTGATGCACCACTCGTCGTATCGAACTTGGACCCACGCAGAACACTATTTGGCCTAGTTGGGGAAGGGCACCTCCCACCCGATGTGGCAACCAAGCTCCGACGCTTCAAATACAATGGCAGCTCAGGTAAGGTCAACCTCGCTCTTGACAGTGCCCCTGAATTTGCCTGCCGACCTGGCATTGGAGCCCACATGTACGGGGACATCGCCATTGCACCGGATGTGGACTACCTGGAACGTGCCTACGACGAAGCAAAGTACGGTGCATTTTCCCGCCGGCCGTTCATCAATGCCGTAATTCCTTCCCTGACTGACCCTTCCGTCGCGCCACCCGGAAAGCACGTCCTGTCTTGCTTTGTCCAGTATGCGCCATACCATCTCAGATGTGGAACCTGGGACTCGCAACGCGAGGCGTTTGGAGACACCGTGGTAGACACGCTAGCGGAGTACATGCCCAGGCTAAAGGAAAAGATTCTGTACCGCCAAGTCCTTACGCCTTGGGACTTGGAACAGGAGTTCGGACTTACTGAAGGCAACATTTTCCATGGTGAGTTGAGCTTGGAGCAGCTGTTTTTTCTGCGGCCCACCCCGGAGCTTGCCCATTACCGGACACCCATCACCAACCTCTGGCTGTGCGGCTCGGGCACCCATCCTGGGGGCGGTATTATGGGCGCCAGTGGGGAAATCGCCGCCAAGTCAATCCTGAAGTCCCGGTGGCTATGAAGCCCTACGACGCCATTGTGATAGGCGCGGGCCTCAACGGCCTCACCGCTGCCGCGCTCTTGGCGCGCGCAGGCCGCAATACCCTGCTCCTAGAGCAGCGCGCTGAGGTTGGCGGCTTGGCTGGACATCACGCCATTCACGCGGGCGCTCCGGCCCCTTGCATTCTTCAAGACACCGGAGGCCTAAGCACAGGCCTGCTGTCAGGGCTGCGCCTTCAGGACCACGGATTGGTGCTGAGGCAGGAGAGACCACCCCTGCATGTGCTGCTTGACGGTGGTCGGCGTATATCACTTTCAGCGGATACTGGCGCCACGCACAAGTCCATCTCGTGCTACTCGCCCAGGGACGCATACGGCTACAGCCGCTACCGCGCCTTCTGCGGCCGGGTTGCACCGGCATTTGAAAAACTGCTGCTGCGCCCTGTCCCTCAGCGGCAACGCGACATTTTGCCGCTTCTGCCTCACGTCCTCAAGTGGTGGCGAAGCCCTGCCATTCACGAACTCATGCGCCTGGCACCTATGAGCGCAAAGGATTTTCTGGATGAGTTTTTCGAATTGGATGGCCTGAAGGCCGCCCTGGCCATGCCGGCCTTCCAGGCAAGCTACGGCGGGCCCTTTGCTCCATTCGGTGCGCTACACATCCTCATGCGGGAAGCAATGTCCCGGCATTTCGTCGTTGGAGGTCTGGCCGCGCTCGTAGCGACCCTGCGCCAGGCAGCAACGCATTACGGTGTGACGATCAAGATGCATGCACGCGTTGTGGAAATTGCCCTGTCCAGTACTGGTGCTGCGTGTGGTGTACGAATTGACTCAGGCGAAACCATTGGCGGAAAACTGATTGCGGCCGCGTGCAGCCCGAAAGAGGTTTTCGAATCGCTCCTGCACCATCGCGCACTCGGCCAGGAGTTCGCATGGCAAATGCGTAACCTCAGGAGTCGAGGCACCACAGCCCATCTTGCACTGGCAATGGGATCAGCTACGCCCAGCCTTGCTCCCTATGCGCGCGTAGCACCGGGCATAGAGGCACTTGAACACGCCTTTGACCACGTCAAGACCGGCTCCCTGCCAGACAGTTTCGCACTGGAAGTCGCCGTTCAAACAGACCCCGCCGTGTTGTCTGTCCTTGTACATTTTGTTCCATTCAGGGTTAAGGGTGGATGGACCCGCTCGGTGCGCGAGGAGCTGATTCGCCGCGTCGTGGCGCAGCTTTCGCCCCACTTTCCAGGACCCGTCTTAACGTCGCGGCTCTTGACACCTGAAGACCTCAAAACAGAATTTCACCTACCTGGCGGGCACCTATACCACCTCGAACAGGCTCCCGACCAGCTGTTCGTGCGACCGATGGTGGGCCATGCTGCTCAGGTCACCGGCCTTTTTCTCTGTGGTAGCGGCACGCACCCTGGAGGAAGCATTGCGTGTGCGCCAGGCGCGCTGGCCGCCCGCGCGATGCTGTCTTCATAGAAACCAGTCCCGCGCGTTTTCCGTAGCACTGACCTAACTTAGCCAAGCTATATGGTGCGCCTTTTTATCTACGTAATCGCTGGCCTCTGCGTGGGCTGCAGCAACCGCGCCCGCTCGCAAGAGCAGGTGGTACCGACATCGGTGCAGGATGAGAGCACTACGCTGTCGAAAAGCGATTCGGTGTCGGTCAGTCGTCAAAACGCGATCACGCGTGCGGTCCAGGCAGCGACGCCGGCCATCGTCAGTATTAACGTGATCGAGCTGCAACGCCTGGTTTATCGCCATCCCTTTTCGGCCCTGCAAGATGACCCGCTCTTCCGGCGGCTCTTCGCTGATCAGGAGCGGGTCCGGCAGGTGCAGAATCTCGGCAGCGGGTTCATCATTTCTCCAGACGGGTATATCGTCACAAACGATCACGTAGCTGGCGGCGCGAACAAGATCACCGTCTCACTTAATGATGGGCGCACCCTGGAAGCACAACTGGTGGGGTCGGATGCTATTTCTGACCTGGCACTGGTCAAGGTGGATTCGCCCGAGCCGTTGCCGTACCTGTCTTTTGCGGAGAATCATACGCCAATCGTTGGTGAGTGGGCCATTGCCCTCGGCAACCCGTTTGGGCTTTTTGAGGCTACCGAGCCTTCGGTAACCGTGGGCGTCGTCAGCGCCGTGAACCGAGACCTTGGTCGGGAAGAGGACCACTTTTACTACGACATGATCCAGACCGACGCCTCCATCAATCGCGGGAACTCCGGTGGTCCATTGGTCAACGCCTTGGGGGATGTCATTGGCGTCAACACGGCAATTTATAGCGAAGGTGGCGGTTCGATTGGACTGGGGTTTGCCGTGCCTTCCGCCAAGGCGGAGCGCATCGTGGAGGAGCTGCGTACCAAAGGGGAAGTCAATCGTGCGTACTACTCCGGGTTGCGCTTCCAGAGAATAACCGACGACATTGTGGCTGACAAACAGCTGCAGACCATGCGCGGTGTTCTGGT
Source organism: Rhodothermales bacterium (assembly GCA_965262785.1). Classification (GTDB taxonomy): domain Bacteria; phylum Bacteroidota; class Rhodothermia; order Rhodothermales; family Bin80. The sequence continues at coordinate 3,974,318 of OZ253559.1, forward strand.
AGCCGTGATCGACCCTGGATCTCCCGCCGATCAAGCCGGATTCCTGATTGATGACATCGTCATCGCGGTAGAGGGCGAACTTGTTTCAGACTTTGACGACTATCGGGCCCGGATCTTCGACTTTCTGCCGGGTGACGTGCTGAGCTACCTGGTGGTTCGTAACGGCCAGCATATTGAACTTTCTATGCGCATCGCCCACCAGGAAAGCTAGCACGCATATTGCGCATGGCCTTCCGCGTCGCGCCCTTCGGATGGTATCTTGGCCTGGCAACGCTGTGTGCTGGCTGCCTGCCTTCATCCTGCCAGCGTACACCTTCACGTGCGATATCAGCTGTAGATTCTCTTTCCAGGCAGATTGCTGGAAACGTCTTACCGGATACGCTGCGCTACGAGGGCACGCTTGTGGGACCCAATGGCCAGCGGCTGGAATACCCGCGCACGGTGCGCTTTGGTGACCGCGGAAACGTCGTCGTCAGCGATGCTCAACGCAACAGCATTTTCTATTTTGATGCTATGGGTACCTTGGAGCGCGAACTCACATGGGACGGCGCATCCGTTCCCTATCTTGCCGGCCTCTTCGGAGACACTACCGTCGTCTTTAGCCCGGGAAGTAGGCGCATCGACTTCATTTCCAGCGGCGTACCGGTACGCTCCATTCAGACTCCCGCAGGCATAGCTGAGACTGCTCTTCAATATGTCGCTGTCACCCCAGCGGCCGCGTACATTAAGGTGACTGGCAAAGACATTGCACCCTTTTTGGCCCTTCTGGACCGGGGTGGACGTATGCATTCACGCAGGCCGCTTGCCGGTAGCACGTGGCACAACGCTGGCCCGCTGCGCGTCTGGGGAGACTCCTTGCTAAGCTTTTCGGGATTTTTCCCGGTTGTGGATGTGCTGTCGACATCGCTGCAAGGCCCTGCAGACTCTTTGGTGCTGAAGGGATTCGACTCCCCGATGCTTGCACGCACATACGCTTTTTTGCAAGGCAAAGGACGTGGCGCCCCGCTTTTGGCAAGCTCAGCCGCGCCGGCGGATCGTTTCCTCTTTGTGCTTAATATGCGCCCGGGCTGGCTACGTGTCGACGTTTACGACCGCCAAGGCCATCTCCGATTCGTGCTGCTGGAGCCAGACCCGGGGTACAACAAAGAATATTATCCTATCGACATAGCTGTCAGGCAGTTCTCTGACACCAAATTTCGCATCGCTGTGGCCATCATAGAACCTGAGGCAATGGTTCAGCTTTACACATGGTCTACGGCTGCCGACAGCGCCCAAACTGCATACGCCACCCTTGACCCATAACAGCATCACCACGCTGGGCACGCTCAAGGCGCAGGGCTATGCCCGACGCAGCGTGAAAGACGAGTTGCGCAGCAACCTGTTGGCCAAGCTGCGTCGCGGGGAACCCATCTTTAGAGGCATTATCGGCTTTGACCACACCGTCATCCCGCAGGTACAACACGCCATCCTCGGGCGGCACGACATCATTCTTCTTGGACTGCGCGGTCAGGCCAAGAGCCGGATCATTCGGATGCTTCCAGACCTGCTTGACGAGTACCTTCCGGCCATTGCCGGCAGCGAGGTTAATGACGACCCGCTGGCTCCGATATCCAAGTACGGTCGAGAGTTGATTGCAGCCCAAGGCGATGACACGCCGATCGCATGGATTCATCGATCCGAGCGCTATGGTGAGAAGCTCGCAACACCCGACACGGCTATTGCGGACTTAATCGGTGACATCGACCCCATCAAGGCGGCCCACCGCAGGCTGACGTATGCGGACGAAGAAATCATCCACTTCGGCATAATCCCGCGTACCAACCGCGGCATCTTTGCCATCAATGAACTGCCGGACTTGCAGGCCCGAATTCAGGTGGGACTGCTGAACATCATGGAGGAGCAGGACATCCAGATACGCGGCTTTAGCGTCCGGTTCCCTCTTGATATCATGATGGTTTTTACCGCAAACCCGGAAGACTATACCAACCGCGGCAACATCATCACGCCGCTTAAGGACCGCATCGACAGCCAGATCATCACGCACTACCCGCAATCGATAGAGATCGGCGTGGCTATCACGCAGCAAGAGGCTTGGCAGGAGCGCGGAGAAGGAGCACCTAAGGTAGCCGTCCCGCGCTACCTGTGCGAAGTCATTGAGCAGGTTGCCTTTGAGGCCCGAAAAAGCGAGTTCGTCGACCAGAAGTCCGGCGTTTCCGCACGCATGACGCGATCCGCTTTGGAAGAGGTGATCTCTGCTGCCGAGCGCCGCTGCGTCCTCGGCGGCGAAGCTTCGACGGTTGCGCGAATCACTGACCTGGAATGCATTGAGCCCGCCATCGCCGGCAAGGTCGAGCTGGTGTATGAAGGTGAGCAGGAAGGAGTCCAGAATGTCGCACACTTGCTCATTGGACGCGCGGTCCGCAGCATCTTCCCCCGGTACTTTCCGGATCCTGCTGACAAGCGCGGAGGCCGCGATGCGTATCGGCACATCCTCCATTGGTTTGCCAACGGCAATTCCATAACACTGCGCCCGGACGCCAAGGCAGGGAGCTATGGGCGAAGTCTGGCCAAAGTTGGCGGTCTTCGCGAGTTTGTAGCCAAGTACGCGCCGCCCAAACGAAACGCGGCGTATGCATCGCTGATGGGCTTCGTGCTGGAGGCCTTGCACCAAAACTCTCTCCTTGGCAAGGAGCCGGCACCGGAATCCGGCGCGGGCGCAACCTATAGCGACCTGATGGGCAGCGTTCTGTCGTCTCTAGGCCCTTCAGAGGGCGAAGACATGGAACTTTAGCGCGTCCCTCACTTCGGCACCACGCGCCCATCTGGCAGAATGATCTCGTTAGGTCCGGGCGGCCGTGTCGGGAAGTTCCCCAAGTTCGTACCGTCCCAGCCCCGAGGAACGTAGTGCGAATGGTTACCGTGCGAGATCTCCAGCCAGTCCCGGTCGCCGTACGGATTGAACACCGTGCTCATGACTGCAATAAACATCCCGACCAGAACCAGTAGTACGCCCCACCGTAGCCACTTTCGCATATCCTGTATATTTTTGTAGGCCCTGGTGGAATCCATTGGGCCACTTATGTGTTCCAGCAGCCGTAGTTCGTCAACGCACACTCACCTTGCGCGCCTGACCAACGTTTTCGTGCCCCACCAATCGGAGCCATGGATATGAAGCACCGGTTCTTTCTGTTCTTGATAGTGGTGTTTTGTTTCGCAGAGGCACGCGCCCAAAACGCGGTCCTGCGTGGATATGCCACCGATGAGTCCGATGGTCAGCCACTTCAAAGCGTAAGCATCGTCTTGACCGATGACGGCGGAGCGTTCTTGGGGGCAGCCAGCAACCGCGATGGCCTTTATGCCATCTCTGGCATCCCACCCGGGCAATACTACCTGGAGGCCAGATTCGTTGGATTCGAAACATTACGGGATACGATTGACCTGGCCGCGGACGAAAATCGGATTTACAGCTTTTCCCTGTCTGTTGGATTCGAACTCGGTGAGATCATGGTCGAGGGGGAAGGCGAGGCGGAAGGGGCCGCAGGCATCACGGCGGGACTCCAGTCCATTCGGCCTAGAGACATTCAGCTGATCCCTGCACCCGACCTTTCCGGGGACTTGGCCAGCTACCTTGTAACACTACCCGGCGTTGTTTCCAGTGGTGACCAGGGCGGACAGCTCTTTGTTCGAGGGGGCGAGCCTACGCAGAACCAGGTACTCCTGGACGGCATGCTGATTTACCAGCCGTTCCATCTCATTGGATTCTACTCCGCGATCCCCTCGGCCATACTCAACGTATCCGATGTGTATGCCGGCGGCTTCGGAGCCAAGTACGGCGGGCGCATGTCGTCTGTAATTGACATCTCCACGCGTAACGGTAACAAACGGCGCTTTTCGGGCGAGTTTTCTGCGGCGCCGTTCATCAGCGCCGGACTCTTGGAAGGGCCGCTCATTCAGGACAAGGTGTCGATTCTGATGTCAGGCCGCTTCGACGTAATAGACCAGGGCGCCTCGAAAATCATTGATACGCAGCTCCCGTATTCATTCAATGACCAGTTTGTCAAGGTGCATGCTATCACCTCGGAGAATACGCAGGCCTCGGTGACCGGACTACGCTCTTTTGACCGTGGTATTCTGGGTTCGCAAACTGCTGCGGAATCTGACAGCACGAAAAACCAGGTAACCTGGACGAACAATGCCATTGGCGGGCGCTTTGTCCTGCTTCCCACACGTATTCCCGTGCAGGCGGAGATTCTGGTTTCACTCTCTTCCGTAGAAAACTCATTCGGTCCGGAAATAGCGCCAACGCGCTACTCCAAGGCCCAGGAGATCAATGCTTCCGCCAACGTTACCCACTTCAACAGCTTTTCCGACATCACGTGGGGCATGTTCTTCAGGTTTAATCAGCTTGATAGCGAACTGGGGGGGATCTTCCAGGATCGGTCCGATGAGACCGAATTCGTAAGCGAAGCCGGCGGGTACGTTCAGACGGAAATTCCACTGTTGCACGGAGATGTCACCGACTTTAGCGTTGAACCGGGACTTAGGCTGTCATCATTTCCGAGCAAGGGACGCAACTTCATCGAGCCTCGGTTCAAGATGGTTTACAACTACGGTGTGCACCGCATCAGTGCAGCGGCCGGCATTTACCACCAGGAGTTTGTGGGGCTTGCGGACCGCCGTGATGCCGGGGATGTGTTTACGGCATGGACTTCTTCGCCAACGGGCAGCGTGCCGCAAGCCATTCACTTCCTGGGTGGCTACCAGATTCAGCCAACGACGTGGCTACGCGTTGCCGCTGAGGGCTTTTACAAGAAGCTGGACAACCTTTCGGTAGCCGAATGGACCTCGTTTCCTCGCTCCACCATTGCCCTTCAACCTGCCGAGGGAACTGTACGTGGCGGAGATGCCCGTATAGAGGTAGATGCGGGACCCTTCTACGGTTTCGTGAATTATGGATACTCGAAGGTTGAGTATACGGCCAAGCAGACGGAATTAGAGTACTGGTTCGGACCTGGCGGCTATACGTATTCGCCGCCACACGACCGGCGCCACACGATTAATGCACTGGGCAGCGCAACCTTTGGCGGCTTTACGCTTAACGCTCGTTGGCAATATGGCTCTGGGCTTCCATTCAGCGAGGCACTCGGATTTGACGAATTTATCCTGATGGACGGTCCTAAGGACCTGTTCGGCGAACCCGGCGAAACACGCGTGCTGTACTCCTATCCGTACAGCGGCCGGCTACCGGATTATCACCGGCTGGACGTTTCTGCAGAATATACCTTTGAGCTTTCGACCCACACGGCGCTGACGGCGTTGGCCAGTGGTACGAATGCGTACGATCGCACCAACCTCTTCTATATTGACCTTTTCACGCTTGAACGCCTGGATCAGCTACCATTCATCCCGGCATTTGGCCTCAAGCTTGAGTTTTAGAAACACGCGGACAGCTGGCTCAATGCGCCCCATTTCCATAGCATTTGCACTTTTCGTCGCTTTCTCCCTGGTGAGCTGCGATGACTCTGTCAACCCAATCCTGGAAACCAACCGGCAGTTCACGCTGTTTGGAGCCCTTGACATGGCCACGGACACGCAGTTCGTTCGCGTCATTGAGATTCGGCCCACACTGACCACGGCCAATGAGAAGCTTGACGCCATCTTCATGTCGAGGCAGCTGGGGGCGGAAGAGCGGCATGTCTGGAAGGATTCCGTCTACACCTTTGAAGATGGTTCAGTTGGCCACATCTTCTATGCTCCGTTTCGCGTGCTTGCTGGCAAGACTTACAAGATCGATGTCCAGAAGCCTGGATCCGACCTCGTCACGACTGCAACAACTTTGGTTCCATTCCACTTGGAGCCTTCCGTGCAGCTGGAAGAGGTGTTCCGGGTCTTGACAACTCAACTCCATGCAACACAGCGGGTCCTTTGGTGGTCGCTTGATGAGGAACCCTACGACATCGAGCAGTGGTACCGGTTTTTCGTCTTCGATGATTACGGATTTGAGGACTTCCGCCTGAACCACAAGCCGACGAGTAGGGCTTCGGATACCCACGAAGGATTTTGGGAAACCAAACTAGATCTCGTTCGAGACCGGGACTCTCTCCTTGCAAACTACCCCGAGATGTTCGTCAGGGGGTTCTTGGTCGGCTTGGGCATGACCATGACGGTGCTGGATGACCAGTTCAAGCCGCCGGGCGATGTGTTCACGCCGGAGGCGCTTGGACAGCCGGGAACGCTATCCAACGTTTCCGATGGATTTGGATATGTGGGTTCCATTGGACGCTTCGGTGCGGAGTGGCTGCTTCAGGATACCACCGCCATGTCTCTAGGGTACAAGCTTGTTGACAACGACGCCTTTCCGGGCGTTGCTGCGCGTGCTTGGGATGCGCCCATCGGATCACTCGAACGAACGCGATAGATCGCTTCAAGCGGCCTATGCCGGCGTGCATCCTAGTCATCATTCCGGCCTTCAACGAGGCCCGTGCGATAGGACGCGTCATTGGTGACATCCCGAATGGCTTGGTCCAGGAGGTCGTAGTCGTAAACAATGCGTCGACCGACACGACGGCAGACAACGCGCGGCAAGCAGGAGCCACGGTTGTTTCCGAGAATCGGCGTGGCTATGGCTTTGCTTGTCTGCGCGGCATAGCTTATGCCGCAGAACAGCACCCTGACATCGTCGTCTTTTTGGATGGCGACTACAGTGACTATCCTGACGAAATGGAAGCGTTGGTCGCCCCAATCCTGCGCCAGGAAGCGGACTTCGTGGTTGGCAGCCGTACCACCGGACAACGGGAAGCGGGTGCCATGCTACCGCAAGCCATCGTTGGGAATCACCTGGCGTGCTGGCTAATGCGCCGGCTGTGGGGCATTCGCTACACGGACCTCGGACCGTTTCGGGCGATTCGTTACGCGGACCTCATTCGCCTGAATATGCAAGACAAGACCTTCGGGTGGACGATTGAAATGCAGATCAAGGCGCATCTGGCGGGGCTACGAATCATGGAAGTACCGGTGTCATATCGGAGGCGCACAGGCATTTCGAAGATAACAGGTACCGTGACGGGCACTGTAAAGGCGTCAGCGAAGATTCTTGGGACGCTTCTGCGTTTCGCTTTGGGGACGAACACGCTCGCCCGGTCGCTGAAGCCGCCGCGCGGTGCTACGGCAGGCTCCCCTGAAAATAAGTAACCATCCACAAGCTGGCGCAACACCATGCGATATGACATCTGGCACAACGGGAAGCTTATTCCTTACGAGGAAGCTACGATCCACGTGCTTTCCCACGTGGTGCACTATGGCTCATCGGTTTTTGAAGGCATTCGCTGCTACGATACGGCCCAAGGCTCGGCAGTTTTTCGGCTGCAAGAGCATATGCGGCGGCTGGTGGATTCCGCCAAGATCCACCGCATGGAGCTGCCCTATGATCAGGCGGCGCTTGAAACAGCGGTTCTGGCCACCATTCAAAACAGTCAGCTGGCATCGTGCTACGTTCGCCCAGTGGTCCTCCGCGGTGCAGGATCGCTCAACGTGAACCCGCTGGCCAACTCCGTTGAGACCTACATTGCAGTCTTTGAGTGGGGCGCGTATCTGGGAGAAGAATCACTTGAGCTTGGCATTGATGTGCATGTGGCCTCCTGGAACCGGATGGCTCCCAACACGCATCCTGCGATGGCAAAGGGCGGCGGCAACTACATGAATGCCAGCCTAGTGAAGATGGATGCGGTACTGAACGGATATGCAGAAGGTATCATGCTTAGTGTGGATGGATACCTCGCCGAGGGTAGCGGCGAAAATCTGTTTCTGGTACGTGACGGCGTCTTGTTTACGGCACCACGAAGCCTTTCCATCCTGCCCGGCATCACACGTTCATCCATCATCCGTCTGGCCCGTGACCGCGGATATGAAGTGGTAGAAGAACGTTTGCCCCGGGAAGCCTTGTACGTAGCTGACGAGCTTTTTTTTACCGGCACTGCCGCCGAGGTTACTCCAATTCGCTCAGTAGACAAGTACAGCATTGGCGCCAGCCGCCGTGGCCCTGTAACAACCGAGCTTCAAGGGGCCTTTTTTGACATCGTCAAGCACGGCAATGACCCCTACAACTGGCTTACACCAGTACCAGCTCCAGTCCAAGAGCCTGCGCTGACTCTTGCCGCCTGAAGGGGCCTGCAGAAGAATCTTATTCCAAGCCACGCGAGGTCTTGGCAGCTTTGTAGTTGCACTTGCTCTGTATTTCCCCTGAACAAGCCGTCTGGTGCGCTGCTGCGTCCCTGTAGCTGAAGGGCGAGGGCTTAGCGGCAATCCAAGTTTGCGGTTCCTGTCTTGATTGTGACCGTGACAGGCTGCGCGTACAGCTGCTTCGTAGACCCTGCCCTGCATTCGCTGCCGCGGCCGCTGCAAGGGGTCACGGCGGCTGCGCATGGAGCACCGAACTTGGAACCCTGCTGCGCAGGTGCGTCCTGTAAGTTGCACCGTCAATTCCCTTCGGCAGAAGCACGGACTTCCAAGGCTGGTTTGAAGCGGTACCTTGGATCAGGTCTTGATCGCGCGCAGCCTGGAGAATGTGTTACACCGGTTCTCCGTGCAAGTTGGGCCGGCCCTTGCGTTCAGGCTGATGGCGGACTGTGGGCGCAGGAAGGCGCCGATGAACTCTCTTTTTAGCGCACCGGCTCAATACATTCAACGTCATCTATGAGCCTGGAGGCACGAGCCGCTTAGAGTCCAAGTGAATGTCCTTGAATGCTCGCGCGGAGACATCCGTGTCCCGCTGCATGGAGGCCTTCTCCCCTATCGTCGGATGCTGCTTAGCCAACTGTGCCCGGCCGCTCGTATGACGCCATTCAGATTGGCCAAATAGCGCGATTCGCTGCAGTTAGCTTTTTTGCGTTGATGCCGGAATTGCTAGCGTCCAGGAAGGCACCAGTATGGTGTGAAGCGGACGGTACGAAATTCCTTCACGCTCGTTGGACGCTGGCAACGCCGATTCGCTGGCCTTCCTTTTGCATCCCTCCGCCTGCAAAGGCCACCTGGCTCTACCCCTCTCAACCAAACGGTGCCAATTCACGCGAGTACTCCAGAGAATGGTACCGGCACTACGTGCATTCAAGAAATCACCATACTCGAATCCCGATTCGCCAGTCCGCGCCGACCCAACCGTATCCAGCAAAACCAGGGTCCGCCTAGGAGGCAGATGGAGCAGCACCAAGGTCGATCGATCCAAAGCATCTACAATCGGCGCTCGGCGATACAGGCGCAGCGTACTATTCGATGGTAAAGGTGTCCTCGTCCGAAAACACCGAACCTGAGTATGTGTGGTCAAGAGCCTGAACGGCCCAATAGTAGATACCCGGGTCTAGATTTCGTAGCGTCCATGCGAGGTTTGTACCCACATTGCCACGGCCGGAAATGTGACGCGTGCCCGTGGTTAGACTCGCCATAGGCGAAACAATGTCAGCCGCACCCGGGCTGCTGCCAACCCTGATGTTATACGTCAGACCGGAAATGAGAGTTTGCCTGTCGAGACCAGGGGACCACGCAAGCGTAACGTTATTTCTACGCACCGAGGACGCGATCGCGTCTGGTGGCGTAGGCACACGTTTGCCGAAAATCAAGTTGTTGCGAAGAATGCGAATCCTAGTTCCTTCCTCCGGCAGGCCGGGGTTTTCTCCAAAGACTACAACATCAAGGTCACGATCCAAGTCATAGTCCACAATTAGCGCACGTCCCCGAAATCCACCGTCGAACTTGTCCGTCTGAGATTTCACGAGGTATTGGCCGTCTTGGCTCAGGTAAATCTGCGTGGCATTGTTGCTGCGTGGGGACTCGGCTCCTGTGACGACGAAATCGTGAAAGCCATCATTGTCGAGATCACCCCAGGTTACGGCGCCGAAGTACCGCCCCTTAGCGGGATCGCCTTCAAAAGCACCCTCAATTCTTTCCGTAACGTGAGTGAAGGCCGTAGTCATAGTATCGTACCGGTACAACTCGATGCCACCTTCCATGATCAATGGCGATAGGCGGGCCCCACTCTCGAGAATGTCCAAGTATCCGTCGGCATCATAGTCACCCCATGAAGCAGCCGAGAAAAGCAAGCTCTCAAAGGTCTGGGGTAGCCGGTTAAATTGGCCAAATCCATTGTTCTGGTAGACTCTCGTGAGCGTGCTGCCTTCCTCATCCGTGCCTGCAATCAAGACGTCCAGATCGCCATCAATGTCATAGTCACCCAAATCCAGTGAGCACTGTCCAACACTCACCAGACCACTTGTAGCAGGCTGAAATCCGCTGCTGCCTTCAGACAACTGGTTCTTGTACAGCGTCGTCAACGGCTCTCCAGTCTCCTGGGTACCACAGACCAGCAGATCCAGGTCTGTGTCGTTGTCCACATCGCCCCAAATGAGATCACCCGAATGGACAGGATCCTGCGCCCGAAATTGGGGGGTAAAGACCCCGTTAGCAGAAGCAAGCCTATAGACCCCGGTGACAACGATGCCACGGGCATCCACGCCCATGAGGGCCAAGTCAAGATCACCATCACTGTCAAAGTCGCCCCACGATGCTGAACTCTTCCAGAGGTTTGGGAAGCCGGCAGTCTGGATCATCGCCATGTGAACCGCGTCCACTTCAACAGTCATGTTGTCAATCTCGACAAGTAGCGTGGTGTCACCGTGGACCCGATACAACACCGTGGAAGGGTTCGGGTTTGAGGGACCTCCCCTTGCGCCGGTAAGCAGCATGTCGAGGTCTGAATCCTGGTCGAAGTCTCCCATCGCCACATCCCCGTGTCGGACGGGCAAGACGTCGGTAAGTAGAATCTCCTGCACTGTCGGCGTTGGGTCAGGCCCCTGTGCGAATGCACTAGTAGCGCCGCCAAGGAGCATCACATAACAAAGCAATCGCTTCATCCTGATATTCTCGTCGTTATAGGATCGCAATGGCACCTCATTCTTGTAGCGTACTATCGAAGCACCATCAGTCGCTGTGTCCGTTCGTTGCCACCCGCAATCATGCGCACGAAATAAACGCCCGCAGCCAAGTGGCTTCCATCATCACCGGTTCCTGACCACACGACTCTATGCTGCCCTGCCGGCTGATCTGCGGCGACCAAACCGCGAACACGCTGGCCAAGCATGTTGTAGACATCCAGACGTACCATGCCGGATTCGCGCAGTGAATAACCGATAGTGGTGGCATCCAGAAATGGGTTGGGATACCCTGGAGCCAAATTGTAATCCAGTAGCGTCTCCTCTTCCGCTGCCGTTCCCAGCCCGGGTGCATTCGAGATCGCAAAGGAGCCCTCTGCAGCAAACGCCGAGCCGGCATAAGCCTGGTCTATCGTTTGAACACTCCAGTAATACGTACCCTGCGCCAGGCGCAACGTACGGCTTCTGGCCTGCCAGACATTCCCAGGACCTGAAAACACACGGCGCCCGGTAGCCGCGTCCGCATACGCGGACATGACATCACTGGCTCCGGGCTGCGTACCGATACGCAGATTGTACATCAACCCTGCTTCCGGCGTTTGCTCGTCACTTCCTGCACCCCACGATAGCACGACGCTGCTTCCGGACACCTGCGTATTCAAGTTTTCAGGCGGAACCGGACGGGAGTTGGCGGACTGACTCTCGTTACGATAAAGGCGAGACAGCGGCTGAACACTCCGATTGCTGCCAGTGAGTAGCAGGTCCACCACAGCATTTCCATCGAAATCTCCCCAAAAGCCCGAGCCTGCGGCCACCGCGGGTAACCATATGCGTTCAATGAAGTAGCGGTTTTCCTGCCTGAATATCCGGGCAATCCGGCCATTACCCATGTTCGTGGCCCCCGTAACCATTAGGTCCAGGTCTCCGTCATTGTCGTAGTCGGCCCAGCCTACGCTGCCGTAAAACACGTCAGGTATCGGCGCATTTGTTACACGCACAAAGCTCGTTCCATTGTTTTGGTAAACGTCAGCAACCGGCTTAACGATTTCGATCGGGTCGAGGGTGGCTCCGGAAATGGCTACATCCAAGTCCCCGTCATTGTCATAGTCACCCCAAGCCGTGCTGCTGAAGAAATACCCAGGAAGTGCCGATTCGTCCGCGGTCAGCCGCCCGACTCCGTCGTTGTAGTAAAGAATCGTATGAACCGAATTTGAAGCGCTGACGCCCGAGTGCACAAGGTCCAAGTCGCCATCTCCGTCCAAGTCTACCCACTTGGACTCACCCAACGCAAGTGCCCTCAACCGGGAATTCGTTCGGGTGAATAAGCCCCCGTCATTGCGATAGATTTGCGAAATGGGAGTGGATGGGTCGCGTAGCCCGGTGACCAGGAGGTCCTCGTCACCGTCGTTGTCGTAGTCTCCAACCACCACCGATCCCCCATAGATTCCGGGCAAAGAGGTGTTTACCAGTTGGTATGTACCTGCTGCTGTGCCGCGGTACAGGCGCGTGTTGCCCTCGAAGGCCCTCGTTTCATAGGGGGCCGCGGAGTGCGTAGTGCCCGTGATGATAACGTCAAGTATTCCATCCAGGTTGTAGTCGATCCACCTCGCATCGCTGCTCCACAACCCGTCTCCTGGCAACTCGCGCAACTCAAATGTCTGCTGCGGATCAGAGTTGAAGAATGAGACTGGTCCGACATCGCCGCCGATGCCCACATAGGCCGCGGGTGTGAAAGGAATGGAAGTGGCCGTATTGCCAACGCCCAGAATATCCAAGTCCCCGTCGCCGTCCACATCCGCATAGGCCATCTTGCCGTAGCTGAGGTCCCGCAAATCAAGCCTGACGGGTGTAAAGGCAAAGGGTGCTTGCTGCGCAACAGAAGGCTGAATCAGTGCAGCTATACAAGCGCAAGCGAGCCAAGACCGTAAGTTTAAGGTCATCACCAGAGTGGTTAGGTCATACCTAGATTCGGCGCACCGCTTTACGGTGCCAACAAGGGTAACAACACTTTTGTGCGCTCCCAGATCAATACAAGGGCCATGCCGCGTTCCGCTTCTTCGAAAGCTATCGTAAATGCCTCATGAATTTCCTCGAGCTGCGTAGCTGTGACCTGAACCCGCACCACATCCGCCTCTTCACGGTAGCCTGCAACTCCATTCTGACCCAGATCGCTATTGAGAATGATTGTCCAAGTTTCTTCATCGGGGATGGAAAAGAGCGAATACGTACCCGCTGCGACACTTTGCCCACCAACGAGTACCGGTGCCGTGAACGTGATTTCGGACGTCTCGTTGGCTGCAGTCCGCCAGAGTTCGCCAAAGGGAACTAGCTCACCGTAGATTTTCCTGCCTCGCCTGCGCGGAGAACTGTAGTGGACCTTCACGTACGCATCGCCGATTTGCGTGCGGGCCAGCTGCATCGGACTCAGACGTGGCTCTGGAGCATCTACGACATCCATGCTCCAGTCATCCGGAAAACGCGACGTTTCGAGGCCAGGAATGATCCGTAACGCGTTCTTGTAGTAAACCTTACGCAGCACCTCGTCTGGCAATTCGAGGCCGTACATAGTCCACCAAGCGTGGCGCTTGCGGTAGTAGGGAAAGAATTCGTCCGCAGTCTCCAAGACACGAAAGTACGTGTGGTATTCCGGCGGGTTCCACGAGTCTTTACCCATCAGCACACGGTCCTGGTACTTGGTGAGCCACGCACGCGCCGTATGTGGTTGTCGACCAAGCTCAGCTACAACGGCTCCCAACTCCGTGTACATGTTGGGCAGCTCATCCATCAGCGCGCCCAAGCTCTCCAAGTCGTTGCCAAGCCATCCCAGGTGAGCATTGATAAATGTCGTCCCCGGGTGCTTGCGAAAGACATTCCACTGTTCCTCTATCAGCTGCTCCCAGGTAGGCTCCGGCTGACGCTTGCGGTTCGGCCGCTCCTTTAGCTCAAACCAGCGCTCATTGAGTTGGTCATGCGGTAGCCAAAACTGCGCAGGATCGGCCGTGTGGATCAGCACGGGAATGCCCAATTCCCCAGCCTTGGCCCAAATGGGGTCCAAGCGTACATCGTCTGTTGCCACGCGCTCCCCTGTGTCGTCGGTCACATACATGCCCAAGCTCTTAAAGATCTTCAGGCCGCGCGCGCCGCTGCTGACATCTTCCGCTAACTGTGCCGCGGCCGCCTCGCCAAAATTGGGTGCGCTTCTTATCTGCCTGAAATCGACATTAGCAAAGTGGACGATCCTTCCAGGGGCATGCAGTTCCGTGTTGCGTACGACTTGGGCCAGCTCTTCTCCGCTCCCACCGCTCAGGTTTACCATGGCGCCCATGTTCATTGCATCCATTGCGGCTACAATCTCCTGTATCCGCTCGGCTGATGCCGTACCAATTTGGCGCTGGTGGCCATGCGCATCTACGAATGCGTACTTCGCCTTGGTCAGCACGTTCTGTTCTACGGAAAGCGTAGAAACGGGATCGTAGTCTTCCCACTGCATGGACTGGGCCCATGCCCCCATGGGAAGCATAAGAGACACGAACCAGAGAGTTGCACCGCGAAATCTCATAGACTCTGAATGCCAATAGCGCCTGCTGTAGCCTGCGCGGGAGGCGCTATATTACAGGGAGTGTGGAACGGGCAGGATCGAACGGCCCAACGCAAGGATGGATCCCCAGGCTTCGCCACAAGTACGCAAGTGCCGGCTGCCGGCGCGCAGGTAGTGCGCATTAACCGGGAGAGCACCCAAAGCTAGGACTCGACAAACGCCACGATGCCCGTCACAGAGCAAGCGCAGTCTTTCGAGCTTGTGGCTCCCTTTGAACCGTTTGGCGATCAGCCTAGAGCAATTGCCGACCTTACCAGGGGAATTGAACAGGGCGATCCTAATCAGACACTGCTGGGAGTCACGGGGTCGGGCAAGACATTTACGGTGAGCAATGTCATCCGAAACGTTGGCAGGCCCACGCTTGTGATGAGTCATAACAAGACACTGGCCGCACAGCTGTATGCCGAATTCAAGCAGTTCTTCCCCAAGAATGCAGTCGAATTCTTCATCTCGTACTACGACTATTACCAGCCGGAGGCCTACATCGTAAGCAGCGACACATATATCGAAAAGGACCTCTCTATTAACGACAAGATCGATCGCCTTCGGCTACGCGCAACCAGCGCGCTTGTATCGGGCAGAAGCGACGTAGTTGTCGTGGCGAGTGTTTCATGCATCTATGGGCTCGGGTCACCGGAAGAGTACAAGTCGCAAATCGTGCAGGTATCGCCAGGGAAGCGCGTGGCCCGCAACGCCCTGCTTTCGCAGCTGGTCGGCATATACTATCGGCGGCATGACCAGGATTTTTCACCGGGTTCCTTTCGCGTACGCGGGGATATCGTGGACGTGTTTCCGGCGTATCTGGAAGATTGCGCATACCGAATCACCTTTTGGGGTGACGAAATCGAGACCGTTGATGCAATCGATCCTTCGCAGGGCCACACCCTGCGCAATGAATCACTGCTTACGATATATCCAGCCAAGATATTTGTTACACCCCAAGATCAAATTGAGCGCGCGCTGGAGTCTATTGACGTGGAGTTGCGGTGGCGCCTCGCCACGCTGCGCGCAGAAAGGAAAGTAATGGAAGCGGAACGCCTGGAGCGACGCACACGCTTTGACATGGAGATGCTCAAGGAGCTCGGGT
Source organism: Rhodothermales bacterium (assembly GCA_965262785.1). Taxonomy (GTDB): domain Bacteria; phylum Bacteroidota; class Rhodothermia; order Rhodothermales; family Bin80. Next base: position 3,989,922 of record OZ253559.1, read on the forward strand.
ATTGCTCCGGTGTCGAAAACTACAGTCGTCACCTCAGCGGACTGCCGGAAGGGCAGCGACCTTGGTGCCTGATGGATTACTTCCCAGACGACTTTCTGCTCGTGGTGGATGAAAGCCATGCCACCATTCCGCAGGTACGGGCAATGTATAATGGGGACCGGGCACGCAAGCTGATCTTAGTAGAGCATGGATTCAGGCTGCCGTCGGCGCTCGACAACCGCCCCATGACCTTTAAAGAATTCGAGGCCCGGCAGCACCAGGTCATCTTTGCGAGTGCCACGCCAGGAGACTACGAGCTCGAGCGATGTGGTGGTGCATTCGTAGAGCAGGTCATCCGGCCGACAGGCATCCCGGATCCAGAAGCCAGCGTACGACCCAGTGAAAACCAGATCGATGACCTTTTAGCAGAGCTCCGCGTCGTGGCAGGACGAGGGGAACGCGCGCTGGTGACCACACTGACAAAGCGCATGGCCGAAGATCTTGCGGACTATCTGCATTCCTTTGGTGTAAAGGTACGTTACCTCCACTCTGACATTGCCGCCCTTGCCCGCGTGGAGCTTTTGCGGGAGCTACGCCTTGGCGTCTTTGATGTCCTGGTCGGCGTAAACCTCTTGCGCGAAGGCCTCGACCTGCCGGAGGTATCCTTGGTAGCCATCATTGACGCAGACAAAGAGGGATTCTTACGTAGCGACCGCTCACTCATCCAAACCGCCGGGCGCGCCGCTCGCAACGTGAATAGCCATATCATCTTGTATGCCGATCGCGTCACCGGATCGATGAAGCGCATGCTCGACGAAACGGGACGGCGGCGGACCCTCCAGATCGCATACAACAAGAAACACGGCATTACGCCGCACACGGTACGCAAAGATGCCGAAGACATCCGCCGGGGCACCGTAATCGCTGAAGCAAACAGGGACAGTGCGGCTGCCTCGCGGCATGTCGACGATGAAACGCTAAAAAGGACGTCCTACCTTGATCCGCTGCTTCAAATGCTCTCTGCCGACGAGAGGAGGCAGCTCATCGCCCAAATGCGGGCCGAGATGCTCGAGGCAGCGGAAAACTTAGACTACGAGCGGGCCGCAGCCCTGCGAGATGATATCGTGCTTGCCGAGCGCTCGCTGGAATGCGAAGCAGAGGAACCCATGCCCCATGCTGAAGGTAGGAGCGCTCCTGCACACAAAGCGGGCACAAAGCGATGAAGAAGGACATCCACCCAGAGTACAAGCTTATTACCGTACGGCTGGCCGATGGCACCGAGTTCCAGACGCGCTCTACCATGAAGGCGGATATGTATGCGTCTGAAGTTGACAGCACCAACCACCCGTTCTATACCGGGCGCCGGCAGTACGTTGACACGGCAGGCCGCGTAGAGAAGTTTCACCGTCGGTACGGGAAGCGCCCTGCTGCGCAGAAGTAGCCATTTCGGCCCTTCCACATGCCGCTCACTGCGTGCATTGCCTTCGTTTGCAACGCCAAGGCACGGCCCCTGCTGCGCGCTTTGAGGTAACGTGCGCCCGTAGGCCGTCCCCTTCTTGTTAGCTCCGTGGCGAAAACCATCAATATCATCACGGCCAAACGCGACGGGAAGACGCTCTCGCGACGCCAGATCTCCGAGTTTGTCGACGCCTATACGCGGGGGGAGATACCGGACTACCAGGCAAGTGCCTTTCTCATGGCCGCCTTCTGCCGCGGCATGGACGCCGAGGAGACCACGGCCCTGACCTACAGCATGCTTCGCTCTGGAGAAATCCTGGATTTTTCCGAAATCTCCGGGCCCAAGATTGACAAACACTCCACAGGCGGCGTTGGCGACAAGGTATCGCTCATTCTGGCCCCTATTGCGGCATCCTGCGGCCTTGTTGTGCCGATGATTTCGGGCCGGGGGCTTGGCATTACAGGGGGCACGCGCGATAAGCTCGAGTCCATTCCGGGTTTTCGGACCGAGCTCACCTCCGCGGAGGTGCGCGCACAACTCGCTGCCACTAGGGTAGCGATAGTGGGTCCGACAGCGCAAGTTGCGCCGGCAGACAGGCGACTGTATGCCTTGCGGGACGTGACCGCTACCGTAGACTTTATCCCGTTTATCAGCGCCTCAATAATGAGTAAGAAACTTGCTGAGGGGCTGGACGGGCTAGTGCTGGACGTGAAATGCGGGCGTGGCGCCTTCATGAAGCACGAAAAGCAGGCACGCTGCCTCGCCGAGTCAATGGTCCGTATTGGCCTTGACTTTGGAGTCAATACAACTGCCTTGCTTACCGACATGGATGTGCCACTTGGACGTGCCATTGGCAACTGGCTGGAGGTTGAGGAGAGTATTCGTTGCCTTCGTGGAGACCCTGAGCCGGATGTAATGGAGGTCACGCTGTCTCTGGCCGGTGAGATGCTCTGCCTTGCCGGCCGCGCTAAGACGGGTCAAGCGGGTCGCGCTTTGGCAGAGGATGCCATAGCCTCCGGGCGGGCCTTCGAAAAATTTGCTGAACTCGTAGAGTGGCAAGGTGGCGACGTGGCAGCCATACAGCATCCGGAGCGGCGCCAACTTGAAGCATTGGAAACCGTTGTATACGCCCCGGACTGCGCAATCGGGTACGTCGCCGATATTGATGCCGGCATGCTGGGGATGGCGGCAACAACCATGGGCGTAGGGCGTGCCGTCAAGGAGGACGCCGTTGACCCCAATGCAGGGATCTATCTCCACAAGCGACCCGGCGAAACTGTTGCGCCGGGCACCCGGCTAGCGTCATTCTATACGCGTAAGGCAAACAAAGTAGAGGACTTCCGGGCGGCCATACTGGCCGCATACCGATACTCGACGACGCCGCGTTCGTCGGTTCCGGTAGTAACGGACCGGCTTTCTGCGGAAGGATGGCGCACGGAGATTCTCAATGATATCTAGCCTTTTGCATCTTTACACCCGGGCTATTCGTCTTATTGGACGATAGACTATATTGGCTGTACATAGTTAACTCACGAGGCAGGGCTTATGTCTATATGGGCACGTTTTAAGCGTGTAATTCGCTCCATATTCGGCGGCGCCATCTCGGCGATGGAGAACCCACGCCTGATCTTGGAGCAAAACATTCGGGAATTGAACGACCAGGTCCCGAAGATGAATGAAACGATTGCACAGGTCAAGTCGACCGTCATCAGGTATGAGAAGACCCTAAAACGGGCACAAGGGCTGGAGGCCGGCCTCACATCCAAGATCAAGGCAGCCATTCGTGCCGGGCGCCAGGACTTGGCGCGCGAATATGCTATCCGCCTGGACCGCGCGCGCAATGAGGTGCAGGAAACCACTGTACAGCTTCAGCAGGCCAAGATGGCCTATGAAAAAGCGCTGCAGGTCAAAGATGTCTTCATGCGAGAGCGGCGGCGCAAGATCGAGGAAGCAAATCATGCGCTTCGTGCACACGAACGGGCCAAGATGCAATCCGAGGTGGCAGGAGTCCTGGAGCAATTTGAGGTAGCAGGTGTCGATCAGACGCATGACGAGATGATTGCGCGTATTGATGAAGAAACTGCGCGCGGGGAAGCACGGATGGAGGTCGCCTTGGATTCTGTTGACACGCAGGCCATGAGACTTGAGCAGGACTCGGAGGCATTCCTCGCCGACGAGATCGTCCGACAGTTTGAGTTGGACATGCAGCAGGAGACAGAGCGTCAGACCCCGGAAGATTCGGATCCGGCACAGTCGTCTGTGGAAAAGTCGCTGGGTTTTGGAGATCATGAAGAGCGACGGCCGCCGATGAAACGCGTCCGCTGATTCGAATCGTTAAGCAAACCAACCTTTTGGCGCCCGCTTTAAGCGGCTTTGCCATGATGACACCCAAAGAAAGAGAGCTTTTCAAAGAGGAAGAGAAAGCCCACTTGCGCAAGCTCAAAGCGCTGCAAGTTGCGGCACGGCGGGGCAAGATCCACTCAGATGCCAAGGCGCGTCTGGCGAAGCTAGTAGGTGGCATTCAAGAGACCTTGGGCACGCATAACGAATTCATTGACAAACTTGATCGGGAAACCGTACTAAATGAGGCACGGGTCGAGTTGGCCATTGAGGTCCAACCTTCTTTGCCCTCCCGCGCAGCTCAAATGCAGCGGGCAGATGCACTAGTATCACAGATAAGTGCAGAGGAGTCGGGAAGGGAAGGCACCGATAAAGAGGGTGTTGCGGCGAAAGAAGCATCAAAGACCATTGGGCGCATGCCCAGCGAAACAGGCAAGTGACAACCCAGGGTGACAATCGGAGGCAGGCGGCCTCAGCTGCATGAGAAGCAAGGAAATCAACTACAGAAAGGAGGCTTTCCTTCACCCGTGGAACTTGGGATATTTGGTTGGGGCCTTGGCACTGGCGTTCTTGGCGGCCTTTATGCCGGGGACGGGGGAATGGCTTTATCGTACGATCTTGCTGTTCGCCGCAGGTGGCGAGTTGCTCGTGCTAGGTAGCCTGCCCAATCATAAGCGTTTCCGCAAAATCGTAAAGGCCCGCTGGGCGAAAGAAATGGCCAAGCCGCCATCTTCCCGTGAAATTTACTCGGAGTTGAGCCGCGACAACCAGCGACGCTACGTCAAGCTGCGTGACTTGCAGAAGAAGATTGAAGCCAACTATCGGAAGTTCAGCTACGCGTCTCAGGGACTACTAGAGAGCCACACACAAAAAATTGGTGGACTCGTGACCTCCTGCCTTTCGATGATGCACCAGCAAGAGCGCTACCACTTGTATGCCTCACGTGTCAAGGAGAAAGAAGTGCTGGACGACATGGCCCAGCTTCGCAGAGACGTGGACGGTGCCTCGGACTCTGTCCGTCGCATGAAACTGCGCCGGCTCAGAGTACTGGAGCAACGCCTTGCGCGATTCAAGAAGAGTCAGGAACACCTGGAAATCATCAACGAGCAGATTGAGACGATTGAGGACGTGGTGGACTATATCCATGAACAGTCCATGACGCTACAGAATCCCGAGCAAATCTCTCTCCAGCTTGATGTCTTGATGACTGATGTAGAGGAGACCGAAGCTAGCCTGGGTCACATTGAGTCCGCTTTCGGAGACCTGGCGCTAGTCGACTTCGATGGCCGGGACTCACTCGAGATCAAGGAAGAGCCCGGTCAGAGCCGCGGCAAATGGGACCACCGCACGCGGGCGAACTAGCGGATCCCAACCGTATACGTTTAAGACTGCTTGCGGCCAGCGGGCGCGGATCGCCTCGTGAAGCACCTGACCGTAACGACATGACCGGAGAGTTCCGCTACCTTTCTAAGTGATGAGCTACAACTGCGGCAGCAGGCGATGATTGGGCGCAAAAAGGGAAATGTCTCTGCGCTAGTCTGGCGTCCGCTGCATCTCTTAGTTGCGACCACCATCGGCGTTGTATGTGCGCTATGGACACTGGGAGGATTGAGCACATTTTGGGCTATGCTCGCCGTGTTCGCGCTCGTGTCTGGTGCGATTGTTGCCTTTGCTCGAGCGGCAGCAAACCCGCGTATTAGGCGTAGCATCGACGGCCGTAGGGCCCAGCGTTCTAAACAGACTGCACTCAGTGAGCAGTACCGTGGGCTTTCTTCCCGCAACCGGCGCCAATACCTACACCTGCGGAAACTGCAACGCAAAACCGAGCACAACTACCGCAGGCTTAGCCAAGCCTCGCAGGGACTTATTGCAGATCAGAAAGTCATGATTAACGACCTTCTTAACACCTGCCTAGTGGTCCTGAACCAAAAACAACGATACGAAAAGCACCTGGCCGCGGTTAAGGAGCCTGCTCTGCGACACACCCTCCAGCGCCTTTCGGACGAGCAGAAATACCAATCGCATGCTATTAAGGACGCCCATGCGCAGCGCGCTAGTGTGCTGGCCCAGCGCCTGAATCGTGTCCGCGAAAGCCGTGAGCGCCTCAGCGTCTACAGTGCTCAGTTTCATGTGCTTTCGGACCTCATCAGCAACATCTTCGAGCAGTCGCTCACGCTTGGCGACGCAGGCGGCATGTCGGCTCACCTTGACGAGCTTATCAGCCAGTTGGCCGACAGCAGGGCCTCAATTGACGAGGTGGAATCTGTTTTGGCTGCATGGGCAGACCCGCTTGATGACCATCTTGCTCTGGACGACTCATTTCAGGATACCGACACTGTTGGGAGGCGCATGAAAGTTGGTGATCGTGAGCACCCAAGATGACGATTCTTTACAGCATAGGGCGTTACGCTAAGGAGGGTGAATACAGCAAGCGTAATTCCCACCGCGTTATAGGCTCGCCTCATCGAAGGCGGAGCACCGAGCGGAAGCGCTGCTGCAGGCCACCGACGTGAGCGGTCAAGATCAGAATAACCGTTTAGCCGGTTCAAGCTTACCTAGCACAAGCTATCGGTCATGTCGGAATTAGCGATTGTGGTTGGGGCACTGTTGTGCAGCGCATTTTTTTCTGGATCCGAGATCGCCTTCGTCGCTGCCAGCCGGCTACGCGTCGAAGTCAAAGCTCGCCAGCGTGGCTTCCTGGGAAAGCAAGTACAGCGCTTGTTCGAAGATCCGGCACACTTTCTTACTACTACACTCGTTGGAAACAACATCGCACTGGTAGTCTATTCGACGATTATGGCGCTGCTCCTCTCCGCGCCCGTGCACAGCTTCTATGAGCGAACCATTGGAATATCGGAGTCCGCACTGGGCGTGGTAGCGTTGATTACCCAGTCCCTGGTCGCAGGGATCATCGTACTGCTCGTTGGTGAAGTCCTGCCCAAGACCATCGTCCGAGGCATTGCTTCACGCACCGTGTTTGCTGTGGCGATTCCGCTGACTGTTGCGTACCGGCTGCTTCAGCCTCTGGTAATGCTTGCCATGTGGACCTCGCGGTTGGTCCTGCGGCTGCTACGGGCCAACACGACCAGTACTACTCAGTTTCCGCGGCGACAGTTTGAGTTGGTGATCGAAGAGGGCCGCAAGAAGGGTTCGCTGGACCTCAACAAGGAGGAATCCGCAATCCTCAGCAACCTATTTGAGCTCCACCACAAGCGGGTAAAGGAGTCGATGACACCGCGAACCGATATCATCGCCGTAGACAAATCCACGTCGGTTGAGGAGTTTCGCGCGAAGTGCATCGAATTCGGCTATTCCAAACTTCCCGTGTACCGGGAAAACATTGACACCATCGTCGGCATAGCCTTTGCACGCGACCTCTTCAAATCGCCCGGATCACTCCAGGAGATAATTCGTCCAGCGAAATTCGTGCCGGAAGCCAAGTCGTCCAAAGACCTGCTCAAGGAATTTAGAGAATCCAATTCGTCAATCGGCATCGTCGTTGACGAATATGGTGGCACAGCAGGACTAATCACGCGGGAGGACCTGCTGGAAGAGCTCTTCGGGGACATCCAAGACGAGTTTGACTCCGAAGATGTCGTCATGCGCCGCGTTGAAGGTAGCGCAGTGCTTGCCAGCGGCCGGGCCGAAATAGACGAGCTCAATGAGCGGTTTGGTCTGAATCTACCTACCGGCGACTACGAAACCGTTGCAGGATACTTGCTCGATAGAGTGGGCACCATTCCCGCTCCGCAGGAGGAGTATAACTTTGGCGGCTTGCGCTTCCTGATTCAGCAGGCTTCTACCCACCGAATTGATATGGTGCGAATCGAGCGCCAACAGGCCATGCGCCACGCTTCGAGTGTACAGCGGGCTACAGCTGTGAAGTAGTTCCTTCCGTGCCTGTGCCACCAATGGTGTTACGCATCTGCGTGTCAGCCTGGACATTACGAATGTTGTAATAGTCCATAACTCCCAGCTGCCCGTTACGGAACGCTTCCGCAATCGCCGCCGGTATCAAGGCTTCCGCCTCTACCACATGTGCACGCTGCTCCTGCACCGTAGCAACCATTTCCTGCTCGCGCGCAACGGCTGCAGCGCGGCGCTCTTCTGCCTTTGCACGCGCAACCTGGAGGTCGGCTTCTGCCTGGTCCGTCTGTAGCTTGGCACCTATGTTTTCGCCTACGTCTACGTCCGCGATGTCTATTGACAGGATCTCAAATGCGGTGCCCGAGTCCAGGCCCTTCGCCAGAACGGTCTTTGAGATTTTGTCTGGATTCTCGAGGACAGCCGCATGGGTCTCACTGGACCCAATTGTCGACACGATGCCTTCACCAACACGCGCAATGATCGTCTCTTCACCAGCACCGCCTACGAGCCGCTCTATGTTGGCACGAACTGTTACTCGGGCAACAGCCCGGAGCTGAATGCCGTCCCTGGCGATAGCCGAGATCGGGGGCGTCTCAATTACCTTGGGGTTGACCGAGACCTGAACTGCCTCGAACACGTCTCGACCGGCCAGATCGATCGCCGTCGCACGCTCAAACGTTAAATCGATGTCCGCCTTGTCTGCCGAAATAAGCGCGTTAACCACCTGCTGTACGTGGCCGCCCGCCAAGAAATGGGCCTCAAGGTTAGGCGCGTCCACCAGGATTCCGGCCTTATGGGCCGTGATGAGCGGCTTAATGATACGGTCCGGCGGTACACGCCTCAGCCGCATCCCTACTAGGTCCCTGAAAAGCTTGACGCTGACACCAGAAAATATAGCCGTGATCCACAGGCGCACGGGCACAAAGTATAGCAGCATCATCAGGCCGACTACGACCAGAACGATAATCAACACGCTGCCAAGTTCGAATAGCCTTTCCATTCTGCTTTAGGGTCTAGTATGTCGGTTGGATATGCTCGCGGCGATATGCGCCTCCCCTGCCACCAGTCTTGGATACGAGATGTATACCCTCAATTCGGATCGCCTTGGAAATAGCCTTGCACATGTCGTAAATAGCGAGCGCTGCTACCGTGACTGTGGTCAGGGCCTCCATCTCGACGCCCGTTGGACCGGTTGAGGTTGTCCTTGCACGAATTGCGACAGCATGATCCGATTCGTCCAGCATAAAATCCACAGTTACGGATGACAGTGGTACCTGGTGGCACAACGGGAGCAACGTGGAAGTGTGCTTGGCTCCCACGATGCCGGCGAGCTTTGCCACAGTAAGCGCGTCACCCTTGTGCAGTCCTTGCTCTCGCAATGCTGTGAATGCTTCTTGGCCCAGCGATACGCGGCCGGCCGCTTCAGCCACGCGAACCGTTGCAGGCTTGTGGGACACATCAACCATGCGCACGTCTCCCTCAGGCGTGACATGCGTAAGATTAGCGGACATACAGTATTCCCTGAAGCGCGAAGAGGCAGTGTACGCCGCGCATTCGACTAGGTTGCCTTCCACACTCCAGAACACGCGCTCTGGAGCCCTCAGCGGTGGCACGTAGACGGATGAAGACGTACCTTTAGTGCAGGCTAGACAGGGGCTGCGCATAAGACATTCATGGTCTAGGCGCGAGGTCACATTTGCCCTACGGTACGCCATTTGCACCAGCCATCATGAGAACGCCATGACTGACTATCCCACCGTACCAGAACTTGTTGCAGAAGGCCTAAGCAAGAGCGGGGGCATAGCATGCAGCACCAAGCGGGGTGGGCAGTGGATTGAGACGACGGCGGCAGACTTCAAGTCCCAGATGCGGGACTTTGCACGCGGCCTTTACGCACTGGGGATCCGCAAGGGTGACCGCGTGGCACTCCACGCTGAAAGCAGCACGGAGTGGCTGATTATGGACCAGGCAATCCTTAGCCTGGGTGCCGTAAGTGTCCCGATCTATACCACGCAGCCTGGTGACCAGATCAAGTACATCCTCGAAAACGCCGGTGCACGCGTGTACATCGTATCAACTGAGACCTTGTATGCCGCGTGTCCGCCTGATATCAAGAATGTTGAATCGCTGGAGCATGTCGTGGGCATCTTCGGATCATTTGCTGACCGTACTTATGAAGACGTGCTCGCACGCGGCCGAGCGCTGACCGATTTCGAGCAGCCGGTCGTGACCGGGAATGACTTAGCCACGATTATCTACACTTCGGGGACCACCGGCGTGCCCAAGGGCGTGATGCTGTCGCATGCAAACATCGGCTCGAATCTGTTGGCTATCGCACAGCGGCTACCCTTCACCCCGCCCGTCAAGGTGCTGTCCTACCTGCCGCTTTCCCATTCCTTTGAGCGCGTGGCGAGCCTCGCCTATCTCTCCCTTGCCTGCCCCATATATTTCATTGAAGACGTTCTGGAAGTCAAAGAGGATATCCAGACAGTATGCCCTGTTCACATGACGACGGTTCCACGCCTTTTGGAGAAGGTGCATGCCGGGCTCAACCAGATCGCAGCGACGACGCCAGGTTTAAAGGGCGCGCTGCTGCAGTGGGCAATCAGACTAGCGGAGTCCTACGACCTTGAGAATGGAAAAGGGGGTTTGGGGCACGGCTTGGCCGAAAAGCTGGTCTACTCCAAGATTCGTGCAAACTTCGGTGGCAACCTGAGGGCATTCACCTCCGGAGGGGCAGCTTTGGCTCCAACTATCCAGTCCTTCTTTAATGGCATCGGCATCATCTGTGGTCAGGGCTACGGACTTACCGAGACCTCCCCGGCCATCACGTTTTTCACGGAGGGCCACATCAAGCCGGGGTCCGTCGGCACCGCCATTCGTGACGTTGAAGTGCGGATAGCGAACGATGGGGAGATACTTGTTCGGGGCCCCAATGTCATGCAGGGCTACTTTCGATTGCCCGAGAAGACCACAGAGGTAATTGACGAAAATGGTTGGCTGCATACCGGCGACATTGGTCACCTTGATGAGGACGGCCACCTCTACATAACTGACCGCAAGAAGCAGCTCTTCAAGCTTTCCACAGGAAAGTACATCGCTCCCACCCCCATTGAGATAGGACTGTGCAGTAGCCCGCTGATCGAACAGGCGGTCGTTATTGGCCCGGGGCGCAAGTTCTGCGGCGCGCTTATCACAGTAGACCCGGTGACGATACAAAGTAAGGTAGGCGCGGTAGAGGACATAGCCAATGACCCCGAGGTTGCTGCGCGAATCCAAAAGATCGTTGACGCCGTTAACGCGAGCAAGCCGCACTGGGAGCAGGTTAAGAAGTTCTGTATCCTTCCCACGCCGTTTACTATCGCGACCGGAGAGCTGACACCCACCATGAAGGTGAAGCGGCGGGTCGTGCGCGAGAAATATCACGACCAAATCGAAGCCCTGTACGCATAGCATTACGAACCTTGGATCTGGGTCTAGTGCGGGCAGCCTCCTACCTTCTGCGCCAACGTCGAAAGTATGGCGAATTGGTCCGAAGGCCCGGACCCATTCCGACGAAAATCGTTTACGCGCAGCACAACGTCGCAGGACCCATACCATTCCGAACCTGGCAACCTTCTAGTTTTCGGGCATTATGGCTGGACCCTTCAATCTAGCGCAGTACGGGATACATGTGCCGGATGTTCGGCGCAACGTGTTGCCCGCCGTGCTGTACGAGCATGCGATGAGCCAGGACTCATCTGCGGCTATTACGCGCCTGGGTGCATTGGCAATCTCTTCCGGCGATAAGACGGGCCGCAGCCCCCAGGACAAACGCATAACCAGCCACCCGAGTAGCGCCGACAACATCTGGTGGGGGCCGATCAACATCCCGATTGCCGGGCATACGTTCGAGATTAACCGTGAGCGTGCTATAGACTACCTCAACACCCGACCGTACTTGTACGTAGTCGATGGCTACGCTGGGTGGAGCCCCCGATGGCGCATCAAGGTGCGCATAATCTGTGAGCGACCGTACCACGCCCTTTTCATGCGCCACATGCTTGTTCGGCCTACCGATGAACAGCTGAAGGACTTTGGAGAGCCAGAATATGTGGTGCTTAATGCCGGGAAGTTTCCGGCGAATCGGCACACCACGTCCATGTCGTCAAAGACAAGCGTAGACATCTCGTTCGAGGACCAACAGATGGTCATCCTCGGCACGGAATACGCGGGCGAGATGAAGAAGGGTGTATTCACGATTATGAACTACATTATGCCGTTGAATGGGGTGCTCTCGATGCACTGCAGCGCCAACGAAGGGCCTGAGGGTGACGTGTCACTGTTTTTCGGGCTCTCCGGTACCGGCAAAACGACCCTATCCACCAATGCTCAGCGTCACCTTATTGGAGATGATGAGCACTGCTGGACTGAGGAAGGCGTGTTCAACATTGAGGGCGGCTGCTATGCCAAGGTCATCCACCTCTCAGCAGAAAAGGAACCCGAGATCCACCAGGCCATTCGCTTTGGCGCAGTTCTCGAAAACGTCGCGTACGACCCCATAACCCACGATGTTGACTATGCAGATACTAGCGTTACGGAAAACACTCGGGCCGCGTACCCTATCAGCTTCATCAAAAACGCCAAGATGCCGTCCGTAGGGGGCCATCCCTCTAATATCATCTTCCTCACCTTTGATGCCTTTGGAGTTCTACCGCCCATTGCACGACTCACGCCAGACCAGGCGATGTATCACTTTATCAGTGGATATACGGCCAAAGTAGCCGGCACCGAAGTCGGTATCGTTCAGCCGCAGGCCACCTTCTCCGCATGCTTTGGCGCAGCCTTCCTGGTGTGGCACCCTATAAAGTACGCGGAGCTGTTGGCTGAAAAGTTGAACAGGCACCACGTAAGTGCTTGGCTGGTAAACACTGGAATGAGTGGCGGAACCTATAGCCAATCCAGCCGCATCAGTCTTAAGCACACACGCGCAATTATTGATGCCATTCACGATGGCTCGCTTTCAAGGGCAGCAACTGTAACGGATTCGCTATTTGGATTTGCTGTGCCCACGGAGTGCCGGGGCGTGCCCACTGGGATGCTTTTGCCACGAAAGGCTTGGCCCGATCCCTGCGCCTATGACGAACAAGCTGCGAAGCTGGCTAGACTCTTTGCTGAAAACTTCAAGCTATACGAGGACCGCTGTGATCCCAGGGTGGCACAGGCCGGCCCGCGACTTGATGCCACCTAGTCCCTGAAGCCGGAACAAGCGATTGCAACGCAATGCAGAGCCTTTCGGACCTTGTTAGTCTGGCCGCTCGCCTGCAGCGCGATGGCACTTCGGCCTCCGTCGCCACGCTTGTCGGGAAAGAAGGCTCAACGTACCGGCAGCCTGGTGCCAGGATGCTGGTGGAGGCCTCTGGCGCAGCGCACGGAATAATTGGCGGCGGGTGCCTGAAGGGCGACGTGGTACAGCAGGCCTTGGTGGTGCTGCGTACAGGTAATGCCGTCGTACGGCGCTATGACCTCTCGGAAGGGAACGCCATCGTGGGCTTTGGCGCAGGATGCAACGGCGTAGCATATGTGCTCATAGAGCCCGGCACCTCCAGCCTAGACATGCTGCAGCCTTGTCTGGAGCAACGCCAAACTTCGGTCTTGGCCCATATTATACGCTGCCCGAAGCGCCCTGACCTTTTGGGTGCGAGGCAACTTCTGATTTCGTCCTTGCCAGTTCGTGCAAGTGCAAACTGGCCCCCGGCTCTCGGTGTGGCTGCAGAAGCATCCGGCGTGCTGTCTGGAGCTTGTCCTTCAATAGCCACTTACGAATTGGCCCTGGGTACCGTGGATGTGTTTCTGGAGGTTGCACGACCACCTGTTCGTCTCATTGTATTTGGGTCGGGACCCGACGTAGGGCCGCTGGTGAGCATCGCACGCGCGGTTGGATGGTCCGTGTCCGTGGTAGGCAGCAAGCCCACCGCTGCACTCAAGAACCTGGTCCCGGGCGCAAGTGAATATACTTTTCTGATGCACCCGGACAAGGCCCCGAACTATGTAAGAGTGGATAACCGTAGTGCAGCGATCGTCATGAACCACAACTTGCTCCGCGACGCGGCCCTGGTCCACGCGCTACTCAAGAGCACCATTCCGTACATCGGCGTCTTGGGGCCGCGCGAGCGCAGCACGGAGCTCATTCCCGGCGGAGAACTTGATGAACTAACATCTGGACGCGTCTTTGGACCCGTAGGGCTGGATATCGGAGCAGAGACTCCTGAGGAGATTGCGCTCTGCATTGTCGCAGAGATCCAGGGAGTGCTCTCTGGCCATGGTGGCGGCTCGCTTCGTGACAGGCCTGGCACGGTGCACAGAGCCAGCCTGGCGCGCACAACCTAGTGCCGTAGCCGATCCGCCGAGGCAACCAGAAGGTAAAGCACGGCCATCCGCACTGCTACTCCGTTGGTGACTTGGTTCAAGATAATGCTGCGCTCATGCTCGACTACCTCGCTGGCGAGCTCCACACCCCGGTTGACGGGGCCGGGATGCATAATCAGGAGCTGCGGATTGCGCCGAAGGTGCACCAGCTTGATCCCGTACAGGTTATGATACTCCCGGGCGCCGGGAATGAGGCTCGCCTGCTGGCGCTCCAACTGCATTCGTAGGGCCATTGCCACGTCGCACTCCTCCAGCGCTTCGTCAAGTCGATAGGTAACGCGCACCCCCAGAGACTCAATGCGATGCGGCATGAGCGTCTTGGGACCGCAAACGGTTACCTCAGCCCCCAGCTTCTGAAGACCCAAAATGTTAGAGCGCGCTACACGGCTATGGGCAATATCCCCCACTATGGAGACTTTAAGCCCCTTTACCGATGCAAAGTGTTCGTGCAGCGTGTAGAGGTCCAAGAGTGCCTGCGTGGGGTGCTCATGGCCACCGTCTCCTGCGTTGACAACCTGCGCTTGGGTACAACGTGTCAAGAAATGCGGCACGCCCGGTGACCAGTGGCGCACTACAACCATGTCCACCTTCATGGCCTCGATATTTTGTGCGGTATCCTTTAACGACTCTCCCTTGCTTGCTGAAGATCCCTTGGCGGAAAAGTTCACGATGTCGGCCGAAAGACGCTTCTCTGCCAGCTCAAAAGACAGCCTCGTACGCGTGGAGGGCTCAAAGAAAAGGTTGCACACCGTGGTGCCCCGCAACGTGGGCACGCGTTTAATCGGCCGCTCCAAGACTTCCCGAAATTCCTTGGCCGTGTCCAGAATCAACGAAATCTCGGCCGCGCTATAGGTAGAGAGGCCGAGCAGGTGACGGTGTTGCAATTCTGGCAAAGTCTCGTAGTCTGATGCGTCCATACCGTTTACCTGTTCCGGTCGGTCAGGCGCCGCTCTACCAGCCACACGCCTTCCCGGTCATCGAATTCTCTTAGCTTGACGCGAACCTCCTCCCCAGGCATGGTGGGTACAGTCCGCCCTACAATGTCCGCCCGTATCGGTAACTCACGCAACCCGCGGTCCACCACGGTCAGAAATCGGATACATGCAGGACGCCCCAAGTCCATGAGCGCGTCCATAGCTGCGCGCACCGTTCGCCCCGTGTACAGCACGTCATCTACCAATACGAGGTGACGTTCCGTCACATCAAACGGGATGCGCGTTGCCCGAACCACAGGCTGCTTGAGCCGCTTTCGAAAATCATCCCGATACATAGTGGCGTCCAGGACGCCGAGTGGAAGATTAATGCCATCGACATCCCGAATCATAGCTCTGAGCCTGCGCGCAACATGAACGCCGCGTGTCTGCATTCCGATGAGAGCAAACTGCTCGCCATTCAGATCGCCAGGGTCCATCAACTCCACTACCTGGCGCGCCATCCGCTGGAGTGTTCGCTCCAGGTCGTGTGCGTCCATTAGTAGTGCCTTGATGAGATCGGTCGGACCCATGCAGTTAATTTACGCCATTTTCTAGCCTGCATGCGAAAGCCAGTGCGCACAATTTTCGCGCTCAGGCTATAGAGCGCAATGGGAACCGAATCCCGCAATCCGGTTCCAAGCCATACTTACGACTCTTAGCGTGTGATGAGCAGCATTCAGGACAATTCGCTTCGATATCTGGATCCGGTAATGGTGTCCCGGCTCAAGAACATGGAGCTGCGCGCACGACTGGTGGTGGAAGGCTTCATCACGGGACTTCATAAGAGCCCTTACCACGGCTTTTCGGTGGAGTTTGCGGAGCATCGCCCCTATAATCCAGGTGACGAACTGCGCCGCGTGGACTGGAAGGTGTTCGGCAAGACGGATCGTCACTACGTCAAGCAGTACGAAGAAGAGACAAACCTGCGTCACTATGTGGTGCTGGACACCTCTCCTTCTATGCGGTATCGGCATGCAGGTCAGCTGACCAAGCTTGAATACGGTTCATACTTGGCCGCTGCCTTGCATTTCCTAATGGTCAAACAACGCGATGCCACAAGCCTTGTAGCATACGACGAGCGTGTGCACACCTTGATGCCGCCGAAGGCCACTATGCGGTATCTTCGCCAGATTCTGGCACGGCTGGACCACCTGTCAAGGCTTGCACCCGATGGCCGGCTCACTAACACCGCTTCCGCGCTCCACGAAGTCGCCGAACGCATCGCTCTCCGGTCGTTGGTGGTGGTCATCACGGACTTGTTCGACAATGTGAGTTCGCAGCACTCGCTGATTCGCGCCCTGCGGCACCTTCGTCATCGCGGGCATGAGGTGTTGGTGTTTCGAGTCTTGGAAAGCGCCACAGAGCGGTCCTTCAACTTTCCTGATGTGCCTATGGTGTTCCGTGATATGGAGTCCCAGGAAGAGATCACGCTTCACCCCGCACAACTGCGCCGCGGATTTGTACAAGCCGTTCAAACCAACAGTGAGGAATTCCGTCGGCGTTGCCTGGAGCATAGTATCGACTTCGTCGAACTCGACACCGGCGAACCCTACGACACGGCTCTACTCGCCTATCTCAACAAGCGTCGCAGACTGCATTAGCACCTGATCGACTACCCTTCCATGGTCAACCAGATCAAGGCCGCTGCGGAGCAGGTTTTCCCGACCGTGACCCAAATACGGCGCACGATCCACCGCAGTCCGGAGCTTGCCTTTGAAGAGTACGAGACGGCACGTCTGGTTCGCGAGACGCTAGCTCCATTGGGCATGCATGTGCGCACTGGCGTAGCCAAGACAGGCGTGGTCGCAACCCTGGAAGGGGGGCAACCCGGGCCCACCATCCTGCTGCGCGCTGACATGGATGCTCTGCCCATTCAAGAAGAGACCCGCGCCGCTTTTGCATCCACCCGTGCGGGGGTAATGCATGCGTGCGGGCACGATGTACATACGGCTTCGCTACTCGGCACCGCCATGATACTGAGCCAACTGCGCGCAAGCGTTCCTGGCAAGGTTAGAATGGTGTTTCAGCCCAGCGAGGAACTGTTACCTGGAGGAGCCAAGCCGATGATTGACGCAGGCGCCCTTTCTGCGGAGGTCGGCCACCCGGCACCGATTGCGGCATTTGCGCAGCATGTCCTGCACTCTTTACCCGCCGGGACAATAGGCGTGCGCAGCGGAATGTTTATGGCGTCTTCGGATGAACTGTTCGTGCACATTCAAGGCCAGGGCGGCCACGCGGCGGAGCCCCACCGACTTTCGGGCGACGCCGTACTGGCGGCTGCCCACGTGGTTGTCGCGTTGCAGAGCGTGATCAGTCGCCACTGTCCTCCAGATGTGCCCAGCGTGCTTTCTTTCGGCAAGATTGATGCACAAGGCGCGACGAACGTTATTCCCAAAAGTGTAACTATGGAGGGGACATTCAGGGCCATGCACGAAGGATGGCGCAAAGAAGCGCACAGTATACTCTGTCGCGTAGCCCAAAGCACAGCGGCGGCCTACGGTGCCGCCGCCACGGTAGACATCAAGAAGGGCTACCCCGCGTTGTACAACGATCCAGATGCCGCGGCACTGACGCGCAGCGCAGCCCAGGACTACGCAGGAGAAGCAAACACGGTGGACGCGGACTTGTGGTTTGCAAGTGAAGACTTCGCGTACTTCCTGCAAGCGGTGCCCGGTGCGCTATATCAGGTCGGCGCTGGGTGTTCGCATGCAATTCATACTTCCCGATTTCTGGCGGATGACGCGGCGTTGTCGGTTGGCTCCGGCTTTATGGCCTATCTCGCATGGCGTTTTCTGGCGGCGCGTGCTGGCTCAGCTTAGCTAAACCCATTATCAGTCCCGCTTACCATAACCGCCTTCCAGTATTTTTTGTCGCCTTCACAGCCTGGATATGGGGCTACCCTTGGGCAAGATCCGTAACGTCTTAATGACAAAAAACCCGTATTCTTGTAGTCTCCGCCACTGGCAGCAAGCAGTCTAAGAATATGGAGCAGCATTCATCAGAACAACTGGTTCCAAATCAGGCGGCAGGGACATCCGATGTCAACGATACGGATACCCAAAGCAGCGCTGAAGAAGCAGACTCGTCGTGGCGTAGCAGGTTTACGCTAAGACATCTCCGGCTGGCGCCCCGAATCTTTATCGCCAACTCGGCGCTGCTCATTATCACGATTTTGGCGACCTCGATTACGCTGCTGGTCAACTCTTCGACATCGCTGCGCGACCAGACTAGCGACAATGCGGAGCAGCTGGCAAGGCTGATAGCAGGCAAGTACGGAGATATTGGCGAGATTTCCCTTGCCAGCGTGGCAAAAACCGTCGATGTAATTCTGGACGACCCCATGACGGCACAGGCCGCCATCGCGGCTTACCTGGTGGAGGCAGCTGAAGCGGCAGGATACGACACCTCTTCCGTTATTGACATCCTAACTTCCATTGCGTCGGAAACCGTACTTGACGAGTTCTGGATCACCGACACCACTGCATACGCTTACTTAACCAACGTTCGCTATTCTGAAGGCGAGTTGGAGGGCGAATTAATTTATTTTGCTTTCGACCCTGATCCTTCGAATCAGCCGCAGGCACACAAGTTTTACCCGCTCCTCCACGCGCCCCCCGACTCGTTTGCAGTAGTGACGCAGCCCGCTCAGGTGCGTGAGGTTGACCAAAAAACATTCAAATATGTCGGCGTCAGCGGCACAGATCACAACCGAATCGTCCAGGTAGGCAATGAGCTCGTTTTTGGTAATCAAGAGCTCTTGCGGCAGTCCTATGCCAGCGAACGCGCAGACGTGTCCGCCGTAATTGAAGGCAACTTGGGGCAGCATATGCGCGTGGAGGGCACTATCCTGGACCACTTCATCGAGGCAGCAGAAGCTGCTGACTGGGGCAAAGACTCCATCGAAGCAGTCTTCGCCACCCTGGTCGACAGGACCAACATCGGCGAAATCCGTGTTGCCACACTGGATGGACGTATAGTGTACACAAGCATACCGACGGATGCCAGACCCTTCTTGCCGCAGGTCGACACGCTGCGCAGCTTGGACCTGTCGCGTCAGCAGTGGGTGGATCATCCAACCAGATCCGACAACGAGCATGGGACGGCATACAAATATGTAACGGTTGCACGCCAGCATGGCAAGCGCATCGTGCAGGTCGGACTTGCCATTGAAAGCGCGTCCGGCAACGTGCTGTATACCGTTTACCAGGATGAGGCTAATTTCCTCGTCAGAGAGGGCTATCCTCAAGCTCTGTGGATTGTCAATCAAGACAACAACCTCGCGGCGGCCGCTCAGAGCGAACCGTTGCTGTATTTAGGTGGTGGCGATCTGTCGGCGTTTGTGGCATTTGATTCCCTTATGGCAGAGTCTTCTGCCGCCCGAGTGGCACTCGATAGCGCCATGGCCCCAGGCAATCAGGACGTAATACGCGTGGCCAGACTCGGACTGCTTGATCCTGAGCAACGAGGCACCTGGGCTGCTTCCCCAGTCAACATTGGGGAACAGCGAATTGGCGGCGTTCTATTCTTCGTGAATATGGATGAGATCGCCAACAACGTTTGGGGCGAGGCGCGGCAGACCGCCCTGATTGCGATCCTTCTCTTGGCATTTACGGCGGCTGCCACCTATTTCGGAACCCAGCTGCTTACGCGCCCAATCGGGAAAATTGCCGATGCCGCGCGCATGGTCGAGTCTGGCGAACAGCTCGACTACGACCTTATCCGCCCGGTAATGCAGCGTAGCGATGAAATTGGGTCTCTGGCCCGCGTCTTTGAAGACATGGCAATTCAGGTATTCAACCGCGAGGAGGTCTTGGAGGCACTTGTTTCGGAGCGGACGCTGGCCCTTCAGACAACCAATGCAGAGCTTCGTCAAGCTCAGCGCGTAATCACGCGGGATTTGGAGATGGCGAAGGTTGTCCAGGCTGCCTTGGTGCGGGAAGGCACGGTGGACTTCAAAGGATTTACCGTGTGCGCCAGAATGGAGCCGGCGCTGCGCGTCGGCGGTGATTTTGTTGACTTCGTTGAATTCACTCCCGGGCATCTCTTTGTTGTGGTAGGCGATGTTTCAGGCAAAGGAGTGGCGTCCGCACTATTTATGGCCGCTTCGCAGGCGGCCTTGAAGTACGCCGTGGCGGAGGGCGTTGGCACTATTTCGGACATTGCGGAAGAAGCTAACCGGCGACTGTGTAGCCAGAATCCTATGGACCTGTTTGTGACAGTAATCCTGGCCATAGTTGAATTGTCAACGGGGATGATAGAGTACGTAAGTGCCGGTCATGAGCCTCCGTATATTCTGGCCCCAGACGGTTCGCGCAACAACTTGCCGATGACGGGTGGCCTAGCCATGGGTGTATTGGATGACTTCCCCTACGAGAGTAAGACAATGCAGTTTATGCCCGGCGAAACGCTTGTCATGTATTCGGATGGCCTTACGGACATGGTCAACATGAGCGGCGAGCTGTTCGGCAAGAACAGGCTGGAGACCTCGATCGACGATGCGGGCAGCCGCCTTCCGCAGGATATCGTTGATAAAGTATGGTCGGATATTCTTACCTTTTCCGTTGGTACGGCACCGGCTGATGACATGACTTGCCTCGTACTACACCACAAGACTGACAACGGACGTGCCTCAGAAGTTTAGAGTTACCCTACAGGCCCAATTAGGCGAGTTGCGGACCTTAGCCAGCATGGTTGAGGCTTTCGGTGAAACCCATCATCTGGCAGACCGCACAACGTTTATTATGAACCTCGCGCTGGATGAACTAATCACCAACGTGCTCGTGCACGGCCAATTTGACGAAGGTGTTGAGCCAAGCATCGAGGTTGAACTTAGCCTCAATGGCGATACGGCATTGCTTGTTATCGAGTCTAACGACGTACAGTTTGATCCTACCCAAGAGACGAAACCAGATACGGAGTCAGATCTGCTGACCCGCGGAATCGGGGGCTTGGGTCTTCACCTGGTAAAATCCCAAGCGTCTCGCGTATCATACGAATACGCCCGCGGGAAGAACCGGCTTACTATCGAATATGATGCACCGTAATCCAATTACTGTGCGCTTCGCTCCGTATCTAACCTAAAGGAGGTAGCTAGGTGGCAAAGACACTTCACATCGAGACAGAGCACGTTGACGACAAACTGATCCTGACCCCAGTCGATCGCATCGACAGCTCCGTGGCGCGAGATTTTGAAGATTTCGTGCACGAACGCATAACAGAAGGCAACGCAAAGCTGATAGTGGACTTTTCCCGCCTTGGCTTTATTAGCAGCGCAGGCATGCGCGTGCTACTGATAAACGCGAAAAAGCTGCGGATTCGCGGCGGTGGAGGAAAGCTTGTGCTGTGCAACATGCGCGACAGCATCCGTGAGATTTTCAGCATAAGTGGCTTCGATCACATCATCACCATCTGTGGCACGCGGGAGGAGGCATTGGAGGCGCTGTAGAATGAATGGTCCGGGGCACCGAAGCAGCTGCGCCGTGCGGCCTTCCTACTCCCACTAAGCGTAACCTATTGCGTGGGCTCGACCAAGTTCGCAGGCCCCTTCTCCAAGAATCTGCAACGCATTTGCCAGGTCCGTTTGCGAACGGTAGCTTGCCGCAAGAGTACGGAATTTCTATCCGCGTGCCATGGGCCTGCACGCAAGGTGTGGTCCAGCGCCGCAAAAGGGTGGATTCAGTTCGGCAACTATTGCCCTGGAGCCAACACGGCCCACCCGCTACGCTGAGCGCGCCGCTTGGGCACAAGTCGGGCCAGAAGCTCACTCGCTACGAATGCTGCCTGGCGCAGGGGCACGGCCGAATGGGCAACAGAGCGCTCCCGCTAGTCGAGCCCGTCCTCCTCTTCGTCCGGTTCCGGCATCAGCACGAACTCCGGGTAGGCTTCTATGCCCAGTTCGGCTACGTCTTGACCCAGGCGCTCGACAGAGCGCGATATGCGTGCACCGATAGTCATCTCAACAACCTTCCACAGCGCAAACGAGAGCGTAAAGACGAACACGCCGACCGACATCACACCAAGTAGCTGAATTCCAATGTTCACTTCGCTATGGGTGATAGCTACTGCCAGTGTGCCCCAGATACCAGCGAAAAGGTGCGCAGGCACAGCGCCGACCACATCATCCACTCGAAATCTCTCCAATAGCCTAATTCCTCCCGTGCAGACAATCGCCCCAACTCCGCCAATGATTATTGCCCAATAGTGGTTAACCATGTCTGGGGCCGCCGTGACAGCTACAAGTCCGGCAATCGCACCGTTAAGGATCGAAACGAGGTCGAAACGCCCCAGGATCGGCCGCGCGAATATTATCGCAGTGACTACCCCTGCTGCGGCACCAAGGTTCGTGTTAACCAGAACGATACCCATGGTGGTAGCATCCGAGACGGACCCTAGCGCCAACACAGATCCGCCGTTGAATCCGAGCCAGCCAAACCAAAGAATGAAGACCCCCAGTGTCACCACGGGGACGCTGGAGGGCGGCGTAGCCTTTACGCTGCCGTCTTTTCGAAACTTGCCCATTCGTGCACCTACGACGATGGCACCAGCCAACGCAGCCCAGCCGCCCGTGCCATGGACAATCGTTGAGCCTGCAAAGTCGTGGAACCCAAGTTCGGCGAGCCAACCCGCCCCCCAGGTCCACGCCCCTACAACCGGGTAGATGAACGCGGTTAACACGAGAGTGAATGCAAAGAAAGCCCACAGGTTAACACGTTCAGCCAGCGCTCCAGATACGATGGAGGCTGCCGTGGCGACAAAGACCATCTGGAAGAACCAGTCGCTCATCACCGAGTATCCATTCTCTACAACGGCTTCAATCGCTCCCTCGTCACCTCCGAGCAGTGCGACCTCCGCTGGCGAAGACCCGTACAGCAAACTGAAGGAGCCGATCCATCCCGACACGTCCACATACATCAGATTATACCCAATCGCATAAAACGCAATTCCCGCGATAGAATACGCGCCAATGTTCTTCAGGCAAATGACCGATGCGTTTTTCGTTCTAACCGATCCAGACTCCAGCATCGTGAATCCGGCCGCCATCCACATGACCAAGCCGCCCCAGATCAGGAATGACAAGGTGTTGAAGACAAACTGAACTTCCTGGCTCATGTCAATACGTCGGTAATGTGAGAAGATTACGCCGGGGCTGATTCAGCGTCGTTAACGAAGGACCCCCAGCATACAAGCAATGAAGAGTTGGTAGCCTAATGATCTGATTTTGATAGCTGCTCGGCTACATTCGCCAGACCAGCAAGAGCTGCGGAGCAATTTCGTCATTTGAGCTACCTAACTTGTTGCCCCAGTATTGAAATTCCACACCGGCATGCAGCATGCCGTCGCCCGTCACATCAACCGTGAACTGAGGCTGCGCCAAAATCCATGACTTAACCTCGTAGCCAGTCTCGTCAGTGACGCCGCTAATGAATTCTGCGTGTCCAGCGCACGCAAACGATGCGCTGCCCACCTTAAAGGGAATCAGCCAACTGACGTCAAACATGAATCCGACATCACTGGTCTTGGGAGCTCCCCCCTTTGCAAGACCGTCACTCGCATCTATCATGGCAGTAAAATCCGTATTCAGGAAGATGAATCCCGGAACCGACCAGGAAAACTGCACCCCCGGCAATATCTTAAGGATATCGGCGTCGCCATCAAAGTTGATGCCGCCTATGAGAGAAACATCGCGCAGAGCCCCCACCTTAATTTCCTTGCCACTCACCTTGCTGAGACTCAGCGTCGGGTACCACTCGCCATAAAACTCCTTGTCGTTAAAGCCGTCATCCTCTACATCATCAATGAAATCAATAAAGAAAAAGCTTCCTCCGTACTTCCAGCCACTCGCATTCTGAAATGTTAGGATCGAGGTCGTCGCCTTGTAACCGTCCTGGCTAAAAGGATTTACCAGCTTGCCAAATTGCCACGCGAAGTCTGTCTGAGCAGCACTTGGCAGCGCAACCAAAGTTACTAGAATTATGCCGATTAACCGGCGCAAGCATGCTCCCGCATTTCGCCTTGCGTTCTGATTAGCCATTGGCCTTGTAGATTGTGTGGAGAGTCTAAGGCGCCGCACGGGCACCCGAATGCAAACTATGGTACGGAAAATCGGTGACGCGCGCTTAATTTTCAAGGGATTCGAAATCCCTTGCGTCCCTTTTTTGGCCTTAGCGCCAGAAAAGCACCTGGTAGCCTGGTTAGACGTTAATCGCCTCTACTCTGCGGATGTGTGGAACTGCGTGCCGCAGGGCCTGCTCGATGCCGGCACGCAGCGTCATGGTGCTCATGGGGCATGCCCCGCACGCGCCCAGAAGCTCCAACCTGACCACCATGTCCTTAGTAATGCTGCGTAGCCGGACCGACCCGCCATCCGCGTTGAGGTACGGCCGAATGGAGTCCAGACCATCTTCTATCTGACGCCGAAGCGCTTCGTCGCAATTGGGGTCGTAAGACTCCTTTGGCATGACCTATAGTGCTTTGCGTATGTGCTATTTACCGGTACACGATCTCCGGCACGGCTGTTTCGGCCTCGGCTTGGCGGGCCACTGAAAACACAATTTGATCGGCCGCGGCCCGGAACGCCCGCGCCGAAGTGCTTTCGGGCGCTGCAATCACAATGGGTATCCCCTCGTCGCCTGTCTCTCTGAGGCGCTGCTCCAAAGGCACCTCTCCCAGAAACGGTACGCCGGATGTTGCTGCAAGCTTGCGTGCACCACCCCGGCCGAAAAGATAGTACTTTTTGTCGGGCAAATCAGGGGGCGAAAAGTAGGCCATATTCTCGATGATGCCCAATACTGGCACGTTTACCTGTTCAAACATGGCAAGACCCTTGCGAGCGTCTGCTAGTGCGACCCGCTGCGGCGTGGAGACGATAACTGCACCGGTCAGAGAAACCGTCTGCACAATAGTCAACTGGATGTCTCCGGTACCGGGTGGCAGGTCAAGCACCAGAAAGTCCAGGTCCCCCCACTCTGCATCTCCAAGAAACTGACGTACGGCGCTCGACACCATGGGACCACGCCAGATGACGGCATTTTCAGGATCCACGAGCAGCCCCATAGACAGCAGGCGTACGCCGAACTTGTAGAGCGGAATGATTTTACGCGCCTTGTTTACCTTCGGCTTTTCATCCTCTACCCCGAACATTGTCGGTACGCTCGGTCCGTAGATGTCTGTATCTACCAGGCCCGTGCGGAAACCCTGCTGCGCCAAAGCCACGGAAAGATTGGTCGCAACAGTGCTCTTGCCGACGCCGCCCTTGCCGGACGCCACGGCAATCATATGACTCGCACCCAGGCGAATAGGCGCCTTGCCGCCCTTGCCGCCACTAACCACGCGAACACGAGCATCTGAGCCAACGCCATGCGAGGCCTGTATGACCTCTCGACACCGTGCTGGAAGCGATTCGGCAAAGTGGCTGCCCGGATTGGTAACGCTTACCGTAAAAGAGGCAACGCTACCCTTGACCTCCAGGTTACGAACCAAGCCTAGCCGCACGATGTCCGTGTTCCGGTCCGGGTCAACAATCGATGTCAGTGCGCCCAGCACCGATTTTCGCGTCATAGGCAGGAATACAATGTGACCTCTAAGACCCCTTGGAGGAGTCGGTTGTTCCTGACGCGTGCGCATGACGCAGCGCAAGGCCGTGCCTTAAATCCCATCGACTCACACTCGAATGAGCATACCCGAAGTGACGCATCACCCCATCCAAAATCAGCACAGCGCCGGCAAAGACGTCGTCACGCCCCGCCAAAAGACGCGGATTGAGCGCTAATACCTCCTTGCGTGTCATCAGTAGCAGGAGGTCGCGCCATGCACGCACGGCTTGCGCAGTCAGCCGGGGCAACGTTGTCTGGGATAGTCTGGCCTCGGTTTGGTCCAGCGTCAGCAGCAACCGCTGCGTCAGGGATGCGCCAATGAGCGGGTAGGATGGGGGCAGCACTATACCTTCCAGTTGGCTCCGTACTACGGCTGTAGCACGTGCAACGGCGTGCGCAGTCGGGGGTAGCCGCTCGAAGAACCGCTCCCGTAGCCGAACAGACCCAATATCCAGGCTATACCGGGCGAGAGCTCCAGGTATTCCTGCGACGATCTCGGTGGAGCCGCCCCCAATATCCAGCGTCACGCACGGTCCGTGCCCTACGGGCAGGTAAGCCGTAGCACCACGATAACCCCACTCCGCTTCCTCGGCACCCGAGAGGATGGTGTAGTCCAGCCCCGTGTGCTCCTTGACCCATGTCACCAGGCTCGACTGGTCCCGAATATCGCGCGAAGCACTCGTGCCTACTGCCACGATGCGGTCGGCACCTAAGCGCCTGGATTCTGCCTTAAATGACAACAGTGCTTCGCGAAGACGATGCAGCGCAGCCGTGCTCAAGGACCTCGTGGCATCTACTCCCTCACCCAGGCGAATCATCAATACACGCTCTGCCACCACCTGCAACCTGCCGTCAGCAGGCTTGTCCGCCACCAATAGCTTGGCCGTATTGGTGCCAATATCAATTGCAGCGATGCGAATGGCCAGAAGCGGTTGAGCCTTGCAGACAGCCCCCACTAACCCCCTTCCTAACTATGAGTTGCGCACGCAAGGCACACTTCACGCAATAGCCATCCTCATTCCTGGCTCATCCATACGGTGATGCCCCAGTCATTTGGCCGGTCAGGCGCGCCGTCCTCAAAATCACCGAAGTGATGCGTTAGATCTGTCACGTACTGGATGAGGTACTCGCCCGGATCAAGGGAGACGTAACCAACAAACAAGCGATTCTCGTCCGCCCCACCAGCGGGTACCGTATTGGACATGGTCATCTCCCACGCTGGCTGGCGCTGCCCCATCCGTTGGATCCACCCATAGTCATACCCCCTGTTGTCGTCTATCTCACCCAAGGCGCGAATGCCTACCTGAATCGGCTCTTGTACAGTGAATTGATGTGCTCTCTGCTCATGGGCTCCCAACTGGCGCCAGTCAATGAGCACTTCTCCGTCGCTAATCTCCGGCTGGACCGGCGCAATGTCTCCATCTCCGCGTGGCCGCTCGGCATCCGGCGGCGGATTGGGCAATTCCAAAGGCCAAGCCTTCGGCGCGTCACCGTTACGCTCAGTGGTCTCCGAGGGCCACGACCTGTCCACCAGCGTAATCACGCCCTCCGGCGACGTATTGGTTACCGGAAACATCGATACACCCCAGCGCTCTGGAAAGTCTGGCTCAGATTCGTTCCACGAATCCCAGGCATGGGAACCGTCCGACTCGTACTCGAGCATGTACATACCTGGATCCAGCAAGAGAAACGATTCCGTATAGCGGTTTTTGCTTGCCCCGCCTGCATGCTTCGAGTTGCTATAGTCCATGGCCCATATCACTTCAGGGAGGTCGCGCTGCTCCCTAGTGAGTCGTGCAAAGTCAAATTCGTCATGCCGCATGACTTCCCCCATACTACAGATGACCACCGCAACATGCTGTGCGACTTCAAAGCGCTGCGTGATGTCCCGATCATTTCCCACACGCATGATGCTGACGATGGGCTGGCGTGACTGCCACGGGTCAAACGGCTCGATGGCGCTCTGGTCTTCGGCCAAAATCCTTAGGCCCCAAGCCTCGGGGGCCCACGGAGGGTTGCCGAGCCAGCGGCTATACGCATGTGAGCGATCCGTTTCTGCCACTGCCCGGTAGACGCCGTCCGCCAATGTGACTTCGCCGCTGAACCTGCGGTTGTACGGGAGGCCACCGGCAGGCTCAGACTCCCTGCTAGTGAACGACCACACACGCTGCCCACTCACAATGTTCTCGATCCAGGAGTGATCATTCGGCTCATCGTTTGAATCCTGCTGCACTTGGCCCGTAGCGGCTATTTTCACAGTGGTAGGCTGCACGACCTCGAATAGGTAGTCGCGGTGCTCGTTATTTCTCAACCGGGTTGCGTCCCAAACCACAGAAGAACCAACTGCGTCGTCCCGTACATGGTCTATGAGACGGGCAGGCGCATTCTTCTCTGCCGGGCGTAGCACAAATTGCCACGCATCGCGGTCCCGACGCAACTTGCGCCCACCGTGTCTAAGCAATTGCCCATGCGAGGAAAAAAAAGCCTCGTACTGACCGCTTTCAAGAACAATGGTATCGGCCTTGACGCGGCGCAGCGCCCCCTTTCCAGCCAATAAAGACTGATGCTGCATATCCCAGACGGCCCTGCCGTCGGGCGCGCTGATAATCCATGCACTGGCTGCGAGTCCCGATGCACCCGAACGCTCGTCCGCAGAGCCCGTGGCACTGACAACCATGACGGTGGATTCGTCGACCTCAAACGCGGCTTTTTTTAGCGTGTAGGGTTTCAGGTTAGTCATGACGACCAGCCCCTTGGGCTTGGGCGGTCCAAGTACGAGTCGGCCGCAGACTAGCACTGCCAGTACCGCTACCAGTATCTTCAGAACCTTCTGAACCATGTCTTGTAGGGCTGGTGCCCGCGGAATTCTTATGCTATGACCTAGAGTACGTCAGATTCGCGCGCATTGTTACCTGGGCACTTCCGCCAGGATTCAGGCTGTAACAATAGCATCGATCCAAGAGTATCAAAGACAGAAATACTGCATCTGGGAAGCTTGTCCAAATTTACGATACAGAACCTTTTCTCGCCGCCACGCATCTTGCTAAGGCGCGGCGTGCTGATCGCCACTTTTGGTTCCCTTTACTTGGCAACTGCCGCCTATCTGCTGCTTATCAAGGGTACGGGCGGTCATCCGTCGCCATTGCTGGAGCTCGTGTTTCAGGTCTTCGTACTCGGCTGTTACGGATCGCTGTGGTTCCTCCTGGAAAACCTGTTTTGTCGCGAGCGTCCTTCACCGGTACAAGCGTTTTGGCATCTGATTGTTGGTGCGGTTGTCTACGTAGCGCTGTTCGTTGCCGTTGTGACGATAATCCCCGGAGGGTTCAATGCAGATAATCAGCCCTTGGCCATCTCCACCATTGGCCAGTCCGCGCTAGTTGTACCGGTGTGGATCGCCTTCATCACGTTGCTGATGCTGCGATTCCGGGGGTTGATTCTACACCGAAGAACCAAAGCCACTGTGCGATCCTGGCGCTGGTTGATCGGACTCCTGATCCTTAATGCAGCTTTGTCAGCAATCTTTGCGGCCTACCCGGAAAGTGAGGTGGAAGGCCCAGTTCGAGTTGCCGGTGCGGTGCCGCTGTTCGTCCTTGGAGCCATCAATGTATTTCGTGCCTCCTGGGTGGTGCGTCTTTCTGCAGGGCGAAAGGCGCAGACGATTCTCATGGCTGTCGTCCTTATGATCTTTTGCTTTTTTGGGCGTGGAAGTCTTGAGGAACCCATTACATTCGGCGCTGCTGGAGCCTACAATCCCGACTTGCTTCTGAAGTCCTATAGCGTAGGTCTGCACTTCTTCGGTAAATCCGCGAGTGCATTTGGTGTCGTCTACTGCCTGACCTCAATCCTGTCGTTGGCATTCCACCTGCCTACTACCGGCGACTTCCGACGGCGGGAGGGAGAGATGGCCGCCATCTATTCGCTGACGGACCTCGTGAAAGAGGTCTTTGATCGGGACAAGCTGGTTCATACCATCGTGACCTCCGCAGCGAAGGCGCACTCAGCCAGCATAGCGTGGCTGGCCATGCCAGATCCTGACGCTGGACGCTTGCACACGCGCGTAGTAGCCACACACAACATTGCGCCAGACGCGGCTGAGGCTAAAGTTAACTTGAATGCATTCTACGACGAAGCCGCCTCGACGCAGGAGACGCTCCATCTGGATCAGGCGCTAGCCGACCGCCGCGTGTTTGCTCGTCCCGGGGACGGCATCGAATGCTTGCTTATTGCTCCCCTGGCGACACACAAGCTGGTGCTCGGAGTGCTCTTTGTCGCCAGGGACATTGCCCATGGCTTTGATAAGGAGGACATGCAAGCGGTCAACTCCTTCGCGGCGCAGGCAGCACTCGCGCTGGACAACCTCCGCCTTTTCGAAAGGCAGGTGGAGCGTGAACGCTTGGCCCGCGAACTCGCTATCGCGCGGGACGTGCAGAAGCGTTTGATTCCTCAGCGCTTGCCGGCATTCGAGCACGTCGACGTGGCCGCGGTCAGTGTACCAGCGCACGAGGTTGGTGGGGACTACTACGACTTCGTAGAACTTGACGAACACCGTCTGGCGTTCACCGTGAGTGATGTTTCAGGCAAGGGAACCTCGGCTGCATTCTACATGGCTGGCATGCACGGAATTTTTCGTTCGGTTACTCGGGTCGCGCCTGACCCGCGCGACTTCCTCGCTCATGCTAACCATGTGCTTTGTGAATCGCTGGAGCGCAACGTCTTCATCACGGTCATCTATGGCATTTTGGACCACAAGCAGGATACGATCACTCTTGCACGCGCCGGACACTGCCCGGCCATTTTTGCCCGCGGTGACAAGCCTGCGGAATTCTTGCGATCCGCCGGGCTGGGGGTTGGCCTGGACGGAAGCGCTCGGTTTGAGGAAACGCTTGCGGTGGAAACCGTGACCATGGCGCCCGGCGACGTGGCCGTCTTTTATACCGATGGCGTGGTCGAAAGCCGTAACCCTGGTGGCGAGGAATACGGGTACGACAGGCTGTTGGCTGCCGTTGAAGCACGGCGGACCAGCGACGCCGGCGCAATCCACACTGCCCTCCTGGCAAACTTGCAACAGTTTATGGGGAGCAATCACCAGTATGATGACGACATGACACTACTGGTTTTCAAATGGAACGAATCCTGCCCTACCTAAGCCGTACTGACGTAACTTTGTTGGCGACAACAGTCGTAAGTGTATACAACACGCATCCACTGCAGCAGCAATGAGCAATTTTTCTGTAGCCTTTCAGCGCCACGGCGACATTCGGGTACTCGCCTTGAAGGGGGAGTTGGATGCCCATACGGCCACGGAACTAGAGGAGGCCATTGAAAAGTGCAAAAGCGATCGCGAATTCAGCATTGTGATCGACGGCGAACACTTGGCGTATATCTCCAGTGCGGGCCTGGGAGTGTTCATGGCTTTTATCGAGGAAATCCGAGCCGAGAGCGGGGACATCAAGATTGCCGCACTGCAGCCCAGGGTGTTTAACGTGTTTGACCTCCTGGGCTTCCCCATGCTCTTCGATATCGTTGACGCCGTTGATGAAGCCGTGCGCCTGTTCGGCAGGAAGCCAGGCGGTCAATAAGCAACGTGTACGGCCCAACCTCCGACCTAGTGGCTGCCTCCACCTTCACTCTTGCGGTAACGAGCTCTCTGCGCCACTTGCGCCAGGTACGACGTTTTGTGGTGCGCCATGCTACGAATGCAGACTTTTCGGACGATGCTGTAGAGGCTTTCAAGTTGGCAGTGGACGAAGCGTGTACGAACATCATTAAACACGCCTATGAAGGCAAGTCCGGGCACAAGGTTGAGATCACAATCATCGTGGATCCTAGCTGCTTTACAGTCCGAATCTGCGATGATGGCAAGCCGTTTGACGCAAGTACCTATTCTGAGCCCCAACTCCGGTTGTTGACGAAGCAAAGGCGATCTGGTGGCCTGGGCGTCCATATAATCCGTCGCCTCATGGACCAGGTCGAATATCGCACACGCGACGGCAAGAACGAGATTTGCCTCGTCAAGTACCGCCGGCAGTAGTACACGCCTGGTCAGGCTCGCGTCCGATATACAGCGATGCCACGCCGAGGGTAAGCGTGCGCGCGCTAAGGTCGGTGAAGCCCGCTGTACGCATACGTGCAAGAAACTCGTCACCATGCGGGAAGACACGAATCGATTCGGGCAGGTAGGAATATGCACCTCGCACTCGTGAGAGCGTCCGCCCCACCAGCGGCAGCACGAATCTTGTGTAGAGCAGGTAAACGAACGTGAACATGCGACTTTTCGGCTGACTGAATTCCAGCACGATGAGTCTGCCACCTGGCCGCAACACCCGACGAATTTCCTCTAGGCCACGACCAAGATCCTGGAAGTTGCGTACGCCAAAGGCCACCAATACCGAGTCAAACATGCTGTCCTCGAACGGCATGTCTTCTGCGTCGCCGCGCGCAAAGCTGACGCAATCGGATACACCTCTTCGCACAGCTTTTTCGCGCGCAACTGCAAGCATAACTTCCGAGATGTCCAGGCCAATGACCTCCGTAGGGTGCAGGCGAAGTATTTCGAAGGCCAAATCACCAGTGCCCGTAGCCACATCCAGGATGCGCCCTGCGGATTCGGTACCCAAGGCACGCACCGCAGCCAAGCGCCATCTCCGGTCAATCCCGAAACTCAGGACCCTGTTAAGCAAATCATAGCGGGGCGCGATGGCGTTGAACATCGCCTCGACCTGTTCTCGCTTCCCCGGCTTCTCACCTGTCGGCGGATAGCACTGCATGGGCTACTGCCCCGAGCGAGGGTCCACGGGACGGGCAACGATGATTCCGATCTGAACCTTGTTGCCTTGGACATAGGCTGCCAAGTCCGGCGAAACTATCACGCCACCCGAGGTCGAGGCATGCAGCATGCCGAAGGTGCCGTCGGGCTGGGCAAAAGCCAGTCCAGTGTGGGTTACGTCAAGCCCATTGATATGCGTGCTCAAGGCCAGGATGTCTCCGTCGCGAAGAGCATCGTAAAACAAATGGATTCTGTCCTGAGGAATATGAAACAGCGCCACTCCCTCCAAGCCTCGTTCCATTTCTATGATCCCGCGAAACAGGCTGTCATTCGCCGCTAGGCGCGGATAGCTGTCGCGGTGGCTCGACATGAAGTTGAGGGTCTTATCCAGCGGCACGCCGCCGGAAGCGCGCGTGATGTCTTTTACATGACCGCGGGCCTGATTGTCGGTGATCCACTCGGTGAAATAATGCAGGCGGCTGCAATAGCCGTCGATATCGCCAGCCCGATAGCGAATTGACTTCAGGCGCTGCCGAAAGGAGCTGAAATCATACTCCGCCGCCGCCACGCCGAAGGCCATCGCGAGAACGACTTCAACGTAGAGCACGCAGTCAAATTGCGTGAGGTCAACCACGAGCTTTTCTTCGGCCGACTCGTCCAATAGCCCAGCTGCATACGGCTGGCCCAGAAACTGTAGCCCAATGGTGCGCATGATCTTCTCCAGTGGCTCTTCATGCAACCCTGACTGGCGCGCCTGACTCATGATGCGGCTGAATAGCTGTTCAGTCGCTGCAGTCGTCCCTGACTGGCCATGCGCGCACCAAGCCCCGATCATCAGCATGGCAAGGACTGCTATGCGTTTTGCTATTCTCATGGTAGATCGAATACCTGTACCTTCCTTGACATGAGCTGCGACCGCGCTTGACGCGCGGACCTTTGCGCTGCGGTTTACTCCCATTGCCTGCTAAGGTTTGTGCCATGCATGCTGCGCCCCAGGACTTTGTGGTTACGGTCGGTGACCGCTCATTTGTCATCCGCGTACTGGAAGGGCACGTCATGATTGACGGCAAGACCGTGTCTGTGTCCTTGGAGAAGGTCGCCGGCAACCTCTACAGTTTGATTCTGGACCAGGCCAGTTATGACGTTGTTCTAGGTGAGAATGGCGCCACCACGCTGGTCAGTATCGAAGGAATCCCGGTCCGGGTAGAGGTAAAGGACACCAAGGCATTGCTCCTGGAGAAATTTTCTGAGCACCGTGGAGCAAGAGCAAACGCGCAGAGCCTGCGTGCCCCCATGCCCGGGCTTGTTCTCCGTGTCAGCGTCCACGAAGGAGATGCCGTTAAGGGAGGACAAGGAATTGTCGTGCTGGAAGCCATGAAAATGGAAAACGAGCTGCGGGCGCCTACCGCGGGCGTGATACGCAAAGTTCATGTAACGGCAGGGGACGCGGTAGCAAAGAATGCACTCCTAGTTGAATTCGCAAACTAGCGGCACCTGAATGGGCGCAAAACTGCTTGTGACATCGCAGAAAGGCCAGCTACCGCCGCCACGCCAGTGCTGACCGTGGATCCGGCGCACTGATGAACTACCACAAAGCTGTAACGCGACGGGCCATGCAGCGCAGATTGACCCACCGCCGATTGGTGCTCGATCGGGATTCTTTAGTGCCTTGCACTTGAGTTTCTAAGGGCTGCGCCAGGAGCGGGCACGCTCCCTTACTCAAGTACACGCTCACGACCAAGCGCGACTGGACGTACATGCGGCTGCTAATGGTCGCTGCCATCGCTGGCGAGCAGTTGGACGTCCGACCAAGATTCGAAGCAAGTCGGCGGACAAGCCGCCGGCTCCTGGAGATCCACGCGCCTAGCCACTACCGATGCTACCTGACTGCGGCCTGGCTTGGCAAACCTCTGGATTGGCGGGCTACCTCGCTCGACCCCAGGGTATTGCCGAAATGCTTGCAAACCGCGGCGCCCGCCGACATTGCCTGAGTTCGCCGTAGGTACAGCACAATCGGTCAATTCCTGAGCACACTGGCATGGCCCGATTGAAATGATGCCTGCTTGGCTACACAGCCCAAGCGGACTCATCCGTGCAAGTGGAGCAGGCAGCAGCACGATAGCCCCATTCCCAACAGACATTAAACCTGCCATAGCCTTGCTGACGACAATCTCGAAGCGCTGCCATTGGACCAGTTTGCGGACACCAGACCGCACTACGGGACATCATGGGGCGCTCTACGTACCAGTTTAGCTGGATACGCTGCAATCGCATCATGAAGACGCTGGTAACGGGCGCTACAGGTTTCGTTGGATCGGCCTTGGTTCGCCAACTCCTGGAGCGAGGCTCAGACGTACGCATCCTCAGGCGAACAAATTCCCAGCTTGATCTGCTGGGCAATCACGCACGGTCTGTTGAGCATGCTGTTGGCGATGTGAGAGATCCTGAGTCTCTGCAAGAAGCAATGCGGAGGGTAGACTGCATATATCATGTCGCAGGCTCGGTAGGGGTTATGGCGAGAGAGCGGAGAACTATTGCGCGGATGCGACGCGTAAATGTGGAGGGAACCGCCAACGTGGTGGATGCAGCATTGGCTGCAGGCATTCGACGCCTCGTTCATACCTCAAGCATAGCTGCGTTGGGCCGCCAAGAGGGCAACGGGCTCCTAACGGACGAGACCGCCACGTGGCAGAATTCGCGAATGAACTCGCAGTATGCCATCTCGAAACGCGACGCCGAACTGCAGATACATCGCGGACTTGCGGAAGGCCTCCACGCGGTCATTGTGAATCCGGCAGTGATCTTTGGGCCCGGCCGCCCTGGAGAGAACACCATCAGAATCTTTGAAGCCGTCAAAAAGCTGCGGGGCCTCCTGCGCATACCCTCTGGCGGTGTGAATGTGGTAGACGTCGATGATGTCGCCGGTGGGCATATACTGGCGATGGAACACGGGCGTACTGGTGAGCGCTACATTCTGGGCGGCGAAAACCTTTCCTGGGCCACCATCTTCCGCCTCATGGCCGAAGCGGCCGGGGTGCCTGTGCCAAGCCGTAAGCTTTCACTTGGCTTGGCTCTGGCATTCGTCACGGCGATCGAGTACAGTGCACTGGCACTCCGAAAGAACCCTGAATTAGACCGCAAGGCAATCCGAGGGCTGTTTCAGTTTTGGAGACTCAGCAATGATAAAGCCATCCAGGAACTAGGATACTCGTACCGTCCTTTTGCCGAAACTGTCAAGCGTATGACCGAAGGATCCTCATAAGCCGCGGCGGAGCCGCACAGTCCATTGCCGCCCCGGCTCCTCCAGGACCCTCGCGCTGCGAAGGAGCCCGCTGGCGTGCCAGCCGTAGCGTTCACCCGTAATGTTACTTGTGCCGATCGTTAGCAAGAGCTTATGCGAGAGCGCGACGCGTAAGTGTGCGTCCAATGTTAGGTGACCCGGCACGCGGTAACTTCCCTGGAAGATCTCCACGCGCGAGGGCGTGCCCGCGTGCATCTGGAAGTCCAGAGCGAACAGATTGGCCGGGGCCTGGAGCACCAAGCCAGCTCCGGCGCTCAGCGGCGCCACGACTAACGGGAGTTTACTGCGTCTCTGGATGTACGCCGCACCCGCTGTGAATTGCAAGAATTCGCCTGCCAGTTCGTGCGCAAGCGAGGCCTCGCATCCAAAGAAGGTGCCATTGGTGTTAGTGTATTTACGTTGCGTGATCACATCGATTTGCCCCCACATGCGCTGCACGAAGGCGCCCAGCGAGGCGTTGGTGCCTGGGAACCTGCCATGAAGCCCCAAATCCACTTGAAAAACACGCTCCGGCCTTAGGGTCGCGCTTCCGTCGACGAGAAAGCTTAGCGGCATTCGCGCGTAGGGCACACGACCAGGATGGCGCTCATAGACGCCAGCTGGCCTCGCTGCCGAACCAAGCGTGCCTGAGACTCGCAGATTGTTTGCAACGGATACCACGGCCGCGGCAGCTGCACTTAGGTGCATCTCCAAAGGCTGGTTCCGAGACGATATCCCTTGCACACGCACTGCGCCGCTGTAGCGAGCGCGGTTGGCCGCTCTGGACCCATAAGCGAACACGCCGACTTGGTCCTGTTGCTCCTTGTCGTACCGTGCGCCCGTCATGTCCGTGCCTGCAATCACCCGCCAACTACCCACCGGTGAAAAGTGCAGAATTGCATGGGCGCCGATCTGCCGCTCGTCAGAGTCTCGCGAGTCCGAGTAAGGCCAACCAGACAAAGAGCGCTGCTGCCAGCTCGCACCCATGTCCACGTTGCGCACCATGCGGCCATTGATTGATTGAGCAAAGCGCGCACCGGCATCCGCCTGGTAGACGCCGGTATTCCCCTGTGCGGCGCGCCCCTGGTACCCTGCCCAGCCCACGACTTCCGCAGCCTCGTGCCGAAGGCGTGCTCTTCCCCGCACAGCGCTGGCGACCAGGTCGGTAAGCGGCTGATTTCCTAAATGGTCCAAATAGCCATTCGCCGAGTCGTAGCTACCCGTGAATTCATACGCCAACTCACGCCTGATGCGACCCACGACCGCTGCGGCCCGATATCGGCGCGGAGAACCTCCGTAGCCTGCTTCCGCGGCAACCACATGCTGAAAGGGCGTTCTTACGCGTATTGCACCGAAAGCATTTTGACCCCAAGTAAGCGCATAAGGACCAGTGACTACCTCCATCTCATACGGTAATATCAGCGTCTGAATAGTCGGCCCGTACGGACTGCCTGGCGTGCTGCGCATACCGTCCACATTCACATCCACCTGCGCGGCATGCATGCCTCTTATCACGGGAGCGTAGTCGTGAATACTCCTTCGAGCAATCTGCACCGCCGGAACAACCCGTATCGCCTCGTGCAAAGGACGGCGCACATCGTGTTGCCGCCATACGTGCCCCACTGAAGCGGGCAAGGGTGTCTCACGATACTCCCGTCTAAGGCGAATGCTTGTCACAAGGTCTCGGTCAGGTGTTAATGTGACGCGCTGGCGCGACGGCAAGTACCCGTGGCGCCAGACCTCCATGTCGTAGCTGCCCACGGGCAGCGGACCGAGGGTAAAGGTGCCAGCCGAGTCGGCAGCGGTAGCATACAGCGTACCTACCAGGACTACGGTGGCCCCATCCAGTGGGCTGTCAGAATGCGCATCCACTACCGTACCGGAAATGGACTGAGCGCACACCGGCCACGCGAAGGCTAGTAGTACTGTGGGCAGGGTGCCGCGCATTGCACCGCGGAACTGCGCCAGCCGTCGCATTACCACGTGAATTCCAGCACTTCCGGGGCAGGGCAGGTAATGAAGTCTACTAGGCGCCGCCCGCTACGCGTCAGCTTCGGATTGCCTCCTGACCCCGTGACCAATCCGTTGGTGAGATACTGATAGGGAATGGCGGTCGGCTCAAGGATTTCAACGATAGGCCGCTCAACTTTAGCTTCCGACGCATCAATGCGCACTGGTAGCCCTGATCGAGAAAACGTCAGTGCCCACGAGCTCGCAAAGTCCACCGGCGCTCCAAATTCTGGCAGCCAGCCTTGCAGCTGCGGCGAAAGCCAAGGGTAACGCCAAAGGATGTCCAGCATTTCCTGCGCCGGCACGACTACCCTAAAGAATCCGGGCGTCTGCTCCACAAGGTGCCGGACTGAAAACAAAGAATCCTCCGCCAGCCCGACGTACAGGCCCGCAACATCAACGCCGGACATGTTCAAACCATTGAAAAGCCCTTGACGATTCTCGTCGCTTGGGAAATAGTCATCGTAGCACCCCTGAAAGTACCGATTCAGCAACAGGTTGACCTCCACGTGCACATGGGCACGCCGCCGGTTAATCCCACTACCGGTGTAGCCCATCAGACCCAGCGGTGTGCCCTGCGCAACCGGTTGGTCCGGCTCAACATGGATCGCGTTTAGGTGCGCATACAACGAATAGTAAGGAAAACCGCGCCACCAGTGCTCCACCACCACATAGCGGCCGTAACTGGAATGTCGACTGGCCCGGTTTGTATGCACTACTACCCCGTCGGCAATGCTTCGCACCTCGTCCAGCGGCTCGCCATTGGCCGCACGCGCCACCGGCTTTATGTCGATCCCTTCATGAAATCGCGGGTACAGGATGCCCCATCGCGTCTGGATGCCATCTCGAACAAAGCCGTAACGCCCACCCATCCAGGGCTTATCGAAACCCGGCTTGATCGGGCGGTCAGTGTACTGATAGAAGGCCGGGCCATCGTCCCGCAGCAGCGCCGTATTGTCCGTAGGCAAGATCAGCTTCGGCATAGATACCTCGTCTGCTGGCGCAGTGGCCTGGCCGGCAACAGGTTGCGTTGCCAAGGAAAAAGCCACAGCCGCAGCCAGAGCGATCCAGGAATGGAGCCAGTGCTTCACGGATGATGCCGTAGACCTGCTATGCCTACTCATTTGTAAATTGCGCGGTGCCTCATTGTGCAAGTGCCGGATGTGAGGTGCTAGACTTTCGAGGCAAGCAAGCCGCGCCTGTTGGACTACGAGGCTGAGAGGACACCTTGGTAGACCGCTATGGCATAGTCAGCTTCCACCTCCCCACGTACCATCTCCCGGAGGCGTCGCTTAAGTAGCGTCCGCCGAAAGGAGCTGAGGTGATCAATAAACAACACGCCTTCAAGGTGATCATGCTCATGCTGTATGACGCGTGCCACAAGCCCACCTACCGCTAGCGTGTGACTGGCAAATTGCCTGTCCTGGTATGCAATGCGGATACGCTCGGGGCGAACTACGATTTCCCGCACATCGGGGATGGAAAGGCAGCCCTCCTCAAAGTCCACCTCCTCCTGGCTTTCCCACTGTATCTCAGGGTTGATGAGTACCATCGGCTGGGGCGGACACTGCGCGCGTTCCTCCTCGTCCATTTCGTCCATCATGGGCGCAAGGTCTACCAGGAATACCCGCTCCGACCGCCCAACCTGCGGCGCAGCAAGACCGACGCCTCGTGCGTTGCGCATGGTTTCGATCATGTCCGCTAGCAGCGCTTCCAACGCTTCACTTGGGCCGGACACCAGATGCGTTTTTGCCCGCAGAACCGGGTCGCCAAACACACGGATCGGCAATATCATGGCTGGACTGCTACGGGGTAATTGTCGCGTATACCGAGTGGCCCTCTTCGCCAAATGCTAGGACGTTAAAGGGCACCGGGTTAGGGCCTTCCATTCCTGGAGAGCCGATCGGCATCCCCGGCACCGCCAGCCCCTTGATGTCTGGCTTCTCCTCGAGCAGCCTTCTTACTTGCTCGATCGGCACATGGCCTTCCAGAAGGTAGCGGTCATCCACGACCGCCGTGTGGCACGACGAGAGCTCACGGGCAATACCAAACTCAGCCTTAATGGCGCCGAGGTTGTTGACATTCTTTGCCTCTACTTCGAAGCCCGCTTCTTCCAGCATGTCTGCCCACTTCACGCAGCAACCGCAAGTAGGTGACTTGTAGACGACCACGTGAGGTTGATTTTCCTGAAGCAGGTTCCAGCCGATGGCTGCCGCCAAGAGCAGGCAGCCGGAAAGGGCGAGTACGGCAGTCCTAGCGTTCATATGCGTTTGCTGATGTTGTCTCGCTCGCCGCTATTGCACGAGCTGATCGTATGTGGTAAGGTGAGATGGATCGACATCGGCCAGCAGCGAATATGCCTGCGAGCTTTCGTCAGACTGCTCAAAGGCAGATGCAAGTTCCTGGTACTTCGTTGAAAAGAAGATGTCAAAGACATACTGCCTCGACAAGTCGTTGTAGAGTTCCTGCATAGTCGCAAGAACCTCCAGGATCGCCTGCCGAGCCTGGTCTACGTTCTTGGTGAAGTGATCAAGTCCAAAGAAATGGTACTTGAAGTAGGCCTCGCGCAGTGGCTTGAAGCGCGGACCCGTCATCTGATCTACGATGCGAACCCGACTTTCCTGGTCCAGGCCACTCCAACCGGCGCCATTGGCAGTGGCGGCAGCTTGCTGAATGCGCCTGGCCTTTTGGAAGTGCTGTTCTCCACCTAACTCACTGAATGTGTCGTAGTCATACCCAAGCATGAGGTACGCGTAGTAATCCAGCACTGACGTGAGCTCATTGTATCGCTCCGTCTCAAAGACGAGTGGAGTTCCCTGCGCAAACGCAAACTCCCACTGGTTGTCGTTGATCTGCAGCACAGTGGTCTTGGCCGTAGTCCCGTAAATGGGACGCGTACTCGTCAAAACGATCTGCGCGCGAAACCTCGTCTGCGTGTATGCGTCCAGGAAGATGATTTGCATCGAACACCGAATCAACTCGTGCACCTCGAACCGGTCCTCGGTCCAGTTATTCTTGTTCATGTAGTCCTCAACCAGCACTTGGATGTCGTTGAGGAATTCAAAGCCGGAGCCCTCAAGCTGCCGGTAGTTGACCTTAACCGAACACTCAAACTCCCGGGCAAAGGCTGAAGGCACGTGCAACGGGATTACCACCAGCGCCAACAGCACACCGGTCTTTAAGAGCAGTCGAGACATGTCGCTAGGCTTTAGACATGGCGTAAACCCTAACGGCTCACTGTCGGTTTCCAACGCGTCACTACCGGAGCGTCCATCGGAGTCTGTCCGCATCTATTAAGTATGAACACCCAAGCCGAAACTCCAAGTTCAGGTGATGAATCAGACGGAGCTGCAGGCCAAGGCCTGCGCCGACGGCTCTGTAACGCACATCGGATTCGCTCCCATAGAGAAATTCCGCGAAGCCGTAGGCAAAAAGTACCTTGAGATATATGGGCAGCAGCACAAGTCCGTTGTCAATAAACCACAGCGGCTGCATTACCAAGCCATCCAATCCAACATACGACCGTGCGGAAAAGTGTTCGTATTCGTATCCGCGCGGCGCAAAGTACTCTAGATTGTAGATCCCTGGAATACTCTGTGCAACCAGTGTCGCGCGCAGCCGAATACCGGTGTGCGTACGGTGCGATAGCGAAAAATACTGTGCGACGCGCGCTGTCATTCCGCTCCGGTCGCCTTCGCGCTCTTCCCACAGATCCCAGTCTGCTGACACGCTTAGTGTCGTTCCACTGTTGGACATGAGGTCACGCACATTCAGGCTCGTGCGGTAGCGCAGATAAACGGTGGGTCCCAAGGTTAGCCGGCTCTTGAAGGAGCGCCACTCCAGCGGCACTTGAGGAAGCGTTTTCCCTGGAAGCGCGAACAGCCGGTTCTCTGAAAAGGTACCCGCCAGGGCCACGTGCAAGGTGGTATTACGAATGTTAGAGTCCGCGAAGACAGGCAAGCTCAAGCCGAGTCGCGCTCCACGATGCTCCTGGCCAACAGTTTCCGCCGCGACGCGTTCGCCGGACACCACCACAGCAGTTCCTGGCTCTGTGTACACCTCAAGGTCCGTACGCACGCCCCCAAGATGTGTTGCCAAGCCCAGTGAATACCACATCCTTTCGGCCTGGTAATGCGCGCCAAGCGCGTAGGCCCAACGCCGTAGCGGGTCCGCTCCTTGTAACGTCAGGCCCGGTCCAACACCTAAGGCACCGTCCCAAGGGTTGCCGTTGCCACTGTCGAGAAAATCCGGAAGCAGGGTTCTTGGGCGAAGGTGCCGCGCGGCCCGATACGGCACGACCGCACCACCGGTGAGCGGCACGACGCGAGGCACGCGCGGTACGATAGAAAGGAGCTGAGAAGCCGGCACAGGCCGGGCTTTCGCGACGTCAAACAGGGCGGTCTTGAGGTCGTAGCGCTCGTGCGCATATTCTACATAGGCCAGCGTGCCGTGATCTGGCGAAAGGCTTGGCTCCATCGCACCGAAGCGCGCATTGGTCAGCTGTACAAGCTGGCTGCCAAACGCAGCAAACACGTTGGCTACGCCCCCCGGGTCTGCCGTGAACAACAGGTACTGACCGTGCCACGAGGCATCATAGATTGAGGCGTGCTTGAAGACAATCCAAGGTTCCAATTCCGGCTCGTCACCGCCGCGCCAAATCGCACGATAGATGCCCTGCCGGCCTTCTTGCCGGAGTAACACCGCGGCCTCTTCACCATCGGGAGATGGCACCACTTGAATGAAAGTGGCCCGCATGGGCTTGGAGATGCGTTTTACGGTGCCTCCCTTGCCGATCTGCACCCAGCCGGTGAATTGGCCTTGATTTTGGATCGCCCACATCCGGCTGCGCCCCTGAACAGGAAAAAACACGCGCTGGCCCCGAGTGAGTCTGCGCATCTTGCGCGTAGCCAATTCAAGTTGAAAAGCATCCGAAACCCATTGGGACGCCACATGCAGATCACGAACGTACCGGGAAAAGAGTAACGCGTCCCCGTCACGCGATAGGCTAAAGGATGCGTCGCCGGTAACGGACTGGTAGGCAACTGGCAGCAATGAGCCACTGGCCATGTCGACCAAGTAAAAGCCCGTGCGCATATCATACCCGGAGACATGCGCAACCACGGTGCTGTCATTGAGCCACTGCGGGCGTCGATGGCTCCGTCCGGGCCCCGTGGCTACCAGGTGCCCACTCGTGACGGGTCCAAGGGATGCTTGGCGGGCTGCCTCCAGTGCCTTCATTTCCTGTCGGAATGTAGTTCCAAGACGGCGGGGCATCATGCCAGTACTGCGCCATAACTCAATTCCGGTGCCAAAAAGCGGCAATCTGTAGTGCAGCGCCTTGGTGACACGAAAAAACTCGCCGCCGTCGTCTCTGGCAAGATGTGCAAAGAGATTGGCGCCACCGCTGTAGTGCCTGCTTGCAGGATAGGAATAGGCTGGTAGTTCAAGAATCTGCGCAAGGGACCAAGGCCTTTTGGACGACATGGCTGCGCGGAACTGCATCTGAAACAATGAGAAGTTCAGCCGACCTGCACCCTCCTGTACCGTGCTTTCGTGGTACACGGCCGCGCCTTCGGAGAGTCCCGGGGGAAGCCCCAAGTTGAGCGATCGCGCGAGGTCCGGCGACACCAGCCGCAACAGGCCGCCTATCCCAAATCCCGCGTGGGAGTGCGCTTGCGTGGCGTGAACGAGCTCATGAGGTACCACAGCCTGCATCCAAGAAGTGTATCGCGCCGAAAGGCGCTGTCCCTTGATGCTGGAGGATTCTATTTCCTGCCTGAATGGCAGCGTCGTGACAAACCCGTTGCTTCGATCGTTGTAAGCGTTCAGTATCACGGGCATGCGCATGGGTCGACTGTGCCCGGTAATTGCCTCTGCTTTGGGAAGTTCGTGTTCCAGGACGGCCGCTGCCTCTCTCGCTTCAGGCTCTGCCCCCTGTTGGAAGATTATCTGGAAATGCTCGCTCTCCAACATCTGGTACCGAATCCCCGGAGGCCTTGGCACAGGCTGGTACAGTCGCCCCAAGTCCGGGAGCTGCGCATGGCTTCCGGCGCAGGGCAACAGCGTTGCACACAGCATCACAACCGATGGTAAGACGGTGTGGTAGTGACGTGAACCGTTGGATGCGAAAATACGACAGGCCATACCCCAAGGGCGGAGGGGGAGGGATTCGAACCCCCGGTAGGCAAGGCCTACAATGGTTTTCGAGACCACCCCGTTCGACCGCTCCGGCACCCCTCCGTGCGCCCGTTCAACAAGTGCACGCCGCGTTGGTTGCTTAGCCAAGCGCGTTGAGCATGTCGCCGACACTGCGCCGCGCAACTCCAAG
This sequence comes from Rhodothermales bacterium, assembly GCA_965262785.1. GTDB lineage: Bacteria > Bacteroidota > Rhodothermia > Rhodothermales > Bin80. The sequence goes on from OZ253559.1 coordinate 4,033,925, forward strand.
CGCGCCATCCAGCTTCTCGGGGCTGCGTCCCCCTGCGGTAGCCAATTGTGGGCGCCCTCCCCCTCCACCGCCAACGTGGGGGGCAAGCTGCCTTACGATAGCACCCGCCTTCACGCCTTGCGAAACGAGGTCGTCAGATACCGTCGCAACCAGGTACGCTTTCCCGCCGGTGGGGTCGGCAGCACCCAGCACGCCAACGCTTCCAGGTCCAAGTCGACTACGAAGCTCTACACCTAGTTTTCTTAGGGTATCCATCTTCGCATCGGCGATGCGCCCTACCGCTACGCGCCAGGGACCTACGTTCGCTGCTGACTGGACAAACCCTTCCAAGCTTGCTTCCAGACGCTCATTGCGCAATCGTTCGACCTCCTTTTGAAGCGTTTTGTTTGCTTGTTGTAGCGCAGCAACGGACTCATTCAAGTCACCCGGCTGCCCCTTAAGCTGCCCGCGGACGCGGCCAAGCTCCGCGAGTTCTGCCTGTGCCACACCAAGTGCATCAAGCCCGGCGATTGCTTCGACGCGCCGAATTCCGGCGGCGATTGATCCCTCCGTGCGCAGCAGCATGAATCCAATCTCCCCTGTCGCTCCCACATGCGTACCACCGCAAAGCTCAACGGAAAAGTCCTCGTCAAACACAACAACCCGCACCCGGCTGCCATATTTCTCCCCAAAGAGCGCCGTAGCACCACGCGCGAGCGCCTGGTCTATCGGCACATCTGTTTCTATCTCTGCCGGCACGTTGCGCTGGATCACGCTATTGGCAATCTCCTGAACCTGGCGTATCTCCGCAGCGCTAACCTTCTCAAAGTGATTAAAGTCGAAGCGCAGATGCCCCGGAGCAACAAGGGATCCTTTCTGGGCCACACTTGGGCCCAGCACCTTTCGCAGTGCAGCATGCAGCAGATGAGTTGCCGTGTGGTGCTTGCATATCCTTGTGCGTCGCGTACTATCAACCTCCGCGTACACGGCATCTTGAACGCGCTGCGGCAAACGATTCACGATGTGTCGGACCTGTCCGTTGCCGGCTTGGGTATCTACCACTCGGATTTCTTCACCTCCGATTCGCAGGATACCGGTGTCGCCGACCTGGCCGCCTTTCTCCGCATAGAATGGGGTAGCATCAAGCACTATCATGAATGGAGTGCCTTCATGGATCGCCCGAATTGAGAGACCTGACTCCGCCAGCGTGTCATAGCCTAGGAATGCGGAGTCACTACCCGCGCTGATAGCCTGCCAGAAGGCTTGGTCCTTGCCCGTGTTCAGCGCAACATTCTTGGATCGAAGGTCTTTCCGCGCCCGCTTGATCTGCTCTGCCATCAGCCCATTGTAACGGGCCCTATCGATCCCCAGGCCTTTTTCACGCGCCATTAGCTGGGTTAGGTCCAGCGGGAATCCGTAGGTGTCGTGCAGAAGGAACGCCAGCTCCCCGGGCACTTCCCTTTTGGACGCCGCTGCAGCAAACCGGTCAATACAATTTGCCGGGCCTTCCTCCAAGGGATATGCCTTCTGGAGCAGATCGGTAGCGCGCGTATCGACTTGCAAGCGTTTGTACGCCGACTGGCGCAATTCGAGGTCAGCATCGGCGAAGGCCAGCATATAGGGTGCCATGAGCTCGAACAGAACGATGCCATTGCCAAGCGTTCGAAGGAATGCCGTCTCTTCGCCGCGAATGTTCTTCTCTATCCGGTCCTGGTGCGCGACAAGCTCTTTAAACTGTTTGCCCATCAGCGCAACCAGCGGCTCCACGAGCTTGTACAGGAATGGCTCCCGAAAACCGAGTTCCGTATATCCATAGCGCGCCGCTCGGCGCAGTATCCGCCGAATGACATATGCTCGGCCCACGTTTCCCGGCACCACGCCGTCGGCTATGGCGAATGCAATGGCCCGGATATGATCAGCAACCACTCGCATGGCCACGCGAATCCTCGCCTGCTGATTCTCATCGGTGATGTCGTCATAGGCGCGTATGGCCTCAATGGGCGAGTGGGCGGCTATGCGATCGGTCAAGGGCGCAAACAGGTCGGTATCGTAGGTACTGGTAGCATGCTGCAGAACGGCCGTTAGCCGCTCAAGCCCCATTCCTGTGTCGACATGCCGGGCCGCAAGCGGCTCCAACACACCACTAGAAGTGGCATTGAACTGGATGAAAACCAAGTTCCACAGCTCGATGACGTGTGGATCGTCCCTGTTCACCAGTTCCCGCCCCGGTATCCGGGCACGCTCTGCATCCGTTCGCAAGTCTATGTGGATTTCGGAGCACGGGCCGCACGGACCCGTGTCTCCCATCATCCAGAAGTTGTCTTTGGTGGAGCAGTACAGGACATGGCTGGCTGGAAGGTGCCGGCGCCAATACTTGGCCGCCTCGTCGTCCGCTCCCAGTCCAAACGCTTTGTCTCCCTCGTGCACGGTAGCATACAGACGTTCGGGGTCAAGGTCCCAGCGATCCGTGAGCAACTCCCACGCCCAAGCAATGGCCTCGTCCTTGAAGTAGTCACCAAAGCTCCAGTTGCCGAGCATCTCGAAAAACGTGTGGTGGTAGGTGTCGTGCCCTACTTCTTCGAGGTCGTTGTGCTTTCCAGAGACGCGCAAACACTTTTGGGAATCTGCCGCACGCCGGTATTTGCGCGTACCGGTCCCCAGAAACACATCTTTGAATTGGTTCATCCCGGCATTGATGAACAGTAGTGACGGGTCGTCTCGTGGCACCAGTGGTGCGCTGGGGACAATGGCATGCTGCTTTTCCGCAAAGAAGTCCAGGAACTCTTTCCGTATTGCCGCCGCCTGCCGGCGCTTCAGCTTTTTGTCGTCGGGATTGGCCATAAATCACCGTATTCGAACAGCCTGATTAAACGCGCTGCTACCTTGATAGATGCCACGCTACACCGGCGGCTCGGCTTCTTCGGACCAGTGGCTCCGCTCGAATCCACGCAGATTTGTCCACGGCCAGCGCGGAACTGTCCCACAAAGCGTAGTATAGCACAGCTACTTTTGGGCCATACCCCTGTATCTTGTTCGTGATGCTTAACGGAGTAAGTCGGTAGAGTGATCTATGGGATGGAGAAGGTGGAAGTCATGACTAGCAGTCGATGATCTCAAACTTAGCCAGCTCGTTTTTCTTGCTTTCGACGAAACGTTGTGCTCCGTTTGCGTCGCGTCAGCACGAGTCAACTCCCCGGGAGCAACCAGTTACCCCCTGCTGCTTCGAGCGCCTGGGCGGGATCTGTGCCCCGGGTGAGTGCTGTGACATACCCCCCGTAGGGAGTCCGTGCCTTGGAGCACCGATACAGGGACTGATGGAGCGTCACGGCGACTCGCAGTCATACATCACTCATCATTCACAAAGGAGGTAGCCACCATATCCACGCATTCTCAACCGACCATCTTTGCTGGCATTGACTGGGGCTCCCAGTCCCATCAGGCCTGCGTTCTCGCCTCTGACGGCACCGTCCTCGGCGAGAAGGCCTTCCCGCACTCCGGTGAGGGGATCGGCCAAATGCTCGACTGGATGCTCGGCTGCGCACCCTGCGAGGCCGGGCACGTTGCGACCGCCATCGAGACGCCTCACGGCCCGGTCGTAGACAGCCTGCTCGAGCGCGGGTTTCAGGTCTTTTCCATCAATCCCAAGCAGCTGGATCGCTTCCGGGATCGTTTTTCGCCTGCGGGCGCCAAAGATGACCGTAGGGACGCTCGTGTACTGGCAGACGCGGTCCGCACTGATCTGGATTGCCTGCGCGCGCTTGATCCGCTGGATGCCGAGATTGTAGAGCTGCGCGAATGGTCGCGCATGACCGATGAGCTGACCGCCGAGCGCACCCGCCTCACCAACCGCCTCCGCGACCAGCTCTGGCGCTACTACCCACAGTTCCTTGAACTCAAGGCCGATCTTTCCGCGCCATGGGTGCTGGCCCTCTGGAAGCTCGCGCCCACGCCAACGGCTGCCCGCCGGGTGCGACCCTCCTCTGTGGCCAAGTTGTTGAAGAAACACCGCATACGGCGCTTCAAAGCCGAGGAGGTTATCCAGACGCTGCGTGCCAAAGCCGTAACCGTTGCCCCCGGCGTCGTAGAGGCCGCAACCTCTCATATCCGATACCTTGCAGAGCGGCTCGAGTTGGTCGCGAAGCAGATCAGCGGTGCCCAGTGCGCCATTGCCGCCATCCTCGAAAGACTCTCCGACAGCGAGGAGGCCTCCTCCGACAGCAAAAAGGACCCCTCCGACAGCGAAAAGGACCCCTCCGACAGCGAAAAGGGGCCCGCTGACAGCGAGGAGCCCCCGTCTGGGAAACCCCGTACGCCGCGTGACGCCGCGATCCTTTCGTCACTGCCAGGTGTAGGGCACGTTGTCCTGGCGACACTGCTCTCGGAGGCATCGGGCCCCATCCGCTCCCGGGACTACCAGGCCCTGCGCTGTTTATCCGGCGTCGCACCGGTCACCCGACGATCCGGCAAAATATGGCGCGTAGTCCGCCGACGGGCCTGCCAACGCCGCCTGGTAAACGCCGTCTATCACTGGAGCAGGGTGGCCGTCCAGCACGATCCCATCAGCCGGGCCAAGTACCGCGCCTTGCGCGAGCGCGGCCACACCCACGGCCGCGCCCTGCGCTCGGTCGCAGACCGGTTGCTGGCCGTCGCCTGCGCCATGCTGCGCGACGGCACACTCTTCGATTCCGGTCGCAGGACTGCTGCCGCCTGATCGCTGGCTCATCCGGCCTCAAGGCCAAAGTTGAAGGATCATATCAGAAGCCTATGGACAATAACCGATGCCCGCTGCGCAGTAAAGGAGGCTACGGACCTTTCCAAGCCCTCGCCATTGAGCGATGGCTCCAGAGTCAGACGTGCAATGACACATCATTCGCAGTCTCCAAGAGCCTGCTTGGGGCTTGCGCTTTTTTTTCGATTTGAATGACATTTTTTTCTTGCTTCGTACTTGACAAAATGGTAGGGAGTCCCGCTCGTCATGAAATCCCCCAGACTCCTTGCCGTAGCCGCGCTAAACCTGCTATTTGTAGCAAGCACTTTGGCCCAAGCCCAAACTGCGGCCTTGGTGCAAGGACATGGCCCTGTCTCTGAGACTAGTATCCTCGAGATCGATGTCCATGGTGCGGATGTTTACATCCTTTCTGGCAACGTTGACACAGTCTTGGTCAAAATAGAGCTAACGACGGACGACATGGCCGCGGGGCGCAAATACATAGATGAGCAGGACTTCGAGCTGGGCTTTGACGGAGAAGTCGTGTATATCAAGTCGCGATCGAGTGGCAATCGGTCCTGGAATACGTCGCCCGATCAATTCAAGATTGTAGTGCGGGCACACATTCCTACCCACTTTACCGTCAACGTCCGCAACGGCGATGGCGATGTCAGCCTCAACCAACTGGTAGGCGATCTGCAAATCAAGACAGTGGACGGAGATATCTCGGTCGGTTCCGTAAAAGGTGACGAGGTGGAGCTTCGCACCGCGGACGGTGACATATTTGTCGAATCAGTCGATGGGGAGTCAGTTTACATTCACACCGTGGACGGTGACGTTACTTTGGGCGATGTCAAAGCCGCAAGCACCGCCGCACGCGCATCGGATGGCGATATCGCTGTCAACTACCTCAGTGGCGAAACCGTCTATCTTTAGACTGTGGATGGTGATGTTGTGCTCGGTGATGTTGAGGCCACCAGCACCGTTGTGCGCACATCGGATGGGGGCATTGTAGTCGAATCAATTGATGGCGAAGTAGTTCATGGTCAGACCATGGACGGTGATGTTATGCTCGGCAATATCCATGCTGCCAGCACCATCGTACGCAACTTGGATGGCGGCATTGTAGCCGAGTCCATTGATAGCGAAATAGTCCATGTACAGACTTCGGACGGAAACTTGGCCATCGGCAGCATTCAGGCCGCCAACACCTTGGTACGAGCTTCTGATGGCTATATCGATATCGGGTCGCTGACCGGCGACGTGCAAGCCATTTCACTAAATGGAGACATAGCCATTGACCGACTTCAAACGATAGGGAGCACGGTGCGCGCCTCTGACGGTTACATCAAAATTGGCCTTGTTACCGGCAACATTCAGGTCAACGGCAAAGATTCAGATGTCTCGTTGAACCTGTTTGGTCCCGGCGAGGTCTCCGTTGTTACATCGGACGGTGACATAGACATCACGCTGCTTGAGGAGCATGCTGCTGACTTTCAGTTGGCCGGCCAATACATAGACATCGAATCGGATCTGGACTTCACCGGTAAGTTCGGAAGCGGAACCGCTGACGGGTACATTAACGGCGGCGGCAAGCTCATCTATGTGCGGGCTTCCGGCGGTGAAGTCCGACTGCGCAGTATGCAGTGATAGGCAGAGGCAACACGCGTCAGCCACTTCGCAAGCCAAGCAATACTTCGCGTCCCGGCAGATGTCAGGAAGGCTGTACTCAGTTGCAGCTGCCGAGCTCGTTTCAATTGCCCATTTGCGCACGCAACACGCTCACCGGGGCCGCGTAGTACAGACAAAGAATCACCCATTCCGCACACTCCATGAATCCTTCCAGCTTCCTGTCCGCAGTTGCACTCAACCTGTTAGTCCTTGTGTGTGCATCGGCCCAAGTTCGATCTGAGGTCATGATAGACACATCCTTTGACGCTTCCGAGGCCGAGTCCCTTATAGTGAGCGTTTTGGACGCAGATGTCGCTGTCCTATCCGGCACGGAAGGCGACATTAGCGTCGTGGTGTCCATTTCCGGCAAGGATCTGGCCAAGGGCCGTGAGTATTTCGAGCAGCAGAATTTTGATGTGCGGATTGATGATAACGCTATTCGCATTTCCAGTGATCGTCAGGGACGCCAGTTCTGGAATAACTGGCGCAATACGCCTGACATTGATGTCCGCGTCCAGATTCCTGAGTCCTTTACCGTCGGCGTCCGAACGAGTGATGGCAGTGTTTCTATCAACCGGCTCCAAGGTGACCTGCACATAAAGACACTTGACGGAGACATCGCGGTAGGGTCCGTGGATGGCTATGAAGTAGAGCTTCGCACCTCGGATGGGGATATCGTAGTAGAATCAGTTGACGGCGAATCCGTACACGCAAAGACTCTGGACGGTGGCATTGTGTTCGGCGATGTCCAAGCCACGCGAGTCGTCTTAAGCACCTCCGACGGGGACATCTCCCTTGAATCTGTGGCAGGTGCTTTGCAAGCCAATACCCTGGATGGAAGCATCGCTGTAGGCTCCGTAAACGGGCGCACAGTGGAGCTTCGCACGTCGGACGGGGACATCGCAGTGGAGTCAGCTGACGGAGAATCCATACACGCGAAAACACTGGACGGTGACATCACGTTTGGCGATGTCCAAGGCGCGCGCATCTCATCCAGCACTTCCGACGGGGATATCTCCATGAATCAAGTTGAGGGCAGTGTTACCGTCTCCGCTCTTGACGGAGATATCACGCTTGCGCTTGTGAGCCCCGGAACTGTTGATGCCAGATCAACAAATGGCAACGTAAACATCTTGTTGTCTGGAAAGCACGCAGCCAATCTGCAGTTGTCCGGGAACGCCATTGACATCGAATCCGGACTGGAATTTTCAGGACGCATCCAGGAAAAGAGTGCTAACGGTCAAGTCAATGGTGGTGGTGACCTCATCCAGGCTAGATCTATCGACGGCACCGTCAGGCTTCGGGCTTTGCGGCGATAGCGGCCCACCAGAGTTCTCTGGCAGCTGGACTTTCAGTAACTCATTCCACGGGTACTTTTGACCCTGCTTGCAGCCCTCGTCTGTCGAGAGCGCTCCCTTTCATGTAATTTGACCAAGCGTTACCTTGCTCGCTGGTCGATGTCTTGCTTTGGTGAGGTTTCGCGATCGCGTCAACGGGCCATAAGGCGGTAGTACTTTTTCTTTTCATGGACTAGACTGCTTGCGTTTTGCAGCAATTCAGGGACGGCACCGTTCTTCTCCAGGCACCAAAAAGGAGCAGTGATTCGGGCATCGAGATCCAGGTAGCTACGAAGGAACACTTTGTCCTTGCCGAGGAGGTCTGCGAGCTTATCTGGCGCGCGGCACTGGCGTCTCCAAGCGAAAGCCCGTGTATATCCGTAGCAAGATGGCAGAAGGCAAGGCGGTCATCGCCCTGGGGTCAAAATCTGATGTAGCTGGCTTCTCCTACATTGAAACTTGGGATCGCGGCAAATACGTGGCAAACTCGGGGCTGATAGTTTCGCCTCGATGGCGTGGTATGGGGTTGGCGCGCCTTATCACGCGACGTGCGTCTGAGCTTTCTCGTGAGCGGTACCCTAGTGCCAAATTGTGGCTCTTCCCCTGATTAGATGGGTGCAGTGTTGTATTCAACGGGAAACGAAATGAGTTTATGCGGATTCATACCCGCTTCTTGTCTGTTTCAAGGCCATCAACACGATGGCGCACACGTTCTCTAACCCCAGCAGCGATATGTCACAACTAAAGACTGATATCGGTTGCCTCTTGGGCATCCAGGCTCCCTGGAAGGTTTCCGAGGTGACGTTTGCGCATGAGGCGCAAGAAGTCCGGATTCATGTAGCTTGCGAGGAAGGCCATCAGCTGCCTTGTCCGGAGTGCGGCACGGCGTCTCCGGGCTACGACCACCGTCGTCGGCAATGGCGTCACTTGGATCTGTGTGCGTATCGCACCATGGTGGTTGCGCAACTTCCCCGCGTGGAGTGTCCAGAGCATGGAGTGCGCACCGTGTCGGTTCCGTGGGCGGAACCTATGTCACGGTTCACTGCGGAGTTTGAGGCGCTGGTGATTGATTGGCTGCAGGAGGCGAGCGTATCGGCGGTGTCCCGTCTGATGGGGGTGAGCTGGAATGCGATAGACGGGATCATGCAGCGCGCGGTGCAACGCGGCCTTGCGCGGAGGAAGGAACGGAATGTTGCCCATATTGGCGTGGATGAGACCTCTTTTCGCAAGCGCCATGCGTATGTCACCATTGTTTCGGATGCAAAGGCGGGTACGGTGCTGCATGTGGGCGAAGACCGTAGGAAAGAAACACTTACGCGTTGGTATGCTGGACTCACTGTGGAGCAGCTGGAGGGCATCGAGAGTGTCAGCATGGACATGTGGCCAGCCTACATCAACGCCACGCTGGAGCATGTGCCAGAGGCGCAGCGGAAGGTGGCCTTTGACAAGTTTCACGTAGTGAAGTGTCTGGGAGTTGCCGTGGACAAGGTTCGGCGACAGGAGCACCGGGCATTGATGAAGGAAGGCCTGGAGGACCTCAAGGGGACCAAGTATGATTGGTTGACTCACCGGGCCAACATGTCTGCTAAGCAGAAGGCGCGCTTCCAGCAGTTGCGTACCAGCACGTTGAAGACGGCCCGCGCGTGGGCTATCAAGGAAATGGCCCTGCAGCTGTGGCACTATGTCCACCGCACATGGGCGCGCAAGGGTTGGGAGCGATGGTTGTCGTGGGCCATGCGGTGCCGGCTGGAACCGGTCAAAGCGGCCGCCAGAACCATCAAGAAACACCTGTGGGGTATCCTCAATGCGATCATCCTGAAGGTGAGCAATGGCCCTGCGGAAGGCATCAACAGCCGGATCAAAACCATCAAAGTGCGCAGTAGGGGCTTCCGCAACAAAAGGCGGTTTGCCAACGCCATTTACTTTCACCTCGGAGGCCTGGATCTATACCCGAAAGCGTCCGCAGGTGAGCTTACCCACTAAAAGAGGGGTAGAGCCTACTAATTATCAGCGGAAAGACAACCCCGGATATCTGGTCGCTCACGGGCCGCGCGCTGGTAGCGCTCCACGGCGGCGGGCCGCCTCCCTGTTGTAGCAGTCCTTACAGCGGGAGTGCAGTCCATTGAACCGGGTCCGGTCCTTGTAGAAATCGGTGTGCGGCAGGCGATCAAGGCATAGGGAGCATGTGTACGTGCCAGGGCGCACAGGTTTATTCCGCCTGCGCCCTGCCCTGTAGCGGCGTCTGGATGTGTTGGACGGCGCGAACGGCAAGGTGCGTGCCCCTGGAGCCAGGCGCGTCAGGCGATTGAGCGGGTCGGCCTCTGTATGGATGAAGGCCAGCTCGTGGGCGTAGGCCTTCCCTGCAGGTACGTCCGCGGCCAGGATAGTAAGCTCGTAGGGCTGGCCAGCACTGAGCCGCCTGTAAAGCTCCATGTTGACGGCGGCGTGCAGCTGGCCGTGCTGACGGATGCGCACGGCGACCTCCTTAGAGATAACGCCCACGTAGGCGCGCCCATCTGCAAAGCCGATGCGGTAGATGGTGCGTGAGACCTCAGTGGTGTCCATGTCTGGCGACCTTTTCCTGATTACCTGGGGACACTGAAGCCGTCGGGGCGGACTTCAGCGCCCGTGGGCCGTGTTCCCACGGATTAAGGCGCACAATTGTACTTATCGAAAGTTAACCGCCATGGCGACACTACCCGCTGCCCGTACGCTGCCCGAGGTGCTGGGCGGCCCTCAGGCAGCGCTCATCAGCGCCTCGCTCTCGGCCAACACCCGGCGGGCCTACCGCCACGCGTGGGATGCCTGGCTGGCGTGGCTGGGCCAAAAGCAGGCCTCGGACGTTGCCGCGAGCGCGTACCTCGCCGCGATGCATGACGCCGGCAAGGCGCCGGCCACCTGCGCTCTGCACGCCGCGGCCCTGCGCTTCGCCCACCGCGTGGGCGTGCAGGGCGCGCCCGTACCCGGGCCGCTCATGGAACGGACGCTGGCGGGTATCCGCAGGGAGGGGCGCACGCGCGGGCGGGGGCAGGTCGAGGGCATCACGTGGAGTCAGGCCGACGCCACCGCGCAGGTGGCGGCGCAGGCCGGTCTCTCCGGACTCCGTGACGCGGCCCTGGTGGCCACCATGTCGGACGCACTGCTGAGGGCCTCTGAAGCCAGCGCGCTCACCGTGGCCGATATTCAGCGCCGGGCGGACGGCTCCGGGCTGCTCGTCCTCGCGCACTCGAAGACGGATCAGGAAGGGCGGGGCAGCACGCTCTATCTCGGGCCGCCCACCATGCAGCGCATCGCGGCCTACCGGCAGGCTGCAGGGGTGTCGGAAGGGGCGCTTTTTAGGCGCATGCGGCGCGGGGGCACGATCACACCGTCCCCGCTCTCACCCACCAGTATCCGGACCATCGTCCGCGGCCGCGCGGCCGGCGCCGGACTCCAGGGCCGGCACAGCGCCCACAGCCTCCGGGTGGGGAGCGCCCAGTCGCTCATAGAGCGCGGAGCCACGCTGCCGGAGGCCCAGCTGGCCGGGCGCTGGCAATCCCCATCCATGGTGGCGCACTACGCCGCCGGGCAGCTGGCAGGACGCGGCGCGGTGGCCAGGCTCAGATACGCTGCACAAGCAGGCGATCCGTAAGCGTGCGGTCAACTACATCTTGCGTGGGCGGAGTGTGCAAGTGAAAATTGGAGAGTTGCTGTGGAGGTGGACCCTAGTCTCCACCACTCCTTTCCCATCATATGAATCCCTCACAGCCTGTTTTGGGGAGGTCTGAGGCGCCTGCAGACGCCCAGATCAATCCCTCCGGTGAGTCGCGGCGGCTTCTGATGAAGCTCTGCACGCACATACTGCAACAGTTGACCACCGACTGGCCCATCTCGGCAGAAGTCGCCGAAACCCAACTTGAAATTGTGCAATCCCAGCATGAGTGTTTCCCTCTGGTGTGGTGATGGATTCGTCGTCGTAGTTGGCGCCACGGATGTTGGCGTGCTGGATAGAGGGGGCATCGTCCTGTGGCGTGGGGCGTTGGTCCAGGCTGTGCTTCAGGATGGAAGCGACGCTTGCGTACCTGTATGCCCCGAAGGCCAGCGCCCGCTGACACGCGCCTTCCAAGCGCTCCGGCCCGTGCTGTTGGCCTAGCCTTTCTATCCCCCTCAAGGACCGATAGCAGAGTACGGGATGTTGCAAGTCTTGCATCATGCACGTGATGAGCTTTTCGGTGGCAGGCCCTGCCGTGGCAATGCGCCAGCGCAGATCCCGCGTATCCAGGTATTGGCGGTGAGCCTCGGGCATGTGCGCTTCCAGGGTGGTGAAGCGCCCGGGTCGCGTGCTGCGCAGGTGCGAGGTAATGCGCTGCCCCTTCAAGAAGACTTCCACGGTGCGGTCGGTAACCCGTACGTCCACCTGCTTTCTGGCATGCACGAAGGGCACGCTGTAGCGATGACCAGTCACTTCGATGTGGTAGTCCCGGTGCACCTTGGCCTTGCGCCATGCGCCGAAGATGTACGGCGTCTCCGGCAGCGGTAGCATTGCAGGCCGGTCCCATTTTTCAAACCACAAGCGCCGGCTACCCTCCAGCTTCTGAAAAGGTTTGCTGTTGAGCTCGGTGAGCAGCGGACGTATGTGCCGGTTGAGCTCATGCAGGCCGCAAAAAGTCTGATGGCGCAGCGGCGCCAGGATGCCCTGCCGAGCCCATTGAACCCCTTTTTCCACTTTCGCCTTATCCCGAGCTTTTCAGGCGCGCGCAGGTACCACAATCACGCCGTAATGCGTGGCCAGATCGTGATACGTTGGATTCAGGTCCGGATGTGTGTCCAGTCAAGGCTGGCATGTTCAGCAGGAGTCAGTCCTGCCAGAGTAGAAATCAGAGCTCTGTAGCTTGGGTAGCATGGAAGCGGGAAACCTAATTCATGAAGCCTACCGACACGGTCTCCGTAAGGGAGATCGCGAGTCATCGGGCCGTAACGAAAGTGAACGCATAGGTGGCCTCGAGAGTGTATCCCGAAGGCCGAGCCCTCATCCGTAGGGCGAAGGCAGCACGGGCGGTCGTAATCTGATTGGGACGACCGTACCGCTTCGGCGGGGTGGTAGCGACGGCACGATGACAAGGACATGCCGAGCAACTGGAGAAGCCCTCCTCGCCCCGGTGAGAAATTGCCGGAGGAAGGTAGGTGCTATAACCGGTGGCACCGGGAAATGTACCGAAGGCGAGAGGGTGGCGGAGAGGTGCGTAGTAGCGATGAAACGGGGTAACGCCCGTGGAGCGAAGGCGCCTCACTGCTGGTATGTTTTCCGACAATAAAGGGAGGCACTGAAGACATGAAAGAGGCAACTATAAGCCTGCAGGACCTGAGGAGGAGAATATACCGCAAAGCCAAGGCAGTACCAGAGTGGCGTTTTTGGGGCATGTACGTGCATGTCTGCAAGCTGGAGACGCTGCAGGAGGCGTATCGTATGGCGAAACGCAACGACGGTGCCCCCGGCATCGACGGCATGACGTTTGCAGCCATTGAGGCGACCGGCTTGCAGAGGTTTCTGGAGTGCATTCAGCGCGATCTGATCCTACGGTGCTACCGGCCCTCGCCATTGCGTAAGAAGCGGATCCCCAAGGGCGGCGGTAAATTCCGCACGCTGGGCATACCGACGATACGGGATCGCGTGGTGCAGGGGGCGCTGAAGCTGATTCTGGAGCCGATCTTTGAGGCTGACTTTCAGGAGGGATCCTATGGATATCGGCCAAAGCGTGCGCCGCATGCTGCTGTACACCGAGTAACTTCGGCGGTAGTCAAAGGAATGACCCGGGTCATTGATGTGGACTTGGCGTCGTATTTCGATACGATTCGTCATCACATCCTGCTCCGACAGGTCGCGCTCCGTGTTAAGGATCGTGACATTCTGTGGCTACTGAAGCGGATACTCAAGTCCGGTGGCAAGAAAGGTGTACCTCAAGGGGGCGTCATCTCGCCGCTTTTGAGCAACATCTACCTCAATGGGGTGGATCGTATGCTGGAGCGCGCGAAGGCAGTCACCCGCGAGAAGGGGTATTTCCATATGGAGTACGCCCGTTTTGCCGATGACCTGGTGATCGTGGTGGACGGCTACCGCAAGTGGCGGTGGCTGGAGCGAGGCGTGTACAAGCGCCTGTTGGAAGAGTTGGCCAAGCTTGACGTTTCATTGAACGTGGAGAAGACGCGGAGAGTGGACCTCACCCAACGGGAGAGCTTCACATTCCTGGGTTTCCGCATTCGTCGATACAAGACGAAGCGGGGTCGTTGGGGCGTATTGAGCGTACCTCGTATGAAGGCGCGTACAAAGCTCTTGCGGCGGCTCAAGGAGGAATTCCGACATCTTCGCTCGCAGCCGGTGGGACGGGTGATTGCTCGCATCAACCCAATACTGCGGGGATGGGTGAACTATTTCCGCACGGGGCAATCGAGCCGTTGCTTCGGTTACGTACGTAACTGGGTCGAGCTTAAGATCCGGCGCCATCTGATGCGTGCCCGCGGACGCAAGGGTTATGGGTGGAAGCGGTGGAGTAGGCGGATGTTCTACGAGCGACTGGGGTTGTATGATCAGTGGCAGATAGAGTACTACCGGCCGAAAGCGCGCCCACGCCAACTGCGCATGAACTTTGCGGTGTAATCAGTAGGTAAGCCCGGTGCGGGAAAACCGCACGCCGTGGTTTGACGAGGCGGGGCTTGGAAACGTGATTCACGGGAGCCGGACTGAGGCCCGGAGCGAAAGCGACGGACAAGCCACCGGACCCTACGGGTTGGCGCGCCAGGCCCCGACCCTACCGCACCGGTGGGCCTTTACCACGGCCGCCTTCAGATTGTCGGGAACCACGTACCGTGGGACGGCTCCGAAGAACTCAAAAGCACGGCGATGAGAGGCGGTCCAGTCGGGGAGCTGTTGCGTCCATGTGGCTTCGACATACGTGTAATTGGAGCATCCGAGCGTGGCCACGAAGATTTGTGCCTTGCGCAGTTCACCCGTATCGGGATCTGCCACGGGAACCCTCTGGCCTGCGTAGTCCACAAAGAGCATCTCCCCGGGTACGTGGTCCAGGTGCATGACCAGATCACGCGCATTGTTCCAGGTGCGGTAGCGCTCACAAAACCAACTGTACTGATAGCCGTCCGGGTGCACCTCCTTGTATTCCGCCCACAAGAGCTCCAGCGTGACCCCTGTATCTTGTAAGTGATGTTTGATGGGGTACATCGACAGGGTGATCCTTGATGTGTAAATTGCGGCAGCGATGGCTGCGAATCACTGATCCCGGGCTTGGCCAGACCGGTTTTTGCGGTCGCCGAAAGCGTTGTGCTCCGCTCTGCGTCACGTCACGGCGAGTCAACTCCCCGGGAGCAACCAATCGGCCCCCGCTGCCTTGAGCGCTTGGAAGGGATTTGTGCCCCGGGTGAGTGCTGTGATATACCCCCCGTAGGGAGTTCGTGCCTTGGAGCACCGATACAGGGACTGATGGAACGTCACGGCGACTCGCAGCCATAGACCACCATACACCAAAGGAGTAACCGCCCATGTTCATTCAATCTCAGCCAACCGCCTTCGCTGGCGTCGACTGGGGCTCGCAGTCACATCAGGTTTGTGTTCTCGGATCCGACGGCGCCGTCCTCGGCGAGAAGGCCTTTCCTCACTCCGGCGAGGGGCTCGGCCAGCTGCTCGACTGGATTCTAGACTGCGCGGCCTGCGAGGCTAATCAGGTTGCGGTCGCCATCGAGATTCCTCACGGCCCGGTCGTTGATAGCCTTCTTGATCGCGGATTTCAGGTCTTTTCCATCAATCCCAAGCAGCTGGACCGGTTCCGGGACCGTTTTTCGCCTGCTGGCGCCAAGGATGACCGCCGTGACGCTCGCGTACTGGCAGGCGCCGTCCGCACCGACCCGGACTGCCTACGCGCGCTCAGCCCGCTGGATGCCGATATTGTTAAGCTGCGCGAATGGTCGCGCATGGCCGATGAGCTGACCGCCGAGCGCACCGGCCTCACCAACCGTTTCCGCGAACAGCTCTGGCGCTACTACCCGCAGTTCCTCGAGCTCGGGGCCGATCTTTCCTCGCCATGGGCCTTGGCCCTCTGGAAGCTCGCATCCACGCCAGAGGATGCCCGCCGGGCCCGCCCGTCCTCCGTAGCTAAGTTGTTGAAGAAGCACCGCATACGGCGTTTCAAAGCCGAGGAGGTCATCCAGACGCTGCGTGCCGAACCCGTAACCGCCGCCCCCGGCGTCGTCGAGGCCGCAACCTTGCATATCCGGGTGCTCGCAGAGAAGCTCGAGCAGCTCGGGAAGCATATGAGCGCCGCGAAGCACGCCATGGCCGCCCTCGTCGAAGCACTCTCCGCCAGCGAAGAGCCCACCGCAGGGAAGCCCCGTACGTTGCGCGACGCTGCGATCCTCTCGTCACTGCCAGGCGTCGGGCACGTGGTCTTGGCCACACTGCTCTCGGAGGCATCCGCCCCCCTGCACTCCCGGGACTACCAGGCCCTGCGCTGCCTGTGCGGCGTCGCACCGGTCACCCGGCAATCCGGCAAGGCACGGCGCGTCGTGCGCCGCCGGGCCTGCCAGCCCCGCCTGGCAAACGCCCTCTATCACTGGAGCAGGGTGGCCACCCAGCACGATCCCATCAGCCAGGCCAAGTACTGCGCCTTGCGCGCCCGCGGCCACACGCACGGCCGCGCCCTACGCTCCGTCGCAGACCGGCTGCTGGCCGTAGCCTGCGCCATGCTGCGAAACGGCACACCGTTCGATCCCGGCCACGTGACTGCTGCCACCCAAGCGCTGGCGCACCCGACCACAGAATCAAAGTAAATGTAACGACACCAGGGCCGCCGGTTAATTTACTGACCCCCTCTGCGCACAAAAGCCCGACTTCGTCACCTTCTTGAGCCTACCGTTGCTCTGGGGGGCGAGCACAGGCGATCCGAGTCGTCTTTGGCCCTCTTCGAGGCTGTTTTGGCCGTTTTTGGGCCTCAACGATGAATGCGGAAGAAATGTAGTACCAATGGGGATGGTTGTACACTCACTTATTAGTAAATGTATATATGTGCATATACACTGTTCAGGATCAAAATGACAAAGTTGGAAAAGGACGCTGCGGATCCCTTTCAAATCCTCACCAGAGTACGATGGCTCCGGCTTCAAATGCGCAGTTACCCACCACTCGCTGTCTTCCCGACCCAGCCTGCAGTTGCGTCGCTTTTTGGTCTAAACGTCTACTTTTTTCTTCTTTCCTACTTGCATAAAGGGTAGGGAGTCCCTTCCGCTTGCGTTCCTGGTGGATATAGACCCAGTTCGGGACGGGACGCTGTGCTTTGGGGGCCACAGGCTTGGCGAAAAGCTTTGCCTCGAGCACCTCTTCCGTGGCGCCCTCCGGCAACGGCCATGAGAGAGCGGCATCGCGGGCACGCCGCAAATAGTCGATGACCGTTCTGTGCGACAATCCCAGGCAGCGGGCTATGGACCGCACATCCATCCCGCCCTCGTGCTTCAGGCGAAGTATTTCTTTGAGTTTACGCATGGAGATTCTTTTGGCAGGCATGGATTACCTCGTGAATGAAAGACGAGGCACCCCATACCCAGGGCGTTAACAGAATCTCCAGTCGCGCAGACAGCCCAGCTAGACCGACCCGGATCCCCATTCCGGTAGTCGGCAAAAAGTGGTCGACTTCCACCGGAATATGCCCTACTTGGCACTACTACTGACCCAGGAAGGCCGTCAAGAAATTGCGGGCTTAGGGCAGATTGCGTCAATCTTCTGTAATCTGGAACGTATTCGATATCCGAGCTGCAAGCGGAACCATATCATTGCCGTATCTGCGAGACTCCACTGTCTCATAGATGCGGTATAGCAAACGATAAGTACCCGATATCTCATTGACGGAAAATCGCGGATACATATTGGGGTATAGGCTGGATCGCAACACCACCGCTTGCGTGTATGTCTTTCCTGGCTCCACCCGAATAGGCGGCACTAGAATCGATTGACACACAGGCTCCCAGGCGTTGATCCATTCCGTGCCGTCAAGTTTCTGCAAAACGGGAACGGGCTTTTCCTTCCCACACTTTGGCAGATATGTGGTACTGCCAGTTGGGTTTGTATAGCTCACTCGCATGGATACAACCAACCTATTGAACTCATCGTCTAGCACCAATGCGTATGTCTCCTGGTCTGTTTGAATTGGAGGAAAGTAATCAAGATCTGTATTGACCGATGAACAGTGAGAGAGGAGGCTGCACAAGAGGAAGGAAGCAGAAATTAAACGAAGTGATTTCATGAAATTTCCGGAATACAAGATTGTGTGTTTAGCGTGGTATGAGGACGGAAGTATGACACGATCCGATGCTCCAGTCATCCTACTGGAAGAGATATGCCCGAAGGTTGTGCTTGTTCCACCTGTGCGGCCTTGAACCTTCGGCGGACCCGCGCAAGGAGCTGACCCTGAACCACCTCTGCCCCCTCGATAACCGGGAGCACGATGATCTCTCCAGGGGCGTCTCGCCTGACGCTGACCTCCACGCCAGGGTGGACGCGGCCGTCAGCCCAGATATGTACGCCTTCGCCCGATCGTCCAGCCGCAGTTTCAGCCAGACTGTGTACTCCTGCGCCCATTGCTCCATCAAGCTCGATATCGTGCTTGATGAAAGCCCCTTGACCCCCACCAGCGCCTCCAGTGCCGGTCGATACCCCCTTCACGTACAACCACGGTATCGCCGCATCCAGGCTGCGGCTCTTTCGCACGTACGGCGACACCAGCTTCGAATGAAACGGCGCCGGCTACCCGTCATCCCAATGACAGATCCACGACACATTCACCCGGACCGATCCCGGCTTGGATACCCCGCTCCCTAGAATTAGGGTACCCCGACCGGATCACCGCGGCACGCTCGTCTCCCGGCGTGACACAACTTTTGGGCAAATCTCCTAGGATCAAGGGTTAATGGGATCTGTGCCTAGTTCGTAATTGACACTGCTTATGGGACTGTAGACTAAATTACTGGAGAGGCTGCCCCAAGCGAGCCCATAGAGCGTCACGTTGCTGCCGTTGCCACTCCACGAGAAGACCGGAGAACCACTATCACCATCATCCATACCCGCATTTGCGCGGTATTGACACACCAATATTTTGTCGCCGGACGGCACGATATATGTAACGCACGTATGAGTTATCGAACCATATGTCCATCCTGTAGTTCTACCTATCTTATTGACCTCTTGCCCCAAAATATGGGAGGACGCTTCGCCGGTCATAAGAAACGTTCCATTGATTAGTGTTGATCCATTCGTTGGACTGCGCGAAGCCGTTCGCGCGATCCTTCCAAACTGGATGTCATTGTTGCTAATGTTATCATCATACTTAATATACGCCGCATCACTCTGACGACAGGGCATTGGGCAGTGGGGTATCATGGTTTTACCAGCACCACTGCCGATGTAAAAGGGCGGATCAACCGTTTCCGATCCAAGCCTATGACTCGGCTTACTGGTTTTGTCTTGAAAAAATGTTCGTCCATCTACTTCCCCTTGAACCTCCGTACAATGAGAGTTAGTCACGAAACCATACTCCGTTCCCCGTATCACGTTAAAGCCAAAAGTACAGGAACCTGAACTGTAGGTGGTTTCTAATCCGCCTTTTAAGGGGCGTACATGGTCCGTCAATCGGTCACGAAACACCGGTTTTTCCGACTCTTCAACGATGAAGGCATCAGTGGGAATGCCATGCGTTGCCATGACTTTTTCGAATTCCGGAATGTCGTTCTGCCCTTCTACACCGATACGAAGAACATTCTCAGATTCGTCTATATCGTATGAAACGGCACCGTCCAACGCCATCAGCCCTATGGAGAGATCCCTCCATGCCCTGAGTTCCAGAAAGTCGTAATTGCCCTCGTGGATCTGCATCCCATCAAGCCTCTTTGACGCTGCATGCTCTCCGAGTACGTGAGCGAACTTCGTGGATAGCACCTTCACCGCAAGGTCTGCACGAGAAGGATCCTTCAGATAGACATTTACTTCTCCAGATGCATCTAGGAAGAGCCCCCCAAACCCCTCTATTTCTTCTGCGATCACGGCAAACTGATCGTCGAGAGTCAAAGGGGTCCCGGTCTGCGGTGCCACCCTTTCTTCCTCAGTTCGAATATCAGCGGTTGGCGTGGTTGAACTGTCACAGCCGCCCTGTAGAAGTGTTACCGCTCCACAGACAACAACCAGCATGAATTTGTTGTTCATATGAACTCTCATCGGTTTGGGTCCAATGCAGATCTAACCGCAATAATCCTGCCATCCACAAGCCGGCTAGCTAGTGATTGCACGGACAATGGTCGATTTGCCCTGCAGATCATCAATCTTGGGTGCATAGGTCGGACATACGGGTGAATGCGGCGCAAGAGCGGGCATTGTACGGCGCCGAGCGGCTGTTTTCAGGGCAATTCCGCTACTCTTGCAACGCGTTGTTTTAGCGCATGTTGCACCGTTTTCCGATCTTACGCCCGTTATTGGCGTGATTTGTACGTTTTGCCCCAACATTCGCCCGACTCACCCCTATGCGCGCGATCTTCGAGCCACAGTTTGAGCTTGGGCATACGCCCATTGAAGAGCTCAGCTTTGATGTCCGCTCCAGAGACGATATTCCGGCCGCGCTACGCGGGCTACAGGACATCTTTACGCACCAGAAAACCAGCGAGCGGGAGAGCCATCCGGACTTCGTGGAAGCCCGGCGTCAACATCCGGCCATAGAGTCGGCGATCATTAATTTGAATCGCCGCGGGATGTCTCTGGTGCGTACCCATCACAAGGTCGGATTCGATAGGACGCTGGCAGTGGTGGCCACCAATGTGCACCGCATAGGCCAGGTTCTGAAGCAGAAAGAAAAGCGACGACAGTGGCACCAGGCACGCAGTAGGGCCCAGTAAAGCCCTATTGGCGCCACCACGGGAGCAAGCCACACTCCTTGCAATGGAGAGGGCGCAGGCCTATATCGCTCTTGTAGTGCCAAGGCGTGAAAAGGCTGCGGCAGGCGACGGATTTGTGCCAAATGCCCTCACATTCCGGGGGTTACCCACCTTGCGCACGCCCCTGACAGTCCTTTAACCCGCATCGCTCACCAAGCTCTTGAATCGCCATAATTCGGGGCGTTTGTAGGCAGTGGGTCACGGTTTGCGAACGCGAATGCCGACTCCCGCCTTCCAGAGCGAATAGTCGGCGACAGCAAGCGCTGTTTCGGGCATGTTTCGAGTGCGAATCAAGGCTTTTGTTCGCGCACCGGTGCTTCTTGGATACACGTATCCAGCAACCACAGAGTGGAGTCTTTCAATGGCGGTGCGCCATTCTTAGTTGGTAAAGGGCAGACGTAGACAGATAGTGGAGCCATTTTCCACATATATCCAGTCTGCTTCTTATGTCCGGGCAACACAGCAAGTCCACACTCCATGACAGCGTCACTGGCGACGCCCTGCGTGCTCAGGGTGACTGGCGCCTGTCCCTGGTCAGGCAGTTCAGCGAGCTCATGGAGCTACTCGCTCGTGACTGGACCGCACCGGGTCAGAGTACCCGTGGAGATGGGGCAAGCGGCCCGGCCTCGGGCGCCGACGCGCAGGTGCCGGAGGCCGACTCCGCAGCGTGCACCTGCTGTGTGAGGTGCGTGTCCACGCGGGATCGGCCGGAGGCCTCGTCTGTGCTTGCGCAGCCACTGGATGCGTCGGTGGCAGCATACCTGGAGCAGGCCGGGCAGGAGTTCGCCACGCGGCCGCTGTCCCAGCACGACTACGTGGCGTTATGGCTTGACGCCGCCTATGTGCTGGGCACACAGTATGTCTTCTGCATGGGCGCTACGATGACCGGGCGCAAACGGATCCTAAGCTTCGCGGCTTCGTCGCTGGAAGATGCCGCAGCGTTGAGTCAGATGCTGCAGCAGCTTACCAGGCGCGGGCTTTGCACCGAGCGCGGACTGCTGTGCGTGATCTCCGGGGGCAGTGGCCTCTACGAGGCGCTTGCAGCCCACTTTGGCGCCCGTGTCGAGGTGCAACGGTGTCATGTGCAGAAGGCCCGGCGTGTGTTGAGCTATCTGCCGGAGGCGGAACGTCTGGCGGTGCGTAGCGCACTGCGGCACGCTTGGGAGGCGGCCGACTATGACACGGCCCTGAGCGCGCTGATGCGTGTGCACGGCGCCGTCTCCCGAGAGAACCACACCGCGGGGCGCTGCCTGCAGGAGGGACTCAAGCAGACGCTGACCCTGCACCGGGCGGGTGTCTTTGCCGCCTTGGGTCGCAGCCTGAAGACCACCAGCGTGATTGGCCGTGTCAGCCAACGCTTAGCCGCACACCTGAGGCCATATGGCCACTGGCTGCCACCACAGCAGCGGCAGGCGTGCATGGCCCTGGGCCTGCTCACGATGGAGACGCGCCTCTACCGCCTGGCCAACGCTTCGTACCTTGCGCGCCTTCGCAGCACCCTCTTTAGCGAACGTCTTACGTCCTCCTAAACCCTACCAGTGCACATGACGACCTCTCCCACTACGGTGAACCCTACGGACCCCTGCGGCGAGCTCCTGCGTGCCTTTGGCTCGTGCAGCATGGAGGCGAAGATCGACGCGGTGCTCAACATCGGCTCGTTTCACCAACGCATGGCCGAGCAAGCCATTCGGGACGAGGTCGCCATGCATTGCGGACTGTATCGCAGCCGAGACAAGCCGCACCAGGGGCGCTACCAGCGTTGGGGCTCCAATCCAGGGTCCATCCGTCTGTGTGGGCAGCGGGTACCCATCAGGGTGCCACGCGTGCAGGACAAACAGACGAACCAGGCGCGCTCCCTTAAGAGCTATCGCCGACTGCACAACGCAAAAGTAGATGACCAGAAGCTGACTGAGGTATTGCTCATGGGCGTCAGCCAGCGCAACTACCAGCGGGCAGCCCAGGAGTATGCAGACGCGTTTGGTCTCAGCGCGACCTCTGTGCGGCGCAGGTTTATCCAGCGCGGCCAACAGATCCTGCAAGACTTCTTTGAACGCCGGCTGGACAAGCTGGACCTGGTGGGCCTGTGGATCGACGGCAAGCACTTTGCCAAATACCAGGTAGTGGTGGCCATGGGACTGACCCTGACGGGCGAGAAGGTAGTGCTGGGGTTTGCGCAGGTGCCTTCGGAGAACACCGAGGCCATCGAGGGCCTCTTGGAAGACCTGATTGCCCGTGGCCTGCGCTTCGGCGAAGGACTGCTCTGCATGGTCGATGGGTCCAAAGGCATACACGCGGCGGTGCGCAAAGTCTTCGGCACATATGCACTGGTACAGCGCTGCTGCTGGCATAAACAGGAGGAGCGCCAGGCTAACTGGCTAGGATACAGCGGGTGCAAGTCCCGCGTTATGAAGCTACAACCAGGCACATATCTCCGCGAGCCGTGCGTGTATGCCCGTGAGGGTGGACATGAAGCGTCGGTAGCGGTGCACGTGGTCAGGGATATTGAGCACCGAAAGAGTGGACGTTTGGGTCGCCGAGGCTTTTTCCTGGGCCGAAGGCACCATGTTCGTCGTCGCTATGGTGAGAGGACGGACAGGCCCACGGTGTCTAAGACCCCAGGAACGCGTGTACGTATCCTGCCGGGACCTGGGAGATCTTCAACTCGCCCCGCAGTCGTGCGGGGCCGCAAAGGAAAGGCGCTTGCGCCGTAACCGGAGATGCACGAGTTGAAGAAGTCAGATGATCCCATACGAGCGATGAGCGCTGCGAACAAAGGAGCATACGCTCCGGCGGAGTGGCGGGAGCGAAGGGGGTCACCCAAGGGGAAACCGCGAGGTCCTCACACGCACCATGCGCAGAAATGGGCACGCGTGTCCCAGGGGATGGAACGGTTACGTGAATTCGTGAAACGAGACTCACAGGCACGTCTGACGACGCTCCTGCACCACATCAATGTAGATTCACTCCAGGCGGCCTTCTTCGCGCTTAAGCGCGATGCAGCCCCCGGCGTGGAAGGCGTACGCGGAAGGACTGGAGGTCCGTCTGGCAGATCTTTGCCGGCGCGTACATAGCGGTGCGTATCGGGCGGCCCCGTCCAGGCGGGTAGAGATACCCAAGCCGGACGGCGGTACACGACCGCTCGGCATTGCAGCACTGGAGGACAAGATCGTCCAGATGGCCGTGGTGAAATGCATCCTGACGCCGATTTACGAGGCGGAGTTTCGCGGTTTCAGTTACGGGTTTAGGCCGAAGCGCAGCGCGCACAACGCGTTGGACGCCTTGGCCTTTGTGATTGAACGTCGCAAGGTCAACTACATTGTGGACGCCGACATACGCAAGTTCTTTGACACGGTAGACCAAGGGTGGTTAATCCGCTTCTTGGAGCATCGTATCGGGGATAAGCGCGTGATACGGCTGATCATTAAATGGTTGAATGCGGGAGTAATGGTAGAGGGTGTACGGCAGGACAGCGAAGTTGGCACGCCGCAAGGCGCGGTCATCTCTCCGATTCTGGCCAACATCTATCTCCACTACGTGCTGGACCTGTGGGTACAGAAGTGGCGCCAATCACGTCGGTGTGAAGGGGAGGCATACATCGTCCGCTATGCGGACGATTGTGTGCCACGCAGGCACGCGGAGGTTACGATGAAGTAACCACCAAGTGCCATGCTGCACAGGAGATGGGGGCGGGCCCCCCGCAGCCGCCGTGCAGGCGGAGGCTGCAAACCACCTGCTGGTGCGGTGCTTAAGAGGCACTGTGCTGAGCGAGTAGGAAAAGGCGGAGCTTGACTCTGTCAGGTATGGATCGTTGGAGTTGAACGAAAGTGAACCGTCCGATGACGTGTCGAAAGCATAAGGGTGACGTCAAAACCGAGGGCGGGTCGTTACCTCGGGAAGAGTTTGGAGGAGACCTGTCTACTGTCCAAGCGGCGTCCGGCATAAAGGCGGCAAGAACGCGATCCAGGCTCCTGTGCGGAACGTGGGAACCTGTCACCCCGATGTTAAGAGAACCCCACAAGCGGCAGCCCCGCAAGTGGTTACGTATCGAGGCGGGGTACAGGGACGGAGCAACTCGTAGTAGTGATGAACGCCCTGTAATCGGGCTGGAGCGAAGGGGTTGCCCTATGCCGTTTGGAACGTTTGAGCAACCTGAGAGGGGAGGACTCTAATGGACCGAACAAAGCCGTTTCCCGTCACCAAACGTCAGGTGTGGGAAGCTTGGAAGCGGGTGAAGGCCAACCAGGGAAGCGCGGGGGTGGACGGTCAGACGATTGCGGAATTCGAGGCGAAGTTAGAGAACAATCTCTACAAGCTTTGGAATCGCATGGCCTCTGGCAGCTACCATCCGTCCCCCGTTCGCCGTGTTGAGATTCCCAAAGCGAGCGGGGGCACCCGTCCGCTGGGGATTCCGACGGTGGCGGACCGGATTGCCCAGATGGTGGTCAAACAGCAGTTGGAGCCGGAGATGGAGAAGCATTTCCACCCGGATTCCTATGGTTATCGCCCGGGAAAGTCAGCACATCAGGCCCTGAGCCAAACGCGGCGACGCTGCTGGCGAAAGGACTGGGTACTGGATCTGGACATCAAGGCATTCTTTGACACGATAGACCATACCCTGATGATGCGCGCACTGCGAAGGCATACCGACCAGAAGTGGGTACTGCTGTACGTGGAGCGCTGGCTGAAGGCCCCGGTGGAAATGCCGGATGGAGAGTTGCAGAAGCGGGACCGCGGCACGCCGCAAGGTGGTGTGGTGAGCCCGCTACTGGCTAATCTCTTCCTGCACTATGCCTTTGATATGTGGATGGCTCGCAATTACCCGGGCATCCCGTTCGAGCGGTACGCCGACGACGTTGTTTGTCACTGTCGCAGCAAGGGGGAGGCGGAACGCCTACGCGAGGCTCTGGAGCGTCGCTTTACGCAGTGCGGGCTGACGATGCATCCTGAGAAGACGAAGATGGTCTACTGCAAGGATGAGGACAGGGGAGGAGAGCACCCGACCACCACCTTTGATTTTCTGGGGTATACGTTTCGTCCTCGGCCGTCAAGGAACAGGTGGGGAAAGTTCTTCGTGAATTTCAGTCCTGCGATCAGCAGTAGAGTCGGCGGGCGGCGCGCCACTCCGAGGAGCGCGTTTCCGCCCGCCGCTCACCGAACCCGGCGTGCGGTTTTCCCGCACCGGGCTCTCCAGGCGGATCATGCATCTCGCACTCGGAAAAGTCGCCCGGAACGAAGAGCTTTGCCTAATGAAGGGGGACACCCTCCATCGCCTACTCGACACCCTTGATGACTCGGAGCCAAGCCTGTTTACGCCTTGACTGCCACGCTCCCCGGCAGAGCCGGAGCGCGCTTCCTTCACTTTCGCATGTGATGTCTCTGAGGTCTCCGACCGTAACCCGGCTGTTAGGACTTTGCCATTGCCGAGGCCTTTCCCTCTTTGAACACCGTTCCGCACCTGCGGCCCCTTCCCTCGGCGAGCATTACCCCGCTTCCACGGTAATACGGGCCACTCCGCCACCCTGTTGACCCGGCCTGGCTCTTGCGAGCTTCCAGTTGGTGTGCCCCACCATCAACAGGGTTTCCCGTGTTGCGTCTTTTCTCATCTTCCGTACGTGCCAGTGCCATTACCCCGGCGAAAACAGCTCGGTGCCTGTGTCGCTCGCTTCCCGAACTGCCGGCGGCCTTCCCCTACTTCATGGAGGGTCGGCTTTCGCATTAGCAGTTTCGAGGCCTGCTCAGCATTCACTACGCGTTCCGGCCCGTACGTTCGCTGAATCGCAAAGCGATCCTTTTGCCAAAGTGCTTCAGTCCATGTCGTTACCTCCATAAACCGCCTTGGCCGCTACCACCTGGAGCGACAGATGATGGATGGGATTCGCACCCACCAGAGAAAAGCGCCTTATCACGGCGCACATAAAGCGGCAAAGGCTATCCGGCGGGAAATCTGGTCTTGGAAGCTGCCTTTGCGCAGTGATCAAACACTGGAGGATCTCGCACGCATGATCAACGCGAAAGTCAGGGGGTGGATACACTACTACGGGGCCTTCTACAAGTCGGCGCTGTACGGTCCCCTGCGACAAATAGACCGCAAGCTCAAGCGGTGGGCTATGCGCAAACGGAAGCGTTTGCGTGGACACCCACGGCGGGCCAGCAAGTGGATCCGCGGCTATAGGCAGCGAAATCCGCATCTGTTTGCGCATTGGCAGTTTCTTCCAAGGCCGGCTGCATAGGAGGAGCCGTGTGAGCTGAGAGGTTCACGCACGGTTCTGAGAGCGCCCGGGGGTGAAATTCCCCCGGGCGACTCGACTCGTGGTGTGTTTCCAGTACAGAGGAGTGGCAACGCGTTTTCTGCGTGCACTGCGAGTCCGGCTCCAGAAGTTTGGGCTGAGCCTGCATCCTGGCAAGACGCGCCTGATAGAATTCGGACGTTTTGCAGAGGAAAATCGCAAGAGACGAGGGGAGGGCCGACCAGAGACATTTGATTTCTTGGGCTTTACGCATTACTGCCGTAGAACCCGGAATGGACGAGCTGGCTTGGGTCGCAAACCGATTGCCAAACGCATGGTCCGCTTTCTGAAGCGAGCCAAGCAGCAGTTGATCCGCCGCAGGCACCGTCCGGTGCGTGAGACGGGGAGATGGCTGGGACAGGTACTCAATGGATGGCTGAACTATTATGCCGTACCGACGAGCTACCAATTCCTTATACGCTGCTATAAGCGACTCTACTGGATCTGGATGCGTGTACTGAGGCGACGCTCCCAAAAGGATCGTACGTCTTGGACGGATATGAACACGCTCACTGCGAAATACTGGCCGAAGCTGGAAATCCGACACCCGTGGCCAGCCATACGATTTAACGTCACGCGCGACGGCGCAACCCAAGGGAGGAGCCGGATGCGTTAACGCGCATGTCCGGATCTGTACGGGGGGCCTGGGGCAACCTGGGTCCCTACCGTGATATTCTTTTAGGAAGGATAGTACCGTTGGAGGAGCTGGGGGGTATTGCGAGGTCACGATACTACAAGGTCGCCATGAACCGTTTGTACGAGCGGATTCGAAAGGACAGGCCCTATTTTGAGGAGCGCATCAACCCACGTGATTTCTTTCGCGTGTATGTGGTTGAGCCGCAGCAGTCATTCGACCGCATTCGGGCGCAGTCTGGCGCGTTTCTCATCTCAGCGTTTCACGAGCGCTTCGAAAGCCGTGAAGTGCTGAACGTGAATTCAGGGATTCCGATTTACCGTCACTTTGAGCTGGAAGTGCCAAACGGTTCCAAACACGCCATCCGGGAGGATCTCCGCCTACTGAATATCACTCGTGAAACGTTATTGCCCAGCCTCGACGAAGCAGCAAGAGCTGTGAATGAATTCGTGGTAAATGACAAAATGCCTGCACCACGGTAGCGTTATTTCTCCAGTAGCTACGCCACTACCCCCCGTACCCGGCCTGCTGAAGTTCAACGAAGGAGGTCGCCAGAATCGCCGCAAACCCGGTAAATACCCGATCGGACGTGATCTGCGGCGATTCTGACGCCCGCGCCGCCCTTAAACCCCCGCCAAATGCGCCCGTGAGGGCGGTTTCAGGGCGATTCTCGACACTTTAGCTGCAAAAAGGTAGGTGCGCGTACGCAGGAGGCGCACAGAGCCCGTGGCAGCCGTCCACGGGCCACTGGCTACGTGAGGTACTTCGCGACAGCGCCCCGGCCGGCCAGCTGGTTGCGTGCGTAGAGCGCGGGCATGGCGGCGGACTGCCAGCGTCCGGCGACCTGGAGCTCGGTGAGGCCGGCTCCTCTAGCGGCCAGGTCCTGCGCGCAGCCTACGCGCCCGGAGTGGCCGCCGAACCGGCCTTTGGTGCCGGCGGCCTCCGCGGCCGCCTTGATCCGGTTGGCGATGGTGCGCGCGGACATGGCAAAGATCCTGTCCTCGGGCTGTGCGCCGGTGGGCTTGATGCGCTCCAGGCAGGCGGCAGTGTCGGGGGTGAGGTAGGCGACGTGACCACGCGCTTCCTGATCGGTTTTGGAGCGCGCGATGTGCAGCCTGCCGGAGCCGTCGGCTTCTGTGGACAGGTCCTGCCACTGAAGGGCTGCGGCTTCGCTGCGGCGCAGGAGGCCATCGCGGAGTGTGCGCACGAGCGCGATATCCACGTGTCCGCGCCGGATGGCGGCCCTGGCCGTCTCCATGCCGCGTCCCCGCCCGCGTCCTTTGCGGGGAACGCAGGCGGTGGCTTCTATCTTGGCGATCACCTCGCAGGTGAGCCCGGTGACCTGTGCAGGCTTCTGGGGGCGCTCGCGGCGCAGGCCCCGCATGGCCTGGGCTATGGCGGGGTCGCGCGTAAAATCGCTCGCGCCGGCTTCGCGGCAGGCGTAGCGCAGGGCGGCGATCAGCTGCTGTCTCCAGACGTCCGAGCGCGCGCTGGCCCCTCCGGAAAGGAAGGCCAGAAGCGTAAGCGCATGGTTCCAGGGGCGGCCGCTTCCGCGCGCCCACGCCGCGTAGGTGTCAAGGCGCAGCGTATAGGCGTCGATGGTGGCACGGCTTAAGGCGGCCTGCAGCACGGCCGCGATGCGTGCGGCTTCTGCGGGGGCCACCTGTGCGGCGCTGGCGGCGGGGACTACGGGCTCGGCGGGAAGCACGGGGCGGGACCTTGGGGGTACGCAGGAGACTGTTTCCTGCTAGGCTCTGGCCGCTAAATAGTTTCCGATAAGTGTTATTATCGGAAATGTTTTAGGATCCGTAAAACGGCAATAAACGACCGGCAGAGTGCCTCCTGCGCGCCCAGCACGGCACCGTTCAACCGGTAAACACTCTGTCGCTGAACGGTATTAACAAATGTCGTTCATCAACCGTCGTTCTGGCAGGCTGCGAGCAGTACCACCAAGACCCAAAATGTAAAAGCGTTTGGCATCTATGTTATGGTAGGTTACATATCGTCAGTGCAATTATACTCCACACAATCCATTCGACCTCTCGTCTAGTTAACCGAATCCAGCCGCGCCATGAGACCTAAGGTGGTCGAATTCACTGGCATATGCAAACGTAGCTGGGATGCTCCAGACAACGAGTCGAATCCGCACCACAACAGGTTACTCATCATGAAAGCAACACTTTGGTCTGCATGGCTCTTGGTTGGGCTGTTACTGTCCTCGCTCGCCGTGGCTAACGCGCATGGAATACAGCGGGGGATCGTGGAACTCCATCCAACGGCAGAAAACATCCCGGAGGTGACCGATCCGCACTTCATCCTGCATGAGGACCCCGAGCTCGCTTTCATGGACGAGGCAACCCATAAGAAGATTACCATCGGCGTGGCAGACGGGGAGCTCCACGAAATGTTTGGCGATGTCACGGATCTTGCGCTCCCGGGCGACGGAACCATACTTGTTCTGGACAACCAAAACAGCGAGGTTCGCGTATTCGACTATGGTGGAGCCCTGCTGGCGTCGTTTGGCGGACGCGGAGAGGGCCCGGGAGAATTTCGTCAAAGGCCAAACAAGATTTCCGTCGCCGATCAGGGACAATCGGTCTTCGTGCTAGAGGATTTTGGTCGATCTGTGGTTGCTTTTGACCGCCAAAATGACTCCACCTACATACCAAAGTCACACTTCCGTACAGGTTTGCTCTCCTTCGATGGTTGCGCCATGAATGGACACTACTGGGTGTATGGGATTGATCCAGAATACGAGGGCGTACTGCACAAGTTCACCTATGACGGCAAGCATGTGGCCTCGTTCTTGGAGTACTACAAGTCTCCACGCGAGAATATGTCGCGCCATATGTCCCGAATGGGGATGCTGGCCTGCAGCGAGGCGCACGGTATCGTTGTTCTGAATCGGGTCTGGGCGCCCGTGGTGACCGGCTACAGGGAGAATGGCGAGGTAGCGTGGCACGTGAAGTTAGCCGGCTTTGATCCGAATTACTACGCAGAATATGAGGATGGCGACTGGGGAGTCAATCCCTTAAAACCAGGCCAGCGCCGGCTTGAGTCCATTTTCACCGATCCGGCGGGGAACCTGTATGTGCAGTACGTAACATGGGAAGGGCGTGACGTCATCGATAGGAGTCCATATTCCGGGCCCTTGTTCAAGATAGATGCGCGGACGGGACTGGGAGCGTATCTGGGGAGTGCACCGCGCGTAATGGGAATTGACTCCGGCTACGGGTTCTCGGTTACCAACGTCCCCTTCCCGCAAGTTGTCATAAACAAGCCCAAAGCAGGGACCAACTAACACAGGCCGACGCCGTACCACGCATCGTGGGTGTGATTGCCCAGCCATGGCCGCGTCCCGAGGGCTGCGGGCATGACGCGGGGCTGACGGCGCTCAATTCTTTCCCCCGACGTGTTATTATCGGAAAGAATTTAAGCCTCGTAAATCGGGAGTCAGCGACCGGCAGGGCCCGCCCCGCACGCCGCCTTGATCACCGCATACAAACATGGGTATGGAGCGCGTCAGAATCGCCGCAGATCGCGCTCGATCGCATTCAGCCCGACTTCGCCATTTTGGGAACCAACCGTGGCCGAAGGGGGGCTAAACCAGGTACTCCCAGCCCACTTTTCGCCCTTTTCAGCCCCTTTTCAGCCGTATTTCTCGGCTATATGGTGAAGAATGCGTGAAGTTTAGCGTATTCGGCTGAAAAAGGCCATTGTAGTGCCAGGATTGTTGGTGGGGACTTGCTACAGGTGCGCCCATGCACTATCTTGGAGTCGGCATTGAACTGCAGACACCATGTACATACGGGCGACCAAGACCCACGCAAAGAAAGGCGAAGCGCGACACAGCTACCGCCTGGTACGCAGCGACCGCATCGGCGGGAAGGTGCGCCAGTCGACCCTGCTGAACCTGGGCGTCCACTTTGACACGCCCCGTGAGCAGTGGGGGACCTTGGTGCTTCACATAGAGAATTTGTTGCAGGGGCAGCCGACACTCGTGTTCGATCCCGACCTGCAGCACACGGCCGAAGCCATTGTCGCGCAGCTGCGCGCACGCGGCATAGGTGCACACGCGAAGCCGGAGGGTGAGCCTGACAGCGTCATGACGGTGGACATGGACTCCCTTGAGCACCCGGAGCATGCCCGCAGCGTGGGCGCAGAGCGTGTCTGCCTTCAGGCGCTCGAGGATCTGGGACTGAAAGACACGCTGATCCAGGCCGGCGCCAAGGAGCGCGACGCGCGTCTGGCCGTAGCCCTGGTGGTCGCACGCATGCTGCATCCCAACAGCGAACGGGCTACGCTTCAGTGGTTGCAAAGCAGGTCGACGACGCTGGACCTGCTGGGACTGCGCCCCGGCAGGAAAGTGTCGTTAGCGAAGCTGTATCGCATTGGGGACCTGCTCTGGGAGCACAACCAGGCGATTCAGCAAGCGCTCTTCCAAAAGGAGCGGACGCTCTTGAGCCTGCCGGAGACCGTTGTTTTTTATGACCTGACCAACACCCATTACCATGGCCGACAGCACGGCGAGTACCTGGCCTATGGACGTTCGAAGCAAAAGCGTTCCGATTGTCCGCTGGTGACGCTCGGGCTGGTGCTCGATGGCGCGGGCTTCCCGCGCACCTGCGAGATCTTGCCCGGCAACGTCTCGGAGCCCGGCACGCTGCAGGACGCTATCGAGCGTCTGAACGCCAGCGTGGACGGCCAGAAGCCGACGGTGGTCATGGATGCAGGGATCGCTACGGAAGCAAACGTGTCCTGGCTGGCAGAACAGGGCTACGACTGGATCTGCGTACACCGGGGTAAGCGGCCCCTGCCGCCAGAGCGGGAGCCCGACAGTACGCTGACCACGCAGGCTGGACACGCCGTACGCGTGTGGCAGTTGCAGCAAAAGAAGCAGGAGATGCTGCTCTATGCCGTCAGCGAAGCCAGAAAGCACAAGGAAGAGCAGATCCTCCAGCGCCGGCGCACGCTACTGGAAGCAGCCCTCACCTCGCTGCACGAAGGGCTGCAGAAGCCCTACCATACCAAGCGGCTCAAGAAGGTCGTAGAGCAGGTCGGACGCATAAAAGAGCGATATGCCCGCGTATCTCATCAGTACGAAGTGACGGTTGTAGAAGGGAGTGGCCCCAACGCCAAGGCCGTGAAGTTTGCACGCAAGACGCAGTGGGAAGAGGCCGATGAGGCCCTGGGGGGCTACGTGCTGCGCACCAGTCAGACGGGATGGGACCTTAAGCACATTGTAGCCACGTATTGGCGGCTGTCCGAGGTGGAGGCCACCTTCCGCTCGTTGAAGTCGGAACTGGGGATGCGGCCGCTTTACCACAGCAAGGACGCACGCATCGCAGCGCACATCAGTATAGCTGTGTATGCCTATCACGCCGTGCACCTGATCCGGACCCGATTGAAGGCGCAAGACATCCACACCAGCTGGAAGACGCTTCGCCAGAAGCTGAGCGCCTGGCAACGGGTGATGACAACCGTAAAGGACACCCAGGGCCAGGTGATTGTCAACGTGCAGGACGAGCGCCCAAGGGCAGAGCTGGCTCAGATAGCGCGCATCTGCGGCGTCACGCCCAGCCTGCATCGGCAACGCTACGTGCGCCAGGACTAAGGCAGGCGCACGGCGTTAGAAAAGTAGTGCCAGCCAGGCGGGAGTACACCCTTTTCTTATATGTGGAGAATGTGTCCACCTATACTGTTTGAGTCATAAAATGGCGAAGTAGAGTCAGGTACGGCCCAGGGCGATTCCGGGGGCCTTCCCCTGATTCCGGGGGTACGTGCAGGGCCAGTGACACTCACTGTTGTGCCTTCCACTGGCTTGGCTTCTGCTTTCTCTAGGAGTCTGCCGGGCTTTCGCAGATTCGGAGCGTGACCTGCGTTGACGGCCCACATGTTCTCTGTCAAACGCCCGAATTTGTCCATCATTTAGTTACCTTGGGGCCAAGTTCGGCGCATTCTGGGCCCATTGAATCGCCCAACAGTCCTTATTCGAGTGGCTTCTCCCCAAAACCCGACAGGTAGCCTCGCATGAAATTGCATTTCGTATCGCCGTATCGCCTCACCAAAGGCATGCGGTATGTTGTCTTGGCCTCCTTTTTGGGGGTCTGTGGCTTAATCAGAGCGGAGGCCTTGGAGGCGAACCGCTCCGGCGCAGTCGGGGGGCCGCAAGACTTTGAGCTGGTGGAGCTGTGGCAAGTAGGTGCCTCGGAGGACGATGAGGTGCTTTTTGGTCGCCTCTGGGATGTAGCGGTAGATTCCAAAGGTATATCGTATGCCGTGGGCCCGAGTCACCCTGCGGTCTATGCGTTCTCGGACACAGGTACCTTAGTCGCTGAGATTGGGCGCGAAGGGGAAGGGCCCGGGGAATTCAAAGATATCGTAGATGTATTCGTAGGCGTAGGTGATACGGTATTCGTGTGGGACTTTGATCGGCGTCGCGTATCAAGCTTTTCTCCCGATGGTTTTGGCTTTGTCGAAACGGTCCGAGTGAATAATGCACTCGCCAGTGCTTATCCGTCAGGCCTTATTGGCGTGACGTCCGAGGTGTTCATTTTTAAGTACGCACACCTGCTTGAGGACGGTGTTGACAACCAGGCTACGAGAGGAGTGAAAGTGCATCTCGTAGACCGGCGGCGCGGCGTAATCCTGGAACAGCCACCGATGGTAAAGATGTCTGACCCGGGATTGGTCGTAGACGACGGTAGTGACGGATCAATCTCGATGAGAAGAATGCCGTTTCGTGGCATGCCAGAATTTTATGCTAGCCAGAAGGGGTTTCTGTACGCGGCTCACGGCGATGCTAGTGCTATTACGGTCATGTCTACGGATGGGGCGGTGCAGGATACCATCAGATGGACACATGATCCTGTACCTGTGACTAGACGTGAGGCTGAAGAGACATTGGATAAACTAAGCAGACAGACCCGAAAGGTGCTGCGGAAAAAAGGGATTGGGATACCAAAGTCAAAGGCTGCGTTCACAAATCTCGTGGTGGACGACCAGGATCGTGTGTGGATACAACTAAGCGCTGCGTATGGCGAATCGCTGGCCACATGTTTGATTCTGAGTGCGGAGGGCAACAAGGTGGGTTCTGTAAAACTACCCGTAACCCTTCAGCTTGAGGCCATTCGCGGCAATCGAGCCTATGGCATTATGACAGTAGATAGTGGGGCCAGTGTTTTGGTCGCGTATGCTATCCAAGGGGCCGATTGATATAACCAGCCGTAGCATTTGGCCTCTGATGAATGTCAATAGTCTTTCCCGGTTTGCGACAATTGAAGGAGCCTCTTGCAAAAACCACGAAACAGGTGGTTTTTCCTTTTGCGGGCGAGGGAGATAAGGGACTGGCGCCTCCGATTTGGTATCTTCAGAGGTACTCTAAATCTCTAAGACAACGGAGGCAACCATGTCCCTTGGAAGGAAGATACTGTGTTCTTGGATAAGTCACCAAAAGACACTCTTCTCCTGTGCGGAGGAGCTGCTCGGTCCTTTGAGCGAGTTGCAGACGAAGCTACTGAACGTGTTGGATATCGTCCGCGTTGAGTGCTATCTGCGCAGCGATCCCACGGCAGCGCGCGGGCGTCCGCTGCAGGATCGTGCGGCGCTTGCACGGGCGTTTCTGGCGAAGGCGGTCTACAATATTGGTACGACCCGCGCGTTGATCGACCGGATTTGCTCAGACCCACAGCTACGCCGCCTGTGTGGGTGGGAACGTCAAGACCAGGTTCCAAGCGAGGCGACGTTTTCACGCGCATTCGCAGAGTTTGCCATGACTAGTCTTCCAGATCAGATGCATCGTGCGCTGATCGAATCGTGCTACCAGGAGGAGGAAGTGGTTGGACATATCTCACGTGATTCGACGGCGATTCAGGCGCGCGAGCGCCCTGCTGCGAAGGAGCCGGCGCCTGCCAAGCGCAAGCCTGGGCGACCGCGTAAGGGAGAGGAACCTGCAAAGAAGGAGCGACGCGTCGTACGCCAGTTGGGTATGAGCCTGCAGGAGATGGAAGAAGACCTGCCAAAGGAGTGCAACCGGGGAGTCAAGCGCAATTCCAAGGGCTACAAGCAAAGCTGGAGTGGCTATAAGCTGCACGCGGATGTGGCAGATGGGGGCATACCGATCAGTTGCATCGTGACGTCCGCATCCGTGCATGACAGTCAGGTGGCCATTCCGCTGGGGACCAAGTCCGCCGAGCTGGTCACGAGTTTATACGATTTGATGGATAGCGCCTATGATGTGGAGGAGATACGCCTTCACAGCCAGCGTCTTGGACATGTGCCGATCATTGACCAGCACCCGCGTACACGCGCTGGGAAGGAGGCGCTAAAGCGTGAGGCGAAGGCCCAGCGTGCGGCTGGGTTTGTACCGCCCGTGCGTGAGCGCTACAAGGAGCGTTCGACCGTCGAGCGCGTCTTTGGTCGCCTCAAGGACGAGTATGGCGGTCGTCACGTTCGCGTACGTGGCAACGCGAAGGTGCAGTGCCACCTCATGTTCGGTATGCTTGCGCTGACCGTGGACCAGATGGTGCGACTGCTGGGCTAAACGACCTCAGCTGAGCGCAGAAAGGCGCCTGTCGTGCCAGGTGTGCAGGATAGGTGTGCGTGATTGTCACAGCCCATCGCCGACATCTGTCC
The DNA here is from genome assembly GCA_965262785.1 of Rhodothermales bacterium. Taxonomy (GTDB): domain Bacteria; phylum Bacteroidota; class Rhodothermia; order Rhodothermales; family Bin80. Next base: position 4,070,129 of record OZ253559.1, read on the forward strand.
TTCCGGGTCGCAATCACTGCAACGCTTAGCGTTTTCGAAGTGCGAAAACCACATCGGCGTCTTTCTTTCTTCAATCCACTGAATGCATGCTGAATTGCAGCGCCGATTGTCTATACTGACAACCCCGGCGGCCCATTTATGCAAGAGCCTCGAAGGTACCGGTTTTTAGAGGATGAGGAGGGGACGCGTGTCTGGAGCCAGCCGGGCATGGGTGCATTTGCTGCTGGTCGCCAGTGACACATGCCCGCTGCTTTCCTTAATCTTGTGGGCCGGCGCTCCGTGAGCCAGTGCCGGGGAGGAGGGCGGCTAAGGGCATGACGCGGGGCTGAGGGCGCTCAATTCTTTCCCCCGACGTGTTATTATCGGAAATGTTTTAGGCCTCTAGAACCAGTCATGAACGACCGGCTGGGCACCCCCGCACGGCGCCTGAGGTCACCGCACGTAAGCATGTACGGAGCGGCTTAAGTCGCGCCTCGCGCGAGGGCATAGTAGGATGTTGTTGCAACAATGTTGGCGATTGATTCGTTAGTAACTTATATTTGTCAACAACAAAACCCGTCGGACCGCCACCCAGACAGGGATTCCCGGCACCGACTATCGTAACCCCAAGGACGCCTCGAGCGTCCTTGTATTTTTACGGGGGATTGAGTGACGGGGGAGGCATCGCATCCAAGGCCGCGCTACCGCGTCCGGGTATTCGTCGACTTCTGGAATTACACGCTATCGATGCAGGAGGTTGATGCATCATTTCGTACCGACTGGGCGCGGATTGGGCCTGTGCTTTCGCAAGCCGCAGCAGCACTCGTTGATAGTGCCGCCATTGGCGAGTATCAGGGTCTAAATTTATACGGTTCTTATGATCGAACACGGGAAAAGGGTAAGAAACTGCACCACTGGGCTACGAGAGTCGTAGATACATTTCCGGGGGTAAGCGTGTCGATCGTGCCCCGCCAGAAGAAACGCTCACCGCCTAGGTGCCCCGGTTGCCAGCAGCCGGTCGGAACCTGCCCATCCTGCGCCGCCGACCTGCGCGGGACCGAGGAGAAGGGCGTTGATGTTCGCCTAGCGACCGATATGATAAGTCTGGCCTGGGTCAATAACTACGACGTCGCTGTTCTGGTCTCTTCCGACCGAGACTTTGTGCCTGTTGCCGAATTATTGGAGACCAAGGGCATCAAGGTGATTCATGGTGCATTCCCGCCGAAAGGCGCACAGCTGAGTGCCCGGTGCTGGGGAAAGATTGATATCCCTAGATTGCGTGACGCCTTGCGCTTTAGCAAAAAGACGTGAGGCAGGTGGTTAGAGCTGCAGCGCGATTCATACTACCATGCGCCCGGTATAAACTTCCCACCATGAGTACCCTACACACAATCGCCGTCAGATGTTTATGCAGCGTTGACTCCTGGGTCCAGCCATAGCTCGTAATGACGTCCTTTCACTTCCTACATGCCGCCGACATTCACCTCGACAGCCCTCTCATTGGACTGGCTGGGCAGGACGGTAACGCAGCCGAGCGCGTGCACACCGCCACCAGGGAGGCCCTTGGCCAGCTAGTTGCTTTGGCGATCAAGGAGAAGGCCGATTTCTTAATTATTGCTGGGGACCTCTACGACGGTGATTGGCGCGACTACAATACAGGACTATTCTTCGTCAGGCAGATGGGACGACTCGCACAGGCGGGCATTCCGGTCTATCTGCTACACGGAAATCACGACGCAGAAAGTCAAATAACTCGGCGGCTTGAACTGCCTCGCAACGTGCATGTTTTTGGTACGCGCAATGCCGAGACGTTCACCCTTGGAGAGTTACACGTCGCGCTTCACGGTCAGAGTTTCCACCAGCCTAAGATGCAAGGTAATCTTGCTCTCAACTACCCGGCCCCCGTCTCCTCCGCATTCAATATCGGCGTGCTGCACACTGGCCTTGGCGGCATGAGCAATCACGCCAACTACGCGCCTTGTTCGCTCAATGATCTTGTGAACAAGGGGTATGACTACTGGGCGCTAGGTCATGTTCATCAGGCGGAGGTGCTGCATGAGGGGCCTCACGTCGTCTTTGCGGGTAACCTGCAGGGACGTCATGTACGGGAACCCGGGGCCAAGGGTGCTTATCTAGTCACCGTGGAAGACAGTGAAGTTGCCGAACTCGAATTCGTACCATGCGACGTCGTGCGCTGGGCCAAGCTGCCGGTACCGTTACTTGGTGCCGAAAACTTCGGCGATGTCACCGATCGTGTTAGGGATGCCTTGGTGTCAGCCGTTGCCAGTGAGACCGATGGGCAATTGCTTGCCTGTCGCATCGTGTTCCAAGGCCGCACCGCCGTTCACGAGAGACTCGTCGCTTCCGAGGATGAAGTACTGGCCGAGGCCCGCGCCTGTGCGCTTGGTCTGGGCGACGAAGTGGCTTGGGTTGAGAAAACTGTCATTGCCACCGAGGCAGTCGTTGACCCGCAAACCCTGGCGCAGCGAGAGGATGCCATAGGAGCGTTACGGCGTATGTTGGCGGATGCTGGAAGTGATGACGCTCTTGTTGCGCAGATCGCAGATAAGATCGGCGAGCTGGTCCGGCGACTGCCCCCGGAATTACGAAAGGCTGTTGAGGATCAGGTTCTGAAAGCAGCCATTGGAGGTGATTACGTTGCGCTTATCGACAACGTCGCACCTTATTTGTTCGCGCGCCTGACCACCCCGGAGGGTTGAGTATGCGACTGCGAAACCTTGACTTGGTACGATATGGTTGCTTCACGGACAGCTCTATTGAGCTGCCTGCCAGGAGCGCTGACTTTCACATTGTTTTTGGACCGAATGAAGCAGGCAAGTCCACGGCGCTTACCGCAATCGGGGATTTGCTGTTTGGCATTCCAACGCGCTCGCCCTATAACTTCCTGCATGCTTACAAAAGCATGCGAATCGGCGCGGAGCTTGAAAATGGTAGTTCGTCGCTGGAAATACTTCGGCGCAAGGGTAGCAAGAACACCCTGCTACGTGCGGACGGGTTACCCATTGCCGGTGGTGAGGGCGCATTAAGACTCTACCTTGCCGGTGCGGATCGATCATTCTTCGAGCGCATGTTCAGCCTTGACCACGCCCGACTTCGGGCTGGCGGGCAGGAAATCCTCGAGGCCAGGGGAGATGTTGGCCAGATGCTGTTTTCGGCAGGCGCCGGGATAGTGGGGTTACGTAAGCGCCTCGGTGAGCTTTCCGCTGAAGCCGAGGTGTTGTGGGATCCACATAAGGCTAAACATCGCAAGTTCTACATCGCCTACGACAAGTTCACGGAGGCTAAAAGGAGCTTGCGGGAGCACTCCTTTACCACAACAAAATGGAGCGCGTTGAAGCGCACCTATAAAATAGCCGAGGACGCCTACGCAGAGGTCAGTAAGTTACTCAAAGAAACCAGCGCCGAGCGAAATCGCCTCAGCCGCATTCGCCGTGTTTTCCGGAATGTGCGTAGGAAGCAGGAGCTTGACGGCCAGCTTGCGGAGCTGGGGGACGTAATTGCGCTGTCGGTAGATGCGGCGCAGGTGGTAGCAAAAGCTGAACGCGGAGAAACGGAGGCGGCAACACGCACTGCTACGCTTAAGGAACAGTTGAAACTCGCTGATAAGAATCTGGGGGATCTAACGTTCGACGAAGTGCTTATTCAAAGGTCCGAAGATGTTGGCCAGCTCCACGAGAGACGGATTGAGGTTCGTAGTGAGAAGGCGGACTTACCCAAGCGAGAAGCGGAACTTAATGCCGCTGAAGAAGAGCTGCGAGCATATGCTTCCGAGGTTGAATGGTCGGAGACCGACTCAGCGACGCTGATTGAGCGCATCCCGCCTCGCGCCAAAGTCCGTGTGGTGCGTATCCTGCTAAATCAAAGAGGCAAACTAGAGGCTAAGGTCACGAGCCATACCCGTTTACTGCAAGAGTCTCAGGAAACGTACAGCGGACTAAAAAAGAGACTTGACGAAATGGGCGAACCCGTCCATGCGTCCAAACTGGCCATTGTCCTCAGGACGTTGCGCGCCCAAGGTGAACTCACAGGCTTATTCCGAACCGCTGAGAAAGCTTTTGGGGATGCGCAGAGACTAGTGAAGTACAAACTTAGCGCGCTCAACCCTGGCGGCACTAGTGAAGATACGCTAGCGAACATGATTGTGCCTGCGCTAGCACAGGTGCAGGACTACAGGGTGCGTGAACAGGAGTATGAGAGACGCTTGCGGGACACAAGGCAGGAGGTGTGGACAGTTCAGCAGGAATTGAACGGTGCAGTTGCCGCATTTGATCGCCGCGCACGAGACGGTAAAGTCATAACCGGCGAAGCGTTGCACGATGCGCGCAGCTATCGAGATATACTCTGGCATCTGGTGACACTCACGTATGTGCGAGGTGAGTCGATCTCGGACGACCAGGCTAGCGGCTTTGAAGAGGAACTGGAGGATTTGGCAGGGGCATTCGAGTCTGCCATGACTACGGCTGATGATCTTTCTGACCGGCGTTTTGATCACGCCGAGGCAGCCGGCCGAATCGCGGAAATCAAACGGAAGATAGGGGAGCAGGAGATACTTCTCGAACAGAAGAAAGAAAATCAGACCAAGCTTGCCGAGCAAGGCAAGCAACTGCAAACGGAATGGTCCACCATGTGGGCCGAAGCGCCTTTTGACCCGCTGACTGCTATGTCCATGCTCGAGTGGCTCGAAGCCAGAGAGAAGGTACTGGAGGCCGTTCAAGAGCGGGAAGACGCTGCAGCAGCACTGGAAGCGCTAAGCAAAGAGGAACGCGAGGCAAAGCAACAGGTGCTCAATGAGTTAGCTGTGCTGGGGGTTAATGTGGCTGTGCTTGAAAATGACAGTCTGAATGTGATCATCGAACGCGCTGCAGAAGAGCAGCGTCTTAGAGAGGACGAGGTCAGACAAAAGGTGCAGCTTGAAGAAGAAGCAACTAACGCCGCTGAGGAGGTCACGCGACGGAAACGCGAGTTTCGAGAGGCCAAAGAAGCCCGGGACGAATGGCATATAAGATGGACAGACGCGCTTGATGGCCTTGGACTCGCCAGAAGTACCGCACCAGAAGCGGTGGAGGAGCTGATCGACATTATCGACCTGATGCGCGAGACGGCTAGCCGCATCAGATCATTGCAGAATGACCGTATAGACAAAATTAAACGTGACATCGCCGACTTCGAACAGGCTGTTCTTGACCTAGTCAAGGACCTAGCGGAGGACCTGTTGGATCAGCCGGCTGAACATGCCCTTCTGAAACTCGAAACACGCTTTGCTGATGCCCAGCGTATTCAGGGACTTCGGAAAAAGAAAAACCAAGAGGTGAAAGGGCTGGTAGCGCAGATAGCCAAACTTGAGAAGGAACGTCGAGACCTGACTGCTTCCATCTCGGACCTGAAGACAGCTGCTGCTGTCGATACAATTGACGCGTTGAAGGAGGCCATCAAGCGGTCGGATCAGCGGCGATCTTTTGACCATGAACGACAACAAATCATCAATACGCTCACACAAGACGGTGATGGGAAAACGATTGAGGAGCTTGTGGAAGAATGTAAGGGTGTTGACATCGATGATGTTGCTGCGCGGGACGTATCTATTCAATCTGAACTGGAGGACTTGCATAGGCAGCAGACAAACGCCGCAACAGAACAATCTCGGGCGCGGGAGGCATTTCTAGCGGTTGGCGGTGGCGATGCGGCAGCACGAGCGGCGGCGAGCGAGCAGGAAGCGCTCGCTGAAATGCGGAATGTCGCCGAGCAATATATTCGCATGAAGATTTCAGCCATACTTCTCCAGTGGGGCATAGATCGCTACCGACGGGAGAAGCAAGGCCCGTTGCTAAAGCGGGCGGGAGAGCTGTTCAAGGTCATTACCTGCGGTTCTTTCTCATGCCTTCAGGTCGACTTTGACGATCAGGACAACGCGCACTTGACGGGAATACGGCCCAACGGCAGCATTGTACCTGTATCCGGCATGAGCACTGGCACGGCCGATCAACTCTACCTGACACTTCGCGTTGCTTCGATTGAAAACTATCTAGAGCAAGCGGACGCTCTCCCGTTTATTGCCGACGACTTGTTCATCAACTTCGATAATGAACGTGCGGCAGCAGGATTCACGTTGCTTGGCGAATTGAGTAATACGACGCAGGTGGTGTTTTTCACCCACCATCAGCACCTTGTAGATATAGCGAAGAAGTCACTTGGGACCTCTGTAAGTATGGTTACCTTGGCAAATCAATAGACTGCAGTTGCCTAAAACGAAGCCGTGGCTCTGGTGTGCGCGCAGCGCCAAATGCGTCTAAGCCACGGTCGCTTTAGCATACTAGCAGGTGCTGGTGCAGTCTTCTTCGACTTATTGTTGCATTCTTGAGTTGGCACGGAAGTGGCCTGTACAGAACCTACAAGCGGCAGTAGCACGAACGCGAGGACCAGAACAGCACACCATGCACCTGCTACGATATAGCCGAGCCTCCCTTTCAGTGCGAGTATAACGATAGTTGGCGAGACATCAACGAGAGTGCAGGGCGCAATGCACGACGGTTGTACTTAACGAACGTAACCACGATGAAGGCAACGACCCGCGCTGCCGGTGGCGCTGAGCGGCCGCCAGGTCGGGTCGCGAGAATCGCCGCAAGTCGGGTAAATACCCGATCAGATGCGATTTGCGGCGACTCTGACGCGCGCGACGCCCTTAAACCGCGCCATTTCGTGCCCTTGAGACCGGTTTTAAGGCGATTCTCCGCGCTTTAGCTGAAAACAGGTAACAACCCCGGCGTACGCAGGAGCCGCACAGGGCCCATAGCGGCCGTCCCAAGCCACTGTCACTGGCTCGGGCTATATGCTGCCGCATTCGCCTCGAGCTCCACCCGGCTGGCGACTACGTGAGATACTTCGCGACGGCGCCCCGGCCGGCCAGCTGGTTGCGTGCATACAGCGCCGGCATGGCAGCGGAAAGACAACCCCAGATATCTGCCCGCTCACGGGCCGCGCGCTGGTAGCGCTCCACGGCGGCGGGCCGCCTCCCTGTTGTAGCAGTCCTTACAGCGGGAGTGCAGTCCATTGAACCGGGTCCGATCCTTGTAGAAATCGGTGTGCGGCAGGCCATCACGGCATAGGGAGCATGTGTACGTGCCAGGGCGCACAGGTTTATTCCGCCTGCGCCCTGCCCTGTAGCGGCGTCTGGATGTGTTGGACGGCGTGAATGGCAAGGTGCGTGCCCCTGGAGCCAGGCGCATCAGGCGATTGAGCGGGTCGGCCTCTGCATGGATGAAGGCCAGCTCGTGGGCGTAGGCCTTCCCTGCAGGTACGTCCGCGGCCAGGATAGTAAGCTCGTAGGGCTGGCCAGCACTGAGCCGCCTGTAAAGCTCCATATTGACGGCGGCGTGCAACTGGCCGTGCTGACGGATGCGCACGGCGACCTCCTTAGAGGTAACGCCCACGTAGGCGCGCCCATCCGCAAAGCCGATGCGGTAGATGGTGCGTGAGACCTCAGTGGTGTCCATGTCTGGCTGCTACAGGCCCAGCACATCGCCACATTCACCGGCCGACGCTGGCGACGCACTGTCTGCCACCACCCCGCAACCACGCTTGAATGCGACGGCTACCTGAAACTGGGCCTCGACGTGGCCCTGCAGTGCGGCCTTCATGTACAGGGTGGCCGCCCGCTCGGCGTCGCGCTCCAGGCCTTGGGCACCCTTCCGGTGTAATGCGGCCAGCTGGCACTGGGCCTCGGAGGCGCCGTCGCGGGCCTGCGCCTGCAGCTGCGCGGTGTCATGCTGTGACGTATCCATAGCGCCGTATGGGATGGTGAATCACTATCCCATAATAGGCCTGCGCGGATGTGAGATGCTGGAGCTGGATGCATTGGCGGGAATTATGACAGGAAGCGGCTGTCAACCTTTCTATATAATTCCCGCCGCTACTCCGCGGCTTCTGCGGCTTGCGCCGCATAGTAGCGGGCAACAGCGCCCTTTCCGGCTCTCTGGGCGCGGGTGTAGTGTGCTGGCATAGACGACGACTTCCAGCGTCCCGCCGTCTGGAGCTCAACCAGCGATATACCCATCGCAGCCAGGTCCGAGGCCATGCCTACCCGGGGAGAGTGGCCCGTGAAGCGCCCCTCTAATCCCCCATAGCGTGCTGCGTCCGCAATGCGGCGGGCTACAGTGCGACTGGACATGCCGAGTATAGACATGTCGCCGTCCGCGCCCATGCGGACATCCTGCAGGGCCGCTACAGTAGCCCGGGACACATAGAGCACCTGGCCGTGCGCGTCCTGGTCGGTCTTGCTGCGGCGCACGGTCAATCGTCCGGTACCATCCGCCACCACCTGCAGGTCCTCCCACACGAGTGCCGCGGCTTCGCTGCGGCGCAGCAGCGCATCGCGCATCAGGCACACGAGCGCGATATCGACCTTTCCGCGCCGTTGGGCAGCGGCGGCGGCTTCTGTGCGGCCCGTTGTGCTTGTTCGGGGGCGGCACGCCGTGGCCCTGATGGCGCCCACCATCGCGGCTGTTAAGCCGGTTGCCTGCCTTGTCCGCTGCTGACCTGCCCTGGCGGCCTTGCGCCGCAATCCCCGCAGCACGGTGGCCACCGCCGGATGCGCTCCGGGCGTGGAATGGCCCGCCCATTCGTGGGCCTGTTTGATCGCGCACAGCGTGGTCGCGCGCCAGGAGTGGGATTTACCCGCGCGGTCCGTCAGGTACATGGCCACCACTTCGGGCACAGCAGGTAGTGCGGTGAACCTGTGCTCGTCCGCCCATGCCTGAAAGCCGCGCCATAGCGCCTGATACGTGCGTACGGTGGTGGGAGCCAGGGCATCTGCGAGCGCCTCTGCGACCCGGGCGGCCGCTTCGGAAGGCATGGCTTGGAGGGCTGTTGCGGGAAGTGTTGCCATGTCCGTTAAATACCTTTAACGGACATCGTACACGGGCGGTGAACAGGGGTTCCGGAGCTTCGGATGGCCTTGGGTCAGCGGCCCTCATCCCAGGTCTCGTGCTCCATGCGGGCCGTCCCGACTCAGCTGGCTGAACGTGGGCAACTCAGCACTAGCATGTGCAAGGGCTGGATGCGAGTTGGGTGGCCCGCAGGCACACTTAGCCCGCATCGCTCCCAGACCGGGACCCATTGGCTACAGACGCCTCGAACTATGGCGATTCAAGATCTTGGTGAGCGATGCGGGTTAGCTATGCGGATTCACGGCCCCTGCGGGGGCCGTCACCCATGACAGCGGATATACGCTCCTCCAGCCGCACTCGCAAATCATCCTCCGTCTCCCAGAGAATGTGATTGTCTTGGAGGATATCAAAATGCAGCTTATGCTGGTCGGCGTCGGCTTTTCTGCACGTAGAAATGACCTTCAAACCCAGACCGCGTGCAAAACCCGCTTCGTAATAGACGCCGCCTCGCGCACAATCGTCCTGTGAGAAATCTGCCACAACAAAACGGGATCTGCGAATCTCGCTGATAATCTTGTCAATAATATTGCCGACGTAGTGCTGCTTATCCACGCGGATGGCCTGGTAACCAGCCGCCTCAATGGCATCCTTAATGCTTTCCGACGCGGTGTCAAGCGACTTGTCAAACCACATGGCCACGAATACCCGATCCGAGGTTGCGTTTACTACGTGCTCAAGATCTGCCACCCGCTCGTACCCTGGCACGGTAAGGGTAAGATCAAACCGACGGTTATGAAGACTCTGACTCTCTATCATCCCCGTTTCCTTCAGATAGCGAAGGAGAAACTGCAGATCATCCGTCCTGTCTTTTGGAGACTCTCCGACGCTTTCAGAGTGTGCCAGCATTTGCAGATACGTCGTTCTGTCTTCGGTCATTGTCTGCGAGTCAGGACTCGAGTCTACATCAACGGCTGTGCCAGGCTTGCGGGCCTTCTCCGCCAAGAACTGCAGAATGCGGTCCGCGCGCTTACTAACACGCATGTCTTTGGCCCTCCGCGCAGCCTCTATTTTGTCGCGGGTTACCTCTGGCCCGCTGTTTCCCAAGCGCCGCTGATCTACCAGCCAGGTAGTGAGTCGCGCTTTACCACGTTCGTCGAGCTCATACTGCACGACATCCCCCAAGTCAATGTCAATTAGATACTTCCCACCAGCTCGAGGGGAGTCTATGTCGCGGATCAAATCATGCTGAGGGGACAGCACCCACTTATCCGCTGGTGTCTGCCAGATTGCACATCCGTCATTCATGGTGATGTTGTGGTGTTAGGGAATTAGAGATGGAACGCGCCAGGAAAGGGGCTTATACGAATAAGCCCCATATCTTGACCCTTACTCAGGGTCCCGCCGGATCCTGACTAAGGGGGAGTGAGAACCTGCTGGATTCGTGCAGGAAGGTCCTTAATGGGCTTCATTTCGCCCAGCCTTTTCGTGAGCTTGTATGTGTCATTACAGGACATGTTTTATGCCTCGACAAACGGCAATGAACGACCGGCTGGGCAGCCTGCACGGCAGGAGGCGCGGTAGCCAAAAACACCCCCGCCACCCCCTCAACAAACCGATACTTTTAATTGTCGCTGATCGGTAAAGACTATTGACATTCATCAGTACGGGGCTGGGCACGTAGCCTAAGCAGGATCTGTCTACCGTATAGAATTACACGTTTACGCTAGGTGTCCTCTGCAGGGAGGCGTCAATCCAATCCCAGAGCCGCCTTTCGAGTCGATCATCTAATGTTCCCGAACATAGTGCCGAGATACGGCAACGGTCGAGCAAGATCTGGTCGATTCCGACGTCCTTGGCATCCTTTTCCGATAAGGCCCGTGGGACGAAGAATGCCGGGATCGGGTCCATGGCGAGAGGTGCAGCGAAGTTCCTCTTGCACCAGCGTTTCGGCTGCAATTCGTATGCCTTGCCCTCCCAATGCCGACCGACTGTACACTGGCCAAATAGTATCAGCTTCGAAGCTTTCCGATCGGGGAACTCCCTCCACGCCACGACATCAAGACCATCGTCCTTTAACTGTTCAATCCCCTCCCGGTCCTTGCATGCCTTCCCCTCACGCAAGAGATCCACTAGGTGGGCGACAGCGGCACGAAAGCCCGTCGGGAGGTCGCGGCGCGGCGATCCGAATACTACGGATGTCTTGCTGTCACCGAGGTACCGACCAGCCGCTGCCGCACTCAACTCCTCAAACATCTTGGAGACCGTGGTTCCATCGGGATGTTTGTTACTGCTGCCAAGAGATGCGAGAAGTTGGAACAGGTACGCAGGGGAAGGTCTTCTACGAAGCTTAAGTCCCTGCCGGGTGATCTCGAATGGGTATGCACTACCCGGCCCGCAAGCTTGGTCCCGATGAGTCAGGACTTCCCTCCACTGTTCCAGAATTGTCTCAAAGGGCTCGATGTATGACTGTCCCTCCTCGGGTTCGCCGTACGTCACGACCGCTTCATCCTCGGAGACGGTGAGTCGTAGGTCACGGATCACGTCGGTCCATGCAAGGAAGCCCGTGGAGCCTTCCATGCAGGCCTTCTCTAGGCAGTCGGCGTTATCTTCGACCGCCAGGCTCGCGTTCACGGTCAAGGCTCATCGGGTGTCATGAGAGACTTGAGAGACTTCGCTTGTTGATAGAGGCTATTCCCTCTTGCCACCAGGTCGTTCTCGCCCTTGAATCCAGTTGATATAAACTGCATGGCTTCTCTTGCGCTGTTATCGGCTCTTGTGAGCGCGGTACGAAACAGGTAAGTGTCGCCTAGTGAAGCGTCCAGCGCCGCCACAAGCGAGCTTCCGGACTCCAGCAAGTCTATGCCCTCCCGAGTCTCAAGAGCGCGTGCAAGGTGCCGGAGGTCCGGGTTCTGGCGACGAACCTTTGCCTCGATATTTTGAGACTGGTTCCCGAAAAGCCAATCCATGAGACTCTGCAATTGTGGCAGTCGGTCGTTTGGAACAGGGTTTTCGTTATCAAGCGTTTCGGCATCAACTCCCAAGTAGTCCCGGATGGACACATAGCCCAACGCGGTCCATAGATGGGAAAACGGGAATCGTGGGTGCCGGGTGTTAGACGTATCAAAAGAGAACAGGTCCTGCGCCTGCCGAAGGACGACGTATCCTCGGTACAGGCGAGTCACGGTGTCGTGACGGTCTCCGATCCCTGATGCGATCTCAGCGAGACTCAAGCCGAAGTTCTTTCGTACGTCGAACACGTACTCAGCCTTGGCGATAGAATCCCAAGCCTGCGGTCCGTTGACATGTTTGAACCCGACGAAACTCCACAGCTCCTTTCGCGATGCGAGGATCACCGGTAGTTCTCGTATTGAATCGAGAACATCCTGTGGCGGCTTGGTTAGCTGGATTTCGAGCTGCTCCCGAAGGCCAGAATCCGAGATGATCTTTACGGCCGCGAGACGTCGGTTGCCCTCGACTACGACCAACTTGCCCTCCTCCTTGGTCGCGAAGAACTCCTCATGCTCCCAGTAACAATTTGCGAGGATGGAGTCCACTAATTCGTTCACTGACTTGTTGTGCCAGAGCCAGCGCAGGATAGCTTGCTGGTCCTTCAAAGAGAACTCATCGGACCCGATCCGTGGGTTATGGGGGTCGAGGTACAGGTCGGACGGGGGGAAATGATGGATGTCCAAGGCAGCTGCCGGGATTTTTAGGGTTGTGGTGTGAGCATCAGGAACTGCTGGCCGTACCGCTCTGTGATGTCGCAGTAACTCATGTGAATAGTCTGTCGCGCGTAATGAGCAGTTCGGGCATCTTGAGGTGGTGGCGGCTTTTCATTTCCACGAGGGCGGCGTGGAATTCGTGGTGGCGGACCAGCGCGATGATCTCGGAAGAGCAATCGTAGGTCATCAGGAAGTTAGCCTGGCTCTCGGCCAGAGCAGCAAAAATACGCGCGTGATCCACGGTGCTGTGAGTGTAGAGTCGGGTGCCCGCCTGCTTACCGCCCTCCGCCGTGTACGGCGGATCCACAAAGAAGGCTGTACCTGGCCGGTCGCACAGTAACTCCAGCAAGCGCACGCCATCGCTTTCGCAGAGCAGCAGCTTATCGGAATGCTCAGCGATGTTCTTCACCCTGTCCACCAGTGTGTCTGGATACCACCGGGAGCCAATACCAGCGCCATTTTCGCCGCTCCTGATGAGTGAGGCATCAGGTGCCAAAACACCTCCGTGTCGGGTGCGATTCAGGACCAGCGTGCGAAATCCGTGATCGAGAACACTTTGAGGTGCCCCATGGGCTATGCGCTCGACATCATCCCGGCTGGGAGTAAAGGATTGAATGCGCTCGATCAGCTCCTCTGAGTGCTCCAGCACCGCTCGCCAGAAGGAGGATAGGTCTCGGTCCAACTCCACCATTAGGGCCTGCTTCGCCAGTTCCTCCATGACAGCAGTCAATGCTACGACCCCGCCACCAGCAAACGGTTCGATGAGTATGTCGACAGGATCCGCCAACCATTTTCGGATATGGGGCACGAGCCATGTTTTCCCGCCGGGGTACCGGAGTGGACTGCGCTGTGGCACGCTGGCTACGTTGGCTGCCGGGATAGTCGACGTCCCGAACTCCTGGAGAACCGCAAGCCCGAAATTCATGCCTTGTATGATACGAATGTGGACACTGCCCTATACAATGTATTGCCACGGGTCGCTTGTTGCCGAGTTTAAACGGACGCAGGAAGCCTGGCTAGGGCCCCACGCCCCGTGGGAGCCGGCATTATTCAATATGCCTCGAAATTACCGCTGCGTGGGGCAAGCGTCACAGCACCCGTAACCGCCTCCTGCTTGCCCCTAATGAGTGAATTGGCACGGAATGATGAATGTCAATAGTCTTTACCGGTCTGCGACAATTAAAAGGGCTCCTCACCGGCGGCGGTGCTGTGGGGAAGGTGCCTGTTGCTGGACTGAGGGACAGAGAAACGAACACGATCCGAACGCGTGTGGTGCCGGACGAGCCTCCGCGCAACAGACGACTCACGTCCCTAGTATGGCCAGCAATATAGTGCTCAGCATGGACTCGCCGCCCGCCGCATCCACGAAGTTACCACCCCCAGCCCGCGCAACGTCCCTTAGGAAGCGAAGGGCTGCATCTCTCGCGATCGGATCGTACGGGAAATTCGCCCGCACGGCAGATACGAAGTGTCCCTGCTGCGCTCCGAAGCTTCTGGCCGCTGCGATCGCTGTCGTAATCCTTTCCGGATATGCAGCGTTATCCGTGATTACAATCACGTAGCGCTTCTCACTGACTGCGCGCCAAGGCATGGACATGGCTTCATTCATGGCGGTCGCGACTGCCTCTGGCTGATCAAGATTCAGCGACCAGTTGGGATCCATGTTTGCACGCAGCGAATTGATGAATGCCGTGATCCTGCTCAGGCGCGTGGTTTCGACTATGGCCAAGCGGTGAATAGGCTGCCTCCACCGCCGATCGCCAAACGCCACGATACCGATTCCAACCGAGGGTGCCACTCTGTCCAGCACCCGGGCCAGCGAAGCTATCTCCCGCTTGAGACCCTCAACCTGGTTCGTCATGCTACCGGTCACGTCAAGGCAAATCACTACGTCCAGTGGTGGCAGCTTCAACTCGCGGCTTGCCGCTGCCAGACCCGATGCTCGTGTTTGCGCCTCTGCCAGAACCTCCCGCATCGCAGCCAACTGCTGTTCCAACTCCAATTCTCGAGACGCGTCCTGCCCCTGCGCCAATGCCCGTTCGAGCCTGCTAATCTGCACGCTCGCATCCTCCAACTGCTGTTGCGCTTCCGAGAGCGCCGCTGCCACGGCAGCCTGTATATCGCTTTCCTGCTGCATCCTGCCCATCAGGCCCTCCAAGGCCCGGGTACGAGTCTGGGCAACCTCCAGTTCGTCTTTCAGATCTTCTACTCGTACTTCAGAATCACCGGTATTGGGAAAAAATGGAATGGTAATGATGGCCAGCAGCACGAACGCTCCCATCCCGGACGCAAACAGGTCAAGCGCAGAGATGGAGAACACGTTGAGTTCGCGACGCAGGGGCTTCATGGCTTGAGCATTTGCACGTCGAGAGTCACATCCCCTAGCCCAATCGTGGCTCCGCTGGCTACTTGCCGTGCTTGGCCAGCAGAAAGTCGCTCACCGTTGATACTGGTGCCATTGAGACTCCCAAGATCCTCGATCGTGAGGCTTTTCCCGGAGGCGCGCACACGTGCATGCCGCCTTGATACGCTCGCTTCACTGATAACGTAGTCCGCCTGCGAAGACGATCGCCCAATGATTGCACCGGCTTCGCTCTGCGCCAAGGCATATCCATTCACCTTGACATGAAACTCATCCCCAGCCGACCCGCTGCCCGAAAGCACTATGTCTGGAAACGAAGCGGACTTCCGCTCGATTTCGTCTTCCGCTTCCTTCAGCTTCGCACCAGTTTCGCTAAGCTCATCCCATGCCTGCTTGCGGCGCCTCCACAACCACCATGTCAGCAGGGCCGCCAACATGATCAGGGCAACGCCTGCGCCCGTCAGCGCGCGCAGTTGCCGTTGTGCGCGTTGCTGATCTGCCTCAGCTTGCTGCTCAAGTGAGTCACTCGCCGCACGAAGCTGCTCAAAATCAGACTGGAGCCTATCCTTCTCCGCGATAATGGAATCTTGCTCGGCCAACTCGTTAGCGGTCTCCACAAGGCGCCTTTCAAGCGAAGCTTTCTGTGCAGTCACCGCGGCGATCGTTTCGGCACTCCGCTGCTGATCCTGCTCTGCAGACTCTTCCAGTTGCTTGAGTTCCTCCTCAAGTGATTGCCTTTCCTCTTCAAGCGCTGTACTGGCAACCTTAGCTTGCTCCAACTGCTCCTGAACGGATGGGCACACTTCGTCTTCGGTCATAAAGTCTACCTGGCTCTCTTCCAGGAACGCCACAAGATTCTGGCGAGACCAGCCACGCACCATGTTGTCCTCGGCTTCCTCATCTCTAATTCCCAGCTCACCGGCTACCATGGCAACAAGGTGTCCGCAGTGGTTCATCAGAGGCGCCCCGACCTCATGTAGCCCAACGGTCATCGTCAAGTGGTACCGCGAGGCCGTGCTGTCCGAGGATTCAATCGACAGCAGCAACCCTCGTCGACGCGTCCCGTCAGCAACCAGAAGGTGCACGCTGCTGTCAGAATCCGGGGATCCTGCCGCAATGGATGCCGAGGTACCAGTCAGGCCAGGCACCGAAAGAAGTGCGAGCCCCCCGGAGCGCGCATGAATCGTCGCCGCATAGCGAGCGCCGCTTGCGAAATCCTGGACCAGGACCTGGTCTCCGCTGTCAACCAGATCAGCGTCTGTCAGAAGAAGATGCTCGGCTACAAGGACTCCGTAGCCCTGCGCGACAACCACCCCTTCGGCCTGGACCACTATTCTGAAGACCGTGGATTCCGCCCGATGCGCTATCATTCCCGCTGCCATTACAGCGACAAGTACGATCCTGAGGCTACGTGTTGTCATGGCCTTCCTTATCTCGGTCGGTAAACAACCAGGGTTGCGTTGTCCTGTCCAGGCCACTCGTGCTCCGCGACGGCATCCAGAATCGCACCGACAATGTCCGCAGCGGAGGGCTTGCCTGCCGTTACAATATCACAAAGCTCTGCGCCGGTGCAGGTCTCGACGCCGTCGCTAGCGGCTATGACAGTATCTCCAGGAAGCAGGTCAAGCGCCTCCAGAGGTGCATCCACGTATTGCATGTCCTCACCCTGGACCGCTTCAAACAGAACCCCTCTCTGGCGAGAACTCGCCGCTTCTTCGGCAGTGATTTCCCCGGCCTTAGCTCTCATGTCAAGCAGCCCGCCAATGGAATGGTTCTCATTCAATCGGTCGATAGCTCCGTTTCTGATCAGCCAGAGGGGACTATCTCCCACGCTTACCCAAGCCAGCTTGGCCTTTGCTACTGCAGCTCCTACCAAGGTAGTGCCCATGGAAGCAAGTGCTGGTACGTTCCGTTTTTTATCGCAGACAGCATCGTTGGCATCCTCCAGCGCCGCCAGCAGCCGACTACGAACCGCGGCGGCTGGATTCTTCATGAACGACTCGACAAATCCGGCAGCCGCAGTCTCACTCGCGACATCTCCCCCGGCAGCACCACCGATTCCGTCTGCCAACACAAGAAGATACTTGCCCTTCTTCCATTCCACCCAATTCGCAGCGTCCTGCTGCGATTCTCGGTCACCTTTGATCGTACCCCATGCTACTGCGGCCTGCCTCACTGGGACAAAACTCCTTTATTCCAAGTGAAGTCTTCGTCGCAGAACGCGACGAACCGCAGCGTGGTCTCGCCAAGCGTAATCACGCTGCCAGACCTTAACGCTGTAGGAGACAGGACCGGCTCTCCACCCAGGTAAGTCAGGTTGGTCCCCGCACCCTGCTGAATGTGAAACCGATTATTTCTGGGGTCATACGTCACAATGGCATGCGATTCTCGCGAAATATGTCGGTCACCGAAATCAACCCGTGCCCGGGCCTTGCCCCCCCTTCCCACGGAGTTCTGCCCGCTTCCCAGTCTTACAGCCGACCCGCGGCCGGGCCCGCCTACAACGACAAGCCACCCCACGACTGGATCCGCCATGGGATCTGAGGCCGGAAGTGGGTCCCCGGGTTCGCTGGCAGACCGCTTTCGTCCCACGGCGACAACCGTGCGGGGCTCACCGCCCGCAGGTGCAAAGGCATCCAAGTCTGCATGCGGGCGAACGGCTGGCCTGGTGGGCAACTCCCCACGCCCTATGACACTGCGACCGCGCGGGTGCTGGTCCTGTTCAGATGTGTCTTCCTTCGGACCGGACTCAAGGCCACGAAACAGGCCCTTGGCCTTCGGCGGTACCGCCGAAGGCACATCCGTCAGTAGTCCGTCTTTGTTGAGCTTCTTCGCCATTGCCTCCGCTCCTATTCTTCGTAGAGCCGATTGATGAGGTTGTCCATGCAGTACTGGCCCGCGCTGTTGAGGGCAGCCTCCTCCTTACCCTGGGCAATGTGCTGCAGAAACACCAGCACTGCGGCCATCACGAGCGCCATGAACGTGGTGTTGAATGCAAGCCCCAGTTTGGCGGTTATCGCCCCAAACCAAGCCTGCACAGCTTGCGCATCGTCTAGGCTCGGCATGTCGTTAGCCGCCGTGAGGGCCAGCGCGATACCGATGACCGTCCCAATGAAGCCCAGCGTGGGTATGAGCCAAGTAATATAGCGTACCATGCTGTACTTGAGGTCAATCTCGTGCTGCATGAGCTCAAGGCTGGAGTCCACCAGGCTATTCGCCTGGGCCACAGACCTGCTGATCTGGAACTGCTGAATCGCGCGCAGGATTAGTCGCTGAAGCCGAAAGTGCGTGGAACGCTTGGCCTTCATGACCTTGCGGTAGATACCAATCAGATCCTTCGATCGAAGGATGGTGCCATGATCGTCTGGCAACAGCCCGATGCCAAATTGCCTGAATTCCGCGCGTGCGCGTGTGAACCGAGGCCACAATTCAGCCAGACCAATGAAGAACGTCAGCCACATCACATTCTGGATCGTCAGCGGGTAGAGGGCGCTTCCCCGATCCAAGAGTAGGGCGGAAAGAATGATGCGATCACTCGCTACTTCCGGTACCGGGAGCAGAGCGGTGAGGATCGCTATCACTCCAGAGCCAGCCAGCAGCGCCGAAAGGGCGCCGACAACGCGGCCGGTGGACTCGTGCAGTTCAAGCACGTTCACGAATTCAGCCTTGCGATTGGTGAATGGTAGCGCCGTTGCGGGACTCTGGTTCCAACTATTGGGCCAGCGCCACAAATGAACCTGAGGTCTTCATGAGCAATATGCGCCGGACTGCAGAGCCCCTCCCGAGTTATGCCGGTGTAATCCTTCGTGTTGGACAAGCGCCTCTCGCAGAGTCATACAAGCGCAAAGTAGCCAAGTACATTTGGCCTACCCACCGGCGTAGCCTTGCTCTCTGGCTAGCCGATACCAGCGGCGCGCTTCCACATAGTCCCGGTCCACGCCGAATCCGTTGTCGTACATATATCCCAGGTTGTACTGCGCCCTCGCATCGCCTTGTTTTGCGGCCAGCCGATACCAGCGAAGCGCTTCCGCATAGTTCTGATCCACTCCCAACATGTTCAAATACGCATATCCCAAGGCGCTCTGCGCCACGGCATTGCCTTGCTCTGCGGCCAGCCGAAACCAGCGGACCGATTCTCCATAGTCCTGGTCCACGCCCCAACCATTCGAGTACGCTATTCCCAAGAGGCCCTGCCCGCCGGCATTGCCTTGCTCTGCGGCTAGCCGAAACCAGCGGAGCGCTTCCGCATAGTCCTGGTCTATGCCGATTCCGATCGCGTACGCATCTCCCAAGCTATTCTGCGCGTCGGCATTGCCTTGCTCTGCAGCCAGCCGGAACCAGCGGGCCGCTTCCGCATAATTCCGGCCCACGCCTCGTCCATTCCAGTACGCATCTCCCAAGCTATTCTGCGCGTCGGCGATGCCTTGCTCTGCGGCCAGCCGGTACCAGCGGACCGCTTCCGAATAGTCCTGGTTCACACCTCTTCCGTACCAGTACGCACTTCCCAGGTTAAACTGTGCATAGGCATCTCCTTGCTCTGCGGCCAGCCGGAACCAGCGGAGCGATTCCGCATAGTCCTGGTCTATGCCGATTCCGTTCGCGTACGCAAGTCCCAAGCTATTCTGCCCGTTGGCATTGCCTTGCTCTGCGGCCAGCCGATACCAGCGGAGCGCCTCCGCATAGTCTTGGTCCACGCCGCTTCCATTCCAGTACGCACGTCCCAGGTTATTCTGCCCGTCGGCATTGCCTTGCGCTGCGGCTAGCCGATACCAGCGGACCGCTTCCGCATAGTCCTGGTTCACGCCCCAACCATTCCCGTACGCACTTCCCAGGTTATTCTGCCCGCCGGCATTGCCTTGCTCCGCGGCTAGCCGAAACCAGCGGAGCGCTTCCGTATAGTCTTGGTCCGCGCCTTCTCCTTTCGCGTACGCGTATCCCAAGCTATTCTGCCCGTAGGAATTGCCTTGCTCTGCGGCCAGCCGAAACCAGCGGACCGATTCCGCATAGTCCTGGTCTATGCCGATTCCGTTCGCGTACGCATATCCCAAGCTATTCTGCGCGTCGGCATCTCCTTGCTCTGCGGCCAGCCGGTACCAGCGGACCGATTCCGCATAGTCCTGGTCTATGCCGATTCCGTTCGCGTACGCATATCCCAAGCTATTCTGCGCGTCGGCATCTCCTTGCTCTGCGGCCAGCCGGTACCAGCGGACCGATTCCGCATAGTCTTGGTCTACGCCGGTTCCGTTCCAGTACGCAAGTCCCAAGCCATACTGCGCGCCGGCATTGCCTTGCTCCGCAGCCAGCCGGTACCAGCGGACCGATTCCGCATAGTCTTGGTCTACGCCGGTTCCGTTCCAGTACACATGTCCCAAGCCATTCTGCCCGCCGGCATTGCCTTGCTCCGCAGCCAGCCGAAACCAGCGGACCGCTTCCGTATAGTCTTGGTCTACACCGTCACCGACGTAGTACGCAAGTCCCAAGCCAATCTGCGCGTAGGAATTGCCTTGCTCTGCGGCCAGCCGGTACCAGCGGACCGCTTCCGTATAGTCTTGGTCTACACCGTCACCGACGTAGTACGCAACTCCCAAGCTTTTCTGGCCGTCGGCATTGCCTTGCTCTGCGGCCAGCCGAAACCAGCGGACCGCTTCCGTATAATTCTGGTTCACGCCTCTTCCGTTCCAGTACGCACTTCCCAGATTTCCCTGCGCCACGGCCTGGCCTTGCTCTGCGCCTAGCCGATACCAGTTGAACACTGCAAATTCTCGCAGAGTAGTCACAGCCGCAATTGTAACCAACAGTAAGGTCAACGTAACGACGAGGGCACGGTAACGCGACGCTGCAGGTCGGTCTCGTCGTGCGCGCTTCTTCAGACGAGGTTGGCTAGCTATTACTCGATTCCTCCCTTCCGTTGCATCAGACGGCGATACTGCCGCCAAGTCCCGCTCGCGGACCTTAGCAAGCAGTTCATCGCAAGAGCGAATTCGTGACGCATCCGAGATCTCCAGACACTGGTCAATGGACTCAAGCAGTCTCGGCAGGAACCTTCCCTGCCCAACAACGCTGGCAGACGGCAACGGGTCAGCCCCGCCTTGCATGACCGCGTAAGCCCTCTGCTGAACCTTTGCCAGACTTGGCGGCTCCCATGGAGGATTGCCGCCCGCCACCATACGCCACATTACTGCCCCTACGCCGTAGATATCTGTCCATGGCCCGATGGCCCCTTCACCGACCTGTTCCATTGCTGCGTAGCCATCGGTGTACGGCGCCATGGACTTCGTAACGCCCGAGGTCTCTTGCTTGGCCGCACCGAAGTCTATCAGCACCGGCTGATTGTCCTTCCGCCGAATCAGGATGTTCGAGGGCTTGATGTCTCGGTGGTACAGCCCAGATTCATGGGCTCGCTTCAGGCCACTAAGCAGCGGAAGAATCACCTGGAGCAAGTCCCCCTCCGTAAACGGCTCTCCTCTTTTTTCCCGCAGCTCCAGCAACGCAGACAGCGGCAGGCCGTCTACAAAGTCCATCACCATGTACGCCGTGCCGTTCGCCCGAAACAAGTCGCGGCTGGTAACAATATTCGGATGTTCTCGAAACGCTTCTAATCGTCGGCCCTCTTCCAAAAAGCGCCGGAGACCGTCTTCGAAGGAAGCTTCAATTCCTGACTCCGCAGGCTGAACGACACCAGATCTGCGCGCCGCCAACTCACGCGGGAAGTACTCCTTAATTGCAACATCCGCCTGAAGCATCCTGTGGCGACCCTTATACACAACACCGAATCCGCCACGTCCGAGTACGGACTCGACTACGCAGTCACGGAGCACGGTACCACTAGCAAGGAAGTCGCCTTCTGGTGGATGCTGGATCATTGGTCAGGCGGCCATTTCCGCTCTTGCGACATGTGCTCTTCGAAAGTAAGGCAAGCTTCGGCTAAGGACAACGGCAGACCTTTGCGCAGTTGTGCATACTCCAACCATGCTACTCCTCGAGCTGCACGCTGCGTACGCGTAGCTGCATACGATTGGCCAACGCTTTACGAGGTAATCCATGCCTGCAAGAAAAATCTCCATGTGTAAACTCAAAGAAATACTTCGCCTGGCATTCGAGGGCGGGATGGGTGTACGATCCCATAGCCCGCTGCTTGGGATTGTCGCACAGTACGGTAATGAATGTCAATAGTCTTTCCCGGTCTGCGACAATTGTTAGTACAGGAAATGTTTTAAGCCCCGAAAAACGGAAATGAACGACCGGAAGGGCACCCTGCACGCCGCCTGAGATCACCGCGCACAAACAAGGGTGGAACCGCCTCGGAATCGCCGCGGATCGCGCCCGATCGCTCAGGTACGGCCCGGGGCGATTTCGGAGACCTTTTCCTGATAACCCTGACTATCTGGGGACGCTGAAGCCGTCGGGGCGGGCTTTAGCACCCGTGGGACGCGTGCCCGCGCAGCACCTAGGTCTGCTCCTGCCAGGTGGAACGCTCTACGCGTTCCAGTATCTAATCGTCATCGTCAGAAGCGTCGCTATCAGCAATAGACGCTGCGGTACGCCTCTCTGGCGGCTTAACTTTTCGTGCTTCCAGGAATGCGCGCTCGCCATCAATCAGGGTGTCCAACCTCAAGCGGATGAGACCCGAATGATCACCGTCTCGCAATAGCTGGACGGAATCTATTGGAAAGCCGTGGCTAGGCCTGCGATCGCCCGCTTCTGAGCGCTGAAAGATTTTTACCGACAAGGGGTTTCAATCCCTTCTACGGCGGAGCGCGGACGACGTCAGGATGGAGCAAATTGCGGGTTAAGAAAATGACGTGAGTGCTTAAGCTGCAAATTCCACCACGGGCTTGAATTTCTTGATTTCGGCAGCAGGGGCACGCGGACTGGTGAATGATCCGGACTCGATGTGGACCTTTGGCTTGATATGATGCGTATTGAGCGCCTCATAGCTGAGCCTTAAGGAGGATGACTAAGAAAGTGATAACACGGCAGTCCACGAGCGTGCATTCCAACCCCGGAGGAAGTGCCGTTCACGATGATTCGCGAGCACGCATCGTCGTGCGTGCGACCGACACAGTGCACGCTGTAAGTCCTACTTCTGAGCGGATCATCAAGGAGACCTCGGTGAAGCGCCGACAAGCCATAAAGGTGCTGGCAAATCGATAGGCGGCACTATCGCGTTACTTACAACGACGCGATTCGCTGTCATGAGGAAGCTCTTCTGGATGGCGGGGCCCCAGGGATCATAAGCGAGCATGTGATTCGGTCAGCGCTGGGTCGCCCGTACCATGACTACTACCCAGACATCCATCAGAAGGCAGCCGCCCTGATTCACGCGATCGTTTCAAGTCGCGGATTTGTAGACGGGAATAAACGAACGGCCCTCTATCTGACGGAACTGTTCGTTCAGAGAAGTGGCTATGAATTGGCCATTGATGACCTGGAATTCGTGGAGGCTCTAACGAGCGTTGCATGCGGTCAAATGAGTTGTGAGAATCTCGCGGAGTGGATTTGTATACTGCGACGTTATTCGAACAGGTAACTCGAAGGAATTCGAACACTGGATTCTGGCTGTGACTCGTGCCCGAGGCACGTTGGTCTGCACGGTGCTGGAGCTTTGCTTAACCCCGGGGCTATTGGGGTTCTCTGTTAACCAACCGAGAGCCCGGTGCCCAGAAAGCGAATCTCCATGCGAAAGATCAAAGACGTACTTCGCCTGCGTTACTGGGAGGAATACAGCCTGCGCGCAACGGCCCGCTGTCTGAGTATCTCTGTCAGCACAGTAAGCAACTATATCAACCGCGCAGCCGAGGCCCAGTTGGAGTGGCCGCTGCCGGACGAGTTGACCGATGCAGAGCTGCAAGAGCGGTTCTTCCCAAAGCCCAAGGAGGCCGCGGCGCGGCCCGTGCCCGACTGGAGCTGGGCCTCAACCGTAAGGTCCCCGACCGTAACGATCTCGGGATCTGGCTGGCAACCCACCACCAGAGGCCAAGTGGCTCGTCGCATCGGCGCACATGTCATTGTTTACGAGGGGGCGCGCGACTGGGGCCGGGCGGGCAGATACGCGGGGCTGTCGGTGCTCCATCCTTTCCCCAGATAATACTAATTGTCAGAGGAAAGACAACCCCGCGTATCTGCCCGCTCACGGGCCGCGCGCTGGGAGCGCTCCTCGGCGGCGGGCCGCCTCCCTGTTGTAGCAGTCCTTACAGCGGGAGTGCAGTCCATTGAACCGGGTCCGGTCCTTGTAGAAAGCGGTGTGCGGCAGGCAATCACGGCATAGGGAGCATGTGTACGTGCCAGGGCGAACAGGTTTATTCCGCCTGCGCCCTGCCCTGGAGCGGCGTCTGGATGTGTTGGACGGCGTGAATGGCAAGGTGCGTGCCCCTGGAGCCAGGCGCGTCAGGCGATTGAGCGGGTCGGCCTCTGCATGGATGAAGGCCAGCTCGCGGGCGTAGGCCTTCCCTGCAGGTACGTCCGCGGCCAGGATAGTAAGCTCGTAGGGCTGGCCAGCACTGAGCTGCCTGTAAAGCTCCATGTTGACGGCGGCGTGCAGCTGGCCGTGCTGACGGATGCGCACGGCGACCTCCTTAGAGGTAACGCCCACGTAGGCGCGCCCATCCGCAAAGCCGATGCGGTAAATAGTACACGAGAGCTCAGAAGTGTCCATGTCTGGCTGCTACAGGCCCAGCACATCGCCACACTCACCGGCCGACGGCGGCGGCCTTCCTTTCCCTGGACACCTGCATCTCCGTCAGTGCCTGCAGCTGCGCCGTGTCATGCTGTGACGTATCCATGGCGGTCTATGGGTGGTGAATCACTATCCCATAATAAGCCCGCAGGGATGCGAGATGCTGGAGCTGGATGCATTGGGTGGGGATTATGACAGAACGCGGCTGTTAACCTTTCTATATAATTCCCGCCTATACCCTGCGGCTTGCGCCGCATAATAGCGGGCAACAGCGCCCGCGGGCCGTGTTCCCACGGGTTCAGGCGCACAATTGTACTAAACGAACGTAACCACGATGAAGGCAATGACCCGCACGCCCGCGCTGCATGTACCGGGTGGTTTGCCCGTCGCCCACCGCAGGGGTATCTGCGCCGCGCCCGTCTGGAAACAACAAGGCCGCAAGCGACCGGTTAAGTACATTTTCTGTACGCTTAGAAGAGGGCACCGAGAGCACCGAAGTCCTCTGCTTATCCAGCAGGAAGATCGTTGCCGAAGCACATTAGGGAGGCTCGGCGACTCTATGGCAACCTGGAGAGACAAGGCTGAGCAACCGTAGCGCCTGGGTCGGGTGTCACATGTTGTCCACCGAATACACCACAACCGTGGGGATCACCGGGGAGGGATCAAATACGGATGTGGATTCAATGGGTCCGTAAGCACGGCCGGACATGGCTATGCGCTTGGATTCCCCATTGGACCGAAGGCAGTCGCCTACTGACACTCGTCCATTACTGACTTGGCCACGCCGTCTACGCCCCGGGGGTAACCGGGCGGAGTCATTGCGCGGCTACGACCTGCAGGCTTTCGCGCCGGTTTTGGCGTCTTTCAGGTACAAGAGTTAACTTTCGATAATTGTAGTTATCGAAAGCTAACCACCATGGCGACACTACCCGCTGCCAATACGCTGCCCGAGGCGCTGGGTGGCCGCCAGGCCGCCCTCATCAGCGCCTCGCTCTCGGCCAACACCCGGCGGGCTTACCGACACGCGTGGGATGCCTGGCTGGTATGGCTGGGCCAGGAGGAGGCCTCGGACGTCACCGCGAGCGCCTACCTCGCTGCGATGCATGACGCGGGCAAGGCGCCCGCCACCTGCGCTCTGCACGCAGCGGCCTTGCGCTTCGCTCACCGAGTGGGGGTCCGGGGCGCGCCCGTACCTGGGCCGCTCGTGGAACGGACACTGGCGGGTATCCGCAGGGAGGGCCGCGCCCGCGGCCGCGGGCAGGTCGAGGGTATCACGTGGAGTCAGGCCGATGCCACCGCGCAGGTGGCGGCGCAGGCCGGTCTCTCCGGACTCCGTGACGCGGCCCTGGTGGCCACCATGTCGGACGCACTGCTGAGGGCCTCTGAAGCCAGTGCCCTCACCGTGGCCGATATTCAGCGCCAGGCGGACGGCTCCGGGCTACTCGTCCTCGCGCACTCAAAGACGGATCAGGAAGGCCGGGGCAGCACGCTCTATCTCGGGCCGCCCACCATGGAGCGCATCACGGCCTACCTGCAGGCTGCGGGGGTGTCGGAGGGGGTGCTTTTTCGACGCATGCGGCGCGGGGAGACGATCACGCCGTCCCCGCTCTCACCCACCAGTATCCGGAGCATCGTCCGCGGCCGCGCTGCCGGCGCCGGACTCCAGGGCCGGCACAGCGCCCACAGCCTCCGGGTGGGGAGCGCCCAGTCACTCATAGAGCGCGGAGCCACGCTGCCGGAGGCGCAGCTGGCAGGGCGCTGGCAATCCCCATCCATGGTGGCACACTACGCCGCCGGGCAGCTGGCAGGACGCGGCGCGGTGGCCAAGCTCAGGTACGCTACACAAGCAGGCGATCCTGTCCCGCACGATCAGGCCACATAGACGCCCATGCATGCAGCCGCACGCATACCATCTCTCGACGTCAGGCCGATCTCGGCAACAAATGTGTTGGTGTCCAAGATCAACACTTCCTCCCCTGTTACTTCCATTAGTTCTCCTGTGTGCATGGCCGGCCGTTCCTATATCGGCTGTATGCGAATCTAACCCAACTCGATTCAATGTGTCGCCACTACTCCCTAATAACACGTCAAACGCGACATATGTACGGCACGCCGCAGCGGGTTAAGCCAGCATGTTCGATCTGCTGGTAGCCTACTGCTTCAAAGTTTGCATACGTCTCATTGTCCAACTCCGTATTCTTGCGCAAGCGCATCACATATGTCGATACTATAAGGCCCAAGCGGTACGCACCCGACCATCCTACCCTGCGGCCCGCGCAGCGTAGTAACGTGCGACAGCACCTTTTCCGGCTCCCTGCGCCCGCGCATGGTGTGCCAGCATAGATGGTGACTTCCAGCGTCCTGCCGCCTGGAGCTCCACTATCGACATGTTCATTGCAGCCAGGTCCACGGCCATTCCTACCCGGGGAGAGTGGTCCGTGAAGCGTCCGTTCAGCCCGAATTGTAGGGCTGCGTTCGCCATGCGGCGGGCTACAGTGCGACTAGACATGCCGACTATGGACATGTCACCAGCGTCATCCGCTCGGATATCTTGCAGGGCCGTCACAGTAGGCCGGGACAAGCCGGAGTTCGCACCGGGGAGCGCACGCTGGGCGGGAACTCGTCAGACCAGAGCAGAATCTATTCCCAGAATCTGGTGCCGGACTGTGAACCGCAGAGTCTTGTCGGTTGGCACGAAGTGCCGCTCGAACTCTTCTGGAATCGGTAAGAAGATGTTGTTCTTCAACACGAGGGGCGTATGTACCAGAGTTCGTGTGCCGGTGCGGTTGTGGCCAGCCTCTCCTAATAGGTTCTCGAATTGAATGTCGTAATAGACGACTGCCTGTCCGTGGCTGTAGAAGAGATACCCTGCTCGATGTCCGCCCCATGAAAAGTCGGTCGATGGCCTACGCTCCAAGAACACTCGGCGATACAGAATGTGTGCATCTCTGGTGAGAGCAAGATAGTACCTTGAGAGACCGATTACAGATTGTACGTCGGTCGCATCCAGCAATTTCCCACCTACTTCAGTTTCAAGCAGGCGCACATTCAACTCTTGTCGAATATCTTCGACGGATTTGCCTCCCGTCTGTTGCGCGACCTGGTTTACTTGCTGTGTGACCGACGCGACATCACTCCTGCCGATGGATGTCACTCTTGGTACGCGCGATCTCCGGCCCCCAAACACGGCAGCTACATCCTCGGGAGCCATGTTCGTAATCGCCGCCAATCGCTGAATCCTGCTGATATCATCGGGATCGATCTCAAAAAACTCAACAGTCGACTGGAGCTTTCGAAGGAGGGCGTCGAAGTCTCGCTTCCGCAATTCAGGGTACGAGTTCTCCAGATGCGGCAAGATGGAGTCGCGGATAAAGATGTCGAACACCGCATCGAACGACAATGACTCACGAAGCAGGACAATCCTCTCGATCTGGGGATGTCTGAAATCGATGAAGAGGACTCGGTTGCTACGCTGTGAAGGCGGTGTCCAGAGCATGGCGCCGTGAGACAACTCGCCGGCACGAACGTGCAGTCCATCGATCAAAAACTGAGTCCGCAGCCGGTCTAACAATTGGTATTGTAGCGCCATCTGAGGAAACGACAGATTGTCCACAACGCGCACACACGTAACCCTGTCTTGGAGCGGCGCAGCATTGCAGTATTTCACTAGATACTGACGCTCAACCCGCTGTCTATGTCCATCTGATGACAACAGCACCACGATCTTCCCCTGTTCCATGAATGCTTGGATGATCGATGGATCATGACCGTCACGTGCGAAATACACCCCACCTTTCGGGGAGTCGCGTAAAGAGCTTAAGGCTACACGCCTACCGCTTCCATGCACACGCACGGTCGCGGAGCCAGCAAGGTGCCATCGTCCAAACTGGTCCAGGTATCTATAGAAGGATGAGAAACGTTCTGGTAGGCCGGGAGTACCTGAAATGTGCTCGGCCAAGCCGCGCTCGACCGCCGCTAGCAGGGTCTGTACGAGAGTGCGACTCTCGTCGGTTACTGCCTCGCGTCCTGCGGTCGGCCTAAGGGCAGGGCTATCGATTATCCCCCCTAGTCCAAAGATCGTCGTGATTGGGACATTCGCAAGCATGAACCCATGCTGGTAGGCCGACACTACATTGGCAGTTGTCTGGAACACGGCGGAAACCG
Organism: Rhodothermales bacterium; assembly: GCA_965262785.1. Classification (GTDB taxonomy): domain Bacteria; phylum Bacteroidota; class Rhodothermia; order Rhodothermales; family Bin80. Next base: position 4,098,935 of record OZ253559.1, read on the forward strand.
CTGTGTCTCTACGATTCCATAACAGCTTTTCGACCTCGATCTCGGCCTGGCCGTTCTGGAGAGCACGCACGAAGATGGTAGCCTTGGCTGGGCCGCTTGCAACCTCGATCTCTGCTCCGTTGTCACGGCTTACAGAAGGGAAGGATTCCCTGGGCATCGGTCTTCCGGCGACTGTGACCGGCACGTCTAGTAACCGAACGATCGGTGTCAGGTATGCGACGATTTGCTCGTTGGTTATGGCCCGCATTAACGTTCCAGTGACCGTTGTCCCATAGTCACACTCGGGCGGTCCCGATTCATAGAAGACGCAGTTTTCTCTGGCGGATAGTTGGCTGCGCTCCGCGAATCCAACAACAGAACGTCGTGATTCGTGAGTTCTCGTAACTACGACGAGTCGTGAGCAAACACCAAAATTCGCCATCCCGCCTATTCCGAACGTGCCCACAACTCCCGCGGCCTTGGCTTCCGGAGTGTGCTTGCCACTCTTGCCAATGCTCCAGTAGAAATTGGCAAGATCCTCTCGCGACATTCCGATACCGGTATCCGAAATCGACAAACGATCCCCCTCAAGCATGATGGCGATCCTGTGGTCGCGCGTCACAGCCTTGGTACTGTCGCGGTATTGCTGCATCCGTATTGCGTCGAATGCATTCTGCACGTTCTCCCTCAGAAACGCAAAGGGCGACGTGTATATCTCGCGGGCCAGGATCGGAAGAATCCGTTCCAGATCGACATCGATCGGATGAGCTTCGTCGATCATGAATCCGCACCACCCAAACCAGTGAACTGGGCTGTCAGTTGCTGTCGCAGCATTCTTGCTCCATTGTCATTGTATCGGCCACAATGCAAGGCCAGTGCGTCCCTGGCCCGGCCGAATTCGTCGGTTCTAGCGTAAGCAAAGATTAGGTTCTCCAACTCGCCGCGGGACATCGCGTCGAGATCCAACTCTTGAAGCGTATCGATGATGACCGGCCACCGCTCGAGAACGGACAGCATTTCAACGTAGCGTTCCCTCAACGCGGACATGCCTACGAATGTGCTAAGAAATTCAGCAGCTGCGGCGGGTCCCACTGCCTCCTCGAGTCTGTCGCTCTCGACGAGCGCGGCTCCTATCTGTTCGTCATCAGTCGGACACAGCGTTTCGATGACAACTCTGTCGAAATCCTGAAGGAGCTTATCGACGCTCGTCGAATCCAGTCGGGTTCGGTAGTCGTCAGCGAGTCTCGACAAGCCCCTCGCCGCAGTCTCCAGGTCCCCAGTGGCTAGAAGCTGTTCTCGAAGGTCAAGCGACGAGGTTAGAAGTTGAGCAACCTCGGGGTCAAGGACGCAAAGTCTGCTTAGGTCCATGGGAATCGCCGCACGACCGCGCTCGATCCGGGGACCGTGCGAGTAAAGATCGAACGCGACCCCGACCAACCACGGGCCTCCGACACAAGAGCGCACCTTCAATATCAGCTCTCTTGGTAGATGCTCATGTCTCCCCTCTACGACGGGAGAATCCAATCCACAAGCGGCTTGGAAACCACTCCAAGAAAGGAGGTTTTTTAACAGGCCGAGAGCATTGCGAACGCTGTAACGTCGCCAAGCTCCCTCCTGATTGTCGAGAGTCTTCTTGGCCTTATCCGCACGATCAGAGATGCCTCGTGCAACCAACCACGGCACAGGATGGACCCGCTTCGTGGCTGCGAAGGTCACTCCTGCGGCCTCCATGTCGATTGCGAGGAATTTGCGATTGATGCGCTTCAATTCATCGACAAAAGCGCTCGACGCAGCAACAATATTGCCCGAAGCGATAGGACCGATGTGCAGGGTAGCCGGCAGCGAACAAACACTGTCCCTGCTCGGAACCGTCAGCTCTTCAAAATCCTTTTCGACCTGTGTCTGCCACCTTCGGAAGCCATCGGGACACGCATACTCAAAGTGTTTGACAGCTTCCCCGATCGCGAACTTCTGTGACCAGTGCCGCCCCGAGTAGTGGATTTCGTAACCGTCCTCTGTTGACTGTGCTTTGGAGCTAGCTTGGAACTCATTGACCTCGCCTGCGATTACGACGTCTCCCACCTCGACGCAATCGTCGAGTGCCCCCGCCAAGCCAAGGAGCACGAGAATCTTGACATCCGCAAAGCCCAGTAGATGGGTTGCAGCATACAGCGCAGGTAGAGTTCCCATTTCTCCCGCTAGACAGCACACTGCCGACGCTGATGATAGCTCCAGCCGATAGAGATAGCTGCCCTCGTACGGGATCGGCTCCAATTGCTCAGAGAGCTCAGCGACGTAATCAAACTCCTCACGCAAGGCGATTACGACACCAACGTCGAAATGTTGCTTAGGCATTGTCTGGAGCTACCCCGATCCGATGGACAGCTGATCGCCATCGGCACCAGTACTTAGGTGGTCGACAGGCGGTTGAAGTAAGGTCTTTTCCAGACCCGGAAATATGGCGTACCCTCGGAGCGTATTTGTGGGCCTCTGGCGTGCCGAGTAGGAAAGCCTTGTCGGTCCGATCGTACCGATCACCGTTCCTAATGTTTTATCGTGAGCCCTTCGGTCGTGTCCGACACCCGACCACAAAAGGCGTGCGAGGATGCTGTGGATGTCGCCAGGTGCCATCGAGACGCCACAAGCCCAGTGTCCGAACCCGCCATGCTGACTGACGGCGGCAACCCATTCGGTGAGGAACATACGCTTGGTCCGGTCGCGGTCTGTGTCTTGGCCCTTGGTCTCCAGCCCCAGCATGTCACCCGAAGTAAGGCGGATGAGGGAGTCGGGTCGGCATTTCCGCACCACGCCCCGATGGACATAGAACACTTCGAAGCCGAGATGGTCGTTCTTTACCAATGCGTCTACTTCGGATGCGTGGTCGAGCGTGAAGGCGTCCGAGGCCTCCCGCGTACCGTCAGAGACGCAGAAGTTGATGTGGCTGCGCGCCGTGGGCGCGCACGGCCTGCCCGTAAACCACGTGCGCTTGTCGCCGGTGGCGCGGATCGGCTGATCCCGGTCGAAGACCGGCTCCAGCCTCTTCGTGTTTTCGTGGCGGATCGCTTCCCAGATGTGCTGCACCACCCTGATCATGTTGAGCATGATGAGGAGACGGCGCTGAACAGACCGGGGGCAATGGCGATTCTGTCGGAACGGATGAACAGTTCGGCCAACTGTGCGGTTTGGGCAACATCGAGTTCCAAGGGCCTTACTCGGTCCCAATCGAGCGATAGGCGTGATTGATGCGCACGACATTCGGCCATGAAATCTCGAACCGCTCCTGCCTGTCCATCACCGGCTCGATGGCGGTCTTCGGCTTCGCCGGCGATGGCAGGCTGTTCTCCCACCCCTTGTGGGGCAGGAACGTGAAGGGCACCCCGAAGACGTTGACGTATTCCGGCTCGAACAAACCCGTTGCCGGGTTCACGTCGTACGATGTGCGACGCAGGCCGCTCACGTAACCGCGCAGCGAACGCGTCTGCCGTATATAACTCCGGCGAGTGCGCATCAAACAAGACGTACTGCTCGGTGGACCCCGGTATCCGGATATCGGTGATCGTATACGTTTTACCACCTGAACTTCGAAGTAGTTGGTCTCGGGGGTGGGCCCATTCATCAACAGCGGTCAAGGTAGCGCGCCCTTGCGGCCATGGAAATACCTCGCTGGGCCCCGGTTCTGGATTACTATAGGGATCATGGCTGGTCCGCATTACCTCTCTGCAGTACCAGCGACACGCACCCGCGCAGGACAGACGCCAGCGCTGCCCGTTCCGCACGGTCAATGGTGAGGCCATACTTTTTGCCGACGGCGATGACTCGACCCACGAACCAGCAGCGGTTCCGCTCTGGCAGCCATTCCGCGGCATCGTAATGCTTCTTTCTGTCACGATTCACTGCAGCACGGGCCATACACGCCGCCCAGACTGGCGATGATCCGGTCCTCCACACTCTGGCTGTACTGGTTGTCGTCCCTGTTGTAGGGCGTGTATCGGTGCTCAAGCGCGACGCGCATGATCCTTGCATTGCTGGCCATTCTGCACGCCCCGCCGATCTGTCGGCGTTTCTTCAGTGAAGTGCTTACCAGCGGCTTCCTGTGTTGCCATGTTAGCGCTGTTTGATAGTGGGTATTCATAGGATTTACCGCGCCAGCACCATGCGGCGCGTGGCCGACCCTTCCGGGGCCGTCAGGCGGTAGAGATACACCCCGCTCGCCCACCCCTCGGCCTCCACCCGGGCCTGGTGCGTGCCGGCGGCCGCGACGTTCCTGGGCGCTGATGCCCCCACACTCACCGCCCGTCTACGCCGGATGGTGTCATATCCCTGGGTACCTGCATCTCCGTCAGCGCCTGTACCGCTTTCTGGTTGCCCTTCTCGGCCGCGCGAGTATACCACTCGCGGGCGAGTGACGTGCTCCGCAGCACGGTCGCGCCTTCCCTGTACAGCACGCCCAGCATATACATTGACCAGTCATGCCCCTGCTTCGCGGCCATCTTGTACCACCCGACGGCCCGCCTGACATCTTTGGGCATACCGAGACCCTGCGCGAGCGCCTGTCCCATCTGATATTGGGCCTTGGCATGGCCCTGTCCGGCGGCCAGGGCGAACCACTTTCCGGCCTCCGCACTGTCCGCCACTACCCCTTTGCCGCGCTTGTACGCGACGCCCAGCTGAAACTGGGCCTCGACATGGTTCCCCAGCGCGGCGTTATAGTACAGTGTGGCCGCCTTCTCAAGGTCGCGCGTGATGCCTGGCGCGCCCCTCCGATGCAGTGTGCCTAGCTTGTACTGGGCCTCCGGGTCGCCGGCGCGGGCCTGTGCCTGCAGCTGCCGACGTGTCGTGTCGTGTCCATGGCTCTGTATGGGGTGGTGAATCACTACCCCATGATAAGCCTGCGCGGATGCGAGATGCTGTCGGGGGGCTGCCCTGCGACCCACCGCGGCCGGGTCGGTCGGGCAATCGCTGCTGCCTGTGCCGTACTTTACCGGCCACCACCAGGCCCGTACACCACGCCATGTCCGACGAGCAGAAGAGCGCTGGGCACGATTCCCTGCGCACGGAGCTGAAGCTATTCCACGCGCTGCTGACACAGCGGGAGGATATGCAGGCATGCACCTACCCCGTTGCTATTGCACGCGACGCACTCGCCGAGCAGGAGTTGCTGTACGCTGGCGCGCGTCATGCATTACCCCGAGCTCGAGTGGCGGAGGATTAGCGCGGTTTTCGAGTCGGGACGACGCACGGAGGCATCACGGTAGCCCCCGGGTTTCCCCGGGGGCCCCGCACAGATCCGGACGTGCGCGTTAACGCATCCGGCTCCTCCCTTGGGTCGCGCCGTCGCGCATGACGTTAGCAGGTCGGCAAATCGACCCGCAGCCGTAACCGATCCGTCCCCTGTGACACGCAGTATCCGACGCTGTGTCCGGTACGTGTGAAACTTCACGATTTCCCCTTGAGTGCGACGCTTCGCTCCACTGACTCCGCCACGAGGGCACCCCCGCTTTGTTCGCCGGCTTCATAGCTTGTATCGCCGCATCTGACTTCTCTCCACCGTACGTCCTCCGATCAGCATTTAGCCTACGCTTTGGCGACCTTCCCCAAAGGGATAGGTAGTGGAGAGACCTCCCAGGTCCCGACAGGATATTTGCGTGCGTCCATGGGGTCTCGGACACCGTGGGCCTGTCCGCCCTCTCACCATAGCGAGGACGTACATGTTGCCTTCGACATAGAGGAAAACCTCGGCGACCCAGATAATGTCTCTTTCGGTGCTCAATGTCCCTGGCCACACGTACCGCTACCGACGCTTCGCGCCCACCCTCACGGATGGCCACGCACGGCTCGCGGAGATATGTACCTGGTTTAAGCTTCATAACACGGGACTTTCACCCGCTATATCCTGCCAGTTAGCCTGGCGCACCCTCCGGATCCTTCGGGACCGCCTGCGCGGGGCAGGCTGGCGTTACGCCAGAAAGACAGACCGCGAGGATCTTATAAGTCACGCGTGGGAGACCGCGATGCGCTGGCACCTCCAGGCCCTCAGCCTGCCGGCCACGGCGGACCTGGACACACTGGATGAGGCCTGCCGGACGGCCGATACCCAGCTGCGTGGCCGGCAGGAAAAGCTCGGTCGGAACCTGCTGGCCCTCCGCCTGACCGGTGGCCAGCCTGCCGGGGAGCGCGACCCGCTTGCCGCACCATTACTGGAGCACGCGGTGCACCTCGATGCGCGGCTGCGCCACGTCCCACCCAGTATGCGGCGGGCGCTTGTGGCCGACCTGCCAGCTGGGCTCCTGCCCAAGCTCGTCCAGGCACGCGAACTTGAGCGCGACCGCGAGCTGGAGCCCGCGCGGTGACCTTATTGGGCGTATTTCAGACCGTACGGGGTATATGACCGCGACCATGTTCGACGCAATTCCTCTGGCCGCAGTAAGACTGAGTGCCGAGATAAACGCACTCCATGACCTGGTGGGGCTCCAAGAGACGATGGTCCTGCGTACGCACATGGCGAGCATCGTGGGCGAGGAGCTGCGGGCGTGGGACAGGGCCGCAGCGGACGCCCGTAGCGGCGGCGCCGTCTTCAGGGGGGCGCTGGAACGGGTGATGCGGCGGCCATCGTACGAATGGCGACGCATCGCGGCCCGCTTCACCACGGATGGGGAGAGGGTGGGTATGGCCTTCGTGGAGGAGCGGCTGGAGGGTGACGACTGTCGTTACGCCAGGACGGGTGCCAGCCCTGGCGTCGTCGGTCACGCCTTCGCGGCCGCAAGCCGCTGGCGCGCGCTCGTACGGGCCCTCCCTTCGGAGGACGACGTGGAGCGGAAAGAGAGCGTCCACCACGCCCTGTGTGACCAGGTGGCACAGGTACTCGCGGACATCCGCGACCACCCCCTGACCGAGAAGCTGCTGGGGCCTGTGGCCGAGCGGACAGAAGGGGGTGCGGACCCGCTACCGGCAGAGGTGCTGGAGCACGCCGAGTCGCTCAGCATATGGCTCGATCGCCTCCTGCCCGCGGAGCGGCAGGCTGTGGTCGACGCTGCTCCCCCCACTACACTGGCCAGGCTCTACCACGCGCGCCAGGTTCTGCTGGCGATGGACGAGCGGCTAGGACGCTGACCGGGGGCGGTGACCATGGATGTATCCACCACGCAGGCCTTAACATCCTTCGAGGTCCTCAGAATCGCCGCAAATGGTGTCCGATCGGGTATTTACCCGACTTAGGCCGATTCTCGCGCCCATTTCGGCCCGTTGAAGGCTAAAATGGTGGGCCATATCGGGCATTTACGCCAGAACCTCGAAATCCTCAAGGCGGCAGGCCGTGGACCCGACGGGGCGGAGATGCCTGGACATGGCGTTGTCGCCGAGCTTCCACCGCAGCTCGAAGAGAAAGCGCGGGATGCTTTCCGCTATTCCGAGCTTCGTCTTTATCTCCGTGAGCGGCACTGCGCGGCCGTGACGATGGGCGAGATACTGTAGCATCCCGCTCTCCTCGGCTGACAGCTGGATCGATGCGGCGTCCGCACCTGTGGCTGCGTGGGTGCCGAAGTCGATCGACAGGGCGCCCAGGCGGATGCGGGTAGCCTTTGCCGGCTCGCGCCTGCGCTCGTAACGCAGGCCGCGCACCATGGAGAGCAGTTTCGCGCCGCGTAGCGGCTTGCTGATGGCACCGCGAGGCGGGGCCTGCTGCCCGTTTTCTCCGGGGGCGGGGTACAACCAGGACGAGGGCGAGGTCGAGACCCTGCGCCTTTGTCCGGCGCACGGGGCGGGGTCAAGAAGACGTTCATACGCCTCCTGTCCGTCGTGACACACGGTGACATCATACCCGGCGTTCTTGAGGTGCCCGGCGGTCAGCGCCGCATCAAACCACAGGCGGTCCGCCACTAAGGCGGCGCGTCGTTTTCTGATCATGGTGGTGGTGGGTGGGGTGGAGCCGTAAGTGAGTGATCGGCGCAAGCCACAATATAGGCACGGGCGCGGCGGTGGCGGGGGTGGCGGCCTGCATACGGCCGTACTGCGGCGTTACGGGCAGTTGCGGGGCGCGATCGCGCCTCAGCTGATGCCCGGAGCGGTGCCTGGCTCTCCGGAGTTGCGCTTCGTTCTGTCCATGCGCGCCTTCACTCCGGGCTGTAGGGGCCAAGAAAGCGGTTGCCGTCTAAATGGATGAGGTGCGTCGGTGCATCAGCGCACCACACCTCTGTTTCCCAGGAGATCGCGCTCAGATGCCTGGCCATCGTTCTGCTGTCCGGGAAGGCGGTGACACACACGATACCCGGGTCGGCATTTGCGAACACAACGGCCACCCCGTTGCGCCGCTTGGCGTCAACGGGACCATGGGACGTAACGCTCTCGATGAGGAGCAGTCAGCTCTTTTGCCGAAGTGCAGGACTACGGCCGACCACGAGTCACATTCACCGATCTTTGAGTGCCTCACACCAGTACCCGCCAACTCAGCGCAAACCAGAGGACTAAGCACGACAAGCTCCTAGACTTCACGGATTCAATTGACAAATAAAGCATTCCTAAAGGTGGCGGGATCACAAGTCTGGGGAAGCACAATCTCTGACGGAATCAGCACCTTCGCCGAAACGCTCTCGTCTGTTAGAAGTCGCTGCATCCGGTCTTGCTCGGCTGTGAAGAGATACTGTACCACTGTTCCGTACGGAGACAAATTCGCCATTTGATATCCGCCTCGACGTGCCTTATCGTCTCTGATGATGTTCTCCAGGTGGGAAATATCAAGATTGAGCAGCGTGAGCAAAGTGATAATATTTTCCGCTAATCGACGCACATCGTGAGGCAATTCGTCCTGGCTCCATTGGGACTTCAGCAGGTCAATTCCGGCCTTGATCCTCTTGGTTCGCAGATCCTCTTTCGCAAGGACGCTGGACTCAGCAAGCATATTGGCTTCCTGAATGGACAATTCAGCGTGCTCGAGCATCGCCTTGAGTTGGAACGCAATTCGCTGCTTGCCCCAATCCACCTCATTACTCTTGTACACAAGATCGTGGGTCGCTATCGCCCAGGCATGCTGAAGAAACGTCTTGATTTGTACTTCGAAAACGATTCCAGACAAATCCGTAGGCGGCATAGTGTAATCGTCGCGAACAGTGACATACAGACGCAAATCGTCGAACGGAAACGCATCGGGTGCCTTGTCGGTGGATTTCTTTGCCTTCGGCCTGCGCCTACTCAACGTGAAGTTATCGCAAATCAGTTTTTCCGCCTGGTTCAGTTCAGATGCATTCGCAACAACGATCGTGCAGGCAAAGAAGTCCTCAAGGGCCGCTGGTTGTTTGAATCGACCCGTTTCGATCTTGAGAGCAAAGCTGACCGACTCCTTAACGCGGCTTTCGTAGTGCCACCGCCGGCGCTTAAGGCCCAGGATTCGCTTGTCGACCTTTTCTTTTAGCCGCTTGTTCTTGTCCTTCTGGTCTTCGTAGATGCGGCTGATTGAACGCGCGATCTTCATTCTTCTAGTCGCTCAAGATCGCCGCTTTCAATGCTTCATAGCGCTTTTTACGCGGGGCCAGGTCGGTGCTGGCACCCCGTGAGTTGTGGTAGTAGGTCGAAGGCAGAGAGTAGTTGTCCTTGTTTCGTAGAAACGCTTCCGGGTCTGGCTGCTTACGGAGCAACTGAACCTTGCCAATAAAAGCCGTATACCGCTGCGCTAACTGTTTCGGACGTATAGGACGGTCCGACAGACCGACCAATGCCCACAGGGTGTAGAAGTCACCGAATCCCTTCGCGTAGTCCGAGATGGCTCCATCAGAGTTCATTTCGACCACAAGACTTCTGATCTTGGAAAATCGCTGATTAAACTCGTCTACATCCAGCGTTGGAACCGTATCGACGTGGTCATCATACCTTGCGTAGAGATTGTCGATTGCATCTTGGTTAAAACCAGTCATTTCGTTCTCTAACACAACAAACATCAGTTCAGAGATGAACTGTACGTCGAGCATGCGCTTGGCACGAGACGTCGTCACTATACCCAAATCGCACCACTCTTGATGGCCAGCTTCGGCCTCTGCCTGAGTGATAAACCATCCGTCAAACTTCGCATGGCGTAATTCCTGTCGAGTAAGCTTTCTGACATTCCGATTCAGACGTTCAAATACCGAGTTTACGACTGACCCATCTGCAACGTCGATCATCTCGACTGTGATCTGGTAATTCCAGAAGCTTTGCTTGAGGCGCGGCTCACCTTGGAGCTGGCTCCATTTCTTTCCGTCTAGTCGCAGGTCTCCGTAGTCCTGTGACATGCGCAGTTTGTCATAGAGGAAATTCAATATTGTCTGGGTCCTTTGCTTTCCGTCGACGACATGGTAGGTTGACTTTCCGTCATCTGCTATCGTCTTGTGGAGAAAAATAGCGGGGCTAGGGTAGTCACGAAAAATTGTGTCTAGGAAAAATTGCTGGTCGCGGCGCGTCCAGACGCTGCGCCTCTGGTAAGGCGGGTCCAGATCCAGCTGGCCATTTCGGTACAGATCAACCAGCCAACTTAGGTCCTGCGTAGATGGGCGCCGCTGCATTTTGACCTCCTATGCTTCGAATGTCTCGTAGGGACCGAGGAAGTGGAGTGTATCCTTCAACAACATACTCTTTTTTACAAGACACGTTACGGCGACCTGCACCTAGGCCTTGGGAACCCTTCCGGTGCAGTACGGCCAGTAGCCGTCATTCCCGTCCATAAGGACCAAGGAAGCGTGTGCCGTCGAAATGGATGAGGTGCGTAGGTGCATCCGCACACCACACCTCTGTTTCCCAGGAGATCGCCCCCAGATATCTTGCCATCGTTCTGCGGTCGGGAAAGGCGGTGACATACACGACGCCGGGGGTGGCACCTGCGAACACGGCGGCCAACTCGTTGCGCCGCTTGGCGTCAACGGGACCATGGGACGTAACGCTCTCGACGAGGAGCAGCCAGTTCCTTGCGCCGAAGTACAGGACTACGTCCGGCATCTTTCCGTGGGGGTCCATCACAACGCCGAACTCCGCGAGCCTCTGCTCCTGGAGATGGCCAACCCTGTTCCCTGTGTCGCCGACATAGAGCACCTCTGCTCCCGGCGCAAAGCGTGCGGCGAATTCGGTGATGACCTGCCGTATAAGGACGCTATGGTCCCCGGGCGCCAGGTTGATCTGCCTCCCGCCGGGAATATCGACGGCTATCATCTGCATCGAGCGCGCCCGGGCCCATTTGCCGGCCAGCGTCCCGTGGCGCTCCAGATAGGCTTCCAAGCTATCCTGCCACCCGCCTGTACCATACGCCGCGATCACCTTGTAGACCTCCTCGCTGACCTGGTAGCACGTACGAGGACTGTTAGTCGGCCGGTCGGGCTGGTCCGGGTTCTGCACGGCAATCCCCGCCTCGACGAACTGGTGCATTGTCTGGCGGCGGAAGGTTTCGCGCGTATTGGGGGCGTACTCCCTGCCGTAGTGGTCACGGCAGAAGTCCATGATCGGCGTGATGCCCATCAGGGGACGGGATGCGCTGTCCCACGCAGCGCGGGGGGTCAGGGCAAGCAACGCCAGTAAGGTGAGCGCCGAGCGCTCGTTCTGCTGGCCGGGCGGCATACCCAGTGCCTTCACAATTAAGCGCGCATGGTCGATCCGTTCCTGCGCAGGTAGTGGATTCTCCTTATCGGTCATTTGGGCGCTCTCGTGTTCCATGAGACTGTCGATTTCCGGCTGGGTGAGCCGAGCTCCTTGCGCCTTTCTCCCGAGACGCTCAAGGACTGCCCGGTCCGGATAATTGAGGGACCGGAGATCCGTGGCATTGACCTGCGTGTGGCCGCTGAACTGGCGAAAGTAGCGGTCCACCAAACTGCTGTTCAGGTAGACACTTAGGCCCGTGGCTACCAATTCAGGCAGACCCCTGTGGTTGGCATGATAGACGTTCAGGTGATTCTCGAAGCCGATCAGTTCTCCGGGCAGCTCTGGCGGGCAGACAGACGCCACCACGCGCCTCTTCTCCTCCTTTGCCGAAAACCTGCGTGTTACCACAAAGTGCCCTTCATTCGGGTAGAGCCACTTCCGGGTGGACGCGTTCACGGTGATAGCGTTCGGCTTCTTCATCTTCTTTGGCCACTCTAGGCGCCCGCCCTGAAAGTGGGCAGGGTACAGAAGCGGGGCGGCACCCTCTTCTGGCCACGCTCGAAGATCCTTGCGTAGCCGGAAGTCTACGACGGGACCGGTTGACACCTGAACGCCCAAGTCGCCTAGTGACGTCTTGAAATGCGCCATGCGATCCATGATGGCTTGCTCCAGGCTATTCACCGCGAGGTGGACGACGCTACGAGGGTCTTCCGGGCGGATGATCGACCGGTACTCAACCACCCGCTGTGTCAGGTCCTCGGCGGTACATTCTCCGGAGCGCGCATCGAAGCGGAAATCGGCATCCTGGCTTGTCGTCACCGTCACCACTGATGGTACGCCAGCGCGGACGGCATGCAGTATGACATTCTCTTGCAGCACGTCGTCACCCTCGAAGGCCGCGTCACGCCTGGTGAAGACGTGGATGTGCCGGAGTGCCATCATCCGCAGGAACTTGTCCCTGAAATCCCGAAAGTAGGGGCCATTGCAGAACGATCGTGGCACAATGGCCACCATTTCGCCGGCAGGCTGGAGCTGCTTCGCGGCCAGGAAAAGAAAGCCCGTGTAGAGGTTCGATGTCTCCAGACCAGCGGAGCGGAGAGCGGCGCGGTGCGGGTGCGCGGAATGAATCTTCCTGTACGGCGGATTCATTATGACGTGAGTAAACGACGGCCTCGCTTCCTGCCTTAGTAGAGAGTGATGGTCTTTCCGGGGCGGCTTTGCGCACGCCTCGATGAAGTCCTTCGCGTGGATGCTGGTGGTTATATCCAAGTGCGCCGACGCGCCCCAGTTCCGCGCCTCATCGAGCACCATGGTCAGATAGTCGATCAGGGCTGGTTCGATTTCGTAGCAATGCAGGGCGGCAGACCTGGTCTTGGACGCAGCGCGCGCGCAGCGCTCGGCAAAAGCAGATGTCAGGGACCCCACCCCCGCCCCGGGATCCAGCACGCGCACATCCCCGGATACATCGCTGAACAAACTGGCCATAAACCGGCTGATGGGGGTCGGCGTCATGTACTGCCCCAGCCTGCCGCGCACCTTCGGATCCAGCTTCTTGGCAGCATCTATCCTGTAGAAGTCAGCGGTGTCAGCCAAGGCTGACTGCATCCCTCGGTGATGGGGGTAGACACTCACTCCTTCCGTGCTTTGTGCAGCGTGGCGTTTAACGACTCGCGCCACGCTGCATAGTCATACCAGCCGCAACCTACGCAGCCGCGCGGGTCCTTCTTGTCCCCCGGCTCCCACAGCGGGCCGGCGGCGTAGAAGTACTCGACCCCTGTGGGGGTCCCGCGCTGACCGCTCTCGAAGCACCGCGCGCAGGCCTGGCGTTTCAGTTGACTGTTGCCGCTGGCTGATCTTGTGAGTAACTGGAACCGGGCGCGGATATCCTGGTCCGACAGGTCGCTGTAGTCAGCTTGCCTCGCTGCCTCCTCCGGGCTCCACCGCATCGCGGGCAGCTTATGGTGCGGCGCCAGCTGGTTGGGGTGCCGGACTGCCCGGCTCATCACGTCTCTTTCCCCAAGCAGCTTGATGATCCTGATAGCCACGCGTGGCGGTATGGTCACGCTGGACGTGGTGGGGGCGAAGGACCGCCTCCACTTGTCCTGCCTTGTCACGCGGTCGCATTGGGCGCAGCTCCTCCACCTGCTGGCTATATGCACGCCCGGTCTGCTCTTGGTGCCCGTGCGTAAAAACTGCACGCAACCGGCTATATCCACTAAGCCTGTGTGCGTGTACTCGCATTGCCGGCAGTGCCAATGGCCGTCCTCAAGTACGCGGAACGCCAGGAGCGTCTTTCGGCTTTGCGGTCTGAACGTGGCCTTGTATTGGTCTGCCGTCATGTCAGCTCTGGTCCCTGCTGCCGCAACGTCAGTCACGAACTCCTGTAATGTCGCAGCATCCGTACGGTCAACGACTTGCGCGGCAACCCTGCCAGTGGCGCGGTCCTTCGCGCCTTCTTCTACTCATGCGTGTCCATGCGAAACGCTTCGCGGATACGCTGGAGCATGAAACACACTGTCGGCTGACTCATGCTGGACACACCCTTCAGGTTGGTTGACTCAATGTAAACGGCCCACGCCCACATTAGCAAGGGCTTGTTGGAAGCCGCCAGCACGGTCCTGTGCGCACCCCTATACACGTCCTGTAAACCCGCACCTTTCGGGGGCAGGCGACTGCCCGTGTACGGTACCCCTACGGCGCTCCTACCCATGCCCGCTACTACTACTGCTGCGTGGCGGAAGGCATCAGGTACAAATAGAGGGTGCCAGATGGCACAAAAAGCTGATAAATTGACCCACGCTGAAGTTCAGTGTGAATGACAGCCCTATCAAGACAGCTAAACTCAGAATTATCCATCGTACACACGTTTTGATCGGTTCAGGCAAGGGGTCGAATATGTACCTGATGAGTAAGCGTGCGGTCAACTGCATCTTGCGTGGAGGCATAGTCAGGTCAGAACTTGTGGTCCACACTTAAGGACTCAAAAACGACCTATGCGTAAGCCAAGACGTACGGAGGAGGAGATGTTTCCGCACGCTTACGCTATTTAATCAATAGCTCCAGCACCTCAAGCTGTTCCACAGCGAATTTAAAGCCGCGCGTGTAAGTGACATCCTTGTCCCCGCCATAATTCCTCACAAGAATAGTCGCAAAACGCCTCTCCTCGCTGGCATTACTGCTCAGAGACGTTGAGGCGAGAAACTTTTCGTACGACTTAAGTAGGGGGGTGGGTTCATACTCTTGCGTCGACACATTCAAGCCCGCGATTTCTTGAGCAGCGCTGATGATTGCCGATTCAAACCATAGTCGCTCCATCGTAAGATTAGAATCGTCCTTCACTGTTGAGGGCAACAGGCTTTCAACCATTTCCTTGTCGGAGTTCTCGCCGCGGAGGAACTGTCCGAGCATGCTAGGATTGTACACTCGCAAAATTAGAGCGACACAAAACTCTTCTACGTAGTTGGGGAACCTTGCGGTATCCAACCGAGCAAACTCCAATGCCATGCGAAAGCGATATAGTGCCTGTTGAACCTGCCGCAAACCTATAGCGTCTACCGCCAAAAATGCATGTAGTAATCGTCTTGCCTTTTTTCTAGCATCCTGGTCAGGCATTAGAGACATCAGTCCCAGTTCGTCGAGAATTGAGCCAATAAACGATCGCCGCGGGGGGAGCGGAAGTTTGAAATCGACGTCAAAAAAGCGACGCAAATACCCATCGCCATCGAATTCGGGGCCGTAACAGCCGCTAACCGCATGAGCCAATTCGGACCGATTCATGGCAAACACATAAACCATGTTGTCTACTGCTAGCAGGTGTTTGACCACTTCCATAAACCTAATTGCGTAGGTTGGACGACAACGGTCCAACTCGTCAATAAGCACGATTAGCGGTTTGTCGGTTTTATTCCGAATAGCCTGTGCGACTGCTTTTAACTTCGAACGAAATTCTTTTACGGAGCTCAGCTGTTTCTCATACACATCCAGTCGCTTTTTGGCGTCAGTTGTCAATGCGGCAATAATGCCGTCAACATCCTCGGCAGTGAGATTAACAAGAGAGCCTGCAACGTGGGGTATGGTGGCGATCACTTTGGCGAAACATTCCTTAAGTTCTGACAGCCCAATTTTACCTGGCTCATCAATTAGGCCCTGAGTGGTCAATTGCTGCGTCAATTCACCGAAAATCGCCAGAGAGGCATCGTCAAAGTAGTCCGTGCTCCACGCATTTACTTCAATCACAGAGAAAGTGTGTTGCCTAAGGTGAGCGGCCCATAGGCGCAGAAATGTAGTCTTTCCGTTTCCCCAAGCGGCGTCAATTGCGATGGCTCTTCCCCTAATCAGATGGGTGCAATGTTGTATTCAACGGGAAACGATATGAGATGATGCGGATTCATACCCGCTTCTTGTCTGTTTCAAGGCCATCATCACGATGGCGCACACGTTTTCTAACCCCAGCAACGATATGTCGCAACTAAAGAAAGACATCGGTTGCCTCTTGGGCGTCCAGGCTCCCTGGAAGGTTTCCGAGGTGACGTTTGCGCATGAGGCGCAAGAAGTCCGGATTCATGTAGCTTGCGAGGACGGCCATCAGCTGTCTTGTCCGGAGTGCGGCTCGGCGTCTCCGGGCTACGACCACCGTCGCCGGCAATGGCGACACCTGGACCTGTGCGAGTATCGCACCATGGTGGTTGCGGAGCTCCCCCGCGTGGAATGTTCGGAGCATGGAGTGCGCACCGTGCCTGTTCCATGGGCGGAACCTATGTCACGGTTCACTGCAGGGTTTGAGACGCTGGTGATTGATTGGCTGCAGGAGGCGAGTGTGTCGGCGGTGTCTCGTCTGATGGGGGTGAGCTGGAATGCGATAGACGGGATCATGCAGCGTGCGGTGCAACGAGGCCTTGCGCGGAGGAAGGAACGGAATGTTGCCCATATTGGCGTGGATGAGACCTCTTTTCGCAAGCGCCATGCGTATGTCACCATTGTTTCGGATGCGAAGGCGGGTACGGTGCTGCATGTGGGCGAAGACCGTAAGAAAGAAACACTTACGCGTTGGTATGCTGGGCTCACTTTGGAGCAGCTGGAGGGCATCGAGAGTGTCAGCATGGACATGTGGCCGGCCTACATCAACGCCACGCTGGAGCATGTGCCAGAGGCGCAACGGAAGGTGGCCTTTGACAAATTCCACGTGGTGAAATGTCTGGGAACTGCCGTGGACAAGGTTCGGCGCCAGGAGCACCGGGCATTGATGAAGGAAGGCTTGGAAGACCTCAAGGGAACCAAGTATGATTGGTTGACTCACCCGGCCAACATGTCTGCTAAGCAGAAGGCGCGCTTCCAGCAGTTGCGTACCAGCACGTTGAAGACGGCCCGCGCGTGGGCTATCAAGGAAATGGCCCTGCAGTTGTGGCACTATGTCCACCGCACATGGGCGCGTAAGGGTTGGGAACGATGGTTGTCGTGGGCCATGCGGTGTCGGCTGGAACCGGTCAAGGCAGCCGCCAGAACCATCAAAACACACCTGTGGGGTATCCTCAATGCGATCATCCTGAAGGTGAGCAATGGCCCTGCGGAAGGCATCAACAGCCGGATCAAAACAATCAAAGTGCGCAGTAGGGGCTTCCGCAACAAACGGCGGTTTGCTAACGCCATTTACTTTCACCTCGGAGGCCTGGATCTTTACCCCGAAAGCGTCCGCAGGTGAGCTTACCCACTAAAAAAGGGGTAGAGCCCAAATTGTTTTGCATCACAACCAGCGCTGCCGGTATGAAGATCATCTCCGATCTTGGGTATAGGCCGACTACGTATTCGGAGCTGACCTCAGACGACGCCTTTTGGCAGGGCTGTAGAAGCTGCCAAAACTTCAGCGTGCTTACGCGCATGAAGCGCCAGGTATGCCTCTGTACGAGCATGCAGTACGACCCTGCAGCGGAGTCGTAACCCACTAGCGGCATCTTGCTTTCCCGTAGCTATTGCTTCAACCCCGTGATTGGTGGCAAATGCTGAGCAGCATGGCTAAACACTCGTAAACGTCCGCTGAAGCACATCCCTGAAGCTGGAGAGGACGCGGAGTGCCGCGCAGGGCTACGAGATTCACGGGGGGTAGAGAAAAGACCGGCCATTTTATAAAAACGTGGCCAGCGCCCGGGAGTATGCCGTCAGATCGTACCATTTTCCATCCCATTGCTGCTCAGTCGATAGGAATGTGACAAGCCATCGAAGTATGCCAAAGCCTCCTTTCCGATAGTCAGCCCACAAAGATCATTTGAACTTACCGCACACACCACAATCCCCTGGACACGGCCCATACTGCACCGCGAGGCCTCCCGGCGGCATTCGTGGCGTACAGCGCACTCATACGGTACGATGTACGCGTCCGATTTTCATACTACGTGACTTAGTTCACCGGGCACGTAATCCTGACGGAATCGCGCCTCCCTGGGCGGGCCTTCTGGGCCTTCCACTGCTTTATCCGCCGCTGAAAGGCGCTACTGACTGTCCTGGTTCTTGCCCGGATGACGGTGCTGGCGATCCCGTAATAGCGATGTGGCTTGCAGACCCGGATTGACTTCGAGTTTCTTAACGACCTCGCTCCATTCCTCCTGGAACGCTTCCTGGCGCATTCGGCGCGTACGCGGCTCGTGAATTCACTGGAGAGGCGGCGTGTGAGCTTGTAGTTGCAGGCGGCCTTCTCGCTGATGCCTGCTCTTCTGGCCGCTGCGGTGACCTTGCGTTCTGTGTTCAAAAGACGAAAGAATTTGCAGATGACGTTGTTGGAGCACGCGGGGCTGCAAGGGCTGGTTGTAAGAGTCAACCCTCCACCCGACGTACGCCGGGTGCGCGTCCATTCAACCGACAAAAAGCCTGTCGCTGAGCTGAATCAATAAATGCCGCTCATCTGGAGGATATGCTTGATTCTGTGCAAGGGTATGCGGTGCGCTGCCATGGTCCTGTGCCTCCAATCTTCCAGGGAAGGCACAACGTTTCCTCGGTCAATAGGCGGCCAGCCGCACGTTCAGCGGCGGCACCTCAGTGGCCCTAATGCATCGGATTCGGTGGCCCATTTGCGTGAGGTTTGGTGGCCCACTGGCATCGAAGTATCCGGGTTAGTGCTGCCGTCGCCATGGCCTGCAGCATAGCACTATTGGCCCGATTTGGCTAGTGCCCACTTAAATGCACCGAACAAGAAAGGCACAACCGCCCTTGGTCGGAGATTCGAGGCTCCGCAGTTCGCTGACCTGGCTTGAGTCCTGCCATCCTCTCTATGTAGTTGGAATTGTCGAAGACCTTAACTATAATTGACGGCAGAAAATGTGCCTGCCCGCCATGCCATTCTACTCCGCCAGATAACTACTCCAACATTGCAAAGACAGGATTGAATGGAAGAGTTCGAGTGCCATTGCTGGATTCCTTGTCGTGGAATGCGTAGATGCCGCGCTCGTTGGAGTCGCAGTAGTTGTTAGAAGCCTGAATTGGAGACCTCAGTTGGCATCGGTCCACGCAAACGATAGCATTCGCTACGAACTGGACGAGCCGTGCCCTCCATTCGTGGCCATAGGTGTTGGGGTTCAGGGTATTCTGGTGGTGCTGGCACCGGTAGTGTTGGTCGTAGCTATCAACGTCCTGGCAGGCGGTCAGGGCGAAAGCTCCCTAGCATGGTCCGTCTTTGCGGCGCTGATAATTGTCGGAGTGGTTACGGCACTTCAGGCAGCCAGAATCGGACGAATAGGCGGAGGACACTTTCTGATCGCCGGTGTCACGCCTAACTATATCGCCGTCTCGGTCTTGGCCCTGGCTGAGGGTGGGCCGGCCATGCTGGCAACCCTCATCGTCGTTTCGTCATTCTTTTACGTGCTAGTTGCAGTGTGGCTGCCGATGCTGCGCCGCATCATTACGCCGGTCGTCACTGGCACGGTACTTATGCTAATCGCGGCTATGGTCCTACCATTCGCGTTCGATCGACTGCAAGAAGTACCTGAGGGTGCACCAAGGGCGGCAGGTCTCTGCTCGGGAGCGGTAACGCTGATAGTATCCGCAATATTGGTCCTGCGCGCGTCTAAGAGCTGGCGGCCATGGTCGCTGCTGGTCGGGATTGCAACGGGCTGCATAACCGCAGCAATGTTCGGCATATACGATGTCAAGCGTGTTGTCGTGGCTTCTTGGATCGGAGTGCCCGATGCAAGGTTCCCAGGACTTGACCTGACACCGACGACGGAGTTCGGGGCGTTGCTGGTGATGTTCCTTATTGTGACCCTCGTGCACGCCATCAAGGGCGTTGGCGATTCTGCCGCAGTACAACAGGTGTCGCGGCGTCGGCCGCAGGCGACCGATTTTCGCCTCATCCAAGGCTCCATCTACGCCAATGGGGTAGGCATTCTGTTGTCGGGCATTGCAGGAACACCGCCAACAAGTTCGTACTTGTCCTTCACAGTCCCGTTCATCAACCTCACAGGCGTCACCGTTCGCCGTGTTGGCTACATCATGGGAGGTCTTCTCGTGGTGTTGGCGTTCTTTCCCAAGGTTACGGGAGCTCTACTCACAATTCCCAGCCCAGTCATGGGGGGATTCTTGTTGGTCGCGCTGGGGATGGTTTTCGTCGAGGGGATTCGGACTCTCGTGCGGGCAGGCCTCGACGCGCAAAAAGCTATCGTGGTAGGGCTTGCGGTCGTCACCGGGTTTGGCGTGCAGCATCACAATGTTCTTGAGGAAGTGTTCGGCAGTCCTTGGGGCAAGTTTTTGGGCAACGGCATGATAATCGGTACCGCAACGGCGATTGCACTAACCGCCTTTTTGGAATTGACCAGCCGACGCCGCCAGCGTATGGAGGTGCAGTTGGACAATACCAGCTTCTCTCAAATCGACGTCTTCCTCCAAGGGGTTGCTGCAAGGATAAGCTGGGATACGGCTGCCACTGAGAGGTTGCGCTCCGCGGGTGAAGAGGCCTTGGCGAGTATGTTGCAGCTGGGCAACGAGTACCCGGCAGGCAAGGCACCGCGCTTGATTGTCGCCGTGCGCCCAGAGGGTGAGGCCGTGGAGATGGAATTCCTGGCGGTAATCGAGGACGAAAACCTGGAAAACCGTCTTACATATCTGAACGAACAGGCCGAAATCCTTGACGAAACGGAGATATCGTTTCGCCTTTTAAGGCACTATGCTTCTTCGGTGCGGCATCAGAAATATCACGGCTTGGATATCGTCACTGTGAAAGTGACGCGGTAGAGAATATGGGATCCGAGGCGCTTTGCCAGCCTGTTTGATACAGCGGGTGCACGTCTCGGGGCATGAATTCTGAATATTCACCTATCTACGCGTGCCGTGCCGACCGTTTCGTACGGGTCGTAATATATGCGTAGGCAGCGGTGCGTGTGGCAAAGGCTTCAGGGTACCAAAAGAATCGTCTCTCGCGTCGCCAAGTTGCTTGAGATAGTTGAATGCAATGTGGACGCTCTCCTATTCATGAGAGCCTGGGCGAGTCCACAATTTTATTCTAGCATGCATATTTCACCTTGGCTTTGAATTACTTTATTTCGGCAGCAGGGAGCTGTCGGATTGGTGATTTGGAAACCAAGATTCCGGCTCTGGTCCCGTTGCGTGCAGCATCGGCTGTGGTAAGCACCATTCTGGAGGCGTTGTGAGACACATGCAGAATGACTTCTCCGTCCATTGGCTCCGCGAGAGCGTACGTTTCCCATCAGGATATGGTGCCGTCAGCCACTCATCGGGGTATAACAGCAACTTTGGCCTCTTATCAGGCGCGAAAAGGCCCTGCATGCGGGAGGGGACCGCCCCGTCACATCCGTACTGTGGTGAGGCTACCTTGGCCAAGACAATAGGCCTTGGGCGCTATAGCGCTAAGTGCAGGCCCTTGCACCGCGCCATGTCGCCGCTAGCAAAGAGCGACTTGTCTATCAAAACGGATTTGCGCCCGCGTGGCACTACTGAGCAGGGGCATCTACAGGAACGTCTGTGGTGACGATGGCGAAAATACCCTTATCATCGCGCGCCGGGACAGAACGGGTAATCATCCAAATCTCACCGCCACCCTTGTCAAAGTAAGGGGCTGTCCAAATACCTGCATTCGCAGCCAATGGCATCGCGAACCAGACCTGCGCCTCAATGTTGTAGCCGGGCGTAGCTAGATCAAGGGTGGCCAAGCCGTCGCCAGATCTATATACGTAGGGACTAGTCATGACCGTGCCGCTATCATTCAGCAGGGCAGCGGCACTCCCGTAGAAGGTGGAGTGTGCTTTCACGTAGGCCCGCAAGCGCGCCGCATATGCGTCTGCATCGGACGGTCGTTCCGCCACCAGTTCTGCCACAAAAACATCGAGGGCAGTCTCTACCTCCGCCTGCATTTCCTCCTGACCTGGCGCACTGGACCGGCATGCCTGCGCGACCACAAGGGCAAGCAGCACAAGAACCAGGACTGGCATGCACCATGGCATTTGAGACAAACTCCATTTGGACTCAGGCACGCTCGGCACGGTCATTTAGGGTGTTGCGAGTACCGGTTAGGGACAGGCTAAAGTGGCCCAGCCTGCGAGAGAAAATATCCAGTGTGCAAACGCTCGGATGCGCTGGCTAAGGGGTCCGAGCGGCCTTCGGGGGCAAGAGTAACACTAGTGCGTAATTAACTTGATATCAAGTCCGATTTGTGCTGTAGGATAGAAGTCTGTCCTTGGTGCGGGGAGCGGGCAAGGTATAGAATCAGCGCTGCGAATCGCGACCGGAGCAGTGCTGGAGGATTGCTCAACGCACCAGTAATTGTTCACAGTTAAGAAGCGATGGTCCACCGTCTACAACTCCTGCCAGTCCACCAGGACAACTCCCAAAAAGCCGTTCGGCCGACAACTCTATCGGAATGATCCGAATCACCTGCTCACAGCGTCGCAGCACCTCAATCAGGCGTGCTTCATAGGTGAATTCGCCAGTGTAAAAGCCTTGCTAAGATGACTGCGACGCATAATTCAGGACTCCTATGGCGATAAAGACCCCAATGATTGTTATGCTACTTTTGCAACCAGCGCCGTGCCCCCGCCCATGCCGTGGCAGATTGCGGCCAGCCCCAACTCCTGTTCCCGCTGCGCTAGCGCGTTCAGCAAGGTGACCAGAATACGCGTGCCTGAGCAGCCAATGGGATGACCCAGCGCGATAGCACCGCCATGAACATTGAGGTCATCATACGACACGCCTAGCTGCTTGTGATAGAGGTAACTGCTTAGTGCAAAAGCTTCGTTGTTTTCAAACAGATCAATGTCCCTCACTCCCAGGCCGGCCAGACTTAGTGCACGCTTTGATACCTGCACAGGCACTTCAAGAAACCGCCACGACACACCCGCTGCCCATGCGCTAGACACCAGCCGGGCGCGCGGAGTCAAGCCATGCGCCAATACGGCCTCTTCGCTCGCCAGCAGAACGGCCGCCGCGCCGTCGCTGATCTGGCTACTATTGCCGGCAGTCAACGTGCCGCGATCGTCAAAGGCCGGCTTGAGACCGCCTAGTTCTTCCAGCGTAGTATCAGCCCGAATTCCTTCGTCCTGCGTAAGTTCGCGCACACCTTTGCGGCTCCTCACGGGCAACGGAACCACTTCATCCGCAAAGCGACACTTGCGCGTAGCTGCGCCTGCGCGCTGGTGCGACGCATGGGCGATAGCATCCAGGTCTGCACGTGTAGCGCCTGACTCTGCAACAAGCCTTTCCGCCTGCTCTCCCATGGCCTCGCCGGAAAGCGGGTCCGACAGCCCATCGCCGTACAGCACATCAGTTACAGGCTCTTTGGGTCCCGGCAGGTACTTGTATCCCCAGCGCGCTTTCCCGGACAGGTAAAAGCCTGTGCTCGACATTGACTCGGTCCCACCCGCAAGGATGAGGTGCGCAGCTCCGGCTTTGATGTACGCTGCCGCTGTCATCACGCTCATCATTCCGGAAGAACAAACCATGTCAACCGAAACTGCGTCCACTGCTGGCGGAATCCCCGCCGTCAATGCTGCCTGTCGCGCCACCAGCTGTCCGCGCCCGGCGCGAAGCACATTGCCTAGGATGACCAAATCAAGTGCGTCACCGGTGACGCGCGCGCGCTCCAGCACTGACTGCAATACAGGTACCGCCAGCTGCACAGGTCCCCAACTCTTTAGCGATCCGCCGAAGCGACCGATCGGCGTGCGTGCCGCCGCCAAAATAAACACGTCACTCATGCTACTCAGGGTAAATGGGACTGAGACTGCGTGCTGGCACGCACTTCGCCAAGCTGCCGAAGCATCGTGGCCACATAATTGGTGGGCGCCCGGCAGGCAAAGCCCTCGCAAACATACGCGGTAGCTTTGTCATCAATCATCTTGTACGGCGAAAGGCGGGGGCCTAGCATCGCATCCGGTGCCGTAGTCCGAGCCGAAGTCACCGGACGCAAGAAGGTTGCCGAGTTTGGCAAGTATGTGCTGCGAAGTGCCCGAAGCATGGCTTTCGTATCCGGCGCCTGCGGGCTTCCGGCGATGACGACTTCAGAACAAGGACCCAGCGCATAGTCCAACGCAGACAGCATCGCCGTGACGCTCGTCGGTGCGGAGGTCATTAGTCTGGCGTGTGCTCTTAAAACACCCCAGGCTTCATCGACCAACTCAGCATCCGACGTTAGGTGCCCCAGGCGCAATAGATTCATCATCATGACTGCGTTGCTGGAGGGGCCAGGTGCGTCGTACGAGGAGCGCGTTCGGACCAGTAAGGCTTCGCCGTCATCTGGCGTCAGGTAGAATGCTCCATCCTCGGACCGAAAGTGCACTCGACAGACCTGGCAATAGCGCAGCGCCATCTGCAAGTACCGTGCGTCAAACGTTGTTTCGTAGAGTTCAATCAGGCCCCAAGCCATGTTTGCGTAGTCGTCCAGGAGTGCAGGAATCGCGGCCTCGCCATCTCGCCAGCGATGCAACAGGCGGTGCCCGGCGCGCGACAGGTGAGTTTCCACAAATGCTGCCGCACGTGCCGCCGCTTCTGAATAGGATGCCTTGTCCAGTACACGCCCAGCTCGCGCCATCGCCGCGATCATCAGCCCGTTCCAATCTGTCAGCACCTTGTCGTCCTTAAGGGGATGAACACGGGCCTTGCGACGCTCAAAGAGCTTCTGTCGGGCTAACTCCAGGCGTGAATCCGCCGCGCTAGCGCCGGTCAGGTACAGGATGTTCTCTCCAGTGTGCCGCCGCGTAGTTTCATCTCTGAAGTTGCCTCCTGGCTGCACATTGTATGCGCGTTCAACGAATTCAGACTGGTCTTTGCCGAGCACATCTCGCAGCTCCTCGCGCGTCCAGAAGTAATACTTGCCTTCCATGCCCTCGCTGTCCGCGTCCTCAGCCGAATAGAAGCCTCCTTCCGGACTTGTCATGTCGCGCAGAACATAGCGTAGGATTTCGTCAGCCGCCTGCCCGAACAGCTCTTCTCCGGTAGCCTGGTAGGCTTCTGTATACGTCAGTGCCATCGTTGCCTGGTCGTGCAGCATCTTTTCGAAGTGCGGAACCGTCCATGCGGCATCGGTTGCGTACCGATGAAAGCCCCAGCCAACCTGGTCGTAGATACCGCCGCGGCGCATTGCTGTAAGCGTCTGCCCCACCATCTGGAGGGCACCCGCCTGCCCGGTACGTTTCCAGTACCGCAGCAGAAAGCGCAGACTTGTTGGCGACGGAAACTTCGGCGCATGACCAAAGCCACCATTCACCGCGTCGAAGTTGGACTGCAGCGCTCCGAAGGCTCTGTGAAGTAATACCTCGTTCGGCATGTCGCCGCTGGTATCTGCCATGATGGTGTCTGAAAGCGCGCGGGTCACGCGGTCCGCATCCATCATGAGATCATCACGCCTTGCGCGCCAGGCGTTCGCCGCTCTGGGCACTAAGTCCATCATCCCTATCCGTCCGTGGCTACTCGCTTTTGGGATATACGTGGCCGCAAAGAACGGTCGTTTGTCGGGCGTCATGATGATAGTAAGCGGCCATCCGCCACGCCCCGTCATCATTTGGCATACCGTCATGTAAACAGAATCTATGTCCGGCCGCTCCTCCCGATCCACTTTGATGTTGACGAATGCTGCATTCAGAAGCGCTGCCACCTCTTGGTCCTCAAAGGATTCGTGCTCCATGACATGGCACCAATGGCAGGTCGAATAGCCGATTGACAGGAAAACGGGCTTATCCTCCTCTGCTGCTGCCGCAAACGCTTCTTCTGACCAAGCCCACCAGTCCACAGGATTGTCCTTGTGCTGAAGCAGATATGGGCTTCGTTCGTTCTCCAATCTGTTTGCCATGCAGACACCTTTTTCCTTAGACTATAAGTGCAACTTGTAAGTCCATAACGTTCGTATGCGTGGGGCCGGTGCGTAGCGACCCTTCCGCCATCACAAAGAACGGATACGAATTGTTGTTGCGCAAAGACGCATACGGATCCGCGCCGCCAGCCCTTGCCTTCGCAACTGTCTGGGGCGTAGCCCAGGCTCCCGCCGCACTGGTCATGCCGTCAACGCCGTCAGTTCCCCCGCTTAGCACTAGCGCCTTTCGATCCGATCCTGCAAGGACCAAGGCGGCCCCAAGGGCCACCTCGTGGTTGCGCCCGCCAACGCCACTTCCAGTCACGGTAACCGTAGTTTCCCCGCCCCAGAGTACGCACGCCTTTCTTGGCTGAGCAAGAATCTCCGTGGCTAGCGCCTGCCCCACCAGGTACGCCTCGCCCGTCACATCGTGGCGAAGCACTGGAGCGTAGCCCAAGGCCGCGGCCTGGAGGGCCGCGGCCTCCAGTGCATGCCGATTTGAACCAATAATACCTGCGTGGGCAGCCTCCAGTTCGCTCACGTCCGGTGTCTCGTCCACCGCACCTCGAGTGCCGGACGTTAGATGCACCCTCACAGACGATGGTGCGGAATCCCATAGCCCGTATCTGCGCAGCACTTCTTGCGCGTCAGTAAAAGTAGACGGATCTGGTACTGCCGGTCCACTCGCGATAACGGACAGGTCATCGGTAGGCACGTCGGATACCGCAAGCGTCAATGTCGTGGCTGGCCAGGCTTCGGCAGCCAGCCAGCCACCTTTGATGCGCGACAAGTGTTTTCGCACGGCATTCATCTCTTGAATGTTCGCGCCGGAGCGCAGAAGCGCGCGGTTCACCCGCCTCACGTCCATCAGGGTCACGTCGGCCACGGGTGCACACCAAAGGGCGGAACCACCTCCCGAAAGCAACACCAGCAGCAGATCGTCTGGACCGCATTGCCGAGCTACAGTAAGTGCATAGTCAGCAGCCTGCACGCTCGCTGCGTTAGGCACAGGATGTCCGGCCTCAACAAGCTTGATTGACGTCGGACACCGCTGTGGGGCAGGCAAGGTGTCTTTGTAGCCCTCTGGAATCGCTACCTGCCCGCCGGCAATCAGGCCGGGTAGCTCTGCTTCCAGCGCTCCGGCCATCGCCATGGCCGCCTTACCCGCACCCACGACAAATAGCTCCCTGAATTTCTCCAACGGCCTACCTACTGCCTTCTCAAAGTCGTAGCCACTCAGTAGGCGGTCGGCCTGCGCACTTCGCACTGCGGCCCAGTAGATTGACTGGCTGTCATTGACGAGCTGCCGCATGAATGCCCCAACGCTGAGTTCACTATAATACGTGCGCTCACCATTAATGACGTTTTAAGCCAACTTTCATGAATCGGCGTAACTTTCTGGCTGCCTCAGGCGCGGTTGCCGCAGCCCCACTCGCTTCCATTCCACTTCGCTCCGATGAGCGGCAGTATCTGGAGGTGATCATTTACCACACGCGCGTCGGTGCACGCCGCGGACGCGTAGCCGACTTCTATCGTGATGTGGCGCTGCCTGCGTACCAGCGCCTCGGAGTAGGCCCCGTAGGTGTGTTTACGGTCTTGTACGGTCCCAACTCGCCTTCGCTGTATGTACTAATTCCACATAACTCTCTCGAGTCCGCCGTTTCCACTGGCACACAACTCCGCCAGGACTCGACCTATGTGCAGGATGGAGCAGCGTTTTTTGCGGCTCGACTGTCTGATCCGGCATACATTCGTCAAGAGCGCCAGCTAATGCTGGCATTCAAGGGCATGCCAAAGCTGGAAGCACCCACGAACGCGATGGGTGATGGCCGGATCTTCGAGTGGCGTGTCTATGAAAGCCATAGCATCAAGGCCGGCCAGAAGAAGATTGACATGTTCAATGAGGGAGGAGAAATTTCCATCTTTAGAAAGACCGGCCTTACGCCCGTCTTTTTTGGCGAAACGCTATTCGGCCCTGCTATGCCAAATCTGACCTACATGCTAGCGTTTGACAGCATGGCTACACGCGATGCGGCTTGGCGACGCTTCATGGAGGATCCGGAATGGCACGCGCTGAGGGATGATCCTCAGTATGAGGGCACTGTATCCAACATCTCCGACATCATTCTGCGACCGACGCCGTTCTCACAGATCTGACACACCATTTGCCACCAGCTCTATGCCCTTTCCACGTTTTACCTCCTTACTCCTTGTCGCTTGCGGACTGCTTATTGCAGGACTCTTGCCGCCGGTAGCGGCATTCGCCCAAGAGCAGCGCCGCGGAGTCCTCGGGGCACCGGACCGCAACGACGGAGAGGGCGAAGGTCCCTTTGAGCGCCTTATCATCCGTGGCGCCACGCTTATTGACGGTTCAGGCGCACCACCACGAAGCCCTGTTGACATCGTCATCGAAGGCAGCAAAATAGTTCGGATCGCCAGCGTTGGAGCCCCGATGCTGGAGATAAACGAGGTGCGCCGCCCAGGCGAGGCGACCAATGAGATTGATGCGCACGGCATGTACGTCATGCCTGGCATCATTGACCTGCACGCGCACACGGGCGGCCTGCCCAAAGTGCCCGAGGCCGAATACGTGTATAAGTTGTGGATGGCACATGGCATTACTACGGTACGTGGCGTGCCCACCGGACCGCTAGACTGGTCCCTCGAAGAAAAGGAACGAAGCGCGCGCAATGAGATCGTCGCGCCACACATTGTTTCATTCCACCGTCCAGGCAGCGGCTGGGACCGCGCAATTGAGACTCCACTGGACGCGCGTGAGTGGGTACGATTCGCTGCGGAAAACGGTGTTGACGGCCTAAAGCTGGGCTCATACCGCCCCGCAATTATGGAAGCACTTCTGGATGAGGCTGAAAAGTACAGCATGGGCTCGACGGCGCACTTGGGACAGATGGGCGTGGCCGATATGAATGCGCTGGATGCGGCACGCTTGGGTTTGACTGGCATGACGCATTTCTATGGACTGTTCGAAGCGATGTACGACTATAGCGACGTGCAGACATGGCCTGTGTCGATGGACTACAACGACGAGCAGTTGCGATTCGCTCAGGTGGCACATCAGTGGAGCATGATTACGCCCGGAGGCGACAAATGGAACGCGCTGATGGACGAGCTGCTCGGGCTGGATTTCTATATCAACCCTACGATGGGCATCTACTCGGCAGGCAGGGATGTGATGCGAGCCCGTAACGCCGATTGGCATGCCGAGTACACGCTCCCCAGCCTTCAGGAGTTCTATGATCCAAGCCGCCGGGACCATGGCTCGTATTTCTACGACTGGACCACACATGAGGAGGTAACCTGGAAACGGTTTTACCAAGTCTGGATGCGTTTTCTCAACGAATACAAAAACCGGGGAGGCAAGGTCACAGTGGGATCTGACAGCGGGTACATCTACCAGCTCTATGGATTCGGCACCATCCTGGAGATGGAGCTGCTGCAGGAAGCAGGGTTTCATCCATTGGAGGTCATCCGATCCGCGACCATGCACGGCGCACAGGAGATCTTTAAGCCATCTGGTGAGCCGATTGAGTATGGCATGGTGCGAGCGGGACTCCGAGCCGACCTGTTGGTGCTGGAAGAGAACCCGCTTCACAACCTGAAGACGCTCTACGGCACCGGCGCCATGAAGCTAAACGACGAGACGGGAAAAATTGAACGCGTTGGCGGCGTAAAATTCACTATCAAGAATGGCATAATCTATGATGCTCGCGCCTTGCTGCGTGATGTAGCGGAAATGGTTAAGCAACAGCGTGAGGAGGTGGCCGTCCAAGATCCCACTGGGGATGACAATTAGGAGGGCAAGACCCGGGTGTCCAAGCCGCCGGCACCTGTTGAAAGCGCCGATCTTGGCGTCACTCACCGGTGGTACGTGCTTGCATCTCGCCGCACCTACCTTCCCGTTCGGCCAACCGCGTCCGTTTTTGAATCCAACGCAGCTGTTGCACGGTGCGTAGCATACCTGTGGTGCTTCTTTCGGGGGCGGGGCCGACCCTGCAAGTACTTGGGATAGGCTGAAGGCTCTATAACTGGTCTACCCAAAATGGTGGGCACTGTCCGCTGCTCAGCGAACCACCTATACGCTTCAGCATTCTCTGGTGCGTCTTGCCCCGGCTTCGCAATTTGGCTCTCTGATGAGCGCTGGACTCTTGAATCACGCGCTCGTGGAGCATCCTACCGCAAGGTGATGCGTGTACCCAGGTTGAAGGTGCGGGGGAGGCCCAGGAATACCGCTGCGTCGTCCGAAGTTCCCATACCCGTGCCGTTGCCAACGTAGGCGTAAAAACGCGAATTGTTGGTAGCGTCTTGAACGTAGAACGTGTTCAACAAGTTGAATACGTGGAGAAAGGCACGTATGCCCATACGGCCCAAATCGAAATGGTAGCCTCCCTGCAGATCAATAACGGTATACGGCGGAGCGTTCCACACGCGCCCTCCCGGCGAGCTCTGTCCAGCAGGATCGAAATCCGCGTAGTGCTGAGCGTAGGAGCGTCCGGTGAGCGTGATGTGCAGGCTCTTGCCTGCAAACGCAGTCAAGGAATACGCCAGTTGCAGCTGGGGAGCATCACCCACCTTCACGTCTTTGAGGTATAGCGACACTTGCGTCTGGGATCGTGGATCCGATCGGTCTGGCGTGTACGTGCCGAAGACATCGTCGGTGTAGCGCCAGTCGCCAAAAGAAAACGCAGCGTCTGCCCTAACGAATTCAAAAGGCTGATAGGCCAATTCCCCCTCCAAGCCCATGTGCTGCGCATTGAGGCCGCGAATACTGACCAACTCGTCGTTGCCACTCTGCTCAACCAAGTTGCGGGTTACTGTACGATCGTTCCACTTGGTGTGATAAAGGCCCAGCTTTACGTTTAGCCTTCTGTCGGCAGACTGGTATGTTCCTCCCGCCTCCAATCCCAAGAACGTCTCATTCTGGGGATCGGGGTTAACGGACCCCGTGATGGCGTCCACAACGCCGTCAAAGACCGGAGCCTTGGATACTTGGCCCGCACTTGCGAAGACGGATAGACCACCGGTTAGGTTGTAGCTGGCGCCGCCCTTAACCTGATAACCGCGAATTGGGTCTGGAGTTACGAGAAAAGGGTGACCGCCGTCATCTGAGAAAAAGTCCTCAAACGTATAGCGGGTGCCGGAGTAGCCAACCACGGCGAAGCCGGCCAGGGGTCCTCTCTGGAATTGGCCCTGAGCGAAGCCGCCAAGCCAGTTGACGGTAGTGACGTCGTTGTAATCGAAGCGATCTCCAGGTGCCAGAAGGCGCCCGGATGCACCCCAATAGTCGCTGTCAAATCGCAAGTAGCCGATTCCGCCGAGAAGGTCTCGTACGGTGCTGAAGTGCTGAATCTCCGCTGAGCGCCAGTCGAGGCCTACCTCCAGGCGCACATGCTCCGAAAGTTCGTGGGTAAATTTGGAGATGGCCCCCACCGTCCACTGCACGTTGTGCCGGTTGCGAATGATACCGAGCGACAGCCCGTTCTTGCGATTCGCTGCTATCGTGGCGTCGTAGTCAGGCACAGGGGACGGTCCGCTGGTATCCGGCAGCAGTTCTCCGTGTCGCCCAGAGCCACCACCCTTGCCGCCAGAGTAGTAAACCACGGTGGAGAGCACCGATCCCTCCGAAAGCTGGCCAAAGTGACTGAGACTCACTATTGGTTTGTGGAAGAAATTCTCGATCTCGTCAATGTAGCCTGCATTTTTTCTGCGCACAGTGCCGAAACCGTTGTGCTGAATGCTCGTGTACGCCGAAGACACTGCCCCGATGTTCTGATTCCAACGCCTCCCGGCCGCGGGATATGTCCGTAGAATATTCTGGATTGTGGCATCGCTGAGCCCGTCTCGTTCGAATACTTTACGGGCGTAAGCATGGTCATACGCTGCGATGTTCTGCTTGAAGAGATTCTGGCCGTGACGCTGAGGCGCGCCTATTGCAAAAACATCAACACGGTGGCGGCTATTGACATTCCATCCTGCAGCCGCATAATAGGACCACATGTCCGTCCAGGTACCGTTAACGTACCCCCTGCCGGTCTTGCGCACCCCCGAAACGGTGACTGCCACCTTGTCGCGCATAAGGCCCGAAGAGATCATAGCGGTGGACTTGCGCAGCCCGTCGTTACCGAATTCCTGCTTGAACAGAATTTGACGGTCATTGCGCGCAGGGTCCGTCAGGATATTCATGGAACCACCGATGGACGGCGTTGCCAAGTTCACCACCGAAAGTCCGCGCTGAAGCTGGATAGAGTTGGTCACTTCGCCCAACCCGTCCCAGTTGGACCAGTACAGCCAACCGTTCTCCATGTCATTGACCGGAATGCCATTGATCATAATGGCAACGTTACGCTGATTAAACCCGCGCACGCTCACGCGCGCGTCGCCAGCACCACCACCTTGTACTGTGCTGTAGACTGATGGCGTACTGTTAAGGGCAAGCGGCACGTCTCGTGAGCCAAGCTCACGCTGCACGCGTGCACGGACAAAGGTACTGAACGCAACAGGCGTACTACGCTCCAGCGCGCGCGATGAGAAAACCTCCATGGACTCCAGTGCAATACTCGTGAACTCAATGGCGAAGTCTTCCCGCAATTCCGAGCCTCGAATAGTAATTACGCGCGAGGCTTCGTTGTAACCGATAAAGTGTACAGTCAACGTGTAGGTGCCGGGTGGCACTCCGTAGAGCTCGTAGCGCCCAGATGCCTCCGTGGAAGCACCCATGGTAGTGCCGGCCAACACAACCGATGCGCCGCGTACCGGATCTCCTGTGCCTGCGTCGGTAACGGTTCCAGTGATTGCGGGCTGGGCACATATGCTGGTGGCGCTCAACAGGCAGACCAGTGCAGTCAGTCCGTATTTCATAGATGAGGATGCCCGGTGACTTAGGTCATTCACAAAATACCCGCTGGCCTTCGCAATTTCACTAAGGCGCTTTCGGAACAAAGATCTGCATTCGGGCCTACTCTTTGCCAAGGATAATGGGCGTTTATTCTACGAGAGCATTTTTTCTATTCCGCTGAAATATCTGGGCATTTACGAGACTCGGGCCGCCGCTGGCACCCTTTTCTTCAAGTACGGGCTCGGCAAAGGTACACTTACGAATTGCAATACTCGCGGCGAAGGTGTACCGGTCTGATCATCTGATCCACGGCTAAGGGCCATCATTCACGCAAAGTCGTGTTCTGGCACGCCGATCCTTGCCGTTCTTAAGCTTGCTCGCTGGCTTTGCATCGCGGTAGCCCCCGGGTTTCCCCGAGGGCCCCGCACAGATCCGGACGTGCGCGCTAACGCATCCGGCTCCTCCCTTGGGTCGCGCTGTCGCGCATGACGTTAGCAAGTCGGCAAGCCGACCCGCAGCCGTAACCGGTCCACCCCATGGGACACGCAGAATCCGGCTCTGTGTCCGGTACGTGCAGGGCTTCGCGATGTCGGGTAGCTCGGGGGAATTTCACCCCCAAGCCCCCACAGGTAGGGTCGGGGTCTGGCGCGCCAACCCGTAGGGTCCGGTGGCTTGTCCGTCGCTTTCGCTCCGGGCCTCAGTCCGGCTCCCGTGAATCACGTTTCCAAGCCCCGCCTCGTCAAACCACGGCGTGCGGTTTTCCCGCACCGGGCTTACCTGCTGATTACACCGCAAAGTTCATGCGCAGTTGGCGTGGGCGCGCTTTCGGCCGGTAGTACTCTATCTGCCACTGATCATACAACCCCAGTCGCTCGTAGAACATCCGCCTACTCCACCGCTTCCACCCATAACCCTTGCGTCCGCGGGCACGCATCAGATGGCGCCGGATCTTAAGCTCGACCCAGTTACGTACGTAACCGAAGCAACGGCTCGATTGCCCCGTGCGGAAATAGTTCACCCATCCCCGCAGTATTGGGTTGATGCGAGCAATCACCCGTCCCACCGGCTGCGAGCGAAGATGTCGGAATTCCTCCTTGAGCCGCCGCAAGAGCTTTGTACGCGCCTTCATACGAGGTACGCTCAATACGCCCCAACGACCCCGCTTCGTCTTGTATCGACGAATGCGGAAACCCAGGAATGTGAAGCTCTCCCGTTGGGTGAGGTCCACTCTCCGCGTCTTCTCCACGTTCAATGAAACGTCAAGCTTGGCCAACTCTTCCAACAGGCGCTTGTACACGCCTCGCTCCAGCCACCGCCACTTGCGGTAGCCGTCCACCACGATCACCAGGTCATCGGCAAAACGGGCGTACTCCATATGGAAATACCCCTTCTCGCGGGTGACTGCCTTCGCACGCTCCAGCATACGATCCACCCCATTGAGGTAGATGTTGCTCAAAAGCGGCGAGATGACGCCCCCTTGAGGTACCCCGCGCTTGCCACCGGACTTGAGTATCCGCTTCAGTAGCCACAGAATGTCACGATCCTTAACACGGAGCGCGACCTGTCGGAGCAGGATGTGATGACGAATCGTATCGAAATACGACGCCAAGTCCACATCAATGACCCGGGTCATTCCTTTGACTACCGCCGAAGTTACTCGGTGTACAGCAGCATGCGGCGCACGCTTTGGCCGATATCCATAGGATCCCTCCTGAAAGTCAGCCTCAAAGATCGGCTCCAGAATCAGCTTCAGCGCCCCCTGCACCACGCGATCCCGTATCGTCGGTATGCCCAGCGTGCGGAATTTACCGCCGCCCTTGGGGATCCGCTTCTTACGCAATGGCGAGGGCCGGTAGCACCGTAGGATCAGATCGCGCTGAATGCACTCCAGAAACCTCTGCAAGCCGGTCGCCTCAATGGCTGCAAACGTCATGCCGTCGATGCCGGGGGCACCGTCGTTGCGTTTCGCCATACGATACGCCTCCTGCAGCGTCTCCAGCTTGCAGACATGCACGTACATGCCCCAAAAACGCCACTCTGGTACTGCCTTGGCTTTGCGGTATATTCTCCTCCTCAGGTCCTGCAGGCTTATAGTTGCCTCTTTCATGTCTTCAGTGCCTCCCTTTATTGTCGGAAAACATACCAGCAGTGAGGCGCCTTCGCTCCACGGGCGTTACCCCGTTTCATCGCTGTCGGGTCGGAGGAGGCGCCCCGAAGGGCTAACCTCCGTCCGCCGCTCAAACGGCCCGTACGGTTTTCCCGTAGGCCGCTTTCACAAAGGTGTCTCGTGGAGGGTTCAAGGAAGGAATCAATGAAGTCAAGCGTACAAGACCGTACTCCGCGCACAGCCTGCGTGTCGGAAGCTGTTTCCAGCCCGCGTTACGCCAGCGTTTGTGTCGGTGCGACCATATGCGTCGCTCGATCCAGCGATCGAGTCGGTTGAAGAGTCTGCGCACGTGAGCCCTGCAATAGTATTGGCCCCATCCGCGAATGACCGGATTGATCTGCGCAATCAGCTGCTGTGTGGATACCGGAGCCGCTCGGCGCGTGCGCCGTCGGATCTGGTCCTGGAAACGCTTAACGGACTTCTCCCTCGGAATGGCGTAGAGATCGCCATTACGTACTCCACTTTTGATCTGTGCGGCAGACAGCCGCAAGGGCCGGCTTCCACGCTTGATCTTGTACCCCAAATACTCGAAGCCATACTTGATATGGACGATCCGGGTCTTTTTGAGGTTCAGGGTTACGCCCAACGTCTTCAACAGCTTCTCAGCGACCGCTAAGGCCGCACGGGCTTCGCTGGCCGAGCTACACGTGATGACCCAGTCATCCGCGTAACGGGTCAACTGGTACCCGCGATGCCGCATCTCCCGATCAAACGGAGTCAACAGAATGTTACTCAACAAGGGAGAGATCACCCCGCCTTGCGGGGTGCCGTGCGTCGTCGCTACGCGCTTGCCTTCTACTACACACCCGGCCTTGAGCATCTGCTTGAGCAGGCCCAAGATGCGACCATCCGATACACGCTGCTGAACTAGTGCAATCAGCTTGTCATGATCGACCGATCCGAAAAAGTCTTTCAGATCCGCATCCACCACCCACCTGCTGCCCGCGTTTAGCTCTCTCCACACCTTGCGAAGTGCACCCCGTGTGGATCTCCCTTTCCGGTACCCGAAGCTGGCTGCATCGAATACTGGCTCGAAGATCGGTTCCAACCGGTTCAGTATCGCTTGCTGGACTACCCGATCGTAAATCGTCGGGATTCCCAGGGTGCGGTACGCCCCCGGCTGGCCCGCCTTGGGAATACGGTGCGCGCGGACCGGCTGGGGCGTGTAGGTGCCGTCTTTGAGCTCCTGATGCATACGCTCCAGGTTCGCTTCAAGCGATGCCTCGAACGTCGCCAGGGTCTCTCCGTCCACACCGCCCGCCCCCCGTCCTTGCTTCACCTTCTTCCAGGCCAACTCCAGATTCTTCCGCTTGTACACCTTGTCCACTAACGAGTGGACCTTCCGCTCACCTGTTGGATTGAGCCAATGTGACAGTCTCCTGGGCCGATGATGTACGGGTCTTTCACTAAAGGAACTGTTCCACCTCATCGACTTTACTCGCTGCTTACCATTACCCCGCTCCAAACCACCTTTGCCGACTGCCTTCCCCGACCCACCCGGCCGCCGCTTGCGCGGTCACCCGACTTTCGACGGGCTTGTGGTACTATGCAGTCGTCCGACGACTCGCCACGCATCCGTTCCCACTTCCCCTTACGGGTTATAGGGGCTGTTATCCCGGTGCCACCCGGGAACGTGACGAGCCCTCCTGGGGTCACATCCAGATCTTCCGTACCGTGCCGTTCGCACACACCTTGGTACGACGGGTGGATAAGAACGCCTTCGCCGCCATAGTGCCGGCTCGACCTTGCCCCGTCTTTGGCCGACCGATTCGTCCGTGGGGTCGCCCCCTTGACTACGGCCCGGTACTGCTCCTCAAGCCCTTCAGATTCCACCTCGCGGTGGACACCCTGCCCTCCGGTTGTCTCGCGACAATGTCCCGACTTAGCGCCTGTCTTGGCTGTTTCCGTCGTTTCCAACTCGGTGCCCGTTTAGACCTTTGCGTATCGGTACATCCCGGCCGACGAGGCATTACCCCCGTCTTTGGATATGGCACCCCCTATCCGGGCGCCAGTGGGATTTGAACCCACCTGATCTGGGCGCTGCCCAGCACACACTACGCACCTCTCCGCCACCCTCTCGCCTTCGGTACATTTCCCGGTGCCACCGGTTATAGCACCTACCTTCCTCCGGCAATTTCTCACCGGGGCGAGGAGGGCTTCTCCAGTTGCTCGGCATGTCCTTGTCATCGTGCCGTCGCTACCACCCCGCCGAAGCGGTACGGTCGTCCCAATCAGATTACGACCGCCCGTGCTGCCTTCGCCCTACGGATGAGGGCTCGGCCTTCGGGATACACTCTCGAGGCCACCTATGCGTTCACTTTCGTTACGGCCCGATGACTCGCGATCTCCCTTACGGAGACCGTGTCGGTAGGCTTCATGAATTAGGTTTCCCGCTTCCATGCTACCCAAGCTACAGAGCTCTGATTTCTACTCTGGCAGGACTGACTCCTGCTGAACATGCCAGCCTTGACTGGACACACATCCGTACGTGAGACTCTCACCTCATACGGCTCTTCTTGGCCTGCCATGCCAATAGGCACAACTACGACCGACCTCGCCCGATCCTCTCGCTTTGCGATTGTCGAGCAGGTGCGACCAGCCAAGTCGGCCCCTTCGCTCCGAGGCCGTTACAGCCCCTTCAACACTGTCGGGTCGGAGGAGGCGCCCCGAAGGGCTAACCTCCGTCCGCCGCTCAAACGGCCCGTACGGTTTTCCCGTAGGCCGCTTTCACAAAGGTGTCTCGTGGAGGGTTCAAGGAAGGAATCAATGAAGTCAAGCGTACAAGACCGTACTCCGCGCACAGCCTGCGTGTCGGAAGCTGTTTCCAGCCCGCGTTACGCCAGCGTTTGTGTCGGTGCGACCATATGCGTCGCTCGATCCAGCGATCGAGTCGGTTGAAGAGTCTGCGCACGTGAGCCCTGCAATAGTATTGGCCCCATCCGCGAATGACCGGATTGATCTGCGCAATCAGCTGCTGTGTGGATACCGGAGCCGCTCGGCGCGTGCGCCGTCGGATCTGGTCCTGGAAACGCTTAACGGACTTCTCCCTCGGAATGGCGTAGAGATCGCCATTACGTACTCCACTTTTGATCTGTGCGGCAGACAGCCGCAAGGGCCGGCTTCCACGCTTGATCTTGTACCCCAAATACTCGAAGCCATACTTGATATGGACGATCCGGGTCTTTTTGAGGTTCAGGGTTACGCCCAACGTCTTCAACAGCTTCTCAGCGACCGCTAAGGCCGCACGGGCTTCGCTGGCCGAGCTACACGTGATGACCCAGTCATCCGCGTAACGGGTCAACTGGTACCCGCGATGCCGCATCTCCCGATCAAACGGAGTCAACAGAATGTTACTCAACAAGGGAGAGATCACCCCGCCTTGCGGGGTGCCGTGCGTCGTCGCTACGCGCTTGCCTTCTACTACACACCCGGCCTTGAGCATCTGCTTGAGCAGGCCCAAGATGCGACCATCCGATACACGCTGCTGAACTAGTGCAATCAGCTTGTCATGATCGACCGATCCGAAAAAGTCTTTCAGATCCGCATCCACCACCCACCTGCTGCCCGCGTTTAGCTCTCTCCACACCTTGCGAAGTGCACCCCGTGTGGATCTCCCTTTCCGGTACCCGAAGCTGGCTGCATCGAATACTGGCTCGAAGATCGGTTCCAACCGGTTCAGTATCGCTTGCTGGACTACCCGATCGTAAATCGTCGGGATTCCCAGGGTGCGGTACGCCCCCGGCTGGCCCGCCTTGGGAATACGGTGCGCGCGGACCGGCTGGGGCGTGTAGGTGCCGTCTTTGAGCTCCTGATGCATACGCTCCAGGTTCGCTTCAAGCGATGCCTCGAACGTCGCCAGGGTCTCTCCGTCCACACCGCCCGCCCCCCGTCCTTGCTTCACCTTCTTCCAGGCCAACTCCAGATTCTTCCGCTTGTACACCTTGTCCACTAACGAGTGGACCTTCCGCTCACCTGTTGGATTGAGCCAATGTGACAGTCTCCTGGGCCGATGATGTACGGGTCTTTCACTAAAGGAACTGTTCCACCTCATCGACTTTACTCGCTGCTTACCATTACCCCGCTCCAAACCACCTTTGCCGACTGCCTTCCCCGACCCACCCGGCCGCCGCTTGCGCGGTCACCCGACTTTCGACGGGCTTGTGGTACTATGCAGTCGTCCGACGACTCGCCACGCATCCGTTCCCACTTCCCCTTACGGGTTATAGGGGCTGTTATCCCGGTGCCACCCGGGAACGTGACGAGCCCTCCTGGGGTCACATCCAGATCTTCCGTACCGTGCCGTTCGCACACACCTTGGTACGACGGGTGGATAAGAACGCCTTCGCCGCCATAGTGCCGGCTCGACCTTGCCCCGTCTTTGGCCGACCGATTCGTCCGTGGGGTCGCCCCCTTGACTACGGCCCGGTACTGCTCCTCAAGCCCTTCAGATTCCACCTCGCGGTGGACACCCTGCCCTCCGGTTGTCTCGCGACAATGTCCCGACTTAGCGCCTGTCTTGGCTGTTTCCGTCGTTTCCAACTCGGTGCCCGTTTAGACCTTTGCGTATCGGTACATCCCGGCCGACGAGGCATTACCCCCGTCTTTGGATATGGCACCCCCTATCCGGGCGCCAGTGGGATTTGAACCCACCTGATCTGGGCGCTGCCCAGCACACACTACGAGCCGATCCGCCAGCGTGGGGCGCATTGGTACTCAACAGCTTGTGGGTATTGCCCACTTGCTGCACTCCCTTTACATCGCCCCGACACCTTCCCACGTTCCGCATTGAAGCCAAGACTACGTTCTTGCCGCCTGGATGCCGGTGGCCGATCAGCCAGTAAAACAGGTTTCCGCCGACCTCGTCCCGGCGCAGGGGAACTTGCTCCGGTTTTGACCACATCATAACCCTTTCGACACGTCAGCAGCGGTTCACTTTCGTTCAACTCCGTAGTCCACACCTGACGAGATCCTACCCTCGCCTTTTCCGGACTCGCTCACTACCGGGCCCTTAAAGCCAAGCAGCAGCCGGTGGTTTGCAGCCTCCCCCTGTAGAGCGGCTGCGGAGGACCTACCTCCATCTCCAATGCAGTTACGCTACACTTCCGTTATGTAAAGAACATTACTTCCGTGCCACTCGTGGCACACTTCCCCTTGGGCGCGACGCTTCGCTCCACCAGCTCCGCCACGTGGGCACCCACGCTTTGTTCGCCGGCTTCAAAGCTACTATCATCGCGTCTGATTTCTCTCCACCGTGCATCCTTTGATCAGCTTTTAGCCTACGCTTTGGCGGCCCTCCCCGAGGGGCTGGGCAATGGAGAGACCTCCCAGGTCCCGACAAGATATGTACGTGCGTCCATGGGGTCTCGGACACCGTGGGCCTGTCCGTCCTCTCACCATAGCGAGAACGAACATGTTGCCTTCGACCTCTGAAAAAGCCTCGGCGACCCAGACGATAAAGTTTTCGGTGCTCAATGTCCCTGGCCACACGCACCGCTACCGACGCTTCGCGCCCACCCTCACGGGTGACCGCGCACGGCTCGCGGAGATATGTGCCTGGTTTCAACTTCATACCACGGGACTTTCACCCGCTATATCTTGCCAGTTAGCCTGGCGCACTCCAGACCTCAGTCCGTGCCACACTCTCGGGTCCTGCCATGCAACGCCGCAGCAGGCGACTGTCATGAATTGAGCTCCCCGAGCTAGTGCTAGGCCGCACTTTTGGCCTATTGGTGCGAGCTTGTAGATAGCCTGCAGCGCACCGGCTTCGCGTCCGTCGCGCAGCTCTGTCGCTTCTGCAGGCCCCTAAACTCATGGCATTCCGCGTGAATTCCATGTACTGCGTAGCCGAAACTGCCCTGCCGCCAGCAGATTCAGGGCCGCTGCCAGAAGTTCCGGTGGCTAAAATCCACGAGCCGACGCACTACCTTGCTCTGGCGCCCTTCCGCGACTCATTGTAGCCATTGCAATCGTGCGGACAATCGCGTATCGTTGCCATACAATCTGATTGCCCAACCATTCCAAGTTGCAGATATGAAACTTCGTCACTTTTTGCTTTTTGCTCTCGCCCTCTGCTATGCGCTACCAGCTTCTGCGCAGGATGACACAATGGACAACAATACGTACCTCACTGCCTTCATGGCCGACTTTGAGGGTGCCTCAGACAAGCTGAATCAGCTGGCTGGAGCATTCTCGGGTGAGCAGTATGGCTGGAGACCCGCCGAGGGCATACGTGCCGTAAGCGAGGTGTTTGTCCATGTCGCCACGGCCAACATCGCTTTGGCCTCGGCACTCGGCTACAACATGGAGATGGAGCGGCCTTCCATGCAGGAAGCGGAGAAGATGATCACTTCGAAAGCGGACGTCATGGCTGACCTTAAGATGAGCCAGGATCACGTTCGAGGAGCGGTAAAGATGCTAATGGGCCAAGATCTCTCCGGTGAAGTCAGCGCATTTGGTCAGAGCATGTCGCGCTACAGGGTTCTGATGATCATTGGCGGCCATAGCCATGAGCACCTTGGGCAGTCAATTGCCTATGCACGCTCGACTGGCGTTGTCCCACCATGGAGTGGCGGCGGCTGATCTGAGCCCGGCGCGGGCGTGGTGCTGCGTGGAGGAAATTGCTACCCTTCCCCAATGTGCGAGCCGTGCGCCGGCAACGGTCCCGGTAAGTCCTGAGTGCCCCGCTGAGTGCACCTATCCTTGGGCTACGAGGGCGAAGCCTGTGGAGAGCCTTGCGTACTGGTATAGGTGCTGCAAGACGATTTCGGTCAATTCGGGTCAATTGTAAATTGCAATTGAGGCTCTGGCATTGCTCGGCCACATTACAGTCGCCCGGCTTGGCCTAGCAGGTATGCGGCCGGTGCCATCACCATGAAGGTCACCATGATGCTCCAGACTGGGCGGACGAATGTCGCACAAGAGGATTACGAGCTGCTAGCGGTACTAGTGATCAGACCGGCCGCCGAAGTGGTGCATGCGGATGCGCTCAGTTGCAGTCCCTGAATCCGCCTCTCGAAGAGTAACGTACCTATTCCTGGCAGTAATTCAACTCGGGTCCGGCGTATAGAACGGCCCGGTCTGAGAATAGGCGCGTATCGGTACGTTATGTGCGGCAAATTCATCTTGCATGCGCCCCACTGCGAATTTGACAGCCGAAGCGCCGAACCGTTGCTTTTATGAGACTGCAACCGAAACGGAAGAAAAATTACATTCAGGCTGGTGGCAACCTTGACCATTGCCGGCACTAGTTCGGGTGGGCTCGGGCACGCCTATTGCTCTTCAAGCGCGCGTCCTCCCGGGTGGCTGTTGCCTTGGTGCAATGTGTTTTTTGCGCCGGGTAGCCGAACGTCCAGTGACGAATAAGTTTGCTACGAAAAAGGCGGGTACCACAGCGGGAAGCGCAATCCTCGGTGTCCGGGCCGACAAGGCGCGTGACACACGATGCCTAAGCGGTGCGGGATAGAGTCAGAAGTACCACTTGGCATTCTTGCAGGCTCAAATTGGCTTCGCTTTGGCGTGAAGGCTGATACTTGCGCGGACCACCGTAGACGAACATATTCCACTGGTGGGCTGATGCCGAATACAATTCCCGCAGCTTAACGCGATTTACCCGAGGGGTCTACTTTAACGCCAACATGGCGCATTTCGAAGGTATGCTGGATCGCGACGCGAAAACAATGTAAGGCCACCTGAACTGAAGGCAAATCGCAGTGTACCGTGTTGCAGGGTTGCCCGTGAGGACTTTCTCCGCGACAGAAGCAACTGTAATTGACCTGCAGCCTTGCAATCTAGCTCACACACCAATAGAATAGAAGGGACCAAAAGACCACTATGCAGTCGGCTCAGCTCTCGCTCGATCCCGGCAATGGACATCCTGCTGCGTGAGCACATAGCTTGGCGCTCTCAACGCTGGCGCCTCCGTGTTGTAGCGCAGTGCTGAGCATATATGGTACTTGAACGGTTGGAGGGGTCGCATACGTATTGCTCCTAGCCGTGCAAGCACGGCCAATTCGGACCTCCACGAGGCTACCAAGAGCGTATCACCAGCCCTATGAGCCAGAGAATCTCTGCCCAAATTCGGCGAAGACAATTGTCGCCTTCCCTGAATCGTCAAAACCGATGCCAATTCGCCGAGACACTACCTGAGCATGGCAGCTTCTTGCTCGCTAAGTTGGTACTTTTCCAAATCTTCCAGCCGCTCTTTTCGGTTAGTGCCATTGAACCGAGTTGGGACCTTGTCCGATTCCTCGATC
Source organism: Rhodothermales bacterium (assembly GCA_965262785.1). Lineage (GTDB taxonomy): Bacteria > Bacteroidota > Rhodothermia > Rhodothermales > Bin80. Next base: position 4,142,053 of record OZ253559.1, read on the forward strand.
GGGCTTCTGAGCTGGCGAGTCTGGCCGCAACTACGGTGCCGTTTGCGTTGCTGCAAGAAGTTAAATGCCAAAACGCTTACGCCGCCAGGCGCTGGGGCGGCACGAAGTCCAGCCACATGGTCATCACAGTTTAGGTAGGCAAGGCCCGCCAGGTGTATATGGACTACCCGGTTATGGATACTCTGACAACAGAGCGCTTCAGCGCATGGAGCCGCGCGCTGCGCAATTCGGATCAGAGAGCATACACGGAGCTATTCGAGGCGACAAACGAAGCCCTTTTTCGATATGCCAACTTTATAACAAAAGAAGACGAGGCTGCGTACGACGTACTGCAGGATGTGTACTTCAAACTTTGGCAGATTCGCCGGAGGCTTGATCCTTCGCGCTCGCTGAAGGCGCTCCTTTATCAGATGGTGCGTAACCGCGCCCTCAACTACATGCAACGCGGCGCACGAATCAGGGAGGTACGTATGGGTCCCCAACACGAAACGATTTCGTCGGATGGACTACCAGACTTGGAATTCGAAGCGCGGCAGCTTAGTGAACGGATTCGCAAATGGGTTTTGGAATTGCCTACAAGGCGCCGCGAAGCGTTTGTACTCAGCCGTTATGAGGGATTAAACCACGCTGAGATAGCACAGGTGATGCACCTGACGCCAAAGACGGTCAATAACCATATTGTGCTAGCGCTTGCGCACTTGCGCACGAACCTGCGCGCTTATGCGGAGGACACAAAAACGCCATGATTACGAATCACGCATTGCCACCTGAGTTGCAACCCGATGCGCACTTTAACATTTCGGTGCAGGAGCTTGCGTCTACATGGGCGCTGGCAGCGGATGCAAACCCCCTTGCAGCGATGGACGCACCAGATCCAGCGCGTGTGCGTGCCATTAGACACAGGTTGACCGCTTACTCTGCTGATAAATGGCTTCAAGGGCAGCCGAGGCGCTATTGGGCAATGGCCGCAAGCGTCGTTCTGCTCATAGCTGCAGGCCTTTTCGCGTTCTCGCGCCCCGTTCACGTGACTGCCACTGCGGCTCTTGACACCATGCTTCCAGACGGCTCTACCGTGTCACTGTCACCCCAATCCGAATTAGTCTACCACCGCAGGTTCGGTCGAACCCACCGCCAGGTTACTATGAGGGGTGCCGGCCTCTTTGATGTGCAAAGCAGTAGTGTCCCATTCGTCATTGAGACGCCTGAGCTGACTGTTACAGTGCTCGGCACGAAATTCAGCGTAGATGCGACAGGAGAGGAATCCTTCGTCTACGTCACCGAAGGCACGGTCGAAGTTGCCGCCCGTGGTCATGTGCGGAGACTGTCGGCTGGCGAAGGTGCCCGCATGACTTCCGGTTTCGGCGGCTTAGCCAAATTCACGACAAAGGACACCGCGGCCCCCGACCTATTCATCCACATTAAGCAGCCGTTAGGCGTGATGTTTGACGCCTTGGAAGACCTATTCGATGTCGAAGTGATGGCAGATGACCACATACGGCAGCATGTGCACAACTTTAAGCACGAGGTCACGACCGTGGAAGCCCTCATCAGCGATCTCTGTCGCAGCGTTACATCCATGAAGCTCCGATACCGAAGCACCGCCACTGGCTTCGAGATCCTGGAAGAGTAGCCGCCATGGACTCGGTATGTCCGCACATCCGTAGCCAGCTGGTAGCAATACTGTGTGTGCTCACGCTGGCGCTGCCGGCACTTGCACAGCGTGTGTACGATGTTGTGCTCCAAGGCGTACCGCTCGAAGAGGCCTTGACGGAGCTCATGACCAGTACCGACCTCGTGTTGGGATTCGACCAACGCTTGGTCGCGGGCAAGTGGACCAACTGTGTCGCCTCCCAATCTACCGAGGAGGAACTCCTGCGTTGCATTCTCCATGGCACTGGCGTGGACTATTTTCGTCTGCCATCGGGGCTATATGTGCTTACCGAGCGCGCGGAGGCTCGCGTCCGGTACGGTGCTCTGCACGGAGTTGTCGTAGACTTTGACACGGGCGAGCCGCTGGAGCATGCTCACATCATGCTGAACCCGGGACACGGCACCGTATCAAACCAGGATGGACGCTTCATATTCAGCAGCCTCAAGCCGGGACTTTACGCGGTAACCACTACGTATCTCGGATATTCCAGCCGGCTTGAGTACATACAGGTCGTCCCCGACAGCGTAGCGCAGGCGCGGCTTGCGCTGCGACAAGCGGTCATAGTCGAACGTACCCCCGTCGTGATCGATGGTGTAGGTTGGCGTGTTCCTTCCGACACACTGGGTCAACATACGCTGGATCGCGAAGCACTGCTGCGGGCAGCAGGTGGTGGCATGCTAGCTGATTTCGGCCGTGCAGTAGCCAACATGGTAGGCGTCCGGCTTAGTGACGCGACGGCAGACTTGCATATACAAAGCAGCGGTACCGGAGAGCACCAATATCGTCTGGACAATGCACCAGTATTCGTGCCGGTGAGCATTGGCGGCCTGATAGGCCCATTCAGCACATATGCCCTGAGCCGCATTACGGTACATAAGACCGGGTTTGGGGCAGACATCGGCAGCCAGACCGCGGGCGTCATTGACGCTACGCATGCCCTGGGCCCGCGCCCCGGCCGCCATCTTGACGTGCACGTGGACCCAATGAGTGTGAACGCTCGTGCCAGCCACAACCTGGAAGACGGTTCTGCAATCATGGCCGCTGGCCGATTGGGGCTGTGGGACCTGTACGCACCGGCTGCGGTGCAGGGCATGCTGCGGCGCTGGAATCAGACGGATCAGTTCATGTATTCGGCCTTTCGCGCAGTCCCGCAATCACGCCCCTCGAGCAGCTCCTACTTTGAGCAATCGCTGGCCACGCTTGACCCTGGTCTGCAGTTTTCCGATGCACACTTTGCGCTGCGCAAACGCAACGGGCTGTTAAGCAGTGTGCATGCTTCGGCTTACTGGGGTAGGCGGCAGCTGAAAAGCCAGGAGCGGGGTGGTGGCGGCCAGTACATTCCGCAGTACGCGTTGCTGCAACAGGCAGCACTTGGCGTTCAAGACCGCTATGTGTGGGACAACCTTACCGGGCAGATTCGTTACGAAGCTGTGCTTGGTGCACGCTCGTTGGCTTCGGTGCAGGCAAGGGGAAGCCTGTTCCGGCTGCAGCATGACATTAGCACATCGAAGATTACACAGCAGACCGTCTCCGGCAATAACAGTCTGGCAGGACAGGTTAACCTTAGTGACGACAACAATAACCGCGTGCGGGAGTACGGCGCCGCCGGCCGCATCACGTACGCCCTCTGGCGCGGTTGGAATGTAGAGGCAGGCCTCGAGCCTGCCTATACCCACAGCCGTTTCTTGGTACATGGTACCCGCACTCACCCTATCGCGCATGCATCTGGAACGTGGCGCGTTGAGAGTTTTATTCAGAATCGCATCCCGATAGGCAAGCGCCTGACGCTTGATGCCGGAACACGCGTCACGTTTTTACATTCGCGTCTTTCCTGGTACGGCGAGCCGCGCCTGTCCGTGCGGTTCGATGCATCGGAAAGCAGGCTCGGACCATGGTCTGCTCGTTTGGCCACGGGACTGTATCGCCAATACGTTACCCAATTTGATGTAACCAGTCGTAGCGCACGTGCGCTGCGATCTTCCAGTCGGATGTGGATGGCGCTTGATAAGACTGTGGCGCCGCCCAAGGCAGCGCACGTAAGCTTGGAAGCCGTGGTAAAGCCCTCCGGTACATGGTCTGTACGTGCGGAAGGCTATTACAAGCAACTCATGCACCTGCTGACTATCAACTACGTGGCGTCGGTCCCCGGCGCTACACTTAGTCACTCCGTTCTCATTGGTGAATACTTGTCCACTCCCGCTAGTGATGAAGTGTCATTGCCGAGCCAAGCCCAATCTTCGTTCCTGAGTTCGGGCAGCGGTTACGCCTTCGGCCTCAGCTTCTACTCGGAAAAGCGCCTTGCCAGCCTGCTGCTGAAGGCTGGATACGAATTTAGCCACACCGCACGCAGCTTCGGGGCTCAGTTTGAGGGCCGAACTGTCGCCGCACCATGGAATGAACCTCATCGTCTGGAGTTGGAAGCTGACTACCATGCAACGCCAAGTCTGGTAATGCAGGCCCGCTGGCAAAGCATCTGGGGCAAGACATGGGGCTTCAGACAGTCCTACTATGATTTTCTAGGCGCATACGGACGGCAGCTGCTCGAGCTTCTCGAATCGCCACGCCGGAACCCAAATGACGACTTTGACATACTTAGCGTGCCAGTGGTAGTTGAGCACATTCGTGCGTATAGGCTTGAACACCCGGAAGAACATCAATTGCCAGCGGTTCACCAAGTTGACTTAAGTGTTGCATACACGCATGCGGTACGCTCGACACGAGTACAGCTGCGCGCGGATGCAATAAATCTACTAGGCTTCAACAACGTCGCGGACTGGGGACTTGTCCGCAATGCCGACAAGTCTGCAGACAGCGATCTGCTGGTTGTCAAGGAGCGGACCACGCTTCCGGTAACTCCGTCCTTGGCACTCAGGCTAATCTGGTAGCCATCCCTGCAAGCAACCTGATAGAATTACGTGATGACGTGGTAGTCACTGCATATTTTGGTGGATTATTGTTTGCCAGCAGTAGACCAATGGGTAGCAATTCCTAAGTATTGCACCCGCTTCACTTCATTGTTAAATGCCGAACCTGCGGCCGACTGCTGACACCATGCTTCCATGAGGGCTGGGAGCGGCACCCTCTAGCGCTTCGATTCGCTTTATCGCGCCTCGGTGGCATCGCTTGTAGACCGAGTCTTGACTTCCGCGGTATAGGTGCAAAATAGTATGAGTAATACTTGACCATCATACAGTACTGAACACTACGCGTGCCGATTATGAGGGAACCCTTGAGGCTCCTCTCGATCGTAGCTGGACTTCTTAGGGGAGCTGGTCGGGGGCGGCCAGCTCGCGGATCCTGCTGGGGTACTTTAGTCCGGCTACGCTGTAGAGCGTCCGCTGAGCTGCGGTGGCGGGGGAGGCAAGCAGATACTGCTTCAGCGTACTGGTGTCGGTAATGAGGGAGACTTGCGCGCCGCTCAGCTCTGTCAGGATACGGGCCTCGCTGAGTGGCTCTTGGCCCGCAACCATGGTGTTGTGCTGGTAGCGCAGCAGGGCAAAAGCAACGAAGCAAATCGCGATGTGGGCCTTGACGCGGCTGGGGGTCCAGTGATAGATGGGCCGCGTCGCCATGGTGCGCTTGAGCACGTGAAAGCCCATAGTCAGACGCTTGGTCTCCGCCAGCTTGCGTGCATCGGGTATGGGGAGCAGCTGGTCGCTCTGGCTGCCATGGCGGGCCCCTTGCACGCGCTCGGCCAGGTACTCTAGCGGTCCCCTTTGGCGGGGCGGGATGCGACACCACTACAAAGGATTGCAGGGGCGAAGAAAGGAGGTCACAGGCACGACCAAGCAAAAAGTTGTGGCCAACTGACTCGCGGCAAGAAGTGCGGCGCAACCGAGGCATCCCCTGCACGCCCACGCTGCCATGACCCTCTGAATCAGCCGACTGCCCGAATTGCGGGTCAGCCCAACGCCCGCGGCCCATGAGACCTCTGCCGCACGTGAAAGCTGAATTGTGGACCCAACTTGAAGCCTGGGCTGTGCTGGATGCGGCGAGGCCTTGGCGTCTCAGGGGCGTTGGCAGACGTAGACTTTCAACCGGGTTGCCGACACAGAAAACTCTGCAAGCGCCGGATTTTGTCACTCACTATGAACCTTAACTCGGTGGCAAGGAGTATCCTGTGTTTGCGGCTTTCGAGCCGCCGGAACTGAATTTTGGCACCTCGCTCGCTTCATGACGAACCAGCGCTACCTCGTCTCAGCACGCAAGCACCGCCCGCAGCAGTTCAGCGAATTGGTGGCACAGCAGCACGTGGCGCAGACGCTTCAGAATGCCCTGAGGCTGAATAAGCTTGCGCACGCCTATTTGTTTAGCGGGCCACGGGGCGTAGGCAAGACAACTGCGGCTCGTATCCTAGCAAAGGCTATTAACTGCGACGCTGGGGGTCAGGAGCCGTGCCGTAGCTGCGGTTCATGCGAAGACTTCGAGCTGGGTCGCAGTCTCTCAATTTTTGAAATCGACGCCGCATCCAACAACAAGGTTGAAGACGTTCGGGAGCTCCAGGAGACCGTGCAATTCCCGCCGCAAGGCGCCCGCAAGAAAGTCTATATCGTAGACGAAGTACATATGCTGTCGAAGCCGGCATTCAATGCGCTGCTGAAGACACTGGAGGAGCCGCCGCCGCATGTACTCTTTATCTTCGCGACGACCGAGCCGCACAAGGTGCTGCCCACCATTCTTTCCAGGTGCCAGCGCTTTGACTTTCGGCGAATCCCTGTACAGGACATCGTCGCACAGCTGAAAAAGATCAGCGCCGCGGAAGGCATTGCCGCTGACGAAGAATCGCTGCTTCTGCTGGCCCGCAAGGGTGACGGAGCGCTGCGTGATGCACTGTCTGCGTTTGACCAAGCTATCGCACTCTGTGGCACAGATCTGCAATACGCTGCGCTCGCAGGGGCACTCGGCGTAGTTGATGTAGAACTCTTTTTTGCGGCGACAGACCATGTCGCCAATCGGAGCCGTGCAGGCATGCTACGCTTAGTTGACACGCTCATGCGCAGCGGGCACGACATTCAGGAATTTCTTAGCGGCCTGGCAGAGCATCTGCGCAACCTGCTCGTCGCACAGAGCCTGCAAGACCTTACGCTATTAGAAGCTTCAGCCTCGATGCGGAATAGGTACATGCTAGCCAGTGATGCGTTCAGCGAACCCACGCTGCTCCGCTTGATGATGGCCGTCGAAGAAGCACAACGCGCCATCACCACGACAGCCCATACGCGCTTTCGCCTGGAGCTTGCGCTGCTAAAGATGGCCAGCATGCAGGATGCCCTGGTGCTTACCGACGCGCTTAATCGGGTTGATAAATTAATCGCGCTGGCAGAAGGCGGCAAGCTGCCATCGGGAAATGCGTATCCGCCGGCGCCAAAGGTTCCCGCCACTACGACCCACCAGAGTACCCGGCGCCGTGGGTCCGCAAGCGAGCGCTCGGACGTACAACGCGGCTACGGCTCGACCTCAGAGCCGCAGCCGCCTCCTCCAGAGAAGGCAGTTGAGCGACCAAGTGTGCCGCGGCCCGAGCCACGGGCACAACTCAAGCAGGATTCCAGTCCGGAAGAAGCCATCTTTGGAAAGCCGTCCTTGGAGAGAACTCGGGACCCAAAGCCCGACCGCAAGGTGTCCAGCCCCGCTGGCAGCAGCAGACCTGTAGGAGTCCATCGCTTTGCGAAATTGTGGCCGGAATTTGTGCAACGTGTGAAGCAAGACTCCCCCCGCATCGGATCCATGCTCGAACAGTCAAAGCCTCGTAAGTTTCAGCATGACACGCTGTACATTGGCGTGCCCACTGAACTGCACAAGAATCTTTGCGGGGGTCAGGCCTCTGACCTAATTGGAGTACTTGCGCAATTCAGTGGCGCCAGCCTCAGGCGACTCTCCTTTGAGATCTTGCCAGAATTACAGGAACAGCCCGTACATGACGACCGCCCGTTTGATGCGGGCCTCCACCTTCGGCAGCGCACGCGCGACGAGCCCATTGTCCGAGCGCTGGTAGAGAAGTTTGGCGCAGAGGTGGTCTGGTAAACAGGCGCCCTATCCATCACTTCAGCAACGACATAATGAACATCCTAGGTAAGATGGCCAAGCTTCAGAAGACTATGGCGGACATTTCCACCCGGCTTGGCGATATTGAAGTCACCGGAGAGTCCGGTGGGGGCATGGTCACAGTCACCGCGACCGGATCCCAGCGAATCAGGTCGATCAAGATCGACCAGGCGCTTCTTGATACCGGCGATATGGACATGTTGGAGGACCTCCTTGTGGCTGGCTTGAACCAAGCCCTTGAAGCGGCCGCCGAAAAAGCACGCACGCAAACGCGGGAAGCCATAGGCGGCCTCGTGCCACCCGGGTTTGACCCGGATCGGATCCTCGGGTAGAACCCATAGGCACACCTGAGCAGATGTACTACTCGTCAGAGTCGGTAGAATCACTGGTAGAACAGTTCTCCAAGCTGCCAACCATTGGGCGCAAGTCCGCACAACGTCTTACGGCGCACGTGCTGAAGATGTCGCGTAACGAGGTGGAACTACTTGCAAGTGCGCTTTTGGCCGTCAAAGACCGCGCAAAGCGCTGCTCAGTCTGCCAAAATGTCACCGACGTTATTCCCTGTGCACTTTGCCGATCTGACAAGCGTGACCATGGGGTCGTGTGCGTAGTAGAGGAATCCAATGACGTCGTAGCGCTGGAACGAACCGGAGAATATTCTGGCGTTTACCATGTTTTAGGCGGCGTGATTTCACCATTGGATGGCGTGGGACCGGACGACCTGCACATCCGCGAGCTCCTCGCCCGCATGAACCCGAGCGAGGAATCCCACACACACGTGATTCGGGAAGTGATCCTGGCCGTCAACCCAACCGTGGAAGGCGACACCACGGCGTACTACCTTGGCCAGCTCCTTATGCCATTTAAGGTGCGTGTCACGCGCCTGGCGCGCGGCCTGCCAATCGGGGGTGACCTGGCCTTTGCCGACGAGGCGACGCTTTCTCGCGCGCTTGCGGGCCGGGGACCACTATAGCGGTACGTCCTCTACCGGCGTACGAGGAGCCCCACGGCTACTACGGTCACGGCCCCGATCGCGTTGTGCCACAAAAAGGACACCTCTGGGAAGCCAAACGCCACGGCCGCCACCGTACCCATTCCGACCAGCAGTCCCACAAAAGCACCCCACCCACGGGCCGCAGGAATCATGGCCAACAGAAAGGCCCCCAAGATGGACCCGTAAAAGAATGATCCAAACCTGTTGACGACTTCAATCAGCGAGCCCAGCGTGGCCGCAAACGTCGCAACCGTACACGCAAACAATCCCCAGAATCCAGTCGCGATCTTGCTCACCATAAGGAAGTGACGATCCGAGGCTTCGCGACGCACCCAACGGCGGTAAAAGTCGATTACGGTAGCTGTGGAGAGCGAGTTAAGCTCTGCTGCAATGCTAGACATCGCCGCAGCCATGACCGCGGCGATGAAGAGTCCCGTTAGGCCCACTGGGAGTTCCCTGAGTGCGAAGCTCGGTATAATATAATTCACGTCACGGCTGGGCTCGCCGGTAGTGGAATTGGCAAGATCCAGCGCCTGCTGCCTAATCGCCGTCAGCTCGGCTTCGTGGCGCTCAAATGCATCCATGGGTGCGCCATCCATGGCAACGGCGTAGGCTGCATCTTCGCGCTGTGCAAAGACTTGTCCAAAGCGCGTTTCCAGCGATGCGTACTCCTGGCTGTGCTGTGCCCGCACCTGCGCTTCATGGGCCGGATTGTACAACAGCGGCGGAACCGTGAATAGGTAAAACACGAAAACCAGGACCCCAATAAGCAGCACCAAGCCCTGCAGTGGAATCTTCCAGTATGCGCTCATGAGCAAGGAACTACGCGCCTCGCCAATGCTGCGTGCTGCCAGGTAGCGCTGCACCTGGCTCTGGTCTGTGCCGAAGTAGGACAGCATTAGAAATGTTCCACCAAGGATGCCCGACCAGAATGTGTAAGTCTCATTGAGGTTGAATGAGAAGTCGAATGCCTGAAGGCGCCCTGTGGCCCCGGCAATGCGGAGTGCTTCGTCCGGATTCACCGGCATCTTGAGCAAGAGGACCACTACCACGGCCGCAAGTGCAAAAACGATCAGGACCATTTGCTTTACGTCTGTCCATGCCACGGCCTGGATGCCGCCGAACATCGTATACAGGACCGTCGGGATCCCGATAGCCACCACGCACCAGGTGAGCGGCCACCCAAAAATTGCTGAGAATACGACTGCCGGCGCGGCAATGATGGTACCGCAGGCCATGCCGCGCGAGAGCAGGAACAGGAAGCTGGTCAACGAACGCGTCGGCGCATTGAATCGCCGTTCCAGAAACTCGTATGCCGTGAAGACCTTGCTGCCATGCAAAAAGGGTACGAGCGTTACCCCCAGGATCACCATTGCAATTGGAAGCCCAAAGTAGAACTGAATGAAGCGAATCCCATCAGTAGCACCCTGCCCCGTCGTCCCTATCATCGTTATGGCCGAGAGCTGCGTAGCCATAACACTGAGGCCCACCGCCCACCACGGCAGCGACTGGTTAGCCAGGAAGTACCCCTCTATGCGATTGGTGTCGCGCGATCGGCGCAGCCCATCCCAGACAACGTAGACCAGGTAGACTCCGACAATTAACCAGTTAATCCAATGCACTTAGAGACCGTAGACCATTTGTAAAAGCCACAGGAGGCCTAGCGCAATTGTCTGGACCACTATCACGCCTGCGAGCGTCCGCCAGAACTTGCGCCTGGCAGCCGCATCATCTGCGGCGAGAATGCGAATACTGGGATCAGGTTGACTCGTCATCAGCCTCCTCGAGTTCCGTAAAGGCGCCAAGTTGCCCCGCTGGCGGATGCGCCGGCCATGCTGCAAAGAAAGAGCACGGCATCGACCAAGTCTGTAGCAGACACGCCAGCGGCGTCTCGCTCACCATAGTTAATGGCGCTGGGTGCCACGGCGTGCGCCGTGATGCCCCTCGCACGGTATTCTTCTGCAGTCGCCTCAACCAGCCGTACAACCCCTGCCTTGGCTGCCGCATACGCAGCTTGTCTGGCGACTCCGCGATCGGCACCTTGGGCGGACGTGATGGCCACCAGCCGGCCGCCACCCTGGCCCATTAGGCGCGCCGCCTCACGAAAGCACAAGAATGTGCTGGTCAAGTTGACATCCATCATCAATTGCCAGTCCTTCAGGGTCGTTTCTGCCAGGGGCTGGCCGCCCCACATACCGACAGTGTGCACGAGGGCAAAAATTGCGCCGTGGTGGTGCCCAATCTCCCGAAAAACCCGTTTCACCTCGGACTCCATCGTCAGATCCGCGTCAAAATCGCAGCTTGTCCCAACGCCGACCACCGTATACCCGCCAGCATGGAAACGGTCAGCCATGCGGGTGCCCAGCCGCCCGGAAGCACCCGTGATGACAGCTACACGGTCCATGGCATCCTATGGTTGATCGGCGGTAGTGTGATCGTGAACAATTCGCCACCCGCCCTCGGTTTTGGTAAGAATAAGTGTGAAAAGACCTGTTGGGTTGTCCGATTCCCGATTCAGCGAATATGCCCCAAATACGGTCGCGTGCTGTGACCCCAGCACATCGATGTCCCGCAGGTCGAATGTTAAAAAACCCATTGCCATCCGATCCGGATAGTTACGATGGTACCTTTCAAGTGTATTATCCCAACCAAGGATCTCTCCTGAAGCGCCAACAAAGCGGAGCGAGTCACTCATGACGTACCCGTCCATGAAGGCTTCAATGTTCCCCGCGTTCCAATCGGCCTGCTGCGCCAAGAGCAAGGCACGAATGGCCGCCTCTTCTGTGGCGGAATCGACAGGAGACGAATCAAGCGCATCACACCCTGCCACGAGGATGAATAGACCTGTCAGGAAGCAAAGACGACTCATGGCTGTAGACTCTCTGGTGAACATACCGAATATCTCTGCGTTGACACAGAAGTGCCAAACGCCGCAAGTCAACCCTGCAAGGGTACAAAATCGCGTCAAAAAAAGGGACACCGCATAGACCTTTCTTGCTACCGGCGACTACTTCTTGACTGAATCTTGCTCGTTTAGAGCATATGCAGGAATCCGTGCGGCTCCACCACCCGCTTCGCAGGCTGGCAAGTCTCGTTGCGGGGGCCATCCTTCTGTGTCTGGCCTCTTCTGCGGCGCAAGGCGAATTTGCGCGTGTCCAGTTCCAGGGCCGTAGCGCAGGCTTAGTGTCGAGTGTCCGCGCCGATACAGACACCGTGGGCCTGTACCAAGTCGATTCACTCCTCGCCTTCATACGTGAGCTGGGCGTGGACTCTTTGCGCGCAGTAGTGCGCACGATGGACGACTCGCTACTCACCGCGCTGGTCAACTCGGTGGCCGGTGACACAAACGTACGCGTGGACCGCTACCTGTCGGCCCTGCGCTTACGTCCACGCGTCGCGTCCATCTTTCAGCCGGCGCGACGCGCTTTTGGGCCAACGCCTTCAGTTAGACACCAGTTGACGCTCGACTCAACGCGCATGACCTACACAGCCCGCGAACAAATACTGGGTCGAGACATACGCTACCCCGCCACTCTCTCGCGTTCGCAGTATCGCCAGGCAAAGCTGGACGCCAGCCTGGATCGCAACTGGCGGGAACTGCTTCAGCGCCGGCAGGAGCGGCTCGACTATGAGCGGCGTGGCGGCGTAGGCCTGCAAATCCAGGTGCCGGGCGGCCGCAAGAGCGGATTTACGACCATCTTTGGCAAAAATACGGTAGATCTCCGCGTCACCGGCAGCGCGGATATCCAACCGGGATTCATATACAACAGAAGTGAGCAACAGCTATCGCTCGGCCAGAGTTCGCGCATCGATCCATCATTCTTGATGGACCTGCGACTTGGCGTAAAAGGCACTATCGGTGACAAGATGGCTGTGGAAGTGGACTGGGACACGGGCCGCGATTTCGACTACCAAAACCAGCTCAAGCTGCACTACACCGGCTACGAGGATGAGATCATTCAGAGCATTGAAGCTGGCAACGTCTTTCTTCAGACTCAGTCATCTCTCATTCGAGGCGGGCAGAGTCTGTTTGGCCTAAAGTCTGAATTCCAGATGGGCGGCTTCACGCTGACGACCGTAGCCAGCCAGCAGGAAGGGCAGTCCAACTCTCTTTCGCTTGAAGGTGGCGCCGAGTCCACTGAATTCAACAACAGGCCCACCGACTACAGTGAGCGGACCCACTACTTCCTGTCTTATTACTTCCGCAACCGGTGGGAGCAGGCCCTAAGCGATCCCCCGGACATCATACTGGATGCGGTATTTGCCGGCATCACCGACCTTGAGGTCTGGAAGCTGACTCCCGTAGCACCGGAGGAGAAAAACGTGCGTCAGGTCGTTGCGGTGGTAGACCTGGGTGAGAGCCAGCAGGTCGTTCGTGATGCGGACGGCTACATCGAAGCGGTGCGACCCAGTCCAGACCTGGACCAGTACTCCGAAACCGAGCTTAGCGACGAGCTTCGCCCAGGCGATGCCGTGCCCCGTGGCTACCTTGAGTCCGATGCCATGGATCGCCCTCTCAGGAGCAACGACTTCCAGGTGGGTCAGTTCAAAAAGCTTGAAGAGGGTGACGATTATGACATCGATCCTCTACTCGGCTACCTCACCCTGAAAAACTCCATGCAGGAAAGCGAGGCGCTTGCGGTCTCATTCCGATATCTGGCGGGCGGACAAGAAGTGCAGGTCGGCGACTTTTCCTCAGAAACCGGTGGCGGTGATAACAGCCAGACCGGTGAGCGAATCGTTCTTAAGCTGCTTAAGCCTGTAAACCTGCAACAGCCTGCAAATCTCGACCAGCCCAACCGGCTTAATCCGGCCGCCTGGTACTTGGAGATGCGCAATATATACCGCATTGGGCGCGGCCTGATGGCACCCGAGTTTGTGCTCGACATCGTGCATGAGCCGCCCGGGCGGGGGGCCACAAAGACGCTGGCCGGCATCACGGGGCAGCAGACGCTGATCCAAGTCCTGGGCCTTGACCGCCTCAATGAGGATGGCGCCGACCAACCGGACGATCTCTTCGACTACCTGAACAACTACTCAATTCTCCCTGGTGAGGGGCTACTCATCTTTCCGTACCTGCAGCCATTTGGTAATCGTATGGAAGCGCTGATTAACCAAAGCGGACTGCCGGAAGAAGAGAAAGTGTTGGCCCGGGATCAGTATGTCTTCTTGGATCTGTATACCAAAAAGCGCTCCAATGCCGCACGCAACACGCAGCTGAACGTGTACCGTATCCAAGGCTCCTATAAAGGCGGCGTGCCTTCATTTTATGATCTTAGAGCGTTCGGCGGCGTAGTGCCGGGTTCGGTGCGCGTCACCAGTGGCGGCGTCCCGCTGACCGAGGGCACTGACTTTATCGTCGACTACCAGGGCGGCACCGTCAACATCATCAATACAGCCTACCTTACCAGCGGACGTGACATCTCCATTGAGCATGAGGAAAACTCTCTCTTCGACGCGCAAAAAAAGACGCTCTTGGGCGCCAGGCTGGACTATTCTACCGATGAACGCTTCGAGTTGGGCGGGACGGTGATGCGAATGAATCAGAAGTCCATCACAGACAAGTATCGAATAGGCGAAGAGCCCATCTCGAACATGATCTGGGGCGTGGATGGGTCGGTGGACCTCGAACCCCGGTGGCTTACACGTTTCATTGACGCGGTGCCGCTGCTCCAGACCAAGGAGCCGAGCTCCATTAGCCTGCAAGGTGAGTTTGCGCAGCTTAGGCCGGGCCGCTCGCTCACCAACGCCTTCAAGGACGGGCGGCGGGACCTGCGAAAGCAGGGCCGTGATTTTAATTCTGACGAGATTCAAGGCGTCTCGTACGTGGATGACTTTGAAGGCTTTGAGAATCTGCTGACGCTGAAGCGTCCGGGTGCGTGGCTGCTAAGCAGCGCCCCTGTGCTGGGCGAGCATGTCGACAACGGCGGCGCCCCAATGGATTTGTCCAACAATACGCGTGCGGCATTGGGCTGGTATACTCTAAACGACCATGCGCTGGATCAACTGGGTGCACCCGCGGACTCCGCATGGAGCTTGTATACGCCGAGTGCGGTCTTTCCAAGCCGTACCGAATCGGCGCAAGATCGCACTCTGGCTCTGCTTGACTTTTATTTTACCCCGCATGAACGCGGTCCATACAACTACAACATGGATCTGGGCAGCTTCCTCGACGACCCGCGCTCTGCCTGGGGCGGCATGACACAACGCCTTTCCGAGGGCAACACCGACTTCACGTCCAAGAACATCGAGTTTGTTGAATTTGTCTTCCAACCCTTCCCGGAAGGGATCGATGCGGATCCCGATGCACGTCTCATCATCGACTTGGGCCGCATTTCAGAGGAAATCATCCCGGACAACAAGCTAAACACGGAGGACGGCCTTTCAACTTCGGACGGCGGACCGGTCGGCAGGTTGGCGCGCCTCTCCACGGGGCAGCAAAACCAGGCTATCAACCCCATTGACCCCAGCGAGCGAATCACAGAAGACCTTGGGCTCGATGGGCTGGCATCGTTCCCGGGCAACAAGTTTGAAGGCGAAGAGGGCCGCCTAGGCACGGAGGGTCAGAAGTTTGAGGAGTTTCTGGACTCTTTGACAACGACCTCAAGTGCACTCTTTCCGCAGCAACTGGCGCGCGAAAGGGAAAAGGCTGAGCGCGACCCTTCCGGCGATGACTATCATTTCTTCCTGGATGAGTCGTTTTACTCCAACACGTCGTACTACCCCCCTGGTGGTGCCACTGTACAGCAGCGGTTTACACACTTCTTTGCGGGCCACGAATTGAATTCCTTCGAGGCCCAGAGGGAGCTGTCCGACTCGTCGGAGCCGACCGGCAACTCGCGGTTACCGGATTCCGAGGATATCAACCTCAACTCCACGTCTGACACGGACAACAGCTACTTTCAGTATGAGCTGCCGCTGAGCCTCGCCAAGTTGGAAGAACTTGCCAGCCCGGACCGAACCGATGACTACGTCGTCAACGAGATTGAGGGCATCGACGGTGGTAACGGCTGGTATGTGATACGTATCCCGGTCAAAGAATTCACCCGTCGTGTTGGCGGCATCCAAGATTTTACCCTGATCGAGTCCATCCGACTATGGACTACCGGACACACTCAGCCGATCACGCTCCGGTTTGCTACGCTTGATCTCGTAGGTAGCCAGTGGCGTAAATCGAAAGCAGTCGGCAAGCGGAACGCCCTTGGCCAAGAGCTCCCCGAAAACGACCCGCTCCCGGCTGGCACCATCAGCATCGAGAGCGTCAACAACGAAGAAACCGCCGGTTACGCGATTCCCAACGGCACCGTTCGCACCCGCATCAGAGAGACCATCTCAACGCGGGACGCGCGGGAACAGGCAATGGTCCTCCGCGCCAAGGACGTCCACCCAGGACGTCAGCAAGCCGTATTCCATACCTACGCCTCTGGCGTCGACTTTCTGCGCTACGGCAACCTCCGTATGTTTTTGCACCTAAACGGCCTTGCAGATGACCTGCCGCTGCTGGAAAATGATCGGGGCGAGGTGCGCGTCTTCATGCGTCTGGGCGCCAACGAGATCAATGACTTCTACGAAATTGAGCTGCCGCTGACACCCAGTCCGATGAGTATGCTTCCAGAAGATGATACGCAGCGCAGTGACTACATCTGGCGCACCCATCAGCCTAACCCGGACCCTGACGGACCCACACATATTGACCTGAATTCAATAAACATCGAGCTCAGTGCGCTCAACCAACTCAAGTTCAAGCGGGACGAATACACGGATGCGGTTGGCATGCCATTCAATCCCGACTCGGTGTTCTGGAGCGACATACACGGAGACCTACAGGAGATCGTAGATGCCTTTGCCGCGCCCGGAACCCGCGTTGGTGTCAAAGGCACGCCTTCACTTGCACGCATCAACACAATTGTACTCGGCATCCGCAACACTTCTGTGTCGCAGCGCGTGCTCACCGATGTCAACGTGTGGGTGAACGAACTGAGGGTCGCGGGCTACGATGAGGAGGCCGGCATCGCAGGCCTCCTCAATGCCGACATCGGACTCGCCGACTTCGGCCGCGTCAAAGCAACCGCACGGATGCAGACGGACGGTTTCGGAGGCCTCCAGAGCACGCTTGGCGACCGCTCCCAGGTCAACAACAGGGACTGGACCGTGAACACCCAGGTAAACATGGAGTCCTTCGTTTCAGATCGTTTCGGGTGGCGATTGCCGGTGAGTATGGAGGTCAAATCGAGTTCGTCCACGCCGCGCTTTGACCCCAGCCGGGGCGATGTGCGCGTAACGAGTCTGAAGAATGCCGTCGCCGCAGACTCCACGCTGTCGCCTGAACAAATCAGGCAGCGCCAAGAAGAGATCGATCTCCAGGCGCAGACACACTCCCGGACACGATCATATACGGCAAGAATACAGAAGTCGCGTTCCCGCGCTGGCATTCTGAAGTACACGGTCGATGCCACCAACTTTTCGTATTCCTTCTCCGAGACCAAGAGCCGCTCACCACGACAGGTCATGCGTGACTCCTGGCGCTGGAATTCGTCGCTAGCCTACCGGCTACAGGTGCCGCGGGCACGCCTGCTGTATCCCTTCTGGTTTTTGAAGGACATCCGTTTTGTTGGGGGCCTAGGCGATCTCTCCTTTAACTATCTGCCCAACTCGGTCGACTACAGCCTCACCGCAAACCGCACTTTTAGCGAGTCACAGCAGCGGTTGGACCCCGTACGACAACGGATATTGGAGAAACCGCTGGACGTTGAGTTGCCTGTACGACAACAGCATCGACTCGGCCATGCACGACGGTTTTCGCTACAGTACAACCCGTTCGGATTCCTCAGCATGAATATGGCAGCCAACACAAACCAGAGCCTTAACGCTGTAGGTGTTGATACGACGTTCTCTGTCATTCTTGTGGATTCCACGGGCGCTGAGACGCGATTAG
This sequence comes from Rhodothermales bacterium, assembly GCA_965262785.1. Taxonomy (GTDB): domain Bacteria; phylum Bacteroidota; class Rhodothermia; order Rhodothermales; family Bin80. The sequence goes on from OZ253559.1 coordinate 4,159,672, forward strand.
AGGACACGCGACTCTCCGCGCTCATCCGCGGGGGCACCGTTGATAGTGCCCAGATTGGAGTCTCTGCGTTTGAGCTAACGAGACTCCGCACACCTGGTGCGCTGAAGGTACTTCAACGTGCCGTCAACGGCCGCACCGACCTGTCTGCCATAAGGGCGGAGACGTACTCTTCGCGGGCCGGTGCCACCTTCCGGCCACGGCTATCCGCCCCCTGGCTTAGCTGGCTCGACCTTCAGGATATCGGATACAATGCCGACTTCAACTGGCGCAATGGGTCGGTCAGCAACAACACCGGTGCACAGGTGAGCACAGTTGTCAGGCTCCGTGGCGGCATCACTGCACGCCCACGGGATGTTATTCAAAACCTCCCCATTTACAAAAAGTTTGAGGAAAATCAGCGCGCTGCGCGTTCTGCTTCAGAGGCCAAGAAGGCCCAGCGGCGGCGTGAGCGGGAAGATCGGCGCGAGGCCCGGCGCGAGGCCCGGCGCCTTGAGCGAGAACAGGCTTTGGCAGACACGGTCGCAGTCGGACCTGTGGAGGAGCCGCTTCTGGAAGACCTGCCACTCCCGGAAGACCTGCCACTCCCGGAAGAGCCGGTCACCGAGGAGACTCCGCCGGATACCACCAGGCGAGGCAAGATCACGCTCCCTGCTTTTCTCTCGCCGCAGGCGCTGCTCAGGCGCACGTTCCTAGCCGTCACTGGCATCCAAAGCGCCACCTTCAACTACACTGGCGGTCGGCGCGCCGATGCCACGAACGTGGGGCGCGTGAACGACAATGGCGTGGTGCTGCCCAGTTACAGCCTGTATGATGCTATCTTTAGCGGCAAGGGACCTTCGGTCGGCTATCGTCTGGGGTTCGAGAACACCATAGACCCTGCTACCGACCGTGTCATTAACGACCGGCTCCAAGTGACCGATCAGCAAGCACGCACAGATAGGTTTCAGGGGAACATGACATTGAGCCCTAGCACGAGCTTGCAGATCACGCTAAATTGGAAGAGGGAGCGTTCCGAGAATTCCTCGTTAACCTACCGGGTGCTGCAAAATGGCATCCCGGGCGCCGATACCACGCACGGCGGGAGCGTAAGCGCATCCATCTGGTCCTTTGGCAGTTCCTACGGTAAGCTGTTTCAGGCCCAGCTGGGCCGCTACAACAATGATTGCGGCACGGACTGCGGGCCATTCGGCACGCCGCCGGACACGGTACATTCACGAGTCCTGACCAACGAGACGATCGTGGAAGACTTCATTGAGGCGTACCTCACCGGCGCCAGCGCGCCGGCACCGGGAGGCGTGCCGTTTCCGTTGCCGAGTTGGAGTGTCAGATATAGTGGCATTTCGAATTGGCCTCTGATCCGCATCATTGCCACCAGCGCTTCTTTGCGCCACAGCTTTAGCGGAGATTACAGCGCCGACTTCCGGTCCAACCTCCAAGGCGGCGCACCCGACGAGTTCAACCTCGCCGGTGGCCCAACCATTGCCTATACCTTGCCCACCATTGCGGTGGATGCCGCCCGCATCAACAAGCGTTTTCAGCCCCTTGTTGGGCTGCAGCTCTCGCTAAGAGCCGGCGTTCAGGTTAGCATTTCATGGAATCGAACCCTCACCTACTCTCTCAGCACCACCAACAACGTAGTAAGCGAGATGCGAAACCAGGATATGACGCTTTCTACTTCGTATTCGGCCACTGGCCTTCGGCTGCCTTTTATGAGCAATCGGCTGAACAACCGGATCAACTTTTCCTTATCGCTTTCCAGACGTGTCAACGATGATCGCAACTTCTACATTCGGCGCGCCATCGAAGCGGCGGTCACGGAGGCTGGCTTCACGCCCCTGATGGCACGGGAGGAACCGTACGCCGATGTCCTCACCGAGACTTCACAGATAACGATTGAGCCCAAAATCGCGTACCAATTCAGCAACGTGGTTTCGGCAGACATCTTCGTAGAATACATAGACTTCATCGGGGACAGCCGTCGGCTACCCTATACGAAGATCACGGGCGGCTTCAACATACGCGTCTCCTTCAGCCACTAGCGATGGCCCTGAGAAGCGCGCTGATCTGTCCGCTAGGCCGCGTGGCGTACCGGCCCACATGGGCCCTGCAAAAGGCTATCAACGAGCGCCTGGTCCAAGCCAAACGTGCCCAGGAGGAGTTGCCGCACGTCCTTCTCTTGCTTGAGCACCCTCCGGTGTTTACCCTGGGCAAGAGCGGAGATGCCTCCCACCTGATACTGGAGCAGGACGCACTTAGCACCATAGGAGCCGAGTTTCACCGCATCGATCGTGGCGGCGACATCACATTTCATGGGCCCGGACAACTTGTAGGCTACTTCCTTCTTGACCTTGACCGGATCTTCCGAGACCTGCACCGATACATGCGGGCGCTGGAAGAAATTGTCATACGTACGTTGGCGGACTACTATGTTGCGGCTTCTCGCATCCCGGGACGCACCGGCGTATGGGTTGGCAGTACCGGCTGCGAGCGCAAAATCTGCGCGTTGGGTATCCGCAGCAGCCGGTGGGTAACCATGCACGGTATCGCATTCAATCTGAATACGGACCTTTCCTTTTACCGACATATTGTGCCGTGTGGAATTGCTGACCGAGGGGTGACATCCTTAGCAAAGGAGCTCGGGCAGCCCTGTGATGAAGAAGGGGTTCGTCGCCGCGTCGCGCACCATTTCGGCAGGGTATTCGACTTGGACACAACCTTTGTTAGCGAGGATGCGGCCCTCAAGCAGTTGGAAGCTCTAAGCGGTGTACGCAACCTTGGACGCGTACTACAGCCGCAATAAGTGGGCGCCCCTTAACTACCCGTAGGCATGAAAAGTATTTCTTGGGCAAACGATCTTGCGCGGCGCGTGCTTGCCGAAACGCTGTTCTATGACGAGGAGTATGGCGTGACAGGCAGTCTGAGTTTGATTGACGAGACCACGGCCAAGGAACGCTTCATTGCGTCATTCTTGCCGGAAGAGTCCACGTACATCATAGAACAGGCCATTCAATGGGATGCCGAAGATGAGGGCGACGGTCTCGGCTATGCGATTGCGACCGAAGCCACGACCCACGGCACTTACGACACGGCAGACGCTGCGGCGGCGATGCTCCTTAGCTTGGCACACAGCCAAGAACTGGTACCGAGCCTCGTGCTCCTATTCGAGGAAGCCTCTTAGACGGCACTCAATCTGTGGCTCACCTGGGTCAAGCCGCGCGCATTACCCCCCATGCCAAGCAGGCCCACCCCGCAACCAGGGCCAGGCCACCCAGCGGCGTGACTGCGCCGAGACGCGTAAATCCCGTCAGCGCCATGGTGTACAGACTTCCAGAAAACACTACTACCCCGATCATGAAGCAAAATCCAGCTGCCCGAACCCATGGTCCGGGCCAGGTCGCGTAGGCCCAACTTGCAGCAAGAAGCGCGAGTCCATGAACGAGATGGTAGAGTGCGCCGGTCTTCCACCATTCAAGGCGTTCGGAGCTTACCGTCAGCGCATGCGCGCCGAACGCCCCCATAATCACGGCCATGCCGGTTAGCGTTGCGCCTAGCACAAAGAAGAGGCGTGGCATTTTGCACGGGACATAGTCTAAGAGGACGGCGTACGTATTTGAAAAGGAATGGCTTGGCCATTCAGCCGGAGCGTATAGTGTCCAGCCCTGTACCGCCCGCCGAGCATGACATAGAATCGGTATGGACGTTGCGCACTTGCGCACACAATCGACTGGGCACGGCGCATCTGGAGCGTAGCATTGATAATGTTGCCGGTGCGCTCCTGCTCAAACGAGTGAAGCTGCATGCACGCGTCCGGCAATGCGCCTTTGATCAGCGCTTCGACTTCCACGTGTTGAGTGTCCACAGCAATCGCCACGTCAAACGGGGCGGGCCGTATCACTACGCTCTCAAACGATGCTGGATAGTAACGATAGGTTTCTCCTTCCTCGACAGGAGTGGTTGTGACCGTGTGACTTCCGTCCGGCGCCGGGTCTCCATACCGATGGCCAAATTGCGCATCGGCCTCCGGCGCGGTACGGCTACCAGCACACCCTGTTACAACTAGGATAAGAATGGTCCAGCGCAATGTCATAGGGCTATTGGAGCATCGTCACCGCCCCACCGGTTACCAACTCATGAGGCGCATCGTTCCAGAGGCGCTCAAGGTCATAGAAAGACCGCCTCTCAGGACTGAAGATGTGGACCACCAGATCTACATAGTCCAAGAGCACCCACTGGCGGTGTTTCTGTCCCTCACGGTGCCAAGGCCGCTCGTTTGCCTGCTTGCGGATTCGCACTTCAATAGACTCCTGGATCGCCCTAATCTGGTTGTCGCTGGAACCTGAGCAAAGCACGAAGTAGTCTACCAATCCACAAATAGCTCGCATGTCCATGACCACCACATCGTCGGCCTTTTTTTCAAGGGCGGCCTCTAAGGCTAGGCGTGCCAGCACTTTCGACGGTGCGGTGCTGTGGCGGTGCTGTGGTGAGGCGATGGGCAATGCGGCTATTCTTGCTGCGCAGTCGCCGCGGCATCGGCAAACGGCGGCAGCATCAGGTAATCCTTGCCGATGATGACCGATGCATCCAGGTAAAATTCTCGTCGCTGCTCCTGCCTGACATGGTCTTTCGCCAAGCCGAGCGAAGCCGCTACTTCATGAGCTATGTTAAGGTTGCCCACACGATCCACGACCTCCGTTTTTTCGACATCAAACGAGGGATGGTTGCCCACCTCGACCACATCATACCCCTTGGCTATCAAGTAGCTGCGCAGGGCTTGTGCGGCACCCTTCGCGCCGGCACCGTTGCGAATTTCCACCTGATAGATATCAGTGGCCGCGGGGTACTTGTCGGCCACCGACACCGCTTGCTGCGCGACAATGGGCGTGACTTGCATCCGCTGCAGCATTTGCCAACCCAATGCCAGCACTGCGAGGCCCATGACTGTAAGTGCTACATTCAGGCCGATGATGCCGGCTCGCCGAATCATACGATATCTGGCAATTAGCGCCAGCGGTCGTGCCAAAACGGGCCGCCCGAATAACCATTCGGACGGAAGCCATAGTAGCCGCCGAACGGGCTCATATACGGGTTTCTGAACCCGTACGGGTCTTGACGCACCTGGATGTTGAGGTGAACTTTCTCGGATGGGCGCCAGGCGATCTCGGCATTGCGCAAAAAGACTCTTGGGCCAGCGCGCTCAAACCCGAGTGATGTCAGATTCTGATTCTGGGGCGAGTAAGCTACCGACACATCCGCCCGCATGGCCAACTTGTCGCTGAACTGCCACGCCATCGTGTTGGTATACATACCCATTGAGTAGCCGCGGCCTCCAAAGGAACCGGCAGACATCTCGAAGCCATGGCTCATCTTGAACACCGACGGGTTAAAAACCTTGCTCATCAACGAACCTAACGCGTCCGGCGCCTGGTACAGACGAGCCGACGAGCGCATGGGGGGCACCGTGTCCTTGAACTGTGCTGCGGCCGGCAAGGTCATGACCGCTACGAGTACCAAAACAGCTACCGTTCTACGCATGAGCATGAGGTTTGTGATTCACAGCATGAAGTATATGTCGTGCTAGGTCGATAGTCAATACTACGCTAAGCTCGATTAGTTCACGCCTTCCGCTTGTTATCTTTATGCTGATTGTTACGGCCATACCAACTTGATCGTTGCAGATACCAAAGCCTGGGCCACCCACTGAAGTCGCGGCCATCCCTACTGAAGGCGACCTCCAACCACTGAGGGCGCGTATTGATGAGATCGACCGAAAGCTGCTGCTGCTGCTTAACGAGCGCTCCCAGTGTGCAAACACTATCGGCCACATCAAGAAGCAGCTGGAGTTGCCGGTGTACGTGCCCAACCGTGAACAGGATGTGCTGAACAACGTTACGAGCGCCAACGAAGGGCCGCTTGACAGCAGTGCTGTGCGACGAGTCTTCGAGCGCATCATTGACGAAACCCGTGCACTGGAGCGCCAGAAGTATCAGGACTAAGGAGTCACCTAACCGATGGTTCGGAAACTGCTGCCTTTTGCGTTTGCTTCAGTGCTGCTTGCCAGTGGTTTGGCTGTATGGCTCACGTTTCTGGCAAAACCACCCACATTTGCGGAGTCCCGCTGGGTACGCATTTACGGCGGCGCATCGCTCGATGCAGTTGCGGACTCGCTAAAGACGGCAGACCTCCTGGCCCAACGCCTCGTCTTTATGCTGGCAGCCAAGGCCACCGGTTGGGACGACCAGATCAAGGCCGGCTGTTACAAATTCGACCAAGGAACTTCTGCCTACCAGGTCCTGCGCCGATTGCGCGCCGGGGAGCAAACTGCAGTGCGCGTAACAATCCCGTCCGGTTCCCGCGCGAAGTATGCGGCTCGTAGAGCTGCGCAACACATGCTTTTTGGGGACGAGGACTTTATGGCCGCACTAACGGATTCGACTCTAGCCGAAGACCTCGGAACCGACACGAGACACCTTTTCAGCTACATGCTCCCGGATACGTACCACTTCTATTGCACGACGCATGCCAAGGACGTGGTGCGCCGCATTAAGCGAGCAATGGATGCGTTTTTTGCCGATAGCCTCGCCGCACTTGGTACACAGCATAACCTGGGCCGGGATGAGGTCATTAGCCTCGCAGGTATAGTAGAATGGGAAACCGACTTCGACGAAGAAAAAGCCCGTGTGGCAGGCGTGTACCTGAATCGTCTCCAGAGGCATTGGCCTCTGCAGGCGGACCCGACCGTCCAGTACGCGCTCATAGAGCTTGAAGGGAGCAAGCGTCGGCTGTTTTATGCTGACTACCGACTCCAGCACCCATACAACACATACCTGTACCGGGGCTTCCCGCCGGGACCCATCACCAATCCTGGGCGGGCTTCACTGTTGGCTGCTGCCAGCCCCGAAAAGCATGCGTACATGTTCTTTGTCGCAAGGCCAGAGGGAGGACATGCCTTTAACGTCACGCTGAGGGGCCACAATAACGATGTCGCGCGACTTCGAGCCTACCTGCGCCAACGCAGAAGAGCGGCAGACTAGAGGCAACTTAGAATGCATACGTCACACCGACTACTACCTGGTGGCGCGTTACTGACTCGTCGATATGCAGGCTCGCGTCCTGTCGCGGCCCGTACGCATCCACGGGATAGGGCAGGTAAGCCGCGTCAAAGGTTCCCATAGTCCAACCGACATTAAGCAGCATATTCGGTGAGAAGTGGTAGCCGAACCCAGCGGAGATGTGAAGCCTGTCACGTTTAAGGATATCCCCACTACTATCTCTGAGGTCCAGCGTTATGGGGTCCGGCTGGAGAGCCGCTCCGACCCGAAGCAACACCTTGCCAACGTTTACCTCTGCTCCGGCCCCGAAATTGACTACGGCGCTGTAGTCATCGCTTATTTGGTCGTTCAGGTCGTCAAAGATGCCTTCGTTGTCGGCATTAAATCGCATCTGACTCCAGTCCACCAGCTGCGCATCGGCAAGCAGCGTAAAGCCTTCTAACTCCAAGCTAATGCCCGCGTTGACCCTCCACGGCGTGCGAAGGCGGTAGCTGAAGGCACCGTTGCCCACATCGCCGGTTTGATCCCCATAGGTCAGGATGCCCCCGTCATCAAAATGGGTTTCAAAAGTCGTTCCATACGACTCATCTATGCTAATCCTCGTAGGAGTTTCGACAGCAATGCCGACTCTGACATTGGGCGCAACCTTTTTTGAAACACCTAACCGCAGATTGACACCGAGGAGGTCGCTTGCCACGCGCTGCTGATAGCGTAGGTAGTTAAAACCTTCAAGCAGGCTACCGTCATCCTGCAGAACGTTATAGTCCAGGGTGGTATTCAAGTCGAGTACATCGTCCTCTTCGAAAGTGCTGCGCAATTCATAGCGACCAAACGCGAGGCTCACGGACGCGCCAACGAACATGCCCTCGCCTACCTCAACACTGCCTCCGAAGCTGGCTTCATTCATGCGACCGTGCTCCTTCACGCGTCCGTGTTGATCGATCGTTGTTCCAGGAATTACGGCCTCCAAAAAGGGATACCCTGTAGAGTCTTCCGCCAGGAGCGCCGGAAAAAACTCGAACAGACCGCCATTGAATGCCGAGAACACGAAGTCGTCCAACTCAAGTCCCCCGTCGTCAGTGAGGGTATATTCTCCCTCAAATGGCAGGAATGAGGTTGTGATAGTGCTTTCGTCACTGCTACCGCTAAAACGAAGTTCGCGGTCGAAGCTTGCTACCTGGTTAAAGGCCAGTCCGAATACGAGCGAGCCCTGACTTGTTGGAGCCCTATATAGCCAGGCTAGGCTGCCTAGGTTGGTTCTGCTTACATTCTGGCTGATACCTGAGGACGAAAAGCCGCGAGTGTGCGAAGACGAAGCATCGCTAGTCCGCAATGAATGCACTGTGCCCGTAAGCGAAGACAGCTGAACCAGGCCAAGGCCGGCAGGGTTACCATTCAGGGCGGTAAAGTCCCCGAATCCCCCATAACCCTTGGTACCCACCCCAATCATGCGTGCACCGGAGGCCGGCGCGCGCTGACTGAGGCGTAGCCCATCCTCGGCCGTCTGGGCCTGCGCCATACCGGCAATTCCAAATAGGAGCACTAGCGTGCTCATTCCAATTGTATTCTGTATGATTTTCAAGTGCATAGGTATCCTGCGAATGGGTATTTATGTGCTAAGCGCAACTCAAGTGGCGCAACTACAATAAGCTTTACGCCGCGATCCGAGGGTTACGCGCTAAACTATTAGTTGCCGCTTCTGGACGTGCGACTGCTGCGGGATGGTGCACGCGACGTGCTGCCCGATGAGCGGGATGGTGCACGCGACGTGCTGCCCGATGAGCGGGACGGTGCACGCGATGTGCTGCCCGATGAGCGGGACGGTGCACGCGACGTGCTGCCCGATGAGCGGGACGGTGCACGCGATGTGCTGCCCGATGAGCGGGACGGTGCACGCGATGTGCTGCCCGATGAGCGGGACGGTGCACGCGATGTGCTGCCCGATGAGCGGGACGGTGCACGCGATGTGCTGCCCGATGAGCGGGACGGTGCACGCGATGTGCTGCCCGATGAGCGGGATGTGGTCCTGGATACCGTCCCGCTACCGCGCGTGGTCGAACGTGGACGGCTTGACGTGCGGCTACTGCTTGACGAGCTTCGGCTGCGCGTACTCGACACGCGGCCCCTGTTACGCGGTGCGGTACTTGACCCTCGTACGCGTCGAGAGGTACGCGATGTCGTGCTGCGCGTGGGTACGCTGCCACCAGTTCGAGGAGTACCGCGCGTCGTGACAGCCCGCCTTGGAGCAACACGCCCGGACGCGGACCCCGTGCTACTGGCACCACGTGCCGACGTTACACCGCGTCCAGAAGAATTGCTTGTTTCGCCTCTGGCGCGAACGCCGTTCCGACCAATCCGCCGGCCGTCCTCAGAGTCCGAAGCGGTGGAGGCATCGCCTGCACGACGAACGCCGCGCCCGAGACTGCTGCCCCCGTATGAGCCGCCACGGTACCGGCCAGATCCGACGCCACCACCTGCGAGCGGGCCGCGCCCAACCGTCGGACCACGTGGGCCATAATAGTTTCTGTCATGTCGGCCATCGAAATACGAATTGCCCCAGCCGCCATAGCCATACCCGTAGCCTCCGTACCCGTACCCGTAGCCGCCGTAACCATACCCGTAGCCGCCGTAACCATACCCGTAGTCGCCGTAACCATACCCGTAGCCGTAGTGCCCTGGGTTCCAAAAGGGATTGTACGCAAACGGCGAATAGAACGGTAGATTCCACAGTCTTCCAAACCCAACGCTCAGGATGATGTTCGACCTGTACCCGAAGTCGTCGTACCACGGGTCGTACAGATAGCTTGGGTAACCGTAGTAGTGGGAGAAATACCGCCGATAACGATGTGGATCGGCGTATGTGTAGACCCCATCGTAGTAATACTTGTCAACCACGACGCTGTCGCCATTGTCCGTCTCGTACACCGTGACCTCCTCATAGTCCGGCTCGTGGTCCACGTACTGGTAGCCTAACTGCGTGTAGCAGCCGCCAGCCAAGATCAATAGTGCCGTGCTGGCCAAAGACCAGGGCGCAACGCGTGTCAAGGTTCTCGTGAAGTGTGCCATTGCAGTACGGGGTAGCATGTGCAGAAGATAACAACTTCGTTGGATTTAACGACGGTAACTGCCGGTCGGTACATCCTTTGCCAGTTTCGTATGCAAATACTAGGCCTAATGAACCAGAAGCCCCTTCCTAAGCGTATTCAGGCCTGCTGGTGTATCAGAATCAGAACACCTTGTACAGTATTAGCACCTCTTAGGCATGAAGTATCGGTCCCTCGGACGCACAGGATGGCAGGTTAGCGAAATAGGCTACGGCATGTGGGGCATGGCCGGCTGGACGGGTTCTAACGATGACGAATCGCTCCAGTCACTGCAGCGGGCCGCCGCACTCGGCTGCAACTTTTTTGACACGGCTTGGGCGTATGGGGACGGCCATAGCGAACAACTTCTGGGCCGCCTGGTTCGGGCCAACCCGGACAAGCGCCTTTTTGCAGCTTCCAAGGTTCCACCCAAGAACCGCCGTTGGCCGAGCCGCCGCACGCACACGCTGGATGATTGCTATCCACCTGACCATGTCCGCGAATATACTGAGCGCAGCCTGGAGAATACCGGCTTGGCCACAATTGATCTAATGCAGCTGCATACCTGGGAAGACATCTGGTTGGACGACGACCGGTGGACTCAGGAGCTCTTGCGCCTAAAGGAGCAAGGACACATCCGCGCTATCGGCATAAGCCTCAACCGCTGGGAACCATGGAATGGCGTGAAGGCAGTCCGGAGCGGCCTCGTTGACTGCGTCCAAGTGATCTACAACATCTTCGACCAAAGCCCGAATGACTCACTCCTGCCCGCATGTCGCGAGCATGATGTTGGCGTCATCGCTCGGGTTCCGTTTGATGAGGGTATGCTGACCGGCACGCTGACTCTCGATAGCACCTGGCCTGAAGATGACTGGCGCAGCACCTACTTTGTAGAAGAAAACCTAAGAAGCAGTGTCGTTCGCGCAGACGCGCTGCGCCCGCTTATCCCCGCAGGGTGCACCATGGCCGAAATAGCGCTCCGTTTCATCCTCGCCGAACGCACCATCAGCACGGTCATCCCCGGCATGCGCAAACTACGCCACGTTGCAGCTAACATGGCCACCAGCAATGCGGACCCGCTGAACGATTCTCTATTGCAGGCGTTGTATGGGCACCGCTGGGATCGAGTGCCCACAAACTGGTCTCAATAGACCCCGATGCCTGCCGCTAACCGCTACTGCTCACTACTACGTTTTCCTTCAGCAGCATGCGGAGCTCACTTGCGCTTGTGGCGTCGTTATTCGCCATCATTCCGTGCCAAGCCCAAGTCTGGGGCACAGTCACGGGCTATGTATATCAGCACGCCACCACGCTTGCGCTGCCTGGGGTAACCGTGGTCGTCAACGGTACCAATTTCGGCACGGCCACTACGGTGAACGGCCACTACTCGTTGCAACTGCCGGTTGGGCGCTACGCATTGCGCTTTTCGTTCATAGGCTATGCCACGCGTGTTGACAGCGTGACTGTTCTCCGCGACGTACCCTTTGAGCTTACGGTGACACTAGCGCCTTCGGTAGTCGAATTGGGGCCGGTCACTGTCGAAAGCCACACCACCGAAGGCGCGGGCATACAGCACCTGGATCCCGAACAGGTGCGAAAAGTCCCTACTCCGTTCAAGGGGTTCCAGGCACTTGCCTCGCTGCCCGGCGTGGCGTCCGCCAACGAGCTCTCCAATCAGTACTCGGTGCGCGGAGGCGGGTTCAATGAAAACCTGATCTTCTTGAATGGCTTCGAAATATATATGCCGTTTCGACCACGCCAAGGAGAGCAAGAAGGATTGGGCCTGCTCAACCCGGACCTCGCCCAGCGCATCACGCTTTACACGGGAGGCTTTCCGGCCCGCTACGGCGGCAAGATTTCCTCGTCGCTTGACATCCAGTATGCCGCTTCTGACTCCTTGCGGACATCGGCCAGCGTTTCGCTTCTGGACGCCGGTGCAACCGCCTCCGCCACGCGTGGGCCGCTCGGGTGGCTCCTTGGCGTTCGCAAGGCGCAGGCACGTCGCTTCTTTTCGACGCAAGAGCTTAAGGGCAACTACCAGCCGGACTACACGGACGTACAGGGCCTTTTGCGTTACGCTCTGTTGCAGCACCATGTCATTGAATTCATCGGCGTGTGGGCCAGCCACGAATTCGCACTGGATCCACGCAGCAGGCGCACATTCTACGGTATCGCTTCCGGCAGCGGCGGCGCGGAAGGTCTTAGATCCGTCTGGATTCAGTATGATGACCAAAGCCAGGAACAAGACGGCTACACAACGCAGTTTGCTGGCCTGCGCCTCCAGTCGAATCTTGCCCAGCAGCTGCAGGCTACGCACGACGGGTCCGTGTTTCGAACACAGGAGACGGAGCAGCTCGAATTGGCAGGTAATACCATCATCTACGATGTGGCAACGGAGCCAGATGGCGAAAGTGATTTGGTCCCGCGAGGGAACGCCGAGCAAGAAGACTTTGCGGACAACCGCGTCCGCGTAACATCGTACACCGCCAAAGGCCGGTATGAGCTTCTAATGACGCGGAATGCCGCCGAGGCCGGCTGGTCGGTACGGCGCCTGCAGTTTGATGACCGCATCAACGAGTACTCTACAGTAGAAGGCCAGAGCACCAGCGGAGATCTTGTCCGCGTGGTGGTAGACAGCATTCGGGGCACTGCCCGCTTTAGCGAAGCGCAAATGGGTTTCTACGCCCAAGATATCTATCAGGCCACGCCAGAGTTTGTGGTAACTGCGGGAATGCGCGCCGACTACTTCTCCTTTAATCGGGAATGGACTTGGTCCCCGCGCCTTTCCATGCGCTTGGAGGCCTCGGACCGAATCACGCTGGCAGGAGGGCTTGGCATATACCACCAGGCCCCTACGTATCGCGAGCTTCGTGGGGCGCCGATTCCTGGGACTTCGCTCATCGCTGCCCTAAACCGCGACATCCGCTCCCAGCGGTCCCTTCAGGTCGTGATGGGTGGAGAATTGTTTCTGCCGACGCGCCGGCTCTACGTCCGGGCCGAGGGTTATTGGAAACAACTCGCCAACGTCATCTCGTACTCACTGGAAAATGTGCGTATCAGTTACTCCGGGTTGAACGACGCCAAGGCACGTGTCTACGGGCTGGACCTGCAGGCACGTGGGGAATTCGTTCCCGGCTTGGAAAGCTGGATCAACTACAGCATCCTGGTGGCGCGTGAGCGATTCATTCCCGCGCACGTGGCCCCAAATCGGATCGGGTGGAATCCGCGCCCCACGGACCAGCGGCATACGGTCGCACTGTATGTGCAGGACTATGTCCCCGCAGATCCGTCTTGGAAGCTACACTTGCGAGCACTTTTTGGGAGCGGCCTACCGTACACTCCGCCGGTACCAGGTGAGCGTGTAGGGACTGTGGAAGCTCAAGTGCCGGGGGACCGGCTGTCTGCCCGCTACCCCGCTTATAGGCGCATGGACTTTGGCGCAACCAAAGAGATCTCGCTCGCATTCGCGCGGTTGGAGCTCACGGCCGAGATACTTAACATATTCGACATGACCAACACGGTAGCCTACGCCTGGGTGCCGGACGCCGCCGGTATCTGGCAACGCGTCCCGACCCGGCTGACGCCGCGCACAATCAACGTCCGACTCCGCACCTCCTTCTAGCGAAACGTGCGCCGACTCAAGAGGTGTGCCTGCCGCGTGGGCTCCGGGAGTCGGTAGCGGATTGCGCTGTCTATGGTCAGTCGTACGGCGTCGCCCAGCATTACCCTATGGCCAACGCTCGTATAAACCGGCATTACGCTACGCCGTGTGCGCACGGCCATGCCGAGCACTTCCTCAGTCATGGCATCTGTGAGCGGCGCAGTGGCACCCTTCTCCAATGGCAACGCGCCATGGACACCTACGTACGGCCGTTTGGCCACTCCCACGGCCGGCATATCCAACAGTACGCCTAGGTGGCAAGCCAACCCAAAACGGCGCGGATGCACGCGGCCATGGCCGTCTGTCATAAGGACATCAAACGAAGTACTGAGCCTGTTAAGCGCTCGGAGGATAGGTGGGATCTCCCGAAATGCCAACAGACCCGGCACGTACGGATACTGGACCCGACCACGGTCCGTGGCCTGGTCCACCACGTTATATTCGGGAGCCTCCAGTACCACCACCGCGGCGAAAGCCAAGCCATTCTTGATGCTGACATCAACGCCTGCAACCGTGCGGACCGGAAGTTTCAGCGGTATTTCGTGTACGGAAGAAGCCAGCACTTTCTGCAGTGCGGCCGCTTCTTTGGGTTGCAGGTTCCAAGCGTGACAGAGCGGCATCTTATTCCTGGCTGATGCGTAGATAGCCTTGTGAAAAGGAACGTAGCAGTTTTTGTCCTCTTCTGCTTTGCGCTGCCTGCGCTTGGGCAGCCGTCGCCTGGCAAGGCCGTAGCACTCAGCGTGTTGCTGCCAGGCTTGGGGCATCGGTATGTCAACGATGGCAGCTGGCGTGGCACGGCGAGCTACCTGGCACTGGTCGAAGCCAGCTTTTGGCTCGGTGTGGTAAGCAGCCAGTGGCAGCGTCAGCAGACGATCCAGAGCTATCGCACCTATGCTGTTACCCATGCCGGTGCACAACTGGATGGCAAGGACCGCCGTTTCCTGGTTACGCTTGGCACGTACGTGTCTTCGGACGCGTACCGTGAAGACCACCTGCGCCAACGGCGATGGGATCAGGTCGGATATGTGAATGATCCGGCCTTCCAATGGCACTGGCGCTCTGAAGCAGACATGCTGACTTATCGCAACCTGCGCGGCGCAGCCGATACGTGGGCCCAGCGTAGAGCCGTCTTCATTGCGACGTTAGCGGCCAACAGGGTTTTAGCTGCACTCAGCGCTCTTCGCAGCGCCCGCCGGTACCATAATAGTACCTTAACTGAGGTTTCACTAAGGTTGACGGGCCATAGCCAAATGCCGGTCGTTCAAGTGGCTTTGCGGCTCTAGCTTACATCTTTTCAGGTTGTGAGTCGTATTCTTATGGCGTGAGGGTCCTTAGCTCAGTTGGTTAGAGCGCTACGTTGACATCGTAGAGGTCGATGGTTCGAATCCATTAGGACCCACGGTAAGCGTGCAAGCTGCTACAAAGACTGATGTACCGAAAATCGTCGCGGGCAAAAGCCTCGTGCTGTTGAACTAATTAGGAGAGACGCTATCGCAAGACAAGTAAGAACGCGGGTCAACAATGATATCCGTGCCGAACGGGTGAGAGTGGTCGATCCCAAGGGCCAGCACGGCATCTATAGGATTGAAGACGCGCTTGACATGGCCCGCAACCAGAACTTGGACCTGGTAGAGATCGCGCCGAACGCCGATCCGCCCGTCTGCAAGATCATGGACTTCGGCAAATACCGCTACGAACAAAAAAAGAGGGATAAGGAGTCGAGGAAGCGCCAGCAGGGAGCGCAATTGAAAGAGGTGCGCTTTCGGCCACGAACAGACACACACGACTTCGAATTCAAGGCGAAGCACGCCCGCGAGTTTCTTTCCGACGGAAACAAGGTGCGTGCGTATGTGCAGTTCCGTGGACGCGACATCATCTACAAGGACCAGGGGATGAAGGTCCTGGTGCGCTTGGTAGCGGCCTTGGAGGATGTAGCCAAGGTTGACCAAGCCGCCCGTATGGAAGGGCGTCGCATGACCACCATCCTAACACCCCGCAAGTCGAAGTAGGTTCTAGAGATCATGTGCAATTCGCGCCTTGGCCCCAAACCTGCAATTGGCGGGAACCCAAGGATGCAGCTTGGGTTATATTGGGCTGAACCTGCAACGAAGTAGGCCCATGCCCAAGATGAAGACTAATAGTGGTGCCAAGAAGCGATTTCAGCAGACCGCATCGGGTCGCCTCAAGCGTGCGAAAGCCTTCAAGAGTCATATCTTGACCAAGAAGAGTAGCAAGCGTAAGCGGGCTCTCGGCAAAAAGACACTCGTTGACCCGCGTGACGAGGCAAGGATCAAACGACTTCTTGGCTGCTAACATATTGACAGTATAATGCCACGTGCACGAAACACGGCCTCCTCGCGCCGCCGGCGCAAACGCGTCCTCAACATGGCCAAAGGCTATTGGGGCGGCCGCAGCAAGATTTACACCGTCGCTAAGCATGCAGTCGATAAGGGATTACAATACGCGTATCGGGATCGGCGCAAGCGTAAGCAGCAGTTTCGGCGCCTCTGGATCGTTCGTATCAACGCAGCGGCTCGCCTCAATGGAACTACCTATTCGCGTCTGATGGGTGCGCTGCGTAAATCCGGAATTGAGCTTGACCGCAAGGTCTTGGCAGACCTCGCGATGCATGATCCGCTGGCTTTCACCCGCGTCGTGCAGGCCTCTAAGTCAGAGGTGTGACGCTTTCGAGATTGCAATCCGCAAGTGCCGTCTCTCTATAGGGGGCTCTGTGCTGCGCCGGACTTGTTCGGCCACGTTCCCGCCCTTGGCCAGCAGGCTTGGCGGGATTTTGTTGCGCTGGTGTGATGGAAGAACGGGCGATTGCACAGGCGTTACTTGACGAAGCCGAAAAGCTTCGCCAGGATATTGAGCGCGCCAGCTTGGGTACCGCGGCGGAGGCGGAAGCCTTCCGGATCCGCTATCTGGGACAGCGAAACGGGCTGATCACGCATCTTCTTAAGCGGATTCCTGAGCTCCCGCGCAGCGCCCGCCGTTCTGCCGGCATAGCGCTGAATGGCCTGCGCCAGCATGCTCAGGAGCGCTTGCGTCAGAACATTCGTGCTGGAGATGCAAAAGTTAGCGTCGGACCCCCGAGGATTGACCTGACCCTTCCTGGCAGGCGCCAGCGCGTGGCCGGGTCCATACATCCGCTTACGCACGCACTGCGCTCCATTACTGACATCTTCGAACGCATAGGATTCAGCATCTCGGAAGGACCGGAAATAGAAGACGACTGGCACAACTTCACCGCACTGAATTTCGCGGTTGATCACCCGGCACGCGACATGCAGGACACACTCTTCTTGCAGGCGTCCGAGGGCGGCGAAGGCGGCGTTATGCTGCGCACTCACACCTCACCTGTACAGATCCGCGCCATGGTCGCGGGGAAGCCACCGTTCCGGCTGATCGCTCCGGGCCGCGTCTACCGCAACGAAACCATCACCTACAAGTCGTACTGCCTCTTCCACCAGGTGGAAGGACTGGTGGTGGACGAAGGCATTACGATGGCGGACCTAAAACATGTCCTTTACACATTCGCAAGTGCCTTCTTTGGTGCAAATGTAAAGGTGCGCTTTCGCCCCAGCTTCTTCCCGTTCACCGAGCCCAGTGCCGAATTGGATGTTTGGTGGGACCTTCCCGGGGGCGGGCGCTGGATGGAAATCTTGGGCTCGGGAATGGTTCACCCAAATGTACTGGAAGCCGTGGGCATCGACTCGGAACGGTATACAGGCTACGCCTTTGGAATGGGCGTAGAGCGCCCGGCTATGCTGCTATACGGCATTGAGGACATCCGTATCCTGTACGAAAATGATATCCGTTTCCTGTCGCAGTTTTGATGGGCTCTACGCATACATGACGTATGAAGATCTCGTGCGACTGGCTTAGTGACTACGTCGATCATCCGCTGGCGCCGCGCGACCTCGCCCACGCGTTGACGATGTGCGGGTTGGAGGTGGAAGACGAATTCATCCATGGCATCGCCACGGAGGGCATCGTTGTAGGCCGTGTCCTTGAAGTATCGCTACACCCCAAAGCCGACCACCTCACGCTTTGCCAGGTTGACGTAGGCCGCGAGTCACCGATTCAGATCATCTGCGGCGCGCCGAACGTGGCTGCCAATCAAATGGTTGCCGTGGCAACCATTGGGACCACACTGCAGCTGCCGGGCAAGACGAAGCCGCTGAAAATAAGAAGGTCGAAGATGCGGGGCGAGACTTCCATGGGTATGATTTGCGCGGAAGATGAACTCGGGGTTTCCGAAGACCACAGTGGAATTATGGTCCTCACTCAGGACGCAGCTCCGGGTGAATCCTTTCTTACGTACCTCACCCGAGTAGGTGTCGCGGCACAGGACACGGTCTTGGATATTACCATTACACCCAACCGCCCGGATGCCACTTGCCACATGGGCGTTGCGCGGGACATAAGTGCACTCTGCGACTTACCGCTCCGGCGGCCCGAACTGAGTGTGCCAAAAGAGGGCGGAGAGGCTGCGCGCCACATCGCCGTTACCATCGAGTGTCCACACAGTTGTCGACGTTATGTAGCGATGCTGGTACGCGGCGTGACGATTGTGGACTCGCCACTCTGGCTCCAGCGACGCCTGCGAGCCATTGGGCTACGCCCCATTAACAACGTGGTGGACATAACCAACTTCGTCATGCACGAGTGTGGGCAACCATTGCACGCATTCGACTATGATGAGATTGCGGGCAATTCCATCGTTGTGCGCGCGTCCACAGCAGGTGAATCAATCACTACGCTCGATGGCAAGAAGCGTGCCCTGCCCCCCGGTACGGTTCTCATCTGCGATCAGCAACGCCCCGTAGCCGTAGGCGGCATCATGGGCAGCGAAAACTCTGAGGTTGACAGCAAAACAGTAAATGTTCTTATCGAAAGCGCATACTTTGACCCCTCGGCCACGCGTCGGTCCGCCCGTGCGCTTGGCTTGGGCACCGACGCCTCTTATCGGTTTGAGCGCGGCGTTGATTCGGACGGGCAGGCTTGGGCTGCTGCACGCGCGGCCGCGCTGATTGCCGACCTGGCAGGCGGTGCCGCCGTGGAAGGCAGAGTCGATGCCCACCCGAATCCACTAACGATGCCGATCCTTGCGCTGCGTCGCGCCCGCATTGCCAGGATTCTTGGGACTGAGGTTGCAGCACCGGAAGTGGAAAGGATCCTTAGCGCGCTCAGCTTTGAAGTCTCCGAGACTGGACCGGACACTTGGCTGTGCCGCGTACCGCCCCACCGTCCGGATGTGTCGCAGGAAGTCGACCTCATCGAGGAGGTCGCACGCATCCATGGGCTTGACAATATTCCCATTCTTCACGGTACACAGCTTCCCGGTTCAGCTCCGCACGCGCGTCCGGAAGAGCTGCTGCGCACCGAGGTTTACGGCCTGCTTGGCGGTAGAGGCTACAGGGAGATCTATACCAACAGCCTGCTCCCCAAATCCGAAGCAGAGCAGTTTTGCGACCCCGTTCTGGCATCACGAGGTCCCGTAGTTGAGACACTAAATGCCGTGTCACAGTCGATGGCGACGCTTAGACCCAGCCTTTTGCCCGGGGTTCTGCGAGTCATGCAGCACAACCAGAATCATGGTCAGGAGGTCTTGCGCTTCTACGAGTTTGGGCATGTCTTCCATCGCGTTCACGAACAGGCCTCCTTTATACCCGGGTATTCGGAATACGGCGCGCTGATCCTGGCGATAAGCGGCCCGCTCGGCCCTGCAGAGTGGGGAGAAACGGCGCGTGTAGCCGACTTCTTTGACCTGAAAGGCGACGTCGAAACGCTCTTGGAAGTGTTGCGGGTCCCGAATGTCACAACGGAGCCGTCCTACGAGTCCACGCCACTGATGCAGTACCATGTCACCATTTTTTCCGACGGCACTGAGATAGGTCGTATGGGGCGCTTGGAGGATGAGGTTAGCTCCGCTCGTGACATCAAGTCACCAGTATTCTTTTCCGAATTCAATTGGACGCGACTGGTGCTGCATGCCAAGAATCATGTCACACGGCGCTACCGACCGATTAACCGATACCCAGTCGTCACGCGCGACATTTCCTTGACGGTGGATCGCACGGTGCCTGCGAGCGAGATGGTTACAACCATCCAAGTGGCTGGGCAGCCGCTCTTACGGGACGCAACCGTGTTTGATCTATACGCGGATAAGGAGGTCGGCCATGCCAAGCAAAGCATCGCCTTCACGTTACGCTTTGACGCGCAACGCACCTTACGTGACGGCGAGGTAGAGAAGGCCGTGCGCGCTATCGTGCAGGCGCTGTACGTCGAACACGGCGCACAGTTACGTGGACCAGCGGCGTCCCACGGAGCGTAGAATATGATGCAGTAAAGCGTTAGTTTTCGCCCATTCGAAACCGTGGAAAATAAGTATGACCGAGCAATCCACCTCAAATATGGCGCCGAAGGTTGACGAAGACGGTATGCCTTCGTTCTCATCGCTTCAAAGTGCTGAATCGCTTCACAATCTGCGAGACTTGGTGAAACAGGCTTCCAAAGAGCTGCGCCGCCTCAAGAATGAGAACGCAGCATTGGCCGCACGCATCCAGGAGTTGGAGGACGGCCCCAAGGTCGACTCCGACGCAGCAATGCTTGTGTTCGATGAGGAGCCCGAGCAGCTGCGAACTTCAGTAAAAGGCTTTATCCAGGCCATCGACAGTTACTTGGCTGAGGACGAGGAGTAGCATGCAGAAATCTATCCGTGTCCGGATCCTCGGCAAGGAATACCCGCTCCGTGTTGAAGAGGAGGACGAAGATTCTATGCGCGAGGTGGCCGATACCGTTGACATGCGCATGCAGGATTTTAAGGCCGAGCACCCGGATCAGCCAGACCTCGTCGCCGCAGTGGTCTCTGCACTCGCCTTGGCCGAGGAAATCTTGGCCATGCGGGAAACTTCAAGCACCGTACTGCAAGCTATACACCGCGAAATGCTCCTTATGGAAAAAGAACTTGTAGACGCCATGTCGTAACACGGAACCGCAGTTGACCCTGCGGGGTATTTTGCGTGTGCGGCTGCTTGGCGTCCGCAGTGGTCTTGGCTTTGTTGAACCGACAATGGTCTTAAAGGAAGCTGCTCTTCGGATCTGGACATCAGACCTCAGCCCTTGCAGGGGTCTCTGCTACGCGGAGCCGAGGAAGGCGGAAGGGTTTGGGGCAGTGCCAATCTTGTAACCCAGGGTTCTTATTACCCGCCACTGCGGATGCGAGGCATGTCGCCTCATCGCCCGAAGGGTGACTGCATGAGGACACTAAACGAGGAAGGTCTTGGACGGTACACTACTTACCGTCCTGCTGTTGGCAATAGCATTTGGTTTGGGCATTGCAGTGCAGCGGTGGCTCCTGAAACGGGTCACAGTCTCACGCATCAAAAAAGCCGAACAGGAAATACAGCGCCTCTTGTCCGGCGCCAGAGAAGAGGCTTACCAGTACCGCGAAGAATATGTCAAAGAAGTCAAGGCGGCCCTTGCCGAAGAGCGTAGCGCGTTCGAAGACGAACGGGAACACGCGCGGCACACGTTGCGCCGCTCCAGACAAAAAGCGGAGCGGCGTGAGCGCAAGATCAACAGCAGGACACAACGACTAAACGAGCGCGACGCGCTCGTTCAAAAGGCCGCCGGTGCACTGAAGGCGCTGCAACGCGAGGCCGAGAAAACACACCGCCATGCGGAGCGTCTTCGTGCCCGTGCCGATACGCTCCTGTCCGCCACTACTGTGCGGAGCAAGGCTCTGAAGGATAAGGAAGCCGCTTTGTCCACGCGCGAAGAGGCAATTGCCTCCAGGAGTGGCGAGTTGGATGAAGTCATCGAGCAACAGACCAGGCGCCTCGAAGAAATCAGCGGACTGTCTGCCGAAGATGCACGCGGGGAGCTCAAGCAACAGCTTATAGAAAGCGCGAAGCGCCAGGCCGCGACGCACATCCAAAAGGTCCAGGAAGAGGCCAAGCGCACGGCCCGGCATAGCGCGCGCAAGGTCGTCTTGACCGCCATCCAGCGCACTGCGGCCAGCCTGTCGATGGAAACCACCGCAAGTGTGGTATACCTCGACTCAGACGACCACAAAGGCCGCATAATCGGGCGCGAAGGACGAAACATACGGGCATTTGAATCGGCCACCGGTACCGAGGTCATTGTAGACGATACACCGAGTGCTGTGGTACTCTCGTGTTTTGACCCCGTCCGGCGTGAAGTCGCCCGGCGTGCACTCCAGTCCCTTGTAAGTGACGGACGCATTCATCCGGCTAGCATAGAACGGACCGTCAAGGCGGCAGCGACGTCCTTGGAAGAAGAGCTCACTGAGATCGGGGAGCGTGCCGTGATCGACCTGAACATTCACGGCCTCCATTCAGAGCTGGTCCGGCTGATAGGTCGGATGCGCTTCCGGACAAGCTATGGTCAGAACCTGTTGGCCCACTCCGTGGAAACGGCTCGCATCGCCTCTCTCATTGCTGTAGAGATCGGGCTTGATCCGACGCTCGCACGCCGTGCGGGTCTCTTGCACGACATCGGCAAAGTAGTCACCGAAGCTTCGGACCGACCCCATGCTCTGGTGGGCATGGAGTTGTGCAAGCGATATCGCGAAGACCCCACCGTATGCAACGCCGTAGGAGCGCACCATGATGAAATTGAGATGACCGCACTCATCTCTCCCATTGTTCAGGCTGCCGACGCCATAAGCGGCGCCAGACCTGGCGCGCGCCGCGCTACTGTTGAGGAATATATTAAACGACTTGAGCAGCTGGAAAGACTCGCGTCGTCCTTCGAAGGTGTGGAACGCGTATTTGCCTTCCAGGCTGGCAGGGAGATTCGGGTTCTGGTGGATCAAAATCGCATCTCCGACGAGCAGGCCAACGCCCTTTCGACGGACATCTCCAAACGGATTGAAGATGAGGTTCGCTACCCCGGCCAAATCAAGGTTACCGTCATCCGGGAAGTGCGTGTCACTGCCTATGCTAGATAGCCTGTACACCCATGCGCTCACTAGTCCTCTTGCTTGTGCTCTGTGCTACAGCCTGTACCTCCGAGAAGGCCATGCGCATGGAGCGCGCCCGTACCCTCACGCAGGAGATGACGATCATGGACGGCCATATCGATCTGCCGTACCGCATGACGGAATTCCCCGAAGATGTAAGCGGCCCTACAATTGGAGGTGATTTCGATTTCCCGCGTGCCGCGACCGGAGGGCTCAATGCCCCATTCATGTCGATCTACATCCCGAGCGCCCGCCAGGAGATTTCAGGTTCAGCGCGGCTATTGGCGGACTCCCTCATCGACATGGTCTACCAAATTGCAGATGATGCGCCGGACAAGTTTGCCGTGGCAACATCTACGGGCGATGTTCATCGCCACAAAGCGGCCGGCCTGGTATCGCTACCCATGGGCATGGAAAACGGTGCCCCGATCGACAGCCTCGCCGACCTTCAGTATTTCTTTGGCCGAGGCATCCGATACATCACACTAACCCACGCAAGGGATAATCAGATCAGCGACTCATCATACGACACGACGCGCACATGGGAGGGGCTGAGCCCATTTGGTAAGCTGGTCGTCGATGAAATGAACCGGATTGGCATCATCGTGGATGTGTCGCACGTAACCGACAGCACAATCTGGCAAGTGTTGCGTCGTTCGAAGGCGCCGGTGCTTGCATCGCATTCTTCAGCACGCCACTTTACACCAGGGTGGGAGCGAAACGTTAGCGACGAGCTCATTGAGGCATTGGCTGCGCGTAACGGCGTGATCATGATCAGTTTCGGGTCGACATTCTTGCGCAGCGGATATCGGGCCCAGCAACAGGCGTTGCGAGAAGAGATTGAAACACACCTGTCTGACGCCGGCATAGCCCGGTATTCGAGGGAAGGCGTGCGCTATTTTGAATCAGAGCGCAAGGCAAATCCCATTGGGACTCTACAGGACGTGGCAGACCACATTGATCATGTCGTCGGACTTGTGGGCGTGGACCATGTCGGACTTGGCTCCGACTTTGATGGAGTTACCGCTCTTCCTTCCGACCTGCAGGACGTCTCCATGTATCCATTCCTTGTCGCCGAGCTTATTAAGCGTGGATATTCGGACGAAGATTTGGCCAAGATACTTGGTGGCAACGCTTTGCGGGTGTGGAAAGCTGTGGAGCGTGTTGCAGCCGAGCTCCAGGCGGCCACTAACGCGCAGTAACGCGATCGCCCACGTAGGACACTACGCCGTCCTGCGCGATACGCTCCTGTGCGAGCGTATCGCGATTGCGCACCGTGACCGTTCCATCTTGCATTGTCTGCCCATCAATGGTAATGCACAACGGGGTTCCCGCTTCGTCCATGCGGCGGTAGCGCCGACCGATAGAGCCGCGCTCATCGTAAAATACGTTATACGCTGCCCGTAGCCCGTCCGTAATCTTGCGCGCAAGCGTAGGCATACCCGCCCTACGAACCAGCGGAAACACCGCGGCCTTCAACGGCGCGAGTGCTGGCGCAAAGCCCATCACGGTACGCATGGCGCCTTCAACTTTTTCCTCTCGGTACGCTTCGCAGAGCAGCATCAGGATGGTGCGGTCCAAGCCTGCGGATGTTTCAACCACGTACGGCACATAGCTCTGCCCGGTATTCTGTTCGAACACCTGCATCTTCTTGCCAGCATACTCCTGGTGCCGCGAGAGGTCGAAGTCAGTGCGTGAGTGGATGCCTTCGATCTCCTGCCAGCCGATAGGAAATAGGTATTGGATATCTACCGCAGCATCGGCATAGTGCGCCGGCTTTTCGTGTAAATGCCAGCGAATCTTAGCTTCAGGAATCCCGTTGCCGCAGTGCCATTGCCAACGCTTTTCCTTCCAAGCTTCGTACCACTCCTGCTGAGAGCCGGGCTTCACGAAGTACTGCATCTCCATCTGTTCAAACTCCCGCATGCGGAAAATAAATTGGCGAGCTACGACTTCGTTACGAAACGCTTTGCCGACCTGGGCAATGCCGAAGGGTACCTGCAGGCGCGCAGTGTCGCGCACATTGAATGTGTTGACGAAGATGCCCTGGGCAGTTTCCGGGCGCAGGTAGATTCGCGTATCGCTGGAGGCTACGGCCCCGGCATGTGTTTCAAACATCATGTTGAACTGGCGCACTTCGGTCCAATCGAAGGCTCCGGAATCGGGCGCACGAATCTCCTCCTCCATAATGATCGCGTGCAGCGCCTTGGGCAAGTTGTCCGAATGCAGCGCAGCCACGAGCCGGCTGTGGACAACTTCGGCCCGGTCTGTCTTGCCGCTTTGGCGAAGCTTTTCAATGTAGCTCTCTATAAGCTGGTCGGCCTTGTAGCGCCGCTTGGACACTTTGTCATCAATTAGCGGGTCATGAAATGCCTCCACATGTCCTGATGCCTTCCACACGTCGGGGTGCATGAGTATCGCAGCATCAATTCCTGAAATGTTGTCGTGCGCGTAAACCATCGCGCGCCACCAGCGCTCTCGGACGTTGCGTTTGAGCTCGACGCCCAACGGGCCATAGTCGTACGTGGCCCCCAGGCCGCCATAGATCTCCGACGAAGGAAATATGAATCCCCGCCGCTTGCAAAGCGAGACGATCTTGTCTAGCTGGCTACTCATTGGAAGGCTTTTCGTGGGCGCTATCTATACAAGGACGGCGCATTCAGTACGTATGGGCTCGTCAGAGGTGGCGGAGCAGCCAAGTTACCATCTGTTCATTCGTCGGAAAAATCTGCATATGGCGCGTCAATGCCTGCATGGCCTCAATGGGGCGGCGACTGTTTAGCGCCCGGAAAAGCCGGTGGTACTGATGCGTCATGTCACCCAGCAGCAGCTCCTCGTTGCGCGTTCCGGTCTTGCGCAGGTTGATGGCCGGCCATATGCGTTTGTCCGCCATCTCGCGATCCAGCACAATCTCCGCGTTGCCAGTGCCCTTGAATTCTTCAAAGATAACCTCATCCATACGGCTGCCCGTCTCTATGAGCGCCGTTGCAAGGATCGTCAGTGAGCCTCCCTCCTCAATGTTACGAGCGGCGCCGAAGAGTCGACGGGGAATCTTCATGGCACCCGCGTCCAGCCCGCCAGACATGGTGCGCCCGGATCCCTCGCCCCACAGGTTGAATGTGCGCCCCAGTCGGGTAAGCGAGTCAAGAAGCAGCACGACGTCGCGATTCAGCTCCGCCAGCCGCTTGGCGTGCTCCAACGCCAGCACCGAAACGCGAACATGATTGATCTCCTCACGATCACTCGAAGAGGCGAAAATCATCGCATTAGTGGACCGCTTGAAATCCGTCACCTCTTCCGGGCGTTCATCAACAAGCAGGGCTACCTGCGATATTTCGGGGTGATTCTGCGTGAGCGAGGCTGCGATCTCCTTGAGAATGATCGTCTTACCCGTGCGAGGAGGCGCTACGATCAGGGCACGCTGGCCCTTGCCAATAGGGCACGCAAGGTCAACCACGCGCATGGTGATGTCAGCGGCTCCCTTGACTAAGTTCAGCTTGCTATCGGGATAAATGATTTGGCCCGACTCAAAGAGCTCCGTCTCGGCCCACTCTGCGGGCGACACGCCCATGATCTTGCTTACACGATGCACCTGCATGTCGCCTTTGCGGCCCGGGCGCAAAGTCCCTTCCAGGATGCTGCCATCCCTGAGGTGTAGCCGGCGGATCAGCGGCGGCGGACAGAATGGGTCATCGTCCCCCTTGGGCAAGTCGGATCGAATCTGACGGATAAAGCCAAATTTCTTGTCGCCTATAAACTCCAAGATCCCGCGAAAACGTTTTTCAGCCATACGAGAGCCACCTGCTATTCATAGCTTATCTTGCGTGCTGGCATGTAGATGGACAAAGGACAGGACCGCCGAACGTGCGATCCACAGTACACGGTGCAAGGCTGCACCTACCAGAAAGGCTTAGTCTAAAGATACACGCTTCTGCAGAAAAGTGCATGACCTGTACAACAGATCTTGAAGAGACCCTTTGGCAGCAAGGTTTTACGCATGTAGCTGGCATTGACGAGGCAGGCCGAGGTGCACTGGCCGGGCCTGTGGTCGCGGCAGCTGTCATTCTTCCAGAGGGCGTCGTCCTTCCTGGCGTAGACGACAGCAAGAAGCTGCGCGCCTCGTTGCGAGAAGAGCTCTTCTGTACCATTCGTGACCATGCCGTAGCCATATCCGTCTGTTCGCGCTCACCTGCACAAATTGATGCGGTCAACGTCCTGCAGGCGACCCTTCAGGCCATGCGCGAGGCTGCCGACACACTACGCGTGTCGCCAGACTACGTACTAATAGATGGCAACGCCGCATTTCTGGACAGCCCCTGGCCAGTGCGTACGGTAAAGCAGGGCGATGCCCGTTGCCAGTCCATAGCCGCAGCGTCCATCATCGCCAAAGTGTCGCGCGACAGAACCATGCGGGCACTGCACATGCATCATCCAGCATACGGCTGGCTCACCAACGTAGGCTATCCGACCCGCGCCCACTATGCTGCGCTTGCGGCTTCCGGTCCAACGCTGCATCATCGCCGATCGTTCAGACTTTCTGCCGCGTAGGCACGTACTGCCCGAATCGCCGCGTGTACGAGTGCGCGATGGTTTTCCGCTGGAATGATAGTGATGTGTGCGCGTTCATAGAATGGTGCCCGTTTCGCCAGTAGGCTGGCAATCTTCTCCCGCAGCGCAGGGCCGGGGAGGCGCCGGCCAAATTCATCCCTGAGCAGAGGTCGCACGACAGGATCGGCCACCAGCCGGCGCTGCAGCTCTTCTACGGGCACCTTCAGGTACAGTACGATACCATGGGTAAGGGCCCAACGTAGGTTACCTTCGCGAGCCAGAGCCCCACCGCCAAGGGCATATACGATCCCTGGCTGCGCCGAACGCAGCGCGGCAGCTTCCAGCGCCCTGAAACGCGACTCGCCTCCGCGCGCAAATATGTCAGCAATGCTCCGACCTGCGCGGTCCGCGATGACCTCGTCAAGGTCCGCAAAACGGAGATTCAGCGCTTCTGCCAGCGGCCGGCCGAGCGTACTCTTGCCGCTGCCCATGAAGCCTGTCAGAAACACCTTGGTGTCACTCAGGCCCGCTTCCATTTCGCGCCAGAGTGCCTAAAAGCGGTGCTTCAACTGCAGCCCAACGGTCACAGCCGAAAGGTCGCTCGTCGAGTAAAATCCGTGTACGGGCTCGGTTCCTCCTTTGCGGATGTTTGGCTCGTGGCTGCGCAGCGGATCCCACACCAAGTCGTCACTTTCGAAGTCGAGATACATGATGTACTGCGCCTTGAACCCAATGGAGAACCGCTCCGACAAATGCCGATCGGCTCCCACCATCAAGTGGATCGCCGGGGAGGCAGCCCGCATGACGGTCTGGCCGTCACTAAAGGTGCCGGCGAGGTTCTGGCGGATTTCGTCGCCATTGGGCTGGTCCAAACCAGTCTTTATTGCGTCCACATCCTTGTTGCGCGCCCAAAGGCTGGCGTACCCAGCGGCTGTGAGGGCCACACCCCCTCCGGCTCCTACATACAGCCCGAAGGGTCGCTCGTCCAATGTGTGGTCAAGATATACGTTGATAAAGACCCCATTTGCAGACAGGGTGCCCAGCCGCTCGCGCGCAAGAAAAATCTCCTGTGTCAACTTTTCCTGGTTAGATCCTGTTGCCCCTCCTACAAGCGCAGCGTCGTCGTAGGTCACTTTCCATACCGAATGCTCAGCCTCGAGTCGGAGCCACGGTCTAACCTGATACCCAATTGACAGGTTGCCAATCAGGCCGCCAGCGCCTGCGAATTCCGCCTTCCATCCATTGCCAGCGCCCCGACTCGGATCGGTGCAGCCAGGCACGCTGGCATACTGGGGGTTGATGAATTCGTCGCAAAGGCTAGACCGGTCATTGCTGTTGCCATTCATGGTCACACCAGGGGCAACGCCGCCGCCAAACTCCGCACCCAGATACCACCGATTCTGGGCATGGGCGGGAACCGCGAAGAGCACGCCGAAGGCCAAAAGCCCTGCAGCCGTGAATAGCTTGTCCATAACTGCTTTGCGTTCTGCGTCAGAGAAAAAGATATGCCAAAAAACCGTGCAATTGATGTGCGGTGTAGTAAGTAGTCATATGTAGTAGAAGACCTCGGACCACTGTCGTCTTAAAGGCTCCTTACCGGCAGTAGTGCATTTGGCGCACGCTCCAAAACCCAAACAGGCGGCCCATTGAGAGCGGAGCCGCGTCAGCTAAGCAAGTCACCTGGACTGCCATCGCACATCAGTCTACGCGGGTTGACGTCCCATAGGTCCCGTGCCTGTTGCATACCTAGGAGTCAAGCCATTCCTTGCAGGCTCGCGATGCCCGCTCGATCGTCGGAAAAAGACAGAGTTGGCTGACCGCCGATTGCATGCATCACGATGGAAGCGAATTCAATGAGCAGCCCCCAGGGGGGATTTCATAAAAGGCAACTTGGAACTGCCCGGCAATGCTATCAGAGGTCCGTATCAACCTGTCATTCTGTGGCCTCCGACGCGGTGACGCCGATCCTGGCAGGGTATCACAATGGTTTTTCACAAGCTCGTTGCCTAAGAGGCGCATTTGATTGAGCCACGTGTGGCCGCAGTGCTCATCGATATGGTAGTCCACAATCGCTGCGCTATCCGGGTCAAGGATCTAGTTTCTGAGATAGTTTTCTTCAAGCCTATGGCGAACCTTGAATATTGCCTCATTCGGCAGTACACACTCTACGATATGCTGCTCGCCCCAGGGATATGGCCGCCCCGCACGGCACCCTTCTGCGGATTAGCAAACATGCGCAGCAACTCGCTCCCAAACTACGCTGGCGACCAATCCTTCAACTGGACCCTGCCTGATGTGCCAGCAAATCGTAGCGGAATGCGCACATAGCCTCTTGGTGCAGGCGAATGCTCTAGTGGGTCTGTGAGAACAACGGAGCCTCCTGGTTACACCCCGACCTTTAGGCCACCACCGTTCAGAATGGCTGTGTAGTTGTGGCTGAATAACTTGCAGGCGCAGAAGTCATACGTAGCCCACCAACTGTTCTTGTTGCCCTTACGGTTAGGGTTCGGTCGCGGCTTCAGTACATTTTGACTTACACCAAAGGTGTCTCGAGCCCACACGATAGCGGCACCAAAAACGAATATGGCTATGATTGAGATGCTACTGCGGAGCGGGTTCAATATCCAGTGGCTGCTGTTTCCGTGGTTGTACAGATATCTGGCGTGCTCAGACAGCAACCGGTTGGTGCGGATCGAGGCACAATTGCCGGAGAGCAGGTGGGCCGGATCGGGCCGCACTGGCGCAGGCCCATTTGTCCAAGCAGGCGCTGGACCTGCTAGCCTTGCTGGCGCTGGTGGAGGGACTGCGGGGCGATTCGACCATGCGCTGTCTGTGCAGTCAGCACGGATTGGGTATGGGATGTAAGTCGGCATTTACGCGAACGAGGCCCGCTCGCCGGCGTTGCTTTTCATTCCGTTTGGCGGCAGGCTTTCTGACCGACTCCGACTGTGTCGCCTGGGTCCTTGGTTTTCCGGACATCAGACTCGAACTGAAGATCATCCAGAGCTTGCGATCAGTGCCTGAAGCGCCGCCGCTGAATGCACTGACCCCATGGCACGAGATGAAAATCCACGAGCATTTAGAAAAGCCACAGCAGTCCGGTTGGTTCACGTAAAAACTGGTTAGCAGCACGCAGTAAACGGATATATTCTGCATTTTGGAGCTGGAGCATGTGAAACATTTGATTGCAGGGTATTGTGAAGTAGTCGGGACGCAGTTCGACCATGCGAATGCAAGCTGAGGCTCGGAACCTGAAAGACTTGACTCGGCGCCTATTTTGCGTAGCCAAAGTGATTGATCGCCGGTACGCCGCATTTGTGCGTGCTACGGCAAGCACTCCAGTAGCCATAGCATGGAAACGCGGAGCAATGCTGCTCCGAGGTTGGCTTCAATAGTGCGGGCGTCAAGGCAGCGTGCCAGATTTGAACAAAGACGTGGTCGTGGCAATTTGCAGTATTGAAAAAGCTTAAAAACCCGCGCATCAAGACCCGTGACATATCGCCTACTGATAGAATATGACGGCAGTGCCTTTTGCGGGTGGCAGCGCCAACACGGGCCGCCGACGGTGCAAGCGGCGCTGGAAGAGGCTCTGGCCATCGTGTTGCAAGTACCTACGCCCATTACGGGTGCGGGGCGTACCGACAGCGGCGTCCATGCGCGGGGACAGGTGGCGCACTTTCAAGCGGGTGCTCTGGACACTGGGGACGTAGAGCGATCGCTCAATGGCCTCACGCCCCCTTCCGTCGTGGTGCAAGCACTTGAAGTGGCACCCGATGGCTTCAACGCGCGATTCGATGCCACCAGTCGGCGCTATCACTACTACGTAAGCTGCGAGCATACCGCACTAGAGCGGCACTTCCGGTACATGTTGCCCTACTCCGTTTGCTTCGACGCCATGAACGCGGCAGCTACACACTTGCTTGGAGAACATCACTTCGGTGCCTTCTGCCTACACCGTTCCGCAACACGCAACCGGGTGTGCAACGTTACGCGTGCGCAGTGGGTGCCCGAATCGCGCCCGCACGAATGGCGCTTCGAAGTCGAAGCCAACCGATTCTTGCACGGCATGGTACGCGCTATCGTCGGTACGCTAATCGACATCGGACGAGGCAAGCGGCCCGTGAATGACGTAACACGCATCCTGAATTCGCGTGATAGACGGGAAGCAGGGCCGGCGGCACCGCCCCATGGCCTAGTGCTGGAAATCGTCCGCTACGCCGAATAGAACCTCTTTTTCGCCCAAGGGGTACCACTCCAATTCCCACAAGATGCTGTGCCATGTCGCGCGTTTTAGCGCTTTCAATCGTCGTAGTGTTGGCGGCATGCGAACGCCCGTTCGTAGACGTCAGCCAACCGGATGTGGTAATCTTGTCGCCGGATCTCTCGGAGGTCCTGCAACAGACTCAATTCGTTCTAAAGATCCGCGCAGGATCGTTTCGCAATATCGAAACAGTCTCGGTCAACGGCATACCGATGCAGTATGCCAGTAGCAATCGAGCCTGGTCCCTCCTGTTGAATGCGCGCCGCGGACTTAACGAGCTCGTTATTGAAGCATCCGACGTTGAGGAGGTCAGTAGCCTTGACACAGCGTACGCCCTGTACCTTCCCTCGCAGTATGTGGCCAACAGCCCCCCACTACCTGCAGGACGTGGAGGCCACACGACAACTCGGACACGCAACCAGGAGTTTTTCGTAATCGGCGGCGCTTCGCGTGTTGGGGGACCCGCTCATGCGACGGTATACGTCATGTCGCCTCCTGGAGGCGGGTTTACCGCCTCCAGTGTACGACTTTCGGAAGCCCGGACCGGACATACGGCCACGCTACTAGCCGACGGAAGAGTGCTCGTGGTGGGTGGTAGCCGCACGGACGACATCGTTAGCGTTGCGGACTTGGTCGAGACGCCTGAAGTCTACAACCATTCCACACGCACGTTCGAGACTTGGGTGGTCATTGGAGAACCCATACGGCGGGCCTTGCACACCGCCACATATCGCCGAACCAGCGAAGGCGAATTCGTGTATCTGTACGGAGGCTTAGGCGACACACGATATGGTAGCGATCCGTTCCTTGGCGTACGCCGAGACCTGCGAACTTTTCGCATACTCAACGATACACTCGTTGCCGAGAACTCGCTGGCGAGCGCAGCTTACTTTGGGGACCCGATCTACGGGCATACAGTCAACCGCATCCAGATTGGACCCTACTTCGTCTTTGGTGGCCGTTTTGATGCGGATTTCCAGAAAGAGACTAGCTTCAGCATAGAATTCACGCCCTCGCAAGAAATTCTCGAAGTCGATGTTCCATCGCTTCAAGTTCCACGGACACGCCACGCAGCGGCCCCCTTCTTCAACAACCTTCTCTTCATCTCCGGTGGGCGCCAGCAATCTGCAACAAATATTGTCCTTGAAACCGAGCTATTCTCCCAGGCGTCTGGAACTGTGTTTCGCTTGGGCCAACGGCGGCCGATCTTCTCTAGATTCGGCCACACCGCCACGAATATGGAATTTGGTGAAGTATTGATCATCGGTGGTTTTGGCCCTGATGGAACTGCTCGGGCCGCTTCAGAGTTTTTTGTTGTATTACCCGAAACCCCGCAGGACTAGAGCTTATGGACCTCGGACCGATTCTTCGCGCACTCGTAGTGGCGATCGTTCTGGTGCTAGCTGTAATTGTGCTTTCGTTCCTGCTTCCGCTCGTTGCATTTCTGCTCAGAATCGCCATCTTCGTGCTGGTCGCGCTACTGACCATCGCGGTCGTTCTGCGACTTGTTGCGATGCTCCAGCGGCGTAAGCGGTGGTAAGTCTGACTTTACTCCTGGCGCCGGACCGGCGTTGGATGCAGGCCGCACTGCGCGAGGCCGAGCATGCGCTTGAAAAGGGCGAAGTGCCCGTGGGTGCAGTCGTTACCCACCAGGGCCAGATTGTCGGTCGGGGCCACAACCTTGTCGAGTCTCTCTCCGATCCCACCGCACATGCTGAGATGATTGCCATCACGGCAGCGTGCGAAACCCTCCAGTCCAAATCCCTCAAGGGCTGCTACCTGTATGTAACACTGGAGCCCTGCCCCATGTGCGCGGGCGGAATCGTCTTGTCCCGATTGGACCGACTTGTGTTTGGCGCATTCGACGAAAAGGCCGGCAGCGCTTCTACGCTGTACAACATCGTTCAGGACGCACGTCTTAACCATCGGGTTGAAGTGATCTCCGGCCTTGAAGCCGAGACCTCTGCCGGGATGCTTCAGGCGTTTTTTCGGTCAAGGCGGCGCACCTAGTGCGCAAACGCCGCACTCGCAGGCACTCCAGTGGCTTCCGACTGCCAAATCTGGACGATCAAAGGCGTCAGCAGCCAGACGGCTTTCTGCCACCAGCCAGCTGCAGGCAGTCCTAGGTCAAACCACACCTACCAATTGACCCGCGGCCAACCATACGACATACGCCAGTGCCAGCATGTGTTCACGCCCGCAAAGCACCGCAGATTCCACATGCCTTAACTGTGGTGCCGTCAACTGCTGGCCAAAGTACTCGCCCATCACGACAGCCTGGTCCGTGCGCCCGCCCGGAATCAGCTTTGACATGGAGCTGGTCGCCGCAAGGGCGACAGGTGTCCACGAAGAATATTGCCGTGGCCGGCATTGGGCCACGCAGTCGCCAGGTCCTTGACCGTCGGGTGCCCCGACCCGTAGACCCATTCGCTAGAGTAGCGGTGTTCGGCGCGATACCACACTGCTTCTGTGAGAAAAGGCATAGTTTCGTCCCATCTTCGAGTGGATCTCGCCAGAATTGAGTAGCGTGTGCGAGTCCTCTCAGCGCCGATGAAACTGCAGGCAAATATACTGAGGTAAAATTCGATGAGTTTTCCTGGCTTGATCGGCTGCACGACCAAGGCCACCACCTACTGGGGGTATACTTGGCTCACGAATTGGACCGTGCGCCAGTATTCAACACAGTCGTAACACGTACCGTACAGCCTGTGGTTTGTGCATGACAGGTGCCTTACTGCGCTAACCTTATTTGTCGAAAAGCTGATTGGCCTATACGTCCTGCCGTGAAACGAGCCGCAGAAGTAATTGACAAACAAGCACCGCGAATGGCCACGTGCGATCGTGATCGCACCTTCGGCACCGATGCTGCTACGGTGGGCGCACCAGCGCTCATCACCCAATGCAGCGCCCGCCAGTCAAGCGCGGGGATCTATGCAGGTCGGATGTTTGAATTCGGTGCAACAGATATTAAGTAGTGCCTCGAATTGGCGCTTGGTGGCCTCGACGACGACCGGGTGGCAGTGCACGTATGCGTCATGGCAATGATGAACGCAAAGCCCGAATTACGACGGCCACTAGGAAACACCACTTGATCTCGACACCTGCTGCCTGCCACATTGCTGGGGGATTCTCCTTTATGAATGAGAAAGAATCGGCTTTTCAGTATCGCATGATCGGCTCCCGGACGCCGGTACTTCTGTAGGCGCAGCCTATGCACAACACGCCAACAATAGGAAAGAATCGTGTATCCGAAACCCCCCTATTCAGGCAAGTGTTTCAGTGAGTAGAATGATCTACATGCATTCATGGTAGACATTGTCATTATTGGGGCAGGTCCGGTGGGCCTGACGTGCGGCATTGAGGCGGTACGCAGCGGCCTGGAAGCGGTGATTGTGGAAAAAGGCGCCCTAGCGAACTCAATTGTGGGGTACCCGCTCCAAATGGAGTTTTTCTCCACACCGGAGCTACTGGAGATCGGAGGACATCCGTTTCCAACCCTTCGCTACAAACCAACACGGGGCGAAACCCTAGAGTACTATCGCCGTGTAGCGCTTCAGGAAAGCCTTAACATACGCCTCTATGAGCAAGTGCTGGGGGTTGCCGGCACGGACGGCGCCTTTCGAGTCACGACCACTAAGGGTACGATCGCGTGCCGAAAAGTAGTGGCCGCTACGGGATTCTTTGACGTTCCCAACTTATTGAATGTCCCTGGAGAGGGCCTTTCCAAGGTTACGCACTATTACCGTGAACCTTATCCGTACACGCGGCAGAAGGTCGTCGTTGTAGGTGGCAAGAACTCCGCTGCTAAGGCTGCCCTGGAGTGCTATCGGCACGGTGCAAAGGTTACGTTGGTGCACCGCGGAGCGCTGCTATCCGACCGCATCAAGTATTGGATCAGGCCTGATTTGGAAAACCGCATCCGAGAGGGCAGCATCAAGGTGCTCCTCAACACCTCCGTCACGGCTATTGAGCCGCACCGCTTGTTTCTCAGTGGCCCAGACGGGCCGCTCACGATAGAAAATGACTTCGTTTTGGCCATGACAGGGTATCGACCCGACTACGACTTTCTGGGCACTTTGGGCATTGCTACCAGGGATGATCAATACAACACGCCGGACTATGACGAGGAGTCATTTGAGACCAACCGCCCCGGCCTTTACCTCGCCGGCACCGTCTGCGGCGGGCTTAAGACGAGCCGCTGGTTCATAGAAAACGGCCGCTTTCATGCCTCGCAGATTGTGAAACACATCACCACCGGTGAGGTAACGCCACTTCGATTAGCGGAGCGCTACTGGAAAACCTTGGAGTAGCCACTATTGCGCAACGACAACTTTCCGCGTCTCGCTGGCTTGAGGGCTTTCCGCTCGCAGCATGAATACGCCGGCAGGAAGACCATCTACCGGCATGACAAGACGTGTCTCACCGGCGCCCAGGGAATGTCGCTGCTCCCGCACGCGGCGCCCCAAGACGTCGTAGAGCACCAAGCGCAACGCAATGGGCTCGGGAACACTCAGCGCCACGTGCAGGCGCGTCGTTACCGGGTTGGGCCAGGTGGCCGTGAGCCGCACGCCACCTATGAAGCGAGGCTTCTGTTCTGCCACCATAGGAGAGGCAATAGAGAGTCCATATGCCACACCATTACGGTTGTCCTGCAATCCGGTGAAGGGCTCCCACTCGCTGTAGGGAGTCTCCCCAAAGTCTACGTCCCTGTCATCCGCCGTGCCTAGTATACTATCCGGTCCCATCCCCAGGAGAGCTTTAGGATTCTGCCCCGCATACATGAGGTCGACTTCAAAGCCTGGATCGCCCGTATGGAAACTGGCAAGGATGTGCCCAGCTTCATGCGCCGCCACGTTACCGATCGCTGTGCCTATGACATCCGCAACAGTCAATGACGCCGCATAGGGTACCGATGACGGCGAGGTCTGGTCGTTTGGATTCGCCAGTACGTCCAGAAGTACCACAGCCGTCTCTTCCAATGCAAAGTTGCCTACATCTATCGATGCTGCTACGCCAAGGGTGGACAAGCCGATCTCTTGCTGCGTGCCGCCCACAATGACTCTGCTAACCTGCGGATTGCCCCATTCGTCAGCGTGGTCGCGGCTGTTGCGCACCTCTAGGTGGAAATCAGGGTTGCGCGCCGTTTGCAGGTCCGTCACCAGGTTTTCGTGGACGGTCGCCATCACCACGTCAATAATGGCGTCCTCCTCCCCTTGGAGCTGGTTTGCCTCCAACAGCACGCGTAGTGATGACAACTGCGCATCCGCAGCCCCACCCAAGTGGGAAGCGTCGAGCTCCGCGCCATCAAAGTCCACAAACAGAATCTGCGGTTGAAGGGCAGTGGCCAAGGGTGACCGGAAAACCCCAAGCTGCATAGCATATGCCCCGCCGCCTCGCGAGACGGCGACACTGTAACGGCCCGGCGCCGTAGCTACCGCCGCTAGATTCGCATTGCCTCCTTCGTAGAGCAACGTCTGTGGCGGATAAAGCGTGCTCCAGTTCACGTTTGTCCCCATGCGCAAGGTACCGTCTCCATCGAACAGCAGGAGATGGCGGGCCTCGCCCTGGACCCCGGCGCTGAAGACATCGCCAGCCTCCAAGTCAAAGCTGAAGAAGTCGATGTCCTGGGCATCAAGTCCGAGTGTTAGCGTGTACGGCCCTTCGCTGCCAGCTTTGGGGCCTGACGCAGAGTCAAATGGATCGGCTGGCCAGGCCGAATTTACGCCGCGTACGAGGATCCAATACTCTCCCGCTTCCAACGGGCGCGCCTCCAAGTAGCTGTCCGGTTCACCGGCTATACCAAAGTCGTTGGAAAAGAGCCGAACCCCATTGGCATCATAGAGCCCCACCTTCGTGTTAAGGCGTGGCATGCTACTGGCAAGGGTTTTTATCTCGGCCGTCACCAGCTGGCCGGCCTGCACCTGTCCGATATAGTAGAAGTCGTAGTCTGCTGTGGCATTGCCCGCTGATCCATGCGGACCGTCACCAATGAATGCTTGTAGTCTTATGCGCTCGCCAAGGCCCAGCGGTGTGTAGCGTGCCAGCGGAATTGCTCCGTCATCTTCATCCTCGGGTTCAGTGAGGGCACCCAGGTTTCTGGTTACCGAGTCCGCAAGTACGCCGCGCACCAGTGCCCTTGGAGTAAGTGTGCGGCTGAAAGAGGAAAGAAACTCCGCGCTTCCTTGAGTATCGTTCCAATTGCGCTCATTGGGCGGCTCCTGCTCTTCTACTTCCGGCAAACTGCGTACCACTAGCGCGTTTGCTGCGGCCCTTGCGCGGCTTCGATGAGCCAATTCCTGGTGCCAAAAGGCCCAATCTACCTCCGTGCCCTTTGGCAACAAGCTAAGGGCGGGGTTGGAGGCCCTTTGGGACTGTGCGCTTAGGGGAATCGTGTAGCAAGCCCCTAAAAGGGCAATCAGCACTACTGCACGAGATCCCATAGCTGGTGGTACTGAATGTTGGTCCTGTCGAGTTCCAGCAGGCGCTGTACGAGCGCACGTGCCTCCGCTATGCGATCAGTGTTAAAGTACAAGGAGGCAAGGTTGGCAAGGGCAGGCTCCAAGTCAGGATTCAGGGCGATCGCCGCCAACAGGTCTGCCTCCGCCTTTACAAAGTCCCGAAGGAGCACATGCGTGTACCCCCGGTCACTGTAGGCATCAGCATACTTCGGGTTCGCTGCCAAGACTTCATTTAGAACTGCTGCTGCCTGCACGAAACGCCCATTGTGCACGTAACCCGACGCCAACTGTCGTTTGAAGTGCAGGTTAGCTGGCGCAAGCGTCACAGCCTGCTCCAAATAGGGTAGCGCTGCACCGGGGTTGCCAGTCTCAAGGTACGAATCCCCAATCCTATAGGCTGTCCAAGCGTCGTCAATGGCGTCGAGGCTTCGGGCGATCCGGGTAATCGCCGCGTAGTCGTTGTCCAGATAGTGCATCCGTATCAGGGGCGCAGCTACGGCCGCAAGCGACGATCGGGCCTGCGCCACGCGCAGGTACACTGCGGCAGAATCCAGAAAACCCGGGTGATTCGTGACCTCTTCGTAGTAAGTCAAGTATCCCTGTGCGATTTCTTTTGCCGTTGGCGAAGGGTCGATGAGGCTGGCCATGCGCACAAAACGCGCGCCCTCGGCATCGCTGGTCAGCACCGTCGAATTCGTTGTGTCCGGAGTACGAATGAAATGGTCGGTGATCCGAACATGTGGGATGTCCTTCGACCCGGACACAGGCATGTGGCACGTGACGCAATCCTCGGTGGTGGGCTCGGCGTGTAGCTGCACCGCACCAGCTGGTTCATGGCAGCTTTTACACGCAGCGTCGTAGTGGTCCTGCCCGAGGGCCTCTATTGGAAGATGCGGGTCGTGGCACGTGATGCACGTGAGGGGTTGTTCCGGCGTGGATTGGCGGAAGCACTCGCTCTGGGTCAGCCGATCAGGATGTGACGCCATGACGAACTGGCGCAAGCTGTCCGCAAAACGGGGCCAGAAGACGTTTTCTATGGAAGCCAGTACCATGCCAGGCCGAAAGTCTGCAAACGTTTTGCCTTCCTTGGGCACAGCAGCCCCTTGAACATGGCAGCCCTGGCAGATGTTAAACTGCAACTCCACCGGCAACTTGGCTGGGTTGACGATGGTGTAGTCGATCTCCTTGGATACGTCTACGGCACCTCCGGTGCGCATCGCCTCAATGTGGACAGAACCGGGCCCGTGGCACCGCTCGCAGTCGATGCCGTGCGGCACAGCGTCATACTTGTTATAAGAGCCTTCAACGATCGCAGGCATGCCGTTATGGCATGTGATGCATTTCACCACTATGGGCCGATCAAATCGAACATTGCCGCCCCCCTTGAATCCGGGTGGCAAGTCCCAGATGCTGTCCTGGACATACCAGGTCAGAGGCATCTGGTAGAGGTAACCCCCTACATTCATGATGTGGGAATTTGTATGGTGCCCTGACCCTACTATGTAGTCGATCTTTTCCGTGCGCCGGTGCACGGTGTCCGTGCCGGCCAGACGGTATTCCATGATGTACAGCGAATCGCCGCGCGCCAGGGCCTGGTAATGCAGGTTATTGAAGTCGTCATAGACAGGCTCGGGGCTGTCAAAGTCTGCCGCACTGTTGGCCAACGTCGCAGCTTCCCACGAGCGCCCCATCTGCGCCTGATTGTAGGTCTCCGCCTTGTCTGGGTGGCATGTAGCACACGCCTCGATACCAACGTACTCCGCATCCAAGTTACGGTATTGGGTTGTACGGTCTGCCGTGTTGCAGCCCGCTACAAGGAGCACAAGGACGTAGTACGGTAGCCTCATCAAGCGTTGGTCGGGTAGTGCGGCTACTTCTGTAGCACACCCACACATACAAAATAGTTCGAACTGCCCGCCAACGCAACCACTGTCGGGCAAGACCCGCTGTGATGCAGCCCTTCTGCACTAGAGCGCATCCAGAATCTGCTTCACGGCGTTGTTGCCAGGATCAAGCGCCAGCGCCTGGACAGCTAGGCGCCGGGCCTCTTCGTAGTTGCCCGAGCGCGCGTGAGCTAAAGCCAAGTTAATCATGCCACCTAAGTAGTCGGGTGCAAGCGCCAACGCCGCTGTGAGACGTTCAATTGCCGCCCTCAAGTTACCGTTGTTGAGATACCAGGTGCCAAGGTTGGCCTGGGCTACGGCATTGCCAGGTGCTGCAGTGGCCGCACGCTCAAAGAGCCGCCTGGCGTCTGCGTTCCGGCCAGGCATCGTGGTATACATCAGCCCGAGGTTGCCCAATGCGTCCGAGTCGTCTGGCTCCAGTGCAATCGCACGTTTCAGTGAGGCTTCTGCCTGGTCAAAGGCGCCGTCCTGCATGTATGCGGTACCCAGGTGCGTGTGCGCAACTGCAAGCAACGGCATTTCCGTGGTAGCCAGCCGGAACTGCACCGCAGCCTGCTGCAGGTCACCCTGCCGCTGCAGGAAGAGGCCATAGTTGATGCGGATATCCGCAAGTGCTGGCTGCTGCACCAGTGCGCTATCATAGAGCGCACGGACTTCACCAGACGCTTGCTCCGCCTGCTCCAGTGCCTGAGCTAGCCCGTTCAGGCGCTCCGGAACCGCTCGCCGCTCGATTGCCAGGCGAAGCGGTGCAATAGCTTCTTGTGCGCTACCCAAGTTTGTTAGCGTCACACCAAGCAAAAAGCTCAGTTCCCCTGACGAGTCCTGGGCATGAATTGGCCCAGCGAGTGTGATGCCTCGATCCAAAAGCACACTGTCTGCCAGCTGCGTGCCATGAACAAGGTAGGCGAGCGCCGCATAGCGCTCAGCTTCTGGCCCCGAAGTGTCGCGCTCGAAATACGGCGCTAAACCGGCTGCTTCCAATGCATGTGCCGGCCGCAATTCCGGAATGTCGTTGCCTACGACTCGGATCCAGTGGTCAGTAAAGGAGGCATGAGGCGCACCATCTGCGGGCACCTTGGGCATATGACACTGGATGCAGCTTTCACCTCCGCTGTGCTCGGTCATATCCACCCCATCGTGGCAACTAGCGCACGTCCTATCAAAGTACTCGGGTCCCTTATCGCGGAATCCCTCATGGGGATTGTGGCACGTTGTGCATGTCATGGACGTGGCAACAAAGCACGCACTCAGCCTAAGTCGCTCCGCGTGCGAGATCACGTCAATCGTCCCCTCTGTTTCATCTTTTGGCGCCGAAAACAGTGCCACGAAGTCCTCCAGGCGCTCCGAGGGTCGAAAGTCAAAAGCCTCGTGCCCCTC
Source organism: Rhodothermales bacterium (assembly GCA_965262785.1). Taxonomy (GTDB): domain Bacteria; phylum Bacteroidota; class Rhodothermia; order Rhodothermales; family Bin80. Next base: position 4,201,005 of record OZ253559.1, read on the forward strand.
GCGCAGCAGCGATACGGTAGTGTGCAGATGGCACTGCTGGCAGATGTCCATCTGCAGCTCGCCGGATAGATGTGCAGGATTTACGATGGTTCGATCAGCCGCGTCTCGGACCTCCGGACTTGCAAGGCGTTCGGCCACGTGAAGGCTGCCCGGCCCGTGGCAGCGCTCGCACCCAATACCCTCCGGCACGTGGTCATACTTCCCGGTCACAAAGGGCACCGAACCGGGATAACTGTTGTGACACGCCATGCACCGGTCCGGTACCAGGCGACCGAATCGCTTATTGTAGATCTGATACCCGGGGCTGAAATCCCAGGTGGCGCTCTGGGCGTACCACGTTAGCGGCATCTCGTATAGACGACCGACCGATTCCGTCAAGTATGTACGCGCGGCGTTGCCACTCCCTACTACATAGTCTATCTTTCGCACCAGTTCATGCGTCCTGCCGCCGCTGGCATCCAGACGGTACTCTGCCTGGAAAAAGCTGTCGCCGCGCGCGAAAACCTGGTAATAGAACCCGCTGCCTTCGTGAAACAGGGGCGCCGCCCGGAAGTCCTCTATTACATTTTCCTGCGTAAGCGGATAAAATGACCGGGCCATGCCATGTTCTTGAAAGCCCCGCCACTGACCTTCATGGCAGTCGAAGCAAGCCAGATCTCCAACATATTCCGCTCCCAAGTTGGCAAACCTGATCGGCTCTGCATCCTGTCGTCCGCTTGGCGAAATGCAGCCGCTCGAAAGCCAGGCCCAAAGCGGCAAAATCAGTATCCAAGCACCCCGCTGCATCGACGACATCGGGACCTGGCCATCGCCCAAAACAACCTGCTTCTGTAATTCCCGCATATCCCATACCTTCCAGCGCGCACCCTAAACTTACGAGCCATGCGCTATTTCATTGCAGTATTCCTGTCGGTTTGTGTCTGCGCACACGGTGTGCAGGCCCAGAGCGGACGCATTCCTGTGGCAGCGGAGCATGGAATGGTCGTTTCAAGCCACCACCTGGCCTCAGCGGCCGGCATGCGCGTGTTGGAACAAGGGGGCAGTGCTGTTGACGCAGCAGTAGCTACGGCATTTGCCCTCGCGGTCACACTCCCGTCTGCCGGCAACATCGGGGGAGGTGGCTTTCTGGTCTACCATGGTGCGGATGGTCATGTGACTGCGTTCAACTTCCGCGAAAAAGCTCCACTCGCTGCCACACCTACGATGTTTCTGGGGAAAGACGGCAAAGTGCACGACAACAGCAACCATGAGGGTATACTCTCTATTGGCGTTCCCGGTACGGTCGCCGGCTTGGCGCTGGCCCACGAACGACTCGGTCGGATGCCTTGGTCCGAATTGGTGGAACCGGCCATTGCTTTGGCGGCCAAAGGATTCCCGTCCACCCGAGATATGCAGGGGTTCTTGCGGCATCTTAGCCAGGAGGGCGATCCGCTGTACAGCGCCACGCGCGCAGCATTCCTAAGGAACAGCGCGGAGGTCTATGAACCTGGCGAAATATGGAAGCAGCCCGATTTAGCTTCCTCGCTGGAGCGAATTCGGGACAGGGGCCACGATGGATTCTACACCGGCGAGACGGCGCACCTGCTGGCCAAGTTTTCTGCCGAGCACGGCGGCCTTATTACGATGGAGGATTTGGCCCTTTACCAGGCTGAAGAGCAGGCTCCCGTACACGGGACGTACCGGGGCTTTGATGTCTACTCCATGTCGCCGCCCAGCAGCGGTGGCGTTGCGTTGGTCGAAATGCTGAACATCCTTGAAGGGTACGACCTGAAGGGCATGGGGCATAACTCGGCTCAGTACCTTCATGTGCTGACGGAAGCGATGCGGCGCGCCTTTGCTGACCGTGCAGAACACTTGGGCGACCCTAATTTTTACTCCGATATGCCCATCGAGCAGCTAACGTCAAAATCATACGCTGCGCGACTTCGCGGAGGCATAGACCTCACGCGCGCCTCGGTAAGCGACTCTTCCCGCTTCGCGGGATTGTACTCGAGCTACGAAAGCGAGGAAACCACGCACCTCTCCGTGATGGACGGAGAGGGCAACGCAGTCTCCCTTACGTACACGCTAGAATACGGGTACGGCTCCCGCATTGTGGCTGCGGGCACAGGGTTTCTGCTCAACAACGAGATGGGAGACTTCAACCCCATGCCTGGGCATACCGACTCGCGCGGCATGATAGGTACGCCACCGAATGTGGTGGCTCCGGAGAAGCGTATGCTGTCCAGCATGACGCCTTCAATTGTCGCGCTTGATGGTAAGCCTGTACTTGTTGTGGGCACCCCTGGTGGGCGCACGATCATCAATACGGTCTTGCAAGTTATCCTTAATGTCATCGACCACGGCATGAACGTTGGAGAAGCTGTCGAGGCACCCCGTATCCATCACCAATGGCTGCCTGATGTGACGAGCTTCGAATCGCTAGGGATCTCGCCGGACACCAAGCGGCTGTACGAAGCACTGGGGCATCATGTGCGCTTACGCGGCACACAGGGGCGCGCTCACTGCATCGCGTCTGAAAGAGACCTCCTCTTTGGCGCTGCGGATTCCCGGAGCTACAACGGCCGCGCGATAGGCTTTTGAGCAAGCTGCCTGCTCCCTGCATTTTTCCACTCGTGACCCTACGCTACCATGCCTGACCCTACTGCAGCATCCCAGCCTTCATTGAAGAAGGTTCTGACCTGGATCGATGCGATGGGGATCTTGGTGGGAATCACCATCGGGTCGGGCATCTTTGCTACGCCGCAGCGCATCGCTGCATTGGTTGAGTCTTTTCCAGTAATGTTCTGGCTGTGGGCTGGGGTGGCTGTGTTTGCCGTAGTCGGTGGTCTTCTCTACTCGGAGTTGGGCACGCGTATGCCGGTCACGGGCGGCGAATATGTCTACATCACCAAGGCCTTTGGCCCGTTTGCGGGCTTCATGTTCGGTTGGGCGCAGCTATTCATCATTCGAACGAGTCCAGCTGCCGGCCTTTCCATCATAGCCGTTGACTATGTGGAGCATTTTGTCGTGTTATCGGGGGCGCAACAGACCTTGTTGGCCCTCGGCATTATTGCGGTCATTGGCTTTATCAACTACATAGGGACCAAGCCCGCCAGCATCTTTCAGAATGTCACTTCTGCACTAAAGGTCAGTGGCCTGCTGTTCATCATAGTACTGGGCGTACTGCTCGTCGGTGCTGCGGATGATAAGCTCATGACTTCGGCGCCCGTCCTTGTCGAGACCGGCACGATTGCCAACCTTGTCGCCGCACTCTACCTGGTGATGTTTACAACCATCGGCTGGGAGCGCGTTGGCTACGTAGCCGGCGAGATGAAGAACCCGCGCCGGGCGCTCCCGCGTGGAATCCTGTTCGGACTCCTGATCGTGGCGGTGGTTTACCTCATGGCCAACATGGTTTACTTCCGCACTCTGGGCATTGAGGGGTTGCGCGCAACTGAACGGGTGGCGACGGAAACCATGACCGTTGCCATCGGGTCCGTTGGGGCGGCCATCATCGCCGTCATTGTCGTCATCTCCTGTGTAGGGAGCATCAATGGCACGATGCTGGCCTCCGCCCGTGTATACTACACCATGGCAAAAGATCGTCTCTTCTTCGGATGGCTCCAATACGTCCATCCAAAGTACCGGACGCCTTCGCTGGCCATCTTGGCACACTGCGCGTGGGGCGCGGTGATATTGCTGGTGCGGGGCACGTTTGAGGACATCATAGCCGGAATGGTTTTTGCCATTTTGATCTTCTATGGTGTCACTGCGGTAGCTTTCTTTTTGTTGCGGCACCGTCAAGTTGGGGAAAAGAACGCTTTCAAGATGCCTGGCTATCCTGTGCTACCGGCGCTTTATCTCCTTGCCACCATCGCGCTGGTAGCCCTGCGCGCCTGGTTTGAGCCGCACAAATCATTGATCGATCTGGCCTTCGTGGCTACGGGACTCCCGTTTGCCGTTTTCTGGGTCTTAAGAAGAAGGACGGACAACAAAACTTAGCCGGGGCCGGCGCGCACAGCGAGCATGGCACTGAACTGCAGATGTGCCCGCTGCCAACTCGTGCCACAAGTCCGGCATTGGGATGTGGAATAGGCAGCAGCATGCCAGAGTAATTCTCCATTCACCAGCGTGGTCATATCCAGCGGACTCCAATCGGTCAGATTGACTTGCGGCGAGACGCAATGTCTCTTTCGCGGCGCGCTAGTGTCCGCAAAGACTGGCTGGAGTTAGTCCGCCATGCCGTCGAGTCCTCGGGGCTCTACTTCTTGTATCAGCGTATTTGGCTGTCGTCTATAGAGTCGCTACGGCAACGAATTCCCAGACGGCTCTGGTGGGTCGACGCGGACGGTCACGATATCCGTATTGTGAAATTGCCGGTGGCGTACCGAGGCCGCGAGGTGGCGCAGTAAGCGGAGAGAAACCTCACGCTCGAGCTGAGCATCTTCACCGTGCTTCCCAAGTAGCGCAACTTGACCCTGAAGGTTTCCTCCTTCGCCTCTGCCGGCAATGAACTCCAGCATCGCCGTTCCACCCTGCATTCTCGCAACCGCAAATTCGCTCCGCCCACTCCGGCGCTCATTTTCGCCTCCCTGGAGCATCGTCAACAAGACTTACTCACCGGACGGCATCCAGTCTCTTCACGTGATCGCTCCTCCATGAGCCGCAACCCAAGAAAATGTTGCTCCCCCTTGAAATAGTGCCCACTACGTGAGTGGTTGGGCAGGATTCGCGCCCGCCACGGGATAACGCCGTTCCGCGGCGCACTGGTAAGTCTGGCTAGGGGCCAATCCACGCAACGACCTCGACACATGCAGCACATTCAAGACGCCGGATACAACGATTTCCAGTCCAAATACACTGCAGGCGGTCCCGTTCCCACCAGCCTGTCACTCCCTAGCCTACGGCGGGATAGGCCAACCCATTCACGCCCAACTAGTCCTCCGGCGGCGCAATCATGATGTGTGCAGACGGCGTGCCTGGGCGCATGATCCAAGGGGCGCCCGGCGCCACTGGCCTCTCTGGAAGGCCTGTGTTCTCCTGCGTAGCATACGGAATATACAGAGCGTACAAGCTGACCCTGGCTTGCGTTGCATCAAATGATTCCAACTCTCCGCCCACGTTGTAAACGGCAGCGGGTGCAGTGGGCATCACAAGTGTCCCTGCATTGGCCTCTTCGTGCCGGATGTCAAAATTTTCCTGACCTTGAATGCCATCGGCGCGAAGCTCGCGGCCACGCGCCATATACGGTTCAAGGGAATTGTGGTAGCAAGCCACATGAAACCGCCCGTCGCTGGGCTGATCGGCGAGGCAGGTGAGATCATTGGTACCATCCCTTAGCGTGAGTAGGTTGCCTGCGTTGTCATAGCCGTAGACATGTGCGCCGTCTCGCAACTCTTCAGGCGCCGCAAGTACCGCGTCCGCGATCTGTCGATCGGCATCGGGAATCTGGGCGCTGCAGCTGAGAGGCGCAAAAACGCAGATGACAAGCAGAATGCGAGCGTAAGGTCGGTACATAGATCCAAGGCTGGTCTGTTAAAGAAACATGATCAAAATACGCCTGCGTGGGTTATCCATTCTGCTGCTCCTCACCACGGCTACCCAGTATTGCTCACTGCCCGAAACGTACCGATTCTGCCGGCAGGTACGTAGACTGGCGGGCAAGAGCCGGGAGCATAGGTGTGAGCAGCGCAGAATCCTGCATTTTGCACCACTACTGCGACAAATCCAACACCCCACTGCCAGTATCCCACTTAAGTCCTACACATTTCCCCCAGAGACCCTTGTCATGACTATAGTGAAAAAGCTAGACCCGGGGGGTTGCCCTGCCGCCGGTTCGATTGCCTCGGGCGCTGCCGCCTGCGCTGGACAGGGGGACGGCCAATGAAAAGCGGGCCAAGACATTGCAGGTCCAAACATATCAACAGGATCATTGCTGCTAGGCGTACGGGCCAACGTCATCCTAGGTGTAGAGCGGCCCGCAGCAGCTTCCTCCCGACTGCTCTCAATTTGTGGCGAAAGTTTCAGCCACAGCTAACTCAGAATTCCAGTGGACCTGAATAGACGTATGCCAGAAGCCGCTATATAACGGCGGTGCTCTCTCAACACTCCTCATTTCGACTTGACGGTCAGTCCGAGGACCCGGGCCATCGTACGCAGCGGAAGGCCCTACCCATCAGGTCCCGCAGTCGGGTCTGCGGCTGGAAATTCCTTTTGCATGCCAAATGGTGCAATCATGTTAGGTCTACCCGTCGGCAACATTTCCGGCTTGACAAGGTGGCCTCACGGCCGATTGCACGGAAGCCAGCCTTTCGCGCGGTGGTTGGTCCGTGTAGATAGCGTAACTAACACAGCCGCAATGCCCGACTAAGGGCGTTGATTTGGGGTTGAAGAGGCTTGGATTGGCAGGCGCAGCAATGGCAAAAGCTGTATCGTGCGCGTGCGTGCTTCGCAGGCACGCACCTATCCTGCCAATGCTTTTGCGGCATCGTGACGATCCGTGGTCCTTATCAATAGCCCTCCCTGGTGAGCAATACTGCGGGCCTTCTTTCTGTGTTGACACCCTACGGCGGCCACAGTCCGTACTTCTTCTGGAGCACGGCAAACATGACAGCACACGCCTCCAGCCGGAGGTAGCCGCGCGACATGATTTTGGCGCCAGGCGGCGGATCGCTTTTCCGATTCATGTATCCTCCCATCATGGCCAGCAGCAGAATGGCTGCAGCCAGATCATCGGGAGACGCCAAGTTGAATCCTTCGGCGTATTCTCGTAGCACGCACAGCTCAATATCTGTAAACAGGATCTCGGCCGGTGCTTCCGGGTCCTGGCGACCCAGTAACGTCATCAAGTGCAGGCGCCACGCCATCACCATGTTGATGGTGATGGCCAGGTGAAGACTATCGGCCTTCTGCAAGCGCAACTCCTGCACCTTGCACACACTCTTGAGAATCCGGAAGCCGTCTTCCACACGCCAGCGTAACATGTAATAGTCGACCATTGTTACGGCCTGTGCCACCGAGGTCACCTCCGCCGTCGCGAGCAGGTACCACTGAATCGCTTTCTGTCCTTCTGGCGGGTCCGCCTCTCCAACATGTATGGCGGTGACCTTCACCGGGCCGCCCTGCTGTCCACGGGTGGGCGGAAGCATGACCGTACGGTAGCGTACCTCCATCTGTGCGATGCGGCCCGCACGGCCCTTATGCTTGACACGGCCCGACTTCTCGCGACGGCTCAGCCGCTGTATTGCTACCTCAATGGTACCTTTGGGCGCCCCCTGGCGCATGAACTCAAACAACAACGGACCCTTTCTTCCCAGTCTCCGATTCGCCTTGGCCCGTACTAATAGATCCACCCGTCCCACTTGTTGCTGCGCGGCGAACAGGGCAAAGATGTCCGCTTCCCGATCCATGACGCAGAGTACGCGGGTCTTGCTGCTGAGGTGTGTGGCCGCCTCGGCGATGTCATGCAGTCCGTCGATCCATTGCTGCGTCTTAGCTGCGTGCTTTCCCGCTTGGGTCCTGTAGGCACAGCGCAGCACGCCCAGCGGCAACCCCTGCGCACTCAACGCCAACGTCGTATGCAAATGCACCCCCCGTGCTTTCGCGGTGGTCTGGTTGCGCCCGATCACTTCCAAGCCCTCGCACGCAGGACGGGTGCTGTAGTTGATGTCCGTGCCGTCCTGAAGGCACAGCACCGTCTTTTCCGTGCGCATCCGCTCGATCGTACGACGGCGATGCGGCGCCAGGATATCCGCGGGCGTGGTTCCCCGCTCGTTGGCCTTCTCTATGAAGCGATAATATCCCCGTATCGCGGCACGATCGGATTTCATGGTGGCCGTTATGGACTCGCCGGGCGCTCGTGCCAATATAGTGACACTGTTGACCAGGCGGGTAGTCCGCCGCTTATCCCCCAGCTGTGCGCCCCCAAACTCCTGCGCCGCCCAGGTCTCGGCATCCAGCCCCGCGCCAGCCTCCAGTTTGGGATACGCATCTACGTGCGCCACCCCGAGATGCTTGCGCCACCGGCGGTCCAGATCATAGACGAACACCGCCTTCTTCGTCCGGGTACACGCCTTGGTCTCGGCATGGCGACCCCGGCCGGTGGTCCTTCCCACATATTGGAATCCCGCCGCACGGAAACAGGTCCCCCGCTGCTCAGGCCCCACGAAGGTCTCAATGACCCACGGGGTATAGCCGTAGCGCGCCGCAAAATCCACGGGCAACCGCTTGAGCACCTTCCCCAGAAGATGACTGGCCAGGTTCTTGACCTTTACGCCTGGCCGAATTAACAGCCGGTTCAGGCCCACTACGCGCATCAGATGCTGCTGGCGCTGCGCGTGCGTCCAAGCCATCCACCGGTCGCGCGGTCCCACATACAGGCCGGAAGCCGCAAACCCGATCGCGCCCAGATACCCGTGATCGCTCCGAAACAAATACTTTATCTGCGCGCCCGCAAACTGCCTCACCCCCTGCGGATGCTCCGCTGCCATCAGGGTGTTCCAGCGCGCACGCTGCGTCGCATCCTCCACCAACTCCAAGGCCAAGCCCTTGATCTGTTTGAGCGAAGCGGGCACCTCCACTGGTTTCGGCACCGGCTGGTCCAACAGCCGGGGCGTACCGCTTGCAATGGTGCGCCTGGGCGCGGGCAACGACAGCCTGTCCTCGGATTCCAGCGTCTTGAGCGCCTTCAGACACCCGGTCTGCTGCAGATTCCCACGAGCATCACGAAAGCCGAATGCATGGCACACCTGGCGGCTGATGGCCGTACGGCTTTCACCGGCATGCGCTTCCAATGTGCGCAAAAGCCGCGCCTCAGAGGTCCGCAGCGTGCGAAGAATCTGGCTCTGCGTAAGCATGCCGCAAAGCTACACGGCATGATTTACAAAGTCAAGTCGCTAATTTGGGGACAGGGTAGTGTTAGGTGCCTAGCCCTGCTACAGCCGCCAGCCGGCACGGTTGCTCTCCGACTGAGTGCAGGCCAGCGTCAACCATTGTGCCACCTGCTGTACTGCCCAATTCCTGCGCCCGTTTGAATCCGGGTGTACAGTGGCTAACAACGCAGCTAAATATGTGCTTAAGCTACACGGCTGTCAACTTTGCGCTAGTCCTCTTGCATCAAGATCGCCGGTATGCCCGACGCACGGATCATCTCGTTCAGCGCAGGCACCTCCAACTCCAGAATCGCCTTCAGCATGGCGAGCTGTTCGTCAATCCGCCTCGTGAGGATGTCGCGCACCTCAATCGCCTGATGCGTGGGCTTGTAGTTCCCAATGGATGCGTTGGAGCCTACGGCAGCCAGCTTGTTGTTAAGCCTAATGGGAAAATTCAAGGGATCCTGACGACTCTGATTCTTGGTCTGGTACAGCGCTTCCTCAATCGTGGTGATACGCTTCACGAGACTGTCCGCAGCCGCCTTGACTTCGTCGGTAGCATCTTTCCGCTTCGATACTCCTTGAATCTGGCTTCGAACATTCCTGATTCGTTTGATGGCCTCGTGCGTTTCACTGAGCTTGTCGCGAATCCCGATAAGGAATTCAAATTGTGCCAGCAAGTCTTGCTGCGTTGAAGACGCGCGTGGATCCATCTTGATCTCGAACGGCACCTCAACGGAGTCTCCATTGGCAACGAGGCGAGCCCGGTAGTTGCCCGGCGCTGCCCGCGGACCTTGAACACTCCCGCTCCACATAATAAGCCCCTCAAAGCTTTCAGCGTCCTCATAGCGCGTATTCCACCGGAAAGTGTGGGTGCCGGCCACAAGGTCTAAGCTCTCACTGTCGTAGGTCTTGATAGTCGTGCCGTCCTCCTCCAAGATGCGCAAGACTGTTCCAGTGGAGTCAGGTACATCTTTGAAGTAGTAACGCAGGGCAACGCTGCTGCCTGCACCGCGCACCAGCGGACTGGTCCTGAATAGCCACATGTCGCTCGATGCAACCTCTTCCGACAGCTGATGCAAGAGCGAAACGTCGTCCATTACCCAGAATGAGCGGCCCTGCGTAGCTACGACCAGGTCGTTGTCTTTCCACGCCAGGTCCGTAATCGGAACCACTGGCAGGTTTCGCTGAAACGAGGTCCAACGTGCACCGTCATCAAACGAAATGTACATTCCACTCTCCGTGCCCGCGTATAGCAGGCCCGGCCGAACTGGGTCCGGCTGAATGGCTCGGGTGAAGTGCTGGCGATCTATGCCGCCGGTAATCTCCGTCCAAGTCTCTCCAAAGTCCATAGTCTTGTAGAGATACGGCTGGAAGTCATCCAGCTTGTAGCGCGTCCCCGCCATATACAAGCCGCCTTCCTCAAATGGATGCACTGACATGTCGTTGATCATCATCCACTCCGGCATCCCGTCCGGCGTGACATCAGTCCAAGTGGCACCGCCGTCACGCGTCATGTGTACCAGCCCGTCGTCAGAGCCCGTCCACAGCACGTGCGCGTCATGCTGACTCTCGGCCACCGTGAATATCGTCGCATAGTATTCGACACCCGTGTTGTCTTTTGTGATCGGACCGCCACTTGAGCTAAGCTTGGCGGAGTCGGCCCGCGTCAGATCGGGACTAATGATCTCCCACGACTGCCCTTCCGTCACGCTCCTGAAAAGGTGGTTTCCAGCCGTGTACAGGACTTCATGGTCATGCTGAGAAAACAGAATCGGGAAATTCCACTGAAACCGATACTTCATCCCCTCCGCGCCGTGCCCCATCGGGTTGTCTGGATACACATTCACCGCACGACGCTCACCCGTGTCGTGGTTCACGCGAGTCAGGTACCCGCCATAAGAACCACCGTATACAATGTCAGGGTTGTCCGGCTTGGGCGCCAACCAGCCACTCTCGCCGCCCGCCGTAGGCTCCCACTCCCGTTCATTGGTGCCACCAGAAGTGTGCAAGATGCGAACGGTTGAGTTGTCCTGTTGCGCGCCCAGAATCCGATACGGAAAGTGATTGTCCGTCGTAACCCGGTAGAATTGCGCCGTTGGCTGATTGTAGTAAGTGCTCCAGTTCCTGCCTCCATCAAAGGTCACCTGAGCCCCTCCGTCGTCTGCAATAATCAGGTGGTTGCTGTCATCGGGATCTATCCATAGATCGTGGTGATCACCATGCGGTGTCGAGATGCTTTCATAGGTTTGACCGCCGTCTTTTGAGCGCCAAAACCGCACATTGAGCACGTACACCACATCTTCATCCTGGGTGTCGGCATAGATGCGCGTGTAATACCATGCGCGCTGGCGGAGACTCCGGTCCTTATTAATCCGTCGCCAGGAATTCCCGCCGTCATCCGACCGAAAAACGCCGCCATCCGCGGCTTCAATGATGGCATAGACGCGGCGCGGATTGGCAGGAGAGATCGACACGCCGCTGATGCCGAGCGCGCCTTTCGGCAGGCCGTTGTCTTGCCCGGTGACCTCATTCCACGTGTCCCCGCCGTCGGTCGACTTCCAGATCCCAGAGCCGGGCCCACCGCTCTCCAGGCTGTAGGGTGTCCTAATCACGCGCCAAGCACTCGCATACAGCACGCGCGGATTCGAAGGGTCCATCGCCAGATCCACGAAACCCACTTCGTCGTTGATGTAAAGCACCTTTTCCCAGGAAACACCGCCATCCTTGGTCCGATATATGCCGCGCTCTTCATTGGGCCCTGAAAGGTGCCCCATCACGGCGGCGTACACGAGGCTGGAATTCTTGGGGTGGATCCTGATGCGCGGAATCCGATGCGAGTCCTCAAGGCCTATAGACTCCCAACTTTGGCCGGCATCCATCGACTTGAACATGCCGTAACCATGGGACACGTTTCCGCGCACGGTTTTTTCGCCGCCACCGACGTAGATAATGTTCGGGTCCCATGTACTTACAGCTACCGCGCCGATGGAGCCACCGAAATAGCCGTCGGAAATATTCTGCCAGGACGCCCCGCCAGTAGTCGAGCGCCAAACGCCACCGCCAGTTGCGCCGAAATACGCGAGCATCGGGTGTCCCGGAACGCCGGTCACGGCGGCGGAGCGCCCGCCCCGGTATGGACCAATGGCGCGATACTCCAATGCACTGTACAGCGTGGTGTCATAGGTAGCTGTCTGTGCCTGAGCCTCTGGGAGCATCGGCACCAGCAACGCGCCGAGCGCGATGCCAAGGGCAACCCGTGGCATGGGTGGTGACACTTATGTGAGTGTGAGAATGGGCAAGATACGCAATGCGATGCGCGTTGGCCCGGCGCGTTTACGCTGCGCAAGTCGTACTATAGGTTGAAACTCCAGTGCGCAGTCATGCTAATTCGCACCGAAGCTGTGGTCCTTCGCTCAACGCCCTACGGCGAAACCAGCCGCATCGTAAAACTCTTCACCCGCGACAAAGGCAAACTCTCCGTGATTGCCAAAGGCGCACGTCTGCCCAAAAGCAAATTCGGGTCGACCTTGCAGGTGCTTTCCGTAGTGCAGGTCGTCCTGTACTACCGCCCAACTCGCTCGCTACAGACGCTTGCCGAGTGTGCCCACACGTTCGTGGCCAAGTTTGATGATCTGGATCGACTCGGCGCCGGACTGCGCATAGTGGAACTAACGAACGCGCTGGTGCAGGATGAGGAGGAGCAGCCGGCAGTCTTTGACTTATTGGTGTTAGTGCTTGCCCGCCTGCACGGCCCACACACCAGCGCCACGCTGCTGCAGCTGTACTTTGAGATGCAGCTTGCCGCTGCGCTTGGTTTTGCTCCGGGCTTTGATCGTGAGGTAGTCCGAATGCTGCCAAAAGAGGGCGGCGTCCTGCTGCTTGACAGCGGCATCATCGTACACAACCGTGCTGCTGGTTCGTACGCCCTGCGTGCATCACGCGCGGCCCTGCACACGTTCGCTATTCTTTCGCGGGCACGCTTGGACGTGGTTGCCGATCTAGCGCCTTCGACGCCAGATGAGGTGTGCCGCCTGGTGGCCCAGTACGTGCGATACCATGTGGCGGAGGCCTATCCGGAACGTGCACGCAAGGTCTTGCGCCAAATGCGAGCCACGCACTGACTTGAAAAATGCATGAAGCCGAGGATGGCGCTCGGAAGGTAGTGCGCACTATACACGCTACGTACCGGTATGGCAGAGCTTGTCGGAATCGATGTTGGAGGAACGTTTACGGACTTCGTCTTTGTGGACGGCGAGCGCCTCATTGTACGCAAGGAACCTACCTCTCCTCAGGATCAGAGCGAGACCATAGGACACGGGCTTCGGACGCTGGGCGTGGGACCGTTGGCCACCATTATCCACGGCACCACCACGGCCACCAATGCCCTTTTGGAGCGGCGCGGTGCGCGGACCGCACTGCTGACAACGGAAGGCTTTGCCGATGCACTGGCCATCGGACGCCAAAACCGGCCGCACCTCTACCGCCTGTCCCAGACACGACGATCCGCCCTGGTGCCGCACGGCCTCCGCCTGACCGTCCGTGAGCGTGTGGCGGCAGACGGCACTATACTTACGCCCCTGGAGACGGCGCAGCTGCACGACGTAGCCAGTGCACTGAAGGAGTGCCGGGCAGAGAGTCTGGCGGTGGTATTCTTGTTTTCGTTTCTCAATGAAGCGCATGAGCGCGAGGCCGCGCAGGTGCTTCGCTCGCTGCTGCCCTCGCTGCGTATCTCGCTGAGTGTGGACATCCTGCCCGAATACCGCGAATACGAACGAACGGCTACGACGGTCATCAACGCCTATGTGCAGCCCTTGGTGGGTCACTACCTGGAGCGGCTTTCAAAGGTAGTCGGTGGGCGCCCGGTGTGGGTCATGCAGTCCAATGGAGGTACCATTGACGTGCCGTGCGCTGCCAGCCAACCTGCACGACTCGTGCTGAGCGGTCCTGCCGGTGGAGTTGTCGGTGCATTCAAGGTTGCCAGGGTGGCACTGGACACCGATGCGCCACACGTCATTACCTTTGATATGGGCGGCACCAGCACGGATGTAGCGCTGTGCCCCGGAATGGTTCCTCGTACCGCGGAAAGCGTCATCGGCGACCTTCCGCTACGCCTCCCGTCAACCGACATCCATACTGTCGGTGCAGGAGGGGGGAGTATCGCGCGCGTGGACGCTGGCGGTGCACTGCGCGTAGGCCCGGAAAGTGCGGGCGCTTTGCCTGGTCCTGTGTGCTATGGCAAGGGCGGGACACAAGTCACCGTCACGGATGCGAACCTGGTCCTCGGCCGGCTGGATGCTGGACGCTTTACAGCCGGCGGTACCCTGGCTACCCAAAACGCTCGCAGAGCGGTTACGCTTCTGGGCACGCGCTTGGGGCGCGGACCAGAAGCGGCCGCACTCGGCGTCATCCGCGTAGCCAACGCAACAATGGAGCGTGCGCTGCGGCGTGTATCAGTGGAGCAAGGCTACGACCCACGTGGCTACGCTCTTGTGCCCTTCGGAGGCGCAGGGCCACTGCATGCCTGCGAGCTTGCCGAGGCCCTGGGCATAAGCAAGATCGTGGTACCCCGTTACCCGGGCGTGCTGAGCGCCATGGGACTGCTGATGGCCGACATCACGTATGACGCTTCGCGTGCCCTTTTGCGACCGCTTTCAGTACTCACCCGTGACCCTTCACCGCTGGTAACATGCATCCGAATGCTGTGCCGACAGGTCTCGGCGGCATTGTCGGCTACACCGCACATTACCGCCACGCTGGACCTACGTTACCATGGACAGAGCTACGAACTGGAGCTGCCTCTGGGCCTGCCCACAAGCGTCCAGCATCTGGAAGCCTGCGAAGCGGCCTTTCATGAAGCACACCTGCAGCGCTATGGCTACAACGCGCCGCATCGGCCGGTAGAGTGCGTCAACATTCGAGTCCAAGGCAGTCTTCCTCGCGCCCAGCCACCCGTGGCCGACGAACCTGAATCAGTCGCTGAAGCCACCACGGCCCAGGTAGGCTCCAGGAACGTCTGGCTGCGCAGCCTAGGCCCGGAAGAGATCCCCTGTTACGACCGGCAATTGCTCGGGGCGGGACATCATTTCTCGGGACCTGCGCTCATCTTCCAATACGACTCCACGATCCTAGTGACTGCGGATTGGCACGTGCATATCGACCGCCGCCTGAACGCAATTCTGCAACATCATTCCTGATTCGATGGCCCGCGCTGAACCGGATCTTGTACTACTTGAGGTCTACCGACACCGCTTCGCCGGGGTCGCGGACGAGATGGGTGCCACTCTTCAGCGCACGGGTTACTCGCCCAACATAAAAGAGCGGCTGGACTATTCGTGTGCCGTATTCGATGCTTCCGGCGCCATGGTAGCACAAGCAGCTCACATCCCTGTCCACCTCGGAGCCATGCCTGCCAGCTGTGCGGCGGCGCTACGGGCTGTAGGGACATGGCGACCCGGTGATGTTGTAGCGCTAAATGACCCGTACCAAGGCGGCAATCACTTGCCGGATATTACGATGGTGTCGCCGGTATTCAGCGGAGACGTCCTCACTTTTTTCGTCGCCACACGCGCGCATCACGCCGATGTTGGCGGCATGAGCCCTGGCTCCTTGCCACTCTCTACAGAATTGTTCCAGGAGGGCATAATCATCCCGCCCGTAAAGCTCTACCGCGCCGGAGAAGCCAACAAAGACATGCTTGCTCTGATCCTGCGCAACGTTCGCACGCCGAATGAGCGGCGTGGGGATCTAGAGGCGCAGTGCGCCGCACACGCCGTGGGAGAGCGGCGACTTGCGGCCCTGATACGGGGTTTTGGCCTATTCGAGGTGCTCGCATACGCCGCGCACCTGCAAGCGTACAGCGAGCGGATGACTCGGGCCGCCATCTCCACATGGCCCACCGGGACCTACGCCTTTGAAGACCACTTAGAGTTGCCAGATGGCAGCGCGCCATGCATCCGCGCAAAAGCCATTGTTGCAGACGATGGAATCACATTTGATTTCAGCGGCACGGACCCGGTCATGCAGGGCCCGCTAAACACGGTCCTCGCAGTTACGCAGAGTGCCTGCTACTACGTGGTGCGCTGCCTCATGCGTGAGGAGATCCCGGTTAATTCAGGGTGTTTTGTGCCGGTAACCGTGATCGCGCCCAAGGGCTGCCTGGTCCATGCCACACCCCCCGCCGCCGTAGCCGGAGGCAATGTGGAGACTTCGCAGCGAATCACCGATGTGGCGTTTGGAGCATTGGCGCAGGCGCTCCCCGAGCGCGTCGCTGCCGCTGGCCAGGGCACAATGAACAATGTGACTATTGGAGGACTCGACTTAAACGGCCGCCCCTATGCCTACTACGAAACGCTGGGCGGCGGCATGGGGGCAGCTCCCCAGTCTGACGGCCTAAGCGGCGTCCATGTCCACATGAGCAACACACTGAACACGCCAGTGGAAGCACTGGAGATGCAGTTTCCGTTTCGGATATTAGAATACGGCCTGCGTCGCGGCTCAGGGGGCGCAGGCATGCACTGCGGCGGCGAAGGCATCATTCGCGAATACGAACTGCTGCGCCCCGCTACCGTAACGATGCTGAGCGAGCGGCGTCGGTATGCCCCTTGGGGCCTGCAGGGTGGCAGGTCCGGTGCACCGGGCCGCAATGTGCTGATTCGCGCCAATGGTGCGGTAGAAACACTTAGCGGCAAGTTCACGCGCCGCCTAAGCGCAGGAGACCGCCTGCGTATTGAGACACCAGGCGGCGGGGGCTGGGGTTCTACGCGGTAGCCAGCACATCCTGCTTATCCAGAAAATCGCGCAACACGTAGTGCAGGATACCGCCGTGCTTATAGTAGTCGACCTCAACGGGGGTATCCAGGCGGCACCTTGTAATGAATTGCACACGCGAGCCATCCGTCCTCGTTGCGGTCACCGGCACATTCTGGCGTGCCGATAGCGAAGCATCGATTTCGATGTCGTACGCTTCCGTGCCGTCTAGCCCAAGCGAGGCCGCTGTGTCGGTGTTCTGGTACTCTAGCGGTAGGACGCCCATCCCGATGAGATTTGATCGGTGGATGCGCTCGAAGCTTTCTACGATTACTGCCTTTACGCCCAATAGGACAGTACCTTTGGCAGCCCAATCGCGACTGGACCCCATTCCATAGTCTTTGCCGCCGAGAACTACTAGCGGAACGCCCTGCTCCTGGTAGCGCATGGCCGCGTCATAAATCGGTATCACCGCACTGCCGTCAGCAAAGCTCTTGGTGATACCACCCTCCGAGCCCGGCACAAGTTGGTTCTTGATCCTGATGTTGGCAAACGTCCCGCGCATCATCACCTCGTGGTTACCGCGGCGAGAGCCAAAGGAATTAAAGGAGCGCACCTTGACACTCTGCGCCTTGAGGTATCGTCCAGCTGGTCCGTCTGGTGCAATCGCACCGGCAGGAGAAATGTGATCCGTCGTTGTGGAGTCTCCCACCTTTACCAACACCCGTGCACCTTGAATGGGAGCTGGGTGGCACACCTCGCGCGAAAGCGCCATAAAGAAGGGAGGTTCCCGCACATACGTAGACTCATCCTGCCATGCAAAAAGAGCCCCGGTCGGAATGTCGATGGCATTCCACGTCAGGTTGGATTCCTCAATGCCTCCGTATTCCTCAAGAAACATTGCCGGCGTGATCACTGCATCAATCGCCGCCTGAATCTCTCCCTTGCTGGGCCATATTTCATGCAAGTAGACATCATTGCCGGCGGAATCCCGGCCAATGGGGTCTCTTGTAAGATCTACATCCACAGTGCCTACCAGCGCATATGCTACAACTAGCGGTGGCGAAGCCAGATAATTTGCCTGCACCAGTGCGTGAATACGGCCTTCGAAGTTTCTGTTGCCGGAAAGCACACCGGACACGATAAGGTCCTGGTCGCGGATGGCACCGGCGACAGCCTCGGGAAGCGGCCCCGAATTCCCAATACATGTGGTGCAGCCGTATCCGACGAGGTTGAAACCAAGTTGGTTGAGATATGGGAGAAGACCGGCGTTGTGCAGGTATTCGGTAACCACCCGGGACCCGGGCGCAAGGCTTGTCTTCACGTGCCGCTTTACCGAGAGACCACGCTCCACGGCTTTTTTTGCCAGAATTCCAGCCCCAATCATAACACTGGGGTTGCTCGTGTTGGTGCAACTTGTGATTGCGGCGATCACGACATCGCCATTTCGGAGCTGCTCGTGCTCGCCCTTCTCGCTCTTGAAGTGAGCTACGCGCTGGAGCTCATCTACGCCGCGGCCAAATCCTTCCGGGCCTCCTTTGGCTGTGAACGACTTCTTGAAGGCCTCGCCCAGCGCTGGCACCTGGATGCGGTCCTGAGGCCGCTTGGGACCCGCGACGCTGGGCGTTACCGATCCAAGGTCAAGCTCCAGCACATCGATGTAGTCTTTTTCGGCATCCTCCAGGAAGAGTCCCTGCTCCTTGGTGTACCGCTCAACCAATTCAACAAGGGAAGCGTCGCGCCCCGTGCGCCTGAGGAACGCCAACGTTTCATCATCAACGGGGAAAAACCCCATCGTCGCCCCGTATTCGGGCGACATGTTGCTAATGGTGGCACGGTCCGGTACGCTCAAGCTGCGCACTCCGGCTCCAAAGAACTCTACAAAGCGCCCCACAACACCGTAGCTGCGTAGGGCTTGTGTCACGGTCAGTACCAGGTCTGTCGCTGTGGCGCCATCGGGCAGCTGCCCCACGAGGCGAAAGCCCACCACCTCAGGCATTAACATGTATATGGGCTGGCCCAGCATCACGGCCTCGGCCTCAATGCCTCCCACACCCCACCCCATTACGCCTAGCCCGTTGATCATGGTGGTATGCGAGTCCGTACCTACCAACGAGTCCGGGTAGGCTACCTGGAGCCCATTGTGTTCCTGGGTCCATACGCAGCGCGCCACGTATTCCAGGTTTACCTGGTGACATATGCCGCTCGCGGGCGGGACGACAAAGAAGTTGTCAAAGGCTTGCTGCCCCCACTTCAAGAATTCGTACCGCTCGCGGTTACGGCGGAATTCGAAATCGGAATTCAGCCGTAGTGCCTCCGGAATTCCGTAGTAGTCAACCTGGACGCTATGGTCAATGATGAGATGGACCGGAACGCGCGGGTTTATGCTGGCGGGATCGCCTCCCTGGCGTGCCATGGCACTGCGCATTGCTGCGAGGTCCACCACAGCGGGCACGCCTGTAAAGTCCTGCAAAAGGACTCGCGCAGGCGTGAATGGGATTTCCACCTTAGCCGGTGCCTTCGCGTCGTAACGTGCCAGACGATCGACATCCTCCTTTGCCACAGCGTTGCCGTCCAAACGGCGCAGCAGCGCTTCCAGCATTATGCGAATCGAGTATGGAAGCTGTCCTAAGTTGTACCCGTGCCGGGAAAGCTGGTCCAAGCGGTAGAGGTAGGCCGCACCACTCCCCGTTTCGAAGGTCGCTCGCGCGCCGAATGGATCTTGTTCTGTCATAGCCCCAGTGGGTTGAAGCAACGCAAATGTACCCTATCCCGTGTGTATTGTTCGAACCGACCTCACCACACTGGACCCTGATTCCGCCGGACGCGTTTACCTGCCGCGGACACGGGGCTATAGCTCAGATGGTAGAGCGCCTGAATCGCACTCAGGAGGTCAGCGGTTCGACTCCGCTTAGCTCCACCCCTTCTCCAGGCTTTCGGCTGTCGCCACGTGGTAGCCTGCCGATGCGCCCGCCAATAATACCCGCATCCACCACCGCAGGCAAAGGGGCCTGGCGGTCGCAGGCTGGGCTATGACGCGGCCCCTCTACCGGCAGGCACGCCCTCGGTGCAGGTCCGGCGTCCAGACCTAGTATCTGACGTCTAGGCACTAGTTCAATTCTTTCTGCTACTGGCAGGGTGGCGGCGCCTCAGGTACCCCTCCGAGCTGTAGTCTCATTCCGTACAAAAGGAAACTGCCCTCCGAGCGTAACACCCGGAAGGCAGTCTCTTCCTCCCTTAAAGACCGTTCATCGCTAGAAAAGATCGGCCGTAAAGCGTGCGTAAAAGTGTGTGCCGTTGTAGTCCCAAGGCGTCGAGGTCGGACGCGCATTACCCTGAGACAGCGTCTCTAGCTCAATCGCTCTTACGTAATGGCCTAAGACGTTGTCTGCGCCAATGGCGAAGCGGTAGTCTCTGGCAAGTATGAAGCCAACCTCCAAGTCAATCAGTAGTGCATTCGAAAACTTGTGCAACAATGTGCCTGCGGCATTTTCGCAAGCGTTGCTGTTGTTGATGCATGCCTCCCAGCTGCCCCAGTAGTTCAGACGGACAGCACCCCACATGTTGCCCAAGAGGTGACGACCACTCGCAACGAAGCGATGGCTCGGGTTAAGCGTTTCAAGCTCTATCTGCCTCCGCGGAGTGAGGATAGAGATGCCGAATGGTGCGCTGAGAGGCTGGCCAAGAAACTCGTGAATCTCCGTTGGCCGCGAGAAGTTGCCAAGCCTATGCTGCGTCCAGTTCCACGCCAGCGTGATGGTCGACGCATGATCGTTATCATGCTGGCGATCGAATGCCAACAGCAAGTCTGTCCCACGGGTACGCGTGTCAAAGTCGTTGGAGAAGTACTTGATTTCCGACAGGTTTTCGACGCCTTCAAGTAGATTCTGCTCATCCATGATTTCCTTGATCTCCTCGGAAATGGCAATATTGCCTGTCAATGAGATACGATCCTTGATGCTGATGTTGAAGAAATCAAACGTCAGAGTGATGTCCTCGGCAAGCTCGACCACCGTACCTAGCGACAGGCTCTGCGCAGTCTCTTCCGTGAGCTCTTTGCCTCCAAGGCCAGCGGCGATGGGGTGCGCTGGAGGTAGCTGACCAGTCTCCACGAGCTTGTCACCGTCGCCCGACAATGCAGTTTGCAGCGCCTGCAGATTCGTCTGGCCAGGCGTAGGTGCGCGGAACCCGGTACTTACGGTTCCTCGGAACGAAATCCTGTCCGTTGCACGGTACAGCGCCGCCACCTTCCCGGTAAGTGTACTGCCGAAGTCCTCGTAGTAGTTTTCATAGCGGGCCGCAGCGCCAACGACCCATCTGTCGCTTATGTCAGCCTCGAGGTCTAGGAAAGCCGCTGCGTTGGGGCGGCTCCATGAGTCCGCAAATTTAGGGTGCAGTCCCTGGTACCCGTTGGAACCCACGCTGAACCCTTGGGCAGCATACGGGCCCGGCTCCCACGACGGCTTATCTCCACCAACACTTTCAAACGTTTCGTCACGAATTTCCACACCAAAAGCCACGTTGAGCGGCGAAGTAAAGGCGCCAACGTCGACGGGGTATCCGAGCACCAGCGCGGCAGACCACTCGTCCTGCTGATAGGAGCGGGGATTAAATCGCGTAGGCGTGGTCGGCCCCAGCGAGGCGTTTATCGTGTTATAGATGAAGTAGTCAATTCGGCTTTGCGCAAGGCTAAAGCTCGCATCCCAGTTAAAGCCATCCGCGTTTCCGCCTTTCAGACCTGCAAATATGCTGTAGTCCTTGATGTCGGCACCAAAGCGCGGCGTAAACCCACCTGGGAACTGCTCATTAAACATGAAGCAATCCCCCTTGGTGAGGTTGATGAAAGCGTCTACCGCGGCCTTGTCGGAATCCAGACCCGGCAAGTCCGGATGGTGTTGACAGTCGACCTCGTCTTCTAAATCCAGGTCACCGACCGCGCGCTGACTCCCAATGCGGAAAACGCTGCTGCGCGCGCTTCCGGTGCCGGGCGACCGGAAGTAGAAACCACCCTCTGAGGTGCGCTGACCGTAGCCGCCAAACGCGTACGCGTGCAGGTTTGAGCTTAGGTCGACGCCCATATTCACGAAGCCTACGTACGCGTTATCGACGTCCGGGCTACCCCAAATCTGAGCTGGATCCGCTACCGGGTATCCTCTGGGTTCCAGAAGCGCCTGGTCAGTACGCTTGCCGCTGCGAATCGTCGGGGCAGAATCCTTCCACTCCATGCTCAGGTTGATAAACCCGCTCGAACCAAGCGGTAGTCCCACGTTGAAGGCGACCTGACCATACTCTCCATCACCTTCCTTGAGATACTGGCCACCGCGCATCCGGATCAGCAACCCGCGGGTGCCTTCGCGTAGCTGCATATTCATGACGCCGGCTACTGCGTCCGCTCCGTACTGGGCAGAGGCCCCGTCACGGAGGATTTCGAGTTGGTTGATGGCGATGCTAGGGATCATGTTAAGATCCGCGCCCTGTGCGCCGTTGTTAAGCGAGGAACCCAGCAAGGCGATTGATGCCGAGCGGTGCCGCCGCTTGCCATTAATAAGTACCACCACGTTGTCTGCGGGAAGTCCGCGCAGCGTTATGGGACGCACAAGCGTACCCTCGTCGTCAATGCCGTGACGCTGCACGTTGAAGGAAGGAACCTGCGTTCGAAGCACGTCATCGAAGTCCGCGCTGGACTGCGAGTGCAGCGACCGCGGCCCCAGGACATCAATCGGCACAGCGGAGTCCTTCACGAGCCGCGGCTCGCGCCGCGTCCCTACGACCACCACCTCTTCCAATCCAAGGACACTCTCACGAAGACGAACATGGATGACCGTCTCTCCTTCGGCAACTACCCATGTCTGGGAAGCATAACCGACAAATCTGATGAGAATGACGGACGCACGGGACGGAATCTCCAGCGTGAAATTGCCATCAACGTCCGTGATGGTGCCTGTCGTAGTGTTCTCAATGCTCACGGTTGCCCCGGGAATGGGGTCATTGCTGTCAACGTCCGTGACCGTTCCCGTGACGACCACCTGCGCAATGGCAGCTTGATGCAGGAGAACCACCACCAGGAGGGCCTGCAGCAGAAAGGCAGTAGCATGTCTCATGATGCAATTCACTCGTTTTGTGAAGAAATGGTGTAGCGCGCACCAGGTCGCGCCAATATACAACGCCTAAAACAATCCTGCAAAGCGGTGCGCCAGCCAGATGCCGATGGAGGCACCTCAGCAGCCGCTTTCAGCAATCTACCAGTAAGTTACAACACCAATTGCAATAAAACGGAGATGCGAGGCATTTGTCAACACCGTTTCATGCCGATTGTCCCTATTCACGCCGCGGCCACGTAGTATCGTGTAGTTCGACTCTACATGTGCCCTATGAACACACGCAAAGCCGCAGCCCGCACGCGCAGCATTCATGTCAAGTCTGCGGTTGATGAGTACAACCAAACCGCGGCTCGTGCCGCCGAGGCTGGCCTTTGCAGGGCATCTATCGTCCGCTAGTGCACATTGAACCAGCCCTTGCAGAAACAAGCCGCTGAAGAATACAGTGCACGACACTCAAGCTGGGCAGCCAGCTCCAAGCCCTGAAAGAATGTCCCCACCAACGCTAAGCGCTGGCAATGCAGCACGCATTGACGTAGGCACCACGGCGGCGTGTCTCATGACAGCAAAAGCCAGAGAATGCACCTGCGTTACCTCACTGGCGCAGTTTCTGGCACGCCCCAAGCCTCACCGGTCAAGCCTGTACCGACCCGCTTGGAGCGAAGACCTAAACCTGGACTTCGGCAGTAGCCTCCAGGATGTCGCCTGTGAGATGACCGTGGCGGCCCGGGAAAGCGAGCGGAAGCAGAAGCCAGCATTCCACATATTCTGTGTCGTGGTCGCCAATAGACGACCTGCTGCGAATTCAGACGGCTTCCGTGGAAACCGATATCCTTCGAGATTCTTTGTGACAGATCACCAAGCGGTATACGTCGCGCATGCCTACGAGGCCTACTAGCACCTTTACTATGACAATTCTCGTTCATTCCAATATGCGCTTTGTGCAGTCTGCCTACCAGCCGTTTCACGACAGCGAAACAGCCATTCGTCATGCAGAAGCGCAGTACGAATTCTCCTAGGTGCCAGGGCCTCTGTACCAGTTTTCCAGAAATTCACCGCCGGAGCGCAGTCAGTCGTATATGAAGGGGACCTACCAAGCGCTGTGCCGCAGCGTGGCGCTGCCCATTCAGAATCTCGTTCAGCTCGTCGCAGGCCAAAAATCCGCCAAGGCTTCCTGCCCCGGTGACCTGGATGTACGCTTGGCGCGGCATGGCCTTGTGTACAAGGCCAGACGATCGGGCCTCATCGTGAACGATGGACGTAACTAAGTGAAATGCAGCAATGTAGCGCCTGCCATTTCGCCTCGGCACCTGGAAAAACGGGTAGAGAATCATTTAAGTCGCAGTGAGGAATGCCCCTGGAGACGCCAGCCCTGCCACCGGGCGCCCCAGACACTCGCGTGGATAACGAACAAAGATCCTGACAGGAGACGGTAGCCATGGCTACGAATGCGCTGCGCGACCGTGTGCACGAAGCCGACGCGAAGGCAATCCAGCGCCAGGCCGCGCCTGTGCTTATGGCACTCCAAGCCTCGGCACGCGACGTTAGTGCCGGCGCTCGCGCGCTGGAATCCGCGACGCACGCTGCGCGCAGACCCACATTGTTGCAGGCCGTCACGCTTGTGGCCGCTGGCATGCTGCTTTGCGCGCTGACCGTCCTTGCGATTCCGCGTTGGCCCTGCGCACCGGCAACGGCCAAAGAGCGGCAACTTCAATTGGGGACGCGACTCGAAGCCATCGGGCCGCCGGCGCAAGATGCCGATCGAGCCCTGCTGCATGCGCGGCAGGCCGCACCATGAGTTACAGTGCCCAAGGCTTACGCATGGGCCGTGTGGTGAGCGCCGCAGCTTCCTCGTCTCCGATGAACTCCTCAGTGGCAAGGTCGAAGTTGAGTGAACGCCCAAGGCGCAAACAGATCTCCGATGTCAGGCACGCTAGCAGCGAACTGTGCCCCACCTCTACATCACAAACAGGTCGCATGCGTGTCTTGACGCAATTCAGAAAGTCACGTCTGTGATCTTCGCTATTGTACAGGCGTGTGTCACTTGACTTCATCTCCAGCGAAAGCAGATTGTCGTCAGACGCCCAGATGCCGCCGCGACTGACGCCAACCCAGCCCTCGGTACCAACAAACTGGACCATGCCCTCGTGAGGCCCCTTCTTTTTGATCACCGGAATGCCGCTCTCATACATCAACGTAACCTCACCCTCTTGACCATCCGCAGGTGCAAGAATCTGCGTGGGCCCACGGCCGTCCTCACCCAGCCCCCAGTGGGCAATGTCAAAGTTGTGCGCACCCCAGTCGGCTATGTGTCCTGCGGAATACGGCCGCCACGCGCGCCATGCTCCCGTGTCCGTATTGTAATTGCCACTGATGCGCTCAGGATGGTAAGATGCCGACGGCGCGCTGCCGAGCCACATTTCGTACAGGAAGCCCTCCGGGACCTCCTCGCCGCCCAAGTCACATGGCTTCGATATGCCGCCTACCTGCGCGTATACCTTCTGGATCTCACCCACGTAACCATTGATCGCAAGCTCGCTGGCATGCCGGAAATTCTGGCTTGAGCGCTGCTGGCTTCCGGTCTGAAATACGCGGTCATACTTACGTACCGCCTTCACCATGGCGCGTCCCTCCTTGATGGTACGTGCCAGCGGCTTCTCGCTGTACATATCCTTGCCCGCCTTGGCAGCATGAACAGCCATGTACGCATGCCAGTGGTCTGGCAAGGCCAGACACACGGCATCAATATCGTCGCGTTGCAGCATCTCCCAAAAGAACATGTAGCCGTCGCACCCCTTGTAGGCTGAGCTTCCAGCGCGTTCCGCATAGGTCCTCTCGACGTGCTGGCGCGCAGGTTCGCGCCCTTTCAGGCCGCGGCCCGCATAGTTGTCACCGCTGGTGTTGACATCGCAAACCGCCAGCACTTGGACATCTGGCTTTTCGATGAATCCGCGCAGGTTGTTCATCCCCATGCTTCCCATGCCGATGAAGCCCATCGTGATGCGGTCGCTAGGAGCTACATTGCGTCCGCGACCAAGAACGGAAGCCGGGATGATGGCCGGCAGCGCGGCTGCGCCTGCCATTAGACCCATGCTCTGTACGAATGCACGCCGGTTTATCGTGGTACTGGACATTTAACTGTTTGCGTTGGTGGAACAGGCACGTGAAAGTACGTCATTTCTTCGGGTTTCGAAACGGTCGCCCTGTTAAGCAGTCTAGTGTGACCCTTGAAAGGCATATGCACCAGACGGCATCCGACCGTTCGCATCTCTCGACGCCGGGTACGGCCCGACGGCAAGGCCTGCTAACAGACGCTTTGAAGTGTACGGATACGGCTCTTCCGTACGAGGCACGAATCCGCCTTGATTGCAGCCAGGCCCCAACTCACCGCGATCTGAACGGCATTGGGCCTCGCTTTGCGCCGGTCGTGTCCGCCTGAAGCCGCCCACTTTTTCGTTGTGAGGCCATGGGTTAGAGGTCTGGCCGTGTAGTGAAGGAATATTCCGGCCGTTCGCCAGTAGGTACCTCGGGTCACATCCATTGGCCGAAGAGACGTGAACCCCAATTGAGCGGCATCAATCCAACTTTATTCTCATTCCAGCAGCCTGCTTGCTGAGCCGGGCCCCAATCAAGATTCTGGAGCATTTGATCCACTATGGGTATGCGCGGTGTGAGGGCAGTTTCGACTCCGATCTCGCGAAGCGCTACCAGTGGTCTGACATGTGCCGGCCGAGATGCCAGTCTCACGCTACTGCCGCGAACTATTCCGGTCCCAGCCAGATTTAACAGCCGCTGTTTCGCCATGTCCATAGTCTATCGCTCCAACAATGCGTATTTGCACGGTCGTGGGCGCGCGCCCACAATTCGTTAAGGCTGCAGCAGTTAGCCCGGCCCTCAAGTCGGCTGGCATCCAGGAGGTACTGATTCATACCGGCCAGCACTACGATGCCGGGTTGAGCCAGATCTTTTTTGACGAGCTGGGCATCCCGAATCCAGACAGGAACCTTGCCGTCGGATCAGGTTCGCACGCGCGGCAGACAGGCGCCATCATGGAGCGCTTGGAATCGTTTATCCTAAATTCGCCGAAATTCGACGCCGTCCTGCTATACGGGGATACGAATAGCACGGTAGCAGGTGCTTTGGTGGCGGCCAAGCTTCACATTCCGATAGCGCACGTAGAGGCGGGAATCCGAAGCTTTAACAGGACAATGCCCGAAGAAGTCAACCGCGTTGTTACGGACTGCTTGTCGCGATGGCTATTCGCTCCGACCCCGACCGCAGTCAAGAACCTTGCGGCCGAAGGCCTTTCCAGCGGCACGGAACTGGTAGGAGATGTGATGCTTGATGCTACGCGCATGTTTGCAGCGCGGGCACGCGAGCGGTTTCCACTAAGCCAACTGACCGAACACGCTCCCGGCGCATTCGCTTTGTCGACCGTGCACCGACCCTCCAACACCGATGTGCCAGGATGCCTGGCAGATATTTTCACCGCATTCGGGCAGCTTCCCTGGCCGATTTTGTTGCCCCTGCATCCGCGCACGAAGGCCAGAATGGGGACTGTCCGCGTGCCGGACAACGTTGAGGTAATGGAGCCAGTGAGTTACTTGGCAATGCTCACACTCATCGACAATGCCCGGTGCATTCTCACCGATAGCGGCGGACTTCAAAAGGAGGCCTACTGGCTGAATGTGCCCTGCATAACGCTACGTATTGATACGGAATGGCCCGAAACGTTTGGGCATGGCTGGAATACCTGCGTGGGTGCAGATAGAGCGGCCATCGTGCAGGCGGCACTGTCGCCCCCTACGGGTCATCAGCAGCCGCTCGGTGAGGCGCCAGGAGGCAACTCCGCATCCGGCGCGATTGCGCAAGCGCTGAGGCGCAGCTGCTAAATGGCTTCGGTACAGCCGGACTCAAGCGTGGGCAAGGTAAGTGTCATGCCTGAGCGGCCGACTCGAATTCAACTCGTGCTGGCTGAGACATCTCCGCCGGATCCTCACATCTTAAACGTGGCGCCGACCGCAGGAAAAGGCTCTGCTGACGATTCGGCTCATTCAAGTCTATCGACTATCGACTATCGGCCCTCCACGAATTCCGCGTGCATGGGTTGTCACTAAGTGCATAGACCACGTAGCATTGTATTCCATAGTATTTCTCTGGCAGTCCTCTACGTTGGTCGTACCCTTGCAGGCACTGACTGGCAGCGGCTGGCCATGTGATTGCTGTTGCTACCCAGGTACTTACCAATCGCTTGGCATACCTGCCGCGCACGTCAAGGCGGCTTCCAACAACATCAAATTCCGTGGGGCTTTAGACCGGTTCGCCGTGGGAAGCGCGATCTCTTTTCAGCCATGTACCCACTGGCTGCATCGGCCTCCAATAGTGGCTGGACGCTCTGGATAGTGCCCTAGCGACAGTAGTGGCCCCCAGCCATGCCAAGCGTCAGTCCTTGACTGTACATGAGCGGACATGAACTGGCGAAATAAGCTGCATTTGGTTCCATGGAGTTGCCAACACTGCCGTTGGCAGCGTACATTCTGACCGTTACCTAACGAGATCAGCTATCCCCAATCAATTCACGGGCATCGGCAACCCGTACACGCGAGCAGAGGTCCTGGCTCGACTGCACGACACACTGGACCGCGGCGAGCCGATCATCGCCGCAGGAGCTGGCACCGGTATTAGCGCCAAATTCATCGAGCGCGGCGGCGCGGACCTGCTCATTATCTACAACTCCGGGCGCTTCCGGATGTCGGGACATGGCTCCACAGCCGGCCTGATGGCGTACGGCGACGCCAATGCCGTCGCCATGGAGATAGGCGAATTCGAAGTGCTACCGGTCGTACAGGAAATCCCGGTGGTCTGCGGCGTACATGCGTCAGACCCGCGTCGGCGCACTTGGCACCACCTACTGAGGGTCAAAGCCATGGGCTTTAGCGGGATAAACAATTTCCCCACACATGCCATCGTTGATGGGCTATTTCGCCAGGTGCTGGAAGAAACCGGGATGAGTGTACAGCACGAGATTGATATGGTGACTTTGGCCCAGCATGAAGGGATCGACTTGTTTTCCATAGTCTATGTTGCCACGCCAGAGGAATCGCGCAAGATGGCCGAGGCAGGCGCGGATGTAATCATAGCCCATGTGGGCTGCACGATAGGCGGCTCCATTGGCGTTTCCGGCGCGACCTGCACCATTGAAGAAGCTGCCGCGCGCACGCAAGCAATCATTGACGCGGGCCAGTCCATACGAGATGACTTGATTTTTCTTGCGCATGGGGGCCCTATCAGCACACCAGCAGACGCCGCCTACATCAATGATCACACGGATGCGGTAGGCTTCGTAGGGGCTTCGAGTCTGGAACGCATGGGAGTTGAGCAATCGCTCACGGATCTTACGCGCGAGTTCAAGGCAATCCCATGTCCGGCAGCCCAGCGCCGTTAAACACGATGGGACTCTTTTTTAGCCAAAGCAAATACCTCTCGGAGCCCGTACCACAAGGGCTAAACGAATGGATCAACTACCCCGATACGGATCCACGTATGCCGGGCCTGTTCGCGGCGCGCGCCACCATTGAGCCGGGCTATGGCCATGACTTTCATCGCCATCCTGGGCGGGAAGAAATCATCTACATCCTCCAAGGCACGATTGCACAGTGGATCGAGCAGGACCGGCAAGTGCTTTACGCAGGCGACAGTGCTCTCATCCCGGCAGGACTCGTCCATGCCTCGTTTAACGTAGGCGACGGTCCCGCCGTACTGCTTGTTGTCCTTTCCGAAGCCCAATCGGTGGAGCCGCTGGCCATAGACGTGGCTGGCGAAGAGCCGTGGCGCTCGTTGCCCACCCCATAAGCGATAATGGCAATGAAAACATACTTTGCGGCACTGGTGATAAGCCTCCTGATGGTAACCGGCTGTGCTACGGAAGCGGCATTGGAGTACTTCACCACCTCCAATGATGTCAACGCGGTAGAGGTACAGCTCCCGTTGACTCCCAACGAAACTCTTACGCGCCTAGTTGTGCCCGAGGGCTTTGAGGTCAGCGTGTTCGCCGCAGAGCCGGACATTCGCAATCCTATCGCGCTGGCATGGGATGAACGAGGGCGGCTCTGGGTTGTGGAATCCACCGACTACCCGCATGACCATGTGGGTACGGAGTCAGGAACGGATCGAATAACTATTTGCGAAGACACCGACGGCGACTACGTGGCGGATACGTTCACTCACTTCGCGCACGACCAGCCGCTGACCACCGCCATTGCCGTGGTGAAGGGAGGCGCCATAGTCGGTCAGGCTCCCCACATCGTCTTCATGGAGGACACCGACGGTGACGATGTCTACGACCGAAAAACGCGGATCCTGGAAAACGCCTTCGGCACATTTGATACGCATGCCGTGATGAGCAACTTCAAGGTGGGTATTGACAACCACATATGGAGCGCGGTCGGCTACTCCGGCATGTACGAGCCGGGCAAGGCACCGGAGGCCGATTCGCGGATCTTGGGGCGGGGCGTGTTTCGGTTCTCGCGTGACGGCAAAGACCTGGAGCCAGTAGGCGAATTCAACAACAATACCTGGGGGTTAGGTATCGGGGAAGACAATACCATCTTTGGCTCCACCGCAAACAACAACCACGCCATCGTGGTCGGCATTCCGATGCGGTTTCAGGCGCAGCTCAACGTCGCCAACGTTCAAAGCCATTACCTGGTTAAGCACAGCGCCACGCGTCCGCTGTGGCAGGTGGACTTCAGGGACGGTTACACCGCAGCCGCCGGCGCCTTTCCATACAACGGGCGGGCTTACCCGCGCTTTTTCTGGGGTTCCCTGATGGTGGCCGAGCCTACCGCTCGCGTCGTGCACGCTGTAGCGCTGGAGCGCGACAGCGCCATATACAGGGAAAAGGAAGGCGTCGTTGAAAACCTTCTGGCCAGCTCCGACGACTGGGTTGCCCCGGTCTTCGCAGACATCGGCCCAGATGAGAATATTTGGGTTGCTGATTGGTACAATCCGGTGATCCAGCATAACCCGGATCGTCGCGGCATGGTGAACCAAGTCTGGAATGCCAACGCGGGACCCGGCAACGCACATCTCAATCCTCTCCGCGACAAGGACCACGGTCGTGTATACGTCGTCAGGTACACGGGCGCTCGAAATGACGGGCCAAAATCGCTTTCGGCGGACGACCCGGAGGGCCTCCTCGCGGGCCTAAGAAGCTCGAACCAGTTTTGGCGCCTTACCGCGCAGCGCCTAATCGTCGAAAACAAGATTACGGATCTTGTGCCGGACTTGGCTGCGATGGCGGTTGCCGAAAACCTCGACAATTCCGGCTTTGACGGCGGCGCACTGCATGCACTTTGGACCCTTCACGGTCTGGACGCGACCGAAGCGCTCCGCACCGCAGCCACACAAGCACTTAGGCACCCGGCCGCCGCCGTTCGCAAGGCAGCAATTCAAACGATCCCCTACAGCGCCGACGTTGGAGAGGTGCTCGCCAGCGCCGGTGTGTTCACCGACCCCAACCTGAACACACGTCTCGAAGCCGTTCTGCTGGTGGCTGAGCTGGGCCACGCCGTCGGAGCCAAGGCCTTCTATGCTAGCCGCGAAGCCCAAGACGGCGGCGATCGCTGGATTGAGGCTGCGTTAAATGTATTCCCTGAGTACGTCGGCATAGTCAAAAAGCCTGAGCAAGCGCAAGAGAGTAGCCTGCAGGACGGGTCACTGCTCCCAAGTGCACAGCTTGTTCTGGACGCGCCAGAGGGCATCATGCGCTTTGGCCAAACGCACCTGCATGCCTTCGCGGGGCAGCGTATCATGGTTGCATTTGAGAACCTGCATCCCGATCTGCATAACGCTCTATTCTTGCAGCCTGGCGACTTGCAGGTATTCGGCGAGGCGCTCGATAGCTACATGGCGGACCCGGACGCAATCGCAAACGAGTACATCCCGCCCTCACAGCAGCCCCGGGTAATTGCATCCACCGGCGTGCTGGAAATGGGCCAGAATAGGGAGATTTCACTCGGAGCACTGCCAGCAGGAGAATACCCCTTTGTATGTAGTGTACCTGGGCACTGGGCCGTCATGCAGGGGGTACTTACGGTATCGGCAGCGCCGGACTTGCCTCGCAACGATGCCGGCTGGAGATGGCCTGGCCAAGAGGGCACTATCGTGTCACTTGCAGGCAGCGCCAGCCGCGGACGGCAGTCACACCACCATGCACGCGTGTTCGGCTTCGCCGATGGCCAGATCCTTTACGGAGCGGGCGAGCGGGCATATGTTTACACGGAGGCTGCCGACGCGTCTTTTCGTGCGGCACTCAGCGGCGCGGATCTGTTGGCTATGGCAAACAACAAGCCGGTGTCCGACACCGCAAGCCGCGCGGCCATCTTTGCGCATGTCGCTGCAGGCAAACCGATCATGGTGACGCATCCCGCGTCGTGGTACAACTGGGAGGACTGGCCTGAGTGGAATCAGTACATAGTCGGTGGCGGCGCGCGCAGCCATGAGCCACTGCAGTCCTTTACGGTCGAAGTGCTGCAGCCGCTTCACCCGATCATGCACGATGTGCCGGCTTCCTTTGATATTGTGGACGAGCTTTACCGGGCGGAGCTTCTGCCGGAGTCCGAGGCGGTCGTGCTGGCGATCGGGCGTTCCCAGGAAACGGGAGCGGTGTATCCGGTGGTATGGCTGCGCCGTCACGGGGACGCGACAATACTGGTCAACACGCTAGGCCATGACGACAGGGCGCACGAACTTGCCTCGTACAAACAGATTCTACGTAACGCCCGCGCCTACCTACTGGAGTAGCACGCGCAAGCCCATGCACAGGCGGTCCATACCTTCCATGATCGCGTGTTCTGTCAGGTTGCCATAGGCAATCCGTATGGACGGCATCGCATGCCCAAAAGTACTCCCGGGGATCACGGCAACGCGGTACTCTCTGATAAGCCTTTCGCACACCGCATAGGATGTCAACGTCGTATTCAGGTTCATGAACACGTAGAACGCACCCTTGGCACACGCCACTTGCAGGCGTGGCTCCAAGCCTGCAAGGCGTTCCAGCACCATTTTGCGCACCTCATCAAAACCGGCCAGATATTGGCGGCAGTAGTCAGGGCCGACTTCTAAGGCTGCCAGCGCCGCGTGCTGACTTGTCAGAGAGGCGCAGATCACATTGGTGTCTTGGATCTTCTTGACTGCCGGCAAGAGGTGGGCAGGCAGGGCCATATATCCCAGCCGCCAGCCCGCCATGCCGTACGACTTGGAGAAAGAATACAGCGAGATAGTGTGTCCGGCCGCACCTGGCGTAGCTCCAGGCGAATAGTGATGCGTTCGGTCAAAGGTGAAGTACTCGTACGCCTCGTCGCTGATGTGGTAGATTCCGCTCTCTGCACATAGTCGGTTGATTTCCTGGAGCAGGGCTGGCGAATAGACTACCCCTGTCGGATTATTTGGAGAAACCGTTACGATAGCCCGCGTACGATGCGACAGGTGGGCTTTAATGGCGTCCACATCCGGGACAAAGTTCGGTCCGAGTTGGACAATAACCGGTCGGCAGTCCGCGATACCCACAGCCATCTCATGATTGAAGTAGTAGGGGGCAATCAGGATTACCTCGTCGCCCGGGTCTGTGATGGCCAGCATCGCCTCAAAGTATGCCATGTTGCTGCCCGCCGTCACAACCACCTCGAACTCTCCGTCAAGTTGGTTCTCAGCCCGAAGCTTTTCTGCAATCGCGGCGCGTAGCTTCTTGCGTCCAGTGCCGTATCCGTAACCATGGGCGGGCGGGGTACGAATGAAATCCTGCACATGCCGCAAAGCTGCTTCGGGTGGTCCGTAGTGCGCAACTCCCTGCCCTAACGAAATCGTCCCCGGATGCTGCTGAATGAGGTCCGCCACCAGCCCCATCACCGGTGCTTGCACGCCTGCAAGACGCGCGGCCCCTCGTGGTATGGTCATTGGATTTTCAGAAATTGGCACCTGCGTGAGTCGCAATTGCCCACGCAGTAAGATACCGTGCACGACACCGTGGTTGTAGTAGGCCGGCTACGATTCTGCGGCTCGCGAACGACGAGCCATGACGGGCTGATGTTTGCGCGTTCTCACCCGTCTTCTATGCGCGGGCGCGAATGCTGCTTGATCGTTGGCGCTGCCATCCGGTTGACGGGGCTGCGCAGGGCCGGTGTGCCCAGGGCCTTTGATTCTCGAGTAGTGCACCGGCGGCCATTCGTCGGATTCTGATCGCTCGGCCTTACTCCAAGGCAATGGCGTGTTCGCCTTAGCGCCGCCGTGGCCGGACTACGCGTTGTACCAAGGTATCCGCAGCGTGCCTTCAATCCGCGCTGCATTCCCACTGTTCAAATATTGCGTTGATGCAAATGGGGATTGCACAAAATTTAGTTGGGTTTCGGCGGCTTCTGCCGAGATGGGCCCTCAAAGTAGATATCTTTTGGCAATGGATTGCGCTTCGGGCCGAGAGTGTGGGTGCAAATGGGGCGGTGCATGCCTATGTGGGCCCAATTGCGTGCTCACACGCGGATTTTCGGGCGTAGGTAGGCTCGTGGAGTGACTTTCCGGGCACGATATCCCGCAGGTATCCTCTGATCGCACGCGTAAGCGGCGATCTTGGCAGGGTGCAGCGCCTCAGAGCGTCCAGGCAGCTGCGGGTTTTGCGTTATGCCAGCGTCAGCAGCGCACTACTGCGCGGGGGCATCCAGCGGCAGGTGTTGCCTTTGCAGCCCCTTGGGGCTGGCAGACCGAATCCCCACTAACCCATCGACCCCCGGAGGTGCTCAGCACCTTGGTCAGCTCCTTCATGTCCTCCCGGCGTATCGGCTTCAGATTCGACTCGTACTGCATGAATATCGCCCCGCACCAGCGCTGACGCATCCCCGATGATCCCCAGCGCTTCACGTTCCGTGATCGGTTCGCAATAATGCTGTTGAGGTTCTCGATGATGTTCGTCGTCTTCAGACTGTCTCTGACAGCCTGGTTCCGCACCCCCAACCGGTGAAGCGTCAGCGTATCCTCCAAACCCTCCTCCAGACTGCGTGCGGCTTTCGGGCACGACCGCTGCAGCGCTTCATGCAGCGACACAAGCGCCGCCCGTGCCTCCTTGTACGTGGGTAGCTCCCAAGCCGCCTGAAGCCGACGCTTCATTTGCGTGGCCGCTGGCTTGCTTTTGATGTGACGCGTCACATTGGTACGCTTGTGCCACTGGCAGCGCTGGAATTCGACCGCATCCCCAAACACCGCGCTGATCCCCTTGCGAAGCCCGCGGCTGCCGTCCACCTGTACCAACAGCTTGTCGGTATGGGTGAAGCCCCGACGCAACAGATCCTGCAGCAGCGACTCCACCTGCGCACTGTTCTCGGTACGGCTTTCCGCAAAGCCCAGTACGACCTTCTCGCCCTCGGTCGTGATGCCCATCGCTACGATCATCTGCATACCAGCCAAATACTTGCCATCAAGCAGGAGCACCGCAAAGGTGTGCTGATCGAATCGGCGCGTCTCAAATGCCTTCAGTAGCGCTGCCGTCTGCGTAATGAAGGCGTTGCCTATGCTGCTGGCACTCAACCCCAGACTATCGGTGAAGACTTGGGCCGCCTGCCTGTAATTGCGCCGCGACAGTCCACACAGCAACCTTCGTGTCACGCTTTCCCGGTCCATAAGCCCACGCTCGCGCAAGAGGCGGTACGTTTGCAGAGGACGCTCCTTTCGGGTTCGTACATTCCGCACGCGCGGAACGCGGACCGCAATGCGCTCCAAACCGACGCGGATGGAACCCGGATTCGCCCCCCAGCGCTGAAAGCCGGTCTTATGGTGCTTCCCACGTGCGCCGCATATGAAGTGGGCCTCGGCTTCCATGACCCATGTGGCCATCTTGGTAAGAAGATGATCAAGACTTCCAAGGCAGCTGGCCAGGCCGATGAAATTCCTTTGCGCAAGCCCGCGAAGGTCCTCGATGAGTGATTGATCCAGCATAGGGGTATGGGTCATCATACGGCGTTGAGGTTGATGAGAATCTCACGAAGTTGTGGCAGATGGGCCGCATGGGCCACACGGCGCAGCTGAGCCTCGTGTTCCAACAGTGCCAGTGCCATCTGTTCGCGTTGCTGGAAAACGGCGCTGGCCGGGGTCTGCAACCTGCGACTGATGGCATCCATGAAGCGCATCACGCGCAGCCCCCGGTCGAGCTTGAGCAGCATGCCCGTGCGTTGAATCGTCAGAGATTGCTCCAGGCCCTCCCATAAAACCTTCGCTGCGGACCGATTGACGCGCGTCAAGTCCTGGTGAATACGGGTGAGTGCGCGTTCAGCTTCCCGGGCATCGAACCCATTCCATGCCTGGCGGAGGCGATTGCGATACACAGGAACAAGGTCTTCCGGAAGACCACAGGTGACTTGATCCAGTAGCGTATTGAGACAGCGCTGTATAGCGACCCTGGGGCCGAACACCTGGCGCACCGCCGATTGAAGTCCCGTACTGCTGGGCAGCACACAGAGCAGCCCATCGGCGGCCGAAAGACCACGATCGCACAGCGACTGCACAAAGGACGTAAGAGCAGAGACGTTTTCAGGGTAGCACGCTACCAGGCCAAGTATGCGGCGATAGCCCGTGATGGTCAGACCCGCTCCAAGAACGATGCTAACGCCGCGTGGGCACAGCCCGCGCAGCCAGATCGCAACGATCGGGTCGTCTTGCAGACTGCGCGAATG
Source organism: Rhodothermales bacterium (assembly GCA_965262785.1). Taxonomy (GTDB): domain Bacteria; phylum Bacteroidota; class Rhodothermia; order Rhodothermales; family Bin80. Next base: position 4,237,419 of record OZ253559.1, read on the forward strand.
CAACAGCTGCCACGCTTCATTCAACTGCGCCGAGTCTGGCTTTGTGTCCTGGGCCGCAGCAGAAGCCTTGATCACTACGGGCGGTGGCACCGGCTGCTGATGCGCTGCCGGAATGGGCCAGTCGGTGGTCAATTGTTGCAGTATGTGCGTGCAGAGCTTCATCAGAAGCCGCCGCGCGTCACCGGAGGGATTGATCTGGGCGTCTGCAGGCGCCTCAGTGCTCCCCAAAACAGGCTGTGAGGGGTTCATATGGTTGGAAAGGAGTGGTGGAGGCTAGGGTCCACCTCCACAGCAACTTTCCAATTCCCAACTTGAATTTGTGCAATCCCTGCAAATGCAGCCGGATCACGGTCTTCCAGGACAGTTATCGACTTGTTGTCAAGCGATCCATGATCCTCTCTGTGCGCCTGGGTTGTGCGCCGTTTGGCCCTCTGCAAGCATCCGGCGCTTTGCTCTCTCTAGCGTGTCACGACCTGGCCAACCTACGCGATACCGCACTGCCGCGCGAGGAGGGTGGTTTGGCATCAAAAGCAACCCTGCAATCGGCACAACACCGCGCCTACGACCCTGCCTGCCTTTGTGCTAGCTCGTCCGCGCGCCTCTGTGCGGCAGGCCCCGCTAGAGGATTGCCTTTGAAGGCCGCGCCAGCAATCCCTGCATAGCAATTTCGAATTTAAGCACGTGACTCAGATTTCCAGCTTGCGAATCGCCGCTGCATTCATAAAAAGGTGTCGCAGGCCACACAGCTTCTGCTACGCGCATGTTTCGATTCGCCCAAAGCACAGCACGGACGGCGGGGCGGTTCGTATAATCCCACCACGATTAAGCACAGATGCCTCATGCCCTCATTGTCGTGCAGTGCGCTAATTTTCGACCTTGATGGAGTTCTTATTGACTCCAATGCCCTCTACGAACAGCACTGGGAGGTATGGGCCAAACGCAACGGCGTCTCCTTTTCGGACATCGTGGCGGTTCACCATGGTCGGCCTGTAAGCTCAACCATCCGCCAGGTCGCCCCACACCTTGATGCACATGAGCAGGCGCTGGCATACAGGGCTGGCCTGGACGAGACACAGTCCTTTGATGGTGTAAGGATCTTTGGCGGAGTGCTGGACCTGCTGGACTGCATTCCGCCTGACGCGTGGGCCATTGCCACCAGTGCACCGGCGGGATTCGCGCGTCGCCTGATCGATCAACTCGGCCTTCCGCTGCCTCGCGTGTTCATCACGGGTGATGATGTCACCTTGGGCAAGCCACATCCCATGCCGTACTTACGCGCGGCACAACGCCTTGGCGTTTGCGCAGACCACTGCGTAGTTGTTGAAGACGCGCCCGCGGGAGTATCCGCGGCGCGCGCTGCAGGCTCCTACGTCATCGGCGTCTTAACGACCAATACATCGCAGGCATTGGCGCAGGCGCATGCCATCATAGACAGCATCGCGGATGTTGCGGTACAGCACCAAGCCTATGGACTTCAGGTCTCGTGGAAAAAGGCACTGGTACCATCAGGCTGACAGCGCAGCTTCAAAGGCTTGTATCGTGTGCTTAATCTGGTCCGGGCCATGGGCCGACGAAGTAAAGCACGCCTCGAACTGCGACGGCGGCAAGTATATGCCACGCCTCAACAACGCCCAGAATACCCGTGCAAAGCGTTCCATGTCACACCCGTGCGCCGTCTGGTAATCGGTCACCGGTGTTCTGCTGAAAAAGCAGCTGAACATGGCCCCGACCTGGTGAACCTGCACGGGAATTTGTTTTCGGGCTGCTGCAGCCTGAATTCCCTCGGCTATCTGCAAGGCCGCCTCACGGGCCACGGGCCATGCTTCATTGAGTGACTGCAGCGTTGCGATGCCGGCGGACATGGCCAAAGGGTTGCCAGACAGCGTACCGGCCTGATACATCGGTCCCTGAGGCGCCACCATCTCCATGATGTCACTGCGCCCGCCATAAGCTCCGACCGGCAGCCCTCCACCTATGACCTTGCCCAGCGTCGTCAGGTCCGGACGCACGTTGTATAGCGTCTGCGCCCCGCCCGGGTGCACGCGAAACCCGGTCATTACCTCGTCGAAAATTAGCAGCGCCCCGTGTTCACGGGTCAGCGCCCGCACGGCCTGAAGGTAGCCCGGTGCCGGTGGAATGACACCCATATTGCCGGCTACAGGTTCTAGCATAATGGCTGCTACGCTGCCCTGATGATTCCGAAGCGCCCGGTCCATCGCATCCAGATCGTTAAAGGGGACGACGATTGTATCCTGGGTTGCACCCATGGGAATCCCCGGCGAGTCCTGAAGGCCGAGCGTGGCCAGGCCCGACCCAGCTTGCTTCAGGAGTGCGTCTGCGTGGCCATGGTAATTCCCTTCACACTTGATGATTTTGTTGCGGCGAGTATATGCGCGCGCCAGGCGGAGCGCACTCATGCAGGCCTCTGTTCCGGAATTGACAAAGCGAATTGTCTCAATGCGGGGCATGTGCCGCATCACGAGGCGGGCGAGTGTCGTCTCCTTTTCTGAAGGCGCTCCAAAGCTGGTACCGCAACGGGACGCTTCCAGAATCGCACTGATAACGACCTCCGGCGTGTGGCCCAGTATAAGTGGGCCGTAAGAAAGCACGTAATCTATGTACCGATTGCCGTCCACGTCAATGAGGTACGGACCCTCGCCACGCTCAATGAATACCGGTGTCCCTCCGACCGCTCTGAAGGCCCGCACGGGCGAATTCACGCCTCCAGGCAGCACTTGGCAGGACTCCTCAAACAGTTTCTCTGATCGCTTATGCATCACTTAACTCCAAGTCCGACAAAATCGCTTCTGCGGCACGCTGAGCATCTCTAATGCAATCCGGGATGCCTGCACCGCGATACGCTGCGCCTGCCAGGTGCAGTCCGCTATGCTCGTTGCTCATAGCACCAATCCGCGAGCAGCGCTTACGGTGCCCCATGTCGTATTGAGGCAGCGATTTGTGCCAGCGATGAACCCGCTGCAAGCTGGGTGACGCCTTCACGCCAAGGATTTCTTTCACCTCCGCCTGGGCCAAAGCTAGCAGTCGCGCATCGTCCAAGGCAAACACCGCATCGTCGCCCTTCCGGCCCAGCACTACGCGCACCAGGACATGGTCTTCAGGCGCTCGCTCCGCCAGCTTCGCACTGCTCCACGTTGAAGCTACTGCCATGCGGTCCGCTCCAAGCGCCGAGAGGTATCCGGATGCATCAAGACGGCGTGGCACCTGCGATTCGCGAAACGCAAGTTGCACCGCTATCGTTGCGCCATAGCGAATGGTGCCTAGCTCTTCGGACAAACCGGGGTTCAGAGGCGCAAGCATCTCCGCGGCTGCGAAGGCCGGTGCCGCGATGAGCACGCCTTCAGCCTTCCAGGTCACTCCGCCATTCGCGTGGACCGCGTACTGCGCTCCCTCCCTACAGATAGCGTGAACGGACACCCTGGTTCGGATTGCTGTGGTGCTTAGGCGCAACCGAAGCGATTCGATGAGCGTGCCCAGGCCACCCGCCAGGCTGCGCAGGGCGCTAACGCGCGGCCGCGGCCCACGCGCCGTAGCACGAAGCAGGCTGCCGTGCGCCTGCTCCATCGCCCTAAGGTGCGGCAACAACGCGTCTACGCTCAGCGTCGCCGGGTCCCCGCCCGAAAGCCCCCCCAAGAGGGGCGCAATGATCCGAGTATAGGCTTCGCGTCCATATCTACGCGTAAAGAATGCCTGAACCGACTCCTCCTCTGCGCTACTTCGCGGCGGCACCAAATACTCCAACAGCAGGCGCGCCCTGCCGCTAAGTGATAGCAGGCGCGTCGAAAGTACCGGCCCCATGCGGGCGGGCACCAGTCCGCTAAAACCCTCTGGCAGGGAATACAGGCCATCAGCGCGCCGAAGGTAGGCACGACGCTGCAAGGGCACCTGAGCCTGGAGGCTGAGCGCCTCACAGAGTGCGACGGCATGCGGCTTTCGAGCGAGGAACACGTCTGCCCCGTGCTCCATAACAAACCCACTGCTGCGCTCAGTGAAGATGCAACCACCCAGACGATCGGCCTTTTCCAGAACCGTGACCTTTAGCGGCACGCCACTGGTCTGCAGGTGGAAGGCTGCTGCAAGCCCCGTGATACCGCCGCCAACGATGACCACCCGGCGGGGGCGCGTCATGCCTCAAGCCATCCGGCGCGACGTGCGCCGCTGCAAATAATATCCGCAAGCGTACCGATGAAATGCGGATCGCTGTTGAGCGAAGGAGGACGCTCCAAACGCACGCCGCACGCCCGCGCGACCTCTTGGGCCTCGATGTCAATGTCGAAAAGAATCTCAACGTGATCCGAAACAAATCCTACTGGCACGCTCACGATATTCCTTATTCCCTTCTTAGCCAAATACGGGATGTGGTCTTCTAACTGTGGACCCAGCCATGGCTCGGGGCTACGGCCCTCAGACTGGTAGCTCCAAGACCACTGCGTCGGAGGGAGACCCGCCTTAGCGGCTACCAGCTGCGCTGTTTCCTGCATCTGATCGTCGTAGGGATCGCCGCTTTTGAGGATTCGAGTCGGCAGACTGTGCGCGCTAAAGACTACGTGGACGGTATTTCGCTCCTCTTCAGGCCAGCGCTCCAAGCCTATGTGCACGCGCCTGGCTAGCGCCGTAATTAGACCGGGAGCGTCGTGGTAGGCACTGATATGCTCAAAAGCAATCTCACCGCGAAAAAGGCCAAGCCCTGCTGCGATCTTTGCCTGGTATTTGGCAATGCTCATCCTGCTGAAGTGTGGAGCCAGCACGAGGCTCACCGCACGCTCGATTCCGTCGTCAATCATGGTGCCCACGGTCTCTTCAATCCACGGCGCCCAGTGCCTCATGCCGAGGTAATCCGCAAAAGTGCCCTGCGGCACGCGGGTCCCCAGCACTTTCATCGTTTCGCAAATAGCGTCTCTGGTTAGCGGCAAGAGTGGGCTGGCGCCACCGATCAACCGATAGTTGCGTGTAATCTCTTCCACCAGGGCATTGGAGGTGGTGCGCCCCGCCCGTATGTCGGCCAGATAGCCCGGAATGTCGTCCAAGCTATCCGGTCCTCCGTAGGCCATAAACAGCACGCCGATTGGCTTGATCATGAGCCTGTAGAAGTCGCTTGGTGGACGTAATCAATGAGGCGACGAACGTTGTCGACCGGCGTGCCAGGCAAAATGCCGTGGCCCAAATTGAATATGTGTCCTGTCGCGCCCGCCCGACGAAGCACGTCATCTGTGTGGGCCTTTAGTTCGCGCCACGGCGCAAACAGAGCTGTCGGGTCCAGATTCCCCATCACCGGGCGCTGCACGACTTTTCGCGCGGCATCAAGCGCAATGCGCCAGTCCACGCCGATGACATCGCCCCCTGCAGCCGCGATGGAAGCCAGAGCGCCCGCTGTGCCTGTGCTGAAGTGAATTGTAGGCACCTCCAACGTTGCCAACCGCGCAAACAGCATCTTGGTATACGGCTGAACGAAACGGACGTAGTCCGATGGCCCGAGCGCTCCGGCCCACGAGTCAAAGACCTGCACGCAGTCCGCTCCTGCCTTTACTTGTTCCCTTAGCAGGTCCGCTACCACCGCCACCAGCTTTTTCAGGAGCCGATCCCACGCAGCGGGCTCGGTGTACATGAGCGTCTTCGTTCGAAGATACGTGCGAGAGGAGCCGCCCTCGATGGCGTAGCTCGCCAGCGTAAAGGGTGCGCCCGCAAACCCGATAAGCGGCACGCGCACTGCCCGCTTAACGCGTCGGATGGCCTCAAGCGTTTCAGGCATCGCCTCCGCTGCCGGCGGCACGCGGAGCCGGTCGATCTGCTTGCTGCTCGCTAGCGGCGCCTTGATACGTGGTCCCACACCCGGCAGGAATTCCAAGTCCAACCCCATCCCGATGAGCGGTGGCAAAATGTCCGAGAACACAATCGCCGCGTCCAGATCAAACGTTTCACAGGGAAGGAGTGTGATTTCTGCGGCTAAGTCCGGATCGCGCAATGCCTCCATCATGGTGCGACCCTTGCGTAACGCGCGATACGCGGGGAGATACCGCCCCGCCTGACGCATTATCCAGACCGGAGTATAGGGCACGGCCTCGCCGCGACACGCCCTGAGGAGAATATCATTCATGCCCCGCAATCCGACTGCCACAACGTTCTGCCCACGAAGAATGGACCCATCTGGCTCAGGTAGCGTGCGGTCTGGCGCGTCTGTCGCATCCGCTGCACAATAGCAGAAAGTGGATACAGCCTCTTGCCCAACAGGCCCACGACAAAGTCATTGTCGTTCGTATCCAGGCCGTGGCATGCCAAGCGGATGTCGTGAGCATGATCTGCCTTGCCATATGCATGGCCGATACCGCCATGCTCCATCAGGACGGTGCGCCGCTCCTGGCTCGTCAGCTCCTCGAAGGAGCCGGATCGACGCAAAGGATACCAAAGGGCCCACGGCCAGTCTGGGTTGGTTACGTAGCGCTGCGGTCGCTTGAGCAAGACCTCCTCAAGGTCGCTTTCGTAACCAATTGTGTAGGTCCGGCCAAACAACGCATGTGCCGGCTTGAACGCAAGGGCCGCAAACGGCGCCATCGATAACAAGGCACGAAGCTCTGTGACGAAGTACTCCGGGTCCTCACTCATCGCGAGTAGCCCGAAGCCATAGGGATCTAGCACATTGGCATATAGCGCGCCGCGCAACCCATGACGCTCGCAGATCCTCCTGATTGGTTCCACATCCTGGCAACCCCCAAATACCTGGAGTTGCATGTAAAGCCGTGCATCGAGGTAGAGGGCCCGGCCCGCCTCGTCGCGTCCGCGCTCCCTGAGGTCAACCCCTTTGGGTCGCTGCTCCTGTATATCTAGGGCCATATAACGCTATGATTGCAGCCAGGCCGCAGCTTCCAGTGCGTGGTACGTGATAATGCTGTCCGCACCGGCACGTTTGATGCTAGAGAGCACCTCAAGCGTTGCACTCTCTTCTTCTGCCAGACCCAGAATTGCCGCCGCCTTAACCATAGCATACTCTCCGCTAACGTTGTACGCCACCAAAGGCAGGTCAGGTATACGTGCGCGCACCCGGCTGATCACATCAAGGTATGACAGCGCCGGCTTTACCATGATCATGTCTGCACCTTCGCGGACGTCATGGGCCACCTCGCGCAGTGCCTCGCGCACATTGGACGGATCCAGCTGGTGCGTCTTGCGGTCCCCAAACTGCGGCGCTCCGCCAGCAGCATGCCGAAAGGGCCCATAGAAGGCGGATGCATACTTGGCGCTATAGGAAAGGATGGCAATATCTGCGTAGCCCTTCGCATCCAGCCCGCTACGGATAGCAGCGACCATATGGTCCATCATGCCGCTTGGGGCCACTATATCCGCACCGGCCTCTGCATGTACGCATGCCATGTCCGCCAGAATCGGCAGAGTCGCGTCGTTACTGATCCCGCTACCAGAGAGTACGCCACAATGGCCATGATCCGTGTACGAGCACAAGCACACATCGGTTATTACCACCAGTTCAGGTGTCTCGGCTTTCAGCGCACGCACAGCCTGCGTCACGGGTCCCATTGGGTCCATCGCCTCGCTGCCAATAGCATCCTTTTGTTCAGGGATGCCAAAAAGCAGGACCCCTGCAACGCCGAGCGCAGCTGCTTCACGCGCCGCACGAACGCATCCTGTCACATTCAGACGCTCTATGCCGGGCATGTGCGGGACCGGCCCGGTGTCGTGATGGGTAACAAAAAGCGGATAGATAAAATCTGTGGGAGTCAGCGTGGTTTCGCGTACCAGGCGTCTTAGCGCGGCCGTGCGTCGCAGGCGGCGCGGTCTCCAAGTCAGATGCATACTATCTCCGGCCATAGTAGACCTTTAACGCATCAACCAGGCCCTGGGTGGTGTAATCTGTGGCCACGGCGCGAACATTGAATCCCAGGGCCCTTGCGGCCTTGGCCGTGATCGGACCAATGCAGGCCACGACAGCTCCTGCGGTGTTGATGCCCGTTAGCTCTGCGTAGCTTCGGGCCGTGGATGCACTCGTAAACGTGATTGCGTCCACGCCGGCGTGCACCGCATTAAATGCAGCCGGCATAGGTTCGTTTGTCTCTGCGAAGTATATCGCTACTTCCTCTACGCGTATGCCACGCGCCTGCAGGAGCATTCTCAGCGCCGGCCTCGCTCCGCGGGCACGCAATAGCAATACTCGTCTTCCGTCAATTCCGTCCGCTATGCGCTCTGCACGATACTCAGTCGGCATATAGTGAACTCTCACCCCGGCGCCTTCAAGTGCCTGCCTGGTTGCCGGCCCTATCGCCGCAACCTTGGCGGTAACCGGCCACGGGGAGCCCATCGATTCTAAGGCAATCCGCACCCCGTTCGCGCTAGTAAATACGATCCAGTCATAGTCTCTAAGGCGGGAAAGGACGACTTTGGTGAAGCTGCTATTGGCCGTCTTTACCAAACGGATTGTTGGAAATCGGATTGGAAAGGCTCCGGCGTCATAGAGCATTCCGCAAAGCGCTTCCGCCTGATCCTCCGGCCGTGTCACTACCACGCGTTTCTGCGCTAGGGGGCTACGCAACACCTAGTACCTCCACCGCACCACGGCGCAGCGCTTCTTCCGCAAGTCGGGCACCCAGAGACCGGGGTTCTCTTCCCTCGCCCATCACACGAATGACCCGTTCGCCCTCGGTAGAGGCCACCATGCCCTGCATGGTGATGAGTTCTTGGTTCGCTAGCCGCGCATAGGCGGCAATGGGTGCGGCGCATCCGCCTCCCAGGGCAGACAGGAACGCACGCTCCGCCGTAGTGGTCGTCCGGGCGTTAGGGCAATCCACGGCTCCCAGAAGGGTGACTGCTTCATCACAGTCGGCACGGCACTGCACGGCAAGGGCCCCTTGTCCGGGGGCAGGCAACATCACCTTCAGTGGCAGTATCGCACCCGCGCCGTGCTCGATGTTGAGGCGTTTGAGCCCTGCCTGAGCAAGAACCAGCGCATCTACCTCGCCCGCACGCATCTTGTCTACGCGCGTGTTCACGTTACCGCGCACCGGCTGCACGGACAGGTCCGGCCTGTATGCTAACAACTGTGCTCGTCGCCTCCGGCTCGATGTGCCAACGGAAGCCCCTTGAGGTAGAGTGTCCAAACTAAAAGCACCCCGTGTCATGAGAACATCCCTTGCTGTTGCGCGGCCTAGTATGGCGCCCAATGCAACACCTGGCCACGACACCGTAGGTAGATCCTTAAGCGAATGAACCGCTAAGTCGATGCGGCCTTCAACTATGGCCTCCTCCAATGCGGAGGTAAACAACCCCCTACCGCCAACGAGTGCGCCCGCGAGCCTGTCGCCCTCAGTCGTGATCTCCACTACCTTAACGTCCAGGTCTGGCCACGCCGACTGAAGAGCTGCGCAAACGAGCCTCGTCTGCACCAGCGCCAGGCGTGACCGGCGCGTCCCCACGGTGACGCCCCGCATTCTAGAGGGCAAAAAGTGCCCGGATCAAGTCCGTCTCTGGACCAGCATCACTGGTGCTGGCGCGCTCCCGCAGCCTTGTCGTCGGCTCGTGTAAGAGCTTGTTGACCAGTGTTTGAGAAAAATGTCGCAGCCGCGCCACGTCATCCGCGCCCAAGCCGTTCATGCCCTTTAGCGCACGTGCAAGCTCCTCCTGCCGGATGGTATCGGCTTTGAGTCGAAGATTGCGTATGACTGGTTCTACGGTCAGCGCACGTACGCGTCCTTCGAGCGCTTCTATTTCTTCGTCAACGATAGCTACGGCTTTGGGAACTTCGGCACGGCGCAGCGCCAATGAAGCGTCAACCTCTGCGCGCAAGCTGTCAATGTCAAATAGCCGAACCCCCGCTATGCGCTGTACGCTTACATCAACGTTGCGAGGTACTGCCAGGTCAACAATAAGCAGCGGCATTTGGCGACCTTGGAGATGACGCTGGCCCAAGAGCACACCCTGACCGCGCGCCGTGCAAAAAACCACGTCAACTTCGCGGAGCACCTCTTCGAGCACCGCCAGGGGGCGCGCCTGCGCGCCCATAGTCTCAGCGAGTTTGGCCGCATTTGCTTCGGAACGATTCACCACCACCAGCCGGGATACTCCCGCACCGCACAGGATCTTTGCTACCAGGCGGCCCATCACGCCAGCCCCGATGATGGCGATTCGCGGTGTAGCTAGCGGCCCGGTCAGTCGGCGGACTAAGTCAACGGCAACGGATGCCACGCTTGCGGGGTTGCGCGCTAGCGCCGATTCCTGCCGTACGCGCCCGCCGGCCTTGAGCGCTGTCTGGAACAGCGCCGAAAGCAGCGGGCTTGCATGACCACGTGAGGTAGACTGCCTGAGGCATTCCTGCACCTGACCTTGAATCTGCGGCTCGCCCAGCACCATTGAATCCAGTCCGGCGGCGACGCGCGCCAGATGCCGTGCGGCGTTTGAACCCGTGTACTCGTACACATGGGACCGAGCGGCCGCCAGATAATTGCCGTGGTTTGGCGGGAGGAGGCCGTTGATCGCTGTCTGGAGTGATCGGGTGTCATCCGCCTCGCGTTCAATATAGAATTCCAGCCGGTTGCAGGTGGAAAGCAGCGCAAAGCCCCGCAGGTCGGCTGCGCGCTCATAGAGGCCGTCTTGAGCCGCCGGCGACAAGCACAGCGCCTCACGCACGGCCACAGGTGCGTCATGGTGACTCAAGCCCAAGCAGCCAATTCGCGCTAGCATTCTATTCCCGACAAGCGTTTGCGGACAGCAAAGAAAAGAAGTGCAGTCGTAAGATGAACAAGTTACGCATTTCTTCACAGGAATCGTATGATGCGCCCACGCAGCAGGGCCTCGAGCTGCTTACGGGAAGACAGCGTAAGCGCATGCGCTCAGGGTGCGGCCTCCAGGCAAGGTGCGTAGCACTAAACTGCGCTATAAATGCGGGCGAAACAGGGTCTTGATGCCACGTTTGGTGCGGAAAGTCTCAAAGGCTGCTTCCCACTCCGCCAGCGGGAAAGCATGTGTGATGAGCGGCTTCACATCCACCGTACCGCTGGAAAGCAACCGCACCGCCCTCAGCCAAGACTCGGGCGTACTCGCATTGCTGCCGGTGACTACCAGCTCCTTGTAGCATACCTGGTCCAGGTCCCAAGATACGGGCCTGCCAAACAGCCCCACTTGGACATAGCGCCCACGGCGCCGCACGAGTTCAAGTAGCTGGCCTGCCGACTGGGTGGCGCCCGAGCATTCATAAACTACATCAGCGCCGAGGCCGCCATGCGTCAAATCCTCAATGAGTGACCGCGGGTCATGCCGGCTTACGTTGAACGTGTAATCTGCGCCGAGCGCCTCTGCAACGGCCAGGCGACGCGAATCTACGTCAGTACCCAAAACGATGGCTAGAGCACCCGCAGCCTTGACAAGTTGCAACGCAAGGAGTCCGATAGACCCGGGCCCCGCAATCACGGCGACTTCACCAGCACGTACGGGCGTGCTGCATAGCTGCACCCCCTGTACAGCGCAGGCCAGTGGCTCCGTCAGGGCGCCTTCCTGATACGAAATACGCTCTGGCAGCTGGTGGAGGTTGCCAGCCGGTACGACAAGATACTCTGCAAATCCGCCGTTGACGGCTGACCCGATGGAGCACCTTTGGTGGCAGAGGTTGCTTTGCCCTGCACGGCAATACCGACAGCGACCGCATGTATAGAAATAGGTTTCGGTTGTGACCCGGGTGCCCAGTTCCACATCCTCAACGTCCTGCCCCAGGCCAACCACCTCACCGCAGACCTCATGACCCAGCACTACTGGCGGGCGCGTCTTGAACTCGTCCAGATAGATATGAATATCGGTGCCGCAAATGCCGGCTGCGTGCACCTTTAGCTTCACTTCGCCAGGGCCAGCGTCTGGCGTGGCAATCTCCTGCAGTGCAATCTGCCCGACGCCGGGTGCCACCTTCATTACTGCTTTCATCGAATACCCATAGCTATTGTACGCACCCGCGCGCATCCACGCGCCACGTTGCCACTACTTCGTCGCCGTCCACCAAGAACGCCTCTTCCTGCGTGTTGACGACTACGCAGGCGTGATTGGGTACCACGCGCACGCGGTCTCCAACGGCCAGCGTACTTCCGCCTCGCACTGCGCCCCAGCCATGCTCCTCACTCAGATTGACCAGGCGTGTATGCGGATGTGGCACCATGCTCCTGGGATGATACAGCAGCCTGCCGAATTCATCCGACAGTGGTGCCCGGTCCGATGTCAGCACTTTCCGGCCAGCATCCACAAAAAACCGTTCGGTGCCGCCAGGATCTCGGTGACGGCTGATCACCGTCGTAAGCACAGTCAGGGCACAGTCCTTCAGCGTACAGACACCCAAGTTGACTTGGGTGATATCATTGAATACGTAGTTGCCGGGACGTATTTCCGTGACAGCGAATCCGCTTTGGGTCACGTTTGCAAAGTGGTACGCAGACGGCGTTGAGCCCACGCTTACATCAAAGCGTCCCGGTACCGCCAAGCCGGCTTCGCCGAGCCGCGACGCTACCGCAAGCATCCGATCCCGTGCCTCAGCCATGACAGGGCCAGCCTGCCCCGGCTTGTAGGCATTGCCCTCGTGCGTGAGTATGCCGGTGAACCTAAGGCCTGGAAGCTCCGCCACGCGCTGTGCAAATGCCACCAAAGACGGATCATCCCAGCGCCTGCCGCACCGCCCGTAGCCGGCGTCTATCTCCAGCAGCACCTTGGCGCGCTTGCCGCGACTGGCAAAGACCGCAGATGCCTGCCGCGCCGCTGTGAGCGAGTCAACGCAAAATGATAGGCCCGGCCCCAGCGCCGCGATTCGCTCAAGCTTGTCACGCCCCACGACCGTGTAGGCAATACAAATGTCACTAAAACCTGCCTGAGCAAAAACCTCGGCTTCTCCAACTTTGGCCACGGTGATGCCCTGTGCGCCTTGAGAACGCTGAAGCACGGCTAGCGCCACCATCTTGTGGGTCTTCGTATGCGGGCGCAGTGCTACGTGCATACGGTCCGCGCGCGCTTGCATCCCGGTCATGTTTGCCTCCAAGCGCCGCCGCTCAATGAGCAGGCAGGGCGTGGCCAATTCATCAATGGTTGACATGGCCCGTGCAACGGCTTTTGGCCTTCATGGATTCTTCAGGCTTGCCATTTACATTCTCGTCATTTACTTTGAAACATAAAGTACTTTGCATTGGTAGAAAGGGCCATGCAACAGGATCACGCCCCAATTCCGCGCGGCACGCGCGAAGACCAAGCCACCGAGCACCTGCGCTTCATACGCGAGGTGATGGAGCGGACCGCTTCCTTTACGGCCGTACCAGGCTGGAGCATGTTCGCGGTTGGCCTAACCGCCCTGCCGGCCGCGTTTCTTGCTGCCCGGCAGCCGACTGCGGATGGGTTTCTGTTGATTTGGCTCATTGAGCTCCTTGTAGCACTTAGCATTGGAATCGTAGGGCTAAGGCGAAAGGCACACCGCATTGGCGTATCGCTCCGCTCCGGGCCTGGCCGCAAGTATTTAATGAACATGACACCGCCACTGGTGGCCGGACTTGTGCTGACAGTGGCGTTGTGGCAGTACGGCGACACAGCGCTGCTGGCTTCGGTATGGCTCCTCTTGTATGGAGCAGGCACCATCACAGGCGGAGGTAACTCGGTGGGGCTCATCCCGATTCTGGGCGTCACATTCATGGCATTTGGTGCCTTGGCATTACTCATGCCGCTTACCCATTGGGTGCTTGCAGCCGGGTTTGGCGGGCTGCATATGGGGTTTGGCCTTGTGATTGCCCGAAGGTATGGCGGATAAGGCTACCCAACCCATGAAGCGGGCTGCCAAGGTCCTCAGTTTTCGGCCGGACCCGCTGATCCATGGCCGGATACGGCTGGGGATTGTAAGTGCGCTGGCAGCAGGCGAACGGCTGAGCTTTAGCGATCTGAAGAATCTTTTGGCCACCACGGACGGCAACCTCAGCGTGCATGCGCGGAAACTCGAGACGGCAGGCTATATCGAATCCCTGAAGTCGTTTGTCGGCCGCCTGCCGAAGACCGAGTATCGACTCACGCGCGAGGGCCGCGTGGCCCTGACTCAATACCTCGACCAGATGGAACAAATGCTCGCGCTTGCCCGCCAAGTAAACTAGACCGACATGCGAATAAAAGTTCTCCTCAGACTTGCCATCATCGCAGCCTGTGTGCTCACTACCGCAGCGTCGGCGTTGGTGCTCTTCTTCATTGTTACGAATCCGGATCAAACTTGGACCTGGCCCCGCATCACAGCTTCACTATTCGTCCTCGCGGTGAACAGCGCCATCCTCTTGCGAGTCTTTGGACCCGCCATCCGGGCAGATTTGCTTGTGCTCCTTGGATCAGTGGCCTTGGTTGCCCTTGGCGCCGCTGCTGCCGTGTACAGCTATTTCATGGTGGAGATCACAGGCGATTTGGAAGCTTGGGCCATAATGGCCTGCCTGATTCTGATAGCACAGGGCACCGGTACACTGCTCTACCTTCATGTCTACCGAAACCCAACCCTTGCCTAAACCTGCACTCAGGACGGGACTCCACGTTGCCATTATCATGGATGGCAATGGCCGCTGGGCCAAATGGCGCGGGCTGCCACGCACGGCTGGTCATGCAGCCGGTGTCAGTGCAGTACGCGCCGTCACAGAGACAGCAGCGCGGCGCAATATCTCTACACTCACACTGTATGCATTCTCCTCAGACAATTGGCACCGCCCTCGCGCCGAGGTGTCAGCCATCATGCAACTCCTCGTCAGTCGTTTGCCCGCGGAATCCAAAAAGCTCGCGCGGGAAGACATCCGCCTGAGCTTCATTGGGCGTCGAGATCGACTGTCCAACGAAGTTTTACGTGCTATTCATGCCGCAGAAACCCTTACCCGCCACGGATCAGTACTGCATTTGCGACTGGCCTTGGACTATTCCTCGCGGGAGGCCCTTGCGTGCGCGGCCCGGCACCTCAACGGTGCCGACACTCCAAACGATGTGAGCTCCATCCAGCATGCGCTGGCCCGCGCATATCATGCGGACACACTTGTGCCGGATGTTGACCTCCTGATTCGCACCGGTGGGGAACAGCGCTTGAGTGACTTCCTGCTGTGGGAATGTGCTTACGCAGAGTTGTATTTCACACCCTGCCGGTGGCCCGATTTCGACGATGCGGCGCTGGATGAAGCGCTATCCGAATTTCGCAGCAGGCAACGCCGCTTTGGCAGGGTCTGAGACACTCAGGAATCCAGGAGCTTGCTCCACAGAAATCTTAACCCAAACTCGTCATTTTGGGAACCTACGGTGGCCCAATGGGGCGAGAATAGGCGCCCCCAGCGGACTATTCGCTCGTTGCGGACCTATTTTGCGGCACTTCGGAGCTCTACGGTGAAGACTCGTTGAATCTGGTCGTATTCTTCCGAACAACGTCAGCGAAATGCCACCAGTCTAGGCGTTGTAAATGTTAGGGAGTGCGCCCAATTACTTTCTTGCCGGTGTCACTGACTGGCCCGCGCCGATGAGTCCGCGCTATGGATCACGGCAGGTTTCGAGCGCCCCGTCGCGAGCCCCGTGAACCGTCTGGCCTACCAACCCGATCATCGGAGAGGTCGAGGCCAATGTCGAAAGTTGATGCAAACCCATCACCTTCAGAGCTGAGGGCAAGTGTAAGCTGATCCTCGGACCGGC